>NZ_JBQBFE010000001.1:2142500-2360000 GCF_051919165.1 Aeromonas sp. 96A | reverse complement strand
CGAATGGTGTAACCATGGCCATGCTGTCTCCACCCGAGACTCAGTGAAATCGAATTCGCCGTGAAGATGCGGTGTACCCGCGGCTAGACGGAAAGACCCCGTGAACCTTTACTACAGCTTGGCACTGAACATTGAACCTACATGTGTAGGATAGGTGGGAGGCTTTGAAGGCGTGACGCCAGTTGCGCTGGAGCCGTCCTTGAAATACCACCCTTGTATGTTTGATGTTCTAACGCAGGGCCCTGAATCGGGCTCGCGGACAGTGCCTGGTGGGTAGTTTGACTGGGGCGGTCTCCTCCCAAAGAGTAACGGAGGAGCACGAAGGTTGGCTAATCCTGGTCGGACATCAGGAGGTTAGTGCAATGGCATAAGCCAGCTTAACTGCGAGACGGACAGGTCGAGCAGGTACGAAAGTAGGTCATAGTGATCCGGTGGTTCTGAATGGAAGGGCCATCGCTCAACGGATAAAAGGTACTCCGGGGATAACAGGCTGATACCGCCCAAGAGTTCATATCGACGGCGGTGTTTGGCACCTCGATGTCGGCTCATCACATCCTGGGGCTGAAGTCGGTCCCAAGGGTATGGCTGTTCGCCATTTAAAGTGGTACGCGAGCTGGGTTCAGAACGTCGTGAGACAGTTCGGTCCCTATCTGCCGTGGGCGTTGGATGATTGAAGGGAGTTGCTCCTAGTACGAGAGGACCGGAGTGAACGAACCTCTGGTGTTCGGGTTGTCACGCCAGTGGCACTGCCCGGTAGCTAAGTTCGGAATCGATAACCGCTGAAAGCATCTAAGCGGGAAGCGAGCCCTGAGATGAGTCATCCCTGACCCCTTGAGGGTCCTAAAGGGCCGTTGGAGACCACAACGTTGATAGGTGGGGTGTGTAAGCGCGGCGACGTGTTGAGCTAACCCATACTAATTACCCGTGAGGCTTAACCATACAACACCCAAGAAGTGTTCTAAGGCTTGTAGCAAACCTAAGCGAACTACTAATTCAGTGATAATGACCAAGTCGTTATTCACGTCAGCTTTCTAGATTAAGAATTTGCCTGGCGGCCATAGCGCCGTGGAACCACCTGATCCCATGCCGAACTCAGAAGTGAAACGCGGTAGCGCCGATGGTAGTGTGGCATTCGCCATGCGAGAGTAGGACACTGCCAGGCTCCCAATACAAGAAACCCCGCTCATCGAGCGGGGTTTTTTATTACCTGCAATTTATTGAGTCGTCTGATATTTGACCTGATTTATTCCTTTCTTCTGTTTTATTGTTACTCGCTGTTGTCTTTCTGTTAAACGAATGGCCTGATGTTACGCTTTTACTCTTTCTTCATGTAAAGCCATTGCTCTGTATGGCAGGGCTGGCATCGCCATAACCCGTGAATCCCATGATCGCCTATACGTCATGCTCTCTTGCTTGGGGTCTAGGCTTCCTGAGTTAGCCGTCCCCTCTTTTTAAGCCGCAACCCCATCGTCCCTGCTTTTCTATGACTGTGTTAACCGGCTATGACTTTATTCCGAAGAGGGGTTATTGGCGGTACCAACATGCTGGAGCTGCGGTTGCTGAGTGTTGTCGTTGTGGTTTGGGGAATAAGAAAGTGGGCTGGGATGTGCGCAGTAACTCAGATCTTCGAGGTTGATTGGTGATTTTCTGGTGGTTATTGAGCCCGCAGACGGGAAGATTAGGAGGATGTTGAAGAAGACTAATGTGTTGAGAGCTATGAGGAGTGGCAAATAGCAGGCAAATAAAAAGCCCACGCAACATGGTTGCATGGACTCGGTATGAATGGCGGAGGAGGTGGGATTTGAACCCACGGATGGTCGCCCATCGCCGGTTTTCAAGACCGGTGCATTCAGCCGCTCTGCCACCCCTCCGCAGCAGTGCGGCGAATATTACCATGCTGATCCGGCTTGTAAATCCCCGTCCGGTTTGATTGCTGGTTAATTGCGCGAAATGATATGAAAAAGTGGCAATCAGGGCGCATCAAGCGCTTTTTTGGCCAGATAACTTGACTTGAAAACAGACTCAACCACTATAGTGGCCTCTATCATATCCTCTGCAAGATAACGTTATGACTATTAAAAATGCCCTGTTTTGCGCGCTGGCTGGCGTGACCCTGCTGGCGACGCCGGTACATGCAAGCGAGCTGACCAAAAGCGATGTCGAGCAAATCGTTCGCGACTATCTGGTCAAGAATCCCGAGATCCTGGTCGAGATGTCCAATGCCCTGCGTGCCAAGCAGGAGAGCCAGCAGGCCGAGAGTGACAAGGCGCTGATCAAGGCTCACTCCAAGCAGCTTTATGCCAATCAGGATCCCGAGATGGGGAATCCGAAGGCATCTCTGACCATTGTGGAGTTTTTCGATTACAACTGCGGTTACTGCAAGCGGGCCCATCCGCTGGTCAAGCAGCTGATGGCGGAAGACAAAGACATCCGGTACATCTACAAGCAGTTCCCGATTCTGAGCGAGTCCTCCTACTTCGCTGCCCGTGCTGCGTTGGCGGTCCAGCTGGGTCAGCCTGACAAATACCAGGCGTTCCACGAGAAGCTCTATAGCCATCAGGGCCCGCTCGCAGATGAAGCACAGGTCAAGCAGTTGGCAGTGGCGGCCGGTGTTGACTGGAGCAAGGTGGAGGCCAAGATCAAGGATGGCAGCATCGATCAGAATCTGGGAACCAACCGTGCGCTGGCGGAAGCGCTCGGCATCTCCGGTACCCCGGCCTTCATCATCGGTGATCAGATCCTGCGCGGTGCCCCCCGTGATCTGGCCAGCCTGAAGGGGTTTATCAAGGATGTGCGTGCCGGCAAGAGCATTCAATAAGCAGTTGTTATGGTCGAGGGCCCAGCGCCCCGGCCAGATACAGAAAGAGGGTCGGTATCACTACCGGCCCTCTTTTTTATTATGTCCTTTGGCACAGGTGGTCGTCGCGAAAGGACCATAACAACGTGCTCAGGACCCGGCCTGTTGGCCTCAGTAACAAGTATTAGCAGAGTCGTTCGGAGTCTACTGATAAATATTTCGCCTTGCAGAGGCGTGTCGTGAGCATTGCTTAATTCCGGTCAAGATTTTTTCTGCTGCTTGCCTTAGAATCGCCGCCCGTTGCAGGAGAAACCCCTATGTTAGTTGATATTTTACGGCTGGTTTTTATAGCCGGAGGCCTCGTATTCATCTTTATGCTGGTACAAGCCTGCTGGCGGAAGAAGCAGAGTGGATCCTTTGAGGCGACCCCCTTCTGGCCGGTGGCATTGATCGGTGGGGTTGCCAACTTCCTCGATACCCTGGGGGTGGGCAGCTTTGCGGTAAAGACCGCCTGCTACAAGCAGTTCAAGCTGATCGATGATCGAGTGCTGCCGGGTACCCTCAATGGGCAGTGCGTGCTGCCAACCGTGACTCAGTCGCTGATCTTCGTCGGCGCAGTAGCAGTGGAGCCGCTGACGCTGATCAGCATGATGATGGCCGCCGCAGCGGGCGCAGCCTGGGGGGCTCGCCATGTGGCCTCGTTTGATCGGCAGACCATCCGGTTGGTGATGGCCATCTCCTTGCTGGTCGTCGCAGGGCTTATCTTTGCCGGTCTGCTGGGGCTTTTCCCTGTAGGCGGCGATGCGATGGGGCTCAGCGGCTACAAGCTGGCGATCGCCCTGCTCGGCAATTTCATCTTCGGAGTGCTGATGAATGTCGGTATCGGCTTGTTTGCTCCCTGCATGACGCTGGTTTATCTGCTGGGGATGAATCCGCTGGCGGCGTTTCCGATCATGATGGGCTCCACCGCCGTGCTTAGCGTTTTCTCCGCAGGCACCTTTATCCGTAAAGGGGCATTCGATGCCAAGGCGGTGTTGGCGGTAGCCATCTTTGGCCCCATCGGTGTGGTGCTGGCCGCCATGCTGGTCAAATCCATGGATATGGAGATGCTGAAGTGGCTGGTTGCCTTTATCGTCATCTATACCTCCTGGACCATGTACGCTTCCTGGCGGGCGGCGCGTCGCTCCCCTGTGCAGCTGACGGTGGAGAGCGCAGGCTAGCCTGTACCAGTGCCGCTTCGGCCTTGGCCCCCAGAAAAACATAGAGGCCGAGCGCCAGCAGCAACCCCACCGCACACCCCATCACCCCGACCGCAGGCCAGAGCAGCTCGCTCTGGCCGAGCGAACCTTTGAACAGCAGCAACAGCCCCTCGATGGAGACCGCGATCAGAATGGCGGCGATAAAGCGGGTGATGGTGCGGCGAATGGCGCTGTGGCGGAAGATATCCTTATGCAGCAGTACCTCCTCTTCCAGAATGGTCTTGCCCAGATCGAACACCGCCAGTGCCAGCGTCAGGAAGATGATGGCGCTAAAGGCGCCGAGCTGGTTCTGCCGCTCGCCGCACAATAGCTGGTAGAGCTGCTCCAGCCCGTGCCAGATCAGGGTGGCGACGATGAGAAACAGCGCCATGCTGAGCACCACATAGACCGCCTTGAACCAGGGCATGGCGCGGCGGCGCTCCCTGTCCCATCAACCAGCCAATCAGCTGATTCAGACAGACGGTGATCTCCCGTCCTTGCCCCTGCACAATAAGGTGCAGCCGGTTATGGGCCGCCGGTGCCGCAGGCTGGATGCACATCGGCCCCTGATAATGGTCAATGCTGACCACAAAGGGATACCCCTTGAGCGAGGCAAGGGGAGCGTTGAGCAGCCCCTGCAGTAGCGGGGTCAGCTCCTCCTGATACTCCTGATAGCGCCGCAGCACATCGATGGGGCTCATCTCTGCCATATGGACCTCGGTGACGTGGGCTCTTGTGGTGAATGTGCAAATAGTGGGCCTGCTTTATGACAGGGATGGCGGGGTAAGTTGCACCAGAGAATGACAAATCGGTGGATGACGAGGGGGTAATGCACCAGAAATGGGCGTATTGCCGCCCTGTGTGGTGATGGAGTCTCTGTAATAGAAAAGGGCCCATGACGGGCCCTTTGCGACAACCAGCGGCGATTTAGCCAGCCAGCTTGGCGAAGCTGCGTTCGGCGGCGGCCAGAGTGTGTTCAATCTCCTTGTCGCCGTGAGCCAGCGACAGGAAGCCTGCCTCGTAGGCGCTCGGCGCCAGATAGACGCCCTCTTCGAGCATCAGGTGATAGAAGCGCTTGAAGCGTTCCATATCGCAGCGAGTGACCTGCTCGTAGCGGGTGATTTCGGGCTCGTCGGTGAAGAAGAAGCCGAACATGCCGCCCACATAGTTGATGGCGAGCGGGATACCGTGTTTGGCGGCGGCCGCTTTCAGTCCCTCGGCAACACGAGCTGTCTTGGCGCTCAGCTGCTCATAGAGACCCGGCTCCAGCAGCAGATCCAGCATGGTCAGACCGGCCGCCATGGCCACCGGGTTGCCGGAGAGAGTACCCGCCTGATAGACAGGGCCGGTCGGGGCAATGTGCTGCATCACCTTCTTCTTGCCGCCGAAGGCGCCCACAGGCATGCCGGCACCGATGATCTTGCCGAGGGTGGTGAGATCCGGGTCGATGTTGTAGTGACCCTGAGCACCGCGCAGGGAGACGCGGAAGCCGGTCATCACCTCGTCCAGGATCAGCAGGGCACCGAACTCGTCACAGATGGCGCGCAGCCCTTCCAGGAAGCCGGGGACCGGCGGGATGCAGTTCATGTTGCCTGCGACCGGCTCGACGATGATACAGGCGATCTCGCTGCCGTACTGGGTGAAGGCTTCACGCACCGAATCCAGATCGTTGAAGACGCAGGTCAGGGTGTGTTTGGCGAAATCGGCTGGAACGCCCGGGCTGTTGGGTTGACCCAGGGTTAGGGCGCCGGAACCGGCCTTGACCAGCAGAGAGTCGGCGTGGCCGTGGTAGCAGCCCTCGAATTTGACGATCTTGTCGCGGCCGGTGTAGCCGCGGGCCAGACGGATGGCGCTCATGGTGGCTTCGGTGCCGGAGTTGACCATCCGAACTTGCTCCATGGAGGGGACGATCTGGCGGACTTTCTCGGCCATCAGCACTTCGATCTCGGTCGGCGCACCGTAGCTCAGCCCCTTCTCAACGGCCTTGATGACGGCGGCCTTGATGGCCGGGTGGTTGTGACCCAGCAGCATGGGGCCCCAGGAGCCGATGTAATCCACGTAGGCCTGACCATCCACATCATAGAGATAGGCGCCATCGGCGTGATCGATGAAGCGGGGCGTGCCGCCGACCCCATTGAAGGCGCGGACCGGTGAGTTGACGCCACCCGGAATGGTCTGGCGGGCCTGTTCAAACAGCTGATCTGATTTTGACATGGATCATCCTTAATGGGATTTTGGTCGTCACACAAGGGATTGCAGCCGATTGAGACTCGGCAGGCCGGAGCATCAGGAGTATGCTTTGCGCTCTCGCCACCCGGACTCTCGGTCTGCTCCCGTGACAAAAATTTAACGGGCCGACTATAGCAGAAAGCCCCAGCCCTGGGCAGCCGAGCAACGCGCCGGGTGATCCTGATCTCAGCTAGCTGACGATATGGTTTTTCCAAGTTGGTGTAACAAGATGGCGCAACAAGCTCTCTCCTCTGAAGCCGATACCTCTTCGCGGGGGCCGCTTTCCCGCATTATCCGGCAAGACAAGATGCCCTTGCTGGTGCTGCTGCTGGCGGCGCTGGTCGGTACCCTGGCTGGACTGGTGTGCGGCCTGTTTGAATCGGGAGTCCACTGGCTGGCAGAACAGCGCATCGCCTTGCTGGCAGAGCGTCCCTGGTGGCAGCTCGGTCTGCTTGGCTTTGGCTTCAGCGCCTTGCTGGGATTTGTCGGTTACTTCCTCACTCATACCTTTGCCCCGGAAGCGGGCGGCTCCGGCATTCCCGAGATCGAGGGGGCGATGGACGATCTACGCCCGGTGCGGTGGTGGCGAGTGTTGCCGGTCAAGTTCTTCGGCGGCATCTGTACCCTGAGCTCCGGCATGGTGCTGGGGCGGGAGGGGCCTTCGGTACAGATCGGCGGCAACCTCGGCAAGATGGTGGCGGATATCTTCCGGCTGCCCAAGGAACATGGCCATGCCCTGTTGGCCGCCGGTGCGGCGGGCGGTCTGGCGGCAGCCTTCAATGCGCCGCTGGCGGGCATCCTGTTCGTGATGGAGGAGATGCGACCGCAGTTTCGCTACTCCTTTCTGGCCATCAAGGCGGTGGGGATCTCCGCCATCATGGCGACCCTGATGCTGCAGAACATGAAAGGGCAGGGGGCGGTGATCACCTTGCCCCATTACGATGCGCCCGCCCTCAAGGCGCTCTGGCTGTTCCTCTTTATGGGGGCCACCTTCGGGGTGCTCGGTTTTGTCTTCAACAAGCTGGTGCTGGCCTGTCAGGATGGCTATCTGGCGTTGCATCAGAACAAGCGCCACCGTTTCGTGGCCATCGGCATGCTGGTCGCCGGAACGTTTGGCGTGCTGTCGCTGTTTGCTCCTTCGGTGACGGGCGGCGGCACAGAGCTTATTCCTCATCTGATGGGGGATAAGTATGCGATGGCGACCCTGTTCCTCATTTTCTCGGTGCGGCTGGTTGCGACCCTCATCTGCTTCTGCTCCGGTGCCCCGGGCGGGGTATTTGCACCGACCCTGGCGTTGGGCACCCTGTTTGGCGTGGTGTTTGGCCATCTGTTTCATGCGGCGTTTCCGGAGCTTGGCATCGAGCCCGGCGCTTTTGCCATTGCAGGGATGGGGGCGCTGTTTGCTGCCACAGTGCGTGCTCCCATCACGGGCATCGTGCTGGTCACCGAGATGACCGACAACTATCAGCTGATCCTGCCGATGATGATCACCACGGTCGGTGCGACTCTGGTTGCCCAGTGGCTGGGTGGCCGACCCATCTATTCCCAGATCCTGGAGCGAACTTTACGGCTCGCCGCGCGTCAAAAGCGGGGTGATGGCAGCGCCACGGCCAGTTAATTTTTCCCTTTATCGCCTGTGACCCCGGTCAGGGCGGTATAGTGAAGGGAGAGGCGCTGCCGTAAATGGCGTGATAACGGGATGAGGGGCTATGTCCAATCTATTGAAGTTATTGGTCGTGTTAGCCGTTGGCGGGCTCATCGGTTACTTTGTCGGTAACCGTCAGGAGCTGGCCCAGAGCAGTCTGTTGGTGGTACAGCAGGAGACGCTGGATCGTCAGAGCAAGGCCATCGGCCAGCTCAAGACCGAATTGGGGGTGAAAGATACCCAGCTGGCGACCCAGAAAGCGGCCTTTGAGCAGTTGCAGACCACCCTGAAGAGTCAGGAGGCGCAGGTGCAGGAGCTCAAACGCCAGCTGGCCTTTTTCGAGCGGATCATGCGCCCCACCGGCGAACAGGTGGGGGTAGTGATCGACAACCTGACTCTGCAGGAGACCAGCATTCCCGGTCGCTACCACTATCGTCTCGCCCTGACCCAGCCCGCCAAAAAGCGGGAGCTGTTCCGTGGTCAGGTGCAGATCCGGGTCGAGGGGAGCCTGGCTGACAAGCCGAAGACGCTGACCGGTCGCGATCTCGGAATGAAGGTGAGCGAGTGGCGTTATGCCCTGCGTTATTTCCAGCTGCTGGAAGGGAATTGGCAGTTGCCGGAAGGCTTTGTGCCGGATCGGATCCGTGTCACCATCAACAAGGACGGCAGGCAACCGGCGCAAGAGCTGCTGGTTGAGTGGGGTGAGGTGATCAAGCCGCTGGTCGCTGCACCGCCTGCTCCGGTTCCCGCGGCCGGTTAAACGTGGTGAATACTTGAACTGAATGGTCGGGTATTGGATAATTTCGCGGTTTCCATGTTTGTGGATCTAATGGTTGTGAGGTCAGTAATGAGTGCAGTAGCAGAAGCCCCGTTGCCCATCCAGATGACGGATGCGGCGGCCAACAAGGTGAAGAACCTGATCACCGAGGAAGAGAATCCCGAGCTGAAGCTGCGGGTATACATCACGGGTGGGGGCTGCTCCGGTTTCCAGTATGGCTTTACCTTTGATGAGAAGATCAACGACGGGGACACCGTAGTCGAGAAGAATGGCGTCACCATGGTGATCGATCCCATGAGCCTGCAATATCTGGTAGGCGGCAGTGTGGATTACACCGAGGGTCTGGAAGGTTCACGCTTCACCGTGACCAACCCCAATGCCACCACGACCTGTGGCTGTGGCTCCAGCTTCTCCATCTGATCGGCATTATCGGTCTGATGAAACGGCTCTCGGCAACGAGGGCTGTTTTTGTTTGTGGTGATCAGTGAACGCCATCAAACAGCATTTCTCTAAAACGATAAAGGCGCCTCGATGGCGCCTTTGTTGTTTCAGGATGGCTTAGCGGGAGCTTGCCGCCGCGACCAGCGGGATCCGGTTCACTGCCTTGCCCATGTAGGCGAGGGTGATGGTCACAATGATGCAGGTGAAGCTCAGCCACATGTAGGGCAGGTAGTCGAGGGTTGCCACCCCCAGCACCCCGGCCATGAAGATGCCGTTGTCGCTCCAGGGCACCATGCCGCAGGTGAGGGTGCCGCCAAACTCGGCGTTGCGAGAGAGGTTCTTGCGCGCCAGTCCCAGTCGGTCGTAGTTTTTGGCCATGATCTTGGGGGTCAGGATCAGCGATACATACATTGCCGAGCCAAACACGTTGGCCAGAAACGCAGTGCCGATGGTGTGGCTGGTCAGGCTGCCGACGCTGTTGATGCGCTTCTCGAAGGCGCTGGCGATCACTTCCAGAATGCCGACCTTCTCCAGCAGGCCGCCAAACCCGAGACCGAAGATGATGACCGCGACCGAGCCCAGCATGGACTCCATGCCGCCGCGACCGAGAATGTTGTCGATAAAATCGATGCCGGAGGTGATGGCAAACGGACTATAAGCCGAGTGCATTGCCTTGACCGGATCCATGCCCTGGAAGGCGATGGCCCAGATCAGGCCCAGCAGGGCGCCGAAGCTGATCACCGGGAAGGCGGGCTTGCGATTGGCCAACAGGCCCAGTACCAGCACCACCGGCACTATGGCCAGTGGGGTAATGTTGAACTGGTTGTCGAGAGCCTCCATCACCAGATTGACCTGCTCCAAGCTGACGTTGCCCGAATACTGCATGCCCACCACGGTGAACAGCACGGCGGTGATGACATAGGAGAGCAGGCTGATAGGCAGCATCCCCTTGATATGCTCCACCACATCGACGTTGGACATGGTGGACGCCAGCACTACTGAGTCGGAGAGCGGAGAGAGCTTGTCACCGAAGTAGACGCCGGAGAGCACGGCACCGGCTACCAGTGGCGCAGGCACGCCGAGGCTGTGGCCGATCCCCATCATGGCGATACCGGCGGTGGCGGCAGAGCCCCAGGAGGTGCCGGTGGCCAGCGAGGTCAGGGAGCAGATGATCAGGGTTGCCAGCAGGAAGATGGACGGATGGATCACCTTGAGGCCGAAGTAGATGATGCTGGGGACTATGCCACCGGCAATCCAGGTGCCGACCAGAGCACCGACGGAGACCAGGATCAGGATGGCCCCCATCCCCTTGGCAACGCCGTCAACGGCAGCCTGTTCCAGGGATTTGTAATCGTGGCCGAGTTTGATGCCAAGCCCCATGATGACGAACCAGGCGATGAACAGCGCCAGCTGGATCGGCAGATCGAGCACGCTGGTGAACGAGAATGCCAGGGCCAGGAAAATGGCCAGACAGGCAAACACCTGTGCCATGCCCGGTAGTCGGATGTGGTTTTGTTGGTTTTGCATAGATACTTCCTAAACTCTTGCTCGCCAAGGTCACTCCCTCTCGTCCTGTGGATACATCGATCCCGAGGAGGCAACCCAAAAAGAGGCCGCAATCTACCACAAACCCGGCGGGTTAAAGCCCCATCAAATTGGCAAAAATGCACATATGATTGAAAAAATCACAAATTAGTTGATCTCATAACCCGTTTTTGAGCGGCCTGTTGACACAGGGGGTCACATACGAAGCTTGCCTGTGACGCCACTTGCATCCCCAATAGATGCAGATGATAATTATTATCAATTTCTGATTGGGGAGAAAACAATGCGCTGGATATTGCGGGGTATGATGTTGCTGGTGGCGGTGGCCGTACTCGCATGGGGTCAGGATAAAGAGTACGGCACCTGGAGTGTAGGTTTTCTGCTGGCTGCTTGGGTGATGCTGGAGCCCGGATTGCGGCCTGCCTTGATCTTGCTGCCAGTGGCTGGGTTGACCGGTATCGTTACCCTGCTCTGGCAGCAGCCCTGGTTATGAGCTTTTGACGGGAGCCTGCTTGATCTTCTGCTGTGCCACCTTGAGCGATTCGACCACCAGTTTCTCCATTTCGGTGCGCTTGGCGTCGGTCAGGAAGTAGATCATGTCGACATTGTGGCGAATATAGTGGGCGGGGAGCTGGTTGAGGGTGAGGCAGCAGAGGTCGGCCATCTGATCGCTGTTGAGCTTTTGCTGCAGCCCCTGTTTCTCAATCTCCTTGAGCACCAGATGTTCGTAAAAGTTGTGAATGTCGGTATCCAGTATCATATGCGTTCCTTGGCATGACGATGAGCGGGGAGTCGTCAAAAGCATAGCCATAACAAGGAGTAAAAACAAAAGGCCCATCACTTTCGTGATGGGCCTTTTGCGTAATGAATGGTGCGAAGAGAGGGACTCGAACCCTCACATCCGTGGGACACTAACACCTGAAGCTAGCGCGTCTACCAATTCCGCCACCTTCGCACACTGATTTTCTCCAGCTGGTTTTTAAATGCGGTTGGAGCGCATTGCTCTGTTTTTACATGTCAGAAGCATGGTGCGAAGAGAGGGACTCGAACCCTCACACCCGGGGGGCACTAACACCTGAAGCTAGCGCGTCTACCAATTCCGCCACCTTCGCACATTCGGGTTTCCAGTCTGGATTTACATGCTGTCTGGATAAAGCATGGTGCGAAGAGAGGGACTCGAACCCTCACATCCGTGGGACACTAACACCTGAAGCTAGCGCGTCTACCAATTCCGCCACCTTCGCACATTGTGTTACCAGTTTTGATTTACATGCTGTCTGGAGAAGCATGGTGCGAAGAGAGGGACTCGAACCCTCACACCCGGGGGGCACTAACACCTGAAGCTAGCGCGTCTACCAATTCCGCCACCTTCGCACATTCGGGTTTTCTAGTTGGATTTACATGCTGCTGAATCAGCATGGCAGTATTGGTGCGAAGAGAGGGACTCGAACCCTCACATCCGTGGGACACTAACACCTGAAGCTAGCGCGTCTACCAATTCCGCCACCTTCGCATCACTGCGGAGGGGGATTCTATAGAGTTTTGGGGGAGCGTCAACAGCCAAAGGGGACTTTTTTCGCTGTTGACGCCCAAAGTGGCGCCAAGGGTACAAAACTTCAGCAATTAGCTGACGTCTGGCATTCAGTAACGGCCCAATGCGTTCTGATACATCCGTTCATACTGGGTGACCGAGTCAGGCCAGTTGAAGCGGGTGCTCATGGCATTGCGCTGTACCTTGGCAAAACGCTCTTTGTCCTGCAGGAAATAGAGCAGGCTGCGGCGCATGGTATCGAGCAGGATGGCGGCAGTCGGATCGTTAAAACAGAAGCCGGTGGCATGCTCGGGATCGGCATCCCAATCCACCACGGTATCTTTCAGACCACCCACGGCGCGCACCAGTGGCAGGGTGCCATAGGCGAGACTGTACATCTGGTTGAGGCCGCAAGGCTCGAACAGAGAGGGCATCAGGAAGAAGTCGGCACCGGCTTCGACCAGATGGGCCAGCCGATCGTCATAGGTGTTGATGAAGGCGAGCTTGCCCGGATAATCCCGGGCCATGGTTTGCAGTTGCGTGGCGAGCGCAGGATCGCCAGAGCCGACGATCACCACTTGTACCTGATGGTGGAGGAATTTCTCCAGCGCAGGGAGCAGCAGGGGAACACCCTTTTGCTCGGTCAGGCGGCAAACCATGCCGTAGATGGGCAAGTCCGCCACGGCCAGCCCCGCTTCCTGTTGCAGGCTCTCTTTGCAGAGCTGTTTGCCAGCCATGTTGTTGATGCTGTAGGTCGCAGGCAGGAATTCGTCGAACTCCGGATCCCAGTCCTTGTAGTCGCAACCGTTGAGGATGCCGCAGAGATCCGCCGCCCGTTGCTGGAAGATATGCGCCATGCCGTGGGCGCCGAGGTGAGTCAGCAGCTCCTGGGCATAGTTGGGGCTGACCGCATTGATCTTGTCGGCGTAGAGCACCCCGCATTTGAGCAGATTGACGTGGCCGTAGTCGTAGTTGATGCGGCGTTCGTAGTCGGCGATCTCGGGCATGGCCCAGAACTGCTCTCGGCCAAACACCCCCTGAAACGCCGCATTGTGAATGCTAATTACGCTGCGGGTCTGCTGGAAGAAGGGGTTGTGAGCGTGGCGGGTTTTCAGCAGCAGTGGCAGCAGGCCGGTGTGCCAGTCATTGCAGTGGGCGATATCCGGGGCAAAGCCAAGCTGCTCGCAGGCATGGAGGGCCGCGGCCGAGAAGAAGGCAAAGCGCTCGCCATTATCCGGATAGGCCTGATTGTTCTCGGCGTAGAGCTGGGGACGATCGAAATATTGCGGGCAGTCGAGCAGATAGACGCAGACGCCATCCAGCTCCATCTGGTAGATGCGATAACCGATATCAGGCAGCCCGGGGTGGGTCGGCAACCAGCGTGACGCCACCAGTCTGGCCTCATCCCGTCGCTTTATCGTCTTGTAGAAGGGGAGCATGATCCTGACATCATGCCCCTTCTGGGCCAGGTACATCGGCAGGGCTCTGGCGACATCGGCCAGGCCCCCGGTCTTGACCAGCCCCTCAACTTCCGAGGCAACAAACAGGATTTTCAGTGGGTTAATAGCCAACTCTTGCTCCCTTAGGTACCACCACGATACCGCCTTCGGATACGGTAAATCGCTCTCTATCGTGGTCCAGATTTTCACCGATAACGGTGCCGGGCGCAATTTCAACATTTTTATCTATAATCGCGCGCCGGATGGAGCACCCTTCACCAATCTTCACGTCCCCCAGCAGCACGGATTCACTTATATGGCTGCACGCGCCGATATTGCAGCGGAAACCGAGGATGGATCGCTGGATCTGGCTGCCCTGAATGAAGCAACCGGCGGAGATCAGCGAGTTGGCGATCTTCACCTTGCACTCGTCGCTGTCGATGAAGGTAGCAGGCGGCAGCGCCGGATAGTGGGTGTGCAAGGGCCACTTGCGGTTATAGAGGGAGAAGGGGGGATTGTCGGCCACCAGGTCCATGTGCGCTTGCCAATAAGAGTCGAGGGTGCCCACATCCCGCCAGTAGACGTGCGGTTTCTCGCCGGGGATGACGTTGGTGCTGTAGTCGTAGACATAGACGGGGGCGCGCGGGTATAGGCTCGGGATCACATCCTTGCCAAAGTCATGGCTGGAGTTCTCCTCGGCGGCATCCCGCTTCAACTCGCGGCAGAGGGCATCGGTCTCGAAGATGTAGTTGCCCATGGAGACCAGCGCCTGGGTCGGATCGCCGGGAATGTGCTTGGGCTGCTTTGGTTTTTCCTGAAAACCGATCATCCGCCCTTCAGTATCCACCTCGATCACCCCGAAGGCGCTCGCCTCTTCGATGGGCATGCGCAGGGCCGCGACCGTCATGGCGGCGTTCTTCTGTTTGTGGAAGGTGACCATCTGGCTCACATCCATCTTGTAGATGTGGTCTGAGCCGAAGATGCAGACGTGATCCGGTTCGGCCCGCTCGATAAAGCCGAGGTTCTGGTAGATGGCATCGGCGGTGCCGTCATACCAGCGTTTGCCCATCCGCATCTGGGCCGGGATGGGATCGATAAAGCGGTCGGTGATGCCGACGATATTCCAGCCCTTCTTCATGTGCAGGTAGAGGGACTGGGATTTGAATTGGGTCAGTACATAGATGCGCAGAAAGTCGGCGTTGACGAAGTTGTTGAGGACAAAGTCGATCAGCCGGTAGCTGCCACCAAAGGGGACGGAAGGCTTGCTGCGGGTAGTGGTCAGAGGCTGCAGGCGAGTACCTTCGCCACCAGCCAGGATCATGGTCAAAATGCCTGCCATCGTATTTCTCTCCCTGAATGAACAACATGAAAAGGTTTTCAAAACTCGGCATAAAAACACCCCTAAAGGGGTGGTTTTTATCGTGCTCTTAGTACCTTACCAGATCCCGTATGGGGCTCTCTAGCTGTTTTCTTGTACTGCTTACACTTAATTACACTTTGCTCAGATAGACCTTGAATTTGGCATCACTGCTGATCACTTCAGTCCGTTTGAAGTGTGTCTCCAGTATAGGCTGGTAGCGCAAGAAGGCGTTGGCAACAATGGTCAGCGAACCATTTGACAGCAAAAATTCCGGCGCCTTGGCCAGGAACTGCTCGGTTGCCGCATAGAAGGTTTTGAGACCCGCATGGAATGGCGGGTTGGAGACGATGTGCTGGAAACGGGTGGAGACATCCGAGTAGACATCGGAAGCGGTGACCTTGCCCTGCAGACCGTTGATCGCCAGGGTGCGGCGGCTCGATTCGAGTGCCAGTGCGCTGATATCCACCATGTTGACTTGCAGATCCGGATTGCGCTTGGCCAGTACGGACCCAATCACCCCGGCGCCGCAGCCGAAATCGAGCAATTCGCCCGTCATCGGTGGCACGGCAGCCAGCAGCATCTGGGTGCCGAGATCCAGCTCGGCGGCGCTGAAGACGCCGGGCAGCGCCAGCACGGTCAGTTCGGTATCACCGGCCTTGCACTGATAGCGGCCAAACCAGCTATCCAGATCGAACGGGGCGACCGGTTGGCTCAGCTCACCGTGATAGAGGGAGCAACGGCGTGCCGAATCGCGCTTGATCGGCTTTTCGCTATAGGGGGCCAGCAGCTTGTCGGCGCCATTGATGCCGCCGCGGTTTTCACCGGCGAGGAACAGATCGGCACCCGCTTCCAGCAAGGGGGTCATCATGGCCAGCAGATATTGTGCCTCGGCCTTGGCCTTGGGCATCAGTAGCAACAGGGCATCGAAACGGGGGGCGCCACCTAGCTGGTGGTCGAACAGGATTGCCTCGCCGAGGGCGGCCTGCTGGCTGCGGTAGTAGCAGTAATCGGTGGTAAAGACGGTCAGGGTCCGGGCCAGGCTCGCCAGTTGGCGGGGGTAGTCATCCTCCAGCGCGCCGCAGACAAGTAGCCGCTTGCCGACAAAGAGGGCTTGGTTTCGTTCCAGCATCTGGCTGACGGCACTGATAGGGCTGCTCATCGGGTCTCTCCACGCAATTTTGGGCGGCCATTATACATAGCCCCTTTCGCCTTGACATTTATGCCGTGTTCCCGAAATATGCCCAGACACCATTTTTTGACCAGAGATGACGAAATGCGGTTCAACGGGTTGAAACGAAAGCACAAAAAAAGCCTGAAATTCGGGCCTGCCGACGTTCGCGCGTAACCTCTCATCCCTGAGAAGCTTCAAACCCCGGTTGCGCACATCGTACCGGGGTTTTTTATTGCCATATGCGCGTCATTTAGGAGAAGGAGATCCCATGTTTCAAGGTTCAATCGTTGCGTTGATCACCCCGTTTCGACAGGGAAAGCTGGATGAAGAGGCGCTGCTGCGTCTGGTGGAGTGGCATATCGAGCAGGGTACTCACGGCATTGTGCCGGTGGGTACCACGGGGGAGAGCCCGACCCTGACCCACGACGAGCACTGCCGGGTGGTGGAGCTGGTGGTCAAACAGGTCGCTGGCCGTATTCCGGTGATTGCCGGAGCGGGCTCCAACAATCCGGTCGAAGCCATCGAGTACACCCTCCATGCCGAGCGGGTGGGGGCTGATGCCACTCTGCATGTGGCCGGTTACTACAACCGCCCCAATCAGGAGGGGCTCTACCACCACTTCAAGGCGGTACACGATGCCACCGCCAAGCCGATCATCGTCTACAACATTCCGCCGCGCGCCATCGTTGACGTGCAACCGGCGACCCTGGCCCGTCTGGCCGAACTGCCGCGCATTGCCGGGGTGAAAGATGCCACGGGCGACTTGGCCCGCCCCTGGACCGAGCGCCAGCTGATCAAAAAGCCCTTCGCCTGGCTCTCCGGTGAGGATGCCACTGCGGTTGCTTACAACATCGGCGGCGGTCAGGGCTGTATCTCTGTGACCGCCAACGTGGCGCCCAAGCTGGTGGCCGAGGTTCAAAATTTGGCGCTGGCTGGCAAGTGGCAAGAAGCGCGTGAGCTGCAAGACCAGCTGATTCCGCTCCATCAGGCGATGTTTGCCGAGCCGAGCCCGGCCGGTGCCAAATATGCCGCTTCCCTGCTCGGTTTCTGTAGCGAGGAGTGCCGACTGCCGGTGATGCCGCTGTCAGAAGCGACCCGCGAGCGCATTCGCAGCGCCATGCAGCAGCTCAACCTGCTGTAGTGCAAAACGGGTGAGCCAAGGCTCACCCGTTTTGTTTTCGGCTTTTGTTTCCGGTCTTTATTTCCGACCTTTAGTACAGGTATGGCCACGCTCAGGCTGCGTGATGCAGCCATGCGGCGATGGCCAGCTGCAACTCGACATACGCCGGATAGGGGAAGAGATCGGCCAGCTCGGCAGGCCACTCGTCATGCTCGTCCGACTGGGCTTGCAGATGGGCTTGCAGGTTGGTCAGGGCGGGTAGCCAGCGCGCTGGTTGTGGCAGCGCGGCCGCACTGCGGGCGACCAGATCGATCCCCTGGTACAGGGCCGCGAGTGCCTGCTGTTGAATGCCTTTATCCTGAGGATGCTCCAGCCAGAGCTGCTCGTGATGCTGCCAGTGGCGCAGCCCCTCGCTTACCCCCGTTATACCATCCATACCTTCATGTTCGACCAGCGCCTGCAGGGCCAGCGGTTTGCCAAGACCAGCCAGTCGATAGCCACGCTGGGCCTTGGATTGGGCGCCGAGACGCAGCCTACCAAGCTTGGCGAGGCGTTGGGCCAGTGCAAACAGCGCCGCGGTCGCGCCTGATTTGAGCTCCAGTTCCAGCTCGTTGATGGTGGTGCTGCCTTGACTGCCGACGATCTCTCCCTGATCCCAGGCCAGCTCAATCTCGGCTCCCTCGAAGGCGATCAGCCAATGGCGGCGCAGGAAGTCAGTACGAAACTGAGCGACCAGCTGTTGCTGAATGTGGTCGCGCTCGGTCAGGGTCGGCCAAATCTCATCGGGAAAGGCCGAGAGGGTCGGCAGATCGCCGCTCACGGGGGTGTTGTACTCGGGTCTGGCGTGCAGGCCGCCCACCACCTTGCCGCGGCATTTGATGGTCTGTTCGGCAAAGGCATCGCAGCGGCGGATCCGCAGTCCCATCTCCAGCTGGCGCAGAGCCAAGGTCGGCGTATCGAAATAGACGTTGCCGAGCTGCTGTTGTGATGATTCTTTAATCTCAAGAGAATTCAGCAGGTTGGATAACTCGGCTTGAATGTCGCTGGCGACAAAAAACTTTATCTCGATCTCAGTTTGCATAGTCATTCCGGGCTGGCAGGCAACTTTGGGGGGCAGGATTCGGGTCGCGGGGATATAATGCCCGCGAGACGACTAGATTAATTCGCGGTTTAATTGAGGGCGCAGTTCGGTTACCATGCGCGCCTCATAAAATCGTATCGAGTGTTTTTTCACCGACACAGGTTTGGCCATGCCAGTAAATACTATTTTGGGGCTTTTTGCCAAGTCCCCCATCAAGCCGCTGCAGAAGCATATCGTCAAGGTTCACCAGTGCTCCCAGCAGTTGGTTCCCTTCTTTGACGCCGTTGCCGAAGACCGTTGGGAAGATGCCGAGAAGATCCGGCAGCAGATCGCCCAGCTGGAAAAAGAGGCAGATACCCTCAAGCGTGAAATCCGTCTGAAACTGCCTCGCGGCCTGTTCCTGCCGGTTGCACGTACCGACCTGCTGGAGCTGTTGACCCAGCAAGACAAGATTGCCAACCGTGCCAAGGATATCTCCGGCCGCATGCTTGGTCGTCGCATGGAGTTCCCCGCCGAAATGCGGACGGATTTCATGGCTTACCTCAAACGTTGTATTGATGCGACCGCTCAGGCCGAGAAAGCGATCGGGGAGCTCGACGAGCTGCTCGAGACCGGCTTCAAAGGACGGGAAGTGGAAATGGTTGCCGAGATGATCCACCAGCTGGATCTGATCGAGGACGATACAGACACCATGCAGATCGGACTGCGCCAACAGCTGCAAGCGGTTGAGCACAATTACAATCCGATCGATGTGATGTTCCTTTACAAGATCCTCGAATGGGTAGGTGACCTGGCAGATCAGGCTGAGCGCGTAGGCGCCCGTCTGGAACTGATGCTGGCTCGTTCGTAATCGACTGACTGGGTAAACACTACTAATGGACATTATCGCGAATTACGGCACCACTCTGGTGCTCGTGGCGGCCTTGTTCGGCTTTTTGATGGCTTGGGGCATTGGCGCGAATGACGTGGCCAACGCCATGGGGACATCGGTCGGCACCAAATCCCTGACCATTCGTCAGGCGATCATCATTGCCATGATCTTCGAATTTGCCGGTGCCTATCTGGCCGGTGGCGAAGTGACGGCCACCATCCGTAACGGCATCATCGACAGCAATGCGTTTGTCGATAGCCCGGACCTGCTGGTGCTCGGCATGATCGCCTCCCTGCTGGCGGCGGGCGCCTGGTTGATCCTCGCCTCCTACTTCGGCTGGCCTGTTTCCACCACTCACTCCATCATCGGCGCCATCGTCGGTTTTGCGGTGGTGAGCATTGGCCCGGAAGCGGTGCAGTGGAGCAAGTTTGGCGGCATCGTCGGCTCCTGGGTCATCACCCCGGCCATCTCAGGTGTCATCGCCTACTTCATGTTCATCAGCGTGCAGAAGCTTATCTTCAACACCGATGACCCCCTGAACAACGCCAAGCGCTATGTGCCGTTCTACATGTTCCTGACTGCGCTGGTGATCTGTCTGGTGACCATCAAGAAGGGGCTGACCCACGTCGGTCTGCACCTGAGCGATGGCGAGGGCATTCTGCTCTCCATCGCCATCTCCATCGCAGTGGCGTTTGCCGGCTGGATCTACATTCGCGGCCAGAAGTACAACCCGCAGGATGACAGCAAGATGCACTTCGCCAACGTGGAGAAGGTGTTCGGCATCCTGATGGTGATCACCGCCTGTGCCATGGCCTTTGCCCACGGCTCCAACGACGTGGCCAACGCCATCGGCCCGCTCTCTGCGGTGGCCTCTATCGTGGCTTCCGGTGGCGAGATTTCCAGTCAGGCTGCCATTGCCTGGTGGATCCTGCCCCTCGGCGGTATCGGTATCGTGATCGGTCTGGCGACCATGGGCGAGAAGGTGATGGCGACGGTCGGTACCGGCATCACTCACCTGACCCCGAGCCGTGGTTTTGCTGCCCAGCTGGCGACTGCCGCGACCGTAGTGATTGCCTCCGGCACCGGTCTGCCCATCTCCACCACCCAAACCCTGGTCGGTGCTGTGATGGGGGTCGGTCTGGCGCGCGGTATTGCGGCGCTGAATCTGGGGGTGCTGCGCAACATCGTGGTCTCCTGGATCATCACCCTGCCTGCCGGTGCCATTCTGGCTATCGCGATCTTCTACGTGCTGCAGGCCTGCTTCTCCTAATCGAAGCGGCATTCAGCAAAAAGCCCGAGTCATCGACTCGGGCTTTTTTATTGTGCGCGGGAGCTGAGGCGCAGCTCCCTTTGCATATCAGCCTTAGAGGTTGGCGCAGATCTGCCACAGATCGTACTGGATAGCGGCGGCGGTCACTTCCCGACCCGCCCCCGGCCCCTGAATCACCAGTGGGTTGGTGCGGTAGCTGTCGCTCTCGATGGCGAAGATGTTGTCGCACGGCAAGAGGTTGGCAAACGGGTGATGGGGCTCCAGCGCCTCCAGTCCGACCCGCGCCTTGCCGTCATGCTCGAAGCGGGCCACGTAGCGCAGCACCTTGCCGAGGCGCTTGGCCCCTTCGAAGGCGGTCTGGATCGGGCCATCCAGCTCTTTCAGTCTGTCCATGAACTGATCGGCGGTCACCTTGCGCAGCGTGACGGGCACCAGATTCTCCAGCTCGATATCGGCGGAGTCGAGCTCGAAGCCCGCTTCCCGCGCCAGAATGAGCAGCTTGCGCCGCACATCCTGACCGGAGAGATCTTCGCGGGGATCCGGCTCGGTCAGGCCGTGCTGCCACGCCTCGTCCACCAGCTCGGAGAAGGGGCGGGTGCCGTCATACTGCTGGAACAGCCAGGAGAGGGTGCCGGAGAAGATGCCGGAGACCCCCTGAATGCGGTCGCCGCTCTGGCGCAGCATCTGGATGCTGGACTGGATCGGCAGCCCGGCGCCCACGGTGGCGTTATAGCGCCACTGCACCTGATGGTCGCGGCAGGTCTGCTTGATGCGCTGGTAGAACTCGCTGTCTGCGGCACCGGCAAACTTGTTGGCGGCGATTATGTGAATGCCGAGCTGGGCAAAGTCCGGGTAGTAGCGGCTCACCGTCTCGCTGGCGGTCATGTCCAGTGCAATCAGCGCATCGAAGCCGTGCTGCTCAAGCTGGGAGAGCAACTCCGGCCAGATCAGCGGTTTGGGGTTGAAGTTGTCCTGTACCTTGAGGGGGTTGAGTCCCTCTTCATCCAGCAGGCCGCCTTCCGAGCTGAACACCCCGTAGAGGGTGAGCGCCAGATTGAGTTCATGTTCCAGCCGTGCTTTTTCGCGGGCATAGAGGCTTAGCCAGTGGCCGCCGATATTGCCCTTGCCGAACAGCACCAGACCGACCCGGTTCGGGCGGCTGAAGAGGGCGCTGTGCAGGGCGATGAGCAGCGGCTCAAGCACTACCTGACGCAGCACGGCCACCAGACTCAGGCCATCTCGGGCCACCTGTACGAACTCCAGCGGTTGATCTGCCAGCAGCTGATAGAAGCGATGACACTGCTCCGCGTTGTCGGTGACACCGGCGCCGACCAGCGCCACCAGACTGAACCCCTCTTTCTGGATGAGGCCGGTGAAGCTCCCTTGCAGCTGGAAGTCGCGCAGCAGCTCGAAGGCGCCTTGTGCCACCTCGAGGGTGTAGGCGAGACGCAGGATCCGGCGATCCGGCTGGCGCTGCAGGGTGAGCGGGTTGAGGCGGTGACGGGCCAGATGGGCCTCGATGGTGGCCACCGTCTGCTCATAGTTGGTCTGCGGCAGCACCTTCAGCTCGATGAGGGCGATCTGATCCACCGAGGAGACGATGCGGGCGCCGCCGGAGCGGGGGGCGCGGCGCAGGATATGGGTGCAGCCCTCGTCCGGGTTGTAGCTGCAGCGCAAAGTGAGGCGCTGGCGGCTGTCGGCCACAGGTTGCAGGGTGCGTGAGTGCAATACCGAAGAGCCAAGGCGGGCCAGCTCGTTGGCTTCGGCGAGGCTCAGTCGCTCCAGCAGACGCGCCTCCTTCACCCGACGGGGGTCGGCGCTGTAGACCCCGGCCACATCGCTCCAGATGGTGGTGGATTCGCCGTCCGCCAGCAGTGCCAACAGGCTGGCGCTGTAGTCGGAACCGTTGCGACCGAGCAGCAGGGAGCGCCCCTCCATGTCGGCGGCGATAAAGCCGGTCACCACGATGCGACCGGCATGTTCGGCCAGCCGTGCCTTGAGCAGCTCGCTGGAGAGGGCGGTATCCACCTTGACCAGAGCGCCATCCTCGGCGCGCAGGAAGCTGCGGGCATCGAGCCAGATGGCCTTGTCGCCTCGGCTGGTGAGCAGGGCCGCCAGCAGGCGCGCCGACCACACCTCGCCAAAGGCGAGCAGGCCGTTGCGGGCGAAGCGGTCAAACTGCCCCTCAAGCGTCTTGGCGATGAGCTGCATGTCGTCGGCCAACTGCTTGCTCAGGTCGAGCTGCAGTTCACCCTCCAGCAGGCCGTCGATCAGGCTCTGCTGATAGGCCTGTAGGGCAGAGATGGCTTCACCTGCGGCTTCATCCCCCGCTTCGGCCAGCTCCACCAGCTGGATCAGCCGGTTGGTGGTCTTGCCGGCGGCGGAGACCACGATCAGTTCATCCCCGCCCACCTGTTGTTCAACGATACTGGCGACCCGGCGATAACAGACCGGATCCGCCAGACTGCTGCCACCAAATTTGTGGACGTGACGTCGCTTCAATCCTGCTTCTGCTGCCACCGCGATCTCTCCTTGTTGCTGCTGTTCCATTACTTCGCTACCTGTTCTGCCTGCTGCGCCTGTTCAAAAGCCTGAGCCAGATCGGCCACCAGGTCTTCACCGTGTTCAATACCGACCGACAACCGCAGCAGCTGGGCGCTGATACCAGCTGCCTGCTGCGCCGCCGGGGTCATGGCCCTGTGGGTCATGCTGGCCGGATGGGCCACCAGACTCTCCACCCCGCCGAGGGACTCGGCCACCGAGAAGAGGGTGAGGGCCGCGAGGAAGGCGCGAATGCCTGCCTCGCTGCAATCGAGTTCAAAACTTAGCATGGCGCCGAAGCCGGACTGTTGACGGCGCGCAATATCGTGGCCCGGATGGCTCGGCAGGCTGGGGTGATAGATGCGTTTCACCAGCGGCTGCTGTTGCAGGAAGGTGAGGATGCGATCGGTATTCTCCTGATGGGTGCGCAATCTGGGGGCCAGAGTGCGCAGGCCGCGCAGGGTGAGGTAGGAGTCGAACGCCCCGGAGGTGAGCCCCAGACAGTTGGCCCACCACACCAGCGACTCGGCCAGTGCGGCCTCCTTGGCAATTGCCACTCCGCCCACCACGTCGGAGTGACCGTTGATGTACTTGGTGGTGGAGTGCACCACCACGTCGGCACCGAGGGCCAGGGGTTGTTGCAGCAGGGGGGAGAGGAAGGTGTTGTCCACCACCACCTGCGCACCCACCTCGTGGGCGGCGCTGGCAATGGCGCTGATATCCACCACCCGCAGCAGCGGGTTGGAGGGGGTCTCCACCCATACCAGCGCAGGCTTCAGGGCCAGCGCGGCGGCCAGTGCGGCCTCATCCCCCTGATCGACAAACTGCACCCGGTAGTGGCCCTTGGCCGCCAGATACTCGAACAGGCGCCAGGTGCCGCCGTAGCAGTCGTGGGGGGCGATCAGCAGATCTCCCGCCTTGAGCAGTGCTGTGGTGACCAGATGGACGGCGCCCATGCCGGTGCCGGTAACCACGGCGCCAGCGCCCCCTTCCAGCGCCGCCAGCGCGTCCGCCAGATTGGTGCGGGTCGGATTGCCGGAGCGGGCATAATCGTATTGACGGGGCTCGCCAAAGTCGGCAAAGGTGTAGTTGCTGGAGAGGTAGATGGGGGGCACCACGGCACCGTGCTGTGTGTCTGTCTCAATCCCGGTGCGAACCGCCAGGGTGGCCTTGTGGGTCATATCACTCTCCTTGATGTCTCTTCACACGCTGGCATCTTGCTGCCACACGCCATCCCGCCATTGCGGGCTCATGGTCAACCACACTACGCCAGCTTAAAAAGGCCGTCAACACTTCCAGACGTCTAAGTGGCTTTGCTGTTGGATTGCCATTAATTTCCTTAAGGGTTAAAATCCGCGCTCACGGCTAAATGAGAACAGGTGAGTCATGGGAACAGAGTGGAACGGCGACTACGTCAGCCCCTACGCGGAACACGGTAAGAAGAGCGAACAGGTCAAGAAGATTACCGTCTCGATCCCGCTCAAGGTGTTGAAAGTGTTGACCGATGAGCGCACCCGCCGTCAGGTGAACAACCTGCGTCATGCGACCAACAGCGAGCTGCTCTGTGAAGCCTTCCTGCACGCTTTCACCGGCCAGCCGCTCCCTTGCGACGAAGACCTGCGCAAGGATCATCCGGACAGCGTCCCTGCCGAAGCGCGCGCCATCATGGAAGCGCTGGGCAAAGAGATCGAAGATTTCGACAAGGAATAACCCCCAATGACGCGGCCCTGGCCGCGTCATTGCTATCTGCCATGTCCCGCTTCAGTTTGCGCCACTATCACCATCACGTCTGCAGCCATAGCCACGACTTTGCCCAGCTGGTGATCCCCCTCGATGGCCCCCTTGAGATCGAGGTGCAGGGCCATGGGCGTCGGCTTGCCCCCGGTTCTGCCTGCATCATCGCTCCCGGCGAGCGGCACGACTACGCCGCCGATCCGGCGCTTTCGTTTCTGGTGCAGGAGAGCGACTGGCTGCCCGGCGATCTGGCGGCCCGCCCCTTTATCGAGCTGGATGAGCCCCAGCGTCACTACCTCGCTTTTCTGCACAGTATGGTGGCCGAGGGTCGGCAGGTAGCGGGCATGGCGCAGGTGTGGCTCTCCCTGCTGGCGGAAGGGCAGGGGATGCAGAGCACTGCCACGCCGCGCCTTGCCGCCCGCATCCTCAAGGTGCAACGCCATATCGATGCCAACCTCGCCGCCCCGCTGACCAATCAGCAACTCGCCGCCATCGCCTGCCTTGGCCAGAGCCAGTTCAAGCTCGCCTTTCGCCAGCAGTTGGGGGTGAGCGTCTCCCACTACATTCGCAGTCGGCGCATGGCGCTGGCGTGTACCCTGCTTGCCAGCACGCAGCTGCCCGTCGGCGAGATTGCCAGCCGTTGTGGTTACCAGAATCAGGGGGCCTTCAGCGAGCGCTTCCTGGCCGAGACCGGGCTCACTCCGTCCCTCTGGCGCCAGCAAAACGGCCGCCTGCCGTAACGAAACGGCTGATCGCCGAAGACGGGATGCTCTCTTTGGGCCATGCTGCGGGTCATGCAAGGTGCACGATAAACTGGAGCCGAAATGGAGACGATTAGCTGGCAGGATTTCGAGATGGTAGAGCTGAGGGTGGGTACTCTGGTGCGGGTCGAGCCGTTCCCCGAGGCGCGCAAACCGGCCTACAAGGTGTGGGCGGATTTTGGCCCCGAACTGGGGACACGCAAGAGCAGCGCCCAGATCACCGCTCTCTACCAGCCAGAGCAGCTGGTGGGCCGCCAGATCATCGCCGTAGTCAACTTCCCGACCAAGCAGATCGGCCCGTTTCAGTCTGAATTTCTGCTGACCGGTTTCTATCGGCCGGATGGCGCTGTAGTGATGGCTATCCCCGAGCAGGCGGTGGAGAACGGCGCCAGGCTGGGCTGAGCTCACCCCCGAATAGAGACAAGAGAGGCGACCCCGGGGTCGCCTCTCTTTTTGTTATCTGCTGCGAGTCGTTACTTCAACAGGCTGAAGATCAGCGCCGATACCGCCAGCGAGCCGGTCAGCAGGATAAAGCCGTTGGTCCAGCCGTGACGGAAGCGGGCCAGCGCCTCCACCTTGTAGATGGCAATCACCGGCATGATAAACAGGATCATGGCGATGACCGGGCCGGAGAGGGTCTCCATCAGCCCCAGAATGCCCGGGTTGATGACGGCGGCACCCCAGATAGATAAGAACATCAGGGCGATACCCAGTTTGTCCGCCTTGGCCAGCGGCAGGCCGGTGGGCTTGGCGATCAGGCTTTTCAGGCTTTCGCGGGCACCGAGGAAGTGGCCGAGGAAGGAGGAGCTGATGGCGATAAAGGCTATGAGCGGCCCCAGAGTCACGATCACCGGGTTGTCTGTGATGTTGGCGAGATAGGAGAGCACAGAGACGTTCTGGGCCTTGGCTTCAGCCAGCTGGGCTGGCGAGAGGCTCAGCACGCAGGAGAAGACAAAGAACAGCACGAAGCCCACCAGCATCACTGTGGTGTTGCGCAGGATCAGGCCGCTCTTGGCTTCCGCCTGCTCGCCATATTCCCGACGCTGCACGTTGGCAAAGCCGGAGATGGCGGCGGCGTGGCTGAAAGCGAACACGGTGACCGGCAGTGCCAGCCAGACGGTATTGAGGAAGCTGACCCCTTCAAACGCGGTCACTTCCGGCCATTGCCACTGGGGAATGAGGTAGCAGGAGAGCGCCGCCAGAATGGCCGCCAGCGGATAGACCATAAAGGCGAAGGCGCGCAGCATCGCTTTCTCCCCCGCCAGCATCACGGCGATCATGGCAAACACCAGCACGCCGGAGAGCATCACCCGATCCGGGGTCGCCATGCCGAGCTGGTTGACCATGAAGCTCTCTACCGTATTGGTAAGCCCGACCCCGTAGATGAGCAGGATCGGGAAGATGGAGAGGAAGTAGAGCGCCGAGATGAGGCGACCGGCCATCTTGCCGAAATGCTCCTCCGCCACTTCGGTGAAGTCGGCGTGGGGGCGTGACGAGGAGAGCACGAAGCGCGCCAGCCCGCGGTGGGCGAGGAAGGTCATGGGGCCTGCCAGTACCGCGACGATAACGAGGGGCCAGATCCCGCCCAGACCCAGATTGATGGGCAGGAACAGGATGCCGGCGCCAACGGCGGTGCCAAACAGACTGATGACCCAGTGGGTGTCGTGACGGCGCCAGCGGGTGGTGCTGGACGTGGTGGAGCAGGAACCGGATAGCTCCTTGGTAGCCTCTACAGATAAACTCATTACTAATTCACTTTTTGTTAGTGTTTTAATCTGAGTTCATTGTGGTTTATCGGGATTTAATTCTCAAAAAGCGAGACTGAAACATATCACTGCCATTGCGGGGTTTAGCCAGCGAGATTGGGAATGGAATCTGGGTCACAGAATGGAACAAAACTGATATTTGTGATTTATCTGAAATATAAAACCAAAATTTAACCTACTGTCATTTTTTTATTTTGGCTAATCAGGTGTTTTCAGAATTACGTGAAAAATCGTACCATTTCTCGCCGACCGATTGTGATGTTTCACTATCATTTCGCTTCTTTGCCAGCGTATCACGCTGTTCAAGAGCGCCTTGACCAGCGGATCACACCGGCCATCACCCGGGGCAACTTCCCTGAAAAAGCAGGCGGCCATCGGGCCGCCTGCTTGTCGGGTGTGATGATATCGCTATCCGCCTAGTGGGCCAGAATGTTGCCCCAGGCGAGATCCGGATCTCCCATCACGATAAAGTCAGGGTTCTCCAGCGACTCGGTTTCGTTGTAGCTGAGTGGCTGCAACCCCAGGCTGAGGATGCGGCCACCGGCCGCCTCGACGATGCACTGGGCGGCGGCGGTGTCCCACTCGCCGGTGGGGCCGAGCCGCACGTAGCAATCGGCAGCCCCTTCCGCCACCAGACAGGATTTGAGGGAGCTGGATCCGAGCGGGATCAGCTCGTAGTTGATGGCCGGGTTGAGGCGGCGGGTGAGGTTCTCCAGCTTCTGGCGGCGGCTGATGGCGACCACCAGCGAGTCAGGCTGGTCATGCTCGTGGTGCATGGCGCTGATGGGCAACACCTCGCCATTCACCTCCTTGAAGGCGCCGTAGCCGCGCACCGCCCAGTAGAGCACGTCAGACTCGGGGGCGTAGATGACCCCGAGTACCGGCACATTGTCCCGCACCAGGGCGATCAGGGTGGCGAAGTCGCCGCTGCCCGCGATAAATTCGCCAGTGCCGTCGAGGGGATCCACCAGCCAGTACTGCCGCCAGTTGGAACGCTGGCTGAAGGGGATGTCGGCCGCCTCTTCGGTCAGCACGGGAACGTGGGGAGTGAGCGCCGAGAGCGCCTGTTTGAGGTAGGCATCGGCAGCAAGATCGGCACTGGTGACCGGGGTCGCATCCTCCTTCAGCTGACGCTCGAACTGACCGCCGTGATAGATGTCGTGAAGGATCCTTCCGGCTTCGCGGGCAATCTCCTTGACCCCCGGCACCCAGGCCAACAACTCCTGCATCTCGTTATCCTCTGTCTGTTAACTGCCCGTCTGCGGGCTACTCTGCCTGCTCCGCCAGCCACTTCTGGGCCAAGAGCAGGGCACTGATGCTGCGCGACTCGGTGAAGTCGGGCCGCGCCAGCAATTCGTCGATCCGGTTCAGCGGCCAGGGGATCACCTCCAGCGGTTCGGGTTCATCGCCGATCCGCTGTTCGGGGAAGAGATCCCGCGCCAGTAAAATGTCCATCCGACTGGAGAAGTAACCCGGCGCCAGCGACACCTGTTTGAGCAGGGTGAGGCTGTTGGCGCCAAACCCCGCCTCCTCCATCAGCTCCCGGTTGCCCGCCTCGAAGGCATCTTCACCGGGGTCGATCAGCCCCTTGGGAAAGCCCAGCTCGTAGGAGTGGGTGCCGGCGGCATATTCGCGCACCAGCAGCAGGGTGTGGGCATCGAACAGCGGTACCACCATGACGGCGCCACGATTACCGCCGCGCATCCGCTCGTAGACCCGCTCTTCGCCGTTGGAGAATTTGAGGTGTAGCGATTCCACCTTGAACAGTCGGCTCTCGGCCACGATATCGGCCTTGAGGATCTCCGGCTTGCTCTTGGGGTGATCCAGTTGGTCGGCTGAGATGTGCTCGGGTTTGCTCTTGTGGGGGTCGCTCATCGGACGCTGGCTGCTCGTTAAAAAATCGTGCTTCAAGAGTAAACGACTCCCACACCGAACACCACGGGGCAGGGAGGGGAAAGGGGGAGGAAAAATCCGTTATACTGCCGCCCCGTTTTCCGAGATCCGCGATCAAGAGGCCCGATGTCACACTCCTGCTCCACCACCTTGCCCTGGCACCAGATAGATACCGTCTTGCTCGATATGGATGGCACCCTGATCGATCTGCATTTTGACAACCACCTCTGGCAGCAGCTGGTGCCGGAGCGTTACGCCGAGCGGCTCGGGCTGCCACTGGATGAAGCCAAAGCGCAGATCGACGTCCACTATCACGCCGTCAACGGCACCCTCAACTGGTACTGCGTAGATTACTGGAGCGAGACCCTGGGGCTCGACATTCGTGCCCTCAAGCAGGAGCTGCTGGCGAAGATCCAGTGGCGTCCCCATGCCATCCCTTTTCTGGCCGAGCTGCGCGCCGCGGGCAAGCAGCTGGTGCTTTTCACCAATGCCCACCCCGCCAGTCTGTCGGTGAAGGATGCGCAGCTGGGACTAAGCAACCATCTGGATCTGATGGTGAGTACCCACGAACTGGGCTGGTCGAAGGAGAGCCAGCACTGCTGGAAGGCGCTGGCCGAGCGGCTGGCGTTCGATCCGGCCCGCACCCTGTTTGTGGATGACAGCGAGCGGATCCTGCGGGCTGCCGCCGACTATGGCATCGGCTATCAGCTGGCGATCCAGAATCCGGATAGCTGCAAGCCGGAGCAGAGCATCACCGCTTTTCCGGCGATCCGCGATTATGCGGAGTTGCTGCCGTTGGCAATCTGAATTTGCTGAAACGAAAGAGGGCTGCATCGTGCAGCCCTCTCAGTATCTGAAACCTGGCGGTGGAAAAATCACAGCTCCCGAAACGGGCGCCGCTTCTCCTCTTCGATGACGATCGCCTCCAGATTGGCGACCCGCTCCTGCAGCTCCCGAATGACCAGATCCTGCTTGCCGAGGCGGTCGGTGATGCGGGCATCCCCCATCTGATAGCGGGCCCGCTTGCCGAGATATCCGAACAATAGGCTGATAAATACGATCAGGACTATGCCTGTCCACATGGTCATGTCACGACTCCTTATCGATATCAATATGGTCGTCATAGACGGCGAAAACGCTGATGAGATCTGCTCTGTTTTCTCACAGCCGCCGGGCGGCCGCAATGGGGCCCATTGTCCCTTTATGACGCAGGCAGCTATTGCTGCCAGAGAGGGCGGCCAAGCCAGAGTCCCCACAGGGTGAGGTGCAGCAGCACGATAAACCAGAAGACCAGCCGGTAGCTGCGCTTCTGGGTCTTGTGACGCAACCACTGGCGGGCAACCAGCGCCCCCGGCCAGCCGCCGCACAGCTCCAGCAGATGGAGCCTCGATTCGGGAATGCGCCACTCTCCCCGCACCGCCTGCCGCTTGTCCCAGGCGTAGGCCGCCACTGTCAGCAGACTCATGGTCAGCAGTGTGGCCAGCGGCCACCACTGCTGTTCGCCTAGGCCGAGCCAGAGAGCGGCGCCCAGTGGCAGCAGCGCCAGCGCCATCATTGGGCCAACTCCCAGCAGCGCTCCTCATCCTGCTTGAGTTTGCGGATCACCTTGGCCGGATTGCCTACTGCTACCGAGTCAGCCGGGATGTCGCGGGTCACCACGGCGCCGGCGCCAATGATGGAGCGCGGCCCTATGGTGACGCCGGGGCAGATGATGGCGCCGCCGCCAATCCAGCAGTCGTCACCGATCCGCACCGGCTTGTTGTAGGCGGTCCAGTTGCGTCGCTCCAGATAGTTCATGGTGTGGGTGGCGGTGTAGATCTGCACGTTGGGGGCCAGCAGCACATGGCTGCCGATGTGCACTTCGCCCACGTCGAGAATGGTGACGTTGAAGTTGAAGAAGGTCTTCTCGCCGATGTGGATGTTGCGGCCAAATTCGCAGGTAAACGGCGTGCTGATCCAGCAGGAGTCGGGGCAGTGGCCGAACAGCTCGCGGCAGATCTGCTGGCGCAAAGAGGCATCGCCCGCCGATGAACCATTGAGCCGGGCCAGCAACGCCTGACCGCGGATCCGGTCGTTGGCTATCTCCTCGCTCTGGCTATCCAGTGCCCCGCCAGCCAGTACCTTGTCCCAGTCGCTCGCCATTGCTACCTCCTCATGCTGCAAGAGCAGGCAGTATACGTGACTGTCAGGGGCGCCGTCAGTCTGTCACTTGTTGCAGGTGATCCCCGTCAACCTGCGGGCCAGACGAGGGGCAGGATCAGCAGGGCCGAGACGAAGTAGGGGAGCAATACCCGCAGCCCGAGACTGCGACCGCCGATGCCGAGGGCCAGCAGCCCCTTCACCAGCGAGTTGACCAGCCCGGCCAGCAGGATGCCGCGGGCGGCGACCTCCAGTGCCAGCTCCTTGTGGGAGAGCTGGGAGAGCGACAGCGTGATGGCGTCCACATCGGTGATCCCCGACACCAGCGCCAGCAGGTAGACCCCCGAGTTGCCCACCTTGCTCTGCAACAGGGTGGCCATAAAGCCGATCAGTGCCAGCAGCAGGCCGAACTTGATGGCGGTGGCCAGATCGAGCGGGTTGCTGGTTTCCGGTTTTACCGGGCCGTCGGTCAGCTCTTCGCGCTGGTGCCAGAACCAGAAGGCGAAGCCGTAGACTGTGGTGGACAGCAGCAGCAGGGGGGCGACGAGGCGCATCGCCAGCTCGCTGTGAATGAGCAGCACCAGCACCAGCAGCCGCAGCCACATGGTGGCCCCTGCCAGCAGGATACCGGTGGCCAGCAGCCGCTCCAGCCCGCCCTGCTCCTTGTTTAGACGGGCGAACTGCAGGGTGAGGGCGGTGGAGGAGGCCAATCCTGCCAGTATGCTGGTGAGCACCAGTCCGGCGCGAGTACCGAGCAGCCGCACCGCGAAGTGGCCACAAAACGAGATGCCGGCGATCACCACCACCATCAGCCAGATCTTGAAGGGGTTGAAGGCATCGAGGGGCCCCATCTCCTCGTTGGGCAGCACCGGCAACAGCACCAGCGAGATGAGCAAAAAGCGCAGGGTGGCGTGAAATTCGGTTTCGCTGAGAAACAGCATCCCCTGCTGGATCTTGCCCTTGAGCCCCATCAGCAGGGCCGCCAACACAGCGCAGGCGACCGCCTCGCTCGGGCTCAGCAGTACCGACATCAGCCCCAGCAGATAGGTGAGCAGCATAGCCACCGAGCTGGTGAGGCCGAACTCCCCCTGCCAGCGTTGGGCCAGCCAGACCGAGAGGCCGCAGCCGATCACCACCGCCAGCAGGCCGAGCAGCGGCAGCCAGGGGCCCAGGGTCGGCAGCAGCAAACCGCACACCCCGCCGAGCAGGCCGATGAGGCCGTAGGTCCGCATCCCGGCGATGCGCTGGTTATCCCCCAACTGGCGCACCTGCCAGCCCCGCTCCAGTCCGATAATCAGGCCGATGGCCAACGAGACCAGGGCTCCGTTGACCGGTTCTGCATTGATCCACATAACGACTTCCTTTTCGTCATCTGCCTGCCTTGTTCCCATGATGGCACAGCGAGCAAGGGGCCAGAGGGGCATGGCTCACAGAGTCTGCGTCCGGCTCCCGGTGCGGGTGGCTGAGCTGATATGAGCAAAAGAGATAAGCAAAGAGTTATTTCTTTCTTCTGGGCATAACAACTCCACGGCATGCTGTTCTCAACCCAACAAGATATGGAGAATCACCATGAAACTGCGAATGACCGCCCTGACCCTGCTCTCTCTGCTGGCATTTGGTCAGGCCAATGCCGATCCGCCTGCTCAATGTCTCTTACGATCCGACCCGCGAGCTGTTTCAGGAGTACAACGCCGCCTTTGCCAAGGAGTGGAAGGCGAAGACCGGCGACGACGTGGTGGTGAGCCAGTCTCACGGTGGCTCCGGCAAGCAGGCCCGCGCGGTGGTGGATGGACTGGAGGCCGACGTGGTATCGCTGGCGCTGGCCTACGATGTCAACGCCATCGCCAAGGCGGGGCTGACCGCTGCCGACTGGCAGAGTCGCCTCGGCAACAACGCCTCGCCCTATACCTCCACCATCGTCTTCCTGGTGCGCAAGGGCAATCCCAAGCAGATCAAGGATTGGGATGATCTGGTGCGCAAGGATGTCGCCATCGTGACTCCCAACCCCAAGACCTCCGGCGGGGCACGCTGGAACTATCTGGCCGCCTGGGGCTATGCCCTGAAGAAGAGCGGCAGTGAAGAGGGGGCCAAGCAGTTTGTCGGCGATCTCTTCAAGAACGTGAAGGTGCTGGACTCAGGCGCCCGCGGTGCCACCACCAGCTTTACCGAGCGGGGTCTCGGTGACGTGCTGCTGGCGTGGGAGAACGAAGCCCTGCTGGTGCTTGGTCAGACGGGTGCCAGCGACAAGTTCGAGCTGGTGGTGCCTTCGGTCTCCATTCTGGCGGAGCCGCCGGTCACGGTGGTGGACAAGGTGGCCAAGAAGCACGGTACCGAAGCGGTGGCCAAGGCCTATCTCGATTATCTCTACTCTGACGAGGGGCAGCATATCGTCGCCAAACATCACTATCGCCCCAGCAACCCGGCGATCCTGAAGGAGACGGCAACCCAGTTCCCGCAGCTTGCCTTCTTTACCGTCAAGGATCTGGAAGGGGATTGGGAGAAAGCCCAGAAGAAACACTTCGCCCAGGGCGGTCTGTTTGACCAGATCTATCAGCCGGGTCGTTGATAGCTTCGTTATCCATCACTGAACTGGCCCCTGTGCCAGCCGATAGGAGCACCAAGATGAACAAGATCCTCCTGGTTCCCGGTCTGCACAACAGTGGGCCGGATCACTGGCAGAGCCGCTGGCACGATCATTTTCCCCAATGGCAGCGGATGACCGGGCTGCCGTGGGACAAGCCGGATCTCAGGGTCTGGAGTGCCAAGCTGGCGAGCAAGTTGAAACGTCGCCGCAGCCGGGTCCATCTGGTGGCCCACTCTTTCGGCGCCCTGACCGCCATCGCGGCGGCCCGCTTGCAGCCGGAGAAGGTGGCCTCGATCTTTCTGGTGGCGCCCGCCGATCCCGCCCGTTTTGGCATTGCGGATGAGGCCTTGGCCGGGCCGCTGCAGGTGTCGGCCCAGCTGGTGGCCAGCCGCAATGATCCCTGGATGAGCTTTGAACGGGCCGAATACTGGAGTCGCCAGTGGCAGGTGCCGCTGTTCGATGCCGGTGAGGCGGGCCATATCAATGCCCAGTCCGGTCATGGGGACTGGCATCAGGGGCTGCATTTGCTGGGGGCTCTCTACCGCCGTGGTGAGCTGGTGGTGGCACCGGTCAAGACCGCATCGCCCCGGCCGGTCGTACTGGGCTTTCGCTAGGTATCTGTGAAGTGGTTGGAGGGTTGGCGAGCGCGCTGTTCGCTGGCTACTCCATGCCCCCGTTCTTTGAATGCTCCGCTCCGTATTGCTCCATTTCTTAGGTCTTTTATTTATATAAAAGACCTTTTTTTATTTGGATCGCTCTAAAAGCCTTGTCCCACCGTTGTTAGATAAAAAAGTAATTAGCAAAGTCGCAAATGGTGTTTGTTGCCGATGAGGGGAGTGAGCAGAATCACCATATCGAAAATTCTTCATAACAGATGGATGTGTTATGCGATTTGGTTCTTATTCTGTCCTGCCCGGTTTTGGCCCCACCTTGGGGTTCAGCCTGCTCTATCTGGGCCTGCTGGTGCTGTTGCCGCTCTCGGCCCTGGTGCTGTTTGCGATCAACAACCTGACCGCCGCTGAGTTCTGGCAGGTGATCGGTTCCCCCGGGTGCTCGCCTCCTTTCGCCTGAGCTTCGGTGCGGCCTTTGTCGCTGCGCTGCTCAACAGCCTGTTTGGCCTGATCCTGGCCTGGATCCTGGTGCGTTACACCTTCCCCGGTCGTCGTCTGGTGGATGCGCTGATCGACCTGCCATTTGCCATGCCGACCGCCGTTTCCGGCATCGCCCTGTGCGCCATCTTCGCCCCCAACGGCTGGATCGGCCAGTTGCTGGCGCCGCTCGGCATTCAGCTCGCCTACAACCCTATCGGCGTCGTTATCGCACTCACCTTTATCGGATTGCCGTTTGTGGTGCGTACCCTGCAGCCGGTGCTGCGGGAGGCTGAAACCGAGCAAGAGGAGGCGGCCGCCAGCCTCGGCGCCGATCGCTGGCAGACCTTTCTGCGGGTGCTCTGGCCGACCCTGGTGCCTGCCCTGCTCACCGGTTTTGCGCTGGCGTTTGCCCGCGGGGTAGGGGAGTACGGTTCGGTCATCTTTATCGCCGGCAACCTGCCGATGGTCTCCGAAATCGCGCCGCTGATGATCATGAGCCACCTGGAGGAGTATGACTACGCAGGTGCCTCCGCCATCGCCGTGGTGATGCTGCTGATTTCGTTCATTTTGTTACTGCTAATCAACAAGTTGCAGGCCTGGAGCTGGTCTCGCATCGGAGGGAGCCGGATATGAGTTCATCTGCTATCGCCATTGAGGCGGCCTCTGTGGAGGCGACCCCCGCTCGCAAGGCACCGGTCGTGATCCGTGAACCCCAGTGGGTAAAGTGGCTGCTTATCACGGTCGGTTTGGGCTGGTTTGCCGCCCTGTTGCTGCTGCCGTTGGCCACCGTCTTTATTCAGGCGCTGACGCCGGGGCTCGCCTTCTTCTGGCACGCCATCAGCGAGCCGGATGCCTTGAGCGCCCTCGGTCTCACCGCACTGGTAACGTTCTGCGCCGTTCCACTCAATCTGCTGTTCGGGATTGCGGCGGCCTGGGCCATCGCCCGTTTCCGCTTCCCCGGTCGGCAGCTGCTCATCACCATCATCGATCTGCCCTTCTCGGTGTCGCCGGTGATCGCCGGTCTGATGCTGGTGTTGATGTTCGGCAGCCGCGGCTGGTTTGGTGACTGGCTGAGCGAGCACGACATCAAGATCATCTTCGCCACCCCGGGGATCATCCTGGCCACCACCTTCATTACCGTGCCCTTCGTAGTGCGCGAGCTGCTGCCCCAGATGGAGGCGCGCGGCCCGGAAGAGGAGGAGGCGGCCATCATGCTGGGGGCGAGCGGTCTGCAGATGTTCTGGCGCGTCACCCTGCCCGGCATTCGTTGGAGCCTGATGTACGGCCTGCTGCTCTGTACCGCCCGCGCGGTCGGGGAGTTTGGCGCGGTGTCGGTGGTTTCCGGCCATATTCGCGGCCAGACCAATACCCTGCCGCTGCATATCGAGATCCTCTACAACGAGTACCAGACCGGCGCCGCCTTTGCAGTGGCAAGCCTCTTGGCTCTGTTCGGGATCTTCACCCTGCTGGGGGAAACCCTGTTGGCCCGGCTGCGTGCCCAGCCCACCAAATCTCAATGAATTACCGTTTTAAAGAGGCAGCCATGAGCATTCAGGTTCAACAACTCAACAAGCATTTCAATCAGTACGCGGCGCTGGCAGACATCAACCTCGACTTTCACGACGGTGAGCTGGTGGCGCTGCTCGGCCCCTCCGGTTGCGGCAAGACTACCCTGCTGCGGATCATCGCCGGGCTGGAGCAAGCCGACAGTGGCAGCGTCATCATCCGCGGTGAGGATGCCTCGGATCTCCATGTGCGCGAGCGTAACGTCGGCTTCGTGTTCCAGCACTACGCCCTGTTTCGCCACATGACGGTGTTCGAGAACGTGGCGTTTGGCCTTAGGGTCAAACCGCGCAGTGAACGCCCGGCCGAGGCGGCCATTCGTGCCCGGGTCAAAGAGCTGCTGGATCTGGTGCAGCTCAGCCACGTGGCCGAGCGCTATCCGACCCAGCTCTCCGGCGGTCAGCGTCAGCGGGTCGCGCTGGCCCGCGCGCTGGCGGTGCAGCCCAAGGTACTGCTCTTGGACGAGCCCTTCGGCGCCCTCGATGCGCAGGTGCGCAAGGAGCTGCGCCGCTGGCTGCGCGAGCTGCACGACGAGCTGCACGTCACCAGCCTGTTCGTCACCCACGATCAGGAAGAAGCCTTGGAGGTAGCAGATCGGGTGGTGCTGATGAACGCCGGACGGGTCGAGCAGATTGGCACCCCGGCCGAGGTCTACGACCAGCCCGCCAGCTCCTTCGTCCACAGCTTCCTTGGCAGCGTGAACCAGTTCCGCGGTCGGGTGGCGGAGCAGGGATTCGGTGTCGGCGAGCAGCTGCTCGGCGGGCCGTCGGCTTCTCATCTGGCCCACGGCAGTGCCGCCATCGCCTATGTCCGTCCCCATGAACTGGAGATTCTGCCAGCCGATGCGCCGGGCGGGATCCGCGCCACCATCACCCGTCTGCTGCCCATGGGGCCACGCATTCGGGTGGAACTGCGTGGCGATGGCGAAACCAAAGGGGCCCACTATGAGGCGGAGCTGAGCAAGGAGGCGGCCAAGCTGTTTGCTCCGGGACAGGGGGTGAGGCTGGTGGCCAGACAGGCGCAGTTCTATCCCGATTATCAGATTTGATGCTGTGTTGCGGGCGGTGTGGTCGCCCGTTTCAGGCTGTTAGCCGGGCATGATCCCGGCCAAATAACAAAAATGAGAGGGGCGGGCAGATTGTGTCGCCCACTCTTCGCAGGAGGCGACAAGGTGAATTTTCAGCAGTTACGCATTATCCGGGAGGCAGCGCGGCGGGATTACAACCTGACCGAGGTGGCCAACGCCCTTTTTACCTCGCAATCCGGGGTGAGTCGCCATATCCGCGAGCTGGAAGAGGAGCTCGGTATCGAACTATTTATCCGCTACGGCAAGCGGCTGCTCGGTATGACCGAGCCTGGCAAGGAGTTGCTGGTGATTGCCGAGCGCATTCTCAATGACGCCAACAACATCCGCAAACTGGCCAGCACCTTCGCCAACCGCGACTCGGGCCGCTTGCTGGTGGCGACCACCCATACCCAGGCGCGCTATGCCCTGCCGCGGGTGGTGAAGGCGTTTCGCGAGCAGTTCCCGCTGGTACAGTTGGAGCTGCGTCAGGGCAGCCCGGAGGAGATAGTGCGGCTGGTGCAGACCGGCGAGGTGGATATCGGCATCAGCAGCGAGCAGCTCGACAAGAGCGAAGGGGTGGTGGCATTCCCCTACTACCGCTGGCACCACAATATCGTGGTGCCCGGGCAACATCCGCTGGCGGGTGAGCGGGATCTGACGCTGGCGGCGCTGGCCAACTGGCCTATCGTCACCTATCAAGCCGGGTTGACCGGGCGGGTACGGGTGGATGAAGCCTTTGCTGCGGCTGGTATCGAGCCGCAGATCCTGTTGACGGCGCAGGACTCCGATGTCATCAAGACCTATGTCGAGCTGGAGATGGGGGTCGGCATACTGGCTGACATGGCGTTCGACGGCCAGCGTGATCAGGGGCTGGTACAGCTCGACGGCAGCCATCTGTTTGCCCCCCACACTGCCTGGATTGGCCTCAAGCAGGGGCAGTTCCAGCACAACTTTGCCTGGCAGTTTATCCAGCTCTGCAACCCCGAGCTGGCGCTGGCGGATATTCAGGCCCGCGCCATGGGCAGCGAACCCGCCCTCGACTTCCAGATTTGAATCGGAAGAGACGACAGAAGGGGAGCCAATGGCTCCCCTTCTGCTATCCGGTGGCGAGTTACTTCACTTCATCCCACGCCATCTGCCAGTGGGAGCCGATGCCCGGCTCGTACTGGGTGGCTGTGGTGGTCCACTGCTGGCAGTAGCCGCTGTAGGGGAAGGGCTTGCACTGATAGACCTTGCCATTTTTCGGCTGCTGCACCTTGGTGCCGGCGGCATAGGATTTGAGCGAGTTCGGGAAGACGAAGTCGTATTCGCCGCTGCTCTGCTCCTTGAACATCAGATCCATGGTCTGCTGAATGGTCTCGCCGCCCGTTTTCGGGGTGGCCTTGATCACCAGCTGGTGGTGACCTGCCTTGAGCCCTTCCAGCGCCATGGTGAAGGTGTGGCTGCTGTCTTTGATATCTGCACTGCTTTCACCTTTGGCCACGCCGCCGTGGTCATAGAGGGTGTTGGAGACGGCCAGATCGCCCTGTGCGGTGACGGTGAAATCGAGGGTTGCCTTGCCGTTGTCCAGCACATAGTCGCTGGCCAGACCGCTGACGCTGATACTGTCCACCACCGGCGGTTGCTGCTGTTGCAGGTCAATCTCGACTCGCTTCAACTCGCTGTTTCGCTTCAGATAAATGGGGTTCATGCCATAGACCGGATTGAACTTGCCATCGGCTCCTTGCTGACCGGCGCGGATCAGGCTTTGCTCGGCGTTGATCTTGCTGGCGAGGGCATGGGCCCAGTTGTTCTTCTGGCCCTGTTCGGCATTGGTGATGGTCAGCACGGTTTGCAGATCGGGGCGCTCGCCGTTGGCATCGAATACCCGGGTCATCGCCTTGTCGCCTGCCGTGAGGTCGATGGAGGGGTAGATGGTGCCGGACTGGCTCCACTCCAGCGGCGGCTGACTACCATCTTTGAACTTGGCATCGATGATGTTGTAGAAGCTGTTGCTGGTGTCGCCCACTTCCCACACGCCGAGGATCACTTGATAACCGGTGCGCTCCGGCAGGATACAGTTATGGGTCACCTGCTTGGGCGGCTGTACCATGTTGCCATCGATGACGCAGAAGGGATTAAGGTCAAACGAGGCACGGGTGAGCGGCTGGTTGGGGTTCCAGTCCTGCTTGGTGAGGTAGTAGCGCCAGTTGCGGGTGACGTGGTTGGCGGTGAAGGTCCAGCTGATGGCGAAGGGGCCGGGCTGTACTTCACGTTTGGTCCAGCGGTCGCTGGTCTGGATGTTCAGCTCGCTCCAGCGCGGGCTGCCCGCCGAGGCGATTTGACCATCCTGCGGGCCGGTTTGCGGGAAGCCTGATGGGCCCTCCACGCTCTGGGGTTCCCACTGTACGCCTCCACACTGGCTGTTGCCGCCGGTTTTGCACAGGTAGTTGCGGCTCTCGGGCTGGCTGATGTAGCCATGCGCCAGAGCGCTGCCGCTGGCCAGCAGGGCCAGCATCGCCGCGATGTGATTGAGTTGGATTTTTGCTGCCATACATTCCTCTGTTCGATAGATGTGGGCAGTCAGTTGGCCGGGGAGTTCCCCGATGCACACTTGCGTGTGGCAACCCCGCTATCCTGGACAAAACGTCTGTAGACCGGAGGCTTTGCGTCCCGACCTTTCGGTCAGTTTGCCAAATGACTAGATGGTTAGTGATGGGCCAAATGTTCGGCCATCAGCATTGTGCACTGCATTGATTAATTATTTGAAGTTAAATGTTTAAATGCACCGTTCAACGGCACATTGCTCATTCTAACTGACTGTTTTTAAATTGTTCTCTTATCTGTGAATGGCGTCGAATGCCGTTGAATATGCCGATAAGATGCATGCTGATTGCGTGTTGGCGGCGTAAAAAAACCTGCCAGCTTGGCTGGCAGGTCGGGTGACAAGGCGACACAGGTTGACGCCATCAATGACGGGCGTGCTGCTCGCCGGAGGGGGGAGATTGGGGCGCCATCATCGGCGCCGCGGCGGACTCCTTGCCCAGTTTGAACACCGCAAGCCGCTCATCCAGGCTGCGGGAGAGACCGGCCAGCAGCTCGCTCTCCTGCGCCAGTTGCGAGGCGGACTGGGACATCTCCAGCGCCGAGTCGTTGATGCCGCTGACATTGCGGTTCATATCCTCGGCCACCATGCTCTGCTGCTCGGCGGCGGTCGCGATCTGGGTTGCCATGTCGCTCACATGCTGGATGTGGTTGACGATCAGGGTGAGATCCTGCCCCGCCTGCTGGGACTGGTTGACGCTGCTCTCTGCCAGTTTGCGGCTGGTGTCCATGGCATTGGCGGCGGTGACGGCCCGTTGCTGCAGCTGGGCAATGGTGCTCTGGATCTCTTCGGTGGACTGGCGAGTACGGCTGGCCAGCTGGCGCACCTCGTCGGCCACCACGGCAAAACCGCGGCCCTGCTCACCGGCACGGGCTGCCTCGATGGCGGCGTTGAGGGCCAGCAGGTTGGTCTGCTCCGAAATAGCGCTGATGACGGCGGTCACTTCGCTGATCTGCATCACTCCCTCTTTGAGCTGGTTGACCTGCTGGGTGGCCTGCTCCACCTCGGTGGCCAGCGCCTTGATGCCGTGCACGCTGGCATGAACGTCACGGTTGCCGAGCCCGGCTTCACCGGTCGCTTCCTGGGTATCCCGCGCGGTATTTTCGGCGTGTCCGGCCACATCTGAGATGGTGGCGCTCATCTCGTTCATGGCGGTAGCGAGCTGGGCCAGCTGATCCCGCTGGCTGGTGACCGCCTGATTGGTCTGCTCGGCAGAGGCGGCGATGCGCAGGGCGGCATCCGCCACGTTGCGGGCCCCCTGGCTGGCCTCCAGCAGGGCGTGACGGATGGCATCGAGACTCTGGTTGGTGCAGCGGGCGACCACTCCCAGCTCATCCTTGCCCTGTACCGGGATGCTCACTACCAGATCCCCCTTGGCGACCCGCTGCATGGCGTGGTTGATCTGGCTGAGGGGGGAGACGATGGAGTGGGTGATGCGCCAGCCCAGCAGCCCCATCAGCAGGATCACGATGGCGGTGGCGGTACCCATCTTCATGTACTGGGCCCAGATGGTCTGCTGAATATCCTGCAGCAGCATGCCGGAACCGAGGATCCAGCCCCAGGGCTGATAGCCGGAGACCATGGAGAGCTTGTCGGCGGTCTCACCGGACGGGCCGACCCACACATATTGCAGAGTGCCCTGTTTGCCCCCTTTGGCGATATCCACCATCTGATACCAGAACTGCCCGGCGGTGGCGGCACCTCCTTCACCCATCTTCTGGCCGACCAGTTCGGGACGGATGGGGTGAACCACCATGGTGCGGTTCTCGTCGATGACGAACAGGTAGTTGTTGCCATCAAAGCGGGTGTTGGTCAGCAGCTTGCGCGCTTCCTGCTGGGCCTGCTCTGCTGGCAGGGTGCTGGCCAGAAACTGGATCTGGCTCATGGCCTGCTCCAGTACCGCATTGAGCCGCGCCTCTCGCTCGCTCATCAGATTGCGCTGGAGCGCGTTGGCCGAGATAAGCAGCAGCGAGACAAAACCGACAAACGCCAGTGCGAGCAGCAAAATCAATTTGCGGCTCACGGTAATATCACCGAGCTTGAACATGACTAAACCCTCATTTCCCTGTTGATTTTATGTGGCTCTGTACCGCGGCAGCCAGTTCGTAAGAGTTAACAACTCATTTACTTTCAGTCTCTTGCCGAGCTTTCTCAAATGAGCGTTTTAACATCAGTATAGTCAGCAGACAGCAACCCCCACTTTTTGGTAGCGTGTTGATGCGCATCCCAGCGCAATTTTTGCCAAAGAGTGTGAATGGTTTGGCATTTCTTCAAAAAAAGGAGTGGGCCCCGCTGCGGGTGACCCCATAACAAGAGGGAATTTATGAGTTCCATTGCCAGGAATTACTTCAAACAGCTCAACGCCGACTACCTGCAGGTGCACAGGCGCAAGGAGGATCTCTTCTGGTCCACCTATATGGGCACCAGCGATGATCAGGCCGGTTTCACCGCGGCCGAGCAGGCCTACAAGGCCTTTTGTGCCAATCCGGCCCGTCTGCCCGAATTGCGGGAGATGCTGGTGCAGGCCGACGAGGATGACCTCAAGCGCGGTCTGCAAGGCTGGATCGCCTTCTTCGAGTGCAATGTGATTGAAGATCCCGCCGCTGCCGCCCTGATGGATGAGCTGGTAGCCGCCGAGGCGGAGCTGTTCGCCCGCCGCAAGGGGCTGAAACTGACCCTGCTGGATGAGCAGGGCCAGCAGGTCGCAGGCAGCCTGCCCGCCGCCAGTACCTCGCTCGCCGCCAGCCCGAACGAGGCGGTGCGCCAGAGCTCGCTCGCCATGTTCCACACTCTGGAGCAGTGGGTGGTCGGCAACGGTTTTCTCGAGGTGGTAGCGATCCGCAACCGCTTTGCCCGCGCCATGGGCTATCGCGACTACTTCGACTACAAGGTGCGCAAGAACGAGCAGATGAGCCCGGAGCAGCTGTTCGCCATCCTCGACGACTTTATCGCCCGCACCGATGGGCGGCTGCAGCAAAGCCTCGCCGAGCTGAAGGCCGCCAAGGGCGAGGCGGCCCTGCTGCCCTACAACCTGCGTTACAGCGTGAGCGGCGATGTGACCCGCCAGCTCGATCCTTACGTGCCCTTCTCGCGGGCGCTGCGGGATTGGGTCGAGAGCTTCCGCCGGCTCGGCATCCAGTATCGCGGGGCGACCCTGACGCTGGATTTGCTGACCCGGGAGGGGAAATACGAGAACGGCTTCTGCCACGGCCCAGTGCCGAGCTTCTTCCAACAGGGGGAGTGGGTGCCGGCGGTGGTCAACTTCACCAGCCTGGCCGATCCGGCGCAGGTGGGCAGCGGCTGGAGTGGCCTCAACACCCTGTTCCACGAGGGTGGCCACGCCGCGCATTTTTCCAATGTCACCGGCAACGCCCCCTGCTTCTCACAGGAGTTTCCGCCCACCTCAATGGCCTATGCCGAGACCCAGTCGATGTTCTGCGACAGCCTGCTGGACGATGCCGACTGGCTCAAGCGCTACGCCAGAAATGCGGCGGGAGAGGCTGTTCCCGACGCCCTTATCAAGGAGATGATTGAAGCGCGTCAGCCGTTTCGCGCGTTTAATGAACGCCAGATCGCGCTGGTGGCCTACTTCGAGCGGGATCTCTACGCCATGGATGAGGCCGAACGTAGCCCCGAGGCGGTGCTGGCGCTGGCCCGCCAGTGGGAGCGCAAGATTGTCGGAGTGGAGAGCCCGCGTCCGTTGCTGGCCATTCCGCACCTCCTTAATCAGGAGTCGGCCTGCGCCTATCACGGCTACCTGCTGGCGCTGATGGCGGTGGAGCAGACCCGCGCCTATTTCCTCAAGCGTGATGGCTACCTCACCGACAACCCGCGTATCGGGCCGGATCTGGCCGCCCACTACTGGGGGCCGGGCAACGGCATGACTCATGATGAGACCTTGCGCAGCCTGACTGGTGAAGGCTTCAGTGCCGTGCCGCTGGCCGAGGCATGCAACCTGAGCGCCGCCGAAGCTTGGCAACAGGCGCAAGCCTGCATGGCCGCCGCCCAGCAGCGCCCCGCGGCTGGCGAGGGAAGCCCGCTCGACGCCCATATCCGGGTGGTACACGGCGCCGAGCTTATCGCCGACAACAGCGAGTCGGAAACCCGCATGCTGGCCGATTTCGAGGGGTGGATCCTGAGCCACAGCGCACGAGCCTCAGTTGCGTAAGCTGGAATGCTCCCGGTTCTTGAGCCGGGGGCACTCTTGGCGTGGTTCTGATGTATGTTCGCGGCTATGGCTGGTACAGCTGCAGAAATGTTGACGACACAGACTGTCGCATAATGCTTTTGGTATGCGGATTTCAGATTAAATATGTATTCATATGAATAGGCCTGTGCAGAGCAGGTCATAAGCTCACGGAACCTTATCGCCTCGGGTTTTTGTTTATTTTGTTAATAGTGTTTTCTGTAGTTATCTTTGTGCATAAAGATTGATCTATTCATCTTTTTGAGAACCATTCCCATCTTGTCGGATTGACTAAATTGTCCACAGCTGCAAAATCGCCCACCTTGCCACTCCCGATGTGAATCGGGTTCGGAAAGCCTCAGATCTCCGCCCGGAGATGGCTGGGCCGCACATAGGAAAGGTGTGGCCGCTGCCCGCCTTTCACCCTCGAAATCAGCACACAAGTCAGGAAGCCCTCTTGCTCATCAGGCAGGAGCGGACGGGTGTGTATATCCGTATGGTCGTGCAGGGACGATATGACCAGCGTTTGTTATGGGTGGTATGTTGCGAATGAATCGCATCTTTTTGATGTTGGCGCTGTTGCCCCTGCTGGTGTGTGCCAGTGAGGTGGACAGAGTGCGTGAAGCCTGGGTGATCAAGGCCCGAGCGGGAGAGCTGGATGCGGCAGCGCACGGGCTGGATGCTCTCTATCGACAAAGTGGTGATGGCAAGGTGCTCGATGATCTGATTGCCGTGCAGCTGTGGCGGGGTGATCGCAAGGGGGCGTTGGCCGCCTGTGAGCCGTGCGAGCTCAGCCCCATCAGCAACAGTACGCTGGAAGGGGTGGCCCGTGCCGCCCGCGACGAGAAGCGCTACTCCGAGGCGATCAGCTATTACCGCATCCTGCAGGGACGCGATCCGGCCAACCGCAATGGCTGGCTCGGGCTGTTTCTCACTGCCAGTGATCAGGGCAACCGCGAGCTGGCCCGCCACGCAGCGGCTGATTATGAAGCCCGTTTCGGCCGCGACCAAGCGATCCTCGAAGCCCGCATCTATGCCGCCCGCCAGGGTGAAGATCCCATGGGTGAGCTGCTGGCCCGTCAGCAGTGGCTGGACCTAGAGCCGGACAACCCCGAGCAGGTGCTGGCACTCTATCGGGTAGCCGTGAGCCTGGGGGCGGGGCCTGCGGCAGCAGACCTGATGGGCCGTTACCCCAAGCTGTTCAAACCCGTCGACCGGCTCTGGCTCGACTACTACCAGGCGGTTAATCTGCTGCGGATCTCGGCCCAGACCGAGGATCCGGTGCTGGCCCGTCGCTCCCTTACCCGCACGCTGGCGCTGCAAGAGCGGATCTTGGCCCGCGCCCCCCACGATCATGTGCTCTATATCAGTGCCCGCCGAGATGTAGTGGTGACGCTGGTGGCCCTCGGCGAGTTTGCCCGAGCCGAACGGGAGTCCGCTACGCTGCAGGCCGAGGGGCCATTGCCTGACTATGTGCTGGAGGCGCGCGCCGATGCACTGGCCGGGCTGGGGCGGGTGGATGAGGCTTCCGTGATTTACCGGCAACTGGCGACCCCTGCACGGGCCAAAGACAAACGCCTGCTGGAGAAGCGCTTCTACGCCTATTCGGATGGCGAGCGCTATGGTGCGGCACAGGGTCTGCTGGCTGGTTGGCAGGAGCCACCGACTCGCTGGGATTTCACTGGCAACATGCGGATGGCCAATGACGACTACGAGAAGGTATTGCAGCTGAAAACCTTGCTGCAGGCCTGGCGTGGTGAGGCGGGTGCGGCAGAGCAGCAGCTGGAAGGGTGGCTGAAGAGTGCGCCTGCCAATCCCTGGCTCTGGCTGCAACTGGGGGATATTCGCCGCTGGCGGGGTCATCCCGACGGGGCCGAGCAGGCGTATCGGCAGGCCGTGCGCTGGCTGCCAGCAGGACGCACCGTGCTGGCCGAGCCGGGTCGCCTCAACGCCCGGCTCGACAAGGGGGACTGGCAGGGCACGCCACAGGCCGTGCGCACCCTTGGCAACCTGACCCGGGATCGTCAGGAGTTACAGCAGCGGCTGACTCTGGAGCAGGCGCCACAATTTGTTACCGACCTGACCCATGGCCGCAACGAAGGGGGCTCGGTGCAGGCCAGCCGTGACTGGAGCTACGACAGCCGCCTCTACAGCGCTCGCACTGATGGCGGTGATCGGCTGTTTGTCCGTCGTCAGGGCAGCTTTGGCGAGTTCGACCAGCAGCCCGAGCGCGCCGCCTATACCGGGCTGGGGGCCGAGATCTTTTTCTACCCGCTGCAACTGACGCTGGAGGGGGGCACGGGCAGCGAGCTCAACCACAAAGGCTATCTCTGGAGTCGCCTCGATTGGCGGCTGGATGATCACTGGACATTGGGTGCAGCCATCAATCTCAACAGTGCCGACACCCCGCTGCGGGCATTGGCGCGCGGCAACTACGCCGATCAATACCAGTTCGATCTGGGCTGGCGTCAGGATGAGACCCGCGAGGGGGCGCTGCGGCTGGAGCGGATGGATATCAGCGACGGCAACCGGCGGCTGACCGCCTCCGGCTGGCTGCGTCAGGATCTCTGGCGTCGGGATCGCTGGTGGTTCGATACCACCTTGCGCGGCGCCACCTCCCGCAACGAGGCGTTGGAGGTCGACTACTTCAACCCCTTGCAGGATCGCAATCTGGAGCTGGAGCTGGCGGGGCGCTACCGGCTGCCGCTGGATGGGCGCCGCTCTTTACTACAGAGCCTGACCATGAGTGGCAACCACTACTGGCAGCAAGGCTATGGCAGCGATCAGGGGTGGCAGCTCAGCTATCGCCACGACTGGATCCTCTCTCCCGCCCTCAGCCTGGGCTATGGCCTTGGCCGCCGTCAGGCCATCTATGACGGCAATCCCGAGTTCGGAAATTTCATCTTCGCCAATCTGCAATGGAGTTTCATGTGATGAGACGCTGGCTTGCTCCTTTCGTTTTGCTGCTTGCACTGCTGCCTTCGCTGACGCAGGCAGCCCGGCAACCCGATGACTATGTGGTGCTCTGCTACCACGATATCGTCGATCTGAAATTGACCCCCAACCTCAAGCTCTATCCCCAGACCATCCGGCGCGACACCCTGATCCGCCACTTCAACTGGATCAAGCAGCAGGGCTATCACCCGGTCAGCTTCCAGCAGATCCTGGATGCCAAAGCGGGCAAGGCACCGCTGCCGGAGAAGGCGATCCTGCTCAGCTTCGATGACGGCTACGAGAGCTTCTACCGGCTGGTCTATCCGCTGCTCAAGCTCTACAACTACCCGGCGGTCTTTGCGCTGGTGGGCAGCTGGCTGGATGTTGCCGATGACAAGATGGTCCCGTACGGCAATGACAAGCTGCCACGCAGCTACTTCGTTGGCTGGCCTCAGATCCGCGAGATGCAGGACTCCGGACTGGTGGAGCTGGCCTCCCACACTTTCACCTCCCACTACGGGCTGCTCGCCAACCCGCAGGGCAACGTGCAGCCGGCGGTGACCACCGCAGGCTGGAGCCAGAATGGCTACGAGAGCATGGCCGACTATCGGGCCCGGATAAAAGCGGACTTCGACGCATCGGCCAGCCAGCTCAGGGAGCAGACCGGTCGGGCACCACGGATCCTGGTCTGGCCCTACGGCGCCTTCAACCAGACGGCGTTGGAGCTGGCCAGTGCGGCGGGGATGCCCTACACCTTCACCCTGGCGGAAGGGCTCAACAAGCTGAGTGACTCGGGCAGTACGGTGCGCCGCTATCTGCTGGAGGAGGACACCAGCCTCGAAACCCTGGACGAGATCATGGGGGGCAATACCTGGGAGCGGCAGGTGGAGCGCTTGGTGCACGTGGATCTGGACTATGTCTACGACAAGGATCCGCAGCAGATGAACAAGAACATCGACATGCTGCTGGACCGGATCAAGGGTTACGGTATCACCACCGTCTATCTGCAGGCCTATGCCGATGACAACGGCGACGGGGTTGCGGAGGCGCTCTATTTCCCCAACCGTCATATGCCGGTCAAGTCGGATCTCTTCAACCGGGTGTCCTGGCAGCTCAAGACCCGTGCCGGGGTCAAGGTGTTCGCCTGGATGCCGGTGATGGCCTACGACATGGGGCCGAACCACGCCTATGTCACCGACAGCCGTACCGGCGCCCCCGCCAAGGGGCAGTATCTGCGCCTCTCGCCCTGGGATCCTGCCAGTCGCCAGCTGCTGCTGGATATCTACGAGGATCTCGGTTTTTACACCAAGTTCGATGGTCTGCTGTTCCATGACGATGCGTTCCTCAGCGACTACGAGGGGCCGATGTCGCTGGCTCGCACCCCGAATGCGCTGCAGGCGCAGGGGGAGCAGAAGACCGATTTGCTGATCGACTTCACCATGGCGCTGCGTGATGCCGCTGCTCGTTACCGGCAAGGGGGCGCCGACGGCCTCAAGACCGCCCGCAACATCTATGCGGCGCTGGTGACCGAGCCGCAATCCCAGCAGTGGTTTGCCCAGAGCATGGCGGCGTTTGCCAAGGCCTATGACTACACCGCCGTAATGGCCATGCCCTATATGGAGCAGGCAGAAAACCCCGATGAGTGGCTGGCCAGGCTGGCGGAAGATTCGCTGGCACAGGTGCCGGCCAATCGGCTGGTGTTCGAACTGCAGAGCCGCAACTGGCGCACCGATCAGCCCATCCCCGATGCCGAGTTGGCGCGCTGGATGCAGATCATCCAGCGCAAGGGGGTGACCAACTTTGGCTACTACCCGGATGATTTTCACAACAACCAGCCGGATCCGGCAGTGCTCAAGCCGGTCTTCTCGGTGCAGACCCAGCCTCAGCCGACCCAGCTGCCGGTGACGCCGGTCGCAGTCAGTGCAGCTAAAGCCACCCCAGGGGAGGCGATGCGGTGAAGGATCTTCTGGAAGGGATAGCCATCTTTACGTTGGCCTATCCCAGTCTGATGGCCATGGTGTGGGTTTGTGGTGGTCTCTATTACTACTTCCAGTGGGAGCGAAGGGATATCGCGCTGGCCAAGCGGGGGCTGGAGCTCCCCTATTACCCCAGAGTGACCCTGATGGTGCCCTGCTACAACGAGGGGGCCAACGTCGAGGAGACCATCGGCCACCTGCTGCGCCAGCGCTATCCCGATTTCGAGGTGCTGGCCATCAACGACGGCAGCAAGGACGACACAGGCGCGCGGCTGGATCGACTGGCGCAGCAGGATCCGCGCCTGACCGTGCTCCACCAGCACAATCAGGGCAAGGCGATGGCGCTCAACAACGGGTTGACCGTGGCCAGCGGGGAGATCCTGGTCGGTATCGACGGCGATGCGGTACTCGACTATGACGCGGTACGCTGGATGGTGAAGCACTTCATCGAGAGCCCGAGGGTCGGGGCGGTCACCGGCAATCCGCGGGTCCGCACCCGTTCCACCATCATCGGCAAGATCCAGACCGGCGAGTTCAGCTCCATCATCGGCCTCATCAAGCGGGCCCAGCGGATCTACGGTACCGTCTTTACCGTCTCCGGGGTGGTGGTGGCCTTTCGCAAGCAGGCGGTCGAGGCGGTCGGTGGCTGGAGCAATGACATGGTGACCGAGGACATCGACATCAGCTGGAAGCTGCAGCTTGCCGGCTGGCTCATCCACTATCAGCCGCAGGCGCTTTGCTGGGTGCTGATGCCGGAGACTGTGCGCGGTCTCTACAAGCAGCGGCTGCGCTGGGCGCAGGGTGGCGCCGAGGTGTTTCTGCGCTACGGGTTGCAGGCGATGCGCTGGCGCAACCGCCGCTTCTGGCTGCTGCTGCTGGAATATCTCTCCAGCGTTGCCTGGTGCTACAGCATGCTGCTGCTGGCGCTAATCTGGCTGATTGAGCCTGACGTGAGCGGACTGGCGGTGGGCCACCTGTTCCAGTGGAGCGGGGTGATGATGACCGCGATTTGTCTGGTGCAGTTCGGGGTCAGCATCCTTATCGACAACCATTACGACAAGCGCATGGCCCGCAGTTTTATCTGGTGTGTCTGGTATCCGCTCATCTACTGGCTGCTCAATCTGGTGACCGTGGTGGTGGCGGTGCCCAAGGCGATCCTGCGTCGTCGTGGCCAGTTGGCGGTGTGGGAGAGTCCTGACAGGGGGGAGTCGTTCCGTGACAAAACATAAGTTGGCGAACGAGATGATCATCAGCAACGGTACCCGGCGCAGCTGGAAGTATCGGCTGCGGGATCTGCTGATCCTGCTGGTGACCTGGGTCGGCTGGATTTTTCTGGCCCTGCAACCCTGGCTCAACTATCTGGAGGCGGAGGAGGATGAGAGCTTTATCGGCTCGCTGGATGCCATCGAAGTGGGACAACTGTTTCTGGCCCTGCTGTTCGGCATCTTCCTGCTGATCCACTCCTGGGCAAAATACAATAGGCTGCTGCACCGGTTGGTGGGCAAGCGAACGGCCTCAAAAGCGCCGTAATCATGAGGGGCCGGTCGGCCCCTCACTTTTTATTACCGGTCACGGGCAGCGAAACGGGCGGGGTATCCGGAGCATTTTTCCGGGCCGGTTTGCCATAGCGATGTCGCCGACACTCCCAAAACCAGTCGTTTTTCCCCTAATTTTTCATTCATCAATAACTTTATTTCCGCAATTTTCACAGATGGCGTGGCGCTCAAAGCGATCCATGTTGGCCAGAAAGAGGCCGGCGGCCCAGCCGGTAATGAAGTCCTTGATAAAGGCTTTGCGCTTTTGCTCCGGGGTCAGCTGCTGGCCAAAGGATTTGTCGACCAGCACCACGACATGGTTGGTCTCGCGTTGACAGCTTGAGCAGACGCGTTGTTCGGTGGATGAAAGCAAGGGGGAGCTCCTTGTCCGGAAGGTGGGCAGCAGGGTTTCCGCCGCAGATATGTGTCGTCCCCATTTGATTCCTTTTGCAGGTAGATCGTCAATCACGGCAGAGGTGGATTTTGCACTATTCCCCATGAAGAGAGGGCCAGTCAGCAAGGGTGACCAGAGGGGCCGGCGGGCCCCTCTGCTGTTGCCGTTTGTCACACATTGCCACACAAGCTTCCCCCTCTGGCAAAGTCTTGTGACCGGACGGGGTTGTAATGGAGCCATGAGCAGGGATGAGGCCCTGCCGCGATGGAACCAGGGAGCATGTTATGACGGGTAAACGGGTGTGGTGGCTGTTGCCGCTGCTGGCGGTTGGAGTCTGGTGGCTGGGTTATGCGGGGGACGCCAACGGGGTGTGGCCCTGGCGCCATGAGATGTTGCTGCTGACGGGCCTGCTGGGGATGGCCTATATGGCCATTTCGCTTTTGCTGGCGTTGCGCCTGCCGCAGTTGGAGGTGTGGTGTGGCGGTCTGGACCGGATGTTGCGATGGCACCGCCAGACGGCCATCGGCGGCGCAGTGGCGCTGACCGCCCACTGGCTGCTGGTGGAGGCGCCCAAGTGGGCGGTCTCGGCGGGTTGGCTGAGTCGTCCCGCCCGGCATGGGGCCAGTGCAGCTGGAGCTGGTGCAGGTAATGGCATCTCGCTCCATGCCCTTGGCAATACCCTGGGTGAGTGGAGTTTCTATCTACTGATCGCGTTGGTGGTAGTGAGCTTGCTGGCGCTGGTGAGTTATGGCCGTTTTCGGCTGATCCACCGGCTGGCGCCGCTCATCTATCTGGCGGGATGGGGACACGGGCTTTGCCTGTTGCCTCAGGCAGGGGCCATGACGCCTGTTGGGGTATCGATCTGGTTGATCGGCGGGATCGGTGCTATCGGGGCCCTCTACTCCCTGCTGGGACAAGTGGGGGCGAGGGATCGCCATCCCGGCCGGGTCATTGCGGTGCGGGCGTTGGCGGATCACACCTGCGAGCTGACCATGCAGCTGGAGCGGCCGCTCGCCCATTACCGCCCGGGTCAGTTTGCCTTTTTCGAATTTGATGCCAAGGAGGGGCCGCACCCCTTTACCCTGGTGCGGGTGTCAGCGGATCGGCGCCAGCTGGTGATCGCGGTGCGGGCGCTCGGGGATCATACCCGTCAGCTGGTGGCAGAGGCTCGCGTCGGGGATGGAGTGGTGGTGACCGGCCCCTATGGCGCCTTTGTTGCGCAGCAAGGGGGAGGGCGAGCCCTCTGGCTGGGGGCCGGGATCGGTATCACGCCGTTCGTCGCCTGGCTGGAGGGGCTGGCTGCCCGTGGGGAGCGGGGCGAGGGGATCACCCTGATCCAGTGCGCGCCGGATCTGGCGGGGGCCGTTTACCACCGACGGTTGGCCGAGCTCTGTCAGCGCACCGGCGTGCGCTATCAGCTGCATCTGGACAAGGCGGCTGGGCGGCTGGATCTTACCCGCATCGCGCAGGATGCCCCCGAGCAGGTATGGTTTTGCGGGCCAGAGGGGATGGCAGATGCCCTGACCCGGCTGTTGCCGGACGGGCATCTGCATCGCGAGCTGTTTCGCTTTCGTTGAGCGCAGTTATTTGGCGTTGGCTGGCAACTGCTTGAGGGCGGCTTGTACCGCCGCCTCCAGCTGCGGGTCGCGCCCAGCCACCATGTCGGCGGGGGTGAGCGGCACCTGCAGATCCGGGATCAGTTCCTGATTCTCGTAGAAGGTGCCGTCCGGTTTGCGCAGCCCCAGGGTCGGAATGCCGTAGGAGAGGCCCGGGATTAGCCGGGAGTCGTGGCTGTAGACCATGGTGCCGGTGCCGGGCACCGGATCGCCGACGATGGGGCCGACCTTGAGGGTGCGGTAGTACTCGGGGAAGGCGGAGCCTTCCGAGTAGCTGCCAGCGTTCACCAGCACCACCGAAGGCTTGGTCCACTGGCGAGTGGCGGCGTCGGTTTCCCCCTTGCCCTGACGGGGCCAGCTGCTGGCCATCCCCTTGGTGCTGCCGCTGCCGGTCAGAAACTCCACCAGGGTATTGGCGAGATAGCCGCCGCTGTTGAAGCGGACATCGACAATCAGCGCATCGCGATTGCGCTGTCTGCCGAGGGCATCCGCCACCACCGCATCGTAGACCTCGCTATTCATCGCCGGCAGATAGACGTAGCCGACCCGTCCTCCGCTCAGTCTGGCCACCAGCTCCCGCCGTTTCTCAATCCAGCGATCCTGTTGCAACTGGTACTCCTGCTGTTTGTCGATGGCGGTGAGCTCCACCTCGTCAGTTTGCTTGTTGCCCGCCTGCTGGAAGGTGAGTGCAAGCCGGGCGCCAGCCTGATGGTTGAGGGCCCGATCCAGCTCGGCCAGATTGGCAATCGGGCTGCCGTTGATGGCGAGCAGGCGGGCGCCCGGGGCGATATCGCTCTCCTGATCCAGCGGGCCGCCAGAGAGCAGGGCGGTGAGCATCACCCCCTGCTCGCCATCCTGCCAGTAGCCGCCAAGGCTGGCGGTCTCGTCCGCCATGCGCGGGAAGGGGGCGGGGCCGCTGCCCCAGGTGTGGGAGACATTGAGCTCGCCAGCCAGCTCCGCCAGCAGGTTGCCAAAGTCCCGCGGGTTGCCGATGCCCGGCAGCAGGCGGCGGTAAGCGGAGACATAGCTATCCCAGTTCACCCCGTTCATGTCGTCCAGATAGAACTCGTCCCGGGTGAGCCGGGCGATCTGATCGAAGGCGGCGGTCATGCGTTCCTGCCAGCGGCTGGTGGGCTGCAAGGCGAAGGGGGCGCTGGTGGCCTCGCCGGAGTCGAGGTGGATCCGGGTGATCTCCCCATCCCGCACCAGGGTAGCCAGGGTGCCCTGCTGGTTGAGGCTTGCCAGCGCTGGGCCGGGCTGCTCGCCAAACAGTTCGCTGGTTTTGCCTTTGCGCAGATCCTGGCTGTAGCCCTTGATCTCGCTCTCGCTGTTGACCCCCATCTCCTCCACCAGATAGATCAGCTGGTCGCCGATGATGCGGCTGGCGAGCAGGGTGCCGGTGGGTTGCAGCAGCAGCGCTTCTCGATGGTTGAGACGATCGCTCTCAAAGCCGTATCCCCCTTTCGGCGGCTCCAGTTCGGCAATGGCATCAGCTCTGGCGGCGCGGCTGCTGTAAATGCCGAGCAGGTTGGTGACGAGGGGCTCGCCATCGGGCCCCAGTGCGCCAAACCGGGTCGATTGCCAGTAGAGGATGGCGCCATCCTGACTCCAGCCCGGTTGCCCATCCTGATAGCCGTTGAGGCTGACATTGACCGGTTTGGCCTTGAGGTTGGCCGTGTCGATCACCGCGATCTCCTGCTCTGCCGCATCGGGGCGGAAAGTGAGCGCCAGATGGCGTGAGTCGGGGGCAAAGGCGAGATGTACCTCGTGGCGCGACGGGTTGAAGCTGGCAGGCACCAGCTCCCGCTGCTTGTTGCTCGCCAGATCCAGCAGATGGATGGCCTGGCCATCCACCACGAATGCGAGCTGTTTGCCATCGGGGGAGAGCACCGGACGGCTGATCCCCTTGTCGGGAATCGCCAGTAGCAGACTCTCGGTCAAAGTGCCGGGATCGCTGAACAGCAGATCAGGGTCCCCCTTGCGCAGGCGATAGAGGGCGGCTTGCCCCTGCTGCTCCGACAGATAGATGAGGGCGCGCCCCTGCTCGGCGAAGAGAGGGCTGGATTGCTCGCTCGGATCGCGGGTCAGCTGACGCACCCGCTCCCGCTCGGGGTCGACGGCAAACAGGTTGCCTTCGCTCACCAGGATCAGCTCATCCGCCTCTTCGCTGACCAGCGCTTCGTCTGCCAGGGTCAGGGCCTCGCTCGCCTCATCCGGCGCGCTCGCCACTTGCGGGGTGAGGGTCAGCTTGCGTGGCTCGCTGCTACCGGCATCGAGGCGATAGAGTTCACCCAGCCATGACCAGACCAGATCGCCATTGCGAGAGGCGCTGAGCCCCCGCACCGGATGGCCCTGATAGTGGGTCAGCTGTTGCTCCTTGTCGCTGGCGAGATCCTGGCGCCAGACGTTGAAATCGCCGCTGCGCTCGCTCAGGTAAAAGAGGGTATCTCCCTTGTCGCTCCAGACCGGATCGGTGGCCGCCACCCGATCTTCGGTCAGTTGCTTGTGCTGCTTGCCATCAAACAGCCAGAGACGGGGCACCGCGAACGAGTGCTGATGCTTGCGAAAGGGTTGATCCGCCGCGGGCATCTGGTAGACGAGCCGCTCTCCGTGGGGGCGGGCCAGGGTCGCAGGCAGCGGCAGATCGGCCTGCAAGGTGCCGCCGGTGATCGGGGTCCAGTAGAGCTCGCCCCATTGGTAGCCTTCCGCGACAAAATGGTCGGCATCGGGTGCACCCAGGCGCTGACTGCTCAGCAGCAGCCGTTTGCCATCGGCGCTGAAGGCTTGCGGCAGATCGGTGCGCGAATCGTGAGTGAGGCGCACCATCTCGCCGCCGTTGGCGGGTACCACGAACACATCCTCGTTGCCGTAGAGATTGGCGGCAAAGGCGAGCTGTTTGCCATCCGGCGACCAGATTGGCCGCTGGCTCAGGTAGTCGCTGCCGGTGAGCGCCGTGGCGGGGCCACCCTCGGCACTGGCGACAAAAATGCGCCCCTGCCAGGTGAAAGCAAGCTGCTTGCCATCGGGGGAGAGGGCGGGCTCGCGTAGCCAGAGCGCATCGGCGGCGACACTGGCGGGCAGCCAGAGCAGAAGTGGCGAGAACAGCAGGGTGGCGAGGCGGCACGAAGAGCGCATGGCATGATCCTGTCGGGGAGTGGAGTGTTATCTTCGCCGATCATTGCCCCGGGTGCCAGCGCGATAATTTTTTGTATCTTGTTGTTTTAACTGTTAATTACCAATGCCAAATGACGGCGTTCAAGGAAGATGGCCTGGCTGCGGCAAGATATGTTTTGCCGGGCATATTGAGTATTGATGGCGATCCAATATCATGGCGCTCGCTCGCCGCTCGGCGGGCATCGTTCAGATGATCTGGTAACAAGAAAAGCCCGCACCAGAGGCTTGTCGAGGGATGGAATGAGAGCCGTATTACTGTGTTTGTTGGGGCTTTGGCCCGCATTGAGTTTTGCCTTGACCGAAAAAGCCGATTTGGTGGTGGTCAAGAAGTCGACCTATAGCCTGACCCTGATGAAGGATGGCAAAGAACTGAAGCGCTACTGGATTGCTCTGGGCCCGGCGCCCAAGGGGCACAAGCAGCAGGAAGGGGATCAGCGTACGCCGGAAGGGCGCTACACCCTCGACTACAAGAAGACCAATTCCGGCTACTACAAAGCCATCCATATCAACTATCCGAACCTGGATGACATCAAGCGCGCCAATGAGCTGGGTGTTCGTCCGGGTGGCATGATCATGATCCACGGCCAGCGCAACAGTATTGGCAACCGCAGGGTTCAGCCTTCCAACTGGACCAATGGCTGTATCGCCATGCTCAACCACGAGCTGGATGAGGTGTGGGACGCCGTTGACCCGGGTACGCCCATCGTCATCGAGCCCTGATCCCCTTGTGCACGCCCGCGACTCCGCGGGCGTTTTATTTCCCGCCAGTGATGACGTGACAGCGCTTGCTGTCCCGTGCTAGTTTTTTCGGCTCGCTTTGGCTGTGACAAGGAAGATCACATGATGTCAGTAACGAGCGTGCCCGAGCGAACGGGGATGCTCTGGTGGCGTGCCACACTGGATATGCTCCCGCTCTCCATTTCTGTGATCCCCTGGGGGATCCTGTGTGGCGCTTTGGCGTTGCAGGCAGGGCTGAGTCCGCTTCAGGCTCAGCTGATGTCGTTGCTAGTCTACGCCGGAGCCGCCCAGCTCTCGGCCACGACCCTGTTCGGGGCGGGCACGCCCCTGCTGCCCATCATGGGCTCCACCATGGTGATCACTTCCCAGCATCTACTATACGGCTTCACCTTCCGCCGTGACGTATTGCCGCTCTCCCTGCGCTGGCGGGCCAGCCTTGCTTTTTTCCTGACTGATGAGATGTTCGCTGTGGCGCTGAAAGACCGGGAGCGCAGCGGCCACTTTGATCCGGCCTACGCGCTCATCGCGGGATTCGTCTTCTATCTGTTCTGGAATCTGGCGACCCTGCTCGGCATCGCGGCCGGTCAGTACATCGATGGACTGGACAGCATGGGGCTGGATTTTGCCATCGCGGCCACCTTCATCGCCATGACCATTCCCGCCATGAAAAACTTGCCCATGGTGGCGGCCACTCTGGTGAGCGGCGGCACAGCGTTGATTACCAAGCCGCTGCTGGCGGAGATCCACATCATCGTCTCGGCTCTGGCTGGCATGGTGGTGGGCTATGTGCTGCACCGGATGAGGAGGTAGCGTGAGCTGGCTGATGATTGGCCTGCTGGCCCTGATCACCTTTTTCAACCGCTTCGCCTTCTTTTCTCGGTTGACCCGATATCAGCCGGGTGCCGAGATGGGGGCGTTTCTCGGCTTCTCGGCCCAGTCGGTGCTGACTGCAATCTGGTTGCCCATCGTCTTTAGCTACGAGCCGGGGATAGGTCTTGACTGGGATCCTGACTACCTGACTACCTGACTGCCACCCTGTGGGTGATGCTCTTGACCCTGTTGCGGCTGCCGACTCTGGTTGTGGTGGTGGGCGGAATGGGGGGCTTCTTTCTGCTGCGCTGGCTGGGAGGCATAGCCGAGCTCTTGCCTTTGTGAAGCGCGAGCCGTGATCTTGTGTAATGGATGTCATTATTCGACATCCGTCATGTCATGAATGTCACTTCAAAAAAAGCCTGCAAATGGTGAGGATATGGGCTCTATCCGTGAAGGAGTGTCCCATGTCTTTGATCGAAACCTGTCAGCGCATCGTGCGCGATCCCCATCTCTCCGCCGCCCAGAAGAGCCACGCGCTGGCGCTGGCCGCCGAGAATGCGTTGCCCTACCCCGACCTGCCTGCCGCAGTCGCCGAGGCGATGGAGCAGGGTTTTATCTGCGACATGTTCGAAGGGCACGCCCCCTACAAGCCGCGTTATGTGCTGCCGGACTATGAAACATTCCTGACTCAGGGCTCTGCCTGGCTGGAGTTGGCGGCGCCGCAGGATTTCGACGAGGCGCTCAATGCCCTGCGCATCCTCTATCACCATGTCCCCTCTGTCACCGGCATGCCGGTCTGGCTGGGGCGGCTCGACCACCTGCTGCTGCCCTTCGTCGGCGAACTGGATGACGAGACCCTCTATCACAAGCTGAAGGGGTTCTGGGTCTATCTGGACAGGGTGCTGCCGGACGCCTTCATGCACGTCAACATCGGGCCGGATGACAACCGCATCTGCCGCCTGATCCTGCGTATCGACAACGAGCTCAAGCAGGTGGCGCCGAACCTCACCTTCTTCCACGATCCGGAGCAGACCCCGGACAGCCTGCTGCTGCAGGCGGTGAAGAACATCGCCGAGTGCAGCAAGCCGCACATCGCCAACTACCCGATCCACCGCGATACCTTCGACGCTCGTGGTTTTGGTATCGTCAGCTGCTACAACGCCCTGCCGCAGGCGGGTGGCGCCAATACCCTGGTGCGCATCTCCCTCAAGCGGGTCGCCGAGCAGTGTCAGGGGATCGATGATTTCCTCGGTTGCCTGCTGCCCCATTACTGCCGCTTGGCCTCTCAGCTGATCGACGCGCGGACCGCCTTCCTCCACGATGAGTCCGGTTTCTTCGACAGCTTCCTGGTGAAAGAGGGGCTGCTGGATGAGGATCGCTTTGTCCCCATGTTTGGCATCTACGGCATGGCGGAAGCGGTCAATATCCTGATGGATAAAGAGAATCTGCCGGATCGCTACGGCCATGGCGAGGAGGCGAACCAGCTTGGCTATCGCATCTCGGCCCAGCTCTCGGAATATGTCACTGCGACGCCGCAAACTCATGCCTGGGGTGGCCGCGCTTTGTTGCATTCGCAAGGTGGCCTCAGCATCGATGTGGCTGTGACCCCCGGGGTGCGCATCCCCTACGGGCAGGAGCCGGATCCGGCAAGCCATGTGCTGGCACTGGCACCGCACCACACCTATTACCATTCGGGGATCAGCGAGATCCTGACGCTGGATCCCACCATCCGCCAGAACCCGCAGGCGCTGTTGCAGCTCTGCAAAGGGGCGCTCGCTATCGGTATGCGCGAGTTCACCGCCAACGTGGCCGACAGCGATCTGGTGCGGGTGACCGGCTACATGATCCGCAAGAGCGACGTGGCCCGCTTCGCAGAGGAGGGGTCGCGCTTGCAGACCACCTGTCTCGGTGCCGAGGCGAGTGAAGTGACCGCCATTCGTCAGCGGGCACCACGAGTGGTCGCCCACGAATCGACTATCGGCGAGTATTGAGTTCGCACCGATGGCTGATGTTTTGCCAACACGCAGCGCCCTGGTAAGCAGAGTGCTGCCGTTCTCCTGTGTCGACGGGCCGGGCAACCGGCTGGTGCTGTTTCTGCAGGGCTGCAACTTTCGCTGCCCCGGCTGCCACAACCCGCACACCATAGGGCTGTGCGACGATTGTGGCGACTGCCTCGAGGTCTGCCCGAGCGGTGCCCTCACCTTGAGCGAGGGCAAGGTGCAATGGCAAGCAACGCTCTGCACCGATTGCGACGCCTGTCTGGATGTCTGCCCCCGTAGTGCCAATCCCAAGACTGCCACCATGACGGTGGCCGAGGTGTTGGCCCTGCTGCGCCGCTACGGCCCACTGCTGAGCGGGATTACCGTCTCCGGTGGTGAGGCGACCACCCAGCTCCCCTTCGTGGTTGCGCTGTTTGCCGCCATCAAGGCCGCGCCGGGTCTGACCCATCTCACTTGCCTGCTCGACAGCAACGGTTCGCTGGCCGAAACCGGCTGGCAGCGGCTGCTGCCGGTGCTCGACGGCGCCATGCTCGATCTCAAGGGGTGGCGTGACTCGGTGCATCACACCCTGACCGGCTATGGTCGCGAGCGGGTGCTAGGGTCGCTGCAACTGCTGGCACGCCACGGCAAGCTGACCGAACTGCGGCTGCTCCATGTGCCGGGCAAGAGCGATTTTCTTGATGCGAGTGGTGAGCTGGACGCAGATCTTGCCGCCTTCTTGCAGCGGCTGGGGCCTGTGCCCATTCGCCTGAACGGCTTTCGCCATCACGGAGTGCGGGGAGAGGCGGCGCAATGGCCAGAGGCTCACCAAACCGAGTTGGAACAGCTGGCCAGCCGTTTGCGTGCAGCGGGATTGGGGCCGGTCTCACTGCCTGCCTTGATGGGCTGAGTGGCTGCGTCATCCGGTGATCGTCATGGCGTGAGGTGTGGCATGGAAAGGCCGCAACTGTGATTTCTGTCTATTGGAGGGGGCGAGAACGGCGGCTAGAATAATGGCCATCTTCTTACCCCTCAATGACAGATAATCATGAGTGAAAGCAAGGCGTTATATCGGGTTCAGTTTATTTGCCACAGCGAGCGCTACGAAGTCTATGTGCGCGAAGTCAATCAGGGCCAGCTGTTCGGTTTTATCGAGATTGCCGACTTTGTCTGGGACAACCACACGGCGCTTATCGTCGATCCCAGTCACGAGAAGCTCAAGAGCGAATTTGCCGATGTGCGCCAGACCCTTATTCCCATGCATCAGGTGCTGCGCATCGATCAGGTGAAAAAGCAGGGGGCTGCCCGCATCACGGATCTGGGCTGCAATGTCGCCTCCTTCCCCAGCCCCATCTATACCAAACGTCCCTGATCCCTTATTGCCCTTGATGTTTCGCCGCGGTGAAACATCAATCTCTGCTCGTTGTCGCCCGGCTCAGGGCTCAATCAATTCGCGACCCAGTTGCAGGATCCGCTGGCGGAACCAGTGGCGGGCCGAGCCATCACCGGCCGGGCCATACCAGACCAGACTGTGACTCACCTTGCCGTAATCGAACGGTGCCGGACGCATCACCAGATCCGGCTGACTGGCCATGCAGGCCGCCCAGCCACCGATGGCGGTGAGGATCAGGTCGGTCTGGGGGAGCAGGGCCGCCGCGCTGGCAAAATCGGGCAGGGTGGCGCCAATCTGGCGACGCACCTGCTGCTGGGCCAGGCTCTGTTCGAAGAAGGGGTTGGCCAGCTCCTGATCCCGGATGGCGATATGGCGCCAGCTCAGGTAGGCATCGAGATCCCAGGGCTTGGCTAGCGCGGGATGGTTTTTGCGCAGCAGGCAGACCAGTTTTTCTTCCTGCAGGGTCTCCCACACCAGCCCGGGCTGGCGCGGCAACGGCTGGCTCTGGTCATGGGGCAGGATCACGAAGTCGAGTTTGCCCGCTGCCAGCGCCTCCAGCCCCTGCTCATCCTTGTTCCAGATCTCCGGCACCATGCCCGGCACCTCTTTCATCAGCTGACCCAGAATGGGGCCCACCGGCCAGGTCATCACGCTCTCGCGCAATCCCAGCCGCAAGCTGCCCTGCCACTGCTGCGGGTTGAAGGCATTCTGGCGAGTGAGGCCGTTCAGCTCCCCCAGCAGTCGATGCAGGGTGGGAGCCAGTCGCTCGGCCATGGGGGTGAGCAACAGCTGGTTGCCCTGACGGTAGAGCAGTTGATCCCCCAGCAGATCTCGCAGTTGGTTGAGGGTTTTGCTGACGGTGGAAGGCGTGGTGCAGAGCCGCTCGGCGGTGCGGGTGACGCTCTGGTTGTCGAGCAGCAGGTGCAGGGTGACCAGATGGCGACCTCCCAGCCTAGAGAGAGCGATCAGATCCATAGTGGCTCCTGAAATTGATGAAGATAAACAGGCTTGGAATCAGAAAGATTCAACGTGACCTGCTGGCATTCTCTCACAGCAGGGGGAGGGTGAGCAGACCCATCAAGAGGTGACCGCGAACGCAACAGACAAAAAGCCCCGCCAAAGCGGGGCTTGCGCGGATTAGCCTTTGAGCACCGCCGCCATGGCGTCAGCCACGTAGTCGACGTTGCGGCTGTTGAGGCCCGCCACGCACATGCGGCCGGAGCGCACCAGATAGACGGCGAACTCTTCGCGCAGTCTGTCCACCTGCTCCGGGGTGAAGCCGGTGTAGCTGAACATGCCGCGCTGGTTGATGAAGTAGCTGAAATCACGGCACGGTACCTTGGTGTTCAGCACCTCGAACAGCTTCTGGCGCATCGCCTTGATGCGGGTGCGCATCTCGGTCACTTCATCGACCCACATGGCGTGCAGCTCGGGCTGGCTCATCACCGCCGCGGTGATCTGGCTACCGTGGGTGGGAGGGCTGGAGTAGTTGCGACGCACGGTGGCCTTCATCTGGCCCAGCACCCGGCTAGCCTCTTCGGCATCCTTGCAGATGACCGACAGGCCACCGCAGCGCTCGCCGTAGAAGGAGAGGTTCTTGGAAAACGAGTTGCTGACGAAGAAGCTGACACCGGCGGCCACCATGGCGCGGATGGCGTAGGCATCCTCTTCCAGTCCGTCACCGAAGCCCTGATAGGCGATATCCATAAAGGGGATCAGGTTCTTCTCGACCACCAGCGCAATCACCCGATCCCACTGGGCGCGGGAGAGATCCACCCCGGTCGGGTTGTGGCAGCAGGGGTGCAGCAGCACGATGCTCTTGGCCGGCAGGGTGCTCAGGCAGTCGATCATCTCATCGAACTGCACGCCGCCAGTGGCCGCATCGTAGTAGGGGTAGTCGTGCACCTTGATGCCGGCTCCCTCGAACATCGCCTTGTGGTTGTCCCAGGTCGGATTGCTGACCCATACCTCGGAGGTCGGGAAGTAGCGCTTGAGCAGATCGGCGCCGATCTTGAGCGCGCCTGAGCCGCCGATGGTCTGGATGGTGGCGATACGTCCCGCCTTGACCGCTTCATGGTCGGCACCAAACAGCAGGTGCTGCACCGCGGTGCGGTAGTTGGCGGCGCCTTCCATCGGCTGGTAGGGGCGCGGGGCCGGGGCGGCGGCGCGCTGGGCTTCGGCCTGCTGCACCGACGGCAACAGCGGAATGCGGCCCTGCTCGTCGTAGTAGAGGCCAATCCCCAGGTTCACCTTCTGCTCGCGGGTGTCTTTGTGGAAGGTCTCGACCAGGGTCAGGATGGGGTCGCCAGCATAGGCATCGACGTGTTCAAACATGGGGGATCCTTGAAATTGACTGTCCAGTAAAACCGGCGGTCAGCCGGGCTGGACATCATGGCGCAAAGCTGGCGGTGGCTCAAGCCCGACGCTGGTCGAGCCTGAAGGGATGGCGCCGCCATCCTGCTTACTTCAAATAGGATCGCAGGACGCTGACCACCTGATCCAGATCCTCCAGCCGCTCGGCCGGGGTGGCATCGGGGGCGCCGAGATGCTCGCGCATATGCCCTTCCAGCACCTCCAGCATCAGGCCGTTGACGGCGCCGCGGATGGCGGCGATCTGCTGCAAAATAGCGGCGCACTCGCTCTCCTGCTCCAGCGCGCTCTCCAGCGCACCGGCCTGTCCCTTGATACGGCGCACCCGTGCCAGCAGCTTCTTTTTGTCGTGAATGGTGTGGGACATGACGGATCCTCTCGATCAATAAAACTATACTGGGGTATAGTATATTGCATCATCGCTCTCAGGAGAAATCCATGTCATCCCTCGCTCAATCCCACTGCCATCACCCCGTCATCCACGAGGGCAATCCGCTGGCTGAACAGAAGACCCGCTGGGCCGTATTGCTGACCGTCATCATGATGGTGGCGGAGATCGGCGGCGGCTGGTTCTACAACTCCATGGCGCTGCTGGCCGATGGCTGGCACATGAGCTCCCACGCGCTGGCGCTCGGTCTCTCGATGCTGGCCTATCGTGCCGCCCGCCACTTCGCCCGCGACCACAGATTCAGCTTCGGCACCTGGAAGATCGAGGTGCTGGGTGGTTTCACCAGCGCCCTGTTGCTGGTGGGAGTGGCAGTGTTGATGCTGTTCGAGTCGGTGTTCCGGCTGCTGGATCCCAGCCCGATCCACTATCAACAAGCGATCGCTATCGCGCTGGTGGGGCTGTTGGTGAACCTCGCCTGTGCCTGGCTGCTCAAGGATGATCACGGCCACCATCACCATGGGCATGACCACCATCATGAGCATCACGACCACGATCATCATCATGACCATGACGATCACCACGGCCATCAGGATCTCAACCTGCGCGCCGCCTATATCCACGTGCTGGCGGATGCGGCCACTTCCGTGCTGGCGATTCTGGCGCTGACGGGAGGTATGTTGTGGGGGGCCGACTGGCTCGACCCGTTGATGGGTATAGTGGGTGCCGGACTGGTGGCGGTATGGGCCTGGGGTCTGATGCGCGACTCCGGCCGGGTGCTGCTGGATGCCGAGATGGATACCCCGCTGGTGGCGGAGATCCGCGAGGTCATCGCCGAACTGCCGGGCACTGATATTCGCGATCTGCACGTCTGGCGGGTAGGGCAGCAGCAGTATGCCTGCGTGCTCTCTTTGCTGATGGTCAATCCGCTACCGGCGCAGCAGATCCGCGAACGGTTGGCGATCCATGAAGAGCTGGTGCATGTGACCATCGAGATCGCCAGCGAACAGGATAAATAACGGGGGCCCTTGGCCCCCTTGGTTTCAGTGCCGTTGGCACTCTGATGTCAGTGCGGCTGCCCGGTGATTTCATCCTGGGGCTTGTGTTGCCACACAGCGCCGAGCAGCAGCTTGAGCAGCAGTCCGGGCGGGTTGTCCAGCAGCTTGCCGGACTCCAGCAGCAACTGGCCATCGGCGCGAAATCCGAGGCTGGCATCTATGGTGCCATCCTCCGAGACCACCTGGATCAGGCCATTGAGGGCGGAGCGCTCACCGGGCTGACAGCGCAGCCGCAGTTCGCGGGGTTCCCCCAACAGGGTGAAGGCGCGGCTCAGTGGGGGCGAGTCTTCATAATCGGGCCAGTTGAAGAAGTGATACTGTTCGGCCAGGGCGCCAGCCTGCTGGCAGAACTGGTCGAACAGCTGCCCGATCGCCTGATACTCCTGATCGAGTCGTCTTGCCTGCTCTTCAATCCGTTTCATTGTTTACTCCTTGTCTATCCACTTGATCAGACATTGCTTTTCTGACCCCGTGACTGCCGTTTTCCAGATATGAGGCCAAATGGCTGCGAGGTCTGTGAGCCGGATCGAAGTTTCAGTCTGAAAACGTTATCTTGTTGAAACTGGGTGGTTTTTTTGCCCTTCTGCTCACATTTGAATCGATTGCCGCTGATTAATATGGCACCGCCTGGCAATGACCGGGTGCTCGACTATCGAGACTAACTACAGCGGGAATTATAAAAATATGGATATGAAAAAGACCAAAGTGGCGCTGGTAACAGCCTCACTGCTCGCGCTTTTGTCTGGCTGTAATGACAACAGCTCTGATGCCTCCGGTGTGAACCCCGTCCCCCCTACACCGCCTACACCTGAAGTCACCGATGGGCCTGTCGCTCGTCTGCCCAAGATGGATCCCCCGAAAGAGTTGCTGGTTGCCGGCGAAAATCAGGTGGTCATTGCGCTGGTGGATACCCAGTCGGCAGCCAAGGGAGCCAAGGCACCGTTTGACAGCTACAGCCTGCATCTGTGGAACAAGGACGCCTGCCTGGCAACGGCTGATAGTGGCCTGAACAGCGGGTGGGATGACAAGAGCAAGACACCTGCCACCGCCGACAGCTTTGGTCCGGCCTGGGTCGTGCCGCTCAAAAATGTGGAAGGGTGCATCAACTTTATCGCTCGCAACGGCGATCTGGCCAACCTGACCGGCAGCGATATGAAGGTGATCTTCAATGAGCACCCGGATCGCACCGTGGCCATCGTCGCGGGCAAGAAAGATCTGTTTGGCAGCCGTGCCGAAGCCTTTACCGCCGCCTTTGGCGTGGCGGGGGCCAGCGCTCATCTTATCGATGGCAATACCCTGATTTGGCAAGGGGGCAAGGACAAGCCCCACGTTCGCCTCTATTACACCGACTCGGGCACCATCAAGGCCAATGCCGATGGGGTGTTCGATTTCCCCTATATCAGCCTGACCGCGACCACTCTGACCGCCGAGCAGCAGGCCAAATATCCGCATCTCAAGGATGCCGCCGCTTTTGCCCTGCCTGCCGGTAAAGATCTCAAACCCCTGCTCAAGGGTGAGCTGGTGGCTATCGGCACCGATGCCGACGGTATCCTGCAAGGAGCCACCCTGGTGCAGAGTGCCGGCGCCCTCGATGCGCTTTATGCTCCCGAGGCGACCAAGCTGAGCTATGGTGCCGTGGTGGAGGGTAACCGGGTGACCTTCCGTCTCTGGGCGCCGACCGCCAAGTCGGTCAAGCTGGCCCTCTACAACGCCAGCCACCAGAAGAGTGGCGAGGTAGCGATGACCTTTGACAGCGCCAGCGGCAGCTGGAGTTATGAAGGGGGCAGCGAGCTGATCGGCCAGTTCTACCGCTACGACATGGAGGTCTACCATCCGCTGAGCCGCAAGGTCGAGCACTACGAGGTGACCGATCCCTACTCCTTGAGCCTCGCGATGAACTCCGAGTTCAGTCAGGTAGTGGATCTCGACGATCCGGCCCTGAAACCGGAAGGGTGGGACAGCCTCAAGGCGCCCCACAGCCAGCAGAACCCTGCCGACATCACCATCTATGAGGCCCATGTTCGCGACCTGACCGGTAACGATGCCTCCACCGATGAAGAGAAGCGCGGCAAGTTTGTCGGCCTGACCCAGCCTGACTCTGTGCCGGTCAAGCACCTGCAGGCACTGGCCAAGAGCGGCGTCAGCCACCTGCACCTGCTGCCGGTGTTCGATATCGCTACCGTCAACGAGGATCCGGCCAAGGTAGCCAATCTCGGCGATGACTTCAGCAAGCTCTGCCAGGTCAATCCGGATGTGAAAACATCCAGATTTGGTGGCTATTGCGGTGGCGGTCAGACCGTGGGAGATGTGCTGGCCGACCTGCAAGGGGGCGACAGCAAGGATAATCCGCAGGTGCAGGAGCTTTCCGGTTACCTGCGCGGCGTCGACTCCTTCAACTGGGGTTATGATCCCTACCACTACACCACGCCGGAAGGCTCCTACGCCACCAACGCCGAGGGCACCAAACGTATTCTGGAGTTCCGCGAGATGGTCAAGGCCATCAAGCAGAACATCGGCATGAACGTGGTGATGGACGTGGTCTACAACCACACCAACGAATCCGGGCTCGGCCCCAAGTCGGTGCTCGACAAGATAGTGCCCTGGTACTATCAGCGCCTCAATCCGGAGACCGGCTCGGTGGAGAACTCCACTTGCTGCTCCAACACGGCGCCGGAACACGCCATGTTCGCCAAGCTGATGGATGACTCCTTGGTCACCTGGGCGCGCGACTACAAGATCGACGCCTTCCGCTTCGACCTGATGGGCCACCATCCAAAAGATCAGATGGTGCAGGCGCTGGCCGCGGTGAAGAAGGTCAATCCCGAGATGTACTTCTACGGCGAGGGGTGGAACTTCGGCGAAGTGCAGGATGACAAGCGCTTCGTGCAGGCGACCCAGAAACATCTGGCTGGGACCGGTATCGGCTCCTTCTCCGACCGCTTGCGCGATGCGGTGCGCGGCGGCAGTCCGTTCGATGGCGGCGATACCATTCGCAAGACCCAGGGCTTTGGCAACGGTGCCTTCGTCGATCCTAACGAAATGAGCAAGGTGGAGCTGGCAACGGCCTTGCACCAGTCCGATCTGGTACGGCTCGGCATGGCGGGTAACCTCAAGGAGTTCGTGCTGACCGACAAGGATGGCATGCCGAAGAAAGGCGCCGAGATCGACTACAACGGTCAGAGCGCCGGTTATGCCCAGGATCCGGTGGAAGTGCAGAACTACGTCGACAAGCACGACAACCAGACCCTGTTCGACAACCTGATCTACAAGGCGCCTGCCGGAGCCGATCTGGTGCGGATGCAGGGGGTCTCGCTGGCGACTGCCATGCTGGGTCAGGGCATTCCCTTCACCCACGCCGGTGTCGAGCTGCTGCGTTCCAAATCCATGGAGCGGGACAGCTATGACTCGGGCGACTGGTACAACAAGGTCGACTACACCCTGGGCGACAACAACTTCGACAAGGGGTTGCCGCGCAAGGACAAGGATGGCGACAACTATCCGCTGATCGAGCAGGTGCTCGGCAAGCATGCCAAGCCGGGCTCGGCCGAGATGGCGCAGATGGTGAGCTTCTATCAGGAGCTGGCGGAATTGCGCAACTCCTCCTGCCTGCTGCGTCTGGGCAGCGGTGCCGAGGTGATCAAGCGGGTCGACTTCCGCAATACCGGCCCGGATCAGGTGCCCGGCCTTATCGTCATGACGGTGGATGATGGCGTCAATGCGGGAGCGGATCTGGATCCGGCCATCGACGGTCTGGTGGTGATGATCAACGCCACCAACCAGAGCCAGAGCATCGGCGACTTCCGTGATGGCAACGATCAGCCCATCGATCTGAGCGGTATGGTGCTTGGCAGCAAGCATCGTGCAGTCGACAGCATCGCCAGCGGCGCCGCCTATGATAATGGCCAGCTGACGCTGGGGGCCTGGTCTGCCGCCGTGTTCGTCAAGCCGCAGTCTGGCGCCCAGGGCGCGGGCCTGCCGGTCAGCAAGAAGACCGACTTGAGCACCCTGCCACCGTTTGGCAACACCGATGTTTATCTGAAGGGCTTCTTGGACCCCAGTTTTGGCGACAAGAATCCGCTGACATTTACCAGTAACTTCATGTACGAGTTCAGCGCAGAAGTGACGGCGGAGCAGCTTGGTAGCACCGAATTGAAGGTGGCGGACTCTAGCTGGAGCATTAACTACGGCAGTTGCAACGTTGGTGACAAGCTGGTGGTCGGCACTCCGCTGACCCTTTGCAAGGGGGGAGAAACCGGCAATATCGGTGTCGATCTGGCCAAGGCAGGCAGCTACAAGTTTGTCTTCACCGCCATGAACAAGGACAAACCGACCCTGAGCGTCAGCTTCACCGAGCCGGTGCAGAGCTGCAAGGTGCTGGATACGGTGGCGGGCAATCCGCTCGGCTACAACCTGTTCGTCAAGGGTGAGCTCTCCGGCTGGGGAGCCCAACCTCAGTACCAGCTGAGCTACAAGGGGATGGACGGTGATCTTGCCATCTATCAGGCGGCGTTCAACTACACCGGCAGCACCGAGTTCAAGGTGGCCAACGAGGACTGGAGCAAGGAGTACCTGCTCAACGGTGGCGGCGCGGTGAACGCTGAAACCGGCTATTCGTTCGCCTTCTCCAAGGGGGGCAGTGCCAATAACAGCATCACCCTGCCGCAGGGGCTGTGGAGTGTGCTGGTGAAGGTTGACCCGGCTGGCGTCAAGGCGGGTACTGCCGTCATTCAGGAGTGCAGCGTCAAGTAAGCAAGCCATTGAGTCCGGGGGATGGCTCGGCGCCCCCGGGTTGAATTCCACCTTGCCAAGGGTGGGATAACTCCGAGAGAGTAAGCAAAGCGCGACTGCCGACCGGCAGGCGCGCTTTTTCTTTTACGGGGTGCCGTGAGAGGAATGAGAGGAAAAAGAAAAGCCGTCCCGGTTAGGGGACGGCTTTTGGCTGGGATGCCATTGGCTGGCTTAACGCTTGCGCAGCAGCCGCAAGGCGTTGGCGGTCACCAGCGCAGTGGCGCCGGTATCGGCCAGCACCGCAATCCACAGGCCGGTGATGCCGAGCAGGCTGGTGACCAGGAAGATGGCCTTCAGCCCCAGCGCCAGCGCGATATTCTGGTGAATATTGGCCAGTGCCGCCCGCGACAGCCGGATCATCGCGGCGATGCCACCGAGCTGGTTGTGGGTCAGCGCCGCATCGGCGGTCTCCAGCGCCACATCGGTGCCGCCCCCCATGGCGATGCCGATACTGGCCCGCTTCATGGCGGGGGCATCGTTGATGCCATCGCCGATCATCGCGACTTTCTGCGAGCTGGCGAGCTTGGCAATTTCATTGACCTTGCCCTCCGGCAGCAGACCGGCGCGCCAGCCCATGCCCAGCTCGGTGGCGATCGCCTCGGCGGCACGGGGGTTATCCCCGGTTAACATGATGCTGTTGAGCCCGAGTCGGTTGAGCTCTTGCAGCGCGGCTGCCGCCTCCGGCCGGATCTGATCCCGCAGCGCCAGCAGGGCGACCGGCAGAGCCTTGTCGCCGATGCTCTGGCAGAGCACCACAACGGTCTTGCCCTGCCGCTCCAGCGAACCAATCCGGGTTTGCTGTTCCATATTCAGGGCCGCCACCCGGCTCGGTGCCAGCAGTTGCCACAGTTCACCGTTGATGCGTCCCTCAACCCCCATGCCCGGCAGTGTGCGCAGGTCGCGGGCCTCCGCCAGCGTCAGCCCCTGTTCGGTCGCGTTGGCGACCACGGCGCGGGCCAGCGGGTGGTGGGAGCCCTGCTCGATGGCAGCCGCCAGTGCCAGCAACTCGGTCTCCGGTTGGCCATTGAGGCTCACCAGCTCGGTCAGCTGCGGCTTGCCCAGGGTCAGGGTGCCGGTCTTGTCAAACGCCACGGTATCGATATGGGCCAATCGTTCCAGCGCGGCCCCCCCTTTGATCAGCGCCCCCTGACGGGTTGCGGCGGCCAGCGCCGAGGTAACCGCTGCCGGGGTGGAGATGACCAGCGCGCAGGGGCAGCCGATCAGCAGCAGCGCCAGCCCGCGATAGATCCACTCGTCCCAGCTCTGGCCGAAGGCAAGGGGCGGCACCAGCACCACCAGCAGGGCGACCAGCATCATGGCCGGGGTGTACCAGCGGCTGAAGCGGTCGATAAAGCGCTCGATGGGCGCGCGCTGACTTTCGGCCTCCTCGATGAGGTGTAGAATGCGGTCGATGGCGTTGTTGCCGGGCTCGGAGACGACTTCAAGGCGCAGCACTCGATCTGCAGCCAGACTGCCGGCCGGCACCTTGTCACCCTGACGGCGTTCCACCGGAATGGATTCACCGGTCAGGGCGCTCTCGTCAAACGCACCGAGCTTATCGAGCAGGCGGGCGTCGGCAGGTAGACGGGCACCCGGGGCGATTTCGATAATGTCGCCGGGACGCAGCTCATCGGCGCCGACCTCTTCGCGCACCTCGCCCTCGGCAGTGGTACGGATGCGCAGCGCCTTGTCAGGCACCAGCGCCATCAGCGCGGTCACTCCGGCCCGGGCGCGTCCGGCGGCGTAGGCCTCCAGATGTTCACCCAGCATAAAGAGCAGCAGCACCATGGCCGCTTCGGCGGTTTCACCGAGGAACAGGGCGCCTAGGGCGGCCACCGTCATCAGGGTCTCGATGGCGAAGGGGGAGCCGCTTTTGGTCAGCGCCCACGCCTTGCGGGAGATGGGCCACAGGCCCCAGAGGGTGGCCAGGGTAAAGAGCGGCTGACCGAACTCTTTCGGCAGCAGGGCGGCGACCAGCATCAGACTGGCCAGTGACAGGGGCTGCCAATATTTGCCCAGTGTGGTCAGCAGCGGGCTTTGGCGTGTTGCTTCCTTTGTGATTGTGTGGGCTGTATTGGCCTGAGCACCCTTGAGCTGGAAACCGGCGGCCAGCACGGCGGCGGTGACGGGATCTGGGGAGAGGCCTGGGGCCAGATCCACTACCAGCTTCTCGGTGGCAAACAGCACGCGCGCCTGTTGCACGCCGCTCACCCGGCTGACGGCGGTCTCGATCTTGCGGGCGCAGCTGGGGCAATCCATCCCCAATACCTGCCAGCTGTGGCGGCTGTTGCCTTGTACCGGTGCAACTAGCGGGTCGGCAGGGGGCATATCGTGCTCATGCTCATGCTCATGCTCATGCTCATGTTTATGATCGTGAGCTGGCGATAAGGGGGCGCTGCAGCACGCTTTATCGTGACAGCCCCCTCGGGGAGGCTCTTCATCCCCGGGGGATTCATTGCCGTCACGGGATGCGTGCTCATGAGGTGTCTGGGTTGAACAGCAACTGACGGGCGTGGTGTTGTCGCAGCAGTGGCTATCGTGGTGATGCTCACTCTGGCCGGAGGCCGCCTTGCTGACGGCCTTGATGGGGGCAGCGTGCTGATGATTGCAGCAGGATTTGCTCATGATGAGTCCCTCTTGATGGATCCCGCCCCTGCGAGATCCCTGATTACCGAGAAGGAGTCTAAACCTTGGTGTTAAGTCCAAGGTCAACCCCTTTATATCCCTTGTCTTCGCGGGTGTTTGTCTGGTCCCGCCGCCCCTATACTGATCACTCGGATTTTTACTACACCAATAAAGGACATAACACATGAGCAACTCAGTCACTCTGCAAGGCAACCCGGTCTCCGTCGCTGGTCACTTCCCGGTCGCCGGTGAGCAAGCCAAGCCCTTCTCCCTGGTGGCCAAGGATCTCTCCGACGTGACCCTGGCAAGCTTTGCCGGTCAGCGCAAAATCCTGAACATCTTCCCGAGCGTCGATACCCCGACCTGCGCGACCTCTGTGCGCAAGTTCAACGAGCAGGCCAGCGCGCTGGAGAACACAGTTGTGCTGTGCATCTCCGCCGATCTGCCGTTCGCCCAGTCCCGCTTCTGCGGCGCCGAAGGTCTGGACAAGGTAGTGACCCTCTCCACCCTGCGCGGTGCGGCCTTCATGGAAGATTACGGCGTGGCCTTCTCTTCTGGCCCGCTGGTAGGTCTGACCGCTCGCGCCATCGTGGTGCTGGATGGTGACAACAAGGTGCTGCACAGCGAGCTGGTCGCCGAAGTGGCCGACGAGCCGAACTACGCTGCGGCGCTGGCCGTGCTGTAAGGCTGCAAGCCATAAAAAATCCCGCTTCGGCGGGATTTTTTATGCGGGAATTGTCCGTTCAGGGCGTAGCTGGCGGGGTGGTCGCCGGTTCAGCCTTGGCGGCAGGGGAGGGTTGCCACTCCACATAGGGGCGGTGGATCTTCTCGTAAATTTCGGCCAGTTTGCCGGTGGCAGCCAGCTGATCGATGGCTTGGCGGAGAAATTCGTCCATCTCATCACCTGCTGCCCCTTTCTGGATGATAAAGACATCCTCGAAATCCCCGAAAAATTCTCGCCTGATATTGGTCAGCCCCAGCTGCTTGAGCATCAAGTCGGCCTCCTCTTGTGCCCAGACAAAGGCGTCGATACGGCCGCGTGAGAGCTTGCGCAGTGACTGCTCGATACTCATCGAGCGCTGCACCGGGAAGGGCATATAGTCGGGTACGGCCTCGATCAGCAGATCCCGTTTGGTGGGCACTATGCCATAGGCCATATCCGTGGTGACCGGATAGGCGGTATTGCTGTAAATCACATGGGCAACCTTGCCAAAACTGCGGGTGCTGAAGCGATAAGCCAGCATATCGATATCCTTGAGGTTGCGGATGGCGGGCAGCCCCAGATCAGCCTTGCCGACACTCACCCCAGCCATGGCGCGCCATGGGGTAGATGGTGATCTTGATGGTCACATCGGAGTAGAGATCATCGATGGCATGCACCAGGTCGACAAAGGGGCCTGTCTTGTCGGCATTGATCAGCCCTGGCAGCTCGCCAAGGTGGGCATTGAGGATGCGCACCGGTTTAGACGGCTCGGGGGCAGCGTTGTTCTCCGGAGTCTGCGACAGGCCGAGAGTGGCGCTGCCGAGCAGGGTGACCACGAGCAGCAGAAGGGGGATGTGTCTGGTCATGGCGGGTCTCTCTTGGTGATGGGGCTGCTAAAGTGTAGTCAGCCGGTCGCCAGCCCCTCTCGGCCGGGCCATCATGGATAGGGTTTTACTTCTCGGCCCCCGCTCACTAGACTTCGCCTCCCACTTCTTTGTTGACGTAGCGCCATGACCTTTAGCGAACTTGCCCTCCATCCCGCTCTGCTTGCCTCTTTGCCCGCCACCTTGCAGACGCCGACCCGCATCCAGCAGCTGGCGATTCCGGCTGCGCTGGCGGGGCAGGATCTGCTGGCGCTGGCCCAGACCGGCAGCGGCAAGACGCTGGCGTTTGGCTTGCCGCTGCTGCAACGGCTGGATCCTGCCTCCAGCCAAGTGCAGGGTCTGGTGCTGGTGCCGACCCGCGAGCTGGCGATTCAGGTCACTGCCGCGCTAAAAGAGGGGGCCGAGGCGCTGGGGCTGCGTATCGTGACGCTGTGTGGGGGCGTTGCGCAGGAGCGGCAACAGGCCGAACTGGCGCAGGGGCCACAGCTGCTGGTCGCCACGCCGGGGCGGTTGCGGGATCTGCTGACCCAGCAACTGTTGGGGCTGGATGGTTTGCAACTGCTGGTGCTGGATGAAGCGGATCGCTTGCTGGAGATGGGCTTTGCTCCCGACATCAAGGCGCTGCTCGGCTTTATTCCGGCGGATCGCCAAACCCTGCTCTTCTCCGCCACCTTGCCTGCCGAGCTGGAGGCGCTGGCCAACGGCTTGCTGAGCGAGCCTACCCGCATCGAGGCCAACCCCCTCAACAGCGTGGTGAACGAGATCGAAGAGCGGCTCTATCTGGTCAACAAGAGCAGCAAGGTACCGGCGCTCATCAGCCTGCTCAAGGAGCAGGCGTGGCCGCAGGTGCTGGTCTTTATCAGTGCGCGGGATGATGCCGACGGGGTTGCCAGAAAGCTGGCCAAGGCGGGCATTGCGGTGGCCGCCCTTCATGGCGAGAAGGAGCAGGCGGTGCGCGAGCAGGCGCTCGGCGATTTCAAAGAGGGCAAAATTCGGGTGCTGGTGGCCACCGACCTGATGGCGCGCGGCATCCATGTGGAGGCGCTGCCGGTGGTGATCAATCTGGACTTGCCCGCCAGCGCCCCCGTCTATGTACACCGCATCGGTCGTACCGCCCGGGCTGGTCGCGAGGGGTTGGCCATTTCGCTGGTCTGCCATGGCGAGAGTGACATGCTGCAAGCCATTCGCACCCTGACCGGCCGCGAGCTGCCGTTGGGCGATCTGGCGGAATTCCCGGTTACCGACCAGCCTGCCAGCGGGGAGGGCAAGCGCCCCCCGCGTGACAAGCAGGCCAATCGCCGTACTCAGGCCAAACGCAGCGTCAAGCTGTTCAAGGGCAAGCGCTGACCTCAGGGTTTGCCTTGCTCCCGCGCGAAGAAGTCACGACGCCACTGGCTCAACACCTCCTCCTTGTGCTGTTGCCACAGCGCAGGATCCATCTGCTGTTGGCTGGTCGCCAGTTGCTGCTCCAGCTCGGCCAGCTCTCGCTGGTAGCGGCTGCGTTGATCGAGCTGCTGCTGGCGCGCCCCGGCAAACGCCAGCGTGGCTTCAGCCTTCTCTGCGGGGAGGAAGTGGCGGGCCAGGGTGGCCAGATCCTCATCTCCCCAAAGCTGACGAGCTTGCTGCAGGCGGGCATCCGGGTTGAACAGATCCACCGCCAGATCCGGGTGATCTGCTGCCCACTGATCCTGCAAGCGGCTGAGGGCGTCCAGTCGCTCGGCCAGCGGTAACTGCTCGTTTTCTTGCGCCAACTGATCCAGCGCCAGGGCATAGCGCCCCTGTAACCGGATCAGACTCTCCCCCTCGCTCAGCCACCCGGCCTCTGTTGCTTCCAGATTGCTCACACGCTGCGCCAGCGGCAACTCGCTGTCGCTGATCTCGCTGGCAAGCTGGTTGATCAGTTCATCCGGCATCGCCTGCCAGCTGCTGGGCACTCCTTTGCTTTTGCCATCCATCCCCTCAGCGTTTGGCATGCGGGGAGGCGGGCTCCCCGGTTCTGCTGGCAACTGCACATCGGCCGGAGAGGTCGTCTCCGACCGTTCTGGCGATATCGGGGACTGCTCTTCCTGCCAGCCCAGATTCACCAGCAAAAGGGTCAGGATAGCCAGCGCCAGTATCCCGTAACGGCGAGTCATCGGCTGATCTCTCCCTTGACCGGGAAGTGGTCTGAGAGGTTGCTGGCGGGCCAGAGGCTGCCATCGCTGCTGCGCGGGATCCAGACCGTGTTGAGGTTGTGGCTGGCGCTGCCGTACTCCCGACTCACTACCAGATAGTCCAGATACTCGACGTTGGCGCCACCGGAGAGTGGGCCACCGGCATAGGGGTTGATCCTGGGATCGAAAGTGGCTTCGGTGTAGCCGCCATAGGCAGGTTCATGAGCGTTCAGATTGGCCAGCATATTGGCGTAGTCATCGGCAAACTTGCGCTTGTTGACGTTGAAGTCGCCGCCGTAGATGACGGTGTCGCTGGCGGGGATCTTCAGGCTGGCAGCCAGAGAGCGGATCTGACCGAACTGGATCTGGCGCAGCTTGCGCGCCTCGTCGGTGTCGAAGCTGGCGGTGTGGGTGGCGAACAAGTGCCACGCCTTGCCCCCCTTGATCACCTCGGCGTACATCACCCCCTTGTCGGCGAAGCAGTCGGTGCCGGTGCATTGGGGATAGACCAGCTGGGCCTCCCGCACTATGGGATAGCGGCTGACGATCACCACGCCGCCGTCGTGGACGTTGACCCCGGGCTTGTCGAGCACCTTGGTCTGGTAGGGATACTCTTTTGCCAGCGCCTGCAAAAAGCCGTCGCGGCGGCCATCGAACACCTCTTGCAGCAGCAGGGCGTCATAGCCCTTGAGGTAATCAGGCAGCAAGGTCAACCGCTCGCCGATGCTGGAGGCGATCACCGGCAGTGCCCAGACGTTGTAGCTGGCCACCTTGAGCCTGTGTTCTGCCGGTTCCGGTTGCTCCCGTTTTTGGGGGGGCGTGATCATATAGTGCAGATCGTCGTAGCGGCCGGTGAACTTGGCGGCAAAGGCCAGCTCTTGTGGCCCGGCAACGCGGTGGATCGCCCGATCGTTTTGCCAGCCGGATGCGCTGGTCGGCGTTTCGCCACCGTGCTGCAAGGTGGTGTTCCACCAGGTTCCCTCCATCAGCTGGTTGAGCCGATAGACGTCGCCACCCGCTGTGGTCACGCGGGTTTCGAACAGATAGCTCTTGCCCGCCTTGACCCCCTCATAGCGATTGAAGCTGAGTACCATGGCACTCTCCCATGGGCCCAGTTCGGTGCGGTGCTGACTCCACTGACTGCCGGGTTGCAACTGGCCGCTGCCGCTTTGGCGGATGTCGATCTGAAGCGGTTCAGGACTGTTGTTGGTGAGATAGACATCGGTATCGGCCAGTGCCAGTTGCGGGAACTGGCTGACCAGCAGCAGGGCGGCATAACTGAGGGTTTTCTGCATCACAGGATCCTTTTGGTTGCAGGGCAATGGAAAGTGACTGTTATGGCGAATGCAGAGGTCAGTTTGTTTACATTTTGGTTACAAGTAAATGAATTGGTTTTGTTTGGAGCTTTATGGGGTGTAAAGCGAGCGAGGCAGCACGCTTAAAGAGAGAGGGAAGAGCGAGGGAAGGCGCCCGTGTCAGGCGCCTTCAGGAGTTAGCGGTGGGCCAGCGGGTAGGTGAAGAGCGCCAGATGGGCGAAGTTGAAGGCGAAGTGGATCAGGATGGCCACGGAGAGTCGCCCGCTGAGCTGGAATGCCAGGCCATAGCAGCAGCCTGCCAGGGTCGCAAACAGCGCCAGCAGCGGGCCACCGGGCAGGTGGATGGCTCCGAACAGTAGCGCAGCCACGACGATGCCAATCCAGGGGCGGTAACGTTCGGTCAGCGCCTGCTGGATCGCGCCACGAAACAGCGCCTCTTCCGCCACGCAGGTGAACAGCAGATTGTTGAGTGCAAACAGCCACCACCAGTGGGGCAGACCCACTTCCGGTTTCAGTGCCCCCAGTTGCCAGGCGATGACCAGCAGGGCACCCAGCGGCAGCAGCAACAGGGCCAGTGGGCGCCAGCGGATGGTGCCCCCCTTGCCCAGCAGCATCGGGCAGGCCAGCAGCAAGCCAAAGAGCAGCAGCGGTTTGTCGAGGTTCAGATACATGTTGAACGGCACGCTGGCGGGGCCTGCCAGCGCCTGATCCAGCACCTTGAGATTGTTGAAGCCGGGGATCAGGTGCAGGGTCAGCGCAATCGCCCAGAGGATCAGCACCACTCTGGCCGCCATCGCCCGGCGGGCGGGGAGGGTTGGCGTACGCCACGCCAGCAGTAATCCTGCGACCGAGACCAGCAGGGCGGGTAGCGTCATTCGGTCAAGCCACAGGGCCAGCAGCAGGGAGAGTCCCAGCAGGGCAAAGGCGGGAAGACGCTGGCGGAAGAGGGCAAGCAGCACGGCCAGCGCCAGCGCGCCCCAGATAAATGAGTCGGGAAGGGGTAACATTGGATCTCCTTGATCGAGGCAGGCGGCAACCTTAACAAGAGGGCGTCAGCAGGACAACCGCGCAGGAGGTGGTCGGATCCCTTCTCTATACTCATCAACAGGGTAAAGGGAGAGCAGCTGATGAAGCACTGTCTGTGGTTGTTGTGTTGTTGGTGTGTCTGGCTGCAGGCCGCACCCTTGCTGCTGGTGACCGGTGAGTTCACCCCTTATACCGGCAAGGCACTGCCTGAAGGTGGCGAGAGCACCAGGCTGGTGACGACCCTGCTGCAAGAGGCCGGGTATCGAGAGCTCCAGGTCGACTACCTGCCCTGGCCCCGCGGCTATCAGTTGACCCGCAATGGGTTGGTCGCGGCCACCTTCCCCTACGCCTGGACTGCCGAGCGGGCCAAGCTCTTCCACTACAGCGCTCCCATTCATATAGATCGCCTCTCCTGGTTCACCTATCGGGGGAGTGAGGCCATTCAGGCTGGCCGCTGGCAAGGGTTGCGTGTCTGTATTCCGCTGGGGTGGAGCACCAGCCATGCCGACGGGGTGATCAAGCGTTTCGGGCTGGATCTGCAGCGCCCCAAGACTCTGGCACAATGTCTGCAACTGCTGGCTCGCAAACGGATCGATCTGCTGCCGATGAACGAGACGGTGACCCGGGATGCCAGCCGTCAGCTGTTTGGCGACCCCTGCCATCTGCAGGCATTGCCCCACTTTCGCCAGAGCGATACTTTTTATCTGATCATTTCACGGCAGTACCCGGAGGCCGCCAGCCTGCTTGAGCGCTTCAATCATGCCCTGGCTGCCGCCCGTGCCGATGGCCGCTATGACCAACTGATCTCCCGAGCCGGAAAGGGGATCGATTGCCGTTGAGAGTGCACGGCCGGAAAACAAAAAGCCGGAGCAGTGGCTCCGGCTTTCTTTTATGCCTTCAGGGGCGATTAGCGGCCTGATTCTGCGATCACGCGGGCGATGATATCGGCGCGCTTGCCGGCTTCCAGTTCGCCCAGGGCGATCAGGCCAGCCTTGAAGATGACGTTCTTCGGCAGGCTGACATCGTCCAGCGTGGCGATCGCTTCAACGTGCATGCCGTTCAGACGGCTGGCATCGCGCGGGCTCAGGTTGACCTGAGTGTTCATCACCTGCTTGCCTTTCTTCTTGGCAGGTGCAGCCGCTTTCTTGGTGGATTCCTGTTCTTCGTCTTCCGGCAGTTCGTCATCAAAATCGTAAATAGACATAGTCAATCCTGTTGAGTTAGGCAAAAGGGCACATTTGCCCGACATTGGGTCAATCAGCCCATATCCTCGTTACGGATAAAGGCGCGCCAGGAGCCGAGCACCTGGGCAAAATCTTCCAGCCCGCACATGGCCAGCTGTTCATCATCGTAGTAGGCGAGATCGTCAAGATCCTCACCCAGCTCGATATTGAGGGCGTTGGCTTTCACCTCCGCCTCTTCATGGGTCAGCAGCAGGGAGTAGTCACCGCCGTTGAGCCGGTATTCGACTCGGGTGCGGTTGGAGAGCTGATCAATGATGGAGAAGAGCTCGTCGAGCTTCTCCTCATCCTTGCCAACCTCGTCGATCAGCCACTGACCGATGGCTTCATGGCCCATGGAGAACCGGGCGCGATAGCCACCAAACGGGTCGCGGCGAAATTCATAATCCATAGCACAGTCCAGATCGGAGGGATGGGCCATCACGGGCAGGCGGGTGCAAGCACGCAATTCCTGCTCCATGGCGGGGCACACATCGGGTAAAGTGGCCTATTCTAGCGATCCCCCTCTCGCTTGTCTTGATGATGTGGCATCTTTGCGCCCATGTGCTCTGAATCGCCCCGTGGTGGCGCTGCCAGATCAGCCCCTTGTCCGGAGATGTTATGCAGCTAAACGATAACCTTGCCCGCCAGATCGTCGCACGGGCGATGAAGATCCTCTCCTTTTCGGTCAACGTGATGGACGAACATGGCCTCATCATTGCGTCCGGCAATCCGGAGCGGATCCATCAGCGCCACGAAGGGGCCGTGCTGGCATTGACCGAAAACCGGGTGGTGGAGATCAGCGAAGCGACAGCCCTGCAGCTCAAAGGGGTGCGACCCGGCATCAATTTGCCCATCTCCTATCAGGGGGAGCTGATCGGGGTGATCGGCATTTCCGGCGATCCGGAGGAAGTGCGTGCTTACGCCGAGCTGGTGCGAATGACGGCAGAGCTGATCCTGGAGCAGGCGGCGCTCACCGAGCAGTTGCAGTGGGACAAGCGCCACAAGGAGGAGCTGGTGTTGCAGCTAATTCGGGGCGAGGGGCGAGTCGATCAATTGCAGCAGGCGGCCCGCTTTCTCGGGCTGGAGTTGGCCCAGCCTCGGGTGGTGGCCGTGCTGGCGCTGGAGGAGGCGGATCCGGCGCGTCTGCGAGAGCTGGTTCATCAGCTGGAAAATCCGGAGCGGGACAATCTGGTCGCCATCAACGGGCTCGACGAGATAGTGGTGCTCAAACCGGCGCAATTGAGTGAGGGCGTCTGGCAATCGGCGCAGGAGCGCAGCCGGATCAAGCAACTGCTGGCGCGGATTCCCCACTTCAAGGTGCATATCGCGGTGGGCGATTACTTCGCCGGGATCGACGGGCTGGCTCGCTCTTATCAGACGGCGCGCGATACCCTGCGCCGTGGCATGCGCCAAGCGCCGCGCAAACAGGTCTACTTCTTTGAGGATTACCGTTTGCCGGTGCTGCTCGGCAGTCTGGCGGACTCATGGCAGGCGGATCAGCTGCGCACACCGCTGCAGAAACTGGCCCGGGAAGATGGCAAAGGGGCGCTGCAGAAGACCTTGCGCCACTATTTCTTGCAGGATTGTGATCTGCATCGCTGTGCCGAAGCCCTGTTCATTCACCCCAATACCCTGCGCTATCGGCTGGGGCGGATAGAGCAGATAACCGGGTTGAATTTCAACAAGTTAGACGACAAATTTTTGCTCTATCTCGGCCTTAATCTCGACTTGTGATTGTGAATTTAGACAAAAAAATACATTTACATGATGTGATTTTTGGCTATTCAGCCAAAGCATTCTGATTGCAGATCTCCATAATGGCGGCCATTCACTCCCATTGAAGGTGTCCGTCATGATCCCGGTTACAGCCCTTGGCGCCATCGCGGCGCTCTCCATCGCCATCATCCTCATTTTGAAGAAGGTGCCGCCCGCTTACGGCATGATCGTGGGTGCCCTTGCCGGTGGCCTGATTGGCGGTGCCGATCTGACCCAGACCGTCGCCCTGATGATCGGCGGTGCCCAGGGGATCACCACAGCTGTGATGCGGATCCTGGCGGCCGGTGTACTGGCGGGCGTGCTGATCGAATCGGGTGCGGCCACCACTATCGCCGAGACTATCGTCAAGAAGCTGGGTGAAACCCGCGCCCTGCTGGCACTGGCGCTGGCGACTCTGATCCTGACTGCGGTCGGCGTATTCGTGGATGTGGCCGTTATCACGGTCGCCCCCATCGCGCTGGCCATTGCCCGCCGTGCCGACCTCTCCAAGGCGGCCATCCTGCTGGCGATGATCGGCGGCGGCAAGGCGGGTAACGTCATGTCCCCCAACCCCAACGCCATTGCCGCGGCTGATGCCTTCCATCTGCCCCTGACCTCAGTTATGGCTGCGGGCATCATTCCGGGTCTGTTCGGTCTGGTGATGGCCTACTGGCTGGCCAAGCGGCTGAACAACAAGGGCAGCAAGGTTGCTGCTGATGAAGTGGTGAGCTTTGCCGGTGCCAAGTTGCCGGGCTTTGCCGCCGCCATCAGCGCGCCGCTGGTCGCCATCCTGCTGCTGGCCCTGCGGCCGGTCGCCGGTATCGTGGTGGATCCGCTGATTGCACTGCCGCTCGGTGGTCTGGTTGGTGCCCTGATGATGGGTAAATTCAGCAAGGTGAACCAGTTTGCGGTCTCCGGCCTCGCCCGTATGGCGCCGGTTGCCATCATGCTGCTGGGTACCGGTACCCTAGCGGGCATCATTGCCAACTCCGGCCTGAAAGATGTGCTGATCAGCGGCCTGACCGCCTCCGGTCTGCCTTCTTACCTGCTGGCGCCTATCTCCGGTGCCCTGATGTCGCTGGCAACCGCCTCGACTACCGCCGGTACCGTGGTGGCCTCCAACGTATTCAGCTCCACCCTGATTGAACTGGGGATCAGCAGTCTGGCCGGGGCGGCGATGATCCATGCCGGTGCCACCGTGTTTGACCACATGCCCCACGGCTCCTTCTTCCACGCCACCGGTGGCAGCGTCCACATGGGGGTGGGGGAGCGTCTGAAACTTATCCCTTACGAAACTGCAGTCGGTCTGACCATTGCCACTGTCTCCACCCTGATGTTTGGCGTGTTTGGCCTCGCCTAAGGAATTGATATGAAAATTGTTATTGCCCCCGATTCATTCAAGGAGAGTCTGAGCGCCATGGCGGTGGCTGATGCCATCGAGGCTGGTTTCAAACAGGTGTTGCCGAACGCCACCTACGTCAAATTGCCGATGGCCGATGGCGGTGAAGGTACGGTGCAATCGCTGGTGGATGCCACCGGTGGCCGCATCCTGCCGGTCGAAGTGACCGCCCCCCTTGGCAACAAGGTACAGGGCTTTGTCGGTCTGCTGGGTGATGGCGAGCGCGCCGTCATCGAGATGGCCGCTGCCTCCGGTATCCATCTGGTGGCGCCCGAGCAGCGCAATCCGTTGCTCACCTCCAGCTTCGGCACCGGCGAGCTGATCCTGGCCGCGCTGGAGATGGGGGTGAAGCACCTCATTCTCGGTATCGGCGGCAGCGCCACCAATGACGGCGGTGCCGGCATGATCCAGGCGCTCGGCGGCAAGCTGCTCAAAGCGGATGGCTCTGCCATCGAGTTGGGCGGCGCAGGTCTCAGTGAGCTCGCGACCATCGATCTGAGCAGTCTGGATCCGCGTCTGAGCGATCTGGTTATCGAGGTGGCGTGCGATGTGAACAACCCGCTGTGCGGCCCGAAAGGTGCCTCCGCCGTGTTTGGCCCGCAAAAGGGGGCGACTCCAGAGATGGTTGTCGAACTTGATGCCAACCTCTCCCGTTATGCCGACTGCATCGAGCAGGCGCTCGGCAAGCAGGTGAAGGATATTCCGGGGGCGGGTGCTGCCGGTGGCATGGGGGCCGCGCTGGTCGGTCTGCTTGGCGCCGAACTCAAGCCTGGCATCCAGATCGTCATCGAAGCGTTGAAACTGGCCGAGGAAGTGGCCGATGCGGATCTGGTTATCACCGGCGAAGGTCGTATCGACAGCCAGACCATCCATGGCAAGACGCCAATCGGTGTCGCACGTTGCGCCAAGCAGTTCGGCAAGCCGGTGATCGGCATCTCCGGTTGCCTGACCGACGATTGCGGTGTGGTACACGATCACGGGCTGGACGCGGTATTCGCCGTGGTCAACCGCGCCATGTCTCTGCCGGAGGCGCTGGAGAGCGCCAGCACCAATATTCAACTCACTGCGCGCAACGTAGCGGCGCTCTATCAGCTCAAGGGCTGATCCGGTTCGGCCGATGCGCCCCATCGGCCACTCAATATCCCCGTTTGGGGCATCTCCCATCCCGCGAGATGTCTGACTGCCCTGGCACTTATTTGCCGATCCATCGTGATCGGCTCTTTTCTTTCTGTTCCTTTGTCTTGCCACACTTTTGACTCCATGGGTCAGCGCGGTTTTGATAGGCGCACATCTCCCTTTACGGCATAGTGGTCGTACCAAGTACAAGGAGAGACTCATGTTCCTGCTGACCCTGGGGGTTGCGCTGTTTACCCTGATCCATCTCTACCCCTGTTTTGCGGTGGCCCATCGGGCGCGGCTGCGCGAGCGGCTGGGTGAGAATCGCTACAAGGGGCTCTTCTCCCTGCTGGTGTTTGTCGCCATCGCCTGCATCATCGCCGGTTGGCGCTCGGCCAGCTCGCTGCCGCTCTACTTCCTGCCGGATTGGGGGCCGATGACCATGACGGTGATGATGCCCTTTGCGCTGATCCTCTTCTTCTCCGGCCAGGGGCCCAACCATCTGCGCCGTTGGCTGGTGCATCCCCAACTGCTCGGTACCCTGCTCTGGGCGGTGGCCCATCTGCTGGTCAACAGCGAGGCGCGATCTCTGGTGCTGTTTGGCGGCATCGGGCTCTGGGCGCTGGTGAGCATGGTCTGGATTTCGGTGCGGGACTGGCAGCGATATCCCCGTCCGGCGGCCAACTGGACTGGCACCGGCATCAGCGTCGGGGCGGGCCTGGCTGCCACCGCGCTGCTGGTGTTCTGGGGCCACGGCTGGCTGACCGGCATTCCCCTGCATTGAGAGTGAACTGCGGCTCTGGTAACCGCGTATGATGGACAAAACAAAAGGAGTCTTGGCGATGAAATGGTTCACTCTGTTGCTGTTATTGGGGGCCGGAGCGGCCTCTGCGGCGTGCCCCGATTATTTCAATGTGGAGATGCGGGAGCTAAACAACTCTCAGCGCCATAACCTCTGTCAGCTGACCGAGGGCAAGGTGGTACTGGTAGTCAATACCGCCTCCTACTGCGGCTACAGCGGCCAGTTCCGCGATCTGGAGCAGCTCTACCAGAGCTACAAGGATAAAGGGCTGATTATTCTGGGCTTTCCCTCCAACGACTTCTGGCAGGAGGCGGGCAACGAGACCAAGACCGCCGAGGTATGCCGCCGCGACTATGGCGTCACCTTCCCGATGTTCAATCGGGTAGCGGTGCGGGGCTCCGATGCAGTGCCACTGTTCAAGGGGCTGGCGGCGGCCGCTGACGGGGATGAGCCGAACTGGAACTTCCACAAATATCTGGTGGGGCGGGATGGCAAGCTGATCGCCAGCTACGGCGCCAACCAGAATCCGGCTGACGACCCCCTCAAACTGCAGATCACCCGGGCGCTGGGGCTCTGACCCTACCCCTTGGCGGGCGGCTCTGGAATAATGGGCTCCCGCCACTCAATCCGGTTATCTTGTGCTGCAACGTCTTCCTCAAATGGTGATCTTCGATGCGCTGGTGCGCGAGCAGGGGATCTCTGCCGCCGCCCGTCGTCTCGGGGTCTCCAAATCCCATATCAGCAAGCAGCTGGCGCTGCTGGAGACCACCCTTGGCGCCCAGCTGGTCCAGCGCACCACCCGCCGCTTCGTCCTGACCGAGCTGGGTCAGGAGTATGCCCGTCATTGTCATGCGCTGGTGGCGGTGGCGCAGGAGGCGGACTCCATGATCGCCGAGCGGCGCGGCAAGGTGAGCGGCGTGCTCCATCTCGGGGTGGGCCAATCATTTGGTCGTCTGCACGTCATTCCTCATCTCAAGGCGTTTCAGGATCGCTATCCCGAGCTGGAGCTGGAGGTCTCGCTGTTCGACCACAGAACCAATCTGGTGGATGAGGGGCTGGATCTCTGGCTCACCACCTATGAGGACAAGCCGGAAGGGCTGGTGGGACAGCGGCTGGCCGACATTGGCTTCGTGGTGGCGGCTTCGCCGGATTACCTGCTGAGCCACGGCACGCCGCTTCATCCCAAGGATCTGGCCCAGCACAACTGCATCACTTACCAGAGTCGGGAGCGGCGCTATCACCAGTGGTCGTTTCGCCAGGGCAAGGAGCGTCAGACGGTGCAGGTGGCGGGCAACTATCGGGTGGATATGGCGGAGGCGGTGCGGGATGCGGCGCTGGCCGGGCTCGGTATTGCCTATATTGCCAACTACTTGCTGGACAAGGAGTTACAGAGCGGCAAGCTGATCCCTGTGCTGCCAGGGTGGCGACCGAACCAGCAGATGGCGGTACATGCCGTTTATGCCCGTCGCGAACATCTGGATCCCAAGATCCGTCTCTTCATCGATTTCCTCAAGGCCCGCTTTGGCCCTGAACCCTATTGGGAGCAGCGACTGGCCCCCTGGCTCGGGGGTAAATTGTCCGGCGGTGAGGAATAATTGTTTCCATATAAGAACTCTCGATTTCTCCTGATACTAAAATCGAACCAAATCAGCCAGTTGGCGCAACCGATATCGTGCAAACGTTTTTTCTAACAGGGTTGTAACCAAGCGGACTTGCAGTGACGGGGTGAGAGGCGCAGAATCCGCGCCCATCTTTTGCCCCACCTGATGGAGTCCCTATGATTGCCCTGCTCGGCATCCTGAGTATCCTGGCGCTTGCCGTCATCTGCTCTGATAATCGTCGTCGTATCCCGTTGCGAACAGTTGGCCTTGCCCTCTGCCTGCAAATCATGTTTGCCGGTCTGGTGCTCTGGCTGCCTGCCGGTCAGCATGTGCTGAACGGGGTCAGCGAGAGCGTAAGCAGCGTGATCGGTTATGGTCAGGAGGGGATCGCCTTCCTGTTCGGCGATCTGGCCAAGTTCAAGCTGGGCTTCATCTTTGCCTTCAACGTGTTGCCGGTCATCATCTTCTTCTCCGCGGTGATCGCCATCCTCTACCACATCGGCATCATGCCTCGGGTGATCGCCCTGCTGGGTGGTGGCTTGCAGAAATTGCTGGGCACCGGCCGTGCCGAGAGCCTCTCCGCCACTGCCAACATCTTCGTTGGCATGGTGGAAGCGCCGCTGGTGGTCAAACCCTACCTCTCCAAGATGTCCGATTCCCAGTTCTTCGCAGTGATGAGCTGCGGTCTCGCCTCCGTCGCCGGTGGCACCCTGGTGGGCTATGCCAGCCTCGGGGTTGAGCTGAAATACCTGATCGCTGCTGCCTTCATGTCTGCCCCTGCCGGTCTGGCGATGGCCAAAATCCTGGTGCCGCCGGGAGCTGAAGAGGTCGATCACCATCAGGATGTGGAGATCCCCCGCGCCACCAACGTGATCGAAGCGGCGGCCGATGGCGCCATGTCTGGCCTCAATATCGCGGTGGCGGTCGGTGCCACCCTGCTGGCCTTCGTTGGCGTGATCGCCATGCTCAATGGCCTGCTCGGCTGGGCTGGCGGTCTGGTAGGGCTGGATCTGAGCTTCCAAATCATTCTGGGCTGGCTGTTTGCCCCCGTCTCCTGGCTGATCGGTGTGCCCTGGGATCAGGCGCAAGCCGCTGGCGCCCTGATCGGTACCAAGATCGTGGTCAACGAGTTCGTCGCCTTCATCGGTCTGGTGCAGGATCAGACCCTGAGCGAGTCGAGCAAGGCCATCGTGACTTTCGCCCTGTGTGGCTTTGCCAACATCTCCTCCATGGCGATCCTGATCGGCGGTCTGGGCTCCATGGTGCCGGAGCGCAAATCCTTCATCGCCCGTTACGGCATGCGCGCCATTCTCTCCGGCGTGCTGGCGAACCTGATGAGCGCCTGTCTGGCCGGTCTGTTCCTCGCCCTGTAACCGCTGCGGTACGGAATAGATGTAACAAGGGCGCCCTGATGGCGCCCTTGTCATATGGATAAAATGAAGCCCCGGCCTTGGTCGGGGCTTCTTGTTGCTGCTCAGTCGACGTAGAAGGTTTGCTGGAAGCTGAGGTTCTGTTGCTGCCCGCCGCCCATGATCTTCAGGGTGAACTGATAGGTATCTTCGTTGCGGTAGGGGAGGGTCGCCAGATAGTAGATGGCATCCCCCTCTTTTACCTCCTGAAAGTTCAGGGTGCGGATGGTGCCGGTCAGGTTCTTGGCCTCACCGGTGATCCCTACGGCTTGCGCCACTTTCTGCTTGTCCTGTACCGCGATATTGATGATGGCGTTGTAGCGACTGCGCTCCAGTCCATACGCCTTGGCGACCTCGGGGGTGAGGAAGCTGGAGTTGAAGGCGTTGTAGTGCACCAGCCAGGGCCCCAGCTCCTTCATCTGTTCTGCCTTGAGCGGCAGGGTCATCAGCAGTGCCAGCAGGCCACTCATCCAGGCTGTTTTCATCTGTCATCCCTCTCATATCTACGGTTGGCGCAGGCCGATTCATTCAGCCTTGCGTGTCATTCAGCAGTGCACTCACTTCTTGCGGCAACTGTTTGGGGCTGTCGATGGCGACGGTTTTGTGTCGCCCCAGCTCGCCCCGCACTATGGTGATCTGTCCCTTGGCCACCTTGAACTGCTTGGCCAGAAACTTGATCAGATGGCTGTTGGCCTGGCCATCGACGGGCGGCGCCGTGATGGCCACTTTCAGCTCTTCGCCATGCAATCCGATGATCTGGTCCCGACTCGCCTTGGGCTGGATCACCAGATGCAGTACCAGTTCATCCCCTTGTTGCAGGACGGCTGGCATCAAATCATCCACCACAGCTGGCCGAACAGGTCACCCAGCAGGTAGTTGATGGCTTGCAGGCCGATAAAGGCGACCAGCACCGAGAGATCCAGCCCGCCCAGTGCCGGCAGTACGCGGCGGATAGGGGCGAGGAATGGTTCGGTCAGCTGATGCATCACGTATTCGATGGGGTTGCGGCCCTGGCTGACCCAGCTCAGGATGGCGCGGATCAGCAGTACCCAGAAGATCATCGAGCCCGCTTTTTTCAGCACAGTCAGCGCGGCAAACAGGCTGATGCTGAGCCAGTCCGCCAGCAGCACGTTCATGCTCTTGAGCAGGGCCAGCTTGGCGAAGGCGATGGCCAGCGCCAGCACCACGGAAGCGAGATCGATGCCGCCAAAGCCCGGGATAACGCGGCGCAGCGGGATCACCAGCGGATTGGTCAGTTTGACTACCATCTGGCTCATCGGGTTGTAGAAGTCGGCACGGGCCCACTGCAGCCAGACGCGCAGCAGGATCACCATCAGGTAGAGATCGAAAACGGTGTTAATCAGAAAGTAAGCAGTGTTCATCTGGGCTCCTGTTAGAAGAGAGTTTCCATTTCGGTGGCGCGAGCAACGGCCGCCTGCATGGCTTGCGCAGTCAGCGGCATCAGCCCCTGCTGCTGGAATGTCTTGATGGCTTCGGCTGTGGTGCCGCCCTTGCTGGTCACCTGTTCACGCAGGGTCTGCAGCGCCAGCTCCGGGTTTTGCTCCACCATGGCGGCTGCGCCCAGCGCGGTCTGCTGCACCAGCAGGCGTGCCTGTTCGGGCGAGAAGCCCAGTGCCTCCGCCTCTTCGGCGATGGCCTGCATAAAGAGGAAGAAGTAGGCCGGGGCACTGCCCGCTGCGGCGATGATGCCGTTGATGCCGGACTCCTGCTCCACCCAGAGGGTCTTGCCGACCGCCTGCATCATCTGCTCGGCAAACTCGCGATCCGCGGCGGCAATATGCTCGGGCGCATAGAGGCCGGTCATGCCCAGACCCAGCAGGGCAGGGGTATTGGGCATGGTGCGGATGATGCGGTCGTGGCCACCGGCCATCTCGCCAAGGCGCGCCACCTTGATACCGGCCGCGATGGAGATGAGCAGCTTGCCTTCAAGGGAGCCCAGCTCTTCAACCAGTGCTGCCAGCATGCCGGCCATCAGCTGTGGCTTGACTGCCAGCACGATCACTTCGGCGTCTCGGGCCGCCTCGGCATTACTCTGGGTGATGCGAATGCCATGTTCGCTCGCCAGCGCTTCCAGCTTGGGCAGACTGGGGTTGGCAGCAGTGATCTGCCCGGCGGGATAACCCGACTTGACCAGTCCGGCGATGATGCTGCGGCTCATGTTGCCCGCGCCGATAAAGGCCAGCGTTCTATGCTGCATCAGATGCTCCTGTAGCATATGGGGTCGCGGCGGGGTTGGCGCTGCCTGCACCACCTGACGCCAGAATTCGGTGTTCCATCAAACGCTCCTGTTGATGAAGTCGCGGCAAGAGGCGGACTTATGGGTTATCCGCTGGCCTTGCCTATGAGTAGTCACGGGCGCCGAAGATGGCGGTGCCGACCCGCACCATGGTGCTGCCGTGGGCTATCGCCAGTTCAAGATCCTCGGTCATGCCCATCGAGAGGGTATCCACCGTGGGGTATTGTCGCGCAAGCTCGGTGAACAGAGTCTGCATGCGGGTCATTTGGGCGGCCAGTACGCTCTCGTCACTGGTGTGCTCGGGAATGGCCATCAGTCCCCGCAGCACCAGTCGCTCACTTTGAGAGACCTGCTCGGCAAGGCGGAAAATCTCTTGTTCCGACGTTCCGGATTTACTGCTCTCTCCGCTAATATTGATTTGCAGACAAACATTTAGCGGTGCCATTGTAGTTGGGCGCTGGTTGTTGAGGCGGTCGATCAGCTTGTCCCGATCCACGCTCTGCACCCAGTCAAACCGTTCGGCGACCAGTTTGGATTTGTTCGATTGCAAAGGGCCGATAAAGTGCCACTCTATGTCTCTATATTCCGGCTGCTGGCGCAAGGTATCGATCTTGGCCGCTGCTTCCTGAGCGTAGGATTCGCCAAAGCAGCGCTGACCTGCGGCATGGGCGGCCATGATGGCCTCGACAGGCTTGGTCTTGCTCACGGCCAGCAGGCGGATCTGCTGCAGGTTGCGGCTCGCCCGTTCGACGGCCTGGGCAATACGTTCCTTTACCTGAAACAGGTGCTGGGCAATCTGGTTCATATTTCGTTAGTGATCTTGTGATGGGAGAATGACAAGTCTATGGATATCACAGAGTTATTGGCTTTCAGTGTAAAGCATAAAGCCTCGGATCTACACCTCTCGGCCGGGGTTCCCCCGATGATCAGGGTTGATGGTGAGGTTCGCAAGATCAATTTGCCCGCCCTGGAACACCGGGAAGTGCATGCCCTTATTTACGACATCATGAACGACCATCAGCGCAAGGAGCTAGAGGAGAACTTCGAGGTCGACTTCTCGTTCGAGGTGCCCAATCTGGCCCGTTTCCGGGTCAACGCCTTCCAGCAGGCGCGCGGCTCTGGCGCGGTATTTCGTACCATCCCCAGCACTGTGCTGAGCCTCGAAGATCTCGATGCGCCGGAGATTTTCCGCAAGATCGCCGAGTTCCCGCGGGGTCTGGTGTTGGTGACCGGCCCGACCGGTTCCGGTAAGTCGACCACCCTGGCGGCCATGGTCAACTACATCAACGAGAACTTCCATCACCATATCCTCACCATCGAAGACCCCATCGAATTCGTCCACGAGAACAAGCGCTGTCTGGTGAACCAGCGGGAAGTGCACCGCGATACCAAGAGTTTCAGCAACGCCCTACGCTCGGCACTGCGGGAAGACCCGGACATCATTCTGGTGGGCGAGATGCGCGACCTTGAGACCATTCGTTTGGCCATGACCGCCGCCGAAACTGGCCATCTGGTGTTTGGCACCCTGCACACCTCGTCGGCGGCCAAGACCATCGACCGTATCATCGACGTCTTTCCTGGTGCGGAGAAGGACATGGTGCGCTCCATGCTCTCCGAATCCCTGCGGGCGGTCATCTCCCAGACCCTGCTCAAGCGCATTGGCGGCGGTCGGGTTGCGGCTCACGAGATCATGATGGGCATTCCGGCGGTCCGTAACCTGATCCGGGAGGACAAGATTGCCCAGCTTTACTCGGTGATCCAGACCGGGATGACCCACGGCATGCAGACCATGGATCAGAGCCTCAAGCAGCTGGTGAGTCGTGGCGTGGTGGCATCCCTCGATGCCAAGGCCAAGGCTGTTGATCCCAACAGCATTTAAGCGACTCGCACCCAGGGAGGGATAGATGATGAATCTGGATGATCTGCTGAGCGAGCTGGTCGAGCGAAAGGGATCGGATCTGTTTGTGACGGTGGGCTCGCCGCCCACCCTCAAGGTGAATGGCCATCTGGTGTCGCTGGGGGGGGAGGCGCTCGACAAGAAGGGGGCGCTGACGCTGGTCAGGGATACCCTCAGCAGCGATCACTTCGAGCGCTATATCCGCACCAAGGAGGCCAACTACGCGATCTATCGCGAAGCGCTTGGCCGTTTTCGGGTCAGTGCCTTCTGGCAGCAGGAGCTGCCCGGCATGGTGGTGCGGCGTATCGAGACCCGCATTCCCACCTTTGAAGATCTGCAGCTACCCAAGATCCTGCAAGAGGTGGCGATGGCCAAGCGGGGACTGGTGCTGTTTGTCGGCGCCACCGGGGCGGGCAAATCGACCACCCAGGCGGCGATGATCGGCTATCGCAACCAGCATGCCGATGGTCACATTCTGACGGTGGAAGATCCGGTGGAGTTCGTCCATCAGCATGGTCGCAGTCTGGTGACCCAGCGAGAGGTGGGGATCGACACCGAGTCATTCGATGTTGCGCTGAAAAGTTCGCTGCGTCAGGCGCCGGACGTGATCCTGATCGGCGAGATCCGGAGTCAGGAGACCATGGAGTTTGCCCTGCAGTTCGCCGAGACGGGACACCTTTGTCTCGCCACTTTGCATGCCAACAATGCCAACCAGGCGCTGGATCGCATCCTCCATCTGGTGCCGCAAGACAAACACCGCCAGTTCCTGTTCGATCTCTCTTTCAACCTCAAGGCCATCGTCGCCCAGCAGCTGGTGCCGAGTATGGATGGCAAGCGGCGCTGCGCTGCGTTCGAGATCCTGCTCAATACCCCGCTCATCACCGATATTATTCGCAAGGGAGAGATGCATCGCCTCAAGGAGGTGATGACCAAATCCACCGAGCTGGGTATGCAGACCTTCGATCAGGCGCTCTTCAGCCTGTTTTGCGCCGGCCAGATTGGCTACAGTGAGGCACTCGCCCACGCTGACTCGGCCAACGACCTGCGACTGCTGATCAAGCTCTCCGGTCGCGAACGGCTCGGCACCGGTACGCTGGACAATGTGACGCTGGATGAATGAATCATGGGGCCGCTCTGCCGTTCGGCCCCTCGCCATAAAGGAACGTTATGCTGATTGTGGTTTCCCCGGCCAAGACGCTGGATTACGAGTCACCGCTGGTGACACCCCGTTTCACCCAACCCGAGCTGCTGGATCACTCTGCCGAACTGATTAGCCGGGCCCGCCAACTGAGCCCGGACCAGATCGCCACTCTGATGAAGATCAGCGACAAGCTGGCCGGTCTCAATGCCGCCCGTTTTGCCGAGTGGCAGCCAGACTTTACTCCTGCCAATGCCCGTCAGGCACTGCTGGCTTTCAAGGGGGATGTCTACACCGGTTTGGCGGTAGAGGATTTCAGCGAGGCCGATTTTGACTTCGCTCAGGCACACCTGCGGATGCTCTCAGGCCTCTATGGCGTGTTGCGTCCCCTCGACCTGATGATGCCCTACCGGCTGGAGATGGGGACCAAGCTCGACAACGATCGCGGCAAGGATCTCTACCAGTTCTGGGGCGAGGTGATCACTCACCATCTCAACGACGCGTTGGCAGCGCAGGGGGATGAGGTGTTGATCAATCTGGCTTCCGACGAGTATTTCAAGTCGGTACGCCCCAAGAGCCTGAAAGGGCGGATTGTCACCGGTGTTCAAGGATGAGAAGAACGGCCAGTTCAAGATCATCAGCTTCTACGCCAAGAAGGCGCGCGGCATGATGGCTCGCCACATCATCAAGCACCGTCTGACCGAGGTGGAGCAGCTGACCGGTTTCAACGCCGAGGGCTACTACTTCGTACCGGAAGAGTCGGACGCCAATACCCTGATGTTTAAACGCGCCGAAAATTAATTACAAAAAGAGGGAACCAATCTTTCGACCCGCGGGTCTGAATAAGTGAATCCTCTGTTGTAAGCACTTTTTATTCGCCGACGTTTGATACGTCGGCTTTTTTATTGCCGTTTTTATTGTCCATCGATTGCCTTCGCCGGGACTATGTGGTTCAGATAGACTCAAGACAGGGAGCGAGTCGTTGCGAGGTGAATATGGAACAGAAAAATGCCATTCGGCAGGTTGCCGTCCCTTGGGCTCCGTCCCGCCAGCTCCCACCCGGGCTGGTCGTTGCCGAGCTGCATCAGGATCTCTGGAGCGACTCTCTGACCATCATGCTGGGGCGGGCACGCAGCATCGATCTGCCCCCGCAAATCCTCTGCCGGGTCTATTTTCGCCATATCTACGCCCTGCGTGTTATCGAAGATTGCGATCTGGCCGAGGGGAAGGATAGTCATGCCATCGAAGAGCAGATCCAGCTCATCACCCCATCCCGTTTTGCCAGCTGGTTCCATCAGGAGTCGGACGGTCTGCATCTGGATGAAGATCTGCAGCACTATCGCATCTCGACCTGGGATTATTGCGCCGATGTGCTGACCTCTTCGGCGCCGGAGCTGCAGTTCCTGCCCCAGAGCGAGTAGCCAGCTGTTACGTCAGAGGCGAAGGATGATCCTTCGCCTCTTGGTTTTTGGGCGGGCGCAGATTTTGTGGCGTTCAGGCCATTCAGCCCAAGTGGTGGCCTGTTGTGTTAGCACAAAAAAAGCGCCTCAGAGGAGGCGCGGGGAAAAAGACAGATTGGAAGCGTCACATGGGTGCTACTTGAATCAGCGAATGAGCCGTGCCATTCAAGTATGGAGCCATCATGCCAAGCTCAATCTGAAGTAGTTCTGAGGCGATTCTTCATTTTCTGTTCATCTTGTCAGCAAAGCGTGGTCACTGACTGAAAGCCTTTTCATTCTGGTCGCGATATTGTCCCGCCCTCTCCAAGGCGCTCATCGTCTCATGGGGCCAGCTCGAATGCTGTGCCTACCTGTTCCAGTGCCAGCAACCAGCGCTTGATGGGAATGCCGCCAGCATAGCCGGTCAGCTCGCCGCTGCGTCCGATCACCCGATGGCAGGGCACTATGATGCTCAGCGGATTTCGCCCATTGGCAGCGCCCACAGCCCGCACCGCCTTGGGATTGCCGATAGCCTGGGCAATCTCGAGATAGCTCACGGTCTCGCCATAGGGGATATCACACAAAGCGTTCCACACCGTTTGCTGGAACGGGGTGCCCTTCGCTGCCATGGGCAGGTCGAACTGCTGCAATTTTCCGGCAAAATAGGCGGTGAACTGGGCAAGATAGGGCGCCAGCGCCTTGTCATCCCGTTGCCAGTCAGCTTGCGGCATGACGGGCCGCTCCCCGAGCATGAACTCTACGTGGCGCAGGCCATCCTGATCGATGGCGACCAGCAGCGGGCCGCGGGCGCTGTCGCAAAAACTGTATCTCATCGGCTGACATCCTTTGGGAGTTGGGGGTTGGCTCAGTCCAGAACCGGTTTGCCGCGGGCGGATTTGATATCCCCCTTGCGCTTTTTGGCATCGACCCGTTTGCGCTGGGAGCTGCGGGTCGGCTTGGTGGCATGACGAGCCTTGGGGCGCCAGGCTGCTTTTTTCAGCAACTCCACCAGACGGCTCATCGCCTCCTTGCGGTTCATGTCCTGGCTGCGATGGCTCTCGACCCGGATCAGGACAAAGCCATCGTGTACCCGGCTGTCGCTCAGCTTGTCGAGACCCTCCTTGTAGAGGGGCGTCAGGCTGGGAGAGTTGCGGTAATCGAAGCGCAACCAGACGGCGGAGTCGGTCTTGTTGACGTGCTGTCCACCGTTGCCCTGTGCCCGCATGGTCTGAAATTGCAGCTCATGCCAGGGAATCGTGACGCTGTTGGAGATAACTAACATGCTGTTTTGCTCTTGTTTGGTGCATACCCGCTGACCGCTGCAGCATGGTGCCTCATTATGGGGCGTGCTGGCCGGTTATGGGGATGTGCCTGGCGAATGGCGCAGGCATTAAACTCTATCTATATGAAATAAAACAATAAAAATACTTGGCATAAGAATTGAAACCCGATTCATGACACACCATGGATTGGGAGCAACCAGATGAAGCTGATTAGTGCGATTATCAAACCGTTCAAGTTGGACGATGTCCGCGAGGCTATTGCCAACCTGGGGGTGGAAGGGCTGACCGTGTCCGAGGTCAAGGGATTTGGCCGCCAGAAGGGACACACCGAATTATACCGGGGAGCCGAGTATCAGGTCGACTTCCTGCCCAAGGTGAAACTGGAGATTGCTACCGCCGATGATAACGTGGAAGGGGTGATCGAGGCGATCTGCAAGGCGGCCTATACCGGCAAGATCGGCGACGGCAAGATTTTTGTCTACGACTTGCTGCAAGCGGTGCGCATCCGCACCGGCGAGAGTGACGACGAGGCGCTGTGATGAACCGCATCCGTGACGTACAGATCTGTTGACCTCCCGATCTCGGGAATTCCCGATGGCGTGAGCGCTTATTGAAGCCTGATCAACATAACGTTTTGCTCAGAAGAGGCCGAATGGGATTCCATCCGGCCCTTTTCATTTATGGGCGATTAAATATGTGATGTGGCGACGGCAAGCTTTCTTGATCCACTCATAAGATGTATGCAGAATGCAAACGGAAATCGTTATCACTCTGTATAGCTAATCAAGGAATGGATGATGAAAATGAAGATGTTGGCACTGGCTTTCTCTGCGTTGGCAGCTCAGTCGGCATTGGCGGCCGGGGAAGTGAATGTCTACTCCAACCGGCAGGATGAGCTGATCAAGCCCATCATCCAGCAGTTCGAGAAGGAATCTGGCATCAAGGTGAACGTGGTGTTCGCCAAAGAGGGATTGAACGAGCGTCTGGAGCGGGAAGGCAAGCTCTCTCCGGCCGACCTGATGCTGACCGTCGATATCAGCCGTCTGACCGATCTGGTGGACAAGGGGCTGGTGCAGCCGGTGGACAGCAAGATCCTGCAGGAGAACATCCCCGCCATCTATCGTGATCCGGAGAACCGCTGGTTCGCGCTGACCACCCGGGTTCGCGCCATCTACTCCAGCAAGGATCGCCTCGGCAAGCTCGATACCATCAGCTACGAAGATCTGGCCAAACCGGAATTCAAAGGGAAAATCTGCACCCGCAGCGGCAAGCATGAGTACAATGTGGCGCTGGTCTCCTCCATGATTGCACATCACGGCATGGCCGAGACCAAAACCTGGCTGGAAGGGGTCAAGGCCAACCTGGCGCGCAAGCCGCAGGGCAACGACCGGGATCAGGTCAAGGCGATCAAGGATGGTATCTGTGACGTGTCGCTCGGCAACAGCTATTATCTGGGCGCCATGTTGAAAGATCCTGCGCAGAAGTCCTGGGCGGATGCGGTCTATATCAACTTCCCGAACCAGGCTGACCGCGGTGCCCACGTCAACGTGAGTGGCGTGGCCATGACCAAGTATGCCAAGAACAAGGCCGAGGCCCAGAAGCTGATGGAGTTTCTGGCTGGCGACACCGCCCAGCACATGTATGCGGACGTGAACGCCGAATATCCGGTCAAGGCCGGAGTCGAGCCTTCCGCCATGGTCAAGTCCTGGGGCAGTTTCAAGTCTGACGCACTACCGGTCAGCGATTACGCCAAGCACCGCAAGGACGCCTTGCAGTTGCTGGATGAAGTGAAGTTCGATTTGTAATCAGATGGGGCCAACGGCCCCATCAACATCTGTGGTCTCATGAAAAATTTTGGATGGATGACCGGCAGCTGGGCCATCGCCCTGCTGCTGGGTTTACCGGTTATAGCCCTGCTTTTCTCTGCCTTCTCGGCTGAGAGGGAGCTGTTTCGCCACCTCGCCGATACCGTGCTGCTCGATTATCTGGGCAATACCCTGGGGCTGGTGGTCGGTGTGGTACTGCTAAGCCTGCTGTTTGGTGTACCCACCGCCTGGCTGGTGGCCATGTGTCAGGTGCCGGGGCGGCGCGCTTTGCAGTGGGCCTTGATGCTGCCGATGGCGATGCCCTCCTATATCGTTGCCTACGTCTATACCGACTTGCTCGATTACTCGGGCCCGCTACAAACCGGGTTGCGAGCGCTCTTTGGCTGGAACAGTCCGGCCGATTACTGGTTTCCTGCCATTCGCTCCCTTGGTGGCGCCGCCTGGGTGCTGGCGCTGGTGCTGTTCCCCTATGTCTATCTGTTAACCCGCGCCTCCTTTCTCGAGCAGTCAGTCAGCCTGATCCACTCCAGCCGCCTGCTCGGCTGCACCCCGTGGCAGAGCTTTCGTCGCCTCAGTCTGCCGCTGGCGCGCCCCGCCATCATGGTGGCGGTATCGCTGGTAGCCATGGAGACGCTGGCCGATTTCGCCACCGTACACTTCTTTGCCATCAACACCCTGACCACGGCTGTCTACGACACCTGGCTCGGCTACGGTAGTCTGGCCACCGCGGCCAAACTCTCCTGCCTGATGCTGCTGGTTGTGGTGCTGCTGATCGCGCTGGAGCGTCGCTCGCGCAGTCGACAGCAGGTGTTCCAGAAGTCCATGGGCCATGAGCAGCCGCTGCGCTATCCGCTCAAGGGGATTGGCCGTTGGTTGGCCGGTCTCTGGTGCTGGGGGCTGGTGCTGGCCGGTTTCGGCCTGCCATTCGTCATCCTGCTCGATTACGGCGTGCGTTACTTCGAGTTGTCGTGGACGCCGGAGTTTGTCCGCTTCGCCGGCAACAGCTTGGCTATCTCGGCGCTGACCGCTCTGCTGGCGATGGGCATCGCCCTGCTGCTCGGCTTCTTCCGCCGTCTCGATGGCGGGTTCAAGAGTTTGCTGCCCCTGCGCATCGCCGCCATGGGTTACGCCATGCCGGGCACCGTGCTCGCTATCGGGGTGCTGGTGCCGCTCACCGCCCTCGACTTTGCCATCAACGATCTGGCCGAGTGGCTCGGGCGTCAGGGGCCGGGCTTGCTGCTGACCGGTACCATCACCGCCATCGTGTTCGGCTATCTGGTGCGCTTCGTGGCCATCGCCATCGGCTCGGTGGAGAGCAGCATGGGCAAGATCTCCCCCAGCCTCGACATGGCGGCCCGCTCTCTGGGGCAAGGGGATGGCGGCATGCTGCGGCGGGTTCATCTGCCGCTGGTGCGCCGGGGTCTGTTTGCCGGTGCCATGCTGGTATTCATCGAATCCATGAAGGAGCTGCCTGCCGCTCTGCTGCTGCGGCCCTTCAACTTCGATACCCTGGCGACCCACGTCTACCAATTCGTCTCGGACGAGATGCTGGAGCGCGGCGCGCTCGGGGCCATCGTCATCGTGCTGGTGGGACTGTTGCCGCTGATCTGGGTCAACCGCAGTCTGGACACTCCGGGCCACTGAGTCGCCACGTCGGCCAATGATATTGCATGCGGTGCGCTGAAAAAGGCCGCGCACCGCCAGAAACGAGAGGAAGTCAGCCTTGTCCTGTTTGCAGGTTGAAAATGTCAGCTGCCGTTATAACGGCCGCAATGTGCTGGAACAGCTCTCCCTGACGGTGGCAGACAACGAGATCGTCTGCCTGCTGGGAGCCAGTGGCTGCGGCAAAACCACGCTGCTCAAGGCCATCGCCGGGCTGCTGCCGCTGGCCGATGGCTCGATTCGCCTCGGCGATACCCTGCTCGACGGGCCGGGTGCCAGCGTGCCGCCCGAGGCGCGCAACATCGGTATGATCTTTCAGGATTACGCCCTCTTCCCCCACCTGACGGTGGCCGACAACGTCGGTTTCGGTCTGACCAAATTCGATCGCCGCGCCCGCCAGCAGCAGGTTGACGAGGCGTTGGCGCTGGTCAATCTGCAGGGGCTGGGGGAGCGTTATCCGCACCAGCTCTCCGGCGGCCAGCAGCAGCGGGTGGCCATCGCCCGGGCGCTGGTGTGCAAGCCACGGCTGATGCTGCTGGATGAGCCCTTCTCCAACATCGACACCCAGGTGCGGATGAAGTTGATCCTCGAGATCCGCGCCCTGCTCAAGCAGCAGGGGATCGGCGCCATCTTCGTCAGCCACAGCAAGGAGGAGGCGTTTGCCTTCGCCGATCGGCTGGCGTTGTTTCGCGCCGGTCACATCGAACAGGTGGGGCAGCCGGAGCAGCTCTATCGCCGCCCGCAAAACCGCTTCGTGGCGGAGTTTCTCGGCGGGGTCAACTATCTGGCTGCCGAGGTGGTGGACAGCCACTGTGTGCAGACGGCGCTCGGGGTCATTTGTGGCAGCGAGCCTCATGGCCGCGCGGTGGGCGAGCAGTTGCAGCTGATGCTCAGACCTCAGCAACTGCTGCTGGAAAACGCCGCAGATGGGGCGCTCAAGGTGGTGGAGCAGCAGTTCCTCGGCCACCACTGCCGGGTGCTGTTCGAGTGTGGCGATCTGCAGCTGGAGGCGAGCATTGGTGAGCCCCTTGATGGGATGCGGGCACGGATCAAGGTTGCCCCCCATGGGCTGGTGTTGTTTGACCCTTTACCCTGAACGCGTGATATCGTCGTGAAATCAAAGAACTGGATCCACTCTGGTTTATAATCGCGCAACGCTAATAGCCCATAACGCTAACGCCTACTCAGGGGAGAGATATATGAAAGCCCAAGCCGGGATCTGCGCAGAGCCGAATCTGCACACCCTCTATCTGATGTTCAATCGCACCGGCGATGCCGCCGAACTGGTCGGCCGTCTGGCCAAATTGCCCGCCCTGTGGCAGGCGGTGGCTGCCGATTTCCCCGAGGCCGGTTTCAGCGGTCTGGTCGCCGTTGGCGCCGATGCCTGGGATGGTCTCTACCCTGCTGCCCGTCCCCCCCAGTTCCGCAGCTTTATGGCGCAATCCGCCAACGGTCAGGAAGCCCCCAACACCCCGTTTGATCTCTTTATTCAGCTGCGCGCCGATCGGGTGGATGTGCTGCACCACGCCGGTCACCGTGTGATGGCACTGCTGGCCGGACTGGTCGAGCTGGCCGAAGAGGTGCGCGGTTTCCGCAACCTGGATTGTCGTGACCTGACCGGTTTCGTCGACGGTACCGAGAACCCGCAGGATGAGCACCGTGCCGAAGTGGCGCTGGTGGCCGATGGCGAGTTTGCCGGTGGCTCCTACATTCATGTCCAGCGCTGGGTACACGCCATGAGCGACTGGGAGAAGCTGGCGCAGAAAGAGCAGGAAGACATTATCGGTCGTACCAAGCCCGACAATATCGAGTATGAATCTGCCGCCAAACCGCTGACCGCCCACATCAAGCGGGTCAACCTCAAGACGCCGAAAGGGGAGTCTATGGAGATCCTGCGCCAGAGCATGCCCTGGGGCACCATGACCGAGCAGGGGCTCTACTTCATCTCCTGCTGCCGCACACCGCAGCACTTCAACGCCATGCTGGCCAGCATGTACAAGGGGGAGGGCAGCCACTTCGATCACCTGTTGCGCTTTACCAAGGCAGTGACCGGCGCGGCCTTTTTCGCCCCATCTGAAGGTTTTCTGATGGCGCAGGGCAAATAAGCCCGCCTGACGAAGACTCAGAAAACAAAAATCCCGGCCTTGGCCGGGATTTCTCGTTCTGGCGTGACTGCTATGATGCGGTGGCGGCCATTACGGCGTCTGTTCGAACAGCTCGAGGGCGGAGAGATAGAGCTCTTCGATATCGGTGTCGCTGGTCGGGGTGATGAAGATGGTGTCATCACCGGCGATGGTGCCGAGGATCCCCTCTGCCTTGCCGAGGGAGTCGAGCAGGCGGGCAATCAGCTGGGCTGCGCCCGGGCTGGTGTGGATCACCACCAGTGCGCCGTTGTGATCGACGTCCAGTACCAGATTCTTGAGCGGGCTGGAGGTGGTGGGCACGCCCAGTTCCACCGGCAGGCAGTAGACCATCTCCATCTTGGCATTGCGAGTGCGAACGGCGCCGAAGCGGCTCAGCATGCGCGATACCTTGGACTGGTTGATGTTCTCGAAGCCCAGCTCTTGCAGGGCGGTGACGATTTCTGCCTGGGAGCCAAAGCGCTCTTCTTTCAGCAAGGCTTTAAAGGCCTTGGCCAGTTTTTCTTGCTTGTCGTTGTGTTTCATCTTGGTCTCACGAATGAGGAGGTGTGGCGGCCTGTGCGATACAGGCGGCAGATACGAACAGCGGGGCCATTTTGCATTCATATGCCGTTTTTTGCAAGGAAGCGGCGCTTGTTCTGCATATTGATTCAAAAATGGCTTGCATCAACCTTTATTAGGGATAGAATCGGGATGAAATTTTGAAAACTTATTCAATTGGGCTGTATGGGTATTGAATTAATAGGTATCGAGAAGTCCTGGCACAAGGTGCCGGTTCTGCAACAGGTCAGCTTTCGGACATCCCCCGGTGAAACCTTGGTGTTGCTGGGCCCGAGCGGTGCTGGCAAGAGTTCCCTGCTACGGATGATGAACCTGCTGGATACCCCGGATGCGGGTGTTCTGCGGATTGGCGAAAGTGAATTTTCTTTCCCGAACTCCCTCTCTGCTGCCGAATTCAACCGCCAGTCCCAACTGCTGCGTCGCAAGGTGGGGATGGTGTTCCAGCAGTACAATCTGTGGCCACATCTCACTGTGATGGAGAATCTGATTGAAGCGCCGGTCAAGGTGCTTGGCATGAGCAAGGAGGCTGCCATCGAGAAGGGGGCCTATCTGCTGGCCCAGCTGCAACTGGCGGACAAGCGCGATGCCTGGCCGGCACGCCTCTCCGGCGGTCAGCAGCAGAGGGTGGCCATTGCCCGTACCCTGATGATGGATCCGGAAGTGCTGCTGTTTGACGAGCCGACTGCTGCCCTCGATCCCGAGATCACCAAAGAGGTGGCCGAGATCATCCGCAACCTGAGCCAGACCGGCATTACCCAGGTGGTGGTGACCCACGAGGTCGACTTTGCCCGCAAGGTGGCCAGTCAGGTGATTTATCTGGAGAAGGGGCGGATCATCGAATCCGGCACCGCTGCAATTTTCCAATCCCCGCAAACCAGCCGGTTTGCCGAATTCTTGATGCATTGATATTGAATCGATAAGGAAGCTGTCATGAAAAAGAGTCTGTTGTTGGTTGCTGCCATGGGCCTGTTGAGTACCTCCGTCATGGCCAAAGAGATCAAGTTCGCTACCGAGGCCACCTACGCGCCGTTCGAATACCTGGATAACAAGAACGAGTTTCAGGGTTTTGACATCGATCTGGCCCGTGCCATCTGCGAGCAGGTCAAGCTGGAGTGTAGCTTCCACAACCAGGCCTTTGACAGCCTGATCCCCAGCCTGAAATTCCGTCGCTACGATGCTGCCATCGCCGCCATGGACGTAACCCCGGAGCGGGCCGCTCAGGTCGATTTCTCCGACATCTATTACGAGAACTCGGCAGTATTCGTCGCCAAGAAAGGTGCCTTCAAGGGGCCGGAAGAGATGGTAGACAAGACCGTCGGCGTGCAGAACGGCACCTCTCACCAGTCATATCTGGTGGATAACTGGGTGAGCAAGGGCCTGCTGACCGTGCCGTACGCCAGCTACCAGAGCGCCTTCCTCGACATGATGAATGGCCGTACCGATGGCGTGTTTGCCGATACCGCCGTTGCTGCTGACTGGCTGAAGCTGCACAAGGAGTATGCGGTGGTGGGTGCGCCGGTGACCGATGCCAAGTACTTCGGTACCGGCTTTGGCATCGCGGTCGCCAAGGGCAATCAGGAGCTGCTGACCCAGCTGAACAAGGGGCTGGCCGAGATCAAGGCCAACGGCACCTATCAGAAAATCTTCGACAAATACTTCGCGCAGTAAGCCATGTTGAGCCTGTTGTTGGATGCAGCCTGGATGACCCTCGGGCTGGCCCTGGCATCACTGGTCGGGGGCATGGTATTGGCACTGGCGTTCAGTGCCGCCGAGCTCAGCAAGCAGCGTGCATTGGTGTGGCCGGTGGCCACCCTGACCACGCTGATCCGTGGCCTGCCCGAGTTGCTGGTGGTGCTGTTCATCTACTTCGGCTCGACCCAGGTGTTGTTCCTCATCACTGGCGAGTATGTGGAGTTCAGTCCGTTCGCCTGTGGCGTGCTGGCGCTTTCCCTGCTGTTCGCCAGCTATGCGACCCAGACCCTGCGGGCGGCGCTTAATGCGGTGCCTTCAGGTCAACGGCTGGCGGCGCTGGCGTTGGGGTTGAGCAAGAGCCACATCTTCTTTCGCATCGTGTTGCCGCAGGCGTGGCGTCACGCCCTGCCGGGCCTCGGCAACCAGTGGCTGGTGTTGCTGAAAGATACCGCGCTGGTGTCGCTTATCGGGGTCAACGAGATGATGCGTCAGGCGCAGATGGCCTCGGCCAGTACCTATGAGCCTTTCACCTGGTATGCCGCTGCGGCCCTCATCTATCTGGCTATCAGTCTGGTGAGCGAGTACGGCCTCGGGCTGGCTGCCCGCTACACCCGCCGCTACGGAGGATAACCGATGCAAGAGTATCTCGTTACGTTGCTGGGCGGTCTGGTCACCACGCTGGAGCTGACCCTGTTCAGTCTGCTGCTGGGGATTGTGTTGGCGGCCCTGATGACCTGGGTGCTGGAGCTGCGCCTGCCGGTGGCGACCCAGCTGGTGCAGCTGTGGGTGCTGCTCTTTACCGGTACGCCGCTGCTCATTCAGATCTTCCTGATTTACTACGGGCCGGGTCAGTTTGAGTGGCTGAAAGCCAGCCCGCTCTGGCCGCTGCTCAAGCAGCCCTGGTTCTGCGCCGTGCTGGCGCTGGGTCTCAACACGGCGGCTTACTCTACCCGGTTGTTCAAGGGGGCGCTCGATGCCATCCCGGCCGGTGAAGTAGAGGCGTGTCGTGCGCTTGGCTTTAACGGCCGCCAGACCTTGTGGATGAAGGTGCGCCATGCCGCCCGTCATCTGGTGCCTGCCTACTCCAACGAGGTGATTCTGGTGCTCAAGGGGAGCTCCCTCGCCAGTACCATCACCATCATGGACATCATGGGGCTGGCGCAGGGGTTGAACGCCCAGACCTACGATACCCTGGCTGTGTTCGGGGTGGCTGGTGGGCTTTATCTGGCGATGAACGGATTGTTAACAATTGGTTTTCGCTGGTGTGAAAAACGGGCGCTGGCATTCCAATCCTGAGACCCTCAGATCTACCTCTTTATGGTAAGGAGAAGTGCAGAAAAACTGTGCTTCTCCTCCAACTTTTTGTATTTCCCTCCAATTTTTGCTCCCGCATGTTTCGTGGCTCACAGAACCCGTGACTGCAACTGTTATCAGATTGTTTTTTATGGGGGGATCCATTAAGGTTGGGCGCACAACAACAAACAACCTTAAACCTACGCTTAAACATGGAGTTGATCATGAAAGTTGCCGTTCTGGGTGCCGCTGGTGGCATCGGTCAAGCCCTCGCTCTGCTGTTGAAAAACCGTCTGCCGGCTGGCTCCGAGCTGAGCCTGTATGACATCGCCCCGGTTACTCCGGGTGTGGCCGTTGACCTCAGTCATATTCCTACCGACGTCGCCATCAAGGGCTTCTGCGGTGAAGATCCGACTCCTGCGCTGGTTGGGGCCGATGTGGTGCTGATTTCCGCCGGTGTGGCACGCAAGCCGGGGATGGATCGCTCCGACCTGTTCAATATCAACGCCGGTATCGTCAAGAATCTGGTCGAGAAGTGCGCGGCCACTTGCCCGAAAGCACTGATCGGCATCATCACCAACCCGGTCAACACAACTGTGGCTATCGCCGCCGAAGTGCTGAAGAAAGCCGGTGTCTATGACAAGCGTCGCCTGTTCGGTGTCACCACCCTGGACGTGATCCGCGCCGAGACCTTCGTGGCCGCTGCCAAAGGGTTGAACATCGACAAGGTACGCGTCAACGTGATCGGTGGTCACAGTGGCGTCACCATCCTGCCGCTGCTCTCCCAGATTGAAGGTGCCTCCTTCACTGCTGAAGAAGTTGCAGCCATGACCAAGCGCATCCAGAATGCCGGTACCGAAGTGGTTGAAGCCAAGGCTGGTGGCGGTTCCGCAACCCTCTCCATGGGTCAGGCGGCTTGCCGTTTTGGTCTCTCCCTCATCAAGGGTCTGCAGGGCGAAGCCAACGTTGTCGAGTGTGCCTACGTGGAAGGCAACGGCGAGCACGCCACCTTCTTCGCACAGCCGGTACTGCTGGGCAAGAACGGCGTCGAAACTGTACTGGATTACGGCAAGCTGAGCGCCTTCGAGCAGGAAGCGATGGAAGGCATGCTGGCTACCCTGAAAGCCGATATCCAGCTGGGTGTCGATTTCGTCAAGTAAGCGGGTCAACCGTGCCAACAAGGGAGCTTCGGCTCCCTTTGTATTAATGGGAACCGCCCGGCAGGCTAAGGGGATGGGGCTTGGTGCCGATAACAGAGTGCAGCAGGAGATCCTTATGATGAAACCCCTTACCCTTCTCGTTCTTGTCGGTGCATTCACCGCGCCCCTCTATGGTGCCGAGGCGGTATCGGCTGCCGTATCGAGCGATGTGCCTGCAGCAAGTGCATCGGCACCGACCGCAAGCAGTGCTGCGGTGGCAACGGCCCCTGTCTCTGCTGCTACGCCAGCGCCCTCTGAGGCAGTCCCCGTCTTGCTTCCGGCCGAGCCGGTCACACCCGTTGCCAGCAGTGGCGAGGGGGCCGCGCCGCTGCCAAAACCGGTTGAGCCTGCCGCTGTGGTGGCGCCTCCCGCACCTCTGGCCGCAGGCGAGTTGCAGGCGGTGCCGCTCTATCGTCAGGACGAGCTGCTCAACTGGATTGAGCAGGGGCGCCACCTCACTCAGGTTAAACAGGATCGCTGTCAGCTGACTCAGGATATCGAAGCGCGCGCCTCGGTGATGAAGATCCCGGCCTATCAATTCCTCTGGGGGGATATGCTGGCGTGGGGGGTCTGTACCAAATCCAATGCCGAACTCGGGGTGCAATATATGTGGGAGGCGGCCAATCAGGGGTTGGCGCCAGCGCTGGAGCAGTTGGGCCGCTACTACTGGAAAGGAACTTTGGTGCAGAAGGATTTGGTGCGAGCCGAGACCCTGATGCGCGAGGCGGCCAGCCTCGGTTTTCTGCGGGCCCGCATCGAGTGGGTCGAGATGCTGCTGCAGGGGATGGGCAGTCCGCTCGATTATGAGGACGCCTATCGCTGGCTCCATGGCTCCGTCATAGGTGACAAGGCGCTGCACCAGAAGGCGGCGAGTCTGCTCAACCGTCTTGGCAACCGGATGCCGGCCAACGTGGTGGCCCGCGCCAAGGCGATGCACTGATCCAAAAAAAATGACCCACAGATCAGCACCTGTGGGTCCGGTTCCAGCCGCCGTGCCATGACAGGCCGGAACCTCCCTCTGTTATATGGCTGCCCGCGCCTTAGAGATCTTGGTGGGGGCCAAAAACTTCGTAATGGAGCTGCCCCGTTGGTACTCCAGCCGCCAGCAGCTGCCGCCTGATCTCTTGCATGAAGCCGACAGGGCCACAGAAGTAGTAGTGGGCCTCTGGCGTGATGCGCTCCTTCACCACAGTCAGATACATGGTGCCGGCCAAGTCGTAATCTTCACCCTGTACATCGCTGGCCTCCGGCTCCCGATACCAGACCCGGCTCAGCAAGTTGGGATGCTGGCGGGATTTTTGCTTAATATCCTCCCGGAAGGCGTGTACAGCGCCCTGTTCGCAGGCGTGCAGCCAGGTGATCTCTGCCTGATGGCCGCTCGCCAGCAGCTGGTTGAGCATGCTCATCATCGGTGTCACGCCGACACCGGCTGAGAGCAGTACCACCGGGGTCTGGCTGTCGGCTTTCAGGTAGAAATCGCCGGTAGGGGGCATCACCTCGATCTTGTCACCCGCCTGCAGGTGATCGTGCAGCAGGTTGGAGACCTGACCCTGCGGTTCACGCTTGACGCTGATGCGGTAGTCCTGCCCGTTGGGGGCATCGGAGAGGGAGTACTGGCGGATTTCCTGATATTCCAGCTCGGGGTGAACCAGCTTGATGCTGAGGTATTGGCCCGGTTTGAAGGCCAACACTGGCTTGCCATCTTCCGGCGTCAGCAGGAAGGAGGTGATGAGGGCGCTCTCGGCTCGCTTCTCCTTGATGATGAAGGTGCGGGTACCTTGCCAGCCGCCATCCTGATTGGCCTTCTCCTGATAGATCTCCCGCTCGCGGCCGATGAAGATGTTGGCCAGCACGCCATACGCCTTGCCCCATGCCTCCAGCACCTCGTCGGTGACCGCACTTCCGCCCAATTCTTTGAGCGTGGCCAAGAGATGACTACCTACAATGTGATATTGTTCCGGCTGGATCAGGAATCCGGTATGTTTGTGCGCAATCCGCTCGACCGCACCGGCGAGCGCTCCCAGATTGTCGATATTCTTTGCATACGCGGCGACTGCATTGAACAGGGCCAGCGGCTGGCCGCCACTGCGTTGGTGGGCCAGGTTGAAGATATCTTTCAGCTCCGGGTTATGGCTGAACATTCGTTGGTAGAAGTGCTGGGTGAGGGCAGGGCCTGCCGATTCGAGCAGCGGAATAGTGCTTTTGATGACGGCAACGGTGGTTTGATCTAGCATATGGGCCTCTTTCTAATTGAACATATAAAATGTCATTTAATAAGTGGCATCCTAGATGTTTATTTGATTTGAATCAATACTCCACTTTTCGCATCGCGCTAATCAGGTTTTATGAGACTAACCAGTTATACAGATTTCGGATTGAGAGCCCTGCTCTATCTTGCCACCCTGCCGGAAGGGGAGTTGTCGAGCGTTGCCAAGGTATCGGCCCTGTATGGCGTTTCCCGCAACCACATGGTGAAGGTGGTCAATCAGCTGGTGAAGCTGGGCTATCTGCAATCCCAGCGTGGCAAGAATGGCGGTATTCGCATGGCTTGCGATCCCGCCACCATCAATATCGGGCAGGTGATCAGGGCGCTGGAAGGCAATCTGGACGGCATTGACTGCGGCTCGCCCGCTTGCCACATCGTCTCTGTCTGTCTGCTCAAGAGTGCGCTGAAAGAGGCGATGGATGCGTTTCTGGCGGTGATGGACAGCTATACGCTGCAAGACCTGCTGGCCAACCGCGACGAGTTGCAACGGGTGTTTGGCGAGTTGATCCCGACGCTGGTGCTGGAGCCGGATGATGAAGATGAACAGTGACGATGAGCAATAGAAAAGGGCTGCCACTGGCAGCCCTTTTTCAATCTTGCGAATCCGATTCCGCCCGGTACGATGCCGGCATGATCCGCGCCATCTTGACCATGTTGTTCTCCACATCGAGGATCTCGATAGGATAACCGGCCAGCCGGATCCCGATGTTGGGCTGGGGGATCTCCTCCAGATATTCGAGGATCAGACCGTTGAGGGTGCGCGGGCCGTCGATGGGTAGGTGCCAGTTCATCTCCTTGTTCAGCTCACGAATATTGGCTGAGCCTTCGACCAGATAAGAACCATCTGACTGGGGGTGGATCTCGTCGCTCGGCGCTGGCGTCATGGAGGTGGTGAAGTCGCCCACGATCTCTTCCAGAATATCGTCCAGGGTGATCAACCCCTGAATGTCGCCGTATTCGTCGACGATCAGGCCAATTCGCTCCTTGTTGCGCTGGAACTTGGCCAGCTGCACGTTGAGCGGCGTACCTTCCGGAATGAAGTAGATCTCGTCCACTTCCCGCAACAGACTCGATTTGTTGAACTGGTCCCTGGCTACCAGCCGCAGGGCATCGCGCGCGTGTAAAAATCCGACAACGTCGTCGATATTGTCGCGATAGAGCAGGATCTTGGTGTGAGCGCAGTGGGCCAGCTGGCGCTGGATGCTCTTCCAGTCATCGTTGATGTCGATGGCGTAGATATCGCTGCGCGGCACCATGATGTCCTCGACCAGCATCTTGTCGAGATCCAGAATGCTCAGCAGCATCTCTTGATGACGCTGGGGGATCAGGTTGCCCGCCTCATTGACGATGGTGCGCAGCTCCTCGGTGTTGAGGGAGTCATCCTTGTTGGGATTGATCTTCAGCATCTTGAGCAGGCCGCTGGTGATGCCGTTGATCAGCCAGACCAGCGGTGAGAGCGGCACCATCAGCCCCTTGAGGATCCAGGAGGCGGGATAGGCGATCTTCTCCGGAAACATGGCGGCCAGGGTCTTGGGGGTCACTTCACCGAATACCAGTACCACCAGCGTCAGCCCGAAGGTGGCGATGGCGACCCCGAGATCACCAAACAGTCGGATACAGACGATGGTGGCGATGGCGGAGGCGAGGATATTGACCAGATTGTTGCCGATCAGGATCAGCCCCAGCAGGCGATCGGGGCGGGCGAGCAGTTGCTCGACGCGACGTGCGGCTTTGTGTTTGGTCTGTGCCAGATGCCGCAGTTTGTAGCGGTTGATGGACATCAGGCCGGTTTCGGCACTGGAGAAAAAGGCGGAAAGAAGGATCAAGATAACGAGAACAATCAGTAATGTACTCGTTGAGATGCTGTCCAAAAAGGGCTCCTGTTGGATGGTATGGCTAAAAGAGTATAGGTGTCAGCTCAACAGCACTTCTTTGACGAAGCGGCTGCCAAAGTAGGCAAGAGTCAGGATGAAGCTGCCGATCAGACTGAGCGTGATGACTTTGCGGCCGCGCCAGCCATAGGTGTGATGACCCCACAGCAGCAACACGTAGACACACCATGCCAGGATGGAGAGCACTGCCTTGTGAGACTTGCCCTGGGCGAACATATCTTCGAGGAAGAAGAGGCCGGAGGCGATGGAGAGTGTCAGTAGCAGCACCCCTGCAGAGATCAACTGAAACAGTCGTTTCTCCACCGTCATCAGTGGCGGCATGGCTGGCAGGTTGCTGATTTTTCGAGATTTAAGCTGCTTGTCCAAACAGGCGAGCTGCAGCGCAAACAGACAGGCGATCATCAATACCGAGTAGGCCATCAGGGCGAGGCCGATGTGCAGCAACAGCTGGGGATGGGCCTCCAGATGGGTTATGTAGCGACCCGGGATCAAGGCGCTGGCAGCCAGCAACAGGGCCGAGAAGCTGTAGACCACCGGCAGCAGGATCCAGCCGTTGAAGCGGCGGGTTACGCAAGTCATGAAGCAACTGATAATAAGGCTGACCAGCGAGGCAACGTTGAGCATGCTCAGGTTCTGGCCGTAACTCTGCAATACCTCTGAACCGAGGGCACTGGCGTGGGCGATCAGGGCCAATCCGATACAGGCAAACAGGGAGCGCTGTCTCACCGGCTTGGCGCTCAGTAACAGATGCAGGGAGGCGATGATGGCCAGCAGATAAAACGCCAGGGCCAGAACAGAGATTACGATCATAACCAGGTCGTTGTTGCACAAGCTTTTGAGGGTAAGAGGGGCAGTATACCTTGCACGAGAAGTGCTCGCCAGTTGTGCAACGGCCGATCTGCCCATATATAGGGAGAAGCTCCCTGCTGCTGCGGTGCGGTGAATAATCGTCCTCGCGCCCGCTCTGGGTTATAATGCCCCCAATTTATTACGCCAAGAACCGGAATCCGTCATGTTTGAGAATTTGACTGAACGACTCTCGCGCACCTTGCGCAATGTCAGTGGCCGTGGTCGCCTGACCGAAGACAATATCAAGGAAACCCTGCGCGAAGTCCGCATGGCGCTGCTCGAGGCGGATGTCGCCCTGCCTGTCGTGCGTGATTTCGTTGCGCGTGTCAAAGAGCGCGCAGTCGGGCAGGAAGTGGCCAAATCCCTGAGCCCGGGCCAGGCATTCATCAAGATTGTGCACGGTGAACTGGTCACCGTAATGGGGGAGGCCAACGAACAGCTCAACCTGGCTGCCCAGCCGCCTGCGATCATCCTGATGGCCGGTCTGCAGGGTGCCGGTAAGACCACCACGGTTGGCAAACTGGCCAAGCTGCTCAAAGAGCGCAGCAAGAAGAAGGTGCTGGTAGTCAGTGCCGACGTCTATCGTCCGGCGGCGATCAAACAGCTGGAAACCTTGGCCAATGATATCGGTGTCGACTTCTTCCCGAGCGATGCCAGCCAGAAGCCGGTCGATATCGCCACCGCCGCCATCGACCAGGCGCGCAAGAAATTCTATGACGTGGTGATCGTCGATACTGCCGGTCGTCTGCACGTTGATAGCGAGATGATGGCCGAGATCCAGGATCTGCATGCGACCATCAAGCCGGTCGAGACCCTGTTCGTGGTGGATGCCATGACCGGTCAGGATGCCGCCAACACCGCCAAGGCGTTCAACGAAGCGCTGCCGCTTACCGGTGTGATCCTCACCAAGGCGGATGGTGACGCCCGTGGTGGTGCAGCCCTGTCGGTGCGCCACATCACCGGCAAGCCGGTCAAGTTTATCGGTATGGGTGAGAAGACCGATGCGCTGGAGCCGTTCCACCCGGATCGTCTCGCCTCCCGCATCCTCGGTATGGGCGATGTGCTCTCTCTTATCGAAGAGGTCGAGCGCAACGTCGATAAAGAGAAAGCGGCCAAGCTGGCCAGCAAGGTCAAGAGTGGCAAGGGTTTCGATCTCGAGGACTTCCGCGAGCAGCTGGCCCAGATGCGCAACATGGGCGGCATGATGGGGATGCTCGACAAGCTGCCCGGCATGTCCGGTCTGCCGGATAACGTGAAAGATCAGATGGATGACAAGCTCACCGTGCGGATGGAGGCGATCATCAGCTCCATGACGCCCAAGGAGCGTGCTCACCCCGATCTCATCAAGGGTTCCCGCAAACGCCGTATCGCCGCAGGTTCCGGCATGCAGGTGCAGGATGTGAACAAGCTGCTCAAGCAGTTCACCGAGATGCAGCGCATGATGAAGAAAATGTCCGGTAAAGGCGGCATGCGCAAGATGATGAGCCAGATGAAGAACATGATGCCCCCCGGTTTCGGTGGCGGTCGCGGCCCGTTCTGATCCGGCCTGCGTGTTGATGGGGGTCTGCAGCGGCAGGCCCCTTTTCATTGCCGCTCTGCGCAAAAAATGGCTGGCTTGGTTGCAATTATTACGAATCCAAGTAGAATTACGCGGCTTATTTTAAGCTAGGGTCCGCGTGTTTGCGGGCCTTGTTCATTAGATGTTAATGAGGACGATATGGTAACCATTCGTTTACAACGTGGTGGCGCGAAAAAGCGTCCGTTCTACCAGGTAGTAGTTTCTGACAGCCGTTGCGCCCGTGACGGTCGCTTCATCGAGCGCGTTGGTTTCTTCAACCCGGTTGCTGCTGGTCAAGCTGAAAAGCTGAACCTGGACCTGGCTCGTATCGAGCATTGGGTTGCTACTGGTGCCGCTGTTTCTGACCGCGTTGCCAAGCTGATCAAAGACGCTAAAAAAGCTGCTTAATCAGCCCAACGGTAAGGAGTTAAGGTGGAAAAACCTGTAGTTCTGGGCACCCTGGGTACCGTTTATGGCATCAAGGGCTGGCTTAAAGTGAACTCCTTCACCGATGTTGCCGAAGCGATTTTCGATTACAACCCCTGGCTGATTAATCAGAACGGGGCGTGGCGTGAAATTCGGGTTTCATCCTGGAAACGTCACAACAAGGGTCTGATCTGCAAACTCGATGGTATCGATGTGCGCGAAGATGCCCTGGCATTGACCAATGTCGAGATTGGCGTACCCGCCGATCTGTTGCCTGCGTTGCCTGAAGGTGAGTTCTACTGGCGTGACCTGATTGGTTGCTCCGTGGTGACCACCAAGGGATACGACCTGGGCAAGGTGACCGAATTGATGGAAACCGGCTCCAACGATGTGTTGGTGGTTGAGGCCAATGTAAAAGATGCCTTTGGTGCAAAGGAGCGGTTGATTCCGTTCCTGGAAGAGCAGGTGATCAAGAATATTGATCTGACTGCTCGAACAATCGAAGTTGATTGGGATCCTGGTTTCTAGTTTCCCGCGCTAACACGGGTGCCGGAGGTTTCTTATGTGGATTGGGGTCATTAGCCTCTTCCCTGAAATGTTCCGAGCCATTACCGAGCACGGGGTAACGGGTCGGGCCGTCAAGAGTGGCCTGCTGCAGATTGAGTGCTGGAACCCCCGGGAGTTTACCCACGACAAACACCGTACGGTCGATGATCGTCCTTATGGTGGTGGGCCCGGCATGTTAATGATGGTTCAGCCGCTGCGTGACGCGATTCATGCAGCCAAGCAAGCGGCGGGAGACGGGGCGAAAGTCATCTATCTCTCTCCTCAGGGACGCAAGCTGACTCAAGCGGGCGTAACCGAGTTGGCGACGAATCAGAAACTGATTCTGGTAGCCGGTCGATACGAAGGTATCGATGAACGCGTGATACAAACCGAAGTCGACGAAGAGTGGTCTATCGGGGATTACGTGTTAAGTGGTGGCGAGTTGCCTGCCATGACCCTGATCGATGCGGTTTCGCGTCTGGTTCCAGGAGTCTTGGGTGATCAGGCCAGTGCCGAGCAGGACTCCTTTACGGATGGCTTGCTGGATCATCCCCACTATACTCGGCCGGAGGTGTTGGATGGATTGGCGGTGCCCGAGGCGCTGACAAGCGGCAATCACGAAGTGATTCGACGCTGGCGTCTCAAGCAGTCGCTCGGACGAACCTGGCAAAGAAGGCCGGAACTTATTAACAACCTAGCTCTGACTGACGAGCAAGAATCACTTCTTGCCGAGTATGTCCGCGAAGTGCGTGACAGCGTTAAGTAGAGTTTTCAGTTTATCCTAGGTAAGGAAAGACAATGAGCAAGATTATTCAGCAGCTTGAACAAGAGCAACTGCGTACCGACATCCCGGCTTTTGCCCAGGGCGACACTGTACGTGTTCAAGTTCGTGTTAAAGAAGGTGGTAAAGAGCGTCTGCAGGCTTTCGAAGGCATCGTTATTGCCAAGCGTAACCGCGGTCTGCACTCTGCTTTCACCGTTCGCAAGATCTCCAACGGCGAAGGTGTTGAGCGTGTATTCCAGACTCACTCTCCGCTGATCCACAGTGTAGAACTGAAGCGTCGTGGTGATGTTCGCCGCGCCAAACTGTACTACCTGCGCAACCTGTCCGGCAAAGCTGCTCGTATCAAAGAGAAGCTCAACTAATTCGATTCGAATTAGTGTCGGTATGTCGGCAAATAGCTCGACAGGTAGTGAAAAGGCTCGCCAATGGCGAGCCTTTTTTGTATCCGTCTATTGGCTCTCTGGTTGCCGTTACTGGATGACCCGTACCACCGAGTTGTCACGCCCGAAGGGGCCAGGCACATAGTCGTCCGCAGCCCAGTCATTCTCGTAGAGGGTTTCCCCTGCCGGGGTGATGAGTTGGTAGCAATATTCAAAGTAGCCCGGGCCGTCGGTCGGCAGATTGAGGGTGGCTTTGAACTCGCCGCTCTTCATGCGTTTCAGCTCGACCGGTTGCCACTGGGTGAACTCGCCGATCAGCATCACCTGTTCCGCCCCTGCAGCCGCCTCTTTCTCTACGGCAAAGGTCACCTTGACCTCGGGCTTGGACTTCAAAAACTGTTTGATCAGTGGCATGACGCCTCCTTGTCTGTGAGTTAAAAATGGCTCCTGTCTATTTTTATACCACCATATGACAAAGATGTTGATAAGGCAGATCAAGTCGGCAAGGCAAAATAGCGTTGCAGCAAACTGTGGGTGAAGTCGATCTTGAGATAGAAGCCGCGGGGCAGGGTCATGATGGGTTGACCATCGCGGCCGATAGCGCGAGTCAGCGCCTTGTTGTTGGCCGCCTTGGGCCGCAGTTGCATCACTTGGCCGTGGCGGGCGCTGATCTGCTCCACTTCTCCCAGCACTATCATGTCCATCAGCTCCTCCCAGTCCTGACGCAGTAGCCGATCTTCCTCTTCATTCGGGCTCCACATCAGCGGCATGCCGACTCGCCGCTCGCCAACCGGGATCTCGCGACTGCCTTCCACCGGGATCCAGAGCACCCGGGAGAGCTTGTTGCGTACGTTGGACTCCTCCCAGCGCTGGCCGCTGACGCCGATCAGCGGGGCGACGCAGACGAAGGTAGTCTCCAGCGGTTTGCCTTGAGGATCCACGGGGATCGTCTTGAGTTCGATCCCCAGCTCCGGGAAGTCCTGCTCCGGCTTGCTCCCGGCGCTGGCCCCCAGTTGCAGCTCGATCAACTGACCGACCCACCCCTTGTCACGTCGCAGGTCTTTGGGCACAGCGACGCCAGCCTCGACGGCCAGCTGCGCTAGCGTGAAGCCGGCCATGGCATAGGCGCGGCTCAATAACTCCTGCTCGGATTGGGGATTACTTGGCATGTTTGGCTCCATCTTGCTCGCCATATTCTAACAGGGGAGGATCCCGAGAAGGATCGCTGTTTTTATAACCGATCCTGAGTGGATAAGATCAAATGCAGAGAATTTGGGGGCTATCAGTTCATCGTTATGATTTTAAAGGGTTTTGTCTGTTTTATCGAGCAGTAAGCCAGGTCTGGTTTGACCTCGAAATAGTTGTCCAAGGGTTTGTGCATGATGTTACACACAGTTATCCACAGAAATCTTGGATAAGTGGATGAAAGTGGGTGGAGTCGCTGATATGTTACAAAAAATTGTGAATGCCACCCCATTTTTACAGGGTGAACGGGGTAGATATTGTGCCACTCCTGTGGATAATTTCGCCGCGGTGGATCTTTGAGCAGTTGAACTTGTTCACAATCTGGATCATGGATCTGGCTCTTGGGGGGACATGGATCTAGATCCAGTTGTTTCACATCAAGCTTATAAAAAATAATGATTTTTTATATTTTATGTCGCGTGATGATGCGGAGAGGCACTTTCCGCGTACAGTTAAAAAGTACTGTATATACCCGTTTGCTAACAGCTTTATGCACAGCCTGGGTGGGCAACTTGGGGGAGCGGATCCTTGGATTTGTTTATAAGTATGTTTGAAATCGAAAGTTATTCATGAAACAGGGGATTCACTCCTTGTTTGCTGCCACGGAGTGAATGTGGAACAATCTCCTTATAGATTCAGCCTTTATAAGGTGATCACGTGATTGATGGCGACGGATTTCGTCCCAATGTCGGTATCGTGATCTGTAACCGTGAAGGACAAGTGTTGTGGGCTAAACGCTATGGGCAGCACTCCTGGCAGTTTCCGCAGGGGGGAGTTGATGATGGTGAAACGCCAGAGCAGGCCATGTATCGAGAGCTTTATGAGGAGATTGGCCTCAAGCCCGAAGATGTGACCATCATGGCCACCAGTCGTAACTGGCTAAAGTACCGTTTACCCAAACGTCTTGTCCGCTGGGACAGTTCACCGGTCTGTATTGGCCAAAAACAAAAATGGTTCCTGTTACAGCTGAATTCGGGCAAGGAGTCGCGGATCCAGTTCGGCTGTCATGGCCATCCCGAATTTGACGACTGGCGTTGGGTCAGCTTCTGGTACCCGGTGCGTCAGGTCGTCTCGTTCAAGCGGGAGGTTTACCGCCGGGTCATGAAAGAGTTTGCCCCGCTGGCGATGCCAGTGCCGGCAGTGCAGGTCAACAAGAAGGATGGGCGACGCAATCGCGCCCGTTAAGGAGCACAGATTAGTTGTTAACGGAACTGAGACGTATCGTCGAGAGCATGGCCGAGGCCAATACCCTCGAGCAGGCCTTGCAGGCATTGGTGAGCCAGACCCGGCACGCCATGGCAGTGGACTGCTGCTCCGTCTATGTCTCGGAACCCGAGGTGCGCCGCTATCGCTTGGCGGCTACCGACGGCTTGGCCCCGTCCGCAGTCGGCAAGGTGACTCTGCCTTACGAGCAAGGCATCGTCGGTCTGGTGGGTCAGCGGGAAGAGTTGATCAACCTGGCTGATGCCCCCGCGCACCCCAGTTTCAAATTCCTGCCCGATGTTGCCGAAGAGGCGTTCCGCTCCTTCCTCGGCGCTCCCATCATGCATCAGCGTCAGGTGGTCGGCATTCTGGTGGTGCAGCAGAAGGAGAGCCGCCGCTTCGATGAGGGGGAAGAGTCCTTCATGGTCACCCTGGCGGCCCAGCTGGCGGCGCGGATCGCCCAGGCGCAAGCCAAGGGGTGGTTGCAGAAGACCGACTGGAGCAAGCCGCTGCGTGGTATTGCCGGTGCCAGCGGCATCGCCATGGCCAAGGCCTGGGTGTGGCGGCCCCGTAAGGCGCTCTCGTCCATTACCCCGCGCAAGGATGAAGACCATGCCAGCCAGCTGGCGCGGCTGGAGCTGGCGGTTGAGGAGGTGCGCCACGATCTGGAGAGTCTGGCGCTGCGCTTTCGCGAGAGCTACAGCCAGGATTCGGTGGCGATCTTCGATATCTACCTGCATCTGCTGAACGATCCCGGCTACATCAAGCCGATTCGCAACAAGGTGAGCAAGGAGCACTGGACTGCGGTATCTGCGGTCAAGCTGATCAGTGATCGCTTGATCGAGCAGTTCAAAGGGATGAAGGATCCCTACCTGCAGGAGCGTTCCACCGACGTGAAGGATATTGCCCAGCGGCTGATCAGCCGACTGGTGCAGAATGAACCGGAACATATCTCCATCGGTGAGCCGGTGGTGCTGGTTGCCGACGAGGTGACGGCCACCATTCTGGCGGAAGTGCCCCGCGAGTATCTGACCGGCGTGGTCTCGCTCAAGGGGGGAACAAACTCCCACGCGGCTATTCTGGCCCGCGCCATGGGGGTCGCCGCCATCATGGGGGTTGATCTGCCTCTTGGTGACATCGGTGGTCGCATGCTGGTCGTCGATGGCTACAGCGGCGATCTCTTCATCGAACCCAATCAGGTGATCCTGACCGAGTATCGTCAGCTGCTGAGCGAAGAGCGGGCGCTCGATACTCTGGTGCGCAGCGTCGACAACCTGCCATCCGAGACGGCCGACGGCACCAAGGTCTCTCTGCTGCTCAACGCCGGGCTCAGTGCCGATACCGAGATCTCCCTCAATCAGCTGGCGGACGGGGTCGGGCTCTATCGCACCGAGATCCCCTTTATGCTGCAGGAGAGCTTCCCCTCCGAGTGGGAGCAGACTGCCCGTTATCGCGGTATTCTGGAGACCTACCGCAACCGGCCGGTCTGCATGCGGACGCTGGATGTGGGCGGCGACAAGCCGTTGCCCTATTTCCCCATCGTCGAGGAAAACCCCTTCCTTGGCTGGCGGGGGATCCGGATCACCCTGGATCACCCCGAACTGTTTCTGGTGCAGCTCAAGGCGATGCTGCGGGCCAGCGAAGGACTCGACAATCTGGCCATCATGCTGCCGATGATCAGCAGCGTTAGCGAAATCAAAGCCTCCCGTCGTCTGCTGGATCAAGCATGGCGGGAAGTGTCGGAAGAAGCGGCGAGCCGCGATGCGGTGATCCGCTACCCCAGCCTCGGGGTGATGATCGAGGTGCCCTCAGCCCTCTTTATCTTGCCGGAGATGGCGCCGCTCATCGACTTCTGGTCGGTGGGCAGTAACGACCTGACCCAGTACCTGCTGGCGGTAGATCGCAACAATTCCCGGGTTGCCAACATCTACGATGCCTTCCATCCTGCGGTGATCCGCGCCCTGCAAAAGCTGGTTGATGCTTCCCACCGTTACCAGAAGCCGGTGTCGGTGTGTGGCGAACTGGCCGGTGATCCGGTCGGTGTATTGCTGCTGCTGGCCATGGGCTATCGCCGCTTCAGTATGAACACCCACAACATCGCCCGGATCAAGTACGTGCTGCGTCAATCCACCCTGAGCGAGTTGACCGAACTGATGGCCGATGGCCTCAAACATGACAACCCCCACGTACTGCGCGGCCTGTTTGCCCGTTATCTGGAGGAGCACGGTTTGGGCGGTTTGCTGCGAGCCGGTCATAAATCGAAACAGAGTGATTGATAATCATGCCTTGTCCCTGCTGACGAATGATCGGAAAATGCGGCTTTTATTTTGACTGGGGCCGCATATGCAGCACGATGGATATTGGGTTTTCTCGCAGATTGATCCCGTAGCATTCAGTTTGGGACCACTATCGGTACGCTGGTATGGTCTCATGTACCTGTTCGGTTTCGCTTTTGCCATGTGGCTGGCTGGCCGTCGCGCCGATGCACCGAACAGCGGCTGGACCCGCAACGAGGTGTCGGATCTGTTGTTCTACGGTTTCCTCGGGGTGATCCTCGGTGGCCGTGTCGGTTACGTGCTGTTCTACAACTTCGATCTCTTCCTCGCGGATCCCACCTATCTGTTCAAGATCTGGACCGGCGGTATGTCGTTCCACGGTGGGCTGATCGGGGTGATCACCGCGATGATCTGGTTTGCCCACAAGACCAAGCGCCACTTCTTCACCGTGGCCGATTTTGTGGCACCGCTCATTCCGTTTGGTCTCGGCGTCGGCCGGATCGGCAACTTCCTCAACGGCGAGCTGTGGGGCCGGGTCACCGATGTGCCCTGGGCCATCATCTTCCCGGAGGCCGGCCCCGAGCCGCGTCATCCCTCCCAGCTCTACCAGTTCGCGCTGGAAGGGGTGGTGCTGTTCATCATCCTCAACCTGTTCTGGCGCAAGAATCCGCCGCGCGGCGCCATCTCCGGCATGTTCCTGCTGTTCTACGGCCTGTTCCGCTTCCTGGTGGAGTTTGTGCGCCAGCCGGACAGCCAGCTCGGTCTCTACTTCCAGGAGATCAGCATGGGTCAGATCCTCTCCACCCCGATGATTATCGCCGGTGCCCTGATGATCTGGGCCGCCTACAAGCGTCCGCAGTTGTTCGGTAATGCCGTGAAGGAGGCGAAATAATGCGAGCTTATCTCGACCTGATGCAGAAAATCCTCGATGAGGGCACCGTCAAGTCTGACCGTACCGGCACCGGTACTGTCTCCCTGTTCGGCCATCAGATGCGCTTCAATCTGGCGGAAGGTTTCCCGCTGGTGACCACCAAGAAGTGCCACCTGCGCTCCATCATTCACGAGCTGCTCTGGTTCCTCAATGGGGATACCAATACCGCCTATCTGAAGGAAAATGGCGTCAGCATCTGGGATGAGTGGGCCGACGAGAATGGCGATCTGGGGCCGGTTTACGGCGCGCAGTGGCGCTCCTGGCCTGCTGCCGACGGGTCTGTCATCGACCAGATCCAGAAGGCGGTGGATGACATCAAGCACAACCCGGATTCGCGCCGCATCATCGTATCCGCCTGGAACGTGGGCGAGCTGGACAAGATGGCGCTGGCTCCCTGCCACGCCTTCTTCCAGTTCTATGTGGCGGACGGCAAGCTCTCCTGCCAGCTCTACCAGCGCAGTTGTGATGTGTTCCTCGGCCTGCCGTTCAACATCGCCAGCTACGCCCTGCTGACCCATATGATGGCCCAGCAGTGCGATCTGGAAGTGGGTGACTTCGTCTGGACTGGCGGTGATGTGCACCTCTACTCCAATCACATGGAGCAGACTGCGCTGCAGCTCTCCCGCGAGCCGCGCCCGCTGCCGACCCTGGTGATCAAGCGCAAACCTGACTCCATCTTCGACTACAAGTTCGAGGATTTCGAGATCGAGGGTTATGACCCCCACCCCGGCATCAAGGCGCCCGTCGCCATCTGATAGCAAGGCGCCTCAGGGCGCCTTTTTTATGCAGTTAAATAATTGAAAATTCATTTTATTGATTAATAAGACGGTAGCCAGAGACGAGGAAAAACCTGCTTATAGCAGGTATGTTCTATTTTGCCTTCGGTTTTTTCGTTGTATTGAGCAGCAAGAAACGATTTTCCATTGGTTGTTGCAGGAGATAGACTCAAACCAAAGCAATACGGTGGAAAATTTAACCATGAGTGACGTAATCAAAAAGTTCCTGAAGCTGGAGGCCGCCTCCGGAATTATTCTGATCATGGCTGCCATGCTGGCAATGATTTTAGCCAATACCGCGCTGGCTGGCGGGTATCAGGCGTTTCTCGACACGCCGGTGCAGGTGCGCATCGCGGCCCTAGACATCAACAAGCCGCTGCTGCTCTGGATCAACGATGGCTTTATGGCGATCTTCTTCCTGCTGGTTGGTCTGGAAGTGAAGCGTGAAATGCTGGAAGGGGCGCTCTCCTCTCGGGTGCAAGCGACTTTTCCAGCTATTGCGGCGGTGGGCGGCATGCTGGCTCCGGCCTTGATCTACGCCTTTTTCAACTATTCGGATGAAGTGGCGCGTGCTGGCTGGGCGATCCCGGCTGCGACCGACATCGCCTTTGCCCTCGGGGTGATGGCGTTGCTTGGCAAGCGGGTGCCGGTGAGCCTCAAGGTATTCCTGTTGGCACTGGCCATCATGGATGACCTCGGTGTCATCATCATCATCGCGCTCTTCTATACCCAGCAGTTGTCGCTGGAGGCGCTGGCCATCGGTATTCTGGCAACCCTCACTCTGCTTTGGATGAATCGCCGTGGTGAGGACAGGATCAGCCTCTACATGCTGGTTGGTCTGGTGCTCTGGGTTGCGGTGCTGAAGTCTGGCGTCCATGCGACCTTGGCTGGCGTGGTAGTGGGCTTTATGGTTCCGCTTAACGGCAAGCGTTACGCCTCGCCGCTCAAGTATCTGGAGCATCAGCTGCACCCCTGGAGTGCCTATCTGATCCTGCCGCTGTTTGCCTTTGCCAACGCCGGGGTATCGCTGGAAGGGATTGGTATCTCCTCCCTGCTGAGTCCGGTACCTATGGGGATCATGCTGGGGCTGTTTATCGGCAAGCCGCTCGGGGTGTTCACCATCAGCTGGCTGTCGGTCAAGCTGGGCATCGCCCAGTTGCCGCCCGGGGTCAACTTCAAGCAGATTTTTGCGGTCAGCATCCTCTGTGGCATCGGGTTCACCATGTCGATGTTTATCGCGTCGCTCGCCTTCGAGCACGGTGGGCTGGATTACGGCAGCTACTCTCGCCTCGGGATCCTGGTGGGCTCCACCATGGCGGCGGTAGTCGGCTATCTGGCCTTGCGCATGGCCCTTCCCAAGGGTGAAGGGGAACAGAGTACGGAGGGACTATGAAGCTGCATACAGGGTTGTTGATGCTGTTGTTGAGCCCCGCGGCATGGGCCGGCGGGCTGGAGGATTGCAAGCAGGACGCCACTTCGGCGAACTGCTCTGCCTATCTGAACGGAGTGGTAGACAGCGCCCTGCTGCTGGGGGACAAGCAGGCCAAGGCGCGCTTTGGCGAGACCTTCTCCGAGCGGGCGCTGAGCAGCCGGGCTGGCGAGATGGTCAAACGCTCCAACAAGCGTTATTGCGCTGACCGGATGCCGGACAAAGCACGCCTCAAGGCCACTCTGATGGAGCAGTTTGGCGCGAACAAGGTTGACTCGGTTAGCGACATGTATGACATTCTGGCGGTTGAACTCAGCTGCTACCGGAGTCCGCGTCAAGCGGGAACCCCATCGGATGTCACACCTTAACTACAACCATCTCTACTATTTCTGGATGACTCAGAAGAAGGGCTCCGTTACCCAGGCAGCGGAAGCCCTTTTTTTGACCCCGCAAACCGTCACCGGTCAGATCAAGCTGCTGGAGCAGCGCCTCGGGGGCAAGCTGCTCAAACGCAAGGGGCGCTCTCTTGAGGCGACCGAGCTGGGCCAGCTGGTGTTTCGTTATGCCGACAAGATGTTCAGCCTCTCCTACGAGATGCTCGATATCGTCAACTACCGCAAGGAGAGCCAGATCCTGTTCGACGTCGGCATCGCCGATGCCCTCTCCAAGCGCCTTGCCAGCCGCGTGCTGCTCTCCGTCATCCCCAACGATGGTTCCATCCATCTGCGCTGTTTTGAATCAACCCACGAACTGCTGCTGGAGCAGCTGAGCGAGCACAAGCTCGATATGATCCTCTCCGACTGTCCGGTGGACTCCAGCCAACATGCGGGGCTGCTCTCCAAACGGCTGGGCGGCTGTGGCGTCAGCTTCTTCTGCAAGGCGCCGCTGCCTGAAAAGCCCTTTCCCGCCTGTCTGGAAGAGCGCAAGCTGCTGATCCCCGGTCGCCGTACCGCCATGGGGCGTCAGCTGACTCAGTGGTTCGAGCAGCAGGGTGTCTCCCCCAGCATTCTTGGCGAGTTTGATGATGCCGCCTTGATGAAGGCGTTTGGCTTCTTCAATCAGGGCATCTTCATGGCGCCGACCATCTATCGGGAGGAGATCCTCGAGGGGGAGGGGGTGATGCTGATCGGGGAAACCCAGGATCTGATGGAGGAGTATTACGTCATCTTCGCCGAGCGGATGATCCAGCATCCGGCGGTGAAGCGGGTCTGCGAGAGCGATTTTACCTTTCTCTTTTCCGGCCAGGAGAACTTCTCCGCCATCCAGCCGGCCACCCTGTCGTTTTAAAACGACCCGTCACCACGTATCATCGGCGATCAGTGGTAGAGGAGAGATGTGATGCAACTTGAAGAGATGGAAGCCAATGCGAGTAAAGCGGTGGCCTTGCTCAAGGCGCTGGCCAACGAACGGCGGCTGTTTATTCTGTGCCAGTTGCTGGAGCGCGAACTGTCAGTGGGGGAGCTCAACGAGCGATTGGGATTGAGTCAGTCGGCATTGTCACAGCATCTGGCGCTGCTGCGGCGGGATGAGCTGGTGACGACGCGCAAAGAGGCCCAGACGGTCTACTATTCGCTGCGCAGCCATGAGGTGCGTGAAATGATCAGCTTGCTGCATCGACTTTATTGCAGCGCAGATAAATAAAAAACCGGCACTAAGGCCGGTTTTTTCAGCTTTGATCAGCAGACGCTGATTAAGCCATAGCTTTGATCTGGGCAGACAGGCGGCTCTTGTGACGAGCAGCTTTGTTCTTGTGGATCAGGCCTTTGGTCGCCATACGATCCATGATCGGCTGAGCAACAGCGAAAGCGGCAGTCGCGGCAGCTTTGTCGCCAGAGGCGATAGCAGCAATGACTTTCTTCAGGTAGGTACGGGTCATGGAACGACGGCTGGCGTTGTGCTGACGGCGTTTTTCTGACTGAAGAGCGCGCTTCTTAGCAGATTTGATGTTAGCCAAGGTAAAACTCCTAAAACTGTCTTAGCGAGTGTATTGAAAAGGCCCGGAAATATGCCCTTCCAACCACATATTGTCAAATGATTTGTGCAAATAAACACCGCCTCCCGGTGGTGTGTCAGTAGGGAGACGGTTAAACTGTCGGCCGATTCTAGCAGCATTCTTTTCATTCTGACAGTTCCAGAGGCCTCGTCTTGAGTAAGAAATTGATCAAATCCGGCATGATAGTGTCCGGAATGACGCTGGCATCCCGCGTAATGGGCTTGGTTCGCGATGTGGTCATCGCAAATCTGCTCGGTGCCGGGGTGGCCGCCGACGTCTTCTTTTTTGCCAATCGCATTCCCAACTTTCTGCGTCGTCTGTTCGCCGAAGGTGCCTTCAACCAGGCCTTTGTTCCCGTGATGACGGAGTACAAGAAAAATGGCGACGAGGGGGAAGTGCGTGAATTGCTGGCGGCGGTAGCGGGCACGCTGGGGGGGATAGTGACTGTGGTCACCCTGCTCGGGGTGCTGGGGTCGGGTGTGCTGACCGCGCTGTTTGGCTGGGGCTGGTTCTGGGACTGGCTGCACGGCGGCCCTGCGGCCGAGAAGTTCGAGCTCGCCAGTCTGATGCTTAAAATCACCTTCCCCTACCTCTGGTTTATCACTTTTACCGCCATGGCGGGGGCCATCCTCAACACCTTCGGCCGCTTTGCAGTCTCGTCGTTTACGCCGGTGTTTCTCAACATCACCATGATTGCGGCGGCCTGGTGGATTGCACCGCTGATGGACAAACCTGAGATCTCGCTGGCGATTGGTGTCTTTTTGGGCGGTTTGGTGCAGTTTTTGTTCCAGTATCCCTTTTTGCGCCAAATCAACATGCTGGTATGGCCCAAGTGGGGATGGAATCACCCTGGGGTGGTGAAGATCCGCACCCTAATGATCCCCGCCCTGTTCGGGGTATCGGTCAGCCAGATCAACCTGCTGGTCAACACCATGCTGGCTTCGTTTTTGGCGACCGGTGCCATCAGTTATCTCTACTACTCGGATCGCCTGCTGGAGTTCCCCCTCGGTCTGTTTGCTGTGGCCATCAGTACCGTGATCCTGCCTGCGCTGGCGAAGAAGCATGTGGATGCCGATCCGGCCGACTTCTCCCGCACCATGGATTGGGGGGTGCGGATGGTAATGCTGCTCGGCCTGCCCGCCATGATAGGCATTGCGGTGATGCGCGAGCCCATTTTGCGAGTGCTGTTCATGCGCGGCGAGTTCGGCCTGCATGAAGTGAGCATGTCGAGCGCGAGCCTGCTGGCCTCCACTACCGGTCTGCTCTCCCTGATGCTGATCAAGGTGCTGGCGCCCGGTTACTATGCCCGTCAGGACACCAAGACGCCGGTGCGGATCGGGGTGATGTCGATGATTGCCAACATGGTTTGCAACCTCATTTTCATCTACCCGCTCGGTTACGTGGGGTTGGCGCTCTCGACCGCCTGCTCGGGTACTCTGAATGCGGCCTTGCTGTTCAAGGGGTTGTACCAGCAGAGCGTCTATCGTCCCTCCCGCCATACCGGCGTGTTCTGCCTCAAGCTGCTGGTCGCCAGCGTGCTGATGGGGGGCGTGCTCGCCTATCTGTCGCCAGACTTGGCCCAGTGGGGCGCATGGAGCATGGGCAAGGCCAGTTTGCAGCTGACCATGCTGCTGTCGCTGGGGGCCGGGGTCTATGCCGTGGTGTTGCTGCTGCTGGGCATTCGGCCGCGTCACCTTAAATCGGGGCAGCAGTAGCCGTGATCCTGCGGCGCCATGGGGATAGTGCCTCATGGCGCCGCAGATGGGCGGGCTTGGGCCCGGATAGTTGAAATCAGGCTATGAGGGCTGACCCTGCCTGCTGCCTGATATATAATCCGCCGATTTCCATGGCAGCAACGCACAAGGCACTGATGGAGCTTATTCGCGGCATTCACAATCTCAAGCCCCGTCACCGGGGATGTGTATTAACCATTGGCAACTTTGATGGGGTTCATCAGGGTCACCATGCGGTATTGGCACGTCTCAAGGAGAAAGCGGCCCAGCTGGGATTGCCCGCCTGCGTCATGCTGTTCGAACCGCAGCCGCTGGAGCTGTTTGCCGGCACGGCTGCGCCCGCCCGGCTGAGCCGGTTGCGGGAGAAGTATGAAGCGCTGCAGGGGCTGCATATCGACCGCATGCTCTGTGTGCGCTTCAGCCACCGCTTTGCCGAGCAGGCGGCCTCGACCTTCATCGAGCAGTTGCTGGTGGAGAAGCTCGGGGTGCGCTATCTGGTGGTCGGCGATGATTTTCGCTTCGGCAAGGGGCGGGAAGGGGACTTCCACCTGCTGGAGGAGGCGGGTCATCGCTTCGGCTTTGAGGTGATCAGTACCCAGAGCTTCCAGCTCGAACGGCAGCGGGTCAGCAGCACCCTCGTACGCGAGGCCCTGAAAGCGGGCCGGATGGCGGAGGTGGAGCTGATGCTTGGCCGCCCCTACATCATCAGCGGCCGGGTGGCCCACGGCGACAAGCTGGGGCGCACCATAGGTTTTCCCACTGCCAATCTGGCCCTCAAGCGTCAGGTGATCCCGGTCGGTGGCGTGTTTGCGGTGGAAGTGATATGTTCCGGCAAGACCTTCCCCGGTGTAGCCAATGTGGGTGTACGGCCGACCTTGAGCGGTACACAAGCCAGATTGGAAGTACATCTATTTGATTTTTCTGGTGATCTATATGGTCAGCAGGTCAAGGTGCTGCTTCGCCACAAGCTGCGCGAAGAGCAGAAGTTTGCCTCTTTCACTGCCTTGAAAGAGCAGATCGAACGAGATGCCCTGGCGGCCCGAGCCTGGTTCGGGCTGCCACAATTCAATTTACCCAGCACTCTTTTAGAAAAGAAGGGAACCCAGGACTGATGAGCGACTATAAACACACCCTGAATCTTCCGGAAACCGAGTTTCCGATGCGTGGCGATCTGGCCAAACGCGAACCCAACATGCTGAAACGTTGGTACGATCAGGATCTCTACGGCGCTATTCGCCGCGCCAAAGCGGGCAAGCCTTCTTTCATTCTGCATGATGGCCCCCCCTATGCGAACGGCAACATTCACATCGGTCACTCGGTCAACAAGATCCTCAAAGACATCATCATCAAGTCCAAGGGCCTCTCCGGTTTCGATTCCCCCTATGTGCCGGGTTGGGATTGCCACGGTCTGCCTATCGAACTGAAAGTGGAAGGCATGGTCGGCAAGCCGGGCGAGAAGGTCTCTGCTGCCGAATTCCGCGCCGAGTGCCGCAAATACGCCAAGACCCAGATCGAAGCGCAGAAGACCGACTTCATCCGTCTGGGTGTGCTGGGCGACTGGGAACACCCCTATCTGACCATGGATTTTGGCACCGAAGCCAACATCATCCGCTCCATGGCCAAGATCGTTGAAAACGGCCACTTGCACAAAGGCTCCAAGCCGGTGCACTGGTGTACCGATTGCGGCTCCGCGCTGGCTGAAGCCGAGGTTGAGTACTACGACAAAAACTCCCCCTCCATCGATGTGCGCTTCAAGGTCGTTGATGAGGCGACCGTTGCCGCCAAGTTTGACTGCGCCGAAGGCCACACCGGCAAGGGCCCGATCTCTGCGGTGATCTGGACCACCACTCCGTGGACCCTGCCAGCCAACCGCGCCATCGCCATGCACGCCGATCTGGATTACGCACTGGTGCAGGTTGAAGGTGAGCATCCCGAGCGTCTGATCCTGGCCGCCGAGCTGGTCAAGGATGTGATGGATCGCGCCGGTATCGAGCAGTTCCACAATCTGGGCTACGCCAAGGGTGCCGCACTCGAGCTGCTGCGCTTCAACCACCCCTTCTACAGCTTCGACGTGCCTGTGGTACTGGGTGACCACGTCACCCTGGATGCCGGTACCGGTGCCGTCCACACCGCCCCTGGCCACGGTCAGGAAGACTTTGTGGTCGGTCAGAAGTACGGTCTGGAAGTGGCCAACCCGGTTGGCAGCAACGGCGTGTACCTGCCGGATACCGAACTGTTTGCTGGCCAGCACGTATTCAAGGCCAACGCATCTGTGGTCGAGGTGCTGACCGAGCGTGGCGCCCTGCTGCATCACAAGGTGTTCAACCACTCCTACCCGCACTGCTGGCGTCACAAGACCCCTATCATCTTCCGTGCCACCCCGCAGTGGTTCATCAGCATGGAACAGAAGGGTCTGCGCAAGCGCGCGCTGGAAGAGATCGAGCGTATCGAGAAGGACGGTATCAAACAGCACGGCCAGAGCGGCTGGGTACCTGCCTGGGGTAAAAACCGCATTCAGGCGATGGTCGAGAACCGTCCTGACTGGTGTATCTCCCGTCAGCGTACCTGGGGTGTGCCCATCTCCCTGTTCGTCCACAAAGAGACCCAGGAACTGCATCCGGAATCCGTGCGCCTGATGCATGAAGTAGCCAAGCGTGTCGAGCAGTCCGGCATTCAGGCATGGTGGGATCTGGACAAGGCCGAGCTGCTGGGTGCCGATGCCGACATGTATGACAAGGTGCCTGACACTCTGGACGTCTGGTTCGACTCCGGTTCTACCCACGCTTCCGTGGTTGATGCCCGTCCCGAGTTCAATGGCAAGCCGGCCGACATGTATCTGGAAGGTTCTGACCAGCACCGCGGCTGGTTCATGTCCTCCCTGATGATCGGCGTGGCCATGAAAGACAAGGCTCCGTACAACCAGGTGCTGACTCACGGCTTCACCGTGGATGGTCAGGGTCGCAAGATGTCCAAGTCCATCGGCAACGTGGTGAGCCCGCAGGACGTGATGAACAAGCTGGGTGCCGACATCCTGCGTCTGTGGGTAGCGAGCACTGACTACACCGGCGAGATGACTGTCTCCGACGAGATCCTCAAGCGCTCTGCCGATGCTTATCGTCGTATTCGCAACACTGCCCGCTTCCTGCTGGCCAACTTGAACGGCTTCAATCCGGCGACCGACATGGTGGCACCTGCCGACATGGTAGTGGTGGATCGTTGGGCTGTGGGTCGTGCCAAAGCGGTACAGGCCGAGATCATGGCGGCATTCGACGAGTACAACTTCCACGGTGTAACCCAGAAGCTGATGCAGTTCTGCTCCATCGAGATGGGCTCCTTCTATCTGGATGTGATCAAGGATCGTCAGTACACCGCCAAGGCTGACAGCCTGGCCCGTCGCTCCTGCCAGACCGCCCTGTATCACATTGCAGAAGCCATGGTGCGCTGGATGGCGCCGATCATGAGCTTCACCGCCGACGAGATCTGGGCTCTGCTGCCGGGCGAGCGCGGCGAGTTCGTCTTCACCGAGGAGTGGTACGACGGCCTGTTCGGTCTGGAAGCGGGTGAATCTCTCAACGACGATTTCTGGGCCGAGATCCTCACCGTGCGTGGTGAAGTGAACAAGGCGCTGGAAGTGGCCCGTGGCGAGAAGCGTATCGGCGGTTCCCTACAGGCCGAACTGACCCTGTTCGCCAAGCCGGAGCTGGCTGCACGCCTGAACGCCCTGGCTGATGAGCTGCGCTTCGTGCTGCTCACCTCCAAGGCCAAGGTGGTCGTGGCTGACTCTGCGCCGGAAGGCTCTGTGGCGACCGAGCGTGATGACCTGTGGCTGAGCGTGGCCCAGTCTGCCGCCGCCAAGTGCGACCGCTGCTGGCACCATGTAGAAGATGTGGGCACTATCGCGGGTCACGAAGAGATCTGTGGTCGCTGTGTGACCAACGTTGAGGGTGACGGCGAAACGCGTCAATTTGCCTGATGAACATGACTCAACATAAAAGTGGCCTGCGTTGGCTGTGGCTGGCAGTGCTGGCCTTTGTACTGGACCAGGCGAGCAAGCTCGCCGTGGTCAAGTTGCTGCCATTTGGTTACCCGGGGGTGGAGATCACCCCCTTCTTCAACCTGGTTCATGTCTACAACAAGGGCGCCGCATTCAGCTTTCTGGCTGATCAGGGGGGCTGGCAGCGCTGGTTCTTCGCGGTGCTAGCTTTTGCCATCTGTGGATTGCTGATCCACTGGCTGCGCAAGCAGTCGGTGACCCAGCGTTGGAGCGGTATCGCCTATTCACTCATCATCGGCGGCGCCCTCGGCAACGTCTTTGATCGACTGGTGCTGGGCCATGTGGTCGATTTCCTCGACTTCTACTGGCAGCGTGCGCACTGGCCGGCATTCAATCTGGCCGACAGCTTTATCTTTATCGGGGCCGCCATGATTGTGCTGGACGGTTTCCGTGGTGAGAAAAAGGAGCAGGCATGAGCCAGCAGATCACCGCTAACAGCAGCGTGCTGTTCCACTTCTCCATCAAGCTGGAAGATGGCTCGGTTGCCGACAGCACGGCGCTGCACGGCAAACCTGCCCGCCTGCGGATGGGCGATGGCAGCCTGACCCCCACCTTTGAGCAGTGTCTGCTGGGGCTGAGCGAAGGGGAGAGCAAGAGTTTTACTCTGGCGCCGGAAGAGGCCTTTGGCCTCTCCAACCCCGACAACATCTACCATCTCGACCGTGCCAAATTTGGCGCCGATGTGGAGCCAAAAGTCGGCACCATCATCCTGTTCGATCAGCCCAATGGCAGCGAGCTGCCGGGCATCATCCGGGCGGTAGCCGGTATGTCGGTCACGGTCGATTTCAACCACCCGCTGGCCGGTCATACCGTCACCTTCGAGGTGGAGATCCTGGGCGTTGATGATGAGGAGAAGGTGCATTAATGGATATTCTGCTCGCTAACCCTCGCGGTTTTTGCGCCGGTGTCGATCGCGCCATCAGCATTGTCGAGAGCGCGCTGGAGAAGTTCGGTGCCCCCATCTATGTCCGCCACGAAGTGGTGCATAACCGCTATGTGGTGAACAAGTTGAAAGATGCGGGCGCTGTCTTCGTCGAGGAGCTGGACGAGGTGCCTGACGACAGCATCGTCATCTTTTCTGCTCACGGCGTGGCCAAGACAGTGCGCGAGATGGCCAAGTCCCGCGCCCTCAAGGTATTCGATGCAACCTGTCCGCTGGTGACCAAGGTTCACATGGAAGTCCATCGCGCCAGTCGCAAGGGCTCCGAAGCCGTGCTCATCGGCCACGCCGGTCACCCCGAGGTGATCGGGACCATGGGGCAGTACGAGAATCGCGAAGGCGGCATGTATCTGGTGGAGACGCCTGAAGATGTGGCCAAGCTCAAGGTGAAGAATCCGGATGACCTCTGCTTTGTCACCCAGACCACCCTGAGCGTGGATGAGACCTCTGACGTCATCGATGCGTTGCGCAAGCACTTCCCCAAGATCCAGGGGCCGCGCAAGGATGATATCTGCTACGCCACCCAAAACCGTCAGGATGCGGTGCGGGAGATGGCGGGGCTGGTGGACGCCATGCTGGTGGTGGGATCTCGCAACTCTTCCAACTCCAACCGTCTGCGCGAGCTGGCCGAGAAGGTGGGTGCCAGAGCCTATCTTATCGACGATGCGTCGATGATCGAGGCGAGCTGGCTGGAAGACGTGAAGGCGATTGGCGTCACTGCAGGTGCATCCGCCCCCGAGGTGCTAGTGCAAAACGTGATTGCCCGCCTGCGCGAGCTGGGAGGCAAGGTGGTTGCCGAGCATCCTGGCCGTGAAGAGAACGTAGTCTTTGAGGTTCCTCCCGAACTTAGAATAATTTGAGTGCAGCCAGGAAGGCTTAAGAATAAAGTGTGTTGATAATGACGCCGGGTTTGTTCAAGAGACAGGCTCGGCGTTAAACTTATGAAGCAGTCTGTCACCAAGGATGGGATATGATTGGATACTTTCGTGGCTTTTCTCTTATTGAGTTGATGATTGTCATCGCCATCGTGGCGATTCTTGGCACCATCGCTTATCCCGCCTATCAGCAATATGTACTGACCAGTCATCGTGTCGAAGCCAAGAGCATGCTGTTGAATGCGGCCAATCGGCAAGAAACCTATTTTATGGATTTCAATCAGTATGCATCCTCTGCTGCTGCTCTTGGTATCAGTAGTGCATCTGAGAATGGCCTGTATCAATTATCTATTGCCGTATCAGGCAACACCTACACCTTGTCAGCCAGTGCTGGTGCGACGACGGCCCAAGCCAAAGATACCGATTGCACGGTGTTTTCCATTAATCAGTTGGGTGTCAAAAGTGCTTCCGGTGCAGCTAGCAATAGCTGTTGGGAATAGCCATGGCCATTCATGTTTCATCACATGAGAGAGGATTCAGCCTGCTGGAGGTGATGATAGCTGCAGTAGTGTTGTCATTTGGCTTGCTGGGACTGGTTGCTATGCAGGCTCAGTCGAAGTTTTCCGGATATGAAGCCCGACAACGAACAATTGCCAGCTGGTTGGCTAACGATATGGTCGAAAGGCTCAGAGTCAACCGTGGAGCCTGGGAGTCGCAAGCTAACAATACCTGGATTGTCAGCGCCGGAACTTCATCATTGCCAGCCTGCGCTAATGAAAATGGCACTATGAGCAGCTGTAGCGATGCTCAGTTACGGGATCTCGATCTTTATTATTGGCGACAGTCATTAATTGGAAGTGCTGCTTCGGGGGCCGGAGCAACATTACAAAATCCCACCGGCTGTATTATCAAGGGAGCCAGTAATGCATTGACGGTCTCAATTTTTTGGGCTGGACGTGAATCATCTCATGATGGGGCAAATGGCGTTGCGTCAACGATTACGACGGCATGTGGAATTGCAGGTGTTGATTTAACGAGGCGTCAGTTCGTTCTGATGACGACGCTATGAAACATCATGGATTTACGCTGGTTGAATGGCTCATCACAATGGTGATTGGTGTTTTTCTACTCGGTGGGGTGATGAGTATTTTTGTGGCCTCCCGCGCAACCACCAATGAGTCCTTCGATCAGAGTGAGCTGCTCGAAAATGGTCGAATTGCCATGCGTCTCATCACTCAGGATTTACGCTGGGCCGGGTTTTGGGGGGATTTCACGGGGGGGGCTCTGATTGCGGGTGATGAGCTCACTTTGTCTGCTGATGCTACCGTGACAAATGACTGTCTGGATGAGAGAAATGAAGGGAGTCTACCCTCCAACCTTTTTCCAGTACGCCCGCTGTGGGTTACTCATATCAGTGCTGCAGGCACCATGAGTGGTTTTGCCTGTATCTCATCTTCTACTCGCGTTGCTGGCTCGGATGTTATCAGTATCAAGCGCCTGATTGGCAATCCGGTGACAGGAGGACTAGATGCCAATCGTTTCTATATGGCCACCAATACTCAACAGGCTCATTTATTCAGAGGTAATGAGACTGCGCCTTCCGAGGCGGCCATGCCGATGCGTCAGATTTGGGAGTACCAGCATCATGTCTATTACCTCTCGCCTAATGGTCGTGGTGGTTTTGAACTGCGCAAGCGTATCCTCACTGCTGATGGCGGTTCTTGGTTGATATCTGGGGCTTTGGTTGATGGTATTGAACGCATGGTGCTGTTGTTTGGGGTCGATACCAGCAATGTGCCGGATGGTCGTGTAGACAAGTTTTCCGCCATAGATGCAGTCACCTCGCAAGAGTGGGGCGAGGGGCGGGTCATCGCAGTCCGTGTTTTTTTGCTTGTGCGCTCGCTGCAGGCATCCAGTCGCTATACCAACAACAATGTCTATCAACTGGGAGATATCAGCGTGGCTGGCAATGGGGATGGGTTTCGACGCTTGTTGCTGGAAAGTACTGTGGTACTGCGTAATCCCATGGTGATGGCGGGAGGTGGGTAGTGAAGCATTCACGTGGCGTGGCATTGATCGTGGCGCTGGTGATTCTGGCCCCTTTGACTTTGATTGCCGTGGTGTTGATGCAATCTGGGGGCATGGATTTACGTGCTAGTGGAGCGGCGGCAGCGTTACAGCAAGTCGAACACAGAGTAGAGGGCATCATAGGTGGCGCCATGCAGCAAGCAGGGCTTGCTACCCAGATTGCTCAGATGCCTTCGGTTTCGACGGCAACATCAACAGTGAGTGGCTCTATGGGTAACGCCACCATGCAATATAGAAGTGAAACAGTGTGCAAGCGCCGATTTGACGCGACCAGCAAGAACGTCATACCAGCCTGCCGTTATGTAGAGCTCGAGGCAAGCCAAGCGTACGGAAAACAGGGGCGTCCTATGACGTGGACGGTTGGAGTCGAACAGCCATTGTTAAAGACGGCTGAATAGGAGCGACAGCGATGTTACATCATGGAAAACTGTGGCTGATGGCCCTGTGTGCACTTAGTGTGCCAGCTGTTGCCAGCGATGCTTACTCGGATGATACCGAACTGTTCATCTATGACTTTTCGAAAGCGGGAGATTATCGGCCCAAGGTGCTGATCATTTTCGACAACTCTGGCAGTATGGCCGAAACCATGGAGCTGGAGCGGGAAAAGTATAATCCTGCCACTGTCTATCCAGCGCTGAGCCGGGATCCTGATACCAGTAATTCGCGTAATTATATCTATTACTCGACCGATGGTTCTGTGCCCGCCATCAATAGTTATCAGCGTTTTCGCGACAGCATCAATGCTTGCGCCTCATCAAAGCCCCCCCTAAGCACGGTCGGTTATTTTCAGTCCCAAGTCTGGACGTATGTCTATTCAAGTTATCGCAATGGATTACCTCGTCAGGGGGATTGGGAGACCATCTCTGGCAAGTACGAAGATGACATCACCATTGTCGACTGCAAGCAGGATATTCAGAACCGCAATCCTGCCAATCCTTTCAACGGAACGCTGGTGGTGGGGGCGGTCGGCGATGGTTATCCGGTCGACAAAACCAGCAACACTCGCGGCGAGTGGTATTACACAGCTAATGCGAATAATGCCACATCGGGTAGCAATACCAGTGTAACTCTCTACACTGCCAACTATATCCGCTGGTATTACGGGCCGACGGGTTATGCCGTTGAATCACGCTTGCGTATCGCCAAGGATGCGGTCAAGTCGGTGATCTCCTCCACTCCTGGGGTTGATTTCGGCTTGGCCATATTCAATACCAACAATAGTACCAGCACCAATGGTGGCAGAGTGGTACGCCGCATCCTCAGTAACGACGATATTGTCGGCACCATTACTGCCGAACAGGACTTGCTCAATACTGTGGAAGACCTGTCGGCTACGACCAATACGCCATTATGTGAAACCCTCTATGAAGCCTACCGTTTCTATGGAGGGCAATCTGTACTTTATGGCAAGCAAGGTGGTACGCGGGACAAGCTTGCTGAAGAGCCGGAAGGTACTTACACCTCGCCTTATGACAAATGTTCAAATAATGGCTATGTCATCTATGTCACTGATGGAGCGCCTACCAGCGATACGGCTGCTGACAGTGCAGTAAAGGCGTTGACGGATTCGCTAAGTGCAGATGAACGGGCTGCCTACGGCTCAACAGTGGGATATGGTTCCGGCACCTCCAAGAGCTATCTGGCCGCGATGGCTGGTTACATGAAGAACAAGGATGTAAATACTTCATCGCCCGGCAAGCAGACTGTTACCACGTTTACCGTGGGATTTGGTGATGACGCGATCTCTGGGGCGGGCAATCTGCTGGCAGAAACGGCGAGACGTGGAGGTGGCCAATATTACCCTGCGGTCAGTGCTGAAGCGCTCACACAGGCGTTGCGATCTTCCCTGTTAGCCATTTTGCGGATAAACACCTCTCTGGTGTCGCCAGCTATCACCACTAACAACTTTGACCGGACTCGCAGCCTCGATAATATCTATTACGCCATGTTCGAGCCTGATACCGGGCCGCGCTGGAAGGGTAACCTGAAGAAGCTGGTTTTGTCTGGTGATGGGTATGTGGCAGATGTTAACGGTTTGCCCGCCATCAAGGTAGATGGTTCCATTCTGGATCAGGCTCAGACCTACTGGTCATCGGAACGGGATGGCAATCTGGTTGCCAAGGGCGGTGTGCAGTCCATGCTGGCAGAGAAGACCAATCGCAATATTTATGTGATCAATACGGTTGCATCGCCCAAGCGATTGGACGCTTTTAACAAAGCCAATTTGGTGTCGATCGCAGGCTCTGCCGACAATTTGGCCAGCTACATGCGGTTAGCCAGTGCCACCGAGCTTGACGGACAGATCGACTGGACAAAAGGTGTCGATGTGGACGATGAAGATTATGATGCCAGTACCACCATTCGGCCATACATAGTGGGAGACCCCCTGCACTCTCGTCCATTGGTGGTCAATTATGGTTGCTCCATTGCTTCAGGCCAGAGTACCTGTACCCCTGATTTGCGGATCCTTATGGGAACCAATGCTGGTTTCCTGCATATGTTCAAAGATCTCGGTAGTACGGTTGATGAAAGCTGGGCCATGATCCCCTATGAACTGTTGCCCAGGCAAGAAGCTCTACGTCTCAATGCCGAGTCTGGCGATCATATCTACGGTGTTGATGCTTCACCGGTTGCGTTGATCAAGGATGCCAACAGGAATGGTGTTATCAAGGCATCCGAGGGAGACTTTGTCTGGCTGCTTTTCGGTTTGCGAGGGGGTGGTAGTAGCTACTATGCACTCGATATTACCAATCCAGATGCCCCCAGCTTGAAATGGACGATCAATAGTCAGACTGCGGGCTTCTCATTACTGGGGGAAACCTGGTCAGTACCGGAGGTGGCTTATATTCCTTGGGATGCTCCTCCGAGCAACAAGCGATTGGTGATGGTTTTTTCCGGTGGTTACGATGCCAATAAGAGTAAAGTCGGGATAGGTAGCTCTGACAGCAAGGGTATGGGCGTCTACATGGTCGATGCCGATAGTGGTGCTCTTGTGTTCAGCGCAACACCTGGAGCTGGCTCCAGTACCAACAAGCAGGTGACTGCGATGGTTGATAGCATGCCGGGGTCAGTTTCCACTCTAGACAGTGATGGTGATGGGAAAACTGACCGAATTTATGCTGGTGATACAGGCGGCAATATCTGGCGCCTGGATATGCCTTCAACCAGTACTAGCTCCTGGAGTATTTTCAAGTTTGCCAGTCTTGGGTCTGATGATGTACAGGCTAATGACCGCCGCTTTTTCACTCAGCCTGTATTGGTACGTACTATAAACAAGCAAGTGACCAAGACGGTAATTAGTGGCGAAGATTATTTCTCGTTCAAAGATAGGCCATTCGATGCAGTGTTGATTGGTTCTGGTGATCGAAACCGCCCATCGTCCGAGTCTACCGTGCAAAACGCCTATTTTATGTTGCGTGACTACGGGGTAGTTACCAAGAGTTATAACACTGCTGCTCCAGCCCCTATCACGATGACGGACTTGTATGACGTATCGGTGGATCCTCTGGCTGGTGTCACGGACACCAATGACCTGCTTAGTTTGAGAGCTGCCATTACCAGTAAATTGGGTTGGAAATATTGGCTAGCCGAGTCAGGAGAGAAGTCGATGGGGTCTGGGGTTGTGCTGCAAGGCAAGCTCTATTTCACCTCTTTTTTGCCGCAGGTTCAGTCATTCGAGGAGTGTACGATCCAGTCGATAGGCGCCATGCGGCAGTATATGGTCGACATGCATTACGGTACCTCTTTCAAATATGTGGTGGATCAGGATGGTAATGAAATCCCGGAACGCTATGTGGAAGTAAATAACAAGGTGGCCGATGATCTGGTGATCCATGCTGGTGATGATTCAAAGATCCGGATTATTGGTGGTGCCCCGGGTGAAGAGGTGATTCTCAAAGACGAAGGAGAAGGGGTTCCTGAGCGTTGTACCGGCGAGGGGGAGTGTTCGGAAGGTGCGGAGGAGGCTGAAATGGATATGACGCCCAAGAAAATATACCTGTATGAGGATGAGCCACAATGAAAATGATCCTCTGGCTGATGGCGTTGTCAAATGCGGCCAATGTCTATGCTGTCGTGGATAGAAAATGCTATGTCGAGTTGGCAAATGATACCTATGTCGTTATTCAGGGAACGATAAAGGATAGCCAGAGTGCTGAAATCGTCTTTCAAAAGAAAGGGTTTGAACTGAATGGGCAACTCCTGATGGTGAAGAGAGTTATCGAGTGTCAGTCAACCGAACAGCCATTTAATCTTGAGGCTGCGCAACGGCAAGAGAAACTGCAGCCAAGATAGTGGTCAAGGGCAAATGCTGGTGGTTTCGGATTTACTGCTGCGACCTGATGCTGCGATTACAACATCAACTCTGGGTTCTTCGCTGATGCAGACCCTTACGGTCATATTGGTACCTAGGCTGGTTCCATCAGCGGCAAACAAGACTCGTGGTCTGGTTGAACTGATGGTGGCATCAGGAGTAAAAGCTGGTGTGCGTGCGAGTTCTACTTCCCCTTCGCCCAGCTCGGCATTACCGTCATCATCGATGAAAACCAATAATTGAACCGGATCCTGTTCAACACACTCGTTATTGTTGTTTATTAGGCATGCGGTGACGGTTTGCTGGTCACTGATAGCTTGGGTGCGGGCAAAGCGCAGGAGCTTAATCAACCGCTCGCTTTCATAGTTAGCCGTGCTGTCTTTGAGCAGAGAGCCTAAAGAAGGAATACCAATCCCCAAGAGAATGACGCCCAGTGCAATGGCTATCATCAACTCCATCAGGGTAAATCCGGCGTTTTTCATATCTGCGAAGGCCTGTCGTTCCGTGACTATCTACAGCTTATCCTTCTCACTGGTTGCTGTCACACGGTTACGCCTGTCTTGAACTGGCAGATTGCCCCCCTTTTCTTTATCATTCCCCATCATTTTCGAATTCAAGATGCATCGCCATGGCAAAAGCCCTCTCTCTGATGCTTGCCCAGTTGAATCTGACGGTAGGCGCCATCGAAGATAACACTGACAAAGTGCTCGCTGCGGCAGCTCAAGCCGAACAGCAAGGTGCCGATCTGCTGGTCTGCTCCGAGCTGGCCCTGACCGGCTATCCACCGGAAGATCTGCTGCTGCGCGCCGATCTGATGATCCGGGTCGAAGCCGCGTTGGCTCGTGTAGCCGAATGGCAGGGCAACTGTGCCATTTTGGTGGGTCACCCTTGGCGTGAAGGAGAGGCGCTCTACAACGCTGCCTCCCTCTATGAGCACGGCAAGCTGATTGCCCGTTACTTCAAGCAGGACTTGCCCAACTACGGGGTATTCGACGAGAAGCGCTACTTCACCGCCGCGACCGAAACTTGTGTGGTGCCGTTCCGTGGTCACAATCTGGGGCTGCTCATCTGCGAAGATCTGTGGCAGCCTGGCCCGGCGCTGGCCGCCAAGGCGGCAGGGGCCGAGCTGCTGCTCACCATCAATGCGTCGCCATACGATCAGGAGAAACCCTGGATCCGCCGCGAGCTGATGGCGGAGCGCTGCGATCAGACCGGTCTGCCGCTGGTCTACCTCAATCAGGTGTGCGGTCAGGACGAGCTGATTTTCGACGGCTGCTCCAAGGTGTTCAGCAGCCAGGGCGAGTTGACTCACAAGCTGGCCCCGTTTGCCGAAGAGCTGGCGCTAGTACGTTTTGCTGATGGCCAGCCGGTGAAGGAGCGGGAACCCGCTGCGCCGCTGGAGCCGTTGGCCGAGACCTATCAGGCGCTGGTGCTGGCGGTGCGCGACTATGTCACCAAGAACGGCTTTCACGGCGCTGTGCTGGGTCTATCCGGTGGTATCGACTCGGCGCTGACGCTGGCCATTGCGGCCGATGCCATCGGTGCCGACAAGGTGCAGGCGGTGATGATGCCGTTCCGCTACACCGCCCAGATGAGTGTGGAAGATGCCAAGGAGCAGGCCGAGCGGATGGGGGTTGAGTTCAACATCATCTCCATCGAGCCGATGTTCGAAGGGTTTATGACCCAGCTGGCGCCGCTGTTTGAAGGCACCGCTCGCGATACGACCGAAGAGAACCTGCAGGCCCGCTGCCGCGGCGTGCTGCTGATGGCGCTCTCTAACAAGCGTCGTCGTATCGTGCTGACCACCGGTAACAAGAGCGAGATGGCGGTCGGCTATGCCACTCTGTACGGTGACATGGCCGGTGGCTTCGACGTGCTGAAAGATGTGCCCAAGACGCTGGTATTCAAGTTGTGCGAATATCGCAACTCGGTGGACTATGTGATCCCGCAGCGGGTTATCGACCGTCCTCCTTCAGCGGAGCTGGCGCCGGATCAGGTGGATCAGGACAGCCTGCCGCCATACGACATCTTGGATGCCATCCTCAAGCGTTACGTGGAAGAGGATGCCTCGGTCGCCGACATGGTGGCAGAAGGGTTCGAGGAAGCGGTGGTGCGCAAGGTGATCCGGCTGGTGGATCTCAACGAATACAAGCGCCGTCAGGCGGCGGTCGGGCCCCGCATTACGGCTCGCAACTTTGGTAAGGATCGCCGTTACCCCATTACATCCGGGTTCGGCAAACAGAACTGGTAAGGAGTCACCATGAAGAAGATTGAAGCCATCATCAAACCGTTCAAGCTGGACGATGTGCGCGAGGCCCTGGCCGAGATCGGCATCAACGGCATGACCGTATCCGAAGTCAAAGGCTTCGGCCGCCAGAAGGGCCATACCGAGCTCTATCGCGGCGCCGAATATATGGTCGACTTCCTGCCGAAAGTGAAGGTGGAGCTGGTGGTGCAGGACGAGGATCTCGATGCCTGTCTGGAAGCGATCCAGAATACCGCTCGCACCGGCAAGATTGGTGATGGCAAGATCTTCGTCTGTGAGGTGGAGCGTGTCATTCGTATCCGTACCGGCGAAGAGAACGAAGACGCGATCTGACCTTGGCTATCTCTTTACCTGACCAGAGGTGCGAAGTGCGGCCTCATTTGATGGGGGGGATGCGTTTTGTGGTTGTGGCCAGCCTGTTGGCGGGCCTGACTGCTTGCAGTAGCCGTCCACCGGCTCAGCCGGAGAATCTGTGCCAGATCTTTCGCGAGAAGCCGGACTGGCACAAGGCCGCGCTCAAGATGAACGAGAAGTGGGGGACGCCGATCCATGTGGTGATGGCCATGATGTATCAGGAGTCCTCTTACGTACATGATGCCCAGCCGCCGATGCAGTATTTCCTCTTCATCCCGACCGGGCGGGCCAGTTCGGCTTATGGTTATGCTCAGGTCAAAGATGAAACCTGGGCGGATTACCAGCGAGAAACCGGCAACAGCTGGAGTGACCGCGATGATTTTTCCGACGCCATCGATTTTATGGGTTGGTACACTAACAAAGCCCAGCGGCTCAATGGCACCTCCAAGTGGGATGCCTATGGCCAGTACCTCAACTATCACGAAGGGTGGGGTGGCTACCGGCGTGGCAGCTATCGCAGCAAGGGGTGGTTGATGAAGACCTCTCGCAAGGTAGAGGCTCGCGCCCAGCGCTACGGCGCCCAGTACCGTCAATGCAAGGATCAGCTCTCCCGTGGGGGCTGGTTCTGGTAACCAAATCAGGAGTCAAAAATGCCGTTATTGGACAGTTTTACCGTTGACCACACCCGTATGGAGGCGCCAGCGGTGCGTGTGGCCAAGACCATGCAGACCCCGAACAAGGACACTATTACCGTGTTCGACCTGCGTTTCTGCGTACCGAATCAGGAGATCCTCTCCGAGCGCGGTATCCATACGCTGGAGCACCTGTTCGCCGGTTTTATGCGTGATCACCTGAACGGCAATGGCGTGGAGATCATCGACATCTCTCCTATGGGTTGCCGTACCGGCTTCTACATGAGCCTGATCGGCGCGCCGGACGAAGCCCGTGTTGGCGCCGCCTGGCAAGCTGCCATGAGCGACGTGCTGACCGTGCAGGATCAGGCCAAGATCCCCGAGCTGAACGAGTATCAGTGCGGTACCTACAGCATGCACTCGCTGGAAGAGGCGCACGCCATCGCCCGTCATGTGCTGGAGCGCGGTATCGGCGTCAACCACAACGACGAGCTGGCCCTGCCGGAAGAGAAGCTGAAGAGTCTGTGAGGCTGATGAGCTGTCGCTCATCGGATAACCTCTTCAGGGAATGTTAAAAGAGCCGGTCAGCCATGCTGACCGGCTCTTTTTTATTCCGCCTGATCGCGGTTATGGGGATGACTTGCTCCCCTTGCCGACTCTGATTAGGATGGTTTTTGACCTGAACCTGTTGGCGGAGGTGTGACGATGAAGGGGATATTGCTGCGTTGGCTGGCCCGTTACGATGCATGGTGTGAGGAGTGGGGGCTCACTCAGGAGAACCGGCGCTGCTGCACGCCGGTTCGTTATGATGATGATTCAAGCAAAGAGCGAGCTTGCGCAGAAGAGGCTGAGCTCAATCAAAATTGCGGGTCACGGCGCCGGTAACGCTGTTGTACTCGAAGCCGAGGCCGTTTTCATACTCTGAGTCAGCCGGGAAGCGACCCATCGAGTCGCGCAGGATATAGCGGCAGTTATCGTGGTGTAGTCCATTTTCAACCTGGCTGGGGATTTCAATTATTTGCGAGTAATAATCAGCTTTTTCCTCTAATTTCTTTGAGACTGTTTGGTCTGTGTCGAGGAGTGCCTCGAATAGGAGTTTGCAGTCGTTTATGCTGCTTACTGATATTTGCTCGCTAGTTCCTCCTGTAAAAATGACATCAGTTCCTTGTATGTTGTAGTCTTCTTCTGTCCCCACAGGCCAGCCGTAGTGGTTGATATCCAGATCTTTCTTGCCCATCCCACTGAAGTTATACAGTGCGAGGTCTTGTCCCTGAACTTTCACCGCCCAGCCAGCATGAGCCAGCTGAACTGCACTGGCAAAGCTGCCTGCGGTCGCCGAAACCGTGCTTTTCAGGGCATCATCCTTGATATTGATAAAGCGGGGCAGGGCGGTGACGGCCAGGATCCCCAGCACTATGATCACCAGCACCAGTTCAATCAGGGTAAAGCCGTTGTTTCTGTTGTTCATCATGTTCAATGACCCATTAAATACCGCAAACAGGTGTGAGTGATATGCAGCTGATAGATACCCATTGCCATCTCGACTTTCCGGTGTTCGACCAGGACAGGGAGGCGCTGCTGGCCCGTTGTCGGGCATTAGGGGTGACGGAGTATATCATTCCTGCCATCGCAGAGGATAACTGGACTCGTGTGATGGCACTGGCAGAGCAACATGACGGCCTCTTTTATGGTCTGGGCATTCATCCCTGGTATGCCGGTGAACAGCGGGAGGGGGTGATGGAGCGGTTGAGAACGCTGGTGATGAGCCAGCCTGCCGGGCTGGTGGCCATTGGCGAGTGCGGGCTGGACCTCCGTTCTCACGTGCCGCAGGAGGGGCAGCTTGCGCTGTTTGAGGCTCAGATCCGGCTGGCTGCCGATGTCGGGCTTCCCCTGATGATCCACTCGGTGCGTGCCAATGACACTGTGGCCAAGCTGTTGCGCCGTTTCAAGCCGCCTCGTGGCGGGGTGATCCATGCTTTCAGCGGTTCGTTGCAGCAGGCGGAGGCTTTCTGGCAACTAGGCTTTCGACTCGGGGTGGGCGGGGTAATCAGTTTTGAGCGGGCGAACAAGACGCGAGAGGTATTTCGGGCTATGCCGCTCGAGGCTTTGGTGCTGGAAACCGATTCGCCAGATATGCCGTTGCAAGGCGCACAAGGCACCCGGAATACCCCGGAAGCGCTGCCGAAAATAGCGGAAATATTGATGACCTTGCGGGATGAACCATCGGCAGATGTTGCCGAGGTGTTATTTGAAACTGCCCGGCATATTTTCCATCACGACCAATAGCCATGAAACAAATTCGCAACACCTGATTTAGTTGTCAGGAAAAAAAATGAGCGTAAAAATCGTTTGCTGTCTAATTTTGTGACACTTGGACATTTTGATAACGATAAAATGTGACCAGCATTCTATTTTATCGGACTTTAATTAGTATAATGCGCTCCCCTTGATTAGTTGGGTTTAATAACAACTCGCTAACAAGTCAGGTGCTACTAGAGGAAGATAATAATGAATTTGTTCATGGGTCTGGTAGGGATGGCGACGCTCGTCCTTATCGCGGTGCTGTTCTCCAGCAATCGCAAGGCAATCAACGTCCGTACCGTTGTCGGTGCGTTCGCAATTCAAGCCGGTCTGGGGGCGTTTGTTCTCTATGTTCCGGTTGGTCGCGATATCCTGGTCGGCGTGTACGCGGTATCCAGCGTGATCAGCTACGGCCAGAACGGGATCGACTTCCTGTTTGGCGGTCTGGTCAGCAACAAGATGTTTGAAGTGTTCGGTGGCGGCGGCTTTGTCTTTGCCTTCCGTGTTCTGCCGGTCATCATCTTCTTCTCTTCCCTGATTGCAGTGCTCTACTACCTGGGCATCATGCAGATGGTCATCAAGTTGCTGGGCGGCGGTCTGCAGAAAGTACTGGGTACTTCCCGCACCGAATCCCTCTCTGCAACTGCCAACATCTTCGTCGGTCAGACCGAAGCGCCGCTGGTGGTTCGTCCTTACATCGCCAAGATGACTGACTCCGAGCTGTTCGCCGTCATGTGTGGTGGTCTGGCTTCCGTTGCCGGTTCCGTACTGGCCGGTTACGCCTCCATGGGCGTGAAGATGGAGTACCTGATTGCTGCCTCCTTCATGGCTGCACCGGGTGGTCTGCTGTTCGCCAAGCTGCTGGTTCCCGAGACCGAGACCCCGAACTACGACGAAAGCTCTGCCGATGCCGAGCTGGATGACAAGCCTGCCAACGTCATTGACGCTGCTGCTGCTGGCGCTTCTGCCGGTATGCAACTGGCCCTGAACGTCGGCGCCATGCTGCTGGCCTTCATCGGTCTGATCGCCATGATCAACGGCATCTTCTCCGGTGTGGGTGGCTGGTTCGGTTATCCGCAACTCTCTCTGGAACTGCTGCTGGGCTGGATCTTCTCCCCGCTGGCCTTCCTGATCGGTGTGCCCTGGAATGAAGCAGTGGTTGCTGGTTCCTTCATCGGTCAGAAGCTGGTAGTGAACGAGTTCGTGGCTTACCTGAACTTCGCTCCGTACCTGAAAGACGAAGTGCTGATCAACGGTGTAGCCATGTCCGATCACACCAAGGCGATCATCTCCTTCGCGCTGTGTGGTTTTGCCAACCTCTCCTCTGTTGCCATCCTGCTGGGTGGTCTGGGGTCCATGGCGCCGAACCGCCGCGGCACCATTGCACGCTTTGGTCTGAAAGCCGTACTGGCAGGCTCTCTGTCCAACCTGATGTCTGCAACCATCGCAGGCTTCTTCCTGGCACTGTCCGGCATGTAATCGCCGCCTGACTGACAGGGTATAAACACGAACGCCACGGCATCTGCCGTGGCGTTCGCGTATGGAGCGGTGACAACCGTTTTCCTATCTAAACTAATAATAAAATGAGTCAAATCGGAGGTTATATGAATGAAGTGCTACTGGCGATGGTGGCCGGCTTTATAGTTGGTTTGTTGTTTTCTTTCCTCAAATTGCCGATCCCGGCGCCTCCCGTTTTGTCCGGGGTAATGGGGATCGTCGGGGTCTATCTGGGGGGATTGGCCTACTCCTGGATCCTGACTCGTTTCTTTTCGTAAGGCTTTTTTAGACCTGGATTTGCCAGATGTGAGGTACCTCTGAAATTGGCAAATCCGGCTTGCAAACAGGGGGTATCTCGGCTGAAATAGGCGTTGCCAGCAGGGTGCTGGCAATGACTAATGCTCGATGAAATCGGGTGTTGGCGGTCAAATGGAATTGATTGGGAAGTCGGGTCAGATGTTGTCGGCCTTTCTCAAGTCTTCATGGAACCAAGTCCGCACTTTTGTAAGAAAGTGACAGGGCTCTTGCCTTATTTACAGTCGCAGTGCCTGCAGGGTGTTTTGAATAGCATCCCGATAGTGCCGGTGCCTTCGCACTGTAATTCCATTCCCGTATAGCTGGGGATTACTGCCTGTGCATCCATCGCTGGATGGTATGGTGGTGCCCAGTTATCTGGATTAAATCGAGACTTTGGAGAACAGAATGACTGATCTGAAAGTGGCCGCTCAGCGCGCCCTGAACCTGATGGACCTGACCACCCTGAACGATGACGACACCGATCTGAAGGTGATCGACCTGTGCCATAAGGCCAAGTCACCGGCTGGCCTGACCGCCGCCGTCTGCATCTACCCCCGTTTTATCCCTATCGCTCGCAAGACCCTGCGTGAATCGGCGCTGCCGACGTACGCATTGCGACCGTGACCAACTTCCCGCACGGCAACGACGACATCGAGATCGCCGTGGCCGAGACCCGTGCCGCTGTCGCCTACGGTGCCGACGAAGTGGACGTGGTGTTCCCGTACCGCGCCTTCATGGCTGGTAATGAACAGATCGGTTTTGATCTGGTCAAAGCCTGTAAAGAGGCCTGCGGTGCCAACGTGCTGCTGAAAGTGATCATCGAAACCGGCGAGCTGAAAGAAGAGGCGCTGATCCGTCGCGCTTCCGAGATCTGTATCGATGCCGGTGCCGATTTCATCAAGACCTCCACCGGCAAGGTGCCGGTCAATGCGACCCTGGAAGCGGCGCGGATCATGATGGAAGTGATCAAGGCCAAGAACCCGAAAGTCGGCTTCAAGCCTGCTGGTGGCGTGAAAGACGCAGCCGTTGCCGGTCAGTATCTGGCCATGGCCGAAGAGATCCTCGGCAACGACTGGGTGTCCGCCCGTACCTTCCGCTTTGGTGCATCCAGCCTGCTGGCCAGTCTGCTGGCCACTCTGGGGCATGGCGACAAGCCGGCCAACACCAGCGGTTACTAATAGGTTGATGAGAGGGCGGACTGCTGTCCGCCCTGTTAGCCCCCACCATGCGGTGTGCGGGCAAGGATTCAGGCTTGTGTAACGCCAGCAATGGCGGAGGGAATGAAAGATGTTTTTGCCTCAAGAAATTATTCGCAAGAAGCGCAACGGTGAAGCGCTCAGTACCCAAGAAATTCAATTCTTCGTTCAGGGCATTACCAATAACACCATCGGCGAGGGGCAGATCGCCGCGCTGGCGATGGCGGTCTACTTCAAAGACATGACCATGGATGAGCGGGTTGCCCTGACCTGCGCCATGCGCGACTCCGGCATGGTGCTGACCTGGGATCACCTCAATCTGGGTGGCCCGATTGTCGACAAACACTCCACCGGCGGTGTGGGTGACGTTGTCTCCCTGATGCTTGGCCCGATGGTCGCTGCCTGCGGCGGTTTCGTGCCGATGATCTCCGGCCGTGGTCTGGGCCACACCGGCGGTACCCTCGACAAGCTGGACGCCATTCCCGGCTACCAGACCTCGGTCGACAACGATCGTTTCCTGAAAGTGGTGAAAGAGGCGGGTGTCGCCATCATCGGCCAGACCGGCGATCTTGCCCCGGCTGACAAGCGTATCTATGCAGTACGGGACATCACCGCCACCGTCGAATCCATCGCCATGATCACCGGCTCCATCCTCTCCAAGAAGCTCGCCTCCGGGCTCGAAGCGCTGGTGATGGATGTGAAAGTGGGCTCCGGCGCCTTTATGCCGACCTTCGAAGCCTCCGAAGAGCTGGCCAAGAGCATAGTCGCCGTGGCCAACGGCGCCGGCTGCCGCACCTCTGCGCTCTTGACCGATATGAACCAGGTGCTGGCCTCCAGCGCCGGTAACGCGGTGGAAGTGCGTGAAGCGGTGCGTTACCTGACCGGTGAATACCGCAATCCGCGCATCCACGAAGTGACCATGGCGCTGTGCGCCGAGATGCTGATCTCTGCAGGCTTGGCCAGCGACGAGCGCGATGCCCGCGCCAAGCTGCAGGCGGTGCTGGATAACGGCAAGGCGGCCGAGATCTTCGGTCGCATGGTGACAGGTCTCGGTGGCCCGGCCGATTTTATGGAGCGTTACGACGCTTACCTGCCCAAGGCAGCCATCGTACGCCCGGTCTTCGCGGCCAACAGCGGTTTCGTAACCGCCATGGATACCCGCGAACTGGGTCTGGCTGTGGTCGCCATGGGCGGTGGTCGGCGCGCTGCCGGTGACAAACTTGATTATGCGGTCGGTCTGACCGACTTTATCCGCCTGGGTCAAAGCGTCGATGCTGACAAGCCGATCGCGATGATCCACGCTCAGACTGAAGAGCAATATGCTCAGGCTGCCAGCATGGTGCAGGCGGCTGTCCGGATTGGTGGCGAGCGGCCGGAGGCACTGCCTGAAGTGTACCGCCGTATCACCCTGGCCGATTTGTAACAAGGGGAAGACCCATGAAACGTACCTTTATTCTGATGATGGACTCTTTCGGTATTGGCGCTGCTGCCGACGCCGACAAGTTCGGAGATGTGGGTGCCAACACCCTTGGCCATATCGCCAAGGCGTGTGCGGCAGGTGAAATTGAAGGCCGTGGCGCCCTCAATCTACCCAACCTCAACAAGCTGGGCCTGGGCCACGCTTGCGAGCAGGCTTCCGGCTACTTCCCGGAAGGGCTGAAAAAAGATATCGAGGTGGTCGGTGCCTACGGCTTTGCGCAGGAGCTCTCCTCCGGCAAGGACACCCCGTCCGGTCACTGGGAGATCGCCGGTGTGCCCGTGCTGTTCGAATGGGGCTACTTCAAGGATCACCACAACAGCTTCCCGCAGGAGCTGCTGGACGCCATCGTCGAGAAGGCTGGTCTGCCGGGCTATCTCGGTAACTGCCACGCCTCCGGTACCCAGGTGCTGGACGATCTGGGCGAAGAGCACATGAAGACCGGCAAGCCGATCCTCTACACCTCTGCCGACTCCGTGTTCCAGATTGCCTGCCACGAAGAGACCTATGGCCTCGAGAAGCTCTATGAGCTGTGCCACATCGTGCGTGAGCTGCTGGAGCCCTACAACATCGGCCGCGTGATTGCGCGTCCGTTCGTGGGTACTGGCAAGGGCAACTTCAAGCGTACCGGCAACCGTCACGACTACTCAGTGCTGCCGCCGGCGCCGACCGTGCTGGATTACATGAAAGATGCGGGCGGTCAGGTAGTCTCCATCGGCAAGATTGCCGACATCTATGCCCAGCAGGGCATCACCAAGCAGGTGAAAGGGACCGGTCTGACCGAGTTGTGGGATCGCACGCTGGAAGAGGTGAAAGCGGCCGGTGACAACACCATCGTCTTCACCAACTTTGTCGACTTCGACTCCTCCTACGGCCATCGCCGTGATGTTGCCGGTTATGCCGGTGCGCTGGAGTATTTCGATTCCCGTCTGCCGGAGCTGTTTGAGCTGCTGCAGGATGGCGACGTGGTGGTGCTGACTGCCGACCACGGCTGCGACCCGACTTGGGGTGGCACCGACCACACCCGCGAATACATTCCTGTGCTGTTCTTCGGCAAGCCGGTCAAGGCTGGCTCCGTCGGTCGTCGCGAGACCTTTGCCGATATCGGCCAGAGCATCGCGGCTTACCATGGCCTGCCGAAACTGGCGTACGGTACCAGCTTCCTGTAATTTACCCGCCCGCCACTTCGGCGGCGGGCAATTTATAAAACAATAAAACTCAACCTAGTGTGAAGGAATCAAGAGAATGGCAACTCCTCATATCAATGCGAAAGATGGCGCCTTTGCTGATACCGTGCTGATGCCGGGCGACCCCCTGCGCGCCAAGTACATCGCTGAAACTTTCCTGGAGAACGTCGAGCAGATCTGCGACGTGCGCAACATGTTCGGCTTTACCGGTACCTACAAGGGCCGTCGTATTTCCGTCATGGGTCACGGCATGGGTATCCCGTCCTGCTCCATCTACGCAAAAGAGCTGATCACCGATTACGGTGTGAAGACCCTGATCCGTGTGGGCTCCTGTGGCGCCGTGCGTGAAGACGTGAAACTGCGTGACGTGGTGATCGGTATGGGTGCCTGCACCGACTCCAAAGTAAACCGCCTGCGCTTCAAGGATCACGACTTCGCTGCCATCGCCGACTTCGACCTGGTTGCCAACGCTGTACAGGCCGCCAAGAACAAGGGCGTTGCCGTGCGTGTGGGTAACATCTTCTCCGCCGACCTGTTCTACACCCCGGACCCCTCCATGTTCGACGTCATGGAAAAATACGGCATCCTGGGTGTCGAGATGGAAGCCGCCGGTATCTACGGCGTGGCCGCAGAGTACGGTGCCAAGGCGCTGACCATCTGCACCGTCTCCGACCATATCCGTACCGGTGAGCAGACCACCTCTGAAGAGCGTCAGCTGACCTTCAACGACATGATCGAAATCGCACTGGATTCCGTCCTGCTGGGCGACAAGTAATTCCCTTGCGAATAAGAAACGGCGGCCTTCTGGCCGCCGTTTTTGTATCTGCTTTCTGGTTGCGCCATCAGTTTTCCGGAGGTGGCGAGGGGGGCGTACTCTTTTTCTTGTGCTTGCGCACCCGCATGTAGTTGCGGCGCACGCCGTAGGAGATGAGCACTCCGGCCAGCAGGGCGACCAGCAGCATCAGCCGCTGTTTCTCCTGCACCACCTTGAGCCGGGTGTCCTTGTCTGCCAGCATCCGCTGCTCTTCCAGGGTGATGCGCAGGAAGCCGATGGTCTGCTCGCCATCCCGGATCTCCTGCACGAACTGGATCCGCCCCTTGCCCTGCTCCGGCAGCGACTTGTTATCGCTGCCGATGGGCAGCAGGCTCTCCAGCGGCACCGCCTGCTCAGATTGGGCGAGGGGAATGCCGCGTCCGTCGTAGAGGGTGGCATCGAGGATCTCCGGCTCCGCCGCCAGATCCCGCGCCAGACGCTCCAGCTCGCTGCTCTTCTCCTCCTTGATCCAGCGCTTCATGTCGCGGGAGGCATAGGCGACCAGCGCCTGTGCCCGGTTGCGCGCTTCGCTGTGCAGCGAGGCCTGGCTTTCACCCTGCATATGAATGAGCACACCGAGCACCCAGCATCCGAGCAGGATACCGGCACCCAGGCTGAGAACACGTTTGATGGGAAGATGACGCTGCAAGCGCGAGACCTCATGGTAACAAGGAGTGGCGGGATCTTGGCGCTTGCCTGTACAAAAAGCAATACGCTACTCTGGGCCAGCATTGTTAACCCCCCTGATCACCAAGGAAGGCGTATCCCTTATGTTGTTGTCCCGGCTCCCCCCTCTGTTATCCGATTGGCCCGCGTTGTTGTCCGGCTCACCCTGTTGGCAGCTCAGCGCAGATGCGTTGCAACCGACAGAGACTCCGCAGGCTGGCGGCTGGTTGGTGCTGTTTGGCAAGGGACTGGGCGCCTCCCATCTGGCGCGTCTGTCGTCACTGTTGGCTGTACAGGAGTTGGCGGCCACCCTCTATCCTCCCACCGAGGTGGCGGGCGTGCCGTTGCTGCTGCTTGGCTGCGATCGCTTCTCTTCCGAGCTGGTGGCCGAGCTCAAGAGCGGTGAGTGGGAGATCGATCTCTGCCATCTGCCCGCCCTGCCGACCCTGAACGAGCCCGGCCTGCTGGTGATGGACATGGACTCCACCGCGATCCGCATCGAGTGTATCGACGAGATTGCCCGGCTTGCCGGGGTTGGCGAGCAGGTGGCGGCAGTGACGGCCGCAGCCATGCAGGGCAAGCTGGAGTTTGCCGACAGCCTGCGCAATCGGGTGGCCCTGCTGGCAGGCGCGCCGGTCACCATTCTCGACGAGGTGGCGGCATGGATGCCCTGGATGCCGGGCTTGCAGCTGATGGTCGATACCCTCAAACAGGCGGGGTGGCGTGTTGCCATCGCCTCCGGCGGTTTTACCCGTTTTGCTGGCCAGTTACAGCGCGAGCTGGGGCTCGATGCCATCTTCGCCAACGAGCTGGCGGTGGAGGGGGGCCAGCTGACCGGCAAGGTGAGTGGGCGCATCGTTGATGCCAGCGTCAAGGCCGAGGTGTTGCAGCAGCTTGCTCAGGAGTACGGCATTGCTGCCGACCAGACCGTGGCCATCGGCGATGGTGCCAACGATCTCAAGATGATGGGGGTCGCGGGTCTTGGCATTGCCATTCACGCCAAACCACTGGTGCGGGCGCAGGCGGCGGCCACCCTCAATCATCACGATCTGGAGGGGGTGGTCTGCCTGCTGGCGGCGCGGGCCTGCAGCGAGCAACGCTGGGACAAGCGCTGACAGTGTTTCAAGGAGGAAACCAATAAAAATGGAATTGTTGCAGCAGTCTCTGTTTATCCCCTGTGGTGGCCATCAATTGCATGTTCGCCACATCAAACCCCGGGTCGCCGTGCATGGAGAGCCGATCCTGATGGCGCATGGCGCCATCGAGAACGGGCGGATCTTCTATACCGAATCGGGCAAGGGGCTGGCCTGCTTTCTGGCCCGCCATGGCTATCAGGTTTATGTGGCTGATTTGCGGGGGCGGGGGCTCAGTACTCCTGCCATCGCCGAGCAGGCAGAGCACGGCCAGCATGAGCTGATTACCGAGGATCTGCCCGCCCTGCACCGCTGGATTGCCGAGCGTCACCAAGGCTTCAAGGTGCACTGGGTGGCTCACTCCTGGGGCGGCGTCATCATGGCCTCCACGCTGGTGCGCTTTCCCGAACTGGCGGAGCAGGTGGCCAGCCTGCTCTTCTTCGGTACCAAACGCGGCGTGTCGGTGCACAATCCCGAGCGCTGGCTGAAGGTGGATCTGATCTGGAATCGGTTGGCCCCCTGGCTGGCCCGCCGCCGTGGTTTTCTGGCGGCTCGCACTCTGAAGATCGGTGCTGACGACGAGCCGCTGCGCTATCTGCAGGAGACCATCCCCTGGGTCAAGTGCGGCCCCTGGCAGGATCCTCACGACGGTTTTGCCTATGACGAGGCTGCGGCACGGGTCAACTGGCCACCGCTCTGGATGATTTCGGCCAAAGCGGACAAGGTGCTGGGTCACCCGACCGATGTGCGCCGCTTCAGCGACGAGATGGGTTCGGCCACACGTCACACCCGATTGGGGCGGGATAATGGCAACCGCCTCGATTATGACCACATCAATATGCTGACCGCCCCGCAGGCGCAGGAGGATCACTTCCCCCAGATCCTTGACTGGCTGCTCAACCCGCAGGCGGCATGACAAGAAACAGGGCGCATCGTGCGCCCTGTTTCTTGTGGGGGTGTTTCGGGATGTTCAGTTCAGCGGCGGCGTGATGCCAAAGCGGAACAGGGTGGCCCGGGTAGTATCGGTCAGCTCGCCGACACCCACCACGCTCCACAGCTCCTCTTCCAGCTTTTTGGCCTTGTGGATGGCGAACTTGGCGATGTAGTCCAGCTCGTTGGCGATGAAGTTGGTGTCGGGCCGCCCGGTACGGGAGATGCCGACCAGTACCGAGTAAAACTCTCCCTGTTGTTGTGCCAGTTCGATGAACTGACGCTTCTCTTTGACATTGGCAAAGCTGCTGGCCAGTCGGCTGCTGAAGATGGGCAGGCCGGCCTTGGTCTGGATGCTGGCGATATAGACCTCGTCTTCTCTCGGTTTGTCCTCCCGCTCGATGGCACGTAGCGGGTTCATCAGCAGCTCCTTGAGCAGCTCCCCCTGAAACAGCGGGTAGAGGTTCTCCTGCTCCGGCAGCTCGGCACAGGCTTGCAGCAGCCGCTGCAGACTGCGTGGTTGCAGAGACTTGCCGATGGAGGCCGGTTTGGGCGCGCCTTTCAGCTTGTTGACATAGACCGGCGAGTTGAACAGGTGGTGGGTGTAGATGTTGCGCAGTGCCCGCGCCAGCCCACGATAGCGGCGCTGCTCCTGCGCCGCCTTGAGCTTGTTCTGGTTGCTCTCGATCAGCAGGCTGAAGAATTGGCGGCCGGTATGGCGATCCGAATCCCCTTCGATGCAGAGGTGCAGCACGGTGCGGGTCATGTTGAGGCTGACCAGCCGGTAGGAGAGGCGCTGCAAATCCATGCTCTTGGAGAGCTCCTGCAAGCGGGGCAGGGCGATGGTCACCACATCGTTTTTCTCGCCGATAAAGGCATCTTCCAGCTCGATTTGCAGGCCGTGAGTCGAGATGTCGCGGGTCCAGCCGATCCAGGATTTGCCGTTGTGATGGATGGCAACCGCCGTCTTGTGGATGTAGCGCGATTCCTTGCGCAGCTGAACATAGTGCAGGGTCTCGATCTCGAACGGGGCAACCCCCTGTTCGTGACCAAAGCGCTGCAGCTCGTTGGCGTTGTTGCTGACCCCTTCCTGATGGAACTCTTCTCGCTGGGACTCTAGGCCGATCTCCTGCAGCAGGCCGCAATAGCCGATCTGCTTGAGCCGCTCGAGCAGCAGGATGTCTTGTAACTGCGGATTGTCCTGCCCCTGCAGTTGCCCCACATCCGCCTCGACCAGATCGCATGCCTCCAGCGTGAACTTGTAGACACGCCAGCTGGGGCGGCGGGAGCCTACCTGGAAGAAGAGGGCGGTGAGGCCACTCTGGCGCAGCTCCTCGGCGGTGGCGGAGAAGAAGTAGATGTGGCTGCGCACCGTGTGGGTAAAGCAGTAGATGATGGTCTCGGTGGTGGTGCCGGGGGCCGGGCAGAGCCGTTTCATCCGCTCTGCGCTGAAAAGCCCCGCGAGGGCATCGCGGTTTTTCTCATCGCGCCAATACTCCAGCAGGTGCTGGTTGTTTTCCGTACGCAGGGCAATCTCGAGATTGGGGCTGTCGCCAGTGCCGAAGAAGAGCGGCATGCCGGTCATCCGCGGCAGGTAGAACTGCTCATACCCCTTGATGATGGCGGCGGAGAGCAGATAGTCGACACTGACCCGATAGCGGATCTTGTTGGCGTCGATAAAGTCGCTGAGGAAGGCATCAAAGGCGGGCTGTTCGCCGGAGCGCACCAGTCGCAGCCAGTATTTCCCCTCTTTGCTCTCTTCGCCGAGGATCTGATAGCCGACCGGCTGATGCAGCACCGGATTGGGGGTGTCCCGCTCCAGTCCGGTAAAGAAGACCTCTACCTGGGCGCCTGTGTGATAATTCGGCAGATAGGGCACCGAGACCCGCATGCCACCCAGCGAGAGATCGGAACTCTTGGCGAACAGCTTCTCCCCGTCCTGAAACTTGATCAGCACCGGCGAGCTAAAGTGCATCCGCTCCTGACGGCGGCCGTAGTAGCTGGCAAAGGCAATGGTGTTGACATCATATTGCCGGAAGGGGCTGGCCGGCGGCGACAGCTGACCATCCACGCGGGCGTTGTGGTGCTGTTTTTGCCACTGTTGCAGCGCCTCGTAGACACCGAGGGTATAGATATCGCGGTAGAGATAGCACTGGGACTGGAACAGGGCTATCGCATCGGCGGGCATGAAGTGAGTGATGCCGTCGAACTCATGCACCAGGCACTCATCCTCCAGCTCATCGCGCATGTCGATGACCCTGCGGCAGGGGGAGCACTTGCGCTTGAGCTCCATCTTGATCAGAAAACGGCTGTTGCTGTTTTCCTCCTGAGTCATGCGGTTGAAGATCTCCTCGAAATCTTTCTCCCGCAGCAAGGGGACGAGTTGTTCAATCAGATGTTGCTGGTGTTCTGAATCCATTTGTTCCTGCCACGGAAAGTCACTTTTCCGATTCTGGGTTTGATCTGTCGGTCGCAAACAAGTATATCAAGCAGGAATTCATCCTGTCCCCGAGTTATCAATGGCCAAAAATAAAACTGCTTATGTTTGTTCCGAATGTGGTGCCGACTTCACACGCTGGCAAGGTCAATGCAGCGAGTGCAAGGAGTGGAATACCATCACCGAGGTGCGCCTCGGCTCGGTGAGCCCCGCTGGCAAGAGTGCCCGTTACACCGGTTATGCTGGCGCGGTCGGCAGTCAGGTACAGACACTGGCAGAGATCGCCACTACCGAAATTCCCCGTTTTACCTCAGGTTTCAAGGAGCTGGATCGGGTGCTTGGTGGCGGTGTGGTGCCCGGTTCGGCCATTTTGATCGGCGGCAACCCGGGGGCGGGCAAGTCGACCTTGCTGCTGCAGACCATGTGTGGTCTCGCTGAACGGATGAAAACCCTCTATGTCACCGGCGAGGAGTCGCTCCAGCAAGTCGCGATGCGGGCCAACCGCCTTGGGCTACCCACCGACAAGTTGCGGATGCTTTCCGAGACCAGCGTCGAGCAGATCTGCCTGATTGCCCAGCAGGAGCAGCCGCAGATCATGGTGATCGACTCCATTCAGGTGATGCATGTGGCGGATGTGCAATCGTCCCCCGGTTCTGTCTCTCAGGTGCGTGAAGCGGCGGCGCTGCTGACCCGCTACGCCAAACAGAATCATGTGGCCATCTTTATGGTGGGTCATGTGACCAAGGATGGCAGTCTGGCGGGTCCCAAGGTGCTGGAGCACTGCATCGACTGCTCTGTGCTGCTCGATGGTGGCCATGACTCCCGTTTTCGGACTCTGCGTTCCCACAAGAACCGCTTCGGTGCGGTCAACGAGCTGGGGGTCTTTGCCATGACCGAACAGGGGATGCGCGAGGTGAGCAATCCCTCCGCCATCTTCCTCAGCCGGGGGCAGGAGCAGGCGCCCGGTTCCATCGTCATGGTTATCTGGGAGGGCACCCGGCCGCTGCTGGTGGAGCTGCAGGCGCTGGTGGACTACTCCCAGCTCTCCAACCCGCGCAGGGTGGCGGTGGGGATGGATCACAACAGGCTCGCCATGTTGCTGGCGGTGCTGCACCGTCACGGCGGGTTGCAGATGGCGGATCAGGATGTCTTCATCAACGTGGTTGGCGGGGTCAAGGTCGAGGAGACCAGTGCGGATCTGGCGCTGCTGCTGGCGATGGTCTCCAGCTTCCGGGATCAGGCACTGCCCAAGGATCTGGTGGTGTTCGGCGAAGTGGGTCTTTCTGGTGAAATTCGCCCGGTGCCGTCCGGCCAGGAGCGGTTGCAGGAGGCGGCCAAGCACGGTTTCCGCCGTGCCATCGTGCCGCACGCCAATGCCCCCAAGCATCCCATCGAAGGGATGGAAGTGGTGCCGGTCAAGAAGCTGTCTGAGGCACTCGAGGCGCTGTAATCCCTCAGCATTGCAATCGATATAACCGCACAACGAAAAAAGAGCGCCTCGGCGCTCTTTTTTATGGGCTGGAACCTGCCATCAGGGCTGGCTATGTTCCAGATGTTCGCTCAGCAGTTGTTCCAGCTCGCGGTGGAGCAGCTCTTCGTCACCGACGTTGAGCTCGATCATCCGCTTGAGGTGGGTGGCGCTGTCGATATCGATGTGGTGGCAGTAGAAACCCAGCTTCTTGCTGGCTTCGTGGGTCAGCTCGACCTGCATCTTGATTTCGATATCACTACCGCTTAGCACAAAGCTGAGCTGGTACTCCTTGTTGTCACGACTCTCCCAGTCGTCGGGGCGGATCAGCAGGGCTCCCTGCAAGGAGACGTCGACAAGCTGGGTCTGCCACTTCTGTTCCCCCTGGGTGAGTTCTGCCATGGTCAAGTAGAGGATTCGTGCAAAACGGCGGCGCTCAGACATGCTCATCTCCTGTATGCAATAAGTGTGGACGCTAGGGTCATTGCTCTGAGTGTAATCCACCTTGGTTGCCAGTATCTTGAACTTGCTCCGAAAATGGCATTCAGGCTTGCTGGGTACTTAAGGATTCCACCACATGAAGCGCCTTGACCAGGCGGTCTTCCTGTTTGAACCGCTCTTCCAGAACCGGACCCAACTCGTTGAGATCATCATCCAGTAGCAGCAATTGGGCCTCGTCGGCATCACTGTATTTGTCGTTGAACTCGAGGGCGAATTCAGTGCTGTTACGAATATGGGGATAGATGCGCTTGGCCAGCTCCAGTGTTTCGCCGCTGGCTTGCTCGAAGGCGGTGACGACGTGGTGGTAGATCTCGAAATGGCCTGCACTGACATAGTCGACCAGGCGGTCGCAAAACTGATGCAGCTCTTCTGTTTTGGGCAGGCTGCGTTGCTTGGTCCGCGCCGGAGTGAGGCCTGCCAGCTGCATGTATCCAACCAGCAACGCTTGCCTTGCATCCAGCCAGTCGTCGATAGCCTTATGCTTGCCTGCCAGCGCCTGCTTGGTCTGTTCCAGTTTCGTCAACATAATCCCTATCCCTCCGTGGGGCAAAGGCCGGCCGATTGTTCGGTATTCCGAGCCGTCTGAGCAGTGACACAACCTATAACTAGGGAAAATCTGGGCAAGCGTCAATAGCCATGGGGGGATAATGTTAAGTGACGAAGAAATAGTCAGCGGATCGTGTCTGCGTGCTAGCAGGTTTCAGGCCTGCTCACGGTTTTTCGCGTGTGGAATGTGACTATTTCCGCAGATCTTGATGAAAACCCCAGCGTTTGACGCGTTCGGCTCGATAAAGGCTTTGCCTGTGCGTTTTTTTTTGCATAGAGTGACCCAGCGCTAAATGCCCGATCATAAAGGAAATGTTATGAACAAAGCTCAACTTGTCGATGCGATTGCCGCCAAAGCAGATCTGAGCAAAGCTCAGGCCAAAGTGGCTCTGGAAGAGATCATCAATGGTATTACCCAGAGCTTGAAAGAAGGCGATGCTGTGCAACTGGTCGGTTTTGGCACCTTCAAGGTCACCCACCGCGCAGGCCGCACCGGTCGTAACCCGCAAACTGGTAAAGAGATCCAGATTGCTGCTGCCAACGTGCCTTCATTTGTGGCTGGCAAGGCTCTGAAAGACGCCGTCAAGTAAGTCCGAAAGTCTGTTTTGTCCAATGCCAGTCAGCTTGCTGACTGGCATTGTTTTTATGGGATTCTCCCATCCTTCCTATTAGTCCTTCCTGACTTTTCCTTCTGTCAGCCTCGTTGCGGCTGAGGCCTTATGCCGTTTGCGGGTTGGATGGCAGCGGCCAGATCCGCTCATAGGCCCAGGTAAAGACCATGATGTAGACGAGGTAGAAGGCGACGAAGCCGAGATCCAGCATCAGGGCGTCCCACACTCCCAAATCGAGCCAGAACATGACACAGGGGAGGGAGAGCATCATAAAGCTCGCCTCATAGCCAAACGCGTGCAGGAAGCGGTCCAGTGGTCGTTTGTTGGTGCGCCCGCACAGTTTGAGCAACCCCTTGTCGAACAACAGGTTCCAGCCGTAGGTCCAGGCAGTGGCGACGATGGAGAAGAAGATGGCCAGCGAACCGACCTCGGCGACGCCCTGACCGAACAGCTGGCTGATCAGCGGTGCGACCAGTGCCAGCCCGATGCCTTCGTAGAGAACCAGATAACGAAGTCGATCAGGGGTGGTGCGAAGTTGAGTACTACTCATGGGGATATGCCTCCTGTGGGAGGCGCATTCTAATCAGGGAGTGGTTAAAAGAGAAGCATCGGCCCGTCGTGACTGGCGTTGAGGGGCATGATGATGCCCCCTCTTTGCGATACGTCTCTATTGCCAATTTGGGCGTTAGCCCTGAGTGGTCAAGTCTGCGACTCAGGCGCCGGTTGGCGTGACCCGTGTCAGCATGGCAAAGCCCTCTTCCACTTGTGTGAGCTCTACCTTGACCTCCCCCAACTCGGCGAGCGAGGCAACATGAGTGCCACCACAGGGAATGGTCACCTCCTGGCCTTCCAGCATGCAGTGCCAGTAACGGGAATCGATGATCGCCTCGCCAGCGCGGCTACGGCGGATCTCGCCTCCGGCTGCGATCCAGTCGGCCAGTTGCTGGTTGACCTTCTCTTCAATCACCGCCAAATCTGCCAGCAGCGCCTCGCTGTTGACCCCCTTCTTGCGCAGGCTCTTGCCGATGCGGTACTGCTCCCGTGATCCGTTAGGCTCGACCCGAGAGCTTTGAATAGCCAGACGGTCGAAGTCGGGCTGGCCCAGTGCATCGCGCTCGCTTACCTCCTTGCGCCAGTAGGGAATCAGTACTCGATTGAGCGCCAGCGCCGCCAGATGGCAGCCGCTATGGCCCAGACTCAGGGCGTGGCGGGCAGCGCTATCTACTTGCAATTCGACCTGGCTGCCAACGGCTAGCGCGTGGTCACCGGTCAGTGGATGGACCACCACGAAACGCCACCCCTCAGCGCCCCGTTTGACCGGAATGGCAGTATCGACGAACAGTTCGCCATCCGGGCTAATGGCCCCCATTCGGCAAGGGCCAATGGTGGCTTCGCCCCCTTCCCAGCGTACATGGCCCACATCCCCCGGCTGATCGGGCCAGAGGTGGCTCTGGGGATGAAAAGGGGTGAGGTCGGTGACCAGCAGCGTGGTGTCACCGCGCTGGCAGCAGACCACGCTGGCCTGCTCCTGATGATGGCCCAGTACGAAGCTGGCTCGGGTATGTTCCATGGCAAGGCTCCCGCAACGATAAATGAGAAGAGAAAGCGGCAGCATACGCCAAAGTGCGAAAGGGCTCATTAACCAGTGTTAATGAGCCCCTCTTCTCGGTTTTACGGTTCGCTAGATCATGGCAACCAGCAGATAGGCGTTGAGCCCGATCACCAGCGCAACGATAAGGCGTCCTACCGCCTGGGTGACGGGGTGGTTACGATGTTGTCCCATCAGTGCCCGATCGCCGGTCAGCATCAACAGCGGGATCAGGGCCAGCGCGATGCCAAAGCTCAGGACCACCTGACTCAACACCAGAATTTCGGTGGTGTTGAGCCCCATGGCGATCACCACAAAGGCGGGTGCCATGGTGATGGCGCGACGCAGCCAGAGCGGGATGGTAAAGCGGACAAAACCCTGCATCACCACTTGCCCGGCCAGGGTGCCCACCACGGTAGAGCTGATGCCGGAGGCGACCAGCGAGAGACCAAACAGGGTGGCGGCAGCCTGACCCAGCAGCGGAGTGAGGGTCTGGTAGGCGGATTCCAGCTCCGCTACCTGCTGGTGGCCCGAGCTGTGGAACGCGGCGGCCGCCATCGCCATCATCGCCAGATTGACGAAGCCGGCGATGGTCATGGCAATCGCCACATCGACCCGGGTGGTGTGCAGCCGCTGGCTGACCGAGCCCTGATCCTGCGTGTGCTGGGTCAGGGCCGAGTGCAGATAGATAACGTGGGGCATCACGGTGGCACCGAGCACACCTGCGGCCAGATAGACGGCATCGCTGTTGGGCAGACCGGGGAAGAGGGCGCCCTCCAGCAGGCTGGGCAGATGGGGGCGGGAGAAGATCAGCTCGACGATGTAGGCCGCCGCGACAAACATCAGCAGGCCACCGACCACGAACTCCAGCGGTTTCTGGCCACGGGATTGCAGCATCAGGATCCCCCAGGTCACTACGGCGGTGATACAGGCTCCTTCAAGCAAGGTCACGCCAAGCAGCAGCTTGAAGCCGACTGCGGCGCCGATAAATTCGGCCAGATCGGTGGCCATGGCGATGATCTCTGCCTGCACCCAGTAGGCCCAGACCGCCGGTTTTGGCAGTCGGTCGCGGATGTGCTCCGCCAGATTCTTGCCGGTGACGATACCGAGTTTGGCCGAGAGGGTTTGCACCACCATTGCCATCAAGTTGGCCCATACCACTACCCAGAGCAGTTGGTAGCCAAAGGTAGAGCCCGCCTGAATATTGGTGGCGAAGTTGCCTGGGTCGATATAGCCGATGGCGGCGATAAAGGCAGGCCCGAGCAGGGTCAGTTTGAATTTGCGGGCTGGAATCGTAGTCGTCAGTGCGGGTTGCATGGCATCACCCTCCATAAGGATATGGAGAGAGAATAGATCTAAGTGATAATCATTATCAATTGTTGTTTCTGATGATTTCCATCGGGAAAAACATTTAAGGCAGTCAGTTGCAGTGAGGGATGTGATTTCGTACAATACGCCGCCCTAGAAAAGCAGCGACTAAACACCTTTATGTTCCTTGCCTCCGAGGTCTGGCTGCACCTGGGCGGAGGCTGAATTAATCCGTAAGGAGCTAAAATGCGTCATTACGAAATCGTCTTCATGGTTCATCCGGACCAGAGCGAGCAAGTTCCCGGCATGATCGAGCGTTACACCGGCGCCATCACCACCTCCGGTGGTACCATTCATCGCCTGGAAGATTGGGGCCGTCGTCAGCTGGCTTACCCGATCGACAAACTGCACAAAGCCCACTACGTTCTGATGAACGTAGAAGCAGAGCAAGCCGTTATCGATGAGCTGGAAACCAACTTCCGCTTCAACGATGCCGTTATCCGCAACATGATCATGCGCACCAAGCACGCCGTGACTGAAGTTTCTCCGATGGCCAAGGCCAAAGAAGAGCGCTTCACCCGTCGTGACGACGAGCGCCGCGAAGAAGCTACTGAAGCTGCTTCCGAAGAGTAATTCTGGATCACTGACTAGAGGATAAAGGCCATGGCACGTTATTTCCGTCGTCGTAAGTTCTGCCGCTTCACCGCCGAGAACGTTACCGAGATCGACTACAAAGATATCGTTACTCTGAAAAACTACATCACTGAATCTGGCAAGATCGTACCGAGCCGTATCACCGGTACCCGCGCCAAGTATCAGCGTCAGCTGGCACGCGCCATCAAGCGTGCTCGTTACCTGGCTCTGCTGCCGTACACCGATCTGCACAACAAGTAAGAATCGGCCCGGCACTTAAGCCTAACTCAACGAAATTTATAGAGGAAAGGTAATGCAAGTTATCCTGCTCGACAAAATCGCCAAACTGGGCGGTCTGGGTGACCAAGTTTCCGTGAAATCTGGTTATGCCCGTAACTACCTGATCCCGCAAGGCAAAGCTGTTATGGCCACCAAGGCCAACATCGAAGCTTTCGGTGCTCGTCGCGCTGAGCTGGAAGCCAAACTGGCTGCCAACAAAGCTGCTGCTGAAGAGCGTGCTGCCAAGCTGGCCGAACTGGCTACCGTGGTTATCGCTTCCAAGTCTGGCGACGAAGGCAAGCTGTTCGGTTCCATCGGTACCCGTGACGTGGCTGAAGCCATCACTGCTGCTGGCGTAGCCGTTGCCAAGAGCGAAGTCCGCATGGGCAACGTTCTGCGTAACACCGGTGACTACGAAGTTGCTGTTCAGCTGCACGCTGACGTTAAAGCAACCGTACAGATCCAGGTTGTTGCCCTGTAATAGCGATTCGCTTTTGCAGAGAAAACCCGCGCACTTGCGCGGGTTTTTTATTTTCCGGCCCGGGGGTAGAGTGAAGGTCTGTTCCACTGGAGGAGATCTTTATGGCTTGGGTAGAAGGTCGCGTCATCGAACGCATCGAATGGACACCCACTCTGTTCTCCCTGCGGGTAGCGGCCGAGCTGGCTCCCTACAAGGCAGGCCAATTCACCAAGCTGGCCCTCGAGCAGGGCGATCGCCGCATTCAGCGCGCCTACTCCTTCGTCAATCCCCCCTCTGCGCCATATCACGAGTTCTATCTGGTCGAGATCCCGAGTGGTGAGCTGACTCCGTCCCTCGGCTCGCTGCAAGCGGGCGATACCCTGCTGGTGCAATCCCAGGCCACCGGCTTTCTGACGCTGGATGAGGTGCCCGCCGGGCGCGATCTCTGGCTGCTCTCGACCGGTACTGCCATCGGCCCCTTCCTCTCCATGCTGGCCGATGGGGAAGCCTTCAACCGTTTCGAGAATTTGGTGCTGGTGCATGGGGTACGTAAAGGCGAGGAGCTGAGCTATCAGGATTTGATCGCCAGCTTTGCCGAGCAATATGGCGCGCGCTTTCGCTATGTCCCCTTTGTCAGCCGCGAGCCCTGGTCCGATGCAATGGCAGGGCGGATCCCGGCGGCGATTGCCAATGGTCAGTTGCAGGATCGAGTGGGGTTGGAGTTCTCACCCGAGCTGAGTCAGGTGCTGATCTGCGGCAATCCGGAGATGGTGAAAGAGACCCAGCAGACCTTGCTGGCGCTGGGGTTGGCCAAGAATCTGCGGCGTGCGCCGGGCAATATCAGTGCGGAGAATTATTGGTAAAAAAATCAGCACAGGGGCGCCAGGCCCCTGCTGCATCAGGAGAGGGCGTTCAGTTCTTCTTGCCGTTGCCTTTGTTTTTATCTTTCTGTTTGTCGTGACCTTGCCCGGGGTTATTGCCGCTGTGGATGCTGCGGTTGTAGTGAGCCCGGTACTTGCCATCCATCTTGTCGCAGTTGAGTTTGATCCGGCTGTCGCCAATGCCAAGATCCAGACAGTTGTCCTGCCACCAGTCGTACTCTTTGTCATCCCAGTCGAGATTGATCTTGATGTCATCACCGGAGATCTTGATGCCATCGCTGTTTTTGCTTGGCGGTGCCGCAACCGCGATGCAATGTGCCATCAGCAGGGAGAGCAGCAGGGCACCACGCTGGATAACGGGGTTGTGTTTGGCTTGGGTCATCGCAAGGGTACTCCTGTCGTTATTGGCCACTCTGCGAGTTGGCAGGGAGCTGGTTGGTTTGCGGTGGCTGGTTGCGGTTCTCTTCATCTTCCAGATTGAATTTGACCGCCCTGCAGTCGGCCGGGGCGGTTTCGCCGACCCCCAAGTCGAGGCAGTCGTTCTGGGTCCAGCCGAACTGCTTGTCATCCCAGTCCAGATTGAATTTAAGCTCATCGACGGAGAATTCGGAGCCACTGCTCTCTTGATATTGCTGTGTCGCTGCGGCGCTGCCGGTAACCAGGAGAAGGGAGAGTAGCAAAGTGGTCTTACTGTTCATGATGGCCTCGGATAATTGCAACGGTGGATGAGTGTACAGACCGGAGCTGAACCCGGGCGGAACTGTTCCCCATCTCACCACATGATCAAGTCAGGGAGGGATTGTATCGCTTTTCTGCTGCCGATTTGTCCGTTTTGGTCGCACTCTGGGCAGCTGGTTGCCAATCTGAAGGAATTCAGTCATTTGCCCTTCTCTGAGCGAGTCTGGCGACTATAATCGGCAGCCAACTTTTCCTGCACAGCACACCCCTTCATCATGACCACACAGGACTCCTCCACATTGCGCTACCCCAAGGGGTGGTTTGCTCTGACGACGGTATACAGTTTCACCGGGTTGGCCATTCTGGCTTCCATTATCTTCTCCCTGCTGCTGTTCCTCTCCATCGATGACAACCCGCTGATGAAGTGGCTGTTCGGCGGCTTGGCCATCATCTTCGAGCTGGGCAAGTTTTATGTCTGGTACGAGTACGGCGAGCGCAAGGCGCGGCGGGATTTGAGTGGTGCTTTCTGGTCGCTGCTGTTCTACAGCGTGCTGGCGGCCATCTCCATCGGCGGCAGTATTGGTGGCATCAACAGCGCCACCAACACGGTACTGAGCCAGCAGGCGCGCCACGAACGGGAACTGGCCCGTTTCGACGAGCAGATCGCCAGCATCGAGCGGCAGATCCAGCTCAACGAGGAGGCGGCCCGCAAATATATCGAGCTGGAGCGTATCTCCAGTGGCGTCTCCTCGTTGCAGCACGCCAACACCAAGCTGCGCTTGCAGCAGGATGAGCTGCGTCAGCAACGCGATGCCAAGCCGGTCAACGAACAATCTTCCATGCTGGGGCTGATGAGCAGTCTGGCGGACGGGGTAGGGATGAGCATCAGTCAGGTGCAGTTCCTGCTGGTCTGCTTCCTCTCGGTGCTGCTCGACGTGTTCGGTGCCTTTTTCGTCAGCCTGATCGGCGAGGAGAACCGCTTTCGCCGGATGTGGCGCTGGCAGCAGGATCAAGCTCGCAGAGAGGCGCAGGCAGCGTTGGCGATGGCAGCCCAGCCTGAGCCCATCATGCCCCCCGAGCCCGCCCCCGAAGTGCTGGCGCAGGTGCGCGGTGCGCTGGTGAGCGGTGAGCTCAAGTGCAGTAAGCGCTCGGTGGCACAGGCGCTATCACTCTCGCTGGAGGAGGTGGATCGGGTGTTCCACCATCTGCTGTCGCAAGGGGTGCTGGGGCAGGGGAGCAATCGACACTACTACCTCAATCCGGCGCTGGAGCAGTAACCCGGATAGTGAGAAGGCCACCGGAACTCGGTGGCCTTTTTCGTTATCGAGTGGCTGTGGCACTCAGTGAGTCAGCACCATCATCAGGCTGAGGAAGGCGGCCAGTCCGCCACCGATGCCGATGATCCAGTAAAACCCCTTGGCCCCCTGTTTGAGCGGGATGCGGAAGTAGAGCAGAAATGCCCACCACCCCAGTGCCAGCAACAGAGGAATAAGAAACATTCGAGCCATGGTGTCCTCGCTGTTATTCTGTTGACCCTTGATCAATCAACAGGATGGATTGTGCAATGACGCAACTACAGATTACCGCATTCGGTGACCCCTCGGTACTCAAGCTCAACCCTTCCCTCGATAAGGTGCCAGCCGATGGCGAAGTGCGGGTACGCATCTGCTTTGCGGGGGTGAACCCCATCGATGCCAAAACCCGCGCCGGTCTTGGCTGGGCGGCGGCCCAGAACAAGGACAAGCTGCCCTGGACGCCGGGTTATGACATCTCCGGCGTGGTGGAGAAGGTAGGCCCCGGTGTGACCTCGCTGGTCGAGGGGGATCGGGTGTGCGGCATGGTCGGTTTTCCCCTCGCCGCAGGTGGCTACGGGGAGTCTGTGGTGGCAAGCGAGAGCGAGCTGGTCAAGCTCGACGGGGTGAGCCTGCAGCAGGGGGCGGCGCTGCCGCTGGCCGGTCTCACCGCCTGGCAGGGGCTGCTTGAGCACGGCGGCCTCCAGAGCGGTCAGCGGGTCTTGATCCTCGCCGGTGCCGGTGGGGTCGGCCATCTTGCGGTGCAGTTTGCCAGCGCCTATGGCGCCGAGGTGGTGGCTACCGCCAGCCCCGACAACCATGGCTTCCTGCATGCTCTGGGGGCGCGCTGGATGGTGGATTACCATGATGCGAACTGGCCAGCACAGGTGGTGGCAGAGGCCGGTCAGGTCGATCTGGTGCTGGATCTGGTGGGCGGCGAGAGCGGCAAGGCGGCGCTCGCTTGCGTCAAGTCGGGTGGCCGTCTGGTGACGGTACCCACCATCACTGCCCAGTTGATCAAGGATGCTGGGGTTGCGGCGGCTATCGAGGTGGTCGGCATGCTGGTGCACCCCGACCAGAAGCAGCTGGGTCAGATGTTGATGCTGCTGCGTCAGGGGGAGGTGAAGGTCACCCTCGCCGGTGAATTCCCCCTGGCCGAGGGGGCGCTGGCCCATCAGGCCATCGAAGGGGGCCATGTACGCGGCAAGTTGCTGCTGCGCATGCCTGCGGCCGATGGCCTGCCCGGATGAGCGAGATGATGGAGATGGGGCTGGGGTGGCTCTTTTTAAGCGCATTCACCTCAGCCACCCTGCTGCCCGGTAGCTCCGAAGTGCTGCTGGGGGCCATGGCGGCCAAGGGGGAGTGGAGCATGGCGAGCCTGCTGCTGTGGGCGACGCTGGGCAATACCCTCGGCTCCATGACCACTTGGTGGCTCGGCTGGCTCGCCACCTTCAAGAAAAAACCGGAAGATTTTCAAGGCCGTGGGGAACAAAAAGCCTTAGGCTGGCTCAAACAACATGGTCACTGGTGTCTGCTGCTTGCCTGGACGCCGGTGGTCGGTGATGGTCTCTGTCTGTTGGCCGGTTGGCTGCGCCTCTCCTTCTGGCGCTCTCTCATTCTGATCGGGCTCGGCAAATTGTTCCGTTATGCCCTGGTTTTTCTGCTGGCCAGTCACATTTTCTAGCCTGTTTTTGTCACTCACGAGGTTACCGTGAACAAAGTCATACCTTTAACGATTCTGCTGGGCTTCACCCTGCCGGTGCTGGCGGCACCGACCCTGATTGCCGAACAGGGCAAGGAGGAGGGCAAGCTCGCCATCCCCTACCAGATGTACAAGCTGGACAACGGCCTGACCGTGATCCTGGCCCCCGACCGCTCCGATCCGCTGGTGCACCTCGATGTGACCTATCACGTCGGTTCATCCCGCGAGACGGTCGGCAAGTCCGGTTTCGCCCACTTCTTTGAGCACATGATGTTCCAGGGCTCGAAACACGTCGGTGATCAGGAGCATATGCGGATCATCAACGAGGCCGGTGGTGACATGAATGGCACCACCAACAAGGACCGCACCAACTACTACGAGACTGTGCCTGCCAACCAGCTGGAAAAAGTGCTCTGGCTGGAGGCGGATCGGATGGGCTTCCTGCTCGATGCGGTGAGCCAGAAGAAGTTCGAGATCCAGCGCGCCACCGTCAAGAACGAGCGGGCCCAGCGGGTCGATAACCAGCCCTATGGGCTGGTGAGCGAGAAGGTGGGGGAGGCGCTCTATCCGCGTACTCACCCCTACTCCTGGCAGCCCATCGGTTACGTGGAAGATCTCGACCGGGTCGATGTGAACGACCTCAAGCAGTTCTTCCTGCGCTGGTATGGCCCCAACAACGCAACCCTGACTCTGGGCGGCGACTTTGACAGCAAGCAGGCCCTCGAATGGATCGAGAAGTACTTCGGCTCCATCCCGCGCGGCCCGGACGTGGCCGAGCCGACGCCAAAGCCGGTGACCCTGCCCGAGACCCGCTACGTGACGCTGCAGGACAAGGTGCACCTGCCGCTGCTCTATATCAGCTACCCCACCGTATCCCTTGGTGACCCGCAGGAGCCGGCACTCGACATGTTTGCCGACGTGCTGGGCGGTTCCGCCAGCTCCATGCTCTACCAGTCGCTGGTGAAAACCGGCAAGGCGATCGATGTGGGGGCGTCCCACTACTGCGAAGAGCTGGCATGTACCCTGACCGTCTACGCCTACCCCAATCCGTCGCAGGATGGCAGCCTCAAGACCCTCAAGGGGGAGGTGGACAAGGTGATCGGCGAGTTCGCCCAGCGCGGCCTCAAGCCGGAAGATCTGGAGAAGGCGATCGCCAAGTACCGCGCCTCCGCCATCTGGGGTCTGGACAGCGTCTCCGGCAAGGTGAGCCAGCTCGCCATGGGTCAGGTGTTTGCCCAGGATCCCAACTATGTGTTCAAGACTCTCGATGCCATCGGCAAGGTGACACCTGAGCAGGTGAAGGCCGCCTACGACAAGTTCATCGCGGGCAAGCCTGCGGTGGTGCTGAGCGTGGTGCCCAAGGGCAAGACCGAGTGGCAGGTTGCCACCCCGAACTTTACCCCCGCCAAGCGCGAGCTGCCGGATTACAGCAAGCATGACGAGGCGCTGGCCGAACGACCGGTAAAAGACAATTTCGATCGCAGCGTGCAACCCAAGGCGAGCGAGGCGGTGAGCGTCAAGGTGCCCGCCATCTGGCACGGCAAGCTCGACAAGAACATCGAGATCATCGGCACCAAGAGTGACGAGATCCCGGCCGTCTCCATCATGATTGCCCTGCCGGGCGGCATTCGTGCCGAAGATAAGGGGCAACTGGGGCTGGCCAATCTGACTGCTGCCATGATGGGGCAGGGCACGGTGCGCCTGACTGAGGCTCAGCTGAGCGACGAGCTGCAAAAGCTGGGCTCAAGCATTGATGTCTCCAGCGCCCAGTACAACAACCTCATCACCGTCAGCTCGCTGGCGGACAAGTTGCCCCAGACCCTGGCGCTGGTGCGCGAGGTACTGGAGCGCCCGGGCATGCGGGAGGCTGACTTCGAGCGGGTCAAGGCGCAGCTGCTGCAAGGGATGCAACAGGCCCAGCAGCAGCCCGAGTGGCTGGCCGGGCAGGCGTTCCGCGAGCTGGTCTACGGCAAGCAGAACCGCCTCGGTCAACCTACCGACGGGGTAGCGGCTGATGTGGCCAAGCTGACCCTGGCGGACGTGAAGCATTTCTATCAGGCCTACTACAACCCCACCAATGCCAAAGTGGTGGTGGTCGGTGATGTGGACCAGATGCAGATCGAGGAGCAACTTGGCTTCCTGACCGAGTGGAAGGGGGCCACGCCGACTCTGGGGGATCTCAAGCTCAAGGGGGAGCAGGCCAAGCCGGGTATCTATCTGGTCGACAAGCCGGGGGCGCCCCAGTCGGTGATCCGCATCGGTCGTCGCGCCATGCCGTTCGATACCACGGGGGATTACTTCACCGCCGGGCTGATGAACTTCAACTTGGGTGGCAACTTCAACAGCCGCATCAACCTCAACCTGCGGGAAGACAAGGGCTACACCTACGGCGCCAGCTCGGGTTTCTCCGCCAACCGCGAGGTGGGCACCTTCGCCACCGGCGCCAATGTGCGGGCCGATGCAACCGTCGATGCCATCCGCCAGTTCCTCAAGGAGATGGACAACTACCGCAAGAGCGGCCCGACACCGGTGGAGCTGGCCTATATGCGCAGCGCTGTCTCCCAGCAGGATGCCCTCTCTTACGAGACCTTGGGCCAGAAGGCGGGCTTCCTGCTGCAGATGGTGATGTATGACCTGAAACCGGACTATGTGCAGGCCCAGAACAACCTGATCAAAACGGTGTCGCCCGAGGCGCTGAAGGCCAGTGCTGCCCGTTGGCTCAATCCGGCCGACATGGTGATCGTGGTGGTGGGAGACAAGCAAAAGCTTGAAAAACCCCTGAAGGAGCTTCATCTTCCCATCTATCCGCTGCAGTTGCCGTAACTGACGCTTTATAAAAATCAAGAGCCGTGAATATGACTACAACAAGCTTGTCGCTCACCGAGTTGCTGAATGCGTTGGGATCACCGGAGCGCCTCACCGCGCTCAAGGGGATCCGGCGCGGGATCGAACGTGAATGCCTGCGCATCACGCCGGATGGCCGACTCGCCCAGAGTGACCATCCCCGGGCGCTGGGCTCGGCCCTGACCCATCCCAATATCACCACCGACTACTCGGAGAGTCTGCTGGAGTTCATCACCCCGGCCACCGACTCCATCGACAGCCTGATGGAGCAGCTCGGCGACATCCATCACCATGTGATTCAGCATCTGGGTGACGAGCGGATTTGGCCGCTCTCCATGCCCTGCTTCGTCGGCGGGGAAGAGAGCATCCGACTGGCTCAGTACGGCAGCTCCAACATCGGCAAGATGAAGACCCTCTACCGTCAGGGCTTGAAGAACCGCTACGGCAGCCTGATGCAGGTGATCGCCGGGGTGCACTTCAACTTCTCCATGCCCGACAGCTTCTGGAGCGAGTGGCAGGATCTGGTGTGCGAAGGGTGCTGCAGCCAGCGCTTTATCTCCGACAAGTACATGGGGCTTATTCGCAACGTCTACCGCTTCGGCTGGCTGGTACCCTATCTGTTTGGTGCTTCCCCGGCCATCTGCGAATCCTTCCTCAAAGGGCGCAAGAGCAACCTGCCGTTCGAGAAGACCGGCAAGGGCACCCTCTATCTGCCTTACGCCACCGCGCTGCGTCTCTCCGATCTTGGCTATACCAACAGCGCCCAGGCTGGGCTCAAGATCAGCCACGACAATCTGCCGGCCTATGTCAGCAGCCTGCGCCGCGCCATCAACACCCACAATCCCGACTTTGCCAAGATCGGCGTCAAGGTGGATGGGGAGTATCGTCAGCTTAACGACAACGTGTTGCAGTTGGAGAACGAGCTATACGCCCCGATCCGCCCCAAGCGCACCCCGCGCAGCGGCGAGAAGCCCTCGGATGCGCTGGATCAGCGCGGCATCGAATACATCGAGCTGCGCACCGTGGACGTCAACCCTTTCACCCCGCTCGGCATCGATGCAGATCAGATCCGCTTCTTCGACCTGTTTCTGGTCTGGTGCCTGCTGCGTCCCTCTCCGGTGCTGAGTGACGAGGAGATTGCCCGCAACCGCCGCAACCAGAACAAGGTGGTGCTGGAAGGGCGTCGTCCCGGCCTGACGCTGGAAGATGAGCAGGGCAATGCCATCGGCCTCAAAGAGTACGGCCTCAAACTGTTTGACGAGCTGGCTCAGGTGGCCGACTTGCTGGATCGCTGCTGTGGCCGCAACCGCTATCGCGAGACGCTGGCGATGCATCGCGAGAAGCTGCTCAACCCCGAGCTCACCTACTCTGCCCGCATGCTCAAGGAGCTGCTGGAGAGTGGCAAAGACAACGGCTGCTACGGCGACAAGCTGGCGACCCGCTATCGCGAGGAGCTGCTGGCAGGGGAGCTGCAGTACTGGGATGAGGCCTACTTTGCCGGTGAGGCGAAGGATTCGCTGGCCAAGCAGCGCGAACGCGAGCGCAGCGACAGCCTGTCGTTCGATGACTTCCTGGCCGACTACTTCGGGACCAGTAAGACCCCGGCCTGAAGGCGGGTTCGTACCAACCAAAGTGCCAACAAAAAGCCGCTCGAGTGAGCGGCTTTTTGATTTCTCTGAACCTGAGCGATATCAGACGTGGTTGTACATGGCCTCGATTTCGCTCTGGTATTTTGCCTCGATGATCTTGCGGCGCAGCTTCATGGTGGGGGTGAGCTCACCCAGCTCCATTGAGAAGGCGCTCGGCAGCAGGGTGAACTTCTTCACCTGCTCGAACTTGGCCAGCTCTTTTTGCAGATCGGCGATGCGGGCTTCGAAGAACTCCATTACCCGGGAGTGGCGCAGCAGCTCGGTCTTGCACTGGTACTGCAGGTTGATGGAGCGGGCGTACTCCTCCAGCGACTCGAAGCAGGGGACGATCAGCGCCGAGACGAAGTGGCGGGCATCGGCGACGATGGCGATCTGCTCGATAAAGCGATCCTTGCCGATGGTCCCTTCCACCAGTTGCGGAGCCACGTACTTGCCGTTGGAGGTCTTCATCAGCTCCTTGAGACGCTCGGTGAAGTAGATATTGCCCTGGCTGTCGAGCTCACCGGCATCGCCAGTACGCAGGAAGCCATCCTCGGTCATCACCTCGGCGGTCGCGTCCGGCTTGTTGTAGTAGCCGCGCATCACGGTGGGGGAGCGCACCAGCAGTTCGTTGTTCTCACCCAGCTTCACTTCGATGCCGTTCAGTGCCGTGCCGATGGAGCCCAACTTGAACTGGCTATCCTCGTAGCAGCAGACGGTGGCGGTGGTCTCGGTCATGCCGTAGCCGTACTTGAGGTTGAGCCCCATCGCCTGGAAGAAGAGGTTCACATCGTCGGCCAGGCGGGCGCCCGCCACTGGCAGGAAGCGGGTGCGGCCGCCGAAGCGGGCGCGCAGCTTGCGAAACACCAGTCGCTCGGCAAGCCAGAGCTGGCCGTAGAGCAGCGGGGAAGCGGACTTGCCCGCCTGACGGGTGGCAACCATCTGCTTGCCGACCTTGGTCGCCCAGCCAAACAGGGCGCGCCGCAGAGCCGGAGCCTGAGCGACTTTGGCCTGGATCATGGCGTAGGCCTTCTCGTAGAGGCGCGGCACGGCGCACATCACGGTCGGCTGCACCTCGCCAATCACATCCATCACCTTCTGCGGATCGCGGATATAGACGTTCTCGGCGCCGCAATAGAGCACGTAGTAGCTCCAGGCCCGCTCAAACACGTGGCTGAGCGGCAGCATGCAGAGCGACACATCCTGCTGATTGAGGTCGAGGCGGCTGTTGTGCATCTCGAAACAGGCGGCGATGTTGCTGAAGTCGAGCATGACCCCCTTGGGCTCGCCTGTGGTGCCGGAGGTGTAGATCAGGGTCAGCAGATCATCCATCCGGTACTGGGTTTCCCGCTCGCGCAGCTCCTGCTCGCTGGGCTGATGGTTGCCGGAGACCAGAAATGTCTGGAAGTGGCTCGCCTGCTCGCAGCCGCGCAAGTTGACGCTGCCGTCGAGGGCGATGAGCTGGCGGATCTCGCCGCTTTCAATCAGTTGCAGCGCCTGATCGAACTGGGGTTGTTCGCCAACGAACAGCACCTTGATGCCGGCATCTTTGACGATGTAGCGCAGCTGATCGAGCGTGCTGGTGGGGTAGATAGGGACGCTGACACCGCGGGCGGCAAGGATGCCGAGATCGGCCTGGGTCCACTCCGGCATGTTGCGGGCATAGATGCCGACCATTTCGGTTGGCTGGTGGCCGGCACGGATCAGCGCCTGTGCGCAGTAGTCCATGGCCTGGCCCAGAGTACGCCAGCCGATGGTGCGCCACTGGCCATCTTGCTGAACCCGCAGGGCAGCCTTGTTGCCAAGCTGGGCAATACGTTCACGCATCAGTCGAACCAGATGAAGCTTCGGCATCAGTTAAACATCCTTTAATTACAGTTGTACGCCCGCGAGGGCACTAAAAATCGGGCTAGAGTTTAAACTCCAACATTACGGCTTACAAGTGTTCGCCATTTGTCTTGGATCACAAAGAGCGCAAATAGCTCTCCCTTTGCGCAGACTGGCCGATACTGCTAGGAGGCAGAGAGAGGGTTAACGATATGAATCTGTGGGTGAAAGGGGCGTTGGCCGCGGTCGGGCTGATGGTGGTGGGGGGCGCTGCGTTTTGGTTCTTTGCCGGAACGTCATCACAGGGGCCCGCCAATCCCTGGTATCAGGGGGCCGAGGGGTATCAGCAGGCGCAGCAACAGGCGCTGGCGTTGGGCTATCCGCTGCTCTATGTGCTGGAGACCCCCAAGTGCCGCCGCTGCGGCGATCTGGAGAAGAAATTCTGGCAGAGCAAGGAGATGGCTGGCCCGCTTGCCCGGCTGGTGAAGGTGCGGCTCAACCCGGGCAAGGGGGATGGCAGCGAGCAGATCCTGCGCCGCTTTCCCAAAGTCGCCACGCCGCCCGGCATCTATATCCAGCAGCCGGGCCAGCTCCTCAGACCCATCAAGATAGTGGTGGATATCGACCAGATCTGGATGCCGGGGAAAACCTGGCAGCGTGGCTTCTATATGCCGCTCTCCGGTGCCGGATTCGAGGCGGTGGTGCATACCACCCTGGCCTTGCAGGATCCGGCACTGGACAATGCCCCCCTCGATTGAGGGGGCCAAGACGCCTGAGTACGGCGAACAGCCGGATCAGCCGAAATCGAACAGTCGCGACATCAACACCGCATCTTCCCTGTCGTTGCCGGTGCCGTAGTAGTCGGCGCGGCGGCAATATTCGGCAAAACCGGCGCTCTCGTAGAGGTTGATGGCGGTCTGGTTACCGGCCCGCACCTCGAGAAACCAGGCCTCTGCCCCGGCTTGCTTGCTGCGCGCCAGATAGGCCTGCAACAGCGCCCGTCCCAACCCCTTGCCCTGAAACGCCGGATGCACACAGATATTCATCAGCGAGCTGTCTCCGGCCACCAGATCCGAGATATAGAAGCCCGCCGGGGAACCATCGACCAGCATCAAGCCGTTGAGATAGCGAGGGCCGAAGCAGGAGAGCAGGTTGGCCTCACTCCACGGCTCCTTGTGAGCGGCTTGCTCGATGGGGTAGACAAGGTCGAAATCGCTCTCGAGCAGGGGGCGAAACTCAGGCATGGGGGCTCCGGATGGCAAGGTGTTGGGTACTGGGGTTGGCAGAGGCGGCATTTGTAAAATCAGGTAAAAAGAGCAGCATCACAGTGGGACTTGGCGGCATGATGCAGGATCACGCCGCGCTGGCCGCAAGGTGCTGGCGCAGCTGTTGCCACAGGGCGCGCTTTTGCGCGGCGCTGGGGGCGAGCGGGCAGATCAGCGCATTTGGCCGCTCGGGGTTGGCCTCCGTCAGCCAGAGCAGAGGGGAGGCGCCCGCCGTTTGCAGATCGGCAGGCGGCAGCTCGCTGAGCAGTGAGACCTCGTCGGGGGTCATGCCGAGCAACTGGCAGATATCCGCCAGCAGCGTGGTGGCAGGCAGCTGAGGCGCCAGCAGCCAGAGTTTGCCGCTGGGCAGCGGAGCGCGGGTGGCCGGTGCCGTCTGGCCCGGCTGTGTGGCGTTTTGCTCAAGCTCGGGAGCGGGTGCTGCGCCCAGCAATGCCGGACGACGCAGTTGCCAGCTTTGAATGCCCATGCGGGCCAACATGCTCTGACGAACGGGATCTTGCATTTGAGGCGACTCACTCTTGATCTGCATTGGGGAAAATTGTGTTGCGCAGGGTACACTCGAACCGCTTTTGCTGCACCCTTTGCAACGCATCATCTGGCGCATGCGGGCATGGTGCCATCACGACACTGGCTATGCATGGGCGCAGCACGCTGCCGATATGGTATCGCACTACCTTTGCGTTTTTTCCTGCCAGAGGCGGGTATTGTGCGGCAAGAGATACCAGAATAAACATCATAACAAGACAAAACCCAAGGTCGAGCAAATGGATATCGCGCCTTGGGGCTAACATCATCCCAGCTTCGGAACACTCTCTATGTCGTCTTTAGCTCAAGCCCAGAACCCTGCGCGTCTTATTCCCATCCAGGAGCGATTGCCCCGGCTGCTGGCCGCCCTCGGGGAGGGGCTCTACGAACGGCAGGATGCCCTGCGCCTCGGTCTGCTGGCGGCCCTCAGTGGCGAGAGTGTCTTCTTGCTGGGGCCACCCGGTATCGCCAAGAGCCTGATCGCCCGCCGCCTCAAGCTGGCCTTTCACGACGCCCGCCACTTTGAATACCTGATGACCCGTTTCAGTACGCCGGAGGAGGTGTTCGGCCCCCTCTCCATTCAGGCACTGAAAGAGGATGGCAAATACCTGCGCCTCACCACAGGTTATCTGCCTGAGGCCGAAGTGGTGTTCCTCGACGAGATCTGGAAGGCGGGCCCTGCCATCCTCAACACCCTGCTCACCGCCATCAACGAGCGGCAGTTTCGCAACGGCGACAGCCAGCACCCCATCCCGATGCGATTGCTGGTGACCGCCTCCAACGAGCTGCCGGCACCGGACAGCGGGCTGGAAGCGCTCTACGACCGGATGCTGGTGCGGATCTGGATGGACCGGGTGCAGGAGAAAGCCAACTTTCAATCCATGCTGGCCAGCGATGGTCACGCCCACCAGAACTTGCCGGAATCCCTGCAGATCCGGGGGGATGAGTATGAGCAGTGGCAGAGCCAGATTGAACAGGTGCGCCTGCCGGATGCCTGTTTCGAGCTTATCTATCAGCTGCGCCAGCAGCTCGACAGTCAGCTGGCCCATCGCTGCTATGTGTCGGATCGCCGCTGGAAGAAGGCGGTACGGCTTATCAAGGCGAGCGCCTTCTTCAATGGCCGTGACGAGGTCGCACCGGTAGATCTGCTGCTGTTCAAGGATTGTCTCTGGCATGACGAGGAGTCCCGCACCGCCCTGCTGGAGATGATGACCGAATTCTCCCGTCTCTACGGCTATCAGCAACTGGCGATGACCCGTCAGCTGCTGGCGTTGCGGGATCAGTTCAAACAGCTCAAACAGAGCGTGGCCCAACGCCTTTGCACCAAGGCCCGGCAACGCAAGCAGTGGTTTGGCCGGCGGGCCCGGGGTATCGAGATCCCGCTTGCCAATGCCAGACCCTTTGGCAAGCAGGTGCACTTCCATCTGCTCACCCCGGCGCCGCTGGATGGCAGCGATCCCGAACGTCTCACCCGCACCCTGGTGTTCGATCGCACCTTGCTCTCCCATTGGCATCCCACCGGCGAGGCGCTGGTGGGTTATGAGTTCGGCAACCCGAAAGAGGGGCATTACGAGCTGGTGCTGGACGATGAGCTGCGGCTGCAGGTGCTCGATATCCAGCGCCAGCAGATCCCGCTGGTTTTGATGGAGCGCAACGCCATCCCCGAGGTGGTGCTGGCGCCCTGGTTGCAGTCGCTCGACGAGCAGCTGGTTCAGGTCGGCAAGGTGATGCAGGAGCTCAAGCAGCAGCGCAGCCTGTTCGAACGTCACCAGCAACACCTCTTTATCGCCCAGCGCTGGCTGCAGCAGGTGGAAGACAGCTTCTTTGTGCTGAACCGGGATCTCGAACTGCTGCGCAGCGAGCTGACCCAGTGGCGCGAGCGGTTGCCAAGGCTGGACGAGTAAGGAGCGCTCATGCTTGAGATCGGCATGCTGGATCTGGGCCTTCTCATGGGAGAGGGTGAGCTGGCGGGAGAGGTGGTGGCGCTGCTGGCGGCCTCACCCAAGATTTCCGAATTTATCAAACGCTCCCCGCTACAGGGCAAGCTGCTGAAAAAGCGCCTGCAGAGTTGGGGCGAGCAGCTTGGTGAGGAGATCCGTCACAAGCCGGTGCCGGTGGCGCTGGAGCAGGAGTACCTGCTCTATCAGGCACACCGGCAACTGCCGATGACCGATCTGATTGGTCGCTTGCCCGGCCTACTGGAGTCGCTGGAGCAGTACAGCCCCTTCGCCGGTGAGGCCAGATCCTTGGTGCGTCAGCTGACGGCCCACCCCACCGAGGGGCTGCGCCAGCTCTTTATCGACAAGTGGCGCGCCAGTCTGGTGGGGAGCCTGTTGCAGTTGCAGCAGCAGATCGCCGAAGCGGAGCGGGAGAAGCAGCGTCAGGAGATTGAAGATCAGCTGCTGGCGAGCCGCACCCTAGCCGATGCCCTCGACCCCAACCAGATCTCCGCCGGTGGTTTGTGGGATCTGGCGCAGGGGCACTGGCACAAGCGCAGTCTGGTGCTGGTCAAGCAGTATGCCCGCATGTTGCAGCGCGAACCCTTGCTGGCGGAGATTGCCGGCCTGCTCGGGCGCAGCGAGCGGGATCGGCGGGCGCAGGAGCAACCTGTGCCGCCGGTGCAGGTGCTGGAGTTGGAGCCAGCACCCAGCGACGATGTGCCGGACGATCTGGTGGGCATCCATCAGGCGAACGATCTGATGCGGCTGCTGCCAAGTGAAGCTGTGATGCTGGGGCTGCCGGAGCTGGAGCTGGAGTTCTATCGCCGCTATCTGGAACGGCGCCTGCTCAGCTATCAGTCACGTGGCACCTTGCCGCGCCAGCGCATCATGCTGCGCACCCCGGAGCAGGGTGGCCAGCAGTTGCAGCAGCGAGGCCCCTTTATCGTCTGCGTCGATACCTCCGGTTCCATGGGGGGCTATCCCGAGGAGTGTGCCAAGGCACTCTTTCTGGCGTTGCTCAAGGTGGCGATGGATGAGAAGCGCGGCTGCTACCTGATGCTCTTCTCCACCGAGGTGGCGACCCTCGAGATCACTGCAGATACCGGGCTGGACAAGGCGGAGCGCTTCCTCTCCATGAGTTTTCACGGCGGTACCGACCTGGTGCCCTGCCTGGAAAAAGCGCTGGCCAAGCTCGATGATCCCGCCTTTGCCAAGGCGGATGTGCTGGTCATCTCCGACTTTATCGCCCAAAGCCTGCCTCATCCCCTGCTCGATCAGATGAACCGCTATCGCCAGCGTCAGACCCGTTTTCACGCTGTCGCCATGTCCCGCCACGCCAAGCAGGCGCTGTTGCGGGTCTTTGACAACAGCTGGCTGCTCGATTGCGGCCTGCGTGGCCGGCTGCTGCGGCGCTGGCAGCATCACTAGTGACCGGAGGGGGCAACCCCTCTTGAGTTGTTATCCCGCCCCTCTTTTTCGCTGTGCGTCCCCGCTTTCATTCCAACGCGATGATATCGCAGTAAAATGTGACTAGCCTGCCATTCGGGCTCTCTGTCCGGGTGATAGCCTTTACAACCATTGTTACAGGGGAAAAGATGATGATTTTCCGGCATCGGCTTGCCCGATGATCTTTCCCATTGATCCGGAGTATGTATGAGCCGACTTGCCTTGCTGCTGTTGCTGGCGGCGTTCGGGCTGGCAGCCAACCCCTTGTCCCCCGAGCAGTTGGAAAATGAACTGAGAGGGATGGAGCGGGTCTACCAGCCGATCGAGTTGCTGCGGGAGCGCGTTGCCCGTTTGCAGCGGGACGGCAACGCCTATCCGCCGTCGCAGCAGATGCGGATCAGTCGTCTGGCTTGCTGGGCCCAATCGGCCGATGACATGCAGGAGTCCCGAACCGCCATCGCCAATGCGGAGCGGATGCTGATCGTTGCGCGCGAGCAGAGGAATGACGCCGCCGTGGCGGAGCTGACGATTTGCCGCGGCTGGTTCAATCAGCTGCTCGGCGAGGTAGCGAAGGCTCGTCACGATTACGATGAGGGGCTGCGGCTGGCAAGGGAGGCCGCCGTGCCGAAGCTGGAGGCGCTGGCGCTGGCCCGCCGGGGGGCCATGCTGTCGTTTCAGGGGGTCTCAGGCCAGGGACTGATGGATCTCACCAAGGCGCACAATATCTATGAGCAGCTGGGGTTGCCCACCTGGTATCACCAGGCACAGCTCGAGATTGCAGCCACATTTCGTCGTATGGGCCTCTACGCCGAAGCACTCGCCACCCTCAATCGGTTGAGCGAGCATTTTGTCAGAAGTCACGATGGATTTGGCTCGGCAAGGCTCAGTGATCAACTGGCGATGGTCTATCTGCAGACCGGGCGTTATCAGGATGCGCTGGGCGAGCTTGAACGCAGTGCGGCCTTTTATAATCAGCCTCAATATCTGATTGAGCATGCCGAACGCATGGTGATGCAGGCCGAGGCTCTGCTCGGGCTGGATCGCCCCGCTGATGCCGGACGCTTGCTGGCACAAGCGGCGGAGGTGCTCTCTCCCGATGTTGACCCCATCCTCCATGCGCATCTCGAGCTGGTGCGGGCGAGGTTGAGAGTCGAAGAGCAGGAACCAGTGCCAGCCTTGCGTGCGCTTGAGAAGATTGAGCCGATTTTGAAGGTGGAAGGGCACGTACGCTTTTTGCTCGAGCTCTACTGGGTGCGCAGCCGGGCGCTCGAGTTGCAAGGTGACTATCCGGCGGCGCTCGCCGCATTGCGGGAGCATCTGGTGCAGGAGCAGCGGCTCGATCAGCTGTTACGGGAACAGAGCACGGCCTGGGTTCGCGGCGAGTTTGAGCTGGCCCGTCAGGAGGGGGAGAACGAGCGACTGCGAGTCGAGCAGCGACTGCAGCAGCAGGAGCTGGAGCAGGTCAAGGAGCGTCGGTTCTGGCTGCTGGTGGTGATGGTGCTTTGCGGGGTACTGGCGCTGCTGACGATGGGGTGGCTGCTTGATCGCAACCGTCGGATGCGTCGTCTGGCCTTTACCGATGAGCTGACCGGCATCAACAACCGCCGTCGGGTGCTGCGGCAGGGCAGCGATATGTTGGCGCAGGCTCGCAGGCAGGGCTCGCCATTTTGTCTGCTGGTGTTCGATATCGATCACTTCAAGCGGATCAACGATACCCAGGGCCATCATCAAGGAGACAGGGTGCTGCAATGGGTCTCTCGGGCGGCAGATCGTCAGCTGCGGCACCAGGATCAGTTGGGGCGTACCGGCGGAGAGGAGTTCTTGATCCTGCTGCCGGATACCAGCCTTGAAGAGGCGTGCCGGGTGGCTGAGCGGATCCGTCACTCGGTCGCCAACCGGGCGCTGCCCGGCATGTCGTACCCGGTAACTATCAGTATCGGGTGTGCCTCTCTGCGAGACGATGATCAGGATCTGGCGGCCTTGATCCAGCGTGCAGACAATGCGCTGTATCGTGCGAAAGAGGCGGGTCGCAACCGGGTGGAAACAGACGAGTGACGGGCTGGGTATTGTCACTCAGCAGGATGTCATCGCCATTTGGGAGCACTCTGATACGGCGATGGGACTCGTCCCCTGCGCTCGTTCTTGCCTGCGATGACAGATTGGCAATCACGAGCGCAGAAGACCGTCAGAAGGGCGTTATGCCCAGGCAGTGCCGCCATTGAGGTGAAGCACTTCACCATTCATGTTGTTATTGCTCATCAGGAATAGCGCGGCCTGCGCATAATCCTCTCCCTCTCCCAAGCGTTTCAACGGCAGGCTTTGCGCCACGGCAGCCACTTTTTGTGGGTCATTGCCCAGCGCTTTAAGCAGCATGGGAGTGCGCATGGGGCCCGGGTTGATGACGTTGATCCGACGGGGGGTCAGTTCGGTAACCAGACTGTGAGCCAGCGTTTCAACCGCGCCAGCTGCAACGGCAGGGAGTGCCTTACCTAGTTGTGGGCGGCGCGTCACCATCCCGGACGTGAGCACGATGGAGCCGCGTTCGGACAGTTTGGGTGCTGCGGCGCGGATCGCATGAACACTTCCCCAGAAGCGGCTGTCCATGTTGATTTTCAAGTCCTCGATGGCTGCGGTGAGAAAGCTGCCTGGTCGCATGACGGCGGCGGTGATGACGAGATGATCCAGCGAATCCAGCTGGCTGAAAAAGTGATTGACGGAGTCGACGTCGAGAATATCCAGTTGATGGCCACTGGCATTTGGGCCCAATTCAGCCAGTGCAGTGTCAAGCTGCTCACGGCTGGAACCGCCGATAATGACCTTGGCGCCTTGCTCGATCGCTTGGTGGGCGGTGGCCAGGCCAAGACCCGAGGTACCACCGATAATGACGATCTGTTGATTGTGCAGGGTGGAATGTTTCATGTAATGACCTCTCCATTATGTAGATACGATTTACATATTTGTAGCTGGATAGGGAAAGTCCAAGTATGAAAATTTATCAAGAGTGGTTGTTGCTGGCATGAGGAGGGAGCCAAGTCCACGTGGTCCGGATGCTGCCATCCGATTCGGAGTGTTTGATTTTCTGTTCAGTTGGAACCAGTGGAACGGCTGAGCGGCTAAATTATCATCTCTTGTCAGGCTGGGTATTTTTCACTCGCGCGGGTATAATGTCGCGCAATTTTGCTTTGACTCAGGCGAGAAGACCCATGTAACGCAACCCTCCTCCCTCTCTCCACCAGGTTGGCAACACGCCAGCTGGCGTGGCTTTCGTTGCGTATACATGTGCCGTGAGCGGCATTCCGGATTTATTCCCACGGTGGCTGATGCCACCGCTCAATAGAAGAACGTTGAATTATGTCAGCTGAATTTCTGAGTGAAGTCTCCAAGAGACGCACTTTTGCGATCATTTCGCACCCGGATGCGGGTAAAACCACCATCACCGAGAAAGTCCTGCTGTTCGGACAGGCCATTCAGCGCGCCGGTACCGTCAAGGGCCGTGGCTCGGGCCAGCACGCCAAATCCGACTGGATGGAGATGGAGAAGCAGCGTGGTATCTCCATCACCACCTCGGTGATGCAGTTCCCCTATGCCGACTGTCTGGTCAACCTGCTCGATACCCCGGGTCACGAGGACTTCTCCGAAGATACCTACCGTACCCTGACCGCGGTCGACTGCTGCCTGATGGTCATCGACGCCGCCAAGGGTGTTGAAGACCGGACCCGCAAGCTGATGGAAGTGACCCGTCTGCGTGATACCCCCATCCTCACCTTCATGAACAAGCTGGACCGCGAAGTGCGCGATCCGATGGAAGTGATGGACGAGGTGGAGCGCGAGCTGAAGATCATGTGCGCCCCCATCACCTGGCCTATCGGCTGCGGTAAATCCTTCAAGGGGGTCTATCACCTCTACAAGGATGAGACCTATCTCTATCAGAGCGGTCAGGGCCACACCATCCAGGAGAAGCGGGTGGTCAAGGGGCTGAACAACCCGGATCTGGATGCCGCCGTCGGCGAAGATCTGGCCCAGCAACTGCGTGACGAGCTGGAGCTGGTGCAGGGCGCCTCTCCCGAGTTCGATCACGATGCCTTTATCGCTGGCGAGATGACCCCGGTCTTCTTCGGTACCGCGCTCGGTAACTTCGGTGTTGACCACATGCTGGATGGCCTGACCGACTGGGCGCCGTCTCCCATGCCGCGCAAGGCCGAGAGCCGTGAAGTGGTAGCGACCGAGGAGAAGTTCTCCGGTTTCGTATTCAAGATCCAGGCAAACATGGATCCGAAGCACCGTGACCGTATCGCTTTTATGCGTATCGTGTCAGGTACTTACAGCAAGGGCATGAAGATGCGCCACGTGCGTATCGGCAAGGATGTGAACATCTCCGATGCCGTGACCTTTATGGCCGGTGACCGTGAGCAGGCGGAAGACGCCTTCGCCGGTGACATCATAGGTCTGCACAACCACGGCACCATCCAGATCGGCGATACCTTCACCCAGGGTGAAGATCTCAAGTTCACCGGTATCCCGAACTTTGCACCGGAACTGTTCCGCCGCATCCGTCTGCGCGACCCGCTCAAGCAGAAGCAGCTGCTCAAGGGGCTGGTCCAGCTCTCCGAAGAGGGTGCGGTGCAGGTGTTCCGTCCGCTGATCAGCAACGATCTCATCGTTGGTGCGGTCGGTGTGCTGCAGTTTGACGTGGTGGTTTCGCGCCTCAAGAGCGAGTACAACGTCGAGGCCATCTACGAGGCGGTCAACGTCTCCACCGCCCGCTGGGTGGAAGGTACTGACGTCAAGAAGTTCGAAGAGTTCAAGCGCAAGAACGAGGTCAACCTGGCCCTCGATGGCGGTGACAACCTCACCTATATCGCGCCGACCATGGTCAACCTGCGCCTGGCCCAGGAGCGCCACCCCGACGTCGAGTTCCGCCAGACTCGCGAGCACTGATCACTGCTGGTTTGCTTATTGGCAGATAATCAAAGAGACCCCGCTTCGGCGGGGTCTCTTGTTTTGTGCCGTTTTGCCTGTTTTAAGGAGGGATGCAGGGGGGAATGGTTCAGCATATACCAGTCGCAAGCAGCCCTCACCCTAGCCCTCTCCCAGAGGGAGAGGGAACCGTCGGAGGTCAGCCTGAAAGATCGCGGAAGTGTTTTTGCCCCCTTCTCCCCTTGCGGGAGAAGGGTTGGGGATGAGGGGGGCTACCCCAGTGTCAGCACCATGCAGATCTCGCAATCCCCGTGGCCGGTGCAGCCAAGGGGGCCGGGCAGGTGTTCAAAGCCCAGTGATTCATAGAGGCTGGTGGCGTCGCGCAGTACTTCGGTAGTCTCCAGATAGCAGCGCTGATAACCAAGTGCGCGCGCCTCGTCCAGTGCCTGCAATACCAGCCGTTTGCCAAGGCCCAGTCCGCGCAGGGCGGGCATAAAATACATTTTCTGCAGCTCGCAGACCCCCTCTTCTCCCGCCAATGGCGCGATACCGCCACCGCCGAGGATGGAACCGTCCGGCCCTTCGATAACCCAGTAGCGACTCTTCTCCCCCTGATAGCTCTGGGAGAGGGTGTCGAGATTGGGATCCGAGACCCCATACCCCTTGTCGGCGGTGAGGCCATATTCGGCCGAGACGGCGCGGATCACCAAGGCGATCTGGGCATTGTCTGCCGCCGTGATGGGGCGGATCTGGTAACCCCGCTGGCGACGTGCGCGGGAGAGGGCGCTGCGATAGAGCCGCAGTCCTTGCCACAGCTGCTCCCGCTCGGGCAGGCTCAACTGCGCCAGCATCTCTTCCATCGCCCCGTCCATCTCCCGGTGCAACTCCAGCAGCATCCCCTGACCGTTGACGGTGAGGCGGGCCTCCTTGCTGCGCCCATCAGAGGGGTGCGGGTGCCAGCTGATGAGCTCTCGCTCGGCGAGGCGGGCCAGCGGACGGCTGGCGTTGGATTTGTCGATGTGCAGCTTTTCTGCCAGCTGCTGATTGGTGGCCGGGGCGTTTTCCAGCTCGATCAGCAGGTGAGCCTCGATGGGGGTGAGGGCCAGATTGCCGCACTGCTGGGAGAGCATGCCGAGTTCGCGAACCAGATCGCGCGACAGGGCGCGCAGGGGACGGGGATCCATATCGTGGTTTCCTGTTTAGTTGTGCATGACAACTAAAATAGCGTAAAAGTTGTAATTCGCAACCTTTTGCTGTGATGACTTGCAGAATATGGGGTGAGCGGCAGCACCGTTGGCGGGGCTGCCGTAGGCAGGGGGGTCGTCAGGCGGCGGCTCTGATAGCCAGCTCCGGGCGGCGGGAGAAGCAGCGGGCCAGCAGCAACATGGTGGCGACGCCTATGGTACCGAGCACCAGCCAGGGGAGGGCCGGTTGTCCCTGTTGCAGCGAGAAGTCATAGAGGGAGCCGCCGCCCACGTAGCCGGTCATGCCCCCCAGCGCCAGTCCGAGGCGGCTGAAGCCCATGTAGCTGCCGCGGGCTGTGGGGTTGGCAAGCCGGGTCATCAGGGTCTCCCGGGCCGGTTCACAGATGATGATCCCCAGATAGAAGCAGGCCAGCAGTACGAAGATGCCGGAGAGGGTGCTGACAAAGGCGACCAGCCCGATCCCCACCGTCATCAGCAGGATACCCGCCATCAGCCGGCTCTCCAGCCGATAGCGCCGCTCGCTGAAACGGGCGATAGGGTAGAGCAGCGCCAGTGACAGCGCCGTTTCCAGGCTGTACATCCAGCCCACCGCCGTGGTGGTGCCGGAGAGCTGCTTGACCAGAATGGGGAAAATCAGCATCACCTGTACCCACAGCATGTAGTAGCCGCTCAGGATCAGTACCAGTCGGCAGAAGGCGCGATCCGCCAGCACCTGGCCCAACCCTTCCCGCATCGGAGTCGGTTTGACCGAGAGGCGGTAGGCGGGCAACAGGGTCCAGTTGCAGAGAGCCGCCATGGTGAAGAGTCCGGCCCCCAGCAGGCAGACGTAGGTGAAGTCAAAGCGCAGCAGCCAGCTGCCTAGCAGGGCACCGGTGACGGCACCTGCGCTCTCCAGCATCATCAGCAGGGAGATAAAGCGGCCCCGCTCATGGGGACGGGTAAATTTGATCACCAGTGCGGCCCGTGGCGGGTCGAACAGGCAACCGCCCAGTCCGGAGAGGAAGCAGGAGAAAATCAGCATGGCGCCGCTGTCGGCCCAGGCCAGGGTGGCAAAGCCGACGGCGCGCAACAGCATGCCGGTGACGATGAGCGGGCGGGCGCCGAAGCGGTCGGCAAGCGAGCCGCCAAAGATCCCCAGCCCCTGCTGGGTCAGCTGGCGCAGGCCGAGGGCCAGCCCCACCAGACCGGCCGCCCAGCCGAGTTGATCGACGAAGCGCAGGCTGATCATCGGCATCACCACAAAGAAACCCAGGATCACCAGTGTGGTATCCAGCGCCAGAAACCAGCGTCCCCAAAACCTCGCCCTATCGACCATAACGCCCTCTCATTTACAGATAACTTCATTCTGGAGAGGGTTTAGATATAGTGGTAGACGACAACTACCTATATTTCATATCAGGATTATTTATGTCTATGGATCTGGACGATCTGCAACTGTTGCTGGATGTGGCCGAGCTGGGCAGTTTTAGTCAGGCTGCGGCCATTCGTGGCTGGTCACAGCCGCTGGTGAGCCAGCGGATTGCCCAGTTGGAGGAGAGCCTCGGGGCGCCGCTGTTTCAGCGTCATCGACGCGGGGTGACCCCGACCCGTGCCTGCGAGGAGTTTCTGCCATCGGCCCGCTCTGCGCTGGCGATCCTGAGCGAAGGGCGGCTGGCACTGCAGGGGGCGCCTGCGCTGCCTTGTATCCGTCTCTCCAGCCTGCCATCCCTCACTTCGGTGGTGTTTGGCTCGCTATTGATGGAGCTGGTGGACGAGCCGTTCGAAATCCGCTGTACCACGGATCACTCCGGCGAGATCATGCAGTCGCTGCTGACCGGCGAGGCCGATATCGGCTTTGTACTCAAGCGTCCGCCGGTTGCGGGCCTGCAGATGGAGCTGCTCTGCTGCTCCCCCATCATCGCTATCGCCTCGCCATTGCATCCGCTGGCCGGTTGTCACGGCCTCACCCTGGAGGATATTGCCGACCAGCGGCTGGCGCCCCAGGTGTGGGGGCCGGGGTGTGACGTCTTTATCCAGCAGTTGCGGCGGCTGCGGCGGGCCGCCAGCCCCCTGCATGCGGTGCAGCCCGCCAGTGCGGCGCGGGATCTGGCGCTGGAACACGGGTTTATCACCCTGATGCCGGAGCTGGCCATCAAGCGGGATCTGGAGGTAGGGCGGCTGGTCAGGCTCGATGTGCGCAATCTGCCGCAAGAACATTGGGATGTGATGATGGCGTGGCGCGGTGGCAAGCGGCCCAACCCGGCTAGGGAAACCGTGTTGGCCACCGCTCGCACGCTGGCGAAACGGTGGCGCAATGAGTAGAGCGATGCGGGACAAGGCCCGCATCGGGTGGATCAGTAGCTGGCCTTGAGGGTCACGCCACTGAACGCGGAAAATCCTGACAACTGCACATGCCAGGTACCCGCCTTGGGATTGGTGAACGAGCAGCTTTCGTTATTGCCCCCCTTGTAGGGGCGGCAGTCGTAACTGCTGCTGGTAGGGGCGCTGCCAAAGCGGACGTAGAGGTCGGCATCTCCGGTGCCGCCGCTGCTGCTGATCTGCAGCGACCTGGTGCCCGCCGGTACGTTCAGGGTGTAGTTGAGCTTGCCACCCTTGCTGGCGGCGAGGTTGCTCACCGGCACGCCGTTTTGCAGTACGTTGTCGCTCGGTGGCGGCGTGCTGCCGCAGCTGGCATCAACCCCGACGGTCTGGAAGGCCCGTGCCACATCCGCCTGACTGTAACCCAGGTCGGCGGTCGCCCGGCTGACGCCGCAGGCCCCTTGCTGGTAGTTGGTGTTGGCGCCCCAGTAGAGGCGGTTGGCCAGCAAGAAGACTTCAAATGCCTTGCGGGTGTTCCAGCCACTGCTGGTGGCCAGCAGATAGAAAGCGCGGTTATAGACCCCGGAGCTGTGGTGTACATCCATCCCCTCCTGATAATCCGCCGCATGGCCGATGGATCTGCCATCCCGGGTCGGATCCTCGAAGTAGCGCAGTGAGCCGTTGCCCTTGAAGATCTGGGCGCCGACCAGCCAGTCGTTGCTCCCCTTCATGTAGAACTCGGCCGCTTCACCCGCCATATCGGAGAAGGCCTCGTTGATGCCACCGGATTGTCCTGAATAGACCAGCCCGGAGTTCTGTTCGGTAAAGCCGTGGCTCACCTCGTGGGCCGCCACATCGAGGCTCACCAGCGGGTGGAAGGTGGTGGCGCCGTCACCGAAGGTCATCTGGCTGCCATCCCAGAAGGCGTTCTCGTAATTCTTGCTGTAGTGAACCCGCATCTTCAGTTTGAAGGTGAGGGGCGCCGTGTTGTACCAGTTGCGGTACATGTCGAACACCACGTTGCCGAAGTAGTGGGCGTCGTTGAGGGGCGAGTAGGCACCGTTGATCTCCTTGACCCGGTTCTCCGGGCAGGTGAACTGGTGGATGGCCCCGCCGGAGGTGGCGTGGTTGAGGTTAATGGTATCGACGTTGGGGCTGGTCATCCGGCAGTTGTCATCCACGATGAGCGGGCCAAAATCGGTGCCGTAGAAATATTTGCCGGTCTTGATGTTGCCCCCCGGGCCGGTGGCGTCCTTGTGGTTGATCCCCTCCCAGCGTTTGAGCTCCTCACCGCTCTGGGCATCAAGTATGACGAAGGGGCGGCTTGGCTTGTCACCTTCGGCGATGAAGGAGACCTGATAAACCAGCCGGGCCAGCCCGTTCTCATCCTGCATCACGTAGAGTTTGACCTGCTCGTTGCTCCCCTTGCTGCCCCCCTTGGCCTTGCTGGCGGCGTCCTGTGGCGAGAGGGTGGCGGCCGGGCTTGCCACATCCTGATCGATCTGGCGCAGCATGCGCCCGCTGGCCTGTTGCAGCTGGCCGTTCAGGCTCTTGTCAGCCACCACCACCTGACCCATTACCGGGATGCCGTTCCAGACCTGCTCGTAGCGGATCCGCTGCTGGCCGTTGGGCAGCTTGACCACCCGCACCTGACGAAACTCGCCATCTTCCAGCTGCAAGGTACCACTCGCGGCACTGAGGCCTGTCATGGCCCGGATGCCGTTTGCCGTTACGTTGATCTCTACCTCTTGCGCCGCCAGTGCGGCGCTTCCCCAGCAGGCCAGCGCAACGGCCAGATAAATTTTATTCATCTCTTCTTTCCTTAAATCGATGAGGTTGATAAACCGACCGAAGGTCGGGCGTTTTGAAGCTAGTGCCGGTGGGGGAAAGTGCCCCCTGTCAAAAGTGACAGCGCAGCACAAAGGGGTAGCAGGATCTGCCAAAGTGCCGTTTTGGGGCATTCGTCGGCGCCATGTGGAGAGCATTATCCGGTTTCAGACACCAACCCTCCTCTTTTGAGGGAGGAGAGTACGTGCGCTGTGACCCTCTGCGAGACCTGCCGGAGGGGAGGCGTAAAAGTGGCTGGTGCGGCCAGTGGCGATTGGCTACATTGGGTGCTGGCTTTCGATTTGATCACTGATTTGAAAGGAGAATCCCATGTTTTCATGGCAGTTGGACGACGAGCTTGCGCTGCTCTTCTTGCAGCCAGATATGGCGAGCGAACTGTTTGCCCTCTGCAATGACAACCGGGAGTACCTCTCCCAGTGGCTGCCCTGGCCGCCACTGATCCAGCGCCCCGTCGACAGCGCCCTCTTCATTCGCAGTGCCATCGAGAAGTTCGCCCGCGGCGAGGGGCTCACCACCGCCATCGAGTATCAGGGGGAGGTGGTGGGAGTCATAGGTTACAACAGCATCGATCACGACCTTGGCAAGGTGGTCATCGGTTACTGGCTGGCGGAGCGCTGGCAGGGCAACGGCATTATCACCCGTGCCTGTCAGGCCCTGATCCACCACGCCTTCGAGGAGATGGGGATGGAGAAGGTGGAGATCAGCGCCGCCACCGATAACGAGCCCAGCAGAGCCGTCTGTGAACGGCTTGGAATGCAGCTGGAGGGGGTGACCCGGCGCGCAGAGCGGCTGGGCAACCGGATTGTGGACCATGCCCACTACAGCTTGCTGCGCGATGAGTGGCTAAGACAGAGGGAGTCCTGATGGCGCTGCCACATATCAAGACGGCTCGTACCCACCTGACCATACTGTCGCCGGATCAGGCCCCCATGATGCTCGACTTCTACCGGCGCAACCGTGCCCATCTCGCCCCCTGGGAGCCGCTGCGCGATGACCATTTCTACACGCTTTCTTACTGGCATAACCGGCTGCAGGATAGCTACAGCCAGTTCTTCAACGGTACCGGCGTCAATCTGGTGGCCCTCGATCCGGCTGGCGAGCGGGTGGTCGCCACCTGCAATTTCAGCAATATCCTGATGGGAGTCTTCAAGGCGTGTCATCTGGGCTATGCCATCGACCAACAGCATCAGGGGCAGGGGGTGATGAGAGAGGTGCTGTCAGCCGCCATCGACTACCTGTTTCGGGAGCACGATCTTCATCGCATCATGGCTTGCTATATGCCAGCCAATCAGCGCAGTGGCGCCTTGCTGGAGCGGCTCGGCTTCGAGCGGGAGGGATTCGCGCGGGCGTATCTGATGATCAATGGCCGCTGGGAGGATCACATCCTCACCTCGCTGATTAATCCGGCGCCCTGAGCGACAGATAAAAAAACGGGCCTGAAGTTGCCTTCGGACCCGTCTTCGAATGAGGTGCAGGCTTAGTTGGCCTTGGCATCGCTCACTGCAGCTTCAACCTTGGTAGCGGCTTCGGTAGCAGCTTTTTCTACGGTTGCAGTCGCTTCGGAGGTGGCCTTCTCTACGGTAGAGGTGGCTTCGCTAGCGGCTTTTTCTACAGTGGCAGCAACTTCGGCGGCCGGAGCAGCAGCAGGAGCGGCAGCTTTTTCTTCTTTCTGACCGCAAGCAGTCAACATCAGACCCAGGATACCGGCTACCAGTACTTTGTTCATGTGCATTCCCTCAAATAAATATGGAGAGATGGTCTGTGCAACCATCACAGCGCCCACCGTTGCCCGGTATTGAAACAAGAAGCCGGGAGGCAGCAGGCGGGCGCAATATAGCCCCATTAGTTACCGATGAAAACGGATATCACAATGACATTTTTTCGTGCCGTGGATAAAAAGCTCCACTGCAACGACTGATATCAATACAAGATGCCGTTAAATGGCACTAATTGCACAATAAAACACCGCTTTGCTGCCATCTTGTGGCGGTTTAACAAGGTCAAGGTTGATCAATTGCGGCCGATGACTCGCACCTTAGTCAGACAGCTTCTGACAGGGCAGCCGTTTTCCCTCAAGGTGGCTCTGACGGGCCAGATCCAGCAGCGCCATCACCGCCAGCGCTTCACTTGCTGGCACCGGGTTGCTTCCCTCGTCCTTGATGGCGGCGCAGACACCGCGATAGTAGGCGCCATAATCCCCCGGCTCACCCACCACGCTCTGCTGCTGCAACTGACCATCGACAATGCGGCTGAGCTGACCGGGTTCGTTATCCATGCCCCAATCCGCCGCCGGTGGCCGCAAGCCCTGCTTGAGCTGATCTTCCTGCACATCCATACCGAATTTCACGAACGAACCCTGGCTGCCGTGAATGACAAAGCGCGGCATGGTGGCTGAAACCAGACAGCTGCCGTGCAGAATAACCCGCAGAGCACCGTAACCCAGCACCACATGGAAGTAGTCGTCCGCCAGTGCGCCGGGGCGTTGCTCGGCCAGATCGGCCTGCAGCCAGTCCGGCTGGCCGAACAGCTGCAGCGCCTGATCCAGTACATGGGGGCCGAGATCGAACCAGAGGCCGGAACCCGGGCCACCCGCTTCGCGCCAGCGCTGGCGCACTTCGGGGCGATAGCGATCGAAGTGTGACTCGAACTGGGCGATCTGCCCCAGCGTCCCCTCGGCAATCAAACGGCGCACGGTAAGGAAATCCCCGTCCCAACGGCGGTTGTGGAAGATGCTGAGCAGCCGCTGCTGCTTTTCGGCCAGTTCGACCAGCGCTTGCGCCTCGGTCAGATCCAGTGCAAAGGGCTTGTCGATCACCACATGTTTGCCTGCCAGCAGCGCCTGGCGGGCGAGGGGGGCATGGGTGTCGTTGGGGGTGGCGATCACCACCAGATCGACGGTCTCATCGCTTAGTACATCCTCCAGTGAACCGACCCGGCAGTCGGGCAGATCGGCCTGCACCTTGGCGGCATCGCGACTCACCACCCAGCTCAGGGACAAGCCCGGCGTGGTGGAGAGGAAGGGGGCGTGAAAGGTCTTGCCTGCAAAGCCATAGCCCACCAGGGCTGCGTTGAGAGTGTGGCTCATCGGGAGTTCTCCGCTGACATCGAGTGAGTGGGGTTGCCATCGCAGGCAATCTGCCGGATGGCCATATGCTGTAAAGGCGATACAAACGAGAAGGGGGCCGATGGCCCCCTGAGTGTGCCCATCAGAGCACAGGATTTATTGCAAACACAAGCGGCGACCGCGTCGGGTCATCAGCATCACCAAGGGCGGCAGCAGCAGCCACATGTGCAGTGCCAGCTGGCTGAGCGGGTCGTGCATCAGGGCGCCGGTCAGGCCAACCAACGCGCCGGAGCCGCTCATCTGGAACAGGCCGAGCAGGGCGGCGGCGGTACCGGCGCAGTGGCCGAACGGTGCCAGCGCCATCCCGGCGGCAGAGCCCAAAATCATGGCAAAGCCGATGCTGGAGAGGAATACCGGCCCCATCATCGCCAGCGGATGTTCGATGTGCATGGCCAAAGTCAGGATGATAGCCGAGAGCATCAACACCAGCAGGCCGATGCGCAGGGTGCGTCTTGGCCCCACCTTGGCGATAAAGCGCGGCGCCATGAAGCAGGCCAGAATGTTGAGCGCGGCGTTGGCGGTAAACCAGTAGCTAAAGCCGCTCATATCGAGCCCCAGTTTCACCATCAGCTGCACCGGTGCAGCGGTCACATAAGCGAGGATCACCGCCATCGCCAGCATGCACAGCACCGCGTTGAACAGGAAGCTGGGGGAGCGTAGTACCGGGCTGTAGCGCGACCAGCTGATGAGGGCCCCTTCGCTGCGGGTCTCCTCCGGGCGGGTCTCCGGCATCCGCCACATCAGCCAGCTGCCGACGATGAGCGCATAACCGGCCATAAACCAGAAGTTGGCAGACCAGCCCGCCTTGGCGGTGAGCCAGCCACCGAGCAGGGGGGCCAGCGCAGGAATAAAGCAGATGGCGCCATTGAGGTAGGAGATCATCTGACCGCTCTTTTTCGGGCCATAGCTGTCACGCACCACCGAGAAGGCGGCGACCGAGGTAGCGCAGGCGCCGAAGCCCTGCAACACCCGGGCCAGCATCAATTCACCGAGGCTGGCTGCAAAACCGGCCCCCAGCGCGCTCAGGCCATAGAGCAGCACGCCGCCCAGCGCGATGGGCTTGCGACCGTAACGATCGGCCAGCGGGCCAACAAGCAGTTGCCCCAGTCCCATGCTGAACAGGAACCAGGTGATGGTGCCCTGCATCAGGGTTACTTCGGCGCCCAGCTGCTCGGCCATCTGCGGAATGGCGGGCAGGTAGATGTCGATAGCCAGCGGACTGAACAGCACCAGTAGTACGAGTAAAAGTATCAATGGCATCTGTCACCTCTTTAGTCAGCCAGGTTAATGAATTGGGGCGCGAGTCTACTGACTCACAGTAATGAATAGAAATGGTATTTAATCACTTTGGTTATTCCATTATGGAAACATGTATTAAAAAGCTGGTTATTCGATGGCGGCAAATCCCCCGTAACCCCATCACAGCGGGTGTAATTGGCGCTTTTACTAAACGCTTGCGCCGCATAGAATGCGCAGATTATTTTTGCGGAGGTGCTCGATGAACAAGCTTGTCCTGGCAACAGGTAACCAGAAAAAGGTGAAGGAATTGGCCGCCATGCTGGCCGATATGAAGATCCAGGTGATCCCACAGAGCGAGTTTGCGGTCTCCGATGCCGATGAGACCGGCACCACCTTCGTCGAGAATGCCATCATCAAGGCCCGCCACGCCGCCCGCATTACCGGTCTGCCCGCCGTGGCCGATGACTCCGGACTGGAAGTCGATCTGCTGCAAGGGCGCCCCGGCGTTTACTCCGCCCGCTTTGCCGGTGTGGGTGCCGGTGACAAGGCCAACATCGAGAAGCTGCTCGGCGAGCTGCAAGGTGCCCCTGAGTACCTGAAAAGTGCCCGCTTCTGGTGTGTGCTGGTCTATATGCGCCACGCCGACGATCCCACTCCCATCATCTGTCAGGCGAGCTGGGAAGGGATGATCATCGACGAGCCGCGCGGTCAACATGGCTTTGGCTATGACCCGGTATTCTTCGTGCCGGATCACGACTGCACTGCCGCCCAGATGCCGGCCGAACTGAAAAACCAGCTTAGCCATCGCGGTCAGGCGCTGGCCAAGCTCAAAGCGGCGCTGGCTGCGGCGCACTGAGCCACTTCGCCATCTTGTTGGTTACACACGGTCAATCACACATAGTCATCTACAATGGGGGCCTTGAGCCCCCGTTTTATTGGAAGCCCCATGCTGCAACTGCCGCCGCTCTCTCTCTATATTCATGTGCCCTGGTGCGTCCAGAAGTGCCCTTACTGTGACTTCAACTCCCATGCCCAGAAGGGGGAGTTGCCTCACCTCGAATATGTCGCTGCCCTGCTGGAGGATTTGGATCAGGATCTGAAGTGGGCGCAGGGGCGGCCGCTCTCCTCGATCTTTATTGGCGGCGGCACCCCCAGCCTGCTGACGGTGGAGGCGATGCAAACCTTGCTGGACGGGGTGCGGGCCCGCATTCCGCTCACCGCAGATTGCGAGATCACCATGGAGGCCAACCCGGGCACGGTGGAAGCGGACAAGTTCGCCGGTTTCCAGCGCGCCGGCATCAACCGCATCTCCATCGGGGTGCAGAGCTTCCAGCAGGAGAAGCTGACCCGCCTCGGTCGCATTCACGGCCCGGAAGAGGCGCGCAAGGCGGCGGCACTGGCCCACGCCATCAAGTTGCCCACCTTCAATCTGGATCTGATGCACGGTCTGCCGGATCAGAGTCTGGATGATGCCCTTTATGACCTGCAGCAGGCTATCGACTGCGCCCCGCCGCACCTCTCCTGGTATCAGCTCACCATAGAGCCGAACACGGCCTTTGCCTCCAAACCGCCCAAACTGCCGGAAGATGACACCCTGTGGGACATCTACGAGCAGGGTCACGCCATGCTCACCGCCAGCGGTTATCGCCAGTACGAGATATCGGCTTATGCCAAAGAGGGCTACCAGTGCCATCACAACCTCAACTACTGGCGCTTTGGTGACTATCTGGGGATCGGCTGTGGTGCTCACGGCAAGGTGACTGATCTCGCGGCTCAGCAGATCCTGCGCACCGCCAAGGTGAAGCATCCGAAAGGGTATCTGGACAAGAGTCGCCCCTATCTGGACGAGCAGTGGCAGGTGACGGCAGACGATCTGCCGCTCGAATACTTTATGAACCGCTTCCGCCTGTTTGAACCGGCCCCCAAGGCGGAGTTCGAGGCCTATACCGGCTTGCCGCTGGAGCGGGTCGAGACAGTGCTCGCCATCGCCCAAAGCAAGGAGCTTATCGAGGATCTGGGGGATAGCTGGCAGCTCACTTCTCTCGGCCATCGCTATCTCAACGTGCTGCTCGAACTCTTTATGGATGAGTGAGCGGCCTGTTGAGGCTGTGAGTTGGCGTTGCCAAATCGCTTCTTCTGTCAAAACAATCAGGGCGCCATTGGCGCCCTGATTGTTTATGGTCGGTAGAAACCCGCTCAGCAGCAGACGCGGATCATCTGCTGTTGGCCGGGCTCCCACCGCTTGCCGAATTTGGCCTTGCGCTGGTAACTCCCCTTGCCCTTCTTGTTGCGCTCGACCCGGCTGCGAAACAGGGGATCGGAGAGCAGGGCATGCAGATGGTTATCCTTTATCTCGCCGCGCTGATGGGCATAGTTGCCCCCTTGCGCATTTTCCTCACGGGGGAGGGCGGGTTGGTCGACCCGAATTTTGGCCATAATGGCTCCTCTTCTTTTCTCTTGCTGTGTTGATTCTTGTGTCTGGATGGCGGTTTTCACTGCGAGCGCCTGTGCAGGCTAGCGCCCGGCAACCGGATGCACTGGCACCGGTTAAAAACGCGGCGATTTTGTCACCAAATCGCCGCCGGAGCAATGCGTCGGGCGCGCCGAGTCAGTCACACTGAGCCAGGCACGCTCAGTCAGGCATACCATGTCAGCCGTGAACCGGGTCATGCTGGTCGTGGCTGTGGTGCTCGTGATGGGCCGGGGCACCAGATTCCAGCGTCTCGAGGATGGCGCAGTGCTCCGCCGAGCGCGGCCCGCCGCAGCAGATATTGGAGAGCTCGCGCAGATTGTCGCGAAAGCGGGTCAGTTCGATGATCTTCTGCTCCACCTGGGCCAGCTTGGTGTCGGCCACTGCTTTCACCTCCTGACAGGTGACTTTGGCCTTGTTGGTATCAAGGTCGAGCAGCTCGCCGATATCGGCCAGCGAGAATCCCACCGACTTGGCGCGAATGATGAACTCCAGCCGCCGCTTGTCCTGTTCACTGTAGAGGCGGTAGCCGGATTCGTTGCGGATCCCCGGTGAGATAAGCCCGTTCTTCTCGTAAAAACGCAGGGTATCTGCCTTGACCCCGCACGCCTTGGCCAGTTCACCGATCCGATACATGCTCTCTCTCCCCTTGAATGTATGCCGCCACAAAAACCGGAATCCACTATCACCCCTTTGCCCATGGATTGCCAGCCAAGGGCATAAAAGGGGCAGATAAACATCTCCTGGCGACCCTTTTTTCCATAAAACGCTGAAAGTGCAAACGTTTCGAGAAAATCAGGTGGAAAACGTTTAACGCCGCGCCAAATAAGGCTTTGCTGTTTCAAAAAATCCACCACAGGTCACATTTTTTGTGTAGAATACGCGCCCATAACAGAGTGCCGCACCAAGCGGGCATTTCCTAAAACGCTTTTGCCGGATGTCGGGGCGAGAGTGGTTTGCGAAATCCCCCACTTCCATTTATTTGGGGACTCTCTGTGTTGAGCCTCGCCTCCCATGGAACGGTCCCCGTTATGTTGAGGACGATAGTGTGATGGAACAAGCTCGACCCATTCGCCGTGCACTGCTGAGTGTGTCTGACAAAACTGGCATTCTGGAATTTGCCAAGGCACTCAACGAGCGTGGTGTTGCCCTGCTCTCCACGGGCGGTACCGCCAAGCTGCTTGGCGAGGCGGGTCTGCCGGTGACCGAGGTCTCCGACTACACGGGTTTCCCTGAAATGATGGATGGCCGGGTCAAGACCCTGCATCCCAAGGTTCATGGCGGCATCCTCGGCCGTCGGGATCAGGATGACGCCATCATGGCCCAGCACGCTATCTCCCCCATCGACATGGTTGTCGTCAACCTCTACCCCTTTGCTGCCACCGTGGCCAAAGCGGGCTGCACCCTGGCGGATGCGGTCGAGAACATCGACATCGGCGGCCCGACCATGGTGCGTTCTGCCGCCAAAAACCATAAAGATGTCGCCATCGTCGTCAAAGCTGCCGACTATGATCGGGTTATTCGCGAAATGGATGCCAACGGCAACAGCCTGAAACTGGCGACCCGTTTCGACCTGGCCATCGCCGCCTTCGAGCACACCGCTGCCTACGACGGCATGATCGCCAACTACTTCGGCACCATGGTGCCCTCTTATGGCGACAACAAGGAGGGTGACGAGGAGTCCCGCTTCCCGCGCACCTTCAACAGCCAGTTCATCAAGAAGCAGGACATGCGTTACGGCGAGAACAGCCATCAGGCAGCCGCCTTCTACGCCGAAGAGCATGCCGCTCCGGGTTCTGTTTCCAGTGCTACCCAGTTGCAGGGCAAGGCGCTCTCCTACAACAACATCGCTGATACCGATGCTGCGCTGGAGTGTGTGAAGGAGTTCGACGAGCCAGCCTGCGTCATCGTCAAGCATGCCAACCCCTGCGGTGTGGCCATCGGTAGCGACCTGCTGAGTGCCTACGATCGTGCCTACCAGACCGACCCCACCTCTGCCTTTGGCGGCATCATCGCCTTCAACCGCGAGCTGGATGGCGCCACTGCGGCAGCTATCGTTGCCCGCCAGTTTGTTGAGGTGATCATCGCCCCGACCGTCAGCCAGGAGGCCCGCGACACGGTCGCCGCCAAGCAGAACGTGCGTCTGCTCGAATGCGGTCAGTGGACGGCTCCGGCGCAAGGGTTTGACCTCAAGCGCGTCAACGGCGGCCTGCTGGTGCAGGAGCGGGATCTCGGCATGGTGACGTTGGGCGACCTGACCGTGGTCAGCAAGCGTCAGCCGACCGAGGCCGAGCTGCAGGATCTGCTGTTCTGCTGGAAAGTGGCCAAGTTCGTCAAATCCAACGCCATTGTCTACGCCAAAGATGGCCAGACCATCGGCGTCGGCGCAGGCCAGATGAGCCGTGTTTATTCGGCCAAAATCGCCGGTATCAAGGCGGCGGATGAAGGGCTGACCGTGGCGGGCTCCGTGATGGCCTCCGATGCCTTCTTCCCGTTCCGCGACGGTATTGATGCTGCCGCGCAGGCCGGTATCTCCTGCGTGATCCAGCCGGGTGGCTCGATGCGCGATCAGGAGGTAATCGACGCCGCCGACGAGCACGGCATGTGCATGGTGTTCACCAACATGCGCCATTTCCGTCATTGATGGGTCAGGGGCTGCCGATGGCGGCCCTTTTGTTGTCTCTTTTCAACTGACTATTTCCACTGACTGACGGCCAGAGAGGCCGTCCAGTGACCACAAATAGAAGCGAGCGATACGATGAAAGTACTGATCATTGGCAACGGTGGCCGCGAACACGCTCTGGCTTGGAAGGCCAAACACTCCCCACTGGTACGTCACGTTTTTGTGGCGCCGGGCAACGCAGGCACCCAGCTTGAGCCGGGTGTCGAGAACGTCGCCATCGAGGCGACCGATATCGAAGGGCTGCTGGCCTTTGCCAAAGAGAAGCAGGTCGGCCTCACCATCGTCGGGCCGGAAGCGCCGCTGGTGAAAGGGGTGGTGGATGCCTTCCGCGCCGCCGGTCAGCCGATCTTTGGCCCGACCGCTGCCGCTGCCCAGCTGGAAGGCTCCAAGGCTTTCACCAAGGATTTCCTGGCCCGTCACGCCATTCCGACCGCCGAGTACCAGAACTTCACCGAAGTGGAGCCTGCGCTCGCCTACTTGCGCGAGAAGGGTGCCCCCATCGTCATCAAGGCCGATGGTCTGGCGGCGGGCAAGGGGGTTATTGTCGCCATGACCTTGCAGGAGGCGGAAGACGCGGTGCGCGACATGCTCTCCGGCAATGCCTTTGGCGAAGCGGGTTCCCGGGTGGTGATTGAGGAGTTTCTGGAGGGGGAAGAGGCGAGCTTCATCGTCATGGTCGATAGCGAGCACGTGCTGCCGATGGCCACCAGTCAGGATCACAAGCGGGTTGGCGACGGTGATACCGGCCTCAACACCGGCGGTATGGGGGCTTACTCCCCGGCGCCTGTAGTGACCGCCGAGGTACATCGACGCGTGATGGAGCAGGTGATCATGCCGACTGTGCGCGGCATGGCGGCCGAGGGCAACGTCTACACCGGTTTCCTCTACGCCGGTCTGATGATCGACGGCGCAGGCAATCCTAAGGTGATCGAGTTCAACTGCCGGTTCGGCGATCCCGAGACCCAGCCCATCATGCTGCGGATGCAGTCCGATCTGGTAGAGCTCTGTCTGGCGGCTTGCGCAGGCAAGCTGGATCAGAAAGAGGCCATCTATGATCCCCGCGCCGCCATCGGCGTGGTGTTGGCGGCGGGAGGCTATCCCGGCGATTACAGCACCAACCACCCCATCAGCGGCTTGCCGGTGGATGAAGTGGCGGGTGAGAAGGTGTTCCATGCCGGTACCCGTCTGGAGGGCGATACCAGCCTGACCGCTGGCGGCCGCGTGTTGTGCGCCACCGCCCTCGGCCACACAGTAGCAGAAGCCCAGCAGCGTGCCTATCAGCTCGCTGGCCGCATCAAGTGGGATGGCGTCTTCTACCGCAAGGATATCGGCTGGCGCGCCATTGCTCGCGAACAGGAGTAACTGACGCCAGCAAATGGCCAGCTGATCCAGACCCCGCTACGGCGGGGTTTTTTGTCCCTGTTTACCGCTTTCAACCATCCCCATAGTGCTTGTCACCTGCGTTCAATCAGTTACCAAGTGCAAACAAGCGCGGCATACTTGTCACTATTTGCCACAAAAAACAGCATTTTTCACAAACGTTTCACCATGAGTCATGGCATCATGCTGGTGATGAATTCTTGTTTGGATTCATAAGTACCCCTAACAATTCGAGCATGTCGTTATATAAGGAAATCCCATGTTGAAAACCGTCCGCCCCCTGCTGCTGCCCCTGATGTTTGGCCTGATGACCCTGCCTGCCGTGGCGGGTGATCTGGAACAGCCGATGAAGAAGATTGGCTTCAACTACAAGCAGGCCGTCAAGGCTGATGATGCAGCCACCATGGAGAAGCACATCAACGAGATGAAGGCCCAGCTGGATGTGGCCAAGCAGAAGAACATGCCGGCCGCCAAGAAAGATAAATTCCTTGAAGGGATGAACGAGGTACAGACCGAGCTGGACGCCAGCCTGGCCGCACTCAAGGCGGGTGATGAGGCCAAGGCGCGCGAACATCTGGCCAAGGTCAACGACCTGAAGAAGGAGTACCACAAATATGCCAAGCAAAAAGGGTGAGTCCTTTCGCTGGGATCCGCTGGTTCGCCTGACCCACTGGGGCTTGGCTGCGGTCTGCATCGGCAACCTCTGGGTTAACGAAGCGGGGGAAGAGTGGCACGAGTGGCTGGGTTACGGTGCCATTGGGCTGGTCTCCTTGCGTCTGCTCTGGGGGGTTACTTTTGCCCGTGGCTACGCTCGCCTTGGTGCCCTCATCCCCAGTGGTGAGGATTTTCGCCAGCAAGCGCGCGAGATGCGTGAGCGGCAGCCTCCGGCACCGGGTCATCACGGTAGCGGCAAGCTGGCCGTGTGGACGCTCTGGCTGGTTGTGCTGGCCACTGCTGGCAGCGGCTGGTTTCAAAATACCGAGACGGGATTTGAACTGGGGGCTGACGAGTGGCATGAGTGGTGCGTGGTGGCGCTGCAGGGACTGATTGGTCTGCACCTGCTGGCCATCGTCTTCACCTCCTGGCGTCAGCGCAGCAATCTGGTTACCCGGATGCTGCCAGCCATCGGGCGTCGCTCATCCATCCAGAGTGGCAGCAACGAGCAAACCTGAGGCTCAGCATTAGGCTCCTTGTCTCTGAGTGAGGCGCCTGATCCGGACCCTGCCCAGACCCGCCCATGGCGGGTCTTTTCTATGGCCTCCTCGAGCTTATCACGGGACATTGCTCGATCCGCAGATGCAAAAAGGCCGCTCATCATGAGCGGCCTTTTTCAATTTGGTGGCCCCTGGGGGACTTGAACCCACGACCAATCGATTATGAGTCGACTGCTCTGACCAACTGAGCTAAGGGGCCAAATTGTGCGTTTAGCGGCGTGGATTATAGGGGAAGAGGAAAGGGCAGTCTATAGGCATATCAACCACTTGGCGACTAATTGTCCAGCTTGATTGAGGGCGCAAAGCGGGTCGCAAGGGTAAATGCCAGACAAAACAAAGCCCCGCATGGCGGGGCTTTGGCAGAGTAGTTTGACACAGGGTCAGGACTATTCGTCCAGGAAGCTGCGCAGTACTTCCGAGCGGCTCGGGTGGCGCAGTTTGCGCAGTGCCTTGGCTTCGATTTGACGAATACGCTCACGGGTAACGTCGAACTGTTTGCCCACTTCCTCTAGGGTGTGGTCAGTGTTCATGTCGATACCGAAACGCATCCGCAGTACCTTGGCTTCGCGGGCGGTCAGGCCAGCCAGCACTTCGCGGGTGGCGTTGCGCAGGCTTTCGCTGGTCGCCGCATCCGCTGGCAGAGCCAGGGTGGTATCTTCGATAAAGTCGCCCAAGTGGGAATCTTCATCATCACCGATGGGCGTCTCCATGGAGATAGGCTCTTTGGCGATTTTCAGTACCTTGCGGATCTTGTCTTCCGGCATGCCCATGCGCATGGCCAGCTCTTCCGGGTTTGGTTCACGACCCATCTCCTGCAGCATCTGACGGGAGATTCGGTTGAGCTTGTTGATGGTCTCGATCATGTGTACCGGGATACGGATGGTACGGGCCTGATCCGCGATGGAGCGGGTAATAGCCTGACGGATCCACCAGGTAGCATAGGTCGAGAACTTGTAGCCACGACGGTATTCAAACTTGTCTACCGCCTTCATCAAACCGATGTTGCCCTCCTGGATCAGATCCAGGAACTGCAGACCGCGGTTGGTGTACTTCTTGGCGATAGAGATAACCAGACGCAAGTTGGCCTCAACCATCTCTTTCTTCGCGCGGCGGGCCTTGGCCTCACCGATGCTCATGCGACGGTTGATATCCTTGATCTGGGCAATCGACAGACCGGTCTCTTCTTCAATCTGCTGCAGCTTGCCGATGGCGCGCTGAATATCCTCGTCCATTTCAACCAGACGGGGAGACCAGGCTTTGCCAGCCTGCTTCTGGTATTCGAACCAGGCAGTTTCACACTCGTTGTTGGTGAAGGCCGCGACGAAGGTTTTCTTCGGCATCTTGGCCTGCTCAACGCAGAGTTTCATGATGATGCGTTCCTGCACGCGGACGCGCTCCATCATTTCACGCATGTTGTTGACCAAGCGATCGAACTGCTTGGGCATCAGGCGGAATTGACGGAATACATCGGCCAGCTGGGCGATGGCGGCCTGGGTATCTTCGTGCGCGCGACCATTCTTCTGAATGGAGAGACGGGTCACTTCATACTGGGCACGCAGTTCGCCAAACTTCTCGCGAGCGACTTCCGGATCCGGACCACCGTCACCGTCGTCGTCAGAGCTGTCGCCATCTTCGTCTTCGTCTTCTTCGTCCTCTTCATCTTCGTCGGCCAGATCGTCTTCGCCGAGCTCGGAACCGATATGCGTGGCGGTAGGTGCCATATCTTCAGTTTCGTTCGGGTCAATAAAGCCAGAGATAATGTCAGAGAGACGCAGCTGCTCGGCTTCGTACTTGTCGTACTGTTCGAGCAGGTAAGTAATTGCTTCAGGGTACTCGGCTACGGAGCTTTGTACCTGGTTGATACCGTCTTCGATCCGCTTGGCGATGTCGATTTCGCCTTCGCGGGTCAGCAGTTCGACGGTACCCATTTCCCGCATGTACATGCGGACGGGATCGGTCGTGCGACCAATCTCAGATTCAACAGATGCCAGAGCCTGGGCCGCTGCTTCGGCAGCGTCCTCATCGGCGGTACCACCTTCAGCCATGATAAGGTCATCGGCATCCGGAGCGTTTTCAACCACTTGAATGCCCATATCGTTGATCATCTGAATGATGTCTTCGATCTGGTCTGAATCGACAATGTCTTGCGGGAGGTGATCGTTCACCTCGGCATAGGTCAGGTAGCCCTGTTCTTTACCTTTGGCAACGAGGAGTTTAAGCTGAGACTGCGGGGTTTGCTCCATAGAACTCATCCGGTTGGTGTTGCTAGGTTGCGCGTACAGTGCGCTGCTGCGCAAATAGCCAATTCTAATAGAAAACCGCCAGACATGCTATGTCTGGTTGCGGCGTCGGTCATGAGAAACCCCTGCCCGCAGTATTGTCGGGGCCAGGCGGTTATAAAAATTTTGCTTTTCATCCCGTCGATTCGGGCAACGCTATCCATATTGGGACTAATCACTCAAATATCAAGCCCCACTCTCATTTCTTTTCTCAATTTGCACCTCTCTTATCAGCATCATCAGCTCTTGGGTTTCTTCGGAGCTTAGTCCTTCCTGAGCCACTTTGGCCTGCAATTCTTCGATCCGCTGTTTCAGAAACTGGTTGATGAAGCCGACGAAGGTGTCCTGCAATTCTCCCAGAATATCCGGCTCCTGATCGAGTTTGATCTCCTCGAACAGGTCGTGCATGGCCAGCTGAGCAAGGATCTCTCCCTCCTTGGTACCACGCCAGTGTTCCAGCAGGATACCGGTTGTGATACCGGGCTGTGCCAGGATTTGCTGGTGCAGTTGCAGCAGGAACTTGATGCCTTGTACGCGTAGTCCGGCCAATTCCGGCATGGGGGGAAGCTCAGCCGTTACTGCCGGATATTGCACCATCAGTGCCAGCGCACGCCGCAGTGGCGTCAGCTTGGCTGCCTTGGGTTTGTTGACCTCGGCCTTGGGCTGACTGTTGCGGGCAAAGAGCTCGGCGATGCGCTGTTTGTTCTCGCCCCAGCGCATCATGCTGGAGAGACGAGTGATCAGCCCTTCGCGGGTAAACCCTTCCGGTACGCGACGAATAAGCTCGGCAGCCTTGTTGGCCACTTCGAACTTGCCCGCCTCACCGGAGAGCGCCGCATCGCGACCGAGACGCTCGAACATGAAGTCGGCGAACGGTTGGGCTTCATCGAGCAGGGCTTCAAAGCCCTCCTTGCCGATCTGGCGTACCAGCGAGTCGGGATCCTCGCCATCGGGCAGGAACACGAACTTCAGCTCGCGGCCATCCTGCAGATGAGGGAGGGCATTATCCAGCGCGCGCCAGGCGGCTTCACGACCGGCGTTGTCGCCGTCGTAGCAGCAGACCACCTCGGCGGTGGTGCGAAACAGGGTGTGGATATGGTCGCTGGTTGTTGCAGTACCCAGGGCCGCCACCGCATAGTCGATGTCGTACTGACCGAGTGCCACCACATCCATGTAGCCTTCCACCACCAGGATCCGGCGTGGATCCTTGTGTGCCTGCTTCACCTCAAAGAGACCGAACAGTTCCCGCCCTTTATGGAAGATGGGGGTCTCCGGCGAGTTCAGGTATTTGGGGGTGCCATCACCCAGCACCCGGCCACCGAAACCGATGACCCGGCCACGCTTGTCACGGATCGGGAACATGATGCGATCGCGGAAACGATCATAACTCCCCGGGCCATTGTCACGGGTGATCAGCATGCCGCCCGAGATAAGCAACTGCTCGTGATCCCGGCTGGTACCAAAGCGTCGGCGCACCTGATCCCAATCGCTCGGTGCATAGCCAATGTTGAATCGTTTGACCACTTCACCGGTCAGACCGCGGCCTTTGAGATACTCCACCGCATGGGGAGCACTCTTGAGGTTGCTCTCGTAGAAGCGGGCGATCTGGTTCATCAGCTCGAACAGATCCTTGCTAACGGCGGGCTGACTATTGGCCGAGCCGCCGATACTCTGCTCGCGAGGTACCTGCATGCCTTGCATGCTGGCGAGCTCTTCGATGGCATCGGGAAATTCTAGACCGTCGTACTCCATGACAAAGCCGATGGCGTTGCCGTGGGCGCCACAACCGAAACAGTGGTAGAACTGCTTCTCCTGGCTGACGGTAAAAGAGGGGCTTTTTTCGTTATGAAAAGGGCAGCAAGCCTGGTAGTTCTTACCGGCTTTTTTCAGCCGCACTCGCGAGTCGATCAGCTCGACTATGTCTGTGCGTACGAGCAGATCGTCGATAAAGGATTGGGGGATCCTGCCTGCCATAACCGTCCTGTTTCATTGCGGAGAAAATAAAAAAGCCGCGCATTCCAAGGGAAGCACGGCTTCTTCGACCAAACAAGAGAGTTGCCTGTTACGCCAAGCGGGTTTTCACCTGAGCACTGACGGCGCCGACATCGGCACGCCCCTGAATTTTCGGCTTCAAGACAGCCATGACCTTGCCCATATCAGCCATGACGGCAGCACCACTTTCAGTGATGGCTTGCTCGATCAGGGCGGCAATTTCATCTGCGGTCAGCTGTTGCGGCAGGAATTCCTGCAACACAACGATCTCGGCGGACTCTTTGTCGGCGAGATCCTGGCGACCGGCAGCTTCAAATTGGCTGATGGAATCGCGGCGCTGTTTGACCATTTTGGTCACGACAGCGAGGATATCCTCATCATTCAGCTCGATACGGGTATCGACTTCACGTTGCTTGATTTCTGCCATCAACAAGCGGATCGCTCCCAGACGTGCCTTATCTTTGGCAAGCATGGCGAGTTTTTGCTGATCCTTGAGTTGATCCTTCAGAGACACGGCAATATCTCCCGATTAGTACAGGCGGATACGACGTGCGTTTTCGCGAGACAGCTTCTTGGCGTGACGCTTGACAGCAGACGCTTTGGCGCGCTTACGAATGGTAGTCGGCTTCTCGTAGAACTCACGGCTACGAACTTCGGACAGGATACCGGCTTTTTCGCAAGAACGCTTGAAACGACGCAGAGCAACGTCAAACGGCTCATTTTCACGGACTTTGATTACTGGCATGTGCCTTTCACCTCAGTGATAAATTGTTAGCTGACCTTCAATCGATCAGCATGTCTTAAAATGGTGCGAAATTATACTCTGGACAGGGAATGAAAGTAAACCCGCAGAGATCGCTCTGGTTTAAAAAACCCGCGAAGGTTACCATAGCCGTCTCATTTTAGCAGTGAAATTTTTTAGCAATGCGTGTATTGGGCATAGAGACATCCTGTGACGAAACCGGGATCGCGATCTTCGACGATCAAAAAGGGATCCTTTCCCATCAGTTATACAGCCAGGTCAAGCTGCATGCGGACTACGGTGGCGTTGTCCCCGAGCTCGCCAGCCGGGATCATGTTCGCAAGACGATCCCGTTGATCCAGGCCGCATTGCAAGAGGCGGGACTGGGCAAAGATGACATCGACGGCATCGCGTATACCGCGGGTCCGGGTCTGGTTGGCGCCATTCTGGTGGGGGCGACCATTGGCCGCTCGCTGGCGATGGCGTGGAACAAGCCGGCTATCGCCGTCCATCATATGGAAGGCCACCTGCTGGCCCCCATGCTGGAAGAGAAAGCCCCCGAGTTCCCCTTCGTGGCGCTGCTGGTCTCCGGTGGTCACTCCATGCTGGTGCGGGTTGATGGCATCGGCAGCTATCAGCTGTTGGGTGAATCCATCGATGATGCCGCTGGCGAAGCGTTCGACAAGACCGCCAAGCTGATGGGGCTGGACTATCCGGGTGGCCCGCTGCTCTCCCGTCTGGCCGAGAAGGGCACTACTGGGCGCTTCCACTTCCCCCGTCCCATGACTGACCGTCCCGGGCTCGATATGAGCTTCTCCGGCCTGAAGACCTTCACCGCCAACACCATCGCCGCCAATGGTGATGATGAGCAGACCCGTGCCGATATCGCTCGGGCGTTTGAAGATGCGGTGGTTGATACCCTGGCCATCAAGTGCCGTCGTGCTTTGAAAGAGACCGGTCTCACGCGTCTGGTGGTCGCTGGTGGCGTCAGTGCCAACCGTCATCTGCGTGCCCAGCTGGCCGAGCTGATGGAGAGCCTCAAGGGTGAGGTGTTCTATCCGCGCACTGAATATTGCACCGATAACGGCGCCATGATCGCTTACGCCGGTATGCAGCGCCTGAAAGCGGGCGTGTTTGAGCCGCTGGCGGTCAAAGCCGTGCCGCGCTGGCCGCTGGATACCCTGGATCCGGTCTGATCCGGCGGTTCCCGCCTTCTGGCGTGGTGCTGAGTACCATGGTGGCCTACTACTCCGGCAATCCAGCAGCGGTGGTTATAGCGCAGCTGGTAGGCTGTTGTAGTGTCTGCTGTCGCCGTGGTTGAGCCATCCGGATAAGAGGTCAGCCCTCTTGCTGTCAGACAGCCAAGCCAACCACAGAGTAAAAAGAGATAAAAAAATCCCCGCCAACTGGCGGGGATTTTTGTTTGGTAATCGGCAGGCGATGAATTACAGCAGGATGCCGCCGAAGAAGAAGCCCAGTGCCACGGCGATGGCGATGGTGGCGGTGCCCGGTACGAAGAAGGGGTGGTTGAAGACCGCCTTACCGATACGGGTGGAGCCGGTGTCGTCCATCTCTACCGCGGCCAGCAGGGTCGGGTAGGTCGGCAGTACGAACAGGGCGCTCACGGCTGCGAAGGAGGCAATCGCAGTCAGCGGGCTGACACCCAGTGCCAGTGCGGCAGGCATCAACGCTTTGGTGGTGGCGCCTTGTGAATAGAGCAGCATGGCGGCAAAGAACAGCACCACGGCCAGCAGCCAGGAGTACTGGTTCAGCAGGTCGCCAGCGATCAGCTGGATGGTGTCCATGTTGCCTTTCACGAAGACGTTACCCAGCCAGGCCACACCCAGTACGCAGATACAGGCGGACATACCGGACTTGAAGGTCGGCATGTTGGTGACCTGGGTGGCGTCCAGTTTGCACACCAGGGTCATGATGGTGGCCGCGGCCAGCATGATGCCCATGATGGCACCGTCACGGGGGATCGGCGGGTTGGTGATCAGGCCCACTTTACCGGAGATGGCAGTGGCATAAGCCATGACAGCAACGATGGCGGCGATGAAGATCCAGACAGACAGTTTGGCGTACGGTTTGATCTCGAGCTTGGTAGTACCACGCAGTTTGATCAGGCCCTTGGCTTTACGCTCCAGATAGACTTCGTCCTGATCCAGCGGTTTGCCCATCATGTTGGCAATGAAGGCGCCCAGGATACAGGCCAGGAAGGTAGAGGGGATGCAGATGGCCAGCAGGGTCAGGTAGTCAACACCGAACGGCTCGAGCATGCCGGAGAAGGCAACCACAGCGGCAGAAATTGGGGAGGCTGTGATGGCGATCTGGGAAGCGACAACCGCGATGGAGAGAGGACGGGATGGGCGGATCCCTTGCTCTTTGGCCACTTCAGCGATCACCGGCAGGGTGGAGAAGGCGGTATGACCGGTACCGGCCAGCATGGTCATCAGGTAGGTGACCACCGGGGCGGCGAAGGTGATGTATTTGGGGTTCTTGCGCAGCGCTTTTTCTGCCAGGAAGACCAGATAGTCCATCCCGCCAGCCAGTTGCATACAGGCGATGGCGCAGATGACGGACGCGATGATCATGATCACATCCCAAGGGATGTAGCTGACCAGTTGATCGCTCGGGATGGGCATGCCCAGACCCCACGTCAATACCAGTACCCCCAGACCACCGGCAAAGCCGATGCCGATGCTGCCTATCCGGGCCCCCAGATAGATAGCGGCGAGCACGACAAGTAACTCGATTCCAATCATAGCGATAACTCCATTTTTTAGTTTTTGGTTTTTATTTGGCAAAAAGCCAATTCCCGATCGGGCTGGGGATAAAGACCAATCGGGAACTGACTTTATGGGCCGGGAAGATCCCGGCCCACACTCGCTTATACGGCAGCTTCGCGGGTGAAACGCTTGGCTTTGTATTGCGGGTTCATCAGGTTCTCGATGGAGAGAATTTCGTCCAGCTGCTCGGCGCTCAGCAGACCGCGCTCAAGAACGACTTCACGGACGTTCTTGCCGGTCTGGGCACAGATCTTGCCGACGATATCCCCTTCGTGGTGGCCGATGAAGGGGTTCAGGTAGGTCACGATACCGATGGAGTTCAGCACGTGATTCATGCAGATTTCCGGGTTGGCGGTGATACCTTCCACGCACTTCTCGCGCAGGGAAATACAGGCTTTTTCCATCAGGCTCAGGGATTCGAACATCGCCTGACCAATCACCGGCTCCATGACGTTCAGCTGCAGCTGACCGGCTTCGGCGGCGAAGGTGATGGTGATGTCGTTACCGAATACCTTGAAGCAGGATTGGTTGACCACTTCCGGGATAACCGGGTTGACCTTGGCCGGCATGATGGATGAACCCGCCTGCATTTCCGGCAGGTTGATCTCTTTCAGTGCAGTGCGCGGGCCGGAGGAGAGCAGACGCAGGTCGTTACAGATCTTGGACAGCTTCATGGCCAGACGCTTGATGGCGCCGTGCAGCATGACGTAGGCGCCACAGTCGGAGGTCGCTTCGATCAGATCTTCTGCCGGCACATAGGCACGACCGGTGATCTGGGCCAGACGCTTGATAGCCAGTGCAGAGTACTCGGGCGGAGTGTTCAGACCGGTACCGATGGCGGTTGCGCCCAAGTTCACTTCCAGCAGCAACTCCTGGCAACGCTTGATGGACTTGATCTCTTCACGCAGTGTCACGGCGAATGCGTGGAACTCCTGACCCAGGGTCATCGGAACCGCATCTTGCAGCTGGGTACGGCCCATCTTCAGGATGTTTTTGAACTCTTTCGCTTTGGCATCGAATGCCGCGATCAGGTGCTCCAGCGCATGCAGGGTCACGTCAGTGCTGTTGACCACAGCAACGCGGAAACCGGTCGGGTAGGCATCGTTGGTGGACTGGCACTTGTTGACGTGGTCGTTCGGGTTGATGACGTCGTAACGGCCTTTCTCCAGACCCATGATTTCCAGGGCGATGTTGGCCAGTACTTCGTTGGTGTTCATGTTGACGGAGGTGCCGGCACCACCCTGGTAAACGTCGACCGGGAACTGGTCGAAGCATTTGCCGGTGTTCAGCATCAGGTCGCAGGCTTCTACGATCTTGTCAGCAATTTCAGGACGGATGGTACCCAGTTCACCGTTTGCCAGCGCAGCGGCCTTCTTGGTCAGCACCATACCGCGGACGAATTCCGGAACGTCAGAAATCTTCTGAGAGCTGATCTTGAAGTTCTCGACAGCGCGCAGGGTGTGCACACCGTAGTAGAGATCATTGGAAACTTCTTTGGTGCCCAGCAGGTCTTCTTCAATGCGGACGTTCTTGATGTCGCTCATTGTAATGCCTCAGAAATCAGATAAATGGAAAAATCCTCACCGAGTGGTCGCGAGTTCCTTGCGCACAGCTCATCCTGAAGCACCACACATCGAGTGGGGCGGTTGGGAGAATAACCTCCCGAAAAACTAATCAATATACTACTCCAATTGAGGTATCGGTTATTAGAGGTGGATCACTAAATTTGCGACATTTTCAAATTACTTTGAGAAAAGTACACATATGTTATGAAGTTTTTATCGTGATGATTTTTATAAGTTTTTGTGACTTTTTGCTGGTTTTTTAGATTGCTGATGACGTAGGAGTCAGTTGGCCAACTTGAAAAGAGGGGGGCTGCCCCCATTTATTCAGGGCAGAAAGTGGTGATGACGGGGCGGCAAAATCGCCTCTGACCATCGTTGGATGGGGGCCACTTTTTCTCAATTTACCGGTGCTGGAGTGGATATGGGCAAGTTGTTTTTGTTGTTGGTGGGTCTGGTTGTGCTGGAGCTCACCGTGATGATCGAGGTCGGCTCGGTAATCGGGGCGCTGCCGACTGTCGGCTTGCTCATCCTGACTGCGGTATTGGGCTCCTCGCTGGTGCGCAGTGAAGGGATCAAAACCCTGTTCAGCGCCCAGCAAAAGATGCAGATGGGCGAGATGCCGGGCCGCGAGGTGATGGGGGGCATGATGCTGGCGTTGGCCGGCTTGCTGCTGATTATCCCGGGTTTCGTGACCGACATTTTCGGTGTGCTGTTGCTGCAACCCTGGCTGCGTAACAAACTGGCTGACAAGCTGATCGGCAGCAGCCAGTTCCGGATGCAGATGGGCGGTTTCCAGCCTACTCAATCGCCGTTTGGCAACGCGCCGTCCGATGATCATCTGGGGAACGCCAAGCAGGGCGGCACCACCATCGAAGGCGAATTTGAGCGCAAAGAGTAATCGACGAGACGAAAACCCGAGGCGAGTGACTGAATCAGGGTTTGCCCTGATGGCACAAGGCCTCGAAGCGATGTCGGGCATACCACCATGCGAGGGTGCCCGCCGCCAGATTGGCCAGCAGTATTCCCATATATATCCCCTGTTCTCCCCCCAGCTTTGCCCCCAGCCAGGCTCCTGGCAACAGAAAACCAAACAGTCGCAATCCGTTGAACAAAAACGAGATACTGGATGCCCGCACGCCATTGAGTGCAGAGGCCAGCAGCATCACCATGCCCTGAAAGCCGTAACCGATCGGCACCAGATGCAGATAGAGAATGATGAGGCGAATGACCTGCGGATGATCGCTGAACAGGTTGGCGATGAGTGGCGCCAGTAGCCAGGTCAGGCCATAGATGGCGAGCTGGAACAGCAACGCAAACCTCATGCAGCTTTGCAGCGCAGCCTTGGCGCGGGCCGGATTGCCAGCGCCGCAGTTTTGCGAGATGAAAGGGGCCAGTACGGAGGCGAGGGCCATCATCACAATCAGCAACAGCGCCTCGACCCGCGACGCGGCGCCGTAAGCGGCCACCACCTCGGTACCCAGTCCTGCAAAGATCGTCATCAGCACCGCATTGGCCAGGGGGTTGAGCATATTGGTAAAAGAGGCGGGGACGGCGACATGGAGTAACGCCCGCCAGTGGGATAGCAACCGGGCCCGCGGCGAGAGGCGCCACAGCAGCAAGCCCTCCCGATGACGCAGGATATAGAGGCTGACCAGCATGGCCATCAACCAGGAGATAGAGGTGGCGATGGCTGCCCCGCGGATCCCCCATTCGGGAAAGGGACCGATACCGAAGATCAACAGAGGATCCAGTACCCCGTTGACCAACCCGGCTACGGCCATCACCAGACTGGGGGTTTTGGTATCGCCGGTCGCCCGGATGGCGGCATTGCCCACCATGGGCAGCACCAGCATGGGGACGGTGAGATACCAGATCAGCATGTAGTCATGGATGAGGGAGATAAGCTCGGCACTGGCCCCCAGCAGAGTAAACAGGGGTTTGATGGTGAGAGCCCCCCCGGAGAGCAGGGCTACCATGATCACCGCCAGAAACAGGCTGTCGGTGGCGAGATGGGCCGCCTCATCGTGTTTGCCCTGCCCCAGGGTATGACCGATCACCGCTGACAATCCGGCGCCCAATCCCATGGCGAGCGAGGTAACCACAAAAGTGACAGGAAAGGTAAAGCTGATGGCGGCCAGAGCTTCGGTTCCCAGCATACCGATAAAAAAGGTATCGACCAGATTGAAGGCCAGAATGGCGATGATGCCGAAGATCATGGGGCCCGTCATCTGGCGCAGTACGACCGGAATAGGGGCTGTCAGCATGGGGTTGGTGCGGGTCAAGGGCTCGTCTCTACGGCTGGCTTTGAAGGTTCTGGCATGGAAACCGGGCGGCTTGAAGCGACCTTGCTCCAGGGTGCGGACATGGCTGAACCATCGAAGATGTTTATAGTACGTGAAAAAATTTTTTTTGTATTTGCCCTTGAAGGGTTAGCAACTCTGCCCCACATCAGGGACATATCTAATTTGGCCTGGAACGGCCATTCCTCAAAGCAACAATGAGACTCATTTTGGGAGAGTTATCGATGAAAATTCGTCCACTGCACGACCGCGTCATCATCAAGCGCATCGAAGCTGAAGCCAAATCTGCCGGCGGTATCGTCTTGACTGGTACTGCGGCCCAGAAGTCCACCCGTGGTGAAGTGCTTGCCGTGGGGACTGGTCGCATCCTGGATAATGGCGAAGTCAAAGCGCTGGCCGTGAAGGTTGGTGACAAAGTTATCTTCAACGAAGGCTACGGTGTGAAGACCGAGAAGCTGGATGGTCAGGACGTCCTGATCCTCTCCGAAACCGACATCCTGGCGATTGTCGAAGAGTAATCCATCCTCCTTTTCCCTGAATTGATTTAAGGATTGAAGAAAAATGGCAGCTAAAGACGTTAAGTTTGGTAACGAAGCCCGCATCAAAATGCTGGAAGGCGTAAACATCCTGGCTGATGCCGTCAAGGTGACTCTGGGCCCGAAAGGCCGCAATGTGGTGCTGGACAAGTCCTTCGGCGCCCCGACCATCACTAAAGATGGTGTGTCTGTTGCGCGCGAAATCGAGCTGGAAGACAAGTTCCAGAACATGGGCGCCCAGATGGTCAAGGAAGTGGCTTCCAAGGCGAACGATGCCGCCGGTGACGGTACCACTACTGCAACCGTTCTGGCTCAGGCTATCGTCAACGAAGGTCTGAAAGCCGTTGCCGCCGGTATGAATCCGATGGATCTGAAACGCGGTATCGACAAGGCCGTTGTGGCTGCTGTTGCCGAGCTGCAAGCACTGTCCCAGCCGTGCGCTGACAGCAATGCCATTGCTCAGGTGGGCACCATCTCCGCCAACTCCGACGAGAAAGTGGGCAAGCTGATTGCTGAAGCCATGGACAAAGTGGGTCGCGATGGCGTCATCACCGTTGAAGATGGTCAGGGTCTGGAAGATGAGCTGGCAGTTGTTGAAGGTATGCAGTTCGACCGCGGCTACCTGTCCCCCTACTTCATCAACAAGCAAGAGACCGGTTCCGTTGAACTGGACGACCCGTTCATCCTGCTGGTTGACAAGAAAGTCTCCAACATCCGCGAAATGCTGCCGGTGCTGGAAGGCGTTGCCAAAGCTGGCAAGCCGCTGCTGATTGTTGCTGAAGACGTGGAAGGCGAAGCCCTGGCGACTCTGGTGGTCAACACCATGCGCGGTATCGTGAAAGTGGCTGCCGTCAAGGCGCCGGGCTTCGGTGACCGTCGCAAAGCCATGCTGCAGGATATCGCTGTACTGACTGGCGGTACTGTCATCTCCGAAGAAGTTGGCATGGAGCTGGAAAAAGCGACTCTGGAAGATCTGGGTCGTGCCAAGCGCATCGTCATCACCAAAGAGAACACCACCATCATCGATGGCGTGGGTGATGCCGGTGTGATCGAAGGCCGTGTTGCCCAGATCCGTCAGCAGATCGAAGAGACCTCTTCCGACTACGACCGTGAGAAGCTGCAAGAGCGTGTAGCCAAGCTGGCTGGCGGTGTTGCCGTGATCAAGGTTGGCGCAGCCACCGAAGTCGAGATGAAAGAGAAAAAAGCACGCGTGGAAGATGCCCTGCATGCTACCCGCGCCGCGGTTGAAGAAGGTGTGGTTGCCGGTGGTGGTGTCGCGCTGGTTCGCGTTGCAGCCAAACTGGCTGGTCTGCGCGGTGACAACGAAGACCAGAACGTCGGTATCAAGGTTGCCCTGCGCGCCATGGAAGCCCCGCTGCGTCAAATCGTCATCAACGCCGGTGAAGAAGCCTCCGTCATTGCCAACGCAGTGAAGAACGGCGAAGGCAACTTCGGTTACAACGCTTACAGCGAACAGTATGGCGACATGCTGGCCATGGGCATCCTGGATCCGACCAAGGTAACCCGTTCCGCCCTGCAGTTTGCCTCTTCCATCGCCGGTCTGATGATCACCACCGAGTGCATGGTCACCGAACTGCCGAAGAAAGATACCCCTGCCATGCCTGACATGGGCGGCATGGGTGGCATGGGTATGATGTAATCATCCCCCCTTGCTCTGTTTGACAAACGGCTCGCTCAAGGCGAGCCGTTTTTTTATATCTGGCTAAACTGAGTCTGTTGAGACAGCAAATCTGGGGGCGATATGAAAATGTTTGGTTGGCTGACACTACTGTGTTCATTGGTCATCATGCCGGTGATGGCTGCTGAGGCACTGACTGGGCCGGTGATCCTGAAAGTGGGTGGTAACATCAGGTCGGCAGATGAAGTTGATGGCAAGGTGTTGTTTGATCTGGCCAAACTGCAGGCTCTGCCGCAACATGAGATAGTGACCGGCAACCCGTGGGTAGATAAGCCGCACACCTACAGAGGCCCAAAATTGGCCGATGTATTGACTGCAGTCGGTGCGGATGGCAAGACCATTACGTTGACGGCACTGAACAGTTTCCAGATCCGCATTGAATGGGACAAGGTTGCCAAATACGAGCCCATTCTCGCATGGGAAGACAATGGTGCTGTCATGCGGGTACGTGACAAGGGGCCGGTCTGGTTTATGCTGCCTCTTGATCAATATCCGGAATTGAAGCGATCCGAATATACCGACATGATGATCTGGCAGTTGGATTTGATAGACATTCAGCACTGATAAAAACAGCACGGGAGCATGGGGTGAAAGGAAAGACCAGGGCGTGGCCACTGCTCGTCATTCTGTATGTATCCATCCTGTTGTTTACCGGGAGCACCCTCTATTGCCTGATGCAGATTCAGAATGCGACCAGAGCGATGGAGAAATACACCTATGATGTCTCCTGGGCGCTGATGCAGTTGCAGCTGGAGCTCGGTCGTTTCCTCAATGCAGTAGAGGTCTATCACTATGGCGGGATTGATCATGACACTTTGATGCTGCGTTATGACATTCTCTGGAGCAGAACGCCCATCCTGTTGAGCGGCCAGCTGCGCAAGAGCATGCTGGACAAGCAGAAAACCTTGCGTCTGGTGCAGCTGATTGAAACCAATATTCGCCAAATAGAGCCCGACATCACCAAGTTGCAAAGCGGGGCATCTGACTATCAGCAGATCATGATGCGCCTTGCCCCGCTGCAAGAGCCGCTCTCCTACTCCCTCGCTTCTGTGATGCAGAAGAACATCAACGTCTATTCCGAGAACGATCGTCATTTTGGGCAGTTGCGCAATGCCTTGTTGCTGATGGTCTCCGGTCTGGTCATGTCAGTGCTGCTGCTCAGCATGCTGCTTATATATGAAGGGCGTCGTCATTTCAGAGCGGCCAGACGGGATCCGCTGACCGGGTTGTCCAATCGGGTTGCTCTGCTGGAGCGGATGGAGCTGTACGCCACACAGGAAGTGCCGTTTGGGCTGGTGCTGGTCGATATCAACGACTTCAGGGATATCAACAGCAAGTTTGGCTATGACACCGGTGATTATCTGCTTTGTGAGTTTGCCACCCGGATCAGAGTGCTCTGTGAAGAGGGGGAGTGGAGTGGACGTCTGGGGGGAGATCAATTTGCCATTATTCAGCGTGGCAGCAGCGATCTGCGTCAGGTCAGGGAGCTGGTAGCGCGATTGCTGCATGCGCTGAAGCAAGATATCGTCTATGACAACTATCCCTTCCGGCTTGAAGTCGGGATCGGGATTGCCTTCTATCCGATGGACAGCGACAAGACTCAGGAGCTGCTGAGTCGTGCGGAGCAGGCCCTGTTCCATAGTCGCAAGACCCATGTCCCCTATGTAATTTACGATAACTCCCTGCTCAACGAGACGGCGCGGCGCAAGCATCTGGCGTCGGACATGATCATGGCGCTGGAACACAATGCGTTGGAACTCTATTACCAACCCATCGTCAATCTAGAGAGTGGCCGCTGCGAAGCTGTCGAGGCTCTGTTGCGCTGGCGGCATCCGGAACTCGGTTTCATTCCGCCAAACGAAGTGATTATGGTGGCTGAGGAGTTCAAGCTTGCCGAACGGGTTGGCAGCTGGGTGCTGAACACAGCTTGCGAGCAGCTCTATCAGTGGCACCAGCTTGGTATGGTTGATCTGCAAATGTGTGTGAATATCTCGCCAGGCATGTACCAGCGTAATTTGCTCAAATTGGTGGCCAAGGCATTGATGGAGCACCACCTG
>NZ_JBQBFE010000001.1:0-2137500 GCF_051919165.1 Aeromonas sp. 96A | reverse complement strand
TCGAATTCGCCGTGAAGATGCGGTGTACCCGCGGCTAGACGGAAAGACCCCGTGAACCTTTACTACAGCTTGGCACTGAACATTGAACCTACATGTGTAGGATAGGTGGGAGGCTTTGAAGGCGTGACGCCAGTTGCGCTGGAGCCGTCCTTGAAATACCACCCTTGTATGTTTGATGTTCTAACGCAGGGCCCTGAATCGGGCTCGCGGACAGTGCCTGGTGGGTAGTTTGACTGGGGCGGTCTCCTCCCAAAGAGTAACGGAGGAGCACGAAGGTTGGCTAATCCTGGTCGGACATCAGGAGGTTAGTGCAATGGCATAAGCCAGCTTAACTGCGAGACGGACAGGTCGAGCAGGTACGAAAGTAGGTCATAGTGATCCGGTGGTTCTGAATGGAAGGGCCATCGCTCAACGGATAAAAGGTACTCCGGGGATAACAGGCTGATACCGCCCAAGAGTTCATATCGACGGCGGTGTTTGGCACCTCGATGTCGGCTCATCACATCCTGGGGCTGAAGTCGGTCCCAAGGGTATGGCTGTTCGCCATTTAAAGTGGTACGCGAGCTGGGTTCAGAACGTCGTGAGACAGTTCGGTCCCTATCTGCCGTGGGCGTTGGATGATTGAAGGGAGTTGCTCCTAGTACGAGAGGACCGGAGTGAACGAACCTCTGGTGTTCGGGTTGTCACGCCAGTGGCACTGCCCGGTAGCTAAGTTCGGAATCGATAACCGCTGAAAGCATCTAAGCGGGAAGCGAGCCCTGAGATGAGTCATCCCTGACCCCTTGAGGGTCCTAAAGGGCCGTTGGAGACCACAACGTTGATAGGCGGGGTGTGTAAGTGCAGCGATGCATTGAGCTAACCCGTACTAATTACCCGTGAGGCTTAACCATACAACACCCAAGAAGTGTTCTAAGGCTTGTAACAGATACCAAGCGAACTACTAATTCAGTGATAACGACCAAGTCGTTATTCACGTCAGCTTTCTCAGATTGAAGAATTTGCCTGGCGGCCATAGCGCCGTGGAACCACCTGATCCCATGCCGAACTCAGAAGTGAAACGCGGTAGCGCCGATGGTAGTGTGGCATTCGCCATGCGAGAGTAGGACACTGCCAGGCACCAAATTTAAGAACCCCGCTCGATGAGCGGGGTTTTTTATTGCCTGCAATTCAGAACGTCGCCGGATATTAAACTTTCCCCTTCTTGTCATTCATTGATTACCCTTCTAAAGCCCCAAAAAGACCTCTTTTTCTGTTCGATATTTGCTCACCAGTTCAATGTGTTGGATACAAAAAGTACAGAATGTGATGCCTGCTCTGGTTTAATTCTTCAGTCCACATGGATGGACCAAGGAATCACAATAATTTAAGGAATAGACCCATGTTCAAAAGAACAGTAACGATGATGCTGGCGGCGGGAACCCTGGTATTAGGCGGTTGCGCATCCAATGGTGGTGCAGAGCAGGCAGCGGCAGACAACAGCGACTTCGGTGGCAAGTCCATCTACCTGCGCGGGGAGATGAACGATTGGATGGCTACTGATGAAAGCAAGGTCGTCAAGGTGGCCGACAAGCTCTATATGGCCAAAGGCACCCTCAAGAAAGAGTGGGCACCCTACAAGTTCAAGTTTGCTGATTCAGGCTGGAGCTGCGGTAGCAACTTTGGCTACAAGAGCCCGAGTGATGGTGTTGCCGTGTTGGGTGGTGAGGCTGTGCCGGTCAACCCCTGCTCCAAGTATGAGGACATGAAGTTCTCACCGGATGCTGATGGCGTCTACGAGTTCTATCTGAATATGGCGGGTGAAACGCCGACTGTTTACGTCAAGAAGCCCTGATCTATCTCTGAGTGTTAAATCTCTTAGCAAATTAATCAGTTAAGTGCCCTGACCCAGAAATCTGCTGGCCGGGGCATTTTTTTAGGTTAGAATCGGCGCCCTCATGGCATCAGGTGTACTATATGTTGTGCCATTAATTTTAGATGGCACCATTAGTTGTGTTTTCTGCTGTTGTCATGATGTTGATGCATTCACATAAGGTTGATTGAAAATGGCTAAATCGAACCCGGTGCTGGAGAGTGAGCTTGGCTCCCGCCTTATCCCCATGCAGGAAACGTCCCTCGAGATCTGGGATAGCAAGTATCGCCTCAAGAGCAAGGATGGCACTCCCATCGACAGCTCTATCGATGAGACCTACCAGCGGGTAGCCCGTGCGTTGGCAGAGCAGGAGCTGGAACCGGAGGCCTGGTATGAGCCGTTCCTGTGGGCGCTGCGCAATGGGGCCATTCCGGCGGGCCGCATCACCTCCAACGCCGGGGCGTTTGAGCACAAGCCTGCCACTTCAACCATCAACTGTACTGTTTCCGGTACCATCGAAGATTCGATGGACGATATCCTTGGCAAGGTGCACGAGGCCGGTCTGACCCTGAAAGCCGGTTGCGGCATCGGATATGACTTCTCGACCCTGCGCCCGCGCGGTGCCTTTGTCTCCGGTGCCGGTGCCTACACTTCCGGCCCGCTCTCCTTTATGGATATCTATGACAAGATGTGTTTCACCGTCTCGTCAGCCGGTGGCCGTCGCGGCGCCCAGATGGGCACCATGGATATCCGCCATCCCGATGTGATCGAGTTTATACAGGCCAAGCGTGAAGATGGCCGCCTGCGTCAGTTCAACCTCTCTCTGCTCATCACCGAAGATTTCGTCAAGGCGGTGAAAGAGGATGCCCCCTGGTCGCTGATCTTCCCCTATACCGCTAAAGAGGTGGAGCAGGATGGCATTGCGCTGGACGATCCCGCTCAGGTGCTATGGGCCGACTGGCCCAACAAGGAAGGGGTTGTATTCAACGAGTTGGGGCAGGTCGCTTGTAAGGTCTACAAGACCATGCCAGCCCGCAAGCTGTGGAATGTCATCATGACCTCCACCTATGACTATGCAGAGCCCGGCTTCATCCTGATCGACAAGGTCAACCAGATGAACAACAACTGGTTCTGTGAAGAGATCCGCGCGACCAACCCCTGTGGTGAGCAGCCGTTGCCGCCCTACGGTGCCTGTCTGCTGGGCTCGGTCAATCTGACCAAGTTTGTGCGCGACCCTTTTACTGAAAACGCGGCATTCGATTGGCAGGCGTTTCGCAAGGTGGTGGCCATCTTTACTCGCATGCTCGACAACGTGGTGGAGATCAACCAACTGCCACTGGCCAAACAGCGCGAGGAGATCACAGCCAAGCGCCGGCATGGCATGGGTTTCCTGGGTCTTGGTTCGACCCTCACCATGCTGCAGATCAAGTACGGCTCTGCGGCATCCGTAGCCTTTACCGAGCAGGTATCCCAGGAGCTGGCGATGACCGGCTGGCAGGAGTCCCTGCGTCTTGCCAGGGAGAAGGGCCCAGCCCCCATCCTGGAGCAGGAGTTCGAAGTGACCGGCAAGATGCTGCGTCTGCGCCCGGAAATGGCGGCTGATGGCATCAAGGTGGGCGACAAGGTGAAGGGCAAGGTGCTGCATGCGCGCTACAGCCGCTACATGCAGCAGGTTGCCGAAGTGGATCCTGCGCTGGTCGCCGAGCTGGCCGAAGTGGGTGGGCGTTTCACCCATCACAGTAGTATCGCGCCGACCGGCACCATCTCGCTGTCTCTGGCCAACAACGCCAGCAACGGCATCGAGCCGAGCTTTGCCCACCACTACAGCCGCAACGTTATCAAGCCGGGCAAGAAGAGCAAGGAGAGCGTCGATGTCTACTCCTTCGAGCTGCTGGCCTACCGCGAGCTGGTGAATCCGGCCGCCATGCCCTATGCCGATGATGAGGCGAGCCGTCTGCCGGACTATTTCATTACTGCCGATGACATCAGCCCGGCGCAGCATGTGGACATTCAGGCGGCGGCCCAGCGCTGGATTGACTCCTCCATCTCCAAGACTGCCAACGTGCCAACCGATTTCCCGTTCGAGCAGTTCAAGGACATCTACATGTATGCCTCGGACTCCGGCCTCAAGGGCTGCACCACCTTCCGCTTCAATCCGGAGGCTTTCCAGGGCGTGCTGGTGAAGGAGAAGGATCTGGAGAACACCCTGTACGATTTCACCCTGGAGGATGGCTCCGTCATCTCCGTCAAGGGGAACGAAGAGATCGAATACGATGGCGAGCTGCATACGGCCGCCAACCTCTACGACGCCTTGAAAGAAGGCTATTACGGTAAATTCTGAGAACGACATTATGGTCAAGAAGATCGACAAGAAAATCGTCGCCTACAAGGTGCGTACCAAGGATGAGCCGCAAGAAGATCTCTCTGCGCAGGATGACGTGGTACACATGCACGAAACCGTGCTGCGCCCGGAGCGGCTGATGGGCACCACCTACAAGTTGAAGACGCCGGAGCATGTCTCCGAGCACTCGCTGTTCATCACTATCAACGACATCATTCTCAACGAGGGCACGGTTCACGAAACCCGCCGCCCGTTCGAGATCTTCATTAACTCAAAGAGCCTGGAACACTACCAGTGGATCGTTGCGCTGACCCGCATTATCTCCGCCGTATTCCGTAAAGGTGGGGATGTCACCTTTCTGGTGGAGGAGCTGCGCTCGGTGTTTGATCCCAAAGGCGGCTACTGGAACAAGGGCAAGTATGTGCCGTCACTGATCGCCGAAATTGGCAACGTGATCGAGAGCCATCTTACCGAGATAGGCATGCTCAAGGCGCCGGGACTGGACGAGCATCAGCAGGCGTTTCTGGCCGAGAAGCAAGCCGAGTTGAAAGCCGCTCAGGAGGCCGAAGAGCAGCAGGCTGGCAGTGGTTTCCCGGCCAATGCCGCGCTCTGCTACAAGTGCCATACCAAGGCGCTGGTGCTGAAGGATGGCTGCATGACTTGCCTCAATTGTGGCGACTCCAAATGTGGTTAATCCGCTAGATAAATAAAAAGACCGGCCCGATGGCCGGTCTTTTTATTGCTGCTTTTCTGTTCGGACGATTCTGGTGCTGCAAGTCATTTGTTGCGTGATGGTAAAATCGGGCGTAGCGTTGAAGGTAATAAAACTGTCACGGCCGTGTGGTTTCAATGACATCCGAGATTCACACACGTGGCCCTTCAGTGCCAAGGAGGATGCTTATGGACAATACGGACCGAAAGCTGTTTATCCTGGATACCAACGTTCTGCTTCACGAACCCCTCGCTATCTACTCCTTCAAAGAGCACGACGTGCTCATCCCCATGACGGTGCTGGAAGAGCTCGATAACATCAAGGATCGCAACAAGGATGTCAGCCGCGACGCGCGGGTGGCCATTCGTGCGCTGGAAGATGTGTTCCGCGATGCAACCCCGGATCAGATCACCCAGGGCGTGCCGCTGGCTGGCGAAGCGAGCGGCAATATCTGCATCTTCAGCGATCACCATCTGCCGCAGGATGCCGAGGTGTTTACCGACAAGGAGGCCGACAACCGCATCATCAACGCGGCCCTCTATCTGCAAAAGCACGAGTTGAAGCGTCAGGTGGTGCTGGTCACCAAAGACATCAACATGCGCCTCAAGGCCAAGGGGGCCGGGCTTGCTCACGTTGAAGATTACCGTAGCGACCAGCTGATCGACGATATCCGCCTGCTGGCTAAAGGCTTTCAGGTTGTGCCCGGCAGCTTTTGGGAGCGCGTCGGCGAGTGCGAGAGCGAGACCCATGGCCGCGACACCATCCATGTGATCGATGCCAATCTGCTGGAAGGGGTTCACGTAAACCAGTATCTGGTGGATGAAGAGAATTTCTTCGCCGCCCGGGTACTCAGCCACGATGGCAACAAGATCCGCATCAAGGATCTGGGCCGCGAGCGGCTGATGTCTCGCAAGGCGTGGGGTGTACACCCCAAGAATGTCTATCAGGGGATGGCGCTGGATGCACTGCTCGATCCGCACATCGATCTGGTGATCCTGACCGGCCCGGCCGGTTGCGGCAAAACCTTGCTGGCCATGGCTGCTGCGCTGGAGTTGGTGATTGAGAAGGGCATTTACGAGAAGGTGATCGTCACCCGGAATACCCCGGAAATTGCCGAGAGCATCGGCTTCCTGCCCGGCACCGAAGAGGAGAAGATGATGCCCTGGTTGGCGGCGGTGACCGACACCCTGGAGGTGCTGCACAAGCAGGACGAGAACATGAGCGGCTCGCTCAGCTACATCATGGAGAAGGCCAATATCCAGTTCAAATCGGTCAACTTCATGCGCGGGCGCAGCATCCAGAACACCTTCGTGCTGCTGGATGAGTGCCAGAACCTGACCGCGTCCCAGATCAAGACCATCATCACCCGCTGCGGCGAGGGTACCAAGATCGTCTGCTCCGGTAACCTGGCCCAGATCGACTCCAACTATCTGAGCCCTGTGACCTCGGGTCTCACCTACATCGTCGAGCGTTTCAAGGATTTTGACGGCAGTGCCAACATCTTCCTCAATGGCGTGGTGCGCAGCCGACTGGCTTCGTTCGCCGAGGAAAACCTCTGATTTAAATGAATATTTCCAGATGCAAAGGGAGGCCAATCGGCCTCCCTTTTTGATCATGGCGCAGTCTTTATTCCCAAGGGCTATTGGCCAAGGTAGCGCAGCAGCCCCGGGTGGTTGCTGTTTTGCAGAATATCCGGCTTGCCTTGCAGGGCGATGCGGCCCTCGTCGACAAACAGCACCTGATCGGCAATCAGCTGGGCATCTTCCGGATTGTGGGACACCATCAGTACGGTAATGCCCTGTTCGCAGGCTAGCCTCGCCACTTCCGCCAGCATCTCCCGGCGCAGGGCGGGATCGAGGGCAGAGAAGGGCTCATCCAGCAGCAGCAGCGGTTTGCCGCGCACCAGCGCGCGAGCCAGCCCGACTCGCTGCTGCTGGCCGCCGGAGAGCTGTTCAGGCTGGCGGTCTAACATCTCACCAAGGCCAACCCGCCCGGCTGCATCGATCACCTGTGCCCGCTGGGCTGCATTCAGGCGCAGGCCCGGGTGCAAGCCGATGGCGATATTGTCGAACACCGACAGGTGGAGGAACAGGTTGTGATCCTGAAACAGGGTGGTGACCGGTCGCTCGGCGGGGCCCAACGGCAGCAGATCTTCGCCATCGAAGCTGAGGCGGCCCGACTCCACCGGCACGAAGCCGGCGATCATCCCGAGCAGGGTCGACTTGCCCGCGCCGCTTGGGCCAATCAGCGCGGTGATCTCCCCCTTGGGCAGGGTCGCGCTGAAGCTGACGCGCCAGTCGGGGTAGCTGGTCACCAGCGTATCAATGTTCAGCATGTTTTCCTCCAAGACCCCGCTCCACCAGCCAGAACAGGGAGAAACAGAGTGTCAGCAACAGCAGAGCGGTGGCGGCTGCCTCGGTCAATCGATAGCTGCCAAGCTGCTGGTAGAGCAGCCAGGGCAGGGTGGTGAGCTCTTGACTGCCAAACATGGCGATGGCGCCGAGATCCCCCAGCGAGAGGATCATCGACAGCGCCATCGCCAGTGCCAGCGGGCGGCGCAGCAGTGGCCACTCCACCAGCCGCAGGCGATGCAGGCCACGTACCCCCAGGCTATCCGCCAGCCGGTCATACTGACGCACCACCAGCTGCATGGGGGCGGAGAGGGTGCGCAGCACGTAGGGTAGCGCCATCAGGGCGTTGACCAGCACCACCAGCCAGGGGCCGAGTGCGAATACATCGGCAAAGGGCATAAACAGGATGAAGAGACCGGTAGAGAGCACCACCGCCGGGATCATCAGAATCATCGAGCCGCTTGCCTCCCACAGGGCGGCAGCCCGCCGCTGGCGGGTGCGCACCTTGAGGTGACGGCTGGTGAGCAGCAGGCCACTGCCGAGCAGGGTCGCCATGGTGCCCGCCGCCAGCGCAATCAGCAGCGACTGGCCGCTCGCCTGCCATAGCTTGCTGGAGGTGAGCGCCGTCAGCAGGCCGGGGTGGAGGCCGGCCACCACGATAGCCAGCAGCGGTGGCAGAAAGATGGCCAGCCCGATACAGAGCGAGAGCAGATCCACCACGGCCGCGCCCGGCTGATGGCGATCCGGCCGCAGGCAGGGGCGACGGGGTGTCACCCTGCTGGCCGGGGTACTCTGCAGCTTGTGCTGCAGGGCGAGCAGGGCGGCGGTCAGGATGAGCTGCACCAGCGCCAATCCGCCCGCGGTGGCGAGATCGAAGTCAAAGCGCAGCGCCTGATAGACGGCCACCTCCAGCGTGGTCGATTTCGGCCCGCCCCCCAGCGCCAGCACTGTGGTGAAGCTGGTGAAGCAGAGCATGAAGATGAGGCTGGCCAGCCCCGGCAATATGCCGCGAATAAGCGGCCACTCCAGCAGCCGGAAGATGTGGGATGAGCGCATGCCAAGCTGGCTGGCAAGGCGCCAGCTCGATTCGGGGATGCTCTCTATGCTCTGCAGCATCAGACGGGCCGCCAGTGGCATATTGAAGAAGACGTGGGCCAGCAGGATACCAAACAGACCGTAGAGATAATTGCCGGGATCCAGCCCCAGTGAGCGCAACAGTTGCGGTAGCCACCCCTGTTTGCCATGTACCGCCACAATACCGAAGATGGCGATGATGACCGGCAGTACCAGCGAGAGACCAAACAACTTGATCAGTAGGGTTCGGCCAATGAAACGGCGCCGCGCCAGCGCGCGGGCCACCGGAATGGCGAGCCCGAGACTGAGCAGGGTGGAGAGCAGTGCCTGCCCCAGACTGAAGCCCAGCACATGACGCAGATAAGGATCTGCGAACAGGGTGCGGGGTGCCAGCGAACCGGCCTGCCACAGCAGGGCCGCGAGCGGCCCGAGGGATAACAGCAGGATCAACAGGGTTGCTGCACTGCCCGGCAGCCACCAGAGGGGACGAGCCTGTGGTTTCAGATAACGGCTCACTGGGTGACGGCTTGCAGCCACTCGCGGATCCACCCTTTGCGATTGGCGGCCACCTCATCGCTGCTGAAGGCGAGCGGCTTGGCTACGGTGATCATCTGCTCGAAGCCCTTGGGCAGCGGCGTGTCGATAACGGGATACATCCAGTTGCCGGTCGGGATCTCGTTCTGGAAGGCGGGGCTCACCATAAATTGCAGGAACTGGTCAGCCAGCTTCTCCTGTTTGGCGCTCTTCAGCTTGGCGGCCACTTCTACCTGACGGTAGTGACCCTCCTCGAAGGCGGCAGCCTGATACTGGGGCTTGTTCTCGGCAATCAGGTGATAGGCCGGAGAGGTTGTGTAGGAGAGCACCATGTCCGCTTCGCCATCGAGGAACATGCCATAAGCCTCTGACCACCCCTTGGTGACGGTGACCGTCTTTTTGGCAAGCTCGGCCCAGGCGGCAGGCGCCTTGTCGCCGTAGACAGACTTCATCCACAGCATCAGCCCCTGCCCCGGGGTGGAGGTGCGGGGATCCTGATAGATCACCTTGAGGTCGGGACGCTCCACCAGCTCTTTCAGGCTCTTGGGCGGCTGCTTAAGTTTGTCTTTGTCATAGACGAAGGCGAAGTAGCCGTAGTCGTAGGGTACGAAGGTGTCATCCTGCCAGCCACCCGGCACCTTGATGCTGTCGAGCTTGGCGGGATGGGGGGCGAACAGACCGCTCTGCTTGGCTTCGCTGATGAGGGCATCGTCAAGCCCCAGCACCAGATCGGCCTTGCTGTGGTTGCCCTCCAGCCGCAGCCGGTTGAGGATGGCGACCCCATCTTCGAGGGGAACCAGATTGAGGGTGCAGTCGCACGCTTTCTCGAAGGCCTGTTTGATCTTGGGCCCCGGCCCCCACTCGGCAGTGAAGGAGCTGTAGGTGTAGACGGTGAGGGTGTCGGCGGCGAACACATTGGCCGACAGCAGGCCGGTGGTGACCAGCAGCAGGGTCTTCATGGGTGGCACTCCCTATTACTTGTTAATAACGAGGTGCCAGCGGGTGAGGGCGCAAAAAATGAGCGCCATGCCTCAAATTCCTCCGCCAGCATTATCTGGATCAGGTACACGGGTATAATCTCAGCGGTAAACCGCACCCCGTTTGAGAAACGAACCGCATTGTATTAACGTTCTTTTGGGTAGACCAGCACAATTGTGCAATACCCATGAGATGACGCCCACCCAACAGAGGATGTTCGCGTGCTTACCAATACCAAGGAAAGGCGTGCCTTTGCGCGCATGGTCATCAATGCTCCGGTCACCGTCTATCAGCAGCAGCTGGTGCTGGAGGGGATCTGCCGGGATCTCAGTGCCAACGGCATGGGGATTGCGGTCTCTGAACACCAGCTCGACATCAATCAGCCCATCCGGATCAGTCTTGCCACCAACAACAACCTGTTGCCCCCATTTGAAGCCCATGCCCGTATTATCCGGGTGCTGGAGGAGGAGAGCGGGTTGTTGCTGGCGGTAGAGTTTCTGCCTCAGGGTTAATCCTCTCTCCCCATCGGCAGAGGGAGGGAATTAGCCTTTTTCCTGAACCGGCTGCACACTCAACTGCTTGCTATCGACCAGCGTTTTGCTGGTCGATGCTATTTGGCCTGCAGGCAAGGTGGCGGGACCGGTAGGTTCGAGCAGCAGGTAGTTCTGCCCCTGCCAGTTGAGGGTCACATCCCCCGGCTTGGCGGGCAGGTCAACGGCCAGCAGGGCATGGCCGGGGACGAACACCATGGCCTGTTTCAGCTCGGGAAAGAGCTGGGCCAGCATAGCGGCCATCAGGGTTACCTTGCTGTCGCAATCCCCCCGATTCTGCTCCAGCACCTGACGGGGAGATAGAAAGCCCTTGCCCTGTCTTCCATTCAGGCTATCGAGCTGCTGATAGGGGATGCTCTGGATAAAGGTGAGCATATGGGCCACGGTCTTCTGGCGAGCTTCCGTTTCGGTACTGCCTTGCTGCTTGAGTTGATCCGCCAGTGGAGCCAGCCCGCTGCGACTCTCCAGCGCGATGCGCACATGGTCCTGCTTCACCGCCAGCTGCCCGTCCGGGGTGTTGAAGTACTGGAAGTAGTGTTTGGTCAGCCACGCCTGCTCCTCTTTGCTCCGCTTGGACTGCAGAAAGGCCATCGCCTCGCGCGCCTTGTCCTGATTGCGGCTTTTCAGATGCAGCTCCAGCGAGGGACGGGCGAGGGTGAACTGCACCTCGGGGTAGTTCTGGCGCACCTCCCGCAGCAACACCTGCAACACCTCCTCCTGCATTCTCGCCGGGCGATAGGCGATAAGGGGCGGCAACTTGCCCTGTTCGAGCCGGTAGGTGAGCTGTTGGGGTTTACCTTCGCTATCATGCCAGCCGACGCTGATCTGGCCGAGGCTGTTGTTGAAGCTGGTTTGATTGGCCCCCGCAGGCAGGGCAAGCAGCAGGGCACAGAGCAGAGGAATTGCCGTCGGTCTCTTCATCATCCTTTCCTGTGGCACGGGCCAGTTCCGGTGGCCCAAAGTGGGAAGCGTCGCGGACAGTAAAACAGGGAGCCGAAGCTCCCTGTTGATTCTACTCGTTTTTTTGCAACTGGCGCGTTAAATCCAGCTGGGCTGCTTCGCCTCAAAGGCGCTGATAGCTGCCTCGTGCTGCAGGGTCAGACCGATGGCATCCAAGCCGTTGAGCAGACAGTAACGGCGGAATTCATCGATCTCGAAACCGAAGCAGAGGCTACCTGCACGTACCTGATTGGCTTCCAGATCCACTTCGATCTCGATGCCCGGCTGGGCGGCTACCAGCTGGAACAGGGCATCGACCTCCTCCTCCTTCAGGCGCACCGGCACCATGCCATTGTTGATGGCGTTGCCGTAGAAAATGTCGGCAAAGCTCGGGGCTATGATGGTCTTGAAGCCGTAGTCCGCCAGCGCCCAGGGGGCGTGCTCGCGGCTCGAGCCGCAGCCGAAGTTCTCGCGGGCCAACAGGATGCTGGCACCGGCGAATTGCGGTTGGTTGAGCACGAACTCGGGGTTGGGCTGCAGGCCTGCATCGTCCAGAAAGCGCCAGTCATGGAACAGGTGCTTGCCGAAACCGATGCGGTTTACTTTTTGCAAAAACTGTTTGGGAATGATGGCGTCGGTGTCGACGTTGGCACTGTCGAGGGGGACGACGATCCCTTTATGCTGTTTGAATCCTGTCATCGAAATGTCCTCTTACAGTGCGCGAATGTCGGCGAAGCGGCCGGTGACGGCGGCAGCGGCGGCCATGGCCGGGCTCACCAGATGGGTGCGGCCTGCGCGGCCCTGACGCCCTTCGAAGTTGCGGTTGCTGGTGGAGGCGCAGCGCTCCCCCGGTTGCAGCCGGTCGTTGTTCATCGCCAGACACATGGAGCAGCCCGGCAGGCGCCACTCAAAACCGGCCTCGATGAAGATCTTGTCCAGCCCCTCGGCTTCGGCCTGCGCCTTCACCTGCTCGGAGCCCGGCACCACCAGCGCCTGCACGCCAGCGGCTACCTTGCGACCGCGAGCGATGGCGGCGGCCGCACGCAGATCCTCGATGCGGCTGTTGGTGCACGACCCGATAAACACCTTGTCGATGGCAACGTCGGAGAGCTTCTGACCCGGTTGCAAATCCATGTAGGCGAGCGCCTTTCGGGCGGATTGCTGTTCCATCAGATCGCTGAAGGATTCTGGCGCCGGAATAGGCTCGTTGACGGCAATCACCTGACCCGGATTGGTCCCCCAGGTGACCTGCGGGGCGATATCGGCGGCGTCCAGCACCACTTCGGCATCGAAGTGGGCGCCTTCATCGCTCTTGAGGCTCTGCCAGTAGGCGATGGCCTGCTCCAGTACCTCGCCCTTGGGGGCAAACTCCTTGCCACGGATGTAGTCTATGGTGGTCTGGTCGGGGGCAATCATCCCCGCCTTGGCGCCCAGCTCGATGGCCATGTTGCACACCGTCATCCGCCCTTCCATAGAGAGGCTCGCAATGGCCTCGCCAGCAAACTCCACCACGTAGCCGGTACCACCGGCATGGCCGACCTTGCCGATAATGGCCAGCACCACGTCCTTGGCGCTGATCCCCTCGGCCAGCTTGCCGTTGACTGAAATGCGCATGGTTTTGGCGCGGCCCTGTTTCAGGGTCTGGGTGGCCATCACATGTTCCACTTCGGAAGTGCCGATGCCGAAGGCCAGCGAGCCAAAGGCGCCGTGAGTGGCGGTGTGGGAGTCGCCGCAGACGATGGTGGTGCCGGGCAGGGTGATGCCGAGCTCGGGGCCCATCACATGGACGATCCCCTGATATTTGTGATTGAGATCGTAGAGGCGAACCCCGAACTCTTTGCAGTTGTCGGCCAACGTCTCCATCTGGATGCGAGCCATCTCGCCGGAGGCGGCGATGTCCTTGGTAGTGGTGGAGACGTTGTGATCCATGGTGGCCCAAGTCAGGTCCGGGCGGCGCAGCTGGCGATTCATGGCGCGCAGGCCGTCGAATGCCTGCGGGCTGGTCACTTCATGCACCAGATGGCGGTCGATGTAGATGAGGGGGGTCTCCCCTTCCACTTCCCGTACCACGTGGGCGTCGAATACTTTCTGATAGAGGGTCTTGGCCATTGCTTCTCTCTTCCTTGTTCTCTGTTATGTGGCTCAGATCCGGGCGGCGATCTGGCTACCCATCTCGGACGTACTCTGCACCGGATGGCGGGCGCTGGCCTGATGCAGGTCGGCGGTGAAGTAACCCTCGGCCAGGGTCTGGGCCACGGCCTGCTCGATGGCTTGAGCTGCGGCTTCCTGGCCCAGGCTGTAGCGCAGCATCAGGGCGGCGGAGAGGATCTGGGCGATGGGATTGGCAATCCCTTTGCCGGCGATATCCGGAGCCGAACCACCGGCCGGTTCGAACAGGCCGAAACCCGATTCGTTGAGGCTGGCGGAGGGGAGCAGCCCCATGGAGCCGGTGATCATGGCGCACTCGTCGGAGAGGATGTCACCGAACAGGTTGGAGCAGAGCAGCACATCGAACTGGGATGGATCCTTGATGAGCTGCATGGTGGCGTTGTCGATATACATATGGTTCAGCGCCACGTCCGGATAGGACTTGGCAACTTGCGTCACCACCTCACGCCACAGGATGGAGGAGGCGAGCACGTTGGCCTTGTCGATGGAGGTGACCTTGCCACGGCGCACACGCGCCGACTCAAAGGCAATCTTGGCGATGCGCTCAATCTCGAAGCGGTGATACACCTCGGTGTCGAACGCCTTCTCTTTCGCCCCTTCTCCCTCGCGCCCCTTGGGTTGGCCGAAGTAGATGCCACCGGTCAGCTCGCGCACGCAGGCGATGTCAAAACCGCGATCGGAGATATCGGCGCGCAGCGGCGAGAACTGCTCCAGACCAGTGTAGATGCGGGCCGGACGCAGGTTGCAGAACAGCTTGAAGTGGGCGCGCAGGGGCAGCAGGGCGCCACGTTCCGGCTGATCGTTGGGGGGCAGATGTTCCCATTTCGGGCCGCCCACCGAGCCAAACAGCACGGCATCGGCCGCTTCGCAGCCTTTGATCGTGCTTTGCGGCAGCGGGGTACCGTGGTTGTCGATGGCGATGCCGCCCACGTCATGGTGATCATACTCGAAGGCGAGGCCGAACCTGGCCTGCACCTTCTCCAGCACCTTGACGGCTTCGGCCATCACTTCCGGGCCAATGCCGTCACCCGGCAATACTGCGATCCGATAACTGCTCATACACTCTCCATCCTGATATTGTCTTTGAGATCCCTCTGTCCGGTTTCCCCGACGCTGCGCGCGGTTGCCGGTTCAGACGTTCCCCGTCCTGATGTTGTCATTCCATGCCGTCTGTGTGGCAGTGAGTCCTGCTCAGACGGTTTCTGATTTGATGCTGTTATTGCGTTCCATCTGCTCGGCCACCTGATCGGCGCGCCAGATGCTGTTGATCACATGCAGCAGGGCGTGGGCCGAGGATTCGATGATGTCGGTGGCCAGTCCCATGCCGTGGAATTTGCGCCCTTTGTACTCGGCGACGATATCGACCTGACCGAGGGCATCTTCCCCTTCGCCCTTGCTCTTGAGGGCATATTTGTCGATGCGGATCTCATAGCCGGTGATGCGGTTGATGCACTGGTAGACCGCATCCACCGGGCCATTGCCGGTGGCCGCTTCGCAGATCAGATCCTGTCCCACCTTCAATTTGACCGAGGCGGTGGCCAGTACCGAGCTGCCGCTCTGCACCCCGAGGTACTCCAGTTTGAAGTGCTCGGGCTCTTCGTGGATCTGGCTGAAGAAGGCCAGTGCTTCGAGGTCGTAGTCGAACACCTGCCCCTTCTTGTCGGCCAGGGTCAGGAACTTGCCGTAGAGGTGGTCGAGGTCGTAGCTGCTCTCGGCGTAGCCCATGGACTCCATCCGGTGCTTGATGACGTGACGGCCGGAGCGGGAGGTCATGTTGAGGTTGTTCTGGGTCAGGCCAATGCTCTCGGGAGTGATGATTTCGTAGGTATTTTTCGCCTTGAGCACCCCATCCTGATGGATGCCGGAGCTGTGGGAAAAGGCGTTGGCACCGACGATCGCCTTGTTGGGTTGCACCGGCATGTTGCACAGCTGGCTGACCAGCGTGCTGGTGCGATGAATTTCGCTGTGGCGGATATTGGTTTGCACCCCGAGCAGGTCGGCGCGGGTTTTGAGGATCATCGCCACCTCTTCCAGCGAGCAGTTGCCCGCCCGTTCGCCGATGCCGTTGATGGTGCACTCGATCTGGCGGGCCCCCATCTGCACCGCGCCGATGGAGTTGGCCACCGAGAGCCCCAGATCATCATGGCAGTGGACCGAGATGATGGCCTTGTCGATGTTGGGCACCCGGTTGAACAGGGTGTGGATGATGCCGGAGAACTCGGTCGGTACCGTATAGCCCACGGTATCCGGGATATTGATGGTGCGGGCGCCTGCCTTGATGGCAGCCTCCACCATGCGGCAGAGATTATCAATCGGCGTGCGGCCCGCATCCTCGCAGGAGAACTCCACATCATCGGTGTAGCGCAGGGCGTGCTTGATGGCGCCGACTCCCATCTCCAGCACATCCTCGAAGCTCTTTTTCAGCTTGCTCTCCACATGAATGGAGGAGGTGGAGATAAAGGTGTGGATGCGAAACGCCTCGGCGACCCGCAAGGCTTCGCCGGCGGCATCGATATCCTTGGGCAGGGCGCGGGCGAGGGCGCAGACCCGGCTGTTTTTGATGTGGCGGGCGATGGTCTGCACCGATTGAAAATCGCCGGGAGAAGAGACCGGGAAGCCCACCTCCATGACGTCGACACCGAGCCGCTCCAGTGCCTGGGCGATCTGCAGCTTCTCCTTGACTGTCAAACTGGCCGCCAGGGCCTGCTCACCATCACGCAAGGTGGTGTCGAATATGATGACCCGATCTGACATGTGACTTCCCTCTTCCTAAGTTCGGTAACGTGCATCCTGCGGCGGCATAAAAAAACCCGTGCAGGGTGCACGGGTTTTTGTAAATTCCGGCTATGCCTTAGCCCGGCTACAAGGATCCCGCGCGAGTTAACGCGATTAGGGAGATTAGTAGTAGCGGGGTGGCAATACGCATGACGTTGTTATTCCTTCCAGTCGATAACGCTTTTACCAATATCGAGATTTTTATGCTGTGTCAACACGGAAGGTCAGGGGCAATCTGCTGACGTATTTAATCGGATTGTAAAGGATTGCAAATTTCCTTGTCCCATATTCGGCCCATGACCGATTATCTGGTCATTCCTGCTGTGCTCTATTCTCTGCACAACCAGATCGACTTATCAGCATTGGCTGAATTATCTGAGGTGTTAAATGGAAAAACGTAGACCTGGTCGTCCGGTCGGACGTTCTGACATTCGTGACAAGTTGCTTGCTGCCGCCCGTGAGCGTTTTCTCAATACTCCCTATAGCAAGGTAACTACACGCGAAATCGCGGAGCTTGCTGGCTCCAATCTGGCAATGATCCACTACTACTTCGGCAGTAAAGAGGGTCTTTACAAAGCGGTGTTGGGCGATGTCGCCGAGCCCCTCGACCATGCCTGGCAAGATGAACACAGCAATCACAGCCTCAACGAGCTGCTCAACACCTACTATCAGGTGATGGCGCCCAACAGCGAGCTGACCTCTGCCATCTCCAGCGCATTGTCGACCGAGAAGAGCCCGGGCCGGGATTTTGTGCTGAACCGCCTGCTGGAACGTCAGCTGCCGCAGTTCGATGCCCTGTTGGAAACCATGAGGTCCAACGGTGAGCTGGGTGACAACCTGGATCCCGACATGCTGAAGATCTCCTTCCTCAGCATGATGTGGCAGCCATTCGTGATGAAAGATCTCTACGAGCAGGTGTTTGGCCTGAAAGTGGATGAGCACTTCATGGCCCGTCTGGCGGACCACAATTGCCGTCTGATGGAGACCGGCCTGCGCGGCAGCCACTGATTTTGCCGCAACATCGAGATTAAAAAGGGCCATTCGGCCCTTTTTTCATAAATCTGTTATCCCTTGTTCAACGTAACGTCATCCCGCTTTCTTACTCTGCAAGCAAAATTCAGGGAAGGAGGGGATATGAACAAGATCCAGCAATGGGACCTGCAGGTGTGCCGGGTCTGCCTGCTTCACGGCTACAACCGGCAGCAGGCGAGGGTGAGTCGTCTCATTTCCCGCACCGGTGATGGCCCGCTTTACGCCGTGCTGGCCGCCCTGCTCTGGTGGCAGGGGGAGGCAGAGCGGGAACTGGTGCGACTGGCGCTGCTTGCATTTGCCATCGAACTGCCCCTCTATCTGCTGCTGAAAAACAGCCTGAAACGGCAACGGCCGGTCGGCTTGCCGGTCTTTATCACCCCCTCCGATCGTTACAGCCTCCCCTCCGGCCACACCGCCGCCGCTTTTCTGATGGCTACCATACTGGCCACCGGCTTTCCGCTCTGGGCGCCCCTGCTGTTTGGCTGGGCGGCGCTGGTGGGGGCATCCCGGTTGCTGCTCGGGGTGCACTACCTGAGTGATCTGGTAGCCGGTGCCCTGCTGGGTGGCGGTTGCGCCGTGCTGGCGCTCAGCTGGAGCCACTCATGAGGATACTGTTTGGGGTGCAAGGCACCGGCAACGGCCATATCAGTCGTAGTCGCACCCTGGCGCGGGCGCTGCGCACAGCAGGGGTCGAGGTGGATTATCTCTTCAGCGGCCGCCCCGCCGACCGCTACTTCGACATGGAGGAGTTTGGCGCATACCGTGCCTTTCCCGGCCTCACTTTTGTCAGTCACGAGGGGCGAGTTTCTCCGTGGCGCACCCTGCAAGCCGCCTCGCCACTCACCTTCTGGCGGGATCTGCGGTCTCTCGATTGCAGCGAATACGATCTGGTGGTGAGCGATTTTGAGCCGCTGACCGCCCACGCTGCCCGCCGCTATGGCAAGCCGAGCCTCACCGTCAGTCATCAGGCCAGCTTCAACTGGCCCATCCCGCGTTGGGGGGAGGATGGGGTCAGCCGCCAGCTGATGCGCCACTTTGCTCCTGTGGATCAGCCGCTCGGGCTGCACTGGTTTCACTTCGGTCACCCCTTGTTGCCGCCGGTGATCGACCCTATCGCCGCTGCGCCGGATAACGGCGAGATCCTGGTCTATCTGCCGTTCGAGCAGACCGAGGCGATCGCCGCCCTGTTGTCGCGCTTTGGTCAGCAACGCTTCGTCTGCTTTCACCCCGCCATTCGCACCCCCAGCCAATGGCGCAACCTGCGCTTCGAGCCGCCGTCGCGGCACGGGTTTATCGCCGTACTGGCCGGTTGTCGCGGCGTGATATCCAACGCGGGTTTCGAGCTGGCTTCCGAGGCGCTCACCCTCGGCAAGAAGCTGTTGGTCAAGCCCCTCGGCGGCCAGTTCGAGCAGCTGACCAATGGCAAGACGCTTGAGATGATGGGGCTGGCAACTCTGATGGATGTGCTCGATGCCAATCTGGTGCGTACCTGGCTCGACAGCGCCTCGCCGGGGGCGGTTTGCTACCCCGATGTAGCGGGGGAGCTGGCCCGCTGGCTGGCGGCGGGCGCTGACGAGAGCGTGGCCTCTCTGTCGCGGCGGCTCTGGGCGCGTACTCTGTTTCCGGAGGAGGTGAGTGATCGCCTGAGCGAGCTGGATGGGGGCGACTGTTTATCCAGTTGCTGGTTATCGCAAGTGAGCGTTGTTGACTAGACTGAAAGGCGATCCCACCAAGGAGAGGACGGAGCAAATGCGCTTTACCAATGAAAACGGCGAAGTCATGAACCTGGCTGACAATCTCACCCTGCACGAGTTGCTCGATATGGGTGTCAGCATCTCGGTCAGTGAAGAGACCGATCCGGATCAGCAGATCTGGTTGGCGGAGCCGGATCAGGAGAACTGAGTCATCATTCGGCATCAAGCCCATCGCTGAGCGGTGGGCTTTTTTGTGGCTGTTTTTCCCCTCTGCGGAATGATCCGCTGGCCATTCCCCGACTTCCTTCCCTTTTGTCTCATGGTCGCTACGGCAAGTCATTGAATGTTAATAGCCGGTTGAAATGTATGACTGTTCTGGTCAGATAAAGCCGTGGACAAGCGTTATGAAGCGGGTTAAGTTGGTTTTTCACCCTATTTTCGGGTGAATGACGGAAAAATCCTTTTTTTCTACTGTCGACGGGGCTGAATTGGACCGATCTGCATTCAGATAACAACAAGAAACGGATCGGGCCGTGCCGGGAAGCACTGCATCGTCGGCGGGATTCGCTAAACGGAGCAAAGCCTGGAGGGCTTTATCATGGAGATGTTATCAGGCGCCCAGATGGTGGTTAGAGCGCTGGAAGATCAGGGAGTTGAGCACGTCTTCGGCTACCCTGGTGGCTCAGTGCTCGACATCTATGACGCTCTCTTCGAAAACGGCAAGATGGAGCATGTCTTGGTGCGGCACGAGCAAGCCGCGGTTCACATGGCTGACGGTTACGCCCGTTCCACCGGCAAGGTGGGGACTGTGCTGGTAACGTCAGGCCCGGGAGCGACCAACTGCATTACCGGTATTGCCACCGCCTATATGGATTCCATTCCGCTGGTGATCCTCTCCGGCCAGGTGCCGACCAGCATGATCGGTGAGGATGCGTTCCAGGAGACCGACATGATCGGTATCTCCCGCCCGGTGGTGAAGCACAGCTTTCTGTGCAAGAAGGCGAGCGATATCCCTGAGGCCATCAAGAAGGCCTACTACATTGCCGCCAGCGGCCGCCCGGGGCCGGTGGTGGTGGATCTGCCCAAAGATGTGCAGAACCCGAAAGAAAAATTCCCCTACCAGTATCCCGAGACGGTCTCCCTGCGCTCCTACAACCCGACCAAGTCTGGCCATAAAGGGCAGATCAAGCGGGCAGCCAAGCTGCTGGTAGAAGCCCAGCGCCCGGTGATGTACGTGGGCGGCGGCGCTATCAATGCCAACGCGGATCATCTGGTGACCAAACTGGCGGAGCTGCTGAACCTGCCGGTGACCACCACCCTGATGGGGCTGGGGGCCTTCTCCGGTGTCCATCCGCAATTTATCGGCATGCTGGGGATGCACGGCACCTTCGAAGCCAACAAGACCATGCACAACGCGGATCTCATCTTCGCCGTCGGTGCCCGCTTCGATGACCGCGTCACCAACAACGTGGCCAAGTTCTGCCCAAATGCGACCGTGGTTCATATCGATATCGACCCCACCTCCATCTCCAAGACGGTGCAGGCCCATGTGCCTATCGTCGGCTCGGTGGAAACCGTGCTGGAGCAGATGCTGGAAGTGATCCGCGAGTGTGGCTTCGATAACGACAAGGAGGCGCTGGCGGACTGGTGGAGCCAGATCAACCAGTGGCGCTCCCGTCACTGTCTGGCCTACGAAAAGTCGGCCACCCAGATCAAGCCGCAACAGGTTATCGAGACCCTCTACAAGGTGACTCAGGGTCAGGCGTTCGTTGCCTCCGACGTGGGCCAGCACCAGATGTTTGCTGCCCTCTACTACCCGTTTGCCAAACCGCGCCAGTGGATCAACTCAGGGGGCCTCGGCACCATGGGCTTTGGTATTCCGGCAGCCATGGGGGCCCAGTTTGCCAACCCGGATGCGGTGGTCTGCTGCGTCACCGGCGACGGCTCGGTGCAGATGAACATTCAGGAGCTCTCTACCTGCATGCAGTACGGGGTGCCCATCAAGATCATCTCCATCAACAACCGTGCGCTGGGCATGGTCAAGCAGTGGCAGAAGATGTTCTACGGCGGTCGTCACAGCCACTCCTACATGGAGTCGCTGCCAGACTTCGTCAAACTGGCGGAAGCCTACGGCCACGTCGGTATCGCGGTGAGCGATCCGGCCGAGCTGGAGAGCGCCATGGAGAAGGCCTTCGCCATGAAGGATCGGCTGGTGTTCATGGATATCTCGGTAGACCCGGATGAGCACGTCTATCCGATGCAGATAAAGTTCGGCGCCATGGACGAGATGTGGCTGAGCAAGACGGAGAGAACCTGACGATGGAACATATTATTTCGGTCGTACCCAAGGAGCTCATGTTTGGTTCCATCAAGGACGAGATGTGGCTGAGCAAGGCGGGGGAAATATCATGAGACATATAATTTCCGTTCTGCTGGAGAACGAATCCGGCGCCCTGAGCCGCGTGGTGGGCCTCTTTTCCCAGCGCGGCTACAACATCGAGACCTTGACGGTGGCGCCGACCGAGGATCCCACCCTGTCGCGCATGACCATAGTCACCATGGGTGACGAGCGGGTGCTGGAGCAGATCCAGAAGCAGCTGCACAAGCTGGTGGATGTGCTCAAGGTGTGCGACCTGAGCGAAGGGGAGCATATCGAGCGGGAGATCGCGCTGGTCAAGGCGCGTGCCGCCGGTGGCGCCCGTGACGAGCTGAAACGGCTGGCGGATATCTTCCGTGGCCAGATCGTCGATGTCACTCCCGAGCAGTACACGGTACAGCTGGTGGGTACCAGCGAGAAGCTGGATGCCTTTATCAAGACTGCCGCCCAGACCAACGAGATCATCGAAGTGGTGCGCTCCGGTGTCTGCGGCATCTCCCGGGCGGACAAGGCGCTGCGGCCCTGATGGCTGGCGGAACAGCTGATGATGTGTCAGCTGCCGCAGAGTGAAAGAAAAGAGGGCTCTGCGGAGCCCTCTTTGTTTGGTTTTTCTTGATGATGGGAGGGGTGATGTTCGGTATTCATGATCTTGCTCTGTTTATGGTCTCGGGGCTGCTGCTCAACATCATACCGGGACCCGACTCCCTGCTGGTTATGCTGCGCAGCGGCTCGCAAGGGTGGCGTGCCGGTTCGGTCGCGACGTTGGGTATCGGCACAGGTGTCATGGTGCATGTGCTGGCGGCGGCCCTCGGTCTGTCGGCCTTGCTCAGCGCCTCGGCCGAGTTGTTTGCCCTTATCAAGCTGGCTGGTGCCATCTACCTCATCTATCTGGGGTTCTCCCTGCTGCGCCAGCAGGCAACGGGTGCAATGGAGGGAGGGGCCACCCTGCCCGCCCTCTCCTATGGCCAGATTTACCGGCAGGGTGTGTTGACCAATGTGCTCAACCCCAAGGTCGCGCTCTTTTTCCTCGCCTTCGTGCCCCAGTTCATCGCACCGGATGCCCCCGACAAGGCGCTCGCCTTTATCCTGCTCGGTTGCATTTTCAATCTGGGCGGCATCATCTGGTGTCACCTGCTGGTCTTTACCACCGTCTATGCCAGCCACAGGGTTCGGTTGTCACAGCGTCTTGGTCGCTGGCTCAACCGGGGCATCGGCACCCTGTTTGTCGGGCTCGGGATCAAGCTCGCCAGCGACTAGCTCGCGGCTTTCTGACCTGAGGCAGATTATCGTGCAGCGCGCTGTGGTATGGTCGGCTGTTAGCTGCGGGTCTCTCCCGCGCTCTCTTATAAACGCCAGCATTGCTGGCCGCAGCAGCGAGATCCCTTGCCCAGATGAACATCGCCCGGCTCAAGAACTTTACCGAGATCGTGAAGAACAACTTCAACATCTCGGCGACGGCGGAGAAGCTCTACACCTCCCAGCCCACCCTCAGCAAGCAGATGAAGATGCTGGAAGATGAGCTCGGGCTCGCCCTCTTTACCCGCAAGGGAAAGAATCTGGTCGGTTTGACCAGCGCAGGCGAGCAGGTGATGGAGTTGGCCAAGGGGGTGGTGGCACAGGTGGAGCAGATCAACCAGCTGTCGCTCGGGGAGCAGCTGGCCACCAGCGGGGTGCTGCGTATCGCCACCACCCACACCCAGGCCCGCTACAAGCTGCCAGCGGTGATCACCGAGTTCAGTCGTCGCTACCCTGACGTGGCGATCCAGCTCCATCAGGGGGCGCCTGCCCAACTGGCCCAGATGGTGCAAAGCGGCGATGTGGATATGGCGATCGCCACCGAGTCCATGTATCTGTTCGATGAGCTGGCTGCGGTGCCCTGTTATCGTTGGGGGCGCAGCGTGGTGGTGCCCCACGCTCATCAGCTGATCGACTGTCAGCCGCTATCGATGGCCGATCTGGCTCGCTATCCCCTCATCACCTATGTATTCGGCTTTACCGGCCGCTCCAAGATGGACAAGGCTTTCAGCCGCCACGGCCTCTCGCCGAAAACCGTGCTGACCGCCACCGATACCGATGTGATCAAGCACTACGTCCGGCTCGGGATGGGGGTCGGGGTGATTGCCAGCGTGGCCTTCGACGAGGGGGATAGGGGGGATCTGGTGAGCCTCAACATCGACCACCTGATCGCCTCGAGCGCCACCCATATCTGCCTGCGCAAGCATGCCCATCTGCGCGACTACATGTACGACTTTATCCACCTCTACGCCCCCCATATCAGCCGGGAGACGGTGCAACTTCATCTGATCAATCAGCCGCCCGTCGCCAATATGGTCGAGTTGCCGTGGCTCTAGCCGTGGGTTGTTTGTCGTACACAGAGCAAAAATACAGAGACAAAAAAGAGAGGCCTTGGCCTCTCTTCTGGTTTTATCGGTATGCGGGATTAAGCGCTGCGGGTCGCCAGATTGATAAAGATCTGGGCTCCGACCAGCAGGCAATCGTCATCGAGGTAGTAGGGGTTGGCATGCAGGTAGTTGCAGATCCCCTTGGCCTGACAGCCGCTGCCGAGGAAGAACATGGCCCCCTTGCGGCCACGGCAGGCGTTGACCATGTAGCTGAAATCCTCGCTGCCGGTCATCGGCTGACCCTGGGCGTTGATTCCCTCGGAGGGCAATACGTCGGCGGCCGCTTGCAGCAGACGGGCGCAGGCATCGGCGTGGTTCTCGACCGCCGGATACCCGGCATAGACCATCTTGGTCTTGAAGCCGCGCAGTTCGCTCTGGGCCACGATCTCCTTGAAGCTGTTCTTCAGGATCTGGTCGGTCTCGGCATCCATGGCACGGATGGTGCCGCGCGCCTGCACATGGTCGGCGATGGCGTTGGGGATGGTGCCGCCGTTGATCATGCCGCAGCCAAATACCGCCGGGCTGAACGGACTGGTGCGCTTGGCGACGATGTAGTCCATGTCCTCGATGATCCGCACCGCTTCGCGGATGGCATCCAGCCCCTTGTGGGGGGTCGAGCCGTGGGCGGAGATACCGTGCACATCCAGCGTCCAGGCGGAGCCCCAGGAGGACATGACACCGTGGTTGAACTTGATGGTGCCGGTCTCCATGGCGCCGTCGTTATGGAGGGCATAGACCTCGTCCACCCCCTTCATGCAGCCCAGTTCGACCATCTTCTCGGCGCCCGGCACCCGCATATCCTCTTCCGCCATCTGGAAGATAAAGCGGACGTTGTACTGCAGGCGATCGCGGTTGGCGGCCAGAAACTTGGCCGCGGTCAGGGCGATCGCCATATGGGAGTCGTGACCACAGTTGTGAGCCATTCCCTCGTGGGTTGACTTGAACGCAACGTCGCTCATGTCGTGCATCTCGAGGCCATCCATGTCGGCACGGAAGGCGATGGTCGGCAGCACCGGGTCAACCACCAGATCGCCGTGGAAACCGGTGAAGCCCGGGTAGTCGGTGAGACGGTAGCCAAAGCCTGCCATCAGCTCGCGGCAGTAGGCCGAGGTCTTGAACTCGACGCCGGAGGCTTCCGGAATGGTGTGCAGATGGTGGCGCACTTCCTGACTGAAGTCGCGCAGGGCCAGCAGGGCCGGTTCAATGTGGATGTTGTTCATCAGATGATCCCTTGGATGGAGAAGCCGAGCTGGGCCACCAGCGAGGCGCCGAAGAAGCAGCAGGTAGAGACGATCATGAAGATCAGGATCACTTTCCAGGACATCTTCTTCAGCTCTTCCAGCTGACCGCCCACCGAGAGACCGGCGAAGGCCAGCAGCGGTACGCAGCAGGAGAGGAAGGAGATCTTGGCGACGGCGTCAATAAAGAGGCCGCGCACCGGGGTTTCCGGCAGGCAGATGAGAATGCCGATGATGGTGGCATAGGCAAACGCCGGCAGGGAGGAGGGCAGGTAGCGCTTGGCAATCAGCGAAGCGAACACCACCAGCGACATGGCGATGAAGCTGTCACCCATCAGCCAGAGCGGGGTGCCGGTGGTCAGGGTCTGGGTAAACATGGCCAGCAGGATCGCCAGAAAGACGAACCGCATATCCATTACGATGCTTTTCATGCTTTCTCTCCTTTGGCAGTCAGGGCATAGATTTTTTCAGCGAGCGGCAGACCCAGATAGGTGAGGGAGAGGGCGCCGAGGGCAGACGAGAGCAGGTTCGAGGCTGCCGCGATACTCAGCACCTGCTGAGCCAGCGCTTCGTCGAGACCGTTGATCAGGGCGCCGGAGGCGGCACTCAGCATGGAGCCTGAGCCCACGCCGGAACCGGCAGCCAGCGCCAGCGGGTGCAGGCCAGTGAGCGGGGCGATGCTGCCCAGCACGCTGAACCAGAGGGTGCCGATGACGGAGCCGCACAAGTAGATGGCCAGCACGCCGATGTACTCCTGAGAGCCGGTGCCGAACTTGCCCTGAATTACCGCGACGGACGGCTCACGGCTGATGGAGGAGCAGGCCCCGATGGCGCGGCGGCCAAAGCCGAACTTCACCGCCAGCGGAATGGCGATCAGGATCGGCAGCAGATTGCCAATCTCCTGCAGGAACAGCGGTACGCCGACGCTCAGGATCATCTTCAGGTTGGGGATGATCATCCCCGCATACTGGGTGCCCAGGATCAGCAGGCTGAAGCCCACCATCTTGCCGCAGAAGCCCTCTTCTTTTTCGGTGAAGAGCTGCTTCCAGCCGGGAATGCGATCCTTGACCGGTTTGGCGGAGACAATCATGCCGATGATGACGGCAAAGAGCATCGGCAGGATCGGGATGATGGCGATGCCGATCTTGATCTCCTGTTTGCCTATCAGGTACTGGGCCACAAAGATCAGCATGGCGGTTGCCAATATGCTGACCGTGACCGTCTTGAGGGGGCTGGTTTGCTGCATAGTCTTTTCTCTTGTTATTCCCATGTGAGGCCATCGTCAGGGTTGTCCAGACCGATGATGGGGGCATCATAGGGATAGAAGAGGGGCAGGAATGTGACCTTCATCAAGCTGGCCATATGGCATTTTTTCATGTGGTATGCCCTTTAACCCTCTGGATACCAAGGGTTAAAGGCCGTTAACAGAACGTCAGCATTGGCAGGACAAGATAAAGCAAACAGGAGGGAAATGGTGACACCGCCCCGCAGGGCGGTGACGCGGATCAGACGGGCGTTTTGAGCCGTGCACTGCGCAGCAACAGGGGGAGCTGGTAGAGCACCAGGGCGCCGAGTACCAGTCCGGCACCGGCCAGTTTGGCGCCGCCTAGGGGTTCGCTGTAGAAGAGGGTGCTCAGCAGCAGAGTCCAGACCGGTTCCAGCAGCATCATCAGGGCGGCATGGGCGGTGGTCATCTTGCTCAACGCATGGGTGAGCAGCCAGTAGCGCAGGGTGGTGGCGATCAAGACGCTCGCCGCAAACCAGCCCCAGATGCCGTGGCTGACTCCAGCCTCGGGCCACTGTTCGGTCAGCAGGGAGAGCAGGGTGCCGAGCAGGCCGGTCATCGCCAGCTGGATGCAGGTGAGCCAGGTGGGGGCAATGGATTGGGCGAAGTGGCGATGGACGGCAAGCTGGATACCGAGGGTGGTGGCCGCCGCCAGAAACCAGAACAGCGAGAGCGACACGCCCCAGTGGGTACTGCTGGAGAGCAGCAGCAAACCGGCGATGGCGATGGGCAGGGTGAGCCAGTAGTGGCGGCCTGGCTTGGCCCGAAAGGCTCCCCATGCGGCCAGCGGGGCCATCAGGGTGGCGACGCTCATGATAAAGGCGCCGCTGCCGAGCGCATCGCTCTGGCTGATGGCGGTGACCCACAGCAGCAGGCTGGCGCCGAGGAGGGTGCCGCAACCGGCGGCGCGCACCATCTGGGGTCGGCTCGGCGGTGGCTCGCGCAACCAGGCCAGGGGGAGCAAAAGCAGGGCGGCCAGCAGAAAGCGGCTGCCGATAAAGGCGGCGGGGGGCAGTTCGCGGATCGCCTCTTTCGAGAAGAGCCAGCCAGCGGCGGCCAGCAGGGTGACCAGTACCATCAGCAGCAGGGGAGTGCGGTTCATCGGGGTCGTCATGGTGAAATGGAGGGAAGAGCATAAAGGAAAGGCGCCAGGTATTGCTACCTGGCGCCTTTCGCATCTGCCTTGAACCGCCGTTGCGGCTCGCGGCCAGCAATCAGTTCATGCCGTAACGCTTGAGCTTCTTGCGCAGGGTGCCACGGTTGATACCCATCATCACGGCAGCGCGAGTCTGGTTACCACGGGTGTACTGCATGATCACGTCCAGCATCGGCGCTTCGACTTCGGAGAGAACCATATCGTACAGATCAATCACTTCCTGACCGTTCAACTGGGCCAGGTAGTTACGCAGGGCCTGTTGCACAGAGTCACGCAGGGGGCGCTGGGTCGGCTCGGCAGCGTGATTGTGAGTAGTTGTTACCAATGCATCAGAAGTCAGGGTTTGTTCGAACATATTCGGTCGGCTCTTTAGTTATCTTGTTAACCTAATCCATCGAAATACGCTTCGAGTGCCTCAAGTTGCGCGTCTGCGCAATCCAGGGCATTGAAGTGCTTACGGAATTCTCGGCCCGTCTCTTCTTCATCCAGATACCAGCCCACGTGTTTACGGGCTATGCGCGCTCCCAGATATGCACCATAAAACCGGTGCAGGTTGGTTACATGCTCGTTCATCAGGGTGCGAACCTCTTCCCTCTCGGGAGGCGGCAGCTTGGTGCCCGTCTCAAGAAAATGACGGATTTCCCGGAAAATCCAGGGTCGTCCTTGCGCAGCTCGGCCGATCATCACGGCGTCAACACCGGTATAGTCGAGGACATACCGGGCTTTCTCCGGGCTGTTGATGTCACCATTGGCGACAACAGGAATCGATACGGCCTGCTTAATCGCCCTGATCGTGTCGTACTCCGCTTCGCCCTTGTAGAGGCAGGCACGGGTACGACCATGCACGGCAAGGGCCGCGATACCGCAATCTTCGGCGATTCGGGCGATCTCCACGCCATTGCGGTTATCCGGATCCCATCCTGTGCGGATCTTCAAGGTGACAGGCACCTCCACTGCATCCACCACGGCCCGGCAAATTGCTTTGACCTGATCGGGGGCACGCAGCAGGGCAGAACCTGCCAACTTCTTATTCACTTTTTTTGCCGGACATCCCATGTTGATGTCGACGATCTGTGCGCCCTGCTCAACGTTGTAGCGGGCAGCAAACGCCATCATCTCGGGGTCGGCTCCGGCAATCTGGACCGATCGCAATCCGCCTTCTGCAGAGTGATCCATCCTCATCCGGGTTTTCTGGGTATCCCAGACATCCGGGTTGGCCAGCAGCATCTCGGAAACGGCCATGCCAGCCCCCAATCGCAAACAAAGTTCACGGAATGGTCGGTCAGTTACACCGGCCATGGGAGCCACAATCAAGGGAGTTTCAAGCGTGTGGGGACCTATCTGCATTCCACGGTTACCATCGGCTTAGGGCGGCGTATATTACGCATTTTTTAGGCAGGAGAAAAGGTTAGTATTTGAGCGTCAGCCATTTTTTTCTGAAAAAAACGTCGCGCCAAGGCTTGCAAATTCTGGAGTTATTGAAAAACGGCCAGATTGCCGGAGAGTGAGCGCTGTACCATTCGGGTCGGACGCCTGCATAATTGTCAGTCCACTTGCAGGCTCGCTTTGCGTTATGATAACGGGCTTAAGTCGAGCAAATGCTCCAAACATTTATGCAACAAAAGCGGATTGGGGATCTATGACGTCAAGGTTCATTAAATCACTCTGGCCGTGTCTGATGGGGGCCGTGCTGGGGTCGGCGCAGGCGCAAACCATCAGTTTCGGCGAAGCCTGGACCCGGGTCATCCAGCAGGATGAAGGGCTGGCTGCCGAGCAGGCCGGGGTCGATCGGGCCAAGCAGCTGCGCGAGGCGGCCAAGGACATGTATCTGCCCAAAGTGGATCTGGGGGCCAGCTATACCCATCTTGATCAGCCGATTGAACTTGATGCCCTCGATCTCAATCCGCTGGCCAAGCAGAAAGATCTGATCCTGGCGCTCGGCAGCCTGTTCGGGGTCGGGGCCAACGCATTTGTCACCCCCCTGACCAAACAGAATGTGGTGACCAGCTCGGTCAAGATGCTCTGGCCGCTGTTTGCCGGTGGTCGCATCGATGCGGCGCAGGATATCCGCCAGGCGCAGGTGAGCGAGGCGCAGCAACTGCTGGTGCTCAAGCAGCAATCCACCTTCGAGAGCCTCTCCCAGACCTATTTCGGCGTGGTGCTGGCTGCTCAGGTGGTGCAGACCAAACAGGAGATCGAAGAGGGGCTGGCCCACCATCTGGATCACGCCAAGAAGCTCGAAGCACAGGGGCAGATAGCCAGGGTGGAGCGCCTCTCCGCCCAGTCGGCCTATGACAGAGCGCGCATCGATACCCAGAAGGCGCGCCGCAGCCTCGAGATCGCCGAACTGGCCCTCGGCCGCATGCTGAAGTTGCCAAATGCCCAGCCGGGCAGCGGCCTGTTCGTCAACAAGGAGCTGCCGCGCCTTGAGGGGTTGGTGAGCCAGACCCTGGAGGTGCACCCCGGTCTCAAGCTGCTCACTGCCAAGAAGGAGCAGGCCAAGGGGCTGATCCGGGTCGAGCAGGGCAAATATGCCCCCGAGGTGTTCCTGTTCGGCAACTACAACCTCTATGAAGATGATTCGCTTGCCTCCAAGACCGCGCCGGACTGGCTGGTGGGGGTGGGTGTCAGCATGCCGCTGGTGAGCCGCGATGGCCGCTCCGAGACGGTGCAGGCCGCCAAGAGTGCCGAGCTGCAGGTCAATCTGCTGCAAGCCAAGACCCGTCAGGATCTGGAGTTGCTCGTCGAGAAGACCTGGCGCGAAGCTGCGCAGGGGCTGGAGGAGTATCAATCCCTCTCTTCCACCCAGGCGTTGGCAGAGGAGAACGTGCTGCTGCGGGACAAGGCCTTCGGTCAGGGACTCTCTACCTCCCTTGATGTGGTGGATGCCCAAAACCAGCTGGCGGGGGTCAAGACCCAGCGCGCAGCGGCGGCCTATCAATATGTGGTATCGCTGGCCCGCCTGCTGGCCCTCTCCGGCCAGATGAACAGTTTCAATCAATATCAGCACGGTCAGGTGATCGAGGTGAACTCATGATCCCGGCCCTGTCTGTTCCTTTTTTCATGTCTTTTCCGACCGTCAAGGGTCGCCAGTTTGTCGAGGTGAAGTGATGAGCCATCCCCCCATCAAAAAGAAGATGAGCCAGGGTAAACCGCTGTTGTTGCCGCTGGCGCTGGTGATCCTGGTGGTCTGGCTCGGCTGGCGCTTCTGGCTGGCCTATCAGCCGGAGCCGGTGCATCTGCAAGGGCAGATTGAAGCGCAGCAGTACTCGGTCTCCTCCAAGGTGCCGGGTCGCATCGACGAAGTGTTGGTCAAAAAGGGTGATCAGCTGACCAAGGATCAGCTGGTCTTTACCCTGGCGAGCCCCGAGATTGAAGCCAAGCTGAGTCAGGCCAAGGCCGGTGAGGCCGCTGCGGGTGCGTTGGCGCAAGAGGCGGAGAAAGGGGCCCGTGCCCAACAGATCGCTGCCGCTAAGGATCAGTGGCAAAAAGCCAAGGCTGCCGCCCAGCTGCGTGGCAAGACCTATGAGCGGGTGGCCAGTCTGCACCGCGACGGCGTAATGCCCCTGCAAAAGCGAGACGAAGCCTGGACCGCCTGGCAAGCCGCCCGCTACAGCGAAGGGATGGCGTGGCAGCAATATCAAATGGCGCTGGAAGGGGCGCGGGAAGAGACCAAGATCGCCGCCCGCGAGAAGGCCAAGATGGCGGCCGGTTCGGTGGCCGAGGTTGAGGCCTATCTGGCCGATACCCGTATCGTCAGCCCCCACAATGGTGAAGTGAGTCAGGTGCTGCTGCGCAGCGGCGAGCTGGCGCCGCAAGGCTTCCCGGTGGTGACCCTGCTCGACATGAGCGATGCCTGGGCCCAGTTCCACGTTCGCGAGGATCTGCTGCCCCGCTTCCCGGTCGGTACCGAGTTTGATGCCCGCATCCCGGGCCTTGGCGATCAGATGGTGCGCTTCAAGGTGACCCATGTGGCCGTGATGGGGGATTTCGCTACCTGGCGTGCCACCGATACCCGTCAGGGCTTCGATATGAAGAGCTTCCAGGTGGAGGCTCGCCCGCTGCAACCGGTTGAGGGGCTGCGGGTTGGCATGAGTGTGCTGGTTGAACTCTGATGGGACGTGAATTTCGGCTGCTGTGGCAGGATCCCTTCAGTCGTGCCCTGATGAGCTGGGTGCCGCTGCTGCTGATGGGGATCCTCTGCTGGATCTTCTCGGCAGGATTGGCCCGCGACCTCAAGGTGGGGCTGGTGGATCTCGACCACAGCATGCTCTCGCGCCAGCTCGCCTTCTCGCTGGATGGCTCGGCCGGGCTCAAGGTGGCGCAACAGTTTGACTCCATCGATGCCGGTGCCCACGCCCTGCGCGGCGGCGACATCTATGCGCTGGTGGTGATCCCCAACCATCTGGAGCGGGATGCCCGTCAGGGCACCCAGCCGCAGGTGACGGTGTTCAACAACGGCCAGTTCATCCTGATCGCCAAGCTGGTTAACTCAGCGCTGGCGCAGGTGGTAGGCACTCTTAACGGTCAGGTGGGCGTGCTGGAAGCGATGGCTGACGGCAAGGCGCTGCCCGGTGCGATTGGACAGTCAGTGCCCATCAGCAGTCAGGTCACTGCGCTCTACAACCTCAACTCCAGCTACGCCCAGTTTCTGCTGAGTGCCATTCTGCCTGCGGTGTGGCAGATCCTGGTGGTGCTGTTCGGCCTCAATGCGCTGGCCCGTACCGATCGGCTGGGGCTGGACTGGACCACTCGCGGTGTCTGGTTTGGTCTCTGGCGCACCCTGCTGCCCCACGTGCTGATTGGCTGGGGCTGGGGGATTGTCTGGACGCTGCTGCTGTTCAAGGGCTTCTCCTACCCCATGCACGGTAGCTGGCTGGTATTGCTGGTGGGGCTGGGGCTCGCCTCGGCCGCCTGCGTCACCATGGGGGCCTTCTTTTACGGCATCATCCGGGATCCGGCCCGCGCCCTGTCGCTGGCGGGGGCTTACACGGCGCCCGGCTTTGCCTTTATGGGGGTCACCTTTCCGGTGAGCGCCATGGGGGATTTTGCCCGCTTCTGGCGCAGCCTGTTGCCGGTCTCTCACTATGTCGAGTTGCAGATTGGTCAGAGCAACTATGGTCTGCCCCTCGCATCGGCGCTGCCGCAACTGGGGGCGTTGCTGCTGTTTCTGCTCCCCTTGCTGCTGGTGGTTCGTCGTTACAAGCAGCAGGCCGAGCTGGCCCGTCAATCTGCCGCAGTGGCCGTCGCCGAGAAGGAGCCTGAGTGATGTTGGGATTTGTCGATCTGTTGCGCCTAGAGCTGCGCACCCTGCTGGCGGATCGCGCCATCATGCTGACCCTGTTTGGCGGAGTGATCTTCTACTCGTTTCTCTATCCCCAGCCCTATCTGCATCAGCTGCCGCGGGAAGAGGCGGTGGTGGTGGTCAACGACGATGGCAGTCAGCTGTCCCGTCAGCTGGAGTTTATGGCCGATGCCACCCCGCAGGTAAAGCTGGTGGCGCGAGCCAATTCGCTGGCCGAGGCGCGCCAGCTGATGATGGCCGGGGAGGCGAGCGGGATCCTGCACATTCCCAACCACTTCTATCGGGATCTGATGCTGGGCAAGAGCGTCACCCTGAGCTATGCCGGTGATGCCTCTTACTTTCTGGTCTACGGCACCATTGCCGAAGGACTGGCGCAGGCCGGTGGCACTCTCGCCGCGCAGGTGAAGGTGGCGCGGCTGTTGAGCCACGGCGAGGCACTGCCACAAGCGGCCATGGGCTGGAACGCGGTGGCCCTCAACGTGGTACCGGTGTTCAACCCCACCATGGGCTATGTGAATTACGTGGTGCCGGCGGTGTTCGTGCTGATCCTCCATCAGGTGCTGCTGATGGGGGCGGGGATCCTGGGGGCGACCCAGAACCAGCGCAGTTGCCGCGGCGAGCATGGCTACTGGCAAAGCGCGCCGGTGTTGCCGCTGCTGCTGGCCAGAACCCTGGTGCTGGCGGGGTTGTTCCTGCTGCCGGTGAGCTACTTCCTCGGCTTCTGCTTCGATCACTACAACATCGCTCGCCATGCCGACCCGGTGCAGCTTTGGCTGTTTGCTCTGCCGTTCCTGCTGGCGACCTGCTGGTTCGGGATTGTGTTGGGGGCGATCTTTACCCGGCGGGATCTGCCGACTCAGGTGGTGCTGGTCTCCTCCCTACCGCTGGTCTTTCTGGCGGGCTTTATCTGGCCGCTCGAGCTGATCCCGGCGCCTCTCAACTGGCTGGCTCAGTGGGTGCCCACTATCCCCGCTATCGAGGGTTTTTTGCGCCTTAACCAGATGGGGGCCGACTTTGCGCAGGTCTCCCGCTACTGGTGGCAGCTGTGGGGTCTGGCGCTGCTTTACGGTGTGCTGGCCAGCCTGTTGCTGCGTTGGCGGCAGCAGTCGTTGCCGGTTGCTCGTCCGTCAGTCGTGCAGAGTGAGACGACCGCCGGTTAAACGGGATAGGGCAAGCGCCCGTGAGATGGCGGGTGCGGTAAAGCGAAAACGGTCAGCCCTTGGGCTGACCGTTTTGTTATGTGGTGGGGTTAAGCGGTTTTACTGCTGCTTTAGCTGCGCTGGAGTTCGGGATCCCCGATGGCGTAGATCTGCCCCACTGCCGTCTCATCCGCCAGCAGGCGCAGCCCTTGGGCGGCCACATCGGCGCGGCGTACCAGTCCGTGTACCTCCTTGCCCTGACTCAGCTCGGCGCGGCTGGTGGCGTCGCCATCCTGCAGGCCCGCCGGGCGCAGAATGGTCCATGCGAGGGCGCTGGTCTGCAGCCAGCTCTCCGCCAGACTCTTGAGACGCACCTCGTGACCGAAGGCGGCGCGTGCCCGCTCCGGCAGATATTGCCAGCTGTCGCCGCAGCCGAGGGAGGTGACCAGCAGCAGCCGTTTCAGGCCTGCCTGCTCCATGGCATCGATTACATGGCGGTTGCCCTGATAGTCCACTGGCGCGGCCTGACGGAAGCTGCCGAGGGTAGAGACGACCTGTGCATCTTGCCCCGCACGGGCACATGCCTGCTGCACCGCAGCCGGATCCAGCGCATCCCCTTCGATGACTTCGACCCCCAGCGCACTCAGTTCCATGGCCATCTCGGGGCTGCGCACCAGCGCAACGACCCGGTGACCCTGGCTCAGGGCGTGGTGAGTAAAGGCGCGGCCCAGCCCGCGGCTGGCTCCGAAAATCAGTGTGGTTGGCATAGATGAGCTCCCTTGGCAAAAGGGGCTAGCCTAGTGGCTTGTTCGCCTGCTGTAAATGAGAGTTGTTTCTATTTGTGAGTCAGCAAGGAGGAGAAGGTGCGAGCCGTCAGCGACTCGCACTCTTTGAGAGGGATCAGCCGTTGTAGTTGCCGATGCTGGGGCGACGGCTTGGGCCGCTCAGGTGGATATCCACCGGATTGAACGCCTTGATCGCCTCATAGCTGAAATCACCGATCGCCTGATGCAGGGTCTGAGGCGTGTGGTTGGTGATGATGATGACGCTCTTTGACAGGTTGCGACGGCGGCGCAGCAGGTGGCCGAGGAAGCTGGACTGACTCTCCGCCATTTTGGCGCGGTTGGCCGATACCTCATCGATGATCAGCAGATCCACCTCTTCCAGCGCGCGGCGGTACTGGTTGCGCTCATCCTGATCGGGGATCACGTTGAAGAAGAGGCGATCGACGATGGAGGCCCACTGCTGGAAGATCACCGATTTCTGGTGACGGGCGATCAGCTCATGCGCAACCGCCCCCGCCAGGGTCGACTTGCCGGTGCCGTAGTCGCCGTAGATCAGCATGCAGCCGCCACCGCTCTTCTCCCAGTGCTCGAAACCGCTGATAAAGTAACGGGCGGTCTCGATGGGATATTGCAGCGCCGGGTCACCGGCATCCATCTTGTCAAATACCCAGTCGGGGTTGAGGTCGGCCTGGGCGATCAGCTTCTGGATCCGCTCCTGACGGGCCGCCTTCTGCAGCTCGCGCACCTCGGCGTTGGCCTTGGCGTCGTACTCCTTGCGCAGGGTCTCGTAGTCATACTGGCCGCCGCCGGTCTCTTGCTGCAGGCGACGAATGCGCTCCAGCAGGCCACCCACATGGCGGCTCAATTCCGGGTCGTGAATACGGTGATCCTGCTTGGCCTTGGCGATCTTCTGGCGCTTGGCTTCGATCTCTTCCAGCTCCTGGCGCAGGGGATCTTGCGGGTCAGTCATGGAATGCTCCTTCTGCTCGATCAGGGATGGGTAGACAGGGGATTGATTCTGCCTGCAGGCGGGGGCCGCTATCAATCATTATCCGGCTCCTGCTGCGCTGCGGGTTCTTGCGTCTGCTGTTGGGCCAGTCGCTTGGCCTCTTCAATCATCTGTTGGGCCCGTTTGCTGGGGCCCGACTCTGCCGGTGCCGGCGTCACCTGCTGGTAGCCCTGCACCTCCATCGGTTTGCGACGGGTATAGCGGCGGGTCTTGAGGGCGCGAATGAACTTGAGCATCCATTGATGCTGGGAGTCGAACACCTCGGGGCGCCCCAGCCAGTAGGCGATAAACTCCCCCAGATCCTCTTCGCTATAGCTGGCATCGATCACTCCGCACAGGCGGGCGAGGGCGGGCAGCTCTTCGTCCGGTCGCCATTGCAGGTGCATCTGGAAGGGGCGCTCCGGCAGCGGGCTGCGCAATTTCTGGGTCAGCAGCGGCAACTGGAACGGGCACTGATGGTAGTGCTCACTCTCGGGCTGAGCCTCGACCTGCAGCAGGCCCGCCTCCATCAGTTCATCGAACAGCTCGGTGAGCTGGCGGGCATTGACCTGAAACGAGAAGCCGCAGGGATCACCCGGATCGACCACCGCCAGCGCCCGACCCAGCTCGGGATAGTTGAGCCTTGCCGCCTGATTTTCCAGCACCAGTCGGCGCAGCTGCAGGGTATAGAGACTGCGAGCCGGATGGGACAATCTGGGGTGGGCAAGGGCGCTGTATTCGGCTGGGGTCATGGTCTTCTTCACGAGCTGGAGTGGGGGGCATTATCCCTTATGGCGCCCACTTGCACAATTCGGATGGCGGTCGCAGTCGCGGGGCCACCCGAGTGAATAGAGCTGCGCGGACGGATGGGGTTCTCTTGATGCCATCATATGAGCGAGGTCTACTTTTGACGCAGGGTTTCCGCGCTGACCACACTTTTGAGCTAGTCTTAATACCTAAATAACCAATTGACTAATAAGAGCTTTATCAAGATGTCAAAAGCCGGGCTACGGATCCTGGTGGTGGAGGACGAGGCCGTTTTTCGCCACTCGTTAGTGAGTTACCTCGCACGGGACGGGGCAACGGTGTTTCAGGCCGAAGATGGTATTGAGGGGCTATCGGCCGCGGCTCTCTACCATCCCGATGTGGTGCTCTGCGATCTCAACATGCCCAATATGGATGGCCACGAGGTGATCGCCTGCCTCTCTGCGCGCTATCCCCATATCCCGGTGATCGTTATTTCGGCCCAGAGCACCATGGAGGCGGTCGCCAGCGCCTTGCGTGCCGGTGCGCGGGACTATCTGCTCAAACCCCTCGAGGATTACGCACTGGTCGAGCGCAGCATTGAACAGTGTCTCAACGGCAGCGCCAACCGGGCGCAGCAGCTGGAGCTGATGGATCACATCGACTATTTCAGTGCCCATGACAAGGCGGCTAGCCGCCTGCTGGCGGGGCTCAAGCCGCCGGGTTTGCAGGAGTGGGGTCCCTGGCAGGTCACGTTCAAGGGGCTGGGGCAGTTGTTTATTCCAGATACCTTCAAGGTGGAAGACAAGCTGCTGGTGCTGGTGATGGAGCTGCCGATCATGGGGACGGATGCGGCATTTTGTGGTGCGCTGGTGCGATCCTTGATGAACGTCCCCTACCGCCAGTTTCAGCAGAACGAGAGCCGGTTGCTGAGCCAGCCGCACCGGTTGCTCGACTACCTCAACCATCAGTTGATGGCGTCAGGGCTTCGCCACTCTTTTGCCATGGCGGCGCTGCTGTTTGATCAGCATGATGGGTTGGTGTTTGCCAACGCCGGGCTTACCTCTCCCCACTGGCTGATGCGCTCAGGCGGCCTACCCCTTGGCCTGATGCGCAGCAGCCACTACGCCCTGCACAAACGCAGCTGGCATGAACCGTTCGCCCTGCAGTTTCGCAGCGACAGCGGCGGCTCGCTGGATGTGCAGGTTCGTCATCACTGATGCCGCCTGATAAACAGGCTAAAACAAACAGGGCGCCGATGGGCGCCCTGTTTGTTGTTTACAATCCTGACCGTTTAGACGGTGGCGGATTGCAGTTTCTTCTCTTGAGCTTGCGGCTCTTTGGCCGGGCCTTCGGCACCGTGCATCCAGTAAACCAGGCGGTTGGCCATGGTCAGCAGGATCAGGGCGCTCAGTACCGCCGCCAGGGCGATGCCACCGAAGATGGCGATCGGACCGGCTTCACCAACGAAGGAGCCGATAAAGCCCGCAGCGTAGTTGGCCAGGGCAACGAAGCCAAACCAGGCGCCCATCATCAGGGAAGCCAGACGCAGCGGAGCCAGCTTGGTCACCATGGAGAGGCCAATCGGGGAGAGGCAGAGCTCGCCCAGGGTGTGGAACAGGTATGCGCCAACCAGCCAGAACATGGAGGTCTTGACGGTGTTGTCACCACCCTGCTGCAGCACGGCACCGACCATGAACAGGAAGCCGATAGCCAGGAACAGCAGACCCATGGCGAATTTCACCGGAGAGTTCGGCTCTTTCTTGCCGAGCTTGATCCAGATGGCCGCAACGACCGGTGCCAGAGTGATAATGAAGAAGGGGTTCAGGGACTGGAACCAGGCGGTCGGCACTTCGAAGCTGCCGATCATGCGGTCGGTATACTCCTGGGTGTAGAGGTTCATCAGACCACCGGCCTGCTCGAAACCGGCCCAGAAGATGATGGTGAACAGACCCAGTACCAGAATAACCTTGATGCGATCCACTTCCTGCTTGGTCAGCGGTGCTTTCTGCTCGGTAGTACGCAGGGCGGCTGCGCGCTGGGCAGCAGTGCACGACCTATGTCACCCAGGAAACGCTGGGCCATGGTGGCCTGGATCACCAGAGAGAGCAGCATACCGATACCGGCGCCGACGAAGGCTGCTTGCCAGCCGTAGGCCGTAGCGGCAGCACCACAGATCACGCCTGCCAGCAGGGAACCCAGGTTGATACCCATGTAGAAGATGGTGAAAGCACCATCACGGCGGTGATCGCCCTCTTCATAGAGGTCACCCACCATGGTGGAGATGTTCGGTTTGAACAGGCCGTTACCCACGATCAGCAGCGCGAGGCCCGCGTAGAACATGGTGTTGACCATATCCGGGAACATGGCGTGGGGCAGTGCCAGAGTGAACTGACCTGCGGCCATCAGCACGGCACCGATCAGGATGGCGCGACGTTGACCCAGGAAGGTGTCAGCCAGCCAGCCGCCGATCAGCGGAGTGATATAAACCAGACCGGTATAGATACCGTAGAGTTTGAGGGCATCTGCCTGACTCCAGCCCAGACCGCCGTTGGCAGTCAGGTCGGTCAGATAGAGCACCAGCACGGCACGCATGCCGTAATAGGAGAATCTCTCCCACAGTTCGGTACTAAAGAGCAAAAAAAGCCCTTTAGGGTGACCTAAAAAGGTCCCTTTTGACGGGTTATTCATTGGAACTTCCACCTGTGTCTTATATTTTTTTGAGTTTTTTATGCAAGGGCGAGAAACACGCCTCAATCCTTATAGAGCATGTGTGAATAAATTACAACATTATGATTTGCTGAGAGTTTATTTACTCTTGATTGATTTTTTGTTGCAAAAATGAAAAAGGAGCATCATTTGATGCCCCTTAAATACGTCTATAAAAAACAGATTTATCAGCGATTACAACTGCTTGACGAACTGCTTCAGCCAGCCGATGAATTCACCATTCAGCTCGTGATGGCGCACACCATATTCCACATTGGCTTTCATGTAGCCCAGCTTGCTGCCGCAATCGTGGCTCTTGCCCTTCATGAAGTAGGCGTTGACCTGCTCCTGCTCCATCAGCATGGCGATGGCGTCAGTCAGCTGGATCTCGTCACCGGCACCGGCCGGTGTCTTCTCCAGCAGCGGCCAGATATTGGAGGAGAGGACGTAACGACCCACCACCGCCAGATTGGAGGGGGCTTCGTCACGGGGCGGCTTCTCGACAATGGCCTGCATCGGCAGGGACATCCCCTCGCTCAGGGCCTCGCCCTTGATGTCGGCGATGCCGTACTTGTCCACTTCGCTCTCCGGAACCGCCTCCACCATGATCTGGCTGATCTGGTTCTCTTCGAACATGTGCACCATCTCGGCCAGGTTGTCTTTTTTCGGGTCGCTGGCCACTTCATCAATCAGTACATCAGGCAGCAGCACGGCAAACGGGTTGTCACCGATCAGCGGGCGGGCGCAGAGCACAGCGTGGCCCAGCCCTTTGGCCTCACCCTGACGGACGTGCATGATAGTGACGTCTTTCGGGCAGATCTGTTGTACCTCTTCCAGCAGCTGACGCTTGACTCGCTTCTCGAGGGTCGCTTCCAGTTCGAAACTCTTGTCGAAGTGGTTTTCGATGGAGTTCTTGCTCGAGTGGGTGACCAGCACGATCTCTTTGATACCGGCGGCGATGGCTTCGCGCACTACGTACTGGATCAGCGGTTTGTCGACCACCGGCAACATCTCTTTCGGGATGGCCTTGGTGGCTGGCAGCATACGGGTACCCAGACCGGCTACCGGGAGCACGGCCTTACGAACAACAAAAGGAGTCTTTTTCATGGAAAACTATCCAGCGGGATTAAAGTGCGGCAATCATACCCCAAGAAAAATGGGGCAGCCACAGGCTGCCCCATTTGCAACTGATCCATTCGACTTTATTTGACTATTATCATGTCCCTGTTGGCTTCCAGCGTGGCCGGGCCAATGCCATTGACATCCGCCAGCTGATCGACCGAGGTGAACTTTCCCTGTTTTTCCCGATAGTCGACGATGGCTTGTGCCTTCTTGTCGCCAATCCCTTTCAGGCTGGTGAGTTCGGCAAGGGTGGCCGTATTGATATTCAGCTTGCCGGTCTCCTTGGCGACCTCGGCTGTGGTTGTTTGCTTGGGCGCTGCCTTATCTGCGGCCAGCACAGGTTGGCTGAACAGTGGCAAGCAGGTCAGCAGCATGACTGCAGAGAGCTTCTTCATCAGCATTTCCATTCCTCCATGATGTGGATATTGCCGAGTGGCACATTGATGAATAGCGTATCGAACGGGTCTTTTTCACTGTTATTTCTAACAGGTCAAATCCTCATGCCGATGGCGAAATATTTGCTATAAGCGCTTCACTATGAATGCCCTCATAAATCCAACCGTATGATCTTGAATCTATTTTAGATACATCTTTAAGGTGGCGGGCACGCTTTCCCGCAGTGCTACGCTCGAGACATTTCTGGCACATCACATGGCATTGTTCTGTGCAACACTGCGCTGATGGCATGTTTCACTGGTCTTCAAAAGAGAACCAATAAAAAAGGCTGCTCACCTGGGGTGAGCAGCCTTTGTGATCGGTTTTTTCAGACAGGCACTGATTAGGCTTGTTCGTCAGCCTGTGCAGCTTGGATACCGGTCAGGGCGATGGTGTAGACGATGTCGTCAACCAGGGCGCCACGGGAGAGGTCGTTGACCGGCTTGCGCATGCCTTGCAGCATGGGGCCGATGGAGACCAGGTCAGCGGAACGCTGCACCGCTTTGTAAGTGGTGTTACCTGTGTTCAGGTCCGGGAAGACGAACACGGTGGCTTTACCGGCAACCGGTGAGTTCGGTGCCTTGGACTTGGCCACGTTCTCCATGATGGCCGCATCGTACTGCAGCGGGCCGTCGATGATGAGGTCGGGGCGCTTGGCCTTGGCCAGCTCGGTCGCTTCACGCACTTTCTCTACATCGGCACCGGCGCCAGAGGTACCGGTGGAGTAGGAGATCATGGCGACGCGCGGCTCGATGCCGAACGCGGCAGCAGAGTCGGCGGACTGGATGGCGATCTCGGCCAGCTGCTCGGCAGTCGGATCCGGGTTGATCGCGCAGTCACCGTAGACCAGAACCTGGTCAGGCAGCAGCATGAAGAAGATGGAGGAGATCAGTGAAGAGCCCGGAGCGGTCTTGATGATCTGCATCGGCGGACGGATGGTGTTGGCAGTGGTGTGCACCGCGCCGGATACCAGGCCGTCCACTTCGTTGCGCTCCAGCATCATGGTACCCAGTACCACGTTGTCTTCCAGCTGCTCGCGAGCAACCACTTCGGTCATGCCCTTGTTCTTGCGCAGCTCGACCAGACGCGGCACATAACGCTCGCGTACAACGGCCGGATCGATGATTTCGACGCGATCGGTCAGAACTACACCCTGCTGCTCGGCAACACGACGGATCTCTTCCGGGTTACCCAGCAGTACCGGACGGGCAATGCCACGCTCGGCACAGATGGCGGCAGCCTTGATTGTGCGCGGCTCGTCGCCTTCCGGCAGCACGACACGCTTGTTGGCCTGACGGGCCAGCTCGGTCAGCTGATAACGGAATGCCGGCGGGCTCAGACGACGGGAACGGGTAGAGCTGACGGTCAGCGACTCGATCCAGTGCTTGTCGATGTGGCCAGCGACGTAGTCCTGTACCAGTTCGATACGCTCGCGGTCATCTTCCGGAATATCGACGTTGAAGTTCTGCAGGCTGACGGCGGTCTGCCAGGTGTTGGTACCGGTCATCATGATCGGCAGGCCGGTGGCCATGGCCTGTTGGCACAGCGCCATTACCTGCGGCTCCGGATGATAGTTACCGGTCAGCAGCAGGGCGCCCAGCTTGACGCCGTTCATGGCGGAGAGGCAGGCGGAGACGATGACGTCAGAGCGGTCGCCGGAGGTGACCAGCAGGCTACCCGGACGGAAGTGCTCGACCATGTTGTGGATGGAGCGGGCGCAGAAGGTCACGGTCTGCAGGCGACGGCTGTCCAGCTCACCCTTGTGCAGGATCTTGGCCGCCAGATGCTTGGCGAGATCCTTGGCGCGCGGGGCGATCAGCTGGGTGTTCCAGGGGATGCAACCCAGGATGCGCAGCGGGCTCTTGCCGAACACTTGCAGCACTTCCAGGTTGTGAGCTGCGTCGGAAGCGTGGTGATGGGCTTCGAACATCTCGGTCAGGTCAGGGCGGGTTACGCCATGCTCGTCAACCGGCGCGCCAACCTTGTTGATCACGCAGCCAACGATACGGGGGTTGTTGACACCACCGAAGTTGGAGCAAGCCAGTTCGATGCGCTCTTTCAGCTTCTGGCTGGAGTCATGGCCCGGATGGGTCACGAATACCATGTCGGCATCCAGAGCTTTAGCGACGTCGTAGTTCAGCTTGTTGGCAAAGGGCTGCTTGTCGGTCGGCACCATACCTTCGACAACCAGCACTTCGGCACCACTGGATTTCACGTGCTCTTCGAAGCGGGCAACGATCTCTTCCAGCAGGATGTCGGTGTTGCTGGAGCTGATCATGTTCTCGGCGTAGGAGAGGGTGAACGGCTCGGGCGGGTTGATGTTGGCAGCAGCGCGGATAACGGCGGTTGAGCGCTCGGCACCGGTTTCACCCGGACGCGGCTGGGCAACCGGTTTGAAGAAGCTGACATTGACACCGTGACGCTCCATGGCGCGAACAACGCCCAGACTCACGGAAGTTACGCCGACACCAGTGCCGACCGGGATAAGCATAATAGTGCGTGCCACTTTATACCCCTTGTTCATTTTTTGGGATCAGGAAAAGGCCGCCCTGGTGGGCGGCCTCGAGTTACTGCGTCAATTAAGCGCCGACCAGTTCCAGCGCGTCGTGGGCGATAACCCACTCTTCGTTGGTCGGGATAACCAGGGCCTTGGTAGAACCAGCCTTGGTGATCTCGCCACCCTTGCCGAAACGAGCCTTCAGGTTGGCGTCGTGATCAACGTCAAAGCCCAGCAGACCCAGCTTGTTCAGGGTGATTTCACGGATCGGGGCAGAGTTTTCACCGATACCACCGGTGAAAACAACGGCGTCCAGACGACCGTCCATGGCGGCAGCGTAGGCGCCGATGTACTTGGCCAGGCGATAGCAGTAAACGTCCATAGCACGCTTGGCTTCTTCTTTGCTGTCGTAGTTGTCTTCAACGAAACGGCAGTCGGAGGTCACTTCGGTCAGACCCTGCAGGCCGGACTCTTTGGTCAGCATGGTGTTGATGTCAGCCACGCTCATGCCCAGCTTGTCGTGCAGGAAGAAGATGATGGCCGGGTCCAGATCGCCGGAGCGGGTACCCATCACCAGGCCTTCCAGCGGGGTCAGGCCCATAGAGGTATCAACGGATTTGCCGTTCTTGATGGCGCAGACGGAACCGCCGTTGCCCAGGTGGCAGTTGATGATGTTCAGCTCTTCAACCGGCTTGTTCAGCTGCTTGGCAGCTTCTAGGCTGATGTAGTAGTGGCTGGTGCCGTGAGCGCCGTAGCGACGGATACCGTTCTCTTTGTAGAGCTTGTACGGCAGGGCGTACAGGAAGGCTTCTTCCGGCATGGTCTGGTGGAACGCGGTATCGAATACGGCCACGTTCTTGTCAGCCAGCGCCGGGAATACGCGGCGAGCTTCACGGATACCGATCAGGTGAGCCGGGTTGTGCAGCGGTGCGTACGGAACAGCAGCTTCGATGCCGGCGATCACGTCTTCGCAGATGACAACGGAAGAGGTGAAGCGCTCGCCACCGTGAACAACACGGTGACCGATGGCGATCAGGTTCTTGGACAGTTCCGGATTGAGCGGCAGGATCTTGTTGACGATGAAGTCCAGCGCTTCCTGGTGAGCGGCACCCGCGCCCAGATCGGCACTGCCTTTCTCGCCATTCAGTTTCCACTTGATGCGGGCGTCGTCGAGGTTGAAGCACTCGGCCAGGCCGGACAGCAGGTCATCACCGGTGGTTGCGTCAATGACGGCAAACTTCAGGGAAGAGCTGCCACAGTTAAGAACAAGAACCAGCTTACTCATGAATAAATCCTATCGCAGATTGGGTTGTGTAGGCGGATGCGTTGGACGCGGTGCGGCCAAAAACTTTCAACTTATCCTTATGAGGGTTGGCAATCTGTTGCTTGCCCCTTGTATAGTGATACAAGACCCGAAATCCAGACGTCCCTGACAGGTCAATAGCAAGAAGCTTTTGACGCAAAAATGGGCGTACAAAGGATAACCCGATTGTTGAAAAATAACAAAGTCATCCTCAACCTTTGTTACTTTGCATCAAATTTTGTCGAGGTTTTGCCGTTAGTACGTTCAAAAAGCGCTCGGAGGTAGTATGAGCATGAACATTTTTGGAACTAAGTTACAGCAAGGCCGCCATTATATGACGCTTTGGCCGCGCCGTCCCGAGCTCAATTCGATGTTTCCTGAAAATCGGGTGATCAAGGCGACCGAGTTCGCCCTCAAGGTGATCCCCGCGCTGGCGGTGCTGAGCGTGATGCTGCAGTTCCAGTTTGGTGAGCTGCACTACTGGCCTTCCGTCATCACCTCCGTGCTGTTTCTGCTCAGCTTGCCGCTGCAGGGTTACTACTGGCTCGGCCAGCGTGCCGATACCCGCTTGCCCCCGTCGCTGGCGAGCTGGTATCGGGAGATCAACGGCAAGATGAACGAGCAGGGCGGCCGCCGTCAGCTGGTGTCACAGCCGCGCTATGAAGAGCTGGCCGATACCCTCAAGGCTGCGTTTCAGCAGCTCGATAAATCGTTTCTCTACGAATAACCCGATTCAGATGCAAAAAGGCGCCACTGGCGCCTTTTTTGTTGTCTGGTGGTCTGCCATCAGGCAGCCAGCACTTTGCGGATCTCCTGAATGGAGAGCTTGTACTGACGGGGGCACTGACGCCACACCTGCAGCATCCGCTGATACTTGTCGCGCATGGCGATGTCGCTGGAGAGCTCATCGCACGGGCACTTGAGCTCGGGGAAGCGCTTGTCCACCTCCAGCAGGAAGCAGACGTAGTCGGCCAGCTCACGCTCCTGGCTGCGGCTGTAGCCGTTGAACTCCAGCCGGCTGGCATTGATCTCGCCCTGATCGGTGGCATCCAGATTGCCCCATGAGATGGCCAGTGCGTGGTGCAGCTCCAGGGTGTCGATCACCTCCTGGCAGGTCGCCAGATCCAGATGGCCGAAGCTCTTCTCCAGCTCGAGGATCTGCAGGCAGTAGCCGCGCTCGATGATGGTGCTTGCGCGCTGGTAGGCGTCCGCTTTCTCCGGATTGAGTTTCGCCAGAATTTCGTACTGGTTGCTCAGGATCAAACGCTCTGTGTTGCTCATGTTCATGGGATATCTCGCTGGAAGATGATTCTGGGGTCACGTTAACCCATATATAAAATGAATTTTTTGATCTGGGCGGGGGAGTTGGTGAGAAAAATCCGCTGGCAAGGGGCGGCTGAGCAGACGAAAAAGGCCTGCATGGCAGGCCTTTCAATAACGCAGGGGAGGATTATCCCTTGAGGAAATCCAGTACCACCTGATGGTGATCGCTGGTTTTGAACTTGTCGAAGTGGTGGGCAATCTTGCCCTCTTCGTCGATCAGGAAGCTCTGACGGTGAATGCCGTCATACTCCTTGCCCATGAACTTCTTCGGGCCCCAGACGCCAAAGGCATCGGCGACGGCGTGGTCTTCATCGGCCAGCAGGGTGAAGTTGAGCTGGTCCCGCTCTTCGAACTTTTTCAGCCGTTTGGCCGGATCCGGGCTGATGCCAAGTACCACCACATTGAGGGCGGCCAACTCGGCGTTCACATCGCGCAGGCTGCAGGCCTGGGTGGTGCAGCCGGGGGTCATCGCCTTGGGGTAGAAATAGACCAGCACCTTCTTGCCGCGCAGGCCAGCAAGGCTGACCTGATTGCCATTCTGATCGGGCAGGGAGAAATCGGGGGCGGGGCTGCCAGCTTGTAGTGGTTGCATGGGGTCTCCTCGGGTAAAACGCCCTCAGGCGTGTTTGCGATTGACGATAAACTCGAACGATTCGGCACCCAGTTGACGACAGAATTCGGCGAAGGCGGTTTGCGAACCTTCCACTTCACCCTCTCTGGCCAGATTGAGCTGAAAACTGATCTTCAGCAGGTTGAACGGCTGCTGCTCCAGGGTCATGGATTGCATCGCCTGAATGTTCCAGCCATGTTCGCTGAAGAACTGGGTGCACTGGCTTACGATGCCGGGCTCGTCGCGGATCAACAGGTCGGCACTGGCGCGGACGTCATACTGCAGGGACTGGTGGCGCTCGGTGCGTTTCATCATGGTGATGAGATCCCACTCCTGGCTACGCAGGGGCAGGCTGATTTCGAGTTGCATCATGCTGTTCCAGTCGCCCGAGAGCAGCATGATAAAGGTAAATTCATTGCCGAAGATGCCAAGGCGGCTGTCCACAATGTTGCAACCACAGCCACTGACGTGGCGGGTCACTTCATTGACGATGCCAGGCCTGTCCGTGCCGATGGCCGTTACGACCAGGTAGTGAGTCATAAATCTTCTCTCGTCCGTTATTTCGTTGCGAAAGCCGCGCTGGCAAGCCAACCCTCCGGCCCTGATGACCACTCCCTGAGGGACGCTGCCGACTTTCGTCCATTACTTTTTGTTCCGGATGGTATCACGGCTTGCCCCCTCTCTCCCTTGTTTTTCAAAGGGGTCAGCTTTACCATTACGCCCCTGAAAATCGGGAGAAAAGTCCATGTTACGCGGTAGTATTGTTGCGCTCGTTACCCCCATGCTGGCTTCAGGTGAAGTCGATTGGGCCAGTCTGGCCAAGCTGGTCGACTATCATGTCAGCGCCGGGACCAGCGCCATTGTTGCGGTGGGTACCACAGGGGAATCGGTGACCCTGAGCGAGCAGGAGCATATCGCCGTCGTTGAAAAGACCGTTGAGTATGCCGCCGGACGCATTCCCGTCATCGCCGGTTGCGGCTCCAACAATACTGCCCATGCCATTGAATTGGCAAAGCGACTGGCCAAAACCGGCGTGGTGGCGGGTCTCTCGGTGACTCCTTACTACAACAAGCCCACTCAGGAAGGTCTCTATCGCCACTATTGTGCGATCGCCGAGGCTAGTGGTCTGCCCCAAATTCTTTATAATGTGCCCGGTCGCACCTGTTGCGATCTCAAACCGGAGACCGTGGCCCGTCTGGCCAAGGTTCCCGGCATTATCGGTTTGAAAGAGGCAACCGGCGATTTGAGCCGCACCCCGCTGCTGCGCGAGCTGTGCGGGCCGGAGTTTGCTCTCTACAGTGGCGACGATGCCACTGGTTGTGATTTTATGCTGCAAGGTGGCGATGGCGTGATTTCGGTCACCACCAATATTGCAGCGGCCCAGATGGCCGACATGTGTCGTGCTGCGCTGGCCGGTGATGCCGGGCAGGCGCATGACATCAACAATCTCTTGATGCCGTTGCACAAGACTCTGTTCTGCGAACCGAGCCCCACCCCGGTGAAATGGGCCTGTGCCCAACTGGGGTTGATTGCAACAGCCACCTTGCGCTTGCCGCTGGTTGACCTCACCCCCGAGGGCGAACAGCTGATGGCGCGAGCACTGACCACAGCGGAGTTGATGGCGAGTGTTTAAATCTAATGGAAAGGGAAATAGAGCACGTCTGGTGCTGAGCGTTGCGACTGTGGCCGTATTGGCCGGTTGCAGCACCCCCCAGGATCGCAAAATGGCCAACCGCGACTTCGGTTATGAAGATGCCCGCCTCGAGGGCCGCGCGTTCTTGATCCCCGCAGGATTGAGTGCCCCCACCTTCAACAGCCAGTACGATATCCCGCCGCTTCCCGAGAGCAGCCGTGAAGGTGCCCTCGGCGCCCAGGTCGATGTGCGCCCACCCGCTCAACTGCTGACCGTGGTACCGGGCAGTCAGGTGGTGCAGACCACAACCGAACCGACCGTTGCCTTCTATGCCCTGAGCACCAGCCAGAGCGTGGAGCGCGATACCTGGTCGTTCCTGATGAACTTCCTGGCCAAGTACAAGGTCACCACCGAGAAGCTGGATCAGCAGGATGGCGTATTGCAGACCGGCTGGTTTGACAACACGGTCGCCCTCGATGGCTGGGGTGAAGATGACGAAGACTTCAAAATCCGTCAGCGTTACCAGTTCACCGTACGCAACGATGCCCAGCGCCACGCCGTCAACATGTCGGTCCGGGTGCTGGATCACGAAGAGACCATCGATGGCGAGACCAGCAACAAGCTGACCCCTGCCGATGCCCAACGCTATGCCGCGCGAGTGCTGAACCAGTTCTCTCTCTATTACGACAGCCAGCTGAAAGCCCGCGAGCAGCACAAGTCCAACGATGGCATGGGTCTGCAACTAGGTCTGGACAACAACGAACTGAGCGCCTGGATTGCCGAAGGCTCCTTTGACCAAGTGTGGCGTCGCCTCAACCAGGTACTGCCCGCTTACGGTTTCACCATCAAGGATACCCAGCAGTCTCTGGGCTGGATCGACGTCGAGTACGAAGAGCCGGGTGCCGAGTTCTGGAAGGCGAAAGGGAGCGAGCCGTTCAAACTGGAGGAGGAGAAATACCGCTTCCAGCTTGGCGAAATGGCGGGAGGCAAGACCTCCATCACCCTGTTCGACAAGGACAAGAAGCCGGTATCGTCCGGGGTTATCTCCCAGATGTATATCAGCCTGTCCGAGGCGTTCGCCAAGGGGCTGGCCGATCAGGCAGCAGCAAAAGCAGAATAAATACAGGGGCCTTGTGCCCCTGTTTTGTTATCAAAATCCCCCTGAAAACGCGGGGATTCCGAGCGGTTTTCGATGATGCGAGCCCCCTTGCCAGCCCGTTGCAAACAGAGCGCGCAGGTGAGGAACTCGCGATGTTTACCCCCCACAAACAGGAAGTGTTATTAGCCATGAGTCTTGCAGATCAAGTATTGGCGGTGAATGACGATTTGCCGATCCGTACCGATAAACCTGTCCATTCCGGCAAAGTGCGCAGCGTCTACTGGTTGACCCCTGAAGACAGTGCCCGGCTCATAAAAGAGAAAGGCTATGATGTACCGGCCGATGCGCCCCTCGCCCTCATGGTGATCAGCGATCGCATCTCGGCCTTCGATTGCATCTGGCAAGGTGTGGATGGCCTGAACGGCGTACCGGGCAAAGGGGCGGCGCTCAACGCCATCTCCAGCCACTGGTTCAAGCTGTTCAAGGAGAAGGGACTGGCCGACAGCCACATTCTGGATATTCCGCACCCCTTCGTCTGGATCGTGCAAAAAGCCCGTCCGGTGATGATCGAGGCGATTGCCCGCCAATACATCACCGGCTCCATGTGGCGTGCCTACAAGGATGGCGAGCGCGAGTTCTGCGGCATCACCCTGCCGGAAGGGCTCAAAAAGGATCAGAAACTGCCGGAGATCCTCATCACCCCTTCCACCAAGGGCGTGCTGAAAGGGCTGGATGGTGTGCCGGAAGCCGATGATGTCAACGTCTCCCGTGCCGATATCGAGCGCCACTACAAGGGCTTCAACTTCAGCAAACCGGCTGACATCGACCGTTACGAAGTGCTGCTCAAAGAGGGCTTCAACGTCATCAGCGACGCGCTGGCCGGGCTGGATCAGATCTTCGTCGATACCAAGTTCGAGTTTGGTTACGTCCACGATGCGGCGGGCAACGAAAAGCTGATCTACATGGATGAAGTGGGCACCCCCGACAGCTCCCGTATCTGGGATGGCGCGGCCCTGCGCGACGGTCAGATTGTCGAGAAGTCGAAAGAGGGTTTCCGTCAGTGGCTGCTCAACCACTTCCCGGATCCGGACATCCTGCTCAACAAGAACCGCATGCCGGAACGTTTTGCCCTGGCCCGCGACAACAAGCTGCCGACCGAAGTGATGATGGATATCTCCAACACCTACGTCGGGATCGCCGAGAAGATCATCGGCCACAAGTTGGCGCGTTCTGCCAATCCCAAGCAGGAGATCATCGAGGTGCTGCGCGATCAGTACGGTCTGATCGACTAAGGGTTGCTCTCTTTTTTGTCGCCAACAAATAAACGTTTGCTGATAGCGAAGGAGATAGGCAGAGAAACAGACGGGCCCCGCTATGGGGCCCGTTTTTATTGCTGGTCTGGCGGTAAGCGAGCGGCGATCAGCCGTTGACTCTGAACACCTGACCTGTCTGGATGCCCAACACCGACTTCTTGTAAGCCTGCGCCACCTTGGCGGCTGGCACCGGCACGAACCCCGGGAAGAAGTCGGCGTATTTGTCCATCGACTCCGCCAGCACGGTGGGGCTCACCACGTTGATGCGAATGCCCCTTGGCAGCTCGCAGGCGGCCGCTTTCACAAAGTGATCGATGGCGCCGTTGACGGTGCTGGCGCTCACGCCCCAGTTGATCGGCTCCTCGCTCAGAATACCGCTGATCAAAGTGATGGAACCCTTGTCAGTCAGATAGGGAATGGCGGCTCGGGTCAGGTTGATCTGGCCCATCAGCTTGCTCTCCAGTCCCACCTGCCACTGCTCGTCGCTCATCTCGGTCAGACCGTTGAAGGCCACGCTGCCGCTGGCGACGACCAGCGCATCGAACTGGCCCAGCTTGGCGAACAGCGCCTTGATGGAGGCGGGATCGCGCATGTCGACCGTGGCATCGCCACGGCTGTGGCCGACCCGGATCACCTGATGATCTTTGGCAAGCAGTTCACTGACCGCGGAGCCGACGGTGCCGGAGGCACCCACAATCACAATTTTCATCTGCATCACTCCTGGTTGGGATGTGTCGATTTTAGCGCAACAGAAAATGCAAAAAAGCGCGTATAATAAACCCATTGTTTCCATATTGGAGCTAATGATGGATATCGCCCATCTGGCCAGCTTTTACGAAGTGGTGCTGCGCGGCAGTTTCTCGGCTGCTGCCGATACGCTGGGGGTCAGCAAGGGGATGCTGAGCCGCCATGTCAGCGCGCTGGAGACCTCCCTCAATGCACAACTGTTGCAGCGCACCACCCGCCGCCTCAGTCTGACCGAGGCGGGCAAGACCCTCTATCAGCAGGCGGGGGAGATCTTCGCGCTGGCTCGGCAGGCGGAGCAGGATATTCAGGCGCTGACCGAAGAGGATTGCGGACGACTGCGCTTTACCTGCCCGGTCAGCACCGGCGACCGCATGGTGAGCGAACTGCTGACCAGCTTTGCCGCGCTCTGCCCGGGAGTGGAGGTGGAACTCAATTTCACCAACCAGATGGTCGACATGAGTCAGGGAGAAAACGACATCGCCCTGCGCGCCATGAGCGAGGTGCCGGACAATCTGGTGGCCCTGCCGCTGGGGCGGCTCAAGGATGTGGTGGTGGCCAGCCCCGCGCTGGTGGCGCGAGAGGGGTATCCTGCCACTCCCTATGAGCTGAGCGGGCGCAACTGCCTGTTGCAGGGGCACAATCCGGCCTGGGAGCAGTGGCACTTTATCCGTGAGGGGGAAGAGGCTCACATTTTGGTACAGGGCAAGGTGCGAGCCAACCACTACAGTACAGTATTGCAACTGGCGCGCGCCGGTATGGGCTATGCCAAGTGCCCGCTGATGCTGGTGGAGTCGCTGCTGACGGCAGGGGAGCTGGTGACCGTGCTCGACGAGTGGCAGAGCGGCCTGCATCAGCTTCATGTGCTGCATGCCCAGCAGCGGCGGGTGCCGCGCAAGATCCGGCTGTTCAAGCAGGTGCTGGCCCAGTGGTTTGCCGAGCGACCCCACTACCTGCTCTGAGCAGCGTTATTTTTCTGTCATCTTCGGCTGCTACCCTGCGCCCATCATCGGCATCAGGAAGATCAGCGGGAATGAAGAGTAATAGAGGGTTGACCGGGTTTGTGCTGCTCTGTGCAGTCTTGGGGGCAGGCAGTGTACAGGCCATGGTGGACGTGAAGGTGCCGGAGAATTTCCGCATCCTCGCGGTGAGCAACGGCACCTTGCAGGATGAGCAGCATGCCACCCTGGCGGATGGCGAACAGCAACTGTTAGTGCGCTTCGAGGGGGTGATCCCCAGTCGCAGCAGCAGCGAGAATGATCGGCAGGTACGCTCCGAGCCGCAGGTGGTGCGCTATCAGGGCAGCAATCAGCATTTGCAGCTGACGGCCAGTGTACCGGGAGACGAGCGGGGGATGCAGGCGTATGCCAAGGCTCCTGTGGTAGTGCTGCAGGAGAATGGCCGCGCGCTTGCTATCCAGCAGGATGCGCTGGTGACCAGCGGCATGCTGCTAGGGGTGGATTGGAACGGCAAACTGGCTGAATACAACCGCAGCGGCGGCAAGGCGGCGCTGACGGCCGTCGCTGTGACTACACAACCAACCGCTACGCTCTCCGGGGCGCAACCTGTTGTGGCTGCCAGCGAGCTGGAAGGGCAGTTGCAGCAGCTGTTCCTCCAGGCAGATCCGGCCCTGCGCAAGCGCTTTATCGGTTGGGCCGTCCCACAGCTTTAAGTTTTCTGCCCGTTGCAGTAACGTGGACACTCCTTTTTCAGGCGCTCTGTTCATCGTACTCAACGAGGTTTTCATGTTTGAATTGCATTCACGCCTGCAGGCAGATACCCGGTGGCTCGGGGATCTGCCCCTCTGCCGTGTCTTGCTGTCCAAAGACAGCCAGTATCCCTGGCTGATCCTGGTACCGCGAGTAGCCAACCTGCGGGAAATTCACCATCTGGCGCCGGAGCAGCAGCAACAGCTGATGCAGGAGTCCTGCGCTGTCGCCAACCTGATGGAACAGGCCCTCAGCCCGGACAAGATCAACATTGGGGCGCTGGGTAATCTGGTGCCGCAACTCCACCTTCACCATGTCGCCCGCTTTGCGACGGATCGCGCCTGGCCAGGCCCCATCTGGGGCGCTCATCCGGTCGTGCCTTATGAGCCACAAGTTTTGGTGCAGCAGGCCGATATATGGCGTGCCCGGCTCGCCAAGCTGAGCGGTTTCACCCCTGTGGCTGCTGATAACGGAGTCAACTGAGAGGCGTGTCGCTATTTCAGTCTCCGGGCCGCGCCATCTGTTAGAGTTATGGTATAGATAAGCCCATTTTCGATGTTCAGGAAGGTCCCATGATAGTGACAAGATCCGATGACGATGCCGTATTGACCACAGAGGATGTGCTGCTCAGCCTGTGCAACTCGGTGACGGACGTTTTGAGTGCTGCGACCATGAGTCAGGTGCGGTTTTCCGGCATGGTGCAGCGGATCAGCAAGACCTGCCTCAAGCCGGATATCGGCTGCTTCGTGCTGTTCGATGGCGGTTTTTCCGGTCTGGTTGTGATCAACTTCTCCGCCGCCGCCGCCATGGAGCTCTACGAGAGCTACATGCTGAGCATGGGACTCTCCAAAGAGGATCTCGCCATCTCCCACACCTCTGATGAGGTGAGCAACGTGATGGGCGAGCTGATGAACCAGATCGTCGGCAGCTTCACCGTCAAGGTGGGTCGGGATCTGCAGACCCACATCACCCAGAACCAGCCGAAGATGCTGGCCCTCAACAAGCAGGTGATGCTGAGTGTCGATACCAATCTCGACAGCCCGGAGTCCCGCCGCGTCACCTTCTTCACCGCTCGCAACAACATCTTCTATCTGGAGCTGGCGATGGACAAAACCGAGTTCATCCGCATCCACAATGAGGGGATGGAGCACGAGGAGCTGGATCCCGATGCGCTGATCGCCCAGGCCAAGCAGGATGCCGCCAAGCCGGCTCAGGCTGCGGCCCCGGTTGCCAACGATCACGATGATCTGCTCGACTCTTTGGGTATTTGAGGCAAATGCCGGATAGCAACAAGGCCACCTTCGGGTGGCCTTGTTGTATCGGTGCGAACAACCGTTGTTAGAAGTTGTAGAGCAGGCCGGTGTTGAACATCACCGATTCAGAATCGTAGAAGTTGATGTCGGAATCGGACTTGGCGTAGCCAGCGGTAAAGGTCGCCGAGAGCGGCGCAATACCGAACAGGCGGTGCCAGAAGAAGGTACCGGTCAGGGCAAACTCGTCGGAGTCGGCGTTTTGGCCAAAGATGGGGTTGGCCTCATCATATTTGGTCTGGCCCAGATAGGCGTTGCTGACGAAAGACCACTGGGAAGCGCGCATGCCGTAGGTCAACTGCAGGCCGTTGCTCTTGTAGCTTTGGGCGCTGCCATCCAGATCAGCTTGGCGGTAGATAAAGGCTGGCTCCAGCATCTGACCGGGTGCCAGCTGCCATTTGTAGGAGAGGTCGAGGGCGTGGATCTTGCCGTTGCGATCCAGCTTGGCGGCAGTATCGGCGCCGTACTGACTGCCGCTGCGCTCCTCATCCACCTCGATGTTGCGGGTGGTCAGGCTGCCATTGAAGTTGCTACCCCAGATGCTGTCCCAGGCGAAGCGAACCCCTTTTGACTTGATATCGGTCGACTGGCGATCAACGCCTACGGCGAAGGGATCGCTCCACTGCTCGGTCGGCATGGCATTAAAGACCACGGAGCCAGCTACAATGCCCTTGTCGCTCATCTCCTGACGGATACCGAGCTGCTGGGTGAAGTCGAAACGGATGGCATCCTGGATCAGGTTACCAAGGAAGACCTGGGTGCGGGTATCGGCAAAGGTATAGCGGATATCGGCGTTGAGCAGCGGCGCAACGGCGGAGCTGCTATCGGCACTGCCCAGTCCGCTCAGGCGGCGGTTTTCATCATCACCGCTATAAAAATTTGATTCGTAATTGATGACACTGACCCCGCCAAGCAGGAAACCGGACCAGCCAGACTCCTTGGGAATTTCACCCAAATCAGCATAAGCACTATTTGCGACCAGCAGGCCCAGGCCCAGCAAGGTGGTGTTGCGCATCGGATAACTCCTAAATTAAATGGTGGTGAATTTTTTCGGCCGGTGAGTATAAAGAAAAAACCTTAATGGCAACTGACTCAATATTGTCAATTATCCTAACCCACTCATTTCATTCGGCGAATCGTTAATTAATTGTGCGAGATTAAGAAGAGTTCACTCGGTTGTGCTGGTATTCTGTACCGCGAATATCGGGGGAAAACAATAAGATGAAACAGATTAAATCCTGGGCGCAATATTATGTCGATCTGATGACCAAGCTGGGACTAGTGCGATTCAGCATGTTCCTAGCGGCGGGCATTATCGTGCTGGCGGTCGCCATCCAGATGGGGGTGACCCTGTTCCTGCGCGGCAATATCGATGTGATCGACTTCGTTCGCTCGGTCTTTTTTGGCCTGCTGGTGACCCCCTGGGCGGTCTATTTTCTCTCCATCGTGGTGGATCAGCTGGAGGATTCCCGTCAGCGACTGAGCCGGATGGTGCGCAAGCTGCAAGATATGCGCGAGCGGGATCTGGAGCTCAATACCCAGCTGCAGGAGAACATCAGCCGCCTCAACGCCCAGATTGCCGAGACCAACCGGGCCGAGAGCCTGCGTCTGCAGGCCATCGAGGATCTCGAGAACGAGGTGTTCCAGCGGGAGAAAGCCCAGCTCCATCTGGGGGAGCGCACCGCGCTGCTGCGCTCCTTTATCGACTGCTCCCCGGATCTGGTCTACTACCGCAACGAGGATGAGCAGTTCTCCGGCTGCAACCGCGCCATGGAAGAGCTGACCGGCAAGGTGGAGGCCGAGCTGATCGGTCTGACCCCGTTCGATGTCTACAAGCAGGAGATCGCCAACAAGGTGGTGGAGACCGACAAGCAGGTCTTTGCCAGCAACGAGCCGCTCACCTACGAGCAGTGGCTGGAGTATCCCGATGGCCGCAAGGCTTACTTCGAGCTGCGCAAGGTGCCCTTCTTCGACCGCTTCGGCAAGCGACTCGGCCTGCTCGGTTTTGGCCGCGACATCACCGAGCGCAAGCAGTATCAGGACAAGCTGGAGAAGGCGAGTCGCGACAAGACCACCTTTATCTCCACCATCAGCCACGAGTTGCGCACCCCGCTCAACGGCATTGTGGGCTTAAGCCGGATGCTGATGGATACCCCCCTCGATCCCAAACAGCATCAGCAGCTCAAGACCATTCACCTGAGTGCGGTGACCCTTGGCAATATCTTCAACGACATCATCGACTTGGACAAACTGGATCGCCGTCGCCTCGAAATTGCGCCAACCCGTATCGACCTGCCTGCCTTCCTCGACGAGCTGGAGACCCTGTCGCGCATTCAGGCGGAGCAGAAGGGGCTCTATCTCCATTTCGATCGCGATGGCGACATGCCGCAATTTGTGATGGCTGACGGTACCCGCCTGCGTCAGGTGCTGTGGAATCTTGTGGGCAACGCGGTCAAGTTTACCGATGAGGGGGGCGTCACCGTGCGTTGCCTATCCCATCCCGCCGACGAGCCGGGCAAGCTGGCCCTGCACTTCGAGGTGGAGGATACCGGTATCGGTATCCCGCGCGCCCAGCAGGAGAAGATCTTCGCCATGTACTATCAGGTGCAGGGCAAGAAGCACGCCACCGGCACCGGCATTGGCCTCGCGGTCTCCCGTCAGCTGGTGCAGGCGATGGGCGGCCAGCTCTATGTGGACAGCGATCCGGGCGAAGGTTCCTGCTTCACTGCCGAATTGGAAGTGGCTTGCGCCGAGCCTGTGTTGCCAGAGCAGGAGGAGGAGATGCCTTCCCTCGATATCCTGCTGGTGGAGGATGTGGAGCTTAACGTGACGGTGGCCTGCGCCCTGCTGGGCAAGCTGGGTCATCAGGTGCAGGTGGCACGGGACGGCACCCAGGCGTTGGCGATGGCCAACCCGGATGATTTCGACCTCATTTTGCTCGATATCCAGCTGCCGGACATGACCGGCTTCGATGTGGCGAAAACCCTGCTGGAGCGTTATGGCGACAGCCTGCCACCCATGGTGGCGCTCACCGCCAACTCAACCGGCGATCGCCAGTACTACCGGGATCACGGCATGCAGGATGTCATTAACAAGCCGCTTGGCTCCAAAGCGGTGCGGGAGGTGATTGGTCACCTGTTTGCCGATCTGGCCGAGGATGAAGCGGACGAGCAGGCGGATGCGGGCAATCAGGATACCCTGCTGGATATCCCCTTCCTCACCGATTACGCCGATACCGTGGGCAAGCCGGTGCTGCTCTCCAGCGTCGATCTGTTCGAGAAGATGATGCCGGACTACATGGCAGTGCTCGACTCCAACATGATTGCCAAGGATCAAGCGGGGGTGGTGGAAGAGGCACACAAGATAAAAGGGGCGGCAGGCTCCATTGGCCTGCGCCGATTGCAGCAGACGGCACAGCTGATCCAGAGCCCGGATCACCCCGCTTGGTGGGAAAACGTGGAAGACTGGATTGAGACGCTGCGCCGGGAATATCCGGGCGATATCGCCCGTCTGCGGCGCTGGTTGCTGTCTTGAGGCTGGAGGTTGTTTTGAGTCTGATGGAAGTTGCTGGCAAGGAGCTGCGAGATGTATAGCCGTTTGATTACCCCTGCGCGCATCCACTCTTGGGGGGATGAGGAGCTGCTGGAGGCGACCGAGCAGGATCGCGCCCGTATCGTGCAGGCCGCGCCAGTGCGCCGGTTGCAGCAGAAGACCCAGGTCTTTCCGCTCGATGTGAAGGCCTCGGTGCGCAGCCGCCTCACCCACTCGCTGGAGGTGCAGGAGACCGGTCGCCAGATCAGCCGCCGCATTCTGGCCGCCTTGCCAGCAGGAACGGTCTGCGAAGGGGCCTTTATCAATCTGGTGGAGATGTCCTGCCTGCTTCATGACGTGGGCAACCCGCCGTTTGGCCACTTTGGCGAGCAGGTGATGAGCCAGTGGCTCGGCGAGATGCTTGATCCCCTCTATCAGCAGGCGCTGGCGCAGCCACCTTCGGCCCAGTGGGCTGAATTGCGTCAGGATCTGCAACTGTTTGATGGCAACGCCCAGAGTCTGCGGCTGGTGCACAGCCTGCACGAGCTCAACCTGACGCTCGGGCAGCTGGCGGCACTCTGCAAATACCCGCAGCAGCCGCAACCCGGGGTGAGCTATGGCCAGCATCATGGCTGGATCAGCAAGCGGGGCATCTTCTTTAGCGAGCAGCCGCTCTACCGCGCCCTCGGTCAGAGCCTGGGATTGGCCCCCGGCTGCCGTCATCCGCTGGTCTACATCATGGAGGCGGCCGATGATATCTCCTACTGCATCGCCGACCTGGAAGATGCGGTAGATCGAAGAATCCTGACTCAGGGTGAACTGCTGGCGGCACTGCGATCTGCTGACCAGAGTGACTACATGGGCACCTTGCTGGATGAGGCGCTTGCCAGTGGTCGGGGCTTTTTCCCCCATTTTCGCCAGCTGTTGACCCGGGATCTGGTGGCGTTGGCGGCGCAGAGCTATGTCAGCGAACATCAGGCCATTTTGCAGGGATCCTATCCGCAAGCGCTGCTGCACGGTCAGGCGCCGGCGGCGCGGGTGCTCGATATCCTCAAACGGGTGGCCCGCGAGCTGGTCTTTATGCGCCCCGAGGTGGAAGCGCTTGAGCTGGAGGGGTATGCGGCGCTGCGCGGGGTGCTGACCAGTTATGCCTGTCTGTTGGCGCTGCCAGCGCCACAGTTTGCTCGCCTGCTGGCCGGGGAGGGGAGTCAGACGCTTTTCTTTGCGCGCCGCCTCTATCACCGCCTCTCGGCCCGCCATCTCAAGGCCTATCGATTGGCGATCGCCACCCCGGATCCGCGTTTTGCCTGCCAGAACGAGCAGGAGTGGTATTACCGGGTGCGGTTGCTGCTCGATTACATCAGCGGCATGACGGATACCTATGTACTGGAAGAGTACCGGCTACTCTCGGGCATCTGATGCCCCAAGCTCCCTGTCGGGCAGCATAAAATGCCGTAAAAACGTTTAAAAAGGAGTCGCAAGAGGCTTGTTTTAAATTCGGATATTTTTTAGACTTCTGCAACCTGTTCAACTTTTATCCGGTAAGGAGACGAATATGCAACATCTGATTCTTAATATTGCATTCTCTCGCGGCACTGCGTGCGGCGTGAAATCTCGTGCTCTTTTACCGCGTGGCGTAAACAGGTAACCCCTGTCTTTTTATCACCCGCGGTTCGTCCCGCAGGGTGATATCCACTTTCTCCGGGAGAACCGCATGTTCAACTGGAGAATGTCATGTCTATCGAACTGGTTTTACTGCGCAGTGTTGAATCCCTGGTCCAGAGAAGGATTGCCCGGGTCGAGCGTCGTCTCGTGCAGGTCAATTTGTCACCCGCCCTGCTCAGGGATATCGGGCTGGAAGGATATCAGGGTCAAATCGCCCTCGTTCGCGAGCGGGAATATCAAACCGGCTTCCGCCTCGGGAATCGAATAACCTGATCGCGAGGGGGAGAATAAGATCCCCCTCGCTAGTGAAATGGCAGGCCGCATGCCTGCCATTTTTCCATCTTATGGTTGATTCCAGGTTCACATGTTGGTGACTCAGTATTATCCTCTCCGCCCTCTTTGTAACAGCTGCGATTGTTTTCTCGCCTTGCGTCGTCAGGATCTGCAAGATTAGAGGTGGCAGCCCTATCTGTTTTACTCATCAGGACAAGACTTTATGCCACTCCTTCGTCAGCTTTTTCTTCCCATTTTGCTGTTGTTTTCAGGCATGTTGGCTGTTGCGGCTCCCCAACCGCAAGATGAGAGCACAAGTAACGAAATTTCTGCACAAAAGGAGCTGCTGGTCGGGGTTCCCCGTGGTGGTTATCCCCCTTTCATCTATCAACTCCCCAACCAGCGTTATGCCGGTCCACTCAAGGAGTTGGCCTCGCGCATTGCAGCCGAGATGGGCGTGTCCCTGCGCTATATCTCCTACAACTCCTACGTCGATGCCCAGATTGCTCTCCAAGGCGGCCAGATCGATGCATTAATCGGAGTCGAACGTAATGCTCTTGAGCTGAAGGGGATAAACCATATCGGCAGTATCGGTTCATATGCCCGCTCCATTTTAATGCATACCCCGGATCAGCAATTGACCCTGGAGCAGGCGCGCAAGTTACGCTGGGTCTGTATTCGTGGTTTTGGCAGTTGTAATGAATTGGCGCGTTTGGGGATCTCTGATGTAACTGAGCTGGAGAGCCGCACTGAGGCGACCTATATGGTCAAGCTGGGCGCTGTCGATGCATATCTTGAGTTGGGTCCAATTGTTACCCTCAAGATGGAGAGAATGCCAGCGTCAATGGGGGTTGTCGCTCCTGGGTGGCTTTCTGGCAGCACGCTGACGATGGCGACCAGTTCCCTCCAGCCAGAACTGAGTGAGAAGCTTTGGCAGGCATATCAACGGATACCCGTTGCAGACTCACGACTACGGTTGCATCAGGAAGATGAGCGCGCCAACGCTGGTCTGTTGCTGGAACCTGATGAGGCTAGTTGGCTGAAGCAGAGAAACAAGGTGATCAAGTTCGCCGTTGCCCCCGGATTTGCCGGCATCAGTGAAATCGATGACGAAGGTGAATTGCATGGCTATACGGCAGACCTGATGAAGTTATTGAGTCTGCGCTCCGGGATCCGCTTTGAGCTGGAGTCGACAAATACCTGGCAGGAGTCACTTAAACTGCTGAAAGAGCACAAAGTGGACCTTATTCCCTTGATGACACCGCTCAAGGATCGTCAGTCCTTTGCCTCTTTTACCTCCTCCTATCTGAAGTTCGACAGCTATGTCGTAGCCAGACACGGTGCTCGCCCGCTGAAGTCGCTGGTCGAGCTGAAAGGGCGTCTGATTGGTGGTGTGACGGGCTCTTACGAAGCCTCTCTTATTCACGCGCTGGGCGCCAATATTATCGAAGTAGGCAAAGATGCCGATTTACTGACCTTGCTTGATACTGGGCGAGCCGAATATGTGCTGTTGACCATGACCAATCTGGGACAGCAAGCGATGAAGGGTTTCAATGAGAAGTATCAGGTGGTGCTGAGTTCTCCCGAATTTTCCGTACCTATCAGTATGGCTGTCGACAATGCTCAGCCCGAGTTGCTCCGCATCATGGACAAGTTGCTGCTGACCATCACGGATGAGGAGTGGCAACTGCTGGAACGACGCTGGCTCAATGTGTCGGTCAATATCGAGTCTGATTACACCCTGATTTACAAATGGTTGGCCATAGGGGGGGGCGCCTTGCTCGTCAGCGGTTTGCTGGTGATGTTCTGGGCTCGCAGTTTGCGTCGCCAGATTGCGCAGCGGAGAATCGCAGAGGACAAGCTGAACGAACAGTTGCTGTTTGTGCAGACCTTGCTCAACTCACTGCCAACCATGGTGGCGCTACGTGATAGCGAGCAGCGGATCACCTTGTGCAATCAGGCCTACCGCGATGCTTTCCTCGGTGCTGGCAGTAGCAGTGAGGAGCTGCAAAACATGCCAGAGACACTCAGAAACAGTGTGTTGGAAGAAGAGCGTTTGGTGTGGCAGACAGGACAGGATCTGGAGGGGGCAGGGAGCAACCTGCGAGCAGATGGCACGCCCTGCCATGTTATCTATGCCAAACGTCCCTATAGAGATCCGGATGGCAATATGCTGGGGGTGTTGACAGTACTGACCGATGTCAGCCGGATCAAAGAGGCGGAGGAGCGCGCCCGTCAGGCTGAAAATCGCCTTACCCAGATTACCGACAGTATGCCTGGGGTGGTCTATCAGTATTTGTGGCAAGGACCCGGCAAGGGGCGGTTTTTGTATGCTTCTCAGGGGGCCAGCGAGATCCTCGGGGCTTCCCGGCAGGATCTGTTCAATGCCGAATCGGGTGGCGAGGTGTTCGGCTTTACCGAAGAGGCGCTGCAGGATTTTGTCAGCAAGGTGGCCAATCATGCCGAGACTCTGGCGCCCCTCGATCTGGAGGTCAAGGTAGAGCGGCCTGATGGAGATCGCTATCTGCAAGTGCGTGGCAACTTTGTCAGACAGGAGCAGCAGGCACTGATCCTCAACGGGGTAATTCAGGACATTACGGCCCTCAAGCAACAGGAATATGAGCTGCGCGAAGCTCGCGCCTATGCCGAGCAGGCGATGCAGGCTCGCAGCCGCTTTTTGGCAACCATGAGCCATGAGCTGCGCACTCCCATTTCAGGCATGCATGGCATGCTCGAATTGCTGCAAATGAGCGAGCTCAACGACGACCAGCGTTTTATGGTGCGCAATGTGGTCACCTCGACCAATAACCTGCTCTATCTGGTCAATGACATCCTCGATTTTTCCAAGATAGAAGCGGGTCAGTTGCAGTTGAATCACCAGAGCAGCCGGCTGCAAACGGTGATCTGCGATGCCATTCGTGGCCACGCGGCACTGGCTCATAACAAGGGGCTCAACGTGGTGCTGGAGTGGGAGCATCATGTGCCGGATTGGGCCGACATCGATGGGGTGCGTATCGGTCAGGTCATCTCCAACCTGCTCAACAATGCGGTGAAGTTTACCGAACAAGGAGGGATTACGATTCGGGTCAGCTATCTGAGTGAGCAACTGACCATCAGTGTCAGTGACACCGGTATCGGGATTGCCGAAGAGAAGCAGGCGCTGCTGTTCACGCCTTTTGAGCAGGTGGAGTCAGATATCAACCGTCGTTTTGGTGGCACCGGACTGGGGTTGGCAATCTGTGAGCAGCTGGTGTGCAAAATGGGGGGGGCACTGACACTGACCAGCAAGGCAGGAGAGGGCTCCAGCTTCCGCTTTACCGTACCGCTTACCAATCCGCAGTGGGAGCCCCCTGCTCTGGCTGATACAGAATGGTGGTTTTTCAGCGATGACACCAACCTCGAAGCGGCCATGGTACGGCAGGGGGCCAAGCTCAGGTACTTGGGGGCCAATGAGCTCAGTCGCTCACTGGAAGGGTTGCTGTTGGCCGATCAACGGTGGCTTGAGCAAGCACTTGGGGGGGAATGGCAAAGCTGGCTGCAACACTCTGCGCTGAAGGGGATCATAGGGTCACCCGATGAGGCGTTACGGGGTCGGATTGGTGAACAGAAATGGTGGCGCCTGGGTCTATCTCCTCTCTATCCGGATCTTCTGCTGGAGAGCTGCCACGAATTGCTACGGGAGCGGGTCACACCAATCCTCCCTGCGCTTGCAGAGAAGCTGGGTGGCAAAGTATTGGTTGCTGATGATCATCCGGTCAATCGTGCCTTGCTGGCACGGCAGTTGGCCATTCTTGGTATCGAGGCTCAGGTTGTGGAAGATGGCGAGAAGGCTCTGCGGGCCTGGCAGGGACAGCAATTCTCTCTGCTGTTGACTGATTGCCATATGCCGATGATGGATGGTTATGCCCTGACCAAGGCGCTGCGGGCTGCGGGAGTGACGGCCCCCATCATAGGGGTAACGGCAGATACGTCGGAAGAGGCGAGTGCTCGTATGGTAGAGGCCGGCATGAGTGACATGCTACTGAAGCCCTACCCGCTGGATATCTTGCGCCAGATGCTGGCCCATTGGCTGGCAGAGAGGACGCCAACCAGAAGCGCGGGTGCGCCCGTTGATGGGGCTACAGGCATGCAGGCTGAACGCTGGTTAGCGCTGTTTGGTGACGAGCTGACCGCGCGAGCCATGGCGGTGGAGTATCTCGATTCCAACCGGCAGGATGGCGAGGCCATGATGGCAGCACTGATTTGTCATGATGCCAGCGCCTTGGTAGAGACCGCCCACCGGATCAAGGGGGCTGCCCGAATGGTCGGGTTGGAGGAGCTTGCCAGTCAGGCCGCCATGCTGGAATCGGCAGCGCGATTGAAGCGGCTCGACGAACTCGACGATCTGGTCAGCACAGTGCAGAGGCTGATGACGGCGATTACCCACGACATTGGATTATGGCTCGATGAAAAAAGCACAACATGAGTTGGTCATCATGGTCGTGGAAGACCATGGATTTCAGCGCAAGGCGCTGCTGCACCAGATCCGCAGCCTGGGTTACCAGAATCTGCTGGAAGCGGTTGATGGTGTCGAGGCGTTGGCGCTTAGCCAGCAACACAACGTCGATATCCTGTTTTGTGATCTGCGAATGCCCGGAATGGATGGCATGGCGCTGTTGCGCCGCCTGTCGCTGGGTGGTTTTCAGGGCGGCATTATCCTCTCCAGCGCGCTTGAGGGGGATGTGGTAGAAGCCGTATTGCGTATGAGTACCGCTTATGGCCTGCAGGTGCTTGGTCGCATAGAGAAACCCTCAACGCCGCAGCAGCTCCAGCGGCTTATCCAGGCTTGGTCACCCCGGCAGGAACCCGTCAGGGAGGAAGAGGGGCACAGAATAGGACTCGATGAGTTGCGTCGGGCGATCGAGCAAGATCAACTGCTGCCCTGGTATCAGCCCAAGGTGAGTTTTGCATCCGGCGAGTGGGTCGGGATGGAGGCGTTGGCCCGCTGGCAACACCCCGAGTTTGGCCTGATCCCGCCCGGGCGTTTTATTTCACTGGCGGAGCACAACGGGCTTATCGATCCGTTGACCGAGGTGATCATCAGTAAATCTCTGAGTGATGGTCATTTATGGGAGGAAACCGGCTTGTCACTCAATCTGTCGATGAACCTCTCCACCACCTCACTCATTGAAGGGGATCTTTGCAACTTATTGATTGATCAGTGCAAGCGCTGGAGTATCAATCCGGAGCTTATCACTCTGGAGGTGACCGAGAGCGCATTCGTTCAGGATCTGGGCAAGTCTCTGGAGGTGCTGACCCGGCTGAGGATGCATGGTTTTGGCCTCTCCATCGATGATTTTGGTACCGGTTACTCCTCGATGCAGCAGCTGGCACTGTTGCCGTTCACCGAACTCAAGCTGGATCGCTCCTTTGTCGATCGCTGCCATGCCGATCCGTCACGTTTGGCTATCATCGAGTCCAGTATCGAGTTGGCCCGCAAGCTGGGGCTGAAGTCGGTGGCGGAAGGGGTAGAGGATGAGGCGACCTGGCGAGTGCTGGCCCAGCTCGGTTGTGACCTCTGTCAGGGATTTTTCTCTGCCCGCCCGATGCCGCGCAGTGAATTGGCTAAATGGCACCGGACTTGGCAAGATAGATTGCCTACACTGATATCTATCTGATTCTGTTGGCTGGTTCCCTCTGTTTGAACAAGGATGTTCATGAAAATCTCAAGCAAGTTGCTGCTCAGCTTCGGTTTTATCAACCTGCTGATCCTGCTCTCCTCCACGCTGGTCTATTACCGGCTGACCCAGATAAATCAGGCCCAACACATCCTGCTGGAGCAGGCGCTGCCCGCTTTGCAGCGGGATGAGGCGAGCCAGAAGGCACTGGTTGCCACCGTTTCTGCTCTGCGTGGCTATCTGATCCTCGGCAAGGATCCGGCTCAGGCTTCCCGCCTCAAGCAGGAGTGGGAGTCGGCCTGGCAGGCCATCGCCCATCAGGCGTTCAGTCCGGCGCTCGCCAAGTCTCTCGAGACCTTCAAAAGCCATCAGGAGAAGGTGTGGACCATCGCCCAGAGTGAAGAGAATCTGCCCGCTCATACCCTGATGCTGCAGGAGGCGGGTCCGCTGGCGGAGGCGGCGCTCGATCAGCTGCAATCCTTTGCCAATGAAGAAGTTGGCACTCCGCAGGATCAACTCTCCGGCGATCGCCGCATGCTGCTCAAACAGGTGGGGGATGCCTACAACAGCCTCGCCAACTCTCTCTCAGCCCTGCGGGATTTTCTCATCTCAGGCGACCCCGAATACCGCAGCAAGTATCAGGATTACTACCAGTTTCATCAGCAGCGTGTGGCTGAGGTTAAACAGCAAGCCGCGCTCTTTACCGACACCCAGCAGAGCCTCTGGCAGCTGTTTGAAGAGATGGCTACCCCCTTCTCCGAGCTGGTGGGGCAGGTGATCGAGAAGCGCCAGGCGCCGGATTGGGATCAGGCAAACTACCTGATGGCCACCGACATCGAGCCGATGCAGTCCAGCCTCAGCGAGCAGCTGGTCCAGCAGGTGGGGAAAACCCGTGCCGAGGTGGATCAGATTTCGGCGCAGATGACCGGAGCCGGGAGGGCCATCAACCAGACTCTGCTGTTGGCTACCGGCAGCGCCATCGTGCTTGGCATGGTAGTCGCCTGGCTCTTTAGTCGTCGTCTGACCCGTGACATTGCCTGTCTGGTGACCCGGGCGGGGCAGGTTGCGGATGGCCGGCTGGCGGCCGAGCCCTTGCCAATCACAGGGCAGGATGAGTTGGGAGACTTGACCGGTTCCATCAACCGGATGTCTGCCCAGTTACATCATCTGGTCGGGGAGTTGCAGGGGGCTGTGGGGCAGGTCGAGGTGGCCTGTCTCGATGTGGGCAGCACTACCAGAGCCATAGTGGCGGATCTGACGGAACAGGATCAGCGGGTCGATGCGGTGGCTGCGGCTATCGATCAGATGTCGGTGAGTGCTCGTGATGTGGCTGGTAACATTGCCGGTGTGGCGGATGGTGCCCATCAGGTGCGGCAGCAGACCCGTCAGGGAGAGGCCGCGCTGGCACGAATGAGCGATACCATGCAGCAGATTGCCGCCATGATTGGACAGGCCAACGAGGCCATGGGGCTGCTGGAGCATCAGAGTGAACAGGTGGGGCAGATCACCGAGGTGATCGCCACTATAGCCGAGCAGACCAATCTGCTGGCACTCAATGCGGCGATAGAAGCGGCGCGGGCAGGCGAGCAGGGGCGAGGTTTTGCGGTGGTGGCCGATGAGGTTCGCCAGCTGGCGACCCGCACCCATCAATCCACCGCCGAGATCAGCCAGACTATTGCGGCCATCTCCCAGCAGACTCGCCAGACGGTGAGCACCGTCAGCAGCGGTACCCGGTTGGTGGAGCAAGGGCGGGATGCAGTCGGATTGGTGACCGATACCCTGAGTGCCATGAACCAGCTGGTACAGTCGCTGTCGGGACAGCTGGAGGCCATTTCGGTGGCAACCGAGCAGCAGTCGCGGGTGGCCGCCGAGGTATCCGGGACGGTCGACGACATTGCCGCGCTCAGTCGGCAATCCTGTCAGCGTAGTCAGCAGGGGGAGGAGATCGTAGCCAGACTGGCTGGCGATACCGGCAAGCTGCAGGCGGTCATCGCCCGCTTTGATCTTGATGCGTGAGATGGCGGGATTATCCCGCCATTGCTATTGCCATTCACCGGGCCGTCTGGCCCGTGGGTTTAGTCCAGACGTCGGAAGGTGTGGTTGTCGAAGCTGCTGGTAGTCTCCCGATTGAGCAGGCTGACCAGCAAAATCGCACGTTTCTCTCCATCCGGCTCCATATAGATGGCTTCGAAGCCGGCAAGCGGCCCCTCTTCAATCAGCACCTTGTCGCCCTGGGTCGGCAGGCTGGCGTAGCTGGCGCGGGCCTCATCGCTGTCGTCCCGGCTCATCAGCTGATAGACCAGCTGGCTGCTGATGGAGGTCCACTCCCGACCGAAGTGGATGATCCGGCTGATGCCGCGGGTTGACTTCAGGGTGACCGGGGTGACCTCTTCCAGATCCACGTAGATGAACAGATAGTTGGGGAACATGGGCTCCCGCACCGGGACACGCTTGCCCCGCCGCAGTTTTTCAATTTCCACCATGGGGTAGTAGGACTCGATCCCCTGGGCTTCGAGATGGGCGCGGGCGCGGGCCTCTTCTTTTGGCTTGCAGTAGGCCAGATACCATTTTTTCATGTGCTGAGTATGTTCGTGTTGCCGTGCTCGCCGATATGATAACGGCAGCAAAAAAAAGGCCACGCATTGCGTGGCCTTTTTTGCCGAGTGAGTGATTACCAACCTTTCACCAGGCCGCCCTTGAACAGTTCCAGCCCTTTCTTGTAGACGTCGTCGGTCTGGAAAGCCTGTACGAACTGTTTGACCTTCTCATCATCCTTGTTGTTGTCGCGGGCAACGATCAGGTTGACGTAGGGGGATTCTTTGTCCTCAACAAACAGACCGTTCTCGGTCGGGGTCAGGCCAATCTGACCGGCGAAGGTGTTGTTGATGATGGCCAAGTCCACGTCTTCCAGCGAGCGCGGCAGCTGGGCAGCTTCCAGCTCGACGATCTTGAAGTTGCGCGGGTTGCTGGCGATATCCAGTACGGTTGCCTCCAGACCGGAGCCCTCTTTGAGCTTCAGCAGACCTTGCTTCTCCAGCAGGATCAGCGAGCGGCCCAGGTTGGTCGGATCGTTCGGCACCGCGATCTGGGCACCATCTTTCAGCTCGCTCAGCGCCTTGATCTTCTTGGAGTAACCGGCGATCGGGTAGACGAAGGTGTTGCCGACCGGCACCAGCTTGAAGCCACGATCACGGATCTGGGCATCCAGATAGGGCTTGTGCTGGAAGGCGTTGACGTCGATGCTGCCATCGTTCAGTGCCACGTTCGGGGTGACGTAGTCGGAGAAGTTGACCACCTCGACGGTCAGGCCGTATTTCTCCTTGGCCACTTTGGCGGCTACTTCAACCAGCTCGGTCTCGGGGCCGGCAATAGCGCCTACTTTAAGAGTCTTGTTCTCTTCCTTTTGACCGCAACCGGCCAGTACCAGAGTGGCCAGCAGGGCTGCCGCAACGGATTTGATGCCAAATTTCATAAAACCTCCTGTCAGAAATCGACGATTAACGATGATCACATTTGTTGACCAGGCGCTCACCCGCGCTCTGGATGAGTTGAACCAGTACGACCAGAATAACCACGGTTACCAGCATGACGGTCGGGTCGAAGCGCTGATAGCCGTAACGAATACCCACATCGCCCAGACCACCGCCCCCGATGGCACCGGCCATGGCAGAGTAGTTCACCAGCGTGACGAGGGTGATGGTGACGCTGTTGAGGATGCCGGGCAGGGCCTCGGGCAGCAGCACCTTGGTGATGATTTGCAGCGGCTTGGCGCCCATGGCCTTGGCCGCTTCCAGCAATCCGTCCGGCACCTCCATCAGGGCCCCTTCCACCAAGCGGGCGATGAAGGGAATGCAACCGACGGTCAGCGGCACGATGGCAGCGATAGTGCCGATGCTGGTGCCGACGATCAGCCGGGTCAGCGGGATGATGGCGACCAGCAGGATGATGAAGGGCACCGAGCGACCCACGTTGACCACCATGCCCAGGGTACGGTTGAGCAGCGGGTTGGCCAGGATCTGGCCGGCCTTGGTCACGTGCAGCGCCACACCGAGCGGCAGGCCGAGCAGGCAGCCGAACAGGGCGGAGGCAAACACCATGATGAGGGTGTCGCCCAGGGCCGTGAACAGCAGATTAATCATGGCTTCGGACATAACCCATTACCTCCAGCTGAATATGGTTGTCGATGAGGAACTGCTGGGTCGCCTCGCACTGGGCTTCATCCCCGAACAGCTCTGCCAGCAGGAAACCGAATTTGACGCCCCCGGCGTACTCGATATCGGCGCTCAGAATGCTGATGTCGATGTTGAAGCGACGGCTCGCCTCGGAAATCAGGGGCGTGTCGACCGTGCTGCCGGTAAAGCCGAGCTTCACCAGCGGATAGCTGCCGGGGACCCGCTCCGCACTCATCCGATCCTGATACTCCTGGGGTACTTCCAGGTGGATGGTGGAGTGGATGAAATCCCGCGCCAGCTGGGTCTTGGCATTGCTGAAGAACCAGGCCACTTCGCCCTGTTCGATCAGGCTGCCGTCGCTGATGATGGCCACTTCGTCACAAATCCCTTTCACCACGTCCATCTCGTGGGTGATGAGCAGGATGGTGAGCCCCAGCTTGACGTTGATCTCCTTGAGCAGGGTCAGGATCGAGCGGGTGGTCTGCGGATCGAGTGCCGAAGTGGCCTCGTCACAGAGCAGCACCTTGGGCGCAGGGGCCAGCGCCCGGGCGATGGCGACCCGCTGTTTCTGGCCGCCGGATAGTTCGGACGGATAGGCGTGGGCACGGGCTTCCAGCCCGACCAGCGCCAGCAGCTCTTCCACCCGGCTCTTGATCTGATCCTTGTTCCAGCCTGCCAGCTCCAGCGGAAAGGCGATGTTGGCAAACACGGTGCGGGAGGCGAGCAGGTTGAAGTGCTGGAAGATCATCCCGATCTGGCGGCGGGCTTGGGTCAGCTCCCGTTCGCTCAGGGCAACCAGATCCTGGCCGTCGACAATCACCTGGCCCTCTGTCGGGCGCTCCAGCAGGTTGACACAGCGGATGAGGGTACTCTTGCCGGCACCGGAGGCACCGATCACCCCGAAGATTTTGCCTTGGGGTACATGCAGACTCACGTCACGCAGGGCGTGCACGGCGTCACTGCCTGTACCGTAGACTTTGTTGAGACCGATCAACTTAATCATGGATTCTTCCGTGCTAACAGCCTTAAAGCACAGGGCGCTACAGGCGGGGAAATTGGGCAGAGGTTCCACTGGGTTACTCTGTCATCATGGAGGATGATGCTAAGATGTCTGGATGGCCATGTCAACGCATGTTTTTACGTCTAGACGTCTAAAAAACTGATAAGGATTTCTGTCAGGTGGATAACGATCAGGATGGTATTGTTGCTCTGCCAGATCCTGTTTCGTCCCTGCGGCAGATAACCGAATTAAAAATGGTTTATATCGGGTAAATGCTGGTTTTATTAGTGTGTCAGCCCGTTTCTGTTCACATCTGCTGTCGAACTTAATGCTCCTCCATCGTTACACAAATTGCTGCACAAATCGTTCCCTATTCGTTACTGGATGACCTGCTCGCCACTTTGTCGGCGTCAACCTTGATGCAGCGCAAGAGGGGCTCGGATAGGGATTGGGTCAGTTGCGCCGGTTTTTTATACTGATGATGTCGACAGGCATGGAGGGCAGTGCGATGAGATTCCAACAGATCAAAGAGTTGCTGCACTATCTTGAGCAGGTTCACCACCAGCTCGGACTCTGTTACGGGCGTTTGACAAGTCAGGTGGACAGCGAACGCAGCCGGATGTTGCTGGTCTATCTGCAAGGGCGTGAGGATGCGGCCAGTGCCCATCTGCACGAATATGCTGCTCAGCTGGGAGAGGCGGTCAGGGAGACCTGGCTGAACCAGAGTTTCAGCGAGGATATGCTGCCTGCCATTACCCGCTTCGAGCTGCCGGCATCAGTCCAGACCCAGGATATCGTCACTCAGGTATGCCGTTGGGAAGAGCAGCTGGTGGGCGAGCTGAGCCATCTGGCCCGGGAGTGCCCGACACCGGCCACCACCGCTTTGCTCGAGAATCTGGCCGGGCTGGAGCAGACCCGCCTGACTCGACTGGTGCACGGAGTGCACCGACTCGACGACATGTAACGGGTGATAAGCACCAAACACGCAAGATGACAGCAAAACAAAAGGGCCCGGCAGCAGTGCCGGGCCCTTTCCATTGGTATCTGCTGACTTGCAGTGAGCGTCGGTTAGCCCTGCTGCTTGGCCGCGTAGAGGGCGGCCCCGATAATGCCTGCCTGATTGAGGCTGGCCGCCGGAATCAGCGGTGCCCGGGTCTCGATGCGATCGACAAACTTATCCAGCTTGGCTGCGCTGCCGCCCCCCAGAATGAAGAGGTCGGGGGAGAAGAGAAACTCAAGGCGCGCCAGATACTTGTTGAAGCGCTTGCCCCAGCGGTTCCAGGAGAGATCCTCCCGTTTGCGCGCCGCATCGGAGCAGTAGTGCTCGGCGACCATTCCTTCCAGCATCAGATGGCCCAGCTCGGTGTTGGGCAGCAGATGGCCGTTGACGAAGATGGCGGTGCCGATACCGGTACCGACCGTGATGAGGATGATGACCCCCTTGCGATCCTTGCCGGCGCCAAAGCGCATCTCGGCCAGACCGGCTGCATCGGCATCATTCAGCACATAGCAGGGCTTGCCGGTGACATCGGCAAACAGATGCTCGGCATCGGTTTCGATCCAGCTCTTGTCGATGTTGGCGGCACTCTTGGCAACCCCGTTGTGTATGGTGGCAGGAAAACCGCAGCCCACCGGTCCTTTCCAGTCGAAATGTTCGACCAGCGCCTTGAGGGTATGGGCGATGGCGGCCGGGGTGGCCGGTTGCGGTGTGGCAATGCGATGGCGCTCGCCAATCAATTCGCCGGTTTTGGTATCGACCAGACAGCCCTTGATCCCTGAGCCTCCAATATCCACTCCCAACATATGCATCTGTGTTGTCCTTGTTGTGTGCCGACCAGTTTGCAGTGACCACGCTGTTATGGGCACTGCAGGTCGGCAGAGCATGAAAAAAGTGCTGCAATCCGGCAAGGGGCAGATCACTTATGCGTGATCCGACAGACCTTTTTCGATGCAGCGGATCAGCAAACGGGTCTTCTTGTTCTCTTCATCCTGACGCCGGGCAAGGGTGGCCAGCGCCCATTCGATGTGTTCGGCCACCATGGGCTCGGCGGTGGTCAGCGCCAGTTGCAGGGCGGCGATTACCTCGGGGATCGCCGGACCATTGCCAAGGGCGACTGCCAGATTGCGGCGCCAGCGCTGGTAACCGATGCGGCGGATCGGGCTCCCTTCGGTTTGTTTGAGGAAATCGCTCTCGCTCCAGCACCACAGCGCCAGCAGGGGGGGGCGGTGCAGGCTGGGGCGGGGGCTAAAATCGGGTTCCGGGCTGGCATCGGCGTAGCGATTCCAGGGGCAGATAAGCTGGCAGTCGTCGCAGCCGTAGATGCGGTTGCCCATCAGGGGCCGGAACTCTTCCGGAATAGGGCCATCATTCTCGATGGTGAGATAGGAGATGCAGCGGCGGCCATCCACCACATAGGGGGCGACAATGGCGCCGGTCGGGCAGATGTTGATGCAGGCGACGCACTTGCCGCACTGCTCCTTCTCCACTTGCTGGTCGAGCGGCAGCGGCAGGTTGAGCAACAGCTCACCGAGAAAAAAGAAGGAGCCGGCCGACTCGTTGAGCAGCAGTGAGTGTTTGCCAACCCAGCCGAGGCCGGCCTTGGCTGCCAGTGGCCGCTCGAGGATGGGGGCGGAGTCAACGAAGGGGCGCCACTCACCCAAGGTATCTGCGGTGCCTTGAAACAGCTCGGCGCAGCGCGCTTCGATGCGATCACCCAGCTGTTTGAGCCGGTTGCGCAGCACCTTGTGGTAGTCACGGCCGAGGGCATAGCGGCTGATATAGCCGAGGGTCGGATCACGCAGGGTGGCAGCAAAGCCTGCCTCGAACGGCAGGTAGTTCATCCGCACCGACAACACCCGCACCGTGCCCGGCAGCAGTTCGTGGGGGCGCGCCCGCATCATGCCGTGACGTGCCATGTAATCCATGCTGCCGTGATAGCCCGCATCCAGCCAGGCCTGCAATCTCGGCTCTTCGATACGCAGATCTGTGTCGGTGATGCCCGCTTGGTCAAAACCTAGCTCCCGTGCCCAGAGCTTGATATCGTGGGCCAGCTGGTGGAAGTCAGGTGCACTCATGCGGCTTGGCCTGGCCGGCGTTTGCTGGCGTGGGTCGATTGATAAGAGGCGGGAGCCGTCATGGTAGAGATCATCAGGGGCGCGTTGGGCACAAAAGAGGGGGGCAGTTTACCACAGGGGCTGTGGCAGACTGAACAGATCCGCGCACTGGAGCTCAACTGGGCCGCGTGTGAGGGGCAACCTCTCTATGCCCTGATGGAGCGAGCCGGTGCCGCACTGCGCACCTATGCCACTCTGCATTGGCCCGACAGTCGCTGCTGGTGGATCTTCGTCGGCCCCGGTAATAACGGCGGTGATGGCTATGTACTGGCCCGCCTTGCCCGCCAGATTGGCATCGAGGTGGTGGTGATTGCCGCCAGAGCACCCGACCAGCTGAATGGGGATGCCAGACGGGCCGCCGATGAGTGGCTGGCGGCCGGTGGCCGGGTCTGGCTGGCCGAGCAGTTTGATAAGGACCAGCACTCCATCCCGGATCTGGTGGTCGATGCCCTGCTTGGCACCGGCGTCAACACGCCCCTCTCGCCACTACTGACAAAGATCGTCGCAACAATCAATGGCTTGGCTGTGCCCGTGCTGGCGGTGGATCTCCCCTCCGGCCTCAACGGCGATACCGGCCGTGCCATGGGGGCCGTGGTGCAGGCCACTCGCACCCTCACCTTTATCGGTATCAAGCAGGGGATGCTCACCGGCGACGGGGTGGATTGTGTCGGCCAGCTCGATTGTGATCCCCTTGGCATGACGCCTGATGACGCTATGCTGCCCGCCGCCTGGCGTATCGATTATCCGCAGCTGAGCACGCAGTTGACCCCGCGCCCGCGCGCATCCCACAAGGGCTCTTATGGCAAGGTGCTGCTGGTGGGGGGCAATCGCGGCATGCAGGGGGCCATCGTGCTGGCGGCTCGCGCCTGCCTGCGGGCGGGGGCCGGGCTGGTGCGGGTGTGTCAGCATCCGGATCATCCGCCAGTCAGCCTCTATCAACCCGAACTGATGAGTCTCACTACCGCTGATGACGAGGGGTGGGCGTCGGTGCGGGTCATTGGCCCCGGGCTCGGTCAGGATGAGTGGGGAAGAGCACAAATCGCCCGTTATCTCACCGAACGGCTGCCACTGGTTTTGGACGCCGATGGATTGAATTGGCTGGCGCAATCTCCCCGCCATCAGGATAATTGGGTGCTCACGCCCCATCCCGGCGAAGCTGCGCGCCTGCTGGGATGCTCCATTGCCGAGATTGAAACCGACCGGTTTGCCGCCGTGCAGGCGCTGCAGCGGCGTTATGGCGGTGTGGTGTTGTTAAAAGGGGCGGGAACACTTATTTATGACGGCGAGCGGGTCGCTCTCTGTTGTGAAGGCAATCCCGGCATGGCAAGTGGCGGCATGGGCGATCTGTTATCTGGTATAATCGCCGCCCTTTTGGCCCAGGGCTGGTCTGCCACCATGGCAAGCTGGCTGGGCGCCGTGATCCACGGCGAGGCCGCAGATCAGGCCGCCGCCGACGGCGAGCGGGGCATGCTGGCGTCAGATCTGCTGCCGCTGATCCGCAAACTGGTTAATCCCGACACCATTACAAGTTAAAAAGAAGAACATGGCAAAACAGTTGATGATGACACTGCCGGACGAGGCAGCAACCGTGGCACTGGGTGGCCGTCTGGCACAGGCCTGCCAGCAGGCGACCACAGTGTTTTTGCATGGCACGCTTGGCGCCGGTAAAACCACCCTGACCCGCGGCTGGGTGCAGGGCCTTGGCCATCAGGGCAAGGTAAAAAGCCCGACTTACACCCTGGTCGAACCCTATGAGCTCGATGGCTGGCAGGTCTACCATTTCGATCTCTATCGCCTGGCTGATCCGGAAGAGCTGGAATTCATGGGCATTCGGGACTATTTTGCCGCCAACACTCTCTGTCTGGTGGAGTGGTCCGAGAAGGGCGAGGGCTGGCTACCGGCTCCCGACCTTGAAATTACCCTCACTTATGTAGGCGAGCAGCGCGAGGTTCTGATAGAGGCTCGCACTGCTATTGGCGAAGCCATTCTGGAACGGTTGTCATCTACGTGCGCTTGATCCTTGTTATTGCTCTCTCTTTGATGGCGTTACCCTCTTGGGCGAATCAGCTCAAGAGCGTACGAATCTGGCCATCACCGGATAACACCCGGGTGGTGCTCGATATGAGCAGCGCCCCCAATTACAACTACTTCACCCTCACCGGCCCGGATCGGCTGGTGATCGATCTGAAAGGGGCGAGCAACGCCGCCAATCTGGCCCGGATCGAGAACAACAGCGAACTGGTGCGCAAGATCCGCCAGAGCACTCCGCTGGAGAAGGGCGGTCTGCGACTGGTGATGGATCTCAGCTCCGCCATCAAGCCGGTGGTCTTCCCGCTGGCGCCAGCCGGGCCCTATGGCCACCGTCTGGTCATCGATCTGCCTTATGAAGAGAAGCGCTCGGCGGCAGCGGTGCAATCCACGCCTGTCGGTGGCAAGGGCAAGGGAGTGGTGATTGCCATCGACCCGGGCCACGGCGGGGAAGATCCGGGCTCCATCGGCCCACGCCGTACCTACGAGAAGCGGGTGACGCTGGCGGTCTCCCAGAAGCTGGCGGCACTGATCGACCGCGAGCCGGGGATGCGCGCCGTGATGACCCGTCGTGGCGACTACTTCGTCGACCTCAACAAGCGCTCCGAGATTGCCCGCAAGGCCAAGGCGGATCTGCTGGTCTCTATCCATGCAGACAGTTTTCATAACTCGACCCCGCGCGGCGCCTCTGTCTGGGTTCTCTCGACCAACCGTGCCAACCGCGAGATGGGCAGCTGGCTGGAGAAGCAGGAGAAGCAGGGCGAGCTGCTGGGCGGTGTCGGCAAGGTGTTGGCGGAATCTGATCCCAACCCCTATCTGGCGCAGACCTTCCTCGACCTCTCCATGGACAAGTCCCGTGCCGAAGGGTATGACGTCAGCCGCCAGATCCTGCGCTCCATGGGCAAGGTCGCCCGACTGCACAAGAAGGCGCCGGAGCACGCCAGTCTGGCTGTGCTGAAGGCGCCGGATATTCCCTCGGTGCTGGTTGAAACCGGGTTTATCTCCAACCATGCGGAGGAGAAGCTGCTGGCTACCGCCAGCTATCAGGACCAGCTGGCCCGCGCCATCTTCGAGGGGATCCGCAACTACTACCGCGCCCACCCGACCAAGGGGGCCATGCTGACCGGCAAGGGGCAGGTGAGCCAGCCTGCCGCTACTCGCCCTGCACCGGTAGCCCGGCAGCCGGTGAGTCAGCCCAGGCAGACACAGTCGCAGCCGGTAGTGACCAACAAGATGCCCGCCACCGCCCGCGACGGCGGTGCTGGGAGCGGCTCTGGTGCCGGGGTGATCAAGCCTTACTCGGCGGCAGCGCAGGAGAGCGGTGCACCGGTCAGCAGTGTGGGGGACTATGACAAATCGCGGATGCTCCGCCATGTGGTCAAACGGGGCGAGAGCCTCTCTCGCCTTGCCGAGAAGCATGGAGTGAGTCAGTCCACTCTGGTGGAGATCAACCAGCTGCGCAGCCGGGATATTCAGATTGGTCAGACCATCTATATTCCCCAGCAAGGGCAGAGCCGCGCTGCCGCCCCCGTTCGCAGTGACGACAAGTCGCAGATGCTCCGCCATGTGGTCAAGCGGGGGGAGAGTCTCTCCCGCCTTGCCGAAAAACATGGGGTGAGTCAGGCTCGGCTGGTAGAGATCAACAAGCTCAAGTCGCGGAATATTCAGGTAGGGCAGGTGCTCTACATTCCGCAAAACTGACGCGCGGGAGCGGGCGATGCCGCTCCCGCTGTTAGCGAATACCATCAGCAAGATTGAAATTCAGGAGTAAATGATGCCGATCCGTATTTTGCCACCCATTCTGGCTAACCAGATTGCAGCCGGAGAGGTGGTGGAGCGGCCCTCCTGGAGCCTTAAGAGACTGACCATCCGCAAGATAGAAATTCAGGAGTAAATGATGCCGATCCGTATTTTGCCACCCATTCTGGCCAACCAGATTGCAGCCGGAGAGGTGGTGGAGCGGCCCTCTTCTGTGGTGAAAGAGCTGGTGGAGAACAGCCTGGATGCGGGGGCAGACCGGGTCGAGATCGACATCGACAAGGGGGGCGCCAAGCTGATCCGCATCCGTGACAACGGCTGTGGCGTCGCCAAAGACGAGCTGGTGCTGGCGCTGTCGCGTCATGCGACCTCCAAGGTGGCCACGCTGGATGATCTGGAAGGGATCAACAGCCTCGGCTTTCGTGGTGAGGCGCTCGCCTCCATCAGCTCGGTCTCCCGTCTCACCTTCACCTCCCGTACCGCCGAGCAGTCCGAAGCCTGGCAAGCCCAGGCGGAAGGGCGCGAGATGAGCGTCACCATCAAGCCGGCGGCCCATCCGGTGGGCACCACGGTGGAGGTGGTGGATCTCTTCTTCAATACCCCCGCGCGGCGCAAGTTCATGCGCAGTGAAAAGACCGAGTTTGCTCATATCGACGAGCTGGTGCGCCGCATCGCGCTCTCCCGCTTCGATGCCACCCTGATCCTGCGCCACAATGGCAAGGTGGTACGCCAGTACAAGGCCGCCAATACCGTGCCGGAGCAGGAGCGTCGCCTCGCCGCCGTTTGCAGCACCCCCTTCATGCACCATGCGCTGGCGGTGGAGAGCGAGCATAGCGACGTGCGGCTGTGGGGCTGGCTGGCGACTCCGGAAGGGGCAAGACCGCAGAACGACCTGCAATACACCTATGTCAACGGCCGGATGATGCGCGACAAGCTCATCAACCACGCCATTCGTCAGGCCTATGACGAGCTGCTGCCTCCCGATCGCTTTGCCGCTTATGTGCTCTATATCGAGCTGGATCCCCGTCAGGTAGATGTCAACGTCCACCCGGCCAAGCATGAGGTGCGCTTCCATCAGGCGCGGCTCATCCACGACTTTATCTTTCAGGCGCTGTTTACCGCGCTGCGCCGCGAAGGGATGAGCGCCGCTCATCAGGACACTCCGCTGGCCGAAACTCTGGTCGAGTTGCCGGTCAGTCCGCAGATTGAATATCCCGGTCAGGCGCCACGCCCGGAGTGGTACGGTGCCGAGCACAGCTACCGGGCACCTGCACAGGTGCGGGAGGGGGGCGGTGGGGCTGGCCGAGCCAGCAATTATCAACCACCTGAGCCGCCGAGTCGGGAGGCGATGCGCGGCATGGGCGCTCTGCTCACTACGCTGCCTATCGCAACTGAGGCTGCTCCTGCGCAGCCCACTGATCCAGTGCCGTCACCCAAACAGGGGGGATGTCGCGCCCTGACACTGGTGGAGCAGGCCTACCTGTTGATCGAGCGGGATAATCAGCTGGCGCTGCTCTCGCTGGTACGCGCCGAGCGGGTGCTGCTGCGCCACTGGCTGCTGGAGACCTGGGGTCAGGGGCTGGCGGCCCAGCCACTGTTGCTGCCGGTCTCCTTCAAATTGCCGAAGAATCTGATCGTGCTGGTTACCGAGCAGGAGCGTTTGCTGAAACGGATGGGGCTGGAGTTGAAAAGCGGGGGGCGTGACACCATGATCCTGACTCGGGTGCCGGCTCTGCTGCGCCAGACCGATCTGGTTCGTCTGTTACCCGAATTGCTGCAAATTATCGAGGGCGGATCTGACAGTGATGCTGGTCAGCAGGCTGAAGTATTATGCCAATGGCTGGTGGAGCAGGGGATAAGCCGCGAGAAGATATACGATTTTTCAACTGCCAGTCGTCTGCTGACGGAACTTGTGACCGATTTCAGTGACCAACTGGCAGACATTCGCATGGTGCGCCCCCTTTCGCTGGCGACCGTGCTGGAGGAGTTTGAACATGGCGAGTGACTTGCCGACCGCAATTTTTCTGATGGGGCCGACGGCCTCCGGCAAGACGGATCTCGCCATTGAACTGTGCCAGGCATTGCCTTGCGATATCATCAGCGTCGATTCTGCGCTGATCTATCGCGGCATGGATATAGGTACGGCCAAGCCGACCGCTGATGAACTGGCGCGGGCCCCGCACCGGCTGATCGACATTCTTGACCCAGCCTTGAGCTATTCGGCAGCCGATTTTTGCAAGGATGCCCTGCGGGAGATGAAAGAGATCGCCGATCGTGGCCGCATTCCGCTGCTGGTAGGCGGCACCATGCTCTATTTCAAGGCGTTGCTGGAGGGATTGTCCCCATTGCCCTCCGCCGATCCCGCCGTTCGTGCCGGGATTGAGGAAGAGGCTGCCCGCCTCGGTTGGCAGGCGCTGCACGATGAGCTGGTGCGCATCGACCCGGTGGCCGGGGCGCGAATTCACCCCAATGACCCGCAGCGACTCTCCCGGGCGCTGGAGGTCTACCGTATCAGCGGCAAGACCCTTACCGAGTTGACGCAGGTGCAGGGGGAGGGCTTGCCCTATCGGGTGCAGCAGTTTGCCATCGCCCCGAGCGATCGCGCCGTGCTGCATCAGCGGATCGAACTGCGCTTTGACAAGATGCTGCAAGGCGGCTTTGAACAGGAGGTTCGTGCGCTGATGGCGCGCGGCGATCTGACCCCGGATCTCCCCTCCATTCGCTGTGTGGGTTATCGCCAAATGTGGGACTACCTGTGCGGTGAAGTGGGGTATGATGAGATGCGTTATCGTGGCATTGTTGCCACACGCCAATTGGCAAAACGACAGATGACCTGGTTGCGCGGCTGGCCCGACGTGACCTGGTTGGAATCTGGTGAGTCTGGCAATCTCGACCGCGTGCTTGCTCGCGCTGGTGCGGCTTGACACTCCCTGTATAATCAGGTTGTTATATTGATATTCGGTGTTTAAAAACAACAAACTATAAGGAAAAGAAAAATGGCTAAGGGGCAATCTCTCCAAGACCCGTTTTTGAATGCGCTGCGCCGTGAGCGGATTCCTGTTTCTATCTATTTGGTGAACGGCATCAAACTGCAAGGTCAGATCGAGTCTTTTGACCAGTTTGTTATCCTGCTGAAAAACACCGTGAGCCAGATGGTTTACAAGCACGCCATCTCGACTGTCGTACCGGCCCGTGCCGTCAATCATCACCAGCCCACTCCGGGTGGCGCGGCTGATGAACAGGGTGATGCCGAGGCGTGATATCCCTGGGCGAGTCGACTCGCCAACTCAGATTCATCATGATTCCTGTTAAGGAGCAAGCGCTTGTTTGACCGTTATGAAGCTGGCGAACAGGCCGTTCTGGTGCATGTCAACTTCAGTGATGAGGGTGAGCGGGAGGATCTGGAAGAGCTCAAGATGTTGGTGAGCTCGGCCGGAGTCAATGCGCTGGGGGTAATTACCACCAGTCGCAGTGCGCCCAGTGCCAAATTTTTTGTCGGCAGTGGCAAGGCTGAAGAGATCGCGTCCCAAGTCCAGATGCTGGATGCCGATGTGGTGATCTTCAACCATGCCCTGACTCCCGCCCAGGAGCGCAACCTGGAGCGTCTGTTCCAGTGCCGGGTGGTGGATCGAACCGGCCTGATCCTCGATATCTTTGCCCAGCGCGCCCGAACCCATGAAGGTAAACTGCAGGTCGAACTGGCCCAGTTGCGCCATCTTTCCACTCGTCTGGTGCGAGGCTGGACCCACCTTGAGCGTCAAAAGGGCGGGATCGGTCTGCGTGGCCCGGGTGAAACCCAGCTTGAAACTGACCGACGTCTGCTGCGGGAACGCATCAAGGCGATTTTGCGTCGGCTCGACAAGGTGGCCAAGCAGCGGGAGCAGGGACGCCGCGCCCGCAACCGCAACGAAGTGCCGACGGTGTCACTGGTTGGTTATACCAACGCCGGAAAGTCCACTTTGTTCAACCAACTTACAGCTGCCAGCGTGTATGCTGCCGACCAATTGTTCGCAACTCTGGATCCCACCCTGCGTAAACTGGTGATCCGGGATGTGGGTGATGTGATTTTGGCGGATACAGTTGGATTTATTCGACACTTGCCCCATGATCTGGTCGCGGCCTTCAAGGCGACCCTGCAGGAGACCCGTGAAGCGGATCTGCTGCTGCATGTGGTGGACTGTGCCGATGAGCAGATGCAGGAGAATATCGACTCCGTGCAGCAGGTGTTGGCCGAGATCGAAGCCGATGACAGGCCCCAGCTGATGATCTGCAACAAGATCGACAAGCTGGCGGATCGTCCGGCAGGTCTGGAGCGAGATGACGAGGGGCGCCCGTTGCGCGTCTGGTTGTCGGCCCAGACTGGTGAAGGTTGTGAGCATCTGTTTACGGCGCTGACCGAATTGCTGGCTGGCTCCATGGTGCATCACACCCTGCAGTTGCCTCCTTCTGCCGCGAGATTGCGCAGTGCGCTCTATCAGCTGAAAGGGATTGAGCAGGAAGGTTTTAGCGAGGAGGGTGATTTCGTGCTGGAAGTCCGCTTGCAAGTGGCCGACTGGAACCGCCTCGTGAAACAGGAAGGTGAGAGTTTACAACGCTTTATCAGGCATTGATTCGTTGATGAAGATGAACCCTTAGGGGCTTCGCGACGTATGACGGCCCGATAGAGATGATATCCATCCGCATGTATTAATGGAGACGCTGATGGCTTGGAATGAGCCTGGTAACAACGGCAAAGACCGTGACCCTTGGGGGAACAACGGCAAGAATCAGGGACCCCCTGATCTGGATGAAATGCTGCGCAAGGTGAGCCGTCGTTTCGGTGGCCTGTTCGGTGGTGGCAAATCCGGTGGTGATGTGGGCAAGTTTGGCCTCTCCATCGCTCTGGTGGTGGCCGTGGTGGTGTGGGTCGTCAGCGGCTTCTACACCATTCGCGAAGCCGAGCGGGGCGTGGTGCTGCGTTTTGGGGAGTACTCCCATAACGTGGATCCGGGCCTGCGCTGGAAGCCGACCTTCATCGATCGGGTGATCCCGGTGGATGTGGAATCGGTGCGCTCCCTGCCTGCCTCCGGCTTCATGCTGACCCAGGACGAGAACGTGGTCCGGGTCGAGATGGACGTGCAGTACCGCGTGGTCGATCCCGAGCAGTATCTGTTCAGCGTCACCAATGCCGACGAGAGTCTGAGCCAGGCCACCGACAGCGCCCTGCGCTACGTGGTGGGTCACACCAAGATGGATGATGTCCTGACCACGGGTCGGGAAAAAGTCCGTCAGGAGACCTGGCAGGTGATCGATGGCATCATAGAGCCCTACCAGATGGGTCTGCAGATCGTCGACGTCAACTTCCTGCCGGCGCGTCCGCCGGAAGAGGTGAAGGACGCCTTCGATGACGCCATCTCCGCCCAGGAAGATGAGCAGCGCTTCATCCGTGAAGCGGAAGCCTATGCCCGTGAAGTCGAGCCCAAGGCCCGTGGTCAGGTCAAGCGTCTGGAACAGGAAGCCGAAGGCTACAAGTCCCAGATCGTGCTGAAGGCCAAGGGTGAAGTCGCGCGCTTCAACGAGCTGCTGCCCCAGTACCAGTCCGCCCCCGAGTTGACTCGTGAGCGTATCTACCTGGAAACCATGGAAGAGCTCTATCAGCAAGCCAACAAGGTGCTGGTCGACATGCCTGCTGGCAACAACAGCATGATCTACCTGCCGCTCGACAAGCTGTCCGGCAAGGCGAATGCCGTGCAACCGGCGCGTCCGGCGGGCACACCTGCGGTGGAGCCGGCCCAGCCGTCCAACGAAGGGGCCAACTCCACTCCGACCCCGCTGCGTGGCGGTGATCGTTTCAGCACAGGGAGAAACTGATAGATGAAAAAGCTAGCTATTGGTGTCATCGCTGTGGCCGCCATGGTCTGCTTCTCTTCCGTCTTCATCGTCGATGAAGGGCAGAAGGGAATCGTGGTGCAGTTTGGCAAGGTGAAGCGGGTTGACTCCGGCGAGCCGCGTCTCTATGAGCCGGGCCTGCACTTCAAGGTGCCGCTCATCGATCAGGTACGCAAGATGGATGCCCGCATCCAGACCCTGGAAGGCCAGGCGGATCGCTTCGTCACCTCCGAGAAGAAGGACCTCATCATCGACTCCTACGTGAAGTGGAAGATCGAGGACTTCTCCAAGTACTATCTGGCGACCGGTGGTGGCAACAAGATCCAGGCCGAAGACCTGCTCAAGCGCAAGATCAACAACGGTCTGCGTTCCGAGATCGGTAACCGCACCATCAAGGACATCGTCTCCGGCGAGCGCAGTACCGTGATGGAAGACGCCCTGATGAAGATGGCGCGCTCCTCCGAGCTCGGCATCAAGGTGGTGGATGTGCGCATCAAGCAGATCAACCTGCCGGTGGAAGTCTCCAGCTCCATCTATCAGCGGATGCGTGCCGAGCGGACTGCAGTCGCCCGTGAGCACCGCTCCCAGGGCCGCGAGCAGGCCGAGATCCTGCGTGCCGACATCGACCGCAAGGTCACCGTCATGATCGCAGACGCCGAGAGTAATGCGCGTCAGCTGCGTGGTGAAGGGGATGCCGAAGCCGCCAAGATCTATGCCGACAGCTACAAGAAGGACCCCGAGTTCTTCAGCTTCGTGCGCAGCATGGAGGCCTATCGCAAGAGCTTCGCCGGCGGCAACGACCTCATGGTCCTCAAGCCTGACAGCGAGTTCTTCCGCTACCTCAAGTCGCCTCACGGTGACAAGCAGTAAGCAGGCATAGCGCCATAACCCAAAGGGCCTGATGATTCAGGCCCTTTTGCTTGATAAGACAAGGCCCAGAGGGCAGGAGGAGTCATGCTGACAGCCATCTTGATGGGAGTGGGGCTGTTGCTGCTGTTCGAGGGGCTGGGCCCCTTGCTGGCGCCGAGGGCCTGGCAACAGATGCTGAGACTGATGAGCGATCAGCCGCCGGAGCAGCTGCGTCGCATCGGCGGCTGCCTGGTGGTGGCGGGGGCCGTCATCCTCTGGGCGCTGGCCCATTGAGCGCTCAAGAGAGCGCTGACGCCTGAGAGCCAAGGGGGGCTGACGCCTGAGAGCAAGGCGCAGACCATAAAAAAGAGGCCTATGGCCTCTTTTTTCTTGGATGCTGACACGCAGGCTCAGGCTCAGGCGCTGCGCTGTACCGCCATCTGGGCCAGGGTCTCCAGCGCCTGCCTGTGCTGGGAGTCCGGCAGGATGGCGAGGGCGGCAATGGCCTTGTCGGCCTCTTCCCGGGCCCGCTCGCGGGAGTACTCCAGGGCGCCGGTGCGATCCAGGATGGCCAGAATGCGCTCGAGATGCTCCATGCCGTTGCGGTGCTCGATGGCGTCGCGGATGAGCTGACGCTCTTCCGGGGTGCCCACGGCCATGGCGCGCAGCAGCGGCAGGGTGGGCTTGCCTTCGGCCAGGTCGTCGCCAACGTTCTTGCCCATCTCGTCGCTCTGGGAGCAGTAGTCCATGACGTCGTCGATGATCTGGAAGGCGGTGCCCAAATACTTGCCGTAGTCGGTCATGGCCTGCTCGACGGACTCGGGCTGGTGGGTCAGTACGGCGGCGAGGCGGGTGGCGGCTTCAAACAGCTTGGCGGTCTTGCAGTAGATGACCGTCATGTAGCTCTCTTCCGTGGTGTCCGGATCGTTGCAGTTCATCAACTGCAGCACTTCTCCCTCGGCGATGGTGTTGGTGGCATCCGACAGGATCTCCATCACCCGCAAGTTGGAGAGCTCGCTCATCATCTGGAAGGAGCGGCTGTAGAGGTAGTCACCGACCAGGACGCTGGCGGCGTTGCCGAACAGCGCATTGGCAGTCTCCCGGCCGCGGCGCAGGTCGGATTCATCGACCACGTCGTCGTGCAGCAGGGTAGAGGTATGAATGAATTCGATGATGGCGGCGAGCTTGAGATGGTCCTGACCTTGGTACCCCAGTGCGCGGGCGGCCATGACCGTCAGCATGGGGCGCATCCGTTTTCCGCCTGCACTGACAATGTAGAAACCCAGCTGGTTGATCAGGCTGACATCGGACTGGAGCCGGGCCAGGATCAGTTCATTGACCGCCGTCATGTCGGCGGCACAGAGCGCACGGATAGTCTGTTGGTCCATAAGTCTCGTAACGTGACGGCAGCAATTACTGCGTTTTTAGCAATGGCGGGGATTCTACACGATTTCACAATGGGTTACAGTTAAGCGTTTATTCACGGCGGCAGATATGCGCACAAAATAAACTTTTTGCTAAATTGGCCTTGCCTAGGCAAATCGTTCTGCGTAGAATGCCCGCCCATTGTTATAGGTTTTTGCGCGTGTCTGGCCTTGAGCAAAAGACACGCCTTTACGGAGTTAATCAAATGTACGCGGTATTCCAAAGCGGCGGAAAACAACACCGTGTGGCCGAAGGTCAAATCGTTCGTCTGGAAAAGCTGAACGTTGAGACTGGCGCTACCATCGACTTCAACGAAGTTCTGATGGTTGCTGCAGGCGACACTTTTAAAGTAGGTGCTCCTTTCGTTGAAGGTGGCAAGGTTGTAGCTGAAGTTGTGGCTCACGGCCGTGGCGAGAAAGTGACTATCGTCAAGTTCCGTCGTCGTAAGCACCATCGTAAGCAAGCGGGCCACCGTCAGTGGTTCACTGAAGTCAAAATCACTGGCATCAGCGCTTAATTAGAGGAGTCCGATAAATGGCACATAAAAAAGCTGGCGGTTCATCCCGCAACGGTCGCGATTCTGAAGCTAAACGCCTTGGCGTTAAGCGTTTCGGCGGCGAAACAGTTCTGGCAGGCAGCATCATCGTTCGTCAACGTGGCACCAAGTTCCACGCTGGCACCAACGTTGGCCTGGGCACCGATCACACCCTGTACGCGAAAGCGACTGGCAAGATCCTGTTCGAAGTTAAAGGTCCGCTGAATCGTAAGTACGTCAGCATCGTTGCTGAGTAATTACGGACCGCAAGGATCCGAAGCCCCGCCAACAGGCGGGGCTTTTGTTTTTCTGACGTCTTTTCTGATGTCGTTGACGAAAAAACGGAACGCAGCTGACCTTGGCTCTGACGGGCATGATTGGCAAGATGCGTATCGCCCGCAGGGGTCTGTACCACTATAATTGCGTATCGGTTTTTCGAATTAAGGTGACGGTTACCTATGAAGTTTGTTGATGAAGTCCAGATTCGAGTCGATGCCGGTGACGGTGGTAACGGTTGTGTGAGCTTTCGCCGTGAAAAGTACATCCCGAATGGTGGCCCGGACGGCGGTGACGGCGGTGACGGCGGTGATGTCTATCTGATCGCCGACGAGAACCTGAACACCCTGATCGACTACCGTTTCGAGCGTTTCCATGCCGCCGAGCGTGGCGAGAACGGCCAGAGCGCCAACTGTACCGGTCGTCGCGGCAAGGATCGTACCCTGCGCGTCCCGGTCGGCACCCGCGCCAGCGATGAGGATACCGGTGAACTGCTGGGGGATCTGACCACCCACGGCCAGAAGCTGCTGGTCGCCAAGGGCGGTTTCCACGGCCTTGGCAACACCCGCTTCAAGAGCTCCGTCAACCGTGCTCCCCGCCAGAAGAGTAATGGTACTCCGGGTGAAGTGCGTACTCTGAAGCTGGAGCTGCTGCTGCTGGCCGATGTAGGCATGCTGGGTCTGCCCAACGCAGGCAAGTCTACCTTTATTCGCGCCGTTTCTGCGGCTCGCCCGAAAGTGGCTGATTACCCCTTCACTACTCTGGTACCGAACTTGGGTGTGGTGCGTGGTGAGAACTCCCGCTCCTTCGTGATCGCCGATATCCCGGGTCTGATCGAAGGTGCTGCCGAGGGTGCTGGTCTGGGTATCCGCTTCCTGAAACACCTCGAGCGTTGCCGCGTACTGATCCACCTGGTGGATATCTGCCCGGTTGATGGCTCCGATCCTGCTGAAAATGCCGTGACCATCGTCAAGGAGCTGGAGAAGTACAGCCCGGAACTGGCGAGCAAGCCGCGCTGGTTGGTGTTTAACAAGATGGACCTGATCCTGGAAGAAGAAGCCCAGGAGGTGATGGATCGCGTCAAGGCGGCCCTGAACCACGAAGGTCCGGTCTATGCTATCACTGCCATCAGCAAGGAAGGCACCAAGAAGGTCTGCTACGACATTCTGGATCTGCTGGACACCATGCCCCGTCAGCTGGCGGAAGATGCCAAAGACGCCATTGAGAAGGTGGAGTTCAAGTGGGACGACTACCATAAGAACCAGTTGGCCAAGGCTGAAGCGGAAGCACTGGCTGCCTCTCTTGCCTTCGATGAAGGGCTTGATGATGACGATTGGGATGACGACGAAGATGATGGCGTTGAAGTCATCTACGTCCGTGACTGATCCCCGTCACTCTCATTGAAAACCGGAGCCTGAACAGGCTCCGGTTTTTTTATGTCTATCGAGCAGCAACTCATTAGGTATATTTGTGATGTCACTTATTGCCTGCTACTGATAACCGATTATACTGCCCACCAAAATTAACAATAACGAAACAATCATCTGGCGATGTCGATTGAATCGATATGCGCCGCTGTATCTCATTGTTTTAATGGAAGGTTTGCCTGTGGAAATATTTATGCGCAAATTTCTGCCTTAAGGGCTTGTTTGTGCATTTTTTTAGAGTATTCTTGCGCCCGTTTTGCCGGTTAATGCATGAATACGCAGGTTGGCCGGGCTAGGGAAAAGTAACATTAGGGCAGTCATATCATGTTGGAAAAGAGTCTCGAAGCACCTGCGGTCAATACTCGCCGTAATTTGTTGATGTTTCTGGTTCCGTCACTTATCGGGATCCTGCTGTTCATGACGCCGGTCGTCTATGACGGTAACGTCACCATCCCGGTGGCCGTGCTGGCCAAGCTGGTACAGCGCGTTTTTGCCGATTATCTGGTCGCCATGGTCAGTGCGGTGATCACCACCACCATGCTGATGACGGTGATTGCCTGGCTGTTCAAGCCAGCGATTCTGGTGCGTCGTCCTTTCCTCAACAGTTTGTTCAATGTCTCCCCTTTCTGGGCCTGCGTGCGGGTATTGGGCGGTATCTTCGTGCTGCTGACCTTCTTCCAGGTGGGGCCAGAGGTGCTTTACTCCGGCGCAACCGGTGGACTGGTGCTCAACGATCTGCTGCCGGTGCTGTTTTCGGTCTTCATTTTTGCCGGCCTGCTGCTGCCGTTGCTGCTCGATTTCGGGTTGCTGGAATTTGTCGGCACCATGATGACCCGCATCATGCGTCCGGTGTTCCGGTTGCCGGGGCGCTCCGCAGTGGACTGCTTTGCCTCCTGGCTTGGCGATGGCAGCGTCGGCATCCTGCTGACCAGCAAGCAGTACGAAGGGAAGTTCTATACCCAGCGTGAAGCCGCGGTGATTGGCACCACCTTCTCTGCGGTCTCCATCACCTTCTGTCTGGTGGTGATCTCCCAGGTGAAGCTGGAGCACATGTTTGTCCCCTTTTACCTGACCGTCTGTCTGGCGGGGGTGGTCGCCGCTATCGTGGTGCCGCGTTTACCGCCACTTTGCTGGAAGAAGGACATCTATGCCGATGGCACCCCCCTGTGCCGCAAGCAGGAAGCAGTGCCGCACCAGCACAGCGTGATGAGCTATGGCTTCGAGCGGGCGCTGACCAAGGCTGACAGCATGACTGATCTCGGCGCAGTCGCACGGGAAGGGGTGAAGAATGCACTGGATATGGTGTTTGGCGTGCTGCCGGTGGTAATGGCGATCGGTACCTGTGCCCTGATGCTGGCCGAGCACACCCCTATCTTCAACTGGCTTGGCGCTCCGTTTGTCCCCTTGCTGGAGCTGCTGCAACTGCCGGAGGCGGAAGCGGCGTCCAAGACCATCATGGTCGGTTTTGCCGACATGTTCATTCCGGCGGTGCTGGCCTCGACCATCGAGAGTGACATGACCCGCTTCGTGATTGCCGCCATGTCGGTGACCCAGCTGATCTATATGTCGGAAGTGGGCGCCCTGCTGCTGGGCAGCAAGATCCCGGTCAAGCTGTGGGAGCTGTTCGTTATCTTCCTGCTGCGCACCCTGGTCACCTTGCCGGTTATTGCCGGGGTGGCACACCTGCTGTTCTAAGGGTGCTGCGCAGTGAAAAACGGTCAACCTCGGTTGACCGTTTTCTTTTTCGCAGTAACGGGAGAGAGCACCCCTTCGGTTGGCTCAGCCTGTAGTGACGGGACACTGGATGGTCAGCGAGAGGATTGTGTTGGCGATGCGATAGGGCTTGGCTGCTTTGTAGACCTTCTTTTCGTCGTCATAGCTTCCCCCCAGATACTGGGTGCTGTAGAGCGTCTGCTGGCGGCGGTCGGTCTCCTTGTAACCTTGCGGGCAGGTCTGGTTGGCCTGCTGGAAGCAGGCTTTCATGCTGCTGCACTCGATATAGAAGCCGCGCTGGCTGGTATCGGCAAGGTGCACCGGGGTGACGGTGGGGGCGGGGGGAGACAACAGGGCGCAGCCGGACAGCGTCAGCGCGCCCAGCAGAACGAGATGTTTTGACATAGATAACCTGAACAGTGTGGTGTGACAAAGAGTGAGGGGGAGTCTGTTGCTCCCCCTTCGCTATAGGGGCACCGTTATAACCAGCCGGAGGCGCTCAGGCCAGCCCGCAAATGTAAGAAAATATGATCCACCCCCGGGCTTGCGCGGCCAGCAGGATGAGCATTCAAACAATACTTGCCTGAGATTTGTTCCGTTCGATTGCTGCCACTTGGCAGGCAGAGTGTGGCAGGAGATAGTGATTCATTCAGGTATCCCGTGCTACATTGCCCCACTTGTTACTGGCCTGTAAATCAATGGAGTGACCCATGTCTGCCATCCCCTATTCCGTGCTCGATCTGGTGCCTGTTGCCGAAGGTTCCGTACCTGCCGAGTCGTTTCGCCGTTCGCGGGATCTTGCCCGCCATGCCGAGGGTTGGGGTTACCAGCGCTACTGGCTGGCCGAACATCACAACATGCCGGGCATTGCCAGTGCCGCTACCTCGGTGCTGATCGGCCATCTGGCCGAAGCCACCACCACTCTGCGGATCGGGGCGGGTGGCATCATGCTGCCGAACCACTCGCCACTGGTGATTGCCGAGCAGTTTGGCACTTTGGCTTCGCTCTATCCCGACCGCATCGATTTGGGCCTTGGTCGCGCCCCCGGTACCGATCAGCGCACCATGCGGGCGCTGCGGCGTATGCGCAGTGGCGAGGTGGATGATTTCTCGGCCGATGTGCGCGAGCTGATGAGTTATTTTGGCGACGAGATCGGCGCGGTGCAGGCGGTGCCCGGCCAGGGGCTGCATCTGCCCATCTGGCTGCTGGGTTCCAGCCTTTACAGCGCGCAACTGGCGGCGGCGATGGGTTTGCCGTTCGGGTTTGCCTCCCATTTCGCGCCCGCCATGTTGCTGCAGGCGCTGGAGATCTACCGCAGCCAGTATCGTCCCTCTGCGCGCTGGCCCAAGCCCCATGCGGTGGTCTGCATCAACATGATCGCCGCCGACAGCGAGCGGGAGGCCCGCTTCCAGTTCACTACTGTGCAGCAGCAGTTCTTGCGCCTCCATCGCGGTGATGCGGGCAAGCTGCCCGCGCCGGTCGTCCAGCTTGGCGATGAGTGGTCTCCCCGTGAGCTGATGGCGATGGAGCAGACCCTGGCCCGCTCTCTGGTGGGCAACCCTGAGCAGGTTCGTCATGGCCTCAAGTCGCTGCTGGCGGAAACCCGTGCCGATGAGCTGATGTTCAATGGCCCCATCGTCGATCATCAGGCCCGACTGCGCTCCTTTGAAATCGCCGCCGAGCTGATGCAGAGCCTGTGATTACACATCCGGGCACATCTGCATGTGTGCCAGAGCTTGACCTTATATCTCTTTATGTTTATTCAACTAATTGATTTTAAAGAGTTGTCAGGTTGATGTCGGCCATCTGTCGTGTCACCTTTCGCGGCGTTAGCCCTATGCTGGCCCTGTCAATTACCACAAGGAGTTCGAGATGATCGTCAGGAAGTTGAGATTGCAACGGGGTTGGTCTCAGGATCAGTTGGCAACGTTGACTGGTTTGAGTGTCCGCACTATCCAGCGGATCGAGCAGGGGCAGCAACCCGGACTGGAATCTCTCAAGGCCCTGGCCGCAGTCTTTGAACTCGATGTGGCTCAACTGGATGGGTCAGAGCAACAGGAGCGCGAGATGAGAGGAAGTGACACTATGGGTCAGGATGCGGTGCAGGTATCGGCAGAGGAGCGGGCGGCAATGCGCTATGTGGAGGAGCTCAAGGGCTTCTATCACCATGTTGCCAGCTACGTGGTGGTTATCTGCGGGCTGTTTGTTATCAACTACCTGAGCAATCCGGAGTACATCTGGGCCTGGTGGCCAACCCTGGGCTGGGGATTGGGGCTTGCCTCCCATGCTGTTCGGGTGTTTCAGCCCTTCAAGCTGTTTGGCCCCGAGTGGGAGAGGCGTCAGATCGAGAAGCGGTTGGGGCGCAAGTTGTAACTTCATTCGCCGGAAAACAGGGAGCCTAAAACAGCAAGCCCGGCAGATTGCCGGGCTTTGTTATTGGAGCGGGTTGTGGCAATCCGTGCGGCAGCGACCGCCAGATTGCTGAGCACTCCCTAGCTGGCGTGAACCGGGCAGGGGGTGGCGATCAGGGCATCATCCTCGTAGCGCCACAGGGTCAGGCTGTTGCCCCAGACACAGCCGGTATCGAGTGCCTTGATGTCGCTCTTGCCGGTGTTGCCCATCAGGGCTGCCCAGTGGCCGAACACCAGAATGGGGTCGTCCACATGGTGTTCGCGCTGCTCGAACCAGGGACGCAGCCCCGGGGTCGACTCCTTGGGCCCCTTCTTGCATTTGAAGTCGAGACGACCGTCGAAATAGCAGAAGCGCATCCGGGTGAAGGTGTTGATGATGTAGCGGTAGCGGTCGAGCCCGACCAGATCATCTTTCCAGCCATCGGGCTGGTCGCCGTACATGTTGTGCAGCAGCCAGCTGTACTGGTCGCCGCGCAGCAGGCTCTCTACCTCGCGGGCGCAGTTGCGCGCGGTGCGGACATCCCATGCGGGGGAGATCCCAGCATGCACCATCATGATGGGCAGATCCGGATGTTCGGCCAGTAGCGGGCGGTGGCGCAGCCACTCCAGCAGTTCATCCCGATCAGGGGCATCCATCAGGCTTTGCAGCTTGTCTTTCTTCTTGAGCGGTGCAACGCCATCGGCGACCGCCAGCAGGTGCAGGTCGTGGTTGCCGAGCACGGTGACGGCGCGGTTGCCCAGCCCTTTGACAAAACGCAGGGTATTGAGGGAGTCCGGGCCGCGGGCGACCAGATCGCCGCAGAGCCAGAGCACGTCTTGGTCGGGATCGAACGCGGCAAGATCCAGCAGACGGCGCAAGTCGTCGTAACAGCCCTGGATGTCACCGACAAAACAGTTCGCCATGAAACCTCAGTTGATAATATTGGGGATGGCCAGCGTGAAGGGGGCGATGGGCGCCTCAAACTGCTGACCAGAGCCATCTTGCAGGGTATAGCTCCCTTCCATCACCCCAAGCGGGGTCGCCAGCGGCACGCCGCTCTGGTAGCGGTAGGTCTCACCTTCGGCAATGACGGGTTGTTCCCCGACCACGCCCGGGCCTGCCACTTCCTGCATCTTGCCATTGGCATCGGTGATGAGCCAGCGCCGATGCAGCAGTTGCACCGGGCCAGGCCCCAGATTCTCAATCTCGATCAGATAGTGAAACTGGTAAGGGTCTTTGGAGCCCGCCACATACACGGGGTATGGGCGGATCTCGATGTGCGGGAGTGCCACCGGATCAGGCCTGTTGCTGATCCGCCAGCCAGTTGGCGATCATGACAAACTGCTCGAGGGAGAGATTCTCCGGGCGCAGGTTGCCATCGATACCAAGCTCGGTCAGCTGGGCGTCGGTGATGAAGTTGGAGAAGCTGTTGCGGATGGTCTTGCGACGCTGGCCAAAGCCTTCGGTACAGACGCGATTCAGACAACGAATATCTTTTGCGACTATGGTCGGATTCTTGTGCGGGATCAGGCGAACTACGGCAGAGTCCACCTTTGGCGCCGGTTTGAAGGCACCCGGGCCCACTTCCAGCACCGGCACCACCTGGCAGTAGTACTGGGTCATCACGCTCAGACGGCCATAAGCCTTGCTGCCCGGGCCAGCGGCCAGACGCAACACCACTTCCTTTTGCAGCATGAAGTGCATGTCTTCAACCCGGTCGGCAAATTCGCACAGGTGGAAGATGAGCGGGGTGGAGATGTTGTAGGGCAGGTTGCCGAAGATGCGCAGCGGCCCCTTGCCTTCACCCATCAGGGTACTGAAGTCGAAACGCATGGCGTCCGCTTCGATGACGGTCAGCTTGTCTTTGAGGGTCGGGTGCTCGCGCAGGCGAGCTGCCAGGTCCCGGTCAAGCTCGACCACGGTCATTTTGTCCATCTGGGCGGCAACCGGCTCGGTCAGCGCGGCCAGACCCGGACCGATCTCCACCAGATTCTGACCCGGCTGCGGGTTGATGGCGGCGACGATCTGATCGATCACATACCGGTCGTGCAAGAAGTTCTGACCGAAACGCTTACGGGCCGTGTGGCCCATGTGCACCTTACTGCTCATATCTTTTTTTCTCTACCATCTTGATGGCGTGGTTAATCGCGGTGACAAGGCTACCCGGATCGGCCAGGCCCTTGCCTGCCAGATCCAGCGCGGTGCCGTGATCCACCGAAGTGCGGATGAAGGGAAGCCCCAGGGTGATATTGACCGAACTGCCGAAGCCCTTGTATTTGAGCACAGGCAGCCCCTGGTCGTGGTACATGGCGAGTACCGCATCCGCATCCTTGAGGTATTTCTCCTGGAACAGGGTGTCGGCCGGCAACGGGCCGACCAGATCGATCCCTTCCTGGCGCAGCGTGGCCAGTGCGGGTTCGATCACGTCAATCTCTTCACGTCCGAGATGGCCACCTTCCCCTGCATGGGGGTTGAGGCCGCAGACGTAAATACGGGGTTTGGCGATGCCAAACTTGGTGGCGAGATCCTCGTTGAGGATCCGGATCACCTTGCCGAGGCGATCCTCGGTGATGGCCATCGCCACATAGGCCAGCGGAATATGGGTGGTTGCCAGAGCGACCCGCAGCCCCTCGGTTGCCAGCATCATCACCACATCGGCGGTGTTGGATTGCTGGGCAAAGAACTCGGTGTGGCCGCTGAACGAGACCCCGGCCTGGTTGATGATCCCCTTGTGCACCGGCCCGGTCACCACGGCGGCAAATTCGCCGCTCATGTTGCCATCACAGGCGCGCTGCAGGGTCGCCAGCACATAGGCGCCATTGCCTTCGTTCAGCTCGCCCGGCACCACGGGGGCGCCGAGGGTGACCGGACAGACGGTCAGGGTGCCCGCCCGCTGCGGATGAGCAGGGGCGGCGGCATCGTAGGGCTCAAGATCGATGGGCAGCCCAAGCAGGGTTGCCCGCTCGCGCAGCAGCGCCGGATCGGCGATCACCACCAACTGGTGGGGCCAATCCTGCCGGGCAATCTGCAGAACCAGGTCCGGGCCGATCCCGGCCGGTTCGCCCGGGGTAACGGCAAGGCGACGGCAGCTCATCAGCTACCGGCGCCTTCGATCTGGATGTATGCCTCGTCACGCAGCTCATCCAGCCACGCCTGGGACTCTTCCACGAAGCGACGGTTGTAGATCAGCTGGTAGGCGCGCTGCTCCTGAGCCTTGTCGGTCGCATCCTGGCTGCGGCGATCTTCCACCTGCACGATGTGCCAGCCATGGCTGGTTCGGAACGGGGCACTGATCTGGCCCGGTTGCAGACGGTTGACCATGTCGCGGAACTCGGGCACATAGACGTTCGGATCAGACCAGCCCAGTTCGCCACCCTGCACCGCAGAGCCCGGATCTTCGGAGTACTTCTCCGCCATGCTGGCGAAGTTGGCCTTGCCGCTCTTGATGTCGTGCAGAATGCCATCCAGCATCCCTTTGGCTTTCTCTTCGCTCAGGATAATGGACGGCTTGATCAGGATGTGGCGGGCTTTCACCTCGGTCTGCATCACTTGCTGCTGCCCCTTGGTGTCGAACACCTTGACGATGTGCAGGCCGGCGCCGGAGCGCAGCGGGCCGACGATGTCGCCCTTCTTGGCACCCTGTACCGCTTCCGCCATCAAGGTCGGCATCTCTTGCGGGCTCATCCAGCCCCAGTCGCCCCCTTCCAGCGCCTTGGGACCGTTACTCTCGGCAATGGCCAGTTTGCGGAAGTCGGCACCTTGCTTGAGGGCGGCCAGAATGCGCTCGATCTTGCTCTTTGCTGCATCCAGCTGGGCGGCAGTGGGGTTGTCCGGCAGGGCAATCTGGATATGGCCGACGTGGTATTCGTTCTGCTGTTGACCCTGTTTCTTCAGGATCTCCACTACCTGCTTCACTTCCTGCTCGGAGATGTTGATACGGCGGCGCACCTGGTTGCGGCGCACCTCGTTCATCAGGATCTCGCGGCGAACCTCTTCCCGATACTGGGCATAGGTCATCCCTTCACGGGCGAGCTGGGCGCGCAGCTGATCCAGGGTCATCTTGTTGTCGGCAGCGATGCCCTGAATAGCCTGTTCCAGCTGGGTGTCGCTGATCTTCAGCCCCTGGCGCTCCGCCAGTTGCAACTGCAGGCTCTCCTGGATCAGCCGATCCAGCGCCTGTTTGCGCAGGGTGGCATCGTCAGGCAGGGACTGGCCGCTCTCCTGAGCGGAGAGTTTTACCTTGTTGACCAGTGCGTCCTGTTGGCTGGACAGCACCACGTCCTTGTTGACCACGGCCAGCACCTTGTCCATCAGCTCGGGCGCAGCCAGTGCGGCCTGGCTCATGGCGCCGAACATTCCCGCGGTCAGCAGGGCAATCAGGGTCTTTTTCATATCCATCTCTCAAGGCTGGGCCAGCATCATTGCTGGCCTTTCAGATTAAACGGGCGAACATAGGGCAACAGCTCGGTATCCAGTGTGACGCTGCGGCCACCTGTACCCACGCTGCCAAGTCCCTTCATTTCAAACTGCAGACCAATGACTTTTTCCGAAGTGGGCTTCAGGGTGACGTTGTCCGGCTGATTGTGCCACTCCAGGCTCATATTGATGCTCCAGCAGCAGGAGTCGTATTTGACACCGATCTTGCGGTCAATGTTCACATCCTGCTTGATGTCACGGTAGTAACCGCCATACATCTGCCACTGATCGGCGATCGGCGCCATCATCACCAGGCCCGCCTGGCTCAGATCTTCTGCTAGTGCCGTGTTGGTCGGATAGCGATAGTCCAGGTTGCCATCCTTGATGTAGCGGTAGTTGACCTGAGTGGTCAGCTTGCCGGTTCGGTACTCGACTGCACCGTTGCCAGCCGTAAATTCACCCTCGGAGGTATCGTACTGGGTCCCCGCATGGGCAAACCACTCATCGGTGATCCGGGCATCCCCCTCGAACGAGAGCAGGGAGCGGGCGTTGGTGCTTTCCGGATTTGAAGGGTAGAGGCGCACCTTGGGTGGTGTCATTTCGAAGGCCTGGGCCACCGCCAGACGCAACCGTTCATCACCCACATTGTCATAGACCCGGCTGGTCAGGCCAACGGTGACCCGATTGGCATCGCTGATGCGGTCGAGACCGGCAAAGCGGCGGTCACTGAACAGGCTGTAGTAGTCCTGACGGGTGGTGGTGGAGTCGTAGATCCCGATCTCGTCCTGATTTTTGTAAGGGATATAGAGGTACTGGAACTCGGGTTCCAGGGTTTGGGTGCCCTTGCCATCATACCAGTCGAGCGGCCGATCGAAGTTGACGCCCCCCTTGAGGCGGAAGGAGGGCAGAGTACGGGTAATGGTGCCCTCTTTCAGGGTCAGCTGTTTGCTGTCTGCATCGGTGAAACGGCTGCGGTCCTGGCTAACCAGATTATCGGGTACCTCCTGGTTGTAGGAGGTAAACATCAGCTTGTACTGACTGGTCAGGTAGTAACCCGGTGCATCCACCAAGGGCACGGTCAGGGTTGGCGCCAGATGCAGGCGGGTGGCGGTATAGCGCTCACCTGCTTGCAGAGTAGCGGCACTGCCACTGTCATAGCCAAACTTGGTCAGTTCACTGTTCCAGGCCAGATCGAACCACTTGCCTTGCTGATAGTAGTTGTAGTCGATACGCGGCAGCATCTCGTGGGGCAGCAGCGCATATGGGCTCAGGATTTGGTAGCGGCGCACCTCGGAGGTGAGGTTCCAGTTGTGCTGGTAGTAGCCGGCGGTAAAGGATTGCTGCAACTGACTGTCGACCTGAGTGCCCACTTGCGGGCTGAAGTCGTTGAAGTAGTTGTAATCCTTGTCGCGCACCTGGGTGTAGTCGATACCAAAACGCAGGCTGCCATCCATCAGGGCGGAACCGTGGCGGACGTTCATCAGGTAGCGATGGCCATCGGACAGACCCGCCAGACTCGGGTTGCTCGGGCTGTACTGCTTGTCATCTGCCAGATTTTCAAAATAGAGGGTGCCGGTGTGGGCGGGGTCCGGCATGTAGCGGAACTCCACCTGTTCCATCAGGCCGCGTTTATCCATAAAACGGGAGGTGATGGTGGCATCGTAGTTGGGAGCTATGTTCCAGTAGAAGGGCTGGGTGATATCCATGCCGTTGCTGGAGCTCTGCTTGTAGCCCGGGTAGAGCAGACCGGTCTTCCGCTCATCCTTGATGGGGAAGTTGATATAGGGGAAGTAGAACACCGGGTAATCATAGAGCCAGAGGCTGGCATTCCAGGCTTCGCCGAACACCTCTTTCTGGTCGATGTCGATGCTGCCCGCCTTGAGGGTCCACACTTCCTGACCGGGGGGGCAGGTGGTGTACTGGGCCCCCTCCATGGTGATGTTCTGGTTGTTGTTGGTCATCACCACGCGCTTGGCAAAGCCGCGCACCGGTGAGCCATGCACCTGATACTTGCCCTCTTCCAGTTCGGAGTTCTTGGTATCCAGGTTGGATTTGAGGGTCTTGTCGCTGGTGACGGTCACCTGACCGTCGTTGTAATAGATGTTGCCGATGGCGATGACATCCCGGCTCTTCTGGTCGAGCTGGGCATAGTCGGAGTCAAACTTGCGAACACCCTGACGAACCTTGACGTCACCTTCATAGACGGCGGTGCCGCCCTGTTTGGCCTCGAGACGGTCAGCATCAACCTCGACCGGCTGTGCGTTGGCATCCTGATCCGATGCAGGCTTCTCTATCTTGGGAACATAGTCATAGCAGAGACTATCTAGAATGCCGGTGGCTGGCGGCGCTTCGAACGGGGCCGCCTGCACCATCATAGAGGTGAGTGCGGGGGCCAGGCTGATAGTCAGGGCGATGGGATAGCGGTACCCCAGTGTCCATTTTGTCATGTGAAAGACTCGTGCAATCCGTGATAGATACGGTTGATCCAAGGCATGCATTTTACGACAGGTTTCATCGAGTTGACATTGCATGTCATTGCTTTATGTTAGCCGGCAATGATAAAGCATTATTGCGGCCAGGGCTAACAGCCAAGTGCTGCTTTCCACCTTGGTCCTCTATTTATGCACGATCGCGATTCCCTGCTATTGCAGTGGGCACGCCGTATTTCCGGTGATGCCAATCTTCAGTTGACCCTCATTTCCGGTGATGCCAGCTTCCGCCGCTACTCTCGTGGTGGTGGTCTTGTGTGGGTGGATGCCAATCCGAAAACCGAAAAAAATCATGAGTTTGTTCGTAACGCGGCCGCCTTGCAGGCGCGTCAGCTGTTGGCGCCAGAGGTGAAGGCGGTGGACTACGAACAGGGTCTGCTGGCGGTCAGTGATCTGGGCGATACCCAGCTGATCAGCTGCCTGAACGAGAACAACGTGCTGGCCTGGTATGGCAAGGCGATTGATTTGCTGCCCCGCCTGGGGGCGGTTGAACTGGCGCTTGAACCCTTCGATGCGGCATTTATGGCGCGGGAGAACAGCATTTTCCCCGAGTGGCTGCTTGGCCATTATCTGCAACTGACTCTGAGCCATGAAGAGCAGCAACTGCTGGACGAGACCTTTGCTTGTCTCACCGCCTGCAATCTGGCCCAGCCGCAGGGGGTGATGCATAGAGATTTCCACAGTCGCAACCTGATGGTGTGTGGCGGGGATACCCCCGAGAGCAGCACTCTTGCCATCATCGATTTTCAGGATATGGTCATCGGGCCGCTTACCTATGACCTGGTCTCCCTGCTGAAAGATTGCTACGTGCGCTGGCCGGACGAGGTGATCGATGAAGGGATGCGCCACGGCTTTGTCACCCTGCAACAGGCGGGTCTGCTTGGCGAGCTCGATTATGCCAGTTTCCGTCGTGATGCCGACCTGACCGGCATGCAGCGCCACCTCAAAGCGGCGGGAATCTTCACCCGGCTCTATCATCGCGACGGCAAGTCCGGCTATCTCAAGGATATTCCCCGCACCCTCGGCTACGTGGTGGATGTCTGTCGCACTCACGGTAGTGCCTATCCGGTATTGGCCCGTTTTGGTCAGTGGCTGGAGCAGGTGGTGTTGCCGGGGATCGCCAACGCTGGGGTGAAACCATGAAGGCAATGATCCTGGCCGCTGGCCGTGGCGAGCGGATGCGCCCGCTGACCGACCTGCTGCCCAAGCCGCTGCTGGCGGTGGGGGGCAAGCCGCTCATCGTTCATCACATCGAAAAACTCAAAGCCGCTGGCGTGACCGAGCTGGTGATCAACCATGCCTGGCTCGGCCACAAGTTGGTCGAGAGCCTGGGTGATGGCAGTGCGCTTGGCGTGACCATCCACTGGTCAGCCGAGGAGAGCGCACTGGAGACCGCGGGCGGCATCGTGCAGGCGCTGCCACTGCTGGGCGAAGCCCCTTTTCTGGTGATCAACGGCGATACCTGGCTCGATCTCGATTATCACACACTGGTCAGCCAGCCCCTTGGCGATGATCTGGCCCACCTTTGGCTGGTGCCCAATCCGCCCCAGCACCCGAGCGGGGACTTTGCCCTGCAAGAAGGGCGAGTCATGGATACGCCAGCGTTTACCTTCAGCGGGGTCGGACTATATGATCCGGCGGCCTTTGCCGGTCTCGCGGGCGGCGCCCGCAAACTGGCGCCCCTGCTCCGTGACTGGATGGCGCAAGGGCGGGTGGGCGGCAGCCTGCTCGCTGGCGAGTGGCGCGATATCGGCACTGTCGACCGTCTGCGCGAGCTGGACGAACAGCTTCAGCGCCGCGCTCAATAACATCAAGAGGTCTTGAACCATGCGTATTTGGGGTAAGGTGCTGGGCGCCTTCTTCGGTTTTCTGCTCGGCAACATCATCGGTGCCCTGATTGGTCTCTGGATTGGCCACCGTTTCGATCGCGGCATGGGGCTGCAGGGGGCGTTTCGCCGCACTCCGACTCAGGAGCAACAGGCTGTCTTCTTCCATGCCACCTTCTCGGTGATGGGCCATATCGCCAAATCGAGCGGTCAGGTGACCGAGCAGGAGATCCGGGTCGCCTCCAATCTGATGGATCGGATGCGTCTCTCCGGCGAGCTGCGCAGCCGCGCGCAGGATTCGTTCCGGCAGGGCAAGGAGGCAGGTTTCCCGTTGCGCGAGACCCTGGCCGAGTTTCGTCGGGCCAGCCAGGGCCAGCGCGATATCCTGCGCTTCTTTCTGGAAGTGCAGCTGCAGGCCGCCTTTGCCGATGGTCGGGTAGAGGATGGTGAACGCGCCATCCTGCACACCATTGCTGACGAGCTGGGCTTTAGCCGCATCGAGCTGGCCCGCATTCTGGCGATGGCCGAGGCGCAGATGAACTTCTTCAATCAGGCCCATGGTCAGTATCAGGGGGGCGGCGCAGGTGGCCAGCAGTATCGGCAGGCGCCTCCCTCGGCGGATCGCCTCAAGAATGCCTACCAGCTGCTGGGGGTAAGCGAGAGCGACAGCGATCAGGATATCAAGCGCGCCTACCGCAAGGAGATGAGCAAGCATCACCCGGACAAGCTGGCCGCCAAGGGATTGCCGCCGGAGATGATGGAGATGGCCAAGGAGAAGACCCAGGAGATCCAGCAAGCCTGGGAGTGGATCCGCGAGGCACGCGGTATCCGTTAAGCGCCAAAGTCAGGCTGGAAAAGACAATAAAAAGCCCCACAGCAGTGCGGGGCTTTTGTTTTGCCTGTTTTATCCGGGGCGTCTTACTTGGCCGGAATGGCTTCCAGTACGTGTACCAGCAGTTGCCAGAAACGCTCGACTGCCGGGATGTGTACCTTCTCGTCAGGGGAGTGGGCACCGCGGATGGTCGGGCCGAAGGAGACCATGTCCCACTCCGGATAGGCGCTCTTGAACAGACCGCACTCGAGACCGGCGTGGATCACCATCACGTTGGGCATGGTGCCGAACAGGGTCTGGTAGCTGTTGCGCACCAGCGCCATGACGGGGGAGTCCACGTTCGGCGCCCAACCCGGATAGGCACCGGTGAATTCGCAGCTGGCACCCGCCAGGGTGAACAGGGAGCGGGTCATCTGCTCGATGCTCTCGCGACCGGAATCGATCAGGGAGCGGATCAGGCACTGGACGTACACTTCGCCATCCTGAGTCTTGATGACCCCCAGGTTGGTAGAGGTTTCGGTCACGCCGGGCATGGCATCGCTCATGCGCATCACGCCATTCGGGCAGGCCATCAGGGCATCCAGCAGGCGCTGCTGCAGGGAGACGCTCATCAGCTTGGCCGGTTTGGCGGCGCTGTTGACCAGCAGAGTCAGGTTCGGCTCGGTGGCGGCCAGCTCGGTCTGGTAGATCCCGGTATAGCGGTCAACCAGCGCCTTGAACTCGTTTACGCTGGCAGCGGGTACCAGCAGGGTGGCACGGGCTTCGCGCGGGATGGCGTTGCGCAGGGTGCCGCCGTGGATCTCGGCCAGACGGATACCGAGCGGCTCGGCTGCTTTGAGCAGGCGCACCAGCAGCTTGTTGGCGTTGCCACGACCGCGGTGGATGTCGCAACCGGAGTGACCGCCACGCAGCCCTTTGACGGCCAGCTCGAGGGCTTCGCCTTCCGCAGCATCAGCCAGCTCGAGCGGGAAACGGATATTGGCATCCACCCCACCGGCGCAGCCCATATAGACCTCGCCATCCTCTTCGGAGTCGGTGTTGAGCAGGATCTCGCCTTCCAGCCAACCCGCTTCCAGACCGAAGGCGCCGGTCATGCCGGTCTCTTCGTCAGTGGTCAGCAGCACTTCCAGCGGGCCGTGCTTGATGGTCTTGTCCGCCAGCACGGCCAGGCAACCGGCCATACCGATGCCGTTGTCGGCACCCAGGGTGGTGCCACGGGCAGTGACCCACTCGCCATCGACATAAGCATCGATGGGATCGGTCGCGAAGTCGTGTTTGGTGTCGGCGTTGGCCTGCGGCACCATGTCGATGTGGGCCTGCAGCACCACACCTTTGCGGTTTTCCATCCCCGGGGTAGCCGGTTTCTTGATGATGATGTTGCCGACGTTATCCTGTTTGACCGCCAGACCTTCCCCTTGCGCCCATTGGACGATCCAGGCGCTCAGCTTGGCTTCATGCTTGGAAGGGTGGGGGATGGAGCAGATCTGTTCGAAGAAATGCCAAATCAGTTGGGGGGACAAGGAACTTAGTTGTGCCACGTCAGGACTCCTTACCAGCACGGAATGAGAGAGGCCCCGTCAGTGGGCCTGGAAAGTGGATAACGATAATACAGTCAATCGCAGAAAAATGTGAGCGGTTAGCGCAAATCGCAGGGCGGTTGTGCTGCCGGTGGCTACCAGGGCAGTGCAATTTTCAGGCTCGGGTGACACTGTTTGGCAGAAACGAAATTTATGTGACGAGCTTCACAAAAAGATTGAATTTACGGTGCCGGCTGGTAAATTAGCTCCCGTGGTTCGCCACCCGTCAGGATGACGATGAAAGCCTCCAGGGAACCGAAGCAAAGCAAGTGCGCCTCCATGGAACCGAGTGTTCGTTCAAGGATTTGAGCCCGCATTAAAGGTACGTAACTTGTTAAGCAATCAGGAGTTTCAATATGCCAGGCAGCAACTCAACCTATTGGTTTGCCCCCTCTTTGTATACCCAGGGTTTCAGCTACCCTAATCCCTTCGTCACTCGTCGCTAAGACGAGCTGCCCAACCAGGCAGAGGCGAGAAAGCAGCAGGTGCGTGAGGTTAAACCTCCCCCTGCTATTTTTTTATCTGCGATTTGCCGCACAGCCCATTAGGACTCGGCAGCAGGGACGGCAGGTTAGTCGTTTGGCGCTCTAGATGTGCCGAATGAAGAGGGGGATGCCGATTTTTCCTGTTTTTGGCATACGTTTGCCAGGCATTTTCTCTGCAAACGGTGCTATCATATCGGCCCAACAGCCTGTCCGCGGTTTGGACACATCATCTAACCGATCGCCGGATAAGCCCATCTTGCTTCCATTGTTATCAGATTTGCTGCCGAGGCTTAGCCCTGAGGCAGCCGAAGTGCAATCTGAATTCAGTCGGGCAAGGGCCGCCATTTACTGGCATCCGCAGGGAGAATTGCGGATGTTTTTATTTTAAGTGATTGTTTTTAAATAACTATTCGAGATCGATAACATGCCGAAAAAGTTCTATGTGTCGTGGGACAACCTGCAACGTGAAGCTCGCCGTCTGGCCCGTCGTCAGCTGCCTGTCAGCCAGTGGAAAGGTATCATCGCGGTCAGCCGTGGTGGTCTGGTGCCCGCAGCCCTGATGGCCCGTGAACTTGGCATTCGTAATGTGGAAACCCTCTGCATCTCCAGCTATGACCATGACAGCCAGCGCGAGCTGGTGGTCGTGAAGGCTGCCACCACCGCCGGTGACGGCGAAGGCTGGCTGGTGGTGGAAGATCTGGTGGACACTGGCACTACCGCCAAGGCGATCCGCGAGCTCTACCCGAAAGCCAAGTTCATCGCGATTTTCGCCAAGCCGATGGGCGAAGCGCTGCTGGACGATTTCGAAGTGGCGATCCCGCAGGATACCTGGATCGAACAACCGTGGGATATGGCACTGGAGTTCGCCACACCGATCTGCGACGAAAAGTAACGGGATCGGGATGTGACGCTCGCTGCGTCCATTGGTCGCAACCGGCAGTAATGGTTTCACAGGGCTCCAATTTGGAGCCCTGTTTTTTTGTGTATCAATCTGTTGCAGGGTGGCTGATGGGCAGTAAAAGTGGTTAAGATGAGCTATTGCCTGATATGAATGGGACACTATCTTGGACTTGAACGAAGACCTAAACCTGACCGAACAGCTCTTTACCCGCGTCAAGAAGGTATTGGAAACATCCGAGATCTCCAACTCCAGTGCGGCTGATCTGGCGCAAGCCGAGTCAGACGAGATGTTTATCGACGGCTCCATGTCAAAGAGCTGGTATCGCTTGCTGCGTCGCCCCTCCTGGACCTGGCAGGGGGCTGATCCCATCGAAGTGGAGCAGACCCTGGCCCGTATCGCCATGGCGACCGGCGAGCGTACCCATGACTGCTATCTCGATACCATCAAGGGCTATGTGCCCGGCAACTGGATCTACGAGTGGAGCCAGGTGGCTGGCAACTATTTCAAGCAGGGCCGCGAACTGCGCGAGAAGGGTGATCCTTCTGGCGCCTTGAAACAGCTGCTCAAGGCGGTGCGCTACTACTCCATCGCCAGCTATCCCCATCTCAAGGATGACGAGCTGGCGGATCAGGCCCAACTGCTCGGTAACATGGCCTATCGCGAGGCGGGTCGCCTGTTCAAGGTGCCGCTCAAAGAGATCCAGGTGCCTTTTCGCGGCAAGCATATTCAGGGTTATCTCCACCTGCCGACGACCGAAAAACCGGTGCCGCTGGTGATCATCAGCGGCGGGATCGACTCCCTGCAGCTCGATTTCCTCAACTTCTATCTCAAACGGCTCGAGCCCAACGGTATCGGCATGCTCTCCCTCGATATGCCCGGGGTTGGCTATGCCGAGCATTGGCCGCTGGTGCAGGATACCAGCCGCCTTCATCAGGCGGTGCTCCATTACCTCTCCGAAGTGGCCTGGGTCGATCATCAGCGTATCGCCATGGTGGGGATGCGTCTGGCGGGCAATATCGCAGCCAGACTGGCCTTTATCGAACCCTTTAAGCTGCGCACCGTGGTTTGTGTCGGCGCCGGTGTCAATCAGGTGTTTACCAATCAGGAGCTGTTTGCCAAGTGTCCGCGCATGATGCGGGACAGTCTGGCCAACCGGTTGGGGGCGGATGCGGCGCAGTGGGACGGCATGCGTACCAAGTGCCAGGTTTTTTCACTTAAAACACAAGGATTACTGGGGACTCGCACCTCAGTGCCGATATTGAGTATTGGACACAAGCGAGATTTTATTTGTCCCGAGCAGGATGTACGGGCATTGGCGGCGGCCAGTCGTAACGGCAAGGCCATCGTATTCGACAAACAGCCTTTGCTGGAGGTGTATGACAAGGCGCTGGACGAAATCGTCGAGTGGCTGAAACAGCATTTGTGTACCTGACATTGCGCTAAAGAACTGACACCATCCCGAGGTGGTGCGGCTTGTTTAACAGGGAGGTTAACATGTCTGAAAGAGTGACCTACAAGCGACTGCTAAGGCAGTTTGCTGCCATTGGCCCCTATTTGCGCGAAGATCTCTGCGAAGAGGGGCGTTATCGTTTCGACTGCCTGTCGGTCTGTGTCAGCGCCAAGCCGGCGCCGGACAAGCGGGAGTTCTGGGGCTGGTGGCTGGTGCTGGAGCAGGACGATCACCATTTCCGTTACCACTATCAGCTCGGTTTCTACAATGCTGATGGTGAGTGGCTGGACAAGCCGATCCCCAAGAAGCACCAGGTAGAAGTGGAGCGGACCCTCAACCGTTTCTACAAGCTCATCAGCGACAAACTGACGGCTCTGGAGTGTCAGTTAGCGCCAGCGGATCAGGTCACCAATGAGTTGACCGTGACCGCTGCTTGATCCCTGATGCCCGGCGAGCAGCATCCCGCTGTTTGCCGGGCCATCAGTCAGCCATCTCCCCTTCCGACCGCAATCATCCGGGCCTTTGCTTCATCTCCTCACCCCCGGCGTTAATTGCCTTGCAGGGCACCATGGCCGTGGGTATAAAGATATTCCTTACTTTTTAGTCTTTATGCTCCCATGGAAAACAGAACCATAGTCGTCAAGTTGGGCACCAGCGTGCTCACAGGGGGGTCTTCCCAGCTCAATCGTGCCCATATGGTCGAGCTGGTCAGACAGTGTGCGGCCTTGCACCGTCACGGCCATCGGGTCGTGGTCGTCACATCAGGAGCTATCGCCGCCGGGCGTGAACATCTGGGCCACCCGCCACTGGCGCCAACCCTGCCCAACAAGCAGATGCTGGCGGCGGTTGGTCAGACCCAGCTGATTCGGGTATGGCAGGATCTGTTCAACCTCTACGGTCTGCATATTGGCCAGATGCTGCTGACCCGCGCCGATCTGGAAGATAGGGAGCGCTACCTCAACGCCCGCGATACCATGCGCACCCTGCTCGATCACCGCATTATTCCGGTCATCAACGAAAACGATGCGGTGGCGACCGCCGAGATCAAGGTCGGCGACAACGACAACCTCTCCGCACGGGCCGCCATTCTGGCGGATGCGGATCTGCTGATCCTGCTGACTGACCAGAAGGGGCTCTTTACCGCCGATCCGCGCACCAATCCCGATGCCCAGCTTATTGAAGAGGTGCAGACTATCGACGATACCCTGCGCTCGCTGGCGGGTGACAGTGTCAGCGGCCTCGGCACCGGCGGCATGGCTACCAAGCTGCAGGCCGCCGATGTGGCGCGCCGCGCCGGCGTCAACGTGGTGATCGCGACCGGCCAGATGCCGGAGGTGATCGGCCGTCTCGCCAAGGGCGAGCGGATTGGCACCCTGTTCCCGGCGCTGGCGTCCCCGCTGGAAGGGCGCAAGAGCTGGATCCTGGCAGGCCCGCCCCCTCACGGCGAAGTACATGTGGATCAGGGGGCTGTCGCCGCCATGAAGGATAAAGGCTCCAGCCTGCTGCCCAAGGGGATTGTCGCCGTCAAGGGTGACTTTATTCGAGGCGATGTGGTGCGAATTCTTGATCCCAAGGGCGCCGAGCTGGCGCGCGGTATCTGCCGTTACGACCATCTGGAGCTGGAGAAGTTGCGTGGCGTCCACTCGGATCAGATTGAGCAGGTACTGGGCTATGGATATGGTTCAGTAGCCATCCATCGAGACGATATGGTGCTGCTCTAATCAGGGCGGCACGGCATGAACAAAGGGAAATGAGATGAGTCTGGAGAAAATGGGGCAGGCGGCCCGTGAAGCCGCCTATCAGCTGGCTACCATCAGCACGGCGCAGAAGAATCGGGCGCTGGCCGCCATCGCCGACGAGCTGGAGGCGCGCAGTGAGCAGATCCTCGCCGCCAACGTGAAAGATATCGCCGCCGGCCGTGAGGCAGGCTTGTCAGAGGCGATGCTGGATCGCCTGCTGCTCAATCCGGCCCGGCTGGCCGGTATCGTGGCAGATGTGCGCAAGGTGATCACGCTGGACGATCCGGTCGGCGCCGAAATGGATAGCCGGGTGCTGGAAAATGGCCTGCGTCTCTCCCGTCGTCGGGTGCCCATCGGGGTTATCGGCGTCATCTACGAGGCGCGCCCCAACGTCACCATCGATATCGCCAGCCTCTGCCTCAAGACCGGCAACGCCAGCATATTGCGTGGCGGGCGCGAGACCTTCCACTCCAATCTGGAGCTGGTGCGGGTGATCCAGCATGCCTTGGCGGCCTCCGGTCTGCCCGAGGCGGCGGTGCAGTACATCGACAACCCGGATCGGGCGCTGGTCGGCGAGCTGCTGCGCCTCGACCGCTATGTGGACATGATCATCCCCCGTGGCGGTGCCGGCCTGCACAAGATGTGCAAGGAGAACAGCTCCATCCCGGTCATCATCGGCGGGTTCGGTATCAGCCATATTTTCGTCGACGAGAGTGCCGATCTGGTGCGCTCTCTGGCTGTTATCGACAACGCCAAGGTGCAGCGCCCCTCCGCCTGCAACGCCCTCGATACCCTGCTGGTACACGAGAAGGTGGCTGCTACCTTCCTGCCGCAGCTGGTGACGCTGATGAACGAGCGCAAGGTGACGCTGGTGGCCGCGCCCAATGCCATGGCGTTGCTGACTGGCGCGGACAACCTGTGCGAGGCGGGGCCGGAGGATTTCGATACCGAGTGGCTCGGTCTGACCCTGGGGGTCAAGTTAGTGGCGGATGTGAACGAGGCGCTGGCCCATATGCGCGAGCATAACGCCGGCCACTCCGATGCCATCCTGACCAACGATCTGGCCAACGCCGAGCGTTTCGTCAACGGAGCCGGTTCGGCGGCTGTCTATGTCAACGCCTCCACCCGTTTCACCGATGGTGGCCAATTTGGTCTGGGGGCTGAAGTGGCGGTGTCGACCCAGATGCTGCACGCCCGTGGCCCCATGGGGCTGACCGAGCTTACCAGCTACAAGTGGGTAGGGCAGGCCGATTACCTCAGCCGTGCCTGATAACCTGTTGTGTCAGATACAAAAATGCCGACTCTTGGGTCGGCATTTTATTTGGCGGATATCGGGAAGATATCAGGCGATCGGGTTACTCCCCCTGATAGAGCACCTTGTCACCGGATTTGAGCACATAGCCCTTCCAGGGGAAGAGGGTGTAACCGCTGCCCTGCCACGACCAGTTGCCTTCCATCCCCTGACGGGCAAGCTGGTGCTGCTCACCGGTGGGCAGGGTCAGTTCGGCCTTGCTCTGATCGGTGTTGAACAGCACGAACGCACTGCTGGTCTGGCTGGCATCGGTCGGATTGAGCCGGATACCCTCTTCAAACAGGCGCACACATTTGCCAGTCAGCGCTGACCACTGATAGCCCGCACTGCCGATACAGCCGTGGCTGTCGCGATCGCCGCCCACCAGATGTTGTTCCGGTGTACTGCATGCCGCCAGCAGCAGAGAGGCGGCCATCAGGGTCAAGGTGCGCATGGTTACTCCTGAAGATCCCGTTCGATGACGATGTTGGAGAATCCCAACTCTTTGAAGTAGTTCTCCTGGTAATCCTTCACGCTTTTCTTGTCACGGCGACAAACCTGAGCCAGCTGGGCCTCCATAGCGTGAAAACTGGTGAGATCCAGCCCTTCGGCAGCGGCGATGGCGTCGTAGATGCTGCGGAACTTGTCGTTCGCGTAGCCGATCTCTTTGGCCTGTTTTTTATAGGTATACGTAATCTTAAAGGCCATCTTGCCCTTCCTTCTTCGATTTGGCTTGCTTGCGCTGGACGTAGAGGTAGAGGCTTTCGACCTTCTCCCGGGCCCAGGGGGTCTTGCGCAAGAACTTCAGGCTGGACTTGATGCTGGGATTATCGGTGAAGCAGCGGATATTGATCTGCTGCCCCAGCTCTTCCCAGCCGTAGTATTCGACCAGCGCGGTGACGATGGCTTCCAGCGTCAGCCCGTGCAGCGGGTTGTTCTTCTGCGAGGCGTTTGGTTGCTCGCTCATGCCTGCTCCGCCAGCTTGGCAAAGGGCTGACCCATGCGGGTGGTGACGCCGTTGGCCAAGTGAGGTTCGAAACCGGCCAGCATGCCAGGGCCAAACAGGCAGACCACGGTGCTGCCCAGCTTGAACAGGCCCATCTCGGCACCTTTCTGCAGGGTAATGGCCTCGTCGCCGCTGTAGTCCCAGCGCACCACCTTCTTCTCTTTGGTCGGCGCAATGTTGCCGGCCCAGATGGTCTCGATGCTGGCCACGATAGTGGCACCGACCAGCACCAGCGCCATCGGGCCGTGCGGGGTGCGGAAGGTGGCGACCACCCGCTCGTTGCGAGCAAACAGGTTCGGCACGTTCTCGGCGGTGAGCGGGTTGACGGAGAAGAGATCCCCCGGCACGAACACCATGCTCTCCAGCACACCATCCAGCGGCATGTGGATGCGGTGATAATCCTTGGGCGCCAGATAGATGGTGGCGAAGTCGCCATCCTTGAACGGCGCCACCAAATCCTCATAGCCACCCAGCAGCTCGCGGGCGCTGTAGTCGTGGCCCTTGGCCTGGATGATGCGACCTTGCTGGATGGGGCCGAGCTGGCTGACGGTGCCATCGACCGGCAGCGCCAGGGTCATGGCATCTTCTACCACGGGGCGGATACCGGGCTTGAGCTCGCGGGTGAAGAACTCGTTGAAGCTCTTGTAGTGGGCCGGGCTCTCGTGCAGCGCCTCGCTCATGTCGACCTGATACTGCTTGATAAAAGCCTCGATCACTTTGGTAGTGATGTTGCCCGCTTCGGCGGCGGCAAACTTGCCGATCAGACGGGAGAGGGCGTGCTTGGGCAGACAGTATTGACCGGCAATTTTCAGGTTGTCAGTAATGCTCATGTTCATCATCAACGTAGGTTTATTAGGGTCACAGGCGCGCCTGTTGGCGACCGTGACGTGCTTCCTGCATGGTTTCCAGGATGCGGTGATAGTTGTGGAAGCGATCGGCGCTGATAGCGCCCGCGTCGACCGCGGCGCGCAGGGCACAGCCGGGATCGTCCTTGTGGGTACAGTCGCGGAACTTGCAGCCACCCAGATAGTCGCGAAACTCGACGAAGCACCAGGTGATGCGGTCGGCCTCCAGATGCCAGAGGGCGAACTCGCGGATCCCGGGGGAGTCGATGAGATCGCCACCGCTCGGGAAGTGGTAGAGTCGCGCCGTGGTGGTGGTGTGCTGGCCGAGCCCCGAGTTTTCGGAGATCTCGCCGGTCAATACATCCAGCCCCGGCATCAGGGCGTTGGTGAGCGACGACTTGCCCACCCCGGACTGGCCAACGAAGATGCTGATCTTGTCGGTCAGAGCGGCTTTCAGCTCATCGAGCCCTTCGCCGCTCTCGCAGCTCACCAGCAGCACCTCGTAATTGAGTTTGCGGTAGGTTTCGAGCTGGCTTTCGATGCGCGCTCTGGCGGCATCATCGAGCATATCGACCTTGTTCAGCACGATGAGGGGGCGGATCTCCACATCCTCGGCGGCCACCAGATAGCGGTCGACGATGTTGGTGGAGAACTCGGGCATCACCGCCGAGACGATGATGATCTGGTCGATATTGGCGGCGATGGGTTTGACCCCGTCGTAGAAGTCCGGCCGGGTCAGTACCGAGTGGCGCGGATGCACTGCCTCGATGACGCCCGCTGTCGCGGCATTGAGGCCGGGACGCCACACTACCTTGTCGCCACAGACCAGACTGCTGATGCTGCTGCGCCGCAGGTTGCTGCGGTGGATGGTGCCATCGACCGCTTCCACGTCTGCGTGTTGACCAAAACGACTGATCACCACCCCTTCGATGGCGGGGCCAAACAGGGTGTCATCCACCACTGTGGTGTGATCTTTTTGCAGCCGCCGTTCGCGGTTGGCCTGGACGCGCCTTTGTTGACCCAGATTGAGTTTTGCTTTCTTTGCCACTCGATTCGCCAGTTTATGAACAGATCCAAAGCCAGTATGATACATGCAAATTGGCAAAATTCCGCCATTCCTCCCAATAGAGAGAGCAATCATGACAGTCAGCGCGCAGAACCTGGTATGGATCGACATGGAGATGACGGGTCTCGACCCCGAAGAGAACGTGGTACTGGAGATTGCCACCATAGTCACCGACAAGGATCTGAACGTACTGGCCGAAGGGCCGGTCATCGCCATTCATCAGAGTGATGAAGAACTGGCCAAGATGGACGACTGGAACGTCAACACCCATACCAAGAGCGGTCTGGTGGCCCGGGTCAAGGCGAGTCAGCACGATGAGGCGAAAGCCATTGCCGAGACCCTCGAGTTCATTCGCCAGTGGGTGCCGGAGCGTACCAGCCCGCTGTGCGGCAACAGCATCGGTCAGGATCGCCGCTTCATGGTCAAACACATGGCCGAGCTGGAAGCCTTCTTCCACTACCGCAATGTCGACGTCAGCACCATCAAGGAGCTGGTACGCCGCTGGCAGCCGGAACTGCTGGATCAGTTCAAGAAGAGCGGCACCCACCAGGCGCTGGACGACATCCGTGAATCTATCGCCGAGCTGCAGTTCTATCGCAGCCACGTCTTCAAGATCTGATTCCCCGGCAAGGGTTTGTCATACTCTGGCTGCTAAAATCGACAGTTCGGCCAGCTTTTGAGCGAACGCGCGCAACCAGACAAAAAAGCCCTTGCAATTGGAATGACTGCTCTTATAATTCGGCTCCCGTACAGTAGCGCAAGCAACCAAATGCTGTACGGCCTGTTTTAAGGTAGTTGCGGGAATAGCTCAGTTGGTAGAGCACGACCTTGCCAAGGTCGGGGTCGCGAGTTCGAGTCTCGTTTCCCGCTCCAAAAATCTGATGATGACACTGGTGCAAACCAGCCCGATGCGGGAATAGCTCAGTTGGTAGAGCACGACCTTGCCAAGGTCGGGGTCGCGAGTTCGAGTCTCGTTTCCCGCTCCAATCATCAGCCAGCCTAAAGACAACCAAATTGTTGCGGGAATAGCTCAGTTGGTAGAGCACGACCTTGCCAAGGTCGGGGTCGCGAGTTCGAGTCTCGTTTCCCGCTCCAAAAAATTTGTAAGTGATATTCCGATGCGGGAATAGCTCAGTTGGTAGAGCACGACCTTGCCAAGGTCGGGGTCGCGAGTTCGAGTCTCGTTTCCCGCTCCAATCACTTGCAGATGACATTCTGTTGCGGGAATAGCTCAGTTGGTAGAGCACGACCTTGCCAAGGTCGGGGTCGCGAGTTCGAGTCTCGTTTCCCGCTCCAAACATTTGTAAGTGACATTCCGTTGCGGGAATAGCTCAGTTGGTAGAGCACGACCTTGCCAAGGTCGGGGTCGCGAGTTCGAGTCTCGTTTCCCGCTCCAATCACTTGTAAATGACATTCTGTTGCGGGAATAGCTCAGTTGGTAGAGCACGACCTTGCCAAGGTCGGGGTCGCGAGTTCGAGTCTCGTTTCCCGCTCCAATCTCTCTTCGAAGTTTTCATAATCCCTTTGAATTGCCCCTCACATCGCGCTGCGATGCTTTGTCGTATCTGACGTTTACTCAGCGTGTCTCTGTCACCTCCTGCAAACAGGAAGGTGGTACGGGTTCATTGTGCGGGTTGTACGAGGGAAAGGTGGTTGGCAGGAAGAATTGCGGGCAAAAAAGAGGAGGGGCCTTGGCTCCTCCTGCATGATTCACTGGCGCGGGCTTAAACCAGAGTAACGTTCTCAGCCTGAGGGCCTTTTTTGCCCTGGGTCACAGTGAACTGGACTTTTTGACCTTCAGCCAGGGTTTTGAAACCGGTGCTCTGGATGGAGGAGAAGTGAACGAATACGTCCGGACCCTGGGATTGTTCAATAAAGCCAAAACCCTTGGTTTCGTTGAACCATTTTACCTGGCCGGTGCGAATGTCAGACATGTGCTAAATCCTATCAATAACAAAATGAAACTAAGCCCGTGCTGGGCTGCATTTGCCTTGCAAGCAGGGGTTGGCTCATGACTGACCACGTCTCTTTGTCCCAGTAGCACGTAGAACAATCCCTGTCTAAAGCACAAACGATTGTACGTTAGCGCCGATCCTTGTCAATTTGACCCCTTTCGTTTTTTGAACAAGCTAAAAATATTGTGAAGTCAGTAGCTTATTTGAAAATATTTGACTGAAAAAAACGGGAAGCCAGCGCCTCCCGTTTTTGTTATTCCTTGAGGGCGAACCCTTCGCCCTGCCGGTCGTAGCGGTAAACCGCCTGACCGTAGGAGCGGATCTCCACCCGCTGGATGCGGCGGGTGTCGTCCACCAGGATGAAGATAGAACGGCCCGATTGCAGGCGGGTCAGGGGACGATCCGGCCCCTCGATGGCGATCAGGCGGCTCAGCTCGGCACCCGGCAACTCGAATTTACGCCAGATGGAGTAGAGGGTCTCACCCGCCTGCACATCGTGTTGCAGCCAGGTGCCGTTAACCTTCTCTTCGACCGGCTTGGCTGCCGCGGGGGCACTGCCTGCCGCGCCATTACCGACAGTTAGAGCTTGAGCAGGCACGGCCAGCGGCACTTCCAGCGAGCCGGAAGGGGCGGCTTTGGGGGCGGATGGCGCTGGCTCCCAAGCCAGCACCAGCAACCAGAGCGGGATCAGGATCAGCAGACCTATGGTGTTTTTGCGGGGCAGCGGGCTGGACAGCTTGAATTTGCCTGCTTTGGCATCCTGGCGGCGTTGGCCGAGGTTGCTCATCCCTTGGCCAAAACGTTGGCGCAGGGACAGGGTCGCGGCATTGATGCGATGGAGCAGGGATCCTTGTGATTCGTCTTGGCGACGCTGCTGGGCTCGTCTGTTATGGCCTCGTGGGCGACGGTCCGGGGTGGGCACGGCATTTACCTCTCACTACATTGCCTGCCATCAGGCAAATTCGTCGCCTATGGTAAACGGACTCGCCCCCGAGGGGGAGAGTCCTGAGGCGGAAAATTATCAGCTGAGACGAAATTGACCCAATAATTGCTGCAATTTGTCGGCCGCCTGACGCAATGCCTGACTGGCTTTGGCCGTTTCGGTCGCATCCTGAGCAATGTCGTTGGCCAGTGCGTTGGTTTTTGACAGGTTGCCGGAGACGGTTTCTGAGACCGAGCTCTGCTCTTCGGCGGCGGAAGCGATCTGATAGGTCATGTCGTTGATGGTGGAGATGGCCTGGTAGATGCTGCCAAGCGCCTCTTCCGCCAGATCCGCCTCGCTCACCGCCTGATGGGTCAGCTGCTGGCTCTGGTTGATGGCGTTGACTGCATTGGTGGAGCTGAGGCGGATCTTCTCGATCAGCTCCTGGGTGTTCTGTACCGCCTGCTGGGTATTGCCCGCCAGTTTGCGCACCTCGTCGGCGACTACTGCAAAGCCGCGGCCCTGTTCGCCAGCCCGGGCTGCCTCGATGGCGGCGTTGAGAGCCAGCAGGTTGGTCTGGTCGGCAATCCCCTGAATGACGGTGAGGATGCTGGTGATTTGGGCGCTGTCGTGGGCCAGCCCTTCCACCACTTCTGCCCCTTTTCCGGCTTCTGCTGCGACCTTGTGCATCGACTGGATCACCTGCTGGAAGCGCTCCTTGCCCTGATCGGCTGCGCCTTGCGCCTGTTTGGCCGAGTCGGCGGTGTTGTTGGCGTGGGTGGCGACCTCCTGACTGACGTAGGACATCTCCTGTACCGCGGTCAGCATCTGCTCCATCTCGGCCTGATGATGCTGCAGATTGTTGTCGGTCTGACCGGCAATGCGATCGGTGTCACCGGCGTAGCGGTTCACCTCGCTGGCAGTCTTGAGCACATCCCCGAGCAGCCCCTGCAGTTTGTCGATAAAGCGGTTGATCCCCTTGGCGAGATCCCCTAGCTCGTCGACAGATCGGGTCGTGAGGCGTTTGGTGAGATCCCCTTCACCATCGGCGATGTCATCCACCAGGCTGACCATCTGACGGATGGGGCCTGTGATGCTGCGGGCAATCACCAGCATGGTGGCCAGCGCCAGCACCAGTACGATAACGGCACCCACCAATTGCTGGGTCATGGCTGCCTGGTTCATGTCGCTCAGCTGGCTCTCCAGTTGATCGGCCCCCGCCAGTACCACCTTGTAGGGCAGGGTGACGATGATGGCCCAGTTGCGGCTCATTCCCGGTACCATGATGGGGACGGAAATACGGAATGACTCGTCCAGCTCCTGACGCTGAACTTCCGGTTTCAGGTACTGCTGCCACTGGTTGCCCAGCACCTTACTTGCGCTGCTGCCGAGCAGGCTGGCATCGCCGCTGGTGCCGGTGATGACACCGGCTGCGCTGACGATCAGGGTCTCCCCCTGGCCATCATAGATGTTGTTGTTGAGGCTCTTGGCCTGACGGCTGATGGAGTCCACCGCCAGATCGAGCGCTGCGATCCCCTTGAACTGACCATTCACCATGATGGGGGTGGTGATGGTGCTGACCAGCACCTGCTGACCGTTGATATCCACCTTGAAGGGATCGATGAGGCAAGAGTGTCCTTCCCGCTTCGGGCAGGCGTAGTAGTCGTTGGCGGGATTGCCGAATTCGTCCGGGTCGGTTTTTTCGATGGAGAGCAGCAGATCGGTACCGATTTGATCCTTGTCGCGATAGAAGTAGGGCACGAAGCGCCCCTTGTCATCACTGCCCAGCGCACTCTGGCCAGCAAAGCTGGCATCCTGACCGTCGAAACCGTTGGGCTCGAAGCCGGCGAAGGCGCCATAAAGCTGGGGCTCCAACGCCAGTTGTGCCTTGAGCAGGTCGGTGGCCTGCTGGCGATCCAGCGGCAGTTTGCCTTGCTGTTGCAGGGCGAGGGTGCTGGCCATCTGCTGGGTGTAGGAGAGCCCTTTTTGCAGCAGCTGGGTGATGGTGGCTGCCTCGGCGCGGGCATTGGCGCTGACCTTTTGCCATGCCTCCTGCTGCAGCGCTTCACGGCTGGAGCTGATGGTGAGTTGTTGGGTCTGTTGGCCGGAGTATTGGTTGAGCAGGATCAGGATGACCAGGGCTGCGGTCATGGCGATCCCGGCCATCACTAGAATGCGATTCTGGATAGAACGGAACTGCATCGTCTCTTCCTTGTTCGTGAGAAGTGTGGTGAGCGTTGTTTGGGTATCGACCGGAGGAGGCAGCTCTCCAGCATTGTGCATAGCAAATCGGAAACGGGGCTTCGGTTTTGCGATCCTCTTCAAATATCGGGCTACAGATGCAAATGGCGACAGATTTAATCCCCTACTTTAGCCCGCAATAGCTTCATGGTTTTCCCATCCGTGATTGTCGGTGCTAAAATGCGACGGTTTTTTTAACGAATTGGCCCAAGGCCCTCTACACAAGGCTTAAAGATGAAAGTCAAAACCCGTTTTGCTCCCAGCCCGACCGGCTTTTTGCATGTCGGCGGTGCCCGTACCGCACTCTATTCCTGGTTGTTTGCAAAGAACCAGGGCGGTGAGTTCGTGCTGCGTATTGAGGATACCGACCTGGAACGTTCCACTCAGGAGGCGATCGACGCCATCATTGAGGGCATGGAATGGCTGGAGCTGAACTGGGATGAGGGCCCCTACTACCAGACCAAGCGCTTCGATCGCTACAACGGTCTGATCGACGAGATGCTGGCCGATGGCCGCGCCTACAAGTGCTACTGCTCCAAAGAGCGTCTGGAAGCACTGCGCGAAGGCCAGATGGCCAACGGCGAGAAGCCCCGTTATGACGGCAAGTGCCGCGACCACGCCCACGATCACCCGGCCGATGCGCCGCACGTCATTCGCTTCCGCAACCCGACCGAAGGTTCTGTGGTGTTCGATGACCACGTCCGTGGCCGCATCGAGTTTGCCAACACCGAGCTGGACGATCTGATTATCCGCCGTACCGACGGCGCGCCGACCTACAACTTCTGCGTAGTGGTCGATGACTGGGATATGGAGATCACCCACGTAGTGCGTGGTGAAGATCACATCAACAACACCCCGCGCCAGATCAACATCTACAAGGCGCTGAACGCGCCGGTGCCGGAGTTTGCCCACGTCTCCATGATCCTGGGTGACGACGGCGCCAAGCTCTCCAAGCGCCACGGTGCCGTTTCTGTGATGCAGTACCGCGATGATGGCTACCTGCCGGAAGCGCTGCTGAACTATCTGGTGCGTCTGGGCTGGTCCCACGGCGATCAGGAGATCTTCAGCCTGGAAGAGATGATCAAGCTGTTCAGCCTGGATGCCATCTCCAAGTCCGCCTCTGCCTTCAACACCGACAAGCTGCTGTGGCTGAACAACCACTACATGCGCAGCCTGGATCCGACCTATGTGGCCAAGCATCTGGCATGGCACATGGAAAACCAGAAGATCGACACCAGCAATGGCCCGGCGCTGGCCGACGTGGTCACCCTGCTGGCCGAGCGCTGCAACACCCTGGTAGAGATGGCCGCCCAGAGCCGCTATCTGTTCGAAGATTTTGAGGCGATCGACGAAGCGGCTGCCAAGAAGCACCTGCGTGGCGTTGCGGCCGAGCCGCTGGCACTGGCCAAAACCAAGCTGGCTGCACTGGATAGCTGGACCACCGAGGCGCTGCACGAGCTGATTGAAGCGACCGCTGCCGAGCTGGGTCAGGGCATGGGCAAGGTTGGTATGCCGCTGCGTGTGGCCGTCACCGGTCTGGGTCAGTCCCCTGCCATCGACGCCGTAATGGCGTTGGTAGGTAAAGAGCGTGTTCTCGCTCGTATCGACCGTGCGCTTGCTTACATCGAAGCCCGTATGGCTGCCGAGTAAGTGCTGCCGATGTGGCAGACGAGGAGATAACCCTGTTCTGCCATATGCTGAATAGCAAAAATCCGAAACCACAGGTTTCGGATTTTTTTATGGCCTGCGCACAGGCCGATAGTAAATCGGGGATAAAAAATGCCAGTCAACTGACTGGCATTTTTGTTGGCAGAAGCCGGAGTTAGTGGCTGTCGACCCAGACGAACTTGAGCACGAACAGCAGGGCAACCACCAGCACGCAAGGGTTGATCTCGCGCCAGCGGCCGGTACCTGCCTTCATCACGCAGTAGGAGATGAAGCCCACGGCGATCCCCTCGGTGATGGAGAAGCTGAATGGCATCATCACCGCGGTCATAAAGGCCGGTACCGCTTCGGTCAGATCTTCCCACTTGACCCGGGTCAGCTCGGAGCACATCAGCACGCCCACATAGATAAGGGCGCCAGCTGCGGCGTAGGCCGGCACCATGGCGGCGACCGGAGAGAAGAAGATCGCCAGCAGGAACAGCAGGCCGACCACAATGGCGGTCAGACCGGTACGGCCGCCGACGGCGACGCCGGAGCTGCTCTCAATAAAGGCGGTAACCGAGGAGGTGCCCATGAAGGCGCCGCCGACGGAGCTGACGCTATCCACCATCAGCGCCTGTTTCATGCGCGGGAAGTGGCCCTTGTCATCGGCCAGCTTGGCGCGGTTGGTGACGCCGATCAGGGTGCCGGAGGAGTCGAACAGGTTGACCAGCATAAAGGAGAAGATGATCCCGGCGAGGCTGATATCGAGCGAGCCCATCAGATCCAGCTGGCCGAACACTGGCTCGATGCTGGGGGGCATGGAGACAAAGCCCTTGAAGGTGACATCGCCAAACAGCCAGCCCAGACCGGTAGTGACCACGATGGCGATCAGCACGGCGGAGTGGACGCCGCGGGCGGAGAAGATGCAGATCAGGAAGAAACCGAGCAGACCCAGCAGGCAGGGCAGGGAGGTGAGATTGCCCACGGTCACCATAGTCGCGGGGCTGGCCACCACGATCCCGGCGTTGTGCAGGCCGAGCAGGGCGATCAGCAGACCGATACCGGCGGTGATGCCGACCCGCAGGGTGAGCGGAATGTTGCCGATCAGCCAATAACGCACCCGCAGCAGGGTGAGGATCAACAGACCCATGGCGCCCCAGAAGATGGTACCCATACCCACTTGCCAGGAGTAGCCCATACCTGCAACCACCACGAAGGCGAAGAAGGCGTTGAGGCCCATGGCGGGGGCCAGCGCGATCGGCAGGTTGGCCAACAGGCCCATCAGGATGCTGCCGATACCGGCGATGAGGCAGGTGGTGACGAACACGGCCTGGGTGTCCATGCCCGCCGCAGAGAGGATCTGCGGGTTGACGAACACGATGTAGACCATGGTCAGGAAGGTGGTGATACCGGCGATCACTTCGGTACGGGCGGTCGTGCCATGGCCTTGCAGGGCAAACAGGCGCTCAAGCAATCCTTGCCCGGCGGCCTGATTGGCAGCTTGGTGTTGTTGATTCATGTTGGATTCCAATAGGTGACGTGAAATAAGCAGCAGGGGAACGGGCTATCCCATCCATGCGGGGTAAATTGCCCTGTTTCTGGCGGTTAAGTAACCAGACTCGTCCTGATACCGTGACAGCGCGCACATTTTTACACAGGCGGCGCCGTTTACAAACCCCGGATCTGCGAAGCAGATCAATGAATAGAGTAAAAATTCAAACGTTTGCTTTTTGAGCATGAAAAAAGGTTCTCAGCAGAGAACCTTTTATCGAAAATAGGGGGCTTACAGGGTTTTGAAGTAGCGCTCGACCAGCTGGGCCAGTACCGAGTCGAGCCGGTCTTGCACTTCACCCAGTTCACGGCCGAAGCGGCGCAGAAAGAGGCTTGCCTGCTCTTCGGTCAGCTTGCGCCCCTCGATAAAGAACTCCTGCTCCGGTAGTTGCTTGTCGTAGCGGGGGATCAGCACCCAGCTCACCAGCTCGGGCTCCACGGCGGCAAAAATCTTGGCGGCAGCAGCACAGAAGGTCTCTATGTGCTCCTTGCCATCCGGCCCGAGGCAACCCGGTTCAACCCGGATCTGGATGGTGAGTTTTTTCTCTATGGGGGTCGTCATCGTGCTACATCCATGCAAAGGCATCCGTCTAGGATTGTAAGTCAAAAGGCAAGAGAAAGGGGAGCCGAAGCTCCCCTCAACACGCAGTCAGCCTTATTTGGCGATGCGCTTATATTTAGCGCGGTGCGGCTGGATCGCCTCGGCGCCGTAGGTCTTCTTCTTCCACTCTTCGTATTCGGTAAAGTTACCTTCGAAGAACTCGATCTTGCCCTCATCCTGATAGTCCAGGATGTGAGTGGCGATACGGTCGAGGAACCAGCGGTCGTGGGAGATGACCATGGCACAACCCGGGAACTCCAGCAGGGCGTTCTCGAGGGCGCGCAGGGTTTCGATATCCAGATCGTTGGTCGGTTCATCCAGCAGCAGCACGTTGCCGCCGGTCTGCAGCAGCTTGGCCAGATGCAGACGACCGCGCTCACCACCGGAGAGCTCGCCAACCCGCTTCTGCTGGTCGGAACCCTTGAAGTTGAAGCGGCCGATGTAGGCGCGGCTCGGGAACTCGTAGTTGCCGATGCGCAGGATATCTTGACCGTCAGCGACCTCTTCGAAGACCGTCTTCTTGTCATCCATGCTGTCGCGGAACTGATCGACAGAGGCCAGTACCACGGTTTCACCCAGGGTGATGGCGCCGGAATCCGGCTGCTCCTGACCCGACATCATGCGGAACAGGGTCGACTTACCGGCACCGTTCGGGCCGATGATGCCGACGATGGCACCCTTCGGAATGGCAAACGACAGATCGTCGATCAGCACCCGATCACCATAGGATTTGCGCAGGTTAGCCACTTCCACCACCTTGTCGCCGAGGCGCGGTCCGGGCGGAATGAACAGCTCGTTGGTCTCGTTGCGCTTCTGGTAGTCGTTGGTGTTGAGCTCTTCGAAGCGAGCCATACGGGCCTTGGACTTGGCCTGACGGCCTTTCGGGTTTTGACGAACCCACTCCAGCTCTTTCTCGATGGACTTGCGGCGAGCCGCTTCGGAACTTGCTTCCTGCGCCAGACGGGCGTCCTTCTGCTCCAGCCAGGAGGAGTAGTTGCCTTCCCACGGGATACCTTCGCCGCGGTCCAGTTCCAGGATCCAGCCTGCCACGTTGTCGAGGAAGTAACGGTCGTGGGTGATGGCCACTACAGTGCCTTCGTAGTCGTGCAGGAAGCGCTCCAGCCAGGCCACGGATTCCGCATCCAGGTGGTTGGTCGGTTCGTCCAGCAGCAGCATGTCCGGCTTTTCCAGCAGCAGACGGCAGAGCGCCACACGGCGGCGCTCACCACCGGAGAGGTGTTTGATCTTGGCATCCCAGGCCGGCAGGCGCAGGGCATCGGCCGCACGCTCCAGCTGGTTTTCCATGTTGTGGCCACCCTGGGCCTGGATGATGGCTTCCAGCTCGCCCTGTTCGCGGGCCAGCTTGTCAAAGTCGGCATCCGGGTCGGCGTAGGCCGCATAGACCTCGTCCAGACGAGCCATGGCGCGCTTCACCTCGCCAACGGCCTCTTCGACCGCTTCGCGTACGGTCTGCTCCGGCTCCAGCTTTGGCTCCTGTGGCAGGTAGCCGATCTTGATGCCGGGCTGCGGACGGGCTTCCCCTTCGATCTCGGTATCGATGCCTGCCATGATGCGCAGCAGGGTCGATTTACCGGCGCCGTTCAGACCCAGCACGCCGATCTTGGCGCCCGGGAAGAAGCTCAAGGAGATGTTCTTGAGAATATGACGCTTGGGCGGCACTACCTTGCCGACCCGGTTCATGGTGTAAATAAATTGAGCCATTGGCTAATTCTCTTCCTTTTCAGCAGGTTAATGTCTTGGCATTAACAGACTGATGTCGTGGTGGGGCCAGGTCGACACAGGTCAACCGGGTTCCAAAAAACCCGTCGATTGTAAACCAACGGACGAGGGGGGGCAAAGGTGGCACCCGGCTGTGTCCCCCCTTTGCCAACAGGGTCACGCCTTGCTGCATCAGCCGTGCAATTTGGGCATGATGTGGGCTGCCGTTTTGTCCCGGAGTCCTCATGAAACCATCCCCTCAAGCCCCCTCACTGGCCGCCTTTCTCTGCACAATGGGATTGGACGCCGCGCTGAGTGGAGCCCTCTGTCAGCGTTTGCCACGGCAGACGCTGCGCGCCGGTCAGGTGCTGTTGGCGCAAGGGGACAAACAGGAGGCTGCCTTCTATATCGAAATGGGCATCGCCCGTGCCTGCCATTACACCCGGGAAGGGCAGGAGCGCTGCAAGGAGTTCTACTTCGAGGGGGAGCTCTGCCTGCTTTACGACAGCTGGCTCACTGGGTCGCCCGCCCGCTATCAGCTGGAGGCGCTGACGGAGCTGCAGGTGGTGCGGGTGCCAATCGCCCTGCTGGATGAGCCCGCCTGGCAGTCGGTCTGCATGGCCCTGTTGCGCCAGCAGCTCGGTTACAAGGAGCGAAAGGAGGCGTTTTTGCTGCTCCACTCCCCCGAAGAGCGTTATCGGGAGCTCTGCCACACCTTCCCCCACTGGCCTGCACGACTGACCCAAGTACAGCTCGCCAACTATATCGGCATCAGCCCGGTTACCCTGTCACGGATCCGCAGGCGCATTAACACGGGTTAATGCCACCTGCTGGTTGCCACTTCATGCTGCGTCATCCAAATGACGGACGAGGGGTGGATGATGTCGCTGTTTCTGTGGTCGCAACTGGTGGTTAGCCTGGCCTTGTTGCTCGATCTGTTGTCGTTTCAGTTGCGGGATCGCCGCAGGATCCTGGCCTGTCTGGCCCTCTCCTGCGCCCTCAATGCCGGTCACTTTGTCCTGCTCGGGCAGTGGTCGGCCGCCAGCCTGTTGCTGCTGGCCAGTATGCGCTTTCTGGTGAGCATCTGGCTGGTTCGCCGCATCTTGATGTGGTTTTTCATGGGGTTGGCCTGTGCGGCGGCGCTAGCGACCTATCAGGGCCTGCTCTCATGGATTGGGCTGCTGGCGAGCCTGCTGCAAACCCGGGCCGCGTTTTGCCCTGATGATCGCCTGCTGCGGCGCTGGATGCTGCTCGGTACCCTCTGCTGGCTGGGTAACAACTTGCTGGTGGGCTCACCGGTCGCCGCGCTGATGGAGGGGCTGTTTCTGGTCAGCAATCTGGTGGGTTACTACCGCCACTATGGCTTCGATTATTGGGGGCGTGGCCGCCACAGTGGCCGCAGAAAGGGGCGTGTGCCGCCTTCCGGTCGGGCGAGCTCCTGATTTTCCGCTCAGGGCTGCTTGTGGCCAGCGAAGTAGAGCACCCGTTTCACATACTCCCGGGTCTCGTCATAGGGTGGGATCCCGCCATAGCGTTCCACCGCTTTTTCCCCGGCATTGTAGGCTGCCGAGATCAGTACCCAGTCGCCATCGAAACGGCGATCCAGCCATTTGAGATAACTGACGCCACCCTTGATGTTCTGGGCCGGATCGAATGGTCGGGTTACCCCGAACCGTTGCTGGGTTTCGGGGATCAGCTGCATCAGCCCCTGCGCATTCTTGGGTGAAACGGCGCGGCTGTTGAGATTGGATTCGGCGATGGCAATCGCCAGCACCAGCCGGGCATCCACCTTATGGTGTCTGGCGGCGTGACGCAGCATGGTGACCAGCTTTTGCTTGGCGGGGGGCTGACGGGCAACCCAGGAGTCGACATTGAAGGGGGTGGAAGGGAGCCCGGCCAGATAGCCACCCTGACCGCCATGGATCCCGATGCCACACCGCTCCCTCATAGGGGCATTACCGATGCGGGCGTTGTAGTAACGGGCGGCCTGTTGGTTACCTAGACGCATAGCCATGGCGAGATAACTGTTGGCCAGCCTGGCGCTGCGTATCGAGGTGGGGCCGGTGGCGAGCAGGCGGCCGATCCGGAAATAACCTTCGGGATTGCCGGTGCTGGCGGCGACACAGTAGAGGGTGATGGCCTTTTGCAGATTGCCGTGTTGCTGGGCAACTTGACCCTGCTTGATCGCCGTCAGCGCCTTGGGGGCCTGTCTGAAATCCCTGCCTTGTGCCATCGCCCGCGGCGTACCTGCCAGTAACAACGACAAAAAAAGCAGCAAAAACAGTCCGTTTTCGCTGATGTGCCTCATGGGTTATCTCCTGTTTGAGTACAGAAGATATAGAGGAACATGGCTGCTATCGCCACGAACCCAGTGGATCATGTTGTTATGGCGGGGGGATTTCAGAGAGCAAAACGGAATGGAACTAACGCTATCTCGACAGTTTCACACCATTTTTCATCCGGTTAAAAGTCGTGGTGATACTCCTGCTCATCCAGCACGGCGGGAGGAAGTGCGCGATAGAAGCTGCCAATTTCGCTGACAACCCAGAGCGAAAGCAGGGCCAGCAGGCTGAGCAGGGGAAGCAGAGAGTGGCTCTGGGTCAGGGCATAGGCCGCAATGGCGGCACCGGTCAAAAGCAGGGTTCGGATCATGAGGTGGCTCCTTGTCGTCATGGGGGTGTTGCATGGCCACGGACAGAGCGCCTGGGGTCGGGAGTTGTTCCCGGGTGGCACGAAGCGCGCTGAGTATATCGCGTCATGCCGCTGCCGATCCGTGGTGTCATCACACTTTCCATAGTCATGGGTTTCGTATCGAGTTGGGCCCCGCCAGATGCGGGGCCAGTAATGGTTTGACGGTCAGAAGAAACCGCCGTTGTTATCGTTACTGTCGGCCCAGCCGCCACTCAGGTTATCGTCATCGAGAAAATTGCTGCCAGCATCGGGAGGTGAATCCCAGCCGTCCCAGCGAACCGGTTCCGCATCGACCGGATTGGCGATGGGGGCAGGCTCTATGATGTCGATGATCTCCTCGGGCCGATTGTTGTGAAACAGTCCGCCGATCATATCGGCCAGCATCACGCCACCGGCCACACCGGCTGCGGTTTGCAGGGCGCCACCGAGAAAGGAGCTGGTACGGGAAGCGGGTTGGGCAGGCGCAGTTGCCGGTGGCGGCGTGAAGCGCGGGGGCGGGCTGCTCTCGCCACCAAACAGGCCGGAGAGAAAACTGCCACCATTTGGGGCGCTCTGGCTGGCTTCCAGCTCCTTGATCCGCTCGTTGAGGCGAGTAAGGGCAGCCTGCTGAATTAGCAGCGCCTGGGCCATGTAGTAGGGGGCATCGGGCTGCTGGGCCAGATGCTGGCGGATCAGCTGATCCGCTTGTTGGTCTCGCTTGCTATCCCTGGCTTGCGCTTGCTTGAGGCGGTCGAACAGTCCATCGATCAGACCCTGTTCCTGTGATTGCATCTCAAATCCTCGCTATGGTGCGCAGACAGTGCGTTTAGCCATCCTAAAACCCGCGGGGCATCAGTGGTATCTGATTAACTCATCAATGACCGAGGGGTTACCCGCGCTCGTCAGCGGGCGGGCCGATAGTAGTCGAGATACCAGCGGACAAACTCGGCAACACCTTGCTTGAGGGGCGTAGCGGGGCGCAGACCGGTGAGGGTGTGCAGCGGTTCGCTGTCGGCCCAGGTGGCGTGCATGTCACCTGCCTGCATCGGTAGCATCCGCTTGATGGCGGGCTTGCCGATGACATCCTCCAGCGCCTCGATAAAGTCGAGCAGCCGTACCGGCTGGCCGTTACCGATATTGAGGATGCGGTAGGGGGCTGCGCTCTCGGCCGCGCTCTGCTCGCTGGCGTGCCAATCGGAATTGGGGCGGGGCAGCTGGTCGGCCACGGCGAGGATCCCATCGACGATGTCGTCGATAAAGGTGAAGTCGCGGCTGAGATCGCCGTTGTTATAGACGTCGATAGGCTCTCCCGCGAGGATGGCGCGGGTGAACTTGATGATGGCCATGTCGGGGCGGCCCCAGGGGCCATAGACGGTAAAGAAGCGCAGCCCTGTGGTGGGCAGGCCATAGAGCGCCGAATAGGCGTGGGCCATCAGCTCGCCGCTCTTCTTGGTGGCGGCGTAGAGGGAGACCGGGTGATCTACCTGCTGCGCGGTGGAGTAAGGCATCTGATCCCCCATGCCATAGACCGAGCTGGAGGAGGCGTAGATGAGGTGCTGGATCCCGTGGTGACGACACCCCTCCAGCACTGTCAGCATACCGGTAAGGTTGCTGTCGGCATAAGCGAACGGATTGTCGATGGAGTAGCGCACCCCCGCTTGCGCCCCCAGATGGATCACCCGTTCGAAACGGTTGCTGGCAAACAGGGTCGCCATCGCTTCGCGATCTGCCAGATCCAGCCGCTCGAAGCGAAAATGGGGGAAACTGGCCAGCTGGGCCAGCCGTGCCTCTTTCAGACTCACCTCGTAGTAGTCGTTGAGGTTGTCGATCCCCACCACCTGATGACCTACGGCGCACAGCTGGCTGGCCACGTGAAAACCAATAAAACCGGCGACGCCGGTGACCAGATAGATCATGGTTGAGTCTCCGGGCTGCAACTGGTGTTGGCAGGCTGCTTTTTGGCGGGAAGATGTGGCCGCCCGATGGCGTGATAGTCAAACCCGAGCTCGCTGAGCTGGCGCGGCTCATAGAGGTTGCGGCCATCGATGATGACAGGTTGGTTGAGCTGCGCTTTCAACTGCTGGAAATCGGGGGCGCGAAACGCCTGCCACTCGGTACAGATCAGCAGGGCGTCGGCCCCTTCCAGTGCCGCTTCCTGAGTCGGGCAGAGCAGCAGATCCGGCCGCTCGCCGTAGATCTGGCGGGCACGCTCCATCGCTTTGGGATCAAAGGCCTGCACCCGGCCACCGGCAGCCCAGATGGCGGCCAGTAGCGGGCGGCTCGGCGCATCGCGCATATCGTCGGTGCCGGGTTTGAACGCCAGTCCCCACAGGGCGAAGGTACGGCCGCGCAGATCCGGGCCGAAGCGATTCAGCAGGGTTTGCGCCATCTTCTGTTGCTGGCGCTGGTTGACCTGCTCGACCGCTGCCAGCAGCGGGGCGTCGCAGCCGACACTCGCCGCGGTATGGCGCAACGACTTGATATCCTTGGGGAAGCAGGAGCCGCCGTAGCCGCAGCCCGGGTAGATAAAGTGGTAACCGATGCGGGGATCGGCCCCCATCCCCTGGCGCACCGCCTCGATATCGGCACCCAGCTGCTCGGCGAGGGCAGCCATCTCGTTCATAAAAGAGATCTTGGTGGCCAGCATGGCGTTGGCGGCGTACTTGGTGAGCTCGGCGCTGCGCAGATCCATCACCACGATCCGGTCGTGATTGCGGTTGAAGGGGGCGTAGAGGGCGCGCAACTGCTCAAGCGCACGCTCGCTGTCACAGCCGATGATGATGCGATCCGGCCGCATGCAGTCGTTGACCGCCGCCCCCTCCTTGAGAAACTCGGGATTGGCCGCCACCTCGCAGGCGAGGGTCAGCCCCCGTTCGGCCAACTGCAGCTCAATGTGTTCTCTTACTTGCTGCGCCGTGCCGACCGGTACTGTGCTCTTGGTCACCACCAGCTTGGGGCGGCTCATCAGTCGGCCTATGGTGTCGGCCACCGCCAGCACATGTTGCAGATCGGCCGAGCCATCCTCGTCAGCCGGGGTACCCACGGCGATCAGCAGCAGGTCGGCGTGTGCCACGGCAATGGCGGGATCGACCGTGAAGCTCAAGCGGCCGCTGGCCAGATGGCTCTCGACCAACGGGGCCAGCCCCGGCTCATAGAAGGGGATCTGCCCCAGCCTGAGGGCGGTAATCCGCTCATCATCCACATCTACGCAGCAGACCTGATGGCCCACCTCGGCCAGAACGGCGGCCTGTACCAGCCCGACATAGCCTGTGCCAAAAATGGTGACCTTCATGAAAAGTGCCTCGTGCTGTGAATGGGGGATGGCGCGCTTAAACCGCGGCATGCTGCATCTTGGTGCAGCGGGTGTCAATGCCAGATGACAGGCACCAGAATGGGGCGTTCAGCCTGCCTGTTGTGATCCTTTTCACAAAAAATAGACTGGACCCCATAACGAAGCCCTGTGGACAGGGCTCGCAGCCCGCCCGCAACGGCAGGCGACAGACACTCTCTCTTTACTTCGCTTGGATACAGGTTATGGACAACACCTCGATTCGCACTGCCCATCCTATTTATGAGGATGTGCTGGCCCTGCTGACGGCGGCCAGCTTTGTTTCCCTCGGCATCTTTCTGTTTCATCAGGTTGGCCTGCTCACTGGCGGCACCGCCGGGCTGGCGCTGCTGCTGCAAAAGGTGACCGGCATCAGCTTCGGCCTGCTCTTCTTCGGCATAAACCTGCCCTTCTATGCGCTGGCATGGCTGCGGATGGGGCCACGTTTTACCTTCAACACTTTTGTCTCGGTGGCGGCGGTCTCCTACATGACCGATCACCTCAACGGGGTGTTGCAGATCGGCAAGATAGAGCCCCTCTATGCGGCGCTGATCGGCGGTACCCTGATTGGCATGGGGCTGCTTATCATGTTTCGCCACAAGTCGAGTCTGGGAGGCTTCAACATTCTGGCGCTCTTTATTCAGGATCGCTTTGGCATTCGGGCGGGCAAGTTGCAGATGGGGCTCGATTGCGCCATTGTTGTCGCCTCGTTTTTCGTGGTGCAGCCCTGGATCCTGGCGCTCTCCATCGTGGCGGCGGTTATCTGTAATCTGGTGTTGACACTCAACCACAAGCCCGGCCGTTACCAGATTGCCTGACAAGCTGCGGCAGTGGCTCGATAAGACAAGCGTGACCCGATAGCACGAGGCGGCCTGATGGCCGCCTCGTCTGTTTCTACCCTGATGTTTGTTCGCTGCGCCTAGCTCGCCTGCTCCAGCCTGCTGTCGCCGCTCATGGCGTTGTCACTGATGGCGTGACCACCAACAGCGAGCGGGGTGTGACAGGCCACCTGATGATGGGACTCATCACACGCCTCAAGCTTGGGCGCCTTGCTTTTGCACAACTCGGTCGCATGGGGGCAGCGCTGGTGGAAGTGGCAGCCGCTTGGCGGCGAGATGGGGGAGGGGACATCGCCGGTCAGCAGAATGCGCTGGCTGCGCCTGCGTGGATCCGGCACCGGAATGGCGGAGATCAGTGCCTGGGTATAGGGGTGACGCGGCGCCAGATAGAGCGACTGGGCATCCGCCAGTTCGACGATCCGTCCCAGATACATCACTGCAATCCGATCCGAGATATGTTTGACCACCGACAGATCGTGGGCGATGAAGATGATGGAGAGATTCATCTCCCGCTGCAGGCTGAGCAGCAGGTTGACGATCTGCGACTGCACCGAGACATCGAGGGCCGAGACTGCCTCGTCGCACACCAGCAGCTTGGGCTTGAGGGCGATGGCGCGGGCGATGCCGATCCGCTGGCGCTGACCGCCGGAAAACTCGTGGGGGTAGCGATCCACCGCACTGCCCGGCAGGCCCACTTTCGCCAGCAACTCCTGCACCCAGCCGCGGCGCTGTTCAGTGTTGCCCTTGCCGTGGATGATAAAGGGCTCCTCCAAAATTTGGCCCACGGTGTGGCGGCTGTTGAGGGATTCTGCAGGGTCCTGAAACACCATCTGCATCTCCTGGCGCAGGGAGCGCATCTCCTTCGGGCTGAGGGCAGTGATATCGCGCCCCTCGAAGGTGATGGTACCCGCGGTCGGCTCGAATAGCTTGAGCAGACTGCGCCCGAGGGTGGACTTGCCACAGCCCGACTCACCCACCAGCCCCAGCGTCTCCCCCTGTTTCAGGTCGAAGCTGATGCCATCCACCGCGTGAACCGTATATTGCTTGCGCAGAAAACCGCCTCCCAGCCGGAAGTGCTGTTTCAGATCCCTGATCGATAACAGAGTGCTCATGCGGTCAACTCCTTCCAGTAGTGACAGGCGACATGGTGGCGCGGATTGAGTTGCTCCACCGCCGGAATGGCGCTGACACAGAGGTCGGTCGCATGGGGGCAACGGTTGGAGAAACGGCAGCCAGCGGGCATCTCGTGCAGGGCCGGTACCTGTCCCTTGATGGTCTTGAGCAGGCTCTTGGGCTCATCCTCAAGGCGCGGGATCGAGCTCATCAGGCCGTGGGTATAGGGGTGACGGGGGTGGTCAAACAGCTCGAATACGTCGGCCTGCTCTACCGCCCGCCCGGCGTACATCACCACAACTTCGTCGCACAGCTCAGCCACTACCCCGAGATCGTGGGTGATAAAGATGATGGCCATGCCGGTCTGGGCCTGCAGCTCTTTCATCAGTTCGAGGATCTGGGCCTGAATGGTGACATCCAGCGCCGTGGTCGGCTCGTCACAGATAAGCAGGTCTGGCTCGCATGAGAGCGCCATGGCGATCATCACCCGCTGGCGCATGCCGCCGGAGAGGTTGTGGGGATAGACCGCAAAGCGCTGGGCCGGTTCCGGGATACCCACTTTCTGCAGCATGGCGATGGCCGCGGCTTTGCGCTGGGCCTTGTCATACTCGGGGCGATGGAGGCGAAACACCTCCATCAGCTGCTCCCCCACCGTCTGCACCGGGTTGAGGGCAGTCATCGGCTCCTGAAAGATCATCGAGATGCGGTTGCCGCGCACCTTGTACATCTGATCCGGTGCAAGCGACAGCAGCTCCTCCCCCTGAAAGCGGATGGAGCCTGCTACCACCTGACCGTGGGGTTTAGGCAAGAGCCCCATGATGGCGAGCGAGGTAACGCTCTTGCCACAGCCGGACTCGCCGACGATCCCCAGCGTCTGACCCGGTGCCACCTTGAAGCTGACCCCGTCGAGCACCTTGATCTTGCCGTCATCGACGGCGAACTCCACCTCGAGATCGCGTACTTCGAGGATTGGGGCCAGGTGCTGGCCGTTATCAACGGCGAACTCCCCCCCGTTGTCCGGTACGTCAAGAATGGGGGCCTGAGTGTTGGGCATAACGGCTGCTCCCTTCGCAATGGCCTGAATATCAATGACGTGCATAGGTCTTGTCGAGCAGGTTGATGGGCGCCAGCGCCTCCCCTGCCTCCTTGGCGTTGCGGGTCTCTTCCTTCACCTTGGGATCGAGCCAGAGCAGACCGCCGCTACTGTGAGGATAACCGTCCATCGGCCAGTAGAGCAGATCCGGCGTGTTCTTGGTGGCAGGCACTTCCGGCAGCATCACATAACGCCAGCTGCTGGCCCGCACATAGTTGAGCTGCACCCCGGGCACGAAGATGGCGAGGTCATAGATGCGCTGCTGGATCTGCTGGGAGAGCTTGGCCCGTTTGGCCATGTCGAATTCGACGTTGTAGGCGTCGATCAGCGCGTCCAGCTCCTTGTCAGCCACGTTGAACAGGTTGTTGGTCTGCGGTTTGTTGGCGTTGGCGGAGTGGAAAAACTCCCAATATTGCGGATAGAGACCGCCGCCGCCCCAACCGAGCCAGGCCGCCTCGTGTTTCTTCTCCAGCATCACCTTGAAGCCGGTGGCGCCATCCACCAGATTGAGCTCCAGATCCAGACCCGCTTTCTTGGCCTCTTCTTTCAGCACGGTCAGTCGCTTGGAGTGCTCCTGACTGGTGTAGGTGAGCGCCAGCGTCAGCCGCTCACCCTTCTCATTTTGCAGGATGCCGTCCGGCCCGGGCTTGTTATAGCCACCCTTGGCAAAGTACTCCCGCGCCTTGCCAATGTCATAAGCCCGCTGTGGCAGCGTGATGTCAGTGAACTCGCCAAAGCCCGAGTCAAAGGTGGTGGCTCTGTCATAGTCGCCGCGCAGCACGGTCTCGATCATCTTGTCGATGTTGAAGGCGTGCTGGATGCCGAGGCGCATGTTTACGTCCGCCAGCTTGGGGTTGGCCACATTGAGGTGAACCCCCTGACCGCCCTGTTTGGTGTCGGTCATGGCCATCACCTTCTGCACGTAGCCTTTTTTGTACTCCGGGGTGACCGCTTTTTCATGCCACCAGTTGGGCAGGATCATCTCGAAGGTATCGATCTCCCCTTTCAGGAAGTGGCGGAAGGCGATGTTGTGGTCGCGGATCACCTGCACCTTGATGGTGTCGATGTTGAATCTGTGCTGGTTGTAGCGATCATCCTTTGCCCACCAATCCTTCTGCTTGCTGAAGGTGACCGACTTGCCCTTCTTGACGTCGCTGATCACGTAGGGACCTGTGGTGGGCACCACGGCCCAGTTGTACTGCTTCACCCAGTTGGGGGTCAGCTTGTAGTAGTGCTTGGGCTGGGGCCACAGCTCGGTGGTGTTGAGCAGGTCCATCTTGGCCTTGCGGTTGCCCGCTTTGACCATAATGGTGTGATCATCGATCTTCTCTACCGCTACCACTTCAGTGGTGTAGTAGTTGTTGAACCAGGGCCCCTTGATGTGTTTGGAGCGCATCATCTCGTAGCCGAAGGTGTAGTCGTCAGCATTGACCGGCTTGCCATCCGACCATTTGGCTCGCGGATCCAGCTTGAAGTAGACGGTCTGATTGTCTGGCGCGATGGCCCAGTGGGTCGCCAGCGAGGGGATGGGGTTGCCGGTATTGGGGTGGAAGCTGATGAGTCGCAACTGGTTATCGAGAATAAAGGAGCGGAACGATCCGTTGGAGTCAGGCCCCACGGTGCGAAACGTCAGCGGAAAGCTCTCCACAAACATATTGAGGCTGCCGCCCGACAGCGCCTTGGGGGAGGCGAACACAGGATCCGTGTCGTTGGTCTCCCATTTGAGATCCGCGGGCAGGCTGGCCGCCCAGACCCAGGATCCGTTTACCAGCACAAAGAGAGCACCTATCCATTTGATTTTATTTTTCATGTTTGACTTCCAGGTCTGGCCCCTGCACTGGGGGTCTTGATTGATAACGGGATTATCCCTTGCTCTCGGGACCGCCGATGGCGGCGGCCCGTCCTTCATTTATCACTGTTCGTTATCTGGCGCCTGCCGATGCGCTGGCATCGGCTGGCTTATTGGTAACGGGTAAATTTGCGCGGATCGAACGCCTCGCGGATCGCCTCGCCGATAAAGGAGACCATGATCAGCACCAGACTCACCGCAGCCACCACCGAGCTGACGATCCAGATGGCATCCAGATTGTTGATGCCCTGGGAGAGCAGCTCTCCCCAGCTCGGGGTCGGCGGTGCCAGCCCGAAGCCCAGATAGTCGAGGGCCGTCAGGGTGGAGATATTGCCCACCACGGCGAACGGCGCCAGGGTGACGATCATCATCAGGGTGTTGGGCAGGATGTGGTTGAAGATGATCCGCCCGGTGGTCGCCCCTTGCGCCCGCGCCGCCATCACATAGTCCCGCGCCCGCTCCTTGTAGGTGAGGGTGCGCATATACCAGGTGATCCCCATCCAGCCGAACAGCACGTTGATGGCGACAAACAGGCCGAAGTTGGGCTTGGCAAGCGACACCAGGATCATGATGACGTAGAGAAACGGCACTTGGGACCAGATCTCGATAAAGCGTTGCAGAATGAGGTCAAAGCGGCCGCCGAGAAAGCCCATCAGACAGCCGATTGTGACCCCGATGGCGTAACTGGCCGCCAGCGCGATAAAGGCAAAGCCGATGGCGATGCGAAAGCCGTAAACCAGCCGCGCCAGCACGTCGCGGCCGCTGGTGTCGGTGCCGAGGAAGTGGCGCTCAGCCGCGCTGGGGGCGTAGGGCGGGTAGGCATCCTCCTTGAAGTCCTGCTCGTAGGGGTTCCAGGGTACCGGCGGCAGCAGCACCCAGTCGCCCTGGCCCTCTGCGGCAAACTTGGCTTTGAGCTGGCGGTAGTTGGTTTCGTACTCGTAATCGAGCCCGAACTGCTGACCGGGGATCACATCGCCATAGGTGGGGAAATGCAGCTGGCCCTGATAGCTCACCATCAGTGCCCGGCTGTTGACCAGCAGCTCCGCCAGCAGGGAGAGCAGCACCAGGGTGGTGAAGATGATGAAGGAGTAGTAACCGCGCTTGATCGACTTGAAGCGCTTGAGTTTTTTCAAGGTAACCGGATTGAGCTTCATGGTCAGTCTCCAAACCGCACGCGGGGATCAACAGAAGGTGCAACGCAGATATCGGAGACGATATGGCGTGATATCAGCATCGGCATGGCAATAGAGGTCTGGTTCATGGTCAATCTCCAAATCGCACGCGCGGATCAACCAGGGCAACGCAGATATCGGAGACGATATTGCCAATCAGCATCAGCATGGAGGTGATGGCCAGAATGCCCATGACGGTGGGGTAATCCCGCTCGACGATCGCCTCGTAACCGAGCAGGCCGATGCCGTCGATGTTGAAGATGGTCTCGATGAGGAAAGAGCCGCCAAAAAAAACAGTGAGCACAGACCCCAGGTGACTGGCGATGGGGATCAGGCTGTTGCGCATCGCGTGGTCGGTGACCGCCTTGCGAAACGGCAGTCCCTTGGCCACGGCGGTACGCACATAATCGGCCGACAGGTTCTCCATCAGGCTGTTTTTCATGGTCATGGTGAGGATGGCGAAATCGCCGATGGCGTAGGCGATAAGCGGCAGCAGGGCGTGGGCAAAGACAGTGCGGATCTGATCCCAGCTGCTCTCCATGTACTCAAAGTCGTCTCCCGGAAAACCGCCCATCGGCAGCCACTCCAGATGGAAGGCGAAGACGGTGATGAGGAAGATCCCCACCACATAGGCGGGCAGGGCATAGGCCATGTAGATAAGCATGGAGCTCAACGAGTCGAAGCGGCTGTTGTGCCTGAGCGCCTTCGCCACCCCGAGCGGAATGGAGACCGCATAGCTCAGCAGAAAGGTTGCCAGCCCGAAGAAGGCGGTAACGGGGAGCCGCTCCTTGATGAGATCCCACACCGGTTCGTAGTAGCGGGTCGATTCGCCCAGATCCAGCACCGCCAGCTTCTGCAGCCACTCCCAGTAGGCGACCAGCATCGGTTTGTCGAGGCCATAGAAGGCCTTGAGCTCCTCTATCTGTTCATCGGAGAGGGCCTGCGCCCCCTTGCTTCCGCTGGAGCGGCCAGATTCATTCTGGGAAACCTGGGCTTGCAGCAGCATGCGTTCGACCGGTCCGCCCGGCACGAAACGGGTGATGGTGAAGACGAGCAGGGTGATACCGAGAAACGTCGGGATGATCAAAAGCATCCGGCGTAGGAAATACGACAGCATGGTGGAACCTCGTCCTTGTTGTTCTTTTTTGCGGCCAGTCAAATCCGGTGACAGGCCTGTCCTTCCTGGCATTACGCGCTGGATTGGTTGCCAAACAGCAGACAATCCGCTTGGCCACTGTAAAAGCTCTGCAACAAAAATCAAGTACAAGGAAATGGAAAACTGGGACAAATGACCCGCTGAGACCAAAATTACCGAAAAATGACGTTTTTTATCTGAAAAGTGAAAATCAAAACAAAACGCTACTGTTCAACATTTTTTTAAAAAATATAAACAGCTGTTTGTTTGAGTTTTGGGTGTTTTTAAGTTGTTGATTGATAATGTTTTTGTTTGATGGGTGAAATTGAAGGAAAACGATACCATCTCGACGATTTTATCTGTTATCCCCATGGGAGCGGTCAGGTTCAACCCTCATGAAGTTAGTGTTTTATTCTTATTAAGGCCGATAAATCAAAATAAGATATAAACAGACAGCACGTTAACTAATAAGTTCATCAAATTTTAATTCAGCGCCATTCGCGTCGTTTAACAATGTTTTTACATTGAATTGGTTGTTTTTGGCAGAATTATTCACTAATTATGTCGGTCAAAATTAATACACTCCGCTTATTTTACGCCTGACCTCGCCACCCCCCTGCTCCATTGACGTCGCTAGTCAAAGATTGATAAGCCTTACACATCGCTCCAAAGAGGGCGGTATCAGGAAGCAAACAATAAACAACCAGGAAGGATATAAGCGATGCTTAGGAAGAGCAGAATCTCTGCTGCGATTGCGTTCGCCTTGGCGAGCCTTGCAGCGGCCCCATCCGTATCTGCCGAAGAAGGGCAGAACGTCGAAAAACTGCAGAAAATCAAAGTCACTGGCTCCCGTATATCTACAACTCAGGTGGAAGGCCCATCACCTGTTACCATGATTAGTGCAAAAGATATTGAAGCTCGCGGGTTTAATAGTGCCGCAGATATTCTAGGCTCTTTGTCGCAAAACAGCGGTGTGATGAATCAGACAAATTCTTTCTCATTCACGCCTGCTGCTCAGTCAGTCAACTTGCGCGGCTTAGGCGCTGGCAAGACCTTGGTGCTTGTTGATGGTCGACGTCTTCCTCAATACCCGCTTGCACAAGACGGGTCGAGTAACTTCACCGATATTGGTCAAATTCCTGTTGCTGCCATCGAGCGTGTCGAGATCCTCACCGATGCTGGCTCTGCCATTTACGGCTCTGATGCCATCGGAGGGGTAGTTAACTTCATTCTGAAAAAAGATTTCGATGGGGTCGCTGTCAAAGCAAAATATGGTGATACGACCGAAGGTGGTTATCAGCATGGTCGCGTTGACATTGTTGCGGGTTCCCAATGGGAGCGGGCCAGAACCATGGTTGTGGGTCAGTTTTCTGGCAATGAAATATTGAAGAACAAAGATCGTGACTGGGCCGGTTTGGATAAATCAGATCGTTCCGCTTTTGGTAACTTCTCGAGTTACGGAGCCAACTTCCAGAAGTCTAATGGCGCATTGGTTGCGACAGTTGCAGATTGCACCAGTCTTATTGGTGAAAATGCAGTCAAGCTGGCAAATGGCAAATGTGGTTATAACCGAGCTGGTGATCGAACCCTCAAACCAGAAGACAAGCAGTACGATCTGATGGGGCGTGGTGAGTACGATATCACTGATAATGTCACCGCAATGGCAGAGCTTCGCTGGGGAACCAAGGAGACTAACTCACAATTTGAACCCAATCCGCTGGAGGTTAAGGTTTCCGCAACGGATCCTGGTAATCCATATGGTCAAGAGGGCTCCTATGTACGTCGTCTTGTCGAGTTCGGACCGCGCCAAAGTAATACCACCTCTGATGCAGCGGCTTTCACGACAGGTTTGACTGGCACATTGGCTGATAAATATGAGTGGGAAGCCTATGCAGGCTACGCTACCCAAGATGTGTCCACAGACAATCCTGCTGTACTTGGGACACTCGAAGATGCTGTTCGCCAGGGGGATGTAGACCTATTCCAGCGAATCGATCCTGCTACCGTCGCCAAATATTCAGGAAACTCCAATAAGGATGCCTCTACCAAGCTGTGGAGTTTCAATAGCGCTCTGAGCGGTGATTTGGTTGAGCTCCCTGCTGGCACCTCGGGTTTCGCTCTTGCTGCCGAGTGGACTAACACGGACTATAGCGAGACAACCGATGACATAACCAAAGCCGGTGGTTTTTCTGGTTTGGGAGGTACTGAAGGCGGTGGTAAACGCGATCAAGTCGGTCTTGGTGGGGAACTTCTCATTCCGATGATCACTGACGTCGAGATGACATTGGCTGGCCGCTACGATCGCTATTTTGATGACTCTGAAACCGGCGGTGCGTTCACTCCCAAGGTTGCCATTACCTATCGCCCTATTGATACGCTGTTATTGCGTGGTAGCTGGGGGCAAGGTTTCAAGGCTCCTGATATGAAGCGACTATTTGGTGGTTCAACTCAGGCGTTTGGTTCTAGTTCTGACTTGCAATACTGCTTGGCTCAGGGAGGGTCTGGCTTGGGTGACAAGTCTACTCCTGCGATCGCAGAAGCGTGTGGGACTCAGTACTACGATGTTGTTACCGGCCCCAATAAGGCTCTAAAGGAAGAGCGTAGTAACAACTACAACTTGGGCTTGGCTTGGGAACCGATCGAGCGTCTGGGTTTCACAGTTGATTACTATTACATCGATCTCGAGGATATTGTTGATGACCCTGATCGTCAGAAAGTCATTAATAACCCATCTCAGTATCCAGGCTCAGTGGTGGAACGCGATGCTAACGGTAAGTTGGTAAAAGTAAGCTATGGTCCGGTTAACATGGCATCCGAGAAGATTTCAGGTCTCGACTTCAAAGTAAAATACAGTTACGAGACTGATTCTTTCGGTATCTTCCGTACTTCAATCGCTCTCACTCGTGAGCTTAAACGCGAGCGCATCGTGCAGGCGGGAGAATCGGCTGTTGATGACCTGCCTTTCACTCCGAAATATAAAGGAAACTGGGAGCTTGGATGGGGTTATGGTGACCTGACAACAACCTTGTTTGCTAACTATCGTGATCGGATGTGCTCATCTTACGCTAACAATTACTACTTCACTGATTGCGAAGATGCTAAAGCTCAAGGATTTGAGCCTGAAATCGCTAGCTTCACGACATGGAATCTCACTATGGGGTATCAGCTTAACGAAGCTGCCAGCGTGACACTGGGTGCGGTCAACCTGTTTGACAAGACACCTCCGGCTGACCGCATCAGCGATACCGCCCCCTACTTTGCCAACGATTATGACAATCCGATTGGTCGGACTGTCTTTGTGGAAGGCAATTACAAGTTCTAATCAACCCTGTTGATATACAACCTCAGCCGGCCCGGTCGGGTCGGCTGTGCCCAACGTCCAAGGAAGTTACGGAGATAGGGTAATCCTATGAAGACAAGGACCATTACAATGAAGAAAGCGCTCCTTGGCAGCCTGGTTTCGGCCGCCTTGTTGACCAGCTTCAATCTGAGTGCCGCCACTGCCGGTCAGGCCGTGGACGCTCAAGCCGCCACCAATAATGCATCCAAAGTTTCCCAGCAGAAAATCGACAGCTATGCCGAATCTGCCGAGTCCGCACTGGCCCAGTACAAGGCCGCCCTGCGGCAGGTCGACAGTCTGCGCACCTACAACGAGCAGGTGAGCAAGATGGTCGAGTCCCAGAGCGCCGAGCTGGCGTCGATGCAAAAGCAGATCGCCCAGATTGATCAGACCAGCACCGAAGTGGTGCCCCTGATGCTCAAGATGATCGACTCCCTCGAACAATTTGTGTCACTGGATCTGCCGTTTCAGAAGGTCGAGCGCGAGGACCGCGTAGCGGCCCTGACCGACCTGATGAACCGCGCCGATGTCACCATCTCCGAGAAGTACCGCAAGATCCTGGAAGCCTACCAGATCGAGGAGGGCTTCAGCCGCACCATCGAGGCCTACAAGGCGAGCCTGGACAAGGATGGCAGCGAGAAGACCTACGAGTTCCTGCGGGTTGGCCGCATCGCGCTGCTTTACCAGTCCCCGGATGGTCAGGAGACCGGCATGTGGAACAAGCAGACCCGTCAGTGGGAAGAGTTGCCAGAGGAGTATCGCAGTGCGGTTGAACAGGGCCTTCGCATCGCCAAGAAGCAGGCGCCTCCCGCGCTGATCAAGCTGCCGGTTCAAACTGCGGAGAAAGCATCATGAAAGGAATCAAACTTGCTATTGCCTCCCTGATTGCGGGAGCAACCCTGGTTACCCTGCCGGTGACCGCTGCCGAAAAACCGGTGGATCTCAATGCGCTGCTGAACCAGGTCAAGGCCTCCAGCCTGAGCGAATCCCAACTCAACAAGGAGCGGGAAGCCCGCTTCCTGGCTGACAAGAACGAGCAGGGGGCGCTGCTGGCCAAGGCCAAGGCCGAGCTGGCTGCCGAAACAGCCAAGGGCGAGCAGCTCAAGGCGACCTTTGATGCCAACGACAAGCAACTGACCGAGCTGACTGAAACTCTGCGCCAGCGTTCCGGCAACATGGGCGAGATGTTTGGTGTGCTGCGTCAGTTCGCCGGTGAGTTCAAGGGGATCTTCAACGCCTCCGCTCGTCGGGTCGAGCATCCGGAGCAATCCGCCCTGCTGACCCGTCTGGCCGAGAGTAAAGAGCTCCCCTCCAGCGACGATCTGGAAGCGTTCTGGACCACCACCCTCAGCCGCATGGTGGACGGTGGCAAGGTGAGCCAGATCCCGGCGACCGTGGTCTACGGCGAAGGCAACCAGGCCGAGAAGACCGTCACCCAGATCGGCGAGTTCAACACTGTCTCCGAAGGCAAGTACCTCACCTTCGTGCCGGAGACCGGTAAATTCGAGCAGCTCTCCCGTCAACCGGAGAAGAGTGTGCTGGCTCCCATCGCCGAGTTTGAACAGGGCGGTGACGGGGTCAAGCCCATCTTTATCGACCCGTCTCGCGGCGTGATCCTCTCCCTGTTGGTGCAGTCACCGACCCTCAAGGAGCGTATCGATCAGGGTGGTTCCGTGGGTTATGTGATCCTGGCATTGGGGGTCATCGGTACCCTGCTGGCCATCTTCTGCGGTATCCGCCTGTCGCTGATCGGCTCGTCCATGCGCAAGCAGCTGAAATCCGATCAGATCATCAAGGGTAACCCCATTGGTGACATGCTGGGGGCCTACCAGAACCATCGCGGTGACAATATCGAGGATCTGGAGTCCAAGCTCGACGAGATCATCCTGCGCAACGTGCCCAAGTTCGAGAAGGGCATCAGCATCATCAAGCTGATCGCCTCCGTAGCACCACTGCTGGGCCTGCTCGGTACCGTGGTGGGGATGATTGCCACCTTCCAGGCCATCACTCTGTTTGGTACCGGCGATCCCAAGCTGATGGCGGGCGGTATCTCCGAGGCGCTGGTGACCACCATGCAGGGTCTGGTCGTCGCGGTGCCCATGCTGTTCCTCTACACCATTGTGCAGACCCAGAGCCGTCGTCTGATCCAGGTGCTGGAAGAGCAGAGCGCCGGTTTCGTGGCCCGTTATCAGGAACGTCTGCACGCCTCCAAAGCCGCAGCGTAAGGAGTCACCCATGTGGTTCTGGTTGATTGAAGAAGTCGAGTCGGTCCGCCGGTTTTTGGGATTGGGGGGCGATGTACTGGTCGCCCTGTTCTTCCTGACCCTGATGATGTGGGCCCTGTTGCTGGAGCGCTGGTTCTACTTCATGGCGGTCTACCCCAAGCAGGTGAAGCAGACCAAGGCCACCTGGCTGGCCCGTACCGATCATCTCTCCTGGTCTGCCAAGCAGATCCGGCGCGAGCTGGTCTCACGGGTTGCCATGGCGGTGGACAAGGGTATGCCGGTCATCAAGGTGCTGATCGCTCTCTGCCCGTTGATGGGGCTGCTCGGCACCGTGGTGGGGATGGTGCAGGTGTTTGACACCCTGGCCATCACCGGCACCGGTTCGCCGCGGGCGATGGCATCGGGGATCTCCAAGGCAACGGTACCGACCATGGCGGGCATGATCGCCGCCCTTTCCGGCCTGTTTTTTGTCAACCAGCTCGATCACAAGGCCAAACTGGCGGTGCAAAAGCTGGAAGACAACCTGAAACACGGTTGATGCAGGATGCATACCCCCGGCCAGGCATGGCCTGCCGGGGGCACAGAACAAGCAAGGAGTTTCTGCTATGAGAAAACGTTACAGCGACAGCGGTGCTGACGAGGCGGCTATCGATTTGACCCCCATGCTGGACATAGTGTTCATCATGCTGATCTTCTTTATCGTCACCACCTCCTTCGTCAAGGAGTCCGGTGTCGAGATCAACCGTCCCAGTGCCAGCACGGCCGAGACGGTGAAGAAGGGCAATATCATGGTCGCGGTGCGCGAAAACGGTCAGGTCTGGGTCGACAAGCGGGTGGTCGAGGTCGGTGCGGTACGCGCCAACATCGAGCGGCTGCGGGCCGAAAACCCGGAGAGCGCCGTGGTGATCCAGGCCGATAACGAATCCCGTTCCGGTCTGGTGGTGCAGGTCATGGATCAGATCCGCATGGCCGGTGTCCAGAACATCTCCATCGCGGCAGACAAGAGCAACTGATGCCGGAGAGAGACCTATGAGATACCTGATATCGTTGGCGGTCTCCTGTGTGGTGGTGTTCTTTCTGTTTCTGGGAATGAACAAGCTGATCACACCGGATCACCGGGAGCTGGTGGAGAAGGATGACGTCACCATGACCGATTTCATCCGCCTCAAGCCCCAGGAGACCCTGCAAGAGAAACAGCGGGAGCTGCCCAAACCGCCGCCGCCCAAGCGTCCGCCGCCTCCTCCCGAGATGGAAGTGGCCAGCACGGATCGGCCGAAGATGGATAGCGCGCCGATGGACATGCCCAAGCTCGACATCCCGGTCAACATCGGTGGTGGCAACGCGCTGGGTGCCTACAGCACCGGCGGTGGTGGTGGCGGAGTGGGTGGCAACAACGGTGCCATTCCGCTGGCAACCTTCGAGCCCATGATGCCCCGCAAGGCGGCACTGGCGGGGCTGGCCTCCGGCAAGGTGCTGGTGGAGTTCACCGTCACCGAGCGCGGCACCGTCAGCAACGTGCGGATCGTCAAGGAAGAGCCGCGCAGTTATGACCTCGGCAAAGAGGCGCGCAAAACCATCGCCAAGTGGACGTTCAAACCGGCCATGGTGGATGGCAAGCCGCAGGCGAGCCGTATGCAGCAAGAGATCGAGTTTGCGGTCAACTAAGGAAGGTGGCGATGAACAAGTTACACAAGATGATCCTCGCCTCGGTCGCCATGGCGGTGCTGCTCAGCACCGCCAGTTGGGCCGCCGAGCAGCCGGCCCTGTCGGATCGGGCCTATCGGGCGGTCAACAAGGCGCAGGAGCTGATCACTGACAAGCAATACGGTCTGGCGAATGCCAGATTGCAGGAGGCACTCTCCAGCGTGGGTGATAGGGTCTACGACAAGGGAGTCATATTGCAGACTCTCGGTTTCGTAGCCGCCCAGCAGGAGAAATACGGTCAGGCGACCAAGTACTTTGCCGATGCCATCGCGACAGGCGGCTTGCCGCCACAGGTGGCCCAGCAGGTGCGCTACAACCTGGCCCAGCTCTATATGGCGGAGGGTAATTATCAGGGGTCGATCAAGACCATGAAAGAGTGGTTTGCCAACCAGGGCAAGGATGACAAGCCCAACTCCCATGCCTATATCACGCTGGCCAACGCCCACGTGCAGCTCAAGCAGTACCGTGACGCGATCCCGGCGGTGGATCAGGCGATCAAGCTGTCGGCAGGTAAAGCGCCGGAGTCCTGGTATCTGCTGAAGATGGGCGCTCACTACGAGCTGAAACAGTACAAACCGGCGACCGAGGTGCTGACCTCTCTGGTCAACATGTTCCCGGAGAAGAAGAAGTACTGGACCCAGCTCTCGGCCATGCATATGCAGGCAGGCAACGATGCCAAGGCGCTGGCGGCGCTGGAGTCGGCCTACAACCTCGGTATGTTGACCGAGGCCGCCGAGCTGCAGCGCCTCGCCAACTACCTCGCCTTCACCGGCATTCCCCATCGCGCCGCACGGGTGATGGAGAAGGGGATGAAGGACGGGGTGATTGAGCAGAACGCCAGCAACTACAAGACTCTGGCCAACTACTGGCATCAGGCCAAGGAGCTGGATCCGGCCATCGACACCCTGGCCAAATCCTACCAGCTGGCCCCGAGCGCCGAATTGCAGCTGAAAATGGCACGCATGATGATCCAGAGCAAACGCTATCAGGATCTGGTGGCGCTGGCCGCCAAACCGGCCGCCAATGCCAATGGTGAACAGCGTGCTGATCTCAAGTTCCTGACCGGGGTCGCCTATTTTGAGCAACAAAAGCCGAAGGAGGCCCTCAACGCCTTCACCCAGGCGGCTCAGAATGGCAACGTCAGCGGTCGGGCATCTCCGTGGATCAGCTTCCTCAAAGAGCAGAGTGGCACCGGAGAGGCAGCCGTCCAGTAATTCCAATGACAACTACCTGTAGTCCCTTTTATGGTTGCCTGGTGGCTCCATTAACCGCTCTTCGGAGCGGTTTTTTTATGGTGGCTGCCAGCACCAGCGGGTAGCCGACGCACGGTTTTATCCCTCTTCATCCCAATAAAGAGCCTCCGTCGACATTGATCTATCTCTCCCGGTGTGACAAACGTTTTGGCTAGGGCTGCAACCGTGAAGCAAGGTGGCGTTGCGCTGTGGTTGACGGGGGCTGGAGTGGCTCGCTGCCAGGCGGGCCGTGCCATTCATCTTTCACTCAGCTGCGACTTGCTAGTGTGGCTTTTGCCCTGTTGATAAGCGTCACACCGAAACGGCTACTTTTAACAAGAAAAGCAACATATGGAAGTTGAAATTTTGGCCGACTCAGGAAAGAATGCGCGCTCGGTTATTGGCGTCGTGGGGCAGGTTGACCCGCCACCGGCAGACCGAGGATGAGACGGCCCCCGGCCCATTTGGTACAGGAAACCACACAGGAATTTTATGAATCCCCTTCGCACTGCCGCTTCGGCCCTTTTATGCACTTTTGCGCTGGTCAGCCAGCAGGCTGCCGCCGTCGAGTACCGTCTGCCTGCGGCCAACAGCCGCCTGATCGGTGAAAACCAGGAATACGTGGTGCCTGCGGACAACCGTCCGCTGGAGCAGATCGCTGCTGACTTCCAGCTGGGTCTGACCAACATCATGGAAGCCAACCCGGGCGTTGATCCCTATCTGCCGAAAGCGGGTAGCACCCTGATCATCCCCCACCAGCTGATCCTGCCCAACGCGCCCCGCGAAGGGATCGTCATCAACGTTGCCGAGATGCGTCTCTACTACTACCCGAAAGGGAAGAACGTGGTGGAAGTACTGCCCATCGGCATCGGTCAACTGGGGGTAAACACCCCGGAGAACTGGATCACCAAGGTAGAGCGCAAGCGCGCCAACCCGACCTGGACCCCGACCGAGAACATCCGTCGTCGCTATGCCGCCCAGGGCAAGACTCTGCCGGCAGTATGGCCAGCCGGTCCGGATAACCCCATGGGTCTGCACGCCCTCTATATCGGCAACCTCTATGCCATCCACGGCACCAACGCCACCTTCGGTATCGGTCTGCGGGTGAGCAGCGGTTGCGTGCGTCTGCGTGCTGACGACATCAAGTATCTGTTCGACAACGTGCCGGTCGGCACCCGCGTTCAGTTCGTCAACCAGCCGGTCAAGACCACGGTCGAGCCGGATGGCGGTCGCTACATGGAAGTACACGAGCCGCTGTCGCGCACCGAGGAGGAGTTCAACTCCACCGCCTCCGTGCCGCTCCCGATGACACCGGCTATCACCCGCTTCATCGCTCACGCCGAGTCTGACTCCAACGTGGTCAAGCAGGTGCTGGAGCAGCGTACCGGTATGCCGACCCGCCTCAATCCCTGATTGAGCAAGTTGGCGGTGCCGCGCGCACTGGCTGAATAAAGAAAACGGCGACCATCTGGTCGCCGTTTTTTTATGGGGGAGTCACCGCTTGCTTACTGCACGCAGACCGGGCAGAAGGCGTAGGTGCCTTGCGGATCGTTGAAGCGGGTGAGCGGGTCGAGACTGCGGTTCACTTCCACCAATGCCTTGCCAAATCCAGCCGGCAGCCAGCTTTGCAACTGGGGGGCCAGCACTTGGGCACTGCTGTCAAACAGCTGGCGCAGGAACTTGTCCTTGGTGGACTCCTCCTGCTCGATGGGGGTGACCTGCCACTCTTTGAGGTTGGCCAGCTCGGCGGCGGCCTTGATGGCGTCATCCAGATTGCCGAACTCGTCCACCAGACCCAGGGCCTTGGCATCTTCGCCGGTCCAGACCCGTCCTTCGGCCGCTTTCTCGGCCTCTTCCGGGCTCAGACCACGACCTTTGCTGACCAGACCGATGAAGCGCTGGTAGGTATCTTCCACGCTCAGCTGGATAGCCTGACCGACGTGATCCGGCAGAGCGCGGGTCGGGCCGACGCCAACGTAATCTGTGGTGCCGACCCCGTCGGTATGGACACCGAACTGAGCCAACGCCTTGTCGATGGTGGCGAACATGCCGAACACCCCGATGGAACCGGTGAGAGTAGTTGGGGAGGCGAAGATCTTGTCCGCATCGGCGGAGATCCAGTAGCCACCGGAGGCGGCATAGCTGCCCATGGAGACCACTACCGGTTTGCCAGCCTGTTTCAGAGCCAGCAGCTCGGCGCGGATCTGCTCGGCGGCGAAGGCGCTGCCGCCCGGGCTGTCGACCCGCAGGACCACGGCTTTGACCTTGTCATCGCGGCGAGCATCGGCCAGCAGGTCGGAGAGGCTGTCGCCGCCGATGGTGCCGGCAGGCTGGACGCCATCCATGATGGCGCCGCTGGCGACCACCAGACCCACCTCATCCTTGCCGCTCTGGGGATATTGTTCCGGAATGGCAGCCAGATACTCTTTCAGGCCGACCCCTTTCCAGCCGTGATCGTCCGCTTCACCCACCTCTTTAATGACCGCCTGGGTCATCTCGTCGCGGGTGGCCAGCTGATCCACCAGACCGTTGTCGAGGGCGTAGTTGGCGGCATTGCCACCGGCCTTGCGCAGCAGCTCGAGGAAGCGCTCCTTGCCCGGTGCCACGGCATCCGGTTCGATCTCCCGCTGCTCGGCTACATCGGCCACATAGGATTGCCACAGCTGATCCAGCCAGCGCTGGTTTGCTTCTTTGCTCTCGGGAGACATCTCGTCGCGGGTATAGGGTTCGACGAAGGATTTGTAGGTGCCGACCTTGAATACATGCGGGGTGATGTTGAGCTTCTCCAGCGCCGACTTGAAGTAGGTCTGGTAGACACCAAGCCCCTCGATCACCACGGCGCCGCTCTGGTTGAGCAGCACGTGATCGGCGTGGGCCGCCAGCAGGTATTGCCCCTGAGTGTAGAAGTCGGCCATGGCGATCACCGGTTTGCCGCTCTCCCGGAAGGAGTCGATGGCACTCGCCACCTCCTGCAGTTTGGTGAAGTTGGCCCCCTGCAGCCCTTGCGGCTTGATCACCAGCGCCTTGATGCGCTCGTCATCCTTGGCACTCTTGATGGCCCACAGCAGGTCAGAGAGAACGATCTCGCTCGGCTGCTCGTCGCTGCTGTCCATCTGGCGCAGCAGTTGTACGGTGGGATCTGTCTGGGAGCGTTGCTCCACCAGCACGCCGTTGAGATTGAGGGTCAGCGCGCCTTCAATGGGCGCCTTGGGAGCCTCTTTCTGGCTGACGCTGAAGACGATGACCAGCACTACGATGAGAAACAGCAGATTGACCAGCATCAGCCGGGTGAAATTGAGCAGGCGCCACAGGCTGCGGAACAACCAACCCAGACCTTTGAAAATAGACATAGTCGCGTTATCGCCCTGTTAATGGGTAGAGAAGAGCCATTATTAACCAGTTGCGGGCGAAATTGCCATTTCCGACTGGCGGATCCCGCCTATCTTCGTTCAGGGCACGGCTGTTCGCTGAAAAAATTGTCCAAACATTTGTTTGAAAAAGAATTTTCGATTCTTTACTCTAGCCTCAGTTTGATAACAAAAAATTAACTGGAGGCATCGTGAGCCGCTATCCGACCCTGCTGATCCCGCTCGACCTTGGTTTTACCCAGCTGCGCAACCGTGTGTTGATGGGCTCCATGCATACCGGCCTCGAAGAGGAGAAGGGCGGTTTTGACAAGCTGGCCGCCTTTTATGCTGAGCGCGCCCGTGGTGGTGTTGGCCTTATCGTCACCGGCGGTATTGCCCCCAACTTGCGCGGTCGGCTGGTGCCTCACGGCTCCCAGCTGAGCTTTCCCTGGCAGGTGAGCAAGCACAAGAAGGTGACCAGCGCCGTGCATCAGGAGGGGGGCAAGATAGCGCTGCAGATCCTCCATGCCGGTCGTTACGCCTATCATCCGTTCAGTCTGGCGCCGAGCGCCCTCAAGGCCCCCATCTCCCCGTTCAAACCGCGCGCCATGAGCGAGCGGCAGATCCGCGGCACCATCCGCGACTTCGCGGCTACAGCAGCGTTGGCCAAGGCGGCCGGTTATGACGGCGTCGAGGTGATGGGCTCGGAAGGCTATCTCATCAACCAGTTCATCTGCGAGCGAACCAACAAACGCACCGATGGCTGGGGCGGCAGCAGCGAAAAGCGGATGCGCTTTCCGGTGGAGATTGTCCGTGCCATTCGCGAGCGGGTCGGCACCGACTTCATCATTATCTTCCGCCTCTCCATGCTGGATCTGGTGGAGCAGGGCTCGACCCTGGAAGAGGTGATTGCCCTTGGCAAAGCGCTGGAAGCGGTGGGGGTGACCCTCATCAACACTGGCATCGGTTGGCACGAAGCGCGTATTCCCACCATCGCCACCAGCGTGCCGCGCGGCGCCTTCAGCTGGGTCACTGCCGAGCTGAAAAAACACCTCAAGGTGCCCCTCATTACCACCAACCGTATCAACACCCCCGAGGTGGCCGAGCGCATTCTGGCGGGTGGCGAGGCGGATATGGTCTCCATGGCGCGCCCCTTCCTAGCGGATCCCGAATTTGTCATCAAGGCGGCCGAAAATCGGGCGGACGAGATCAACACCTGCATCGCCTGCAATCAAGCTTGCCTTGACCATGTGTTCAAGCAGAAGCGCGCCTCCTGTCTGGTCAATCCCCGCGCCTGTTTCGAGACTGAGCTGACCTTTGGCCGCGTCCCCCAGCCCAAAAAGCTGGCGGTCGTGGGGGCTGGCCCGGCTGGGCTGGCGTTTGCCTGCTACGCTGCCGAGCGCGGTCATCAGGTGAGCCTGTTCGATCAAGCCAGCGAAATCGGCGGCCAGTTCAACTTCGCCAAGCAGATCCCGGGTAAGGAGGAGTTTCACGAGACTCTGCGCTATTTCGCCAAGCGGCTGGAGAAGTGCGGCGTCGAGCTCTATCTGGGCCAGCGCCAGAGTGCCGAGAGCCTGCTCAGCGGCGGTTTTGACGAGGTGATCCTCGCCACCGGTATCCGTCCGCGCACCCCCAATATCCCGGGGATCGAGCATCCCAAGGTATTGAACTACCTCGATGTATTGCGGGATCACAAGCCGGTCGGCGAGAAGGTGGCGGTGATCGGTGCCGGCGGCATCGGTTTCGATGTGGCTGAGTATCTGGTAGAGAAGAAGGTGGAGATGGATGCCGATGGGCACCGTGATCACTGGCTCAAGGAGTGGGGCATCGACAAACAGCTTGGCGAGCGCGGTGGCCTCACGGCTCCTGAAATCGACGCCCCCGAGCGCCAGATCTGGCTGCTCCAGCGCAAGGAGAGCAAGGTGGGTGACGGACTTGGCAAGACCACCGGCTGGATCCACCGTACCGTGCTCAAGAACCGCAAGGTGCAGATGCTCTCCGGGGTGCAATATCTGGGGATCGATGACGAGGGTTTGCACATTCAGGTGGGCGAGAGCAAGCAGTGTCTGCCGGTGGATCAGGTGATCGTCTGCGCCGGGCAGGAGCCCCTCAAGGAGCTGCAGGCCGGGTTGCAAGCGGCAGGCAAGCCGGTGCACATCATCGGCGGAGCCGACGTGGCTGCCGAGCTGGATGCCAAGCGCGCCATCCGGCAAGGGGCCGAGCTGGCTGCGATCATCTAGCCAACTGTGCCCTCTTGTCCTTTATAGTGCGATAAACCCCTGAGCCTCAGGGGTTTTCTTCATTCGGTGCTGTGCTAAGGTAGCGCCATCATTGCCCCAGAGAAGGAATTGCCCATGGATGCCCTCACCCTGTTGCTCAATCGCCACTCCTGTGGCCGTCTCGCCGATCCCGCCCCGAGCGGTGAGGTGCTCGACAATATCCTCAAGGCGGGCCTGCGCGCGCCGGATCACGGCACCCTGACTCCCTGGCAGTTCATTCTGTTTGAAGGGGAGGGGCGCGAGCGGCTGGGCAAGCTGCTGGCCGAGGCGGCCCGTGCCCGTGGCGAAGATGAAGAGAGCATCAAGAAGTGCAGCGAAGCGCCGCTGCGGGCGCCCTTGGTCGTCGCCGTGGCAACCCGTTATCAGGATCACCCCAAGGTGCCGAAACTGGAGCAGGAACTCTCTGCCGGTTGTGCCCTGATGGCGATGCAGATGGCGGCGCAGGCGCAGGGCTTCAACGGTATCTGGCGCTCCGGCTGGTTTATCTTCGATGAGCAGATCAACAAAGGATTGGGACTGGCGGCAGAGGATCAGCTGGTGGGTTTCCTCTATCTCGGTACCCCCATGCTGGAAGCACGCAAGCTGCGCGAACTGCCGCTCGATGAGTTTGTCCGCCGTTTCTGACTTTTCGGTCACGTTGCGGTTGAGAGAAGCAAAGCCTCGAGAAATCGGGGCTTTTCTGTTTAACCGTGAATAGTAACCAGAGAAATTGGGGAAAATAAATGGGCCAAAGAGGCTTCGCGCGTCATAGCAGGTAATTATTTAAATAGTGCGATGTACCTCGCAATCCTGTTGTATTTCACTATGTAAAACGTTTGCGCATTCGCTAATATCTCCCTGCCAGTTTAGAAGGGCACTCCTTCTAATTTTTCTGCGATGAGAGTCGCAATTCCGTAGCACCTTTTAACAGCCCAACGTCTTCGTGACATTGGGCTTTATTTTTATGGGGTGTCGGGGTTGCTGTGAGCTGATGGCAGCATCGTCATGCAGCCCGGTTGGCAGCCTTATGCCCTGTTTTTGGCTGGCAGGATCCGGGCTGGATTGCCGACGACCCGAGCTCCGGCCGGTACATCTTTGGTGACTACGGCGCCTGCGCCGACGATCGCCTCCCGCCCTATAGTGACGCCGGGCAGCAAGATGGCGCCTCCACCAATCCAGACCTTGTCTTCAATGGTGACCGGCAGCGCCGTCTCTGTGCCCTGAATTCGTTCGTCGGCCTCCAGTGCATGGGCTGCGGTATAGATCTGCACGTTTGGCCCAATCATCACGTTGGCTCCGATGCGGATGGGGGCATTGTCTAGCAGGGTCGCTCCCATATTGATGTAGGAGTCCTTGCCCAGGTGGATGTGGCGGCCATAGGTGCAGTAGAGGGGCGGGCAGATAAAGGCATTCTCTGCCAGTCCGCCAATCAGCTCCGCCAGTAGTGCCCGCTGTTCTGCTTCCTCTTCCGCCTGATTGAAACGGCGATAGCGCCGTGCCGCCTCCCGGCGCAACTGGGCTAGCTCGGATGCCATGCAGTTGTACTGTTGGCTGCTAATCATCTTCTGGTATTCGCTCATGGCAGGGCCTCAATGATGTGGAAGAACGATGTTAATCCCTCATTGGCCAGAGAAGCGTGAACCGTCCCCCAGAGTGGGAAAGGTGGAGAAACAACAAGAGCACCCGTGGGTGCTCTTGTTTGATAAAGATGCTGACTTTCCGCCTTGAGAGCGGGAGCTATGTTTAGCCGTGCTTGCGGCCGGAGAGGCGGCACCACTCCTCCTTGACGGCGGTCGGGTCCATCTCGAACCACTGGCCGTAGATAGTTTCCAGTTCCGGGGCCTGACTTTCCAGCACGCCGGAGAGGGCCATCAGGCTGCCCGCTTGGCCGTGGCCGGCGATCAGCGGAGCCAGTTCGCGCAGCGGGCCGGCCAGGATGTTGGCGACCACTACGTCCGCTTCGACGTCTTGTGGCTGGTCGGCTGGCAGATAGAGCTCAATCTGGTCGGCGACGCCGTTGCGCGCGGCGTTGTCGCGGCTGGCCTGAATGGCCTGCGGGTCGATGTCGATGCCGATGACGCGGGCGGCACCCAGTTTCAGGGCGGCGATGCCGAGAATGCCGGAGCCGCAACCAAAATCGACCACGGTTTTACCGGTCAGATCCAGCCCGTCCAGCCACTGCAGGCAAAGTGCCGTGGTGGGGTGGGTACCGGTACCGAAGGCCAGGCCCGGATCCAGCATGACGTTGACCGCATCGGGATTCGGCACGTCGCGCCAGCTCGGGCAGATCCAGAGGCGCTCGCCAAACTGCATGGGGTGGAAGTGATCCATCCACTCGCGCACCCAATCCTTGTCTTCCAGCTGCTCGACCTTGTAGCCGACATTTTCGCCGAAGATCTGCTGGAAGAAGGCGATGGTGGGAGCCGGATCGGTTTCGGCATCGAACAGACCCATCACTTCGGTCTCGCCCCAGAGCGGGGTTTCACCGGGCATGGGTTCATAGACGGGCACATCCTTGGCATCCATAAAGGTCACCGCCTGGGCTCCACGCCCCAGCAGCATGTTGCTCACCTTGTCTGCGGTCTTGGCAGTGGCGTTGATTCGAATTTGTATCCAGGGCATGGCGTCGACTCTTCATAAATGTGAAACCGCGAGATTCTACCATCATGGGGCAGTGCTGTCGTGGTTTGCCCATGACGTGGAGGGATTCGGGGGCTTTTGCAGGATTGGCACGGTTCCTGTATTGCTCTATGCAGGCGAAGACGACCGGTTTTCGCTGAACGCTTTGCTCAAGTTCCGTCATCTTTCACTGCCACCCTCGGGTGGCATTTTTTTATCTGCACTTGTTTGCCTGGTAAACAGTCTGCCAGACAAAAAAGAGCAAGGTCGGCACCTTGCTCAAGGACGGGCTGACGCCGTTTTGGCGCATTCATGCTGCTGTTGGCACGCCAGATGCAAAGACTAATATGTCCTGCATAAGGATATGTGTGTGATTGTTACCCCAATGTTCAGGTATTCAGGCCATTTCTCGCGAAATGGCCTCTTTTTTGGCTGATTGTCGGACGTTGGCCTGCCACAGGCAGTCATGAGTGCCGCTGGTTGTGCCCGTTTGGGGCATCTCCTTGGTGAACTTATCCCATCATGGTGCGTTTGAGGGCTTAGTTGGCAAAGCCGCTCATGTCGATCACCAGCTTGCCTACCATGCGGCCTGCTTCCACCTCGGCATGGGCCTGAGCCAGCGTGACCGGGGTCAGTGACGGGATGGTTCTGGTCAGGGTGGTCTGCAATACCCCTTCATCGACCAGTGCCGCCACCCGGCCGAGCAGGCGGTGCTGCTCGATCATGTCCGGCGTCTGGAACAGGGAGCGGGTGAACATGAACTCCTGGCTGAAGGTGACGCTCTTGCTCTTGAGCAGGGAGAGATCCCACGGCTCGCTCGATTCGGCGATGGTGCAGATATGGCCAAACGGGCGGATCAGCCCTGCCATGGTGGCCCAGTGCTCGGCGGTGGCGTTGGTGCAGAAGATGGCATCGACCTGGGTGATACCAAGGACGGTCAGCTCCTCCTGCAACTTGTGGTGGTTTACGACCTGATGGGCGCCCATCTCGAGGCACCACTCACGGCTCTCGGGGCGGGAGGCGGTCGCAATCACCTCCATGCCGGTGAGCTGGCGAGCCAGCTGGATGGCGATGGAGCCCACGCCACCGGCGCCGCCGATGATCAGCAGTTTGCCACGGCTTTCGCGGGTAAGAGCGAAGCGCTCGAACAGGGTCTCCCAGGCGGTGATGGCGGTGAGCGGCAGGGTGGCGGCCTCCACATCGCTCAAGGTGGTGGGGGCGATCGCGGCGATACGCTCATCCACCAGTTGCAGGGCGCTGTTGCTACCCGGGCGGCTGATGTCGCCGGCATACCAGACCCGGTCGCCCGCCTTGAACAGGGTGACTTCGCTGCCGATGGCGATCACTTCCCCCACCGCATCCCAACCCAGCACCCGGGGCGAGCTTTCAATTTTGGCCTTGGGGGAACGCACCTTGGTATCCACCGGATTGACGGAGGTGGCGGTGACCCGCACCAGCAGATCCCGCGGACCCGGAACCGGATCGGGCAGGTTGGCGGCGATGAAGCAGTCGGGGTGGTCGCTTGGCAGATAGTGAGTCAGGGCAATGGCTTTCATGGTTTTTCCTTTCAAATCGCTGTGTTCGGGATTGCCACTCACTCTAGTCTGGTTGATTATCAAGATTAAGATGGGTAATCGGTAAAGACTGTTTGAATATATGAACAATGTCGATCTGGAGTTGATGGGACTGTTCGCCACCGTGGTGGAGCAGGGAAGCTTTACCCGAGCCGCCGAGCTGCTTGGTATGCCCAAGTCATCGGTGAGCCAGAAGATCTCGCGGCTCGAATCCCAGCTCGGGGTGCGGCTGTTGCAGCGTACCACTCGCAGGTTGAGCCTGACCCCGCAGGGTGAACTCTATGTGGAGCACTGTCAGGGGCTGCTGGCACTGGCCCGCAGCGCCAATCTGGCGATGGCACGGCTGCGCTCGGCCCCGGCGGGGCGGGTGCGGATCACCGCCCCCGAGGCGACCGGTACTCTATTGCTTGGCCGGATCCTCGCCGAGTTTCGCGCCCTCTATCCCGAAGTGGTGCTGGAGTTGACCCTGAGCGATGAACAGCTCGATCTGGTGGGGGAAGGTTATGATTTGGCGCTGCGAGCGGCGCCGCTGAAAGACTCCAGCCTCATCTGTCGGCGTATCGGTCAGGTGGCGCGTCATCTGGTGGCAGCGCCCGCCTATCTGGCGGCCCACGGCATGCCGCAACAGCTGAGCGAGCTGGGCCGTTATGCCTGTCTGGTGCACTCGGCCATGCAGGTGTGGCCATTGCAGGAGGGTGGCTGGCGGCCACAGGGGGCCTGTGTCAGCAACAGCTTGCTGGCGCTGCGGGAGATGGCACTCCATGACGGGGGGATTGCCCTGTTGCCCCACCATGTATGTGAAGGGGATTTGGCGGCGGGGCGGCTGCAGAAGGTGTTGCCGGATCAGCCCATTCCGGCCAACCCGTTCTACCTAATCTATCCGAGTCGGGAGCATCTGGCCCCCGCTCTGCGCACCCTGATGGATTTCGTGGCCGAGCGGTTGCCGTTTGCCTGAGTTACCAACTGCTCTGGCTGGCCGACTCCTGATTGGGTTTGAGGCCGAGGGGGACCGACTGGCGCTCCGCCAGCATGCGGATCTGCCCTTCAATCAGGCTGGCGCTGGGGCCCAGCACCAGCACCAGCTGGTGGTCGTTGAGCTGGATCCAGGAGAGGCAGCCCAGGCCCAGCAGGCGGGATTCATCCACCAGTGAAATATCACGCACCCGCAGGCTGAGGCGGGTGATGCAGACGCTCATCGCCACCAGATTGTCCATCCCGCCCAGCACCTTGAGGTACTGGATCGCCAGCATCTGCGGGTCTGAGGGGGCAACGCTGGCAAGGCGCGGATGCTCCACTGCGATGGGCTTGCTCGGCATGCTGAGGGGGGCGCGCTCCAGCAGTTGATAGAACAGCAGGGTGTAGGCAACGAAGAACAGGATACCGACCGGGATGAGCCAGAAGCTGTGCTCCCCTGCCTGATAGCTCAGCACCAGATCCAGCAGACCGGCGGAGAAGTAACTGCCCACCTTGATCCCCAGCCCGCTACAGACAGCGAGCGATAGCCCGGTCAACAGGGCGTGGGCGAGAAACAGCCAGGGGGCGGTAAAGGCGAACAGAAATTCGATAGGCTCTGTGATACCCACCAGTGCCGAGGTGAGCGCCAGGGTGAGCAGCAGCCCGCCTTGTGGCAGCCGCTGCATCCGCTGGCGGTGCAGCCAGATGGCAAAACAGGCGCCCGGCAGGCCGAACATGATGATGGGGTAAAGACCGGCCACATACCCTTCATGAAGGGGTTGGGCGGTGGCCAGCGCCTGCAGGTTGCTCTCGCCAAGGCCGATGACGCTGCCCAATACCTGATGGAGCCCGAGCGGGATCAGCAGTCGGTTGAGGGTGCCGTAGCAGAAGGCGCCAAACGGCGTGGTGAGCAGCTCGGAGGTGAGCAGGGTCAGCCCGCGCTCCAGTGGCGGCCACAGCAGCGAGAGGGGGATGGCTATCAGCAAGCAGGCCAAGGCCGACACCAGCAGGCTGGGAAACTCTCCCCTGGCGATCTGCAGACAGCGGGGCAGCGTTTGCTGGTGTACCCAGGGGTAGATGATGGCGGTGGTGAGCCCCGCCAACAGGCCGCAGATCATGTCGGCGTGCAGGTTGGGGGCCAGCGTATTGAAGGCGGTGCTGAGCAGCAGGAAGTTGACCGCCCCCGCCAGCGTCTGTCCGCCCAGCTCCTGCCGACTCAGACCAAAGGCGATCGCCACCGCATAGATAAGCGGCATCTGGCTGAAGATCGCCTGACCGGTGAGGGAGAGCACCGCCAAATCGAGCACGTCGGGTTGACCAAGCCGGTATATCAGCGCCGCCATCGGCAGGATGGAGACGGGCAGCAGCAGGGCATAACCGAGCCGCTGCAGGGCTTGAGTAACGACTTGTCGAGTGGCTTTAACGGGCATACAGCGGCTACGTTCTGTGACTTGGCGCACAGTTTAACCGGAAAACACCTATTTGGGGATAGTTTTGGAACCCCTAATTTATATTTTTATTATTTCTGCCCGAAAAGCTCGCGCACTTCCCGCGAGGGCGGTGCCGTCAGCAAGCTGACCGTGATAAAGACCACCAGCGCCAGCGTGAGGCTTGGCACGATGGCGTGCAGACCAGCCAGCTTGATCCCCCACTGACTCAGTACCCCATAGCTGACGATGCCGCTGACCATGCTGGCCAGCGCGCCCGGGCCGTTGGCCCGTGACCAGTAGAGGCCGAGCACCAGCGGCCAGAGGAACACCGCCTGCAGACCGCCAAAGGCGAGCAGGTTGAGCCAGATGATCATCTCGGGCGGTTGTAGCGCCGCCAGCAGCACCAGGGTGCCCAAGATCAGGGTGCAGAGCAGGGAGAGGCGCGGAATGCGCACTTCCAGCTTCTCCTGCTTTGGACTCAGATAGTTGAGATAGAGATCTTTCACCAGAGTGGCGGAAGCCTGGATCAGCTGGGAGTCGATGGTGGACATGATGGCTGCCATCGGCGCCGCCAGAAAGACCCCGGCCAGCCAGGGGGGCAGCACTTCCATCATCAGGGAGGGCATGATCTTGTCCGGGCTGTCCATGCCCGGCAGGATGGCGCGGCCAAGGGCGCCTGCCAGATGCATGCCAAACATCAGCAGCGCGCTGACCACGGTGCCGATCAGAATGCCGCGATGGAGCGCCTTGCTGTCGCGATAGCCAAAGCAGCGCAGCGCCGAGTGGGGCAGCCCCACCACCCCGACACAGACCAAGATCCAGAAGCTCAGCATAAAGGGCTGGGTCAACATGTCGCCGGCCCCTTGCGGGCTTACCAGCTTGGGATCGATCTCCCTGAGCTGGTGGATAAGGTTCGGCAGGCCGTCACCGGCAATCAAAATACCCGCCAGCAAGGCGCCGGTGCCGATCAGCATGATGATCCCCTGCAGGGCATCAGTCATCACCACCGCGCGGAAGCCGCCGATGATGGTGTAGAGCAGTACGCAGCTGGCAAACAGCATCAACCCCTGCTGGTAGGAGAGGCCTGTAGCGGTCTCCAGCAGACGGGCGCCACCGATAAATTGCACCACCATGGTCGCGATAAAGGCGAGGATGATAGTAATGGAGCCGAGGATCACCACCGCCTTGCTCTGGTAGCGGGCCCACAGCATATCGTTGATGGTCACCGCATTGACCCGGCGGGCGATGATGGCGAACTTCTTGCCAAGCACTCCCAGAGTGAGCCAGACGGTGGGCAGCTGGATCATCGCCAGCAACACCCAGCCCAGACCGATCTTGTAGGCCGCGCCCGGCCCGCCGATAAAGGAGGAGGCCGAGGTGTAGGTGGCCACTAGCGTCATCGCCAGCACCAGCCCACCCATGCTGCGGTTGCCGATGAAGTACTCCTGCACGAAGTTGCCTTCTGCGCGATGGCGGCTGGCCCAGAAACCCACCCCCAGCACCAGCACCAGATAGATGACGAGCGGCAGCATCAACTCAAGATTCATGGGATGACTCCTTGCCGGAAGGGGAGTGGGTATCGAGGGGGATCTCCACAAACAGCCGGTTCACCATCAGTGCGCAGAGCAGAATGAACAGCAGCGGCATCACCATGCAACTGAGCAGGAACCACAGCGGCAGCCCCCACAACTCCAGCTGGAGCGGGATAAAATAGGCGGTGCCATACCAGGCAAAGAAGTAGAACAGGGTCAGCAGCAGGCAGAAAGCTGCTTCCCGGCGGGCGAGAGCAAAACGGTTCACCTTGGCCTCCGACAAATTTGAGGGGCGCAAGGATAACAAAAAAGGGCCATGTCGCCATGGCCCTTTTTCAGCAGAGGCTCCTTGCGGAGCAGACTTCCACCGGAAGTCCGGTCCCTATCAGCGATCCTTACAGACCCAACTTCTTGTGCAGGTAGTGGATATTGGTGCCACCGTGCTGGAAGTTTTCGTCTTTCATGATCTCTTTTTGCAGCGGTACGTTGGTCTTGATCCCTTCCACCACCAGCTCGTCCAGCGCATGGCGCATGCGGGCGATGGCAATGTCACGATTCTCGCCGTAGCAGATCAGCTTGCCGATCATCGAATCGTAGTGGGGCGGTACCTTGTAACCGGCATAGATGTGGGAGTCCCAACGCACGCCCAGACCACCCGGCGCGTGGAAGCGCTGCACCAGACCCGGAGAGGGCATGAAGGTGGCCGGATCTTCGGCGTTGATCCGGCACTCGATGGCATGGCCACGGATGCGGATATCCTGCTGGGTGATCGACAGGGGCTGGCCGGCGGCGATGCGCAGCTGCTCCTTGATCAGATCGATACCGGTAACCATCTCGGTGACCGGATGCTCAACCTGGATACGGGTGTTCATTTCAATGAAATAGAACTCGCCGTTCTCGTACAGGAACTCGAAAGTACCCGCACCGCGGTAGCCGATCTCGATACAGGCGCGCACACAGCGCTCGCCGATGAACTTGCGCATTTCGGCGGTGATGCCGGGTGCCGGCGCCTCTTCCACCACTTTCTGGTGGCGACGCTGCATGGAGCAGTCACGCTCGCCCAGATAGAGGGCGTTGCCCTGGCCGTCTGCCAACACCTGAATTTCGATGTGGCGCGGGTTTTCCAGGTACTTCTCCATGTAGACCATGTCGTTCTTGAAGAACTGGCCTGCTTCGGATTTGGTCAGGGCGATGGCGCCCGCCAGTTCCGCTTCATTGCGCACCACGCGCATACCGCGACCACCACCGCCACCGGCGGCCTTGATGATCACCGGATAGCCGATGCGCTTGGCAATGGCGGCGTTGTGCTTGGCGTCGTTATCGACGGGACCGTCAGAGCCCGGTACACACGGTACGCCCGCTTTCTTCATCGCTTCGATGGCGGAGACCTTGTCACCCATCAGGCGAATGGTCTCGGCGCGCGGGCCGATGAAGATGAAGCCGGATTTTTCGACCACTTCGGCGAAATCGGCGTTCTCGGAGAGGAAGCCGTAACCCGGGTGGATGGCCACGGCACCGGTTACCTCGGCGGCGGCGATGATGGCCGGGACGTTGAGGTAGGATTCAGTACTGGCCGGTCTGCCGATACAGATGGATTCGTCGGCCAGCAGCACATGTTTGAGCTCCCGGTCGGCGGTGGAGTGAACGGCCACTGTCTTGATCCCGAGCTCTTTACAGGCGCGCAGGATCCGCAGGGCAATTTCACCGCGGTTGGCGATGACTACTTTGTCCAACATGGGTGGCGATTTCCCTTATTCGATGATGAACAGCGGCTCGTCAAATTCGACGGCCTGACCATTTTCAACCAGGATCGCTTTGATCACACCGGCCTTGTCAGACTCGATTTGGTTCATCATTTTCATGGCTTCGACGATGCACAGGGTGTCGCCGACATTGACTTGCTGACCCACTTCCGCGAACGGCTTGGCATCCGGGCTGGAGGAACGGTAGAAGGAGCCAACCATCGGGGAGCGCATCAGGTGACCGCTCGGGGCGGCATCGGCGGCGGGTGCAGCGGCAACCGGGGCGGCAGCGGCAGGTGCGGCAACCGGAGCGGCTTGCTGCATCATCATCTGCGGCATGGCGGTGGTCACCTGACCGGAGAAGTTGCGGCTGATGCGAACGGACTCTTCACCTTCGGAGATCTCCAGTTCGGCGATGCCGGACTCTTCAACCAGTTCAATCAGCTTCTTGATTTTGCGGATATCCATTAGCATTCTCTTTCTTCTTTATCTGATCAGTGATTATCAAGCCGCGCGCAGATGGTGCACGGCCGCGGTTAAAGCGAATTGGTAGCCATCGGCCCCCAGACCACAAATGACCCCTTTGGCGACATCAGACAGATAGGAGTGATGACGGAACGGCTCCCTGGCATGGACGTTTGACAGGTGAACCTCGATAAAAGGGATGGCGACACCCAGCAGCGCATCGCGAATGGCGACGCTGGTGTGGGTGAAGGCGGCTGGATTGATGATGATAAAATCCACCTGGCCCATGGCCTGATGGATGCGGCCGACCAACTCATGTTCGGCATTGGATTGCAGATGTTCCAGAGTGACACCGAGTTCGCTGGCGTTAAGCTTCAGATCGGCGACGATCTCATCAAGCGTCTTGCTGCCGTAGATACCCGGTTCCCGTTTGCCCAGCAGATTCAGGTTTGGTCCGTTGAGCAGGAGAATTCGGTGATTTTGCGACATATTGAGTACATCCTCGATGATAATGCTGCTATCTATCAGCTATCTTGTGGACTACCAGAAATCTAGCCATTTTCTGCGCAAATCGGTGTGCCCTGGCACACAGATTTCGCAATTATATTGATTTCGTGAAAATTAGCAGCATTTTACTGGTCTAATCTCTACATCTGGCTATTTATTGCACATTTTGGTCGGCAAGGCTCCGTAGCTACCGCCTTGCTGTTTGCTGGCGGATGAGAAACGACAAAGCCGGCACAAGGCCGGCTTTGTTGAGCAACAAACGAAGCGGGATCAGGCTGCTTCCGACTTCTCGCGGATGAGTTTGTCTACTACCCCCGGATCCGCCAGGGTGGAGATATCCCCCAAGCTGTCGGTCTCGCCGGTGGCGATCTTGCGCAGAATTCGCCGCATGATCTTGCCGGAACGGGTCTTCGGCAGCCCCTCCGCCCAGTGAATGACATCTGGCGTAGCGATGGCGCCAATCTCCTTGCGCACCCACTCCTTCACCTCTTTGTGCAGCTCGCGGCTCGGCTCTTCCCCGGCGATCAGGGTGACATAGGCATAGATGCCCTGACCCTTGATCTCGTGAGGAACCCCCACCACCGCCGCTTCAGCGATCTTGGGATGGGCCACCAGCGCCGATTCAATTTCGGCGGTACCCATGCGGTGGCCGGAGACGTTCAGTACATCATCCACCCGACCGGTGATCCAGTAGTAGCCGTCCTCGTCGCGACGGGCACCGTCGCCGGTGAAGTAGCGGCCCGGGAAGGTGGAGAAGTAGGTCTGCTCGAAGCGCTCGTGATCGCCGAATACGGTGCGCATCTGGCCCGGCCAGGAGTCGGTGATCACCAGGTTGCCCTCGGTAGCCCCCTCCAGCGGTTCGCCCATGTTGTCGACCAGCGCCGGTTGCACCCCGAAGAAGGGTTTGGTGGCAGAGCCGGGTTTCAGGTCGGTGACGCCGGGCAGCGGCGTAATCAGGATGCCGCCGGTTTCGGTTTGCCACCAGGTATCGACAATGGGGCAGCGCTCGTCACCAATGGTGCGGTAGTACCACTCCCAGGCTTCCGGGTTGATGGGTTCACCCACCGAACCCATGATGCGCAGGCTCTGGCGTGACGTGCCGGTGACCGCTTCGTTACCCTTGGCCATCAGGGCGCGGATGGCGGTAGGGGCGGTATAGAGGATGGTGACCTGGTGCTTGTCCACCACCTGACTCATGCGGTTGGTGGCTGGGTAGTTGGGCACCCCTTCGAACATGATGGTGGTGGCACCGTTGGCAAGCGGCCCGTAGACCAGATAGGAGTGACCGGTGACCCAGCCCACATCGGCGGTACACCAGTAGATATCCTCTTCGTGGTAGTCGAACACATATTTGAAGGTTAGGGTGGCATAGACCAGATAGCCGCCGGTGGTGTGCAGCACCCCTTTGGGTTTGCCGGTGGAGCCGGAGGTATAGAGGATAAAGAGCGGATCTTCGGCGTTCATCGCCTCGGGCGGGCAGTCGCTGCTGACGGTGGCGGTCGCTTCATGCCACCAGATGTCGCGGTGGTTGTGCCAGGCGACATTGCCGCCGGTGCGCTTGAGCACGATCACCTTGTTGACCTGGGTATCCGGGTTAGTGAGCGCTTCATCCACATTCTTCTTGAGCGGCACCGGACGGCCACCACGCAGCCCCTCGTCGGCGGTGATGACGATGCGCGAGCCCGAGTCGATGATGCGACCAGCCAGCGCTTCCGGCGAGAAGCCGCCGAAGACGATGCTGTGTACCGCGCCGATGCGGGTACAGGCCAGCATGGCGATGGCGGCTTCGGGCACCATCGGCATATAGAGGCAGACCACGTCGCCGCGGTGAACCCCTTGTGCTTTCAATACGTTGGCAAACTTGCACACTTCGCTGTGCAGTTCGCGGTAAGTGAGTTTACGATCTTCGGCGGGGTTGTCTCCTTCCCAGATGATGGCGACCTTGTCACCCCGTTCGGCGAGATGGCGATCGAGACAGTTGGCAGAGACGTTGAGCTGGCCATCTTCAAACCATTTGATGGAGACATGGCCCGGATCGTAGGAGGTGTTCTTGACCTTGGTATAGGGTTTCATCCAGTCGAGAATTTTTCCCTGCTCTCCCCAGAAGGTATCGGGATCCTCGACGGAGGCTTGATACATGGCGGCGTAGTCGCCCTTGTCGAGCAGTGCATTGCTGCTGATGTGGGGTTTGACCGGGTATACCTTGCTCTCGCTCATCACTCACTCCTTTGAATACATACTTTTAATAATTAAGTAACAACTTATACCTTTGGTGGCGGGGGGCAATTAGACTTTTGGATAGGCGGCAACAGTTGGTTACAGGACAAAGAGTGACAATTAATCGGCGAGTGGGTAAAAGGGGGCGTGTCGATTAATTGGAGGTCATGATGTTTTCTCTGTTGCTCTGTGCATCCCTCTGGCAGTTTGATGCGCCAGTGCCCGCTGGCGAACCCCCGAAAGAGTTTGCGATCACCCATCAGGAGGCCTCACCTGCGCTGCGGGATCGGGTGGCTGATCAGCTTGGTCATGCATGGCAGGCCAAGGAGCCCGGTACCAGACTTACCTTCAGCGAGCCAGCCCCCCGTTATGCTGGCGAATCACCGTTGACGCGTATGCTCAATGATCGTGATGATGGTTGGGAATCCCGCTTGCAGATCGAGTGGTAACCCGGTCGGCAGCCAGGAGGCTGATGCCTCCCGGCTGGTAATGATGATTGTCTGCCGCTATGAGACGTAGCGTTGATGCAGGCGATCTCCCATATGTTCGACATGCAGTGGTTTGCTGAATAGATAGCCCTGTCCTTCGCCGCAGTTGAGTGACTGCAAAAAGGCGTGTTGTGCCTTGGTTTCAATCCCTTCGGCGGTGACCTCCATATCCAGACTGTCGGCCAGATTGATGATGGTGCGGCAGAGCTCCCGACTGTTCTTGTCTTCCGGTAATGCCTGCACAAACGCCCGGTCGATCTTGATGCGATCGATCGGCAGGGTCTTGAGCAGACTCAGTGACGAGAAGCCGGTACCAAAGTCATCGATGGCAATCTGCACGCCGAGATTTTTCAGGCGAGTAAAGAGATCCAGACTCTGTTCGACCCGCTGGATGATGCTCTCCGTCACTTCAATCTCCAGCCGTTCTGGTGGAAATCCGGTCTCGGCCAGAATAGCGGCGACCCGTTCAACGTAGCCCGGGGAGCGCATCTCCCGTACCGACACATTGACTGACAAGCGAGGCACCGGCAGTCCGGCGGCCAGCCAGTTTTGTCCCTGCTCGCAGGCGTTGCGCATCACCCACTCCCCAATTTTCTCGATCAGGCCGCACTCCTCTGCCACCGGAATAAAACGGGTCGGCGCTATCATCCCCTCATTGGGATGCTGCCAGCGCAGCAGGGCTTCCAGCCCACTCAGGTGGCCGTTGGCCAGATTGGTCATGGGTTGATAGAAGATGCAGAGCTGTTCGAGCTCCAGGGCCTTGAGCAGGCCCTGCTCAATCTGCATCCGCTCGCGGGCTCGAGCCGCCATGCAGGGGGTATAGAACTGGAAGCCGTTGCGCCCCTGACTTTTCGCCTCGTACATGGCGCTGTCGGCGGCGCTGACCAGGGTTTCCGGGCTGTCTGCATGATCCGGATAGATGGCGATACCGATACTTGCCGAGATCGCCACCAGCTCATGGGCCAGCTCAACCGGTTCACGTAACACGGTCAGCAGGGTATTGGCCAGGGTTGCCAGCTCGTCAGGCTCCTCCAGATAGGGGATCAGCACCAGAAACTCGTCTCCCCCGAGGCGGGTCGCCAGATCGTTGTGCTGCAGGCAGCCGCGGATCCGCTCTGCCAGCCGCTTGAGCAGCTCATCGCCAACTCCGTGGCCCAGGCTGTCGTTGATCAGCTTGAAGCCATCCAGATCGATAAAGAGCAGCCCCAACCGTTTGCGATTGAGCTGCGCGGTTTTCAGCTCAAGGGCCAGCCGCTCCTGCAACAGATGACGATTGCCCAGCTCGGTCAGGGGATCGTGATAGGCAAGGTGATTCAGTTCGGCCTCCACCTTGCGAATGGCGCTGATGTCGGAAAGGGCGATCACATAGTGAGTAGTGTTGTTGAAGTTGTCATAGACAGCGCTGATCTGCTGCCAGGAGGAGAAGTAGCTGCCATCCTTGCGCAGACAAACCATCTCGCCATGCCAGGCGTTGTTGCCGGGGCGCAGGTGATACCAGGGATAGTCGAGGTCGGTGTAGCGCCTGGGATGCATGATGATATCCGGGGTGCGGCCTATCACCTCCTCGGCATTGTATTGGGTCAGCATGGTGAAGGCCGGGTTGACCGACAGAATATGGTGCTCGCTGTCGAGGATGATGATCCCCTCGGCCGTGGTATCGAATACCACGTTGGCCTGATGGAGCCGCTCCTCCTGACGGCGGCGGGCGGTGGCATTGTGAATGACTCCCATGACCCGGTGGCCGACCGACTCGGTGGCGGGGACATGGTCGGCATGAATATCGACCCAGTGGCGCTCGTTGAGAGCGGTGAGGTAGCTCAGGGTGAGATGGATGGGGTCATGACTTTGCAGGGCGGCCTTGAGCTGGCTGCCGGATTCCGGTTCAAAACAGTCTACGAACGCTTGCAGCCCGCCGTGGAACTGGTTGGCCTCGATACCCAGCAGCGGCTCAATCTGGCCGTCGAACAGCAATCTGTCTTCCGCCACGTGCCACTCCCACACCCCGATTTGGGCCGCTCGCATCGCCAGCTGCAGCCGTTGTTCGGTTTCGTACTGCTCGGTGATGTCCCGTACGATGGCGAGGATGCCGTTCAGCTCCCCTTTCTCATCACGCATCGGACTGTAGGTGGCCTGAAAGCGGCGGGAGCTGCTGTCGTACGCCGCGGTTTGGCCCGTGATGGCGATATCCACGTAGGGCATGCCGCTGCGCATGATCTGCTGAAACATGGGCTCCAAGGTCGGGGCCAGCTTGGGAACCACCTCTCTGAGGTGCTTGCCCTGATGCTCCTCGATGCTTTTGCCATTGATGTCGGCCAGCACCTGATTGACTTTACGGTAGCGAAATTCGCAGTCAAAGACGCCGATGCCCAGAGGGGCATTATCCATCAGCTGTTCCAGGACGGTGTGATCTGACAGCTGGGTCAACATTGCCTCGGTGTCGGCGTTGAAAAGCTTCCCATCCATGATGACCTCGGCATTGATTGTTTTATCACTTGCATCAGTTGTCAGTATGGCACGAACTGTTTGGCCGGGAGTCAAGCGGAGTTATCTGGTTGTTTTGACGGCAAGAATAGGCAGAAAAACCTGATAAAAAGGATGGAAAAAGGGGCGAGTGGTTATCCCTTCTGGCGACCAAACGCTTGAATGCCGCGCACCAGTACCAGCCAGCCGAGCAGATGGAACGGGAGGGCAAGCAGATAGAGCAGCAGGAAGTGCGACTCGCTGCCACTGCTGTTGATGAAGTCGATCCAGGCGGCCAGCAGCGCCAGCATGCCGGCGATCTGGAAGCGGCGGCGCAACACCACCTCGACGCCGAGATTGGCAAGGTAGAGGGTGAGCAGGATGCCGGCAAAGCCGGTGAGCTGGGCGGTGCCGTAGAGCTCGCGATCCGGGTTGAACAGCAGCGCGATCAGGGGAGTAATGCCCTGATCCAGCGGGATCAGGGCCAGCAGCCAGCATGCAATCAGAAGCAGGGCTGTCTTCATCGCGGCCTCAGTCGGCAGACGGTGCCGGTTTGACCAGAGAGAGGTAGTTGGCATCCATCTTGAGGAAGACCCCCAGCAGACGGGCACTGGCGCCGTAGAAGCCAAACCGGTCGGCTGCGCGACAGGCCGTCTCGAACTTGTCGAACCAGCCCAGCAGGTGGCCGTGCAGCAGCGCTTCCTGCTCGTCGAGCCAGCGTTCCCGCTCGGCCGCGCTCTTGGCTTCCGCCGCGCGGATGATGAGATTGCCCATCAGATCCAGCTCGATGGCCAGATGATCCGCAGGCTCTTTGTATTTATCGCTGACATTGATGCCGAGGCGATCGAGGCGGGCCTGCATCTCGGCCATCGGGGCCTGCATCAGTAGCTTGGCCTCGCCGCGGTAGAGCGATTCATAGGGCAGGGCGCCCTGTTTGGGATCCACCAGAAACAGGCCGGCGAAGTCGGCGGCAAGCTCCAGCTGGCGATCCGGGCGCACCAGCAGGCGGGCGATGACATCGTTGAGCTCGGCCACGGCTTCGCGCATCGGATCCAGGGTGGAGAGGCTTTTCAGGAAGCTTCGCACATCATAGGTGTCATATTCGGCGATCTGCTCATCACTGAGTTCGGCGGCGAACAGGGTGGAGAACCACCAGTAGAGTTCGGCCCGGCGTTCGCTGGTAGCCATAAATTCCTGCATTTTTCCTCCGTGGATGGCAATCGGGAGCCTTGATGGCTCCCGATTCTAACGACTTTAAAAATAAAGGAAACTCAAGGGGGTGCTTTCGTCCCCCCGAGGTCAGAGTGCCGGGAACATGGGGTCGATGCCCTTGGCCGATTCCGGCGCGCCGAAGGCAGTGACGGCGGGCGCCTGTCCGCGGAACTTCTCGATCTCTACCAGCGCGGTATGGGCCGTGGTGGCCTGCGCCAGGCTGGAGGAGCCGATGTCGGCGGTCAGCACGTTGGGATCGCCGTAGGTACAGAGCGTACCCACCTTGCCGCCCTCTTGCGGGCCATACCAGGCACCTTCCTGTATCCGGACTACGCCAGGGGCGTAATCATCGCTCACCACCAGACCAGCCAATACCTGACCGCGACCGTTGAACACCCGCACCAGATCGCCGTCCTTGAGGCCGCGAGATTTGGCATCCTGCGGATTCATGTAGACAGGTTCGCGACCCTGCACCGTGTAGGTGGCGCGGTAGTTGTCGGAGGAGCAGAGCTGGCTGTGCAGCCGCTTGTCCGGGTGGCAGGATTGCAGGTGCAGCGGGTACTGTTTGCTGCCCGGCCCGCCGTGGGAGCGCTCGTAGGGCTCGATCCAGACCGGATGGCCCGGGCAATCCCCATAGCCGTAATCGGCGATGGTCTTGGAGTAGATCTCGATAAGGCCAGACGGGGTACCGAGGGGTTCCAGATCCGGCTCCTGACGGAACGACTCGTGGCGCACCCAGGGTTGGCCTGCCGGGAAGGTGACGAAGCCCTCGCCGTGCCAGAACTGGCTGAAACGGGGCAGACGGATGCCGATGCCGCGACCCTGCAGGCGGGCATCGTCATAGATGCTCTGGATCCACTCCAGCTTGCTCTTGCCACCGGTGAACTCGACCTCACGACCAAAGCGACGGCAAAGATCGGCGAAGATGTCGTAGTCATCCCGCGCCTCGAACAGCGGCTCCACCACCTTGTACATGGCCAGAATGCCCGCGTTGGAGTGGGAGCCCCACTGCTCTATGTCGTCCCGCTCATAGGTGGTGGTGGCGGGCAGCACGATATCGGCGAAACGGCAGCTGGCCGTCCACTGGTGATCGATGCTGACCACGGTTTCCAGCTTGCGCCAGGCGGCGACCATCTTGTTGCGATCCTGCTGGTGGTGGAACGGGTTGTTGCCGCAGAACACCGCCATCTTCATGTGGGGGTAGGTGATGGTCTGGCCGTTGAAGGCGATCTGCTTGCCCGGATTGAGGATGCAGTCGACGAAGCGGGCCACCGGAATGAATTTGGAGTAGCCCTTCCAGTCGCCGTCATGGAGTGGTTTAACGCCGGGAATGACCGAGCTGAAACCGGACATGATGGGGCCGCTGGAGGTGATGGTGCCCGCCCCGTTGTAGTGCCAGCCAAAGCCGTAACCGCCACCTGGCAGGCCGATCTGGCCAATCATCGAGGCCAGAACCACCAGCATCCAGGCGTACTGTTCGCCGTGGTGCATGCGCTGCACGCACCAGCCGCCGATAAGCTGGGTGCGGCCGCTGCTCATGGCGCGTGCCAGCTCGCGGATGGTCTCGGCTGGTACGCCACAGATGGCCGCGGCCCACTCCGCATCCTTCACCTGACCATCGCTGGTGCCCAGCAGGTAGGGCAGGAACTTGTCAAAGCCGGTGGTGTAGTTCTTCAGGAACGCCTCGTCGTGGCGCTTCTCGCTGTAGAGGGTGTGGGCGATGCCCAGCATCAGCGGCACGTCGGTCTGCGGATTCAGGGTCACCTGATCGCAATTGAGGTACTTCTGGGTCTTGGATTTGACCGGGTCGACACTGATCACCCGGATCTCGCCTTTGGCCACCTTCTCTTTGAGCTGTGCCCAGTAGTCGTAGACGCTGTGATCCGGCACCAGCCAGCCCACCTGCAGGTTCTTGATGGGATCGGAGCCCCAGATGACGATAGTCTTGCTGTGTTCCAGCACCAGCGGCCAAGAGGTTTGCTGCTCATACACCTCCATTGCGCCCGCCACGTGGGGCAGGATCACCTGGGCGGCACCGGTGGAGTAGTCACCGGCCTTGGCCAGATAGGTGCCGTGCAGGTTCATGGCGCGCCCCAGCATGGCACCAGCGGAGTGCAGTTTGCCCACCGACTGCCAGCCGGAGTGACCGGCATAGAGAGCGCTCGGGCCATAGGTCTTCTGCACCCGCTCCAGCTCGTGATAGAAGAAGTCCAGCGCCTGAGACCAGGTGACCCGCACGAAGCGGTTCTGGCCGCGTTCGCTGGTGTCGGACTGGTGCCCCTTGCGCAGCCAGTCCAGCCGCACCATGGGGTAGCGGATGCGGGAGGGGTTGTAGACCACTTCACTCAAGGCCTTGAGCATGTCGGTGGGGTGCTTGTCGTGCTCGAACGGCAGGGTCTCGACCCAGCGGCCATCGACCACCCGGGCACGGAAGGCACCCCAGTGGGAGCCGGACTGCACCAGCTTGTCGCCGGACTCGGCGGCCATCACGGCGCGACCGAGCAGGGAGGGGCCGATCAGGGCAGAGGCACCGCTGGCCAGCAAGCCACCCAGAAAACCACGACGGGAAATATTGATCATCTTGTTATTCCTCTTTCGAATCCGGACTTAGTGGCTGCCCTGACCACCGGTATCGGCGGCATGGTTTTGCAGGTATTTGAGCAGGGTGCGCTCCTCTTCCTTGCTCAGGCGATAGTAGGCAGACATCGCCTTGAGTCCCGAAATCCAGCCGTTGGCAGTGAAGTGAGCGGGATCCGGCGCGCCGTGGCAGGAGTTGCAGGTGGATTTGTACATCTCGCCGGCGTAATCCCAGATCGGCTTGAGCGAGGACTCAAAGCCCTTGCCATCGACCCAGGCCTGCACCTGAACCTGTTCCCACTTGATATGGGTGGCGCTGTCGGTCTCCTGTTTGAGCACTTTCTCGCTCGCTTTCAGTTCGTCACGGATGGTGGCGACGAAGACCCGCTTGCCCATGTATTCGCTCAGCACCCGGCCCTTGCCATCGCTCTCGCGCCACCCTTCGATGGTCACCTTGAGGCGATCGCCGCTGCGGTCCACCACGTCGATGCGGGAGGCGGGCAGCAGTTTGCCGACCGGGTCGCTGCTCTGTTCGCTGGCATAGAGATCTTTTTCACCCAGGTTGTAGAGGGTCTCGGCGGCTGGCGCCTCTTGCGCGTCGTTGACCAGGGTGGCGTAAGTGGCCCGGAAGCCGCCCGCCATGTTGGGCAGTTCGTGGGCGATGCCCTTGTGGCACTCGATGCAGTTCATGTTCTTCGCCGCCGCATCTTTCATCGCCAGCGCTGCCGCCGGGGACTGCTTGGCGTGATCCATGTTGTCGTAGCTGTGGCAGGACTTGCAGGTCTTGGAGTTCTGGCTGCTCATCCGCGCCCACACCTTCTCGGCCAGATGCAGGCGCCGGTCTTCGAACTTCTCCTGAGTGTCGATGCTGTGGCCTATGTACTCCTGATAGAGGTCGTTGGCCGCCTCCATCTTGCGGGCCACCTTGCCGACAAAGTCCTTCGGCTGGTGACAGTCGGTACAGACCGCCTGTACCCCTGAGGCATTCTTGAAGTGGATGGACTCCTTGTACTCCGGATAGACGGTGTCTTTCATGGAGTGGCAGGAGATACAGAATTCGAGGCTGCTGGTTTTCTCAAAGCCGTAGTGCAGGCCGACGGTGCCCGCGAGGGTGACGCCGACGCCCACCAGAAGCAGCGCCAGTACCGACCAGCGACGGCTGGGGGTGCGCAGGAAGTGCCACAGTTTTTTCATCATGCTCTCTCACATCACTTTTTTGATGGGAGCCATGGTAGGGAGGCGTTGTGAACAGGGCTGCCGCCACAAATTAATGAAATAGGGGTATTTATGACAAAATGTGAATAGAATAATCCTCCCTTGTCGACCATCGTGAACCCTGCCCATGAGCTACCACATTCTGGTTGTTGAAGATGATGCGGTTACCCGCGAGAAGCTGACCGGCTATTTCGAGCGGGAGGGCTATCGGGTGACGGCGGTCGAAAACGGCCAGGAGATGCGCGCCGTGCTGGCGGAACAAACGGTCGATCTGGTGATGCTGGATATCAACCTGCCGGGGGAAGATGGTCTGCTGCTGACCCGTGAACTGCGGGCGCGCAGCACGGTGGGGATCATTCTGGTCACCGGCCGCAGCGATGCGGTGGACCGGATTGTCGGCCTCGAGATGGGGGCCGATGACTATGTCACCAAGCCGTTCGAGCTCAGGGAACTGCTGGTGCGGGTCAAGAATCTGCTGTGGCGGATCTCGCTGGTGGCCGCCGCGCCGAGCGAGCCTGCGGTGGCTGACGATGCGGTGCGCTTTGGTCCCTGGCGTTTTGATATTCCCCGTCGCCAGCTCAGCAAGGACGGGGTGCCGGTGCGCCTGACCAAGGCCGAATATGAAGTGCTGGTGGCCTTTGTCGCCCATGCCGGACGGGTGCTCAGTCGGGAGCGGATCCTGACCCTCATCAGCCATCGCAGCGATGGCCCGAGCGATCGCACCATAGACGTGTTGATCCGGCGGCTGCGCGGCAAGATGGAAGCGGATCCGCGGGATCCCCAGCTGTTTGTCACCGTCCATGGGGAAGGCTATCTGTTTGCCGGCGAGATAGCCTCCTGACCCCGTTACGGTGGCCTTGACCTGTTTGACCGGGTGTCAGACCGGCGGGCGGGTATCAAATTGCGGGCAGTCGTCGCCAATCTGGTGCCAGGGCGCCTTGGAGCCGACAAAGATGTGAAACGCGGGCCGCTGGCTCGGCACATCGTCCAGTACCCCGAGGCGCAGGTTGATCTTGCCGCTGCTGCTCTTCTGGCTGAACAGGCTGGAGCCGCAGTGACGACAGAAGGCCAGGGTGGTCTCTGCCGATTTCCGGTAGCGGCCGATGGCCTCTTCTCCCTTCACTATGGTGACCTTGTTGCCATCCAGTCCGCCGACCGAGGCATAATCTCCCCCTGAAAACTTGCGGCATTCGCTGCAGTGGCAGTTCCCCATATAGTCGAACTGATCCGGCAGGGTCAGGGCGACGGCGCCGCACAGGCAGCTGGCATGTAACTCTTTCATCTCTTCTCCTTGAGTGTGCTGATCGGATTTGGAACGGCTATTCGACCCGATAGACGGGGCGAAAAGCGCCCTCCGAGAGGGAATCGGCGGGATCGGCCAGCGGCGCAGACAGCGTCAGAATGGGTGGCCCCATCACCCGCGGGCACTGCTCGGCATTGGCATCAGGGTGTTGCAGCAGGCAGACCGCCTGAGCGACCGCAAGGCGCCCCTGCAGCCGCATCTGATCGCTGTTGGCGGCCAGGATCTTGCCCCGGCGCAGTCCCCGCTGTACCCCGTGGCTGAAGTAGGTGCTCAGCACCTGGGGCCTGTCGAGATGGCGCTGCGCCAGCTCGTTGACGGCCACTTCGGCGGCGATGGCGCCTCCCACCAGATAGTCGAGGTTGGGATAGCGGGCCAGCGTCTGCTGCACCAGTGTGCGCTGGATTTCCCGGCTGTTGTCGCCACGCTCGGTGGTGACCAGCTTGATGGCGCTCCCCTTGATGGCATCGGCAAAGCCCGGCTCGACGAAGTTGTTGCCGCCACTTGCCTTCGGGCCGGGGAAGAGGGCGACCGAGACCGGTTTGCTGCCTGCGGGGTGGCGCTGCGCCAGCCAGTGGCCGATTTGCCAGCCCATCTGGTACCAGGAGACTCCCACCTTGGCCTGCACCAGACCGCTGGGCAGATCGTTGACCAGACCAAAGAGCGGCAGCGGCGTGGCCTTGATGGCCTCGCGCAAGCCCTGATAGCTCACCGCGCCGAGCAAGATGGCGTCGCTCCCTTCCTGCACGCAGCGCTGCAACTGCTGGCGCTGCTCGGCGAGGGCACCGTAACCCCCCGCTTCGTGGATCTGCAATTTGACTCCCAGCCGCTTCGCCTCGTCCACCATGCCCTGATTGACCGAAAGCCAGTAGGCGTCGCGCAGATGGGGGTAGAGTGCACAGAGGGTCAGCGGTTTGGCTGCGGCAGCGGGTTCCGGCCACTGCTGGCGCAGCGGCTTGCCGCTGAATTCGCCGCCGGTCCAGATATCGACCGCAAAGGCGAGGGCGGCGCGGGGAAGCATTAGCAACCAGATCAGCAACAACGGGGAGAGATAGACGCTTCGCATGGTCAGGGGTTTTGTTAAAGTGTTGGGCCATATTATCCGGTCAAAGCCGACCACAACCAAGGGACTTCCCGTGAGAATCTTTTCCGGCCTGGGTGGCAAGTTGCTGCTGGCCTTCTCCCTGATGGCGTTGCTGAACCTGAGTGCCTCCCTGCTGGGCTGGGTGGGGCTTAGCCATCTGCGCCAGCTGGAGCAAGGGGTGCAGCAGACTCTGGCCGATCAGGAGCTGGCCCGCACGCTCTCTCGCCTCAGCGGCGAGATCCAGAGCGCGTCACGGCTGCTGGCCACCGCAACCAGCGAGCAGGAGCGGGAGCATCAGGGACGCTTGCTCACTCTGCAGGGGCAACAGCTGCAGCAGGTGCTGGCGCAACTTGGCCGTGGCCAGGGTTCAACAAGCCTCGATCAGCTCAGTCAGAGCATCATCGGCAATCTCGGTCAGCAGGGTTGGCTGGTGGGGGATCGGTTGACCCTGATGGCGCAGGGCGAGGCGCAGCGGGCCCGTCTGGTGGCGGCGGCTGGGCAGATTGCCGAGCTGGCGCGCAGCCAGATGGAGAACGCCGAAACCGTGATGGTGGCGGGATTGGGTTCCCTCTACCAACAGCAAGGGGGGCAAGCGGCCCAGACGCTGGACCGCCTGCTGGAGCAGGATCTTGACTGGCTGGAGCAGATGACCGAGCTGCGTCATCGCACCCTGATGCAGCAGCAGCGTATCGAGGAGATGTGGCGCAGCGAACGGCAGGAACAATTGCAAACGCTATTGCAAGAAGGGCGGCGGGAGCTGGCCATCTTGCAATTGCGGGCAGGGGCGGTGACCGATCCGGCCCGCCGTCAGGCGGTGGAGCAGGCGCTGGCCGTACTGGCGCAGAGCGACAAGCTGGTGCAACTGCGCAGCGACTGGCTCGGCAAGGGGGAGGCGCTGCGGGTGCTGGCCAATGCCAACGAAGCCCTGATGAGCAGCCTCAACCAGCAGGTCGGTGAGCTGGTCAGCCGTGCCCGCGATTCGCTGGGGCAGAGCCAGCAGGCGCTAAGCCAGCGCCTAAGGCTGCTGGAGCAGGCGTTGATGGCCATTGGCTTGCTCACCCTGCTACTGCTGATGCTGCTGATGTGGCGCATGGTCTATGGCCGGATCGTCTGGCCGCTGCAACGGGCGGTGGCGGGGATGAGCCGGTTGGCGCGCGGGGATCTGGCCCCTCTTGAGCCGATCGCCGGGGCGGGCCGCGATGAGCTGGCGGAGCTGGGCCGGGCCTTGCAGGTGTTTCGTGACAATGCGGTGGAGCTGGGCCGCTATCAGCGCGAGCTGGAGTCGCGGGTCGAGGAGCGCACCGGCCAGCTCAGCCACGCCAACGAGCGGCTCAATGAGGAGGTGGAGAAGCAGCGGCAGGCCCGCGCCGAGGCAGAGCAAGCCAACCGGGCCAAGTCGGTGTTTCTCGCCACCATGAGCCACGAGATCCGCACCCCCATGAACGGCATTCTCGGGGGCCTGACGCTGCTGGAAGATACCCACCTGAGCGATACCCAGCAGCGCTATCTGGCCGCCATCGAGCACAGTGGCGAATCCCTGCTGGAGATCCTCAACGACATTCTCGACTACTCCAAGATCGAGGCGGGTCATGTGGAGGCGCGCCGCGAACCCTTCCCCCTGTTCCAGCTGGTGGATGAGCTCTGCGCGCTTTTCCGGCCAAAGGCGGCCAAGGGGGTCACCCTGGCGCTGGAATATGCGCCCGGGCTGGCGCCTGTGGTCGAGGGGGATCTGGGCAAACTGCGGCAGGTGCTCGGCAACTTGCTCGGCAATGCAGTCAAGTTTACCGCCCGTGGCCAGATTACCCTGACGGTGGCGCCCCTTGTCTGTCACGGCCCTTGCGCCGAGCCCTGCATCCGGTTTGTGGTGCGCGATACCGGCCCCGGCATTCCGGCCGATGAGCAGGAGGCGGTGTTCGAGGCGTTTCGCCAGCGCAAGTGTGATATAGGCCATCAGGGCGGCACCGGGCTGGGATTGGCGATCAGCCGCAAGCTGGTGACTGCCATGGGGGGTGAGCTGATCCTTGCCAGCGAACCGGGCAAGGGGTGTGAATTCAGCTTCAGTTTGCCGTTGCAGCGTTCGAGCGCCCAACTGCCTGCCGAGGCGCAACCGCTGCACCTTGGCCAGTCCCGAGACATCCTGCTTGTGGAGGATAACGAGATCAACCGGCTGGTAGCGCACGGCATGCTGACCCGCCTCGGCCATTGCGTCACCCTGGCGGAGGATGGTCGCAGCGCGCTGGCGCTGGTAACCGAGCGCCCCTTCGAGCTGGCGCTGCTTGATATCAATCTGCCCGATATGGACGGCATGACCCTGCGCGAGGATCTGGCCGCCATCAGTGAGGAGATGCATGAGCGGCCGCTGCCCGCCATCGCCATCTCGGCCCAGATGTATCCGGAGGATATCCGCCATTGCCTTGCCGCCGGGTTTGTCGATTTTGTCGGCAAGCCGGTACGGCTGGCGGTGCTGGCGAACGCCATCGATCAGCTGTTTCGGCAAGAGGGCGCCGCTATCGAGCCGCAGGTGCAGTTATCAGTAGCCGTGCCCCCAACTAACCAGCCCGAGTTGGCCAATCCGGTGCTGGATGCCGATCTGCCCCTGCTCGGCATGGCGCGGATCCGCCAGCTGGTCGCGCTGTTTGAGTCGCAAGGGCGGGTGTTGGTGGATAAGTTGGCTCAGGGTGAGGGAAGTGAGCAACGTCAGCTGGCGCACAAGCTAAAGGGGAGTGCGTTGGCGCTGGGGTTGACCGAATTTGCCAGCCACTGTGCGGCTCTTGAGGCAGGAGGCGGGGAGCCTGCGGCAATCGGGGCGCAATTTGACGCGGCGGTGAGCGGGTTGCAGCAGTGGCTGGTGGCAAACAGGGATGCGCAGCCCTGATCCCTGCTGGCGATGCACGACGTTTAGGGAGGGGGCCAGTTCCTGCGCCGTTATTCGATCTCGCGAAACAGCACCTGCTTGCACTTGGCGCAGACCCATTCCCGGCGAAAATCGGTCAGGTGCACCATGCCAACCTCCAGCAACTCGTGGTGGCCGCAGTGATAACAGAAGATGATGTCGCCATCGACTGATTCAGGGTGGGCCGCCAGATAGTCGGCTTTGGTGGGGAGTTGCTCCCACGAGGTGGTGGGGACATGCTTGCGTTGGCTGGTGTAGTAGACCCAGTAGAACAGAAAAAAGACAGCCAGGATCACGAATGTCAGCAGATGGTCCATCTTGAACTCCTCCGGTTAGGTGCAGCCCCTCGGATGCATGGCTGCAATCAGCTCCATCATCATTAAATTTGTTTCGAATGAATATGTTACAGGATGGATAAAGAGGGCGTTGTGATCCCCTTCGGGTTTTGCCCGCCCGCCGCGGGATGAAAAATGTGCCGTTTGGCGGAGCGGCCAGGGTATTGAACGGGGAGGGAATCTTGCTTTTTACAACATAAATTCAACATTTTTTTAGGTGGTTGGACTGTCTCTTTGATCCAGCTCACGTTACAATGCCCGCGCCCACTTCACCTAACGCGCAAACGATTTTCAGGAGAGAAACGGATGTTGAAACGTGACATGACCATCGCCAATTATGATCCGCAATTGTGGCAGGCCATCACAGACGAAACCCGTCGTCAGGAAGAGCATATCGAGCTGATTGCGTCTGAGAACTACACCAGCCCCCGTGTCATGGAAGCCCAGGGCTCCCAGCTGACCAACAAGTACGCTGAAGGTTACCCCTCCAAGCGTTACTACGGTGGTTGCGAGTATGTGGATGTGGTCGAAACCCTGGCCATCGAGCGCGCCAAAGAGCTGTTCGGTGCCACTTACGCCAACGTGCAGCCGCACTCCGGCTCACAGGCCAACAGCGCCGTTTACATGGCTCTGCTGCAGCCGGGCGACACCGTACTGGGCATGAACCTGGCCCACGGCGGTCACCTGACCCACGGCTCTCCGGTCAACTTCTCCGGCAAGCTATACAACATCGTGCCTTACGGTATCGATGAGTCCGGCAAGATCGACTACGACGACATGGAGCGTCAGGCTGTCGAGCACAAGCCGAAGATGATGATCGGTGGCTTCTCCGCCTACTCCGGCATCGTTGACTGGGCCCGCATGCGCGAAATCGCCGACAAGGTTGGTGCCTACCTGTTCGTCGACATGGCCCACGTGGCTGGTCTGATTGCCGCTGGCGTCTACCCGAACCCGGTTCCCCACGCTCACGTGGTCACCTCCACCACCCACAAGACCCTGGCCGGTCCGCGCGGTGGTCTGATCCTCTCTGCCGCTGACGACGAGGAGCTCTACAAGAAGCTCAACTCTGCCGTCTTCCCGGGTGGTCAGGGCGGCCCGCTGATGCACGTTATCGCCGGTAAAGCCGTTGCCTTCAAAGAGGCGCTGGAGCCGGAGTTCAAGACCTATCAGGCTCAGGTCGTGAAAAACGCCAAGGCGATGGCTGCGACTTTTATCGAGCGCGGTTACAAGATCGTCTCCGGCGGTACCGACAACCACCTGATGCTGGTTGACCTGATCGGCCGCGAGCTGACCGGTAAGGATGCTGACGCCGCACTGGGCAAAGCCAACATCACCGTCAACAAGAACTCCGTGCCGAACGATCCGCGCTCCCCGTTCGTCACCTCCGGTGTGCGTATCGGTACCCCGGCCATCACCCGCCGCGGTTTCAAGGAAGCCGAGTCCATCGAGCTGACCCACTGGATCTGCGACGTACTGGACAACCACGACAACGATGCCGTGCTGGCCACCGTGCGTGAGAAGGTGCTGGATATCTGCCGCCGCTTCCCGGTTTATGGCTGATAAGTCAGACCGTTCGGTTTGAGACCAATGCCACCTGCGGGTGGCATTGTTTTTTCTGGCTTTTACCGGTTTTGGATGGCCGTGCTACACTGGCCGACCTAGATCCTGGCCCGCCGGGCCGGTCCCTGTTCCATTAACGCCGGAGGTCCGATGCATTGCCCATTCTGTAGTGCGGTTGATACCAAGGTGATCGATTCCCGTCTGGTGGCAGAAGGCCATCAGGTGCGCCGCCGTCGTGAGTGTCTGCTCTGTCACGAGCGTTTTACCACCTTCGAGATGGCCGAGCTGGTGATGCCCCGCGTCATCAAGTCCAACGGTTCCCGCGAGCCGTTCAACGAAGACAAGCTGCGTGCCGGCATCCTGCGGGCGCTGGAGAAGCGGCCGGTGAGCATGGAGGCCATCGAAAAGGCGGTCAACCATATCAAATCCCGCCTGCGTGCTACCGGCGAGCGTGAAGTCGCCTCCGAGCTGGTAGGCAATCTGGTGATGGATGAGCTCAAGAGTCTGGACAAGGTGGCCTATATCCGCTTTGCCTCCGTCTATCGCAGCTTCGAAGATATTCGCGAGTTCGGCGAAGAGATCGCCAAATTGGAGAAATGATGGTATCGGATGGGCAAGTGGATATCCGCTTCGCCCCTCTCTACCTCAGGACACGAAGATATTCGCGAGTTCGGCGAAGAGATTGCCAAGCTGGAGAAGTAAACCGCCATTCTCACCCATGTTGCCGCGTCCGATTACGCTGCGCTAATCGAACCTACGATACTGCGTAAAGTCGAGATGTGTTGTCAAAGGAGCCCGGATGTTTAGTCAAGATGATTACCAATGGATGAATCGGGCCCTCGAACTGGCCCGCCGCGGCCGCTACACCACGGCCCCCAATCCCTGCGTCGGCGCCGTGCTGGTCAAGGATGGCGTGGTGGTTGGCGAAGGGTGGCATCAGAAGGCGGGCGAGCCCCATGCCGAGGTTTACGCCCTGCGCGCCGCCGGTGACAACGCCCGTGGTGCTACCGCCTATGTAACCCTCGAACCCTGCTCCCATCACGGTCGTACTCCCCCCTGCGCCGAGGCGCTGATCAACGCCGGCGTGGCCCGAGTGGTCGCGGCCATGGTTGACCCCAATCCCCAGGTGGGCGGACGCGGGCTGCGGATGCTCTCCGAAGCGGGGATCAAGACCGATTTCGGCCTGCTGGCGAGTGAAGCCGAAGCGCTCAACCCGGGCTTTTTCAAGCGGATGCGTACTGCCTTCCCGCGGGTGACCGTCAAGTTGGGAGCCAGCCTCGATGGCCGCACCGCCATGGCGAGCGGTGAGAGCCAGTGGATCACCTCCCCGGATGCGCGCCGCGATGTGCAACGACTGCGGGCCCGCCACGATGCGGTGCTCTCCAGCGCCGAAACCGTGCTGGCCGATGGCGCTTCCCTGACCGTGCGCTGGGACGAGCTGCCCCCCTCGGTCAAGGCAAGTTATCCCAAAGAGACCCTGCGCCAGCCGCTGCGAGTCATCGTCGATTCGCAAAACCGCCTCACTCCCGACTTGCCGCTGTTCCAGAGCGAGAGCCCGGTGCTGCTGGCCCGTCACAAGGCGTCCGGCGAGTGGCCCGAGTGGGTGCAGCAGCTGGAGCTGCCGCTGCTGGATGGCAAGCTGGATCTGGTCAGCCTCTTCATGCTGCTGGCCAAGCAGAACGTCAACTCGGTGCTGGTCGAGGCGGGCCCGCGGCTGTGCGGCGCTCTGCTGGAAAAAGGGTTGGTGGATGAGCTGGTGCTCTATCAGGCGCCCAAACTGATGGGGGATGAGGGGCGTGGCCTGTTCCATCTGCCGGGCCTGACACGCTTGTTCCAGGCACCCAAGCTCAACATCAAGGATGTGCGCATGGTCGGCCAGGATATTCGCATTACCGCCAAAATAGCCTGATTTATCAATGTTCAAGGGGGCATAATCAGCCCCCGTCATCAGCAAGGTGATCTGCATGTTTACCGGAATTATCGAAGCGGTGGGAACCCTGGCCGAGCTTCGCCGTCAGGGCGATGACATGGCCCTCACCGTCCACGCACCAGGTCTGGATTTTAGCGACGTCAAACTGGGCGACTCCATCGCCACCAACGGCGTCTGCCTCACCGTCGTGGCGCTGGGTGACAAGAGCTATACCGCCGACGTGTCGCTGGAAACCCTCTCCCGTACCGGCTTTGCCGCCGCCAGAGTGGGCGATCGGGTCAACCTGGAGAAGGCGCTGATGCCCACCTCCCGCCTCGGCGGCCATCTGGTCTCCGGCCATGTGGATGGGGTAGGGGAGGTGAAAAGCGTCTCCAGCAGCGGCCGCGCCATCGAGTACTGGATCAAGTCGCCGGGGGAACTCTCCCGCTATATCGCCGAGAAAGGCTCCATTGCGGTGGATGGCATCAGCCTCACCGTCAACGCGGTGCAGGGCGACCTTTTCCGCCTGACGATCGTGCCCCACACCGCGCAGGAGACCACTATTGCCAGCTGGAAGCCGGGTCACAAGGTCAACCTCGAGGTGGATCAAATCGCCCGCTATCTGGAGCGGCTGATGATGGGGAAAAGTCAGGAGAGCAGCGCCTCGACCCTGACCATGGAGACGCTGGCCAAGGCCGGTTTTCTCTGACGGTGTGCGCTAAATCTGGCCACCAAAACGATTTTCTGTGATCCCGCTCTGATTGAAATGGAGCCGCTAGCCCCAATCTAGAGCAACATACACTCGCATTTGCGTTGAGCCTGCTGGCTCAACCCCCAAGCACACTGATGGAGTAGCCCATGGCGCTGAGCACAACCCAGGAAATCATTGCCGATATCAAGGCTGGCAAGATGGTGATCCTGATGGATGACGAAGACAGGGAGAACGAAGGGGACCTCATCATGGCCGCCTCCTGCGTCCGTCCGGAGGATATCAACTTCATGGCCCGCTACGGCCGTGGCCTCATCTGCCTGACCCTGACCCGGGATCGCTGCAAGCAGCTGGCGCTGCCGCTGATGGTGGATCGCAACAATGCCCAGTTCTCCACTGCCTTTACCGTCTCCATCGAGGCGGCAGAAGGGGTGACCACAGGTATCTCCGCCGCCGATCGCGCGGTGACCGTGCAGGCGGCTGTGGCGTCCAACGCCAAGGCGGCCGATCTGGTGCAGCCGGGCCACATCTTCCCGCTGATGGCGCAGGATGGCGGCGTGCTGACCCGTGCCGGTCACACCGAAGCGGGCTGCGATCTGGCCCGTCTGGCTGGTTTCGAGCCTGCCGCCGTCATCGTCGAGATCCTCAATGAAGATGGCACCATGGCGCGCCGTCCTGACCTGGAGATCTTCGCCGAGGAGCACGGCATCAAGCTTGGCACCATCGCCGACCTCATCGAGTACCGCAACCAGCACGAGACCACGGTCGAGAAGGTGGCCGAGTGCAAGCTGCCGACCGAGTTTGGCGAGTTCGACCTCATCACCTTCCGCGACACCATCGACAATCAGGTTCACTTCGCCCTGAAAAAGGGTGAGGTGCAGGCCGACCAGCCAACCCTGGTGCGGGTTCATCTGCACGATGTGCTGAGCGATCTGCTGCTGACCGACCGCCACGCCGCCCGCAGCTGGCCGCTGCCCAAATCCATGGCCCGCATTGCCAGCGAAGGCGGGGTGCTGGTGATTTTGGGGGCGGAATCCCATGGCGCCGAGCTGCTGGCCCGGGTCAAGGGTTTTGAAGCCGCCGACAAGGGGCTGGCGCCGGAAGGAGCCAAGTGGCAGGGCACCTCGCGCCGGGTGGGCGTCGGTTCCCAGATCCTCAAGGCCCTTGGCGTAAGCAAGATGCGCCTGTTGAGCTCACCGAAGAAGTACCATGCCCTCGGTGGTTTCGGTCTGGAAGTGGTTGAGTACGTCGGCGAGTAACGTACTACCAGAGAAGTACCATCCCCTTCTGGGCGGTTTCGGTCTGGAAGTCGTGGAATTTACCGGCGAGTAAGCGCGCCGGACTGGTTAAATCGCAATCATGGCCGTCTATTGCGGCCATGGTTTTTGTCGTGGGTCTGTTGTGCTAGAATATGCGCACTTTTGACTCCGGCCCTTTTGATTGCACAGATACAGGATTTCCAATGAAGGTTATCGAAGGAAATATCGCCGCTCCTGAGGCGCGCGTTGCTATTGTTGTTGCCCGTTTCAACAGCTTCATCAACGACAGTCTGGTGAACGGCGCGGTGGACGTACTGAAGCGTCAAGGTCAAGTGCTGGACAGCAACCTGACACTGGTAAAAGTGCCGGGCGCGGTTGAAATGCCATTGGTCATCAAGAAGCTGGCCAAGAGTGGTCAATACGACGCCATCGTGGCGGTCGGTACTGTCATCCGTGGCGGCACCTACCACTTCGACCTGGTGGCAAACGAGAACAGCAAGGGCATGGCCCAGGTAATGATGGAATATGAAATTCCCGTTGCCTTCGGTGTGCTGACCACTGAAAACATTGAACAAGCCATCGAGCGTGCAGGTACCAAGGCGGGTAACAAGGGTGCAGAGGCTGCACTGGCAGCGCTCGAAATGATCAACGTCCTGAAAGAACTGGACGTGTAACGAGGAGAAGTACATTGAAACCGTCTGAGCGCCGTAAAGCCCGCCATTGCGCCACCCAGGCCATCTACCAGTGGCAGATGACCAAGGCTAACGTGGGTGACATCGAAGAGCAGTTCAAGATCGATCAGGACACCAAGGGTGTAGACCTGAACTATTTCCGCGATCTGCTGTTCGGGGTAGCCCTCCACTGCAACGAGCTGGACAAGGTGTTCGCACCTTACCTCTCCCGTCCGCTGGAAGAAGTGGACATGGTGGACAAGGCGATCCTGCGTCTGGCGACCTACGAGCTGACCCGTCGTGATGATGTACCGCCGCGCGTGGTCATCAACGAAGCGATCGAGCTGGCCAAAGCTTTTGCTGCCGATGACAGCCACAAGTTTGTCAACGGTGTACTGGACAAGGTGATCAAGTCGCTGAACAAGCGTTGATCCTGCTGTCCGTCAGCATCTAAGAGAGGAGCCAGCTTATTGCTGGCTTTTTACTGTATGGGTGAATTTGAGCTGATTGATAAGTACTTCAAGGTCCCCCACGCCCGCAAGGACGTGGTGATGGGCCCTGGAGATGACTGTGCCCTGCTGACCCTGCCCCCCGATACCCAGCTGGCGGTGAGCACCGACACTCTGGTGAGCGGCGTACACTTCTTTCCCGACATGGATCCGGTGGATCTCGGCTACAAGGCGCTGGCGGTCAATCTCTCCGATCTCGCCGCCATGGGGGCCGAGCCGCGCTGGGTATCGCTGGCGCTGACCCTGCCTGCCATCAACGAAGGTTGGGTCGCCGGTTTTGCCGAAGGGTTTCTGGAGCTGGCCGAGTACTACAATGTGGCGCTGGTGGGCGGGGACATGACCCGCGGGCCGCTCTCCATCACCATCTCGGTGAAGGGATCGGTGCCTGCCGGTCGCGCCCTGATGCGCAGTGGCGCCAAAGCGGGTGACGGTATCTATGTGACCGGCACTTTGGGGGATGCCGCGCTGGCGCTTTCCCACCTGCTGGGCAAACGCACCCTCAACGAGAACCAGCTGGCTGCCGTGCTACCACGGCTCGACCACCCCCATCCCCGCATTCTGGCCGGTCAGGCGCTGCGCGGGCTGGCGGGCAGTGCGCTGGATCTCTCCGACGGTCTGGCATCGGATCTCTGCCATATCCTCAAGGCCTCCGGCGTGCGGGCCCAGATCGATCTCGATCTGCTGCCGCTCTCTCCGGTGCTGCAGGATGCGGTGAGCGAGCAGGAGGCGTGGCAACTGGCGCTGGCCGGTGGCGATGACTACGAGCTCTGTTTTACCGTACCGGAGGAGCACCGCGGCGCGCTCGATACGGCGCTGGCTCACAGCGGGGTCAAGTTCAGCCGCATCGGCCGCATCGTGGCGGGTGAGCCGGGCATCGACTACCTGCGTGGCGACCAGGCGGTCGAGCTGCAACTGAAAGGGTGGGATCACTTCGCATGAGTTTGTTCAGGATAAAGCCCGAGCTGACACGACTGGATCTGAAAAATCCGCTTCACTTTTTGGCGGTGGGATTTGGTTCCGGTCTCAGCCCCAAAGCGCCGGGCACCATGGGCACCCTGGCGGCGATTCCGCTCTATCTGCTGGTGAGCGGGCTGCCGACCTATTGGTTTATCGCCCTGCTGGCGGTTGGGTTTGTGGTCGGTATTCGTATCTGCCAGAGCGCCACCGATGCCATTGGCATGCCGGATCACGGTGCCATCGTCTGGGACGAGGTGATCGGTTTTGGCGTCACCATGATCGCCGCGCCAGCCGGTTGGGAGTGGGTGGTGGCGGGCTTCGCGCTGTTCCGGTTGTTTGATGTGCTCAAGCCCTGGCCCATCTCCTGGTTTGATCGCCGGATCCACGGTGGCCTGGGCATCATGCTGGACGATCTGATCGCCGGCCTGTTCGCCCTGTTTTGTATGCAATTACTGGCATTCTGGCTCGGTTGAGAGCCACCTTCCGGGGGATGACCGTTCTGGCATCCCCCGATTTATATCTGCTTAATTTTCATTCATCGGCATATGCTGCCGTTTATCATCCATTTCACATAAATATTCACTACTCATTCGGGGCTGGTGATTGTTTTGGAAATAGTGATAAATTCTGCTTGTTGCGTTGTTGTTGAAATTAAAGTAATGATACCAATAGATGTACGGACGTACCGGCCATTTGTGTGATGAAAATCATCATTTATCTCTGCCGAATTGGTGATTATCTGCACAAAACATTGCGGAATTGTATAACTCAATCATTTACACCCGTGGTCAAACCGTCTAAGTTACTCGCGGGTTATTCCAAAAAAATGCAAAAAACCCGCCCGGATCGCTGGTTTCGCTGCCTCATGGATTGAGCAAATATTGCCCAAGGTAACAACCGGCATCTGCGGCTGATTTACGGACGAATTATTTGGGACGGATGTCCCCCGCAGAGGTAAACATGTCCTTGCTCGAAGTAAAGAACTTGCGGATCGAGTACCCCTCCCGCTACGGGGTACTGGCCGCGGTGAAGGATCTCTCTTTCTCTATCGAAAAGGGTGAGATTGTCGGGGTGGTCGGTGAATCCGGCGCCGGCAAGTCCACCATCGGCAACGCCGTTATCGATCTGCTGAGCCCGCCGGGTCGCATCGCCCGTGGTGATATCTATCTCAATGGCGAGCTCATCTCCGGCAAGAGCCAGAATCAGATGCGGGCCATCCGTGGCTCCCGTATCGGGTTCATCTTCCAGGACCCCATGACCTCCCTCAACCCGCTGTTCACCGTTGAGCATCAGCTGGTGGAGACCATTCTGGCCAATACCGACCTCTCTCGCGAGGCGGCTTTTGCCAAGGCATTGGAGCTGATGGGGGCGGTGGGTATCCCGCAGCCGGAGCTGCGCATCAAGCAGTACCCGCACCAGTTCTCCGGTGGCATGCGTCAGCGGGTGGTTATCGCCATCGCGCTCTCCTGCGATCCGGAGCTGATCATCGCTGATGAGCCGACCACGGCGCTCGACGTATCCATTCAGGATCAGATCCTCCAGCTTATCCGCGCCCTCTGCAAAGAGCGTCAGGTGGGCTGCATGCTGGTGACCCACGACATGGGCGTGGTCTCCAACGTTACCGACAAGGTGGCGGTGATGTATCGCGGCGATCTGGTGGAGTTCGGCCTGACCGAACAGGTACTGGGCAGCCCCAATCACCCCTATACCCGCAGCCTCATCTCGGCGGTGCCCCGCTCCGATGTGAAGCTGGTGCGTTTCCCGCTGGTCTCCTATATCGAGGATGCCAGTGCGCCGGATACCAATATCGACCTCAAGACCCACTGGCTCGGCCAGAGTCAGGACGAGCGTGCCTATGAAGGGGCGCTGCTGCGGGTGGAGAACGTCGATCTGAAGTTCGTCACCAAGGACTCCATCTTCCCGAGCCGCCGCCAGTATGTGCGTGCCTGCAACAACATCAGCTTCGAGATCTTCGAGGGTGAAACCTTCGGTCTGGTGGGGGAGTCGGGCTCCGGCAAATCGACCATTGCCCGCGCCATCACCGGTCTCTATCCGCCTGATACCGGCAAGATTTTCTTCGAGGGGATCGATCTGACCGCTCTCAAGAGCGAGCGCGAGCGTCGCCCGCTGCGTCGCCAGATGCAGATGGTGTTCCAGAACCCCTATTCCTCGATGAACCCGCGGATGAAGGTGCGCGACATCATTGCCGAGCCGATCCGCTTCCATCAGCTGGCGAGCAGCGAGAGCCAGATCGAGGGGATCGTCGGCGATCTGCTGGATCACGTGGGTCTCGGTCGTGGTGCTGGCCTCAAGTATCCCCACGAGTTCTCCGGCGGTCAGCGCCAGCGCATCTCCATTGCCCGCGCCCTGGCCACTCGCCCGCGCTTCCTTATCTGCGACGAGCCGACCTCGGCGCTGGATGTGTCGGTGCAGGCCCAGATCCTCAACCTGCTCAAGGATCTGCAGCAGGAGCTCAAGCTCACCATGCTGTTTATCAGCCACGATCTGCCGGTGATCCGCCAGATGTGCGACCGCATCGGGGTGATGCAGCACGGTCATCTGGTGGAAGTGGCCGAGACCGAGAAACTCTTTACCAATGCCGAGCATGAGTACAGCCGCAAGCTGATCTCCCTCATGCCGGAGTTCAAGGGAATGTCCCGCGAGGGGCTGGAAATCGCAAGCTAGGAGAGCGCCGGTGCGCCGGTCTGCTTGTCAAAAAAAGTGTCATAAGAAAGCCAAAAGCATGGAGAACAAGATGAAGAAAGGATTGTCCAAGATTGCCCTGGCGCTGTTTGCCGCCGGTTTCGCCTTCAGTGTCTCAGCCGCCGATATCAAGGTGGGTGTCGCTTCTGACGCCACTTCGCTGGATCCGCAGGAGCAGCTCTCCGGTCAGACCCTGGAGATGTCGCACCTGGTATTCGATCCCCTGATGCGTTACACCCAGGACCTGCAGTTCGAGCCCCGTCTGGCCGAGAAGTATGAGCGTATTGACGACAAGACCGTCCGCTTCCACCTGCGCAAAGGGGTCAAGTTCCACTCCGGTAACGACTTCACCGCAGACGACGTGGTGTGGACCGTCAACCGCCTGAAATCCTCCGTCGACTTCAAGGCGATCTTCGATCCCATCAGCGAAGTGAAGAAAGTCGATGACTACACCGTCGATCTGATTACCGCCAAGCCGTTCCCGCTGGTGCTGCAGACCGTCACCTACATCTTCCCGATGGACTCCAAGTTCTACACCGGCAAAACCGAAGCGGGCAAAGACAAGGCCGAGATCGTCAAAAACGGCGACTCCTATGCCTCTACCCACGTCTCCGGTACTGGCCCGTTCACCGTCAAGTTCCGCGAGCAGGGCGTGAAGCTGGATTATGCCCGCAACGCCAACTACTGGGATAAAGCTTCCAAGGGTAACGTCGAGAACCTGACCGTGGTGCCGATCAAGGAAGATGCGACCCGTGTTGCAGCCCTGTTGGGTGGCGACGTGGACATGATCTATCCGGTTGCGCCGAACGATCTGGAGCGTGTGAAGAATGGCAAGGACTCCCAGCTGGTCACCCTGTCCGGTACCCGTGCCATCATCATCGAGCTGAACCAGAACACCAACCCGGCGCTGAAAGACAAGCGCGTGCGTCAGGCGATCAACTACGCCATCAACCAGGTGGGCATCGTCGAGAAGATTAACAAGGGCTTCGGTACCCCTGCTGGTCAGCTGAGCCCGAAAGGCTATGCCGGTCATAACGAGGCGCTGGTGCCCCAGTATGATCTGGCCAAGGCCAAGGAGCTGATGAAAGAGGCCGGTTACGAGAAAGGCTTCAAGATGACCTTCATCTCCCCGGCTGCCCGCTACGTCAACGACGTCAAGATTGCCCAGGCTGTTTCCGCCATGCTGGCCAAGATCAACATCAAGGTGGATCTGAAGACCATGCCGGTGGCCCAGTACTGGCCGGAGTTTGACAAGTGCGCCGCTGACATGCAGCTGATTGGCTGGCACTCCGATACTGAAGATACCGCGAACTTCTTCGAGTTCCTGACCTTCACCAAGGATGCCAAGACCGGTATGGGCCAGTACAACTGCGCCGGTTATGCCAACGCCGAAGCTGACAAGATGGTGATGGATGCCAATGCCGAGACCGATCCGGCCAAGCGTGCCGAGATGCTGAAGAAGGTCGAAGCCATGCTGATCGAAGATGCTGCCTATGTGCCGTTGCACTGGGAAGATCTGGCCTATGGCGCCAAGAAGAACGTCGACATCAAGCCGGTGGTCAACGTGATGAACTTCCCTTACCTGGGTGACCTGGTGGTCAGCAAGTAAGAGAACGTCGCAAGGAAGGACGGGGCGGGGTGGTCAGCTGGCCACTCCGCCCACTAACAGAAGCCTGTGCCACGACACAGGCCACGTAGAAGGACAAGCATGTTTACATTCCTGCTGAAACGGTTCTATCAGGCCGTGATAGTGATGTTCGTCATCAGCCTGGTCGCCTTCTCCATCCAGGATAACCTGGGTGACCCGTTGCGCGAGCTGGTGGGACAATCCGTCTCCGAAGCCCAGCGTCACGAGTTGCGCGAGAAGATGGGCCTTAACGATCCCTTCCTCATCAAATACAGCCGCTTTTTGAAAAATGCGGTGCATGGGGATTTGGGCACCTCCTATTTCTTCAAGCGACCCGCTCTCGAGGTGATCCTCGACAAGCTGGTGGCTACCCTTGAGCTGGTGTTTGCCGCCGCGCTCATCATCGTGGTGGTCTCCATTCCACTCGGTGTCTATTCGGCGATCCGCCCGCGCAGCATTCCCACCAAGATCATCATGGCGGGGAGCAGTATCGGCATTTCGATCCCGGTGTTCCTGACCGCCATCATGCTGATGTATCTCTTCTCCATCCAGCTGGGCTGGCTGCCGGCCTATGGCCGCGGCGAGACCCGTAACCTGCTGGGCTGGGAGTCGGGCTTCTTCACCTGGGACGGCATCCTGCACCTGATCCTGCCGGCGGTGTCGCTCTCTTCCATCATGCTGCCGCTGTTTATCCGGCTGGTGCGCTCCGAGATGCTGGAGCAGCTCTCCTCCGAGTACGTCAAATTCGCCCGCGCCAAAGGGCTGGATAACAACAAGGTCTACTATCAGCACGCCCTCAAAAACACCATGCTGCCGGTCATTACCGTCGGCGGGGTGCAGATCGGCACTATGGTGGCCTACACCATTCTGACCGAGAGTGTGTTCCAGTGGCCGGGTACCGGCTTCCTGTTTCTTGAAGCGATCCACAGGGTCGATACCCCGCTGATCACCGCCTACGTCATCTTCGTGGGATTGATCTTCGTGGTGACCAATACCCTGGTCGACCTGCTCTACGGGTTGATCAACCCGACCGTTAACCTGACTGCCAAGGGGTAAGCGCATGACTAATGCTGTAACTGCAAGCCCAAGCCGTTGGGCACGATTCAAGAACTCTGACATCGTCTACTACTTCCTGCGGGACAAGGTAGCCATGTTCAGCTTTGCGGTGTTTGTGGTGTTCGTGCTGGCGGCGCTGCTGGCGCCCTGGCTCGCTCCGCACAACGTCTATGACCAGACCAGTTTTGATCTGATGGATGCCGAGTTGCCCCCCTCCTGGCTCGAAGGCGGCGAGGAGCGCTTCTGGCTCGGTACCGACAACCAGGGGCGGGATATCTGGAGCACCATCCTCTATGGCGCCCGTATCTCCCTCACTATCGGTCTGTTTGCGGTGGCGCTGCAGCTGGTGCTCGGTATCGTCATCGGTCTGATTGCCGGTTACTTCGGTGGCCGCATCGACAACCTGCTGATGCGCTTTGCCGATGTGCAGTTGTCGTTCTCCACCATGATGGTGGCGATCATCATCTCCGCCATATTTCAGGCAACCTTTGGCTCCGAGTTCTACTCGAAGTTCGCCATCATGATGCTGGTGGTGATCATCGGTATCGCCGAGTGGCCGCAGTATGCCCGTACCGTGCGCGCCTCTGTGCTGGCGGAGAAGAAGAAGGAGTATGTGGAAGCAGCCAAGGTGATGGGATTCCGTGCCCCGCGCATCATGTTCCGCCACATTCTGCCCAACTGTTTGTCGCCCATTCTGGTGATCTCCACCGTGCAGGTGGCCAACGCCATCATGAGCGAGGCGGCACTCTCCTTCCTCGGTCTGGGAATGCCGGTTGATCAGCCCTCGCTCGGTTCGCTTATCAGCGTCGGCTTCAACTACATCTTCTCCGGCTCCTGGTGGATCACCGCCTTCCCGGGAATCTGTCTGGTGGTGCTGGTGCTGGTCATCAATCTGCTGGGTGACTGGCTGCGGGATGTGTTTAACCCCAAGATCTACAAAGGTTAACGCGGGCCGACTCTGAGGCGCCGAGTCGCAGCTGTCAGGTCATTTGGATGAAAAAAATCCGAAACCGGTTTAGCCGGTTTCGGATTTTTATTGGTCTTGAGCAGACAGCTTGTTGATTGCACACCCATCAGTAGTGCGGCGGCGGAGTCTCTTCGGCCATGCTGGCAATCTGGCTGGGCTGTACGCTTTGCAGTTTGTCGATCAGCAGCTGGATCTGGTATTTGAGCCGATCGAGTTCACGGCCCTGAGTGGTTACCTCGTCGTTGAGCTGCTCTATGGTGTACTCCGCATAGGCGAGACGGGTTTCCAGGGTTTCGATGCGATCGTTAAGTTGCTGACTCATGGGCCTTCGGGTCCTTACTTGATTGTCCAGATTTCGGCCAGACCACTGGAGCTGGCACTGACAAGGTGGCTATTGTCGCGCAAAGCGACGCCGTAGACCACTGCGCTGGGCGGTTTCACCTTGGGTTGCGGCGAGACGCGCCAGCTCTGCAGCAGGGCACCATCGCTCACTTGCCACAGGGAGAGCTGACGGGAAGGGGCGCCGGTGATGAGCCACTTGCCATCGTTGGCAAAGCGGGCGCTGGTGTAAACCTCGAAGCGGTGATCATATTGCAGCTGACTCACCTCTTTGCCGGTTTTCAGATCCCAGATGCTGGCCCGGCTGCTGTCGGCGGTGAAGGCGTAGCGGCCGCTCGGCTCCAGTCTGGCCATGATCACTCGGCCACCATGGTTGAAGCGCCAGATCACCTGCCCGCTACGGGTATCCCACAGATAGGCGCTGTAGTCGTTGCCGCCGGTCAGGGCGTAGCGACCGTTGGCGGAGAGATCCACCGTATTGACCTGTTCGGTGTGCCCCAGAAACTGCAGGCGACGGCCGCTTCGGGTGTCGAGCCACTCAGCTTTGCCATCTTCCCGCCCGATCAGCACATAACGACCGTCTGCAGAGAGCGCGATGTCCCTCAGCCTGGATTCAGGAAGTGAGTAGTAGCCTTGTGATTGCCCGTCGTTCAGCCGCCAGGTAGCAAAGGTGTCTGGGGTGGCGGTGACGGCATGGCTGTTGCCTTCGGAAAAGCGGGTAATGAATACCAGATCTTCCGCCGAGTCGGATTGCTTCCAGCGCCAGCGTTGACGGTTCTGTTCCAGATCCCAGACGATGATGCCCTGGCTGATGCTGGAGACGATGGCCTGCTTGCCATCACTGGAGAGATCTGCGGTCAGCAGACCCGTGCTGGCGAGGGTCATTTGCTGGTTGGGTTGGGAGCTTTGCTCGCAACCGGTGAGCATTAAACAGAGGCTCACCAGATAAATGGCACTTTTTATCATTTTTGCGGTCTCACGCTTTTGTTACCTGCGATCACGGCGTTAGTATAAGGCGCTTATCACGATAAACCTCTCATTTCACGATGGAACCGAGAGCGGTATTTGGAGTTTGGAGAAACTGATGAACAAATTTCTGAAGGTGTCCCTGTTGGCGGCGGCCGTTGCCGTCGGTCTGACTGCTTGCCAAAAAGACGAGAAGCCTGCTGCGGCCAATACCGCCGAAGTGAAGGCAGAAGCCAGCAAGCCGGCAGAGGCGACCAAGGCCGAAGCCAAGAGCTTTGAAGAGCAATCTGGCTACGCAATTGGCCTCTCCATGGGTCGTTACATCGCCAATACCCTGGAGCGTCAGCAGGAACTGGGCATCAAACTGGACAACGCCGTGATCCTGAAAGGGGTGACTGACGGTCTGGGCAAAGAAGCCAAGATGACTGATGAAGAGATCCAGAAGGTACTGCAGGATTACGACGCCAAGATCAACGAGCTGACCAAGGCCAAGGCCGAGAAAGACGCCGTTGAGAATCTGAAGAAGGGCGAAGAGTTCCTGGCTACCAACGCCAAGAAAGAGGGTGTGAAGAGCACTGAATCCGGCCTGCAATACGTGGTCGAGAAGATGGGCACTGGCGCCAAGCCGAAATCTACCGATATCGTCAAGGTGCACTACACCGGTACCCTGACCGACGGCACCAAGTTCGACAGCTCCGTCGATCGCGGCGAGCCGGCTACCTTCCCGCTCAACCAGGTTATACCGGGTTGGACCGAAGGCGTTCAGCTGATGCCGGTTGGCTCCAAGTTCAAGTTCTTCCTGCCGTCCAAGCTGGCCTATGGCGAGCACGGTGCAGGCTCCATCCCGGCGAATGCCGTACTGGTGTTTGACGTTGAGCTGCTGGCTATCGAGAAGCCGACTGCAGACGATGCCAAGAAGTAATCTTTTCTTGTAGTGAAAAACGGCTCCTTAAGGAGCCGTTTTTACTTGTGTATTCCCTGCAATCGCGGGATAACAGAGCTGTCTTGGCGTTGGGTTTGCGCGCGAAAATAAGGCAAAATAGATCGCAGAATCAAATACAAGGATGAGTCCAGTGGCTGAAAATAAATCGCGTGTCCTGCTGGTGGAAGATACCCGTAGTCTGGCGGTGGTCTATGAACAGTACCTGCGCCAGGAGGGGTACGAGGTAGTGCTGGCCGATTGTGGTCAGCAAGCGTTGGCACAGTTGCTGGCAAGTCCTCCCCCCGTGGTGCTGCTGGATCTGGAGCTGCCGGATATGTCCGGTATGGATATTTTGCAGATGATCACCGAACAGCAGTTGCCCTGCTCTGTGGTGGTGATCACCGCCCACGGCTCGGTGGATGTGGCGGTGGAGGCGATGCGCCTCGGTGCCTTCGATTTTCTGACCAAGCCGTTTGACAGCAAGCGGCTCTGCGCCACCGTTCGCAATGCCTTGAAACACCAGCAGTTGAGCTCGCTGGTTGCCCACTATCGGGAGAACTTCGAGCGTAGCTCCTTCTTTGGCTTTATCGGTGCCTCCATGTCGATGCAGGCGGTCTATCGCATCATCGAGAGCGCGGCGCCCAGCAAGGCGACCGTCTTTATCACTGGCGAGAGCGGCACCGGCAAAGAGGTGTGTGCCGAGGCGATTCACCAGTGCAGTCCCCGCAGCGAACAGCCCTTTATCGCCCTCAACTGCGCCGCCATTCCCCACGATTTGATGGAGAGCGAGATCTTCGGTCATGTGAAGGGCTCTTTTACCGGTGCGCAGGGGGATCGCAAGGGGGCGGCCAGTCTGGCTGATGGTGGCACCCTGTTTCTCGACGAGATCTGCGAGATGGACCTGGATCTGCAGAGCAAGTTGCTGCGCTTTATCCAGACCGGCACAGTGCAGCGAGTCGGCAGCGGCAAGCTCGAGACGGTGGATGTGCGCTTTATCTGCGCCACCAACCGGGATCCGCTGGTGGAGGTGAAAGCGGGCCGTTTTCGCGAGGATCTCTACTATCGGCTCCACGTCATTCCCCTCACCCTGCCGCCGCTGCGGGAGCGGGGCGAGGATATCCTGCTGCTGGCGCGTACCCTGTTGCAGAGCTACGCCAAGGAGGAGAACAAACGCTTCAAGGATTTTGATGTCGAGGCGGCGCGAGTGCTGCTCGACTACCCCTGGCCTGGCAACGTACGCGAGCTGCAAAACGTGGTGCGCAATATCGTGGTGCTCAACGACAAGGAGCTGGTGAGCCCGGATATTCTGCCGCCACCGCTCAATGGGGTTCGTCCCCAGCTGCCGGCTGCGATTGCGGCAGCGGTGGCATCGGCTCCGGCCGCCACCGGGGTGGCCAACGGGCCAATTCGTCCGCTCTGGCTGGTGGAGAAAGAGGTGATCGAACAGGCCATCGCCAGCTGTGATGGCAATATTCCCAAGGCGGCGGCCCTGCTCGAGATCAGCCCCTCCACCATTTACCGTAAAAAGCAGGGGTGGGAAGAGTCCAATCGGGCCTGAACCATTTTGCCAGCAGAAAGGGCGGCTAGTGTGCCGCCCTTGCTATTTTGGGGATCAGAGTTTGGCGAGGCGCTTGAGGCGGGCCAGTCGCTCCCCCTCGTTGGCGCTGAACCAGCGGTCCTGCGACAACAGAAACCAGGCGCGGGAGAAGTATTCCGCGGCCAGCGGATCGTCGAGTACCAAGGCATTCTCCCCCAGCTCCTCGAACAGATAACCATCCTCTGGTTCGCCAGCCTCGGCCATATCGGCCTTGAGCTGGTGCAGCTCTGCCAGCGCCTGCTGGTGCTGACCCTGGGCCCGGGTCAGGCGAGCCAGACTCCAGCGAGCGATAAACGCCTTGGCCGGCTGGTTATGTTGTAGATGCCAGGCCAGACACTTCTGCTGCTGGATTTTCGCCTCCTCAAAGCGGCCCAATTCGAACAGGGTCCAGCCCTGATTGTTGTAAAGGGGGGCCAGCCAGCCGCGCACCTTCTCGTCACTGCTGCGTTCCGCCAGCTCCATCGCCAGTTGATGCCAGCGGCTCTGCTCTTCCAGTTGTGCGGCGATGGCGATCATGTGAGCGGCGTCGATGGCGAGATAGGTCTCCTTCTCCTTGAGTCCCCACTGCCAGGCTTGTTCAAACAGCGGTTTGGCGCTGGCTTTGTCGCCCGCCGAGTTAAAGGTGCGGCCTCGTTCCAGCAGGGCCCGGATCCGTGCTCTGGGGGTTGTGTCGGTGAGGCGAGGCTCTATCTCGTCGAGCAGCTGATGGGCTTCGGCAAACTGGCGCTGCAGTGAATGGGTGCGGGCAATTTGGGCCAGCAACTCCAGTTCGAGTTGCAGGTCGGCTGCGGCACGCGCTTCGGGAAGAAGGGTGTGAAAACGCAGGGCGCTGGCGGCGGGATCCTGATAATCCCACAACGTCATGAAATCGGGCGGATTGTCCATTTGGCCTCCTTGCTGGTTATCCTGTCACCAAGATGCCTGCAGGCCATTGTTTGTACAAGGGGCGCCCATCACAGAGCGCCCCTTGAGCCATGCTAACGGTTGTGCCAGCCGATCAGTAGACCATGGCCAAGCTCATCAGCATCAGGCCGAGGGCGGCAAAGGCCCCCTCCTTGATGGCGAGCCTTGGCACCAGCGCCTTGGGCAGGGCTGGAAACAGGCTCAGGGCAAAGCCAAGGCCCGGCATCAACCAGTGGAATGCCGGATCGCGCAGGGTGGGATCGGCGGCTCCATTGATGATGATCAGCAAAATAAACAGGGTGAAGGCGGGGAGGATAAACCAGCGTACCCCACCGGCGGCGACCGCCCGCAGCGGCGAAATGCGATAGAGCAGCATGGTCACAAGGAACAGAACAAAAGGGGCCAGCAGATAGAGCGGAGCGGGGTTCATAACATCTTTCCTGAAAACTGAGCGTCAAAAAACAGGGAGTCCGGTGCAAGAGGCGCGGGATTTAATCACTCTTCGCAGGTAATCACCAGCAGCTCGGGTCCGGGCTGTGAAGAGGATCCCGGATAAAGGTTTGCTAGCACGTCTTAGTGCAACCAGAACCAGGCTGTAGCAAATCCTAGCCAGCTCAGCACCAGCAAGATCCAGGGCAGGGGATGCTGATGGCTTACTTCAACCAGCTCCAGCTGATCGTCTTGCTCTTCGGTTTGTGGCGCCGCCTGTGGCTGCCTGGCTTTGGCCTGCAATTTTTTCTGGCGGCTCGCTTCGCGGGCCCGCGCCTTCATCTGTTTCTTGTATTCGTCGATGCCTTTCTGGATCCCTTGCGCGATAAGCTGGGTCTGTTCCTTGGTCTGCCCCGGCTTCTGGTTGGCACGGGCAATTTTCATCGCCTCCTGCTGGGTCTCGGGGGAAATCTTGTCGTACTTGGCCATCAAATCATCTCCTCGGGCATGGCTGGCTGGGGAGTATGCCATAAAGGCGCGTCCGGGTGGCGCCTCCTTGGTGCGGGATGGGGCAAGTGAGTGACCACTCAACAAAAAACCTGATAAATCAGCAGGAAGCCGGATGTTGGGCCGAAGATCACAATTAGCAGAATTTGTGAGTCATCGATGAAAAATGGTCATCTGTTGTTTGTTATATTGGCGCCCGACCCGCTGGACAGGGTTGATAAATAACAAAACAATCAAGGTGATATGGAAATGAATAATAACTTTATCAAAGGCGGCGTGGCACTGGCCGTGCTTGCTGCACTGACTGGCTGTAATACCTCGAGCAATGACACCGTTGCACCCTGCACCGAAAATGTCTGCAAACTAACCATACTGCACACCAACGATACCCACGGCCGTTTCTGGCACAACGTCGATGGTGAATATGGCATGGCTGCCCAGAAGACCCTGGTCGAGCAGCTGCGTGCGGATGCCAAGGCGGCTGGCAGCGACGTACTGGTTCTCTCCGGTGGTGATGTGAATACCGGGGTGCCGGAGTCCGATCTGCAGGATGCCGAACCTGATTTCATCGGCATGAACAGCATTCGCTATGATGCCATGGCGGTGGGTAACCACGAATTCGACAACCCCCTCAGCGTGCTGGAGAAGCAGCGCAAGTGGGCCCAGTTCCCCATGCTCTCGGCCAACATCTATGACAAGGCGAGCGGAAAACACTACTTTGACCCCTACAAGGTGTTCAAGCTGGAGAGCGGTCTCAAGGTTGCCGTACTGGGCCTGACCACCGAGGATACCGCGCAGCTGGTTGATCCCAACAACGTGCAGACCCTGGAGTTCCGCGATCCGACCAGCGAGGCGGCCAAACTGGGGCAACAGATCCGCAGTAATAAGGAAGCGAACCTGGTCTTCGCCATCACCCACATGGGCCACTATGCCGATGGTCAGCATGGTAGCAATGCGCCGGGTGATGTAGAGATGGCTCGTGCACTGCCGGCGGGTACTCTGGATGCCATCATTGGTGGCCACTCCCAGAATCCGGTCTGTATGGAGCCGGGTACCGCCAACAAGTACGCCAATTTCAAACCGGGTGATAACTGCCTGCCAGATCAGCAAAACGGCACCTGGATCATGCAGGCCCACGAGTGGGGCAAGTATGTGGGTCGCGCCCAGTTTGACTACCAGAATGGCAAGTTGACCCTGACCAGCTATGAACTCATTCCGGTCAATCTGGCCAAGCGTGATGCGGCAAATAACAACAGCGCGATTAAAGATGCCAATGGTAACGTTCAGTTTATCCAAGATGAAATTATCAAAGACCCCGAACTTTATTCCACCTTACAAGTATTCCAGGAGAAGGGAGAGGCCGAGTTAGGTGTAAAAATTGCCTCCACCGATGGCCTCCTGCTGGGGGAGCGTAAAAATGTTCGCTATATGCAAACCAACTTGGGACGGCTTATTACGACAGCCACTGCCGAAAAACTGGGTGCCGATTTTGGCATCGTGAACTCGGGTGGTGTGCGTGCGTCCATACAGACAGGCGATATTACCTACCGCGATGTGCTCACCGTGCACCCCTTCGGCAACACGGTTAACAAGGCAACCATGAAAGGTGCCGAGCTGGTCGCTTACCTTGGTAAGGTCGCGACCTTGACCAGCGGCGGCTATCCCCAATTTGGCGGCATCAACATGGAAGTCAATTGTGGCGCCAAGAGCGTTACCATTGCCTCCATAGATGGCAAGGCCTTCGATGCTAATGCAACCTACAGCTTTGCCATCCCGAGCTTCAGTGCGGCGGGTGGCGACAAGTATCCTGTCATCAACACCATCAATGCTGGCCTGGTCGATGCGGGTGTAGTGAAAGAGTATCTGGAAGCCAAGCAGAACGTCCATGTCGCTGACTACCAGCCTGCGGGTGAAGTGACTTTCATTAACAACACGGTCAACCCGGCCAACACCAACAACTGTGGTAAGGACCCCATGGGTAACTGATAATCGTTGAAGCAAAAAAGGGCCAAGGCCCTGTCTCTTATACAAAAATCCCCAAGCATCGCTTGGGGATTTTTTGCATCGGTTCTTTCTCATGAGTTCGGCATTGTTTTTTGTGCCGATAGCCCCTTTAGGGCGATTTGTTGCCGGAACCAAGGACGTGACGTTAGCTCACGCAGGGTGAAGGTAAGGCCAAAGTAGTAGCGAGTGAAAAAACCAATAAAACAATGCCAGTCAGGTTTAATTGGCTGGCATGTGGGGTATGGGCTTTTTGTTTAGTCGTTGTTCAGGCCCGCAGCCAGCTTTCGATGCTGCGCTGGATGCCTGCATCGTCCAGACCGAGCAGGGCATAGATCTCCTGCTGGGTGCCCTGTTCGACGAAGCGGTCCGGCAGGCCGAGGTTGAGCACCGGCTTGCACTGCTTGCTGTGCATCAGCAGTTCGTTCACCGCCGAACCGGCGCCGCCCATGATCGCGTTGTCTTCGATGGTGACAAACTGATCGTGGCTGGCTGCCAGCGACAGCACCAGTGCCTCATCCATCGGTTTGACAAAGCGCATGTCCACCAGGGTGGCATCCAGCGCTTCGGCGGCCGCTTTGGCGTGGTGCAGAAGGGTGCCAAACGCCAGAATAGCGGTGCCTTTGCCTTCTCGCAGGATACGCCCCTTGCCAAGCTCCAGCGCCTGCATCTCTGATGAGATGGGGGCATCGCTCAGGCTGCTGCCGCGTGGGTAACGCACTGCGGCAGGGCCCTGATGGAGATAGCCGGTATAGAGCATCTGGCGGCACTCATTCTCATCAGATGGCGTCATCACTACCATGTTGGGCACGGTGCGCAGGAAGCTGATGTCGAACGCCCCCTGATGGGTCGGGCCATCGGCGCCCACCAGACCGGCCCGGTCGATGGCGAACAGCACCGGCAGATCTTGCAGCGCTACGTCGTGGATCACCTGATCGTAGGCGCGTTGCAGGAAGCTCGAATAGATGGCGACCACCGGCTTCTTGTCGGCGATGGCAAGACCGGCGGCGAAAGTGACCGCATGTTGCTCGGCAATCGCCACGTCGAAGTAGCGATCCGGATATTGTTGGCTGAATTTCACCAGCCCCGAGCCTTCACGCATGGCGGGGGTGATGCCGACCAGCTTTTCGTCTTTGGCGGCCATGTCGCACAGCCACTGGCCAAAGATGGCGGAGAAGGTGGGTTTGGCGCTGCTCGCCTTGGGCAGGGAGCAATCGTCAGGATTGAACTTGGGCACGGCGTGATAACCGATGGGGTCTTTCTCAGCCGGCTCGTAACCCTTGCCCTTCTTGGTCTTGACGTGCAGCAGCTGAGGCCCCTTGAGGTTGCGCATGTTGCGCAGGGTCTCGACCAGTGCCTCGATATCGTGACCGTCGATGGGGCCGATATAGTTGAAGCCGAACTCCTCGAACAGGGTGCCGGGCACCACCATCCCCTTGAGGTGCTCTTCGGCCCGCTTGGCCAGCTCCTTGACCGGCGGTAGCCCCGCCAGCACCTTCTTGCCGCCTTCGCGGATGGTGGTGTAGAGCTTGCCGGACATGACCCGGGCCAGATGGTTGTTCAGCGCCCCGACATTCTCGGAGATGGACATCTCGTTGTCGTTGAGGATCACCAGCATGTCTTTATGGACATCGCCGGCGTGGTTGAGCGCTTCAAAGGCCATCCCTGCGGTAATGGCACCGTCACCGATCACCGCCACCACCTTGCGACCCAGCCCTTCACTCTCGGCGGCGACCGCCATACCGAGCGCCGCACCGATGGAGGTGCTGGAGTGGCCGACGGAGAGGACGTCGTACTCGCTCTCGCCGCGCCAGGGGAAGGGGTGCAGGCCATCCTTCTGCCGGATTGTGTGGATCTGGTCACGGCGCCCGGTCAGGATCTTGTGGGGATAGGCTTGATGACCCACATCCCAGATCAGCCGATCGAACGGGGTGTTGTAGACGTAGTGCAGGGCGACGGTCAGTTCGACCGTGCCGAGACCGGAGGCAAAGTGCCCGCTGGAGCGGCTGACTGAGCGCAGCAGATATTCGCGCAGCTCGTTGCACAGCACCGGCAGCCGATCTTTGGGCAAGGAACGCAGCTCGACCGGAGTGTCCGCGAGGGCCAGGTTGGGGAAATTGCTAATATCAACGCTCATATTGTTACTGTTATCCAGCGTTTAGTGGGTTCGCTCGATGATGTAATCGGCAAACGCTTCCAGAATGTCGGTATTGTAGGGCAAGGATTGCAGGGCTGTTAAGGCTTTCCCATGCAGTTCGCGAGCCAGCTCACGGGCATTTTCGAGTCCGAGCAAGGCCGGATAGGTACTTTTCTCCAGCGCCAGGTCAGAACCTTGTGGCTTGCCCAAGGTGGCGGTATCACCTGTGATGTCGAGGATGTCATCCTGCACCTGAAAGGCGAGGCCAATCGCAGCGGCGTAGGTTTGCAGGGCAGCCAGCGTGGCGTTATCAACATCGGCTTTGCACAGAGCGCCGAGCGCCACGGCACATTCAATCAGCGCACCGGTCTTGTGGCGGTGTACCTGCTCCAGTTCGGCAAGCGTGATCTGGCGCCCTTCGGCCTGCAGATCCAGCGCCTGACCGCCACACATACCCAGATAGCCGGAGGCGCGGGCGAGGGTACTCAGCATCCGCACCCGGTTGGCCATCAAGGAGTCGGGCATGGGGTGATCGGACAGAATGGAGAACGCCAGGGTCTGCAGCGCATCACCGGCCAGAATGGCGGTTCCTTCGTCAAACGCCTTGTGAACGGTTGGCTGACCACGACGCAGGTCGTCGTTATCCATGGCGGGCAGGTCATCGTGCAGCAGGGAGTAGGCGTGGATGCACTCCACGGCAGCCGCGGGGCCATCCAGCAGTTCGCTCTTGACGCCCAGCATCTCGCCGACCGCGTAGACCAGAAACGGGCGAACCCGCTTGCCGCCAAGCAGCAGGCCATAACTCATGGCATCGCGCAGGCGCGGCGCCATGGCGGGCAAGGATTCAAGTTGTGCTGACAGACAGTCGTCAATACGCTGACGATGCAGACGGGAAAAATGGTCCAGCGCCACTCACTCCTCTCCTTGTTCTGGCTGGAAGGGGGCGAGCTGGTCACTGCCATCGGCTTGACTGAGCAGGATCTGGATCTTCTGTTCGGCCAGTTCCAGCTTCTGCTGACCGGCCCGTACCAGATGAACGCCCTGCTCGAACTGCTTGAGTGCCTCTTCCAGGGGTAGGGAACCTTGTTCCAGCTGATGAACGATGGTTTCCAGCTCTTCCAGAGTGGCATCAAAACTCAGACGGTCGATTTTTTTACTGGCCATGTCCATCCTCGGGGATTGAAAAAAACGGCTTATATTAACATCGACCGTCCACAGGGGGGAGGCAGAAAAGCATTGCCCCCTCAAACTCTCGCTAAACTGGCCGATAATGAGCCATCATTCTCAGTGGATGCATGCTTGCCGCTAGGGTCGCAATAGCAGAAAATTCAACAAACTATAATTAGGCATAAGAACCGGTGACAGGAGTAGGGACGTGGATCTAGGCAGTCTGATAGGGATAGTGCTGGGTTTCGGGGTGGTAGTGTACGGCATGCTGCTGGGTGGCCCCATGAGCATGTATGTGGATATGCCATCGGTCTACATCACTGTATTGGGCTCAATCTTCATTGCCATGATGAAGTTCAACCTTGGCCAGTTCCTGATGGCATTCAAGGTGGCGGGCAAAGCCTTTATGTACAAGGGCGACAAGCTTGAAGACCTGATTACCAAAGCCGTTGAACTGGCTGACGCGGCTCGCAAAGGGGGCTTTTTGGCGCTGGAGGCCGCAGAGATCCCCAATGCATTTATGAAAAAAGGGATCGATATGCTGGTGGATGGTCACGATGCCGAAGTGGTGCGTGCCGTAATGGAAAAGGATATCGACCTGACAGCCGAGCGCCATGTCATTGCCATCAAGGTCTTCCGTACCCTTGGGGATCTGGGCCCTGCTATGGGGATGATAGGTACGTTGGTGGGTCTGGTGGCCATGCTGGCCAACATGAGTGACCCCAAGTCGATCGGGCCGGCGATGGCGGTGGCCTTGCTTACCACCCTGTACGGTGCGATAGAGGCCAACATGTTGGCTATCCCGATTGCCGACAAGCTGGAGCTGCGCAGCGGGGAGGAGAAGCTCAGTCGTACCCTGATCCTTGATGCCATTATGGGGATTCAGGATGGCCAGAACCCGCGGGTGATCCAGTCCATGCTGCAAAACTATCTGAACCAGTCCAAACGTAATACCGGCACCGAATAGGGGGCGTTATGTCTGATTGCAAGTGCCCGCCACCAGGGCTCCCTGGTTACATGGGAACCTTTGCCGACCTGATGTCGCTGCTGATGTGCTTCTTCGTGCTGTTGCTCTCCTTTGCCGAGATGGATGTGCAGAAGTTCAAGCAGATAGCCGGTTCCATGGACAAGGCATTCGGGGTACAGAACATCCTTGAGGTGAAAGATATTCCCAAGGGGACCTCGGTGATTGCCCAGGAGTTCAGGCCCGGTCGCCCTGAGCCCACGCCAATTGATACCGTGATGCAGCAGACCATCGATCTGACCCAGACCGAACTGGAGTTTCTGCCCGGCGAGTCGGATCAGGCCGGTGGTCAGGACAAGAGTGATGGCAAACAGACGGGGGGCGATACCGCGCAGGATGCGAAGAAGGCGCAAGAACAGTCCAATACCCTGGCCAAAGCCCTCGCCGAGCAGATGAAAGATCAGATCCAGGATGGCGCCATCGAAATTGAGGCGCTGGGCCAGCAGATCATCATCCGGATCAGGGAAAAAGCGTCGTTCCCCGCCGGTTCGGCATTTCTGCAGCCACAGTTCTGGCCGGTCATTCGCAAGGTAGCGACCCTGCTCAAGGATGTGCCGGGTGAAATCACCATCTCCGGTCACACCGACAACGTGGCGACCGAAGATGAGCTGTTCCAGTCCAACTGGGAGCTGTCGTCGCAACGGGCGGTGGCGGTGGCGCACCAGATGCTGAAGGTCCCCGGTTTTGATCAGGGGCGACTGGTTGTGCAGGGGATGGCGGACTCCCAACCATTGGTGCCCAATACCACCCCGGAAAATCGTCGGATGAACCGGCGGGTGGAGATCGCCATCATGCAGGGCAAACCGACCGTTTCGGCCCCCATTTCCGTACCGGAAGGGAAGTAAGCGAAGGGAATGCCGATGACGCAAGTGGGATCTGCATCAGGGGGCTGACGTGGATTTTGTGTTGGCTTCATATTAAGATGCCTCATCCGAACCGATTGCTGCGGCCTCCTTGCAGATGGCCGCAGTTTCTATTTTCAAGCAACCCAGGTTTCGACTATGAATCATACTCCGATGACTGTTCGCGGCGCTGAGAAGCTGCGCGAAGAGCTCGATTATCTCAAGACCGAGCTTCGTCCCCAGATTATCGAAGCGATTGCCGATGCCCGTGAGCACGGTGATCTGAAGGAAAACGCCGAATACCATGCCGCTCGCGAGCAGCAGGGGTTCTGTGAAGGCCGCATTCAGGAGATTGAAGCCAAGCTCTCCAATGCGCAGGTAATCGATGTCACCAAGATGACCAACAACGGCCGCGTTATTTTTGGCGCGACGGTGACTCTGCTCAAGAGCGAGACAGAGGAAGAGGTGGTTTACCGCATCGTGGGTGATGATGAGGCTGATATCAAACAGAACCTCATCTCTGTCAACTCCCCCATTGCCCGCGCCCTGATTGGCAAGGAAGTGGACGATGTCGCAATCGTCAAGACGCCGGGCGGTGATGTGGAATACGAAGTGCTGGAAGTTGCTTATATCTAAGCGAATGCTACAGACAATAAAACAGGGGGGCTTGCGCTCCCCTGTTTGTCTTTATCTATGTGATTATTGATAAAAATCAGGACAGATACGCCTCGGTAAAGGCGTCCTGATGGCGCTGAAACAACCAGTGTCGCAGCCGTTCGATGTTGTTTTCGCTCATCTGAAAGCTCAGTGCCCAGGTGGCATGGTCGGCATTGGCTTTGATGCGCCTTACCAGTCGTCCCTGCAGTGGAAGAGGGTCCTCTTGCTCGATGCAGAGCTTGCCGTTGATGGGGGTATCGGCCACCATGTCGATTGGCAAATTTTCCACGATGAGGCCGTTGAGGGAGAGGCTGAGTACCTGAAACAGGCCCAGTTCGCTGCATAGCTTGGCTTTTTGGGTGAGACGCCAGGCGCGCGGTTGGGCAAACCCCAGCTCCCTGATGACCGGTGCAGATAAGCGGGGCTCGACGAAGCCATCTTCCCCTTGGGTAAAGCTCAGGGGAAAACGCAGCTGATGGCCAGCGAAGCGGGCTTCGAGTACAAGGTGTTCGGCTTTTTGCAGCAAGCCAAGCATGGGGGCATCGAGGTGACCACTCAGAACATGGGTGTCCTGATTGCTCCCCAAGTCCCGCAGCATGGCCAGCTCATCGTCGGTCAGAATAGGATGGTGAGCCATAATGCGTGTCCGGAAGTATTCATCGCAGGTTAAGGGCTTTGCGACTACTTTGGCAAGCGACTCGGGAAGAAGTGGAATAAGGAAAGAGCGATGCTCTTTCCTTTTACTTGCGGGGCAGCTGGATTTTGGGTTCGTTGGCTTGACGATAAATGGTCAGCACATGACCCATGCTTTGCACCTTGATTGAACCGGTTTCACGGACGATAGCATCCATAACCAGTTGTTTCATTTCGCGATCTTCAGAGGCAACCTTAACCTTGATCAGCTCGTGATGGTTCAGTGCCAGATCGATCTCGGCCAGTACACCTTCGGTCAGACCATGCTGACCCAGCAGGACGACAGGCTTGAGGCTATGGGCAAGGCCCTTGAGGTACTGTTTCTGTTTATTGTTGAGAATCATCGCAATTTCTTCATAAGTCAGGGTTGAAAGGGGCGTATTCTACCCCCACTTAGCCCTTAATACTAATAACCCTTGTGGTTTTTTAAAGTCGATTATCATGACCCAGAAAAAACGTTCCCCCAGTTCAACTCGCTGGTTAAAAGAACATTTCGACGATCAATACGTCAAAAAAGCCCAGAAAATGGGCCTGCGTTCTCGTGCTGTTTTCAAGATTGACGAGATCCAGGGCAAGGATCGCTTGCTGAAACATGGCATGACCGTAGTGGATTTGGGAGCAGCCCCAGGTGGTTGGTCCCAGTTCGCGGTTGAACAGGTTGGTGATTCGGGTCGCGTCATCGCATGTGACATTTTGCCGATGGATCCCATTGCCGGTGTCGATTTCCTGCAAGGGGACTTTCGGGAGGAAACTGTACTCGGCGCTTTGCTGGAACGAGTGGGTCCCGACAAGGTCGATGTCGTGATGTCTGATATGGCGCCCAACATGAGCGGTACCCAGCAGGTGGATCAGGCTCGCGCCATGTATCTAGTCGAGCTGGCACTGGACATGTGCAATCAGGTATTGCGTAGTGACGGCAGTTTCGTGGTGAAGGTGTTTCAGGGAGAGGGCTTTGATGCCTATCTCAATGAAATTCGTAAACTTTTCTCCGCTGTCAAAATTCGTAAACCAGACTCATCCCGCGCCAGATCACGGGAAGTCTACATTGTGGCTACCGGTTTTAAACTGTAGTACCCTAACCTTCATCGTTAACTGTCAGTCTGCGAGGTTACTGATTTGAGTGACATGGCGAAAAACTTAATCCTGTGGCTGGTCATCGCCGTCGTTTTGATGTCGGTGTTCAATAGCTTCAGCCCCAGCGATACCACCAGTCGCCAGCTGGACTATTCCAGCTTCGTTAAAGAGGTGACCCAAGAGCAGATCCGTGAAGTGCGGATGGACGGTAAGGTCATTAATGGCGTCAAGCGTACTGGTGAACGATTCACCACCATCATCCCTGCGCCGGATCCCCAGCTGCTCAACGACATGCTCAATCACAATGTCAAAGTGATGGGCGAGAAGCCGGAAGAGCCGTCTCTGTTGACCTCTATCTTCATCTCCTGGTTCCCGATGCTGCTGCTGATCGGTGTCTGGGTCTTCTTCATGCGTCAGATGCAGGGCGGCGGTGGCAAAGGTGCCATGTCGTTTGGCAAGAGCAAGGCTCGCCTGATGAGCGAAGATCAGATCAAGACCACCTTTGCTGATGTTGCAGGTTGCGATGAAGCCAAGGAAGAGGTGAAGGAGCTGGTCGACTATCTGCGCGACCCGAGCAAATTCCAGAAACTGGGCGGCAAGATCCCGACCGGTGTGCTGCTGGTTGGTCCTCCCGGTACCGGTAAGACCTTGCTGGCCAAGGCCATTGCGGGCGAGGCCAAGGTGCCGTTCTTCACCATCTCAGGTTCCGATTTCGTGGAGATGTTCGTCGGTGTCGGTGCCTCCCGGGTGCGTGACATGTTCGAACAGGCCAAGAAATCCTCCCCCTGCATCATCTTCATCGATGAAATTGATGCGGTCGGTCGCCAGCGTGGCGCCGGTCTGGGTGGTGGTCACGATGAACGTGAGCAGACTCTTAACCAGATGCTGGTCGAGATGGATGGTTTTGAAGGCAATGAAGGCATCATCGTCATCGCAGCCACCAACCGTCCTGACGTACTGGATCCGGCACTGCTGCGTCCGGGCCGTTTCGACCGTCAGGTTGTGGTCGGTCTGCCGGATGTCCGTGGTCGCGAGCAGATCCTGAAAGTGCACATGCGCAAAGTTCCGTTGGCGGATGACGTCAATCCGGCGCTGATTGCCCGTGGCACCCCCGGTTTCTCCGGGGCGGATTTGGCCAACCTGGTCAACGAGGCAGCCCTCTTCTCTGCTCGTGAGAGCCGCCGAGTGGTCTCCATGGCCGAGTTCGAGAAGGCCAAGGACAAGATCATGATGGGTGCGGAACGCCGCTCCATGGTGATGAAAGAGTCCGAGAAAGAGATGACTGCATATCATGAAGCCGGTCACGCCATCATTGGTCGTCTGGTTCCGGATCATGACCCGGTTTACAAGGTCTCCATCATTCCGCGCGGTCGTGCGCTGGGGGTGACCATGTATCTGCCGGAGCAGGATCGCTGGAGCCACTCCAAGCAGCATCTGGAGTCGATGATCTCCAGCCTGTATGGCGGTCGTCTGGCAGAAGAGCTGATCTATGGTGCCGAGAAGGTATCGACCGGTGCGTCCAACGATATCGAGCGGGCGACCGACATTGCACGCAAGATGGTGACCCAGTGGGGTATGTCCGAGCGTCTCGGCCCGATGCTCTACGCTGAAGAAGATGGCGAGGTGTTCCTCGGTCGCAGCATGGCCAAGGCCAAGCACATGTCCGACGATACCGCTCGCGTTATCGATGCCGAGGTCAAGCAGGTCATCGACCGCAACTACGCCCGTTCCAAGCAGATCCTGCTGGATAACATGGACGTGTTGCACAGCATGAAAGATGCGCTGATGAAGTACGAGACCATCGACGCCAAACAGATCGATGATCTGATGGCGCGTCGCGAGGTACGTGCTCCGAGCAACTGGCATGACGAGCACGGTGATACCCCGCAAGGTGGTTCCACCGTGGCTGCCGAGGCCAAGCCTGCCGATGAGGCTGCACCGGTGGCGGATGTCACTATCGACAAAGCCAACGATGCTCCGGCCAAATAATTGTGACTCTCCAAACCCCGGGCTTGCCCGGGGTTTTTCTTTATCAGATGGACGTGAAAATGCAGTTAACCAGCAAGGGGCTCAGCCTCTCCCTCGATCGTCCCCATGTGATGGGGATCCTCAATGTGACGCCCGACTCCTTCTCCGATGGCGGTAATTTCAACCAGTTTGAACGGGCAATGGCCCATGCGCGCCAGATGGTCTCTGACGGTGCGACCCTCATCGACATCGGTGGCGAGTCAACCCGCCCTGGTGCGCCCGATGTGAACGAGCAGGAGGAGCTGGACAGGGTCATTCCTGTTGTGGAGCAGATGGTTCGTGAGCTGGATGTGATGATCTCCCTCGATACCTCCAAAGCGGCTGTGATGCGGGAGGGTTGCAAGGCGGGTGCCCATCTGATCAACGATGTGCGGGCGCTGCAAGAGCCTGGAGCGCTGCAGGCCGCGGCCGAAGCGCGGGTTCTGGTCTGTCTGATGCATATGCAGGGGCAGCCGAGAACCATGCAAGTCGAGCCGCACTATGACGACCTGATCGGGGAGGTACGCGCCTTCTTTGATGAGCGTATTGCGGCTTGTCTGGCGGTCGGGATCCGTCGTGAAGAGCTGTTGCTGGATCCGGGATATGGCTTTGGCAAAACCCTTGCACACAACTATCAGCTGTTGGCGGCTCAAAAGGAACTGCTTGATTATGGCTTGCCGCTATTGGTGGGGATGTCGCGAAAGTCTATGATAGGCAACCTGCTGGGCCGTCCGGTGGATGAGCGTCTGGCGGGCAGTCTGGCATGCGCCCTTATCGGCATGCAGCATGGGGCCCGCATCATCAGGGTACATGATGTACGGGAGACCATGGACGCATTGCGCGTCGGTTGGCTGGCAATGACGGGACAAGATTTTATTTCCGATAATAAAGAGAACAGACAATGGCAAGAAAGTATTTCGGTACCGATGGTGTGCGCGGCAAGGTTGGCGAATACCCGATCACCCCTGATTTTGTAATGAAATTAGGTTGGGCTGCCGGCAAGGTGCTCTCCAAGAAGGGCACCAAAAAGGTGCTGATTGGCAAAGATACCCGCATCTCCGGTTACATGCTGGAATCCGCGCTGGAAGCGGGGCTCTCTGCGGCAGGCCTCAAGGCCATTCTGATGGGGCCCATGCCCACGCCGGCGGTTGCCTACCTGACTCGCACTTTCCGTGCCGAAGCTGGTATCGTCATCAGCGCTTCCCACAATCCCTTCTACGACAACGGCATCAAGTTCTTCTCCGCCGACGGCACCAAGCTGCCCGATGATGTCGAGCTGGCTATCGAAGCCGAGCTGGATCACGAGCTCAAGTGTGTCGAGTCGGCCGAACTTGGCAAAGCGGTGCGCATTGATGATGCTGCCGGTCGCTATATCGAATTTTGCAAGAGCACCTTCCCCTCCCACATGAATCTGGATGGGGTGAAAATGGTGGTCGACTGTGGCCACGGCGCCACTTACCACATTGCGCCGTCGGTTTTCCGCGAGCTGGGCGCTGAAGTGATCACCATGGGCTGTGCCCCGGATGGTCTCAATATCAACGATGGTGTCGGTTCGACTGCGCCTGACGCTCTGGTTGCCAAGGTACTGGAGTGCAAGGCCGATCTGGGGGTTGCCTTTGATGGTGATGGTGACCGTCTGATCATGGTCGACCATACCGGCTATCTCATCGACGGTGATGAAGTGCTCTATATCATCGCGCGCGATGCCCTGCGCAATGGTCGCCTCAAAGGCGGTGTCGTCGGCACCCTGATGGCCAACATGGGTCTGGAGCTGGCGCTGCAAACCCTGGGTATTCCGTTTGCCCGTGCCAAGGTGGGTGACCGCTATGTGCTGGAGATGATGGAAGAGAAGGGCTGGCGCATCGGTGGCGAGAACTCCGGCCACATCATCTGTCTGGATCAAACCACTACGGGTGATGGCATCGTGGCTGCCTTGCAGGTACTTACCGCCATGCGCAGTGCCGAGATGCCGCTTGCCAAGCTGCGCTCCGGCATGAGCAAGTTCCCGCAGGTGCTGGTGAATGTTCGTTTTGCCGAAGGCAAGGATCCGCTGGCCGCTGATGCTGTCATGGCTGAGGTTGCCAAGGTGGAACAGGAGCTGGCTGGCCGTGGTCGCGTTCTGTTGCGCAAATCAGGTACCGAACCGCTGATCCGGGTCATGGTCGAAGGGGAGCATGAACAGCAGGTGCGTGATATGGCTCAGCGCATCGCCAAGCAGGTTGAATCGGCGTTTTAATGAACAACCAGGGCGGCTTTTTAGCCGCCCTGGTTGTATCTTGTTCAAACGATTCAAAAATTTAAAAATAGCACTTGTCAGCTGAGCATCCTCTGGATATTATCAGCCCCGCTTTCGCAAGGGAGTTGCCGATGGGACATCGCAAGCCGTTTGTAGCAGCCAACTGGAAGTTGCACGGTAGTAGGTCGCAGTTAGAGCAGTTTACGAGTCAGTGCCTAAACGGCGTTGACGGAAAAGTAGATGTGGTTCTCTGTCCTTCCCATGTGCATCTCGACTTTAGCGCTTCACTGCTCAATGAGCAGAAAGTAATAAAGTTGGGGGCTCAGAATGTGAGTCAGCACGCGACCGGCGCTTACACTGGAGAAATCTCGTGTCAGATGCTGGTTGAGGCAGGGTGTCGTTACGTATTGGTAGGGCACTCCGAGCGCAGGCGTCTCTTTGGTGAGACCAGTTTTATCGTCGCAGAGAAGTTTGCGGCAGCCAGAGCGGCAGGCTTGATTCCCATCCTCTGTTTAGGTGAATCAGGTGCGGCGAGGCAGGCGAGAAGAGCCTTCGAGGTGATCGCTGAAGAGCTGGATATCGTCATAGAGAAAAATGGCGCGATGGCTTTCGATAATGCTATCATCGCCTACGAGCCGATTTGGGCTGTAGGTACAGGTAAATGCGCCACACCCGAGCAGGCACAAGAGGTTCATTCCTTTATACGCGGTCGCTTGGCGGAGGATACTCCGGTAATAGGTGAGAAAGTTAGAATCATCTATGGTGGGAGCGTAACGCCGAGCAACGCGAGAGATTTGTTTGCACAGCCCGACATTGATGGCGGACTGATTGGCGGAGCAAGCCTCGATAGCGATGCGTTTTTAGGAATTGTTGAAGCGGCAAAGGGTGCAAGTTAAATGTACGAGATTCTTTTAGTCGTTTATCTGCTGGTTTCACTGGCTCTGATTGGTCTGGTGATGATTCAGCAAGGTAAAGGGGCTGACATGGGCGCCTCCTTCGGCGCAGGGGCATCGAACACAGTATTCGGCTCCGGTGGTTCAGGCAGTTTCCTGACCCGAACAACAGCAATTTTGGCTACTCTGTTTTTCGTTATCAGCCTAGTGCTCGGATCTATGTCCAGCAACAAGGTCAAGCAGGGTAGTGAGTGGGAAAATCTGCAACAAACCCAACAGGTTGAGCAGACCAAAGTGCCAGTGAAGAAAGATACTGACGTTCCCGAGTAAGAGTTTTGCCGTGGTGGTGGAATTGGTAGACACGCTATCTTGAGGGGGTAGTGCTCTAGGGTGTGCGGGTTCGAGTCCCGCCCACGGCACCAATTAAGCAGTGAGCTCGGGAAACCGAGTGTATTATAGCCAGTCAGTCTTGTATCGCGAGAGTGAAGTGGCTATAATCTCGCACGATTTCGGACGCGGGGTGGAGCAGCATGGTAGCTCGTCGGGCTCATAACCCGAAGGTCGTCGGTTCAAATCCGGCCCCCGCAACCAAATTTCACGCATTTCCTACGCTCAGGAAGGCGGTCGCTGCGAGGCGACAATCAGGGTAAAGCGCCAAGCCCCGATTTGACATCGGGGCTTTTTGTTATGTGCAATTTACTCTGAATCGATATCTATCTGGGCTTTATGCCCTTTTTTTGTTTTTCGGAGGGTGACTTTGGCTACGTTGGAACAACGTTTGACCGATCTGCTCGAGGCTCCGGTCGTTGCCTTGGGTTTTGAACTTTGGGGTATTGAGTTTATCCGTGCGGGTAAACACTCCACCTTGCGTGTCTATATCGACGGCGAGCAGGGTGTGACTGTCGAGAACTGTGCTGAGGTCAGCCATCAGGTTGGCGCCATCATGGACGTCGAAGATCCCATCACCGAGGAGTACTACCTCGAGGTGTCCTCCCCAGGCCTGGATCGTCCCCTGTTCAAGGTTGCCCATTTCGAAAAATACGTTGGCCAAGAGGCGGCGGTAACGCTTCGGATGGCAACAAACAACCGCCGCAAGTTCAAAGGCGTAATCAAAGCTGTGCAAGGCGACATGATCACCCTGACAGTAGATGGTAAGGACGACGTGTTGGCTTTCACCAATATCCAAAAAGCGAACATAGTGCCGAACTTTGGTTAACGAGGCTATCGGATATGAATAAAGAGATTTTGCTGGTCGTTGACGCAGTATCCAACGAGAAAGCGGTACCCCGCGAGAAGATCTTCCAGGCTCTGGAAACCGCGCTGGCGACTGCGACCAAGAAGAAATATGAAGGCGAGATTGAAGTTCGGGTCGAAATCGATCGCAAGACCGGTGACTACGACACTTATCGCCGCTGGGTAGTCATTGCGGATCAAGCCGCGATGGAGAACCCCTATGCTGAAATCACCCTGGAAGCGGCGCAGATTGATCAGCCGGAGATCCAGATCGGTGAGTATGTCGAAGACCAGATCGACTCTGTGACCTTCGACCGTATCACTACCCAGACCGCCAAGCAGGTTATCGTGCAGAAAGTGCGCGAAGCCGAGCGTTCACAAGTAGTTGATCAGTTTAAAGATAAAGAAGGCACCATCATCAGTGGTGTGGTCAAGAAGAGTAACCGCGACAACGTCATCCTGGATCTGGGCAGCAATGCTGAAGCCGTGATCTTCCGTGATGACATGCTGCCGCGTGAAACCTTCCGCCCGGGTGACCGTGTCCGTGGCCTGCTGTATGCAGTGCGTCCGGAAGCCCGTGGTTCCCAGCTGTTTGTCAGCCGTTCCAGCCCGGACTTCCTGAAAGAGCTGTTCCGTATCGAAGTACCGGAGATCGGTGAAGAGATGATCGAAATCATGGGCGCTGCCCGTGATCCGGGTTCCCGCGCCAAGATCGCGGTGAAGACCAATGATCGTCGTATCGACCCGATCGGTGCCTGTATCGGTATGCGCGGTGCCCGTGTGCAAGCTGTCTCCGCCGAGCTGAGCGGTGAGCGTGCCGACATCGTGCTGTACGATGACAACCCGGCCCAGTACGTGATCAATGCCATGGCACCTGCCGATGTGGCCTCCATCATCGTTGATGAAGACAACCACACCATGGATATCGCCGTGGAAGCTGCCAACCTGGCTCAGGCTATCGGTCGCAATGGTCAGAACGTGCGTCTGGCCTCCCAGCTGACCGGTTGGGAGCTGAACGTGATGACCGTTGAGGACATGCGTGCCAAGCACCAGGCCGAAAACGACCGCATCATGAACCTGTTCACCAGCACCCTGGACATCGACGACGATTTCGCCGGTCTGCTGATGGAAGAGGGCTTCTCTACCCTGGAAGAGATCGCCTTTGTACCGGTCAACGAGCTGCTGGCTATCGACGGTCTGGATGAAGACATGGTCGAAGAGCTGCGCAAGCGCGCCAAAGATGCCCTGACTACCAAGGCACTGGCCAAAGAAGAGTCTTTCGATGGCGTTGAGCCGTCCGAAGAGCTGCTCAATCTGAACGGTCTGAGCCGCGAACTGGCTTACGCTCTGGCGGGCCGTGGCGTGGGCACCCTGGAAGATTTGGCTGAGCAAGGTATCGATGACCTTGCTGATATTGAAGGGCTGACTGCCGAGAAGGCAGGTGAGCTCATTATGGCTGCTCGCAATATCTGTTGGTTCGGAGAAGAGCAGTCCGAGTAAGATCAAACGGAGGAAAATGAATGGCAGAAGTATCAGTCAAACAACTTGCCACTGACATCGACACACCGGTTGATCGTCTTCTCCAGCAGTTTGTCGATGCCGGTATCAGCAAGAGCAAGGCCGACGACATGGTCAGCGAGTCTGAGAAACAGGCTCTGCTGGCACACCTGAAGAAACAGCATGGAGGTGACGAGGTCGCCGCTCCTGCCCGCATGACCTTGCAGCGCAAGACCAAGAGCACCATCAGTGTTCAGGGGACTGGCGGCAAGAACAAGGAAGTGCAGGTAGAAGTGCGCAAGTCTCGCACCTATGTAAGACGCTCGGCGCTGGAAGATGAACAGCGTCAGGCGGAAGCCGAGGAAACAGCGCGTTTGGAAGCAGAAGAAAAAGCTCGTCGCGAGGCCGAAGAGAAGGCTCGCCTCGAAGCTGAAGAGAAGGCTCGCCGTGAGGCTGAGCAAGCTCGTCGTGAAGCTGAGGAAAAGGCGCGGATCGAGGCACAATCAAAGGCTCGACAGGCTTCACAGCCCGCCAAAGCAGCCAGTAGCACAGCTCAGCAAGAGGCAGAAAAGATGGCCAAGCGCGAAGCAGAAGAACTGAAGCGCCAACAGGAACAAACAGCTTTGAAAAAAGCTGAAGAACTCGCCGCGAAGAAAGCCGAAGAGGCTCGTCTCATGGCGGAACAGAACGCAGCCCGCTGGGCTGAAGAAGAGGCCGCACGCGCCAAAGAGAGCAGCGACTACCATCTGACCACCAACAAGCATGCGCAAGCCGCAGAAGACGAGTTGGATCGGAAAGAAGAGACCAGCCGCCGCACTGCCGCAGCAGCCAAGGCACCGAAGAAAGCCGGTCGTCGTGAAGATGATCGCGACTCTCGCAACCCGCGTGCCCGTAAAGGCAAGCGCGGCAAGGTCGCCATGCCGAACGCCATGAAGCACGGCTTCAACAAGCCGGCTGCCGTGGTGAACCGCGACGTCGTCATCGGCGAGACCATCACTGTGGCCGAGCTGGCCAACAAGATGGCCGTGAAGGGCGTTGAAGTCATCAAGGTGATGATGAAGATGGGTGCCATGGCCACCATCAACCAGGTGATCGACCAGGAGACCGCTCAGCTGGTCGCCGAGGAGATGGGTCACAAGGTTGTGTTGCGTCGTGAGAACGAGCTAGAAGAGGCGGTGCTGTCCGATCGTGACGAGACCTCCGAAGCCAAGCCGCGTGCACCGGTCGTTACCATCATGGGTCACGTTGACCACGGTAAGACCTCGCTGCTCGACTACATTCGTAAAGCCAAGGTTGCTGCTGGCGAAGCCGGTGGTATTACCCAGCATATCGGTGCTTACCACGTCCAGACCGACAGTGGCATGATCACCTTCCTGGATACCCCGGGTCACGCGGCGTTTACCTCCATGCGTGCTCGTGGTGCCAAGGCGACCGATATCGTTGTTCTGGTTGTTGCAGCTGACGACGGCGTGATGCCGCAAACCATCGAAGCTATCCAGCACGCCAAGGCTGCCGGTGTGCCGCTGGTTGTTGCGGTCAACAAGATCGACAAGCCGGAAGCGGATCCGGATCGCGTCAAGACCGAACTGGCCCGTTACAACGTCATGTCCGAAGATTGGGGTGGAGACTGCCAGTTCGTGCACGTATCCGCCAAGTCTGGCGAAGGCATCGACGACCTGCTGGAAGCCATCCTGATCCAGGCCGAAGTACTGGAGCTGAAAGCGGTGGTTGATGGCATGGCCAACGGCGTCGTGATCGAATCCTTCCTGGATAAAGGTCGTGGTCCGGTTGCTACCGTACTGGTACAAGAAGGTACTCTGCGTCAGGGCGACATCGTTCTGTGTGGTCTCGAGTACGGCCGTGTTCGCGCCATGCGTGACGAACTGGGTCGCGAGATCAAGGAAGCGGGGCCGTCCCTGCCGGTGGAAATCCTGGGTCTCTCCGGTGTTCCCTCTGCCGGTGACGAAGCCACCGTTGTCCGTGACGAGAAGAAAGCCCGTGAAGTGGCGCTCTATCGTCAGGGCAAGTTCCGCGAAGTCAAGCTGGCTCGCCAGCAGAAGGCCAAGCTGGAAAACATGTTCGCCAACATGACCGAGGGCGAAGTGTCCGAAGTGAACGTGGTGATCAAGGCCGACGTACAAGGTTCTGTGGAAGCGATCTGCGATGCGCTGGTCAAACTCTCCACCGACGAAGTGAAGGTGAAGATCGTGGGTTCCGGCGTAGGTGGTATCACCGAAACCGACGCGACCCTGGCTGCTGCTTCCAGCGCCATCCTGGTTGGTTTCAACGTCCGTGCCGACGCATCTGCGCGCAAGGTCATCGAATCCGAGAGCCTGGATCTGCGTTACTACTCCGTCATCTATGACCTGATCGACGAAGTGAAGCAGGCCATGAGCGGCAAGCTGGCCCCTGAGTATCGTCAGGAAATCATCGGTCTGGCTGAAGTGCGTAGTGTCTTCAAGTCTCCGAAGTTCGGCGCCGTTGCCGGCTGTATGGTTACCGAAGGTGTGGTCAAGCGTTCCAACCGTATCCGCGTTCTGCGTGACAACGTGGTTATCTATGAAGGCGAGCTGGAATCCCTGCGCCGCTTCAAGGATGACGTCAACGAAGTTCGCAACGGCTACGAGTGTGGTATCGCGGTCAAGAACTACAACGACGTGCGTGAAGGCGACCAGATCGAAGTTTACGAGACTGTTGAAATCCAACGGACTCTGTAAGCCGAGAGTTAGACAAAATAGGGGGCCGCGGCCCCCTTTTATCGCAGGATAGAATATGGCCAGAGAATTCAGCCGGACCCGTCGGGTCGGACAGCAGATCCAGCGTGAAATTGCGCTGATCCTGCAGCGCGAGGTGAAAGACCCGCGCATCGGCATGGTGACCGTTTCCGATGTGGAAGTGTCCCGTGACCTCAACTATGCCAAAATTTACGTCACCTTCTTGCAGCTGGAAAATGATGCCGAGCGCATCAAGGAAGGCTTGCTGGGTCTGACCGAAGCAGCCGGATATATCCGTAGTCTGCTGGGCAGTGCCATGCGTCTGCGCGTGGTGCCCGAGCTGCGTTTCTACTACGACCAGACCCTGGTCGAGGGGATGCGTCTCTCCAACCTGGTGACCAACACTGTGCGTGAAGACAAGCGCCGCATGGCCGAATCCGGCCGTGACGAAGAAGCTGAATCCGCACCGGATGACACGACTGAGGATAAAGCCTGAGATGACCCGAAGACGTCGTTTCAAGGGCCGTGATGTGCACGGCATTCTGCTGCTGGACAAGCCGACCGGCCTGACCTCCAACGATGTGTTGCAGAAGGTCAAGCGCATCTACAATGCCGCCAAGGCCGGTCACACCGGCGCACTGGATCCGCTGGCGACCGGCATGCTGCCGATCTGCCTTGGCGAGGCCACCAAGTTCTCCCAGTATCTGCTGGAAGCGGACAAACGCTATGAGGTGACCGCCAAACTGGGCGAGCGCACCAACACCAGCGACTCCGATGGTGAGGTGGTCTCCACCCGTCCGGTGAACGTGGCTGTCGGTACCCTGATCGAGGCGCTGGACCAGTTCCGCGGCCCCATCATGCAGGTGCCCTCCATGTACTCCGCGCTCAAGCACAACGGCCGTCCGCTCTACGAATATGCCCGCGAAGGCATCGAGATTGAGCGTGAAGCCCGTCCCATCACCGTATTCGAGCTCAAACTGCTGAGCTTCGAAGGTGATGACGTGCGCCTTGAAGTGCACTGCAGCAAAGGCACCTACATCCGCTCTCTGGTCGATGATCTGGGTGAAGTGCTGGGCTGTGGTGCCCACGTGACTCAGTTGCGCCGTACCCAGGTGGCCAGCTATCCGTATGAACGGATGCTGACTCTGGAGCAACTCGAGTGCATCTTCGAGCAGGCCAAGGCCGAGAGCATCCCGCCGCGCGAGCAGCTGGATCCGCTGTTGCTGCCGATGGATACCGCCGTAGCAAGCTTGCCCGAGGTGAACATGCTGGCGGTTGTGGCTGCCTATGTGAATCAGGGCCAGGCCGTGCAGGTGGCAGGTGCGCCGCAAAGCGGTCAGGTTCGCATGACGGTCGGCCCGGAGCGCGAGTTCATCGGGGTTGGCGAGATTGATGATGATGGCCGCGTCGCCCCCAAGCGACTGGTGCGTTATCACGACGAGGAGTGATCCTCAGGCGGTATCAGCACGTCTTTCCCGTTTCGCCTCTTTATCGTTGCGAAAAGGGGCGGGGACGATTATGATACCGCCCTCATTTCACGGCTGAATTAGAGATTGGCTGTGAACCTTTAAACACTCTACTGGAGTATTACCATGTCTCTAAATGCTGAGATCAAAGCTCAAATCGTTGCTGACAACGCTCGTTGCGCCAACGACACCGGTTCCCCCGAAGTGCAAGTTGCCCTGCTGACTGCCCAGATCAACCATCTGCAAGGTCACTTCAAAGAGCACTCCAAGGACCACCACGGTCGTCGCGGTCTGCTGCGCATGGTTTCCCAGCGTCGTAAGCTGCTGGACTACCTGAAGCGTAAAGATTCCGAGCGTTATGCTGCTCTGATCGCCAAGCTGGGTCTGCGTCGTTAATCGACCATCAGATTTCGCGAAAAAGGGGAACCGTCAGGTTCCCCTTTTTTATTGCTCTTCAAGCCGTTGCCTGCCTCACAGAATTCGCGTCGCCGCTTACCTTTTGCATCGAATCAAGTATACTTGTGCGCGAATTTAAAGAGCCAAATTGTAAAAAGGAAATTCACGTGAATCCTATTGTTAAGTCATTCCAGTACGGTCAACACACCGTCACACTGGAAACCGGTGTGATGGCCCGTCAAGCCACTGCGGCCGTTATGGTCAGCATGGACGATACCTGCGTATTTGTGACTGTTGTAGGCAAGAAAGAGGCCGATCACGGCCGTGATTTCTTCCCGCTGACCGTCAACTACCAGGAGCGTACCTATGCTGCTGGTCGTATCCCGGGTGGTTTCTTCCGTCGTGAAGGCCGTCCGAGCGAAGGCGAGACCCTCATCTCCCGTCTGATCGACCGTCCTATTCGTCCGCTGTTCCCGGAAGGCTTCCTCAATGAGGTTCAGGTCGTTGCGACCGTAATGTCCGTGAATCCGGCCGTATCCCCCGACATCGTTGCCATGATCGGTGCCTCTGCCGCACTGGCCATCTCCGGTATCCCGTTTGGCGGCCCGATCGGTGCTGCTCGCGTGGGTTACATGAACGGTCAGTATGTGCTGAACCCGACCACCACCGAACTGCCGCAGAGCGATCTGGATCTGGTAGTTGCCGGTACTGCCAATGCCGTGCTGATGGTTGAGTCCGAAGCGGCCATCCTTTCCGAAGAGGTAATGCTGGGTGCCGTGGTATACGGTCACGAGCAGATGCAGACCGTGATCAATGCGATCAACGAGTTTGCCGCTGCCGTCGGCACCAAGCCGTGGGACTGGACTCCGCCTGCCGTCAACGAAGCGCTGAAAGCCAAGGTTGCCGAGCTGGCGAGCGCCGAACTGGGTGAAGCCTACCGCATCACCGAGAAGGCTGTTCGTTACGAAACCATCGCGGCCATCAAGGGTCGTGTGGTTGAGCAAGTTATCGCTTCCGGTGTGGAAGAAGATGCCAAGAAGATCGGCGAAGAGTTCCACAGCCTGGAAAGCCGCATCGTTCGTGGTCGCGTAGTACGTGGTGAGCCGCGTATCGATGGTCGCGATCCGGAAATGATCCGCGCCCTGAGCGTAGGTACCGGTATTCTGCCCCGTGCCCACGGTTCTGCCCTGTTCACCCGTGGTGAAACTCAGGCCATCGTGGTCGCCACTCTGGGGACCGAGCGTGATGCCCAGAACATCGACGAGCTGACCGGCAACCGTGCCGATCGCTTCATGCTGCACTACAACTTCCCGCCATACTGTGTCGGTGAGACCGGCATGATGGGTAGCCCGAAGCGTCGTGAAATCGGTCACGGCCGTCTGGCCAAGCGCGGCGTTGCTGCCGTGATGCCGAGCGCCGCCGAGTTCCCGTACGTGGTGCGCGTGGTCTCTGAAATTACCGAATCCAACGGCTCCTCCTCCATGGCGTCTGTCTGTGGTTCCTCTCTGGCGCTGATGGATGCCGGTGTGCCGATCAAGGCCTCCGTTGCCGGTATCGCCATGGGTCTGGTGAAGGAAGAAGAAGGTTTCGTCGTGCTGTCCGACATTCTGGGTGACGAAGATCATCTGGGCGACATGGACTTCAAAGTAGCCGGTACCACCGAAGGTGTGACCGCGCTGCAGATGGACATCAAGATCGAAGGCATCACCAAAGAGATCATGGAGATTGCGCTGAAGCAAGCTCGTGGCGCTCGTCTGCACATCCTGAAAGTGATGGATGAAGCTATCCAGGCTCCCCGTGCCCAGATCTCCGATTTCGCACCGCGTATCCACACCATCAAGATCAATCCTGAGAAGATCAAGGACGTGATCGGTAAGGGTGGTTCCGTGATCCGTGCGCTGACCGAAGAGACCGGCACCAACATCGAGCTGGATGATGACGGTACTGTACGTATCTCCGCCGTGGCCAACGAAGCCGCCATGGAAGCGATCCGTCGCATCGAAGCCATCACCGCCGAGATCGAAGTGAACCGCATCTATGAAGGTAAAGTTGTCCGTCTGGCCGATTTCGGTGCATTCGTCAACATCCTGCCGGGCAAAGATGGTCTGGTACACATCTCCCAGATCACCGACGCTCGCGTGCAGAACGTGGCTGACCACCTGACCATCGGTGACGTAGTCAAGGTGAAGGTACTGGAAGTGGACCGTCAGGGCCGCGTACGTCTCTCCATCAAGGAAGCGAATGCCCCGACCGAAGCAACTGCACCTGCTGCTGACGCAGCTCCGGCCGCTGAAGAAGCGCCTGCTGCAGAGTAATCTGCTCGCCTGATACCGGATTGGTTCCGGTTGATGTAAAAAGTCCGGCTCCCCTTGGGGAGCCGGACTTTTTTATGGTCAAAACGCGCGATAAGGGATTACTTGCCGAGGATGGCGTATTGCATCTCTTGCAAGGGGAGCACATGGCGGGCAGCTCCCAGCTTGATCGCCTCCTTGGGCATGCCGAAGACCACGCAGGAGGCCTCATCCTGGGCATAGGTGTTGGCACCCGCATCCAGCATTTCGCGCAATCCCCGGGCACCATCATCCCCCATGCCGGTCATGATGATGCCGGTGGCATTCTTGCCGGCATATTTGGCGACGGAGCGAAACAGCACATCCACCGAGGGGCGATGACGGTTGATAAGCGGCCCGTCGACCACCTCGACGTGATAGTAGGCCCCGCTGCGCTTGAGCAGCATATGCTTGCCGCCGGGGGCAATCAGCGCCAGCCCCGGGATCACCCGGTCATTGTTCCTCGCCTCCCGTACTTCTATCTGGCAGACCCCGTTCAGGCGTTCGGCAAACATGGCGGTAAATTTTTCCGGCATGTGCTGCACGATGACAATGCCGGGGCTGACTCGGGGCAAGGCTGTCAGCACGGCTTCCAGCGCCTGGGTGCCGCCGGTCGAGGTGCCGATGGCGATGAGCCGTTCGGTGGTTTGTGCCATGGCGTGCTGGTTGGGCGCCAGCATGGCATCCGCGTTGAGCTTGGTGCTGACTGGTACAGAGGAGGGCTTGCCCACGCGCTTGAGGTTGGCCTGGGCCGCGGCACGTACCGCCATGGCCAGGTCGTGGGCAGATTCTTGCAGAAAGCTTTTTATCCCCATGGTCGGCTTGGTGATGATGTCCACCGCGCCAGCAGCCATTGCCTGCAAGGTGGTCTCGGCCCCCTTTTCGGTGAGGGAGGAGCAGATCACCACCGGGGTTGGATGCTCTGCCATGATCTTGGTGAGAAAGGTGATGCCATCCATACGGGGCATCTCCACATCGAGCACGATGACGTCAGGCCACTCTTTCTTCAGTTTTTCCTGTGCAAACAGGGGGTCCGATGCTGTGGCTATCACCCGGATATCGGGTTCCTGCTCCAGCACCGCTTGCAATACCTGTCTGACCACGGCGGAATCATCCACCAGCATGACCCGGATCTGCTTCATTCTCGCGACTCCCGTTGATGTGGCAGACGATGATGGCGGAGCCAGACACTGCCGTTGCTGAGCTCAAAGAGCAAGCTTCGGTGGCCGCTATGGCCAAGATGATGAGCCTTGATATCAAGGCCAAGGTGTCGGGTCAGCTGCCAGGCTGCCTGAATATTTTTGGCGGCGACATTGTTGTCGCTCTGTGCGTATTGAGGCTCGGTAAACATGTTGCCACCCCCGAACAACTTGGCCTCATATTCATGGATGGGGGCGGGATAGTGACTGGCCGCTTGCAGCAGCAAGGCGAGGGCCTCATCGGCATAGCGCCCATCCAGCTTGGTAGAGGGATTGCGCCGACTTGGCAGCATGTAGTGACACATTCCTCCCTGTTTCTGCTCCGGATGCCACAAGGTGATGGCAATACAGGAGCCCAGTACGGTTCTGACCACCACATCCTCCTTGCCAAAAAAGAGCTCTCCCGGTTGCAGGATCACCTCCCGAGTCATGACTTATCTCTTCTGATAGATGGAAGGCGAGACAAGCTGCAGGCCGTGGTGCAGGCCATGCAGGCTCTCGGCGTGGCTCACCAGCAGGTAGCCACCGGGTTTGAGTCTGGGTACCAGCCGCTGCAATACTTGCCCTTTGGTCTCCTTGTTGAAGTAGATCATCACGTTTCTGATGAAGATGACGTCAAACATGCCGATGTCCGGCAGATCCTGATTGAGGTTGATCTGCATGAATTGCACCTTGTCCCGCAACTTGCGATCGATGATGAAGATGCCCTCCTGCAGGCCCACACCCTTGAGGCAATATTTCATCAAAAAGGGCAGTGGAATATTTTGCGCCCGTTCGATGGGGTAGCGTCCGCTCATCGCCTGCTCCAGCACTCGGGACGAGATATCGGAGGCCAGGATCTCCCAGTTGAAGGTGCTGCGTTTTTCCGCGAGGGTCATGGCCAGACTGTAGGGCTCCTCGCCGGATGAGCTGGCAGCGCTCCAGACCCGCAGCGATTGCTCGGGCGGGAGCGCTGAGACTATCTCCCGCGTCAGAAACTCGAAGTGTTTGGGCTCTCTGAAAAAGTAGGTTTCGTTGGTGGTAAGGAGATCAAGCGCCAACTGCAGTTCACTGCTGCGATCGTTCATGATGAGCTGGAAGTAGTCGTCATAACTATCCAGCTCATAGTGGCAGAGGCGTTTCGCCAGGCGGCTGGCCACCAGCGCCTTCTTGGCTGGAGACAGCTCTATCCCCGCCGTTTGATGAAGCCAGCGTTGGAAACGGGAGAACTCATCATCATGCAGCTGGGTTTGATACAAAAAACAGTCCCTCTACCTGTGTTGTCGGAGATGGGAGAGGCAACGCCTCTCCCGTGACTAGAACCGGACAAAATCGCTATCGCCCGTGGGGCGTTGGACTGTGGCGGCTCGTTCCCGACTGTTGGCATTGCTCTCGTTCATAAAGCGACCTCGGGTATTGGGGTGAAGATGCGAGGTGGCTGCTTTACCTTCTTTGGCATGGGCCTCCAGGGTAAAGAACTCCATGGCCAGCTGTAGCTGTTCCGCCTGGCTGCTCATCTCTTCTGCCGTGGCAGCCAGCTCTTCGCTGCAAGAGGCGTTCTGCTGGGTAACCTGACTCAGCTGGTTCATGGCCTGATTGATCTGGCTGACACCTGTGGATTGCTCAACCGAAGCGGCACTGATCTCCTGCACCAGATCCGAGGTCTTGTTGATTGAAGGAACCATCTGATCCAGCAAACGACCTGCTTTTTCTGCCATCTCGACACTGCTGGAGGCCAGCTCACCAATCTCCTGTGCTGCCACCTGGCTGCGTTCGGCCAGTTTGCGCACCTCCGCCGCCACTACAGCAAAGCCTTTGCCGTGATCGCCAGCCCGCGCCGCTTCGATAGCTGCGTTGAGTGCCAACAGATTGGTCTGGTAGGCGATGTCATCGATGATGCCAATCCGTCTGGCGATCTGCTTCATGGCATCCACTGTTAGTTTGACCGCTTCTCCTCCCTCTACGGCCTCTTTGGCTGCCTTGCTGGCCATGCCATCGGTGACCTGGGCATTGTCGGTATTCTGGTTGATGCTGGCGCTCATCTGTTCGATGGAGGCGCTGGTCTCCTCCATGCTGGAGGCCTGTTCACTGCTGGATTGGCTGATCGACTGGGCGGTCGCGCTTACCTGCTCGGCGGCACTGGAGAGGTTGTCAGAGGCGCCGCGCACTTCGGTGACGATGTTGGTGAGCGAAGCGATGGTCTTGTTGAGCGCATCCTTGGTGGTGCCAAACACGCCGGGGTAGTCCGCCTCAATCTGTTGGGTCAGGTCACCTTTTGCCAGACATTGCACGACCCGGATGACGTCGTTGAGGGTGCTGTCGATCACTTCGGCAATCTGGTTGATCCCTTCTCCCATCGCCTGAAAGAAGCCGCTCTTGCCAGCAAGTTCCATCCTGCGGTGCAGCTCGCCATTGATCACGGCCTGCACAATGTCGGACATCTCTTTCTCTATCATTACCTCCTTGGTTCTGTCGGCCCATTCGACCACGGATCCCAACCGTTCTCCGGTATCGTTGAAGACCGGATTGGCGATCAGGGAGAAGGTGCGCCCCCCCAGCTGGATCTGGGTACGGTAGGTGCTGTTGAGTTTGGCCAGCATGGCGCGCTGATGGCCGGGATTTTTATGAAAGCTGTCGATGTTGGCGCCCATCAGCTGATTGGCGTTGAAGCTGTATAGCTCTTTCTTGATGTCGGTCTCAGCCTGATTGAGCATGCCGGTCACTGCCTCATTCATATAGATAATGTCGAGGTTGGTATCGGCAATCATCACGTTGGTGCTGGCGCAGTCGAGTGCTTTGCGAACCAGCTGGTTCTCATGGAGCAACATCTGATTCTTTTTAATGTCGTTGCGGCTCTGTTCCAGCTTGTCGCTGAGCAAGGTGACCACCTCGTTGATGGCATGTCCTACTTCACGAAAGGGACTGTCCATACCGGAAAGATCGAGTGGTGCTGGAACCTGCTCTGCCAGGACTGCGTGTTGCAGCTGGCCGATTGCGTCGAGTAGCTGGGTCCGCTGCCTCACTTCGGTGGCATTGTCTCCGAAGAGTTTTCCTAAGAGTGATTGGGTCATGAGCGTTTCCTTATGCTGCATGTCGTGGAGTATGGAGGCCTTTTCAGGAGGGTTGCAGGTTGCCTTGTGGCAACCTTGCCTGTGGCTGGGCCAGTTCGTTGAGTTGAGCCATCTCATCGAGTGACAACACTTTCCCGGTATCGATGAGGATGACGAATTTGCCGTTGACTTTGCCCATGCCGCTGATGAAATCGGCCCGGATGCGGGCACCAAAACTGGGTGGGGGCTCGATATCTGCTTGTGGGATACCCAGTACTTCCGATACGGAATCCACCACAACGCCAATATCCTGACCTACAGGTTCATCGCCCTGCGGGGCCACCCCCTCAATAATGACGATGCAACTGCGGCGAGTAATGACCGAAGGTGCATTGCCAAAGCGGGCATTCAAGTCTACGACCGACACTACCGCTCCTCTGAGGTTGATTACGCCGCGAATAAAACCCGGCATCATCGGAACCGGAGTGATATTGCCGTATTCGATGATCTCTTTGACCCCCAGAATATTGATGGCGAACATCTCGTTGTTGATCAGAAATGTCAGGTACTGGGCATCGCCACTGCTCTCGTCAGCGGCCGCTGATGGCACCGTGATGTCGGTGGATGTATGCATGGTCGCCTCCGGTTAAAAGCGGACAAAATCCGCGTCATCAATGGAATGGGATGATGGTTGATTGGGCTGGCTGGCCCGTTGTGGAGGGGCGATGAAACTGCCTCTGGGAGGCATGCCCTTGTGGCCGGTTTCATGGGGCCTGGTGTTGAGCTGCGCACTTTTCTCCAGAGCAAAAAAGGCCATGGTTTGCTGCAGTTCGCTGGCTTGTGAACTCATCTCTTCGGCCGTGGCAGCCAACTCCTCGCTGCTGGCTGCATTCTGCTGTGTCACCTGATTAAGCTGGTTCATGGCCAGACTGATCTGGTTGGCTGCACTGGCCTGTTCGCCTGAGGCGGCATTGATCTCTTGTACCAGGTCAGAGGTCTTGCGAATGGAGGGGACGATCCTCTCCAGCAGGTTGCCAGCCCGCTCTGCCTTGCTGACGCTGTCGGAGGAGAGCTCACCAATCTCCTGCGCAGCGATCTGGCTGCGCTCTGCCAGTTTTCTCACCTCGGCAGCAACCACTGCGAAGCCTTTGCCATGCTCTCCGGCGCGAGCCGCCTCGATGGCGGCGTTGAGGGCAAGCAGGTTGGTCTGGTAGGCAATGTCGTCGATGATGCTGACTTTCTTGGCGATTTGCTGCATGGCGGTCACCGTCTGTTGAACGGATTGGCCCCCTTCGGTGGCCTCCAGTACCGAGTTGCTGGCCATGCTGTCGGTGATCTTGGCGTTCTCGGTGTTCTGATTGATGCTGGCGCTCATCTGCTCGATAGAGGCGCTGGTCTCTTCAACGCTGGCCGCTTGCTCGCTGGTGGCTTGGCTCAATGCCTGCGCCGTGTTGCTCACCTGATTGGAGGCATTGGTCAGGTTGTCGGCGGCGTTGCGTACCTCTTCGATGATATTGGTCAGCGCAGTGATGGTCCGGTTTAGGCCGTCTTTGGTCTGGCCAAAAATTCCTGGATAGGGCTCATCGATCCGTTGGGTCAGGTCACCCTTGGAGAGCGCGGTGGCAATGCGCATCACATCTTCCAGGCTGGTATCTGTCACATGGGAGAGGCGATTCAGCAGCTCGGATACCCGCTTGATATATCCTTGACGATCCTCCAGCGCAATCTTGTGGCTGAAGTCGCCCTGTTCGACAGCGGCGGTGACCAGCGTTTCGATATCCGTGATCAAGGCCCCCAGTTTCTTGACCATGTTATCCATCGCCATCAAGAGCTGACCCGCTTCATCGTTGGAGTCTATCTGGATCGATACATCCAGATTGCCATCGGCCAGACTATTGGCCACGCGCAGAGCCTGTTCGATGGGGGTGATGATGCTTTTGATCAGCAGGGTGCCAAACCAGGCTGCGAGTGCAATGCCGACCGCGATAACCACCGCCATGGTTATCAGCATCACGTCATACCAGGATTGCGCTGCGGTATATTCCGACTTGGCCACATTGAGCTGCAGGTTGACCAGCTCGGTGATTTTGTTGCCTATCGGGTCGATGGAGCCATAGAGGGCACCGTCAAAAGTGTTCAGCATGCCAGTAATCATGCCGTGCTGGGTGGCGAGGTATTTCTCCAGCTTGCCAATATCGGTATCGGCCGCGTTGAACAGGGTTGTCGCCTCGGCTGACAAACGCTGTTCATCTGGTGTGAGAGTGGTGGACTGGTAGTGATGCCACTCGTTTTTGATTGTCTGCTGGGCCTGTTGTATCTGCTTCAAAGCCTCTTCTGCCGGGATCAGCCCCGCATTGGCCTTGTTGAGGTTGTCGATGATCGAGACGGCATAGCTGTCGGAGATAGTCTTCAGCTGCTTGAGGGGAACCACCCTGTCGTTGTAAACGCGCTGCAACCCGGTATTGCTGCTCTGCATGTTGTATAACCCGAGGCTGCCAACGGCCAGCAGCAGCAGGCAGAGCATGCAGAGCAGTACGATAAGACGCAATTTGATGGTGGAATTTTTTAACATGATGGTCCCCTCAGTTGATGCTGGATTGAGGCAGGTTGCGCGACACTGTCAACCTGTTGAGCTGACAGGATTCCTGAGTGATTGCGTGCTGGATCAGCGAAGGAATGTCGAGGATCAGGGCGACCTCTCCCCCCCCCAGAATGGTTGAACCACTAATGCCCTGCAGGCGCTGGAACAATTTCCCCAACGGTTTGATGACGGTCTGGAATTCTCCCAGCAGTTCATCCACCACCAGTCCGGATTTTTTGCCTGCATGGCTGACCACGACAATGTTCTCGCGCCTCCCTTTGCTGCCATTGGTATCGAAGTAGTGTTGCAGGCGGATAAAGGGCAGCACCTCGCCACGCAAATTGATGTAATTGCGACCCTGGGTATCGGACAGTGCACTCTGGGTCAATTCAACGCACTCGATCACCATATCGAGGGGAATGACGTAGTGGGTGTCGCAGACTCGCACCAAGAAGCCGTCGATGATGGCAAGGGTAAGCGGCAGGCGGATCTGCACACGGGTTCCTTTTCCCGGGATGCTGTCCAGATCGACCGTGCCGCGCAGGGCAGTGATGTTGCGTTTGACGACATCCATGCCCACCCCACGACCGGAGAGGTTGGTTATCGCCTCGGCGGTAGAGAACCCCGGCTCGAAGATCAGGTTGTATATCTCCTGATCCGTCAACGTGGTGGTTGGGCTGATCAGACCGCGCTCGATGGCTTTTTGCTGGATCCTGGCTTTGTTGAGACCAGCTCCATCATCCCGAATTTCGATGACGATACTGTTGGAGTCGTGATAGGCATTGAGATTCAGGGTGCCACGGGGGGGTTTGCCTGCCAGCAGTCGTTGCTCTGCCGATTCGATGCCGTGATCCATCGAGTTTCTGACCAGATGCATCAGCGGATCGCCGATTTTCTCTACCACCGACTTGTCCAGTTCGGTCTCGGCTCCGGAGATTACAAGAGTGATATCCTTGTTCAGTTCCTGACTGACATCGCGCACCACCCGCTGGAAGCGGTTGAAGGTATCGCCGATAGGTACCATGCGCAGGCGCAGTGCACTGTCGCGGATCTCTTCCACCAGCATGGCAATGACCGAGGTGGCTTCCTGCAGCTGGCTTTCGCGGGTGCGTTGGGCCAGCAGATTGGCTCCTGAACTGGCGACTACCAACTCCCCGACCAGATTGATTAGATCGTCCAGCTTGTCGGCATGCACCCTGACGTAACGGCCCTCTTTGCTCTTGCTCTCTTTGGTCTGGTTCTGTTTTTTCAGGGCGGCATCGACGACGGCTTCGTTGACGGCACCCTGCGCAATCAGGATTTCTCCGAGTTTGGGCGCTTGTTCTGCCGGGGTCGCTTGTTGTGCCTGCAGACCGCTTGCTAACTCCTCTGCGGTCAGGGCGCCGGTGTTGACCAGCAACTGGCCCAGCATGGCGCTATCTTCCGGCAGTGACTCGATCAGGTTGATGAACTCGGCGATCTTGCTGTGGGGTGGCAAGATGGTGATCTGGCAGTCATCTCTGACAAATTCAAAGACATCGCTGATGGCTGCCTTATCTGCCTGCGAGTCGAAGTCTATCTCGTAGCCGAGGTAGCAATTCTCCGGATCGAACTGCTCCCAATCCGGTAACGCCTGATGGATGGTCTCCACCGAGCATATGGTTCCGAGGGTGCCGAGATAGCGCAGAAATGCGGCCGGATCCATGCCATTGCGCAGCACATCGGGGCCAAAACGCAGGGAGATATGCCACAGGGAGGCGGAGCTGGTAATTCCTCCCTCTTTTTCGATCTTGGGTTCCGGCGTATGCACAGTATCTGGCAGCGTGGCATGGGGGACGCACTGATGACGGGTGAGGGTGAGCCTCAGCCGTTCATCCTGGTTGGCATCGCCCTCGCTTAACGTGCTGCCCTGTTCTGCAACGACACTGATGAGCGTCTGGATATGGTCACAGCTCTCCAGCAGATCCTTGATCAGAGGAGAGGTGACGGTGAGCTGCTGATTGCGTATCTGGTCTAATAGATCCTCGACGATATGGGTAAACCCGACGATTGGTTGCAGACCAAACAGGCCAGCCGACCCCTTGATGGTATGAGCAGCACGGAAGATGGCACCAATCAGCTCGCTATTGTCAGGGTCAGATTCCAGTGATAGAAGGGCTGACTCCATCTCTTCAAGCAACTCGCGTGCCTCGGCGATATAGGTTTGTAAAGCCTGATCAAGATCGATGCTCACGGTGACTCCTTGTCATGGTGGCTCAGGGCCGTTCGCCATGGGTGATGAGGGTGGGGTCGCCAAAAAAGGCCGAGAGCTGGCAGAGCTCCAGCAGTTCAAGCACAACATGGCTGTGCCAGACCAGCGCCAGGGAGGAGCCTTGCTGCAGAGCGGTTTTCTTCGCTGCCAGCAGCAATTGCAGCCCGGCGCTGTCTATCTCGGATACCGCCGCCAGATTCAGCTCCAGTTCGTTCCCCTGATGTAATAAGGGTGAGAGAGCATCTTTCAGCTCGCTGACTGTATAAATGGTGATCTCATCCGGCATGGTCACCACTACCTTGTTGTCGAGTAGCTCACTCTGTAGTTGCATGATGCGCTCCGGATCACGGCATGATGAGCTTGGCGACTGCGGCCAGCATCTGTTCGGGCTGGAAGGGTTTGACCACCCAAGCTTTGGCTCCTGCGGCTTGTCCCTCCTGCTTCTTGCTGTCCTGAGACTCGGTGGTCAGCATGATGACAGGGGTAAATTTGTAGTTGGCCAGCTTTTTGGCCTCTTTGACAAAGGTGATGCCATCCATGTTCGGCATGTTGACGTCACTGATGATCAGGTTGATCTTCTTGCCATCAAGTTTGTTGAGCGCATCTTTGCCGTCAGAGGCTTCCATGACCTCATAACCGGCTCCCTTGAGGGTCATGCCTACGACTTGGCGAATAGTTGCCGAGTCATCCACGATCAGGATCGTTTTGCCCATATCTCTCTCCTAGAAAAATGTGATGTCGGCGCTGCTTGGTTGCGCGTTGACAGAACGGGTGGTGCGACCATGGTGAATATTGCGCTGTTCGTCGGTGGCGTATGAGAGCTCCATCTCTGCCAGCCAGCGATTGGCATCGATCTGGATTGGCCCTGTCGCATTGCTGCTCTGCTCCGAAGCAACCAGATGGCTGGAGAGGCTCTCCATGTTTTGTCTGACGTGGCTGAGAATCTGGCTGACCCTGTCTTGAAATTGCAGCGAGACAATGACGCTGGAGATTTCGCGATGGATATCGGTGCTCTCGTTTTGCAGCAGGGAGGCGGATTCCGCCAGGCTGTCAGTGGCATGGCGAAAACGGGCCAGTACCTGTTCGATTGTCTGCTCCGAATTGAGCGCCGAGGCGTGATCCCGTGCGGCAGCATTTTCGGCAATCTGGAAGGCGCGGCCGATAGCAGTATTGATGGTGTCTACCTTGTCGGTCATCTTCTGGGCGGTTTCGCTGGAGAGGCGGGAGAGGTTGCGCACTTCATCAGCGACCACAGCAAAGCCACGGCCTGCTTCCCCTGCACGAGCCGCTTCAATGGCGGCGTTGAGGGCCAGCAGGTTGGTCTGGGAGGCGATTTTGGCCACATCCATGGCCATGGTGTTGAGCTCTATGGTGTAGGTGGTCAGGCTTTTTATCTCACCCAGCATGGCGTCCCGATTGGCCTGGGCGGAGTGCAGGATGGCCACTACCTCATTGAGTTGCTGCTGGCTCTCGCTCAAGACTCCTGCCATGCCACCGGAATTGGCATCACCCAGTTCTCCGGCTGCCAGATGAGAAGCATTGACTGCTTCCTCCAGCTTGTTGGCCAAGCCGCTGAAGCGTTGAGTCAGGTCAATCATCGCGGCTTCGGTTTGTTGACGAGAGCTTTCAATTTGCTGGGACCAGATGGGGAGTGCCTTCTCGCACACCTGTTCGAGCCCGATGATGGAGTGGGCGAGAGGATCGGTTGCGACGGTTTGTTCCTCTCCGGCACGATGTCGGTGTGTGTGCTGGTGGAAGTGACTCGATGTCCAGAGCGCGGCTGCAATGGCAACCAGCACATTGAGCAGCAGATAGAGAGGTGACAGCGCATCGGCAAGCTGCAGCAACAGGCAGCTCAGCAGAGCAAGCCCGATGCAGCAAATCCAGCAAACCGGTTCCCAAAGCGGTGTGTTCACGCCACTTTTGTGTTGTGCCATACGTAGCTTATCCCTGTGCAATTATTTGGTAAGAGGTAAAGGCGCAGGACCGAAACAGTCATGGTGCCCCTTGACGCTCTTTTCTTTATTTATAGTTGGCACAATAAGGTTAGCGGAAAAAAATTAATTGGCTGCAAATCGGAGTTGTTTGTATCAGCGATTGCCGTATCAAGCGGCTTGCGAGGTGGGGGGGCAGAGCTAGGTGGGGATGAAAAGGAGAGAAGGAGCCTGAGGATTCAGGCTCCTGATGAGGATCACGCCTCGTTGGCGTGAGCCTTCTGGCAACCTTCCACGGCGTGGGCAATCAGTTCCAGCGCGCTCTTGTCACACGGGGGCAGTTCGGCATCGCACGCCTTGATAGGGGTGACGCGATCGCCCCACTTGATGATGGCGGCCCCCCAGGTCAGGCCGGCACCGAAAGCGGCGGTCAGCAGATAGGAGTTCGGCTTGACGCGGCCCTGCTCCAGCGCTTCGCAAAGGGCGATGGGCACAGTGGCGGCGGAGGTGTTGCCATAGTTTTCGATGTTGACCATCACCTTCTCCATCGGCGCATTCATCCGTTTGGCGAGGGTCTCGATGATGCGGATATTGGCCTGATGGGGAACGATCAGGTCGACCTGCTCCGGCGCAATACCGGCCTGTGCTAGCACAGTGCTGGTGGCTTCCCCCATGCCGCGCACGGCGCGTTTGAAGATCTCCGGACCTTCGAAGTTGAAGGTGAACAGCCCATCGATATCGGCAAAACGCACCCGATCGGTACCGAAGTTTGGTACGTGCAGGATCTCACGCGCTTCGCTGTCACAGCCCAGCTTGTTGGCGATCAGGCCACACTCCTGCTCGCTCGCCTCGATTACCACGGCACCGGCACCATCGCCAAACAGCACGGCGGTATCGCGGCGCGCCCAGTCCAGCAGGTAGGTGAGGCGCTCGGCGCCGATCACCAGCACCTTCTTCATCATGCCGGTCTGCACCAGCGAGGTGGCGACGGAGAGGGAATAGACGAAACCGGTGCAGGCCGCGTTGAGGTCAAACACGGCCGCATTGACGGCGCCCAGCTTCTTCTGCACCGCAGAGGCGGCACTTGGTAGCAGGTTGTCCGGGGTGGCGGTGGCCAGGATGATGCCATCGAGATCGCTCGCTTCCAGACCTGCGCAGGCCAGCGCGCGGCGACCGGCCAGGGTGGCGAGATCCGAGGTGCTGACATGGGAGATCCGGCGGGCCTTGATGCCGGTGCGCGGATAGATCCACTCGTCTGACGTATCCATGATGGTGCTGAGGTCATCGTTGGTCAGCACGGAGGGAGGCAGGCATTTGCCCCAGCCGGTGATATTGGCGTATTTCATCTTGTTACCGCTTCTTAAAGTGGAGCGCCCCGCGGGCGGAAAATCGTGCAATTATGCCGCACGAGACAACCACTGTCATCTTGTGGTCATGGTTATGTGTTGGGCAAGTGGCTGCGCCATCTGGCCGCAAAGGGTCGCAACGTGCAGAACATGGCTGGAAATTTTGCTTAAAACACGAGACTCGTCTGCCCTAAGATAGGCGTTTCGCCACCGATGAGGGTATCTCTTTGCTCAGAGCCAATCTCAACCTGCTGCCCACCCTCAAGGTGCTGCTGGAGACCCGCAATATCAGCCGAGCCGCCGAGCTGCTGCACCTGAGTCAGCCCTCCATCAGCAAGCAGCTTGCCCAGTTGCGCAGCGAGTTTGACGACGAGCTGCTGGTGCGGGAGGGGCAACGCTGGCTGCTGACGCCACGGGCCGAAGCGCTGGCCGCCCAGCTTGCGGATTCTCTCGGTGCGCTGGAGCGGCTCTACGAGGCGCCCGGGTTTGACCCGAGCCGCTGCGAGCGGGTATTTCGGCTCGCCTCTTCTGATTATGTTGCCCAGCATATTCTGCCAGATATCTGCGCCGCGCTCGCCAAAGAGGCGCCGTTGGCGGCGCTGGAGTACAGCCTGTGGGACAAGCGCCAGTTGCCGTTGTTGTGGCAGTCCGAGCTAGATCTGGTCTCCACCATCACCGAGCAGGTACCGGATCAGATCCGTGGTCTGCATCAGGGGGAAGATCGGCTGGCTGTGTTGATGGGACGTCATCACCCGCTAGCGGGCAAGGCGCTGAGTCTCGATGACTATCTCGCCTGGCCTCACCTGCAGGTTAGCGGGGGAGGCGACAAAGACAGTCCGGTTGAGCAGGTGTTGGCGCCGCAGGGACTGCGTCGGCGCTGGTTTGCCCGAGTCCCATTCTTCCAGGCCGCAGTGGAGGTGTTGCTGCGTACGGATTGTCTGATGACAACCCCGGCCCATATCGCCTGGCAGCTCTCCTGCGGCCATGAGCTCACCTTTGTCGATCTGCCATTTGCTACCCGCGACCAGCAGTATCATCTGCTGTGGCATCAGCGCCACCATCAGGATCCGGCCCACCGCTGGTTTCGCGAGCTGGCCTACCCATTCCTGCGGGATCACCTGCAACGTACCGTCGGCGAGAGTCGCAAGCAGCTCGATCTCGGTGGTTAGCCCTAGTCAGTTGTGTGGCGCTATAGCCATGGGTTATGGGTTCTATTCATAACTTTCACTACTGGCATAATGGCTCAGCCCGTACCCTGAGTGCAGGTCATTATATCGAGCGCAAAAGAGGAAAAGCATGGAACTGACGAGTTGGCTGGCACTGGCCTCAATCTGCGTGATGGGGGCCATCAGCCCGGGGCCGAGTCTGGCGCTGATCATTCGCAACACGGTGCAGGGCGGGCAGGGGCACGGCGTCGCCACCGCGCTCGGCCACGGTCTCGGGGTTGGTATCTATGCGCTGGTCACGGCGCTCGGCCTCTCCATCCTGATCACCCAGACCCCTATCCTGTTTGATCTGATCCGCTACGGCGGCGCCGCATTTCTTGCCTGGCTCGGGGTGAAAGCCCTGCTGGCAAAACCAACCAGTGACGAAGGGAATGAAGAGGTGCATCAACTGCGCGGTCGGCAGGGGGCCTTTGAAGGTTTTATGGTGGCCTTCCTTAACCCCCAGCTGGCGGTGTTCTTCATCGCTCTGTTCAGCCAGTTTGTGCGGGCCGATACCGGCTGGAGCGAAGGGGGCATCATGATGCTCACCGCTGGCGGGATCGATGCCGTCTGGTACGTGCTGGTGGCGCTGGTGCTCTCTCGTGGTCCCGTACTGGCGTGGCTCAAAGCCAAATCCTTTGTGATCGATAAGGTGAGTGGCTTGGTGCTGCTGGGACTGGCACTCAAGGTGGTTATCTAATCCTGCATTTTGTGGATACCTTAAGCGGGATCAAGGCATGCGGGTGGTGAATGGGCTAGAGTAGCGCCCATTTGCTGTCCGCCCTGATCCCGAGACCATGCACCAGAACAAGCACCCGTTAAGTAACAACAACCGGTTGGAGCTGCTGGCTCCGGCCAAGAACCTCGCCTACGGCATCGAAGCCATCAACCATGGTGCCGATGCCGTCTACATGGGGGGGCCGGCCTTTGGCGCCCGCAGTGCGGCGGGCAACTCCATCGAGGATATCGAGGCGCTGGCGCGCCACGCCCACCGTTTCGGCGCCCAGGTCTTTGTCGCCTTCAACACCCTGCTGCACGATCATGAGCTGGAGCAGGCCCGGCGGCTGACCCACCAAATCTATGAAGCAGGAGCAGATGCGCTCATCGTGCAGGATATGGGGCTGCTGGCGCTGGATTTGCCACCCATCGCGCTTCATGCCAGTACCCAGACCGACAACCGCACGCCGGAGAAGGTGAAGTTTCTGCAGGATGTGGGTTTCTCTCAGGTGGTGCTGGCGCGCGAACTGTCTCTTGCGCAGATCCGCGAGATCAGCGCGGCGACCAATGTGCAGCTGGAGTTCTTTATCCACGGCGCGCTCTGTGTCTCCTACAGCGGCCAGTGCAATATCAGCCATGCCCGTACCGGCCGCAGCGCCAACCGTGGCGAGTGTGCCCAGCTCTGCCGTCTGCCCTGCTCGCTGCAAAAGCCGGACGGTGAAGTGCTGGTGGCCGACAGCCACCTGCTGTCGCTCAAGGATATGGATCAGACAGACAACCTGGAGGCCTTGATCGAGGCGGGGATCCGCTCCTTCAAGATTGAAGGGCGACTCAAGGGGCTCGACTACGTCAAAAACGTTACCGCCTGGTATCGCCAGAAGCTGGACGCCATTCTCGATAGTCGCTCCGATCTGGTGGCTGCCTCTGCTGGCCGTTGCAGCTACAGCTTCACGCCTGACCCCAAAAAGAGCTTCAACCGCGGCAGCACAGACTACTTCCTCCATGGCCGTCATCAGGGTATCGACTCCACCAAAAGCCCGAAATATGTGGGTGAACCGCTGGGACGTGTCACCAGGGTGACCCGTGACGGTATCGAGATCGATGGCAAACCGGTCACCCTCAACAACGGCGACGGGTTGGGCTTCTTTAAGCCGAACAACGAGCTGGTGGGGATGCGTCTCAACAAGGTCGAAGGTAAGCAGTTACTCCTGTCAGAACGCATGCCGGGGCTAAAGGTGGGGACCGAAATCTACCGCAACCACGATCAGGCATTCAGCAAGATGCTGGAGAAGGCGAGCGCGGATCGCCGCATCCGGGTCGATATGGTGCTGGCAGAGTGCGATGAGGGCGTGAGCCTCACGCTCACCGACGAGCAGGGCATCAGTGCCGCAGTGGTCTTGCCTTGCGACAAACAGCCTGCCGACAATCCGGAGCGGGCGCTGCAACAAACACGGGATCAACTTGGCAAACTTGGCAATACCCTGTTTGTGGCGCGCAAGATTGAGTTGGTAGTAACGAGGCCGCTATTCATCGCCGCATCACAGCTCAACGGCTTGCGCCGGGATGGCATCGCTGCGCTGGAGGCGGCGCGGGTGGCCAGCTACCAGCGTCCCGAGCGACGCATCGCCCTGCGGGATATCAACTATCCCCAGCACCGTCTCTCCTACCTTGGCAACGTGCTGAACAGCGCGGCTGAAAAGTTCTTCCATGAGCACGGGGTGGAGCGCATTGCCCCCGCCTATGAAGCGAACAAGGAGGAGCGGGAAGTGGTGCTGATGATCACCAAGCACTGCATCCGCTACAGCCAGAACCTCTGCCCGAACGAGGTGCCCGGTCTCAAGGCCGAGCCACTGGAACTCAAGATGGGTAAAGATACCTTCCGCCTGCGTTTTGACTGTAACCGCTGCGAAATGCATGTGATGGGCAGCCTGAAACGCTGATCAATGAGCCCCTTTCTCCATCCGGAAAGGGGCAATTTTTATCGCAGGTTCTCTGCCTACCCTCCTTTAATTGCCCCTCTCCAGCGCCAGCAGCGTTTTTTTAATCTCCAATCCCCCCGCATAGCCGGTCAGGCTGCCGTTTTGGCCGATCACCCGATGGCAGGGGACGATGATCGAGAGCGGATTGCGGCCATTCGCCGCGCCCACTGCCCGCACCGCATCGGGTTTGCCGATGGCGCGGGCAATATCGCTATAGCTGCGGGTCTCGCCATAGGGGATGTCGCACAGCGCTTGCCATACCGCCTGCTGAAAGGCGGTGCCACGGGCGGCAAGGGGCAGGGAGAAGCGCTGCAAGCGACCGGCAAAATAGGCGTCAAATTCGGCGAGGAAGGGAGCCAGTGCTCTGTGATCTTGCTGCCAGCCACTCATATCGGGCAGTGCCCGCAGGCCCGCCACAAAGTCCACGTGCACCAGACCAGATTCATTGATGGCGACCAGCAGATCGCCGCAGCGGGTCGGCAGGATATCGTAGCGGATCACGGGGTTATCTCCTGTTGTTGGCTATCCTGCTGGTTTTCGTTGCCAGTGGCACGGAGTAGCAAATCGGGCGCTTCACTCATGGCATGCCACAGCCAGCTGGCCGCATAGCTGCGCCACGGCTGCCATGCTGCGCTTTGCGCCAACACCTCTTTTACCGGCAGCTTGGTGCCGCCGCCGAGTGCCTTTTGCAGCACCAGATCGGAAGCGGGGAAGGCATCGGTATCCAGCCCACAGCGCAGCCGCCAGTAAGCGACCGTCCAGGGGCCTATGCCCGGTAGCGCCAGCAACTGCTCGTCACTGGCTGTCGTGAGGGTCAGTTCGCCACTGGCCAGCGCCTGAGCCACTCCGCGCAGGGTGCGAATGCGGCTGCCGGGCATGCCGATACCGTCGAGATCGAGTTCGCACAACTGGGCGGGGGTCGGTAGTTGCGCCACCCCGAATTGCGCCTCGGTACGGGCTACCAGTCGCCCGAGTATGGTGATGGCTCCCTTGACCGAGACCTGCTGGCCGACGATGGCGCGCAGCATCACCTCGTATTCGTCCCAGCCTCCCGGCAGCCGTACGCCGGGCCAGCGCGCCTGCAAACGGGCGAGCAGCGGATCCTGACCGAGCAGATCACCGATCCGCTGCATATCGGCATCGAGATCCCACATTCGGCGCACCCGATAGAGCAGATCGGGCAGCGCTGCGAGCGGCAGATCATGGACTGTGAGCTGCAGGCTATGCCCCTTGCCTTGCGCGATACGCACCAGCGCGACCTGATCGCCGACCCGGTAGCGCCGCTCATACACCTCGCCATCTACCCGCTCCAGCCCGGGGATCGCCCGCAGCCGATAGAACGCCAGCATGGCCGCCACGTCATATGGGGGGCGGTAGGGCAGTTGCAGCGTCAGGGTTGCGCCGCGGGGCTGCGCACTTATGTGCTCTGGCGCGTCATCGTGCAGCTCCTGCTGGCGCAGGGAGCGCGGGGCCAGCCCGTAGGCGTTGAGCCAGGCGTCATTGAAGCGGCGGATGCTGGCAAAGCCAGCGGCAAACGCGATGTCGGTGATGGGCAGCCCGGTTTCGGTCAGCAGCCGTTTCGCGAGCAGCAGGCGGCGCGTCTGCTCCACCTGTTTTGGTGAGGCACCGAGATGTTGCTCGAACTGGCGGCGTAGCGTGCGCTCACTGATACCGCTCTCCGCCGCCAGTTCGGCGAGCGTGCTGTCTGCCAGCTCGCCGCGATCGATACGCGCCAGCAGACGAGCCAGTTCAACCGGCAGATCGCCACGGGCGGCGGGGGCCAGCTCAGGGCGGCAGCGCAGGCAGGGTCGTAGCCCATACTGCTCGGCGGCCGCGGCGCTTTGGAAGTAGCGCACATTGTGTTCGTGCGGTGGCCGTGCCGGGCAGACCGGCCGGCAGTAGATGCCGGTCGAGAGCACGCCGGTAAAGAAGCGGCCATCGAAGCGAGCGTCGCGGGCGAGCCGTGCGGCGTGACACTGCTCACGGCTGAGGGTGTTGCTCACCTCATTCGGTGACGACTCTGTGCTGGGCTTTGCATTCATGGTGTTGGCGGCTTTGCTGGAATAGATGGCAAGAGAGTAAGGGGGCTCGGGGGCCATGACTAGCCAGAAACGGACAGGGATAGCAAAAATTGGCGAAAGGTTTTTTTACTCTTTCGTTGCACGGTTGGGTTTCACTCTTCGCTCCGTTGTTGTCCATGTATCGCGGCTCGACAGAAGGGGGCATAACGGATGTCGATTGGCCTAGCTTTATTTGCTTAGCGAGATTAGTGGCGGTGAAAACTGCTTAAAAATTAATAACAGATCACATAATTATCTTTTTTACATTGAGTGTGGCGATTTAGTGTTGTTCAATCGAGTCAGTTAATTTTTGATGATTATTAAGTCATCGCATTTGCGGCCCAGGGCCGACCAATAACAACAACACTTGCCAAGGATGATAAGTGAACGACTGTAAGGCATGGCGCCATTGCCGGGGCTTTAGTCTGATCGAGTTGTTGATCGCCATGACGGTTGTCAGCATTCTCGCGGCCATCGCGTTGCCAGCGTATCAGGGTTATCTGCAACAGGGACGTCGTTACGAAGCGCAACAGCAATTGCTGGAGCAGGCGCTCGCCCTCGAACGTATCTATACCCAACAGGGCCGTTATCCCGACACGTTTGCCACCCCTTCCAACACGGATTTCTACCAGTTCAGCTACAGCCAGCAAGATGCTGGCGACTACCTGCTCAAAGCCATTCCAACGACGCGTCAACAGGATGAGTGCGGCATACTGACCCTCGATCAGACCGGTTATCGCGCGGCCAATCGCCATGACTGCTGGGGATCATAAGATGAATGTGCGCGGATTTACTCTGATTGAGTTGATGATCACGGTCGGCATCGCCGCCATCTTGCTATTGGTCGGGTTGCCCTCCATGAGTCAGCGCCTCGCGGCCGAACGGCTCGATCGCAGCGCGACCGAGCTCGCGTCTGCCTATCGCTTTGCCCGCAGTGAAGCGGTCAAGCTGACCCTGCCGGTGGTGCTGCAAGGCACCGATAACGGTGGCTGGGAGGTGATGGCCGACAGCAAGTTGCTGCGTCAGGCGGCAGCACCTGCTGGCGGTGTGGTGATCAAGCCGTTTGACCCCATCCAGATCGCGCCAACCGGCAGCAGCAGCCACGCCGAGATCATTCTGGCCAATCGCCTTGGTGAGCAGCGGGTGCTCTGCGTGGCCCCGAGCGGCCAGTTGCTGCAAGGGAGCTGCTCATGAGGCACGCCGCACTTGCCCGCCAGCAGGGCTTCAATCTGGTGGAGATCATGGTTTCCATGGTGTTGGCGGTGATGGTGTTTCTCGGTCTCGCCAAGGGGCAGGTGGTCTCGTTGCAGCAGGCGCATTACAGCTTGCAGAGCACGCTGGCCACGATCGAGGCGAGCAACAGCGTGGAGCAGATCTGGAGTTCGCTGTGCGAAGTGCAGCGCAAGCCCGAGCGGTTCACCCAGGCCGATTTTCTTGCCCGCTTCACCCTGCACGAGGGTCACCGGCTGGTGCTACCGAACCGTTATAGCGACAACTTTGTGGTCGCTATCGAGTGGCAGGATGAGCGGGTCTCCGGCGCCAAGCGGGTGGAGCTGAACGCAGGATTTCCGCCTTTATGCTGAGCGTCCCCTCACGGCAACGAGGCGTCAGTCTCGTCGAGCTGATGATCTCCATGGTGCTCGGTCTGATGCTGATGCTGGCGATTTTTGCCGGTTATGTCCCGATCAAGAGCACGGTCGAGCAGAGCAAGGCGTTGGAGCAGGCGAACGAAGTGCTGCGCTTTGCCACTCTCACCTTTACCAACAGCATCAAGCAGGCGGATCAGCTGATAGCCGTGACCCCTGATCGCCTGACGCTTGCCTTCAAGGTAGAGGGGGGCAGTCAGGTGCTCCCTGCCTTGGCAACCAAAAAACCGCCGATTTTACCGAGCAGTACCGCTTCACGCCGCCGGTACTCAGTTGCGATGACGGAGATGGCCCGCGCCTGTTGCTGGCCCATCTTCAGGATCTTGAATTCGGCCAGCAGGGTGCACTGGTCAATATCCGCATCTTGCCCGAAGGGCTGCCGAGCTATCTGGCACCGGGAGTAGAGGTGCAGGTGGCCCGCCGCAAGGCGGTCTGGGCGGCAGCGTTGGCCACATCCGGTGCCAACGCCACAGCAGGGGGAGCGGGATGAACAAGGGATTGCAGGGGCAGCGGGGAGCCGTACTGCTGGTGGTGTTGGTGGTGAGCCTACTGTCGAGTCTGCTGGTGTTTACCAGCATTCAGGAGAACCAGTTGCAGACTCGCCTGAGCGGCAATTTTCACAAGAAGATCAATGCGCAGCTCAGTGCCGAGCAGGGGATGAACGAGAGTTATCGCGCCCTGCATCAGGCGCTTGGCGCCGAACCGCGGATAGAGTGGGCTCAACTGGTGCAGAAGGTGCCAAGCAATGGCGAAGGAGCCATGGCGGGCAGCCGCTTCAGCATCGATCAGCTGGATGCCTCCGCCGGCAGCAAGTTGGCGTTGCAGAGCCATGGCCGCTATTTGGAGGGCAATGCCAGCCTCAACGCGCTGTTTGCCCTCAAGCGCGAGCCCGGCAATCTCATCTTTCAGGATTCGGTGGTGGCGTGTGAAGGGCTGAGCCTCTCCGGTAGCGGTTTTATCGACAGCTACGACTCGCGCAAGGGGGCGTACAAGGAGTCTGTTTCCGGGACTCTTAATCAGGGGCAAAACGCCAAGGTGGCGACCGTCAGCGACAAGGCCAATGTAGTGCTCGCCGGGCACTCCCCCATCTGGGGTGATGTGCGGGCGACCGGCTCGGTGACCTTGAACGGCTCTTCACCTGTTGCGGGTAATGTACTTGCTGGCGGCGATATCACCATTTCTCCCTCTGATGGGGTCGTCAGGGTTGAGGGAAGCGTGAACGGGAGTGGAAATTTTGCCTTGCAAGGAGGGCATATTGCCGGAGCTGTTGCGATCAATGGTGATGTCTCTATGGGTCATGGCACAAGCATTGCTGGCGACAAGTTGAACTATGGTGGGAAGGGGGCATTCCTTGATGCCAAGCATCAGAAGTATCTGGATCCCCAATACCGCACTCATCCCAAGCTGCCCCCGGTAGCCGGGCAGGTGTGTGACCCGCTCAATGTGGCCGCGTTGCCCAAATCGTTCCCCCCTGCAACGCTGCCCATCAATGGCCCCCTGACGCTGGGCGCCACCCAGCAGATGGTGCTGACCACAGATCCCGCCACCGGCTCGGTCACCAGCAGCAACCAGCACAAGCCCGGGCTACCGCACCCCGGCAAGGGGGATCTGTTTGGCAAGGAGCAGACCATTTATCAGCTCGACAGCCTCAATATGGGGGCCGATGCCAGTCTCACCATCAAGGGGGATGTGGTGCTGCTGATCGACAAGGATTTCACCATGACTGGCAGCAACAAGTTGACGGTGAGCGAGGGGAGCAGCCTGACCCTGATCGTCAGCGGCAAGGTCGATCTCGGGGCCGGTGCCGAGGTGACGGCAGCCAAACAGGGGCTGACCGCTGGCGGTACGCCCGCTATCTCCATCTATTCCGCGTATAGCGGCAAGGATGGGATCAAGCTGTCGGGCAATACCCCGCTCTATGCCGCCCTCTATGCCCCGCTGACCGAGATGAAGATCAGCGGAAGTGGCGGTTTGTACGGGGCGGTGCGTGCAAAACACTTGACCGAGAGCGGTGCGGGCGGGGTGCACTATGACGAGGCGCTGGGCATGGCGGATATGGGCGAAGATCAGGGGCCGCCGCCGACACTGGCGCTGCGGCAGTGGCACTTTGTGCAGTGAGGCTGGCGAGCGGCTAAAAAGGATCGAACGGGGCGCGCAATTGTGAGAAGGTGGAGATCTGTCCACCCAGCCGTTCACTGTTGAGGAGAGCTCCATGCCAGGCCCCGCTCGCGCCGGTGCCCTGATCTATGCCAAGGATCCGGGCCTGCTGACCCACTTTTACCGTACCTTGCTGCAGATGGTGGTCTGCAGTCAGGATGAGCAGCTGGTGGTGCTGGAAAACAGCGATATCCAGCTGCTGATCCACGCCATTCCTGAGCCTTATGCCGGGCAAGTCGTTATCAAGCGGCCGCCGGCACTGCGGGAAGAGGGGGCCATCAAGCTGTTCTTCACCGTCTCCAGCCTCGCTTGGGCAGAAGCGAAGGCGGCGGATCTCGGCGGCGGTTTGTTGTCACAGCAGTGGACGGGGCCCGGCTTTGTGGTGCGCAACGCCTTCGACCCTGAGGGCAATATCCTGCAACTGCGCGAGTTGCTGGGTTCCCCTGATCCTCTCTGAATTTTCTCTTTTTACAGCATGGTGGCGGCGTGCTGTGCCATGCACCGCCATAAAAACGGGGCCCTGTAGTGGTCAACTAAAAAGGGCCCCGTTCTGCGTTAGCTTACTGCGCTCATTACTTCAGGTAGCGCTGTTCCAGATGCTGGCGCAGCCAGTGCGGGTTGAGCGCTTCACCGGTGGCGCGGCGCACCAGCTCGTCGGTACTGTGCCGGCTCCCCTGTGACCAGATGTTGCGTCCGAGCCAGCCGAAGATCTCCGGCAGGCGGCCCGCCGCGATCACCTCACCCATGCTGCCCAGCTCTTTCTCGAGGGCAAAGCGCAGCTGGGCGGCATACATGGCGCCCAGGGTGTAGCTCGGGAAGTAGCCAAACGAGCCGTCGGTCCAGTGAATATCCTGCATGCAGCCATTGCGGTAGTTGCCCTTGGTGGAGAGCCCCAGCCACTGCTGCATCTTGGCATCCCACAGCTCGGGGATGTCGGCCACCTCGATCTTCCCTTCCACCAGATCGCGCTCCAGCTCGTAGCGCAGGATAACGTGGGCCGGATAGGTCACCTCGTCCGCATCGACCCGGATAAAGCCCGGCTCGACCCGGCTGTAGAGCTTGGCCAGATTGTCCGGCGCAAACGCCGCCTGCTCGCCGAAGTGGTGACGAATGCGTGGTGCCAGCAGCGCGAGGAAGGCCGGATGATGCCCCAGCTGCATCTCGCAAAACAGGCTCTGACTCTCGTGGATCGCCATGGAGCGCGCTTCGGCCACCGGCTGACCCAGCAGATGGCGCGGCAGCCCCTGTTCGTAACGGGCGTGGCCGGTCTCGTGCACTATGCCCATCAGGCTGGAGACAAACTCCTGCTCGTTATAGCGTGTTGTGATCCGCACGTCGGTCGGCACGCCGCCACAGAAGGGGTGACTGCTCACATCGAGGCGACCGTGTGCGAAATCAAAGCCGAGCAGCCCCATTACCTCCTGACCGAGCGCCTGCTGGGTGGGGATGGGGAAGGGGCCTTGCGGCAGCAGCAGGGCATCGCCCTTTTGTTGTTCACTCACGGTCTGGATAAGAGCCGGCAGCCAGCTGGCGAGATCGCCGAAGATCTGATCGAGCCGTGCGCTGGTCATGCCCGGCTCATAGAGGGCCAGCATGGCGTCGTAGGGGCGCACGCCAAGCGCATCGGCTCGCAGTTGCGCCACTTCACGGGAGAGTTTCACCACCTCCTCGAGATTGGGAGCAAAACCGGCCCAGTCGTTGTTCTTGCGCTGGCTGCGCCAGGCGTGCTCGCACTTGCTGCCAGCGAGCGACAGCGCTTCGACCAGCTCACCGGGCAGCAGGCTGGCATCTTGCCACTGGCGCTTGATTTCGCCGAGGTTGGCGCGTTGTACTTCATCCAGCGGCTCACTCTCGGCCTTGGCAATCCAGTCGCCCAGCTCGGGAGCGGTACGCTTCTGGTGGATTAGCAGACCGAGTTCGGCCATCGCTTCGGCGCGGGCATCGTTGCCCCCTTCCGGCATCATGGCCGCCTGATCCCAGCCGCAGATGGCGGCGAGGTGGCTAAAGCGGTGGATCTGCTGCTGATGTTGTTCAAGCTTTTGATATGACATGGGATTGTCCTTGTTATCGTCCCTGATGGTATGCCGCCCCGTACCTGGCATGATCGGGGCCGTTCGATGCTAACACCGCCGCTGTATAGTTGACCACCTTCATGCAGGCGGGCCAAAGGCGTGGGGGGCGAAACGCGGATTAGCCGAGCCGCTTCTGGTGCCGTTCGCGGTTTTCCGCTTTTTTGCGTTCGCTTTTGCGCAGCAGCACATAGAGCGCGCCGCTGCCGCCGTGGCGACGCTCTGCGCTGTGGATCGCCATGACGGCGGGCAGTTGCGGCAACCAGGCGCTCACATAGCTTTTCAGCAGGGCGCGCGGGGTGCTGCGCTCCCCCTTGCCGTGCAGGATCAGCAGGCAGCGGATATCCCGGACTTCACAATCCGCAATGAACTGCACCAGCGTCTGGCGCGCTTCGTTGAGGGTTTTCTGGTGCAAGTCCAGGCTGGCCTGTAGCTCGTATTTGCCGAGCCGCAGCTTCTTGTAGACCCCCTCCTGCACCCCATCGCGTTTGAAGCCGACGATTTCGTGCGGATCGCGCATCTCGATGGCCTCCATGGTGAGGTGGTCGAGGGCGAGTTGTTCGGCGGTGGCAGCCTGACGGCGAGCGAGCTGCGCCTCGGTGGGGGCGGATTTGGCCGCATGGGGATGGATGTTGTCGCTGCGAATGGGCCGCACGTCGGCCACTTCATTCATAAATAGCGAGAGTTCGTCGTTATGAGACACGGCAGGCTCCCCATAAGAAAAAGTGGGGGCCATTATAACGGTCGTAACCGGCACAGAAAACGGGGAAAGGGGGAGGGGATAAGGGGCACCCGGCATGGACGCTGGTGCAGCCTGGCCCGGGAAGCACAGTCGCGAACCATAAAACAGCACAGGCGGTCAGTGTGAACTGCCGCCTGTGGTCAGAGGATTACTTGCCCTCTTTGGGCTGTTGAGAATGGGGTTGCTGTGAATGAGGCGGTTGCGAGTGCATCACCTTGTAGATGAAGTAGGCCGCGTAAGAGCTGATCAGCAAGAAGGTGCCGATAATCACCAGCATCGACATCAATCCCACGCTGTTGCCAAACATCAGGTCCAGCCAAAAGTCCATTTTATTGCTCCTGTCACCCGGTTGATGACAGGTATGATAAATACCTCTTTGCCCCGTCCGGGATGATCCCGATCAACTCCCTTGCAGGTTGTTTAATAACCAGTGTGTTCTGTGATCATTCTCACTGGACTCCTTGCTACCGAGCCTGCACAGGGCCCGGTGTGGTGAGCGGGGTAATGCGCCACCCTTGCTGCTCCAGCAACGCCAGCAACCCCTGTTCGCCGTAAAGGTGCAGGGCGCCTACCACGATAAAGCTCTCGTTGGGCAGGGCGGACCATTTCTTCAGCCAGTTGTGGTTGCGCTCGGCCAGCAGAGTCTGCTCCATCCAGCTCTGTAGCGCGGGCGGGGCCATCTCCTCCTTGAGCAGATTGATCAGCGTCGCCTCATCCCCCTGCTGCCACGCCTTCATCACGGCGGCGAAACCACTCTCCAGCATCGGTAGCTCATCCAGGGTGCTGGCGAGCATCAGGGTCTGGTTGTCACCCACGCTGGCCAGATAACCGAGCTGCTCCAGCAGGGTTTCAAAACCCACTACCGGTTTGCCCTCTTTGGCGGCCCGGACGGCAAAGTGCTGGTCTATCCCGAGTTCACTCTTGAAGTCGGAGCGGGCCATGGCGGCCTGGGTCAGGGTAATGGCGGCAAACCAGGGGCGCAGGGTGGCGAGGGTAGCCTCGTCGATGCCATAGCGGGCGCCCGCCATCAGGGTGCGTTGATAGAGCTCGGCAGGCAGATGATCCTTGAGCGGTTTGCCATCCACCAGTTGGGTGAGGGAGCCGGTCTGTTGCCACTGATCCGGCGTGATGCTGTTCATGTCCACCTCCATCACCAGTGCGCGACTCTGCAGCCAGGCACGCTCCACCGGCTCGGGCAGAGGATAGAGGGAAGGCTTGCCCGCATGGATGGAGCCCAGCAGCCAGTGTTGTTGGTTGCCCTTGCTCACCCGATAGAAGGCGGGATCGGCAAAGGCGTGCAGCGGTAGCAGCAGGCAGAGCAGGAAGGCAAAGAGGGGGCGATGAAATCTCATGGGGCTCCTTAATGTGCGCCGGGTGACTTCTCTTGCTGACAATAACCCCTATGATAAGTCCTCATTTCAGATAACCAAGAGGTTTGCCATGCCCCATCTTCGTTTTCGCGCCGTGACGCTCGATACCCTGCAACAGGTGAGTGGCCCGCTGCTGGCCGAGCTTTGCGAGCTGACTGGCGGCAAGCCGGAGTTTGTCACCATGGAGCGGGTGGAGAGCTGCTGGATCCGCTACGGTGAGCCTGAGGTGGGTTTTCCGTTTGTCGAGCTGCACTGGTTCGAGCGGCCACAAGAGATGCAGGACGCCGCCGCACGCCTTATCACGCGCCATTTGAAACGGGTGCTGGGGGAGCAGACCTATGTGGTGGTGCAGGTGATCCCTCTGGTCAAGAGTGCCTACTACAGCAATGGCGAGCACTATTGAAGAGAGGGACAAACCAGGTCGGCGGGACGGGTGACGTCGCTACCCGGCTAACGCCACTTGGGCGGCAGGATGCTTATCGTCAATCACGGGATCAGGCCGATTTGGCCAGCAGTTTATCGAGCCAGCGAGTGGGCAATACCCGTCGTAAGAAGGCAAACAGCCGGGTTGGAGTGGTCACCGGATAGCGCGCTTTGGGATGGGCGTGGGTCAGCGCATGGAGCAGCGGCGGGATGCAGGCTTCGCTTGGGAGGGTAAAGCCGCTGGTGGCCCCCTCTTTTTCCAGCCGCGTCAGGGTCTGGCGGTAGGCCGACTGATGACGGCTCTGGGCCGGATCGATGTGCCGCAAGAAGGCGCTGCGGGCATTGGCACGAAAACGGGTATCGATGGGGCCCGGTTCAATCAGGCTGATATATACCCCGCTACCCGCCAGTTCGAGGCGCAGGGTATCGCTATAGCCTTCCAGCGCAAATTTGCTGGCGTTGTAGGCGCCGCGATACTTCATGGCAACCAGTCCCAGAACCGAGCTGTTCTGCACTATCCGCCCCTCTTTGGCCTCCAGCATCGGCGGCAGCACCTGACGGATCAGATGGTGCCAGCCAAACAGGTTGGTATTGAATTGTTCCCTAAGCGCCTCGGTGGGCAGATCTTCCAGCGCCCCGGGTTGGCCATAAGCGCCATTGTTGAACAGGCCATAGAGGCGTCCGCCCGCCAGATGGAGCGCCGCACTGGCACCCAGCTCGATGGAAGCAGGGTCCGCCAGATCCAGCTGTACCGCCAGCAATCCCTGTTGCTGCAAACGGGCCACATCTTCCGCCTTGCGTGCCGAGGCGATCACGGTAAAACCGTGCTGCCCCAGCGCCTGTGCGGCGGCGAGGCCAATACCGCTGGAACAACCGGTGATCAGAACAAAACGGGGCATGATGGCGTCCTTGTGACTGCTGACAAAAGCGTGTGGGTAGGTGAGCGGGTAAAATTCTTATCCGGCTCGCATGTTAGCTTGCCAACCGGCAAAAAGAAAACCGGGCCAAGTGGCCCGGTTTGCTGACATCGTATTGCCTGATTACATGATGGTAAACGGAGCAATTATGTGGAACTTGACGTCACGCTCGGAGGTAAACATGTTGGGATAAGCCCAGCTACCCAGTTCATCTTGCTTGTTGTTATAGTCGGTGAAGTGCAGTTTGAACAGGGTGCCTTTCAACTTGCCATCTTGTACGGTGTACATGACATCGAAGTTGGCAGCCCACTCTTCCCCATTTTTCAGACCTGTAGTGGGATTCTCAGCATCCCAACCATAGGCACCGGATACACCAACTGCCCAGCCTGGCGCGCCTACAAGATCATCCAGAGAACGTGTTACGCCGGCGAACAATGCCTTCTCGTTGTGGTTGTTCCAGTCAGAGCGGGAATCCCACCAAATTTCGTTGGCGCCTTGAGAGTTTGCGTAACCTGTAGTCAAGCGAGGCAGGTAGTTACCTAAAGCCCCTTCCGCTTTGGTCCACAGCCCTTCCAAGCGGAAGCCATATTGGGCATAGTTCCATGCAGCAGTCAAAGCTTGCTGCCATGCCAGCCCATCGTAGTCATTGTTTTCGGTTTCAGAGCCGTAGAATTGATAACTGGTAGAGAGGCCGCCTAGCACGTCAAACTTGTGAGCCAGTTTGAAGTGGTAGCTGTCCATATAGCCTTCGGACTGACCGAAGGAACCAGTCACGGCAGTGCCATTTTCGAAGGTATAACGAGCAGCTAAACCGTGGATATAGTCGATGCTGTTTTCATCGCTAAATGCTGAACTGCCCGCATACATAGTCTTTTTAGAGAAACCAGCAGTCTCTTTAAACCACGGTGCTTTGTATTCATCGGCAATTGCGTAAGTAAGGTAGAGACCGCCAAAGTTGCCTTCGACTTGGCCACCACGATAGGTACCTGGTTGATAGGACCAGTTAACACCGATCACACCGGGAACGTAAAGCTGGGTATAACCACCTTTTGCGGTGACGCCAGTGTTACCAAAATTGAACTTAAGCGCGGCATTAGACAAGCTAAATCCATTTTCGGATAAATTATCCATTTTTTCGCCCCATTGTCTGCCAATGAAGCTGAACTCGTTTTCTTCGTTAACACCATTACTTTCATCGATGGAGAGATCGTAGGCACCAAATCCACCCAGATCCAGACCGATAAAGTTCCACGCATAACCCGAGTTAAAGTTCAGTGCGGCTTGAGCGGTACCATGGCTAAGATTGGAATGATATTTTCCATCGCCAGTAGCGCCACCTTGGATGCGCTGACGATCACGCTGGAAGTAGAACAGACCGCCGGTCAGTTTGGAGTCTTTAACGAAGGTTTCATAGGACTGGCCGTATTCCGGGCTCATCATGTCCTGAGCTGCCAACGCCATACCGGGGGCGACCAGAGCGGCTACCACAGCGGCACTCAAAGCGGCGCGCTTGAAGATCACTTTTTCCATTTTTATTGCTCCTGATTTTATGGACTTAGCTTTTTTTCCGGCAGTTGGCATCGGGCCTACCGCTCGGTATTGGCATTGCAATCAAAACCCCGAAGGGCAAAAAATCTTGTCTTGGCTACCTGCAAACCCGGATGTCTTGGCACATCTGTAGTTGGCAGTCCTGATCATCACATGTTGTTTTTTTATGTTCCGATTCTTGGCTATCGGACAACCCCAAGAGTACGTTCGCGGTGCGAAATATCAATGAAAAGTTCCCTCAACGTTTCAAAAGTATGACCGAGTGCAAATAATCATGGGCAAGGTCGTAAACAGCCTCATGGCAGGTATCACGGTGATGAGAGCGTTTTCTTGAGGCTGCGGCCAGCGCCAGTGCGGGTTTTCATCCGGTACGGGGGAAGAGGTGTCAGTTAACCTGCCGATAACAGATAATTTTGTGCTACAAAAAAACTTTCCCTCTGGTCGAGGGAAAGTGATCTGGTGAGGATGTGGGGCAAATAGGGGTCAGCCTTGCTGGCCGAGGATGCGGGGGATCTGCTGCGCCTGATGGTGGATATGGGAGGAGACCTGCACCGAGAGCTGACTCACCTGACGGGCATGCTGATGGATACGGGCGATCAGATCGGCAAAACTGGCCAGCTTGTGTTCCTGACTTTTGGCGTTGTCGGCCCCCTGCAGGGCGATCACTGCGGTGTTGCGGGCGATCTCCCGCACCGCCTGGGTGGTCTGGCGCAGTTGTTCCGCCTGCGCCCGCTGGCGGCTTGATTCGCTGGTGATCCGGTTCAGTACAGTGCCAAGTTGTTCGCCGGATTGGGTCAGGCGCCCCAGAATATCGGTGATCTGGTTGAGGGATTGCTGGGTATTGGCCGAGAGGTGGCGCACTTCATCGGCAACCACGGCAAAACCGCGTCCCTGTTCCCCTGCGCGGGCCGCTTCGATGGCGGCGTTGAGGGCCAGCAAGTTGGTCTGCTGAGCGATATGACCGATCACATCGACAATGGCCGTCACATCGACAACCGAGCGGGTGAGGGCTTGCAGCGCCTCATCGCTTTCGTCAATCGCCAGTCCGGTCTGATGAGTGGCGTGTAGCATGCTCCCCACCAGATCTTCGCTCTGGCTCATCGCCTGTTCGTTATGGTGGGCATGCTGGGCGATGTCGGCGGCGACCTGATGGACCTCTCCGGCCAGCTGGTTCAGCTCATCCATCATCTGGCCGCTCTCGTCGACCACCTGTTCGGTGGTGCGGGTGCTGTGGTGGATCTCGTCAACCTGACTGACCATCCCTTGCAGACTGAGGGATACCGCTGACAGCTGCCCCTCTTTTTGTTGTTGGTCCAGTTGCAGGCGACCGATCAGCCGATTGTAGCTGGCAACAATATCGGCCAGCTCGTTGCGATCGCGCCCGTCAGGCAACGGCTCGGCCTGCCCCGTCTGATCGAGTTGCATAAAAGCTCCGCGCAGTCGCAACAAGGGGGTGAGCAGCCAGCGTCGTTGCACCAGCGCAAACAGCAGGGCGACTATCACCAGACAGAGCGCCAGCGTGCCGAGGATGGTGGCCAGCTCCTGATTGACGGCTTGCCGTTCGCGGGCAAGTTGTTCCCCCATCTGTCTGGTCGCTTGCAACATGGCCATGATGTCTTGCTGCACGGTCTGGCGGCCAGCCTGTTGCTGTTGTAGCGCCGTGCGGCTGTTGGCCAGCTCCTGCGGATAGCGGCCCAGCAGCGAGCGTAATTCGCTGCGCGGTTGATCTCCCAGCTCCTTGCGTACCGGCTCCCCCAGCGTGAACTCATCGGCGGGAGCCTCTTCATACAGGCCGATCAGCGGCAAGGCTTGCAGCGCTTGCGCCTGTTTTTGCAGTGCCTCCAGCTCGAAGCGGATCCCTTCGAGCAGCTTTTCATTGCCCTGCTCCATATAGCTTTGGCGCAAATGGGCGAGGCGCGGCAGGCCCGCCAGGATCTCGGCCGCACCGCGGCGATATTGTTGTGCCGCGGCAGATTGTTCCGTGCTGGCGCCTTGCTCCCCATAGCGGATCAGCGCCATGGCCTGGCTGCCCAGCTCACTCTCAGCATTTTGCAGCAGCAGCTGGCTGTTGCCCGAGAGCTTGCCTGCGGCCTGATAGTCGTGCGCGATGCGCTGCGCCATCTGTTCGAGTTGCTGTCTGAGCGGGGCCGCCACGGCATCATCCTGAGCGGCCAGCGAGGAGAGCGCTTGCTGGCGGACCTTCTCCGCTGCTGTCAGTTGTTGCGGATCGCCGCTGTTGAGGTAGTCACGCAGGCTGTTTTGCAGGGTCACGGTTACCAGTTGTTGCAGCGTCTCGTGCTGATGCTGGGCCTGATTGGTATGGGCAAGCTGTTGCCAGCCGTGGTAGAGGGCCAGCGCCTGTCCTCCCGCAACCAGTAACAAAACAAGGGAGGATAGGGTGGCGTAATGGGCGATTTTCACGGGGTAATTCCTGTCAACACAGACCATGGGGGAGCGTGGCCAGAGCCTAAACAGGGATGATGGCGTTTTTATGACAGCACGGTCAGGTAGCCCTATCTTGCCGGCTTAACTGGATGGGGATACCTGAGCGCTGTTGCGTTGGCCAAGCATACCGAGCAGGGCGCCTCCCATGATAAGTGCACCGGCCAGCAGATGGCGCGAGGTCAGCGTTTCTCCATTGAGCAACACCAGCAGCAAGGTGCTCAGCAGAGGTGTCAGGTAGGCAAGGGCACCGATCCGGCGTGGATCGCCGTCTCGCAGTGCCAGATACCAGGTCACAAAGGCCGCCCCCATAGGGCCCAGCGCCAGCCCGATGATGAGACACCAGTCACTGGTGGGGATCTGCGCGAGCGGCAGGGGCCCCTCCAGCAGACGGGCAAGCAGCAGCGCCAGCAAACCCGCGGGCAGACAGGCTGCCGCAGTGACCACGGCGGGGGCTGGCGGCAGACGGCGTGATAATACCGAGTAGGCTCCCCAGACGACAGCTGCACCGAGCGCCAACAGGTATCCCGGCAGATAGGCCTGCTGCAGTTGCAGCTCGCCATCGACCATCACCAGCATGGAACCCGCCAGACCAAAGGCGCCAGCCAGCAGGTGATGGGCATGGAGTGGATGGCCGGGCAACAACAGCGGGGTGAACAGAATGATGCAGAGCGGCCAGAGGTAGTTGATGAGGTTGGCCTCCAGCACCGGGGCATGGCGAAAGCTCATAAAGAGCAGCAGATGGTAGAGCTGCAATGCCGTAATCGTCACCAGCCAGGTAAAAGGGCGAGCACGCCACTGGCGCCAGAACGGCAAGGCCCCGACCCCGCAGAAAAACAGCACCAGCCCGACCAGCACCAGTGGTGACACGCTGGTGACCCGTGACGTCAGCGCCGCCAGCGAGGCCCACAGCACAATGGTCAGCAAGGCAAAACCGGTGGATCTATCCCACCAGGAACATCCGGACATCCAACACTCCTTTGCAAGATGAAACAGGGCTTGGCCTCAAAGACAAGCCGAAGAGAAGCAGTCTATCAGAGAGCGCATGCTCTGAACGCAGAAAGGAGAGGGTCATTACGGTTGGATGGTCGGATTCATTGTCGCCAAAAACGACCAAGGGGTTGGCATCATCACGATGTCAACCCCTTGTTTTATATGGCGCTCCCGACTGGAGTCGAACCAGTGGCCTGTCCCTTAGGAGTCTAGGTGTTATTAGTTTCATATAGAATCAGTTGGTTTTATATGAGATTATATTTTGATTAAAAACAGCATGTTACATAATATGTTTGTATCCAGTGGTTTCATGAAGTCTCACTCCAATGCACTGCGTTGGAGGGGTACAAGGAGGGGTACGGATGGCGATAAGTAAAGACTTGGAGGTCTCGTCACTCAAGCCAGTTGAAGGGGTTAAAGTGAAGCGCTATGCGATTCAATCGAAGCATGGTGGTGGGCTCAAGATAGAAATCCGTGAAAGTGGCCTCAAGCGTTTTGTATATCGCTTCAAGATTGGTGGTAGTGAAGGCGAATTGTTGCTGGGGAGTTACCTGCCCTGACTCTGGCTAAAGCTAGAGAGGAGCATGGGAAAGCCGTGCAGCTTGTGAAGCGGGGCATTGACCCCACCAAGTTTGCGGCACAAGAAAAGGCTAAAAATGAAACGGCTCTGACGATGGATGAGTTACTCGGACGATGGCTCGATGCGCAACGTGTTGCTCAGGTCGTCAAACCCAAAACCCTCCAATGTCATCAGGATCGTTGGAATCGTCATCTCAAGAAGACCTTGGGCAATATTCGCTTAATCGATCTGACTCGTGCCCACTTGGCACAAGCGTTAGAGATAACTAGGCGCGCAACAAAAGACGAAACCCGTAAGGGGTTGGGAACGCTGAATCAGATGTTGGATTATGCGGTGGTTCACTGCCTGATTGAAGCTAACCCGGCAAGGCTATTACGGCCAAAAGATTTTGGCGCCAGCGCAGGGGCTCCAAGAGAGCGTTGGCTGACTGTCCCCGAATTGCGCAGGTTATGGAAGGCCATTGATGAGGACTTGGGGAGCGGCGGCAGCCTGGCTGCTGGGGGACGGGGCGTTTCTCGCCATGCTACTATTTCTCTGCCTGCAGCGAATGCGATCAAGCTATTGATACTGACCGGATGTCGGCGTAGTGAAGTCGCCAATATGCGTTTTTCACAGATCAAGGATGATATATGGACCATACCAGAAACAAAAAATGGTAGAGCTCATACAGTCTTTATTTCTCCTCAAGCAAGATCAGTAATTGAGGAACAGGGGCAGTATGCCAATGGTGATTTCGTATTCGAATCTGATCGTCCAAAAAATGATGAAATAGAGCCAATTTTAGTCGACTCAATTACACGAGCACTAAGACGATTCATTGCCAGATGTTTAGCTGATATGGAACCATTTACTGTCCATGATTTACGGCGTAGTGCGGCTACTAACTGGGCGGAAAGACTAGATATTGAGGAAAGAGTGATTGAGCTTTGTTTGAATCACACTCCTATTAACAAACTGATTAGAACTTACCATCGTTCACGGCATACCGAGAAAACCCGCCTTGTATGGATTAATTGGGGCCGACTGGTAGCCGATGAGGTGATGCAAGATCCTGCTGCTGAAGCAGCATTCAAGAACGTTGTGAAAGTGAGTTTTAATAGAAAATAAGTGGCTATGATAATGCTGAGTGATGGACTAAACTATTAAATAGTTTAGTCCATATTGATTTTGTTTACACTGAATTAACTTTAATAATCTCTAAATTGCCCTCAATGGTTTAAATTAAATCAAAACTGGTGGATAATTCAATTTTTATATCTATTCAATTGTGGAATTCAAGTTATAGCAATTTTCTCGTACTCAGCCCTGATCAGCGCCTCAACGATTTTATTTTTATTTTCATTTCTAGCTAAGCTAAGTTTATCAAGAATATCGCCAATATCTTGGCTCATGTTTATACTGTATTGTTTCTTATCTTTGTTTTTATCTCTGTATTTTCTCTGGCTCCATGATTTTTTCATGGTGAGTGCAATAAGTTTTGAGCTATCCTCATTGAATGTTCGCGTCACATCAAAAAATGAAATAATATCATCTCGAACTCCAATTGAGCCTCGAGGTACTAGCGGAATATAATCTGACCTAGTACCACGCAAGTAATCATACATCCAAGGGATTTTTTGCTTTTCATCTTTTTTTAGCCAATGTGTGATTTCTTGATTATCTATAGCATATGAAGACGCCTGTTTTATCTTCTCTAATATCTGCAATTTATTAACTTTGTCAATTTGCAGTCTATTGATGCAACAGATAATTAAAAATACACTTATATTCCTGTTTGTGATTTCGTTTACTCTCACAACTCTTTGAATATTATTCGGCTGTACAGTTTCACCAAGTTCAAGCTTGAAATTATAGTTAAATATTCCATTAGGAGTGCTTTCAAGTATTAAATGACTTAAGGTTCGCCAAATGTAACAAAGCAATCGAGTGTTTTTATCATCTATCCAAGAGAGGTCATTGTTGGAAATACAATTTCGGGAATATTCTTTGTGGAGTATTTTTATAAATCGGTCGAGGTTAAGTGGTGAATCGTCTCTAATATGATTTTCAGACATGAATTTTTGGGCGTTAGGTTCTAAGCTGGCTCTTGATAGTTCGTTTTCAAGATTCTCAGCTGTAGGAATTATGCATACTGAATACGCATTTATTTCACATGTTCTATACCAAAGATAATCAACGAAGTATCTGTCGAGTAACTGTGTTCTGATAACTTTTCCATCCGCCCAGACTGCCATATTTTCACCCCAATAACTTAAAACTACATTGTAGTTTTTATTGTGTGTTTTATGTGCGTTTCATGAGTGTTTTTTGTGGGGTTTTGTGATGCATTTCACGTGTTTTTTATGTTTGGCCTGGTGCAGGCTAGTGTCAACTGGTGTCTGGGGTGTCTGGGGTGTCTGGGGTGTCTAGGGTGTCTGGCTTTAAGCTCCCTATGTATCTGATGGTTTGGTTCCTGATCTTGTTTGGTGTGCTATGAATTACTGTGTGTGTCAGTAAAGTTATTTCTTCATGAGTTTATCACACAAAGTTCAGTGGAGGCTGGGCTTTATTATTCAGTTGTGGGAGGTAGTAAATTTACTCTACTAATTAATGAGATTGAGATTAGAACGGTTAGATAGTGGTTTTCTTCGGATGGTAATTTTTCACATGAGGTCCTTCGTTATGAAGAAATAACGGAGAGATAACATGAAGTTGATTAAGCTGAAAGAAGTCATCGAAATGACTACCTTATCCAAAGCGACAATTTATCGCTTGATGAGTAAGGGGGAATTTCCAGGTGCCATTTCTTTAGGGCCTCGTGCGGTCGCTTGGAAGCTGTGTGAAGTAATTGAATGGATTGATTTGAAGGCATCTGCCAGATAGGAGGTATCGAGCTAAGTTCAGAGTAAATTTTTTGTCTTAATGCTCGGCATTATCGAGCGCTTATCGAAAATAACCAAGCTTTTCTCGGCGATTTAGAATGTCACTCAGTTCGGTAATAGTATTACATATACACACAAGGTGTATAACAAGGTAGAGGGGGTAGGAGATATATCGAGGGTGAGAGTGATACACCATCAGAGTGTATCAAAGGGTATGTGAACGAGAACATGTTATATATACACATCGTGTATACCAATCAGATGCACATCAGGCTTGTACATCAGATATAAGCCATTAGCTGTATAGATCTGCATAACAAAGTATATGTAATGCACAGAGTGCTAAATGCAGGTTGGTATATCAACCTAGTGGTTTGATAAGAGAGAACAGTATCAGTTGTCCGTAAAGTTTTACGTAGCAATCCTCATTAATTACGATAAGTGAAGTCACCTGAGTATCTAACCAACGGGTATAGGTATTCCATGCGTGCTATAGGAACTTATATGAAATCAAAATTCGGGTATCATTTAATAGCCGACGAGCTAGAAAACTTACGAGTTGTGGCTGAGGCTAAGTATGGTTCAATATCTTTTGAACAGTTGAAAACATCCGTGGAGGTAATCGCTAACTTCTTGAATAAACACCCACGAGTGTTTGCAGTGCGTGTTGACCTACGCTTTCCCCAGATACCAGTTATGGATGATCCGGACATGCCGACAAGTTTTCCACCGGAGGTAGAGGAGGAAAAGGTTATTAAGCGCTTTATAGCTTCACTAAAAAGCCACATACAGGCGGCACGTCACCGTAAGGGTAAGACGGGTAAACCATTCTTCTTTGGATTTATCTGGGTGAAGGAGCAAGTAACGAGCCAGCACCCTCATTATCACGTGGTGCTACTATTTAACCGAGATGATTACGGTCATCTTGGGGATTACTCTAATTTCGATGGAGATAACATGGCTACGCGTATCAGTAAAGCTTGGTGTAGTGCATTGAGGCTCGCATACCCTGATTATGCGTCTTTGGTGCATTTCCCTGATGATGCAGAGTATCGATTTGATCGCCGAGATGCTGACCTGCATAATGAGAAATTTTATAAATTCTTGGAGAGGACAGCATATTTATTTAAGTTACGCTCAAAAGTAAGAGGCAGCCGTAATTTTGGGCGTAGTCAACTGATAAGGTAATCTTTACACTGGCGTTGTTTCCCAAATCAATCATCAAGCAGAAAATGCCCCAGCCCCTGCGACCGCTACACTCGGGGCTTTCTGACAGGTAGGCCAAGGGTATTCATAGATGGTCGCCCCGGTTTGCCAAGCCCTCAATCAATGAAAGTGAGTTAGGTTGAGATTGCAGCCATAGATCCGGATTTCACCGAGGCAACAGCCCCTATCCCTGATGGAATTCACTGACTGGCTCCTCTATCAGCTAAACGCACTTATTAGTGCCCTGTGTCTGTCGGGTTTTGCCAGTCACGGTCTGACCTGCCTCGCCATCACGTCATGATCGCCCGTGCAATCGGTGATACTTTCTAACGCTGGTTGTTAACTCGATACTTTGTCACGCTTGCGATGAAACACAGTTCTTGTGCTGACTATTGAGCTTAGGCCGCTACTGCGTAATCAGCATCGTACTCGCGCTCATGGGCAAGTAATGCCCAGATGATGCGTGCATTCTTGTTGGCCAGTGCCACTACCGTTACATTATGGTTACGTCGCTCCATGACCCCCGCAAGCCAGCTTCCTGCGTACTCCGTCTTACGCTCAGCGACCCGGAGCACGGCGCGAGCACCGTGGATCAGCAGTGTGCGTAAATAGATGTCACCGCGTTTGCTTATCCCCAATAGGGTCGGCTTGCCACCGCTGGAATGTTGCTTGGGTACCAAACCCAGCCAGGCTGCTAGCTGGCGGCTATTTTCGAACTGCTTTGCATCGCCGATAGACGCAACCAGTGCACTGGCCGTGAGAGGACCAATACCTGGCATCTTAGCCAGCTTCTGACTTGCCGAGTTTTCTTTGTGCCAACTCCAGATCTGCTCTTCCAGTTCATTCACCTGCTTGGTGAGCTCTTTGAGGTGCTCCCCTAAACGCTCAATTAATTGACGAAAAATTCCGGGTAGGTCGTTCTCTGCGTCCTCCAAGATCTCGGGCAATCGTGGGTTAATGTATGCAATACCTTTAGGGACAATGATGCCATGTTCAGCCAGCATGCCCCTGATTTGATTAGCTTGTGCCGTTCTGGCTTTGACGAACCCTTGCCTTGCACGATGTAGCGACAACACGGCTAACTGCTCGCCATTTTTTATTGGCACAAACCGCATATTGGGTCGGGTGACGGCTTCGCAGATAGCTTCTGCATCCGCAGCATCGTTCTTGTTGGTCTTCACATAGGGCTTCACGAACTGCGGCGCCATCAGTTTGACAGTATGCCCCATTCCTTGCAGTTTATTGGCCCAGTAATGGGTACTGCCGCATGCCTCCATGCCGATCAGGCTAGGAGGAAGATTGCTAAAGAATGAGAGCATCTGATCCCGCTTCAACTGTCGCTTGAGGACCGTCTTGCCTTGTTGATCAACGCCATGTAATTGGAAGAGATGTTTTGCCAGATCGATGCCGATAGTCGTAGCCTTCATGGTGGTCGCCTCTCTCATCAGTGGGAACTTACATTCGCCACTTTGGCACTCTGATGCCATTTTGGGGAGGGGCGACCATCCCATTAGCTATAATCGGGGTCACAAAGCGATACGTTCCTCAACTTGAACAGGGAGTCGAGTAACCCGCTGAGTGATGCTGACAATCCCCTTGAGCATCAGGAAGGTCGAGATGCTCTGATCAGTGCAAAGCTGGCTTTGGCCCCTTCGTCCGTGATGGTCATGGTGAAACAAGTTGCGCATGGCCTCGGCATCAACCCTGAAGGTGAGTGAGCCACGGTTAATCAGAAGCTTGTAGCATTTAGGCCAGTTGGGGATGGGGAGAAGCGTTTTGCTCATAATGAAGAATTGAAGGTGAAGGTCTCCCTGTAATTCGTCCCATTCAGCCGCATCGATTTGGGCTACAACACCGACTAGTGGGAATCATTCGGTACTAACAGTACCTCAATCCCTGCATGACGCAAGCCAGTCAGCACTTCTGCAGGCAGTGAATCATCGGTGATCAGGGTATGAATACGTGTGGTATCGATGATCTTATGCAGACTAGAACGACGAAATTTGCTGGCGTCGGTGACTACAATGATCCGCTCTGCTACTTGACACATGCAGCGATTAAGGCGTGCTTCGTCCTCGTGATGAGTACTGACACCACGTTCGAGGTCGATGCCATCCACCCCGAGAAATAGCAGGTCAAAATGGTAGTTTTGCAGGGATTGTTCGGCCTGCGCACCATAAAACGAGAGTGATTTTCGGCGCAGATGGCCGCCTGTCATCAGCAGATCTACCCCCTCCGCCTCAAGCAGAGCATTGGCTACATTCATTCCGTTGGTCATCACTAGGATCTCCTGATGCTCGCGTAGATGGCGAGCTACCTCCAGAGTTGTAGTGCCCGAATCTAGGATAATACGACACCCAGGCTGTACTAGTGTGGCCGCCAGTGCGCCTATCCTCTGTTTGACCGGCGTATTGAGCACGCTCTTGTCGGCAATGGTCCGCTCGGGCACTACTTGATTAGGTTCGCACAGCAGGGCACCCCCATAGGCGCGTACCGCGACTCCTTGCTTTTCGAGGAAAGCCAGATCGTTACGAATTGTGACGGTTGAAACCTTAAAATGTGTTGATAAATCATTTACTTGCACACTTCCATGGCTACGTAGTTGTTGGATGATACGCTCACGGCGCTCACTGGTGCCGATGGGATTTTTCTCGGTAATTTGCATTATTCCGCTCTGTCCGTATTAGTTGTCCTGTCTGCACATGGACTTTCACTTTATTGCATTTTGCGTATTAACGCTTAGTGGACAATCCAAATCAAGTCTTGGCCTTGCGCTTTGTGACAAAAAAATCACTTCAGTCAAAGTCCTTTCTTTTCCTTTTGTTTTTCGTGATCTGGTTCATAAAAAACATGTCATTTCATTTCATTTCGTTTTCATTGGGTTTATCTTTTTAGAAATGAAATGAAATGTCACGGCTGGTTTTTCGATGGCCTTGGAGGAGAAGTGAAAGGTATCGCTCAGTTAATAGAAAGAAACAAGAATGGGGAAGCAGTTGGCATCACCTCGGTATGTTCTGCTCACCCGTTAGTGCTGGAAGCTGCATTAACGCTGGCTAAGAGAGAAGGAAACGTTCTGCTGGTCGAGGCCACCTCTAATCAAGTGGATCAATTTGGTGGCTATACCGGTATGACACCAGCAGATTTTCGCGAACGTTTATATCAGTTGGCAGATCGCTGTGGTGTTGAGCGTGAGATGGTGATCCTTGGTGGCGATCACTTGGGTCCAAATCGATGGCAGGGACTTTCTGCTTCCGAAGCCATGGCACATGCAGAAACGCTTATTGCCACATATGTGGCGGCAGGTTTCAAAAAAATCCATCTTGACTGCAGTATGGCTTGTTCAGATGACCCCTTATCACTCAGTGATGAAGTGGTTGCCGAACGTGCAGCTAGGCTTGCGGTAGTTGCTGAGCGTACTTGTTACGAGAAGTTTGGGCGCTGCGACCTGATTTATGTAATTGGCACCGAAGTACCCGTTCCTGGTGGGGCGCATGAAGATCTCTCAGAACTTGCGGTAACAACACCTCAGGCTGCGCGTTATACATTGGAAGCACATCGAGCGGCCTTTACTCGTCATGGTTTGGGGGATGTATGGTCACGGGTCATTGCGTTAGTCGTGCAGCCGGGCGTTGAATTTGATCATACGAGAGTGGTTGATTATCAAAGTGGCAAGGCTATTGGCTTGAGTCTGTTGATCAAGGAATACCCCCACATGGTGTTTGAAGCCCACTCGACGGATTATCAAACACCTCAGGCTTACCAGCAGTTAGTACGTGATCACTTTGCAATTCTCAAGGTCGGGCCTGCACTCACGTTTGCTTTGCGTGAAGCGTTGTTCTCATTGGCTGCTATTGAATCGGAATTAGTGACTGCTAGTGCTTGTTCAAGACTACGTGATGTGCTCGAGCAGACCATGTTAGAGCAGCCTGGATATTGGCAAAGCCACTATCAGGGGAGTCCTAATGACAGACGTCTGGCTCGAGGTTACAGCTATTCGGATCGGATTCGTTACTACTGGCCTGAGCAGCGGGTAGATGAAGCGTATGCCTGTCTGTTGGCCAATCTTGAACAAGAGCAAATTCCATTGCCACTGCTGAGTCAGTATCTACCAATTCAATATCAAAAAGTGCGTGCGGGACAGCTTTCTGCAGATCCCCACAGTCTGATTCTTGATCAGGTTCAGGAAGTGCTGCGGCACTATTCTCGGGCTTGCTGTCCCCAGCCTGAAATGGCGATGTGAGGTATTACAGTCATGATTCTTGGTTATGAAAAAGAGACATTAATAGCAGCCAAAGGGATTGCTACTGCGAGTGAAATTCAGCAACAGCCTGCTACATGGTTAGAAACATTAGGCATGGTCGAGAAGGAAAGAGTCGCCATAGACCGATTTATTATTCCTTTATTAATGAAAGGTAATCTACGAATTATTTTGACTGGTGCTGGTACATCTGCTTTTGCTGGGCGTGCATTGGCCCCTTATCTATCGGCACGAATTAACGGTAGAGTAGAGTCGATACCCAGTACTGATATCGTTACTGATCCAAAAGAGTGCCTTAACAAAGACATCCCTACGTTACTTGTCTCGTTTGCCCGTTCGGGAAATAGCCCTGAAAGTGTGGCTGCTGTTGATTTGGCTAGTAGTTTGGTAAGTGAATGCTATCACTTGGTTCTCACTTGCAATACTGATGGGAAACTATATCAGCGTTGTCAGAACGATAGTCGATCACTGGCACTGTTGATGCCGCCTCAAACCAATGATCGTAGTTTTGCCATGACAAGTAGCCTCACTAGCATGATGTTGAGCTGCTTGGCCGTATTGTTGCCAAAACAGTTCAACCAGCATGCTTGTACTTCACTGGCTGTCGTGAGTGAGGCAATCCTGAAACAGATCGTTCAAACGGTGCCTGCATGGAATGCGCCTCTACCACAACGAGTTATCTATCTTGGCTGTGGCAGTCTGCAAGGGGTGGCTCAGGAGGCGGCACTCAAGCTGTTAGAGCTGACTGCCGGACGCCTAGTCGCCATGTTTGATTCTCCGACCGGATTTCGCCACGGGCCCAAATCCGTGGTCGATAGCAATACCCTGATTGTGCACATGATCTCCAATGATCCTTATACACGACAGTATGACTTGGATTTATTGGATGAGCTGCGACGTGATGGTGTTGCTGCTCGCGTAGTGGCATTGGCTGACCTTCCTGAGCCACGGATCGAGGCTGGTGAACATATCTACCTTCCACGGACTCTGAATGGAGATGATGCAGAACTAGCATTCTGCTACCTGCTATATGCCCAGTTCTATGCATTTCATACATCAATGGCTTTGGGTATCAATCCTGACAACCCATGTCCGAGTGGCTGTGTCAACCGGGTCGTTCAAGGCGTAACCATCTATCCACATCCCGAGCAATTGAAGCAGCAATTGGATGAAGAATCATGTCTAACCGCATGTTAAAAAAATGTCATGTGCAGGGGGGCGCGAGTCAATCTGGGGACTGCCGGTTCGGTTTCATTGTGAATGAACATACTGGTGAAGAGCGTCACGATGACTCGATGGATTTGGTAGAGGAGGGCATTTGATGGCCTCACGGATCCGTGCCCGTCGCCTGCTGACCGAACAGGGTTGGCTGGAACATCAGGAGCTCACCCATGAAGGGGGCATCATCACCGCTATCGACCCCATCACTGATGGCGATCCGGCGCTGGATGTCGAGCTGCTGGTGCCCGCGCTGATCGATGGTCATGTCCACGGCGGTGCCGGTGTCGATGTCATGGATAGCGATGGCAATGCCTTGGCTACCTTGTCGATGGCCAAGGCGGCAGAAGGGGTTGGTGCTTTTCTTGCCACCACGGTCACCGCCCCACTCCCCGAGATAGAGCAAGCACTTGCCCGCATTGCCGATGGCGTTGCTCACGGCATGCCGGGCGCCGAGCTGCTCGGCTGCTATCTGGAAGGGCCCTACTTCACGCCGGACAACAAGGGCGCCCACGATCAGGCGCTGTTTCGGGAGCTGGATATTGCCGAACTGACCCACCTGCAACAGCTGGCGCGCGGCAGCCTGAAAGTGGTCGCGCTGGCACCGGAAAAGCCCAACGCCATCGCGTCCATTCACCATCTTGTTGCAAACGGCGTGCGGGTGATGCTGGGCCACTCGGCGGCGGATCACGACACCACCATGGCGGCGCTGGCGGCGGGCGCCTCCGGGCTGGTGCACTGCTTCAACGGCATGCGCGGCCTGCACCACCGCGAACCTGGTATGGTCGGTGCAGGTCTTGTCCATCCCACAGCCTGGTTGGAGCTGATCGCCGATGGCCATCATCTCCACCCGAGCGTGCTCAAGCTCTGTCACTGCTGCGCCGGCCAGCGTCTGCTCTTGGTCACCGATGCGATGCGCGCCGCCGGTATGCCCGATGGTCACTATCTGCTTGGCAACTATCGGGTCGAGATGAAAAACGGCGTGGTACGCACCGACACCGGCGGTCTGGCGGGCAGCACCCTCACCCTGCTTGGCGCCGTACGCAACATGGTGCAGCTGGCGAGCGTACCGCTCGATGCAGCCATCGCAATGGCCTCACTGGCACCAGCAAAGATGCTCGGCATTGCCGATCGCCTCGGTTCACTGGCAGTTGGCAAACAGGCCAACCTGCTCGCCCTCACCACTGAACTCAATCAACAACATATCTGGGTGGCTGGCCGGGAGATAAACCCGACTCAGCTCTCCTCCCTTTTCTCAGGATCTTGCGTCAATCAGGACGCTCAGGAGTCACTATGTATCTGATCTCTTCCCATGAAATGCTCAAAGATGCCCAGCGCCGCGGCTACGCCGTACCGGCTTTCAACATCCACAACCTGGAAACCGTGCAGGTGGTAGCCCGCACTGCCGCTCGCATGCGCTCTCCGGTGATCCTGGCTGGCACCCCGGGTACCTATCGCCATGCCGGGGTCGAGTATCTGGTCTCTATCTGTCAGGCTGCCGCCCATGAATATCGCATCCCGCTGGTGCTGCATCTGGATCACCACGAAGACGAGCAGGACATCCACAGCAAGGTCGAAGCGGGGATTCGCTCCGCAATGATCGATGCCTCGCACTTTCCGTTTGAAGAGAACATCGAGAAGGTGCGCAGCGTGGTGACCTTCTGCCACCGCATGGGCGCCAGCGTCGAAGCGGAGCTGGGCCAGCTGGGCGGTCAGGAGGATGACCTCATCGTCGATGCCGCTCATGCCAAATTTACCGATCCGCTCAAGGCGGCCGAGTTTGTCCGCCGCACCGGTATCGACTCGCTGGCGGTGGCCATCGGCACCGCCCACGGCCTCTACAAGGAGGAGCCCCGTCTGGACTTTGCGCGCCTCGCCGCCATTCGCGAGCAGGTGGATATTCCGCTGGTGCTGCACGGCGCCTCCGGCGTACCGGAAGCCGATGTGCGCCGCTGCATCGAACTCGGGATCTGCAAGGTCAACGTTGCGACCGAACTGAAGATCGCCTTCGCCGATGCCATGAAAGCCTTCCTTGGCTCTCATCCGGATGCCAGCGACCCGCGCCAGTATCTGGTGCCAGCCATGGCAGCAATGGAAGAGGTGGTTGCAGCGAAAATTCGTATGTGTATGAGCGAAGGGAAGATTTAACGTGATTTTGTTTCAGCGAGCTAAATCAACATTACGAAGACACAATATGGCATTGTGATTACATGATTCAATGCGGTGACATTATGAGTATGTTATGTGTTGAAGGCTATTAAATATATGCTCTAAAGCTAATCAGATCTTTTTATTGATTTAATCAAGCACAGTTCGTTGTTTCAATTTCTTTGTTTCACTTGGTTTTGCTTATGAATAAAATGAGAACTTTGTGAAAGCGATCTCAATTTTGGTAACTTTCGTTTCCTTTTTTTTATGTGGTGGGTAGACTAAAGGAAGTTGAACTAAGTGGAAAGTGAATTGTTGCTTGTGTAGCTGCAGACGTGACAAGTTACTTTGGTGTCCATTTTTCGTTGAATAAATCGGATTTTCAGGTTTTACCAGCACATATGTTGGTACATTTATAATATAGGAAGATATATGACAACTCCAAATATTGTCTGGACTCGAATTGATGAACGCTTGTTACATGGCCAAATTCGTATCACATGGGGGAAGCACTCGGAGGCTAATCTGATATTGGTTGCTAATGACGAGGCGGCGGAGGGACCTAATGCGGCGTTTATGCAAGCAGGGATGAAGGCATCTGCTGGTGGGGAATATGCCGTCCGCTTCTTCACAATTCAAAAAACAATTGATGTCATTCACAATGCAACGGAAAAACAGCGAATTTTTATTCTTTGCAATAATCCAACTGATGTTGCTCGCTTAGTTTCTGGTGGAGTTCCGATTACTCATTGCAATATCGGAAATATGCATTACCACGATGGTAAAAAACAAATCACAAAAACAGTCTCTGTTGATGAAGTAGATATGAAGGCATTTGAAATGATGGCTAGTCATGGTGTCTCATGTACGATTCAAAACACCCCAGATCAAACGGAAGTAGATATTTTCTCATTGGCAAGTAATGCTGCCTAATAAAATATTTGCTTAATGTAAACAAATTGAAAATATAAAAGGAATAGGGCATGTTTTTCGAAGCTATGCTTGTTGCAATTTGGGCATTTTTTTGTGGCATCGATAAATTCGATGTCGCATTAAATATTCATCGCCCCATTATTACTGGCCCTGTGGTGGGGTTAATTATGGGGGATATGCAAATTGGTTTGGTGGCTGGGGCTACCTTGGAGTTGGCTTGGTTAGGATTGGTACCTAACGCAGGTGCGCAGCCACCTGATGTTACAATGGGTACCATCGCAGCAGTCGCTTTTGCTGTGATGACTGGTCAATCTGCGGAAGTGGCTATGGGTGTCGGGATGCCCATCGCGGTCCTGATGCAGATGTTAGTGATTGGTTTCTTTGCATTGACTTCTTTCACTATGGGTAAGGCGGATCGTTACGCAGAACAGGGTGATGCATCTGGTATCGATCGATTACTGATAGCGACTATTTCACTTCGCTCAATGCTTTACGCTGTTGTCGCATTTGCTACAGTCTATTTTGGTGAACATGGTGCAACTTGGATTGATGAAAATGCACCAACGGTATTGTTAGAAGGACTAGGGATTGGTGCCAAGATGGTGCCAGCGATCGGTTTTGCCATGTTGCTTAAAATTATGTGGTCGAAAGAAGTTGCTGGGATATTTTTTATCGGTTTTGTGATGACAACCTATCTCAAGTTACCAATTATGGCTGTTGCGATTTTGGGGGCATCTGCCGCGGCTCTTTATTACTTCTTTAGTGGAAATACCAACTCAAACAAGCAAGCAGAGGAATTTGAAGATGGCATCTGATATTACAATGTCTCCACTGAGGAATAATGTTGAGGCATCTCAAGTAAAAAATAATTCATTGGTAGATAATATAGATGCTTATGAAGATACCGCTGTACGTAAAGTCATCACCAAGAAAGATTTGTGGATCTGTTCTTTACGTGGCTTGTTTATGGAGGGCAACTTCAACTTTGAACGAATGCAGGGTGGTGGTTTTGCATACTCCATTATTCCTGCTTTAAAAAAGATTCATGGTAATAATAGAAATGATCTAGCCAAAGCATTGAAAAATCATTTGCAGTTCTTCAATGCAAGTCCGAAATTATTTACCTTCCTGCTAGGTACAGCTATAGCAATGGAAGAGAATAAAGAAAAACCGTCTACTGTCAACGTAATGAAAGTGGCTGGTATGGGCCCTACCGGTGGTATTGGCGATGCGATAGACCACATGACGTTGATGCCATTGACATTAGCACTGGGGGCGTCGATTGCCATTGAAGGATCTATTGCTGGTCCGTTTGTTTTCTTCCTGCTATATCAGATTGTGCACTTTTTTGTTTATTTTGGTTTGATGTTCATGGGATACCGTGCTGGTACTGCAGCGATGGTAAACATGAGTGATGCAACAGAAAAGCTAGCAAAAGCTGCCAATATCATGGGTATTTTCGTAATCGGCGCACTATCGGCAACATTTATCAAGTTACAGACGACAGCATCCTTAGAGCTCGGTGGTAAAACGGTAGAGCTTCAAGCTTCGTTGTTTGACAAAATCATGCCAAATCTATTGCCGTTAGCATTGGTATTTTTTATGTTCAAGATGGTTAAGGGGACTGGGTTCTGGGCAAAGCCACCAGTGCTTATTTTCTCAACCTTGGCCGCTGGGGTAGTCGGGCATTACCTTGGGATTATTTGAATACGCTAATCAATACTAATGGGGTGGGGTATCCCCCACCTATTTAAGAGGGATAATTTACATGATCGGTATTGTAGTGTCTGGACATATCAACTTTGCATCCGGAATGCAGTCTGCAATGAAAGCGATTGTGGGGGAGCCGGAGCAGATGCGCTTCGTCGACTTTGTCGAGTCCATGTCGACGGACGATTTGGAGACTGCTCTGAGAAATGCGGCTCAGGAAGTTAACTCTGACGATGGCGTACTGTTTTTAACAGATATTCCTGGCGGTTCACCAGCAAATCGAGCATCCGTCATTTTAATGGATTCCGATCAGGTAGAGGTATTGTCTGGGGTTAACTTACCAATGATTGCAAATGCCGCATTTGAACGTGACGGTGCATCATTGCATGAGCTGGTCGATATTCTTCAAGATATTGGTAAAAGTACAATTCAGGATATGAGAAAGGCACTGGAGGCTGCCATTGTTGAGGAGTGCATTAGTGAGGAAGAGGGTCTTTAATAATGCTCTCATTCAGTATTACGTGGGAGTCTTATAAGGTATTTTCCCCTGCATTATGAGGAATTAATTCTCACGACTGCTTTGTCATGAATGAACAGTCAGCAATGCACTGATGGCTAGTTATTTTCATCGATGTCAGTGGCTGTGGTTATAACTTGAGGTTTTAAAATGGAAATTCGTCAACCCATACACAGTGAACATGCGCAACACTTAGATACAAGTGGCCTGCGTCGCCATTTTCTGATCGAAGAGATGTTCCAGCAGAATAAAATCAATCTTACCTATAGTCACATAGACCGTATCATCGTTGGTGCCGCTGTACCGCTTGGTGAGCCTCTTTCTCTGGAAGGTGGGAAGGAGATCGGGGTTGAGTTCTTTCTGCAACGTCGTGAGTTGGGTGTGATCAACATCGGTGAGCCAGGTTTGGTGACTGTTGATGGTAAGACTTTTGAGATTGGTGCTCGTGAGGCTCTCTATGTTGGCATGGGGGCGCGTGAAATTGTATTTTCCAGCGTAAAACCGGAGCATCCTGCGCGTTTTTATCTTAATTGTGCTCCGGCTCATCATGCTTATCCGACGCGTAAAATTTCTCGCGAAGAGGCTGCTCCGGAATCTTTGGGAAGTCAGGAAAATTGTAACGTTCGCACCATTTATAAATACTTGCATCCTTCGGTACTGCCGACTTGCCAGTTGCTGATGGGAATGACAGAACTCGCTCCAGGCAATCTGTGGAATACCATGCCTTGTCATACCCACGAACGCCGCATGGAGGTTTATCTCTATTTTGACATGAGCGAGAACAACCTGGTTTTCCACTACATGGGTGAACCTCAGGAGACTCGGCATCTGGTGGTACGTAATGAGCAGGCGGTAATCAGTCCGAGTTGGTCTATCCACTCTGGTGTCGGTACTTCGGCTTATACCTTCATTTGGGGCATGGTCGGTGAAAACCAGACTTTCCACGATATGGATCATGTTGCCATGAGTGATTTGAAGTAAACCCTACTAATTAATTTATGCGGGTTGCTTGACGCAAGCCAATCCGCCTTGTCGCAGGAAGAAATATGAACATGTTTGATCTCATGGGTAAAGTCGCTATGGTGACCGGCTGTAATACCGGTCTTGGACAGGGCATGGCATTGGGTCTTGCTCAGGCTGGGGCTGATATCGTTGGTGTCGGTTACGAACCAGCTGCTGAGACACAGGCAGCCATTGAAGCAATGGGACGGAAATTTCACTACATCACTGCAAATTTGATGCAACAGGACTTGCTGGGTGCAATTGTCTCAGAAGCTGTCGAAGTAATGGGTGGTGTAGATATTCTAGTGAATAATGCTGGTATTATTCGCCGTCAGGATATTCTCGAGTTTACAAATAAGGATTGGGATGACGTGATTAATATCAACCAAAAGACGGTATTTTTCTTGTCACAGGCGGTAGCTAAGCAATTTGTTAAACAAGGTCGGGGTGGCAAGATCATCAATATTGCCTCAATGCTCTCGTTCCAGGGGGGTGTGAGAGTTCCTTCCTATACAGCTAGTAAGTCTGCGGTAATGGGTCTGACGAGAGCTCTTGCCACTGAACTTGCTCATCATGGCATTAATGTTAATGCCATTGCGCCAGGCTATATGGCAACGGATAACACCGCTGCTCTACGTGCAGATGAGGCTCGTAACCTCGCAATCTTGGAGCGGATCCCCGCTAATCGTTGGGGAGTGCCATCTGATCTAGCTGGCCCTGCGGTATTTTTGGCATCAGCTGCCAGCGACTATGTTAATGGCTACACATTGGCCGTTGATGGTGGCTGGCTAGCACGTTGATAGGGAGAGCTCACAATGTCATCTGAAGCTAGAGTTGAGGTGCTGGCAGCGATGAAGCGTGTTTATCGCTATCAAGCGGCCCATCAGACCCGTAGTGTGGTTCGTCGTAGCGGCAAGGTTCGATTTATTAAAGATACTGATTGGGAGCGGGGGGTATTCTGGTCCTGTGTTGCGAGCGCATGGCAAGCAACCGATGACAATGAATACCTTAATGGGGTGATGGACTATACATTGCATACCGGTTTTCGGGCCGGCCCTAACCCACGGTTTGCTGATGATCATGTGTGCTGCCAGGCCTACCTGGATGTCTATCCATTGGTCAACCAGATTGAAGCGCTGGAGCCGACCATCAAGGCCCTCGATTTGATGTTGGAATCTCCGGCTCCAGGTCGCCAAGATTGGTGGTGGTGTGACTCTTTATTTATGGCTCCCCCCGTGTTTGCTGGGCTCTCCCAACTGACAGGTGATCACAAGTATCTGGATTATATGGAGCCTGCATTTTGGGATGCGGTGGATCATTTATTAGATCCACAAACCGGTCTTTTCTTTCGTGATCATCGCTATATCCCTGATGGAAAAGGGGGGGAGTTGCGTGAAGCAAATGGAGAGTTGGTTTTCTGGAGTCGAGGGGTGGGTTGGGTACTGGCCAGTATCCCTCGCTTGCTAGCACGAATGCCTGATGACCATCCCTCACGGGAACGTTACCTGACACTGTTTTGTCGCTTGGCCAAGACAATATGTCGCTATCAACAGCCGGATGGTTTTTGGCGCACCAGTTTGCTCGATCCAGAGCATTTCCCCGCGCCAGAGAGCAGTGCAACGTCATTGTTTTGTTATGGTTTGGCCTGGGGGATCAATCAGGGGATTCTATCTCGTGATGAGTACCTCCCATCTGTACTTTCATCCTGGCAGGCATTACTCGGTTGTATCCATGAAAATGGCATGATGGGTTGGGTGCAGTTGCCCGCATTTAATCCCCGCGATGTTCAGAGAGACCATAATATTGACTATGGTGCAGGTGTATTTTTGCTTGCTGCCACAGAGGTGATGCAACTCGTATAGTGTAGTGGCGTACACGAGTCGCAATGATATAAAGACCCAGCCAGCAGGCTGGGTTTTCATTTTCTTTTTTCTTTGTCGTGCAAATTGTGACATCACACAACAAATGCTTTCATGTTGTTTCGTACACTACAGTCATAGCTTCAATTTATTTAAAGTAACGACATCATGAGCATTGATCAAAAGAGTCAAACAGCATTTCATATAATGGCAAAGCCAACAGGCTATCGCTGTAATCTCAAGTGTGAGTACTGTTTTTATCTGGAGAAAGAACACACCATTCATCAGGATAGTCCCACTGCATCACAGACTATGTCAGATGCGACCCTGAAGCGTTACATCCGGGAATATATCCGCTCTCAACATAGCCAGCAGATAGACTTCTCATGGCAGGGGGGAGAACCTACTCTCGCAGGCTTGGATTTTTACCGCAATGTGGTTGCATATCAACAGAAATATGCGGATGGAAAGCATATTACCAACAGCTTTCAAACCAACGCGATAGGGATTAATCGTCAATGGGCCGAATTTTTTGCCAAGCATAATTTCTTGGTTGGTATATCTGTAGATGGACTGCAAAGTGTGCACGACGCATATCGCGTTTCAGTGAATGGTAACCCAACATTTGAACGAGTTCAGTATGCGATAAAATTGCTGAAAGAGTTTGGCGTAGAGTTCAACACTCTGACTGTAATTAATGATAAAAATTGGGATAAGGGGCGTGACACCTATCTTGCGCTGAAAAACTTGGGCGTAAATTTCATGCAGTTTATTCCTTTGGTGGAGTTGTCACCTGATAGTCTTGCTGATAATAATGGCCATTATACACCTATGACAAATCCAAAATTAATGGAATTTTCCGTGCCTGCACATGGTTATGGTCGTTTCATGGCGGATATCTTTGATGAATGGTGTCAAAATGATGTCGGGCGTGTTTTCATTCGTATGTTTGATAGTATCCTCGCAGTTTGGATGGGGTATCCTGCTTCAGTATGTGTTCAGTCTAAGGATTGTGGTCAGGCAGTTATCATTGAAGCAAATGGTGATTTGTATTCATGCGATCATTATGTATATCACGCTAATAGACTCGGGAATATTCATTCGCAATCACTTGTCAGTATTGTAACTGGTAAGAAACAAAATAAATTTGGGAAAGCAAAATCATCACGTTTGACCTCTGAATGTCAACAATGTGATGTTCATTTACTTTGTTATGGTGGTTGCCCAAAACATAGAATTATTTCTATTCCAACTGAAAAATATCGGCATAACTATTTGTGCCCCTCATACCGCCATATATTTAACTACACGGCCCCCATCATGGCAAGGATGGCTGATGAGATTCGAAAAGGAGGTGTTGCCGCTAATGTAATAGTCAATGGTCACAAATATTGATGAAAGCTAAATTAATGGGGTTGAAATTTACACTATGTCAAAAAAAATCATCGCAAGCATGGTTGCTCTTGCCTGTTCAATGTCACCTGTAATGGCTTACAGTGCCGAATCAGCGCAACCCAATGTGCTCGTTATAATAATGGATGACCTAGGTACGGGTCAGCTAGACTTTACTCTTAATTCATTAGATCGAGAGGCTCTTGAGAAGCGCCAGGTAGCTCCGCGCTATCAAGGCGATATTACAAAAATGATAGATGCTGCTGCTCATTCAATGCCAAATGTAGTAAATTTAGCTCATTCCGGTGTTAAAATGACAAATGCATTTGTCGCTCATCCCGTATGCGGACCATCCCGAGCAGGTATATTTACGGGGCGATACCCAGCAAGTTTTGGAACTTATAGTAATGATGATGCATCACAAGGTATTCCGCTTGGTGTAACATTACTTCCTAAACTATTCCAAGACAATGGCTATGCTACCGCTACAATTGGTAAATGGCATAATGCTAAAGTAGAAAGTAAAAATTTAGTACCAGAAAATGCCCGAACTAGGGATTATCATGATAATGAAGTGACGGTAACATCAAAAGGATATGAACCCAATGAGCGAGGGTTTGATTATTCCTATAGTTATTATGCGTCAGGTGCAGCGTTATGGAACTCACCTGCAATATGGGTAAATGGCAAAAACGTACCATCTCAAGGATATTTGACGCATAATTTGACTAATGAAGCCATCAAGTTTATTAAAAACAACAAGAGTAAGCCTTTTTTTATTAACCTTTCTTATAGTGTGCCACATATCCCTTTGGAGCAAAATTCACCAGCTCGATACATGGATAAATTTAATACAGGCAATATAGAAGCAGATAAATATTTTGCAGCCATTAATGCCGCAGATGAAGGGATTGGACAAATCCTAGACACATTGAAAAAAAGAGATGAACTCGATAATACACTAATCTTTTTCCTTTCAGATAATGGTGCGGTGCACGAGTCGCCGATGCCATTGAATGGCATGGACAGGGGATTCAAAGGGCAAATGTATAATGGCGGGGTTAGAGTCCCATTCATTGTTTCATGGCCTAAAAAGATCCCTGCTGGTCAAGTCAGTGACATCATGGTATCTGCATTAGATATATTGCCAACTGCATTGAACTCAGCCGGTATTGAAATACCCAGCACCATGCATATAGATGGCAAGAATATTATGCCTGTACTTAGTGGCGTCAGTCATGACTCACCTCATGATTATCTATATTGGGCTGGCCCTGGCGCCAAGCATTACAGTGAAGATAATGATAAGTTCTGGGCAGGATATTGGAAATGGATCACCTATCAGAGTAATGATATCCCAAGTAATCCAAATCTAGAAAAATTATCTCCAGGTTCATGGGCCATACGTGATGGTGAATGGGCACTGTATTTCTATGATGATGGTGGTCAAATCAGATTATTCAATGACAAATTAAATCCTGCCGAAAGCAAGGACCTTTCTTTACAATATCCAGACAGGGTTAAGAAAATGAAATCAGCATTCTATGACTGGATTAAAAACAAACCAAAGCCAGTTGCATGGGGTGGGGACCGTTATCAGGTTTTAACTACATCAGCACAAAGCTAAATACATGGCCACCAGATTGGTGGCCGTGTCATTGAAACTAAAGGGTTTTTATTCGATGAGAATTTCTGAAACAAAACGTCCATATATTCCTTATGAAAATCCTGATCTGGCTATGTACTGCCATCTTTTTAGAGAGAATTTGATACGTCAACGTTACAGAAAATGTGTTTATCGTGATAATGACAAGTACATCACTGATGTCTTCTCAACGTCAGAAGGTGAGTTGAGATATCAATGTGCCGAGTTGGTAAAATATTTTATTGAAGCATTTGAACACTATGCTGTTTGGGACTATACGCATGCATATTATCCCGGGAAACCTAGTCAGCAAAGTGCTAGAACTGATGCTATGGAGGGGACTAGCCGATTATTACCAACATTGGCATCTTGGCTACATGGAAAAGACATTCAAGACAATAAAATTACCCTAATCAATGGTAATCATCTGAATGTGGCTGAAGTTATTCGTCGTGCATTTATCGCGGGCACAGACCCCCATCACATGGGTTATTGGGGGCGGATGCATGATTGCGATCAGCGTATTTGTGAAAGTGCAGATTTGGCTCTAACACTCTGGTTGAGTCGTGAGCATGTATGGAAATATTACTCTGATGCAGAGCGAAAACAAATAATCGCATGGTTTTGTCAAGTGAATGAGTTGATCACTGTTGACAATAACTGGCATTTGTTTCCGTTAACGGTGCAGTGCGTGTTTAAGGCACTAACAGGAGAAGACCATATTAATCGAAGAAAATATGATAGGATCAAAGAGTTTTATGTCGGTTCAGGCTGGTTTCGCGATGGCGCATTAGGTAACTATGACTATTATAATGCGTGGGGTTTTCATTATTCACTTTATTGGCTAGACCAAATTCTTCCTGATTTTGACCCTGAGTTTATTCGTGGCACTCTAGCTGAATTTGTTGCTTCCTATCGCTATTTTTTCACTACGCAGGGATTACCATTTTTTGGCCGTAGTGCTTGCTATCGACTAGCCGCAGCAGCCCCTCTGATTGCAGCTGCAGATCACGCTATCTTGCCACCAGGGGAAGTGAAGCATGCTTTTAGTTCTTCGCTTTCTTATTTTATTTCGAATGGTGCACTGGAAGCAGGCCTTCCAACCCAAGGAGTATTTGGGTGTGATGATAGGTTAATAGATAACTACAGTGGCCCAGCAAGTAGCCTCTGGTCTTTGCGGGCCTTGAATATGGCTCTCTATTGCGGGGAGCGAAGTGGTCTCTGGGAGGCGCAACCATTACCACTACCGGTCGAGCAAGGTGATTTTACTCTTGCGATACCTGCTATTGGACTCCAGCTGCAGGGTGTAAGGGAAACAAATGAAGTGGTTGCGCTGTTTCGTTTTGATTATACCGCGCAGCAGAGTCCTTTGACGCGACGTTTGGAGCAGCAACGCTGGTGGAATCGTTGTAAAGAATGGGTCATAGGAAGGGCAGAAAGACCGAAAAATAATCTGCTTCGAAAGGGAGTTACCTGTTACACCTCAAAAATGTTTCATTTCTTCTAGTGTTGCTTACGATTCTTTTCTTTTTATGTGATCGAGATCTTTGTGATTGTTGGTTTGTTTCGTTATCCTTCCTTTGCGGTTGGAAACGAAACTATTGGGGCATGATGTGTTCCAGTGCTAGTAAGATACTTGCAACATGGAACGCGTTTGTTCGTTGTGGGCTTATGAACTGGGTATGCGGGAATGCGTCAGCTCTTTCACTTATAGTGCATGGTGACTCATATGTGCCTTACGATTAAGGTGGATAACTCAAATGGATAAACAACCTGATGGTATCGCGATTCTCGGTGAGTGCATGGTTGAATTGAGCGGACCTGCATTCGGCATTCAGCAGCAAGCGTTTGGGGGCGATACCCTGAATACCGCTATTTATCTCTCTAGATTATTACCAGATCTATTTCCTCGTTATGTTACTGTACTGGGCCATGATCATTACAGCGATGGTATGTTGGAACGTTGGAAGGAAGAGCAGATAGATTGCTCTATGATATTGCGAGATCAGCATCGGCTTCCTGGTCTGTATGCCATCGAGATAGATAATCAGGGGGAGCGTTGTTTCCATTATTGGCGTAATGAATCCGCAGCACGTTTTCTCTGTCAACATGAGAAATTTACATCATGTCTGGATAAACTACATAGCATAGAGTTACTTTACCTATCTGGGATCAGTATCGCTATTTTACCTGAAGAGGATAAGGAGATATTGATTTTGGCTTTACAGTCACTTAAAGCCGCAGGTGTCACGATTGCATTTGACTCAAATTATCGTCCTCGTCTGTGGAATAATCATGCTCATGCGGCAATGTGGATTAATCGGTTATATCAACTGTGTGATATTGCGTTGGTAACTGCAGATGATGAAAGTTTGCTGCTTGATGAACCTCAGAGTTCAGAGATGATTATTGAGCGCTTGCACAATCTTGGTGTTAGCCAAGTTATTATCAAATTGGGTAAAGAAGGTGCTATGTGGTCCGTACTGGATGTTGGCTGTGGATTGAGTCGAGGTGAACAGGTCCAGAATGTGATCGATACGACAGCTGCTGGTGATTCGTTTAACGCGGGGTTTTTGGCTGCTCGACATCATAAGCTATCGGTAGCGGAGTGTTGCCGATGGGGTAACAAGGTCGCTGCAGAAGTGATACAGCATCGAGGCGCCATCATTGGCCGTCACTATATTGAGACGTTAACGAAGGAGTTGAAATCATGATGAGCAGGTGGCAAGAGCGGTTGGGGAAATTAAAAGTAGTCCCAGTGATTCAGATCGACAATGCCATGGATGCAGCCATGTTGGGTTCAACTTTGGTTGAAAATGGTTTGCCTGCTGCCGAGATCACCTTTCGCACTCCAGCAGCAGCGGAAGCTATTCGTCAGATAAAGGCAACAATCCCTGATATTATTCTTTGCGCTGGAACAGTATTGACACGGGAGCAAGTGGATCAAGCTATTGGTGCCGGTGCTGACTTTGTGATCAGTCCTGGATTGAATCCAAATATTGTTAAATACTGTCAGGATGCAGAGATCGGGATTATTCCAGGAGTGAATAATCCTAGCCAAATAGAACAGGGGTTGGAGCTGGGACTTCAACTATTGAAGTTCTTTCCCGCAGAAGCCTCTGGTGGTGTAGCTATGCTGAAGTCGCTAGCAGGACCATATCCCCAAGTTAGATTTATGCCTACCGGAGGAATTAACTTGAGTAATTTGCTGAGCTATCTGGCATTGCCGCAAGTATTAGCCTGCGGTGGTACTTGGATTGCCACTCCGTCAGCTATTAATGGTCATGATTGGGGCTCTATTGGTCTTAATGTTAGAAATACTATCAGTTTGATTCATAAGGGTTCCGTATGAATGGTTTTAAACATGTCGCGGTGCTATTGGCTGATGGATTCGAAGAGGCCGAAGCGGTCGTATTTATCGATATAATGCGAAGGCTGGATGTTAAAGTAGATGTACTCTCATGTATGGCGACAACCAAATTATCAACATATTTCGGTACCAGAATTGAGGCTGATGCTCTTCTGGATGAAAAGGTAGATTTTCTGTATGACGCCATTATGATGCCTGGCGGTCCGAAAGGAACCGACAATCTTTTTGGTTCTTTATATGTTCACAAGTTCATTACAAATCATATTGCTAACAATAAATTAATTTGTGCGCTTTGTTCTTCAGGTGCAAAGGTTCTGGCTGCACATAACTTGTTACAACATCATCAATATACCTGTGGCAGTGGATTGGAGAAGAAGTTTTCTGATGGTGCATATGTTGATAAAAAAGTTGTTGTGGATGGGCAGTTCATCACAGGCAAGGGCCTCGGTGTTAGTTTTGAATTTGCATTTACTGTTGCCCATCACTTATTAAGTGACAATCAAGCTAAGGTAGATTGGCAAGCACAACATATCTATTTTGAGCATTGGCCGCTGTCTGAATTGGATAATGGTTAGTTTTAGCAATATTCTGTTGGTTTATTGGGCATGTAAAAAGTCATCTCTTCGGAGATGATTTTTTACATCTATTCTCATGTCACTTCACTTCACTTCACTTCACTTCACTTCACTTCACTTCACTTCACCTGTCATTGTCTTTTTTTGAAATAAAAAGCACACATCGTAACTTTCATTTTGTTTGTGTGATCTTGGGCACGATGCGTTTTCTTTCTTTTGGTTATCATTTAACTGTTGGTAAGAGTTGAAAGAAAAGGTATCGAAATTATCTATTATTTCTGGAGTGAAACATGTCCATCTCTCGGCGTGATTTGCTGAAGGGACTAGCGGCAACCGGCGCGGTCGCTATGACTTCATCAATTTCAGGGTGTCAAACATCACTAAGTGGAGGCGCATCCACTGGGCGTATCAATGGAAAAACAAATCTATTAGTTGTATTTCCAGATGAGATGAGAGCTCATGCTCTTGGATTTATGGGGCAAGACCCATCATATACCCCTAATATAAATAGATTTGCGAAAGAGAGTGTTGTTCTTCGGCAAGCTGTATCCAATTTCCCGCTTTGTACCCCATTTCGTGGTATGTTGATGACGGGGCAATATCCATATCGCAATGGTATACAAGGTAACAGCCACACAGGTATGCCTGGCCAGTTTGGCGGAAAAGACTTTGGTATTGAGTTGAAAAAAGGCTCGGTGACTTGGTCAGATATTCTGAGCCAGCAAGGCTACTCAATGGGGTATATTGGTAAATGGCACCTCGATGCCCCCAGCGCACCTTTTATTCCAAGTTATAATAACCCAATGGAGGGGCGTTATTGGAATGATTGGACGGCACCGGATCGTCGACATGGTTTTGATTTTTGGTATTCATATGGTACGTATGATAAGCATATGTCACCTATGTATTGGGCCAATAATACTCCTCGTGATAATCCGATAAAAGTAAATCAGTGGAGTCCTGAACATGAGGCCGATATTGCGATAAAATATCTCCGTAATGAAAATGGGTCTTATCGCGATCAAGATAAGCCATTTGCACTTGTAGTATCAATGAATCCCCCCCACTCCCCATACGATGAGATACCCAAAAAATATCTAGATAAGTTTGATGGGAAGACATCGAAAGAATTGAATAGTAGGCCAAATGTTCAATGGAATAAAGAGTACCTAGAAGGATATGGTCCCCAGTATTTCAAAGAATACATGGCGATGGTTCATGGTGTTGATGAACAATTCGGAAGAATATTGGATGAGTTAGATAGCCTGGGGTTGAAAAATGATACATTAGTTGTATTTTTTTCAGATCACGGTAGTTGTATGGGTTCAAATGGTGAACCGACAAAAAATGTTTATTATGAGGAATCTATGAGGATTCCAATGATTTTTAGGTTGCCAGGGAAACTAAAACCAAAACAAGATGATTTACTTTTTTCTGCTCCTGACATATATCCTACAATATTCGGGTTACTCGGTTTTGAAGCATTAATACCCGATACGGTAGAAGGGAATAATTATGTTAAAACCCTGAAAGGTGAAGCTGGTGATGTTGTGCCGACATCGCAGTTTTATACTTTTATGCCATATGGTGCGCAATCATATGGCCGGCGTGGAATTAGAACTGAACGCTATACGATGGTTATCGATAGGAAGATTGGTAAGTCGTTGACATATATTTTGCATGATAATCAAAATGATCCTTATCAATTGCAGAACATAGCGGATAGTCACATGGATTTGGTTAATCAATTAATTGAACAAGAATTGATACCATGGTTAGAACATACCGGTGATCCATGGCGTCCAACAGAGGTACCTGTTGGCGTATTGAAAGCATACTCATAACATATTGTAAAAATAATAATTGGAAACAGGAGTGATTTAAATGAAAGGCTATGTCAAGTTTTTACCTATTGCTTTACTTTCTATTTCTATGAGTCAAGCATGGGCAAATGATTACAAGACAACGGTAGAATATCGTCATGGTTATGCTGACGGTTCTAAAAAACATGATGATAGGTTTAAGGTTTATGTAGATACGGGAAAAAATATAGGATTTGAGCTTGATGCTCGATATGGTAACAGTAATCCATCCCAAGTTTTTGATTCTACATATCTTGACGGTTCAGAGTTATGTGCATTTTATTATAAAGCCTTAAATAAAAATTTGACGGGCTTAGTTGGCTCTTCATTCGATGTGTCATCAAATGGTGCTGTTCATATTCCATTTGTAAGGTTGAATTATAGCTTCGATAATGGTTTTAGAGTTCAAGGTCGTTATAAATGGAAGTTTTGGGATTATGAAACGATAAATCCAGTCACAAATTATGGGTATCGTTCTAAAATACAAGAATTTGATGCATGGGTTGGTTATAAATATAATGATTTTGACTTTGAATATCAGCTCGATTTGTTTAAGCAAATGGCGAGTGGTGCAATGCCAGAATTTAATGGGAAGGAATATGATACACAACATAATATTAAAATCAGTTATGCAATAGATAAAAATTGGAAACCATTTTTTGAAATTGGTAACTTGAGGGAAGACCGTTATTCTGACAACCGGCAAACGCGTTATCGTATTGGTATAAAGTATACGTGGTAATATTATTTTTAACTAAATAAAGCTGAAGGTTTATTTCTTCAGCTTTTTTACATAAATAGGTGAATTTATGTTTTCTATAAAAAACATTGTACTTTATACATTGTTATTTAGTAATGTTGTTGCAGCTCAGCAATTAACAACAGAGTATAAAATTTTAGCTGACAGATGGACTGAGTCGATTATTGGTACTCCTGAACAGGAGTATGATTCATTTCAGCAGAATATGATTAGCAATAATCAGCGGGATGCAATGAAATATCTAAATTCATTAGATATGACTGATATGCGACATTCTCTTTGGGATGATCTTCCGCTCGATTACTCACAGGGAGGGAAAACCATTGGCCCTAATATAAGATCTTCAATGATTAGATTGCTTACTATGGCAAAGGCTTATCGTTTTCCAGGGGAATTGCAAGGTAATAAGATATTAATATCTAGTGTAATTAACTCTCTAGATTATCTATTTAAAGAGCATTATAGAGTGGGCGCTCTTGAATATGGGAACTGGTGGGAGTGGGAGATTGGTATACCAAAAACAGTAAATGATATTTTGACTTTAATTTACTCTGAACTGACAGAAGCACAATTAGATAATTATACAAGTGCCTGTAGATATTTTTCACCATTACCGGACAGAAATGGTGTCAGTGAGGGGGCTAGTGCTTCAACTAATCCGGTCAATCGTGAAGCTACAGGAGGAAACCGTACAGATATGGTGCAAGTTGTACTGGTTCGAGGGATCTTATCAGAAAGAGATGATGAAATAAAAAATGCACTTAATGCATTACCTCAAGTACTCGAATCTGTGACAACAGATGATGGCTTTTATAATGATGGTTCTTTTATTCAGCATGGAGATATTCCATATACAGGAACCTATGGTAATGTATTGCTTGAAGGTGTTGGTAAAGTAATGAATCTGATGGCAAATTCAACATGGCCTGCAGATGATCCAAGATTATTACGAGTATATGAAATTCTCTACAATAGTTTTTTCCCATTTATTTATTCGGGGCAAATGCTGGATATGCAAAACGGTAGAGGCATTGCACGAGGTAATCGACAAAATCATGTTGAAGGCCATGCTGTTTTAGCATCAATGATCAGATTTTTGGATGGTGCATCCGAGAGTGATAATAAAAAATTATCAGGATTTATTAAAGGACAAATTCTATCAGATCATGTCAAAAATTTTCTTGAGGGACAGCAGGATTTCTTGATTAGTAATAAAGCTAAAAAACTGATCGAAGATATAACTCTTGAGCCAGTGGCTCTATCGCCTAAGGCTTATTATTTTCCTGATATGGACCGTTTTGTTTACCATGGTAGTGACTATGTTTTCTCTCTAGCATTACATTCTGCTAGAGTAGGTAATTTTGAATGTATGAATGATGAAAATAGAAAAGGTTGGTTTACTGGTGATGGGGCTACATATATCTATAATACGGATCTGACACAATATACTGACTACTGGCCTTTAATAAACCCATACCATATCGCCGGAACTACCGTTGATATGACAACCACTCTGGATGAGTGTACAAATAAAAATAAAGTTGCTTCACGTATTGGTAAAAACAAGCAGTTTAAAATGCAAAGAGTTGGGGGGGCTGCATACAGGACGGAGGCAGCGATTGGAGCAGATTTCTATAACCATGATGATAGTGTTAGCGCGTTGAAATCCTGGTTTGTTCTGAACGATAAGGTGGTTGCAATTGGTTCTGATATTAAAAGCGTTGATAATATTAACGTAGGAACAATTGTTGATAGTAGAAAATTAAATCAGAATGGAAAAAATAGAATAGAAATAAATGGCGTTGTGGATTCGATTCATGACAAAAAAGTATATGAAAATGTAAATTCTTTGTTTGTTGAGGGAAATGTTGAGGGGGCAAATATGGGCTATTGGTTCCCTAAAACGGAACATTTGACAATGGAGCATCTTAACGTTTCGGCTAACTGGTCTGATATCGGAACTACAAGAAAATCAGTAAGTGGACATACACTATCATCATTTATTTCTCACAATGATCACCAGTCTGGTTACCAGTATGTAATATTAAATGGTATAAGTGGGCAAGGTCTAAGGGAGTACTCCCTCAATCCTGATATTATCGTGATACGAGCAGATAACAAGGCGCATGTTGTTGGTGATGTGTCTGGTGAATATATATTAGCAAATTTATGGGGCAATGGAGATGTTAGTGTTGGTAGCCTTAAAACATCTTCCCCTGTATCTATAGTATTGAAGATGCATTTGAATACATTGGAGGTTAGCCTTGCTGACCCGACCAGAGTGCTATCTCAAGTGGAATTTATAACGAATGAAGGTTTTAATGTTATGTCTGACCCTGATGGTAGAGTCAGTATCAATGGTAAAACGATGGTAGTGAATATTGATGCTCTAAGAGGAAGTACCTACCATTTTTCTCTTCAGAGAGATAATGGTTCTTCACTTGAAAATGAACGAGGTGAAGATTAAAACGACGAAGATTAAGTTGATTTGTATGCGATAATTATCTTGGGGCATATGAATGCCATAGTGTTATTCACGATATCCACTCAGAGTATTGTTAATAAAAGAACCACCCTTTTGGTGGTTCTTTTTATTTTGGATTATCCAGTTGTTAAGCGGGCTATCTTGATGTCTGCCTCCTGTATGATGTATAGCCCAGCTTACGATGGGCTGGCTAAATAGCGGTTTCGAATAGTAGATAACCGGAGGAAGTATTCCCTGGTCGCGCTGGTTAAAAATACAGAATGGTTGCGCCCCCCTGCGGGCACGTGAAGTGAGCACCTCTTCGTTAATCAGCTTAGTGACGAGATAGGTGCCGGGGATCTCCCCGGCGATCAGTTTGTGATGCAACATGATTGTGCTCCATACGCCATCGCCCCACCGCGTTGGACGCTGCAGGGTAGGCGAGGTGTTTGGTTAATGGGTTGGTAAATGTGGTGGTTGCAGGATTGGTAGGGGGTGTTCAGGCGGCAAGGGTGTGAGTGGTGTAGTCGTGCAACGGGACGTGGTAACTGGTCGCAAGCAGGGTGCCTAGCTGGGTTAGCCAGCGGTGATCCGGGTGGTCGCACAACCATTGAGCCAGTGCATTGCCCTGTTCGTTTTCATAGCGCAGGTAGAGGGCGTAACCATCCACCGGCTGGTCTCGGTCATGCACAGCTTCAATCTGACCATCGTGCTCAATATAAGCCTCCAGCTCGATGGCGATCACGGCATTAATCATCTTCGCTCTCCTTGTCGGCGATGGGGTCACTCTCCACGGCATAGCCGCGATGGATGCAGATGCGCTACAGGTCAGCCAAGAAGCTGGCCAGCACGCGAGGTTGCTCGTTGAGAGAGACTGGCCCTGCCTGGCAACGCCAAAAACAACGGCGCTTGGGGTCGATGCAGATCTCATCTCTCGGTTGGCTCATGGTGCGCCAGTCGTCAGCATTGCTGATGGTGAGTAGTTGCCACTGCGCCCCAGACCAACGCACTTGTAAGGTGACGGTGCGGGTATGTGGGCTATCCGGTGTCAGGTGCAGCAGCCAGCGCTGACCACTGCGGGTGGGGGTTAACTTGGCGCTTGCGGCGACGTGTCCCAGCCACTGACGTGAGTAGTGGGAGAGCGCTAATTCTTGGCTCATCGTGTCCTCCTAATCTCCTGCGACCGTGACGCTGAAACACTCCAACCGGCAGTAGGCAATGAAGTTGCTCTGCCAGATATCGAACAGCTCCCGCGCTTCTGCCAGCCGCAGTGGTCCCCAGCCCAACATGGTGTGTTCCCCATCAAGGAAGTTGAAATCGAGCTCTTTGCAGAGCTCGGCATCCTGCCCCAGCCCCTGATAACTGAAATCAGTGACGTAATCGAACAGCCAGCCATCGAGCCCACGGATCAGGCGGATCTCGACTGGGTGCACGCCGCCTTGCTCGGCACTGTAGCCGGGGTTACGAAAGTTGAAAGTCAGTTGGGTTAAGCGCTCAAGATTGAGCTCGGTTTTAGCAACTTCTTGGTTAAGCTGAACCAGCAATGCTTGGTTAACGGGCAGGGCAAAGCCGTCCCGGAAAAAGGGAATGATCATGGTGTACTCCTTGTGGGGGTTAATCTTGGCCGAACAGCTCGCGCATTTTTCTGGCCACACGGGCACGGATTTGGTCATCAATGAAGGCAGTAATACTGGCGAGTGCGGCACTCAGCACCGCAATGTCATCAGCGAGCCCCATCGGTAGCACATCCGGGATGGCATCGATGGGGGAGATAAAGTAGGCCAGCGCACTGTAGATCAGCAGCTTGGCCCAAAGTGGCAGGTCATCCTTCTGGCTGGTGTAGTAGAGCAACAGGCTGGTCTCGATAAAGGGCCGACCGGCACGTTTGGCAAAGGCCCAGAGTTTGTGCCAAAAGCCTGGGTGATCGAACGGCTCGCATTCAGGGGGAATGCAGGGTGGCATAGTGCGTCTCCTTCACGGGTGGGTGAATGGCAGAAATAAAAAGAGGAGGCAAATGCCTCCTCTTGGATGGGAATGAGTGTGAGCTATTGGTCCCACATCAAGCAGTCAAACTCGGGGGTATTGGTGGCGGGCAGAACTGATGCCACCTCTTGGGTCGGCAGTGCGAGCTGCTTGCCGTCAGCCGTCAAAATGCGGATCGACTTGGCCTTGCGCAGCTTGCCCCACATGTCGAAGAAGTTGTTCTCACCGACACGGGACTCGGTCTCATAGGGCGCATCATATTGGCTGCCATCGACGATGATGGTGAAAGCCTGCCCAGCATAAGAGCCGTACTCCTTGCCCTGCACGGTGGCCGTCATGCTGACCTTGCGGGTGTCACTACAGGCGATATAGAGATGGTTCTGCTCGTTGACCACCGCCGTGTATTCGCTGGTGCCCTGACCCCAACCACTGCTCCAGCGTCCGGCCTCGCCATAGGCAAAGGCTACGCTGGATGAAATAAGCAAACCAGGCAATACAATTAACCATTTCATATTCCAAGCCTCACTCATTATTGTTAAACACAACGTACAGATTAATTTTGTGGTTGGAACTGGTATTCCACATCACCATTGGTAGTTGATAAATTCAATTCTAACACGTTGCAGTCATAGCCCGTGTAAAGCATGAGTTCCTTACCAAAAGCTAACGTTAGAGGTAATGGGGAAATTGACTTTACTTGACACTGGCCTCTGTTAACGACAGCTTTCGTTATCTTCACCCGGTCGCTGTGAGAAACAACAGTTATTACTTTTGATGGCAACCCCTTGTTGGGGATAATTGGCCGCACATTGACCGAAAATGTGGAGGCTGTTGTCGGCCCCTGCTGGGCTAACAGTGCATCATTCTTTTTATGTGAGATGGTATCAGCCGTGAGGCAGGTAAAATCTGAAGATGTTCTGTCAGGTAGTGCAGAGGCTCCCCCCTGTGGGGTCAGCACGTAGGTAATATTGTCTGGTTGAGAGATGAGATAAAGGGTTTTATTTTCACGCAAGCCATCCCAAAATTTATCAAGGTACGTCTTGTTGTTGGTTATTACGCTTGCAGGTTCAGCCTTGTCTCCGACACTGACGTAAAACGAATCCTTTTCAACGTCATACTTGTCACCATCCAGGATTGCTCGCATGGTCATTTTATTGGTGTTGTCACAAGAGAAGTACAACGCATGCTTATCGTCAGCGACAACCGAGTAGCGATGTTCATTACCCACTGTGGTATGTGTTACTTGGGCAGGTGCCTGATAGTCTTTCTTTTTTATCCCTTCCGTCAAGCAGATAAATTCACTGCTGTCACGTGCTGGCAATACTTGACTGGCATTTGCTGTTGGCAATTCTGGTCCACGTTGGTCCAACATAATGGAATGCCCGGATCTTATTTCATCCCATAACTTAAAGAAATTCGATATGCTGCTATCTCCATTTATCACGTAAGGTGTGAAGTAATACGATTCGCTGGTTTTTATATCAAAGGTTCTATCGTATACATCAGTGCCAACTTGGACACCTTTAATCGTGGCATACATAGCGATATCTTTACCATTTTTATCGCAAGAGATGATGAGCTTATTCTGGTCATCAATCACAGCGGCATACTCCATGCCATCCTGTGTTTTTCTACTCGACCATTGGCCTGCCTCACCATAGGCCAAGGCGTTACTACACAGCAATGCGGTGACTGACGAAATTAAAAGTTTATTCATTTTTATTACTCCCCAACGTTCTTCATCTTAAAAAGAACGGTCTAAGTGATGGTTGTTTATTGTAGCGCTCTCAGATGGAGCCATCAAAGACATATTTCACTATTTCATAATCAGGGTTATACGTAGCCAGGTTATGCGCTGCGATACCAAGGGTTGCGAACATACCTGCAACCCCGGTTGCGCCACCTAAAAATGTTGTTCCTGCTGCGGCAATATGCCCTTGGGTGTATACCCTGCATTTCAATCCGGCTGATTCTATCGTTGTCTCAAGAATTCGCACGGTACTGCCCATATTTCCGGAGACACCCACAATCTCAAAGGTGCTTCGGGTATTAATGAGGGCTGCTATTTTCTCGGTACGAAAATCATCATATTGCAGTATTTCCATCGAAGGTCATTGCTCCTTGGTAAGTGATACAACCCCCTGCTCAAGCAACGCAGCTGGGGGGCTTGTGCTTTAACTCGTCGCGGCGGTTTTGAGAATGCGTTGCACACTGGAGAGGCTGATCCCCGTTTGTCTTGCTATCTCTGTTTTGGCAAGTCCCCGGTCGGCAAGAGCCAGCACTTCTTCTCCTCTTGCCATCGCGGTAGGTTTGCGGCCTTTGTACACGCCACGTTGTTTGGCCAACTCAATGCCCTCCGCCTGCCGCTCCAGCATCAGCTCCCGCTCGAAGGTGGCGATAGCACCAATCATGGTGAGCATCAGCTTGCCGGTAGGGGTCGAGGTATTGATCCCCAGATTCAAAATTCTCAGTGCTACCTGCTTGCTTTGCAGGTATTCCGAGATCTCCAACAGGTGACGGGTGTTGCGGGCCAAGCGATCCAGCTTGGTGACCAACACCACATCCCCCTCACGCACAAAGTTGAGTAACTGAGCCAATTGGGGGCGGTCGTCCCTTGCCCCACTGACTTTCTCCTGAAAAATCGTGCTGCACTCAGCCAGTGCCTGAAGCTGGGTGTCCAGGCTCTGCCCGACGGTACTCACGCGTGCATAACCCACCAGTGCCATGGTCTCCTCCTGGTCAATAGGGCAGGGTACAATGACGGCACAAGTCAAAAGCCTGAAACCAACCCTATTGACTTGAAAACAGTGCCTTTTTAGTGCGTATTCGTGCATGTCACTAGGGCCTGAGCTATTGACCCAGCGCCAGCAGTTGGATCCAGTAATGAGCCGTTCTGTGATTGCCGTGGATATCGATTTGCGAATGCAATCGGACTGGAAGTCGTGAACTGGGCCCTATAGGGAGGGCCTTATGATTCAGTAGAACCGCTTGCCCATTCCAGAGGGACATCAGCAGTTAACCGGGGGAAGGGGATGGAGTCCCTTTCCCCAATTTGTTGGTTAGTGGGCTCCTTCTTGGTTGTGGTCTCTGCGGCGTTCTGGTCGCTTGGCTTTGTGGTGGGTTAAGCGAGGCAGTCGCCATTGCCCCTGTGTTTCCATTTGCCGTTTCGTCGCTGTTGGCTTCGGGATAGAACTCCTCCAGCAGCATCGGCACCTCTTCATCGATATCTTCAAACTGGCCGTTACGCAGCAAGTCACGAGCGGCCTGCTCCATCTGGTCGATAGCGAGCCCCGCCTCTTGGTCTCGCTGGGCGGCCTCCTGTGCCTGTCTGACTGCCTCGGTCAGGTTGGTTTCTTCCCGCAAGGTTAAATCCACGTAGTACACCGGTGTGCGGTACGACTGGGTGGTGCTCTTGGCTCGCAACCGCAGGGTGAGCGGCAGATAGCGGGTATGGCCCCCGCTCACTGCCTCCAGGTACTTCAGTCGCGCCGCCAGGGTGCGTACCGAGTTGTAGCCGGTGGTGCGGAAGATAAAGCTGCCCAGCTCATCCCCTTGCCCCTCCACAAACAGGTTCAGTCGCCCGTACAGCTTGCAGCCCTGTTGCACGGCAAAGGCGCAGCGCTCTGGTCCAGGGCAGCTGACCTCCTCCATGCCTTGCGCGCCCACACGTCTAGCCACCTCCCCATTCCCGATACAGAGCGGCCTGCCAGTTTGCCGGTCAAAGGCGCTGTATTCCGCCCGCAAATTCAAGTCGCTGTCGTTGAACAGCACCCGCACCGGAATGGCGCGGATCTTGGTTTGCTCCTGCCCTTGGCCACTTTTCTGTGATGAGTAGTGTTGATGCAGAGGATGGAGCAACCATCCCCCCTTTTGCTGTATCTGGGTGGTGAGGGTGAAGCTGTCGTCCTTCTCCGGTACCCACTTATCCTGTTTTTGCACCAGCTTGCCGATGCAGATCCGCCCAATCACGGGCGGGGTGATCGCCAGTCCTTTGATCATGGTGTTTGCCTCAAGGGTTGAATGGTGAAACGGCGCACGCCGGGTACCGGTTTGACGTAACGGGTGAGCAGGTCGGGATGATCCTGACCGAGCTTATCCAGATCCGGTGCTAGCCGGTCTTTACTGCGCTTCCAGGTGATCTTGCCATCGGCAAACAGCCCGGCTGTCGCTTCACCCAAGGTGGCTTGCAGCCGCTGCTTGAGTTGTGACTCCTGTAGCTCGACAGCTTCCTTTTGCTGACGCAATCGCAGTAGCTCCCCAAACAGCTGGTTGAACTCGGGAGAATCGGAGAGATCCACCGTCTGGCCATCGTCACGCGGAAACAGCCAGCTCAGGGCATTGGCTGCATCACTGGAGCCGTCAGGTTCAGGCTGCTGGTCTTGTTGTACCATCTGCCAGAACTGCGCTTCCCGCTCGGTGAGATCCTGAATCTTCACCTCATCGCGCTCGATGCGGTAAATCCGAAAATCCTGGCCGCCGATCAGTACTGCCACCTCAGCCCAGGAATGGCCGGTGACGGCCAGCTGATGGAGTACCTGACACTGGTAAGCCACCGGCACCCCTTCCTCCCACTGGGGCGCGCTGTGATAGCTGGCGGTCTTGATCTCCAGAATGCCCGGCCCATCGGGATGGCCGACTACCTCCCGGTCGAGGTTGGCGAGCATGAAGGGTTGCTCGGGGTGTTGCAGTACCGCATTGACCCGGCGCACCTTATAGCCTGTGCGTTTGGCATAGACCTGCGCCAACACCGGCTCCAGCTCTATGCCCCACAGCACCGCTTCCTTGTGGGAGATATCCTCTGGCTCCTTGCGGCCAGTCTTCTCTAACCACAGGCTGAGCGGGCATTTGTAGGGGGATAGCCCCACTGCCACGGCGGCATCGGAGGATCCAATGCCGAGTTTGCGGATAGCGAGCCACTGCTCGCGGGTTAATTGAGTAGTGGAGGCCAGCCGCAGGGCTTGGCCGTATTTGGCTTTTGCTTTCATGACTATTCCTTGTTGACGGCATAAATGGCTACGCCCGGATTGGCTTGTGCCAGTCCGGGTGAGGTCGTTATGCGGTTTGAATGGGGAAGCGGAATTACTGCAGCAGAGTGAGTGCCTGATTCAGGGCTTGGGATTTGAGTTGGGCGCCCTGACCAAACCAGGCGGAATCGAGCCGGTGGTCTTGGCTGCGAGCGCGGCGGTGGTGATCAACGTATTCTGTTACCGCATTGACCAGCCCCCAGGCGGTATTGCGGGAGCTGGCAAGCTCTGAGCCCATACCCGCGCCCTGATAGAGCTCATGCAGCCGTTGTACCGGCTTGGTGAGGATGATGTTCTCCTCATCGAGCGGTTGCGCCAGCAAGTCGCTGAAAAAGCGCAGCGCCTCTTCGGGGGCGACGGGCCGTTGTGCCAATTCCTTAGTCTGGACTTTGAACTCATCCCAATGGGAGAGCCCCAGTCCGAGCGACTCTTTGACGGTCGCCGCATCGAACTGAGTGGAGTGGGGTACCTTGATGGCGCCGGTAGCGCCACGCAGTGCCATCTGCAGGGTGTTATTGCAGACCACCCGCAGCGAGGTGAACTGCGCCGTGGTGCAGAGCGTGCCGTCGCAGCTGGTTGCCAGCAGCAGATAGGATTTTACCAAGTCATTACCTTTGAGTTTTAGATCCTGGCCGGTCTTAGCCAGTGCCCACAGTTTGCGGCCACCTTTGAGCGAGCCTGCGGTTTCTAGCTCAAAGCCACCGGCTTCCACTAGGTCTTGATAGAAGTGCAGCACCTCGTGAGGCTGTACCACGTTGTAGCGGCTTGAGACCACCGACAGAGGGGTGAGGGTATCGGAGCGATACAGCACCTTGCTATCGCTGTAGGGACGGATATGCAGTGCATCGGAGGCGACGTTAAACATCACGTCGCTCTGCTCGATGGTCCAATCCATCCCGGCTGCCTGCAGCCAGATATCGAGAGATTGTTGCGGGGGCAAGACATTGCCAAGGCCATGCCAAGGGGTTTGGCCGGTGTAGGCCATCGTATCGATCAGGTGAGCCATGAGAAATCTCCAATGAAAAAGGGACTGCACAGAGCAGTCCCTTAGGTAGGTTCATGGAGATAATATATATCTGAAATCAATTCGAATAAGACTTATTTGCATCCCTGGTTTCTAGCTATTGGATGTGTGCTGTGGTACCCCAGGCCAAAAACGACCAATGTGTTGGCTCAGTGAAGATGCCAACACATTGTTTTATATGGTGATACAGGCTGGAGTTGAACCATTATGTACTATAGGCGGAGATCAAATTGCGACAGGAACTCTACGACGAATTCAACTCTGAAGTGCAACACCCGCTCAGAAATCAGGCCGCTTTGAGTTACACCTCAAACACCATCTGCTGTTGCCTTAACCCAGGCGATCATCACTCAACCCGCATCGCAGGAAAAACGCGGGTTAAAAATCCGGTAGAAATGCGGGTGAAAACGCCAGAGCAGATCTTGTTGGTTGTGTTGGCAGAAGACCCAACTCTGATGCTTATAAACAAGTCGCGGAGCAAGTTGGGAAATACACAACACGGTGGAACGTGCTGTTGCTAGGTTAAGCAACGCGGGACGACTTCGCGCTGTCGGACTACGTAAAAGTGGGCGGTGGGAGGTATTGCTGATAAACGGTAGCTCCATTGTCTCTTGCTATCTATTTTGTTGGTCAGTGTAAACAACACTGTTTGTACTGCTTGCCGCTACCACAGGGGCACGGATTTTGACGGAGCTAATCTCAGGTTGTTGGCTCTACATGGGTTCACAAAGTTACGCAATAAAATAAGCATATAGGATACTGGCTTCAAAGTGGGCTTGGGCCTCTTGCTATCATAAGCATGGCAGAGCAATGCCAATGACAGTAAGGCGGGACTCGTATTGTGCTATTCTGGTTGATCCTGCCCCCCACACCAAATCGCAAGGCACTAGCTGCTCGGCATGTTGAGCTGCGGGTCATAGTGCGTTTCCGTTCAAAAATCATCCAGTGTTGGGCTGGACGCTAAACAAAATATTATATATGCCAAAAAATTGATATGCTGACTCCATTGATAATTCATACTAATCGAATTGACAGGAACGTACACTCTGATGGCAACTATTAATGACATCTGCAGAATTACTGGATTTTCCAAGGCAACCGTATCACGCGCCATTAATGAAACAGGTCCGGTTAAAGAGTCAACCCGAAAAGTGATTCATGCTGCCATGCAACAACTCAACTTTCGTCCTAATTTGGTAGCACAGGCGTTAGCAAATAAGAGTGGCAATAGTATTGGTTTGGTTGTATCGGATTTTGACGGTGCTCACTTTGGGCATTTATTAAAGAATGCAGCCTTGGTTGCAGACCAAACAAATAAGCAGTTGATTGTGACCGATGGCCATAATGAACCAGAACGAGAAAAGCAGGCTATTTATTCACTGGTAGATCGTCGCTGCAGCGTGTTGATTGTGTATACCCGGCATATGACTGAAATTGATATGTTGTCCATTCAGCAAGAAATTGGGCTGCCAATCATCTTTATTGGACGCTCACTACCTTCCCATTGTGGTTATTCGATTTACTTTGATAATGAACACGCCACCAAACAAGCAGTGAGTCACCTGCTCTCCCTAGGCCACACTAGGATTGCCTATTTTGGTCCACCAGCGATCACGCCAACAGGCATTGCTCGTATGGGCACATATCGGAAGATGTTATTGGAATGGGGTATTGAGTATCAAGAACACTGGTACCAATGCAGCAGCTTTAACATCGCGGAGGGTTATCGTGCGGCAAAGCAATATCTCACAAAAGGGGGTGGATGTAGTGCCCTCTTTGCCGCGAGTGACTCGATTGCATTCGGGGCGATGCAGGCATTTCGCGAGGCAGGGCTATTGCTACCTAACGACATGTCCATCGCCAGTATCGACGATGAAGAGATCTCGGCCTATCTATCGCCACCGTTGACCACTTATCGGTTCCCGCTCACTGAGATGGTTCATCATGCCATGGCGATAGCACTCAAGTTGATGGATGGGCAAGAAGTACCTTTCGAGTCTAAAGTGTTTCGGGGGGAATTAAAGATCAGGTCATCCGGGATGACTTGCATCACTTCATCGTGATTTGAATCATACCACACAAAGACCCTATCGGGTCCTTGTGTGTGCCTCCAATGTCTAAAAAACCTCACATGAGTCCGCTCGATCCCTCGCTTATCTATGGCCGCAGTAGACCGGAGTCTTTCGGCGCTAAAGCCAATAATACTAGGCCCTCAGGCGAACTTTTGCCTAGCTTCTGACACGTTCTACGAATGCAGTGAACTGTTATTTCTTGTGAGTTGCAGCACAAAAATGGAACCGGTTTCTGTAACCGGTTCCATTTTTCTTTATAGTCATCATCAAGGTGATTAAACACCACATTCTAACTTAAGTATGTTGAGGACTATGTAATGAATAAAAAAATCTATCTGTTTTGTGCCGCAGGCATGTCTACATCTTTACTAGTCAATAAAATGCGTGAGCAAGCCGCCAAACATTCTGTGCCGGTTGATATTGAAGCTTTTCCTGAATCTCAATCCAATGAAAAAGGTATCGAAGCTGACGTTATTCTACTGGGCCCTCAGGTCGGTTATATGTGTCAAGATATCTCAGCGCGTTTCCCTCATAAGCCAGTAGCGGTGATTGACACTGGTATGTATGGCCGTGTAGATGGTCTAAGCGTATTGAAAGTTGCTATAGCTGAAATTAAAAAAGCAGCCAAGCCAGCCTAACCTATAGTACTTAGGCTTCAACAAAGCCATACCAAATTATTTTATCAATGAACCTGCCAAATATAATTAGGTGGCGTTCATTGGTGCACGCCACCGTTTTTATTAAGGTGACAAGGATAATTTCTATAAACTAACCTGGCAATTATTTAACAAATTTTATTTATATTTAAATAATCAGAGGCACCTATGAATTTCGACGATCTAAACCTAGACAATATAAAAGAAGACGGTTCAGAGGTTCAGCAAATGGATCTTGAAGAGCAGGTAATGGGCATCATTATCAATTCTGGTGAAGCTCGTAGCTGTTCTTACAAAGCCTTGGCATTTGCAAAGCAAGGGGATTTTGCTCAGGCCGATGCGAAAATGGAAGAGGCTCGTCACGCAGCGAATGCCGCCCATTTGGTGCAGACACAGTTGATTGAAGCTGATATGGGAGAGGGTAAGACCCCAATGACACTCATCATGGTCCATGCCCAAGATCACCTGATGACATCGATGTTGGCCCGTGAGTTGATCAAAGAGTTGATCGATCTTCACAAGAAAACTTCCAATTAAGCGGAGCATTATCAATGAAGTTTGCACATGACTTTCTTATGGGCGCAGCCAGCGCATCTTACCAAGTAGAAGGTGCCTGGAATGAAGATGGCAAAGGCATGACTAACTGGGATGAATTTACCAAGATCCCGGGGAAAACCTTCGAAGGCACCAATGGTGATATCGCGGTTGACCACTATCATCGCTATAAAGAAGATGTTGCCTTGATGGCTGAGATGGGTCTGGAGTCCTATCGCTTCTCCATTTCATGGGCTCGTATTTTCCCAAATGGTGATGGCGAGATTAATCCAAAAGGGATTGAATTTTACAACAACTTAATCGACGAGTGTCTGAAATATGGCATTGTGCCATTTATCACACTTTATCACTGGGATCTGCCACTGCCCCTAGAAAAAGAGGGGGGATGGTTGAGCCAGCGTACCGTCGATGCATTTGTTAACTATGCAAGAGTGTGCTTCGAAGCCTTTGGTGATCGTGTAAAACACTTCATCACCATCAATGAGACGATTGTATTTTGTTCTCTAGGTTATATGGCTGGCGCTCACCCACCAGGAATCAAGAATGATCCGAAGAAGTACTTCCAGGCTGTTCACAATGTTTTTTATGCTCATGCCAAGGTGGTACTGCTATATAAATCCATGAATCTATATGGTGAAATTGGTATCAGTAACGTATTTAGTCCAGCTTTTGGCGTTGATGATAGTGAAGATAGCCAAAAAGCGGCATATCATGCTAATGCGTATGCGACCCATCTCTACTTCGACCCGATTTTGAAGGGTGAGTATCCAGCTTATGTCATGGACGCACTGAAAGTCAGCGGCTTCCATCCAGAGCAGACAGCAGAAGAGTTAGAAACTATCAAGTTGGCTGCTAGTTTGAATGACTTTATGGGGCTCAATTATTATCAGCCGAGTCGGGTTGAATTGATCAAAGGTTCTCTAGAGCAGCGTGAAGCTACCCGTGAAAACTCAACTGGTGCACCGGGAAATCCAAGTTTCGATGGTTTCTTCCGCACCGTGAAGATGGATGATAAACGTTATACCAAATGGAATTGGGAGATTTCGCCAGAGGGCTTTGTAGCTGGTTTGAACATGCTCAAAGATCGTTATGGTCAAGTCAAGATTTACATTACTGAGAATGGTCTTGGTGATGAAGATCCGATTGTGGAAGATGAAATTTGTGATGTCCCACGCATCAAATATATCAGCGAGCATTTAACTGCGCTGAAACAAGCAATCAGTGATGGTGTGAACGTCAAAGGATACTTTGCTTGGTCTGTTATTGACCTGTTGAGCTGGCTCAATGGATATAAAAAACAGTATGGCTTTATTTATGTCGATCACAAAAATAACTATCAGCGAAAGAAAAAAATGTCTTTCCACTGGTTTAGTTCGGTGATTAAAAATCGTGGGGAAGATCTCTAATGAGTAATTTTAACCAAAAAATACAAGTTGTGATGCCCTATGTCATGGGGTTTGTTAACTCCAAGCCGGTCAAGGCAATCAAGGATGGCTTTCTTTACACCATGCCGTTGACCATTATTGGTTCGGTCTTCCTGCTGCTGGCATTTATTCCTGTCCCTGGGTATGGCGAATTGATGGCCAGTATCTTTGGTGACAATTGGCAGGGGCCATTGTGGCAAGTAGTAGGTGCCACCTTTGATATTCTGGCACTCATCGGTGTGTTCGGTATCGCTTATAGCTGGGTTCAAAATGAAGGCTATCAGGGGGTTAGTGCAGGCATTTTTGCAATCGTAACCATGCTGATCCTCAACGATAACTTCATTCTGGCTGCGGATGGTGCCACCTTGGGTGGGGTGATTCCTAAAGCCTATATGGGCGGTAAGGGAATGATCGTGGCCATCTTTGTCGGCATCACTGTAGGTTGGATTTATAGCTGGTGCATGAAGAAGAACCTGACCATCAAGATGCCGGATGGTGTGCCGCAGGGGGTTGCTAATGCGTTTACCGCCCTGATCCCGGGGGCCTTGATCATCCTGACAGCCTGCTTCACCTGGATTTTCTTTAAGTTCGCGTTCGACAAGACAGTGGTCGTGGTGTTGTACGATCTGCTGCAGATACCATTGCAAGGTTTGTCTGACTCTCTGGGGGGTGTCATCGTTGTTGCCCTGCTGATTTCTTTATTGTGGTGGTGTGGTGTGCATGGCTCCGCCATTGTAATGGGGATCATGGGGCCGATCGTGACGGCGAACGCGCTGCAAAACCAAGAATTGCTCATCAAAGGAGAGCAGTTGATTGCCGGGGAAAACGCCAAGATTGTTACTAACCAGTTCATCGATCAATATGTAACGTTTGGTGGTGCAGGCCTGACCCTTGGTTTGGTTGTATGTATGTTGATGTTTGCAAAGTCCACGCAATATAAAGATTTGGGTAAAATAGCGATCATGCCAGGGTTGTTCAATATTAACGAGCCGGTGATCTTTGCTTTCCCCATCGTATTTAACCCACTGATGTTGATCCCGTTCTTGTGCGCACCGATTATTTCTGTACTGATGGTTTATTTTTCCATCTCTGCAGGCCTGGTCGAGCCGTTCACTGCGATTACCGTTCCTTGGACCACTCCGATGATAATCAGTGGCTTCATTGTGGGTGGTTGGAAGGCCGCGTTGTTGCAAGTATCAGTATTCTTGATGACTATCTTTGTGTATTACCCATTTATGAAAGCGCAGGACAATATCGCCTGCAAAAATGAAGATGTGTCAAAAGAGACGTTTGAAGAAGATGATGCTTTGTCACTGCAACTGTGACGATATGATGGCAGGGTGTTGATGTTGAAAAACACCCTGCTATAAGCAGAAACAAATATTGAATTAAAAAACATCCCAACCAGTACAGATATTGATATTTTCATACAGTTCTATTCAGCTCATTTCATGGATTGAATGGCAATACTTTACCTGTTGTTTTTTCATTCACAGAAATACTAAGTAAATTAACATGGAGTTATAATGAAAAAATTTAGCTTACTATATACCGCCGCAGCTGTGGCTGCGGTAATGAGCTCCGCGTCTGTTTTTGCGAATAGCAACGATGATATTGAAGCGCTGAAACTTCGCCTTCAGGAGTTGGAAACCAAGGTCAACACAGAAACTAAATATAAAGATGACCAGCAGCCAGCAACATTGACCAGTGAGACAAAAGTGCCGGATGGACTTGTATTTTCTGGTTATGCCCGTTATGGCGCACATTATCAAAACTCTGATAAAGAGCGGGTGAGCAGCTTTGGTAGCTTGAGTGGTAATGCTACGGGTCGCTTGGGCAATGAAGGTAATGGTGGTGAGTTTCAGCTTGCCAAAGCCTTTAAAAACGACAGTGGTGCCATCTGGGATTTAGTCTTGATGCTGGATCATTGGTCTGAAGGTTCCTGGGCCGACGACGGTGGTGTCAACGTCAAGAAAATGTACGCCGGTGTGGCTAATGTTTTTGAGTCGCAACCAGACCTGTATCTGTGGGCTGGCCGAGATTTTCATCAGAGACCTCAGACCGATCTGAATGACTATTTCTGGATGACTCATGATAGCCAAGGTGCCGGTTTCAAAAATTTGACCTTAGGTGGGATCAAATTTGATTTTGCCGGTGTCGGACAAGTTAATGATGACATGGTAGAAGACAACGGTCGTTACGCGCTGACCAGTAAACTACATGGTATCAAGCTGGGTGACGTGGATCTTAGCCTTTATGCAAACTACGGCACTACATCCGAAAAATTGACTGAAGATGACAAAAAAGATCTAGCAAACTCTGCTTATCAGTTAGCAAGTGAAGCGGTATGGGCGGGCCAAAAGTTTGTTATTCGTTATTCACACAATGCGCTAAACAGTGTGTTCGATTTGGCTGACAATCAAGATGCCTTGCTGTTCAGCCTAGATGGTGCCATCCCCTTGACTGAGCGGGCAAAAATTCAATATTTGACCTCTTATCAAAAACTTGATTTAGACAAGAGTGACGAGAGCCGCAAAAACTACAGCTTTATCCTGCGCCCGACTTACCAATGGAACGATGTACATTCTACCTGGTTAGAGGGTGGTTATAGCATCGTTGATTATGATGATATCGATGCGACTAACACCTCTTGGAAAACTACTCTATCACAAAATATCGCTATCGGTGGGGAAACCTGGTCTCGCCCGATGTTACGCTTCTACGCCACCGTCGGGAATGCAGATAATGAATATACCGGTCGTGATGACAAAGGTGTGTTGACAACATCTGATGATGACACAGTGACCTTCGGCGCCATGTTTGAAGCATGGTGGTAAAGTGATGCTCGTGTTTCATGACGGCCATAAGGCCGTCATGCTTTTCGCATTACAGGTGTGCTTACCCTTTGTACCCACATATAGTAGTCGAGGTGGCGTAAATAGTGACATGCCTTTGATGCCATACTGCCGTTACAATAAATAATGTTTAGGTTCCATCAAAAACTTCATGATGAACTTATCAAAAGCATATTTGTTCTCAATTAGATGGAAAAATGTAAGCGGCATCTTTATTTAAAATATGCTGCAAGAGCAGCGTGAAGGATTAACGGTATTTTTATGAATAAAAAACTCAAAGTAGTCACCATTGGTGGTGGCAGTAGCTATACTCCTGAGCTGGTTGAGGGATTCATTAAAAGGTATGCAGAACTCCCTATTGGTGAGCTCTGGTTGGTCGATATTCCTGACGGTGAAAAAAAACAGAATATAATATTTGATCTGTGCCAACGAATGATTGCCAAGTCAGGCTTGCCGATTACCCTTCATAAGACTCTCAATCGCCGTGAGGCCTTGACTGGTGCAGATTTTGTCACCACTCAGTTACGAGTCGGTCTGCTCAAAGCTCGAGAAAAAGATGAGCGCATTCCATTAAGCCATGGTTTGCTTGGTCAGGAAACAAACGGCGCGGGTGGTTTATTTAAGGGGCTACGAACCATTCCGATCATTTTTGATATAATCAAGGATGTTGAAGAAATTTGCCCAGACGCATGGATTATTAACTTCACTAATCCGGCTGGGATGGTCACTGAAGCTGTCGCCCGTCATACCAATTTCCAAAAATTCATTGGGGTATGCAATGTCCCCATTGGCATGAAAATGTTTGTGCAAAAATCGCTACAGTTAACAGATGCTGATGAATTATCTCTTGAGCTGTTCGGGTTGAATCACTTCGTTTTTATAAAAGATGCTTTTGTTAATGGTGAATCCCGTTTTAATGAGCTATTTGAATATGTAATCGATGGCGCACAAAAGGAATCCGCTTCAGTAAAAAACATATTTAGCATTCCCTTTGAGGCTGATTTTTTGCGCGGATTACGGTTATTACCTTGTCCCTATCATCGTTATTACTTTAAAGAAAATGAAATGCTAAGTATTGAGATGGGCGAGTATTACAAAGGTGAAACCAGGGCACAGGTAGTGCAACGGGTAGAAAAAGACTTGTTCAAGCTGTATCAAGACCCTAATCTAAATTATAAGCCAAAAGAACTTGAAATGCGTGGTGGCGCATATTATTCAGATGCAGCCTGTGAAGTGATCAGCGCCATTTATAATGACAGTCACAGCGAACACTATGTGATTGTCCCCCATCATGGTCAGATCAAAAACATCCCAGCTGACTGGACAGTCGAGATGACCTGCCGGGTCGGTCGTGATGGTGCTAAACCTGATCCACGTTTTAGTCAGTTTGACGAAAAAGTACTAGGTTTAATCCATGGCATCAAAGCATTTGAAATTGCTGCAGCCAATGCAGCAGTGAGTGGTAGCCTCAATGATTTGCTGGTTGCCATGAATATCAATCCGCTGGTACATTCTGATGATGATGCAAGAAAGGTGGCAACCGAGTTGCTATTGGCACACAAAAAACATTTGCCACAATTTGCTGAGACTATTTCTGAACTGGAATAAGACTGCCAATCTCACTTAGCATTAGCTGGTTGCTGCGAGAACGGCAACCAGTTGTTATTTTTATAGGGGACGATCATGTCTAATTATATCTCTTTTGATATCGGCGGTACCGCCGTTAAATATGGTGTAATAGATGATGCTGGAGTTATTTATGAAAAGGGTTCATTCCCGACCCCTGATAATTTTCATGGGTTACTAGATGCAATGAAGATGGTCTTGTCGACCTATCAACACAAATATTCACCGGTTGCTATCGCGCTAAGTATTCCTGGAGCAGTTAATGAAGTTTCTGGTTTTATTGGCGGTATTACAGCACTGAGATATATCCATGGATTTAATATTAAGGCTAAGTTCTCAGAGGTCTTTGGTTTGCCCGTTGGAATGGCCAATGATGCTAACTGTGCCGTGCTATCGGAAGGTTGGATTGGTGCAGCGAAGGACGTTAAATCATATGCCTGTGTTGTGATTGGCACCGGCGTGGGTGGTGGCGTGGTGGTCAATGATCATTTAGTGAGTGGCGCGACTCAGCATGGTGGTGAGTTTGGCTACTGGATTATGGATCCATTTAGTCGGACCAACTGGAGTGATCTTGGCTCAACACGAATCTTATTGCGCAAAGCGGCATGGGCGCTGGGAGTTGATACTATTGATGGCGAGGCTTTTTTTGCCTTGGTAGCAAATGGGAATCCATTGATGATTTCTTTACTTGATGAATTTTGCTTTATCAATGCATTGGGCATTTATAACATCAAGCACGCAATAGATCCGGATCTCATCTTGGTCGGTGGTGGAATTAGCTGCCAACCTAAAGTTATTGAGGGCATTAATAATCAATTGAAAATATTATTGAGTCGTGGTGGGAACATGGAGTTTGAGGTTGTTGCATGCCATCATCGAAATGATGCTAATCTAATTGGCGCAGTATATAACATGCTACTTAAAGATTAGTTTTTTATAACCTAAATTTGTAGGGTATATTTTTATTCCCTATGGTTTAGTAGCTGAAAATTCAATTAGATTGAGGTTGCTTGGCATATGCAAAGGTAAATGTTCACGATAAGATAGGCGTTGTTGAATAAGTATGAAAAGGAGAAGCCTTTCCTCAAGCTGCTATGCAGTTCAGTTCACCTGCTTTCTCCAGCTCAAAGCCACCGGCTTCCACTAGGTCTTGATAGAAGTGCAGCACCTCGTGAGGCTGTACCACGTTGTAGCGGCTTGAGACCACCGACAGAGGGGTGAGGGTATCGGAGCGATACAGCACTTGCTATCGCTGTAGGGACGGATATGCAGTGCATCGGAGGCGACGTTAAACATCACGTCGCTTTGCTCGATGGTCCAATCCATCCCGGCTGCCTGTAGCCAGATATCGAGGGATTGTTGTGGGGGCAAAACATTGCCAAGGCCATGCCAAGGGGTTTGGCCAGTGTAGGCCATGGTGTCAATCAGGTGAGCCATATCTCCTCCAGGAATAGTGAAATGCAGGCATTCAGCCTGCTAACTCATGGAGGTGATGTAGGTTTGAGAGATTATTGAATGGGATTCATTTGCCACCGCGCTCTCATTGTTTCAAGGGGCGTTACAGCATGATGGTGTTGTGCAATGAACTGCATTGGAGGGGTACGGAGAGGGGTACGGGGCCAAAAACGACCAAGGGGTTGGCATCGTGATGATGCCAACCCCTTGTTTTATATGGCGCTCCCGACTGGAGTCGAACCAGTGGCCTGTCCCTTAGGAGGGGACCGCTCTATCCTGCTGAGCTACGGGAGCTGTGCGGCGGGCATTATACAAGAAGCAACTCCCTTTTAAACCCTTGATTCTTATTCCAATACTGCCAAATCCCCGTTCTGGATGTTAAACGGCGAATATTTGTTCTGGCTGCTGATGATGGCGCCATCATCGAATACCTGTACCACCTCGAACAGGCCGTCGGCCGGGTTGCGCATCATGCGCGACTTGCCGTAGGGGTCGATAAAGTCGGCGTTGTGCTGGATGCGGAACTGATCGCCAAGCTTGACGCCGTTGCGCCGTCCCAGATTGATGTAGGGGCCGCGTTCGTTCTGGCCGACCACTCTTGCGGTGACCGGGGCACAGGTGAGCTGGGCTACCAGGTCCTGAGCCGCCTGTTGCAACTGGTAGTTGACCTCCTGGCCATAACTTGACTGCCAGAACTGGCCGCTGCTGCTGCCCACTTGCTCCCGCTTGCCAAAGGTCCAGGTGGCGCGCCCTTCGTAGACCTTGCGGTTGACCAGACTGCCGTTGATGCCGTCGAACAGGTAGAGCTGCATGCGAAAGTTGCGCACCGGATCCTCATACCAGCTGGTCAGCTGGTTGCCCTGCGGCTCTATGGAGAGATCGTCGATGCTGCCGAGCACCAGATATTGGCTGTCGGTACGCAGGCTGAGCGCCTTGATCTCTTCCAGAGCGCTGCGATCCCCCTGTTGCAGATGCAGCGGATCGATGCGCAGGTTTTCATCCAGCCACTGGCGCACCGCGACCCCTTGCGGCGCGTTGGCGAGAGTCTCGAACAGTCGTCGCGAGAGGTTCTCCGGCATGTCGTCCATGGCGCCGTAGCTGGCTTGGTCCGGATAACGCATCCGCAGCCTGACCAGTGTCAAATCCTTGGCGAAGTGCTGGGTCTGGCAGATCTGGCGCTCGGCCTGAATGTCGGCCACTAGGGTGATATACATGCGGCCGTTGCGCACCTCTTCCCGCTTGAGCCGGTACTGGCGAATGTCGCCGCCGGAGCGGATCTGGATCTGCTCGGATCGCAGGCTGCCATTTTCCAGACGCTGCACGCTGGAAACGGCCGCGCCGCTGGCTAGCAAGGCTTGACGTAGGGCGTCGCGGGTCGCCTGCTCGCGGGCATAGACCTCATCGCCCCCCAGAATGGCGGCGCTGCCCTGCGCTTCGATAAGCTCGGCTCGGGCGCTCAGGCTGGCCAGCAGCAGGGTCAACAGCAGCGGTAATTTCATAGCAGATACCTTGAGTTGGCGGGCAGCCGAGCCATGTTGAGGAAATGGCGCCTGCTGACCGACATGGATCACAACACGTTCCAAGTGGCAGCGCACGTTGGCGCTGACGATGACCATTAAAAAGCAAGAATCATGCCTCATTCCCGGCTCAAGCTTTGTCCGGCGCGTCCGATAATAAGTCAGGTGCAGATACAGGAAAGGTATCCATGAACAAACTCATCACGGCGTTGGCGTTCGCCCTGGCATTAACCGGGTGCGGCTCCGACCCTATCAATCGGGATCAGGGTGACCCCCGCCAGGCGGCGCAGGGGATGGAGCTCAACTGGCTGGTGGCGCGTATGACCGACCAGCTGATGGAGCGCAAATCGCTGACCACCCTGACCGAACCCATCGCGGTGGCCTCTTTCGTCGATCTCGATACCCTGCAGGATACCAACTGGATGGGGCAGCAGATTGAGGAGAGCTTTATCTACGAGCTCAACCGTCGCGGCGAGGTGGTGGTGGACTTCAAGCTGACCGGTAGCATCAAGGTGACGCCGCAGGGGGACTTCGTGCTGAGCCGAAACTACAAGGAGCTCTCCTCCCGTTTGCCGATCTCCCGCATTCTGGTTGGCACCTTCAGCCGCAACAGCAAGGGGATCCTGGTCAACGCCCGCGTTATCGACATGCGCACCAAGATGGTGGAGACCACGGCCCAGAGCCTGATCCCGCAAAAATATCTGTTCGGTGCCAACAACTCGTTTGGTCGGGCATCGATCAATCGCGGTTATCTGATGCGTGACAGTCAGGCCCGGCCGGGCGGTCATCTGGTCAACCTGACCCCGTGAGGAGCGAGTCATGAAGATCCTGTTTGGTTGCCTGTTGGCACTCTTGCTCACCGGTTGCAGCTACAACCGGGTGGTGGATTACACCCAGGGTGGCAAGCCCGATGATTTTCCTGTGCTCAAGGCGGTGGGCTATGCGGTGATCGACATCCAGCCTGGCCCCTCCCAGTCGGAGAAGATGCTGCAAGCCATTCGCGCTTCAAAGATGGATGCTTATCGCGAGCTGGCCGAGCAGCTCAATGGTCAGCAGGTCCGCGGCCAGAGCAGCTATCGTGACTTGACCCAGACCTCCAACTCGCTCGATGTGTCGGTCGCCGGTGTGGTGCGTGGTGCCCGGGTCGTTGCCTCTTATCCGCGCGGCAATACCTATGCCACCGAGATGGAGCTCGATACCCGTGCCCTCTACAACATCAACCAGCTGATGGCCGGTCAGTTCTGAGTTGATGGGCTTGCCGTGAAAACCGGCATCAAAATAAAAGGCGAGCAGGGTGCTCGCCTTTTGTCGTTGTAGGCTGGTTAGCTCCCCATCAGCACCGGCGGCACTGCGGTGGGTTTCACATCCTCGCTCGGGTAGCAGCCAAGCACCTTGATATAGCGGGTGATCTTGGTCAGCTCCACCAGTGCGGCCTGCATCGCCGGGGTCTGCAGGTTGGCGGAGACATCCAGATAGAACATCTCTTCCCACGGGTTGCCCTGCACCGGACGGGATTCGAGCTTGGTCATGTTGATCTCGTGGCTGCGCAGTACCAGCAACGCCTCGACCAGCGAACCCGGCTTCTGGGAGGTGGACATGATGAGGGTGGTCTTGGCCGGGATCTGCGGCGCCACGTCGATGGGCTTGCGCGCTACCACGATAAAACGGCTGTAGTTCTCTTTCTGGTTGGCGAGCTGCTCGGCCAGCACATCCAAGCCATAGAGCTCGCCACCGGCGGCGCTGCCGATGGCGGCGGCCTCCGGGCTTGCCAGTTCTTTCACCTTCATCATGGCACTGGAGGAGGAGTCACAGATCTCGTGGCGCGCCCCTTCCAGCTTGCTCAGATAGTGGGAGCACTGCTGGAACACCTGCGGGTGGGCATAGAAGGTCTTGATGCGGCCAAGCTCGGTCGGGACGGCGGTGAGGATGCAGTGCTCGATGGGGTAGGTTAGCTCGCCGACGATGGAGAGGCTGGTGTGCTGCATCACGTCATAGACTTCGTTGATGGAGCCAGAGCTGGTGTTCTCGATGGGCAGCACGCCGAAGGCGGCGCGGCCTGACTCCACCGCATCCAGCACTTCGCGAAAATTCTGGCAGTTCACCTCGATCACCTGATCCTTGTAGCGCGCCAGATATTTGCGGGCGGCCAGGCTGGAGTAGGAACCGCGTGGCCCCAGATAGGCGACGCTGGTCATCGGCTCCTGCTGCTCCGGGTTGAGCAGGCTCTGCAGATAGGCCTGCTGGGAGAGCACAGAGTCTTCGATGATGGTGTGGTAGATGCGGGTGATGTACTGGGCATCCAGCCCCAGCACGCGCCCTTTCTGGATCAGGGCGACCAGCAGCTCCTGCTCCCGCTGGTGGTCACGAATGGGGCGCGGGTTGGCTTGCTTGGCACGGGCGACCTCGATGCTGAGGGTCTTGCGTTTCGCCAGCAGGGCAAGCAGCTCCTGATCCAACCGGGTGATGTCTTGTCTGATCTCATCGAGCGTTGCCATGATTGTTCCCTATCCAAGTAATCGATTGATATTAATGCAAAAAAAAGCCTCCGCTAGGGGAGGCTCGATTCGTCTTTGCTTTTTGTTCACACGACGACAGGCCTTCCCTCAAGCGGGCCGGATAAACGAGAAAGCAAAGAAGAATGGTGCGTGCATAGGTGTGTCCTTGAAGTAACGTCATAACCATTAAGGGATTTGCCGGTCTGATGCAAGTAAAACTTGCCCGCGGGCGGGGATGGGGGCAGGGTATCCGGTTAAGAAAATGGCGTATTAGCGATGTTCTATTGACTCTGTTTTTATGACTGAAACCCAGTGGGGGAGGTAAAGACGATGGCGATTATTTTCGATCTGGGACGGGTGGTGGTGAGCTGGGATCCGGTAGGCATAGTGCGTTCGGTGCGTGGCCCGCAAGGGGCTGAACAGTTGGCCGAGCTGCTTTTTAACCACCCGGATTGGCTGGAGGTGGACAGAGGCACCATGTCGCTCCACACCATGGCCCGGGAAGCGCAAGCGCGCACCGGCCTCTCGGCGGCGGAGAATCTGGCCATTTTACAGGCAGTTCCCGCCTCCCTGCTGCCAGATCCCGCTATGCTAACCCTGATAGCCGAGCTGCACGGGGCGGGGCACACCTTGTATGCCCTCTCCAACATGGGTCATGCCAGCATCGACTGGCTGGAGCAGCATCAGGATTTCTGGCGCTTCTTTAGCGGCAAGGTGGTGTCGGCGCGGGTGCGGATGATGAAGCCGGAGCCGGATATCTATCGCTATCTGCTGGTGTCGTTCGATCTGAAACCGGCAGAGTGCATCTTCATCGATGACAGTCCCGCCAACATCGCGGCCGCCGAGGCCCTCGGTATCAGGGGGATCGTCTTTACCGACGCGGCGAGTTGTCGTCAGCAACTGGGTGAGCTGGGCTGTTTGCCCGCCACCGGCAGGGGGTGATGCCCCTCTAGGAGCACTATGGAGCATGGCCGGTTTCGCAATTGGCTCAGTCACTATCCCGAGGCGACCCTGATCATCGCCTGCAAGGATGGTAGCGGTTATCAGCTCTGTGTTGAGGCAGAAGGGGAGTGCCTCTGCCTGACCGACAGCGAGGGAGGGCGCTTGACCTTCACCTCGCTGGATCAGGCGCAGGGTTTCTTGCGAGCCCATCGGGTTCACCAAGCAAGATTACGAATTTATGACGCCCAAAATGAAGATTTAGCAGCAGAATCACAGGAAATAATCATCAAGTTTTAATTTTAACCAGACTCTTTAAGGGTCTATTCAGTTTGTTTGCCGCACAATACTGCACCTGTTCATCATCCGGAGCTGTTTAATGGGGGCCAATGTAGTTGTACTGAATCAGGGATATGATCACTCTTTTCAAGCCAGGGAACAGCTGCTGATTGAGCGACTGGCAAGTTTTGACGAGCTGGTTGTCTCTTTTTCGGGACGGTTGGAATCCTGCTACAGCATCGAGCTGTGCCGCGCTGCCGGTGTGAAAATCCATGCAATTACCCTCGATAATCCGACCCGCAGTCGCAGTGAAGTGGCCCGAGCCCGCCGTTATTGCCAGCGTTATGGCATCGATCACTGGGTCATCAAGAGTGACGAGATCGTCTTTTGCGATCGCCTGCCAAATATTGAAGGGCTGATCGACCCGGTTCGCCGCATTGGTGAGTATGTGCAGACTCGTCCGGAATGGACTCATCTGCCGTTGCTGGTTCCGGCAGCGGTGGAGGAGCGTGATGATTATCTTGCCCAGTTCGGGTCTCTGCCTGCCAACTCAATCTGGTTTTTTGCCGAAAACGGATTGATGCGTCGCGATTATCGTTACGGCTTCAACAAGCGTCAGCTCGGTCGTTGGGGCAAGGGGAGCAACGGTTGCCTCAGCAATCGCTTCACCAATCCACGGCAGCTTGAGCAGCGTTATCTGCGAATGGTGGATCAGGCTGAGCAGATGCTGGCCGACATGGGGCTGGACGAGGCACAGGTCTTTTTCCATACCCTGTGCGACTGCTCCACCACCCTGGCCCGGGTGCGTCTGCCCGAGCATCAGCGTGCGCAGGCCTTTGATATGCAATCGGATATTTTGTCCGCCCTCAAGGGGAGCAAGTTCGATCTGGTGACACTGGATATGGCACAGAAAGAGCGGCACGATCTCGCCATCTAGCCTGCGGGCAAGCGATGCGGGTGCCAGAACGTGAGTGCTGTCATAGGCAAGGGGCGACGGGACTGTTTATACTGTTGCCCTTTCACCCGTTACCGAGCTTTGCCCTATGAAACCCTTCTCCCGTCTGCTGATTGCCCTGTGCCTCTCCCCCGTATTGGCGCAGGCTGCCCCTCTTTCTCAGGTGACGTTGCCCGATGGTCGGCAGGTTCAGCTCAACGACGACTTCACCTGGGAGTATCTGGTGGTTAAACCGGCCGAGTCCGTACAGGGCATGGCTGCTGATGGGAAGGCTGGGGCCGTGGTGGCCGTCGCTGCTCCGGTGCTGACCGATCAGGCCAAGGCCAATCCGGACCTGCTTGCCCAGATGGCGCGTGACGGTGTGGTGGTCAAGCTGGACAAGATCGAGGGATCTGACCCGCTGGTGCTGACCTTTATGGTGAGCAATACCGGCACCCGCAATGTGGTCGGGGTACGTGGCATGGTGACCCTGTTCAGTGCTGACGGGGTGCAGCTGAGCCGTCAGGAGGCCCGCTTCTGGGTTGCCGAGAATCGTCTGCCGGAGACCTATCTGCGCAAGGGGCAAGCCCGTCCTTCGCTGGCCCTCGAGATCCCCCGTCCAGCCGGATTGACCGGTCAGCCGCTGGTGCGGGTTGAAATTGACGAGGTGGTCTTCCGCTGATTTGGCGTTGTGCCGGCCCATGCAAACCGTGTGGGCCGGCAACTTGTTGCCGCTGACACCCCCTGCAATATCTGCTTACATCTGACATGGTTCTGCAACAGCTTGCAGCTCGGCAAGTTGGAAACCTGATCGCAAAATGACTCCATACCAGCTCGCTAGCAACGGGCCCAATCACATGGAGTTATCATCATGAAAAAAGCAACTGTCTCTCTTCTGGTTCTGGCCGGGTTTGCCTCTACTTCCGTCATGGCGCAGGATGCCTTCAGCTACGCCAAGGGTTCCGCCACCTGGGCGCACACCAAATCCGACTATCTCAACGGTACCTTCAGCAATGACAGCAAAGGAACCCGTGATTTTGGCGGTCTGAGCCTGGATCTCTCCAAGAGCTTTAGTTCCAACTTCTACGGTCGTGCCGGGACCGAATATACCTCCCGCAACGATGGCAATGACAGCATGTCCATTTCCAGCATTGGTATGGGTCTCTTTACCCCGCTCAGCACTGGTCTCAATCTCTATGGTGAAACCGGTGTGATGGGCTACACCCTGGAGCGTGAGCTGGCGAATAATGTTGCCGGTAAGGGTTGGGATGCGGTCGCTCGCAAGGATAGCGGCAGCATGTACGGTGAAGTGGGTCTGCGCTACGACATCGGCAATGTCGAGCTCTCCACGGCCTACCGCTACGCCAACATGACCGACGATATGCACGACTTCAAGGTGGGCGGTGCCTACAAGCTCAACCAGAACTGGGCGCTGACTGCCGATTACACCTATCGCAACTGGGATCTGCAAAAAGGTTCCATCTCCAGCCTGGGTGTGAAGTACAGCTTCTAATTTTCCTTCCCGTAGTCCGTAGTGTCTTGATTTTTACCCATGGCGTTCGCCATGGGTTTTTTCTTTTTCCGGTGATCCTCTTTTTCTCCTTGTGTCGTATCAGTCGCAAATAGTTATACAACTTTCATTTTTTTGTATAACTGCTATAACTGAATCAATACTTATGCAAGGAGCGTCATCATGTACAAGATTAAAGTCGGTATCAGTGCCTGCCTGCTGGGACAAGAGGTACGTTTCGATGGGGGCCACAAGCGCTCCAGCTTCTGCGAACGGGATCTTGGCGCTCACTTTGACTATCACCCCGTCTGTCCCGAGATGGCCATTGGCCTGGGGGCGCCTCGCGCCGCCATCCGGCTGGTCAAGCGCAACGGCGAGATCCGTGCCGAGGCGAGCAACGGTAGTTTCGATGTCACCGAAAAGCTGATTGCCTTCAGCGAGCAGAAGGCACGCCAGCTCGACTTCATCTCCGGTTATATCCTCTGTGCCAAATCACCCAGCTGCGGTATGGAGCGGGTCAAGGTCTATGGCGCCAACAACGAGGGGAGCGCCAAGGAGGGGATCGGCCTCTTTGCCAAGGCGTTGATGGAGGCCAACCCCCTGCTGCCGGTTGAAGAGGATGGCCGCCTGTGCGACCCCATCCTGCGGGAGAACTTCGTGCTGCGGGTCTTCGCCTACCACGACTGGCAGCAGCTCTGCGCCCGCGGCATTACCGCCTCTGCGCTAATCCGCTTCCACTCCCGCTACAAGTATCTGGTGCTCTCCCATGCTACCACCCACTACAGGGCGCTCGGCAAGCTGCTCGGCAATCTGGGCAAGTCCACCAATTTGCAGGAGGTGGCCGACAACTACATCAAGGGATTGATGACGGCGCTGACCCTGCGGGCCAACCGTCGCAGCCACACCAATGTGCTGATGCACCTGCAGGGCTACTTCAAGCGTGTGCTGACCCCGGCCCAGAAGCAGGAGCTTGCCGATACCATCGACAAGTACCGCACCGGCATATTCCCCTTGCTGGTGCCGCTCACCCTGATCCGCCACTACCTGCGCGAGTACCCCAATCCCTATCTCGCCGAGCAGGTTTATCTCAATCCGCACCCCGATACGCTCAAATTGCGTTACGGGCTCTGAATCCGTTCTGTTGCCCCGGCGCATGGTTTGCGCCGGGGCGCTTTACACCTCTGTTTGATGGACGTTGTCATGTCTGATTTACCGCAAGAAGTTGCTCCTCTGGCTGATGAGGGGATCTACCCCATTCGCGAGGTCTCCCGTCTCACCGGCGTCAACGCCGTGACCCTGCGCGCCTGGCAGCGTCGCTACGGGCTGGTGCAGCCGGCCCGCACCGAGAAGGGCCACCGCCTCTACAGCGAGCAGGACATTCGCCAGATCGGCGAGATCCTGAGCTGGCTGGAGCGGGGGGTGAGCATCGGACAGGTGAAGGGGCTCCTGAGCGAACCCCAGGCCCAGCCGGTGAGCGATCACTGGCAGCAAACCCTGGAGCAGTTCAGTCAGGCGCTGCTCGCCTTCAACCAGCGCAAGGCGGAGGCTGAGCTCAACGACCTGCTGGCGAGCTACCCGTTCGAGCTGGTGCGCAGCCGGGTACTGCAACCGCTGGTGGAGCGGCTGCTGGGGCTGTGGCGCGAGCGGCCCGATGGCGAGTTGCTGCAACAGGTGTGGCTGGGTTGGCTCCATACCCGCTTCGCCCGCCACCTGATCGAGCAGGAGAAGGGCGTGCCGATCACGCTGGCGAGCTGGGGGCAAGTCGGCCCCCTCGATCTGGTCTGGGCCGCTTACGAGTTGATCGGTCAGGGTTATGAGGTGCAACTGCTGGGAGCGGTCGAGCCCCGCCATGCCAGCTTGCTGGAGGGGCGTGCCGTTACCCCCTGGCTGGTATTGCTGGGGGCTGGGCTTGGCAAACAGGAGCTGGCCGCCGGGTGGCCCGCAGGCACGCGCCTGTTTGGCGAACTAGGTCGTCTCTACGATGATGAGTGGCTTAAAGCGCATGGCTGGCAGGCGAGCCTTGCCGAGCTGATGGCGAACGCACCTGCTGCGGCTGGCGCCAGCGGACGCGGGAGGAAAAAGTCATGAAGCTGGTCTGGTTTCGCCACGATCTACGCCTTGCTGACAACCCCGCGCTGCGGCATGCCTGCGGCGGTGATGAACCGGTCGCCGCGCTCTTTATCATCTCTCCCACCCAGTGGCGGCAGCACAACATGGCCCCCATCCGTCAGCGCTTTATGTTGGCGCAGGTAGATGAATTGGGCCGCGAGCTGGGGGCCCTTGGCATCCCGCTCCATCTGCTGCGAGTAGAGACTTTTGCCGAGGTGCCAGCAGCGCTGGCAGATCTTTGCCGCGAGCTGGGCGTAACCCAGCTCTACGCCAATCAAGCCATCGAGATCGATGAGCTGCGTCGTGACCACACTGTCACTGCCGCACTGGCAGAGCAGGCGGTGAGCTGTCACTGGTTCAACGGCTGCTGCGTGTTGCCGCCGGGGCGTGTGCTGACCGGGTCGGGGGAGATGTTCAAAGTCTTCACCCCCTTCAGCCGTGCCTGGCTCAAGGCGCTGGATGAGGAGGGGTTTGTTATTCATTGCGCTCCTGCGCGCCGTGGCGAGCCGTTGCCGTGGCAGCCGCTGGCCGAACGTGCGTGGGTTGATGAGGCTCTCGGCGAGCTGACGGCGGATCCCCGCTGGCCAGTGGGGGAGGCAGAAGCTCTGCGCCGTTTGAACATTTTTCTGGAGCGTGCCGTGGTTGACTATGGCGAACAGCGTGATTTTCCAGCCATCGCGGGCACGTCCGTGCTCTCCCCCTATCTGGCTGCGGGCATCATCAGCCCGCGCCAGTGTGTGGCGGCGCTCCAGCAGCGCCTTGGCTACCGGCCCCAGTCCAAGGACCAGCCCGGCTTTGTCTGGCTCAATGAGCTCATCTGGCGCGAGTTCTATCGCCACCTGCTGCTGCTGATCCCGACTCTCTCCATGAATCGCCCCTTCAAACCAGAGACGGCAGCCTTGCCGTGGAGCTGGGACCCGGATGCCTTCGCCGCCTGGTGCGAGGGCCGTACCGGCTACCCCATCGTTGATGCAGCGATGCGCTGTCTCAACGCCACCGGCTGGATGCACAACCGGCTGCGGATGATAGTGGCGAGCTTTCTCACCAAGGATCTCCATATCCACTGGCGGCTCGGGGAGGATTACTTCATGAGTCGACTGATCGACGGGGATCTGGCAGCCAACAACGGTGGCTGGCAGTGGGCTGCAGGCACCGGTGCCGATGCCGCCCCCTACTTTCGGATCTTCAACCCCACCACTCAGGGGCAACGATTTGATCCACAAGGGGAGTTTATCCGTACCTGGGTAACTGAACTTGCCGATATTCCCGCCGCTTATGTGCATCAGCCCCACGACTGGCTGCGACTCAAGGGGCGACAGGATTATCCGGCCCCCATGGTGGATCACGCCGTTGCCCGGGTGAGAGCCATCGAGATGTTTCGCTCTCTGGAGAAATAGGATGAACGAGCCGCTGGCCCGCTTTATTGGCCTCTATCAGCAACTGGACAAACAGCAGTTGCACCGCTTGCCCGAGGTCTATGCCGAACAGGTGGTCTTTACCGATCCGGCCCACCGTATCGAGGGGCTGGCGGCCCTTGGCGACTATTTTGCCGCCCTCTATCAGCGCCTCGCCTACTGCCGTTTCGTCATCACTAGTCAGCAGCTGCAAGGGCAGCAGGCCTGGCTCGGCTGGACCATGACCTTCTCTCACCCCAGATTGCGTGGTGGTGAGCCGGTGACGGTGGAGGGGGCCACCCGCCTCGAATTCGACGAGGCGGGCAAGGTGTGCCAGCACAGGGACTATTTTGACCTGGGCGCCATGCTCTACGAGCAGTTGCCGTTGCTCGGGCCAGTGGTTCGCACCATCAAGATGAGGCTTGGCGCATGAGCGGCCGAGTGCTTATCACAGGCGCGACCTCCGGCATAGGTCGCCAGTTGGCGCTGGATTACCGGCGCGCCGGCTGGCAGGTGTGGGGTTGTGGCCGCGATGGCGAACGGCTGCAGGCGCTGGGGCTGGATGGCGTGACGCCGCTGCAGTTCGATGCCCGGGATCTGGCCGCAATGAGCGGGGTGGCTGCTACGCTGCCATCCCTCGATCTGCTGATCCTCAACGCAGGCAACTGCGAGTACATGGATGTGGCGGAGGGGTTTGACAGCGCGCTGTTTGCCCGAGTGATTGAGACCAATTTGACCGCCACCGGCCATGCGCTGGCCGCCTTCTTGCCGTTGCTCGGGGCTGGGTCACGGCTGGCCATCGTTAGCTCGTCGGTGAGCTGGCTGCCGCTGCCTCGGGCCGAGGCCTATGGCGCCTCCAAGGCTGCCCTCGACTATCTGGCGGATACCTTGCGCCTCGATCTGGCCAGCAAAGGGATCGGGGTGACCCTGATCCGCCCCGGCTTTGTCCAGACGCCGCTCACCGCCAAAAATGATTTTCCCATGCCCTGTCTGGTGACGGTGGAGCATGCCTCTCGCGCCATCATGGACGGGCTGACCGCTGGTCGTCACCAGATCCACTTTCCCCGCCGTTTCATCTGGTTGCTGCGCCTGCTTGGTGCGCTGCCGGTGGGGCTCTGGCTGCGCCTTGGCCGCGCACTCGTATCGAAAGGAAGCCATTCATGAAGAAAAAGATCGCCATCGTCGGTTCAGGGATCTCGGGGCTCACCGCCGGTTTTCTGCTCCACAAACTCCATGACATCACCCTGTTCGAGGCGGCGCCGACCCTGGGCGGCCACACAGCGACCGTCGATGTGAATCAGGCTGGCCGCAGCTATGCCATCGACACCGGCTTTATCGTCTTCAACGATCGCACCTACCCCAACTTCTTGAAGTTGCTGGCGCGGATCGGCATGGCGCGCCAACCGGCCGAGATGAGCTTCTCGGTGAAGAGCCCGGAGGGGCTGGAGTATAACGGCCACAACCTCGACACCCTGTTTGCCCAGCGCAGCAATTTGTTGAGCCCGCGCTTCTACGGCTTCGTTGCCGAGATCCTGCGTTTCAACCGGGAGGCGCGGGCCTGGCTGGCGGATGGTCAGCATCAGGGGGCTGGCCCCGAGCTGACTCTGGGGGATTTTTTGCTGGCGGGGGAGTTTAGCGACTACTTCGCCCGCCACTACATCTTGCCGATGGGAGCGGCGATCTGGTCATCGACCCTGGCCGATATGCGCGCCTTTCCCCTTGGCTTCTTCCTACGCTTTTTTGCCAACCATGGCCTGCTGGATGTGGCCAATCGCCCCCAGTGGTACGTGATTCCGGGCGGCTCGCGGGAATATATCGGCCCCCTTACCGCGGGTTGGCAGACGCAGATCCGCCTCGCCTGTCCGGTGCAGAGCGTACGGCGGGATGCGGATGGCGTGGTGATCCAGAGCAGTTACGGCGAGGAGCGGTTTGACGAGGTGATCTTCGCCTGTCACAGCGATCAGGCGCTGGCGCTGCTGGCGGATCCCGGCGAGCGGGAGCAGGCCATCCTCGGCGACATGCCCTATCAGGCCAACGATGTCTGGCTCCATACCGATGCGCGCTGCCTGCCCACCCGCCGCAAGGCATGGGCCAGCTGGAACTATCAGCTCGATGGCAATGACGAGGCACGGCCGCTGGTGAGCTACAACATGAACATCTTGCAGGGGGTGAACTCGCCGGAGCCCTTCTGCGTCAGCCTCAATCCCAAGGGCAAGGTGGATGAGAGCAAGGTATTGCGCCGCTTCGTCTACCACCATCCGGTGTTCAATCAGGCCTCCATCGCCGCCCAGCAGCGGCGCGCGGAGATCTGCGGCCAGCAGCACACCCACTTCTGTGGTGCCTACTGGTACAACGGCTTCCATGAGGATGGGGTACGCAGCGCGCTGGATGTCGCCAGGCGCTTCGGAGCCGAGCTATGAACGGCGCCACCGTGGCCACCGAACATGAGCGTACAGACGAACTGGCTGGCATCACCAGCGCCATCTGGCAGGGCTCGGTGCGCCACCGCCGTTTTGCACCGCGGGCTCACGCCTTCTCCTACAGCCTTTTTATGCTGGGACTGGATCTCGACGAGCTGCCGCAGCTCGATCAGGGGCGCTGGTTCGGTGTGGAGCGCTCGGGGCTGCTTTCGTTTCACCGCCATGACTATCTCAAGGGGAGTGAGGGAAGCCTCAAGCAGGCGGTGTGGCAGAAGGTGAGCGAGCTGGGTGGTGATGCCGACCCCGAGGGGCGGGTACTGCTGCTCGGCAATGTGCGCTGTCTGGGGTTCTACTTCAGCCCGGTCAACTTCTACTTCTGCTACCGGCAGGGCGAGGCGCGCTATCTGCTGGCAGAGGTGTCGAACACCCCCTGGAACGAGCGTCATTACTACCTGCTGGATTTGGCGGCGCTGGCACCCCATGACAAGGATTTTCACGTATCCCCCTTTATGGGGCTGGCGATGCGTTACCACTGGCGGATCAGGCCGCCCGCGCAGGAGACTCTGATCCATATCGAGAGTCATCCCGTATCCGGTGAAGCCAAGCTGTTTGACGCCACCCTGGCGCTCACTCGCGAACCCTTGTCACGCAAGGGGCTGGTGGCCCTGCTGGCTCGCTGGCCCTGGATGACCATGAAGGTGCTGCTCGGGATCTACTGGCAGGCACTGCGTCTATTTATAAAACGAACCCCGATTTTTACCCATCCGGAGAGCCGCTAATGGAACTTGCTCAATCAACCCTCTCTGCCTCTTTCATCGACAAGGGGGCAAGACAACTGCTGCTCAATCTGCTGGGTCGCCTCGAACATGGCCAGCTGCTGCTGCGGGATGGCGGTGAGCGCCACAGCTTTGGCGTCGCGGGTACCGATCTGCATGCCGAACTGGTGGTGCAAGATCCTGCCTTCTATCGTCGCCTGTTGCTGGGGGGCAGCATTGCCGCCGGGGAAACCTGGGTGGAGGGGCTCTGGACCAGCCCGGATCCGGTGGCGCTGGTGCGGCTGCTGGCCCGCAATCTGACCCTGCTCGACTCCCTTGAGCGGCGCCTTGGCTGGTTCAGCTTCCCGTTCAACAAGGTGCGCCACTGGCTCAACCGCAATACTCTGACCGGTTCGCGCTCCAACATCGCCGCCCACTACGATCTCGGCAATACCCTCTATCAGGGTTTTCTCGACAGCCATATGCAGTACTCTAGCGCCATCTATCCGAGCGCCGAGGCCACTCTCGAAGAGGGGCAGCAGGCCAAGCTGCGCACTATCTGCGAGCGACTGGCGCTGGGGCCTGACGACCATCTGCTGGAGATCGGTACCGGCTGGGGCGGCCTGGCCGTCTATGCCGCCCGCCACTATGGCTGCCGGGTGACGCCACTACCATCTCCCGGGCCCAGCATGACTACGCCAAGGAGTGGATTGCGCGGGAGGGGCTGGGGGATCGCATCACCTTGCTGCTGGAGGATTACCGCAAGCTGGAAGGCACCTATGACAAGCTGGTCTCCATCGAAATGATCGAGGCGGTGGGGCACGCCTTCCTGCCCGACTATTTCCGCCAGTTGTCACGGCTGCTCAAGCCCGGTGGCCGCCTGCTCATTCAGGCCATCACCATCGCCGATCAGCGCCACGCCCAATATCTGCGCGGAGTCGATTTCATCCAGCGCTACATCTTCCCCGGTGGCTGCTTGCCCAGCGTCTCCCAGATGGCGGGGTTGCTGGCGCGGGAGACCGACATGCAACTGGTGCGGTTGCATGATCACGGTCATCACTATGCCCGCACCCTGGCTCACTGGTGCGAGCGTTTTCTGGCGTTGGCGCCCGAGCTGCCCAAGCTCGGTTACAGCCAGGATTTCATCCGGTTGTGGCACTTCTACTTTGCCTATTGCGAGGGGGGATTCTGGGAGCGCACCATCAGTCTGGTGCAGTTGGAGGCCGCCAAGCCGGGGCCTGCTGGCTGGTCGGGTGATTTGCCAGTAAGCGGTCACTGACCATGTGGCAGTGGGCTCACCTGCTGGGGTTCAACCTCTACTGGTTGCTGGCGGTGAAGTGGCAGCAGCCGGGCCCGCTGCTGGCAATCTTGCTGCTGCACTTTCTCTTCTCGCCCTGCCGCCGGCGTGACTGGCGGCTGCTCCCCATCGCGGTGGCCGGTTGTCTGCTGGATGCCCTGCTCTGGCAGCTCGGCCTGTTCCGGTTCCCGTCCGGTTTTCCCCTCTGGCTGGTGCTGCTCTGGCTCGGTTTTGCCCTGACGCTGGCCCACGGTATGCGCTGGCTGCTGCGCTTGCCTCGCTGGCAGCAGGCGCTGTTTGGCGTATTTGGCGGTGCCTCCTCCTATGTGGCGGGGGCCGCCATGGGGGCGGTAAACTTACCCTGGGGCATCTGGATCAGCACGGCGCTGCTGGCAGTGATCTGGATGTGGTGGTTACCCGTACTCCTGTGGGTAATGGTCAAGCTGGAGGGTGAGTCATGACAAACACCTTTTCGACCGACTCGTTGCTTTTTTCCAAATGGACCAAAGAGAGCCAGCATGAGCTGACTGATCGCTTCTATCTGGTGGTTGCCTGCCAGCGGGATGCGCAGGGGCAGCTGGTGCAGGTGGTGATGCAGGATATCAACACCCTGCAAGAACAGGAGATGGATTGGCATGAACTGGAAGACCCCAACCACTGGCATATGGGGTGGAATTAATCCGCTACTGCTGGCGTTTACGCTCTTGGCTGCAACCACAGTGCAGGCTTCTGCCGCCCCCTGGCAGCAGCTGCGCCCGGTCGGGCAGGGGGAGATGAACTGGCTCTGGTTCAAGCTCTACGATGCCACCCTCTACAGTGTGAGCGGGCGCTATCAGCCCGGTCACTATCCGCAGGCCCTGACCCTCACCTATGCCAGAGCCATCGAGCGGGAAGATCTGCTGAGCGCCACTGCCGCCGAGTGGCAGCGACTCGGTCTTGGCTCCGACGCCGAACGTCAGCGCTGGCTCGGCCAGCTCGCTGCACTCTGGCCCGATGTGCAGGCTGGCGACAAGCTCACCTTCTATGTCGACAAGAGCGGGGCAGGCCACTTCTGGTGGCAGGAGAAGTCCCTCGGGACTCTGGCCGATCCGCAATTCTCGGCCGCTTTTCTCGCCATCTGGCTGGCTGACAACAGCCGCGATCCCGCCCTGACCCGCCGCCTGCGTGGCCAACCCTGAACATGGAGTCTCTGATGCCTTTCTATCGTGCATACCGCTGGTTGCTGTTGCTCCCCTTTTTGCTGCTGAGTGGCTGTGGTGCCAGTCTCGATGACTATCGGGGGCAGGGGCCAAATTGGGATCTCGCCCGTTTCTTCAACGGCAAACTGGTGGCTCACGGCCTTGTAACCGACCGCAGCGGCGAAGTGACCAGTCGCTTTCGGGTCGAGATGGTGGGGCGCTGGCTGAACGGTAAGGGGGAGCTGTTCGAGCAATTCTACTTCGATGATGGCCGCCAGCAGACCCGTACCTGGTATCTGAACAAGGGCGATGATGGTCACTGGCGTGGGACGGCATCGGATGTGGTCGGGGAAGCTGTGGGCAAGAGTGAAGGGTTTGCCCTCAACTGGCGTTATCAGCTCGATCTGGCGCTGCCGGATGGCGAGGTAGTGCGGGTGAGCTTCGATGACTGGATGTACCTGCTGGACGAAGATCGTCTGATCAATCGTGCTGAGATCAGCAAGTTCGGTATCCATCTTGGCGAAGTGATCCTCTATATCGAACGTCAGCCCTGACCGTTAACGCAAGATAACGCCCAGTAAAAAGCGCGCCGATGGCGCGCTTTTGTTTACCGAAAAACCAGAGTCATCAGATGATGCGGTTCTCTTCCAGCATCTTGCGACGGGCCTCTTCCTTGGCCATCTTCTTCTTGCGGTTGTCGCAGGGTTCCGGGCAATCGCACTCTTTCTCGATGCCGACACTACCCAGACCGCCACAGGAGCCGGAGATGGTCTTCTTCTGGAAGATGTAACCGATAGCCATGGCGGCTATCACCAGCATGAATACCCCGAAGGTGATCAGAAAAATCTGCATCTCTACCTCTTACTTCTTGACCAGATAGGGCTTGAAGGCATCGGAGTAAGCCTCTTCAAAGCCGTTGTCCGTCTTGGTGACCACGAAGATCGCCAGGCCGCGCTCGTTGGCATAGGCCAGGCTTTTCTCGGTCCCCATCACCATAAACACGGTGGCCAACCCGTCTGCGGTCATGCAGGAGGGGTGGATCACGGTGACCGACACCAGACGGTGCTGGATCGGCTTGCCGCTGCGCGGATCTATGGTGTGGGAGAAGCGCTGACCATCCAGTTCATAGTAGTTGCGGTAATCGCCGGAGGTGGCCACCCCGTTGTCACCGGGCACGATCACCTCTTGCACCGTGCCGGTGCCTGCGGTGGGCTTCTCGATGGCCACGCGCCAGGGGTGACCCTTGCCGTTGACGCCATTGATCCGCAGCTCGCCGCCAATCTCCACCAGATAGTTGCGTGCACCCAGTGACTCCAGATACTCGGCTACCTTGTCCACACCAAAACCCTTGGCGATGGCGGAGAGATCAACGTAGAGATCCGGAATGTCTTTTTGCAGGGTGTCGGCATCCACCGAGGTGATGACGTGCAGGTTGCCCAGACCGGTCTTCTGGCGAGTCTGGGTGATCAGCTCGTCGGAAGGGACCTTGGTCGGCTTCTTGTCCGGGCCAAAGCCCCACAGATTGACCAAGGGGCCAACGGTGACGTCCAGCGCCCCCTGGCTCTCACGGCCAATGTGAATGGCCTCTGTGACGACCCGTGCGGTATCGCGGGAGACCACTACCGGTTTGTTGTCACGGCTCTGGTTGAAGCGCGACAGTTCGGAATCGGGGCGATAGGTCGACATCTGATCGTTGACCCGCTCCAGCAAGACATCCACCTCAGCTTGAAGCTTGGCCGGATCGCTGATGGCGCTGTCCGCCACCTTGATGGAGTAGTAAGTGCCCATGGTGCTACCGGTGATGTGGATCTCCGGTTTGGATTGGACCGTCTCCTGACCGCACCCAGTCAAGAAAAAGGCTAGCCCGAAGGCTAGCCAGGTCTTTACAACACTGTGCATGGATTAACCACCAAAGTCATCCAACAGGATGTTTTCGTCTTCAACGCCCAAATCTTTGAGCATGTTGATGACGGCAGCGTTCATCACCGGAGGTCCACACATGTAGAACTCGCAATCTTCCGGTGCTTCGTGGTTCTTGAGATAGTTCTCGTAGAGCACGTTGTGGATGAAGCCGGTGTAGCCGTCCCAGTTGTCTTCCGGTTGCGGATCAGACAGCGCGACGTTCCAGGTGAAGTTCTCGTTCTCGGCGGCGAGCATGTCAAAGTCTTCGACATAGAACATTTCGCGCTTGGAACGGGCACCGTACCAGAAGCTCATCTTGCGCTTGGACTTCAGGCGACGCAGCTGGTCGAAGATATGGGAACGCATCGGCGCCATACCTGCACCACCACCGATGAATACCATTTCGGCATCGGTGTCTTTGGCGAAGAACTCACCGAACGGACCGGAGATAGTCACCTTGTCGCCAGCCTTCAGGCTGAAGATGTAGGAGGACATCTGTCCCGGAGGGGCAGTCCAGTTGCTCGGGGGCGGGGTCGCGATACGCACGTTCAGCATGATGATGCCGAACTCTTCCGGATAGTTGGCCATGGAGTAGGCACGGATGATTGGCTCATCGACCTTGGACTCCAGCTCAAAAATCTTGAAGCGATCCCAGTCACCGCGATACTCCTCGGGAATATCGAAGTTCTTGTAGTGCACGTGGTGAGCCGGGGCTTCAATCTGGATATAACCACCGGCGCGGAACGGCACGCTCTCGCCATCGGGGATCTGCAGCTTGAGCTCCTTGATGAAGGTGGCCTTGTTATCGTTGGAGATAACAGTACATTCCCACTTCTTCACCCCGAAGATCTCTTCCGGCAGTTCGATATCCATGTCGGAGCGAACGGTAACCTGACAGGCCAGACGCTCGCCATGACGGGCTTCGCCCTTGCTGATGTGATCCAGTTCGGTCGGCAGAATGTCGCCGCCACCGGATTTCACCCGTACCTTGCACTGGCCGCAGGAGCCACCGCCGCCACAGGCGGAGGAGACGAAGATACCGCTGCCAGCCAGCACGCCGAGCAGCTTGCCACCGGCCGGGCTGGTCACAGCCTTGGCCGGGTCACCATTGATGCTGATTGTCACGTCGCCCGCGGTCACCAGCTTGGACTTGGCGAACAGAATGACTGCCACCAGTGCCAGCAGGATCACGGTAAACATGACCACACCCAAAATAATTTCCATCTATCGTTCCTTTCTGATTGCAGGAAAGCCGATTACAGGGAGATACCAGAGAAGGACATGAAGCCCAGCGCCATCAGACCGGCGGTGATGAAGGTGATGCCCAGACCGCGCAGGCCTTCCGGAACATCGGAATACTTCATCTTCTCGCGGATACCAGCCAGCGCAACGATCGCCAGCATCCAGCCTGCCCCTGAACCCACACCGTAGACCACAGACTCCATGAAGTTGTAGTCACGCTGCACCATGAAGGAGACGCCACCGAAGATGGCGCAGTTCACGGTGATGAGCGGCAGGAAGATACCCAGCGCGTTGTAGAGTGCCGGGAAGTACTTGTCCAGCGCCATCTCCAGGATCTGTACCAGTGCTGCAATCACACCGATGAAGGTGATGAAGCTCAGGAAGCTCAGATCCAGGCCGGATACCAGAGCGCCATCTTTAAGCACGTAGTTGTAGATCAGGTTGTTGGCAGGAACCGCGATGGTCTGCACCACAATAACGGCAATACCCAGACCCATGGAGGTCTTTACCTTCTTGGACACCGCCAGAAAGGTACACATCCCCAGGAAGAAGGAGAGTGCCAGGTTTTCGATGAAGATCGATTTAATCAACAGACTCAGATAGTGTTCCATACCTTAATCCTTCGCCTCCACCTGCTTGGGATCCTTGGTGCGTACGCCCCAAATGATCAGACCAATGATGAAGAATGCACTCGGCGGCAGCAGCAGCAGGCCGTTGGGCACATACCAGCCACCGTTGTTCACCAGCGGCAGCAGCTCGATGCCGAACCAGGTGCCGGAGCCCAGCAGTTCACGCACAGTCGCGACGCTCAGCAGAATGGCGCCATAGCCCAGACCGTTGCCGATACCATCCAGGAAGGAGGGCAGCGGGGCACTCTTCATGGCATACGCTTCGGCGCGGCCCATTACGATACAGTTGGTGATGATCAGACCCACGAAGACCGACAGTTGCTTGGAGATGTCATAGGCGTACGCCTTGAGCACCTGGTCAACCACGATAACCAGTGAGGCGATGATCGCCATCTGCACGATGATCCGGACGCTGTTCGGGATCTGGTTGCGGATCAGGGAGATGAACAGGTTTGAGAAGGCGGTGACCGCCATGACCGCGAGGGTCATTACAAACGCAGTTTTCATCTGGCTGGTAACCGCCAGTGCAGAACAGACACCCAGCACCTGCAAGGCGATGGGGTTGTTGCCCAGCACAGGCGTCAACAGCAACTTCTTCATTTCGCTCTTGTCAGCCATTGTTGATTTCTCCTGCACGAACCTTGGCCAGGAAAGGACCGAAGCCCTTGGGACCCATCCAGAAGTCGAAGGTATGCTGTACGCCGTTACCGGTCAGAGTGGCACCGGAGAGACCATCGATCTCGTGCTCGGAGCCCGCCGGAGCATGGCCCTTGATGACGCGCAGCGCCGGCATGCCATTCTGGTCGAACAGTTTCTTGTCCTTGAACAGCGCCTGCCAGGCCGGGTTTTCGATCTCGCCACCCAGACCCGGTGTTTCACCGTGGTCATAGTAGGTGATGCCCTTGATGGTCTGGCCATCAGCGGCAACGGCGACGAAGGCATACATGGTCGACCACAGACCCTGACCGTAGATGGGCAGGATGATGCTGTCGATCTTGCCTTCGGCATCCTTGGCGAAGAATACCGGGATCTGCTTGGAGATCTGACGCAGGCTGGCCTTGTCGTCAGCGGCGGCGAGACGGATGCTGCGGGCCGGATCTTTGGCTGCTTGCTTGGTGTCGAAGTTGTCGGCATCGCCGTCAACAAAGTCACCGGTCGCCAGATCCACCAGACGCGCTTCGATCTTCTCGCCATACAGTTTGGCCAGGTCGCGCTTGGCCACTTCGCTCACATCCACACCGGCTACGGAGAGAATGTTGCTCTGCTTGTCCAGCGCCTTGTTTTCCTGCTGGGTAGAACGCAGGCCCACAGCGGCAACAGATACCACGATGGAACAGGCCAGACACAGGCCGGTGACCACGCTGACGGTGCCGAGGGTTGAATCTTTATTAAACGCCACGAGCAATCCTCCGCTTGATGTTTGCCTGAGCGACGAAGTGGTCAAACAGGGGAGCAAACAGGTTCGCAAACAGAATGGCCAGCATCATGCCTTCCGGGAACGCAGGGTTGACCACGCGAACCAGCACGACCATTACGCCGATCAGGGCGCCATACCACCACTTGCCTTTGTTGGTAAAGGCTGCGGAGACAGGGTCGGTCGCCATGAAGGCCATACCGAAGGCGAAGCCACCCAGTACCAGATGCCAGTGCCACGGCATGTTGAACATGGGGTTGGTATCGGAACCGATGACGTTGAACAGCAGGGAGGTGGCGATCATACCGATCATCACGCCGGCGATGATGCGCCAGGAGGCGATGCGCATGTAGACGATCATGGCGGCACCCAGCAGGATCATCAGGGTAGAGACTTCACCGATGGAACCCGGCAGGTTACCCAGGAAAGCGTCCATCCAGCTGATAGCCTGGCCGGTAGCACCGTTGATCAGCGCCATCTGGCCGCCTTGGGCCCACTGGCTCAGGGCAGTCGCGCCGGAGAAGCCGTCAACGGCAACCCACACGGCGTCACCGGAGATCTGGCCCGGGTAGGCGAAGAACAGGAACGCACGGCCAGCAAGCGCCGGGTTCAGGAAGTTCTTGCCGGTACCACCGAACACCTCTTTGGCCATCACCACACCGAAGGTGATACCCAGCGCAGCTTGCCACAGGGGCAGCTCGGGCGGCACGATCAGGGCAAACAGAATGGAGGTCACAAAGAAGCCTTCGTTGATCTCGTGTTTGCGCACCATGGCGAACAGCACTTCCCAGAAACCACCGACAAAGAAGACGGTGATGTAGATCGGGAAGAAGTGGGTGGCGCCAATCAGCATCTTGCTGCCGATACCGGCTACAGCCGGATCGAGGGAGGCGCCCAGCATGGTAGCCAGGGCATATTGCCAGCTGCTGGCACCAGCAGCCGAGCCCATGTGGGCAATGGCGGCAATCGCCTGGTTACCAACGTTGTACATGCCCCAGAACATGGCCGGGAACACGGCCAGCCACACCATGATCATCATGCGCTTCAGATCGAGCGCATCACGAACGTGGGAGGCGTTGCGGGTAACGCTACCCGGGGTGTAGAACAGGGTGTACGCCGCTTCGAACAGGGCATAGTACTTGGCGTACTTTCCACCCGGTTCGAAGTGGTGTTCCATATTTTCAAGAAGTTGCTTGAAACTCATCGCTTAACCTTCCAGTTCAATCTTGGTCAGGCACTCACGCAAGATCGGGCCGTACTCTGTCTTGCCAGGGCAGACAAAGGTACAGAGCGCCAAATCTTCCTCATCCAGCTCCAGGCAGCCCAGTGCTTGCGCACCGTCGGTATCGCCGGAGACCATGTCCCGCAGCAGCAGGGTCGGCAGGATGTCGAGTGGCATCACCCGCTCATAGTTGCCGATAGGCACCATGGAACGGTCACTACCGTTGGTAGTGGTGGTGAAGTTGATCAGCTTGCCCTTCATCAGATGAGAGAGGGTGGTACGGGTGATAGAGAACTTGTTGGCGCTGGGGTTGATCCAGCCTAGGAACTCTTTCTCGCGACCTTCACCCAGCACGCAAACCTGATTGTGGTAGCGGCCCAGGTAGTCGTGAACACCTTCGGCTTTGGCACCACTCAGGATAGAACCGGAGATGATACGGTTTTCGTCGGCACGCAGCTCATTATTGGTGAGCTGGCTGATGCAGGCGCCCAGACGGGTACGTAGCAGACGCGGCTTGAGCACGTTCGGGCCAGCCAGCGCGATCACCTTGTCAGTGAAAATCTGACCGGTGGTGAACAGCTTGCCGAATGCAATCACATCCTGATAGTTGATGTGCCACTGCACCTTGGTGCTGCTGACCGGATCCAGGAAGTGGATATGGGTACCCGGCAGACCGGCAGGGTGCGGACCAACGAAGATCTCTTCCTTGACCTGAGCCAGCGGAGAGTGGGGCAGACTGCCTTCGCCTTTACAGACGTAGACGGCGCCGTCGGTCAGGCGGGTCAATACGGCCAGACCATCGAGGAAGGCCTGCGGCTGTTCCTTGATAATCAGCTCGGCATCGGCTGCCAGCGGGTTGGTGTCCATTGCAGTCACAAAGATGGCGCGCGGGGCAGACGCTACCGCGGGGACTTTGCTGAACGGACGGGTACGCAACGCAGTCCACTGACCTGATGCGACCAGGATCTCTTGCACCTTGCTGCGCTCGAGCTTGGCCAGCTCGGCAGAGGCAAAATGCTCAAACGTCACCTGTTCATCGGAACCGTCGAGGTCGATGACCACAGACTGGAGAACACGTTTGGCACCACGGTTGATCTCTGAAACCACACCGGTGGCAGGAGCTGTGAATTTAACGCCCGGATTCTTCTTGTCTTCAAAAAGATCCTGACCTTTGATGACGCGATCACCTACTTTGACGAACATAGTAGGTCGCATCCCCACAAACTCCTCGCCCAGTGTCGCAACACGGGTGATGGCGGGGCCATCGTAGATTACTTGCTCTGGCGCACCCAGCACGGGGATGTCCAGTCCTCTTTTGATTGTAATCATACTTACTTGCACTACCGTTACGGGAGAGGTTGGTTAGCGCCGAGAAATACATCACGACGGGTGGTTGAATGAGTCGATGTTGTGGTTGCGCCAGGTGGGCAGGCTCAACAATTATTCAACATGCAGGCTCACTCAAAAGCGCTTGAGTTTACCACTTAAGGTGCATTTTCTGCCATGCCAAATGGGCAAAATCCCCGTGCCATCACAAAATTAACCTGCAATGAATAAGCCCCCGACACCTTGTAAGTAGTGGTTTTAAAGGTTTTTTTATTTCGATACCTCGATGGGGGTATTTGCCGTTGTCTCCACTATGAGCAAAAAGCCTTGATGCCGAAATATACCCCCTTGGATGTAGCCTTTTCGGGGCCAATGGGGGAAATTTGTTTAATTTTTGTTGGCAGGTTCTCGAGGGAAATCCTGTGGTACAACCGGTTTCAGGAGAGTGACGGTTTGCCAACGCAGCTCGGGGTGCGCGGGGCGTGGCCTTTTTCCTGCCACTCGCTCTCTGTGTAGGTATGCAGCGCCAGTGCATGAATGGCACCGGCCAGCTCGTCGGCCAGTACGGCATTGACCTGACGATGACGGGCCAGCAGCCGCTGCCCTGCAAATTGCTCGCTGACGATCACCACCTTGAAGTGGCTCTCAGATCCCGGTTCCACACGGTGCATGTGGCTCTCGTTGATCACCTCCAGCACGGAGGGGGAGAGGGCTGCGGTCAGCTTGGCTTCAATCAGTTGTTGGATGGTCATCGGATCGGCTTCCAGAGTGAATGTTGGGCCATTCTATCGGCAGTCGCGGGATGGAATAAGCCCCCATAAGAGGGAAATCACCCGTCAGTTGCCCCCTTGATGCGCATCGAACTGGTGAAATTCCTGCTCCTCGCTAGAATAGCGCCACTTTGCGTCGCCCCTGGCGCCTGTATACACGAATCAAGCCGAGGTTGGACTCTTCCTATGCAAACCCTTCTCGACACTCCCCATTGCCAGCTCACGCTCTACCGCTATCCGCGCCAGAGTCAGGAGACCCTGCAAGCCTGGGATGCGGCTGACGAATACCTGATCAACACCCTGGCGGAGTCTCCCCTCGAGCAGGCGGGCCCCGTCATCATCATGAATGACGGTTTTGGCGCGCTGGCTGCCTATCTGCATCCGTACTCCCCCTGCTGCGTCACCGACTCCTACATCAGTGAGCGGGCGACCCAGGCCAATCTGGCCGAAAACGGACTGGATGCAGGCGGGGTTCGCTTGCAGGATGCGCTGGCGCCGCTGCCCGATGCCCCTGCGCTGGTGGTGATCAAGGTCTCCAAATATCAGGCACTGCTGGAGCAGCAACTGCTAGCGCTGCGGGAGGTGGTGACACCGGCAACCCGCGTTATCGCTGCCGGCAAGGCGAAGGATATTCATACCTCCACCCTCAAGTTATTCGAGAAGTATCTGGGGCCTACCCGTACCTCGCTGGCCTGGAAGAAGGCGCGCCTCATTCACTGCGAGCCGCAGGCAGAACGTCCCGCGCTGGCCAACCCCTTCCCGACTGTCTGGCCGCTGGAGGGGAGTGGCATGCTCATCCACAACCATGCCAACGTCTTCTCGCGCACCAGTCTCGATATCGGTGCCCGCTTTATGCTGGACAACCTGCCCATCCACAGTGCCCGCAAGGTGATCGATCTGGGCTGTGGCAACGGGGTGCTGGGTCTGTCGCTGCTCGCCAAAGACAGCGAGGTGGATGTGACTTTTATCGATGAATCCTATATGGCAGTCGCCTCGGCACAGCTCAACGTCGAGCACAATCTGCCCGATGCACTGCCGCGCGCCCGCTTTATGGTCAATAACTGTCTCGACGGGGTGGCGGTCGGCTCGGCGGATCGGATCCTCTGCAACCCTCCTTTCCATCAGCTGCAGGCGATCACCGATCATATCGCCTGGCAGATGTTCAGCGATGCGCACCGGGTGTTGCCTCAGGGGGGGGAACTCTGGATAGTAGGCAACCGTCATCTGGACTATCACAACAAACTCAAGCGCTTGTTTGCCAACGCACAAGTCGTTGCGTCGAACAGCAAATTCGTTATTTTGAAAGCCATCAAACGCTAAAGCCAAAGGAAACCATGATGAAAAAGTCACTCTTGCTGCTGGCCGCCCTGATGCTGGGCGGGTGTGCCACTCATTGGCCGGAGACAGCGCTGCTCAATCCGCAGGTGATCCCCGCCAACCAGCAATACTACTCTGGCAATCGCATCACCATGGAAGGGGTGGACAAGCGTGAGGCTGCCTACGTCTTCTCCATCAAACATAAAGAGAAAGCGCCCGTGCTGGTCAACAGCGAGCGTCCGCTCAACCTGCTGATGGCCGAGCGGCTGGCCGAAGGGCTGCGCAGCCAGGGTCTGGAAGTGGGCAACAGTGGCACCACCAACCTGACGCTGGTGATCTCCAACGCCGCAGTCAATGTGGAAGAGAAGACCTTTACCTATGTCACCAAATCCCGCGTCAGCCTGCAGGTGATAGCCGATTTCCAGGGCAACCGTCTGACCAAGCAGTTCAACATGTCCTCCAGCAAGGAGAGCCCGAGCGAGCCAAGCATGGCCGACCTGGAGTCTACACTGAACCTGCAACTGGGTAGCGTGCTGCAGCAGATCATGGCGGATGATGCGCTGCGCGGTTACCTGAAAGGTCAACCGAACGGTGCAGGGGTCTGATGATGAAAAAACTCTGGTTGCTGGCCATGCTGATCGCCCCGCTGGCGTTCGCGGGCCCGAAAGTCAGAATGGAGACCAACCACGGCAATATCGTGGTGGAGTTGGCGTCCAAGCAGGCGCCCCAGACGGTGAAGAACTTCCTGCGCTACGTGGCTGATGGCAGCTATGACGGCAGTATCTTCCACCGGGTGATCCAGGATTTCGTGGTGCAGGGTGGGGGTTACAACCAGCAGTTCCAGCAGTTGCCGACTTATGAGCCTGTGGTCAACGAGTCGCGTGGCGGTCTGCCCAACAAGCGTGGCTCCATCGCCATGGCTCGCACCCAGGCGGTCGACAGCGCTACTCGCCAGTTCTACTTCAATCTGGTCGACAACAATAACCTCAACGCCGGTGGCTCTGCGGGTTATACCGTGTTCGGTCAGGTGGTTCAGGGGATGGAGGTGCTGGACAAACTGGCTCAGGTACAGACCGGTTACAGCCCCATTCTGCGCGCCAACGATGTGCCGACCAGTCCCATCATTCTGAAGAAGGTGGTCTTGCTGGCAGAAACTCCGGCAGACAAGAAAGTCGACAAGAAAGCGGGCAAGTAACTCTCGCCGGACGCGGTTCGTCACCTCGCCCTCGTCAGGCCACAATACAAGGCTCATCCCGTTCAGGATGGGCCTTTTCTCTATCCGGACTTCTTTTGCCTATCTCTTTGCTCGCCTTGGCTATCTGCCATCAACCTGCCAAAATGACGCACTTTTCCAAAGTCGTCAGGTAGTTGAACATGATCCGCAAACCAAGCTGGAGAGAGTCCCTCGCCGTCTATCTCGAATTTCGGGTGTTTATTCTCTTTGCCATGGGTTTTTCATCGGGTCTGCCGCTGCTGCTGGTGTTCGGTACCCTCTCATTCTGGTTGCGCGAGGCCGATGTCAGCCTGACCGATATCGGCTATATGAGCTGGGTGGCGCTCGCCTATGGCTTTAAATGGCTGTGGTCGCCGCTGGTGGATCGCATGCCGCTGCCGTTGCTCTCCACGCTGCTGGGGCGTCGCCGTAGCTGGATGTTCTTCTCCCAGCTGCTGATTGCCGCCGCGCTGGTAGGCATGGCGTTCTGCGATCCCAAGACCGAGCTGGCCCAGCTGGCGATGTTTGCCCTGCTGGTGGCCTTTGCCTCGGCCACGCAGGATATCGTTATCGATGCCTATCGCATCGAATCCGCCCCCGAGCGGCTACAGGCGGCGATGGCTGCTTCTTACATGACCGGCTACCGGCTGGCGATGATCATGGCGGGCGCCGGTGCGCTGGCACTGGCAGCGTGGTTTGGCAGCAACAGCGGCTATGACTATCGTGGCTGGCAGATTACCTATCTGGTGATGGCGGGTCTGATGTCACTCGGGGTCATCACCACGCTGTTTTGCCACGAGCCGGAAATCGATCTGGCCGAGCAGGGCAAACAACAGGCCGAACGCAAGGCGCAGCTCCTGGAAAAAGGGTGGCCTGCGCTGCTGGCGAGTGCGGGGGCCTGGGGCTATGAGGCGGTCTGGTGTCCGTTTGCCGACTTCTTTCGTCGCTATGGCAGCTCGGCGCTGCTGATCCTGGCCCTGATCGCCTGCTATCGGGTTGCCGATGTGGTGATGGGGGTGATGTCCAACAGCTTCTATGTGGATATGCAGTTCAGCAAGACCGAGGTTGCGACTATTACCAAGGTGTTTGGCGTCATCATGACGTTAGTGGGAGCGGCGCTGGGGGGCGTGCTGGTGATGCGCTTCGGTACGCTGCGCATCCTGTTCTTGGGGGCGCTGCTCACTGCCAGCACCAACTTGCTGTTTGCCCTGCTCAATCAGGTTGGTCACAACCTGGAACTGCTGACCCTGATCATCTCGCTGGATAACCTCAGTGCCGGTATCGCGACCGCGGCCTTCGTGACCTATCTCTCCAGCCTGACCAATGTGGCATTTTCGGCCACTCAGTACGCCCTGTTCAGCTCGGTAATGTTGCTGCTACCCAAGTTGCTCGCCGGTTTTTCCGGGCAGGTTGTGGAGCTGATTGGCTACAGTGCTTTCTTTGTCGGAACCAGTTTATTGGGCTTGCCGGTGTTGTTGTTGATTGTGCTTGTCGCCAGAAAAGGGAGTGAATTGCTCTCAACGGCTGACAAATAGCAAGCGTTTGCGTAGAATCGGGGGTGATTAGATTCACACTTCCGGATAAAGTTCCCGAGAAGTTGTTTCACCCCCAATTTTATTTGATTAGAATCCCTCTCGCTCCTTGTGGGCAGGCTACGGAAAACCTCAACTAACGCACAAGAGACCAATAAAATGGCCAAATTTACCAAGACTCTGATCGCTGCCGGTCTGCTGGCTGCTGCCGCTACCCCGGCCTTCGCTGCTGACTACAGCGGTGATATCCACAAGAATGACTACAAGTGGATGCAGTTCAACGTAATGCACACCATCGACCAGCGCCCTTTCACTACCAGTGAAGAGGACTACAACGATACCTATTTTGAAATGGAATTCGGTGGTCGCTCCGGCCTGTTTGATCTGTACGGCTATGTCGACGTATTCGATATTTTCGACTCCCGCCACAGCAACAAACACCATGGTCAGAACCTGTTCATGAAGTTTGCCCCACGCATGTCTCTGGATGCTCTGACCGGTAAAGATCTCTCCTTTGGTCCTGTGCAAGAGCTCTACATTGCCAACCTGAACAACGTCGGCGACAAGCAGATGGAAAATCAGATTGGTCTGGGTGCCGATGTGATGGTTCCTTGGTTTGGCAAGGTCGGTATGAACCTGTATGCCCGTTATTCCACAGAGAACCAGTTCTTTGCTGAAGAAGAAGGCGACTGGAACGGTTATCAGTTCTCTATGAACTGGTTCAAGCCTTTCTACACCTTCGGTAATGGCAGCTTTGTCTCCTACCAAGGTTATCTGGATTATCAATTCGATCTGGATACTCACGATCGTGCTGACCGTACCAGCGATAACCTGGCCACTTTCCACGGTATCTACTGGCACTCCGATCGTTATGCCGTTGGTTATGGTCTGAAGTACTTTATGGATGCTTACGGTACTAAAGATGGTTCCACTGGTTCCTTCCCTGGTGCGACGCCTTGGAAGAGCACCGGCTTCAGCCACTACTTCTCTGTTACCTACAAGTTCTAATAAAACTTGGGGTACAAAAAACCGGAGCATCTGCTCCGGTTTTTTTATGGCCGCGATTTAGATTGCGTGGCGCGAGTCATCAAGTGCGCCACGGCTGAGTGGATAAATCAGTCGCGGAAGTTCTGGAACTGCATCGGTTGACCCAGTTCGGCGCCACGGACCAGTGCCATGGTCTCTTGCAGATCGTCACGCTTCTTGCCGGTGACACGTACTTCATCACCTTGGATGGCGACCTGTACCTTGATCTTGGAGTCCTTGATCAGCTTGACCAGCTTCTTGGCGATCTCTTTCTCGATCCCCTGCTTGAATTTTACGGTCAGGTGGAAGCGTTTGCCGGAGTGAACGGAGTCACCTACTTCCATGGAGCTGTTTTCGATGTTGCGCTTGAGCAGGGCACCGCGCAGGATTTCGACCATCTGCTTGAGCTGGAAATCAGCATCGGCTTCCAGCTTTACCTCTTCCTTGTTCAACTCGAAGCTGGCTTCTACCCCACGAAAATCGAAACGGGTGGCCAGTTCACGATTGGCGTTGTCGACTGCGTTCAACACCTCGTTCATTTTGACTTCAGAGACAATATCGAATGACGGCATAGCCAAAGCTCCTCATGTTGCGTTATCGGGGGGCAAATCTACCAGAAAACGGGCAAATTTGCTGATTTTGATGGGGTTGCTCTGCTAGAATCCCCTGCGCACAGGACGGGTGGACCCGTTAGTGTCCACCAGCGACATCTTCACTTATCCCCGGTAACAGGTTGAGAGGATTGCAACCCTTACCCTGACAGAGTCACACCATGCCAAGCGGATTAAAAAATTCCCGACAGCCCGTTATTCCACCCGTTACTCCGAAGTGGTCACTGTTGGGTTGTGGCGCCCTCGGCGGCGTTTTTGCCTCCCTGCTGACCCAGAGTGGTCAATCCACCCGTGTCTTGTTGCGCGAACATCATAAGTCCACGCTCCATCCGGGGATCGATTTCACCTCGCTGGAGGGGCATGTCCAGCTGCTCAATATCGAGCGCGGGTTTGTCAGCAAACCCGGCAAGATCCAGCGTCTGCTGGTGATGACCAAGGCCAGTCAGGTGATTGCCGCACTGACGCCACTGGTGGGTAAGCTGGATGCCGGCGTTCCGATCGTGCTGCTGCACAACGGGATGGGCATTGCCGAGCAGGTGGTCGAGATGTTCCCGCACAATCCGGTGATTGCCGGTGTCACCAGCCATGGCGCCATGCAGTGCGGCCATTTTGTCTTCCGTCATACTGGCAAGGGGGAAACCTGGCTTGGCCCGATCAACGATGCCGCCAAGGCCCATGCCGCGCTCGCGGACGAGCTGGCGCTGGCACTGGGCCAGGCTGGTTGGGATGATCAGGTATTGACGCGCCAGTGGCAAAAGCTGGCCATCAACTGTGCCATCAATCCCCTGACGGCCCTCTACAAGCTGAAAAATGGCGAGCTGGCTGGCCCCCGTTTTGCCGATGCCCTGCAGCAGATCTGCGTGGAAGTAGCGGATGTGATGTGTGCCGAAGGAGTTGCAACCACGGCAGAGGAGTTGCAACGCCGGGTGATGACAGTGGTGGAACTGACCGCTGACAATTACTCCTCCATGCATCAGGATATGGAGCTGGGACGCGAGACCGAGATTGAGGCCATCACCGGCTTCCTGTTGGCCAAGGCTGTCCGGCATGGCATTGCCGTACCGGTCAATCAGGGTCTCTATCAGGCGATTAAAGAGAAGAGTCAGGCCGTCTGATCTTTTACATGGCAGAGCAAGCTGCAAGGAGGCGAACGTGAGTGTACTGGTGCTGGTGGCCCCCGGGTCGGAAGAGATAGAGACGGTCGCGATTGTCGATACCCTGGTGCGCGCCAGCATCGAGGTGGTGCTGGCCTCTTGCTGCCCTGCCGGGTCTCGGCAGGTGAAGGCATCGCGCGGGGTGCAGCTGGTGGCCGATTGTCATATCGACGAGCTAACCCGTCGGGACTTTGAAGCCATCGTGGTACCCGGTGGGCTGCCCGGCAGCGAAGTGATCCGCGATGCCCCGCTGGCCATCGATCTGCTCAAAGAGCAGGCCGCTCTTGGTCGCTGGCGTGCTGCCATCTGCGCCGCCCCTGTGGTGGTGTTGCAGCATCACTGTCTGCTGGGTGATGCCATCGTCACCTGTCATCCCGGCTTTCACCCCCGACTACCGACATCGCAGCTGTCACATGAGCGGGTAGTCAGAGATGAGGCTCATCGCCTTATCACCAGTCAGGGGCCGGGCAGCGCCATCGAGTTTGCGCTTGAACTGGTCCGGGTGCTGCGTGGGGATGAAGTGGCGGCCACTGTCGCTGGCCCTATGGTGCTGCCTTGAGCGCACTCTGCTGCAGAATCAAGCTGGTCATGCTTTGAAAAACGGGCCTCGATCATCTTGATCGGGGCCCGTTTGTTATCTGCCGTTGTCGGTCACGCCATCTTGTCCGGCTCAGTAGTCGTACTGTGAGCACTGTTTTTTGTTGTACTCAGTTTTCCAGCGTGACAACTCTTGCTCTGTGCCGAGCTTGTCCCCTTTCTTGATGGCCTGTTCCAGTATCTCAATCCGGTCGTACAGCCAGCGGCACTCTGCCGTCGGGTTGTTCTTGCCGATGCCGGTCAACGGCAGCAAACAGAGTCCCAGCCAAAGATATTTCATCCCGAACTCTCCTTGTCATTGTGGTAGTAAAGGTCTCCTTGGAGTCTACTATTTTAGCCGCAACGAGAGAGATAGAGCTGCGATTATCCTTGGGGTAAGATGATGCCATGTCTGTTTATTTATACAGTGGTATGCGCAAGATCATCCATATCGACATGGACTGCTTTTTTGCCGCGGTGGAGATGCGGGACAATCCGGCCTTGCGGGAGGTGCCGCTTGCCATCGGTGGGTCCTCCGAGCGGCGTGGTGTCATCTCGACCTGCAACTATGTGGCGCGCCGGTTCGGGGTGCGCTCCGCCATGCCGAGCGCGCTGGCGAAAAAACTCTGCCCGCCGTTGGTACTGATCCCCGGGCGAGTGGCGGTGTACAAGGATATCTCCCGTCAGCTCAGAGCAATTTTCCTGCGCTATACCGATCAGGTTGAACCGCTGTCGCTGGATGAGGCTTACCTAGACGTGACCCACAGCCGCTGCTGTGGCGGCAGCGCTACCCTGATGGCGCAAGAGATCCGGCAAGCCATCGTCTCCGAACTGGGGTTGACCGCCTCGGCCGGAGTGGCCCCCAACAAGTTTCTCGCCAAGCTCGCCTCGGAGCAGCGCAAACCCGATGGTCTGTTTGTCATTCGTCCCGACGAAGTGGCCGAATTTGTCTGCCAGTTGCCCCTCGGCAAACTGCCCGGGGTGGGGCGCAAGACCGCCGAGCGGCTGGAGGCGCAGGGGCTCTACACCTGTGAGGATGCGCGGGCCTTGTCGGCACAAGAGCTGTGCAGTCGTTTTGGCAAGCTGGGGGAGATGTTGACGACCCGGATCTGGGGGCTGGATGAACAGCCGGTGCAGGCGCACCGGATCCGCAAAACCATCGGGGTGGAGACCACCCTGGCGAGCGATGTTTGTGACGAAGCCGCCTGTTTGACGGTATTGCAGCAACTGCTGCCGGAGCTTGAGCGGCGATTTCAGCTGGCGTGCCCTGCCGAGCAGGTGATGGGGCAGGGAATTAAGCTCAAGTTTGCCGATTTCCACCAGACCACAGTCTATCGCAGTCAGGGTGGCTATCAGCCAGCCTTGTTCGTTCCCCTGCTCAAAGAGGGGTTACAGCGGGCGCAAGGGCGTTCGGTTCGCCTGCTGGGCTTGGTGGTGGGTTTGCCAAAAGAGGGTGAAGTTAATCAACTCTCGCTGGATTTGCTGTGAGAGAGTTAAGTTTTTGTTTATAAAGTCGATAATCTATCCATATCTGTATGACGTAGGAATATTGGCATGAGCGCTCTTTCTGTCCAGGGTCGGATTACCCTGATCGCCGGTTGCTGTCTGTTGGTGACAGCCGCCGCTCTGGTTGCCTCTTCGATTTATAACGCGAACAAGATGCAACAGCAGGTGCGGCAAGCCACCATGCATGAGGCGCAGCAGTCTGCCGAAAACTGGATGAAGGCGATGGGCTCGGAGCAGGCGGCCAAGGTGACCAGCTATCTCGATGAAGCCTATTTCCGGGCCAGCTTGCTGGCGGAGAGCGTGTTGTTCCAGCGCAAGAATGCGGCCGAGAACTTTGTCCATTCGGAGGCGCTGCGCAGCGCCGTCAATCAGCAACTGCATGATGCCGTTGCCTCATCGACCAATCTGCTTGGTGTCTATGCGGTGTTCGAGCCTGACCAGCTTGATGGGGAAGACAGCAACTATCAGGGCTCCACGGCACTGGGTTCCAACGACAAGGGGCGTTTTTCCAGTTACTGGGCATACGACAACGGCAAGATAGAGCCGGAAGTGCAGAATGAGGATGTACTGGCCGATGAGAGCCCGACCGAGGCTGGTGGAATCGAAAACGAGTGGTATCGCTGCAGTATTCGCACCCGTTCCCTCTGCCTGCTGGAGCCCTATCTGGACGATGTGGGCGATAAACAGATATTGATGACCTCGGTGACGGTCCCGCTGCTGGAGCAGGAGACCTTGCTGGGGATGGTCGGGGTTGATATCTCGCTGGCCACTTTGCAGAGTCTGGTCAGTACCATGGACAAGGAGCTCTATGAGGGCAAGGGCAGAATATTGCTGGTCAGTCACGAGGGGCGCGTGGCGGGAGCCGATGAGTTCGATGTGACCATGGGGCGCGGGCTGGATCAGAAGTATCAGGGGCTGGCCAGCGAGCTGAAAGGCTGGCTCAGTCAGGGTCAGGAGTTGACTCGCTGGAGCAGCGACGGCGCCCTGTTGCAGACCTTTGTCCCGGTATCCATGCGTGGCACCGACCGTAAATGGGGCATCTACATCGAATTGCCACGTGCCGTAGTACTGGCTTCGGCCCAGCAACTGCAAGATGAGTTGGTCAGTGAAGCCAATCGCAGCGTGGTCTCGCAGCTGTCAATCGGGGTGCTGATCTCGCTGGTGGCCCTGAGTTTTATCTGGTTGATGGCGCGCCAGATCGTGGCGCCCATCCGCGCTGTGGTTGCCCGCCTCAAGGATATCGCCAGCGGTGAGGGGGATTTGACCCAGCGTATCGAGATCCAGCGGCAAGACGAGATCGGCGAGCTGGCCAAGTGGTTCAACAGCTTCCTCAACAAGTTGCAATCCACCATCAGTCAGGTGATTGATACCGTCTCCGGTACGCGCAACAGTGCCGAGCGAGCCGCGCAAGTGGCCGAGCGCACCAGCAGCGGCATGCAGGCCCAGTATCAGGAGATCGATCTGGTGGCGACGGCATTTGAAGAGCTGAGCGCCACGGCGTTGCAGGTCTCCGGTAATGCCGGCTCGGCGGTGGCGGCTGCCAACACCACTGACGCTGCAGCGCAAGAGGGCAAATATGTCGTTGCTGACACCCAGGAGGCGATGCGCAAGCTGATGACCATCATCAACGATGCCCAGCCGGTGGTGGAGCGACTCTCCGCCAACAGCGACAACATCAATGACATCCTTATCGTGATCCAGGGGATTGCCGAGCAGACCAACTTGCTGGCGCTGAATGCAGCTATTGAAGCGGCGCGGGCCGGTGAGCAGGGCCGTGGCTTTGCCGTGGTGGCTGATGAGGTGCGTAATCTGGCGGGTCGCACCCAGAATGCCATCGTCGAGATCCAGACCCTGATCAGCCAACTGCAATCCGGTACCGGCGCCGTGGTCAAGGCGATCCGCGATGGTCATGGACAGGCTGACGAGACGCTTGCCAAGGTGGATCTCTCGGTGCAGGTGCTGGAGCAGATTATCCAGTCGGTCTCCACCATCCATCAGATGAACGAGCAGATTGCCCGGGCGGCACAGGAGCAGAGCCGGGTGGCGGACGAGATCAACCGCAACGTCAGCAACATTCGCGATGTGAGTCACACCATTCGGGCCGAGGCGGCGACCTCCGCCGAAAATGGTCGCGAGCTCTCTGCGCTGGCGGACAAGCAGCAGCAGCTGGTGGGGCAGTTCAAGGTATAGAAGGGATGAAAAAAAGGCGCCATCCAGCAGGAGGCGCCAAACACATTCAGATGACAGACTGGGTCAAACCGGTGAGATTTGAGCCCCTCTTCCCGCAGAGGAAGAAACACAACACCACAATCGCAGTCGAAAGACTCACTAAAAACACATGTAAACCAACACGTAGTAGAAAATGTGAGCCATATGACGACTGATTGCTGGGCGAATTATGTTTATTCACTGGTCGACCCGCAACCGACAAATTATAATGCGCCCCATTAGAAAAACTCATCGTCGGCTGGTGTCATGTCTCGTCGTTTACCCCCGCTCAATGCCCTCAAGGCCTTTGAAGCAGCGGCTCGTCACTTAAGCTTTACCCGCGCAGCAGAAGAGTTGTTTGTGACTCAGGCTGCCATCAGTCACCAGATCAAGGCGCTGGAGGAGTATCTTGGCATCAAGCTGTTCCGCCGCAAAAATCGCTCCTTGTTGTTGACTGAAGAGGGGCAGGGCTATTTCCTGGATATCAAGGACATCTTTGCCTCCATCTCTGAGGCGACCGACAAGTTGCTGGCCCGCAGTGCCAAGGGGGCGTTGACTGTCAGTTTGCAGCCGAGTTTCGCCATCCAGTGGCTGGTGCCGCGGTTGGTCAAGTTCAGTGAGCGCCACCCCGATATCGACGTGCGGATCAAGGCGGTCGATCTCGATGAAGGGTCGCTCACCGATGATGTGGATGTCGCCATCTACTACGGGCGCGGCAACTGGCCGGGTCTGCGCTCGGACAAGCTGCATACCGAATACCTGATCCCGGTCTGCTCCCCCTTGCTGCTGACCGGGCCCAAACCGCTGCGTACGCCGCAAGACTTGACTCTTCATACCCTGCTGCACGATACCTCCCGTCGCGACTGGAAGGCTTGGTTCCGCCAGCTCGATATCGATGCACCCAACGTCAATCAGGGGCCCATCTTTAGCCACTCCACCATGGTGATCCAGGCGGCGATCCACGGCCAGGGGGTGGCGCTTGGCCACAGCGTGCTGGCACAACCCGAGATTGAGGCCGGCCGCCTTATCTGCCCGTTCGAGCAGGTGCTGGTGAGCAAAAATGCTTTCTATCTGGTGTGCCAGGAACAACAGTCGGATCAGGGCAAGATCGTGGCCTTCCGTGACTGGATGCTGGAGCTGGTGGAGCAGGAAGAGGCGCGTCGCAGGGCAAGGCTCGCCGATGCCTGATGTGATCCGCGAGGGGGCAATTGATGCCCCCGTTCGCATTTTGCTGGCCCACGGGGCAGGCGCGGGGATGGATCATGTTTTTCTTGCCGAGTTGTCACGCCTGCTGGCTGGCCCCGACATCGAAGTGGTGCGTTTCAACTTTCCCTACATGACAAAGCGTGCACAGGATGGCAAGCGCCGCCCGCCGGACAGAGCACCTGTGCTGCTAGCCCATTGGCGCGACATGATCCGCGAGTTTGCCCATCCACGGCTGTTTCTGGCAGGCAAGTCGATGGGCGGGCGGATGGTGGCGGAACTGTATAGCGAAGGCGAGGGTGAGATGAATGCTGCAGGATTGCTCATTCTCGGGTATCCTTTCCACCCTCCGGCCAAGCCCGATAGCTGGCGAGGCGAGGTACTCAAGCATATTGCAGTGCCAACCCTGCTGTTGCAGGGGGAGCGCGACACCTTCGGTAGTCGCGCCGAACTGGCCGATTTCCCCTTCTCACCCGCCGTATCGGTCCATTGGTTGACCGATGGTGATCATGGTTTCAAACCGCGTAAAGCCAGTGGCGTGAGTGAGCAGGATAATATGCAGCATGCAGCGGCGGCCATCAGCCATTTTGTGGCCCGACATGGATAGCACAAGAGGGTTGGTTTGATTGCCAGCCTCGATGAGAGAGGGAGAGTGAGGATGCAGATCCATCGACATTGGCTGATACTGGCCGGTCTCTTCGGGTTGACGGCCACCATGCTGGGGGCTTATGGCGCCCATGGATTGGCGGCGACCGGCATTACGCCCGAGCGTCTGGCGGCATTCAATACCGCCGTGCAATATCAGTTTTTTCACGCATTGGCCCTGCTGGTTCTGGGCTGGTGTGGTGTGCGCAGCAAGGTGATCCACCTGGCTGGCACCGCTTTTGTGCTGGGGATCATCGGATTCTCTGGCAGTATTTACGCCATGGTGCTGCTTGGCAGCAAGGGGCTGGGGTTGATTACTCCGGCCGGTGGCCTCTGTTTTATGTTGGGATGGGCGGCCCTGATCTGGGCTGGCTGTCGTCTTGGAGGAAAAAATGAATAATCTGCTGCTTTATTGCCGCCCCGGTTTTGAGAAAGAGGCGGCTGCAGAGATCACCGAGCGTGCCGGTAACATGCAGTGCTACGGTTTCGCCCGGGTCAAGGACGACAGCGGTTATGTGATCTTCGAACTGTATGACGAGGAGCAGGCGGACCTGCTGGCTCGCAAGCTGCCATTCCGGGAGCTCATCTTCATCCGTCAGATGCTGGTGGTCACCCATGAGCTGAAGGATCTGGATGTCGCGGACAGGATCTCCCCGATCCTTGAGGCGGTGAGTGACTACACCATTTGCGGCGATCTGCGGGTCGAAACCGCGGATACCAACGAAGCGAAAGAGCTGTCGGCCTTCTGCCGCAAGTTCACCGTGCCGCTTCGTCAGGCGCTGCGCAGCAACGAGATCCTGACCAAGAAGGAGACGCCAAACCGTCCGGTGTTCCACGCCTTCTTCATGGCCAATGATCACGTGTTGCTGGGTTACTCCTACTCGTTCAACAACTCCGGATTCCACATGGGGATCCCGCGCCTGCGCTTCCCGGCCGATGCACCGAGCCGCTCCAGCCTCAAGCTGGAGGAGGCGTTTTACGTGTTCGTGCCGCGGGAAGAGTGGGATGTGCGTCTCTGTTCAGGCATGAAGGCGGTGGATCTGGGCGCCTGCCCGGGTGGCTGGACCTATCAGTTGGTGCGCCGTGGCATGATGGTGACGGCGGTCGACAACGGTATGATGGCCCAATCCCTGATGGATACCGGTCAGGTCAAGCATATCCGGGATGACGGTTTCGTCTGGCGTCCGAGCAAGAAGAACACCTACTGGCTGGTGTGCGACATGGTCGATAAACCGGCGCGGGTCGTTCACATGATTGCGGACTGGTTCCGTGAGGGTGACTGCCAGGAGGCGATGTTCAACCTCAAGCTGCCGATGAAGAAGCGTTATGCCGAGTCGGTGCACAATATCGAGGTGCTGCGCGAGATGCTCAAGGAGATCGACAACGCGTTCGTGATCCAGGCCAAGCAGCTCTATCACGATCGAGAAGAGATCACCGTGCATGTTTACAACAAGTACTGGGTCTCCAAACTCGAGCCCAAGGCGTGATGTAGCAGTTCTGCCCGTACGATAAATACCAAGGCCGACAGGGAAACCTGTCGGCCTTTTGCTATTCGGCTGCCGGAAACTATCAGAAACGGTAATCGAGGCGCAGGGAGGATTCGTCGTCGGTCACCTTGATCTCGATCTGCAGCGGGATGGTTTTGTCGACCGGATTGAATTGCATCTTTATCCCGTCTCCTCTCAGCCTGAGGGCGGTGTTCATTCCGCCAGCCTTGAACTTGACCTTGGGTCTGAAGCGTTCAACCGACAGACTGACGCTTTTTTCCGGGGTCAGATTAAGCTGCGGGTAGGAGGTGATCTTTTGATTACCAAAGTTGTCGGTGGAGACTTCAATACCAAACGACAGGGGGTTGGGTGCCTTGAGCAGGTCGTTGGTATTCAGGCTCGAGCGCCATACCTCGGTGGCAGTCCGTTTTTCCTGCTGTGGCAGTTTGGCGGTTTGGGTCTGTTGATCCTGCTCGAAAGCACTGGCAGTGCCACACACCAGCAGCAGACCCGACACCAGATAGCACCCGTATCCCTTCATGAAAAACACTCCCTGTTCTTCTTCTCTATTGAACATAGTTGCTGTTCGGGGAGTGGCAAAGGATTCGGAAATATAAAAAAGGGAGCCGAAGCTCCCTTTTAAAATCAATGAATTAACTCACAGGCGATCGATGATGGCCTGGGTGAATTCGCTGGTGGAAGCCGTGCCACCCAGATCGCGGGTGACCCGATCACCGGATTCGATGGTAGCTCGCACCGCCTCGCGGATCCGCTCTGCTTTATCCTGCATGCCGAGGTACTCCAGCATCTGAATGGAGGCGAGGATCACCGAGGTCGGGTTGGCGATATTCTTGCCAGCTATGTCAGGCGCAGAACCGTGGACCGCTTCGAAGATGGCCGCGCCATCGCCGATGTTGGCGCCAGGCGCCATGCCAAGGCCGCCAACCAGACCGGCGCAAAGATCCGAGAGGATGTCGCCGAACAGGTTGGTGGTGACCATGACATCGAAACGCTCCGGGTACATCACCAGGTTCATGCAGGCGGCATCGACGATCATCTCTTCGCTCTGGATATCCGGGTAGTGGCTGGCGATTTCACGTGCCACTTCGAGGAACAGGCCGGAGGTCGACTTGAGGATGTTCGCCTTGTGGATGATGGTGACCTTCTTGCGCCCTTCCTGACGAGCCAGCTCGAAGGCAAACTTGACGATGCGCTCGGCCCCTTCGCGGGTGATGATGCTCATCGCCTCGGCACTCTTGTTGTCATCGCTACGCTTCTGACCTGCACCCGAGTACATCCCTTCGGTGTTTTCACGCACCGTGATGATGTCGATGTTGTCGTAACGGCTTCTGGTGCCCTTGAAGGAGATGACCGGACGCACGTTGGCGTAGAGGTTGAACTTCTTGCGCAGGGAGACGTTGATGGAGGTAAAACCGCCGCCGACCGGTGTGGTCAATGGCCCTTTCAGGCTCACCTTGTTCTTCTCAATCAGATCCAGGGTAGCCTGGGGCAGCAGCTCGCCATGCTTCTCGAGGGCAACCAGACCCGCATCAGCGTATTCGTACTCAAAATCACAGCCCGCATGGGTCAGGATCTGGATGGCTGATTCAATGATGCTGGGGCCGATGCCGTCACCGGGGATCACGGTAATTTTTCTTTTGGACATGAGAGGGTTCCACTTCCAGGGTATAGGGGAGGATGGGGCTGCTTTATAGCATTTACTCAGCAAACCAACCACATTCCTTTACATTCTACTCACTTTTATCAACAGCGAGGGTGAGTCTCGTCATGGTTCACGCCCTTGCCTGCATTTTTGTTCGGCACTTTAGTCTGGCTGGGGCGGGTAGCGGATGTCCCGCAGGTTGAATCCCAGCGGAATATCCCGCTGCAAGCGCACCAGCCGCTGGGCCAGCAGGGCCTCATCCTGATGTTGGCGCAGTTTGAGCAGTGGTTTGGCGGTGTCCTCTTGCTGGCAGACCTCGAGCATGGCCGCCAGATTGCCATATTGCAGCAACAGCTGGGTGGCGGTCTTGGGGCCGATCCCCGGAACCCCCTTGATATTGGAGCCCCCGATACCGGTAAGCGCCCAGAAATCGACCAGCTGAGCAGGGGCTACCCCATATTGCTGCTGGACGAAGGCCGCATCCAGCCAGCGTTTGTTGAAGTAGTCGCGCACCCGGATCTGCGGGCAGATGAGCTGGCAGAAGCCCTTGTCGGTGGAGATGATGGTCGCTTGATGGCCATGGCTGGCGATGCCGCAGGCGAGAGTGGCGATAAGATCATCCGCTTCATCGGTCTCGGAGAGCAGAGCGTCGACCCCGCACTCCCAAAAGGCATCCTGCAGGGTCGCCAACCCCTCACGCAGTTCAGGGGGCATGGGGGTTCGCCCCTCCTTGTAGGCCGGATAGACCTCCTTGCGCCAGCTATGCACCTCGCCATCAAACACGGCAATGACATGGGTCGGCTCGCTATTGGCCAGCAGCTTGCGGCAGGTATTGATAAGGTTGGCGCGGGTTGCGACCAGTGCCTGGGCAGGGGTCAGTGCCTGCTGGGCTTGTACCGCGTGCAGACGGCGAATGAGGTTGAGGGCATCGATGATGAGCAGGTGTGGCCGGATAGTTGACATGGGGCACTCTTGGCGGTCGGGACGCCCCATTGTAACAAACCGCTTGCCTTATGGGGGATTGATGGCAGTCGGGAAGGCATAGCGCCAATAAAGAGGGGCGCCGATGCGCCCCTCTGTCGATGATGTATCTGTACCCTAGCGGACGATTTCGTAGCAGGGCACATACTGGCTGCCCGGCAGCTTCATCCGCTGCTGCTTGACGAAGCTCTCCAGCAGTTTGTCCATCAGGTGCATCAACTCCTTGTCGCCGTGCAGCTTGAAGGGGCCCTTCTTCTCGATGGCGCGAATGCCCCCTTCCTTGACGTTGCCAGCGACGATGCCGGAGAAGGCACGACGCAGGTTGGCGGCCAGCAACTGGGGCGGCTGGTTGCGGTGCAGATCCAGACTGGCCATGCTGGCGTGATCCGGTTCGAAGGGGAGCTGGAACTCCGGCTCAATCTTGAGGGACCAGTTGAAAGAGTAGGCATCACCGACCGATTTGCGGTATTCGCGGATTTTCGGCATCGCCTCTTTCATCACCCGGGCCACTTCCGGTGCATCGCCGACAATGATCCGGTAGAGCTTGGTCGCCGGTTCACCGAGGGTCGCCTTGATGAAGTCGTCGATAGCACGGAAGTAGTCGGCACTCTCTTTCGGGCCGGTCAGGATGATGGGCATCGGCTGCCGCTCGTTGGCCGGATGCATCATGATGCCGAGCAGATAGAGCAGCTCTTCGGCGGTGCCGACCCCTCCCGGGAAGATAATGATGCCGTGACCCAGACGCACGAAGGCTTCCAGCCGTTTCTCGATATCCGGCAGGATCACCAGCTCGTTGACGATGGGGTTGGGCGGTTCGGCCGCGATAATGGAGGGCTCCGTGAGGCCGATGTAGCGCCCGTTGCGTACCCGCTGTTTGGCATGGCCGACGGCGGCCCCTTTCATCGGGCCCTCCATGGCACCCGGGCCACAGCCGGTACAGATGTTCAGCTCACGCAAGCCCAGTTCGCTGCCCACGGCGCGGGTGTACTGGTACTCGATCTCGTTGATGGAGTGGCCACCCCAGCAGACGATCAGGTTGGGATCGGCGCCGGGCAGGATCACCTTGGCGTTGCGCAGAATGGCGAACACCACGTTGGAGATGTGAGTGGAGTTGGTCAGATTGACCTGGCGGTTGGACTCGAGCTGATTGGAGACATAGAGAATGTCGCGCAGCACCGAGAAGAGGTGCTCCTGAATGCCGCGAATGATCTCGCCATCGACAAAGGCGTGCTCGGGGGCATTGAACAGTTCCAGCTTGACCCCGCGCTCGCGCCGGATCACATGAATATCGAACGATTTGAAGCGCTCCAGGATCTCCTTGGAGCTGTCGGTATGGCTGCCGGAATTGAGCACTGCCAGCGAGCAGTTGCGAAACAGTTGATAGATATCGCTGGAGGCAGTCTGCTTGAGGCGATCCACCTCAAGCTGTGACAGCAAATCCATGCTGCCAACGGGATTGATGTGCGTAATCATAGGTTCCCCTTTACTCACTTGTTATCGTTGTGTTTTTCCCTGGGGAGAAAAGGGGACGCTATGTTGCATCCCCTGAGATCGATAGTAGTGGTAACAGAGGGTAGAGGGAAATAGGGCGACGACTGTTCGCTGTTTTTTTAGCCGCTTGTCAGGCCAGTGTCACTTGATCCCGACCTGTGTGCTTGGAGTGGTAGAGCGCCTTGTCCGCCCGCTCGAACACATCTGACGGGTTGTCCCCATCCTTGAACAGGGTTGCGCCGATGGAGATGGTGATCTCCACCTTGGCATCGCGAAAACGGAACGGGATGCTCTTGATGGTCTGGCGCAGGGTCTCCAGCGGCTTCTGGAACTTGTCCGGGTTGATGTTGGGCAGCAACACCACGAACTCTTCCCCACCAAAACGGGCGATGAAATCAGTGTCACGCAGCGCACTCTGCAGCGCCTTGGCGACCACTTTCAACGCCTTGTCACCCGCCATATGGCCGTAGTTGTCATTGATGTTCTTGAAGTGATCGATGTCGATGATCGCCATGCAGAGCGGAGTGCGGTAACGAAGCCAACGTTTGTATTCCTGCTCCAGCCGTTCATCGAGGGCGGCCCGGTTGTGTACCTGGGTCAGGCTGTCGAGGAACAGCTTGTGTTTTTGAATGGTCAGCCGCTTCTTGTACTCGGCGGTCTCCTCCTTCATCAAGCGCAGCTTGGACTCCATGGTGGAGAGGCGGGTGAGCAGGTGACGCTCCCGCGCCGCCGTGCTGTCACGCTCTTGCAGCAGCAGGTTGATGGCGCCCATATGGCCGGAGATGGCGCGCTTGAGCGCATCGATGGAGTTATGGCTGGCTAGGGAGTGATCGATCGCCTGCAACTCGTTGACCAGCGCCTCGCGGGTCTCGCGGGTTTCGTTTTGCAGCGCACGCCCCTCATCGAGGGATTCGGTAAACCCGACATGTACCGCGGACAGGCTCTCGTTGAGGGAGCTGAGGAAGGCGCGGGAGGCTTTACGCTCCTCACGGGTGCCTTCGATGATGAGCTCGATCACCTGCAGGCAGGTTTCCGCCAGCAGGGCAGGGTTGATCCCGATCAGCAGTTGGCGGCGAATGTCGCTCAGGCTCTCGCCGATGGCGCCGGCAAAGTCGAGTTCGGTGATAAGCCGCTGCAGCTCATCGGCGATACGGGTGTGATCCTTGAGATCAAACGGGTCTACATCGGGTTGGCCATCGTTGCTGGCAGTATCACTTTCTTGTTGAGTTGCACCTGAAGGTGTCAACAGGGGTTGGCTTGGCAGCAGCTGGATCTTGATCGCCTGCTGGTAGAACTCCAGCAGCTTGATCACCTTCTTCTGGTGATCGGCAATGCCGTAACCGACCGGACTTGCCAGAAATTCCTTGAGGGACTTGCGGGTCTCTTCCGGGAAGCCCTTGATGGTTTTCAGCTGTTTGGAACCAAGTTCGATGGCGGTCTGGGTCAGGGTGATCGACTCTTCCAGCGCATTGCTGTGCTGCTGCAGCAATTTTTCAATGGCAAGTAGCTCTGCATCCAGCGAGGTAAATGCGGGATTGTTATCCAGTTTCTGCTTGAGCTTGGCGAAGCGATTATCCAGCTCGCGGTCGAAGCCACGGCAGGAGAGCATCAACTTGTTGATAAACTGGATGCCGCGAGCACGCTCTGCATCGGAAAACGACAGCACGCCGTCGAGTTCCAGCTGTTTCTGCTGAAGGGATTCCCTGAGTCTTGCCAATTGTCCTGCTACGGCAGCGATGTCATTCATTATCAGGTCGCCCTGTTGTCATTATTGTTTTTGGTGTTGGATAGCAACAGTGGTCGAACCTGGTTTCGATCCTCGCCTGTTATCTACATTATTTCCTGGTGGTTATCGGCTGCCGGCTTCCTTGCAAGGCTGGGCCAATTAACCCATTGCTTTTCATGAGAAGAATTGACTTTTACCAGTCCCTTGTCAATTGCCATCAGGCCGCATTGCCACACATCTCCATTAAAAAATGCCGCTTGTTGGCAATCGATCGCAGCCAGCTCCAACCAGGCGTTTTGCTGGCATTTTTCACTGAGCTGAATGGCTCCCGACAGGGCGAGATAGCAGAGGTCAAACAGGCCATTGTGATCGAGCGCGGTCGCCGCCTTCGGCAGGAAGGGGTGACTGACAATCCCGAGGCTGATCTGGCGATCCAGCGGATAGTTGCAAGGGAAGGCGGCGATGGCGGTCAGCAGGTCTCCTGCCAGTTGATGCAGGTTGGTGACGTGGCGCTGTGGCACCACATAGAGCATGTGTCCTTCACGCAAGTCATAGATACGGCCATCTTGCGGGGTCAGGGTGTCCATATAGGCACCGAAGGCCTGCTCGATTTCTCTGCTGGCCTGATAGCCGTGGCGCTCCAGCGTATTGACCAGGAAAGGTACCCGGAACAGCAGATAGTGCAGTTTGTCATCGAACTCGCTGGAGGGCTGCTCGCTGAGGTACCAGCGATCCGATTTCAGCTGGCGCTTTGCCATCTCCCGCGGCCAGCGGTTCATCAGCCGCTGCCAGTTGGCCAGCCCTGAGCGTGGCTCGATCAGCAGGGCCTCATTGGTCCGTTTCAGTTGCAGGCGGGCAGTACGCAGCTTGAGCCAGAGGGTGAAGAAGAGGTAGATAAAGAGCGCCAGCAGCAGGCTGGTGGTGATGCTCGACCAGAGATAGCGCTCCTGCTGATGCTGGCTGTTGTTAAGCCGCTGCTCCAGCTCCTTGATATGTTGTACCCGCTCGACCTGAACATAGTTGTCGCGGATCGCCGCCTGCTCCATGGCTTGCTCCTGCTGGCGCACCTCCTCGCCAAGACGGTGGAAGCGCTTGTAGCTGTCGAGGGCCTGACGCAGATACCCCTTCTGCTCGTAGGCAAGCGACAACAGGCGGAATACTTCGTACTGACGGCGAGTATCGCCGAGCTGATTGGCCAGCGCGCGGGCGTTCTCCAACTGCAGGATGGCGATGGCGGCCTCCTGCTTCTTCAGATAGAGCTCGCCGAGCAGCAACAGGGTATCGATCAGCGGCTCTTTGGCATCGCTCAGCTCATGGGACTGACGGGCCGCATTGAGGTAGTTGCTGGCCAGCGAGAGGTTGCCGCTTTGCAGGTAGGTCTTGCCGATTTCATATTTGAGCAGGGAGGCCTGCGGTCGGTTGCTCCCCTCATCGAGCAGATCCAGCGCATTGAAGAAGTAGACCAGCGCCATATTGAGGTCGCCCTGCTCGCGGTTGAGTCGCGCCAGCACCATCAGGGAGTCGCACAGCAGGGAAGGGTTGCCGATGGAGTGGAAGTAGTTGGCCGCCTCATTGGCATACTGCAGCGCTTTCTGGGGCTCCTGCTCCTGCTGGTAGAGTTTGACTATCTGGTTCGACAGCAGGCCGAGAAAGAGCGGGTCATTGAGACTTTTGGCCTGTTGCTGGGCATCGATATATTCCCCTAGTGCCAGCTGTGGCTGCTGCAGCGCGCGATAAAGATCGCCGCTGATGGCGCTGACCCAGGCACTGGCGAGAGGATTGGGGGTCTTGGCGGCCCAGATCCGCGCATCTGCCAAGTGGGTCTTGGCATCATCGAAGTGCTGGTTCTCGATGTCGTAGCTGGTGCGTTGCAGGCGGCCATAAATTTGCAGCTGGCTCTGCTTGAGAGTGGGGACGGCCAGCTGTTCGTCCAGTTGATCCATCAGGGCGCGGCTGGTGCTCTGGTTATCCGGTTTAAGGGCCTGACTGCGGATCTTCAGATAGAGGCCGTGGGCCTTGAGTTCCGGTTGCTGCTCTTTGTCTGCCAGCGCCATCGCCTTGTCGAGCGCTTGCTGGGTGGCCTGATATTGGCCCAGTTGCAGCAGACACTCCCCTTTGAGCAGATGGGCGCCTATGGTCTGGGCTGCCGTGCTGTAACTCAGGATGGGCTCGCGATAACCGAACTCCTGGCGATTGCTGATGATTTGCTGGGGATTATTGGCTGCGCGCGTCAGGAAGGCGGTGGTGATCTGGACGCATCTGGCAGGATCGGTCAGTACCATCGATTGCGCTTGTTGCAGATCGATAGAGAGTTGCTCCTTGTCCAGATCCAGATTCGGAGCTGACAGGGAGGACATCATCATGGCCAGAAAAAACAGTTGATTCATTGGATTAAGGACGGCGCAGAGGTGTTGGCATGTTATCCAAGCCCCCCCCTGCGAGTCCAGCGTTTACTGTGGTTTGCTGGTGGCCGGCAAGTGGGTTTCGTCTGGATTTTATTATCCAGCCCCCTTATCACAGCTGCGTAAAGCATCGATCGAAACCTTTTTGCCAGTCATGGAGGGCAGTGCGACTGCCCTCTCTGTCGCAACTCGACTTTATTGGCGGATCAGACGCAGGTTGGCGGGCACGGCTTCGAAATTGGAGCGGAACGGGTTGATGTCGAGGCCGCCGCGACGGGTATAGCGGGCATAGACGGTCAACTGCTCAGGCTGGCAATAGTGCTTGAGGTCGATAAAGATCCGCTCGATGCACTGCTCGTGGAACTCGTTGTGCTGGCGGAACGAGATGAGATAGCGCAGCAGCTTCTCCCGATCGAGTTTCGGCCCTTTGTAGCGGATCACTACAGAGCCCCAGTCCGGCTGGCTGGTGACCAGACAGTTGGATTTGAGCAGGTGGCTGTGCAGGGTCTCTTCTACCTGATCGCTACCGGCTGCCCCTTGCAGCAGGGACGCATCAAACTCGTAATTGTCTACCTCGATATCCTGCTCATCAATGCACTCGCCAGGCAGCAGGGAAATCTGGTGCGGCGCCTTGTCGAGGGGGAACAGGGTCACCTTGACGGTCTTACCTGCACAGGCACTCAGATCCCTGGTCAGCATGGCGGTGACTGCCTCGATAGAGTCGCAACGGGTCTGGTTGAAGGAGTTGAGGTAGAGCTTGAAGGATTTGGATTCGATCAGGTTCGCACTGGTGGCAGGAATGGTCACTTCCCCCACCGCCACCATCGGCTTGCCCTTGGCGTTGAGCCAAGAGAGCTCATAGAGGGTCCAGACATCGCAACCGGTAAAGGGGAGGTCGTCACCGAGTTTCAGATCATCCCGGTTCAGGCTGCGGGGAACCGGTTGCAACAGGGAGGGGGTGTACTGGCTGATGTAGTCGGATTGCTGTCCCAGACTCAGGCCGGTCAGGGCGCTGGCCCCGGCGTATCTATCTTGTTTGCTCACAGGGTTGCTCACGTAATGTGCTCATGATGAGTGGAATGAAACGGGCCATTGCAGGGCCGGATGGTTGCAGCCGTTTGGCTTGGGCGTCGGCCTCTCTGTATCCCGGGTTCTGTTTCCCGGGTCACTAGGTCGGCTGGCAACCTTGTCTGTTACCGGGTTTGGTGGTGCAATAGCGGACTTTGCCAGCAATTGTGGGGATTTTCGATGTCGGATCAAGTTTTGTCTGCCCTGGAGCACTTTTTTGCCCGCTGGCAACGGGATGGCGAGGCCAGACGAGGCCTGCCCCTGTGCGAGTGGGAGGCGGACTGGCGTTCCCCCTGCCAGCTTGGTGAGCCCGCCGATGGTCGGGTGGCCTGGCGTCCTCACCATCGTCCCGAACCCGCCGATTTTACGGCTATGGCCGATGCTCTTGAGCTGACAATTCATCCCTGCGCCATTGCCCTTTTCGGACACTGGTTCAGTCGCCCTATCCCCTGCCTTTTCAAGGGGCTGCGCCTTGAACTGATCTTGCCGTGGAACGACGCGGATCTCGACCTGCTCAGGGAGAACCTCATCGGCCACCTGCTGATGTTGCGCAAGTTAAAACGAACCCCCTCCATCTTTATTGCCACCACCCGCAACGAGATGACGCTCATCTCCCTTGATAACGAGAGTGGTCAGGTGTGGCTGGAGTGGCTCGATTCCGGCCGCCGTCTGACGTTGGCGCCCTCTTTGCCGGCGTTTCTGGAACGGCTTGAGACGTTGCCGCAATAGCACCTGTTCGAGCCAAGGTTACTCATGGGAACGAAAAGCGCCTTGCCATGCGGCAAGGCTCTTTTTTATGGCATCGCGTACAGGGAACGCGCTTAATCCTTGAAATCCCAGGAGAGGTTGGAGACCAAGCGACAGCTGTCGCACTTGAAGTCGAAGATCTCGTGCAGTGGCTCTGCCAGTGCCCACTCACCGCCACAGCTGGGGCAGGGGCGCGCCTTCTCCTCGGCGGCGCTTAGCCCGCCCACCCGGTAGAGGTAGTAGTAGGTGGGGATGCCGCTCAGCACTTCCAGCCGTTTGGCCAGATCGCTGCCGCGCCGGTAGAGGCGGCTGCCCACTTCGCCGATTTCGTGCAGCGCCGCATGTTCGGCGATGGAGCCGTTCATCTGCAACTGATCGCACGCCTCCCAATCCTCCTGCCACTTGATGATCTGCTTCTGATCTCCGTTGGCGACTGCGGGCAGTTGGTAGAGCGGAATCGGGGCGAAGTGGTCGCCACAGCGCAGCGGCGAGCAGGTGTGCAGGAAGCTGGTGTAGAGCAGCATCCAGCTCGGCCGCTCGCCCTGCTGGCCGCAAGGATCTGTGCTGTCGGAGAGCAGATCCGCCCCCTGCAGTTGGAGTTTCGGCGCCAGCAGCCCGGCCTGATTGAGCTGCTGTTCGGCCAGTTTGACCTGCTCGCTCTGGTTGTCGGGGTGCAGGCTATCCTGCTCCGGGCAGACTACCCGACTGACGAAATAGCCGTCGTGCATGCTGGTGGGGAACTCCCGCCCGAGGATCTGGCCCTGATAACGCAGCATGTCGAGGTAGTTGACGATGGCCCGCTCGGCGTCGCCAAGGGAGGTATCGCGGTAGCACTCAAAGCAGAGTTCGACGATATACATGGTTCAGCCTTGCCCCTGCTGGAGGAGCAGGTCGGCTAGGCGATCCACCTTCTGTTCGATGCGTACGAGCTGTTCGGCGAGTTGCTGCAGGGTGAGCTCCGGCGCTGGCTGGGGCACTGCCTCTGGCAGGATCTCGCTCTCGGCGGTCGCGATGGGTTGCTGCTTCCACTGGCTCAGCACTTTCAGCAGCTCGGCCATCGGCACAGGCTGGGTGAGGCGGGCCTTGATCATGGCGGTGGTGGGCGTCAGGCCCTTGGCGGCCAGCTCGTTGGCAATTCGGATGATCTCGTGGGCGGACATAAGCATGCTCTGGGTGAGAAGGGGGGATCGATATCTGGGCGGGATCTTAACCAAAGCTGGCAGGGGAGGAAAGGGGCGGGCGGCTTAGCGGGGCTGGCGCAACATCACATCGAGCTGGTCGATCGCCTCGCACCAGTCGGAGTCGTTCCACAGGGCATCGCGCAGAAAGCTGGCTTGGGCGGCGTTCCAGAAACCGGCCTCCGGCAGCAGGGTCTCATTGTCGAGGTGATGGTCGTGCACAAAGCGGTGCAGGCTCAGCTCGTCGTTGGCCATCCCGAGCTGGGCAAACAGGGCTGGCAGATCGTGGACAAGGGGTTCCATCTCGTCTCTCCCTTTGTTTAATCCCTGAGATTATAGACAGGCACAGCCATCGGGCGCAGAGACGAGATTGGAGATCAGGCAGAGGGGATGCGATGGGGGGGAGATCTACGCCCACAACGTGCAGCCCCTGCATCTTGAGGGTGCCCTGATAGTGGCTCTCGCCATCGCTGGAGAATTCAAACTGATAGTGGGTCAGCAGCCGCAGGGGATTGCGGGCCAGCTCCCGCCGATGGCGAGCCAGTGACAGCAGTTGCAGATCATGGTGCTGGCAGTAGCGGCGCATGTATTGCCAGGCCACTTCTGCTTGTTGGCGTTGCAGCCAGAACAGGCCGCCCATCGCAATCAGCAACAAAATTCCGAGCATCTCTCCCATAGGCGGGCTTCCTTATCGTGATGTCGATAACCGGGAGTCCTGCTCGGCACTCCCGATCTCCTTTTCTATTTCCCGCCGTGTTGCCTCGTGGCGTGAGGGGGAGGCGAGGGATCAGGCCGAGGCAAACAGACGGCCGATGGCCTTGCCCAGCGCATCGCTGCGGTCGGGGTCGCGCAGTCTGGCCAGCATATCATTGCGCAGGGCCGGTAAAGTGACCAACTCGGCAAAAACCTGATTGAAGAACTGGGTCGGTTGTAGCGCCAGCTGTTCCAGATAGTGGCTGAGCAGATTGGCATCTTTCAGATCGGGCCAGAGCCGGCCGGCGATGGCGAGCAGCAGCGCCGGGCTTGGCTGGGTTTGCAGCAGGGTCAGCAGCTTGTTGGTGCGCAAAGTGCTGCCGGGGCAGGAGGCCATGGCGCGGCAGAGGTAGGCCAGGGTCTCAGGGTTGGGGGCGGCGCACTCCTGCTCCTTGCCGATCCGCTCGAGCAGGGCGCCTTGTACTGCTGGCGGCAGCGGGGCGTTTTCAAGGCTCTGGCAGAGGGCATAGAGCGGCTCTTGCGGCAGTTTGGGCAGCGCCTTGCAGATCAGCGCCAGATTGCGTTCATCATGCAGTCGCTCGGCCAGATCGGCAAAGCCCTGTAGTCCCAGCGTCTGCCAACCGGTGTCGTTGGGGGCGGCCAGATAGTGGCAGAGGGCATCGAAATAGGCGGAAGGGGCCTGCTCCAGCTGGCGCGCCAATTTGGCGTGCAGACTGGCCATCTTGGCCTCCGCCGGGCGGAAGGTGTAGGGATTGTCGGCCAAGCGCTGGGCTTTTTCCTCGTCCAGATCGCCGGTGAGCTTGTAGCCCAGGGTCTCCACCACCTGATCCATGAACAGCTTGGGACCATTTGACATCAGCAGGCCGCGCTCATCGAGGGCAAACTTGAGGAACCAGAGATAGTGGCGAGACTCGCTCGGCTGGAAGAAGTGCACACCGAGCCAGGCGTGCTGTTGCAGCGGCCAGGGGTAGGGCTCCTGCTGCTGTTCGATGCGGACAAAGGTATCGCTGGCCAGTGGCCGCACCTGGCGGCCCATATCAAACAGCTGGAACTGGGTGCCAGCCTGAGTCAGAAATTCGGTCAAGGTATTGATGGCAGTAGGCGTCGCAGACATGGTGAGATCCGGCTAATGGTGATGCGGGCCGATTATAAGGCCCTTGCCGAGGATAGCCAGTGGCAGCAGACGCGCGTTGCGGCAGATATCAACATGGCAGCCATGCGGGGGGAGGTGTATAGTATCGCCCTTTTTTAACGGCGGCAGGCCGCGCTGGTTGCCGTGTATGTCGATGAGTCGGCTGAATCGCCGGTGCTGCGCGACCGAATGTATCGGCATCCTGGCTGGCCCTGTCGGGTCAGCGGATCAATCTGTGGTTATGAGGAAGAGAGCGAGATGAATCAATATTTGCTGGTAGCTGGCCTGTTGGGGGAACTCACCGCCGAGTTGCAGCGCCTTGAGCGCTGGCAAGCTGACCATCCCGGTGACGAAGCCCTGGCAAGCACCCTGCCTTTTTGTGTCGATACCCTGAGCTTTGATCAGTGGCTGCAGTTCGTGCTGATCCCGCGCATGGAGCAGTTGGTGATGTTGCAGGCGCCGCTGCCGACCAGCGTCTCCCTCTATCCCATGGCCAGCGAAGTCTACAAAGAAGATCTGGCCGAAGCAGAAGCGCTGCTGCGCCTGATCGCCCGCTTCGATCTGCTGCTTTCCGGCAAAGTGATCGAACAATGATGCCAGATCAAACCCGAGAAGAGAGTGACTTGAAGCTGACCCTGCTCTATCAGGATCAGTGGTTGGTGGCGGTCAACAAGCCGTCCGGTCTGCTGGTGCACCGCAGCTGGCTCGACAAGGGCGAGACCCGTTTTGCCATGCAGATGACCCGGGATCTCATCGGTGGTCGCCATGTCTATCCGGTGCATCGCCTCGACCGACCCACCTCCGGTGTGCTGCTGTTTGCGCTCGATCCGGTGATTGCCCGCGCACTGACCGAAGCCTTTACCCAACGTCAGGTGCACAAGGAGTATCTGGCATTGGTGCGGGGCTGGGCACCCGAACAGGGGGTGATCGACTATCCCCTCAAGGAGCAGCTGGACAAGATTGCCGATGCCATGAGCAACCCGGATCGCCCGGCGCAGGATGCCGTCACCACCTTCCGTCGCCTGCATCAGGTCGAGCTGCCCCACGCGGTCTCCAAGAAGCACCCCACCAGTCGCTACAGTCTGGTCAGATTGTTCCCGAAGACCGGCCGCAAGCATCAGCTGCGCCGCCATATGGATCACCTGTTCCACCCCATTGTCGGGGATACCACCCACGGGGATGGTCGTCACAACCGTTTCTTTCGCGAGCACTTTGGCTGCGAACGGCTGCTGCTGGTGGCCCGCACCCTGAGCTTTACCCATCCGGTGCTCAAGGTGCCGATGCGGATCCAGGCGCCACTCGGTCAGGATGTGCTGCGCCTGTTTGCCGAGCTGGGCTGGCCCGCCAGCGAGAGCGACTACTAAGCGCCTGATCCTCAGCCCTGAACCGGTGGCATCTGACGCCAGCTTGCTGATAGAGTTGCTAAAAGAGTGACTCAAGCAGGGAGAGGAGAATGGCGCAGATCGATATCGTGGTAGGAACTGTCTATGGCGCAGCCATGCTGGTGGCCGAGACCTTGGCAGATGAGCTGGAACGCAAGGGGCATCACTGTTCTCTGCACGAAGAAGCACGGTTGGTGGACATCGACCCCGGCCGTTTTTTATTGCTGGTCAGTGCTACCACTGGGCAGGGGGACATTCCTCCCAATCTGCAGCCCTTTGCCAGCGAGCTGGCTGACAAGGCGCCCAGGCTCAAGGGGCTGCGGTATGCCCTGATTGCCATGGGTGACAGCAGCTATGACCATTTTTGTGGCGCGGGCCGTCGGCTGGACGGATTGCTGCAAGAGCTGGGCGCCACGCGAGTGATTCCCCCGCTGGAGCTGGATGCCACCGTGCACGATGAACCCGAACAGGTGGCACTCAACTGGCTGAAAAAGTCGGATATTCAGCCCTGAATATTCTTTGAAATAGAGCCATATCAATCCCCTGATCCTTAACCGGCAGGGGATTGTTATTTGCACAAATGTCATCTCACTCAGCAAGCATATTTTCCACGCTTATTGCCGATAGTGGCGGAGGGATATTTCCCCCTTTTGACATTCCATCGGCGTAATGGTTTCAAGTGCACTGCAGACCCGTCATCCAAATAAAAGTTCAATCTTGAAAGCGATCTCAGTCATGTTTTTGTCATTCGATCGTAAAATAATGACTTTGGTTCAGTCGCGAATTAATTGCTGGTAACGCTTTCAAGTTTGGTGTGATTGCTTGTTTTGCGATTTTATTGGTTAACTGTTGCCTTGTTGGTCGTTTTTTTGCTGACGGGTGTTGTGACGATCGTTTGCCGAGCGATTTGTCGCCATTTTGTGAGTCGCTTCATATTTGTCGTGAAATACGCTCCCTATAATCAACCTCGGTTATCACCAACAGGATTACATGGTGATAAGAAGTTGAATATTCAGGATCACACTCCTCACTGCGGGAAATAAGGAATATGACAATGAAAATGAAGTGGCTCCCGATTGCAGCAGCTGTTACTGCCGCCCTGGCTTCCCAAGCCGCCTTTGCCGTAGATTTCCACGGTTATATGCGTGGTGGTTTTGGTGTTTCTGACAATGGCGGTCAGCAGACCCTGAGCCAGCAAAAAGTTGGTCGTCTTGGTAACGAGAAAAACGTTTTCGGCGAAATTCAGCTTGGCCAAGAAGTATACAATAAAAATGATATTTCATTTTATGTTGACTCAATGATTGCTTTTGGTGATGACGATTCAGCCAAGAGCACATGGAATGACAACATTGCAGGTCGCCAATTTAACGTTCAGGCCAAGAATCTGTTTGGTGGTGGCGAGACCCTTTGGGCTGGTCAGCGCTACTATCAGCGCCACGATATTCATCTTAGTGACTTCTACTACTGGGATGTGTCTGGTATCGGTGGTGGTCTGGAAAATGTGAACATTGGCCCTGGTAAGGCATCTGTTGCGTTGATTCAATCTGATACCAGTGCTGAGTTCAAAGCAGGTAAAGAGCGTGTTGATACCAACACTTTGGATGTTCGTTATGCTGGTATCCCGTTGTGGAAAGACGCCAGCTTGGAACTGGGTTACGATTTTGCGCAAGCAAATGTCACTGACGATCAGAAAGCTCGACTTGGTTATGATGCAGAAGATGGGCAAATGGGTACGGCAGAGCTTACTTGGGGTCTGTCTGGCGGCTTTAATAAGACAGTTCTGCAGTACATGAGTGGCGGTTTGGCCAATCAAGCTGCTGGTTACGGTGCTGGTAACGGAAACGGTTTGGTTATCGAACAAGGTGATGGGAAAGGTTTCCGTGCAATCAACCACGGTGTCATCGCTTTGGGCGCAAGTAACTTCGAAGTTGGCCATCAACTGGTCTATGGTGAAGCCAATGACGTTTACGTTAACAAAAAACTCGCAGACATTGATACCTTCTCTGTAGTTGTTCGTCCTGCCTATAACTGGACTGATACCATGAAGACCTACCTTGAGCTGGGTTACTTCAAGGATAACGAGAAGATTAAAAATAGTGCAGAAAAGTCTACCGAAGGTAGTAAATACACTATCGCGCAGGCATGGTCTGCTGGCCGTGGCTACTGGGCTCGTCCGGAAATTCGGGTTTTTGCTAGCTACCTGCAGCAGGACGGTGCACTTGAAAAAGACTCCAATGGAGTTCCGCAAGATGATGCTTTCACTGTCGGTGTGCAAGCAGAAGCTTGGTGGTAATCGGTGTATTAAATGCTTGTATAGTCACGCCCCCGCTTGTCGGGGGCTTCTTTGTTTATTCTGTTAATGGATGCGTCGAATCATGTATAACACCAAGCTCGCAGTCGTTTTGCTAGGCTCTTTGTTGTTGGGCGGGTGTGCCTCGCTCGAAGCACAGCTCTCTCCAACCAAAGGGTTCAAAGCAGCCGTTACGGATCGAGAACGTGCCATGCAATCTCTGGATTTGGCTAAAGCGTGTTGCAAGGATTTTGCGAATATCCCGTATGTTGATATGGTGCCTGGGACATCTCAGCTAGCCGCCATTGATGCAAATTCTCCCGTGTATGCGTTTTCTGAAGGCAAGAGTTATTTTGCTGCTTATCGTCTCCCTACTCATTCTGGTGACCTCAGTATCACTGTCGAAGGGATCATCGATCAGACTATGTTTGAGCCAGTCGTGGTTATGTTGGACTCGCGTTTTCAGGTCACCCGAACGATGGGGCAGAACGTTTTTAGGTATGACCCAGCGAGATTGATCAGTGGGAATGCTGTTAGTGGAACCTTTACCGTCGACCGTAGTCACATCGGTAATCCGAACAATGAGAGCTACCTGCTTATCTATACAGATGAATCGCGATTGAATGAGACCCTAACGATTCCCAGTGACGCCAAGTTGATGGCCAAAGCAAAGGTTGTCAATGATTACGGCATCAAGGACCCAGTTATTCGACATTCGCCTTGGGGGGTTATCCGTTTCTCTGTTGTAGACCTTAGCGCAGGAAAAGGAGGTGGAAATGTGTACAAACCAGCGTATGCAATTGGTACTGATGAGATAAAAGAGCAAGCGAGACGCTCAACTGTGGAAGTGGTTCCTAATAAGCTGGTCGTCCCTGCTGCAACTGCGGTTGTCGCAACCAGTGCCTCGGTAGTTGCCAAACCTGCTCCTGCCATGCTGAGTGAAACTGAAGCCTTCTACCAGAGCCAGATCGAAAAAGCGGTCAAGGCGGGGGATATCGACAAGGCGATGAAGCTGGTGAACGAGGCCGAGCGGGCTGGTTCAACCAAAGCAAAAAGCGTGTTTATTGATGCGGTCAAGCGCTCGCAAAAATAGAGTAATACGACCATTTACTGGTCAGATATATTTATTGAGGCTTCCCTTGTTGGAGGCCTTTTTAATCGGTAGACTGTAATAAATAAAAGTCACGCCGTTACACTTGGTTACAATAGGTTGCTGTTTGATGTAAATGGCATTATTAAAATACAAAGTGAAACTGCTATTTATATGTCTTTGTAATAGAGTGATGGTGCGGATTATTAACTTATATTAGATGCGTTTTTTAGCCGCTAAACAAGTTGTGATCTTCCCTCCAAATTCAATATTCCCCCGCCTTCGAAAGCAGCAATTTATGACCCGCTGGGTTATATTCTGATGGTCAAAATAAACAAGCCCGACTCGAAGATATCTGAATGAATCAGTCCTTATTTCATCCAGATAGATCGTTCAGGGACGACAATCCATTCAGGAGCGCACACAATGTTCAAAAATGCTTTCTCTAATCTGCAAAAGGTTGGTAAGGCGCTGATGCTGCCAGTATCAGTCTTGCCAGTCGCAGGTATTCTGCTGGGGGTGGGTGCTGCCCACTTCAGCTGGATGCCGGAAATTGTCTCCCAATTGATGGAGCAAGCCGGTGGTTCTGTATTTGGCCAGATGGCCCTGCTGTTTGCAGTGGGTGTTGCTCTGGGCTTTACCAATAACGACGGTGTATCCGGTCTGTCAGCCATCGTTGGCTACGGCATCATGGTCGCAACCCTGAAGGTCATGGCACCTGTGATGGGTGTTGAAACCATCGAAACCGGCGTGCTGGGTGGTATCTTGGCCGGTGGTATCGCTGCCTGGGCGTTCAACCGTTTCTACAAGATCCAGCTGCCAGAATACCTGGGCTTCTTCGCGGGCAAACGTGCCGTACCCATCATCACCGGTTTCCTCTCTATCGGTCTGGGTGTGATCCTGTCCGTGATTTGGCCGCCAGTGGGTGGCGCCATCGGTGCCTTTTCTGACTGGGCTGCCAACCAGAACCCGGTACTGGCCTTCGGTATCTACGGCGTGGTTGAGCGCTCCCTGATCCCGTTCGGTCTGCACCACATCTGGAACGTACCGTTCTTCTATCAGGCTGGTACCTGCGTCAACGGTGCCGGTGAAACTGTTCACGGTATCATGACCTGCTTCCTGACTGCTGATGACGCTTCCCGCGCTGCCGGTAACGGTTTCGGTCAGCTGGCTGGTGGCTACCTGTTCAAAATGTTCGGTCTGCCTGCTGCTGCGTTCGCCATTGCTCACGCTGCCAAGCCGGAAAACCGTGCCAAGATCGTTGGTATCATGGCCTCTGCAGCCCTGACCTCTTTCCTGACCGGTATCACCGAGCCGATTGAATTCTCCTTCCTGTTCATCGCTCCGGTTCTGTACGCAATCCACGCTGTACTGGCTGGTCTGGCTTATGTGCTGACCAACTCTCTGGGTATCGTACACGGTCACACCTTCTCCAACGGCTTCATCGACTTCGTGGTGCAATCACCGCGTGCCGACAACATGCTGCTGCTGGTTGGTCTGGGTCTGGTTTACGCGGCTATCTACTACGTCGTATTCAGCTTCGTTATCCGTGCCATGAACCTGAAAACCCCGGGTCGTGAAGACGAGACTGCTGAAGAGGCCGTTGGCCAAGGCAAAGACGAGATGTCTGCTGCTCTGGTTGCCGCCTTCGGTGGTAAAGAGAACATCGCTTCTCTGGATGCCTGCATCACCCGTCTGCGTGTTGGCGTGAAAGATGTTGCCAAAGTTGACCAGGCTGGTCTGAAGAAACTGGGTGCAGCCGGTGTGGTAGTGGCTGGTTCCGGCGTTCAAGCCATCTTCGGTACCAAGTCCGACAACCTGAAAACTGACATGGACATCTGGATGAAGAGCAACTAATCCTGTTGCCTGAATATCAGCGTGTTTGAAGAGGGAGGCGAAAGCCTCCCTCTTGCTATTTGTGGTTATGGAGCGTGCGAGTCGCTGTAGATCGATCTCGGCAGGAGTCTCTTTGCCCAAGGGGCGATATGTAACGGGTTGCCCAATGGTGGCCCAACAGCACAAGGTGGTGTGCTCCGCTCACCTTATCGCACGGCATTGCCAGATAACCCCATAGCCCCATAAAGCCAGCCAATAAAAAGAGCGCCACCTGGGCGCTCTTTTGTCGAGTCGGGGGGATTAGAGTTTCTCCAGATCCCGCTCGATTTCGCTGATCTTGTTCTGCACCACTTTTTCCAGATGGCGCAGGTCGCGCAGGATCTTCTGCTTGATGTCCGGGTCGGCCTGCTGATGAACGCCCTGGGTCAGGTTGTCCAGCTCATCCACCACATACTTGAGGTTGGCGTTGATCTCGGTGACATCCTTGTACTCATGGGTACCGGAGTCGACCAGCATGGTCTTGCGCTGGCGGGGATACTTGAATTTGACACTCTTGGCGAAGAACTCGCCCTTCTGCTTCTTGAAGTAGATCTTGAGGATGTCGTGGTTGGCCTCCTGGCGCAGGGTGTAGCTGTCGACGGAGGCGGGATCCTGGATCCCCAGGCTCTTCAGATTCTCGTACATCAGGCTTCCTCGGTTTGAAACGATCCTGTCCCATCCATCTTAACCGATGCCTCATGGCTTGCCTGTGACAGGGACGCCAAAATCAAAAGGGCGCCATCAGGCGCCCTTTTGATCACAGCAATGCTGATTACTCGTCGATGGAGCGCAGCAGGGCGTTGATGCCGACTTTGGCGCGGGTTTTGGCATCGACCTTCTTGACGATCACCGCTGCGTAGAGGCTGTACTTGCCGCATTTGGAGGGCAGGGAGCCGGAGACGACCACGGAGCCAGCCGGTACGCGGCCGTAGTGGATTTCGCCGGTTTCGCGGTCATAGATGCGGGTGGACTGGCCGATAAAGACGCCCATGGAGATGACGGAACCTTCCTCGACGATGACCCCTTCAACCACTTCGGAGCGGGCACCGATAAAGCAGTTGTCTTCGATGATGGTCGGGTTGGCCTGCAGCGGTTCCAGTACGCCGCCGATGCCGACGCCGCCGGAGAGGTGGACGTTCTTACCGATCTGGGCGCAAGAGCCGACAGTAGCCCAGGTATCGACCATGGTACCTTCGTCAACGAAGGCGCCGATGTTGACATAGGAGGGCATCAGCACGGTATTGGGGGCGATAAAGGAGCCTTTGCGGGCGGTCGCCGGCGGCACCACGCGCACCCCCGCTTCCTTGAACTGCTCGGCAGTGTAGTTGGAGAACTTGAGGGGAACCTTGTCGTAGTATTGGGCATCGTCGCCCTTGATGATGCCGTTGTCGTTGATGCGGAAGTAGAGCAGTACCGCTTTCTTCAACCACTGATGGACAACCCACTCACCGGCGATCTTCTCGGCAACCCGTGCCTTGCCGGAGTCCAGCAGGTCGATGGCTTGCAGGATGGCGGACTTGGTGGCGCTATCCACGGAGCCCGGAGTAATGGTGTCGCGGCGCTCGAAGGCCGCTTCAATGATCTGTTGCAACTCGGTCATGACAGGTTTCCTTTAAAAAATTCTGTTTGTTGTATCACACTTTTCCGACTGTTTTTAAGGGGTTGACCGGAATTCTTCCGGCCAGTGGCCATTTCTTCATCCGGTGTGCGCCAACCAGTTGTTTGGCATGGCAAAAAACGCCCGACAACCAGCCTCTTTCGAATCACTCTTCGTTTAATCCAGCACCGACTGTTGGGGATTGAGCTGGTGTACCAGTCGCTCTTCCAGCTGTTTTTGCTGCTCGGCGGTCAATGGCTCGCCATCGAGGCTGGTCAGGCTGAAAAAGTCCTCGACCCTCTCACCGAAAGTGGCGATTTTGGCGGCGTGCAGCGACAGCCCGCACTGCTGGAAAACGGCACCGATCCGAGCCAGCAGGCCGGGGGTATCGAGGGCAGTCAGCTCCATCAGGGTGTGACGGCTCTCCCCTTTATGAGGCAGGAAGACTACCCGGGTCGGTACGCTGAACTGGCGGTGGCGCCGCGACAGCGGCTTGTTGCGCAGCACCAGCTTGCCCGGCTCCTGCAGCGCCTTCTCCAGCGCTTTCTTGATGGTGGCGGTGCGGTTGGGGCTGATGGGTTCGCCGCTTGGCTCCAGTACCACGAAGGTATCGAGCACATAGTTGCTGCGCGAGTTCATGATCTGGGCGTCGTGGATGTTAAGGTTTTTCTGATCCAGCGCCGAGGCCACGGTGGCAAACAGATTCGGGGTATCGCGGCAGTAGATAAATACCTCGCTGCCGCCGCGGGTCGGGTGTTTGCCGATGATCACTAGCGGTGCCGGATTGTCGCCATGCTCGATGATATGGCGGCAGTGCCAGGCGATCTGCTCCGGGCTGTGACGCAGGAAGTAGTCGGCCTTGAAATCGGCCCAGAGCTGATTGATCGCCTCTTCCGATACATCCCGTTGCGCCAGCAGTTGCTTGGCCTGACGCTGGTTTTCGCGAATGCGCAGCCGCATGTCGGGCGGGTTCTCCAACCCTTGGCGCAGCGCCTTCTGGGTCGCGAAGTAGAGCTCCCGCAGCAGGGTGCCCTTCCAGTCGTTCCACAGGGTGTCGTTGGTGGCGCAGATATCAGCCACGGTAAGGCAGTAGAGCAGGTCGAGATGCTGCTCGTCGCGCACCTTCTGGGCAAAGTCGGTGACCACGTCGGGATCGTAGATATCGCGGCGCTGGGCGGTAACCGACATCAGCAGATGGTGGCGCACCAGCCAGGCGACCAGTCGGCTCTCGTAGCGATCCAGACCGTGCAGCTGGCAGAACTCCAGCGCATCGACGGCGCCCAGTTCCGAGTGATCGCCACGCCGTCCCTTGGCTATATCGTGGAACAGGGCGGCGATGCTGAGCAGCTCCGGTTTGCGCAGCCGGGTGAAGACCTCGTGGCAGAGCGGGTGGCTCTGGCGACTGGCCGGATTGGGGAACTGGTGGATGTTCTTGAGCAGCCGGTGGGTGTGCTCATCCACCGTGTAGGCGTGGAACATGTCGAACTGCATCTGGCCGACGATGAGGTTCCACTGCGGCAGATAGGCGGCGAGGATGCCGTACTTGTGCATCAGGGTGAGCGGCAGGCCGATGCCGTTGGGGTGGCGCAGCAGCGCCATAAAGAGGCGACGGCAGTCGGGCAAGTCCTGCAACCAGCAGTTGAGTTTGCGGCGTGCCTCGCGCAGTTGGCGCAGGGTGGCCGAGTGGATGCCTGCAATCTCGGGATGCTGGGCCATCTGATAGAAGAGGCGCAGGATAGCGGCCGGTTCACGGCTAAACAGCTCCGCATCCACTGCATCGATGAGACGGCCACGGAGCTGGAACTCGTCGGAGAGGCGGCGCACATCCATGGCGGTGTTGCCGAGGATCGCCTCGTCAAACAACTGCAGCAGCATCTCGTTGAGTTCGGAGACCCGCCGCACCGTCTGGTAGAAGCGCTTCATCATCTGCTCGACCGGAGTGTTGCCTTCCCCCTCGAACCCCAGCATCTGGGCTACGGTGCGCTGGCGATCGAACAGCAGGCGGTTATCTCCCTTGTTGATCGCCATATGCAGGGCGAAACGCACTTTCCAGAGAAAATTCTGGCAGTCGAGCAGCTCGCGGTACTCGGCGCGGTTGAGAAAGCCGTGGCTGGTCATCTCGAACAAGGTAGTGGCGCCGAAGTGGCGGCGGGCGACCCAGGCGAGGGTTTGAATATCCCGCAGGCCGCCCGGATTACTCTTGAGATCGGGCTCCAGCTTGTAGGCGGTGCCGAGAAATTGCTGATGACGCTCCGCTTGCTCCTGGCGCTTGGCGCGAAAGAAGGCTTCGCTCGGCCAGAAGTGCTGGGGGCCGGTTGCCTCTTTCAGTTGTCGGAAACCCTCTTGGCGACCTGTGATGTAGCGGGCCTCAATGAGGTTGGTGGCGACCGTAATATCGGCGCGCCCCTGCTCGAGGCACTCCGCCACGTTGCGCACCGCCTGACCCACCTCCAGCTTGAGATCCCACAGCAAGGTGATGAACTCGCCGATCCGCAGCCCCAGCACCTCGTCCAGCTCGTCGCCGTCATAGAGGATCAGCAGGTCGATATCGGAGTGGGGGTGCAGCTCGCCGCGACCATATCCCCCCACCGCGATGAGGGTGAGGTCGCTCTTGTCGAAGCCGAACTTCTGCCACAGCCGGCAGAGCAGCTGATCCATGTATTCGGAGCGGGTGGCAACCAGCTCGATGATGTTGTCACCGGCATCGAAACGGGCGTGCAGCCAGCCGAGAAAGCGGCTCAGGTACTCTTTGCAGTTGTCGCGAGTGAGCTGGTCATCGGGTAACAAATGGGGGGAAAGCAGGCTGGCGTCCATGGCATCTCACACACAGTGGCAGGCAAACGGCTGAAACAGAAGTAAAAACCCCGGCGCTTTGGAAGTTCAGGGCCGGGGTTTGATGTTAGCTGTGTTTGATGAAGCGGTCGATAGTGTCATCGGGGCGCAGGGTGAGCACCTCGCAGCCATCATCGGTCACCAGCAGGGTGTGTTCCCACTGGGCGGAGTCGCCGCCATCCTTGGTGGTCACGGTCCAGCCATCCTTCGGATTGACCTTGCAGTGATACTTCTTGCTGTTGACCATGGGCTCGATGGTGAAGCACATGCCCGCTTTCAGCTCCAGCTTGCCGCTGTTGCGGTAGTGGAGGATCTGCGGCTCTTCGTGGAACTCGGCACCGATACCGTGACCGCAGTAGTCACGCACCACAGAAAAACCGGCCTTCTCGACGATGGGTTGAATGACGGCGCCAATCTCGGTGATGCAGGCACCCGGACGCACCTTCTTGATGGCGGCATAGAGGCTCTCTTGCGCAACCTTGCAGAGCTGGCGGCGCAGCGGGGTGGTTTCACCCACGATGAACATGGCCGAGGTATCGCCGTGGTAACCATCCTTGATAACGGTGATATCCAGGTTGATGATGTCGCCATCGCGCAGCTTCTTGTGATTCGGGATACCGTGGCAGATCACATCGTTCACCGAGGTGCAGATGGATTTGGGGAAGCCGTGGTAGTTGAGCGGAGCTGGAACCGCCTGTTGTACGTCGACAATATAGTCGTGGCAGAGGGTGTTCAGTTCGTCAGTGGTGACGCCAGCTTTGACATGGGGCGCAATCATGACCAGCACATCGGCGGCCAATTGGCCGGCAACGCGCATCTTTTCAATCTCTTCCGGTGTCTTGATTTTAATGGACATGGGATCTCTCTTGCGGCCTGCCGCTGGGCCTGCGAGGGCAGACAGGACAGGTAATGAAAAATAGATGCGTTTGCAATCAGGGCAAAATTTTATCCGCAACCCCCTCGTACTTCCAGTGTGATTGTCATCACAACGTCAAATCAGCGTCGCAGCATCCTCTGGCGGGATCCATATTTACACCTGTTTAGGGTGTCGGCCGGTGGTGTCCTGAACAAAGTTATGGTATAAAGCGCGCCGGAATGGGGAACTTGCGTCCCGATTTCATCACCCTTACTTAAACAACACACACACATCGACACATATGCCGGGGTGCCTTAACGGGTCGGTTATATGGGATGTGTGGAGGCCTAACCCCAATACAGAGGTATAAAATGGCTAAAGTTTCTATGCGCGACATGCTGCAAGCCGGCGTTCACTTCGGTCACCAGACTCGTTACTGGAACCCGAAAATGAAATCCTACATCTTCGGTGCCCGCAGCAAAGTTCACATCATCAACCTGGAAAAAACCGTTCCGATGTTTGACGATGCCATGAACTTCATCAGCTCCGTAGCTGCCAAGAAAGGCAAGGTACTGTTCGTTGGTACCAAGCGTGCCGCGTCTGAAGCCGTAAAAGAAGCCGCTGAGCGTTGCGACCAGTTCTATGTAAACCACCGCTGGCTGGGCGGTATGCTGACCAACTGGAAAACCGTTCGTCAGTCTATCAAGCGCCTGAAAGATCTGGAAACCCAGAGCCAGGACGGTACCTTCGACAAGCTGACCAAGAAAGAGGCGCTGATGCGTACTCGCGAAATGGAAAAGCTGGAGAAGAGCCTGGGTGGTATCAAGAACATGGGCGGCCTGCCTGACGTTCTGTTCGTTGTCGATGCCGACCACGAGCATATCGCTATCAAAGAAGCCAATAACCTGGGTATCCCGGTAGTTTCCATCGTTGATACCAACTCCAACCCGGACGGCGTTGACTATGTCATCCCGGGTAACGACGACGCTATCCGTGCCGTACAGCTGTACCTGAATGCTGCTGCTGACACCGTACTGGAAGCTCGCGCTCAGGACATCGTTGTTCAAGCCGAACAAGATGGCTTCGTTGAAGCTGAGTAATTGATAAGGACTGTAAAGCCCTTATTAACCAAGCTGATGTAATTGGTTAGCAGGGGCCCTTGTGGCCCCTGTTTCTTGTCAATTCAAGACCGAGGATACTGGACATGGCTAACGTTACTGCCGCCCTGGTAAAAGAACTGCGCGAGCGCACCGCCGCTGGCATGATGGATTGCAAAAAAGCACTGGAAGAAGCTGCTGGTGATATCGAGCTGGCAATTGAGAACATGCGCAAATCCGGTCAGGCCAAAGCCGCCAAGAAAGCTGGCCGTATCGCCGCTGAAGGCGTTATCTTTGCTCGCACCGAAGGCAACGTTGCCGTCATGATCGAGCTGAACAGCGAAACCGACTTCGTCGCCAAAGATGCCAGCTTCATGGCAATGGGCCAGAAGATCGCTGACATCGCTGCGACCCAGAAAATTGCTGACGTTGACGCGCTGAAAGCCGCTGACTTCGGTAACGGCGAATCCGTCGAGCTGACCATCACCAACCTGATCGCCAAGATCGGTGAGAACATGAACCTGCGTCGCGTGATGCTGGTTGAAGGTGACAACCTGGGTACCTACGTTCACGGTTCCCGCATTGGTGTTATCACCAAGCTGACCGGTGGTTCTGCCGAGCTGGCCAAAGATCTGGCCATGCACGTTGCTGCCAACAGCCCGCAATTCGTCAAGCCTGAAGACGTGTCTGCTGAAGTCGTTGCCAAAGAGCGCGAAATCCAGATCGACATCGCCATCAACTCCGGCAAGCCGAAAGAGATCGCCGAGAAGATGGTTGAAGGCCGCATGAAGAAGTTCACCGGTGAGGTTTCCCTGACTGGTCAACCGTTCGTGAAAGATCCTTCCATGACCGTTGCCGAGCTGCTGAAGAAAGAAGGCGCTGACGTTGTCTCCTTCACCCGTTTCGAAGTGGGCGAAGGCATCGAGAAGCAAGAGACCGATTTCGCTGCTGAAGTTGCAGCCCAAATCGCGGCCGCTCAAAAGGCCTAATCGAACCGGTTTTTCCGTTTCCCCAGACCGCGACTTATGTCGCGGTCTTTATATGACCAGGAATCAGTGACATGAGTACCAATCCCAAACCTGCATACAGACGTGTTCTTCTGAAGTTGAGTGGTGAAGCCCTGCAAGGATCCGAGGGTTTCGGCATTGATCCGGCGGTGCTGGAGCGGATGGCCCAAGAGATCAAAGAACTGGTTGAGTTGGGTGTTCAGGTCGGTCTGGTCATCGGTGGCGGCAACCTGTTCCGTGGTGCCGGTCTTGCCAAAGCGGGCATGAACCGCGTGGTGGGCGACCACATGGGTATGCTGGCAACCGTGATGAACGGTCTGGCCATGCGTGATGCCCTGCATCGTGCTTATGTGAATGCCCGTCTGATGTCTGCCATCTCCCTGCAAGGCGTCTGCGACTCCTACAGCTGGGCCGAGGCAATCAGCCAGCTGCGTGCTGGCAAAGTCGTTATCTTCTCTGCCGGTACCGGCAACCCCTTCTTCACTACCGATTCTGCGGCTTGCCTGCGCGGGATCGAGATCGAAGCCGACGTGGTGCTCAAAGCCACCAAGGTTGATGGTGTATACAACGAAGATCCGGTCAAGAATCCGGATGCCGTGCTGTATCATGAACTGAGTTATGATGAAGTTCTTGAAAAAGAGCTCAAGGTGATGGATCTTGCTGCCTTTACCCTGGCACGTGACCATGATCTGCCGATCCGCGTGTTCAACATGAACAAACCGGGTGCCCTGCGCCGGGTTGTCATGGGTGAACCGGAAGGCACTCTGATCCACCACGTTGGTAAATAAGATAAAAGTGAGCCACCTGGCGCTCTTATCCTATCCATCACGTCAGTAAATAAGATAGACACGGGCCGTGTAGCGGCTCGTTCGCCAAAAGGAAAACCACTGTGATCAACGAGATTAAAAACGACGCCAAGGACCGTATGGGCAAGAGCGTAGAAGCGCTCAAGACTCAAATGTCCAAGATCCGGACCGGCCGCGCTCACCCGAGCCTGCTCGACGGCATCCAGGTTGAGTATTACGGTGCTGCCACTCCGCTGAAACAGTTGGCCAACGTCGTGGCAGAAGATGCTCGCACCCTCTCCATCTCCATTTTTGACCGATCCATGATCCAGGCGGTAGAGAAGGCGATCCTGACCTCCGATCTGGGCCTGAACCCGTCCAGCAATGGCCAGACCCTGCGCGTGCCGCTGCCGCCGCTGACCGAAGAGCGTCGTCGTGACCTGACCAAGATCGTCCGTGCCGAAGCGGAAAACGCTCGTGTTGCCGTGCGCAACATCCGTCGTGACGCCAACGCCGACCTGAAAGCGTTGCTGAAGGACAAAGAGATCTCCGAGGATGACGACCGTCGCGCCCAGGAAGAGATCCAGAAACTGACCGACTCCTACATCAAGCTGGTCGATGAGGCCCTTGCCGTAAAGGAGAAGGAGCTAATGGAAATCTAACCGTCTGAAAGGTATATTACGAGCGCCGTGTAGTGCCCCTGCACGGCGCTTTTGTCTTTGTGGGAGAATTACATGTCGCTTTTGGCTGCGTTGGGTGATTGTGCCAACTCGTCTTTACCCCGTCACGTCGCCATCATCATGGATGGTAACGGTCGCTGGGCCCAGAACCGAGGCAAGATGCGGGTTTATGGCCACAAGGCGGGCGTCAAGTCAGTGCGCGAGGCCGTTACCTTTGCTGCGCGTGCCAAGATCGAGGCATTGACCCTGTTTGCATTCTCCAGCGAGAACTGGCGCCGCCCGGAAGGGGAGGTCAGTGCCTTGATGGAACTGTTCATCACAGTGCTGGGTCGTGAGGTGCAGAAACTGCACAACAACGGGATCCGGCTCAAGGTGATTGGCGATACTGCTCGCTTTAGTGAGCGGTTGCAGGCCAAAATCGCCAAGGCGGAAGCCTTGACCGCCAATAACAAGGGGTTGACCCTGAACATTGCGGCCAACTATGGCGGCCAGTGGGATATCGCCCAAGCGGCCCGCAAGCTGGCTAAAGCAGTGGCGGCCGGTGAACTGGCCGCTGACGACATTGATGAATCCATGTTGACCCGCGAGGTTTGCATGGCCGATCTACCACCCGTGGACCTGTTGATCCGCACCGGTGGCGATCATCGCATCAGCAACTTTGTGTTATGGCAGCTCGCCTATGCCGAGCTCTATTTTACCCCGGTATTGTGGCCCGATTTCAACGAGGCCGAGTTCAGTGAGGCGGTTGCCTCTTTCGTTGCCCGCGAGCGTCGCTTCGGTTGCACGGGTGAACAGATACGGGAATTGATCGCCGAGCAGCAGACCGGCTAAACCCCGCTCCCAAGAGAGAGGTTTCTTTTGCTAAAACAACGAATTATTACTGCTTTGATGTTGATCCCCCTGGTGTTGGGGGCGCTCTTCTTTCTGCCATTGAAATTTTTTGCCCTGTTGGCTGCGCTGGTGTTTTTGTTGGCCAGTCGCGAATGGAGTGGGTTTGTTTCTGCTGCTCCGCAACAATGGTTACCCATCGTATTTTGTCTGTTGCTCGGTGCCAGCCTCTTTTGGCTGCCGGTGGAGCAACTCTGGACGCCCCACCTGCACCCCCTCGTGATGGGCGTGCTCTGGACCGCGGTAAGCTGGTGGTTGCTGGGTCTGCTGCTGGTGCTGCGCTATCCCCAAAGCGCCAAGCTGTGGAAAGAGTCTATCTGGCTCAAGTCGCTGTTTGGTCTGGTGACCCTGGTTCCCTTCTTCTGGTCGCTGGTCGCCATCCGTGGTTACAACTTTTACCATGACCCCATGATGGGCGCTTGGATCCTGTTGTTCGTGATGGGACTGGTCTGGGCGGCAGATTCTGGCGCGTATTTTTTCGGCAAGGCGTTCGGTAAGCACAAGCTGGCACCGGCTGTGAGTCCGGGCAAAACCATCGAAGGGATGTGTGGCGGCCTCTTTACCGCCAGCCTGCTGGCCATCGGCGTTACCTGGTCGATGGGATTTGTTCCTGCCAAGATGATCACCGTGCTGTTTTGCTCTCTGCTGGCGGTGCTTGCCTCCGTACTCGGCGATCTGACCGAGAGCATGTTCAAGCGCGAAGCAGGCATCAAGGACTCCGGCACTCTGCTGCCTGGTCATGGCGGCATTCTCGACCGGATCGACAGCCTGACCGCCGCCCTGCCGGTGTTTCTGCTCAGTTATCTGCTACTCAGTCAGGAGTTTTGATGCACAAGTCACTGGTTATTCTGGGGGCCTCCGGCTCCATTGGTCAGAGTACCTTGAAAGTGCTGCGCCATAACCCGGGCAGTTGGCAAGTATTGGCGTTGACCGCCGCCCGCAACGTGGATGCCATGTTGCAGGACTGCCTCGAATTCTCCCCCGTTTTGCCGTGATGGTCGATGAGGATGCAGCCCGTGAACTGGCTGCCCGCCTGAAAGCGCACGGCAGTGCGACCCGGGTCATGTCTGGTGCGGCAGCCCTTTGCGAGGTTGCCGCTCACCCCGACGCCCATAGCGTGATGGCCGCCATTGTGGGGGCGGCCGGTCTGGCCCCGACCATGGCCGCGGTACGTGCCGGCAAGCGTATTTTGCTGGCCAACAAGGAGGCGCTGGTGATGTCCGGTGCTTTCTTCATGGAAGCCGTGCGCGAACATGGCGCCGAGCTGCTGCCCATCGACAGCGAACACAATGCCATCTTCCAGTGTCTGCCGACCGCCGTGCAGCGCCAGCCCGGTTTTTGCGATCTGGCGGCGGCGGGGATCAGCAAGATTTTGCTGACCGGTTCTGGCGGCCCGTTCCGTTACACCGAGATCAGCGAGCTGGCCAAGGTGACGCCGGCGCAGGCCATCGCTCATCCAAACTGGTCGATGGGGGCCAAGATTTCGGTCGACTCCGCCACCATGATCAACAAAGGGCTGGAGTACATCGAGGCGCGCTGGTTGTTCAATGCGGCGCCCGAGCAGATCCAGGTGGTGATCCACCCGCAGTCGGTGATCCACTCCATGGTGCAGTACAAGGATGGCTCCGTGCTCGCTCAGCTTGGCAATCCGGATATGTGTACCCCCATCGCCCATGCGCTGGCTTACCCCAATCGCATCCCCTCCAGTGTGGAACCTTTGGATTTCTTCAGTGTCGGAGAGTTCAGCTTTATCCGGCCTGATTATGATCGCTACCCCTGTCTGGCGCTGGCCATCAATGCCTGCCAGAAGGGACAAGCGGCGACTACTGCGCTCAATGCGGCCAACGAGGAGGCGGTTGCCGCCTTCCTGGCCGGGCGCATCGGCTTTATGGATATTGCCCGGATCAACGAGGCCGTGATGCTGGCGCTGGAGAGCAGCGCCGTCGGCTCGCTCGATGATCTGTTTGCCCTGGACGGTGCGGCAAGAGCCCGTGCTCACACTTTGATTGAGGAGCTTGGCTGATGGGCGGTGTGTTGTGGAATATCGGTGCTTTTGTTGTTGCGCTGGGCCTGCTGGTCGCGGTGCACGAGTTTGGTCACTTCTGGGTGGCCCGTCGTTGTGGCGTCAAGGTTGAGCGCTTCTCCATCGGTTTTGGCAAGGCGATCTGGCGCAGGATGGGTAAAGATGGCACCGAATATGTGCTGGCGCTGATCCCGCTCGGTGGTTACGTCAAGATGCTCGATGGCCGGGTCGATGAACTCAAGCCCGGTGACGAGCAGTATGCCTTCAACCACAAGAGTGTCTGGGCGCGGATGGCGATTGTCGCCGCAGGTCCCATGGCCAACTTCGTGTTTGCCCTGTTTGCCCTCTGGCTGATGTTTATCATCGGGGTGCCGAGCGTCAAGCCGGTGATCGGTGAAGTGCGTCCGGCATCCATCGTGGCCGAGGCGGGTGTGCTGCCGGGGATGGAGATTGTCGGGGTCGGCGATGAGCAGACCGGTGACTGGGAGAGCGTCACCTACGCCCTTATCAGCCATCTGGGTGATGATGCAGTCACCCTGAAAGTGCAGGCACCCAATACCAGCTATGCCACCGATAAAACCTTGTCGCTGACCGGCTGGACCTTCGATCCGGATAAAGAGTCGCCCATCGGCAGCTTGGGGATCGTCCCCCTGAGTGGCAAAGTGTTGCCCGTCGTGGCTGCCGTGGTGGCCAAGAGTGCCAGTGAAAAGGCGGGGCTGCAGGTCGGTGACCGTATCAAACAGGTCGGCGATCAGCCTGTTACCGCGTGGGCCCAGTTTGTCGAACTGGTGCAGCAGGCACCGGGTGAACCCCTGCAAGTGGTAGTTGAGCGCAACAACAGTGATCTCAACGTGACCCTGACCCCGGATAGCCGCAAGGTGCAGGGCAAGCTGGTAGGATTCGTCGGTCTCTCGCCACAACTGGTTCCATTACCGGATGAATATCGAATTCTGTTACAGTATGGGCCTTTGCAGGCGCTGTGGCATGGCGCGGACAAGACCTGGAGCCTGATCACGCTCACCTTTGACATGATTGGCAAGTTGATCGGTGGCATCGTGTCACTGGACAACCTGAGCGGCCCCATCTCCATTGCCAAGGGCGCCGGCAGCAGTGCCGACTATGGTCTGGTCTATTTCTTGAGTTTTCTGGCGCTGATCAGCGTCAACCTGGGGATTATCAATCTATTCCCCCTGCCGGTGCTCGATGGTGGCCATCTGGTCTATTTCCTTATCGAAGCGGTCACCGGCAAGCCGGTATCAGAGAAAATACAGGAAGTGGGTTTCAGGATCGGCGCCGCCATTCTGATGTTATTGATGGGCATTGCGCTGTTTAACGATTTCGCTCGCCTCTGAGGCCAGAGCATCAACAAGGACACATAAGAACAAAATGGCTGTTAAAAAAGCATTGGTGTTGAGTTGCCTGCTGGGTGCCAGTTTCCTGGCCCAGGCGGCCCCTGCCTCTTTTGTGGTGCAAGATATCCAGGTCGAAGGTCTGCAACGGGTGACCCTGGGTGCCGCACTGTTGAACCTGCCGATCCGGGTCGGTGATACCGTCGACTCCGTGGCTCTGGCCAGCGCCATCAAGAAGCTCTATGCCTCGGGTAACTTCGAGGATGTGAAGGTTTACCGTGACGGCCAGGTGCTGCAGGTGATGGTCAAGGAGCGTCCGACCATCTCCAGCATCGAGTTTGCCGGCAACAAGGATATCAAAGAGGAGCAACTGACCCAGAGTCTGGAGTCCTCCGGTATCCGTGTGGGTGATCCGCTGGATCGCACCGTACTCACCTCCCTCGAGAAGGGACTGGAAGATTTCTACTATGGCGTGGGTAAATACTCAGCCAAGGTCAAGGCCATCGTCACCCCGTTGCCGCGCAACCGGGTCGACCTCAAGTTCACCTTTGTGGAAGGGGAAGCGGCCAAGATCCAGCAGATCAACATCGTCGGCAACAGCGTTTTCCCTGAAGAGAAGCTGATTGCCCAGCTCTCCCTGCGCGACGAAGTGCCCTGGTGGAACTTCACCGCCGATCAGCGCTATCAGAAGCAGAAACTGGCCGGTGATATCGAGACCCTGCGCTCTTACTACATGGACCGCGGCTATATCCGCTTCCAGCAGGAGTCTACCCAGGTCTCCATGACCCCCGACAAGAAGGGCGTCTACGTCACCCTCAACATCAAGGAAGGGGATCAGTACAAGGTCTCCGGTGTCCAGCTCAAGGGTGACCTGATCGATCGCGGTGGCGAGATGAAGGGATTGATCCCGATCGCTGCTGGCAGCACCTACTCTGCCAGTCAGGTGACTCATACCGAAGAGGTGCTCTCCAAGTTCCTCGGCCGTTACGGCTACGCCTATCCGAAAGTGGTCACCTTCCCGCAGGTCAATGACAAGACCAAGGAAGTGGAGCTGATCGTCAACGTTGAGCCGGGCCCCCGTGTCTATGTGCGTAACATCAACTTCAGCGGTAATGCCACCACCGAAGATCAGGTGCTGCGTCGCGAGATGCGCCAGATGGAAGGCACCTGGCTCTCCTCCGACAACATCGAGCAGTCCAAGAGCCGTCTCAACCGCCTTGGTTATTTCGAGAGCGTCGAAGTGGACACCAAGCGGGTGCCGGGCAACGATGATCTGGTTGACCTCGACTTCAAGGTCAAGGAGCAGCCAGCAGGCTCCATCAACGCCGGTATCGGTTACGGTACCGAATCGGGTCTGAGCCTGCAGGCGGGGATCTCCCAGGACAACTTTATGGGTACCGGTAAAAAGGTCTCCATCAACGCCAGCACCAACGACTACTCCAAGAACGTTGACCTGAGCTACAACGACCCCTACTTCACCGTGGATGGTGTCAGCCTGGGTGGTCGGGTCTACTACAACCAGTTCCGCGCCGATGATGCCGATATCGTCGATTACGAGAACGAAACCATCGGTTTCCGTCTCTCCAGCGGCTTCCCGGTCAACGAGTTCAACCGTCTCGACTTCAGTACCGGTATCGAGAGCACCAAGCTGAGCCGCCCTTCCTTTAATGCGCAAAATTATGCTCAGTGTGTGAGTGAAAATCAGAGCAATCCTGATTACTGCTGGGATCAGTGGAACGATAACCGTCAGTCGGTACAGATGGATCAGTTCTGGAATATCTACTCACAGGATGGCTCCAACCTCGACTTCGTGACCGTCGATGTGACCGCTGGTTGGACCCGCTCTACCCTGAACAAGGGGATGTTCCCGACAGCCGGTGAGCGTCAGCGTGTCAACGCCAAGTTGACTGTGCCGGGCATGGAGCTGCAGTACTACAAGCTCTCTGCCGAAGATGCCCACTACTTCCCGCTCGATGCGGATCACAGCTGGGTGATGATCGGCAAGGGGCGTATCTCCTACGGTAACGGCTATGGTGATGATCCCATGCTGCCGTTCTTTGAGAACTACTATGCCGGTGGTTTCGATACGGTACGTGGCTTCAAGAGCAATACGATTGGTCCAAAAGCCATCTATCCGGTTTATAACAAACCGACTGGTGCAGATAGTCCGACATGTAAGAAAAACTCTGAAGGTAGTTGTTTGTATGAGGGGTCAGATACCTCGGTCGGTGGCAATGCTCTGGCTGTCGCATCACTGGAACTGGTCTTCCCGACCCCATTTGTCTCAGAGACCTATCGTCCGCAGATCCGTACCACCGCATTTGTTGATGCTGGTACCGTCTGGAGCACTGATTTTGCCAACGGGGCATATCCCTGTGCAGATGGGTTTAACTGCAACTACCTGAGTCAGGACTATTCCAACCCGGGCAATATCCGGGTCTCTGCCGGTATTTCCTTGCAGTGGCTCTCGCCGATGGGCCCGCTGGTGTTCGCACTGGCACAACCAATCAAGAAATATGAAGGGGATCGCACCGAGTTCTTCTCCTTCAACATCGGTCGTACTTTCTAAGCAGAGTTTCACCCCCACCCATGCGGTGGGGGTCTTCAATGATGGGACGCGCGGTATGCGTGCCTCACCAGGTAACAAGACGGTCCTAACGCCGCTTGCATAATCGGGTAAATCAGGTAGCCCTCGCCATGAGGGAACAAGGAGTAAGTGTGAATAAAGCGTTGAAAGTAGCTGGTTTGAGCTTTGCACTGATGGCTGCCGGCATGGGTTCTGCCTTCGCTGAGACCAAGATCGCCGTGGTGGATATGGGCGAAGTCTTCCAAAAGCTGCCCCAGCGTGAAGCCGTTGCAGCCAAGCTGAAAGGTGAATTCGAGCCGCGCATGCGTGAGTTGCAGAAGCTGGAACAGGAAGGCCAAAAGCTGGTCGAGAAGTTCCGCAAGGATGAAGCCTTCATGAGCGCCGAGCAGAAGAAGCAGAATCAGGAGAAGCTGGCCAAGCTGCAGATGGAGTTCAACCAGAAGCGTCAAGCCTTTGAGCAGGACAACGGTCGCCGTCAGTCCGAAGAGCGCAACAAGATCCTGACCAAGGTGCAGGCTGCCATCGATTCCATCGCCAAGAGCAATGGTTACGATCTGGTGCTGGAGCGCAACGCCGCCCCGTATGCCGCTAGCAAGCTGGACATCTCCGGCCAGGTTATTTCTCAGGTAAGCAAGAGCAACTAATTGATGGCATTCACTCTCGCACAGCTGGCCCAGCAACTGGGGGCCCAGGTCCATGGCGACGGAACCCTGGAAATCCGCAAGGTAGCGACACTGGAAAAGGCCGGGGAGGGGGATATCACCTTCCTGTCCAACAAGAAGTACCGGCACTATCTGGAGCAGAGCAAGGCGACCGCCGTGCTCATTACAGAAGCGGATCTGCCATTTTGTCCCACCAATGCCCTGGTGCTCAAAGACCCCTATGTGGGCTTTGCCCGGGTAGCCCAACTGCTGGACACCACCCCGCAGCCGGCCACGGATATTCATCCGAGCGCCGTTATCGCGGCTGACGTGCAACTGGGCGAGAGAGTGGCCATCGGCGCCAATGCAGTGATCGAATCCGGCGTCGTGCTGGGTGACGATGTACGCATTGGCCCGGGCTGTTTTGTTGGCAAAAATACCCGGCTGGGAGCCCGCTCCCGGCTGTGGGCTAACGTCACCCTCTATCACAATGTGACCATGGGTACCGACTGTCTGGTTCAATCCGGCACAGTGATCGGGGCCGATGGTTTCGGTTATGCCAACGAGCGTGGCGAGTGGATCAAGATCCCCCAACTCGGCGGTGTGACCATTGGCAACCGGGTCGAGATCGGTGCCTGTACCACCATTGACCGCGGTGCGCTGGAAGATACCCGCATTGCTGACAACGTCATCATCGACAACCAGTGCCAGATCGCCCACAACGTGGAAATCGGTTACGGCACCGCCGTGGCGGGCTCGACCGTGATGGCTGGTAGTCTCAAGGTCGGCAAATACTGTATCATTGGCGGCGCTTCCGTCTTTAACGGGCATATGGAGATCTGCGACCAGGCCACCGTCACCGGTATGGCCATGGTGATGCGACCCATTACCGAGCCCGGTGTCTACTCTTCCGGCATCCCTCTGCAAACCAATAAAGAGTGGCGCAAGACCGCCGCCCGGGTGATGCGTATCGAAGAGATGCACAAGCGGTTAAGCAAGCTTGAGAAGAAGCTGGATCAAGAATAATCACGATTGGTATAGGGTACTGTTTTGACTACTGAAAAGAAGAGCCTGGGTATCCAGGAAATCATGGATCTGCTGCCCCACCGTTATCCGTTTCTGATGGTGGATCGTGTAGACGACTACGAGATCAGCGATGAGCGCAAAACCTTGCGTGCCATCAAGAACGTCTCGTTCAACGAGCCGATCTTCCAGGGGCACTTCCCGGCCAAGCCGGTGTTCCCTGGCGTACTGATCCTGGAAGCGATGGCACAGGCCACCGGTATCCTGGCCTTTACCATGGTGGGCAAGCCGTCTCCCAACGAACTCTATTATTTTGCCTCAATCGACAACGCTCGCTTCAAGCGTCCGGTCGGCCCCGGTGACCAACTGGTGCTCGACGTGGAGTTCCTGAAAGAGCGTCGCGGTATTGCCAAGTTCACCGGTGTCGCCACCGTCGACGGTGAAGTGGTCTGTACCGCCGAGCTGATGTGCGCCAAACGCGAGGTTTAACACACGTGATCGACCAGACTGCCATCATTCACGATACTGCCATCGTCCATGAGTCTGCCGTGATCGGTAAAGGGGTTGAAATCGGCCCCTTTTCTGTCATCGGCGCCGAGGTGGAAATCGGTGACAACACCTGGGTAGGTTCCCATGTGGTGATCAAGGGCCCGACCAAGATTGGTCGCGGCAACAAGATCTTCCAGCACACCTCCATCGGTGAGGATTGCCAGGACAAGAAGTACGCCGGTGAGCGCACCTTCCTCGAGATTGGCGACAACAACGTCATTCGCGAGAACTGCACTTTCCACCGTGGCACCATTCAGGATCAATCCCTGACCAAGGTGGGCAGCGGCAACCTGTTCATGGTCAACGTTCACGTTGCCCACGATTGCATCATCGGTGACAACTGCATCTTCGCCAACAACGCGACCCTGGCGGGCCACGTGGTGATCGGTGACTTCGTGATCTTTGGTGGTCTCTCCGCCATTCACCAGTTTGGCCGCGTCGGCTCCCACGCCTTCGTCGGTGGCTGTGCCGCCCTGAACAAGGACGTGCCGCCTTACGTGATGGCCGCCGGCAACTACGCCAAGCCGTTCGGGGTCAACTCCGAAGGTCTGCGTCGCCGCGGTTTCAGCGCCGACGCCATCTCTGCCGTCAAGCGTGCCTACAAAGAGATCTTCCGCTCCGGCAAGACCATCGACGAGGTGCTGCCGGTGTTGATCGAGATGGCGCAAGCCGAACCGGCCGTCCAGCTCTATGTGGACTTCCTCAAAGATAACGAGCGCGGGATCATCCGTGCCTGATCCGGTTCGTATCGGTATCGTCGCCGGAGAGGTCTCCGGCGACATTCTGGCTGCCGGTCTGGTGCGCGAGTTGCAGGACCGCTACCCGGATGCGCAGTTCGAAGGGATCGCCGGGCCGCGGATGCAGGCCCTCGGCGTCAAGGCGCTGTTCGAGATGGAAGAGCTCTCCGTCATGGGGATCACCGAGGTGCTGGGCCGTCTGCCGCGCATCCTCAAAGTCCGTCGCGAACTGTTGCGCCACTTTATTGCCAATCCGCCCGATATCTTCATCGGCGTGGATGCACCGGACTTCAATATCGGAGTGGAGCTGAAACTGCGCCGCGCCGGTATCAAGACGGTTCACTATGTCAGCCCCTCTGTGTGGGCCTGGCGCCAGAACCGCATTCACAAGATCAAGGCTGCCACCGACATGGTGCTCGCCTTCCTGCCGTTCGAGAAAGCCTTCTACGACCGCTTCGACGCCCCTTGCCGTTTTGTCGGCCACACCATGGCGGATGATATTCCGCTGGTACCGGATCAGGCTGCCGTGCGTCGCAATCTCGGTATCGATGCCAATCGCCGCTGGCTGGCAGTGCTGCCGGGCAGCCGCACCGCAGAAGTGGGCTTTATGTCCCCCCTGTTTCTCGAAGCGTGCAAACACCTGACGGTGCGCTATCCGGATCTCGGCTTCATCGTGCCGCTGGTCAACCAGAAACGGCGCGAGCAGTTTATGGCCATCAAGGCCGAGGTAGCGCCGGGTCTCGACATGGTGCTGCTGGAAGGGCAGGGCCGCGAGGCGATGATCGCCGCCGACGTGGTGATGCTGGCCTCCGGCACCGCGGCGCTCGAAGCCATGCTGGTGAAAAAGCCGATGGTGGTGGGCTACAAGCTCAAGCCCTTCAGCTATTGGCTGGCCCAGCGACTGGTAAAGACCGAATTTGTCTCTCTGCCCAACCTGCTCGCCGGTCGCATGCTGGTGCCGGAACTCATCCAGCACGAGTGTACCCCGGAGAATCTGGTGGAAGAGGTGAGCAAGTACTTCGAGCACGACAACAGTGCGCTGGTCAACACCTTCACCGAGCTGCACCAGCTGATCCGCTGCAATGCCGACTCGCAGGCCGCCGATGCGGTGGCGGATCTGCTCGGCAGATAACGCTATTTCGGACCGTCGATTGCGCCGCGCTACCCGTACATTCGTTTTCGAGCGGTAATGCCGCGCCAGTCGACCCCTGTCAGGCCCCACGGGGCCTGTTTTGATTCAAGGCTACAAGATGATGATCGATATTCCTGACGACAAGCTGGTTGCCGGTGTGGACGAAGTGGGTCGTGGCCCCCTGGTGGGTGACGTGGTCACCGCTGCGGTCATTCTCGATCCCGCCAATCCGATCGCGGGGCTCAACGACTCCAAGAAGCTCTCCGAGAAGAAGCGGCTGGCGCTGTTTGACGAGATCAAAGAGAAGGCGCTCGCCTGGGCCATTGGTCGCGCCACTCCGGAGGAGATCGACGAGCTCAACATCCTGCATGCCACCATGCTGGCGATGCAGCGCGCCGTGGCGGGGTTGAAGGTCACCCCCGAGCTGGTCTTTATCGATGGCAACCGCTGTCCGGCGCTGCCGATGGAAGCGCGTGCCGTGGTCAAGGGCGATAGCCTGGTGGCCGCCATCAGCGCCGCTTCGATCCTCGCCAAGGTGACCCGCGACGGCGAGATGACCGAGCTGGACAGCCGTCATCCCGAGTATGGTTTTGCCCGCCACAAGGGTTACCCTACGCCTGAGCACCTCGCCATTCTGGCCGAGCGTGGCCCGTTGCCCGAATATCGCAAGAGCTTCAAACCGGTGCGCCGCGCACTGGGGAGCGAGTAGACCATGCCATTTAGTTTGAGCAGCGAGAGGAGATGACGATGGCTGACCCCCGTTTTATCCACCTGCGAGTCCACTCCGACTTCTCAATGGTCGATGGCCTGCAGAAGATCAACCCCATCGTCGGGGCGGCTGCGGCCAACAACATGCCGGCGCTGGCGCTGACCGATCAGATGAACATGTGCGGTCTGGTGCGCTTCTATGGCGCGGCCCACGGCAAGGGGATCAAACCCATCGTCGGTGCCGACTTCTGGGTGCAGAGCGATGAGCTCGGCGACGAGCAGTTCCGCCTCACCCTGCTAGCCATGGATAACGATGGCTACCAGAACATCACCCTGCTTATTTCCCGCGGTTACCAGCGCGGCCACGTGCAAGGGCGGCCGGTTATCGACAAGAGCTGGCTCGCCGAGCATGCCAAGGGGGTGATCGTCCTCTCCGGTGGCCGCGAGGGGGATGTGGGCAAGTTTCTGCTCAAGGGCAACCGGCAGATGACCGAGCAGTGTGTCGCCTTCTATCAGACCCACTTCCCGGATGCCTACTATCTCGAACTGCTGCGCACCGGTCGACCCGACGAAGAGGTCTACCTGCACATGGCGGTGGCCATCGCCACCGAGTTCGAGCTGCCAGTGGTCGCCACCAACGAGGTGGTGTTCCTCAACGCCGATGACTTCGATGCCCACGAGATCCGGGTTGCCATCCACGATGGCTATACCCTGATGGACAAACGCCGCCCCCGTCGCTACAGCCCCCAGCAGTACCTGCGCAGCCAGGAGGAGATGGCGGAGCTGTTTGCCGACATTCCCGAAGCGCTGGAAAACACGGTGGAGATCGCCAAGCGCTGCAACGTGACGGTGCGTCTCGGCGAATACTTCCTGCCCAACTTCCCGACCGGCGACATGACCACAGAAGATTTTCTGGTGGCCAAATCGAAAGAGGGTCTGGAGGAGCGTCTCGAGTTCCTGTTCCCGGATCCGCAAGTGCGTGCCGAGCGACGTCCCGAGTATGACGAGCGTCTCGACATCGAGCTGAAAGTGATCAACCAGATGGGCTTCCCGGGTTACTTCCTCATCGTGATGGAGTTTATCCAGTGGTCCAAGGACAACGGCATTCCCGTTGGTCCGGGCCGGGGATCGGGGGCGGGCTCTCTGGTTGCCTACGCCCTCAAGATCACCGACCTCGACCCGCTGGAATTTGACCTGCTGTTCGAACGTTTCCTGAACCCCGAGCGGGTATCCATGCCCGACTTCGACGTCGACTTTTGCATGGACCGACGCGATGAGGTGATCGAGCACGTCTCCGAGATGTACGGCCGGGATGCGGTCTCCCAGATCATCACCTTCGGCAGCATGGCGGCCAAGGCAGTAGTGCGGGACGTGGGCCGAGTGCTGGGCCATGCCTACGGCTTTGTGGATCGCATCTCCAAGCTGATCCCGCCGGATCCGGGCATGACGCTTGCCAAGGCATTCGAGGCTGAGCCCAAGCTGCCCGAGCTCTACGAGCAGGATGAGGAGGTTAAAGACCTCATCGACATGGCCCGCCGCTTGGAAGGGGTAGTGCGCAACGCCGGTAAACACGCCGGTGGCGTGGTGATCGCACCCACCAAGATCACCGACTTTGCGCCGCTCTACTGCGATGACGAGGGCCATCACCCGGTCACCCAGTTCGACAAGAACGACGTGGAATACGCAGGTCTGGTGAAGTTCGACTTCCTCGGTCTGCGCACTCTCACCATCATCGACTGGGCGCTCGGCATGATCAACCCGCGTCTTGCCAAAGAGGGCAAGCCGCCGGTCGATATCGCCGCCATCCCCATCGATGACAAGAAGTCGTTCGACCTGCTGCAGCGCTACGAGACCACGGCGGTATTCCAGCTGGAATCCCGCGGCATGAAGGATCTCATCAAGCGGCTGCGCCCCGACTGCTTCGAAGACATGATCGCACTGGTGGCCCTGTTCCGACCGGGCCCGCTCCAGTCAGGCATGGTGGATAACTTCATCGACCGCAAGCACGGTAATGAAGCGATCTCCTATCCGGACGAGAAGTGGCAGCACGAGAGCCTGAAACCGATTCTGGAACCGACCTACGGCATCATCCTCTATCAGGAGCAGGTGATGCAGATCGCCCAGACCCTGGCGGGCTATACCCTGGGTGGCGCGGACATGCTGCGCCGTGCCATGGGCAAGAAAAAGCCCGAGGAGATGGCCAAGCAGCGGGCCGGTTTCGAGGAGGGCGCCGTCAAGAATGGCGTCGACGGCGAACTGGCGATGAAGATCTTCGATCTGGTGGAGAAGTTTGCGGGCTACGGCTTCAACAAGTCGCACTCTGCCGCCTATGCGCTGGTCTCCTACCAGACCCTCTGGCTCAAGACCCATTTCCCGGCCGAGTTCATGGCGGCGGTGATGACCGCCGATATGGACAACACCGACAAGATCGTGACCCTGGTGGATGAGTGCCAGCGGATGGGGCTCACCGTGATCCCGCCGGATGTGAACACCGGTCGCTATCGCTTCTCGGTCAACGAAGATGGTCATATCGTCTACGGGATCGGGGCGGTGAAAGGGGTCGGTGAAGGCCCTATCGATGCGATCTTGAGCGCCCGGGATCAGGACGGCCCGTTCCGCGATCTGTTCGACTTCTGCAACCGGGTCGACATCAAGAAGCTCAACAAGCGGGTGATGGAGAAGCTGATCCTCTCCGGCGCCATGGATCGGCTCGGCCCCCACCGCGCCGCCCTGATGGCGACCCTGGAGGAGGCGATGCGGGCCGCCGAGCAGCACGCCAAGGCGCAGGCAGTGGGGCAGGTCGACATGTTCGGCGTGCTCACCGAAGAGATTGACGACGTCAAGAAGGCGTTTGCCAACGTGCCGCACTGGCCTGACAAGGTGTGGCTGGAAGGGGAGCGCGAGACCCTCGGACTCTATCTGACCGGTCACCCCATCAACCAGTACAGCGGCGAATTGCGTCGTTATACCTCGGGTCGCCTGTGCGATCTGCATCCCACCTCCCGCGATACCGTAACCACGGCGGCGGGGCTGGTGATTGCGGCTCGCAGCATGGTGACCAAGCGTGGCAACAAGATGGGGATCTTCACCCTGGACGACCGTTCCGGTCGCCTCGATGTGACCCTGTTCAGTGAAGCGCTGGAAAAATATGAAGAATTGATGCAAAAAGACCGCATTTTGGTGGTTTCTGGACAGGTCAGCTTTGATGACTTCTCCGGTGGCCTTAAAATGTCGGCTCGAGAATTACTGGATATCAACGATGCGAGGGAGCGTTTTGCCAGAGCAATCCGCATCTCCCTCGATGAACAGCGGATTGATGATCGCTTTTTCCCGCGTTTGTGCGAGATTTTGGAGCCCGCCCGTGCCGGAGTCTGTCCGGTTCAGGTAAACTATCGTCGCCCCGGCTCCCGGGTGCGATTGACGCTCGGTACCGAGTGGCGGGTGACGCCCACCGATCAACTGATAGATGACTTGCGAGTCCTGCTTGGACGAGAGCGGGTTGAATTGGTTTTTGATTAGAGGTTCTAAGGCCCTATGAGTCTTTTTCTGGATTTTGAACAGCCGATTGCCGAGTTGCAGGCGCAGATTGATGAACTCAAACATGTGAGTGAAGGCAATCACGCCGTGGATCTGAAAGACGAGATCCGCCGGTTGGAGAAGAAAAACGAAGAGCTGACCAAGAAGATCTTCGGTGATCTGGGTGCCTGGCAGGTATCCCAGATGGCGCGTCATCCCCAGCGCCCCTACACCTTTGACTATATCGAGCATATCTTCACCGATTTCGACGAGTTGGCTGGCGATCGCGCCTATGCCGATGACAAGGCTATCGTCGGCGGCATCGCCCGTCTCGACGGTGAGCCGGTGATGGTGATTGGTCACCAGAAGGGTCGCGAGACCAAAGAGAAGATCAAGCGCAACTTCGGCATGCCGCGTCCGGAAGGATACCGCAAGGCCCTGCGTCTGATGGAGATGGCCGAGCGCTTCAAGATGCCGATCATCACCTTCATCGACACCCCGGGTGCTTACCCTGGCGTCGGTGCCGAAGAGCGTGGCCAGTCTGAAGCGATTGCCCGCAACCTGAAAGTGATGGCCGGTCTGACCGTGCCGGTGGTCTGCACCGTGATCGGTGAAGGCGGTTCCGGTGGTGCGCTGGCAATCGGCGTGGGTGACCGCGTCAACATGCTGCAGTACTCCACCTACTCCGTCATCTCGCCGGAAGGGTGTGCCTCCATCCTGTGGAAGAGCGCAGACAAGGCTTCTGTGGCTGCCGAAGCGATGGGTATCACTGCCCAGCGTCTGAAAGAGCTCAAGCTGATCGACCACGTGATCGACGAGCCCCTCGGCGGTGCCCACCGCGATGTGGAGAAGATGGCCAAAAACCTTAAGGCTCGCATCAAGCAGGATCTGGACGCCCTGCGTCCGCTCGATACCGAGCAACTGCTGGAGCAGCGCTACCAGCGTCTGCTGGGCTACGGGTACTGCTAAGCGCAGCCGTCACCCCCGAGTATTCAGGCCCCCGTCATCGACGGGGGCTTTTTATTGCGGTTGATCTGTCATTCAGGTGAGTGCCCCAACGTGCCCTGAAACGGCGCAGGTCTGCATTCGTGGGTGTGGGGTAGGGTTGGTATGCCACGCTGTTGGTGATGACTGTCATTAGCCTGCAGCATCCTTTGGCATCGCTAGCGATGGCATGACAAACCACGTGATCATCCGATTGCGGCATAAAAAAGCGCCCCGACTGTGCGGAGCGCTTTTACAGGTGTCTGGCGGTATTACAGTTCAATCTCGTCTGTAAGACCTTCATAGGCGATATCGATGGATTGCAGCTCCTTCTGCAGGCGATGTTTGTCTTTCAACGCCTCGATTTCACGCCATTTACGTTTTTTTCCCGTTGTCCCGCGGCTACGCGAACCGAGTTCAACCACCTCGTCATAATCGAAGTTGAACATTTCCATGGCTCCCTCCTTGGTTTTTATCGTTTTCACCACCCGTATAACATAACGAATCTGAAATTAAAACGTTTTCGTGACGACTCTATGACAGCGCTAAAAAAGCCCATGAAAAAAAACCGGGCCCCTTGTTAGGGGCCCGGTTTTTATCAGAAAAAAGAACTGATTACAGGCGGCTTGCCAGCATGGTTTCCAGCTTGCCCTGGTCGATGGCGAACATGCGGATGCCTTCGCCCAGCTTCTCGTGCGCCATGGCGTCCTGGTTCAGTTCCCAGCGGAATTCGGCTTCGGTCATCGGAGTCGGTTTGGCCTTGCGCTCACCGGTGTAGTCCAGTTTGCGTACTACGGCCCCTTCGGTCTTGCTCAGCTCTTCCAGCAGGGCTGGGCCAATGGTCAGGCGGTCGCAGCCTGCCAGTTCCAGGATCTCGCCGGTGTTGCGGAAGCTGGCGCCCATCACCACGGTCGGGTAGTCGTGCTGCTTGTAGTAGTTGTAGATGGAGGTGACGGAGACCACGCCCGGATCTTCGCTGGCGGTGTAGTCACGGTTGTGCTTGACCTTGTACCAGTCGAGGATGCGACCCACGAACGGGGAGATCAGGAAGGCACCGGCTTCGGCACAGGCACGGGCCTGGGCGAAGGAGAACAGCAGGGTCAGGTTGCACTGGATACCCTCTTTCTCCAGAACCTCGGCGGCACGGATCCCTTCCCAGGTGGAGGCCAGCTTGATCAGAATGCGGTCGTTGCTGATACCCGCTTCGTTGTAGAGACGGATCAGCTTGCGGGCCTTGGCGATGCTGGCTTCGGTATCGAAGGAGAGGCGGGCATCCACTTCGGTAGAGATGCGGCCAGGAACGATCTTCAGCACTTCCAGACCGATGTTGACGGCCAGCTTGTCGCCCGCGTCGATGATTTGCTGTGCCTTGTCCTGGCTCTGGGCTTTGGCCCACTTGATGGCGTCTTCGATCAGCGGAGCGTACTCGGGGATCTCGGAGGCCTTCAGAACCAGAGAGGGGTTGGTGGTGGCATCGATGGGCTGATAGCGTTTGATGGCTTCGATATCACCGGTGTCGGCAACAACAGTGGTCAGGGCTTTCAGCTGGGTTAATTTATCGGCCATAGCGAATATCATCTCTTAATGAGGGAGTAATCCCTGGGTTGCGGGCTTGAGACGGTGGTTCTGAAATAAAATTACAGGATCTTGGTGCCTCAGGCTCAGAAAAGCGCGATGGGGGCGGCCCATCGTCATTGCCTGCCTAATTAATACTGATGTGCTGCATCCTGCAATAGGGGCGCTTGGTTGTTAAACATTCAGGCTGTTGAGTTATCCCGTTTTATGGCTTGAAACTATATGATTAGTAAGGTTTTTTACATTTCCTCCCGACCTCGCTCCGGTTTGCTTTCAGCTGAACTTTTTTAGCCAATATCCATATTTGTGTCGTTGATCACATAAATTATCTCGCTACGTACTTGAAATTTAATTACAGCGAAAACGTTTGGCGAAATGTCGCCATTTGAAAGCCATTTCATGCAAGCGTTTGCGTTTTCGGATAGCTCATCAGGGATATATCAAAATGGTTCTCTTATGGGGCTTAATGGTGGCCTGTCTGATTGAATTATTGAGTTTGTTGAAAGTTTGCGATTTAAATGGAGCTTTATGGGCTTTTACCGTTCGTTTTTTGTGTCTCGCGTGACCGGGATCACTATTCCGGGCTCTCCCGCTGTGCTAGATTCCGCCCCTTTAGCGAAACGCTAATTAAACGACAGACAGAAAACGGTCAGCGCAGACTGGCCATGGATGTGAATAACAACGAGAGAATTATGGACACCTTGATTGCGATGCTAAACGACCTGATGTGGGGAGCCGTGCTCATCTACCTGCTCATCGGGGTCGGTATCTTTTTCACCTTCCGCCTGGGTTTTATCCAGATCCGTCACTTTGGCCACATGTTTTCCGTGCTGAAAAACAGCCGTAAATCGGACAACGCGGGCATCTCCTCCTTCCAGGCCCTCTGTACCAGCCTTGCCGCCCGTGTCGGCACCGGCAACCTGGCCGGTGTGGCTGTCGCCATCTATCTGGGTGGCCCCGGCGCCATCTTCTGGATGTGGTTGATTGCTTTTATCGGCATGGCGACTGCCTTCGTCGAAAGCACCCTGGCCCAGCTCTACAAGGTCAAGGATGAGGATGGTAACTACCGTGGTGGCCCGGCCTACTACATGGAGAAAGGCCTTGGCATGCGCTGGATGGGGGTGGTGTTTTCGCTCTGCCTGATCCTGGCATTTGGTCTGGTGTTCAACGCGGTGCAGGCCAACTCCATCAGTCTGGCGATGAAGGTGGCGTTTGGCATTCCTGACTGGGTCAGCGGTCTGGCGCTGGTGGCGCTCTCTGGCCTGATTATCTTCGGCGGCATTCGTGGCATCGCCCGTTTTGCCGAGCTGGTGGTGCCCTTTATGGCACTGGCTTATATCCTGCTGGCGCTGGTGATCGTGGCGATGAACATCACCGAGTTGCCCCATGTCTTCATGCTGATCATCAAGTCCGCCTTCGGGATTGAGCAGGCTGGCTCGGGTGCGCTCGGTTATGCCATCTCCCAGGCGATGATCAACGGTATCAAGCGTGGTCTCTTCTCCAACGAAGCGGGCATGGGCTCTGCGCCCAACGCTGCGGCGACTGCCACTCCCTATCCGCCGCATCCGGCCTCCCAGGGTTATGTGCAGATGCTGGGGGTCTTTATGGACACCATCGTCATCTGCAGCTGTACCGCCGCCATCATCCTGATGTCAGGTCAGTTTGAGCCGGGATCCGGCGTGACCGGTGTCGAGCTGACCCAGCGGGCGCTCTCCTCCCAGATTGGCAGCGGTGGCAACATCTTCATTGCGGCGGCCATCTTCTTCTTCGCCTTCACCTCTATCGTGGCGAACTACTCCTATGCCGAGACCAATCTGGTGTTCCTCGAGCACAACCACAAGGGTGGCCTGATGCTGTTCCGGGTGTTCGTGCTGGGGATGGTGATGTTCGGCGCCGTGGGTGAGTTGCCGATTGTGTGGGCCATGGCGGATGTTTCCATGGGGCTGATGGCCATCGTCAACTTGGTGGCGATCCTGCTGCTCTCCAGCGTTGCCATCAAGCTGGCGAAGGATTACAACGACCAGCTCCGGCTGGGCAAGGTGCCCACCTTCGATGCCAACAAATACCCCGAGATCCGCTCCCAGCTGGAAGAGGGGATCTGGGACAATCCGACCAAAAAGTAACAAGCGGTGAATCAAACCTCTTGATTAAAACCTGAAGGGGGAGCCGGTGGCTCCCCCTTCTTTTATGGTGCACTCGTTGGCTGTTGATCCCAGCGCTGAACGAGTTGCCTGATACGCTGTCGCAACTGGCGCCAGCAGCGCCCTTGTTGCCGTTCGCTGAGGGGGGCATAACGCCAGCGGCGATAGAGCCACGCACTCTTTAGCAGGGAGTGGGCAAGGTCGGGACGCAGCCGTGCCAGCCGCTCGCACCATGCCCCCATGCTCTCGGCGGGCTCTGGTGGGTAGCCACTGCGTTTGCCCCGTTTGAGCAGGGGCTGCCAGATGCGCCGCTCTGGCTGCAGGCGGGCGGGCAACAGCAGGGGCAGGCTCACCAGCAGGGCGACCAGCATCAGGCTGGCGAGGATCAACCAGGGAGTGTGCCTCGTCAGTGCAGGCCAGCGCAGGCCAATTTGCTGCCAGAGCTGGCCCGCATCGTAACCAATCACCCAGCGACTCCACTGGTAGTCGATATTGTTGCCCCACCAGCGCAGTTGATTGAGCAGAGCCCAGTTGCGATAACGCTGCAAAGCGAGGGGGTCGGCAGCGGTAAATTCGTCGCTCAGCGCTTCCCTCACGCCGCCTTCAATACGCTCCGGCGCCACTGCAGCCGTGGGGTCGATTCGCCGCCACTTTCCCCCTTCATCGAGATACTCCACCCAGGCGTGAGCATCGAACTGGTGTACCGCCAGATAGTTGCCTCTGGGATTCCACTCGCCGCCGAGATAACCGGTGACCAGCCGTGTCGGAATACCGGCAGCGCGCAGTACGAAAGCGGTCGCCATGGCGTAGTGGCCGCAAAAGCCGCGCTTGGTATCGAACAGGAACTCATCTACCCCGTCACTGCCAAGCCGTGGCGGGGTCGGAGTGTAGTAATAGGATTGGCTGCGAAACTGCGCGAGCAGGGCGGCGACCAGCGCTGCGCGATCCGGATAGCGCACAGCCAGCCTTTGGCCGTGGGCTCGCGCTCTCGGGTTGCCCCCGCCAGGCAGTTGCAGGTTGCGCTGGGCGGCTTGGCTGTCGTTCTCTGGCTGCGCTTCGCCGCGGCCAATGCGATAGCGGATCGCCACCTCGCCGCTCCCCTGACGATAGAGGGTGTCGAGAGGGGTAAGCAGCACAGGGCCCGCCAGCTGACGCGGTTCACTCAGGGCAAAGGCCCAGCGGTGGCGCTGGGGCTCGGCGATCACCTCGTAGCTCCCGGCGGGTAACGGGTTATCTGCCAGTTGAGTACTGGCTTGTGAAGAGGATGCCAGAAGGGTGAGCCCGGTCTGCACTGGCACTGTCTGCTGCCACGCCCTGATCTCGGGGCTCAGCAACCAGCGCTGACCATCGAAAACTTCTTGGCGCATCACCGGAAAATAGCGCTCACGGACAGGGGGCGGGCCATCGGCAAAGGTGACCCGAAAGGCCAGTTCGGAGGAGTTGACCAGTTCGCTGATATCGCCGGGGGCCAACTCTTCCGAGAGCCCCGACAGGGCGCGACTGGTGGTGGGCATCTGCCAGAGGGGCGGCAGCCTTGGCAGCAGCAGAAACAGAGTGATGAGCAGGGGAAGCGCCAGCAGCAGGGCACTGCCCGCACTGCGCCAAGGCCGTTTCTGCTCGGGAGCGATGGCGGCCACCAGCGCGGTCACTGCCAGCCAGAGCGCTACTGTCATTCCGGCCGTCCAGCCGATGCTCTGTCGCTGCACCAGCGCCAGCGCGATAAGAAAGAAGGCGAGCAGAAGCACCAGCTCGATATCCCGCTCGCGCCGAACCTCGATCATCTTGAGGCTATAGCCGAGCCAGAGCAGATTGATAAGGGCAGGCAGGGTGCCCAAGCCACGCCACTGTAGTCCCAGCAACACCACGGTTGTGATGGCCAGCAGCGCCAACCCGCGGGCAGGCAGGGGCGGCCAGCCGCGCCACAGCATCATGGCCCGGACGCCGAGGGTTATGGCGCCCACTGCCACTACCCAGAGCTGCAACTGGGGCCAGAGCGCCGCGACCAACAGCAGCTGTTGCAGGGCGATGAGTGGTAGCAGGCGGCGGTTATCGAGCAGCATCTGGCGTGCTCTTCGGTGGTGTGGCATCGAACTGGGCCAGTGCCAGCAGGCAGCGCTGCACAAAGGCGGCACCACTATCGGGCCCTAGCGTCTGGTTTGCCAGCATCAGGGTAAAGGGGATGCCCCGCTTGCCGTAATCGGCGCACCACCAGGCCAGTACCGCCAGCCGCTGCTCCAGATCCCCACCCGCGACCCGCTGCAAGGTGAGGTGAGTGTCATCCTGCTGCGGTTCATGAAACTGCTTGGTCAGCAGGCCGCGCCCCTGGGCAAGTTGCTTCCAGGCGACCCGGCTCAGTGGCTCACCGGCCTGATGTGTCCGCAGGGTATCAAAGTCACCGAGAGTGGCCGGAGCTGGTTGGCCCTGATGCCCCTCGCTTTCGGTCGCATGTTCCCCTCTTAGCGCCCCGAACATCGGTTTGGGGGCGAGCCAGCCCTCCAGTTGCAAGTCCAGCAGGGACCAGCAGCGAAACAGGCCGAGAGGGTAGCGGCTCTCGACCCGCAATCGACCAAGGGGCAGTGCCCCACGGCGCGAGCCCGATACTGGCAGGATAATTGTGCTGGGCACAGCGTCGGCCTGTGCCAGCCAGAGGGCGCCTTCGTTGAGGCTAAAGTGAAGTGCCTGCACCGGGCGCGGGCTCTGTACCAAGATACGGATAGGAAGCAGGCTACCCGCTTCCCCCAGCACTGGCGGGCCCCCCAACAGCGCCAGCCCCAGCAAGTTGCGGTGGGTGAGCCACATGGCGGCCATAAACAGGCTGCCGAGGCAGTAGGCCACCAGCAGTACCAGATTGTTCTGGTAGTTGGTGCCGAGCAGATAGATGACGAGCAGCACCAGCAGATAGAGCAGCCCCATGCGGGTGGGGAGGATAAAGAGGCTGCGGGTACCCAGCGTGATCTGGCGGGCCGGGGGAATGCGGCGATCGAGCCAGCGTCGCTGCCAGCGGGCTTGCCACTGCTGCCAACGGTTTAGCAATTTGCTCATCAGGGATTGTCCGGATCGACCTTGGCCAGCAGCCGCTGGCTAAGGGGACAGGCTTCGCCGTGCTGTACGCCAAAGCTGCCCCGCAGCCGATGCTCGGCCACATAGGGGAAGACTGCCTGCACATCCTCCACCGTGACGAAACGCCGCCCTGCCACCAGCGCCCAAGCACGGCTCACCGCCAGCAAGGTCTGGGCTGCCCGGGGGGAGAGGGGCTGTGGCAGATCCCCATCAAAGCGGCTCTGGTGCACCAGCGCCAGCAGGTAGTCGAGGGTGGCATCGGAAACATGGATAGCATCACCTTCCGCTTGCAGGGCAGTCAGCTCGGCGGCATTCAGCATGGCGGGCAACGGGCCAGTCGGCTGGTGGCCGCGCAGCAACTGGCGCTCCGCCTCTCGTGGCGGAAAACCCAGCGAGAGTCGCACGGCGAAGCGGTCGAGCTGGGACTCCGGCAGCGGATAGGTGCCCGCCTGATCCGCCGGATTCTGGGTGGCGATGACGAAAAATGGAATGGGGAGTGGGTGCGTATTCCCCTCGATGCTCACCTTGCCCTCGGCCATCGCCTCTAGCAGGGCGCTCTGCACCTTGGGGCTGGCACGGTTGATCTCGTCCGCCAGCAGCACCTGGGTGAAGATGGGGCCGGGGTGAAAGCGAAATGTTTGTTGCTGGGGGTCAAAAATCTGCAGCCCCAGCAGGTCGGCGGGGAGCAGATCGGCGGTGAACTGCATGCGCCTGCATGCCAGCCCCAGCACCTGTGCCAGCGCGTGGGCCAGGGTGGTTTTGCCCATACCGGGCAGATCCTCGATCAGCAGATGACCGCGCGCCAGCAGGGTCACCAGCGCGATTTTCAGTTGCAGCGGCTTGCCCAGAATGACTTGCTCCAGTGCTGACAGCAGCCCGGCAATCTGCTCTTCTCTCTCCATTCCCTTCATACACATTCCCTGTATTGCGTCGCACCTACAGCTTATACGCCCGCAAGAGCGAAGGCAGATAACAGACGGGCGGTAAAAGTGCTGCGCAGGGATGGCTATGAGCGGGAGGTGACCCGGTTTATTGCTGAGTCTGCTCGATTCAATATGGCCGCTATGGCACGTAACTCAATACAATATTTCCTGATTGGAATGTACCGATCGCCATCTCTTCACTAGGTGAGAGCGGTGGGTGCCCATATAGTTGCCCCATTGCGACGCGCTGTGTTGCTACCTTTGTCACCACCTTGGCCCCGCCACTGTTCGCCTGTCGCTGTGATCTGGCAGGCATCGGCACGCCAATCTGTTATGGAGCATCCATGCCTGTATTCCTGTTGTGCACTTTTCTGATGATCATTCTCTATCCGGTCGGGATCGATCTCTATCTGGTCGCTGTGACCCAGATTGCCGATACCCTGCAGGCGAGCGAGGCGCAGATCCACACCGCCTTCTCTATCTATCTGTTCGGTATGGCGGCCACCGTGCTGCTGGGCGGGATGATTGCCGATCGCTTCGGGCGGCGCTGGGTGGTGCTCGGGGGCGCGCTGATTTTTGTCCTTGCCTCGCTGGTGGCAGGCAATGCGGAGGGGATTGGCCAGTTCTATTTCGGCCGTTTCTGGCAGGGAGTCGGGGCGGGGGCGCTCTATATCATGACCTTTACCGTGCTGCGGGATGTGCTGAGTCAGGAGCGGTTGGCGATGGCGCTCTCGATGATTAACGGGGTGATCTGCGTGATCCCGGTGCTGGCGCCGGTGCTCGGTTACCTCATCCTGTCCCATTTTGACTGGCGCGGGATCTTCGTGGCGATGGCGCTGGTGGCTGCCGTCATCGGTCTGGTGAACTTGCTGCTGCTCAAGGAGACCCGCCCGACCCGGCAACCGGGGAGTAGCGCGGCGCTGCCCTTTGCCCTGCTGCGCTCGCCGCGCTTTATGCTGCTCTCCCTGCTGACCAGTGCCAGTGTGACCGCCATTCTGGTCTATGTCAGCGTCTCGCCGCTGATCCTGATGAAGGAGTTTGGCTTCACTACCGAGCAGTACTCCATCGTGATGATGGTGATGGCCGGCGTGAGTATGTCCACCTCCTTCCTGACGCCCCTGCTGTTGCGCTGGTTGGGCAAACAGAAAGTGCTGGCGGTGGCTCATCTCTCCTATCTGCTGGCGGCGTGCTCACTGATCGGTAGCTGGCAGGCGGGGGGGGATATCCATCTTTTGCTGCCGGGGTTTGCGCTGGTCTGTGTCGGCTTCTCCTGTGGGTTCGGGGTGGCGATGGGAGAGGCGCTCGATGGTTGTCAGCACAATGTGGCGTTCGCCAGCGCCGTGCTCTGCATCATGCAGATCAGCCTCTCCGGCCTCTATATCTGGCTGTTGGGTCAACTTGGCTTTGCCCCGACCGAGATGCTGATCTGCGCCCTGCTGCTGGCACTGCTCAGTTACCTGGCTGTCAAAGGGCTGTTACCATGGCTCGCGCTTCGTGAAGCGCGGTCGCAGGGCTGATGGAAGATGAGAGGGGATATGCGCAATCTGGGTGAACTCGATTTGAACCTGCTGGTGGTGTTCAAGTACCTGATGCAGGAGCGCAGTGTGGCAGGGGCGGCCAAAAAGCTCTGTGTCACTCCGTCAGCGGTGAGCAAGTCTCTGGCCAAATTGCGGGAGTGGTTTGACGATCCCCTGTTTGTGCGGGTGCGGCAGGGGTTGCAGCCGACCAACCTCTCCCTGACTCTGGAGGAGGAGCTGAAGGTCTGGTTCCAGCTCACCGACAGCATCACCTCGCTCAATAGCGAGGCGATCCCCGACGGCGCCCGCTTCACCCTGGTGATGGAGTCCCCCTTCTACATCAGCTTCCTGAGCGATCTGCCCATGACCATCTACCAGAAGTACCCCAACTCGGTGGTCAGGATGCTGGGGTGGGATCACCACTCTCTCAACGACATCGTCAATGGCGATGCAGATCTCGGCTTCTGCGCCCGCGAGACCCATGGCCGCTCCCGGGCCAGGGTCAACCGCTTGCCTTATTACATCGATCACGAGGTGCTGTTCACCGATCGACCGGTGGTTTTTCTGCGCAAGGATCACCCCTTGCTCGAGCAGAAGTGGTCGCTGGAGAATTTTTTGGCCTGCCCCCAGATCAGCATGGTGTGGGAAGCGAACGATACCTGGGCCCTCGACAGTCTGCTGGAGGACGAGGGGCTGAAGCGGGAGGTACCCATCATGGTCTCCAGCTTCGAGCAGGCGCTGCATATTGCCTCCCAGTCGAGCCACGAACTGATTGCGGTGGCCCCGTCCTACTGCGGTGGTTATGCCAGTCGGCATCACGGCAATCTGCTCGCCATGCCGCTGCCGCTCCCCGAGAAGCTCTACGCCCAGCTGGAGATCGCCTTCATCCTGCTGTGGCACAAACGGCACAATCAGGATGCCAAGGTGATGTGGCTGCGCAACGAGATCCGGCGACTCTACAACGACGAATCGCCACGCTAATGTGGCCGTGACGGTGCCTATCGATGAGCCGGAGCCATCAGCTCCGGCTTTTTGTTGTCGCATCGCCCGGATGAGCGGGCTTTGGCACGACTGAAGTGCCGAGCTCGGGTTCAGCTGTGTGCCATTCAACTCTCTTTATGCACAGATTAGCCTTGGTTGCACGTCTCGAGTGAAGCTCTTTTCACGAAAAAAATTCATGTGGTTTCATTAGAAAACTTCACTGATGGTCACTTTTAAAGTGTGATCGACCATTAAGTTCCTGTATTTGCAGTGATATAGCATGACCTCCCTTGGAATGGCGGGGTTAGATAGCGCCTGTGTAGTGTGATAGCCAGTAGAGCGCGGCGTGAGCCAGCCCCACAGGTCGTCTGTGGCCGTGTCATGCCCCGCCCATCTAGCCACCAGCCATGAGTGACGGAGCAGAGGGGAATAAGCATCAAGTTTGATAAACCGGCTTGAGTGAAGGGATGCAGCAAAGGTAGAACCCGGAGCCGGCAACTGTACTGGGAGGCGCCACTCACCATCCTTCGATAACCCGTAATTGAAACCGGCTAGATGAAAAACACCTTTCATCGAACGGGGCGCGTGCACCCGAAAATAGCCAGATTGGCAGGCTGACAGTGCTCCCCGTTATGGCAATGGTGGGCAAAAAAATAGTGCGGCAGCCACCACCAGATTAATAAAAATAAATCTCAGCAAAGGCAGGTTGATATGCGTCCAGCAACAGCACCCACAGGGTTGTTACAACAACCCAAACCCTTCTTTATGATATTTTTCGTCGAACTCTGGGAGCGCTTCGGTTATTACGGCGTGCAGGGGATCCTGGCTGTTTTCTTTGTGCAGCAACTGGGTTTTTCCCAAGAGCAATCCTTTATTACCTTCGGTGCCTTCTCGGCGCTGGTATATGGCCTGATCTCGGTTGGTGGCTATGTCGGCGACCATGTGCTCGGTACCAAGCGCACCATGGTGCTGGGGGCCGTGGTGTTGGTGATAGGCTACTTTATGACCGGCCTCTCTATCTATAATCCCGACCTGATTTTCTATGCGCTGGGCACCATTGCAGTTGGTAACTGCCTGTTCAAGGCCAATCCGGCCAGCCTGCTGTCAAAATGCTACCAGCCAAAAGATCCGCGGCTGGATGGGGCGTTTACCCTGTTCTATATGTCGATCAATATTGGCTCCCTTATTTCCCTCTCGCTCGCGCCGGTAATTGCCGATCACTACGGCTATACCGTGACCTATAACCTGTGCGGGGTGGGGCTGATTATTGCGCTGCTCACCTTCTTTGCCTGCCGCAATATGGTCAAGGATATTGGCTCCGTACCGGATCACCTGCCACTGAATTACAGCAAGCTGCTGCTGGTTATATTGGGCTCGGTAGCCATGGTCTTTTTTTGCGCCTGGCTGATGCACCACGTGGTGATCGCCAACATGGTGCTGATGACGGTGACCATCGCCGTGGTGATCTTCTTCTTTCGCGAGGCATTCAGGCTTGACACAGTGGGTCGCAACAAGATGTATGTGGCCTTCGTGCTGATGCTGGAGGCAGTGCTCTTCTATGTGCTGTATGCCCAGATGCCGACGTCTCTGAACTTCTTTGCCATCAACAACATGCACCACGAGATGCTGGGCATGAGCGTCAACCCAATCAGCTTCCAGGCGCTCAACCCATTCTGGGTGGTGGTGGGTAGCCCGGTACTCGCGATGATCTATACCCGAATGGGCAGCAAGGGGCGGGATCTCACCATGCCGCTCAAGTTCACTCTCGGGATGTTCTTCTGTTCGCTGGGCTTTCTGACGGCGGCGGCTTCCGGCTGGTGGTTTGCCGATGAGCAGGGGCTTACCTCCCCCTGGTTTATGGTGCTTATCTACCTGTTCCAGAGTCTGGGCGAGCTGATGATCAGTGCGCTGGGACTGGCGATGGTCGCCGCGCTGGTGCCGCAACGCCTGATGGGCTTCATTCTCGGAATGTGGTTCCTGACTCAAGCGATGGCGTCCCTGCTGGGTGGCTATGTGGCGACCTTTACCGCCGTGCCGCAAGGGATGACGGATCCGCTGCAAACCTTGCCGATCTACACCGGCGTGTTTGGCAAGATCGGGATGGCGACCCTGCTGATTGCGGTAGTGATGGGGCTGATGGTGCCCTGGCTGAACCGGATGATGAATGCGAACCCGACAGAGGCCGAGGGGCTGGTGGCGGGACAATCACAGGCGTAATGAGGGGAGGATAGTGCGAGACAAGGCAAGGGCTGCGACCCTTGCCTTGCTGTTGATGGCTTAGTTGTACTGCTCTTCCATCCAGGCTTCGACGATCAGCTGCGCCGATACCCCGTCCACACTGCCTTTCTCCAGCGCGCGATAGCCGCCTCGCTCAAACAGCCGGGCGCGGGCATCTGTGGTGGTGAGTCGCTCATCCTTGAACTCCACCGGCTTGCCGAAACGGCCATGCAGCCGGTTGCCGAATTTGCGGGCCCGTACCGTGATCTCCTGATCGGTGCCATCCATGTTCAGCGGCAGGCCGACCACCAGCAGGTCTGGTTGCCACTCCTTGAGCAGCTTCTCAATCTCGTCCCAGTTGGGGATGCCGTCGTTGGCCTTGAGGGCGCGCAGAGGCTGGGCTGTGCCAGTCAGCTCCTGACCGATGGCGACGCCAATGCTCTTGGTGCCATAGTCAAAGCCCATGATGCTGCGTGATGACATAACTGATAAATCCTCGAAATAGAGAGCGGAGCGGGCCAGCCGATCAGCTGTGGCCGATGTCGCTGGAGAGGTGAACCGGGTTCACCCCTATGCTGGCGGCAGCTTGCTGCCAACGTTTGTGAATGGGGGTCTTGAACACCAGAGCCGGATTGGGGGGGATCACCAGCCAGGCGCCATCCACCAGCTCCTGCTCCAGCTGCCCGGCGCTCCAGCCGGCATAGCCAAGGGCCACCAGCCAATGGGCAGGAGCCTCGCTCGTACCCAGAGTTTCCAGAATATCCTTGGAGGTGGTCACCATCATCTCATCCCCCACCTGCAGGGTGGAGTTGAAACCGGGGCGGAAGCTGTGCAGCACGAAGCCGCGATCGGCGTGAACCGGCCCCCCTTGCAGCACCGGCTGCTTGAGTTCCGGGTTGTTGGGCGGATTGAGCTGGAGCTGGGTCAGCATGGTTTCCAGCGACATCTCCACCGGAATGTTGACGACCAGTCCCATGGCGCCCTCTTCGTTGTGCTCGCACAGATAGACCAGCGAACGCTCGAAGTAGGGATCCGTCAGGCTTGGCATGGCAAGCAGGAAGTGATTTTGCAGTGTTTGCATAGAGGCCAAATAGTGCAAAGGTATTTGAGGTCAATTATGGCAGTTGATCCCCATGGGAAAAACCGCTTTTTGGGCTGGGCGAGATCCCGCCCCTTTCCGGATTGTCTTGAAACAGAGAGGGTGGCGCCGGGCCACCCTCTCTTTTTCCGGGCTTGTCGGGGGCGGTTACCCCTCAACAGGCCGGTTAGCCTTCCTGGTGATTATTTGCCCAGCCGACGCTTGATGGCATCCATCAGCATGCCGGTGATGTGCACATCGAAGGCGGCTTCAATCTCGCGAATGCAGGTCGGGCTGGTGACGTTAATCTCGGTCAGGCGGTCGCCGATGATGTCGAGACCGACGAAGATGAGGCCCTTCTCTTTCAACGTCGGGCCCACCGCACGGGCGATGGCCCAGTCAGCTTCGCTCAGGGGGCGCGCTTCACCACGGCCACCGGCTGCCAGATTGCCACGGGTCTCGCCCTGCGCCGGAATACGGGCGAGGCAGTAAGGCACCGGTTCACCGTCCACCACCAGCACCCGCTTGTCGCCATCCTTGATAGCGGGCAGATAGGTCTGCGCCATGCAGTACTGGCTGCCGTGGGCGGTCAGGGTCTCGATAATCACGCCAACGTTGGCGTCATCCTCCTTCATGCGGAAGATGGAGGCGCCGCCCATGCCGTCCAAGGGCTTCAAGATCACGTCTTTGTGCTTCGCGTGGAAGGCGCGCAGCTTGTCGGCGCGGCGGGTCACCAGCGTGGTCGGGGTGTGCTCGGCAAACCAGGCGGTGTAGAGCTTCTCGTTGGCGTCGCGCAGGCTCTGCGGCTTGTTGACGATAAGGCAACCCTCATCCTCGGCACGCTCCAGCATGTAGGTGGCGTAGATAAATTCGGTGTCGAACGGCGGATCCTTGCGCATCAGGATCACATCGAGGTTGGAGAGGGGCTGATCCACCACCTCGCCCAGGGTGTACCAGTCGGCATAGTCATATTTGACGGTCAGCGGGCGCATGGTGCCAAAGGCGCGACCGGCTTCCATGTAGAGATCCTTCATCTCCAGATAGAAGAGATCATAGCCGCGCTTTTGCGCCTCTTCGAGCATGGCAAAGCTGGAATCTTTCTTGATGTTGATGGCCGAGATGGGGTCCATCACGATGCCGAGTTTAATGGTCATCCGCTGTTCCTTTTTAATGGCTCGATAGGGTTATAGGGTCGATTAGCGCAGCGTAATCGGCCGCTTGCGGCTGCGTCGATGCAGCCATGAGGCTGATTGATGCGGCCGATAGTATCAAGCGAGATCGCCAAAGCGGCACTGCAGCGCAGTTATCGCAGTCAGGGCGGCGGTTTCGGTGCGCAGCACCCGCGGCCCCAGCAGCATCTCTTTGAAATCTTCCTGCACGGTACGGGCGATCTCGTCGCTCGACAAGCCCCCTTCCGGGCCAATCAGCAGGCGCACGCCGTGCTCGGGAACGGGCAGGGTGTTGATGCTGTACTCGGCGCGCGGGTGCAGGTTGAGCTTGAGCTCCTTGGTCTCTTCCGCCAGCCAGGCGTCCAGCTCCATCGGCATGCGCACCTCTGGCACCACGTTGCGGCCGCACTGTTCGCAGGCGCTGATCACCACCTTCTGCCACTGTTCGCGTTTCTTCTCCAGCCGATCGGCCGGCAGCTTGACGCCGCAGCGCTCGGAGAAGAGCGGGGTGATGCAGGTGACGCCCAGCTCCACCGATTTCTGGATGGTGAAGTCCATCTTGTCGCCACGGCTGATCACCTGACCGAGGTGGATGGCCAGCGGTGACTCCACCGATTGGGCGTCACAACTGTCGATGGTCACTTCCACCGACTTCTTGCCGACGCTGGCGATGGTGGCGGGGTATTGATTGCCATCGCCATTGAACAGCTCGAGCTGCTGGCCCGGCTGCATGCGCAGTACCCGGCCGATATGGTTGGCGCCGTCTTCCGACAGGGCGATGGTCTGGCCAACTTGCAGGGTGGCCGGTTCATAGATACGTGGAATGCGCATGGCTGCTTGTCAGTCTCTTGCTTGGAAAACCTTCATATCCTGCTGCGAGGCGGCAAGCAAGGCTCACGCGGCAGAAGGGAAGGGTTTCATGATTAGGAGGGGCGATCCCCTCCCTAGTCCAATGGGGTTATTGGCACTGCTTTTCAATAAAGGGATTGGTATTGCCCTGCAGCTTGCCGATGCGGCGATTGCGCTCGCACTCCCAGCCCTCTGCCGGGTACTGCCTGTCCCAAGCTTCAAACAGTTTACGCTGTTGCGCTGCCAGACGCAGCCCATACTGCTCGCTCATGTAGAGGTAGGCGCGGGCGATCTGGCCCCGTACCGGCCCCTTGGGCGGCTGCACCCGACGATCCTTGAAATCCACCAGCATCTGGCACTGGCCGTACTGATCCGGCTTGCCGTTCCAGTCGGAGAAGCGGTAGTTGGCCCGATCGCCGTTCACCTCGCCAATTGCGGGGAAGAGGTTGTGCATGTCCCCCTCCATCTTGTTGAACTCGGGGCTCGATTTTTCGCAGTTCTTGCGACCGCCATCCTGCCAGCACTGCAGCTGGTGGCCGAACTCCCAGGCGGGGACCACGTGTTCCCACTCGATGCGGGCGGCGCGCTTGGCCTGCTTGCGCGGCTCATAGCCGCAACTGGCGAGATCCGGGCTCATTTTCTTGCCCTGATAGTCGAAGTCGCAGCCGCAGTAGAAGGTGGTCGCGTCTGGCTGGCTGCGGTAGAGCTTGACCAGATCCTGTTTGGCTTCGCGAAAGGTCTGGGCGTGCAGAGGCGTGCTGAGCAGCGGCAAACCGGCCAGCAGGGTCAGGGCGAGGGAGGAGATGAAACGCATGGGATTCCTTGCAAACGGGATGATAGAAGAACGATGGCGGGCACCCTATCACAAGAGCGCGACACCGGCTGGCTTACTGTTCGGGCTCCGGCCGTTCCCGCTCCAGCGGCTGCTTGCAGCGACGACAGTGATAGCGGGCCTCGCCACGCACCACCTTGTTGTGGCGGCGAATAGAGAGCTGATGCTGCTGGCAGTGACAGCGATAGGGGATGGTCGGCTGCGCCAGTACCGCCAGATCGAAGCTGTGGGTGGTTCTGGGCTCAAGGCCGAATACCTCCCGCATCACCGATTGCCACTGGCGGCCGTGGGGTAGCACCCGGTTTTTGCCGCGCCCGTCACCCCACAGGGCGTAAACAAGCAGATGGGCCACCTCGTGGGGCACCACCTCATCCAGAAACGCCTGCTGGTTGGCCTGATAGAGGGCAGGATTGAAGCGCAACTCCCAGGTTTGCAGCCGCGCCGATCCCGCCGCCCGGCCCCGCATATTGCAGTAGATCCGCGGGCGGGGGAAGGGGCGGCCAAGGCGCGCCTCGGCCTGCACAAAGCAGGCTTCTACGCGTTGTTGCAGCAGGGTGACAAGCTGGGCAGGAGTGGCAGACATCAACATCTCGTCAAATGGCGGATAAGCAAAAGGGGAGCCAGGCTCCCCTTTTATCACAACAGCGAGCCTTACAGGCCAGCGGCGGAACGCAGCAGTTCGGCCTTGTCGGTCTGCTCCCACGGGAACTCGTCGCGACCGAAGTGACCGTAGGCAGCGGTAGCCTGGTAGATCGGGCGCTTCAGATCCAGCATTTCGATCAGGCCATACGGGCGCAGTTCGAAGTGCTCGCGCACCAGTTTGACCAGCAGCTCTTCGGCGACCTTGGCAGTACCGAAGGTTTCGACGCTGATGGAGGTCGGCTCGGCCACGCCGATGGCGTAGGAGATCTGGATTTCACAGCGATCGGCCAGACCGGCGGCAACGATGTTTTTGGCAACGTAGCGGGCAGCGTAGGCAGCGGAGCGGTCAACCTTGGACGGATCCTTACCGGAGAAGGCGCCACCACCGTGACGGGCCATGCCGCCGTAGGTGTCGACGATGATCTTGCGACCGGTCAGACCGCAGTCACCCATCGGGCCGCCGATAACGAAACGGCCAGTCGGGTTGATGAAGTATTTGGTGTCCTTGTTGACCCACTCGGCCGGCAGCACCGGCTTGATGATCTCTTCGCGTACCGCTTCAACCAGATCTTTGTGGCTGATGGATTCGGCGTGCTGGGTAGACAGCACCACGGCATCCACACCGATGATCTTGCCTGCGTCGTCGTAGGCGAAGGTCAGCTGGCTCTTGGCATCCGGACGCAGCCACGGCAGGGTGCCGTTCTTGCGCACTTCAGCCTGACGCTTCACCAGCAGGTGAGAGTAGGTGATGGGGGCCGGCATCAGCACGTCGGTTTCATTGGTGGCGTAGCCGAACATCAGGCCCTGGTCGCCAGCGCCCTGCTCCAGCGGATCGCTGCGGTCAACGCCCTGGTTGATGTCCGGGGACTGCTTGCCGATGGCGTTCAGCACGGCGCAGGAGTCGGCATCGAAGCCCATGTCGGAGTGGGTGTAGCCGATTTCACGTACGGTATCACGCACGATCTCTTCGATATCAACCCAGGCAGAGGTGGTTACTTCGCCGGCCACCATGACCATACCGGTCTTGACCAGGGTCTCGCAGGCAACGCGTGCCTTGGTATCTTGCTTGAGGATGGCGTCCAGTACCGCATCGGAGATCTGGTCCGCAATCTTGTCGGGATGGCCTTCGGAGACCGACTCGGAAGTAAACAGCTTTGCCATGATAAGAGTCTCAGCTTGTCTGGGTTATCGCCACGGCAATAACCGGATGAATGGGATGGTGTAGAGGTATCTACATCTGGACGTCTATTTTAATTAGCGCCCCCCCTGATTGCCAGCACTATTTTGTCGCGCAGTGTCCAATGGGTCACAAGCGGTGCTCTCCTATCCCGAAAGGGATGGAAATCAAACGTTTTTCTCTGGTTGCTTTGGTCAATAGAGGGCAAGAAAAGCGATTGTCCTCCCAAAGCCACTTTATTCATCCAGATAATATTTGCACGCCGCGCGCCCTGCTGGGACAATAACGCGCCTTAATCTTGGCCATCAAATGAAGCAATCGCAGGAGATTCAGATGCCTTCTCGTAAAGAGCTTGCCAATGCCATTCGTGCATTGAGTATGGATGCCGTTCAAAAAGCCAACTCCGGTCACCCGGGCGCCCCCATGGGAATGGCGGATATCGCCGAAGTGCTGTGGCGTAGCCACCTCAGACATAACCCGAACAACCCCAAGTGGGCCGACCGCGACCGTTTCATTCTCTCCAACGGCCACGGCTCCATGCTGCTGTACTCCCTGCTGCACCTCTCCGGTTATGACCTCTCCATCGACGATCTGAAAAACTTCCGCCAACTGCACTCTCGCACCCCGGGTCACCCGGAGTACGGCTATGCACCGGGCGTTGAAACCACCACTGGCCCGCTGGGTCAGGGCATCACCAATGCCGTTGGTATGGCGATCGCCGAAAAAGCCATGGCTGAGCAGTTCAACCAGCCGGGTCACGACATCGTTGACCACTACACCTATGCCTTTATGGGCGACGGCTGCCTGATGGAAGGTATCTCCCACGAAGCGTGCTCTCTGGCAGGTACCCTGCAACTGGGCAAACTGATCGCGTTCTGGGATGACAACGGTATCTCCATCGACGGTCACGTAGAAGGCTGGTTCACCGACGACACCGTCAAGCGTTTCGAAGCCTACGGCTGGCACGTTATCCCGGCTGTTGACGGTCACAGCCCGGAAGCCATCAATGCCGCCATCGAAGCCGCCAAGGCCGAGACTGGCAAGCCGACTCTGATCTGCTGCCGCACCATCATCGGTTACGGCTCCCCGAACAAATCCGGTTCTCACGACTGCCACGGCTCACCGCTGGGCAACGACGAGATCGCCGCTGCTCGCGCCTTCCTGAAGTGGGACCACGCGCCGTTCGTTATCCCGGCCGATATCGCTGCCGAGTGGAACGCTCAGGAGAAGGGTGCTGCACTGGAAGCCGACTGGGCTGCCAAGTTCGCCGCCTATGAAGCCGCTCACCCGACTCTGGCTGCCGAATTCAAGCGCCGCACCGCTGGCGAACTGCCGGCCAACTGGGCTGCTGAATCCGCCAAGATCATCGAAACCCTGCAAGCCAACCCGGCCAAGATCGCAACCCGTAAAGCGTCCCAGAACTCTCTGGAAGCCTTCGGCAAGCTGCTGCCGGAGTTCATGGGTGGCTCCGCTGACCTGGCTCCGTCCAACCTGACCATGTGGTCCGGCTCCAAGTCTCTGACCAACGACGATGCCTCCGGCAACTACATCCACTACGGTGTACGCGAGTTCGGCATGTCCGCCATCATGAACGGTATCGCCCTGCACGGTGGTTTCATCCCCTACGGCGCTACCTTCCTGATGTTTATGGAGTATGCCCGCAACGCCCTGCGCATGGCCGCCCTGATGAAGCAGCGCGCTATCTTCGTTTACACCCACGACTCCATCGGTCTGGGTGAAGATGGCCCGACTCACCAGCCGGTTGAGCAGATCGCCTCCCTGCGTCTGACTCCGAACATGAGCACCTGGCGTCCGTGTGACCAGGTTGAATCCGCCATCGCCTGGAAACACGCCATCGAGCGTACCGACGGCCCGACCTCTCTGATCTTCTCTCGTCAGAACCTGGCCCAGATGGACCGTACTGCCCAGCAGCTGGCCGATACCGCCAAGGGTGGCTACGTGCTGAAGGATTGCGCCGGTACTCCGGAGCTGATCCTGATCGCCACCGGTTCCGAAGTGGAACTGGCTGTTGCCGCCTATGAGCAGCTGACTGCCAAGGGCCGTGCCGTGCGCGTGGTCTCTCTGCCGTCTACCGACGTGTTCGACGCCCAGTCTGCCGAGTACAAAGAGTCCGTCCTGCCGTCTTCCGTCACCAAGCGTGTGGCCATCGAAGCTGGCATCGCTGACTACTGGTACAAGTACGTCGGTTTCGGCGGCAAGATCATCGGTATGACCACCTTCGGTGAGTCCGCACCGGCCGAGCTGCTGTTCAAGGAATTCGGCTTTACCGTGGAAAACGTGGTTGCGACCGCAGAGTCCCTGTAATAGCTAATTGCTTTGTATAGAACTGAAAAGCGCCTCCCTAGGGAGGCGCTTTTTTATTAATAGTTAAAAATTTTATTTTTTACGTGATTAGCCAGTCTATCTATTTTTAGCTGCATGTATATAAAATTTTAATTTTATTAATAACTAATTATTCCAGCAGGGACTAACATTATTTTTTTGAAAGTTTTTTGTGGGGTTTCTTTAGTTTTCCAACTGATTTTATTGTGCTTTTATATGGGTTTAATTTTTGTTTTGAAAAGGTTATAATAGCGTAGATTTGTTTGTGGTGGATATATTATGGACCAAGCTGGTGGCGCTGAAGTGATTACCTTTAGCTTTACATTGATCGAGGTTATATCACTTATTACGGGTGTGGCCTCTCTTGTATTAGGTGGGTTTGCAATTTGGCTAACATTGCACCTAAAAAAAGAGTCTGATAGCGTTAACAAGGAAACAAAAGAGCTTTTGATGGATATTCGAGTTGATGCGAAATCTGTTACAAGAGGAGTGATGAGTGAAATGGAAAAATGGGGTGATTTAGGGCGGACGGTTCTAACATCAACTTCAGATAAACACTTGTTTGGTGGTGTTGATGGAAAAGATACACCGCACTCAGCTAAAAGTCATGAAAAAGTATCAACTTCTCAAGTTAGGGGTGATTCATAATGGCAAATAATTTATTCATATCTTATGATTTATATGCTCCAAATCAAGACTATACAAATTTGATTGATGAAATTAAATCATTAGGCGATTGGGCTTCCGTACAGCGGTCATTGTGGTACGTTAACTCCACTCTATCCGCTGAAGAGGCGGCGAAAAGACTTCGGGTTAAGATGGATTCTAATGATTCACTCGTTGTTATAAATACAGTGAACAATGAAGCATATTGGTATAATTTATCTGATGAAGTGGCAAAACATATCCAAAATTTTTGGAATCGATAAGATATTATGATTTTTATATGGCGTGAACTCGTAGGTTCGATTAGCGAAGCGTAATCTGACGTTCGCATTCTTTAAGACGATGCCATAAAAATAATATCCCTTCCTGTTACCAAAAAAGAGACCGGTATATGGCCGGTCTCTTTTTTATTTCAACAAACCTTACGCCTGCGGCGGGGTGCTTTCTGCGTTGGACATCACAGCATCAATTTGTACCAGGGCACCAGCGGGCAGTTCGCTGACTCCGAATACGGTGCGGGCAGGCAGATAGCTCGTAGGTTCGATTAGCGAAGCGTAATCGGACGATCGCGTTCTTTTAGACGGTGCCATAAAAATAATGCCCTTCCTGTTACCTAAAAAAGAGACCGGCATATAGCCGGTCACTTTTTATTGAGCACAACACTTACCCCTGCGGCGGGGTGCTTTCAGCACTGGACATCGCCACATCCCACCTCGGCCTGCTTCACGATGGGCTTTATCAATCTGACGACAACGGCGCCATGGTTAATACCAGCTTGCCGATATGGCGGCCTGAATCCAGCAAATGGTGGGCGGCGGCGGCCTCATGCAGCGGGAAGGTCTGGTAAACCTGTGGTTTGACCTCGCCCCTTTCGATAAATGGCCAGACATGAGTTTGCAGCTGGGCGATCAGATCGGCTTTTTCCTGCGGAGTACGCGAGCGCAGGGTAGAGCCGATATGGGTCAGCCGCTTTTGCAGCATGGGAAACAGATCCAGATTGGGGGCGGCGCCCGCAATAATGCCGATCTGGACTATGCGGCCATTGATGGCGGCCGCCGCATAGTTGCGCGCGACATACTCCCCGCCAATGATATCGAGAATGATGTCGGCGCCATGGCCATCGGTGGCGGCATGCACGGCCTCGACAAAATCTTCCTCCTTGTAGAGCACGGCCACATCCGCGCCCAGCTTGATGCTGGCGGCCTGCTGCTCGGGTGAGCCGACCGTGGTGATGATTTTGGCGGCGCCAAATGCCTTGGCCAGCATGGTGGCGGTCGTGCCGATGCCGGAGGCACCGCCATGGATCAAGATAATGTCTCCCTTTTTAAACTGACCCCGTTCAAACATATTTGACCAGACCGTCATAAAGGTTTCCGGCAGCGCCGCGGCTTCGACAAAGCTCAATCCGGGCGGCAGGGGCAGGACATTGCTCTGGTGGGCGACGCTGTACTCGGCATAGCCGCCACCCGAAATCAGCGCGGCTACCTTGTCGCCAACCTTGAGATGGGTCACCAGCTCCCCCTTGGCGACCACGACCCCAGCAACCTCCAGCCCGGGAATATCCGATGCTCCTGCCGGAGGCGGGTAGAGCCCTTTGCGCTGCATCACATCCGGCCCATTGATGCCGGTCGCATAGTGCCGGATCAAGACCTCATCGGGCTTGGGCGCTGGTGTGGCGCGGGTGGTCAGTTGCAAGACATCGGGGCCACCGGGCTGGGTAATCTCTACCGCGCTCATGGTGGCGGGAATGGAATAGGCGTTATGCATCAGCGGCTCCTTGTAACGAGGTGATATGCGGTTCCCCGGATGGGATGAGCACCAAGATAGTGGAGATTACTGATGAATAAACGCAGTATTATCCCTTATCTGTAATGCAAAAATGCATTTCAACCGGGAGTCGTGATGAACTGGGATGATGCGAAAATTTTTCTGGCGTTGCATCGGGAAGGGAGCCTGCGAGGCGCCGCCCGTGTGGTCGGGGTCGATCAGGCCACCATTGGCAGACGGATTGCCGCACTGGAGCATCGTCTGGCGGCCACGCTGTTTCTCCGTACATCCAAAGGGTATGTGCTGACTCATGTCGGAGAGATAGTGCTGGCCAGCGCCCAGCAGATGGAGCTGGCGGCCATTGATTTTGTGCGGGCGGCGCAAGGGGTCGACAACCGTCTGGTCGGTGAGGTCAGCGTGGCGACCACAGACACCCTGGGGATGGATTTTCTGATACCGGCCCTGACCGAGCTGCATCAGCGTTATCCCGATATCAGGGTCATCCTCAATACCTCGACCCAGGTGGTCAATCTGTCCCTGCGGGAAGCGGATATCGCGATCCGGACGGTGAAGCCGGACAATCCTGACCTGATTATCCGCAAGCTGGCCTCCTGGCCGGTCGGGTTGTATGCCTCCGCCGACTATCTGGCTCGCCATGGCATTCCCGAAGCGGGCACCGGTTTTGCGGGCCATTCGCTGGTGGTGTATGAGCCCCACTGGCAGAGCGCTCGCTCGCCAATGATGCTCGAAGAGGCGGCCGAGGGGGCCACGGTCGCCGCGGGGGTCAATACCAGCCTGATGCTGCGTCAGGCCCTGTTGATGGGGTTGGGGCTTGGCGAGGTAGCGGTTCCGCTTGCCGAGCAAGCCGGGTTGGTGCGGGTCTGGCCCGAGCGGCAGTTACAGCAATCCTACGATGTCTGGCTGGTGACCCATCAGGATGTGCAGCATGCCGCGCGGGTCAGGGCGGTCATGGATGCCATCGTCAGGGCATTTGCCGCGATGGCCTAAGTCTGGCGGGGATTCTGTTCAGGTTTTGTCGCAGCGTGGTCACACCTCTTGCCATAGTCATAGCGGTTGAGGGAAAACCCTCATTTACTTGGTCTCTGACAGTCAATACTGTGAGACCGAGTCCACCACTACTGGAGCCTGACCCATGACCGATATGCTTGTTGACGATAAACAACCGACCCCGGATCCGGCAGAGCAGAATGCCTTCTTCCCATCGCCCTACTCCCTGAGCCAGTTCACCTCGCGCAAATCTGACCTTGCCGGGGCTGACTATCCCGCTCCCTATCGGGAGGGGCGCTGGAAGATCCTGCTGATCGGGGCCGATGAGCGTTATCTGCCCACCGACAACGGCACCCTGTTTTCCACCGGCAACCATCCGGTCGAAACCCTGCTGCCCATGTATCACCTCGACAAGGCGGGCTTTGCCTTTGATGTGGCCACCCTCTCCGGCAATCCGGTCAAGTTCGAGTGGTGGGCCATGCCCGGTGAAGATGAAGAGGTGCTGGGCCTCTATGCCAAATATCAGGCGCAGTTCCGCCAACCGGCCAAGCTGGCCGATCTGCTGAAAGAGGCGCTGGCCGCCAACTCGGACTATATCGGCGTCTTTATTCCCGGCGGCCACGGCGCCCTGATGGGGCTGCCGGAGAGTGCCGAGGTAAAAGCGCTGCTGGAGTGGGCGATGGCCAACGATCGCTTCATCATCTCCCTCTGTCACGGGCCTGCTGCGCTGCTGGCGGTGGCCAATCCAGAGACCTTCGCGGGCTACAAGATCTGCGCTTTTCCCGATGAGCTGGATGCCCAGACCCCGGCAATTGGCTATATGCCTGGCCACCTCACCTGGAAGTTTGGCGAGAAGCTCAAAGAGATTGGCTTTGAGATCGTCAACAACGGCATCTCGGGAGAGGTGTGCCGGGATCGCAATCTGCTGACCGGTGACAGCCCGCTGGCGGGCAATAACCTCGGCAAGCTGGCCGCTACCACCTTGCTGGAGGCGGTTGCCAAGCGATGAGGTTGTCGTCATCGCCAGCGAATGCGTTGCAGATCGCGGTGGCGCTGGAAGGGTGTCAGCGGCTGGAGGAGATCCAGCAACTGGTGCGCGCCTTTGCCACCCCGCTGGGGTATCACCGCTTTGCGCTCTTCTCCATCAGTGCCAGCGAGGAGGGGGTGGTCGAGCATCTCTACTGGCTGGAGGGGGAGTGGCTGGAGAGCGGCGAGGCGGTCGACCTGCATGCCTATATGCGCGAGTGCCCGATGGCGATGCATATCAGGGAGCGAGACCAGCCCTTCTTCTGGAGCAAAACGGTTGGCGCTGCTGGCGAGCAGTACCGTATCGTTCGCCAGCCTGAGGGGCCTGGCCGACATGGCTTGCAGGTTCCCGTCTATGGGCCGTTGGGACTGGAAGGGGCGATGAGCTTTGGCGGCGATCAGATCGATGCCAGTGCCCACACTCGGGTTGGCCTTGCGCTGATCGCGGCGGCGGCTTTTCATGCAGCTCGTCGCCTGATGGAGATGCCGGTAGCGGGTCACGAGCGTGGCCTCACTGGGCGCGAGCGCGAAGTGCTGGAGTGGGTCTCCCGGGGTTGGCGCCATGCCGATATCGCCACCACCCTGAAACTCTCGGTGCGCACGGTCGAGAACCATCTGCGCAGTGCTCGCCGTCGACTGGGGGTGGCCACTACCGCAGAGGCGGTCAGAGTGGCGATCAGGAACCGCGATATCGAGGGTTGAGGAGTCATCCCTTTGTCAGGCATGTAAAAAGAGACCGGCCATCAGCCGGTCTCATTTTTTATTGAGCGTAACCCTTACGCCTGCGGCGGGGTGCTTTCGGCGTTGGACATCACCGCATCGATTTGCACCAGGGCGCCAGCGGGCAGTTCGCTTACCCCGAATACGGTGCGGGCAGGCAGATAACCCGGGAAATATTTGGTGTAGACGGCGTTGACCGCATCCAGGTCCGCGATATTGCCGAGCTGGATATTGACCTTGACGATATCGTCCATCACATGGCCGATGCTCTCCACAATCGCCTTGATATTGCTCAGGCACTGGGCGGTCTGCTCCTTGATGCAGCCAGCCAGGATCTTGCCGGTGGCGGGGTCTATCGGCAGTTGGGCAGAGAGATGGTTGTAGTGGGAGAAGGCGACGGTCTGGGTGTGCAGCGGGCTTCTCGGCGCTTTGTCGGTATTGCGGGCACGGATCACCAGATTGTGTCTGTCTTCCACCAGTTGCGGCGGGGTGCCGTCACCGTGGGAGATGACCGCATCCATTTGCACTAGCGCCCCCATGGGCAGGGCGGCGGCACTGACCACAGAGCGGGCAGGCAGATAGGCCACGGCGCGGGCGATGGCGGAGTCGGGGAAGAAGGTGGTGTAGACCTCGTTGACGGCTTCCAGATCGGCCAGATCGGCCAGATAGACGGTGACCTTGACGATATCGTCAAATGGCACGTCGATGCTCTCCAGCACCGCCTTGATATTGCGCAGGCACTGGCCCGCCTGCTCCTTGATGCCACCGGCGACCAGCTGGCCCGAGGCCGCATCGACCGGCAGCTGGGCGCCGATATTGTTGTAGTGGGAGAAGGCCACGGTATGGGTGGAGAGCGGATTGTGTGGCACCTTGTCGCTATTGCGGGCGAGTTTCACCAGCGGGCAAGGATCTTGTGGGAAGGTACCTTCGCCGTTGGAGATGATGGCATCGATCTGCACCAGCGCGCCCAGCGGCAGAGCGGCGACGGCAAGGGTGGTGCGGGTCGGCAGATAGCCCGGGAAGAATTCGCGATAGACGGCGTTGACCGCCTCCAGATCGGCCATCTCTTTCAGGAAGATGGTCGCTTTGACCATATCGTCCATCACATGGCCGATGCTCTCGATGATTGCCTTGAGGTTGCTCAGGCACTGTCTGGCCTGCGCAGTGACATCGCCACTCACCATCTTGCCGGTGGCGGGATCGACCGGCAGCTGGGCGGAGATATTGTTGTAATGAGAAAACGCCACCGTTTGGGTGCAGGGGCCCAGATCCTGGGGTGCATGGGGGGTATTTCTTGCCGACTTGATGATGGTGCCACTCATAGATATGCCTCTTTTTAATATTTGTTGTTCATTCAGGTACAGGTTTACCCCATCTTGTTGTACGCCACGGCCACTGCGCCAGCGGCGGCATCCCCGGTTATTATTTGTGATCCACTCAATTACTGAGAGGAATAAGGGAGAAGAGGACAGGGTAGATATTTCAGACGCTGCGATTCTATGAGTGGCTATCAGGGGTTGCAAACCGCTGATTGCATTTCTATGAGATGGCTCAATGGGCGCAAATTTAAGCATATTGCTATTCAATTCACCCGAAATAGGAGCCAATTTGTGCGCAAATGGTGCCGAACCGGCGGACAGCCTTGCCCTGACTGGGTTTGCTCACCTCCTCTTCAGGATATTGGCATGTGAATAAAGGGTTAATATTATGCGCCGATGTGCAAATAATGCATATTATGGTGCATGGATATATGTTTTTAGCTCTTTTAAGGGGCTATGAAAATTCCCGTTAATATGCATATCCACCTTATTAAAGATACCTCTGGAATATAATTCACGGCTTTTGCATTCCTCTCTGTTAATGCTGATTCCGGCATACTCGATGACACCTTGCTGGCAGCCGGGATCTGTTATTAACGCCATAAAATTCTATGCCATGAATTTGCACGGCGGATCTGCCCCTGCTGCACAGGAGTGAGGAGCATGGCGTTGGCGTTGGCGTTGTCGTGACGGTGTGCGGGCGCTGTGGTGCTGGATGAGGAAGGGGAGGTGGTGGCAATCCGCTTATCTTCACGACGGTTGCATCCCCTGATGGGGGGGGTTGCCCCGCGTCGTCGATTTTTCCACTTTTTTGCGGCTTTGTCTGATCTCCCTCTTATCTGTGGCTGGTTGTGATGATAGGGATGGTTTTCAGGGCTCGGGAACAGCTCAGGTGATTTCGCAGAAATAAAGTTTAATATATTGTTTTTAAAAGGAAATGCGTCAAAAAATGGATTTATCGACCGCTTCTTATGGTTTCTTGATGAAACTGTTAATTGGTGGCGTGATTGCGAGTCAGGTCGCTTTTTTCACTCGCTATTAATCGTATGATTAATAAGGTAATCAAGGAGTCCTGACGGAAAGCATCGATGCACCGGCAGGCCATTGCCCAGGATTGGCAAGCGAGATCGCGTCGCGATCATCATTACCTGACTGTGGAGGATTTATGCTGGGTTTCGTTCTGGGCGATATGTATTGTCAAACATCTGGGCAGCGGTTACCTCCTCGCCTGGGAAAGAGCTTTCCCATTCCTGCCGATTACCGACTGCGCGGCCGGGTATCCGCCGCCATCATGACCATCGAGAGCCTGCTCGATACCCCTTATCCGCAAAAGCAGTTTCGTGATCTGGTCTTTGGCGCCTTTATCGAGCGCCAGCGTCGGCTGTTTGGCGAACATGTGATTGTGGCCCGCATGGAAGGGGAGGAGGGGCTGGAGCTGTCGATTGATCTCTCTTTTGTCAGCACCGCCGTGCCTGTGGGACTGCTGGCTATCTCTGAAGAGCTGGCCCTTGCCACGGCGCCGCGTCCCAAGAAGAGCCATTCCCACTACGAGGCGTTGTGCAAGGCGATCGACTGCATGGTGATGCTGATGTTTTATGGCAAGGTGATCCGCCAGCGTAATACGGTGTTGGAAAATATCGGCCATCAGTTTGGTTATCAGCCCGCGGCGACCCTGACGGCGCGTGTTGGCAAGGATGATTACGACGCCTTCATGGTCAATATCATGACCTGTATTGCCCACTCCAACTCGCTCAAGGAGGCGCTGGAGAATGCCAGCCGGATGGGAATTCAGGAGCCCGCTTTCTTCTGCATCGTCGGGGCGATTGCCAGCACTCTGTGGGGCGTTCCCAGACAGTGGGCGTATCAGGCTTCACAGCTGATCCATCGATCCCACCACCACTACATCCAGAATCTGCTTCGCTGTGAAACTCGTGCCGGGCGGCGCCATATCAATCTGGAGCCGCCAAAGCCCCCGCTGTTTGCACCGATCCGGCAACAGGTTGTGCGTCTGTTCAAGGGGGCACACTGATCTGCAGCCCCCTTGTCATCACTCAGGCGGGATAAAGCGCACCCAGCACAGCCGGACGGCTGGCGCCGGTGACGGCGGGCAGGTTGCCCGGCTTGCGGTGGACAAAGCACATGGCCAGCCAGGCAAAGGCTGCGCCTTCCACCCAGTCGGGGGCAAGGCCCAGCTCGGCAGTGCTGGCGATGCGCCATGCAGGCAGCAGGCTGGCCAGCTCCTTCAGCAAGGGGGCGTTATGGGCACCGCCGCCGCAGACAAACAGCTCGGCTTTCGGCTGGCTGGCACCGACTGATTCGGGCCGAGCGGGCAGTTGGCGGGCGATGCTGTGGCAGGTGAGCGCCTGCAGGGTGCGCTGCACATCCACGGGGGCGTATGAAGTACCTGCCAGCTCCCCATCGAGCCAATCGAGGGTAAACATCTCCCGTCCGGTGCTCTTGGGGGCGGGTGCGGCGAAGTAGGGGTGAGCCAGCAGCTTCTCCAGCAGGGCCGGGATGGGCTTGCCACTGGCGGCCCATTTGCCACCGGCGTCATAGCTGCCGCCGTGGGGCTGATGGCGGCGATACCAGCCATCGAGCAGGGTGTTGGCCGGGCCGGTATCAAAACCATATACCCCGCCCGGATTGCCCGGCAGCACCGAGATATTGGCGATGCCGCCGAGGTTCAGTACCACTCGCAGGGCGCCGGGTTTGGCAAACAGCGCCTGATGGAAGGCGGGCACCAGTGGCGCCCCCTGACCACCGAGGGCCATATCCATGGTGCGAAAATCGGCGATAACGTCGATGCCGTTCAGGGCGGCCAGCAGGGCGGCGTTGCCGATCTGCAGGGTAAAGCCAAGCTGGGGGCGATGGCGGATAGTCTGGCCGTGGCTGCCGATGGCGCGAATATCTTTGGGCTCAAGCTTCGCCTTGGCCAGCAGCGCGTGGGTGGCGGCGGCAAACTCTCGCGCCACCAGATTATCGGCCACCCCCATGCGGTCGATTTCATTGTCGCCCGGGGTGCAGAGGGCATGCAGCGTGCGTGCGGTCTCTTGCGGCCAGGGGTGACAAAGCGCCGCTTCGACCCGCAGTTCATCCCCGGCGATCATCACCAGCACGGCATCAATGCCGTCCATGCTGGTTCCCGACATCAGACCGATATAGCGCTCAGCCATGGTGTCTCCTTACATTGCTGCTTGAAAATGCGGTGTGCAGAGAGGGTGAAGAGGGGTACGGCTTTCATCCCATGCCACATAGCGTGGTCTTTGACATCAGACCGATATAACGCTCAACCATGTTGCATCCTCAATGCGGACCGGAAAAAGAGTGAGAGAGACAGGATAGATAAGCCCTTACTTCCGTGCCACATGCCGCTCCCGGTGTTCCATCTCATCTTATGTCCGAAAGTGGACTCATTTCAATCTGGTTTCCTGGCGCGGGTTCAATAAAAGGGGCTGGCAGGGCCTTCACCCTGCCAGCCCTGATGGCTTAGTTGCCGCGACTATCCCGCTTGTTCTGGGCTAGCTGCAGCTCGGGGTTGTCGAGTTTGGCCAGTTGCGGCATCGCCAGCTTTTTAAAGTTGGCCAGCTCGCGTCCGCTCAGGGTCTCTGCCTGCGGCAGGGTGAGGGTGCGCGGGTTCTTGTGAATGCCGCCCACCACGAATTCGTAGTGCAGGTGCGGGCCGGTGACTCGGCCGGTGCCACCCAGAGTGCCGATGGTCTGCCCCTGCTTCACCCGCTGCCCCTTGTTGACGGTGCGCTTGGAGAGGTGCAGGTACTTGGTCACATAGTTGCCGGCATGTTTGATAAAGACGTAGTTGCCGTTGAACTGGTTGTAACCGGCGGCCACCACGCTGCCTGAGCCCGCCGCCATGATGGGGGTTCCCACCGGCGCCACATAGTCGATGCCGTTATGGGGGCGGATCTTGCCGGTCACCGGATGGAGGCGGCGCGGGTTGAAGTTGGAGCTGATGTATTTGAAGTTGACCGGCGCGCGCAGGAAGCTCTTGCGCATCGCCTTCCCTTCCGGGGTGTAGTAGTTGCCATCTTCATTGAGCACGGCGCGGTAGGCGGTGCCCTGGTTGACGAACTCCGCCGCCAGAATATCGCCGGAGGCGACCCGCTCGTCGTCGCGGAACTTGTCTTCATAGACCACCCGGAAGCTGTCACCCGGCTGCAAGTCCTGGGCAAAGTCGATGTCCCAGCCGAAGATGGCGGCCAAGTCCATGATCTGATCTTCGGTCATCCCCGCATCCACCGCGGCGCCCCAGAAACTGGAACGGATCTCGCCCTTGCTCACCTGTTCGCGGGTGTCGAGGGCGATCTTGACGTTGCGAGCGACAAAGGTCTCCTCCTTGCGGCTCACCTTGAGCGCCTGCTCCAGACTGTGGGGGTAATAGAGGCTGTGCAACTGGCCATCTTCGGTCAGCTTGAAGGTGAGCTCCTGCCCCGGTTGCAACATGCGCAGGGGATCGCTGCCCTCGAGCTGGTCGATCAGGTGCAGATCCGTGGTGCTCAGGCCAATGCGCTGGAAGATGACTCCCATGTTGTCGCCACGGCGTACCTTCACCTGCTTGGTGATATAGCGCGGCTTGGGCGGGGTAACGGGCTGGGCGGCCTCGGCCGGCAGCTCGTCGTTCAGCGCGTTGTCGTTAGCCGGTTCCCGCAGGGCAATTTCGTTGCCGTTTTCATCGACCCGTGTTGCTACTGCCTGTTCGCTTGGCCAGGCAGCCAGCATCATGATCATGATGCTCAAGATCAGCACCATCTTGCGGTGCCAGTGGGGGAGTGCGTTGAAGGCGTGCCAAATAACCATGAGAAGCAGATGAAGTCGGGCAGAATGGACGGATTTTACAGCCTTTCCAATTGGCCCGCCATTCCAGTAATATGTTTGGCCCTGTGGAATCGTGATGGAGAGTCAAAAAATGTCCCAGCTCGAGGTGGCGCTAGCCGAGATCAAGCGCGGAGCGGAAGAAATTCTGGTTGAAGAAGAACTTGTCGCCAAGTTGAAGGAAGGGCGCCCGCTGCGCATCAAGTTGGGCATGGACCCGACCGCCCCCGACATTCACCTGGGTCATACCGTGATCCTCAACAAGCTGAAGACCTTCCAGGATCTGGGCCATGAAGTGATCCTGCTGATCGGTGACTTCACTGCCATGGTGGGAGATCCCTCCGGCAAGAACGCCACCCGTCCGCCGCTCTCCGAAGAGGCCATCAAGCACAACGCCCTCACCTATGCCGAGCAGGCGTTCAAGATCCTCGACCCGGCCAAGACCCGCATCGAGTACAACTCGACCTGGCTGAGCGAGCTGGGTGCGACCGGCATGATCAAGCTGGCGGCCAAGCAGACCGTGGCCCGCATGATGGAGCGCGACGACTTTAAAAAGCGCTACACCGGCGGCCAATCCATCGCGATTCACGAATTCCTCTATCCGCTGCTGCAAGGCTATGACTCGGTCGCGCTGAAGGCGGACGTTGAGCTGGGCGGTACCGACCAGAAGTTCAACCTGCTGATGGGCCGCGAGCTGCAAAAAGATGCCGGCATGGCGACCCAGTGCGTGCTGATGATGCCGCTGCTGGTGGGTCTGGACGGCGTCAAGAAGATGTCCAAGTCCGCAGGCAACTACATCGGCGTCCACGACGCCCCGGGCGAGATGTTCGGCAAGATCATGTCCATCACCGACGATCTGATGTGGAACTACTACGAGCTGCTCTCCTTCCGTCCGCTGGCTGAAATCGAAGAGTTCAAGGCAGGCATCGCTGCCGGTACTCTCAACCCGCGCGACGTGAAGATCTGGCTGGCCAAAGAGATCATCGCCCGTTATCACGACGAAGCGGCGGCTGAAGCGGCCCACGAAGATTTCACCCAGCGCTTCTCCAAGAACGCCATCCCGGACGAGATGCCGGAAATCGAGCTGGCGCTGGAAGGCGAAGGTCTGGCCATTGCCAACCTGCTCAAAGAGGCCGATCTGGTGGCCACCACCTCCGAAGCGCTGCGGATGATCAAGCAGGGCGCGGTCAAGGTGGATGGCGAGAAGCTGGAAGATGGTAAGGCACTCATCGGTGCCGGTACCGCCGTCTATCAGGTCGGCAAGCGCAAGTTTGCCCGCGTGACTGTCAAATAAGCAGCACCGTCAAATAAGCCGTCGCATCAGGCAAGCTGGCCATCAAACCGGTTCAAGCTTGTTCAACAGGGCCTCCTTCGGGAGGCCTTGTTGTATCTGGGCGGCACGGATCTGAGCGATAAAGTGCCGCAGCACGGCACTGCTTGGATGCGGCCGTGTCGCCAGACTGATGCTGGTCATCATGCCGTTGCCCTCAATGGGGTGATAACTGACCCCGAGCGGGCGCAGCGCCGCCACCGAGCTGGGCACCAGAGTCACGCCAAAGCCCGCCTGCACCATGCCGACGGTAGAGATCACCTGCGGGCATTCGGGCCCCAGTATCGGCTCAAACCCCGCCTCCCGGCAGAGGCCCACGATGCCGTCATAGAGCCCGGGCCCGATGGCGTGGGGAAACAGAATAAAACTCTCGTCCTTCAGGCTGGCCAGTGGCAAGGGGCCCGGCTTGGCCTTGGGATGGCTGGTCGGCAGGGCTATCAGCAGCGGCTCCTGCTCGATAAGGTGATGGGCAAAGCCCTCGCTACCCCGGCAGGGGAGCCGCAAGATGGCGGCATCCAGCCGATCGTTGCGCAGCGCCTCCACCAGTGCCGGCATGGTGCCCTCCTGCGGGCTGAGGGCCACCTCGGGGTAGCGCTCCCGATAGTCGTGCAGCAGGGTCAGCACCGCGGGGTGGAGCACGGTGGAACCGGCAAAGCCGATCCGCAGCGCCCCCTGCTCGCCCCGGGCAATCCGCTTTACCTTCAGTTTTGCCGCATCGGCCAGCGCCAGGATCTGCGCCGCATCCCGATAGAGGCTCTCGCCCGCCTCGGTCAGCTCGACACTGCGGGTCAAACGGTGCAGCAGCGGGGTGCCCAGGGTCTCCTCCAGCTTGCGGATCTGCTGGCTCAGCGGCGGCTGGGCCATGTTGAGTGATTCGGCTGCGCGGGTGAAATTCTGCTTTTCAACAACGGCCATGAAGTAGCGGAGCGTACGAAGTTCCATATCGATTGAGTCTCAAAGTCATGGGATCAGCGTATTGGTGTTGAAATGTGAACCAAGTCACCATTGGATCCGAACGCTAACAGGATTCACGGTGGAGGTGAAACCCGAATGGAACATATTGCAACATCTGACAGTGCCGGGTGCAGCTGTGCCCTCGAAGTGAGCCAGCAGTTTTCTCGCTGGCGCAGGCAGCATGACGGTGGCGAGATCTACCAGAGTTCCCTGATGAGCGCCCTGCTGGCGGGGGTCTACGAAGGGGAGACCACCATGAGCGAGCTGCTGCGCCACGGCGACTTTGGCCTCGGCACCTTCAATCACCTCGATGGCGAGCTGATCGCCTTCGAGCGCCAGATCCACCAGTTGCGCTCCGATGGCTCGGCCCGTCCCGCCCGCGCCGATCAGAAGACCCCCTTTGCGGTGATGACCCATTTTCGCCCCTGTCTGGAGCGTCGCTTCGATCACCCCCTGAGCCGTGACGAGATCCACCAGTGGGTGGATCGGCTGGTGGGATCCGACAACGTCTTTGTCGCCCTGCGCCTCGACGGCCAGTTTGAAACGGCCAAGGTGCGCACCGTGCCGCGCCAGGAGCCCCCCTATCGCCCCATGCTGGAAGCCATCGAACAGCAGCCGCTGTTCCGCTTTGCCGCGGTGGCGGGAACCCTGGTGGGTTTTCGCTGCCCGCCGTTCGTGCAGGGGGTCAATGTGGCGGGCTTTCACGAACACATGATCACCGCCGATCGCAAGGGGGGCGGCCATCTGCTCGACTACACCATGGCCCACGGCACCCTGCGGCTTTCTGTGGTGCGTCACCTCAATCTGGCCCTGCCATCGGATCCCGCTTTCCGGCAGGCCGACCTCAACCCTGCCGATCTCGATCGCGCCATTCAGGCCGCCGAAGGCTAATAGACAAGGAGCAATATCATGGAAAACAGACAGTGGAAGTGCGGTGCCGAGTTGGTGGTTCGTCATCTGGAGGCGCAAGGGGTCAAGCAGGTGTTCGGTATTCCCGGCGCCAAGATTGACCGGGTGTTCGATGCGCTGGAGGACTCCCCCATCGAGACCATAGTGGTGCGCCACGAGGCGAACGCCGCCTTTATGGCGGCCGCCGTGGGGCGCCTCACCGGCAAGGCGGGGGTGGCGCTGGTCACCTCGGGGCCCGGCTGCTCCAACCTCATTACCGGGCTGGCGACCGCCACCTCGGAGGGGGACCCCATGGTGGCGCTGGGCGGCGCCGTGCGCCGTGCCGACGGCCTCAAGCTCACTCATCAGAGCATGGATACGGTCAACCTCTGCCGTCCGGTCACCAAGTTCAGCGCTCAGGTCAACAGCGGGGCGGCGATTTCGGAAGTGATGGCCAACGCTTTTCGCGCCGCCGAGCTGGGACGGCCGGGGGCGGCGTTTGTCAGCCTGCCGATGGACATCATCAACAAGCCGGTGCAGGGCAATGTGCTGGTGCCCCGCGAGGTGCCGGAGCCGGGCTGCGCCGATGAGCAGAATATGGAGCAGGCATTGACCCTGCTGCGCAACGCCCAGAATCCGGTGGTGCTGCTCGGCCTGATGGCGAGCCGGCCGGAAAATGCCGAGGCAGTGCGCGCCTTCCTCGACAAGGCGCGGCTGCCGGTGACCGGTACCTATCAGGCCGCCGGGGTGGTGGACAGCTGCCACTTCGATGACTTTGCCGGACGGGTGGGGCTCTTCAACAACCAACCGGGGGATCAGCTGCTGGCAGGGGCCGATCTGGTGATCTGCATCGGCTACAGCCCCATCGAGTACGATCCCGTGCTGTGGAATGGCGATCGGGAGCGGCGCATCCTCCATATCGATGTGCTGCCTGCCGATATCGACAGCAGCTACTGCCCGACCGCCGAGTTGGTGGGGTCGATCCGCGCCAACCTGTTGCAGCTGACCCGCATCATGGGCAATCCGAAAATCCGCCCCCCCGAGGTGGATCGGCTGCTGCAAGGTGTGCGCCAGCAGCGGCTGCGACTGGCAATGCGGGCCGACGATCTGCACGGCAATCCGGTTCACCCCTTGCGTATCGTGCGCGAGCTGCAGGATCTGGTGCGCGATGACATGACTCTCTGCGTCGACATGGGCAGTTTCCATATCTGGATTGCCCGCTACCTCTACAGCTTCCGCGCCCGTCAGGTGCTGATCTCCAACGGTCAGCAGACCATGGGGGTGGCACTGCCGTGGGCTATCGGCGCGGCGCTGGTACGGCCGGGTGAGAAGGTGATCTCGGTATCGGGGGATGGCAGCTTTATGCAGTCGAGCATGGAGCTGGAGACGGCGGTGCGGCTCAAGAGCAATATCGTTCACATCATCTGGGTCGATAACGGCTACAACATGGTCGCGATGCAGGAGCAGCAGAAGTATTGCCGCACCTCCGGCGTCTCTTTTGGCCCCATCGACTTCAAACGCTATGCCGAATCGTTCGGGGCGGCCGGGTTTGCGGTGCGCTCGGCAGACGAGTTGCGCGCCACCCTGCGGGCCGCGCTGGCGGTGGAGGGGCCTGCGGTGGTGGCGATCCCGGTGGATTACTCCGACAACCCGGGGCTGATGGCCCAGCTCAGGCCAGAAGTATTGGCATAAGTGGGGGCAGCACAGCGCAAGCAGACCCGCCCATATAGCAAAAACCGGCATCAATGGATGCCGGTTTTTTATTGTTTTGCGGGATTGGTGGCCTTAACGGGCCAGCTGGACGGCGGCGCGTGCGCGGGCCGGTTGTGGGCGACGCTTGTTTTTTGGTGCGCAGGCTATCTTCAGGCGCAGCCACTCGCGCCACAGCAGCCAGCAGAGCGGCAGGGTGAGCAGCAGCACGGTCGCGGGCTGGGCCATCAGCACCCCATCACGGCCCCACAGTTGCGGCAGCAGGAAGATGAGCGGCAGCAGCAATACGGTTTTGGCGATGGAGATGACCAGCGCCTGACGGGTACGTGCCATGGATTGCAGCAGCACGATGCCGAACATGATGATCCCCTCCAGCGGAATGGCGCCGAGGTTGAGGGTCAGGCTGCTGATGGCGGCGGCCAGCAGTTCGGGATCCTTGTCGCCGGTATAGAGCATGGCGACCTGTCCCGGCAGTAGCTGGATGGTGAGCCACACCAGCATGCCGTAGATAAAGGTGAACTTGAGCCCCATCTCCATCAGGTACTTGAGGTTGCGATGGCGCTTGGCCCCTGCTGCCTTGCTGATGAGCGGCTGAATGCCGAACGCCAGCCCCTGCAGAATGACGATAAAGACCGCTTCGGTGTAACCGGCTACGGTAAAGCCCGCCAGATCCTTCACATTGCCATACACCATCAGCTGGCTGTTGTGCAGCATCAGCAGCAGGCCGAGGTTGAACTGGGCAATCAGGCTTGGCAGACCGGTAAAGAGCAGGTGCGGCATGGCGGGGAGGTTGGGCACCAGATCCCGCCAGCTGAGGCGCAGCCGCGCCCAGGGGGTAAAGAAGTAGCCAAGGCCGATCAGGCTCACCGCACCCTCTGCCATCAGGGTGGCTTGCGCGGTACCGATCAATCCCAGCCCCAGCCGACCCACCATGATGTAGTTGAGGATGATATTGAGCACGGCGCCGCTGCTCACCAGCACCATGGCCAGTTTCGGGCGGCCATCGTTGCGCAGCAGATAGGGGACCGCCAGATTGCTGGCCAGCAGCAGGGTACCGCCACCAATCCAGGTGAGGTAGTCACTCGCCTGTTTCCAGGTCTCGGTGCCCTGTTCAATTCCCAGCCCCAGCAGGATATCGGTGTGGGTGTAATAGAGCAGAACCGGCGCAACGCCCCCGAGTCCGGCCAGCAGCCAGAGAGCGTTGACCAGCGCCTGACGGGCCAGCTTGTCGTTTTTCGCCCCCTGCTGGAAGGAGATGGCGGTGGCGGCCCCCATGCTGATCATGGCGGCCAGACCGATCAGCACCATGATGACCGGATAGACCAGGTTGATCCCGGCGAGGCCAGCGGCACCGACATAGTGGCCGACGAAGATGCCGTCGATGAGGTAGTAGGCCCCCGAGACCAGCATGGCAAGAATGGAGGGGAGGGCGTAAGCCCAGAAGCGACGGGTCATGGCCCGTTGCCGCAGTGTTAAATAGGCAGACATATCTGTTCTCTCGGGGAGTTCGATTATCGAACAGCTAGTCTAGATTAATACTTATTTGGTGATAATCAGGGTTTCACTTGATGAATTGCTGAGTATTACTCACTAATCCGGGGTTTTGGTAGTGCGCCTTGAGCATGTCGATCAGGATGCGCAGGCCGCTGCCCAGTTGATGCCGACTGGGATAGAAGAGGTAAAAGCCGGCAAAGGTAGGGCACCAGGGCTCCAGCACGGTGAGCAGTTTCCCCTCCGCGACCTTCTGGCTCACCTCCTCTTCCAGACAGTAGGCCAGTCCCAACCCCGCCTCGGCTGCGCCCAGATAGAGGGCCGGGGTGCTGGTAGTGAGCGGCCCGGTCACTTCGATCTCCAGCATGGTGCCATCGGCGGCAAAGGCCCAGCGATAGTGGTGGTGCGGGGTGAGGCGATATCCGATGCAGGCGTGGCGGCTCAGCTCGCTCGGGTGCTCCGGCGTGCCGTGCTCAGCCAGATAGGCCGGGGAGCCCACCACCAGATAGCGATGGGGCGGGCCGAGGGGGATGCCGATCATCTCCTTGGGCAGCAGATCGCCATAAAAGAGCGCGGCATCGTAACCATCTTCAATCAGCCGGGGCATCAGCTCCTGTTCCACTACCTCCACCTGCATCCGCGGATAACGGGCCAGATAGTCGATGAGTACCGGAGCCAGCAGGCTGTCGATGGCGCCGCGGGGGGCGCAGAGCTTGAGCCTTCCCACCGGTTCATCGCTGTTGCGGGCCAGCTCCCAAAGCGCCTCTTCCAGGGTATTGAGGGTGGGGAGCAGCTGCTTGAGCAGCCGCTGGCCCGCTTCGGTCGGCACCACGGCGCGGGTACTGCGGTTGAGCAGCCGCACCCCCAGACGGGCTTCCAGCCCTTTCAGGCTGTGGCTGAGGGCGGAGGCGGAGACCCCGAGTTCGAGGGCGGCCTTGCTGAAACTGCGGTGACGGGCGACGGCGGCAAATACCGCCAGTTCGGCGAGATCGGTACGGGTAATGGTCATCATCAATCAACAAAAAGGCGTGAGTCACAAGGGTACGCCAAGGCCGTGCTGCACACAATCCGCGCTAAATGAGTAGCTTGTTGCAAATATGTAGCTGATCGCAGGCCATTGATTCCAGTGAAACTAAGTTGAATTGTTAAAAAAAACTCACAATAAGGCGCTTTGAGTGTGATCTTGGTCGTCCGAAAGGCGACCAAAATCAAACTTTGGTTGATTAATTCAAAAAAACGCTGTGATTAATAAGGGCATTTAATTAAAGTCAGCCCATCAAGAGTGGCGCACGTTAATCGGTTGTTAAGTGAGACGGGTGCCGACCCTCAGGGTCAAAATCTCGCACTGTTGTTTGTTGCAATCCTGTTGTCACAAGGAGTGATGGCCAGGTTGCCGGGGGGCGAGAGGTTAATATCAAGGACGGACAGCAGGCGTTCCAGGGAGATGGAACCGGGCCAAGGCCCGACCAAACAAGAATCCCATTTTCCTAGATGACAGGAACAACGTATGTCTGACATGAATATTGCAGCTGATGGTCGTTTAGCCAGCAACACCTCCCGCGGCGTCAACAAGGCCGATGTGGTCTGGATGCTGGGTCTGTACGGTACCGCGATCGGTGCCGGTGTGCTCTTCCTGCCAATCAACGCCGGTGTAGGTGGCCTGTGGCCGCTGGTTGCCATGTTGATCCTGGCGCTGCCGCTGACTTTCTTTGCTCACCGTGGTCTGACCCGCTTCGTGCTGTCCGGCTCTACCCGTGATGGCGACATCACTGAAGTAGTAGAAGAGCACTTCGGCAAGACCGCAGGCAAATTCATCACCCTGCTTTACTTCTTTGCCATCTACCCGATCGTGCTGATGTATTCAGTCGCCATCACCAACACCGTCGAGAGCGTGATTGTTCACCAGCTGGGCATGTCTGCACCTCCCCGTGCCGTTCTGTCACTGGCCCTGATCCTCGGTCTGATGGCGGTTGTTCGTCTGGGCGGCCAGGTTATCGTCAAAGCGATGAGCGTGCTGGTATTCCCGTTCGTGCTCACCCTGATGGGTCTGGCGTTCTACCTGATCCCGCACTGGAACGGTGCCATCATCACTGAAGCTCCGGCCCTGTCCGACGCCTTCAACGGTGACTTTATCAAGACCCTGTGGCTGGCTATCCCGGTAATGGTGTTCTCCTTCAACCACTCCCCGATCATCTCCTCCTTCGCGGTGGACAACAAAGGTCGTTACGGTGAAGGTGCCGAGAAGAAGTGCAGCAACATCCTGCTGGGCGCCCACGTCATGATGGTGATGACCGTTATGTTCTTCGTATTCAGCTGCGTACTGAGCCTCTCCCCGGCTGACCTGGCTGCTGCCAAAGAACAGAACATCTCCATCCTGTCCTACCTGGCCAACCACTTCGATAACCCGGTTATCGGTACTGTGGCTCCGCTGATCGCCATGGTTGCCATCAGCAAATCCTTCCTGGGTCACTACCTGGGTGCGCAAGAGGGCATGAACGGCCTGATGGCCAAGGCGCTGCGCGAGAAGGGCAAGAACGTTGACACCAAGCAACTGAACAAAGTCACTGCCGTGTTCATGATCCTGACCACCTGGGCCATCGCTACCATCAACCCGAGCATCCTCGGCATGATTGAAGACCTGGGCGGCCCGATCATCGCAATGCTGCTGTTCCTGATGCCGATGTACGCCATCACCAAGGTTCCGGCCATGCGCAAATACGCTGGCAACATCAGCAACGGCTTCGTGACCATCATCGGCCTGATCGCCATGTCCGGTATCATCTACAAGCTGATTGCCTGATAACGCCGGTTACCAAGTTGAATGAAGAAGCCGCCTCGCAAGAGGCGGCTTTTTTTATGGCTGTTTGGGGCGGCGAGCGGATGCGGTATCGCTACTTCATCAGCTTCTTCACCTCGTCACTGGCCAGTGCCTTGTTGAATTTGTCCCGCGCCTCTTTCCCCTTGGCTGAGTTGGTAAAGCAGACGTGGAGAGACTTGTCCTCGAGGATCTTGCCGTTGAAGCCGAGGTTGGCGGCAACGTCCTTGAGTTGGGGATCGCTTTCCAGCAGATAGGTCATCACATTCTGGTCGATGACCGCCAGATCGAGCCGACCGTTGCCGAGCTTGAGCAGGTTCTGGCTGTCCGAGCTGGTGGCGTCGGCCGAGAGTGCCTTGCTGGCCACTTTTTCGTCGAACTCGGTGGTATTCACATAGCCGGTGACGACACCGATTTTCTTGCCCTTGAGGTCATCAAGGCTCTGCCAGTTGACCGGCTGATCGGCTCGCTGGGCAAACCCGAGGGGGCCGTTACCTATGGGGTCGGAGAAGAGGCAGCTGCTCTTGGGGTCGAGATACTCGGGGAAATAACCCAGTACCTCGGGGTTGTTGGTTGCCTCGTCCACGGCCCGTTGCCAGGGATAGAACTTGATGGTCAGCGGGTCGCCAGCCAGGGCAAAGGCTGCGGTCACCACCCGACTGCTCTTGCCCTGTTCAGGGAGGCTGGCGCTGGTGTAAGGGGGCCATTCAAGGCTGGTCAATACCGCCGCCTGAGCGGCCGACATGCCGAACAAGGGAAGAGTGGCCAGGGCGAGGTGCTTCCATTTCAGGCTCATAGAGATAACTCCTTGTGGTCAAACACCCCTTAAAGATAGCCCCCGGTGTCGATTGCGGATGCCGGCCATGGCTGACCGGCATCCGTGCCATCTATTTGTTGTCGATATTCTCCGACTGCCAGAGGGCGTAGCCCTTGCCGGAGGCCGTGGTGGGCAGATCAATCTGCATCAGGTCGTTACCGATGACAAAGGTGCCCGAGTAGCGGGCGCGCAGATCCTGCGCCAGATCTTTGACCCTGATCTTGCCGTTGAGGCCGATATGGCTGAATACCGTCAGCGCCGGTTTGGCTTCGTTCATTACCCGGGCAGCCTGCTCTGGGGAGGCGAGGTGACCGGCGATCGCCTTGTAGCCGGGGTTGGCCTTCATCTGTTCGGCAGAGGTCATGGAGACGCAGTGCACCAGCAGGTCGGCCCCTTTGGCCTGCTTCACCACTTCGGGGCTGTAGCGGGTATCGCCGGAGAGCACCACGCTGTGGCCGTGATAGTCGATGCGATAGCCGAATGACGGCTTGATGTTGACCCCGTGGTCGTTGTCAAAGGCAGTCACCTTGACCCCGTCATGGTTGTAGACCACCCCGGCGGTGACCTCGTGGCTGTTGATCTCCACCCCGTCCAGCGGCGTTCCCTCATCCTTGACCCGGGTGGCGATGTCGGTGGCGTAGGCCTGCTGCAAGCCACGGGCGAGAGCTGTGGTGCCTTTGGGGCCGTAGAGTTCCATCGGCGCGTGGCGCTGGCCATAGGCCGGTTGCAGCCAGCCGGTCAGCCAGAGATCCGCCAGCCCGTTGGTGTGGTCTGAGTGAAAGTGGGTGAGGAAGAAGGCGTTGACCCGGCCGATGGGGATATGCAGCTGCCACAGGCGAGTGGCGGAGTTGCGGCCAAAATCGAACACCAGCTTCTGGTTGCCCGCTTCGACCAGGGTGCTGTAGCCGCCCCGGCTGATCTGGGGCACCGGAGTGCCGGTGCCGAGCAGGCTGACCCGAAAGATATCGGGCCGGGCTTGAGTTGCTGAGGCAGGGGCTTGATCGTGGTTGCTGATAAAGCTGCTCTCGGCAGCCTGACTGGCGCCGCTGGCCAGCAGACCGACTAGTAATGCGGCCAGATAGGTGCTTTTCATGGGAATTTATCCTGTGGGGAAGGGACGGCATCACTGTATTGGTAACTAAAAGTTGAATAAATTGGCTAAAATCCATTTCTTACTAAACTTCTGGTTGTGAATCAGGGCCTTGGTCGCGGGCCAAACGGCCTTGAAACGGGCAAAAAGGAGGGGTTGTGGACCGATTGACCAGCATGCGTATCTTCACCCGGGTGGTGGATCTCGGCTCCTACAGCGCCGTGGCGAGCGAAGAGGGGATCAGCGCCCAGATGGTGGGCAAGCATGTGCTGGGGCTGGAGCAGTGGCTGGGGGGAAAGCTGTTTCACAAGACCACCCGCCAGCAGACCCTCACCGAGCTGGGCCAGCTTTTTCTCGCTCGCTGTCAGCGGGTGCTGGAGGAGCTGGCACTGACCGAGTCGCTCACCCAGAACCTGCTGGCCGAGCCGGCCGGACGGCTGCGCATCGCCGCCCCCCTCAGCTTTGGCCACCACCGGCTGGTGCCGCTGCTGCCCGCTTTTCTCGACCGCTACCCCAAGCTGGATCTGGATCTGCAGCTCACCCCGCGCTGGGTCGATCTGGTGGAGGAGGGGTTCGATGCCGCCATCCGCACCCTGCGCCCGCAGGATGAGGCGCTGATCGCCCGTCCGCTGCTGACCCAGCACTACCGCCTCTGCGCGGCCCCCGACTACCTCAATCGCCACGGCGTACCCCGTCATCCGGCCGATCTCGCTCGCCACCAGTGTCTGCACGGCAACTGGGGCGAGCACGAGCGTTGGCAGTTTGTTGGTGAGGATGGTCAGAGCGAGGAGGTGCGGGTCGCCTCGCGCCTGCGCATCAATCACTGGCCAGCCTTGTTGACGGCTGCGCTCTCGGGGGCTGGCATCACCTTGCAGCCAGCCGAACAGGTGCGTGAGCATATCGCTGCGGGGCGTCTGCTGCCGCTGCTTGGCCGCTATCAGAGCCCGGCCAAGACCCTCTACTTCATCTATCCGGCGGCGCGGCGGCAGGTGCTCAAAATCACCCTGCTGGGGGATTTTCTGGCCGAGTCCCTGCAAGCTGGGCCCGAGCCCGAATAAAAGGCTGCATATTCTCGCAGCCGCGCTTAACCATCGTGCTTAACAAAGGGGTGGTGGAGGCCTAACATGGCGGGATGTTTTTCTAGTCGGGACAAAAGGATATGTCTGGGTTGAAAAAGGGTCTCGGGCTCTGGCAGGGGATGGGGCTGCTCGCCACCTCGCTGCTCGGCACCGGGATCTTCGTGGTACCTGCGACCGCCGCCTCGCTGGCGGGTGGGGCCTCGCTCTGGGCCTGGTTGCTGCTGATTGCGCTGGTGCTGCCCATCGCCTTTACCTTTGCTCGCCTCGGCCGTCGCTATCCCCATGCGGGCGGCGCGCCGCACCTGATTGGGCTCGCCTTTGGCAACGGCGCCGAGCGCTTCTCCGCCTTCCTGTTTCTGGCTGTGCTGCCGGTGGGGCTGCCTGCCGCCCTGATGATTGCCGCCGGCTTCTGGCACGCCCTGTTTGATATGGGGGAGTGGACCCTCTGGGCCATCCAGCTGCTGACCCTGCTCGGGGTCTTTCTGCTGGGGCTGCGCGGTGCGCGATCTTCCGGCAACCTGCAATTGCTGATTGCGCTCGCCATTCTGGGGCTCACCCTGCTGATCTGGTTCAAGGGGGAGGTGAGCTGGCGCGATGCGGCCCGGCCGCTGCCGAGCTCGGACGAGTGGCCCCCTATGGCCACCGCGCTGGCGGTGATGTTCTGGTGTTTCGTCGGGCTCGAGGCCTTCGCCCATATGGGGGAGGAGTTCAAGCGGCCGGAGCGGGACTACCCCATCGCCCTGCTCGGCGGGGTGCTGCTGGCGGGGCTTATCTACTGGATCCACTCGCTGGTGGTGCTCAAATATGGCCTCTACGGCGATGAGGCGAAAAACGCCACCGCCATTCCCTCCCTGCTGGCGCTGCTGTTCGGCCCCACCGCCAAGTGGCTGGTGGCGGTGCTCGGTTACCTCTCCTGCTTTGCCAGCATCAACATCTACATTCAGGGCTTTGCCCGGCTGATCTGGAGCATGGCGCGGGAAGGCAAGTTGCCCCCCTCGCTGGCCGTGCTCACCGCGCGCGGCGCGCCGCTGCGGGCGCTCACTCTGGTGCTCGCCATCTGTCTGATCTGCATCACCCTTATCATCTGGCTGCGACTGCCGCTCGATGAGCTGATCCGCTACGCCAACGGCAACTTCGTGCTGGTCTATTTGCTCTGCATGGCGGCGGGCTGGCGTCTGCTCGGCGGGGTAGGCAAGGGGCTGGCGGGGATAAGCGTGCTGCTCTGCGCTCTGGTGCTGGTGGCGCTCGCCACTCAGGTGCTCTATGCGGTGGTGCTCAGTCTTGGCTACGGCGGCTTCTCGTTGTGGCGGCGTCATCTGTGCCGCAGTCGTCAGCAGGATGCGCTTCCGGTAGCGAAGTAACGTCTCCCCGATGGTCGAAGAAATGAGAAAGCCCTGATGTTCAGGGCTTTTTGATTCCGGCATATGGGATGTTCATATGAATACTAGTTGGCACGCTATTTGCCGAAAAGTGCGGTGTCGGATCAACTCAACGGCGATTTATAGCCAAAAAAAGTGGGATCCAGCTCCCGTTTTGCTTAAAGTGATCCCCTCCGATCCCGGTGGTCGGAATGCCCGCAAGGATGCCCTTCAGACGTAAACAGGATGGCCTGGCCAGACTGACTCTCAGAGATGTGATTGCTTCGGTTCTCTTTTTATCTGTCACCTGTGGTGATAGCGCCTTGTTCCGTTCAGTCAGCCCGGGTTTTGCGTCTCTCTCATCGTGCATTGTCACCATCTGCAGCGAGTGAATCATGAGCGAATCGGTTTTTGAGATCCACGACTGGACCCTGAGCGTTGACGACAACATGCTGTGTCGCCCCGACCGCGAGGTCTACCTCGAACCCAGACTGGTCAACCTGTTGCGGTTTCTGGCCCATAATGCCGGCACTGTGTTTGGCCGCGATGCCTTGATCAACGAGGTGTGGGATGGCGCCGAGGTGACCGATCAGGTGGTGACCCAGTCCATCTTCGAACTGCGCAAGATCCTCAAAGATGGTCGCACCGATGCGACCGACTATATCGTCACCGTGCCCAAGCGCGGCTACAAGCTGGTGGCACCGGTAAGGCCGCTGCAGGTGGTTTCCGTGGTGATGGCGGACGAGCAGCCCGCTCCTGCGGTCAATACCGCTCTCTCCGACAACCCGACGCTCTCCGATCTGAGCCCACCCGTGGCTGAGCAGGATGATGATGCACAGCCCAATGTCGCCCCTTTTCCCGCCGGGCCCCTGACCCGCGCCATCTCCACCCATGCCAAGGATGCCCGCAGCCGCTGGAAGATGGTGAGTTTCGATATCTTCGTTGCCATCGTGCTGATCGCCATTGTCAGCATGCTCAGCTACCAGCACACCAGCCCCCAGGTGCATGCCATGCTGGATCCCAATCTGCTGGTGTTCCGCTTCCACTCCGGCATGGATGACAACAACGAGAACGTGCGCCTCGCCGATGGCATTACCCGAGCCCTGATGGGGGAGGTGGCCGTGGCGACGCCGCTGCGGGTGCAGTACGGTGCTACCACTCTGATGGGGGGCATCATGCCCGGCAAGGAGCTGAGTGTGCGGGTCACCCGCCAGCCCCGTGGCACCTATCTCGATCTGGAGTATCGCAATATCAATACCAACCGGGTGCTGTTCAGCCATCAGTACCAGCTCAGTCGCCACAGTGTGCACGGTGTGTTGCAGGCCAGCAGCCAGGATCTGCTGCGTGCCCTCGACCAACCCGATGCCGAGCCGGGGATGGGCTGGCCGACCGATGATGCCTCCCTGATGGCGATGATGGAGGCGCAGTACTACATCAACAGCCGGGATCCGGTGGCCCTCAAGCGGGGCATCGATCTGCTGGAGCAGGCGCTGATTGCCCATCCGGATCAGCCGCTGCTGTTGGCGGAGCGCTATTTGGCGGGCGAGGCGCTGGCCACCCTGGCGGGCAAATCCGAGAGCGAGCGGCTGCAGGGGATTGGCACTCATCTCGCCAGCGTGGTGCAAAACAGCGGCGCCCTGCCAGCCCGGGTGTGGGAGGCGTTGACCCTGCAGGCGATCCTCAACGGTCAGCAACAGCAGGCCAACTATCTGCTGGAGAAGGCGGCGAGTCGCGGCCGCTCGGTGCTCTACTACATACTGCAGGGCAAGCTGGCGGAGCTGGACGGCCGCCCCGAGGCGGCGGGGGATGCCTACAGTCAGGCCTTCCTGATGGAGGCGACCGAGCAGACCTATCTGCTCTGCCAGCAGCTCGGTTTCTACAGCAATATGGAGAGCCTCACCCCGGCTCTGTTCAATGCGCTGGGCCAGAGCAAGGTAAAGCTCTTCTAACTCCGCAGTGTTGGGTTTTCCCCGGTCGGCGCGGTTGCCGACCCCATCCACAGGCTGCCTTCGGGCGGCCTGTGTGGTTTCTGCTTGTTTCAATCCTGCTTGTTTGCCACCGGGGATAATCGCTCTGGTACGGCCCGATTTATCCCCCGCAGCTCCCCACTATCCCCACTTGCCTTTGTCTTACACGCGGCATTCTGCCCGGCTTCACGCCGCGCGCAGCTTGTGACATCTGCTCGTTGTTGGCGGCGGGATAAGCTGTCTGTCTCGACCTATTTCTCATTGCTGACCGGTTATCGCCGTTGCGCTTTACCTCTGAGCCTGGATTGTGATGAGCCGAGCTGAGGGGAGAACAGGAGGTGAGCGGCCACTCAGGGTGATGATCAGCAGGGCGTTCGAATGGTTACAAGGGGAGTAGGCGCAATGGGAGCCGCTTTATCCCGGGTTTATCTGGCCAAAAATATCAAGACGGCGAGATAAGGGGGTTATCAAGGGGAAAAATTGGGCGGAGGGATATCAAGGTTTTATCAAGACGGCTGTGTGATGTGATGTCAATTGACTGTTTTTAAATGGTTTTCATCAAAAATACTGAGGCGGCGAAAAAAGTTGCCTCATATTTTTATCCGTTAGCTGGTCTTTATGTTTTCCGGGGATGAGAGGCCTAGTCTGTGCCCATTCTTTGGCGGGGCGTTCCGCCAAATGTGTATGTGACGACCCGACCTTTTATAGAACCGGAGATCTTATGTCCCTAGATACGAGCAAGAAGATTGGCCTTATCGCCTGTACAGGTGTGGTGGCCGGCAACATGATGGGGAGTGGCATCGCGCTGCTGCCTTCGGCACTGGCTACCATCGGCTCCATCTCTGTCTTTAGCTGGGCAATCTGTCTGGTAGGCGCCATGGGCCTCGCCTTTGTCTTCGCCCGCCTTGCTACCAAGAACCCGCAAGAGGGTGGCCCCATTGCTTACGCTGGCGAGATCTCTCCGGTGTTCGGTTTCCAGACCGGTGTGCTTTATTACCACGCCAACTGGATCGGTAACCTGGCCATCGCCATTACCGGCGTCTCCTACCTCTCGGTCTTCTTCCCCATTCTCAACAGCCCAATTCCGGCCGCCGCAGCCACCATCGCTGCCGTCTGGATCTTCACCTTCGTCAACCTGCTTGGCGGTAGTTGGGTGAGCCGACTCTGTACCCTGGGTCTGGTGCTGATCCTGCTGCCGGTTGTCGGTACTGCGGTGATGGGCTGGGGTCATTTTGATGCCACCGTCTACAGCCAGAACTGGAACACTACCAGTGGCAGCGACCTGCATGCGGTCATCAGCGCCGTGCTGATCTGCCTCTGGTCCTTCGTCGGTGTTGAATCTGCCGCCGTCTCTTCCGGCATGGTGAAGAACCCCAAGCGCACCGTACCGCTCGCCACCATGCTGGGTACCGGTATCGCCGGTGTTATCTACATCCTCTCTACCCAGGTGATCAGCGGCATGTTCCCAGCCGGTGAAGTGGCAGCCTCCGGCGCCCCGTTTGCCATGGCCTCTTCCGCCATCTTCGGTAGCTGGTCTGCGCCGTTTGTCTCTGCCTTCACCGCCCTGGCCTGCTTCACCTCGCTGGGCTCCTGGATGATGCTGGTGGGCGAGGCGGGCAAGCGTGCCGCCAACGACGGCAACTTCCCGAAAATCTACGGTGAAGTGGACAAGAACGGCGTGGCCAAGAAGGGTCTGATCCTGGGCTCCCTGAAGATGACTGCCCTGATGGTTGGCCTGACCGCCTTCACCTCCCAGTCCGCCCACGCTGCCGATCTCTTCAACGTGCTGACCACAGATGCGGTGCTGCTGACCATGCTGCCCTACTTCTACTCCAGCATTAACCTGATCCGCTTCGAGGGCATGACCTCCCGCAGCATCGGCGCCATGATCTTCTCCGGTGTGGCCTGCGTCTTCTGTCTGGTAGCCCTGATGGGTGCCAAGGGTTCCAACCTCACAGCTACCTTCGTGGTGTCGCTCATCATCCTGATGTTCTACGCCAAAAAACTGGGTCTGCGTCAGCACGATGCCCTGCTGAACGAACAACCCAGCAACTGATTTCCCCTTTTATCTTCCGAGCGCTCTTCACTCACCATTCCTGATGGAGAGCGCCCCTTTACGTGTGGAGCATTACGATGAATATCATTGCCATCCTCAACCACCTGGGCGTTTTCTTTAAAGAAGAACCCATTCGCCAGCTGCAAGCCTCCCTCGAGCGCAAGGGTTTCGAGGTTGTTTATCCGGTCGACGTCGCCGACCTGCTGAAACTGATCGAGAAGAACCCGCGCGTTTGCGGCGCCATCTTCGACTGGGACAAATACTCCCTGGGTCTGTGCAAGGAGATCCACGATCGCAACGAGAAGCTGCCGATCTTCGCCTTCGCCAACGACCAGTCCACCCTGGATATTCACCTGACCGACCTGCGTCTGAACGTGCACTTCTTCGAGTACCGTCTCGGCATGGCTGACGACATCGCCCTCAAGATGGGTCAGGCCACTCAGGAGTATCAGGACGCCATCCTGCCGCCGTTCACCAAGGCACTGTTCAAGTACGTGGAAGAGGGTAAATACACCTTCTGTACTCCGGGTCACATGGGTGGTACCGCCTTCCAGATGAGCCCGGCCGGCAGCATCTTCTATGACTTCTACGGCCCGAACGCGTTCAAGGCTGACGTCTCCATCTCCATGCCGGAGCTGGGCTCCCTGCTGGATCACTCAGGTCCGCACAAGGAAGCCGAAGAGTACATCGCCCGTACCTTCAACGCCGATCGCTCCTATATCGTTACCAACGGCACCTCCACTGCCAACAAGATCGTCGGCATGTACTCCGCGCCGGCCGGCAGCACAGTGCTGGTTGACCGTAACTGCCACAAGTCGCTCACTCACCTGATGATGATGAACGACGTGACGCCGATCTACTTCCGTCCGACCCGCAACGCCTACGGCATTCTGGGTGGTATCCCGCAGAGCGAATTCAGCCGCGACACCATCGCTGCCAAGGTTGCCGCGACACCGGGTGCCCAGGCTCCCCGTTACGCCGTCGTCACCAACTCTACCTATGATGGCCTGCTCTACAACACCGGCTTCATCAAGGAGGCGCTGGATACTCCTTACATCCACTTCGACAGTGCCTGGGTGCCTTACACCAACTTCAGCCCGATCTATGAAGGCAAGTGCGGCATGAGCGGCGAAGCCATGCCGGGCAAGGTGTTCTACGAAACCCAGTCCACCCACAAGCTGCTGGCGGCCTTCTCCCAGGCCTCGATGATCCACATCAAGGGTGACGTGGAGGAAGAGACCTTCAACGAAGCCTTCATGATGCACACCTCCACCTCGCCGCAGTACGGCATCGTGGCCTCTACCGAGATCTCCGCTGCCATGATGCGTGGCAACACCGGCAAGCGTCTGATCAAGGACTCCATCGATCGCGCCATCTCCTTCCGCAAAGAGATCAAGCGTCTGCGTGATCAGAGCGAAGGCTGGTTCTTCGACGTATGGCAGCCGGACAACATCGACACCGTCGAGTGCTGGAAGCTGGATCCGAAAGATGACTGGCACGGCTTCAAGGACATCGATGACAACCACATGTACCTGGATCCGATCAAGGTTACCCTGCTGACCCCGGGTATGGGTCGTGATGGTAAGCTGCTGGAGAAGGGCATCCCTGCCTCTCTGGTCTCCAAGTTCCTGGACGAGCGCGGCATCGTGGTCGAGAAGACCGGCCCTTACAACATGCTGTTCCTCTTCTCCATCGGTATCGATCAGTCCAAGGCGATGCAGTTGCTGCGTGCCCTGACCGAGTTCAAGCGTGGCTACGATCTGAACCTGACCATCAAGAACATACTGCCGAGCCTCTATCGTGAAGACCCGAGCTTCTACGAAGGGATGCGCATTCAGGAGCTGGCCCAGAGCATCCATGATCTGACCTGCAAATATCGTCTGCCGGAGCTGATGTTCAAGGCGTTCGACGTGCTGCCGGAGATGAAGATGACCCCGCATGCTGCATGGCAGCAAGAGCTGGCGGGCAATCTGGAAGAGGTGCCGTTGCGTGACATGGTTGACCGCATCAGCGCCAACATGATCCTGCCGTACCCGCCGGGAGTTCCGTTGGTACTGCCGGGCGAGATGGTGACCCAGGATTCTCTGCCGGTGCTCGAGTTCCTCGAGATGCTGTGCGAGATCGGTGCCCACTACCCGGGCTTCGAGACCGACATCCACGGCCTCTATCGTCAGGCCGATGGCAGCTACACCGTCAAGGTGCTGCGTTAATCGACAGTGACAACAGTCGAAAGTGACAACAACGGGCCGCAAGGCCCGTTTTTCCCTCCGGAATTCCTGTTCTTATTGCGTGAGTCGCCAACCATGAAGCGAGTGCTCTCCATTCAATCCCACGTAGTCTTTGGCTGTGCCGGCAACAGCGCCGCCGTTTTTCCCATGCGTCGCCTCGGGATCGAGGTGTGGCCGATGAACACGGTGCAGTTCTCCAACCACACCCAATACAGCGAAGGCTGGCAGGGGATGGTGATGCCCGGCGGCCATATCCGTCAGCTGGTGAACGGGCTGGCGGAGATCGGCGTGCTGGCCCAGTGCGATGCGCTGCTGAGTGGCTACCTCGGCTCGGCCGAACAGGGGGAGGAGATCCTGGCTGCAGTGGCCAGGCTCAAGGCGCTCAATCCGGCCGCCCTCTATTTTTGTGACCCCGTGATGGGTCACCCCGACAAGGGGTGCATAGTGGCACCCGGCGTCGCCGATTTTCTGAAAAACCGGGCACTAGCCTGCGCCGATATGCTGGCCCCCAATCTGCTGGAGCTGGAACAGCTCACCGGCCGCGATATCCGCAATGTGCCGGAGGCCATCGAAGCGTGCCAGCAGCTGCGCGCGCAAGGGGTCAAGCTGGTGATGGTCAAGCATCTGGGCAAGGCCGGCTTTGCCATGGACCGCTTCGAGATGTTGCTGGTGTGCGAGGAGGGGACTTTTCACCTCTCCCGCCCGCTCTACCCTTTTGCCCGCCACCCCATCGGGGTGGGGGATCTGCTGAGCGCCACCATGCTGGCCAATCTGCTGGCGGGTTGTACCCCGGTAGCGGCGTTCGAACTTACCAACGCCAGCGTGGATGCGGTACTGGCCCGGACCTGGCTGGCGGGGGCTTACGAGCTGCAACTGGTGGCTGCCCAGCACGAGATGGCGCTGCCGCAGGTCTCCATCCGGGCGACCCGCCTCTGAGCTGGTTACGCCAACAGCAGAAACAACAAAGCCCTGATCATCAGGGCTTTTTATATTTCAGATTCGGGGAGAGGGCTTAGTCTTGCGGGCTTTTGAGCGCCTTGACCACATCCTCTTTGGGCTCCAGCTCCTTGACTTGATTGAAGATCTCCAGCTCCCCTTGCGGACTGACGGTGTAGGCATCGGCATCCTGATAGCTGCCGCTGCCAGCGCTCTCGATGATGACCACCAGCTCGGGCTGCTTGTCGCCATTCAAATCGACCAGTTTCAGCTCCCGGATAAAGCCGTTACGAGACATCACCTTGCCATCCTGAAACTCATCCAGTGGAAATTGGGCGTTCTGGCCCGAATAGAGCCGCACATCATAGCTGCCGATGGAGGCGGGTTCACCCACCCCCTGCGCCACCCGGATCACCTGCCCGGAGGGGAGGGTCAGTTGCTTGCTAAATCCCTCTTCGGCTTGTGCCGCCAGCGGCAGGGTCAGCAGCCCTGCCATCATCAATGCTCTGTTCATCTTGCAACCTCTTGCTGTCTCTTGAGTGCGGGCTTCCGGGGGGCCCGCTGTGATGCTGTTACCAGATCTTCACCCGCTTCTGGGGCGGCAGATAGAGCTTGTCCCCCGGCTGGATGTTGAATGCCTCGTAGAAGGCGGGAATATTCGGCACCACACCGTTAACCCGGTACTCGGGCGGCGAGTGGGGGTCGGAGCGCAGCAGCATCTGCATCAGCTCGGGGCGATACATCCCCTTCCACACCTGCGCCCAGCCGAGGAAGAAGCGCTGCTCGCCGGTGAAGCCGTCCAACACCGGCGCCTCCTTGCCATCGAGCGACAGCTCGTAGGCTTTGTGGGCGATGGTGAGGCCGCCCAGATCGCCGATGTTCTCCCCCAGGGTAAACTGGCCGTTGACGAACTGGCCGTTGATGGGCTCGAAGCGGTTGTACTGGGCCACCAGACGGCTGGTGCGGAAGCGGAACTCCTTGAGATCCTGCGGTGTCCACCAGTCGCGCATCATGCCGTCGCCGTCGGATTTGGCCCCCTGATCATCAAAACCGTGGCCCATCTCGTGGCCAATGACCCCGCCGATGGCGCCGTAGTTGACCGCATCATCCGCCGTCATGTCGAAGAAGGGGGGCTGCAAGATGGCCGCCGGGAAGACGATCTCGTTGTTGCTCGGGTTGTAGTAGGCGTTCACCGTTTGCGGCGACATGTGCCATTCGTCCCGGTCGACCGGCTTGCCGAGGCGCGCCAGACTATCTGCGTATTCAAAGGCTTGCGAGCGTTGCAGGTTGCCCACCAGATCATCCGGTTTGATGGCGATGGCGCTGTAATCCTTCCACTTGTCGGGGTAGCCGATCTTGGGGCGGAACTTGGCCAGCTTCTCGAGTGCCTGCGCCTTGGTCTCGGGCGACATCCAGTCGAGCTCCTTGATGCTCTGGCCGTAGGCAGTGCGCAGGTTCTCCACCAGCTGCTCCATCCGCTCCTTGGCCGCTGGCGGGAAGTAGCGGGCCACATAGAGCTGGCCGACCGCTTCACCCAGATGATCGTTCAGCACCCCGAGTGCCCGCTCCCAGCTGGCGCGTTGCTTGGGCGTGCCGCTCAATGTGGTGCCGTAGAAGGCGAAGTTGGCCCGGTCGGTCTCGCTGTCGAGATAGGGGGCGTAGTCGGTCAGCAGTTGCCACTTGAGGTAGGCCTGCCAGTCGGCGATGGGGGTCTGGGCCATCACCTGATCCAGCGCGCTCAGATAGGTCGGCTGACCGATGATCAGCTCCGGCTGGCCAGCAATGCCCGCGGCATTGAGATAAGCCTGCCAGTCGAGATGGGGGGCGAGCCGTGCCAGTTCGCTGGCGGGGCGCTTGTTGTAGTTCTTCTCCCGATCCCTCAGGGCGACGTTGTCCCACTGGATGGTGGCTAGCCGGGTTTCGAGGGCCAGAATCCGCTTGGCCTTGCCACTCGGGTCAGATTCCCCGAGGCGGCTCAGCATGGCGGCGATATGCTGCTGGTACTTCTGGCGCAGGGCCTGACTCTCGGGATCCTGCTTAAGGTAGTAGTCCCGATCCGGCAGCCCCAATCCACCTTGATAGAGGTAGACCGCATAGCGGTCGGGGGACTTGGCATCGGCGTCGATCCAGATGCCAAACGGCGCGCCGCCGCCCATGCGGCCCGACTGGGCAAAGGCACGGGCCAGTGCGGCCTGATCACCGATCCGATCGATGTCGGCCAGCGCCGGTGCCAGCGGGGTGAGCCCCTTGGCGTCACGGCCTGCTTGATCCAGATAGCTGGCGTAGAGATCGCGGATCTGCTGGGTCGGCGTGCCGGTGGCGGCCTCCTGCTTGGCCAGCCCCTCTACCAGCACCCGCACATCGGCGAGGGATTTGTCCCGCAGCATGTAGAAGGCGCCATCGGCGGGGCGATCGTCGGGGATCTTGGCGGTGGCGAGCCACTTGCCATTGACGTAGCGGAAGAAGTCATCGCCGGGTTTGACCTGGGTGTCCATATTGGCCAGCGCCAGCCCGGAGTGTTTGGGGGAGTCTTGCGGTGCCTGACTGCAGCCAGCCAGCAGTACCAGTCCAATCAGGCCGGCCAGTAAGCTTTTCTTATTGTTCATCTTGTTTGATTCCAATTCGGGTTGTTTGCTTCCCTGCCCATCTTCCTTGCTCCAACCGGTTGTGCGACCGCCTTGTGGCCAGCCTGGTGGAGAGGGCGGGCGAGCCTCACTCTAGCAGCAGGGTTGCAGCTTGATAAGCCCGACTCTGCTAAGATCGGCCGGTCCGTTTTGGGGAAGCCTATGATTTCTCATCTTTATTCTCGCTTTTGTCTGACTATGCCAGCGCCGGAAGGTTCCACCGGTCTGCTGGTGGCCTTCAGTGGCGGCCTCGACTCCACCCTGCTGCTGGTGCTGGCGGCCCAGTATGCCCGCGAGCATGGCCTGCCAGTTCGTGCCCTGCACGTGCACCACGGCCTCAGTCCCCATGCCGATGAGTGGGTCGCTCATTGTGAAGCCGTGTGTCAGCAATTGGCGGTGGAGCTGCTGATCGAGCGGGTGACTCTGGCCCGTGGCAATGGCGAGAGTCTGGAGGCGCAGGCCCGCACAGCCCGTTACCAGCGGCTGACCGCCCGGATGCGGGAGGGGGAGTGGCTGCTCACCGCTCACCATCAGGACGATCAGCTGGAGACCCTGCTGCTGGCCCTCAAGCGCGGCGCCGGTCTGCGCGGTCTGGCGGGGATCCTGCCAAGCCAGCCCTTTGCCGGTGGCCTGTTGCTGCGCCCGCTGCTCGATATGAGTCGTGCCGAGCTGGCCGAGGCGGCGGCGAGCCTCCCCTTTGGCTGGGTGGAGGATGAGAGCAATCAGGACGTGAGTTATGACCGCAACTTTTTGCGCCAGACGCTTATCCCCCAGCTCAAGGCGCGCTGGCCCGCCATGGCCCAGACCGCTGCGCGCAGCATGGCCCTGTGCGCCGAGCAGGAGGCGCTGCTGGATGAGCTGGCCGAGAGCGACTGGCAGCTGGCGGGTGAGGGGGAGGCGCTCCATATCGGCCCGCTGCACGCCCTTTCACCCACCCGGCGCAACAACCTGCTGCGCTACTGGATCCGCCGTCAGGGGGGGAGATGCCATCCCGTGAGCAGCTTGCCCGGCTCTGGCAGGAGGTAGCGCGGGCGCGCGGCGATGCCAATCCCCAGCTCAACTGGGGGCGCCAGAGCTGCCGCCGTTTTCAGGAGCGACTCTATCTGGTGAGCCCTGACCTGCAACCTTGCCATCAGGTATTGCCGCTGACCGTGGGTGAGCCGCTGCCCCTGCCGGACGGGTTGGGCGAGCTGGTGGTGCGCATGGCGGAGCACGGCGAGGATCTGCTTCGTTCCCCCCGAGCGGACGAGCCCCTTTCGGTGCGCTTTCAGGTGGCGCCCGGGATCCCCCTCAAACCGGTGGGGCGAAGCGGCAGTCGGCGGATGAAGAAGCTGCTGCAAGAGTATGGTGTTCCCTCGTGGCAACGGGGACGCATTCCCATCCTCTACTATGGCGAGCAGGTGGCGGCGGTGGTGGGGCTCTTTGTTTGCGACGGTTTTATGGCACAGAGTGCCGGGCTGGTCTGTCACTGGCAGGGAAGCGGTGCCGCCCCGGTTTTGCCCGAGCAGGATCTTGCCTGAGGTGATCGGTGTGAGCGGGGACCCCAAAAAAAGAAGCTCCGGTCATATGGCGCGCATGTGCCGGAGCAAAGAAGAGTTCGGGATTATTCGTTAGAGCTGGCCTTGCCTGCTTTTTTGCGGGCGTAGAGGTGGCTGTCGGCCGCCTCGTAGAGGCTCGGCACATCGACCCCGGATTGCCAGCTGGCGGCGCCAAGACTGCATCCGACCGAGAAGGTGCTGAGCTCCTTGTTGGTCATCAACATGTGCTGCAGTCGCAGCCAGACCGGGCGCCACGCCTCGGGTTCGGCCGGTTGCAGCAGCAGGGCAAATTCATCTCCCCCGAGCCGGAAGGCTTGATCCGTGCTGCGGATGCACCCCTTGAGCAACTGGGCGAAGCGGCTCAGCACCAGATCCCCCACCGGATGACCCCAGGTGTCATTGATCTGCTTGAAGCGATCGAGATCCAGCAGCACCAGCACCAGACCATGTGGCTCGCGGCTGTGCTGCTCGATGGCGCGACCGATAGCCTCGTCAAAGTAGGAGCGGTTGCCAAGGCCGGTCAGGTGATCGAGCCGGACCAGCTGATCCAGTTTTTCCAGCCGCAGATAGAGGGGCAGCAGCAGGCAGAGCAGCTGATGGTATTGCATCAGTACCCGTTGCTGGCTGCCGCTCAGCGGATGTTCCAGCTCGTAGTGAAGCTGGCCGAGCAGCTGGCCATGCTGACCGCGCAGCTCGAACGGATAGTTGTGCGGGTTGAGGGTGGCTAGCGGCGGGTGCTGGATCAGCACATGGGGCTGGCCACAATCGAGGTAGAGACCGTGGATCCTGACAATTCTTGCCGCACGATCGGCAAAAGTTGTCAGCAGACCGCCGAGATCGCTCTGCCCCAACAACTGCTCGAGCAACTGGTTGCGTTCAACGCTGGGCAACGGCGTGAGCCGCTCCATCTGGCGAACCCACTGCTCGATGCCATGGCTAAAGCCATTAAGTGACGACGTATTTTCCATGGTCTTCCACCTGTAACACCTGACTACTGTCTCCTCCCTGCAATTGGCATGCCCAATATATCTTTCCTGCCCGCCAGATCGGCTGACTAAGCTTAAGTCGATAAAAGGAGAGGAAAATTTGTACACCGACCTGTTGATCCTGCTGTTCGCCGCCGTCCTGCTGGTGGCAACTTTCCGGCGCCTCGGCTTGCCGGTCATCCTCGCCTACCTGATTGCCGGCGTCTTGCTCGGCCCCCACGGGCTGGCGGTGATCACCGGTCAGTCGATCATGCAGACCATTGCCGAGCTGGGGATCGTCTTTCTGATGTTCTCGCTGGGGTTGGAGTTCTCCCTGCCGAAATTGCTGGCGATGCGGCGATTGGTGTTGGGGGTGGGGATGTTGCAGGTGCTGCTCACGTCACTGCTTTTCTTCGCCATCGGCTGGTGGTGGGGGCTGGGTCTGGCCCAGTCGCTGGTGGTGGCGGGAACGTTGGCACTCTCCTCGACGGCTGTGGTGATCAAGCAGCTCGGCGAGCAGAAGCAGCTCCATACCCGCCGCGCCCAACTGGGGGTGAGCGTGCTGCTGTTTCAGGATCTGGCGGTGGTGCCCCTGCTGGTGATGATCCCGATCCTCGCCCAGCCGGAAGTGCAGGGCAGCGCCCTGGCCGCCGAGATCGCCTGGGCCACTCTCAAGGGGCTGTTTGCTCTCTTCACCCTGCTGGCGGTGGGTAAGTGGTTGCTGCCACTGCTGTTTCACGAGGTGGCGCGAGCCCGCTCCGACGAGTTGTTCGTGCTGAGTGCCCTGCTGGTGGCGCTGCTGGCTGCCTACATGACCCATTCACTCGGGTTGTCGATGGCGCTGGGGGCGTTTCTGGCGGGGATGATGCTGGGGGAGTCCCACTACCGTCATCAGCTTGAGGTAGACATCAAGCCCTTTCGCGACGTGCTGATGGGGCTCTTCTTTATCACCATCGGCATGGCCATGGAGTGGGAGCTGGTGGCGCGGGCATGGTGGCAGGTACTGATCTGCGTGGTGCTGCTGGTGCTGTGCAAATCCCTGCTGGTGCTGCTGGCTGGGCGGCTGATGGGTGAGCGAAAGCGCGACAGCATGGCCGCCGGTATCATGCTCAGTCAGGTGGGGGAGTTCGGCTTCGTGCTGCTGGCGCTGGCATTGCACCACGGCCTGCTGGATCAGCAGCTGGTCTCCCTGCTTATTGGCATCGGCATTATCTCCATCGCCATGACCCCCTGGCTGGTGACCCAGGCCCATTCGCTGGCCCGCAGCCTCACCGATCCGGCGTTGCTGACCCGCTCCGAAGTCGCCCAGTCGGGCCTGAGCAAAAACCAGCATGTCATCATCGCCGGGTTTGGCCGGGCCGGGCAGACCTGTGCCCGCTTTCTCAAGCTCGAGGAGATCCCCTTTCTGGCCCTAGACCTCGACCCCGAGCGGGTGAGCGAGGCCAAGCTGGCGGGGGAGCAGGTGGCCTTCGGCGATGCCAGCCGCCGCGATATTCTGCTGGCCGCCGGGCTGCTGCGGGCGCGGCTGGTGATCATCACCTTCGATGATCGCAAGCGGGTGGAGGCGATGCTGGCACTGATCCGCGAACTGGCGGGGGATCTCAAGGTGCTGGTGCGTACCCGGGATGACAGTTTTCTGGAGCAGTACAAGCAGGCGGGGGCCTTCGAGGTGATCCCCGAATCCCAGGAGGGGGCCCTGATGCTGGTCTCCCACCTGCTGCTCAATTGCGATATCCCCATCGGTCGGGTGATCCGCCGGATGGAGCTGGAGCGCAGCAGCCAGTATCGCTTCCTGCACGGCTTTTACTGGGGGGATCAGAGCGCCAGCAATCTGGAAGCGGATCAGCTGCTCGAACGCCTCCATCCGCTGTTGCTGCACGATCAGGCGTGGGCGGTAGGCCATGAAGTGCGCGAGTTGCCGCTCGATGAGGTGCGGATCAAGGAGGTGCAGCGCGGGGATCAGAGTCTGGAACCCAGACCCGAGCTGGTGCTGGCGGCTGGCGATCGGCTGATCCTGTTTGGTACCGTGGTGGCGATGGAGCAGGCGGAGCAGCGTTTGCTGGAGGGGCGCTGAGTCCCCTCGCACTCATCGGCAGCGCCCTTTACTCCCGCTCTTTTGGCAGCCCTTCGATATCGAGGAAGGCGGTGACCCGCTCCCGCTCCCTCAGAGTGTCCTGATAGCCCAGCTTGATCAGCTGCTGACAATAACCCGGATAGAACATCAAAAAGCTGGCCAGACTGCTGGTCTCATCCCCCTTCACACCCAGCACCCGCAACAGGCGGCGCAACTTTAGTGGCAGTTTGCGCAGGTAGGCTAGTGCGATGGTGTCGAGATCCTGACTCGGTTTCAGCACACAGGTCTCCACCCGTTTCAGCTTGAGGCGATTGCGTTCCCGCTCCGGGATCAGATCCAGGGTCTGGTTGATGCGCCACAGCCGCTCCAGATCGGAGTTGAGGGTGTCGGTAAAGACCGTATCGAGCAGATGGCTGGCAATATTGGAGCTGGTGAGATGGCCGTGATGATGGGTCGGCGCCGAGTGCGCTGGCGGATCCAGGGTGATCAGCAGGATCCGCTCTGCACCCAGATGGATGGCGGGGCTGAGCGGGCTCAGCTGGTGGATGGAACCGTCGCCGTAGAACTTCTCGCCGATCCGGGTGGCCGGAAAGACGAAGGGGAGCGCCGAGGAGGCGAGCAGGTGCTCCGATGTAAGCACAGTGCGCACCCCGCGCCGTCTGGCCCGCTCCCACGGATGGTGGTCGGCCCGCCCTTGAAAGAAGGTGGTGGATAGGCCGTCATCGTAATCCGACGCCGTGATGGCCAGCGCCTCCAGACTGCCGTAGAGGATGTTGTCATCGATGCGGTGATAGTCGATGAGTTGATCCAGCAGGCGGTGCAGCGGCGCGTTGTCGAAGAGGTGAAAGGCGTGGTTGGTGTGGGGATTGATCAGCCCTGCCGACCCTTCGTACATCAACCGCCACAGCAGGCGCCCCGGGTGAAAATCGAAGATGTGGTGAGTCTCGAAGCGGCGCCAGACCCACTCCAGCTTGCGCACCCCCAGATGGAAGCAGGAGGCGTAGCAGGCCAGTGCGGTGACATTGATAGCCCCCGCCGAGGTGCCACACAGGATGGGAAAAGGGATGCCGAGATTGCGCGGGTAGAGCTCCGCAATCGCCTTGAGGGCGCCGACCTGATAGGCGGCGCGAGCACCGCCACCGGTGAGCAACAACGCTGTATTGGGTCTGGCCATATGCTGGCGCCTTATCGTGTTCTGACAAGAATGTTCCCACTGACAAATTAACTATAAGGCGCTGTATCAAATATAAAAACGGGCGCTTGCCCGTTTTTTTCATGACCCCATGTCAAAGGGCGCGGTGAGGATTTTCCGGTCGAGCCAGCTGATCGAAGGCGGCGAATACCGGGGCGCTGGCGAGGATGCGACCGTGGCCCAGTCCCCGGGTGCTCACCAGCCGGGTATGACCATCCTGACTGGCCCGCAAGGAATCGCCGTGCGGAGCAAATCTGTCCTCCTCGTCGTGCACGATCATTGCCGCGCCGCTGCGACTGGCGAGGCGACCCAGCGGATCAACCGTGCTCAAGGGGTGCTGGTACTCTTGCTCAATCTCCTTGACCACCGCATCGAACAACCGGATGGAGTAGCCGGAGCGTGCCACCATGCCGTAGAGCTGGGGCACATAGTCGAGCACCGGCGAAATCAACAGCAGCGGCAGGGTATCGATACCCGCCTGACGGCTGGAGAGGGTGACGGCGCCTCCCATGCTGTGGGCGATGACCCCGTGCAGCGGGCCTGCTTCGCTGGCCAGCTTGGTCGCCAGCTCGTCGAAGGCGCGCACGAAACGGGGTAGGTGGCCAGTGTTGCCCGCGCTCTGGCCGTGGGCCGGATGATCGTAGGCAACGGCGGTGAAACCCTGCGCGGCGATATGGCTCATCAGCGGATAGAACTGGCTGGCGCTGCCGGACCAGCCGTGCATCAGCAGCCACAGCGGCCCCTGACCTAGCCGATAGCTCATCAATACCCCTTCGCTGGTATGGACGGCCTGCTTCACCAGACCGGCAGGTTCGTGGCCATTCCGCTGGTTGCGCTGGGGGGTGAGCAGCAACTTGCTGGCGGTACGTTTGGCATGGGTGGGGGCGAGTCTGTGGTGCAACCGGGTGCCGATCCCCAGCAGCCATTTGCTCGGGCTGAAGCGGCGGGTGTTGAAGTAGATCTTGCTGCTCATGGTCATCCTGTGGTTTTTATGTGCGAACGGTCGTGCTTTTTTGTTGGTTTTTAAAAATTAGTGTTGAACGGATGCCAAAACATCAGCGCCAGCTGCTCAGCAGAGCGTCCACTTCGGGCCAGAAGTGGCGGGCCGGATCCTGACACAGTTCGAGATCGTTGAACACCTGATCCGCCAGATAGAGGCCATAGAGGCGATAAACGGCGCGCCAGGGATCCATCTCCTGTCGCCACTCGCCTGCGGCCTGACCCTGCACCACCTGACGGGCCAGATAGTCGAGCCAGAAGCGCACCAGTTGCCGAGCGGCTTGTTGTACAGGGCTCTCTTGCTCATGGCCATCCTGCACCGAGGTCCAGGCGTCGAGGAACATGCAGCGTCCGGCGAAGCAGTGGTTCCAAGCCTGCCAGGCCCGCAGAAGGGCGATCAGCTTGTCGTGCTGGCTCTGGTGCTCCTGCTGGCGTACCGGCTGGATCACCCGCAGCCGGAAGACCTCGGCGGCGTACTCCAGCACGGCGATCTGCAGATTGTCGCGGGATTGAAAGTGGGCAAACAGGCCGCTTTGGACATTTCGCAGGCGCTGGCCAGCGAGCCGATGGTCAGGCTCTCCAGCCCTTGCTGGCTCGCCTGCTCAAAGGCAGTCTGCAAAATGTTTTCCCGGGTCAGGCGCCCCTTGCTCATCACTCTCTCCTCGTTGGCGCTGGCAGCATAAAGTACGATCGTGCTAATTGTCGAGCAACAAATAGCCAGCATGGCTGGCTATGTCGTCTCGCGCGTGTCACTGCGCGCGGGGTTCAGCTCTCCTTGATATCGAGCTGTTGCAGGGCGATAACCGCCTGAGTGCGGTTCTTGACCCCGAGCTTGCGGAAAATGGCGGTGATATGCGCCTTGATGGTGGCTTCGGAGACGTTGAGCTCCCAGGCGATCTGTTTGTTGAGGCTGCCGTCGCGCAGCATGATCAGCACCTTGTACTGCTGGGGGGTGAGGCTGGCCAGCTTGCTGGCGAAATCGGGGCCATCTTCCGATTCGGGATGGAGCGAGATGCCTTCCGGCACCCAGTTATCCCCCCCGATCACCGTATTGAGGGCGTTGACCAGCTCCTTCATCGGTACCGATTTGGGAATAAAGCCGAGCGCCCCAAGCCGCAACACCTGTTGGATGATGGCCGCATCTTCCGAGGCGGAGACCACCACGATGGGCAGGTCGGGATACTGGCCGCGCAGGTGGGCCAGCCCCTCGAAGCCATTGGCCCCCGGCATCTTGAGATCGAGCAGCAGCAGGTCAACCTCGGGGTGCTCGCCGAGCAGGCTGGTCAGGCTGTCGATGGAGTCCGCTTCCAGCAATTGAGCGTCGTTGATGGCCATGTGCACCGCTTGGTAAAGGGCGCCCCGAAACAGGGGGTGGTCATCTGCGATGACGATGGTAAATTGGCTGTCCATATTTCGGTTAATGGCTCACATTGTTGCTAACTGATTGTTTTGAAAAATCAAACTAGCATCGCTCACCAAGAGGGTCAAACCCGCCGGTGCGCAAATGTGAAGCGACCATCGGATGTTTTGCCATCAAGGGCAGATCGGCCGGTCGCTGGCAACTCATGCAGGAGGCAACAGATGGGATCCTTGGTATTGGCGGTGGGCACCGGCTCCACCTGGGCAATGCGGGCGGCACTGGTGCTCGCCATGAGCGGGCTGACATGGCAGGAGCAGGTGTTCGATCTGGAGGATGCCAAGTCGCTGGCGCGGCTCAAGCGGCTGGCACCGGCCGGTCTGGTGCCCTGGCTCGAACACGATGGCGTGCGGGTTCACGACTCGCTGGCCATCGCCGAATATGTTCACGAGCTCTGTCCCGACCGCCAGCTCTATCCTGTTTCGCTGGCCGAGCGGGCGCTGGCTCGCAGCCTCTGCGCCGAGTTGCACGCGGGATTTCGGCAGATCCGCTCTCTGCTCCCCTTCTTTCTTGGGGCGCCAACCCGTATCGATCCCCCGGTGGAGGCGGTCGGTGAGCTGGCCCGTTTGCAGGAGATCTGGTCGCAGACGCGGGGCCCCTTCTACTTTGGCGAGGCGGGCATTGTCGATGCCTTCTATGCGGTGATGGCCTACCGGCTGGCCAGCTACGGCATCCTGTTGCCCGGTCAGGCCGGAACCTATCAGCAGGCGCTGCTGGCCTGGCCCCTGTGGCAAGAGATGTTGGTCAAAGCTCGCCTGCAGTGGCCGGTGGCAGCGCGCCAGTCACAGTGAACCGTGGCAGATAGATAAACGAGAGAGGGGAGCCAGTGGCTCCCCTCTCTGCTGCTGGTGAATGTGGCTCAAGTGTTACTTCTGCCGGCCGGCAAAGACCACCACCACCTTGTCATCCCCCTTCTCCCGCACAAAGGCGTAGGGGGCATCCGAGAGTTTTTGGTGGCTGCCTGCCGCAATGGCCGGATGGGCGGCGCGGAACTGGCCCAGTTGCTGCCAGTGCTTGACCAGCTCGGCCTTGTCTCCGCTGGCCAGCTCCTGCCAGTTCATGTCCGAGCGCAGCGCCTGATCGAACACCCCGCCATCTTTGGCGAGCCCCCGGCCGGACTCGTCGCCGTAGTAGAGCTGGATGCCGCCCGGCAGCAGCATAAAGCTGTTGGCGACCCGGCGCTGTAGCGGCACATCCTGATAGTCTCCAAAGAACAGCTTGGTGTCGTGGGAGCTGATGTAGCTCAACACGTTGAACTCGGGATCCTGATTGATGCGGCTGGCGTAGCTGGCATAGGTGGGCTCGGCGCTGGCCATGCACTGGGCCTGGGGCAGGGCGAACTCGCGCTGATAGTCGAAGTTGATCAGGGAGTCGAAACCGTTCTGATACCAGAAATCCTTGGCCACCCCGTGATCCCACACCTCACCCACCATGTAGAAGGGCAGATCGTCGAGGGCCTTGCTCGGGTTGTTGGTCTTCCACTCCTTGAGTGCAGCGGTGCCCGCCTGCTTGAGCTTGGCCCACACTTCGGGCTCCAAATGCTTGACGGTGTCGGCGCGGAAGCCGTCGATACCAAAGCGGCGCACCCAGTCGGTGTGCCAGGCGATGAGATAGTCACTCACGGTAGCATCGGGCAGCGCCTTGGCGAGGGTGTCTTTTTTCGCGGCCAGCAACGGCGGCAGCCCTACCGGTTTGGTCGATTCGGTCAGAAAGTCCGGCAGCCCCGCCACCGAGCCGGTGACATCGTCGGTGCCGGGCTGCGGGTAGCCGGGCAGACCGGCGCGCACCCAGTCACCGCTCCACCACTTGTTCCACGCGGATGATTGATAGTTGATGAACTGGTTGTAGCCATGCCAGTTGAGGCCGCCGCTCGGTCGCCACTGGTTCCAGACGGTCGGCAGTTTGCCGCTGTTCTGGGTCAGTTCGGTGAGCCCCAGATCTTGCAGATCGGCGAGGGTGGCATAACCGGCGTGGTTCATCACCACGTCGAGGATGATCCGCATGCCGCGTTTGTGGGCCTCATCCACCAGGGTTTTCAGACTATCTTCATCGCCGTAGTTGGGGTCAATCTTGGTGAAGTCGAGCGCCCAGTAGCCGTGGTAGGCGTAGAAGGGGAAGTTGCCCTGCTCGCCGCCACCAATGAAGCCGTGAACCTGCTCCACCATGGGGGTGATCCAGATGGCGTTCATGCCGAGGCTCTTGATGTAGTCGAGCTTCTCGGTCAGCCCCTTGAAGTCACCGCCATGCCAGGTGGCTACCTCATCCTGACCATCCTTCTGGCGGCCGAAGCTGTGGTCGTTGGCGGTGTCGCCGTTGTTGAAGCGGTCGGTCAGCAGAAAATAGACGCTCGCCTGATCCCAGCTGAACGGTGCTGGCTTGGCTGCCTTGACCGGCTCGAGCAGCAGCAGGCCGCCGCTCTCTTTGCTCGGGGTCAGGGTCAGCTTGCCCTGTTTGACCACTGCCTCCTGTTTCGAGTAGGCATCCCGCAGTCGGGTGCCGTCGGGCCAGACCCCTTTGAGCGACACCGTGACCGGGCCGCCATCCCAGTTGATGCAGGGCTCTTGTGGTGGCTGGCGTTTGAATTCGCTCTTCTTGGTCGCCCGCAACACCTTGAGGCTCGGGGTATCCGGGTTGAAGCTGAACTGATACTCCCCCGCCAGCATCACCCGCAGGGTAAAGCTCTGCTCCTTGCTGCATTTGTCCATCGGCTGGGCGGTGCCGAAGAGGAGTGGCTTGCTCTCGCTCGGGCCAAAGCTGGTGCCGCAACTGTTGTCTGCGTCGCTGATGCGGATCTGGTGGCTCCCCTTGGCAAGAGGGTGAGTCAGCTCCACCGTGCCCTTGTCCAGCGCGATCGGTGCCGCTACCGGTTGACCATCCACATAGAGGCGAACCTCGGGGGCGGCCATCGCCTGTTGGGTGAACAGAGGGGCGGCCAGCAGGGCGAGCCAGAGAGGGGATAAGTAATGAGCACGACGCATAAGCCATTCCTTGAGCAAGGCAGTTCGGACAAGGGCCCATTCTAGGAGCAGCAAAGCGCGCCTTGGATCAGCAAAACGCCGATTTGTGACATCAGTTCAAATGGTTACGTTTTCAAGACGAGGAAAGTGTGACGGAGAGGAGAGGGACGATCTGTCGATAAAAATAGCGGCCATAAAAAAATGCCGGTCAGGTGACCGGCATTTGGTGTGTCAGGCATCGTCGTCACATCAGACGGTGAAGAACTTGAAGTTGACGAAGGCCACCGCGATGAAGGAGGCAACCATGCCGCTGATGCAGAGCACTGCTGGGCGGATAGCGGGCCAGCGATGGGTCAGCAGAATGATGGCCAGCAGGGTCGGGTAGAGCCCGAACATATAGCGCGGCATGGCGTTGAGGCCGGTCATCAGCGGGATGGTGCAGCAGATAAACATCAGGGTCGCTTCCGCCCAGCGCTTCTGGCTGAACAGGTAACCGTTCAGGCACCAGCCGAAGATCACCATGATGGAGAGGTAAGCCTTGCGGCCGCCCAGCTCGAAACCGCTCAGCCACCAGTCCAGCGGGCTGTCCATGTAGCGACCCCAGGCCACCTGAATGTGCTTGAAGGCAAAGGCATCACCGGTCAGGTGATAGAGGTAGACCATGTAGGCAAACAGGCCAAACGGGATCATCCAGAGGGTGAACACCACCTTGAAGGCGCGCTCGGTGAAGCGGAAAAATTCCCGCCAGCCGTAGGCTTGCAGCGCCAGGATCAGCACCGGGAAGACCATCATTACCCCCAGGTTGCGGGTGGCGGAGATACAGACCCCCAGCACGGCCACCATCAACCACTGCTCCCGATAGGCGAACAGGAACATCCCCAGCATCAGCGCCATAAAGGTCGACTCGGTATAACCGGAGACGAAGTAGGCGGAGAAGGGGGAGAAGGCGAGCAGCCAGACGCCGAAGCGGGCGGTATCGTCCCCCAGCTTGAGCTGACGCAACACCAGCAGCATCAGCGGCAGGCTGGCGAAGAAGGAGATATTGGTAACAATGATGAGGCCGATCAGGCTCTCGACATTGAACAGGTTGGAGATGGCACCGGAGACCATCGGGTAGAGCGGCATAAAGGCCCAGTTGGCCGCATTGCCCTTGCTCAGCCAGCGCGGGTAGAGGTCGTAGCCGTTTTCGATGATGCGCTGGAACCAGACGCAGTCGAACTGACAATAGGCCTGCAGCGGGCCGATGTCGGGGGAGCCATAGAGCTGGACCCCGAAGTAGCCCATACCATACAGCGCCACCCGGCTCAGCATGAAGGCGGCGATGATCATCAGCCAGTCACGACCGCTGATGCGCAGTGACGGGCGATAGGGGAGTGCAGCCCCGGTGAGCGGGGCAGTATTGGTCATATCATTCATCAGGCAAAAACCCAGACGCGAGAGAGAACGTAAGTGAGGACGGTAACGGTCAGGGTGGCGATGACCACCGGCAGCAGACCGGAGAGCCCCGCAAACAGCAGGCCGCTCAGGATCAGGTTACGCACCGCCAGCGAGAAGAGGGCAACCAGCAGAAACTTGCTGGCGGCTCCCTGCTTCTGGAAGGTGATGTAGCGGTGACCAAAGAAGGAGAACCAGAACGCGATGGCAAAAGCCAACGTGGTAACCAGGTGCTCCGAGATGGTGGGCCAGGTATGAAACAGTGCGATGGAGGTGCCAAGGTCGACGAGGGTAGCTCCCCCGCCGACAAAACCGAAACGTACCAGCCGCCAGAATTCCTCGCGGGAGATCATTGAGGCGCTTGCTCCTGCTGCTCTTGCTGGTTGCTGTCAGCGCTCTGCGGTTTGGCCGCATCCTGCTTGGCATACTGGCCATAGACCCCTTCAATGAGGTAGACCGGGCGCTGTTTCACTTCCACGAACATGCGGCCGATGTACTCGCCTATGATGCCGAGCGACAGCAGCTGGATACCGCCGAGGAACAGCACTACGGACATCAGGGAGGCGTAACCGGGCACGTCGATGCCGAAGAAGATCACCTGGGTGATGATTTTCAGGATATAGAGGAAGGCAACCAGCGAGACGCTGACCCCCACATAGCTCCAGACCCGCAGCGGCCAGCTGGAGAAGCTGAGCAGACCGTCGAGGGCGAAGTTCCACAGTTTCCAGTAGTTGAACTTGGTTTCACCGGCGTGACGGGCAGGGCGCTCGTAGGGGACGCCAACGGCACGGAAACCGGCCCAGGCAAACAGACCCTTCATGAAGCGGTTGCGCTCCGGCAGCAGCTTGATCGCCTCGACCACGCGACGGTCGATCAGGCGGAAGTCACCGGCGTTCTCCGGCAGCTTGGTGCTGGTGGAGAGGGCGTTGAAGAAGCGGTAGAAGCCACCGGCAGTCAGGCGCTTCATCGGGGTATCGGCACTGCGATCGACGCGGATGCCGTAGACGGTGTCATAGTCACCGGTCTGCCACAGTTTGACGAACTCCAGGATCAGGGCGGGCGGGTCTTGCAGATCCACGTCCATCGGCACGATGGCATCCCCTTTGGCCTGATGCAGACCGGCGGTCAGAGCCGCCTCTTTACCGAAGTTGCGTGCCAGGTTGACGAGGGTCACGCGCGGGTCACGGGCGATGGCCTGCTCGACCACTTCACGGGTGCGGTCACGGCTGCCATCGTTGACGAATACAATTTCAAGCTGGTCTTTCAGCGGGGCCAGTTCGTTGTCTATCGCGTTGATGAAGGCATCGATGCTCTCTTCCTCGTTGTAAACGGGAACGACCAGAGAGAGTCGAAAATCTGGATGCGACATAAGAACGTCCTTATTTGGGATAGTTGTTTTTATAAAATGGTATTCGGGGCAAGGATCACTGGGCTACGGTCAAACGTACCGACTGCACATTGATGGGAGTAGGTGCCGAGAGCGCCAGAAAATTGGGGCGCTTGGGATCTGCCGTGAGCGAGTCACCGGGCAGACTGAGGCGGATTTCGTTGATGCCCGCTTTGGCCATTTTCACCGTGGTGGTGAAGTCGTGACCCAGCGCCACTTTCAACAGAGCGCCAGCTTCCGGGCTGTTGATGCGGGCCTGTACGGTAAGCTGATCCGGATTGGCCGCCTGCTTGGGCAGCACAAAGTAGAGACCGCCCTGACCGCTGAGCAGGGTACCTTCGTCGCTCGGCTTCTTGGCCCAACCTTCGCTGGAGAGGAAGCGGCTTGGCTTGGTCAGATTGAGCTCGTTACCCAGCTGATAGGTCATGCTGGAGTTGTGTTCCCAGAAGCGGGTCTTGCCTTCCAGATAATAGAGTTTGTAGGCCAGGCTCACGTTGGGGTGAGCAGCCAGATAGAGGGTGTAAAGATAAAAACCGCTTAACGCCAGAATGGCAGTCAAAAAACCGAACTTTTTGTACGTCATATCACTCTCTATGCCTGACAGAATGGGTAGGCCGATGTCGCGCATATGCTAATCCAATTGCAAAAAAAGCATAGTGGATCACAAAAAAATATTTGGTCACATATTAACCCCTTTTTACCCCTGTTCCAAACGTTGCTGTTTCCCGGTTAAACAGGTCTGGCGGGGTGCAGGTTGCCAATGGTGCTCCGGCAGGACAATTGGCAAATAGAAGCGCTTTGCTGCGTCATTTTCTAGCGGATGCGATAGTCATCTGGCTTCTATCGCCATTTTGCAGGGGGCGATTTATGATGACTCACTTATTCGTCAAGGATGACATATGAAGTGGCTCTCTTGCTGTCTGTTGCTTGGATTATGGGCGCCAATGGCATTGGCCAGGGCCCTGTGTCCCGAGCCCATTCAGGTCGGTTACGATAACTGGCCCCCCTACCATTATTACGAAGCCGACTCACCGCAAGAGGTGCGCGGTTATGCCGCCGAGGTGCTGACGGCTGTGCTCACTTCCATGCACTGCAAGGTCAACTATGTGGAGCTGCCCTGGAAGCGGGTACTGCACGAAATGGAGCATGGCGAGATAGACATGGCGATGGAGGCGAATATCAATGATGAGCGCGCTCGTTATGCCTGGTTTTCCGACTCCTACAACCCGGGGCGCACCTTGCTGTGGATCCGCAAGGGCAGCCACTATCCCGAGCAGGATCTGGCGAGCTGGCTGGCCAATGGTTACTCCCTCGGCGTCACCAAAGAGTACTTCTATGGCGATGAAGTGATGTCGCTGCTCGCTCGCTATGCCAAACAGGTGAGTGCGGTGAGCGACCAGCAAAATTTTGAGAAGCTGGCCCGCGGGCGGATCGACGGTTTCCTCGGTGACATGTTGGCTACCCCCAGCGCCCTTAACAAGGAGGGGATGAGCGGTCTGTTCACCAGTCACCCCATGGTGGTATCTGAATCGCCGAGCTTCTTTATGTTGGGCAAGCGCAGCTTTTCGCCGCAGTTCTTGCAACAATTCAATCAGGCGTTGGCGCGGTTCAAGGAGACAGATGCGTATGACATTATCTGGCAGCGTTATGCCCCCGGGCGCTAGCAAAGTATTGGCCGTTCACGCATCATGAGCGGCCTGAGCATCGGGTCTGCTTGTCAGGCCCGACAGAGTGAACAAACCGTTTTGAGGTACCCATGGGGATGAAGTATTGGCTGGCCCTTGCCAATCTGGTGTGGCTGGGATGTTTGCCCGCCGGTGCGGTACATGCGACCGAAGCACAAGTTGTGGTGGCGGCCAGTGAAACCGGACACGACTGGTATCAGGGCAGTCAGGCCCGTGTCGAGCTGGAGCAGCAGTTGCAAGAGGCTGTGCTTGCCCAGCTGCATCCCGATTTTTTCACGCTGTGGAAGCGCCTGCAGGCCACCCCTGCAGACAAGCGTGGCGCCATCTATGACGACATTTTTACCAAGCTGAGCCGTTTCCAGCACGCCTGGCGGGGGATGGATCTGGTCTCTCGCGAGCAGATGAAGACCCTCAAGCTCGATTTGAACCGCCCTGTGGTGACCCAACCCAGCGATGATGACCTGCTCACCCAAGTGAAATCCCTGCGCCCCCAGGTGGCGGAATACGAGGCGGTGCGGGCCAAAGTGCACAAACTGCTGGCGATGCCGATGGCCAGCAAGTGGCCGACCCTCGATATGCCGACCCTGCGCGCTGGAGAGAGCTCCGCCGAGCTCGGCCAAATCCGCGCCATGCTCAACGAGCTGGGCGACAGCGCCCCGAGCCATGGTGATCAGATTTACGATGGTGATACCGAGCAGGCCATCAAGCAGTTCCAGCGTCGTCATGGTCTCACCGCGGACGGCATCATCGGCCGTCAGACCCGCTCCTGGCTCAATACCGGCCCGCAAGTGCGCGCCAGCCTGCTGCTGCGTAACCTGTGGCGTCGCGATCTGGTGGATCAGCTCGCCGGTGGCCGCTACGTGCTGGTCAATATTCCCGACTACCGCCTGAGCGTGGTGGAGTCCGGCAACGAGGTGTTTACCAGCCGGGTCATCGTCGGCAAGGAGCAGCGGGCCACGCCCATTCTGGCCAGCGAAATTCGCTCCATCGTGCTCAATCCCTCCTGGCATGTGCCGCGCTCCATCCTGAGCAAGGACATCCTGCCCAAGCTGGGTCGGGATCCCGCCTATCTGAGTCGCGAGCAGTTCGAGGTGATCGACAGCGAGGGCAATCCGGTCCAGTTCACCGAAGAGGGGTGGCATCAGGCGCTGGCCGCCGGTTTCCCCTATCGCCTGCGGCAAAAGCCGGGGGATCACAATGCCCTGGGGCGCTACAAGTTCTACCTGCCCAACAATGACGCCATCTATCTGCACTCCACCCCGCGCAAGGCGCTGTTCGAACAGGGGGCGCGCGCCTTCAGTTCGGGCTGCATCCGGGTGGAGCATGCCGACGATCTGGCCGAGTTGTTGCTGGCAGATTCCCGCTATCAACCGGACAAGGTGGCCAATATCCTCAAGGAGAGCCAGACCAAATGGTTGCCGCTCACCACGCCGATCCCGGTCTTTACCGTCTACTGGAGCAGCTGGATCGACGAAAATGGTCGCCAGCAACTGCGTAACGACATCTACGGATTTGATCGGGTCAGCTTCCAGAGCCGCCTGCTGTGATCCCTGCCACAGAGTGAAAAGCCCGGCCTGTGCCGGGCTTTTCTATGGGCGATTGCGGTTTGACAGGGCCCCCCGCCGGAGGGTAGTTTCAAGCGCCTGTATGACATTCACTCAGTGAGCTTATTCACCTTTTCGCTTGAATCTGCGATGGACGAACCCCTTATGCTGGAACAAGAGATAAGTCGACGTCGCCTGTTGTTGGGAGCCGGTTGCCTGCTGGGCAGCTCGCTGATCTCCTTCCCTGCACTGGCCAGCCGCAGTACCACCGGGCGTGAACTCAGTTTCTTCAATCTCAATACCGGCGAGCGGGTGCGCGCCAGCTATTGGGAAAATGGCCACTATCTGAGCGACGGGTTGGCCGAGCTCAACCACATCTTCCGTGATTACCGGCGCAATGAAGTATTCAACATCGACAAGAAGCTTTTTGATCAACTGTTTCTGTTGCAGCACAAGCTGGGTCGGCGCAGCGAAATCCAGCTGATCTCCGGCTATCGCGCCCCGGCGACCAATCGTCAGAAGCGCCACAAGAGCCGCGGCGTGGCCAAGCACAGTTACCACACCCTGGGGCAGGCGGTGGATGTGCGGATCCCCGGCGTACAGCTGGCCCATCTGCGCAAGGCGGCGCTCCAGCTCAAGGTGGGTGGGGTCGGTTACTATCCCCGTGATAACTTCGTTCACCTCGATACCGGCCCGGTGCGCAGCTGGTAAAGGGGTTGGCAAGCTGCCAAGTTCTTCCCACCAGAGAGGAGATAGCGATGAAAAAGATAGTGATTGGCGGCCTGATCGCCCTGTTGTTGACCGGTTGCAGCAAGCTCAACCGTGAAAATTACGACCAGTTGAAGATGGGGATGAGTTACGCCGAGGCCAGCACCATTCTGGGCAAGGCGGAGCGTTGTGATGATGCCTTGGGCACTACCAGCTGCCTCTGGGGCGGGGAAGGGAAGAACATCAAGATCCGCTTTATCGCCGACAAGGCGACCTTCTTCAGCTCGGAAGGGATTAACTGAGTCGCAGACCGTCCATGAAAAAAGCGCCGCTCGGGCGCTTTTTTGTTGCTAGCAATCCAACCCGCCTCGCCAGAAGCTGGCGTACTCAGTGGGTCGCGTACTGGTAGTTGAAGGTGGGCAGACCCCACTTGAAGCGTACCGCCAGCAGCCGCAGTACAAAGCCGATCCCGATGGAACCGAACGCGGCCCAGTTGGTCGGCAAGCCCTGATCCAGCGCCAGACAGTAGAGGGCTGCGGTGATCAGCGAAATGGCTGCATAGAGCTCGCGACGAAATACCAGTGGAATGCGCTGGCAGAGCAGATCTCGCAGCACCCCGCCAAAGACCCCGGTCACTACCGCCATGATGCAGGCAATACCGGCGCCGTGGCCCATATCCAGCGCTCGGGCCGCACCAAAGATGGAGAAGACCACCAGCCCCAGGGCATCAAGGGCCATGAACAGTTTGCCGAGATAGCGCATCAGGGGGGCGGAGACCACACCCGCCATCGCGGCTGCGGCAACCAGCAGCACGTATTCCGGATGCTCAATCCAGAGCAGCGGATAGTGGCCCAGCAGCACATCGCGAATGGTGCCACCACCGATGGCCGTCGCCGATGCGATGATCACCACACCAAACAGATCCATCCGTCGCCGACCCGCGGCCAGCGCGCCGGTCATCCCTTCGGCCACCAGGCCCACCAAGAAGAGTGCATGTAACATGAGATATCCCAGGGAACGAGAAAGGCCAGAATCCTACCAACTCGTGTCATATGGGACAAGCTATCGAATGCATACATTAATTTAATTCATGCTAAATGCGAAAAAGGCACCGTTTCGGGTGCCTTTTTCTAATCAATGTTCAAGGGTTAGCGCCCCAACTGCTCCTGCCGGTAGTGATCGACCCACATAGCGGTGGCGCCACAGATGGCGACCGGCATCACGAAGAGGTTTACCACCGGAATGGCGGAGAAGAGGGTCACCAAAGCGCCGAAGCTCAGGCACTTGCCGCGGCGTTGCTTCAAGGCGTCACGCATGGTGATGAAGTCGATCTTGTGGTTGTCGAACGGATAATCCACATACTGGATCGCCATCATCCAGGCGCTGAACAGGAACCAGAGCACAGGCGCTAGGGTTTGGCCCACCACGGGGATCAGAAACAGGATCAGGCAACCGATAGCCTTGGGCAGGTAATACTTCAGCTTGGTCCATTCGCGGCCGAAGGTGCGTGGCACATCCTTGACGATATCCAGCATGCCGCTGTCATTGGCGGGCTGGCCGGTGAGGATCTGCTCCACCTTCTCCGCCAGCAGGCCGTTGAAGGGGGCGGCGACCCAGTTGGCAACCGAGCTGAAGATAAAGGAGAAGACCACCAAGATGGTGATGAGGGCGATGGGCCACAGCAGATAGTCCAGCCAGTCGAGCCAGGCGGGGATCTGCTGATGGAGCCAGGCGAACAGGCCGTCCAGTTGCAGCAACAGGGCATAGAAGGCCCCGGCAAACAGCACGAAGTTGACCAGCAGGGGGATCAGCACAAAGGTGCGGATGCCCGGTTGGCGAATGAGGGAAAACCCGCGCAGAAAGTAGTCTGCACCGCTGATTGAATCTTTGACCATATGGGGTGATTGGCTCATGTGAGCTCCATCTATGCATGGGAGAACTGCCAGCATATTACAAACAAGCCTTTGATTTGGTAAAGTCGCCGACTATTCCTTATTTCGTGCCGTGGCGACCAAAAATCGGGCATGAATGGGGATGATGCCTGCATATTACACACAAAGCCGGGTCTGGATTTGGTAAAGTCACCTGCCCGCATCCTCTTTATTTAGCCACTGATACAGGTCGCCATGCGTCTGAAACTGATCAAACTCGCCGGCTTCAAGTCGTTCGTCGAGCCGACCCGCATCGAACTGTCGGCAGACATGACCGCCGTGGTGGGCCCTAACGGTTGTGGCAAATCCAACGTCATCGACGCGGTGCGCTGGGTGCTGGGGGAGAGCTCCGCCCGCCATCTGCGGGGCGAGAACATGACCGATGTCATCTTCAACGGCTCCATCAACCGCAGTGCGCACGGTCGCGCCTCGGTGGAGCTGGTGTTCGACAATCCCCATAACCGGGTGCCCGGCGAGTTCGGCCGCTTTACCGAGATTTCGGTGCGCCGCGAAGTGCTGCGCGATGGCTCCAACCATTATCAGATCAACGGCCAGAAGTGCCGCCGCAAAGATGTGACCGACCTCTTCCTCGGCACCGGTCTTGGCCCCCGCAGTTACGCCATCATCGAGCAGGGCACCGTCAGCCGACTGGTGGAGTCACGTCCGGCCGATCTCAAGCTCTTTATGGAAGAGGCCGCCGGGGTTTCCCGTTACAAGGAGCGGCGCCGCGAGACCGAGCAGCGCATTCGCCACACACAGGAGAACCTGGAGCGCCTCGGCGATATTCGCGGCGAGCTGGGTTCGCGCCTTGACCACCTCAAAGCCCAGGCCGAAACGGCCGAGCGCTACAAACAGCTCAAGAGTCGTTCGCGCGCTGCTCGTGCCGAGCTGATTGGCTCCGAGTTGTGGGCGCTGGAGACGCGCCTTGGCGAGGCCAAAACCGAACTGGCGCAGGCCGAGCAGGCGCTGGCGGCGCTCGATGCAAAGCGCACCGCCGATGAGGGGCGCCACGTCACTCTGTCGGTCGCCAGACAAGAGGCGCAAGCCGAGCAGGCGAGCCGTCAGCAACAGATATTTCTCGGCGGGCAGGCCATCGCCCGCCTCGAACAACAGCAACTGCACCAGAGTGAACTGGGGCGCGACTGGCAGGCCCGTGCAGAGGCGCTGGGCGAGCGGATCGCCACTCGCAAGGCGCAGCTGGCCAGCCAGCAGGATCAACTGACCGAAGGGGTATTGCGCGCCGAGCAGGAGAGTGCCCGGTTGGAGCAGTGTGAGCAGTTGCTCACCGAGCAGCTGGAGGCCCGCCAGCACGCCAGCGAGCAGCTGGAGCAGGCCCGCCTGCGCCAGCAGCAGTGGCAACAACAGTTGGCCGGGTTGCAGGGGCAGCTCAACCAGACTCGTACCCGGTTGGGTGGTTTGCAGGAGTTGCAAGCCAAGACCCGGCTGGCCCGCCTCAAGCTGGAAGATGAACGCGCGGGACCCCTCGGCGCTGAGGCCGATGACCTGCAACCGGCCCTCGATGCCCTGAGTGGTGAGCTGGAGCTGACGCGGGCGGCTAATGGCGAGCTGACCGAGCAGCTGGCGCAGGCGGTCGACGCCCATGAACAACTCAAGCAGCAGTATGGCCAGCAGTTGAGCCTGCAGCGGGAACTGGAGGCGCGGCTGGCGACGCTGGATCAAATCCTCGGCGAACAGATGGAGGGGGCGACCCTGGCCGACCGGTTGCAGGTTGCCCCCGAGTGGGCACAGGCACTCGACAAGGTGCTGGGTCGCTGGCTCACCGCAACGCCGGCGGACGAGTGCAATCTGGCGCAAGAGGGGCTCTGGATTGGCCCGGCGCAACCGGCGGTTGCCGGTACGCTGGCGGCGCAACTGGGTGGTGAGCATATTCCTGCCTTCCTCAACGCCATCTGGCTGGTGGAGAGCCGGGAAGCCGCATTGGCCCGTCAGCCAAGCCTTGCGGCCGGTGAGTCGGTACTGACTCCTGCTGGCGACTGGCTGGGGCCAAACTGGGCAGATCTGGGGCAGGGCGCGGCGCTTGGCACCATGGCGCTGCTGGGTGAGCGTGAGCGGTTGCATACCGAGCAGGAGAAGGTTGCCGCGGGGCTGGCACAGCTGAGCGAGCAACTTGTCTCAGCCGATGCCCGGCGCGCCCAGATTGCCAGTGCGCAGGAGTTGTCGCAGCGAACCTTGCGCGAGCAAGAGCAGAAATGGCAACAACTGCGCGAAGCCTGGAGCCTCCAACAGGGTCAGCGGCAGGAGCGGTTGCAGCGGCTCGGTCAGCTCGGCGAAGAGCTGATCCGGCTCGATCAGGAGCAGGCCGAAGAGGCAGAGCGACTGGCCAGCGCCCGTGAACAACTGGAACTCGATGAGGCGCGCCTTGCCGAGTTGCAGGAGCAGGGGGAGCCCCTGACACAAGGGTTACAGGTTGCTCAGGAGCTGCTGACCCGCTGCGAGCGGGCGGTCGACGAGGCCCGTGTGCGCCGCGAGCAGCAACAAGCGGCCTGCCAGCGTTTGCAACTGGAGTTGGGCAATCTGCGCCAACTCATTACCCTGGGTGAAGAGGAGCTGGCTCGGCTCGGGCTGGAGCTGGCCGGGCTGAAAGGGCCGGATAGCGAAGCGGTGCCGGATCTGGCGCCCCTGCTGGCCGAGCAGCGCAATCTGGAGGCGCAGCAGCTCGCCTGTCATCAACGGCTTGCGGAGCTGGAGCGCCAGTTGGGTGAGCTGGAACAGGCCAGAAGTGCCGATCACAAGCAGCTGGTGACGTTGCAGGAGAAGCTGGCAACCCTGCGCCTTGAGCGTGAACGCAACCTCACCCGTCGACAGGGGTTGCACGAGCAGTTCGAAGAGCTGGGGGTTCGACTGGTAGATCTCGATCAGGCGGTGCTGATCGCCGCTGATCGCGGCAAGCTGCGGCAGGAGATCCAGACCCTGGAGGCGCAAGTGGAGGCGCTCGGCGCCATCAACCTGGCGGCGCTGGAGGAGTACGAAGAGGCGAAAACCCGGGCAACCTATCTTGAAAATCAGTGCCAGGATCTCGAGCAAGCGCTGGAAACCTTGAGCCAAGCCATTAAAAGAATTGATAAAGAGACACAAATACGGTTCCGGGACACTTTCGATAAGGTCAACGAAGATTTAAAATCCCTGTTTCCAAAAGTGTTCGGTGGGGGCTGTGCCTGGCTTGAGCTTACCTCCGATGATCTTTTGGAGGCCGGAGTGAGCATCATGGCGAGACCTCCGGGTAAGAAGAATGCTACCATTGCCCTGCTTTCCGGGGGGGAGAAGGCGTTAACCGCGCTTGCGCTGGTTTTTGCCATCTTCAGACTCAACCCAGCACCTTTTTGTCTGCTGGATGAGGTGGATGCACCGCTCGATGAAGTGAACGTCGGTCGCTTCTGTTCTCTTGTCAAAGAGATGTCGAGCACAGTACAGTTCGTTTACATCAGTCATAATAAGGTCTCCATGGAGATGGCTGAGCAGCTGGTTGGCGTCACGATGCAAGAGCCCGGGGTTTCTCGCATTGTGTCGGTCGATATCGGTGAAGCCGTCGCTTTGGCTGAGCAAAACTAGAAAGAGAAGCAGCTAATGCAGGAATTGCGTTACATCTTGGTTGCCCTGGGCGGTATTGCTATTGCGGCATTGCTCATTCACGGGTTGTGGAGCAACAAAAAGAATCGTCAGGCACCGATCAAAGAGAAACCGATTGGACGGATGGACTCCAAGTCGCGGGATCGTGATAACGACGCCTTCGACAGCGATGGCATCGGCCAGGTACGTGTGGTCAGTGGTGGCCGTCGTGCCGAGCCCAAGCTGCGCAGTGAAGAGAGCCGCCAGCCGGAACTCGGTCGTCGCCCTGCCGTCCCCGCCTTTGATGATGAAGATGACGAGGACGATCTGCCGCCGCCCGTAGTGCGCAAGCCTGCTGCCCGCCCGGTTCCGCCGCCTCCTGTCTATGAAGAGGAGGAAGCGTTCGACGAACCGCTGCCCGAGGAGATCGACGAGGCGCCCGCCGCGCCGGTGCGCAAACCAGCTCAGGTCAATCGTCGTACCCCGGTCTACCGTTCCCGTCCCCAGCGCGAGCCCATGATGCAGTCGCTGGATGACGAGCCGCTGGTCGAGCCCGCTTACGCGACCGCCCCGACTTTTGGTGCCCGTGCAGAGACAGTCCGTACCGCCGACACCGTTCGTGCCGAACCGGTGCGTGCTCCCGAGCCGGAATATCAGCCGCAGCCCCGTCATGTGGCTCCCGAGCCTGTGTATGAAGAGCCGGCCTATGTGGCACCTGCACCTGTGGTTGAAGAGCCGCGCATGGCACCCCAGCCGGTCGAGAAGATCTGGCAGGATGTCTATGTCATCAACCTGATGGGCCGTCCGGGTCACGACTTGCAAGGTGCAACCCTGCTCTCATCCCTGATGGCGCTGGGCTTCAAGTTTGGCGAGATGGATATTTTCCACCGTCACAAAGATCCCAACGGCAAGGGTGAAGTGCTCTTCTCCATGATCAACATGGTCAAGCCAGGCACCTTCAATCCGTACCGGATGGAACAGTTCACCACGCCGGGTGTCTCCCTGTTCATGCAACTGCCGCTGCGCAGCAATGCCGCGTTTGCCTTCGAGGACATGCTGCAGGCTGCCGATCAGCTGGCCAGCGATCTCGATGCCATGCTGACAGATATGGATCGCAGCCCGCTGAGCGACGAGACCATTGCCCGTTACCGTCACGAGCTGGCTGCCTATGAGGCCAGTCGCGACTAATACGCCATGCGGGTCGAGTGAAGAAAAAGTGCGGTACCCTGGTACCGCATTTTTGTTTCTACCCCGGCCGTACGTTCAATCACACTTCGAGACTTTTTCATGAGCGACACCCTCTCCCGCCACCGTCAATTGTGTGAACTGCTTACCGAATATGGTCACCAGTACTATGTGCTGGATAACCCCACAGTGCCGGATGCCGAATACGATCGCCTGATGCGCGAACTGATTGCGCTGGAGGCCGAGCATCCCGAGCTGAAAACACCGGCGTCACCCAGCGTGCGGGTCGGCGGTCAGCCGCTGACGGTCTTCAAACAGGTGCGCCACGAGATCCCCATGCTGAGTCTGGACAACGTCTTTAGCAGCGAAGAGTTGCAGGCGTTCGAACAACGGATGAGCGATCGCCTCAAGCGTGACGTGCGTTTCACCTTCTGCTGCGAGCCCAAGCTCGATGGTCTGGCGGTGAGCCTGCTCTATGTAAATGGTCAGCTGGTGCAGGCGGCCACCCGGGGCGATGGCGCCACCGGTGAGGAGATCACCGAGAACGTGCGCACCATCAAGGCCATTCCGCTCGCGCTGCGTGGCACTGGCTGGCCAGAGCGGCTGGAGGTGCGTGGCGAAGTCTTTATGCCCAAGGCCGGTTTCGAGGCGATGAACGCCAAGGCGCTGGCAGCGGGCGAGAAGGTGTTCGTCAACCCGCGCAACGCCGCCGCCGGCAGCCTGCGTCAACTCGATTCACGCATCACCGCCAGCCGCCCCCTGAGCTTTTACGCTTACGGTGTCGGTGTTGGCGGCGAGCTGCTCGGTGACTCTCACTTTGGTCGCCTCAATCAGCTCAAGGAGTGGGGGCTGCCACTCAGTCCCGAGGTGAAGCTCAAAGAGGGGGCCGCCGGTTGTCAGGCGTTCCATGACGACATTCTGGCCCGCCGTGGCGAGCTCCCTTATGAGATCGATGGCGTGGTCTACAAGGTGGATGCCATCCCCCTGCAAGAGGAGTTGGGCTTTGTGGCCCGCGCCCCGCGCTGGGCGACTGCCCACAAGTTCCCGGCGCAGGAAGAGATGACAGAGCTTGAGAACGTCGAGTTTCAGGTCGGCCGCACCGGCGCCGTGACCCCGGTGGCCAAGCTAAAACCTGTGTTTGTCGGCGGCGTCACTGTCTCCAACGCCACCTTGCACAATGCTGACGAGATTGAGCGTCTCGGCGTGATGATCGGCGATACGGTGATCGTGCGCCGGGCGGGGGATGTGATCCCGCAGATCGTCGCCGTAGTGGAGGCGCAGCGCCCAAGCGACGCCCGCGCGATCCTCTTCCCGGCCGAGTGTCCGGTGTGTGGTTCTGCGGTGGAGCGGCTGGAAGGGGAAGCGGTTGCCCGCTGCTCCGGCGGCCTGTTCTGCGAGGCGCAGCGCAAGGAGGCGATCAAGCACTTCGCCGCCCGTCGCGCCATGGATGTGGACGGCCTTGGCGACAAGATTGTCGAGCAGCTGGTAGACAAGGAGCTAGTGAAGACTCCCGCTGATCTCTTCAGCCTCAACGCCATCCAGCTGGCCGGTCTTGAGCGGATGGGGCAAAAATCGGCCCTCAATCTGGTGGCTGCCATCGATGCGGCCCGCAGCACCACCCTGCCGCGCTTCCTGTTTGCCCTGGGGATCCGCGAAGTGGGGGAGGCGACTGCGCTCAACCTTGCCAACCACTTCCTCACCCTGGATGCCCTGCGCGCAGCTTCGGTGGAGCAGCTGCTCGAAGTGGCCGATGTGGGCGATGTGGTGGCCAAGCATGTCTACTACTTCCTGCGTCAGCCCCACAACGTGGAGGTGCTGGAGGCCTTGCTGGCTGCCGGCATCCACTGGCCAGCCATCGAGAAGAAAGAGGCCGCGGAGCAACCCTTTGCCGGCAAGACCTTCGTGCTGACCGGGACCCTGACCACCTTGTCGCGCAACGACGCCAAGGCGGCATTGCAGGCGCTGGGGGCCAAGGTGGCGGGTTCGGTATCTGCCAAGACCGATGTGCTGGTCGCGGGGGAAGCGGCCGGTTCCAAGCTGACCAAGGCGCAGGAGCTCGGCATTACCGTCTGGACCGAAGAGGAGCTGCAACAGGCGTTGCAGGGCTGATAGCCCTCACCAAGCCTGCTAACCGCAGCACCCGATAAAAGAGAACCCGGCATGGCCGGGTTCTCTTTTTTGTTTCGGCGGTCACTCACGCCAGAGGATCTTGTGGCGCCATTTGTCGGGCACGGTGAGCTGCCAGCGGGCCAGCTCGCTCTTGCTGAAGACATATTCGCCGCGCAGGGCCGCGCGCGGGGAGATGGTACGGGGCAGGGTGCCCGCCAGTATGGTGTTGATGAGGCTGGCTGCCTGTATCCCCTGATCGTGGCCGTCCAGCACCAGCCCACCGATGGCCATCCCCTTGCCGACGGTAAACTCCCAGAAACAGAAGAGCGGCACCGGCGTGTTGGCGCTGGTCCACTCCAGCACCGTCTTTTCGCTTACATGCTTGCCATTGTCATCGACCAGCGTGTGGTAGAGGCCGAGGAAGATTGCCTGATAGCCGTTCTTCTTGGCGTTGAGCACCGCCTCCTGCCAGAGGCTGTAATCCCCCATCAGCTGGCTGTTGATCCGGGTCTGGCCGACCCGCAGCTCGGTCTGGGTCTTGAATTCATCCTCGATGGCGGTGAGGGCCACATTACTGGAATCAAACAGAACCAGTGTCTTGTCGAGCCCACCCATCATCTGGCTTATTTCGCTGATGTTGCGCTTGAGCAGGGGGCGCTCCAGCACGCCGGTGATCTTGGGGTGGCCGACAAAGCCTTTGAGGCGGGGGTTCTCGTTCATGCCGAGAAAGACCACCGGGGTACCCAGCGAGGCGATCTCGTTGGCCAGATAGTTGATGGCGTTGTCATCCCCCAGTACTACCAGATCCGGTTTGCTCTTCAGATAAAAGGCGATGGCTTGCTGGGCGATCTCGTCGAACTTCTCCCGTGGATGGCGTTTGGTATCCATATAGAAGTGGGTGATCTTGTGCTCCCCCTGCAAGCCATCGAGCAGCCCTTTGTTGTAGCTTTGGTCCCACAGGTATTCGGGATGGTAGCTGCTGATCACCAGAATGTTGGCAGCCCAGAGCGGCAGAGAGAGGGTGGATAGCAGTAGCAATAGCAGGGAGGTGCGCATGGGTTATCCCTTGTCGAGGGGAGAGAGTTCTTGTTCAGTATGGGCGGTTTTGGTTGACGCTGTCATCTCGAAACCGGTGCGGCGGGGGGCGATTTTTTTCGGGTTGATGGATCGGACTCCAGCCCGCACTCTGCTTGAGGTTGGATTTGAATGGGGCTTTTTTTGGTTGGTCGTGAACTGTCCCGCTCGCTGAAAAACCTGTTCTGGATCAAGAAATGAGGCTTCGCTTTAGTGCCTAATAGACACCACATATAGGGACGCATTCGTTTTTAATCCCTATATGTTGTGTTATTAAGCTGTGTATAAGCTGTTCCCCTCCTATCTTCAGCCCAGGCTTGTCAAGCCTCGGCTGAATTTATTTGCGTCCAGGACGAGATGCCGGGAGGGGGGCCCAACAAGGGTGAGCCAGAGGCAAATGCCTGGCCTTTTAACGGGGAAAATCCATGAAACCGGTTGTGATCAAACGTGACGGATGTCGCGCACCATTCAATGCCCAGCTGATTGCAGAGGCGGTCAGCCGAGCGGCGGAAGCGGTCAATCAGGCCAATCCGGCACTCGCCTCCCGCATTGCCAATGCGGTGAGTCAGGAGCTGGAAGGGCGTGGTGAAGTTGATATCCACGAGATCCAGAACCGGGTCGAAAACCACCTGATGGCTTCCGACGACAAGGCCATCGCCCGTGCCTATATCGAATATCGCCACGACAGGGATCAGGCTCGCGAGGCGCGCGGCCGTCTGGCGCAGGAGATCCGCGGTCTGGTTGAGCAGACCAATGCAGCCCTGCTCAACGAGAATGCCAACAAAGACTCCAAGGTGATCCCGACCCAGCGCGACCTGCTGGCCGGTATCGTCGCCAAGCACTATGCCACCAGCCACATGCTGCCCCGTGATGTGGTTCAGGCCCACGAGAGCGGTGATCTGCACTTCCACGATCTCGACTACTCGCCTTTCTTCCCGATGTTCAACTGCATGTTGATCGATCTGAAAGGGATGCTGACCCACGGCTTCAAGATGGGCAATGCGGAGATCGATACCCCGAAATCCATCAGCACCGCCACGGCCGTGACCGCCCAGATCATCGCTCAGGTGGCGAGCCACATCTATGGCGGCACCACCATCAACCGCATCGACGAAGTGCTGGCCCCCTATGTGACCATCAGCTGGCAGAAACACCGTGAAGTGGCCGAAGAGTGGGGCATTGCCGATGTGGCAGCCTACGCCATGGCTCGCACCGAGAAAGAGTGCTACGACGCCTTCCAGTCGCTGGAGTACGAGGTCAACACCCTGCACACCGCCAACGGTCAGACGCCGTTCGTCACCTTCGGCTTTGGCTTGGGGGACAGCTGGGAGTCGCGGATGATCCAGCGCGCCATCCTCAGCAACCGTATCGCTGGCCTTGGCAAGAACAAGAAGACTGCCGTGTTCCCGAAACTGGTGTTCGCCATCAAGGATGGCCTCAACCACAAGCAGGGCGATCCCAACTACGACATCAAGCAGCTGGCGCTGGAGTGTGCCTCCAAGCGGATGTATCCGGACATCCTCAACTACGACCAGGTCGTGAAAGTGACCGGCTCCTTCAAGACCCCCATGGGGTGCCGCTCCTTCCTCGGTGCCTACGAGGAGAATGGCGAGCTGATCCACGAAGGTCGCAACAACCTGGGTGTCGTGAGCCTCAACCTGCCGCGCATTGCCCTGAAATCCCGTGACGAAGCGGACTTCTGGGATCGTCTCGATGCCTCCCTGCGGGTCGCCAAGAAGGCGCTGATGTACCGCATCACCCGTCTGGATGGGGTGAAAGCACGGGTTGCTCCGATCCTCTATATGGAAGGGGCTTGCGGCGTGCGGCTGAAGGCGGACGACAACGTCAGCGAGATCTTCAAGAACGGTCGTGCCTCCATTTCCCTCGGTTATATCGGAGTTCACGAGACCATCAACGCCCTGTTTGGTGACAAGGTTCACCTGTTTGACAGCACCGAGCTGCAACAGAAGGCCATCGCCATCATCGCCCGTCTCAGGGCAGCCATTGACGAGTGGAAAGAGGAGACTGGCTACGGCTTCAGCCTCTACTCCACCCCGAGCGAGAACCTCTGCACCCGTTTCTGCCGCATCGATGCCAAAGAGTTTGGCGTGGTATCCGGCGTGACCGACAAGGGGTACTACACCAACAGCTTCCACCTTGATGTGGAGAAGCAGGTCAATCCGTACGACAAGCTGGACTTCGAGGCGCCCTATCCGCCCATCGCCAGCGGTGGCTTCATCTGCTACGGCGAGTACCCCAACATCCAGCACAACCTGGAAGCGCTCGAAAACGTCTGGGATTACAGCTATGACAAGGTGCCCTACTACGGTACCAACACTCCCATCGACGAGTGCTACGACTGCGGCTTCACCGGTGAGTTCGAATGTACCTCCAAGGGCTTCACCTGCCCGCGCTGCGGCAACCACGACCCGGCCAAGGTGTCGGTGACCCGCCGTGTCTGCGGCTACCTCGGCAGCCCGGATGCACGCCCCTTCAATGCGGGCAAGCAGGAAGAGGTGAAGCGCCGCGTCAAACATATGTAAGCGCACAGGCGATGAAGAGCTGGCCCCTGACTCAAGGGGCCATTTTCATTGGAGGGCGGCAGTTATGCCGCTGTCCCGTGAACGAGGCAGGAAACAAGCGATGCACTACCACCAATACTACCCGGTCGATGTGATCAACGGCCCCGGCACCCGTGCCACCCTGTTTGTCTCCGGTTGTGAGCATCAGTGCCCGGGTTGCTACAACCAGAGCACCTGGCGGCTTGATGGCGGCCAGCCGTTCGATGAGGCGATGAGCGATCGCGTCATTGCGGATCTCAACGACAGCCGCATCAAACGGCGAGGTCTGTCGCTCTCCGGCGGCGATCCGCTCTACCCGGCCAACGTGCCCCACGTGCTGGCGCTGGTGAAACGGGTACGCGCCGAGTGTCCGGGCAAGGATATCTGGTGCTGGACCGGCTACCGGCTCGGCGAGCTGTCAGAGGCCCAGCGCGAGCTGGTGGCCTTGCTGGATGTGCTGGTGGATGGCAAGTTTGAAAAGGAGTTGGCAGATCCGGGCCTGCTATGGCGTGGCAGCAGTAATCAGCAGATCCACGACCTCAACGCCTGGCGTGATGCGGGTGAGCGAATTCCCTGTCTGGTTTGCAGTTGAAGTCCGGGATGTTTATGGTTAGCCCATTCCAATCCTGACGACATTTTTGAAAAGGAGAGCCGAGATGAACAATCTGCTCAAGATCCTGCTAGCCATTTTCTTGCCCCCGGTGTGCGCGTTTATCCAGGTGGGCTTTAGCCTGCACTTTTTAATCAACATAGTGCTGACCCTGATGGGCGGTCTGCCGGGCATGGTGCATGCGCTCTGGTTGGTGGTGAGCGACAAGCGCGGCTGATGCCAGCGGATGGTTAGTGAGCTCATTGACGATAAAAGGGCCAACCTCTCGGGGTTGGCCCTTTTGTTCATGTTCATACGAATACTTTTTCGTTAGGATGGGTGACTGACCAAAAGGTCGCGTGTTGAGCGGCCCGCAGTCCGGCAACAAGCACCGGCAGAGAACAAGGAGCGTTACATGAAGTGGAAAGTCGCAGTATGGTCAGGTCTGGCAGTGACACTGTTGCTGGGGTGCTCATCCCGTCAGGAGGTGGCGCACGAGCGCGCTCCGATCGCTATCCCTCTCGAGCAGTTGTCCAGCTACTGGGTTCAGGAGAAGCAGTGGTCATGGCTTGGCAATGACGAGCCAGCCCTGCCGGCCAAACCGGTCAAGGGGTATGTGGAAGTACGCTATCAAATCGACGCCAGCGGCACGCCGGTCAAGCCGGAAGTGGTGGCGGCCGAGCCCCCCGGCGAACTGGAACAGAGCGCGCTGGCGACCCTCTCGCGGATCCGCTACAGCCCGGCAGAGGGCAACCCGGATGCCATTCCGGTCGAGGTGACCAACCGCTTCGAGATCGAGATCAACTGATCCCCCACCACTCTGATGCCAGAGTAAAGAGAGACCCCGGCCAGGCCGGGGTCACGTTTATTGCTGTTTGCAGTCGTTGTAGGCGGTCTGCCACTCGCCATCCTGATCCCGAAGCTCGACAAAGCCCTCATCCCCCTTGTTCCACCAAACGGCCTCATGTTCGTCTGTATAGCGGGCACCGGAGGCCGAGACGGCTTGGGGCAGGGTGTAATCCTTGCCGTCCGGCAGTGACAGCTTGATAAAGTTGAGGCTCTCGTCGGAGAGGGAGAAGTAGCGCACCTGCACCTTCTTGCCCTGCTCGCACTGATAACTGACCGGTTCGCCACCAGTGACTGAGAGGGTATTGCCCTGATTGCAGCCGGCGAGCAGGCCGAGGGCCAGCGCACCAGCGGCCATCATATGTGCCTTATTCATGATTACAGCTCCATTGGTGTCATACGGGCGTGAGCCTAACAGGTTGCCGTTATTGTGCAATCCGCACGGCCATTCGGTGCGTCGCTGGCTGTCCGGCCTACCGCGCGAGTATGAGGGGGCGCTATCAGGAAGGAATCGTCAATCAGTAGAGGCCAAGTCTGGTTTCAAACTGGCGGATCAGCGTCTCATAGATGCCGTTGTTCTTGATCTTTTGCAGCCCCTGTTCGAACTGTTTGGCCAGCGCTTCCCCTTGCGGGTGGTGGCGGGAAAAGGCGAGCCAGAAGCCATCAGTGGAGAGTTTGCCAACCTTGACCACCTTGCCGGTCAGCTGCTTCTGCTGGATCTTGAGGTAGCCCGGCATGCCGTTCATCAGGATGTAGTCGACCCGGCCGCGCACCAGCATCTCGAGGATCTGGGCATCGGATTTGGCCTGAAAGCGGGTGATTCTGGGGTTCTCCATAAAATCGGTAGGGTAGGTGTAGCCGAGGGTGATGCCCACCCGCTTGCCCTCCAGCGAGGTGAGCTTGAGATCCCGTTGCGGGTCGCTGGCAAGGGCGAAGATGGCAAGATCCTCCTCGAACATGGGGGTATCGTGCCAGTGGTACTGGTAGCGGTTCTCTTCGGTGATGGTGGCGTTGAAGCACCCCGCAAGTTTGCCGCTTTTCGCATCGTGCATGCAGCGGGCGAAGGGGAGGGTGCGAAAGACAATCTCGATCCCTTCGGCGGCGAACACCGCCTTGACCAGCTCAGGCGCCAGTCCGCGTGGCTGGTCATCCTCATTGTCCTTGTCGCGCTCGCAGTAGGGGGCCCAGTCATCTTCGGCGCCAATGACAAGCGGGGTTGCCCCGAGCGGGCTGGTAGCCAACAGCATCAGACAAACCAGCCATTTTTTTAACAACGCGACCATAGGTACACCTCATCGACAGCAGCCTTACAAGCATAGCCGTACTTCTGCGCTGAGCTGTGGTGGTGGGGGGATGACAAGGGAGGCACACGAGGGAGAGAAAAAACGCCCCGGCAGGCGACGGGGCGAAAGAGAGCTCATCCATGGGCTGACAACAGTGCTTACAACAGGAAATCAATAACCGAAGCGGGTCGCCTCGAAGCGATTGAGCAACCGGTGGACGAGGTAGCAGGCCAACAGGGTGACCACAATGGCAAACAGTATGCTGCTCACCCGGTAGAGGGCGCTGAACACCAGATCGTTGCCCGGAGTGAGGTACTGGCCAAACAGGATGCCGAGGGTAGTAAGGGCGCCAAAGCCGACCCCCGAGCCGCCCGCCTCCTTGACGTGGGCATGGCTGAACAACATGGCGCCGAGCCACAGCAGTGGAGCGACAAGCAACAGTTGCCCTGACCAGTCATAGAGCAGCAACTGGCCGAGCAAGCCGAAGGTGACCCCCAGCAAGGTGCCCATCGCCCGTTTGCGGGCATAACTCAGCGCACCGTTCCAGTGCATGGGGAACAGCACCAGCAAGGTCGTGGCCTGGGCAGACATGGAGTCGCGCAGGTCAAACACCTGAAATACCAGAAACGACAGGGTGGCCACCGTGGCACCCAGCAGAGCTTCATGGCGCATCCGGTGCGGTGCCTTGGGGGGCGAGGCGGGCTTGGGTCTGGCCTCCACATCCGGGATCAGCATGGTCATCAGGTAGGCGATCAGCACCGACAGCACGCTGGCCCAGATATTGTTGAGGATCAGGTCGTTGAGGTCGGTCTGCGGATAGCTGGCAAAGTGCAGCATGATGCTGAGGCTCAGCACCCCGTTGGCCCCGAACAGAAACAGGCTGCCCCGCGACATGGCGGCGAAACGGTAGAGAAACAGCATGAAGGCGATAGGGGTCATCAGCGCCGGATGGCTGCCAAACAGTCCCCCCAGCAGCCCGACCTCCACCCCACAGACCACCGCAGCCGCGATCAGCTGGCGTGCGGCATGGCCATTCATCACCGGCACCATTCCCAGCAGCAGCACCGGCGTGACCGTATAGAAGACCCCGTAATTCCAGCCAAACAGCTTGCAGAGCAGAAAGCCCGTGGTGCAGCCAAAGGCGATGCGCAGGCACTGGCGCAGCTCGTTGCCGGTGAGGGGCCGATACCAGAGGTGAGTGGCAGCACCACCGACGGGGTGGGCTGGGGCAGCATTGGCCGACGGGTGAGTGGCGTGGTTAGTAGACATAATGGAGCAGGCTGAGCAGGTGGATCTGGCCCCGTGCCAGCATGGCGGTCAGGGCATTGTCCGGCAGCAGTTGCACCGTGGCTCGCGCCCCGGCTGGCAGATGATCGGGGAGCTGGTCCAGCTCGAGGTGCAGCCGCATCCGCTGGGCATCCCGTACCCAGCGATCAGACTCCACCGGCGCGGCCAGTCGACCGTTGGCATCAAATTGACCGGCACTCACCCCGGCATCCAGACTGCTTACCCGGGCAGGATAGAGCTGACCCGGCTCGCCATCGAAGGCGACTAGTGCGCGGGTTTGCTCACCGATATGGCGCAGGCTCTTCTCCCGAAAATCGGCAATGACGTCCACCTGTTCCGACACCAGCGCCAGCAGCGGGCTGCCCGCGCTGGCGATACTGCCCGGCTTGAGCTGCAAGTTGGTGATGGTGCCATCCTGATCCGCGTGGACCCGGCTGTAAGAGAGGGCCAGCTGCGCTTGCGCCAGCTTGTTGCGGGCCTGGCGCAGCAACAGATTATCCTCATTGGTCACGCCACGACTGGCTTTGATCTGGGCCAGCTTGGCCTGACTGGCGCGCAGGTTGGCCTGGGCGCTGCGCAGGGCGCTGTCAGCCTCATCTTTTTGTTGCAGCGAAACCATGTGACGTTGGTACAGCGCATCGATCCGCTCAGCCTCGCGCCACTTCTGGCTGGCCAGGGTCTCCTTGGCGTTGATCTCGGCAACGGCGGCGGTCAGGGCGGCATCCAGTTCACTGTTCTGCTGCTCTGCCTGCGCTAGCGCAAGGCGGGCCTGCTCCACTGCCAGTTCAAAAGGGGCCGGATCCAGCCTGAACAGCAGATCCCCCTTCTTGACCTGCTGGTTGTTGTGAACGGCGACCTCGATCACCTTGCCGCTCACCTGGGGGGCCAGCTTGGTGACCACCCGGGTCGCCATCGCCTGCGGTGTGAGGGGCATCAGCAGGTCGGCTATCAGAAAATAGGCAAACAGGGTGGCAAAGCCCGCCATGGACCATTTTATCCAGCGGGTAAATTGTTGATCCGGGGTCATCTTATTCTCTCTCTGTGTCGGTCTCGGGAGGGCTTGTATCGCCTCCGGCTTGTCGGTCGTGGTGTTGTTCAATCTTGCTGAGGGCGTTGGCCGAGATCCGCTGCACCGTGGCTTCAAACAGTTGCAGGGTCTGCTCGTCGATGCCCCCCAGCAGCTCCCGGCGGATATTCATGATGCGGTCGGCGATCTGATCGAGCAGGGTCTGGCCTGCCGGGGTCACGCAGACGATGCGGGCCCGCTTGTCCTGACTGCAGCAGTGGCGCTCAATCAGACCCTGCTCTTCCAGCTGGCCCAGGGTGCGCATCAGGGAGGGGAGCTCTATCTCGAGGGCTTCGGCCAGGGTCTTCTGGCTGACATGGTTCCCCATGCGGGAGAGCTTCCACAGCGCGGTCCAGCGGGGATGGGTGAGGCCAAGGGGAGCCAGCTCCAGGTCGGCGGCAGTACGCCATAGCCGGTGCATCCGCGCTATCTGCTCGGCGAGCGACAGCTCGCGCAACCTTTCCAGATCCGTCATCTTCTCATCCTCAATCTACTTAGCCTGCTAAGTATCATACTTGTTTAGCAGGCTAAGTAAATAGTGTGATGCGGATCATGTTTCTGGTCGGATCTTTCGCTGGTGCGAGTTGGCAGCATTCGAGACCCTGATATTATTTTCGGGGCTGATCCACTCGAGACTCTTTTGCCGCTTCGGATATTGCGCCGTGAATGGAGGATATCTGGCGATTATTTTCATGAAATTTTCAGCTTCAGCGAGCAGCTCTTTTTTTATCCGCTAATATTGATGAGGTTATAAAACAAGGGGGAAACGGGTTGTGGATGGATATGACAGTGGATGTGTGTATCTGGCAATTGAAGCGCTGTTGAGTGATGGGGAATATGGTGCAGAGTCACACCATGGCGTGAATCGGGAAGGCGCTATCAGCTGTACCGATATCAGTCATGATTTTGACCCCGCCAATATTCCATTGCTGTTGGCAGAATAGACCTGACCGTGTGTGATCCTTGTGAGTTCAAGCCAGTGCTCTGGTATTCGCTGGCTTGACTCATCACTATTTCAATCTCCCCTTTTTGCATCTTTCTCCTCACCCTTTTTCATCGTGCGTGCTTCCTGCACGCTGACTTAAACCCTGATGTGGCAAGCCGTGGCGCTCGCGTTATGACGATGACATTGCCCGCTGATTATCACTCACAGGATCTGTGGCGATAAATGGTCGCAGAGCTTGTCATCTGGCCCTGTTATTTCCCCTAAGGGGGAGAGGTCATCGCATCGTTATTACTGCTGATCACCCAAATATCCGCCATTGGGCTCGCTCGTTTTATCGCCCAATTTCCTGGTCGAGCAGGGCATCGATGGTCTGGTGTTCTATTGTGCAGCGCACGTTGGCGGCACCATGATGTTTAAGTTTTTAATGTTTTTATATGGCTTTGCAGTCTGGCTAACCGACAGGGGAGAGGGGGATCAATAAAGTAGCGGCCACAATCACACGCAGAGTACATAACAATGAAAAACCTCTCCCCCCTACAAACCACACAAGAAAAGGCCGCCTTTATGGGCGGCCAACAAATTGCCGGTATGCCGCTCTTTATATTTCTGGGGCTGGCGACCTGCGTTCTCTTTTCCGGCTGGAACGGCTCGTTGCCGCTCGGCATGGTCGGTGCGCTGGCACTGATGTTTGTGCTGGGCACCCTGCTGACCGAGCTGGGGGAGCGGATCATGCCGATCCGCGAATACCTGGGGGGTGGCACCATCCTCGCCATCTTTGGCGGCGCCGCCCTGTTCGAATACCAGCTGCTGCCGGTGCAGGCGGGGCAGGTCATCACCAACTTCATGAAGGAGGGGGGCTTTCTCAACTTCTTTATCGCCAGTCTGGTGACAGGCTCGGTGTTCGGTATGAGCGGCGCTTTGCTGAAAAATGCCGCCATGCGCTACCTACCGGTCATTCTTGGTGGCGTCGCACTGGCACTGCTGAGCGTGGGGTTGGTCGGCTCCCTGATGGGGTATGGCTTCAAGAATGCGGTGCTGCTGATCGGTCTGCCCATCATGGGCGGTGGCATGGGCGCTGGCGCGGTGCCTCTGGTGGAGATCCTCTCCGGCCCGATGCAGATGTCCAGTGCGGATCTCTTGTCGCGCATGGTACCGGCGGTCGTGATCGCCAATACCCTGGCCATTCTGGTGGGATCCCTGCTGGCGCGCCTTGGTCGCCGTTACCCCTCCCTGACTGGCAACGGCAAGCTGATGGTCAAAGAGAATAGCCAGAGCATTGCCGATGAGCAGGCCGAAGCGCCGACCCTGCAGAGTCTGGGTATGGGCCTTTTCATCAGCTCCAGCATGTTTGTGTTGGGCTCCCTGCTTGGCAACTTTATCCCGATGCACCCCTTCGCCCTGATGATTTTGGCGGTCGCCTTTATCAAGGTGAGTGGCCTGCTGCCGCGCCGCTATGAGCAGGCGGCAGCTGACTGGTATCAGTTTGTGGTGAGCAACCTCACCCCCTCCCTGCTGGTGGGGATCGGTGTCGCCTATACCAGTATTCCCGAGCTCATCAGCGCCTTCTCCATCAGCTACTTCGTGCTGGTCATGGTCACCGTGATTGGCGGGGCTCTCGGTGCGGCGCTGGTCGGCAAGCTGATCGGCTTCTATCCCATCGAGGCGGCCATCACCGGCGGGCTCTGCATGGCCAACATGGGGGGCACCGGCGATGTCGCCGTGCTCTCGGCGGCCCAGCGGATGAAGCTGATGCCCTTTGCCCAGATCTCCTCTCGCCTAGGCGGCGCCGTGATGCTGATCCTGGCCACCGCTCTTATCTCCCTGCTCGCCTGATACCGGATTGAGGAACAAACAAGATGAACGACATCATGATGGGCACCAGCCTGCCCTATGCCGAGCGCAAGCGTCAGGGTGTGCGAGGCCGCATGCCCCACAAGGAGGAGTCCCTCTCCCAGCAGCGGCGCCGGATCTACCGACTGGTCAGCGCCATGCAGAGTCCGTTTGACCAGCATCTGCTGCTGCGCCAGTTGCAGGAGGACAACCCTGTACTCTTCTACGATCTGGTGCGTCACCACCTGCCGGAGCTGCTGCCGATCATCTACACCCCGGTGGTGGGGGAGGCGTGCCAGCGCCACAGCGATCTCTATCTGCGCAGTCACGGTCTCTACCTCTCCTGGCATGACAGGGACGATCTCGACGATATCCTCGAGTCGGTGGAGCAGGAGGTGGACGTGATCGTCATCTCCGATGGGGAGCGGGTGCTGGGGCTCGGCGATCTCGGTATCGGCGGCATGGGGATCTGTATCGGCAAGCTGGCGCTTTACTCCGCTGCTGGCGGCATCAATCCGGCGCGGACCCTGCCGCTCTGCGTCGATGTGGGCACCAACAACCCCGAGCTGCTGGAGGATGACTCCTACCTCGGCTGGCAATCCCCGCGCATCGACGGCGAGAGCTACTACCACTTTATGGACAAGGTGGTGGCCGCCATTCGCAAGCGTTGGCCCCAGGTGGTGCTGCAGTTTGAAGACTTTGCCGGCAAGCACGCCGCCAACCTGCTGGCCCGCTATCGGGACGAGCTCTGCATGTTCAACGACGATATTCAGGGCACGGCGGCGGTCGCCTCCGCCTGCGTGCTGGCCGGGTTGCAACAGGCGGAGACCGCCCTCAATGATGCCCCTGTGCTGATCGTCGGTGCCGGTTCTGCCGGTTGTGGCATCGCTGCCATGCTGGCCCAGCTGGCGGGGAGTCACGACGGCGTCTGGCTGTTTGATCAGGACGGGGTGGTCTGCAGCGATCGTCCCAACTTGACTCGTGCCCAACAGCCGTTTGCCCGCGCCGTTGAGGAGGGGAGCAGTTCACTGCTGGAGACCATCCGTCAGGTGCGCCCGGCTGTGCTGATCGGGGTGAGCGGTCAGGGCGGCCTCTTTACCCGCGAGGTGTTGCAGGCGATGGGGGAGGTGTGCGATCAGCCGGTGATCCTGCCGCTCTCCAACCCGACCCGCAGCGCCGAGGCCACCCCCGAGCAGGTATGGGCTGCCACAGATGGCCGCGCTCTGCTGGCCACCGGCAGCCCCTTTGCGCCGGTAACGGTGGCGGGGGAGCGGCGGGTGGTCTCCCAGTGCAACAACGTCTATGTATTCCCGGGGATTGGTCTCGGGGCGTGCGCCGTCAAGGCGCGCCGCATCAGCGATGGCATGTTGCTGGCCGCGGTGCGGGCTGTCGGCGCCTATCCGCTGGTGGCGGGTCGGCTGTTGCCCCCCATCGAGCAGGTGGGAGAGGTGGCCCGCGCCGTCGCCAGAGCGGTGGCGCTCTGTGCCCGCGAGGAAGGATTGGCCGATTTTGTCGGCGATCCGGCACCTTTGATTGACCAGACCTGGTGGCATCCGCACTATTGGGCAGCGTCCTGACGTTTTAAGGTATGTGCATGAAACTTCGCCACCAGTTGGTCACCCTCTCTCTTGGGCTCTCCCTGCTGCTGATCCTCATTCTGGGCAGCCTGCTGGCCCTCTTTATCCGTCATCTGCTGGAGAGCAATCTGCAGGATAAGGGGAGCGATCTGGCACGGGTGATGGCGGCCGATACCCGGGTGGTTGAGGCTCTGCGTCAGGGCAGTGATCCTACCCTGCGCGACTATGTGGAGGCGGTCTGCAACCGCACCGACGCCACCTATATGGTGGTGACCGATGAGCATGGTCGCCGCCTCAGCCACCCCAACCCCGATCTGGTGGGGCAGAAGTTTCGCGGCGAGGATATCTGGCCCGCGCTGCAGGAGCGGCGCAGCTACTGCTCCAAGGATAGGGGTACCATGGGGCCGGCGATCCGCTGCTTCTCCCCGGTGGTGGGTGGGGATGGGCGCGTCATGGGGGCCGTGGTGGTGGGCTATCTGATGCAGCAGGTGGAGGGCATCTATATGGAGCGGGTGGCCCTGCTCATCAGCGCCATAGTAGCGGTGCTGGGGTGTGGTCTGCTGCTGGCGCTCTGGGTGCAATACCTGCTGCGCAAGACCCTGCTCGATCTGGAGCCGGAGGCGATCGTGCGCCGCTTCACCCTGCAGGATCTGGTGCTGGAGCACATCACCGAAGGGGTCATCGCCCTCGATGGCCGCGGCAACATCAACATGATCAACAGCACCGCCAGCTATCAGCTGCGGCTGCCGGTCACCGGGCGCCATGCCCTGCAGGGGCAGTCGCTGGCGGAGCTGGTGCCGCCCCTTGCCCCCTGTCTGGAGCAGGAGGGGGGCGAGGTGAGCTTCACCATTCAGGGGGAGTCCTTTGTCGGTCGCTGGCAGGCGGTGCAGGGCAAGGCACCGGGGCGGCTGCTGATCTTCAGCCGCCCAGAGGTGGCCGCCAGTCTGGGGGTGCAGGTGACCCACCTGCGTCAGTATGCCGAGATGCTGCGGATGCAGAGCCACGAGTTCGCCAACAAGCTGAGCAGCCTCTCCGGCCTGTTGCAGTTGGGCCATGTGGATCAGGCGGTGGAGCTGATCCAGCAGGAGAACGAAGCGTGCCAGACCATGCTGCAGGAGCTGCTGCGGCTGATCGACAACAAGCCAGTGGCGGGGCTTATTCTCGGCAAGTTCAGCCGGGCTCGCGAGCTGGGGGTGACCCTGGAGCTAGATCCCGATTCGGCGCTGGCGGAGTATCCGGCCTCGGTCTCGGCCGATCTCATTACCCTCATTGGCAACCTGCTGGATAACGGCCTGCAGGCGGCCTGGCGCAACCGCCAGCAGCGGCCGCCGCGGGTGCTGCTGTCCCTGTGCGATGTGGGGCGGCGACTGGTGATCGAGGTGGAGGATAGCGGCGAGGGGGTCGACGAGGAGCTGGCCGATCATCTGTTCGATTACGGAGTGAGTCGCCAGAGCGGCGATCATGGGGTGGGACTGTTCCTGGTCAAGGAGACCGTGGGTCGGCACGAGGGTGTGATAGAATGGCGGCGAACCGCCGAGCAGACCACCCTGTTTGGTATCTACTTGAATAAAAACCAATTAATGTGAGCCATGGACCCAATAATCACGCTTGTTATTGAAGATGACGATCGGATCGGTGCCATCCTGTCGGAGCTGGTGGCGGCGACCCCGGGGTTTTCCCTGCTGGGGAGGGCCGGCACCCTGGCCCAGGCCGATGCCATGATGGCCGGTGTGGTGCCCCAACTGCTGCTGGTGGATGTCTCCCTGCCCGATGGCTCCGGCCTTGAGTGGGTGAGCCGCCTGCGCAGCCACAACCGCGAAGCCTATGTCATCATGGTGACTGCCTCGCGGGATGTGGAGACCATCCAGCAGGCCCTCAATCTGGGGGTTCATGACTACGTCATCAAACCATTGCGGCTGTTTCGCATCCAGCAGAGTCTGGATGAGATCCTGCAACTGCACAGCCGTCTGTGCGAGCGGGGTCGGCTGGAGCAGGAAGATCTCGACAAGCTGCTGGGCAAGGGGGGGCGCTCCCAGATCAAGGAGATGCGCGTCACCCCCAAGGGGATCGACAGCATCACCCTGCGTCAGGTGCTGGATCTGCTGGCGGGCGAGCCGGAGAGCGTCTTCTCCACCGACACGGTGGCGCTGCGGCTATCCCTCAGCCGCACCACGGCGCGCCGCTATCTGGAGTATCTGGAGTCGGAAGATCGGGTGGATGTAGATCTCAACTACGGTCAGCGGGGGCGGCCGGAGCGGCGCTACCGCTGGCGCCGGGCCGGTTGAGATGCGCACTGGTGTACATTGCAGAAACAACAAGGGAGCCATGGGCTCCCTTGTTGTTTCCGGACGATGTTGGTTCTCAGGCGGTTTCCCGTTCGGCTAACGGCGCACGCCCCTTCAGCTGGGAGATCATCACCCCGCCCAGGATCAGTCCGCCACCCAGCAGGTGATAGCCGTGGATCGGTTCGCCCAGGCCGACGACGGCTATCAGCGCCGTACAGAGCGGCATCAGGTTCATAAAGACCGAGGTGCGCTCGGCGCCCATGCAGGCGAGGCCGCGCATCCAGCAGTAGGCTGCCAGCAGGGAGGAGGCGAGCCCGGCGAAGAGCACCAGTCCCCACCCTTCTGCCGGCACCGCCATCGAGTCGGCACTGAGGGCGAGCGGCACCAGCAGCAGTACCGCCAGCAGGATCTGCATGTAGAGGTTTAGCCAGGGGCCAAACGGCAGGTGCCAGCGGCGGATCAAGAGGCCGTAAAGGGCGTAGCTGGCGGAGCCGAGCAACATCATGCCATCCCCCGGGTTGATGCCGTTATGGAGCAGGGCGAGCGGCTCGCCCTTGCCAAGCAGCCAGAGCACCCCGAACAGGGAGATACTCATGCCGAGCAGTGCCTGTTTGCCGGGACGCTGGCCGAAGAAGAGCGCCCCTTGCAGCAGGGTGAGCAGCGGAATGAGGGAGCCGATCACCCCCATATTGGTGGCCGAGGTGCTGTGGGCGGCGTAATAGGCTAGGCACTGGTAGAGCACCATACCGAGCGCTGCCAGCACCAGCAGCTTGCCGAGCCAGGGGCGAACCTCACTGCGTCGCCGCCAGAGGGTGGGCAGACAGAAGGGGGTCAGCGCCAGGGCGGCAATCACCCAGCGATAGAAGGAGATGGCCGCGGGGTCGAGCACGCTGGCGGCCGCCTTGGACACCACGGTATTGGTAGCCCAGATCAGCACAGCCATCAGCGGAAAGAGAAGAGGGGAAAAGATTCGCATCAGAGGCTCCTTATTAACAGGGGGCCAAGTCTACCCTTGTCTTTATATTATCAAGTAGCGTAAAACAGACAGATGACCCAGCAGAAAAGACAACTCTTTCTGATGTACCTTATTCCGGCCCACACGGGCTGCGTCAGTCCGCAACTGATGGCGGCTTTTGGCCTGTGCCGGAGACCGAGCCAACAGGGCGTTGCATCACGCCTGCTCCTCTCTCTCGCTGACAAGGGGCGCTGATGGCCACTCACCACTTTCAGCCGGTAGATGTCGTTCTGCCCGCTCCCAATCCGCTCTTTTTCAGTTACCAGCAGATGCTGGCCGACAGCGCGACCGTGCTGCACTCCCACCCCTGGGGCCAGCTCAACATGATCAGCCTGGGGATCATGGAGATAGAGTTGGGGGATCAGCGACTGGTGGCCCCTGCCGACTACCTTATCTGGGTACCGGCGGATCTCGACCACACCTCTTACAACGAGCAGACCCTCGACTACACCTCCATCTACGTCAGCCACGAGCTGGCGGCCAAGCTGCCGCCAGAGCCCCGATTGCTACTGCTCACCCCGCTTATTCGCGCCCTGCTGAGCGATTTTTGCGAACGGCGGGTGAGCCATATGGTGGATGAGTGGGATCAGCGTCAGGCCGAGTTGCTGGTGGAGCGACTGGCGCGCACCCGCTGTCAGGAGAGCTACCTGCCGATGAGTCAGGACAAGCTGCTGGCTCCCATGCTGGCGGCGTTGCACAGCGATCCTGCCGATCCCCGTACTCTGGCTCAGTGGGCCGGACAACTGCACACCACAGAGCGCACCCTGGCGCGGCGCTGCTTGCGGGAGCTGGGGATGAGTTTCGGTCAGTGGCGGGCGCGGCTGCGGTTGCTCAAGGCGCTGGCCTGGCTCAAGGGGGACATGCCCATTCAGGAGATCAGCTGGCGGCTCGGTTACGGCTCCACCTCGGCCTTTATCGCCATGTTTAACCGGGAGCTGGGCTGCTCCCCCCAGCGTTATCGCCAGCAGTCGGGCAGATAACTAATTGCCGGACATGTCATCTGGTAAAGCAAAACAAGAAGGGCGCCCGCAGGCGCCCTTTCTGATGACGCCTGCTTGCGCTAGAAGAAGCCGAGCGGGTTGATGTCGTGACTCACCAACAGGTTCTTGGTGTTCTGGTAGTGGTCCAGCATCATCTTGTGGGTCTCGCGGCCGATCCCCGACTTCTTGTAACCGCCAAAGGCGGCGTGTGCCGGGTAGGCGTGGTAGCAGTTGACCCAGACCCGGCCAGCCTGAATGCCACGCCCCATGCGCCAGGCCAGATTGCTGTCGCGGGTCCACAGGCCTGCCCCCAACCCGTACTGGGTGTCGTTGGCAATGGCCAGAGCATCCGCCTCGTCCTTGAAGGTGGTGACCCCGAGTGCCGGCCCGAAGATCTCCTCCTGGAATACTCGCATCTTGTTCTGACCGGAGAAGATGGTGGGCTGGATGTAGAATCCCCCCTCCAGTCCGCTCACCTTGGCCGGGCCGCCGCCGATCAGCATCTTGGCCCCTTCGCCGCGGCCGATCTCCATGTAGCCCAGGATCTTGTCGAACTGCTCGCGGGACGCCTGCGCCCCCACCTGAGTGGCGGTATCGAGGGGGTTGCCCTGCACTATGGTGCGAGCGCGGGCCAGCACCCGGTCCATGAAGTCGTCATAGATGTTGGCCTGCACCAGCGCGCGGGAGGGACAGGTACACACTTCCCCCTGGTTGAAGAAGGTCATCAGCATCCCTTCTACCGCCTTGTCGATGTAGCTGCTCTCGTGCTGCATCACGTCGGCGAAGTAGATATTGGGGGACTTGCCGCCCAGCTCCACGGTGGAGGGGATCAGCTTGTCGGCTGCGCAGCGAAGGATATGGGCGCCCACTTCGGTCGAACCGGTAAAGGCCAGTTTCTGGATCCGGTTGCTGGTGGCGAGCGCCTGACCTGCCTCGGCGCCGAAGCCGTTGACCACGTTGACTACGCCGGGGGGCAGGATGTCCTTGATGAGATCCATCATCAGCATGATGGTGACCGGGGTCTGCTCGGCGGGCTTGAGCACGCTGCAGCAGCCGGCCGCGAGCACCGGGGCCAGCTTCCAGGCGGCCATCAGCAGCGGGAAGTTCCACGGGATGATCTGGCCGACCACGCCGATGGGCTCCTTGAAGTGGTAGCTGACTGTGTTCTGATCCAGCTCGGCGGCCGAGCCCTCCTGAGCGCGAATGCAGCCAGCGAAGTAGCGGAAGTGATCCACCACCAGCGGCAGGTCTGCCGCCAGGGTTTCGCGTACCGCTTTGCCGTTCTCCCAGGTTTCGGCGATGGCGAGTCGCTCGATGTTCTGCTCGATGCGATCGGCGATGCGCAGCAGCAGATTGCTGCGCTCGGTGACGCTGGTCTTGCTCCAGCTGGTGAACGCCTTGTGGGCGGCATCCAGCGCCAGTTCGATATCGGCGGCGTCGGAGCGGGCGACCTCGCAGAATACTTTGCCATCCACCGGCGAGATGTTTTCAAAGTAGCGGCCGGCGCAAGGTGCCACCCACTCACCACCGATGAAGTTGTCGTAACGGGATTTGAAGCTGACCAGGGCACCTGCCTGACCGGGAGCGGTATAAATCATCTCATCATCCTTTATGTGTGTGATCCTGACCGGACTGGCTGACAGACCGGTTGCCAGCTGATATCGCAAGGGGCGTGCCAAAGGGTCTGACCAGCAGGCAGAAGGTTACAAAAACGTTATCAAATGGGGTGTGGCAGCGTATCTTGGTTAACCAATGACCACGGCTATTGCGATAAAACTGTACCGTTTCTGGACAGTGGCCGAGACAGTCGTGCTGTTTGTGAACAGGAGGCGTGATGAGTGAGTCACTTCAACCCGGTCCCGGTCCGATCCAGCGTTCCTGGCAGCGTTGCCTGCATCAGGGGCTGAGCCGCCAGCAGAGTGCCGATCTGGACTTGCTGCCCCAGGGGGAGCTGTCGGCCCGTCAGGAGCAGCACAGAGCTCTGATTTCCTGCTTCCAGCGCTTCGTGCTGCCGCTGTTTGCCCAGTTGCTGGCCGGTCGCCCCTGTCGCCTGTTGTTGTGTGACGGTGAGGGGGCCATTCTGGCCGCCAGCGGTGATGAGGGGTTCGCCCGCCATGCCGAGCGTATCTTTTTGCGCAGTGGCGCCCGCTGGGGTGAGGCGAGCAAGGGCACCAACGCTATCGGTACCGCGCTGGCCGAGCAGAGTGAAGTGCAGGTGCTCGGCAATCAGCACTTCTTCGCCCAGCACAGCTTCCTCAGTTGCAGCGCTTGCCCGTTGCTCGGGCCGGATGGGCAATTGCTCGGGGTGCTCGATATCTCCACCGATGCTGCCCATCACGATGGCGACATGCTGGGCACGGTGCGGCTGCTGGCCATGACCCTCGAAAACGCACTGCTGGCGCGTCAGCCGGGCTGGCTGGTGGATCTCGATCCCCAGAGCCTCTGGTCCGCCCGTCTGCTGCTGGGAGAGGAGGGGGAACTGCTCGGCGCCAACCGGGCAGGTCGACTCTGGCTCGGTCAGCACCCTTTCGATGGCAGGCAACTGCTGCGCGAGGGGCGTGGCTTGCGGCTGGTGCCAGCAGCGGACGTGACCTCTTCCTGCACCGCGCTGCCGGGTCACTCAAGCTCGGTGCTACCTCCGCAGCAGGTGCCGCTCAAGATGCTGGAGCGCGGCATTTCGCTGCTTATCGAGGGGGAGACCGGCAGCGGCAAGGAGCATCTGGTACGGGCCCTGCACCGAGCGTCGAGTCGGCGGGATCAGCCACTGGTGTGTGTCAACTGTGGCGCGTTACCAGCAGATCTGGTGGAAGCCGAGCTGTTTGGCTATGTGGGCGGGGCTTTCAGCGGTGCCCGCAGTCAGGGCAGTCAGGGTTATCTGCGTGCAGCCCACGGCGGCATGCTGATGCTCGATGAAATTGGCGAACTGCCGCTGCAGGCTCAAACCCGACTGTTGCGGGTATTGCAGGAGCGCAGCGTGACGCCGGTTGGCTGTCACAAGCCGGAGGCGGTGGATTTCTGGCTGGTCAGTGCCAGCCACCGGGATCTGGCGGCCATGGTGCAGAGTGGCGCATTTCGCGAAGACCTCTATTACCGGATCTGCGGCTGGCGCCAGCAGCTGATGCCGCTGCGCCGTTGGCCTGCCGCTGAGCGTCTGGGGCTGATCCAGCGACTGTTGGCGGAGATGGACCGGACCCTGCGTCTGACCCGCGATGCGGAGCAACAGCTGCTGGCCCATCCGCTGCCCGGCAACGTGCGCCAGCTCAAGCAGGCACTGGAAGTGGCCTGTGTGCTGGCAGAGGGGTTGGGTTGGATAGAACCCGCCCACCTGCATCTGCCCAGTGTGGCCACAGAGCCCGGCGTCTTGCCGATGGGGGAGGCGACCAGCTTGCGTGAACAAACCCGGCGGCAGGTGCAGCAAACGCTGGCGGCATGCGGCGGCAACGTCAGCGAGGCCGCGCGCCAGCTGGGGATCAGCCGCACCACCCTCTACCGGACGCTGCGCGAAGCCCCTTGAGTGCTCACTCCCCCTCACCGGTCGTTTTCAAGACGCACATGATGGCTGGAGCCCTGCCCATCCAGCCGCTATGATGCGCCCTAGCCGGGGCATTGCGCCCGTTGACTCATCCGTTGAGGATTTTCTGCCATGTCACAACACATAGGGGCGCTGACCCTGCTGGTGGCTGATTACGATCAGGCCATTCGCTTTTTTACCGAGGGACTTGGCTTTGCGCTCCTGGAGGACACTCGGCTCGATGAACCGGGCAAACCGGGCAAGCGCTGGGTGCGGGTTGCCCCCAAAGGCACCCCCGGTTCCGCATTGCTACTGGCACAAGCGGCCAATGCGCAGCAGCAGGCCGCCATCGGCCAGCAGGGCGGTGGCCGGGTATTCCTGTTCCTCGAGACCACTGATTTCTGGGGGGATTACCAGCGCATGCAGGCGTACGGTGTTCATTTTTGTGAACAGCCCCGCGATGAACCATATGGCACCGTGGTGGTATTTGAGGATATCAGCGGCAACCGGTGGGACTTGTTGCAACGTACTGCTGCCAACTGAATCTGAAAACGTTTATCATCCCGCCTGTCATAAAGTCATAAAAGTGTCACAGAAAATTCTAATAATTGGCGCACCCATCTTCACAGAGGAGAGAGAAGGGAATGGCTAAGCGAATTCTGGTGGTCGAGGACGAAGCACCGATCCGCGAAATGCTCTGCTTCGTGTTGGAGCAGAAGGGATATGAGACGATTGAAGCGGAAGATTACGCCGATGGACTGGCGAAGGTGCGCGAACCCTACCCCGAACTCATCGTGCTCGACTGGATGATGCCGGGCGGCAGTGGCATCCAGTTTATCAAGCAGCTCAAGCAGGATGAGGTGACGCGCCAGATCCCGGTGGTGATGCTCACCGCCCGCGGTGAAGAGGAGGACAAGGTGCGTGGTCTGGAGGCCGGTGCCGACGACTACATCACCAAGCCGTTCTCGCCCAAGGAGCTGACCGCTCGCCTCCATGCTGTGATGCGCCGCGTGTCGCCCACCTCGGTAGACGAGGTGATCGAGGTGCAGGGGCTGAAACTCGATCCTGTCTCCCACCGGGTCAGTGCCGAAGAGAAGGCGCTCGACATGGGGCCGACCGAGTTCAAGCTGCTTCACTTCTTTATGACTCACCCCGAGCGGGTCTACAGCCGTGAACAGCTGCTCAATAATGTCTGGGGTACCAATGTGTACGTCGAGGACAGAACCGTGGATGTGCATATTCGTCGCCTGCGCAAGGCGATTGAAGAGACAGGGCACGACAGATTGATCCAGACGGTGCGTGGAGCCGGATACCGCTTCTCAACCCGTCTCTAGAGGCAGTTATGTTGCAACCTTACGCCTGGCGGCGACAGTTGTGGCGAATGGCGTTTTTTTACGCCCCCTTCGCATTGGTTGGCTGGTTGATTGATCATCTTGCCCTCTGCCTGTTGGTGGCGGCCGTGTTGCATCTGGGCTGGCACTATCGCTTCCAGAAGCGTCTCTCTGACTGGCTGTGGCACGACCGCAGCCTGGTGCCCCCCAGCGGCAATGGCAGTTGGGAGTACATCTTCAACGGTATCTACAAGTTGCAGCAGCGTCACCGTGCCCGTCGCCGCGAGCTGGCGGGGCTGATCCGCCGCTTCCGGGAAGGTGCCGAGGCGCTGCCCGATGCCGCAGTGGTGTTTCGCACCGATGGCAGCATCCTCTGGTGCAACCGGCTGGCGGAGCAACTGCTCGGTTTTCGCTGGCCGGAGGATGCCGGCCAGCATATCGGCAACCTCATTCGCAATCCGGCCTTTAACGCCTATCTGGGCAAGGGGGCGTATGACGAGCCCCTCGAGATGCACTCCCCGGTCAACGAGGAGAAGTTTCTCGAGTTTCGCATCATGCCCTACGCCTCGGATCAGGCGATGCTGGTGGTGCGCGATGTCACCCGCTTGCGCAGTCTCGAGAAGACCCGCAAGCACTTCGTTTCCAACGTCTCTCACGAGCTGCGCACCCCACTGACCGTGCTCAAGGGCTATCTGGAGATGACCGAGGAGCCGCCCCCGCCCGCCATGTGGGCCAAGGCGCATCGGGTGATGATGGAGCAGACCATCCGGATGGATAATCTGGTCAATCAGCTACTCACCCTCTCCCGTATCGAGGCGGCCCCGACCGTGGATCTCTCCCATCTGGTGGACATGCCGGCCATGCTGGGGCTGCTGGAGCAGGAGGCGCGAGCGCTCTCGGGCGAACGGGCCCACCAGCTCGAATTTGTGGTGCAGCCCAATCTGTTGGTGCGCGGGGATCAGGAGCAGCTGCGCAGTGCCGTCTCCAACCTGGTCTATAACGCCATCCACTACACCCCGGCGGGGCGAAAAATTACGGTGGAGTGGCGCAAGCAGGGGGCGATGGCGCTGTTTGCCGTGAGCGATGAAGGGGAGGGGATTGCCCCCGAGCATCTGGCGCGGCTGACCGAGCGGTTCTATCGGGTCGACAAGGCACGCTCACGCCATACCGGCGGCTCAGGCTTGGGCCTTGCCATCGTCAAGCATGCCCTCAGTCATCACGACTGCCAGCTCGATATCGAGAGCCGGGTCGGCCTTGGCAGCCGCTTCAGCTTTCTCATTCCGAGTCGCATGGTGGTGATTAAATAGTCTTTTATGGCAATGGGTTAGCTGCAAAAAGAGGGCCTTTGAACGGGCCCTCTTTTCATTTGTTCAAATCTGTCGCCATGTCATTAAAGTGTCACATTAAATCCATAAATTTGTCACTGCCAGGTCAGATACTGGCGCCGTCTTAAGAACGGACCTTCTGTAACTTTGGAGAGATTGGATGAAACTCAACAAACTGGCTGGTGTAATCGGATTCACCGCAGCAACCCTGTTTTCTGTCAGCGCCCTGGCTGCCGGTGTGGATAAAGACCTGCCGGATTACACACCGACCAGCGGCATTTCGGGCAACCTGTCCTCTGTCGGCTCTGACACCCTGGCCAACATGATGACCCTGTGGGCCGAAGAATTTAAGCGTTTGTACCCCAACGTCAACGTGCAGATCCAGGCCGCCGGTTCTTCTACCGCGCCGACTGCCCTGACCGAAGGTGTTGCCCAGTTCGGTCCGATGAGCCGTGCCATGAAGGCCGGTGAAGAGGAAGCATTCGAGAAGCGTTACGGCTACAAGCCGACTGCCATCCGCGTTGCAGTCGATGCCCTGGCGGTGTTCGTCAACAAGGACAACCCCATCAAGGGGCTGACCATGCCGCAGATCGATGCCATCTTCTCCAGCACCCTCAAGTGCGGCGAAGCCAAGGCTGCCACCAAGTGGTCTGATCTGGGTCTGGACGGCAACTGGTCCAGCAAGGATCTGCAACTGTTCGGTCGCAACTCCGTATCCGGTACCTACGGTTACTTCAAGGAGCACGCCCTGTGTAACGGCGACTTCAAGAGCGGCGTGAACGAGCAGCCGGGTTCTGCCTCCGTGGTGCAGTCTGTCTCTGCCTCCCTGAACGGCATCGGCTACTCCGGTATCGGTTATGTCACCTCCGGCGTGCGTGCGGTACCGCTCTCCAAGGATGGCAAGACCTTCATCGAAGCGACCTCCGATAACGCCATCACCGGCAAGTATCCGCTGTCACGCTTCCTGTATGTTTACGTGAACAAGCATCCGAACAAGCCGCTCTCCCCGATGGAGCAAGAGTTCGTCAAGATGATGCTCTCCAAAGCAGGCCAGAACATCGTTGCCAAAGATGGCTACGTGCCGGTGCCGGCCAAGGTGGTACAGGCTGACCTGAAAAAGCTGGGTATCATGTAACTGCCCGCAGTCAGCATGCCCTGATAAAACGAGCCCCAAGCGGGCTCGTTTTGTTTTTGGCAGCTGTCAGTTTTGTTAATAGCGCAGGATGGATATTTTTCCGCCAGCCGGGGGCTGGCTCCCTTGCTTAGCAGGGCGGCATTTCCGAGAATAGGGCAACGTTATGGCAAAGGATCCCTTCATGATTGCGTCCCTCACCAAGTTTGGCATGGTAGCCCTCTGTAGTTCCCTGCTGGTCGCTTGTGCCCAGTCGCCGACCGGCCGCAGCCAGATGCTGCTCTACTCTCCCCAGCAGATGAACCAGCTGGGCGCTGACTCCTTCGAGCAGATGAAGAAGCAGGAGAAAGTGAGCAAGGATGCCAAACTCAACGCCTATGTCTCCTGTGTCGCCAAGGCGGTGACTGCCCAGGTGCCGGCCAGCTATGGCATCACCAACTGGGAAGTGGTGGTGTTTGACTCCAAACAGGTCAACGCCTTCGCCCTGCCCGGCGGCAAGATCGGGGTCTACAGCGGCCTGCTCAAGGTGGCCAAGAATCAGGATCAGTTGGCGACCGTCATCGGTCACGAGCTGACTCACGTACTGGCCCAGCACTCCAACGAACGACTCTCGCGCAGCCAGTTGGCGGGGCTCGGTCTGGCGGCTGCGGACATTGCCATGGGCACCAGCGAGTATCGCGGCGCCACCATGGCCGCCCTTGGCCTCGGGGTCGAGGTGGGGGTGATGCTGCCCTACGGCCGCACTCAGGAGAGCGAAGCGGATCGGCTCGGACTTGAGCTGATGGCGCGCGCCGGGTTCAATCCGGCCGAGGCGATCCCCCTGTGGCAAAACATGAGTGCCGCCGCCGGTGGCAACTCCCCGCCGCAACTGCTCTCCACCCACCCGAGCAACGAGAACCGGATCGCCGAGTTGCAGGCGCAACAGGCGCAAGTGCTGCCGCTCTATGAGCAAGCCCGCGCCAACGGTCTGGTGCCCCAATGCAAGGCATAAGCCTGCGCATGGCGCGCAGCGACGATGCCGCCGCCATGACGGTGATGCAGCGAGCTAGCTGGCTCGCTGCCTATGGCCAGGTGCTCGGTGCCGACCTGCTGGAACAGCTCGATGTCACCGCTCATCTGCAGATCTGGCAGAGCCGTCTGGCCGAGCCGGGCCCAAGGCCCATGCTGCTTTGTCTCGATGAGGTGGTGATTGGCCTGCTCTACTGGCAACCACAGCAGGAAGCGGGGCAGAGTCATGCCCTGATCCGCGCTTTTTACCTCCATCCCGACCACTGGCGACAAGGCTATGGTAAACGGCTGTGGCAGGCGGTGGCGATGCAGATGCGCCGCGCCGGTTGCCATAGCGTCAAATTGTGGCTGCTCGATGGCAACCACATAGGCGAGGGGTTCTACCTGCGTCGCGGCTTCGTCTTTGATGGTGAGGAGCGCACCCTGATAAGCCTCGGGCAGCCCTGCCTGCAGCGACAAATGAGCCGTTTGCTCTGATCACTCTCCCGTTTTTCGCCTTCGGTCACTTTATTTTTTTTGCGAATTAATACAATGTCCCCCTTGGAACAGAGTTGGATAAACACGGGCTGACAAGGGAGTGCTGGCATGTATTACGGCTTTGATATCGGTGGCACCAAGATCGCCTTCGCGGTCTATGACGGTGCATTGAACCTCTGCCATGAGGAGCGCATGAGCACCCCGGGCAATGATTATGAGGGGCTGCAGCTGCTGATCCGCTCCCGGGTCGAGCAGGCGGATGCCCGCTTCGGCGCACGGGGCTCGGTCGGCATCGGTTTCCCCGGTGTCATCAACAGCCACGATCACAGCATAGTGGCGGCCAATCTGCCCTCCATCAATGGTCGCCATCTGGGCGCCGATCTGGCCGAACTGCTGGAGCGGCCGGTCAAGGTGGATAACGACGCCAACTGCTTTCTCTGGTCCGAAGTGCATCAAGGGGCAGCCGACGGCGCAGGCAGTGCGCTCGGCGTCACCATCGGCACCGGCATCGGCGGCGCCGTTTATCTGGCGGGCAAGCTTATTCAGGGGCGCAACTGGCTGGCTGGCGAGATTGGTCACTACCCCTTGCCCGCGACCATGCTGATGAAGTACCCCGATTTGCCCCGTCCCCGTTGCGGCTGCGGCCGTCTAGTCTGTTTTGAAACCTATGCCTCCGGCACCGGTCTGGAGCGTCTCTATCACCATTTCCATGGCCAGCGCGCCACGGGTCACCAGATTGTGGGACGCTTCGAGGCCCATGAACCCCATGCGGTCGAGACGGTCGACTGCTGGCTGGAGATCATGGCCGCCGGGCTTGCCACTGCCATTTCGGTGATTGATCCCGAGGTGGTGGTGTTGGGGGGGGGCCTGAGCGGCCTGCCCGCCCTCTATGAACAGCTGCCGCTGCGTCTGCCCGGTCACTTGCTGCCCGGGGTCGCCCTGCCCGAGATCCACCAGGCCCGCTTCGGCGGTGCCGGTGGTGTGCGCGGCGCAGCCTTGCTCAATCTATGAGATCAGATGTGGGGTCTGATCTCCCCGAAAAAGGAGTCCTCATGACCCGTCTTGAAATCTGTATCGACAACCTGGAATCCCTGTTCACCGCCCAGCAATCCGGGGCGGATCGCATCGAGCTCTGCTCTGCGCTGGGCCTGGGTGGCCTGACCCCCTCCTACGGTTTTATGCAGCTGGCTGCTCGCCACGCCAGTGTGCCGGTGTACGCCATGATCCGCCCGCGCGCCGGGGATTTTTGCTTTAACGACGGGGAGTTCGAGATGATGCTGCAAGATATCGCGGCGGCACGCGCTGCGGGGCTGCAAGGGGTGGTGGTCGGTTTGCTGGATGAGGAAGGGCGGGTGCCTGCCGCCAAGCTCAAACAGCTGGTGGATGCAGCAGGGCCGTTGGGAGTCACCTTCCATCGCGCCATCGACCTCTCCTCAGACTGGCGCCTCGATCTGGAGACCATAGTCGCGGCCGGTTGCGAGCGCATTCTGAGCTCGGGCCATGCGCCGACAGCGTTGGCTGGGCTCGAGACCCTGCAGGAGATGCAACAAGCGCTGGCGGGACGTGCCAGCCTGATGCCGGGGGCCGGGGTCAATGCCGACAACGTGCGGACCATCATCGAGTTCACCGGGGTGAGCGAAGTGCATATGTCCGGCATGGGCTGGCGCGGCGGCATGGTGCCCCATGGCGTAAATATGGGCACCTCGGATGATGGCCGGGTCAATATCACCGATGGCGCCAAGGTGGCCGCGGTCAGAGCCTTGCTGGATCGCGGTTAAGCAGATCGCCGCCGTTGGGCGGCGTTCATCCGCATCTTGTGTGAAGTTCCTCCCACTGACGGGGAAATCAGGGGCGTCCCCGGCAGCACCCCGGCCAAAAGTCTGATATTATCCCGCCTCTTTACTACATGGATCTGGAGCAACATCTCAATGTCCCAATACGACTCTATCGAACAGAAGGCCAGCTATGGCATCGGCCGCAACATGGGTGATCAGCTGGCGCAGCAAGCCTTCGCCGGTCTGGATATCCCGGCCCTGCAACAAGGTCTGGCAGATGCCCTGAATGGTCTGGAGTTCGCGGTCAGCCGTGACGATATCAATGATGCCTTCCAGGTGATCACTGCGCGTATGCAAGAAGAGCAGGAAGCCGCCGCCAAGGCCGCGGCTGCTGACGGCGAAGCCTTCCTGGCTGATAACGCCAAGCGCGCTGAAGTGAAGGTGACCGACTCCGGTCTGCAGTACGAAGTGCTGGTAGAAGGCAACGGTGCCGTTCCGGTAGCCGGTCAGTCCGTGCGTGTGCACTACCACGGTACCTTCACCCACGGTGGCGTATTCGACAGCTCCGTCGCTCGCGGCCAGCCGGCTGAATTCCCGGTGACCGGCGTGATCGCTGGCTGGGTTGAAGCGCTGCAGCTGATGCCGGTTGGTTCCAAGTGGAAGCTCTACATCCCCCACGATCTGGCCTACGGTGCCCGTGGCGCGGGCTCCATCCCGCCTTACTCTGCACTGGTATTTGAAGTCGAGCTGCTGGACATCCTGTGATCCTGCTGGCTTGATGCAAACGGCGACCCTCGGGTCGCCGTTTGCTTTTGGGTTATGTGATAGACAGCATTTGTCGCGACCAGCGGGCTGGAGAGCAGAAAAGGGCGGCACTTTTGCTCTTTTTACTGGTTTTTTCAGAAACGGGAACAGGCATACTGCGACTCATTAGAGAGGATAAGGAGAACCCGATGAGCAAGAAGATGAAGAAAGTAGCGGGGCTTGCTCTGTTGCTGTTGAGCATTCCGGCCAGTGCTGATGCCATGCGCTGCAAGAACGCCCTGATCACCGAGGGAGACACCACCGCCGAGATGCTGCTCAAGTGCGGTGAGCCGATGTTGCGTGAAGAGCTCAACCGCAACGAGGAGAACCAGTTTGGCAACATGGTGCAGGTCAAATATGGTGAACGCTGGACCTACAACTTCGGCAAGAACGAGTTCATGCGCTTTGTGACGGTGCGCAACGGCATCATTACCGATATCGAAAACGGCCCGCGCGGCGAGTAGCCGGCGGGCAAAGCATGGATGCACAACAGACAGTAGGGCAAGACCCTTTGACTCACATGTCCGGCAAGGGGTCGCGGTGACCAAGTTGTCTGACCGCCAGATTGATCTGGCGAGCCAGTCTTAGCCGCTGGCGGCAGGTCAGGCCATGGAGGCTGATCCTGCCCGCGTTGAATTCAAATGTCCCCAGCGACTCGATGGCAAAATAGCCTCGATGAAAGCTCTTGATGTAGCGAGCGATCTGCCGTGGGGATAACTGCTTGAATACCTTCATCACACGGTTCCCTGATTGCCTGGACAGGGCACACTATGGTGTCAGTCGATGACACTGATATGACGGTTTATCAAGATTTGCATGAATCCTTATTTTGCCAGTGAGTTCGGCAAATTGACGGCGTCATCGAAAAAGTTGTGCCATGACAAACCACCACACCGATATACTGCGGGCTTGAATGGAACAAATAAAAGGGCCTGTGCGTGGAATGGGTTGATGTGGTGGACGGGAACAACCGGGTGATTGGTGTGGCCGAGCGAGCCGAGGTGCGGCGGGAGAATCTCTGCCATCGTGCCAGCTATATTCTGGTGCTCGACGACGCGGATCGGATCCTGGTGCAGCGACGCACCCTCAGCAAGGATTTCTGCCCCGGCATGCTGGATGCCTGCGCCGGTGGTGTGGCCACCACCGGTGAGGAGATGGAGCGCTCCGCCCGCCGCGAGCTGGCCGAAGAGCTGGGGATTATGGATGTTCCTCTGCAGGGCTTTGGCAGCTTTTATGCGGAAGGGGAGGGCTACCGGGTCTGGGGCGGCCTCTTCAGTTGCTGTTATCAGGGGCCGCTGCAGTTGCAGGCCGAAGAGGTGAGCGCGGTGCACTGGATGAGCCTGGCCGAGATCGCCGAGCGCGCCAGCGAATTTACCCCCGACTCCCTGCTCGCCATCGCCACCTGGCAGGCGAGACGCTAACGTCTCTCTTTAGATATTCTCTTTTCCAGTTCAGAGACAAGACGGGCAGCCTGATGGCTGCCCGTCTGCCTTTGTGCATTTAGTTGGTCTGCTACACCAGCTTGAGGCGCCGGTTGGTGCGCCCGCAAGCACTCGGCTTGGCGAGCCAGTGCCCTTGCCAGTCGGTGGCCAGACGCAGCAGCGGATACTCCAGATCGAGCCGAGTCACCACCAGCTGGCCGGTCTCGTCGCCACTCACAGGATTGCCGCTGGCGGGATCGATGATTTCGACGATGCAACTCTCGTTGACGATAAAGCCCTGACCGGGCTGACTCTCGTAGGCCACCACCCCCACATCCTGCCACACCAGACAGTTGAGGGCCGCAATGCCGTGAATGGCGCGCAGTGGTGCCGTTTCGGGATGGGTGGCTTCGCACAATAGGGCGCGGCGCAGCGAGTCGCTCGGGATCTCCGCCGCTTCGGCCGCTTCCAGCAGGTCGAGCAGGGTCACCAGCGGGCCGACGTAGCCGGTGGGTTGATAGCGCAGCAGTGCCTCCAGCTGGCGTTGGGTATCGTGGGGCCCGCAGGGCACCACGGGGGCGCCCAGCTGACGGGCACCGTTATCGAAGATAAAGGCGGTGGGGCCGGCGTGATAGTCGTGGCCGTTGAGCATCACTTCCCCCGCCTTGAAACCGGCGGCAAACAGCGCCCGGGCGGCGCCCCACCAGTCTGCCCCGGCATATTCGGGGATGGCCAGCTGGCCCGGACAGGAGAAGACCCGCAGCGCCTGACTGGCCGGACGGCCGGTGAGACCGGCAAAGGGGGGATGAGCTTGCTGGGCGGCAAAGAGCTCTTTGCTGTCGAGCAGTGGCAGGGTGGCCAGCTCTGCCAGATCCTCGAGGCGGCACTGGCGATAGGCGCTGGAGTAACCGGCGCAATATTGACTGACATGGGTAAGCTGATGATTGAGCTGGTCCAGTTGCTGCTGTTCGCGCATGGCGGGGGGACGAATTTCCAGACCATCGTAATAGTGTTGCATGGGGCCTCCTGGCGCCGTGAAACCAGCTCAAGAGTAGTCTGCCCAAGGGGAAAATGCCTGCCGCTATCCATGGTCAGGATCAGAGCCGCTGTTAGGCGGCATCGTCACTCTGGGATAAACTGGCGACTTCCCATCACGACTCAGGACGAGAAATCATGATTGCTGTAGGACACCCCCTGCCTGCGGGCGAATTTACCTTTATCAGCGACGAGGGCAAGCAGCTGCGGGATAGCCAGACGCTGTTCGCCGGTAAAAAAGTAGTGCTGTTTGCGGTACCCGGCGCCTTTACTCCCACCTGCTCCAATGCCCATCTGCCCGGTTATGTGGTGCTGGCCGATCAGTTCATGGCCAAAGGGGTGGATGCCATCTGTTGCCTCTCGGTCAACGATGCTTTCGTGATGCGGGCCTGGCAGACGGCCCAGAATGCAGAGGCGATCACCATGCTGGCGGATGGCGACGGCAGCTGGACCCGGGCGCTGGATCTGGCCAAGGATACCGGCGCCTTTGGCGGCATCCGTGCCCAGCGCTTTGCGTTGATCGCCAACGATGGTGTAGTCGAGCAGCTGTTTTTGGAGGAGCCGGGCAAGTTCGAGGTCTCCGATGCCGCGAGCCTGCTGGCTGCACTGTGAAATGTTAATCACGGTTTGATTTCCCCTTGAAATGGGAGGCGGCACAGCTACACTGGCGCCACTTTCCCATGGTGCCTGCCCGTTTGGGCTGGCGCTTCGTTGCAGATAACAAGAGATGAAGATCCTATGACCCTGGCTTTTGTTGCCCTGATTGCCGGACTGGCGCTGCTGGTCTGGAGTGCAGACAAGTTTGTCGATGGCGCTGCCGCCACCGCCCGTTATGCGGGGATGCCGCCGCTGCTGATCGGCATGGTGATCATCGGTTTTGGTACCTCGGCCCCGGAGATGGTGGTCTCGGCGCTGGCGGCGTCCCAGGGCAATCCCGGGTTGGCGCTCGGCAACGCCTATGGCTCCAACATCACCAATATCGCGCTGATCCTGGGTCTGACGGCACTGATCAGCCCTATCGCGGTGGCCTCTCAGGTGGTGCGCAAGGAGATCCCGATCCTGCTCGGTATTACCCTGCTCTCTGGCGCCCTGCTGATTGATGGGCATCTGGGCCGGATGGATGCGGTCATTCTGGGGGCCGTCTTCGTTGCCCTGATGGGTTGGTCCATCTGGGCTGGCATGAATGGCAAGGGAGATGCGCTGGATACCGAGACCGCTGAGGATATCGAGAGCGAGGGGATGTCCCTCAAGAGCGCCATCTTCTGGCTGGTGGTCGGGCTGGTGCTGCTGATCGGCGCTTCCCGCCTGTTGGTCTGGGGGGCGGTGACCATCGCTCAGGCACTCGGTATCAGCGATCTGGTGATTGGTCTCACCATAGTCGCGGTGGGAACCTCCCTGCCGGAGCTGGCTTCTTCACTTATCGCCATTCGCAAGAACGAGCATGATCTGGCCCTTGGCAACGTGCTCGGCTCCAACCTGTTCAACACCCTGGCGGTGGTGGGGATTGCGGCGGGCATCCACCCGCTCGATGTGGCGCCGGAGGTGCTCACCCGTGACTGGAGCATCATGATGGGGCTGACCCTGCTGCTGCTGGTGATGTGTCTGGGCCGCAAGGGGCAGGGCCGTATCAACCGGTTGGAGGGGGGCGTGCTGCTCACCTGCTTCGTCGCCTACACCGGCTGGCTGCTGACCAGTCAGTTTATCTGATAGAGGTTGGTGAAATGAGAGAGGGGGAAGCACAAGCTTCCCCCTCTTGTTTTTGCCCAGTGAACCTGTTGGCGAGCGAGTTGTGTGCTCAGGCTACTGCCACCAGCTTCTGCCCCTTCTGGCTGCTGTCCAGAATGAGGATGCTGGCCTTGGGGAAAAAGTTGAAGGTGGAGGCCGAGGCCCAGGTGTAGGCGCCCATCACCTTGCCAACCACCAACTCGCCGATAGCCAGATCCGGCAGCATGATGCCATCGCGGATCACATCCACGCTGTCGCAGGTGGGGCCGGAGAGCACCGAGTTGTGTTGCTCGCCACTGGCATAAGGCGTGCTCACCGGATAGGTGACGTGGTCATAGAGCTGGCCGTTGTAGCTGCCGTAGAGACCGTCATCCAGGTAGTACCAGATCTTGTCGCCACGGTGGGCCTTGCCCATCACGCTTGAAACCGAAGTCATGGCCGGCGCGCTGATAAAGCGGCCCGGTTCGGCAATCTTCTGCACGGTAGCGGGCAGCTTGGCCAGCGCTTCACGGATCGGCGCGCAGAAACCGTCGATATCGAACTCTCCCCCTTCATAGTCGACCGGGAAACCGCCGCCGATATCCAGCACCCAGGGCTTGAGCCCGAGCGCCCAGGCCTGCTCCATGATCTCGCGGCAGGCGTCGATGGCCTGCACATGGCGACGGGCGTGGGGTACCTGAGAGCCGACGTGGAACGACAGCCCCATCACCTTGATCCCCTTGGCGTGGGCCAGTTGCAACAGCGGCAGCGCCTGCTCCGGAGTGCAGCCGAACTTCTTGGAGAGATCAACCTTGGTCTCGGGGTTGGGGAAGCTGACCCGCAGCAACAGTTTCACTTCGTCCTTGTAGGGAATGAACTTCTCCAGCTCCAGCGGGTTGTCGTAGACAAACACAGTGCAGCCGAACTCCAGCGCATAACGGATATCGCTGTCGCGCTTGATGGGATGGGTATGAATGCAACGTCCCGGGCGAACCCCCTGACTGCGCACCAGATCCACTTCGCCATTGGTGGCCAGATCGAAACAGGCCCCCTCTTCCTTCAAGACAGAGACCACCGCCTCATGGGGCAGGGGTTTGAGTGCATAGTGCAATCGTACATCGGGCAGGGCGGCGGCCAGGGCCCGATACTGTTTGCGGACGGCTGCCTTGTCGAGCAGCAGCAGGGGGGAGCCGAATTGTTCAACCAGCTGACGGTAATCTTGTGCGACCACATCTTTTGCAACCAGGGCGTCGTTCATTCTCTTTTGGTCATCCTTAGGGGGCGTGATATGCCCAAGCCATATGCGATTGAACCGGCGACGGCCGGGTCAGGCGAGCGGTCCGGTGGGACCAACCGAACACAGTGCATAAATTGATGGCAAAGTGCTTGGTTATGCAGCGGATTATCGGCTTATTGATTCTGTGTGCAAGCATTTTGATTGGATATGTCGGCAAGATTTTCTTGGCGAAACGAGAGGGATCACTGTTCTCTATCCGCCATTTTTCCCGTTTGGGCCACATTTGATCCGTGAGAGCCTAACTTGTTGATAGTTAACTAACATTTAACATTCTTGCTGCGATTATGGTGGTCACTAAAAAAATATAAATGGGGGCGGCCAAGTGCGAGACAGCTCACATTTTTTGGATTAACATGCCGACTTCCTAATCCAAACTAGTTCGGATGAAGGTAGCAGGAGAGCGATGGGCAACCATCCACCGAAGAAGTGAATCTTTCAGGTACCGGGCAACCGGTGTGGACTGCTACTGGACGATACTCTGGAGAGACCCGTTAAATCGGGCGCCGAAGGAGCAAGGCACCACGACTACCCGCAAGGGCAGGCTGGCGCCGGAAACTCTCAGGCAAAAGGACAGAGGGGATGGGATGGTTGTACCTGGGCTTGGAACTGTTCACGATCTGTAACGAGAGGTCGTCAGCAAGGTAAAGAGCAGCGCAGGAACCGGAGCGTATAGACATACGTGAGGATTCCGAGCAGCGCATGAGCCTTGATCACGGCCTCGCAGTAAGAGTGTGAACACGTTCTGGGCCTGCATCCGATCACCTCTGGGGATCGCGACACCTATGGGAAGATCATCCTTCTCCTCCTTAATTTCTGTTTCTTAAGGAGGATGCATGTCATCAATTCAATCGGCGTTAACCGCCATCGATAGTTTTATCTGGGGTCCACCCCTGCTGATCCTGCTGGTCGGGACCGGTATCTATCTCACCCTGCGTCTGGGTCTGCTTCAGGTGGTGCGCTTGCCGCTCGCTCTGCGGCTGGTCTTTGGTCGCGATCAGGGGCAGGGCAAGCAGGGGGATGTCTCCAGCTTCGGCGCCTTGTGCACCGCTCTCTCTGCCACCATCGGTACCGGCAACATCGTCGGGGTGGCTACCGCCATCAAGCTCGGTGGTCCCGGTGCCCTGTTCTGGATGTGGATGGCAGCGCTGTTCGGCATGGCTACCAAATACGCCGAGTGCCTGCTGGCGGTGAAATATCGCGAGCAGGATGCCAACGGCCAGATGGCGGGTGGCCCCATGTACTATCTGGAGAAGGGGCTTGGCTCCAAGCCGCTGGCCAAGTTGTTTGCCCTGTTCGGCATCGGCGTGGCTTTCTTCGGTATCGGTACCTTCCCGCAGGTCAATGCTATCTCAGACGCCATGAGCCTCTCCTTCTCGGTGCCCCGTGAAGCGACTGCCGTGGTGCTGACCCTGATCGTGGCGCTGGTGACTCTGGGGGGGATCAAGTCCATCTCCAGCGTGTCGAGCAAGGTGGTGCCCTTCATGGCCATCTTCTACATCGTCGCCTGTCTGGGCGTGCTGGTGAATAACGCCAGCGCCCTGCCCGATGCCGTCATGCTGGTTATCGAGAGTGCCTTCACCGGCCATGCGGCGACCGGCGGCTTCGTCGGTGCCAGCATCATGCTGGCCATTCAGTCCGGGGTGGCGCGCGGGGTCTTCTCCAACGAGTCAGGGTTGGGCTCTGCGCCCATCGCGGCGGCGGCAGCCAAGACCGATTCGTGCGTGGAGCAGGGGCTGGTCTCCATGACAGGTACCTTCATCGACACCATCATCATCTGCACCATGACCGGCCTGACCCTGGTGGTGACCGGCGTGTGGAGCGGCGATGCAAGCGGCGCCGCCATGACCAGTCTGGCCTTTGCCCAGGGGCTTGATGCCCATGTCGGCCAGTATCTGGTGAGCATTGGCCTGCTGTTCTTCGCCTTTACCACCATCCTTGGCTGGAACTACTACGGCGAGCGCTGCACCGAGTACCTGTTCGGGGTGAAGGCAATCAAGCCCTATCGTCTTGTCTATCTGGCGCTGGTTGCGAGCGGTGCTTTCCTCCATCTGGATATGATTTGGCTGCTGGCCGATATCGTTAACGGCCTGATGGCGGTGCCCAACCTCATCGGCCTGATTGGCCTGCGCCATGTGGTGATCGCCGAGACCCGCGCCTACTTTAGCCGGGATCTGGATAGCGAAGCCGAGCCGGAGCCGCAGACGGCCTGAACGCCTCAGCCCGTTTCACGCTCCCCTTGAAAAGAACAAGCCACGACTCCGGTCGTGGCTTTTTTGTGCGCCGTGTCTCTGGATGGGGACTTTCCCTCTCCCTTCGGGATAAGGTCAGAATGAGGGGGATAGCCCCTCGCTCAGCAGGCTATCCAGACGTGCTCGCACTTTCTCTACCAGTGCCTGATCGCTACCGCGCCAATCGATGCAGCTTGCCAGCGTGGTGGAGGTTCCCGCCATAAAACGCAGCTCGCCGCCCGCCAGCTCGTAGAAGCGGCTCGCCATCCGGGTGCCTTCATCCACATCACCCGCCACCAGCAACATGGCTTGCGCCAGCACGGCACCCTGGTGATCTTGCCCCGGCGCCAGCCAGCGCTGGGCAGTGCCGGTGATCTTGCGTCCCCCGATCACCAAGTTGTACTGACCATCGCAAAAGGATCCGGGCACGAAGTCATAGCTTCCCTCAAGGCCGTACTCTGCCAACAGGGTCAGCAGCGGCGCTCCCAGCAGCCGGTAGTAGTGGGCGAGATCTGTGGTGGTACGAGGCAGCAGCAGGGATAGGTTGAGGATCCCCGCCCCGTGGGGCACGGCGGTACCGCCACTGTCGCGCACATGTACCGGCCAGCCTTCATCTGCAAGTTGCTGGCAGGCGGCTTCGTAGCGGGGGAGGCGGGTATCTTTGCGAGTGACAATCAGGCATTGGGGTGCCTGCCACAGGTGAGCGCGGGGCTGGCCGTCATGGGCACAGTCGCGCAGCCAGCACTGCTCTTGCGCCAGTATTTGTGCGGGTGAAGCGGTATCGGGGAGGGGAGAGAGCAGGCGATAGGGCATGGCGGCATCCTCAAAAAAGGCTGCCCAGCACACTACCCGTGGCGACTGGCAAGGTAAAGCCCCGCAGTGCGGGGCTGTTTGCTATCGGTAGGCGATCTCTTAGGAGTGACGCGCTTCGCGCTTGGGCAGCAGCAGGTTGAGCACGATGGCGGTAATGCCACCGGTGGCGACGCCGTAGGAGAGCACGCTCTTGGCCAGCTCCGGCAGGTGTTGCAGCACTTCCGGCACCTGTGCGACCCCCAGCCCCATGGCCAGCGACACCGCCAGGATCATCAGGGCGCGGCGATCCAGCTCCTCGCGGGCAATGATGCGCACGCCAGCGGCGGCGATGGTGCCAAACATGACGATGGTCGCTCCGCCCAGCACGGGCTCGGGGATCTGCTGTACCAGGCTGGCGACCGCCGGGAACAGGCCGAGCAGGGCCAGCATGGCGGCGATAAAGAGCCCGACGTGACGGCTGGCGACGCCGGTCAGCTGAATGACGCCGTTATTCTGGGCGAAGGTGGACATGGGGAAGGTGGAGAAAACCGCTGCCAGCATGGAGTTGGCACCATCGGCCAGCACGCCGCCTTTGATCCGCTCCATATAGACAGGCCCTTCCAGTGGCTCGCCGGAGATATCCGAGGTGGCGGTCATGTCGCCGATCGCTTCGAGCGCCGTCACCACGAAGATGATGGCGAGCGGCACGAACAGCTGCCAGTCAAAGCCGAGACCGTAGTGGAGCGGAATGGGCACCATCACCAGCGGGCCGTCGAAGGTGGGGGCGCTCACTTTGCCCAACAGCAGGGCCACTGCATAGCCCGCCAGCATGGCGATCATGATGGCGGAGAGGCGCAACCAGGGGTTGCGACTGCGTTGCAGCAACACGATAAGGCCGAGCACCAGCAGGGAGAGGAAGAGGTTGGTGTGGCTGGCGAAGCTGCCATCAGAGAGGGCTGCATAGCCGCCGCCCATGCTGATGAGACCTACCTTGATCAAGGTCAGGCCGATCAGCAGCACCACGATGCCGGTGACCAGCGGGGTGATGATCCGTTTCACCAGATGGAGGAAGCGGCTCATCACCACGATAGTGAGTGCGGCAACCATCATGGTGCCGAACAATGTGCCCAACAGATCCTCGGTGGGCATAGCCGCCTGTTTGAGGGCGAGACCGGAGGCGATGATGGGGCCGAGGAAGTTGAAGCTGGTGCCCTGTACCGAGAGCAGGCCGGAACCGATGGGGCCGAAGCGGCGGGTTTGAATGAAGGAGGCGATGCCGGACATGACCAGCGACATGGAGACGATATAGCGAGTGTCGGCGGCAGGGAGGCCGAGGGCATTGGCGATAATCAGGGGCGGGGTAATGATGGCGACAAACATGGCGAGCATATGCTGCAGGGCGGCGAACAGCGTCTGGGGCAGAGGCGGGACATCCTCTATGCCATAGACCAGTTCGCTATGGGCTCGCCTGGGGGGATGTGCCTCTCGATTGGCGCGTGTGACAGCAGCCTGTTCCATAAGTACCTCGAATTGTGTGGGGAGGGGGAGAAAATTGGGCGCTATTGTAGTGATTGAAATGAGCCTGACCAGCGCTAATTATGCAAAAAAAGGTTTATTTTTTGATGGGTTGAAACGTTTGCGTGCTGCGATTATCATCTGTCGGTTTGTGTGACCGACCTCTCCTTTTTATTCTCCCCGCTAATGACAATTTTACCACTTTGTAGGTGTAGAATGAGCCCTCAGTATTCATCGTGGAGACTCTGGATGCTCAAGTTGTCAGAGTTCTGGAGTGCGAGGGTTCACTCCGAAGACTTTACTCGTACTCGCATGGGCTTTATGACGGTGCGTTTGCGCCTGCTGACCTGCTTGCTGATGCTCGGATTGCCCGCCTGGGCCGTGGTGGATTGGCTGACCTTGCCCGCCGTTCATTTCGAGCAGCTATTCCAGGCCAGGATCTTCTGCACCCTGGCGCTCTCGCCACTTATTCCGCTCTCGTACCTCATTCACTTCAAGCGGGAACGGATGAAGCTGGCCCTTGGCTACCTGATGGCCGTGATGATGCTCTTCTCCCTCTTCTGCCTGAACAGCTTTGGCGCCGGACAGGAGTTGCAGGCGGGCTATGCGGCCTTTCCCTATCTGCTGATCACCCTGTTTGCCATCTTCCCCATCCCCCTCTCCCTAGGCTTGCAACTGGCAGGTGTGGTGCTGGTGACCATGCTGCTGGGTCACTGGCTGCTGGTGGGCCAGAGCATCTGGAGTCAGGCCACCCTGAATCAGGTGTGGGTGCTCGGCATGTTTACCATGGCCAGTTGCTGGGTGCAGTGCGGTCAACTCAACATGCTGCTGCGGCTCTATCGGGAATCGACCACCGATGAGCTGACCGGCATGATGAACCGCCGCCTGCTGATGAAGCAGCTGGAGCAGGCCAGAATCCGGCTGCAACTCAAGAAGAAGCCCTTCGCGGTGATGCTGCTGGATCTCGATCGCTTCAAGCGGATCAACGATATCTACGGCCATCTGGCGGGGGATGCAGTGCTCAAGGAGGTGGCTACCACCCTAGGGGAGCAGTTGGAGCCTGACATGGTGCTGGGGCGTTATGGTGGTGAAGAGTTTGCCATCCTGATGCACAACTGCGCCGATCCGGCGCTGGCGAGCAAAATGGCCGAGCGGCTGCGCATTGCTGTCGAGGCGCGGCTGGTGAAGAGCCCCACCTCGGACGAATTGCTGGAGGTGACGGTGAGTATCGGGATTGCCATGGCTCGTTCCGATGACACCATCGATATTCTGATCAACCGTGCCGACGAGTGTCTCTATCAGGCCAAGATGGCGGGACGCAACTGCGTGGTGGTCGAGGGGCAAAACCGCGCAAAAACAGATGCCGCCTGAGGGCGGCATCCTGTTGGCAATGTGCTGGTGAAATCAGGCCAGCTTGTACTTGCCGGAGAGCTGCTGGGCCAGCAGCTTGAACATGTTGAAGACCGCCATGGTCTTGCCGGTCGGGGTGCCATCTTCGGCCAGGAAATACTCCCCCTTGAACACCAGAATATCCCCCTTCTGCTCCACCGAATCGGCGCGCATACCGTGGATGAAGTCTTCATGCTCTTTGATGATCTTGTTGGCCATCTCAAGCAGGGCCGTCTCGGTGATCAGCTCTTTCTGTGGTTGCATGCTCGTCTCCTTAAACGACTACTGGACAGGGAAACCGTGGATCCCTGCCTCTGATTGAAGAGGCGCCCAGCATACTGCAAACAGGGTTTTTCTGTCATTGATATGACCCCGATTTGTGGCTGTTTATCCGATCACCAGATTCTTCAACCAGCAGCGCTGGCGAATACGGCGCTGCACCAGCAACACCTTGCTGAGCTCCTCCAGCAAGACCACCGCCACCACCCAGGAGAGGGGCCAGCCGAGCAGCGTGACCGCCACCCAGGCGAGCGGGATGCCGATGCACCACATGCCGACAATATCGATGAAGATGCTGTAGTTCACATCGCCGCCTGAGCGCAGCACCCCGATGATCCCCACCATGTTGAACACCTTGAGCAGCATCCCGAGACACATGATGCCGAGCACCTGTCCCGCTTCCGTCATCAGCTCGGGGGGGAGGTTGCCGACCCACTGCAGCAGGTTGGCTTGCAGCAGCCAGACGATGATCCCCACCAGTAGCGCGCCAATCGGTGCCAGCAGCAGGAAGAGCTGGGAGTGCTGCCAGGCAATCTCGTACTCCTCGGCCCCGAGCCGGTGGCCGAGCAGGGTGGAGCAGGCCACCGCCAGTCCGAAGAAGAGGGAGATAAGGATGCTCTCCAGGGTGCCGAGGGTGGTCATGATGGCCAGCGAGTCAGTGCCAAGATGGGCGTAGAGAAAGCCGTAAATCAGCATGCCGAAGGCCCAGAGGCCGTCGTGGAATAGCAGCGGCAGGGCGATCAGGGTAAAGCGCACCACCTCCTTGCGCTTGAAGGCGGCCAGCCAGTCTGGTGCGCGCGGGATCAGGCGCGCCTCATAACGCTTTACGTAGAGCAGCAGCAGGGCCGTTTGTAGCAGCCGGGAAATGGTGGTGCCCCAGGCCGAACCGGCCACCCCCATTGCCTCGAAGCCGAAGTGACCGAAGATGAGGGCGTAGTTGAGGATGACGTTGGCGATGATGGCGATAATGCCGATGCGGGTCGGCGCTGCGGCATTGCCCACCGAGCGCAGGGCTGACTCCAGCGGCACTACGATGGCGGTACAGAGGATGGTGGCGCCGGTGATCATCAAGAATTGATCCGCCAGTGCCCGCAGCGCCGGATCCTGACTGGCAAAACCGAGTACGCTGCCCGGTGATAACACATAGATGAAGGCAAAGGGCAGGGTGACCAGCAAGGCGCCCACTATGGCCAGCGCCAGGGAGCGGCGAACCCCGGCCATCTCCCCGCGCCCGAAGTATTGTGCTGCCAATACCGAGACCCCGCCCGCGAGGCCCGCTATCACCAGCAGATTGAAGAAGAAGACCCGGTTACCCAAGCCGACCGCCGCCACAGCCGTGGTGCCAAGCTGGCTCACCATCATGATATCGATGAGGCCGAGCAGGGAGAACATCATTGATTGCAGCGAGACAGGCAGGGCCAGCCGCCACAATCGGGTCATGAACTCGCGATCGGTGGTTTGTTTTAAAATCGCTTGCCAATAATTCATAGTTGTTAACCGGGTATGAGAAAAGCAAGGTTTGTCAGGGGTATGATAGGGGCTGGCGAGGCTCTGCTCACTGTGAGTAGCTCTCGATTTTCTTGTGTAAAAATATCCTGTTGAGGTGTTATGCCATTTGCCAGCGAGTGTCTGGAGATAGCACCAGCCTGCGAAGAGCAGATGCTGGGACGTGAAGGGCTGCCCCTGCTCGGCGAGGCAGGGATCTTCCTGACCGGCCTCTCCCGGGTGCGGGATCACTACCTCATTCGCCGCAATCGCCCCGAGTTTCACATTCTGATGGTGAGTCACGATGAGGGGGGGGCGCTGCTCACCGACGAGGGGGAGCAAGCCATTCCGGCCGGGTCACTGATTTTCCTGCCCGCCGCCGTGCCCGGCGGTCTCAAGCTGATTGGCGAAAGCTGGCAGATTAGCTGGATTTTGCTCGATGACGTGCCGCGCTGGCAGCACCTGCATCGCCTTGGTCACCGTATCTGGCAAGGGGATGGCGGCGATCAGCTCTACCATCTGCTCAGCCTGATGCAGGGGGAAGGGGTTCGCTCTTCGCTGCAACCTCAACTGCTCAGCCTGTTGCTGGCGCTGTTGGAGCGCACCCTGCAAGGGGAGGTACGCGGCACCCCTGAACTTAGATTGCAGGCACTGTTTCGCCGGGTGGAGGCGCGCCTGGACGAACCCTGGAATGTCGCCCTGCTGGCCCGACAGATGGCCTGCTCCGTTCCCCATCTGCACCGGCTCTGTCAGCAAGCGTTCGGTATGGGGCCGATGGCGAGGGTGACCGAGCTCAGAATGAACAAGGCGCGCCAGCTGCTGCTCTATACCAACTGGCCACTTGGCGAGCTGGCGGCCCGGGTCGGTTACAGCGATGGGGCCAACTTTGCCAACCGCTTTCGTCGTCTGACTGGTCAGACCCCCGGCGCCTTTCGTCGACTGGGTCGCAAACCTTTTGCAACGGATGTGCAAACTCTTTGAAATTAATGTGACAAGCCCCTAGGATCGGCGGGTCCCTGCGTCTAGCTAACCGTTTAGGTACCAAGATCCATGTTTGAAGATAATAACCAGAAACGTCCTCTCTACATTCCCTACGCCGGTCCCGCCCTGCTGGAGACCCCTTTGCTCAACAAGGGCAGCGCCTTCACCAGCGAAGAGCGCAGCAACTTCAACCTCGAAGGTCTGTTGCCCCAGAATATCGAGACCATCGAAGAGCAGGCCGAGCGCGCCTATCGCCAGTTCATGGCGTTTGGCAACGACATGGACAAGCACATCTACCTGCGCAACATCCAGGATACCAACGAGACGCTCTTCTACCGTCTGCTGCACAACCATCTGACCGAGATGCTGCCCATCATCTACACCCCGACGGTGGGCAAGGCGTGCGAGGAGTTTTCCAACATCTATCGCCGCGCCCGTGGCCTGTTTATCTCCTATCCGGACAAGGACAGGATCGATGACATGCTGCAAAACGCCACCAAGCAGAACGTCAAGGTGATCGTGGTGACCGATGGCGAGCGGATCCTGGGTCTGGGTGACCAGGGTATCGGCGGCATGGGCATTCCCATCGGCAAGCTATCCCTCTACACCGCCTGTGGTGGCATCTCGCCCGCCTACTGCCTGCCGGTGGTGCTGGATGTCGGCACCAACAACCAGCAACTGCTGAATGACCCCTTCTATATGGGGTGGCGCAATCCGCGTATCTCGGGGGATGAGTACGCCGAGTTCGTCGATGCCTTCATTCAGGCGGTCAAGCGCCGTTGGCCCGACATCCTGCTGCAGTTCGAGGACTTCGCCCAGAACAACGCCATGCCACTGCTCAACCGCTACAAGAACGAGCTCTGCTGCTTCAACGACGATATTCAGGGCACTGCGGCGGTGACGCTGGGCAGCCTGATCGCCGCCTGCAAGGCCTCCGGCGCCAAGCTCTCCGAGAAGCGGGTTGCCTTCCTCGGTGCGGGCAGCGCCGGTTGCGGTATCGCCGAGCAGATCGTGGCACAGATGAAGGCCGAGGGGCTGACCGATGCCCAGGCCCGCAGCCGTGTCTTTATGGTGGACCGCTTTGGTCTTATCACCGACAAGATCCCCAACCAGCTCGATTTCCAGCGCCGTCTCTCCCAACCGGTGGAGCGCATCGCCGACTGGCCGGTGGGGGACAATATCTCCCTGCTGGAGGTGATGGAGCACGGTCGCCCGGACATCCTGATCGGGGTCTCCGGCCAGCCGGGGCTGTTTACCGAAGAGGTGGTCAAGACCATGCACAAGCACTGTGCCCGTCCCATCATCTTCCCGCTCTCCAACCCCACCTCCCGGGTCGAGGCGACGCCGGCAGACCTTATCCGCTGGACCGACGGTCAGGCGCTGGTGGCCACCGGCAGCCCGTTCGCACCGGTGGAGCACAAGGGCAAGCGCTACGTCATCGCCCAGTGCAACAACTCCTTCATCTTCCCGGGGATCGGCCTTGGCGTCATCGCCTCCGGCGCCACCCGGGTGACCGACGCCATGTTGATGTCGGCCAGTCGCGCGCTGGCAGAGTGTTCGCCGCTGGTGAAAGGGGAGGAGGGTTCTCTGCTGCCGGATCTGGCGGATATCCATCAGGTCTCCCGCTACATCGCCAAGATGGTAGCCAAGACCGCCATGCTGCAGGGCAAGGCGGTGCAGACCCCGGACGAGGTGATCGATCAGGCCATCGACGCCAACTTCTGGCATCCGGAATATCGCCGCTACCGTCGCACCTCGTTCTGATTTCTGCGGGAAGATGCAAAGCAAAAGGGATGCCTCGGCATCCCTTTTTACTGCACGTCTGACATGGTTATCGCCTCAAGATCAACTACTCGCTGCCGCCCTGTACGCCGGTGACGCGCACCTCGACCCGGCGATCCGGCCCAAGGCAGTCGATGAGCGCCGCCTTCGCCTTGATGGCATCACACTGGTTGCCGGTGACCGGATTACTCGCGCCATTGCCCTGGATGCTCACCTTGTCGGCAGGCAATCCCTTGCTGACCAGAAAGTCGGCAACGGTTTGGGCCCGAGCTTCTGACAACCTCTGATTGTTGGCATCCGAGCCGATGCGGTCGGTATATCCCATCACGACCGCACTGCCATCCTTGGGCTGCACGTCGACGATCTGCTGGTAGAGATCGTCCAGCGCACTCATTCCCTCCTGTTTGAGGTCCGCTTTGCCAAAGGCGAACAGCACATCGGAACTGAGGTTAAAGGTCTGATCCACCACCTCCGGTTCGGCCGGTGGCGGGGGAACCACGACCGGGGCGGGCGTGGGGGCTGCTTCTTTGGGTTGGCTGCGGTTCGGGTGGATCACCAGTTCCAGCGTGGCGGTGCTGATGTCGCTGACCCAGCGCTGGGTGCCGCTGTTGGCTTTGCCGTTATCCGGATCATCGCCAACGCGCACTATGTAACGGTAGCGTGCCTGCAGATCGACCCAGTCATGGAGCCGGGCCGTCACTCCCAGACCCGCCAGCGGCGCCAGGTTGTCGTCCCCGCCATTGACCGACTCGACGTGATAGATATAGCCACCGCCCTCGGCAAAGAGCGAGAACATCTCGCTGAGCGGCAGGCGGCCAATGACTGACAGCGTGGCTCCCTTGCTGTTGAAGTCATGGCCGCTGATATCCCAGTCACCGGTGGAGAGATAGCCAATCTCGGCCCCCAGATTTTCCGTGAAGTTGTAGCCGCCAAACAGGGAGAGCGCAGTCGCATCCTTGCCGACATCCTGACTGAAATCATTCAAATTGTGGGCAATGGCCCAGCCACCGCCAACCCCGGCATACCAGTCGTGAACCGGTTCCGCTTGTGCGCCTGTGCTCGCCAATGCCAGTGCAATCCACACAGGTTTTACTCTTATGTTCATCGCGTATCCTCGTCGATGTTTGGTGTAGTGGGGTTGCCTGCTGGTCAAACCCCACACTTATGTATAGGTTACGGGCTGTTTTTAACCACCAAAGAGGTATGGGGGGCGACCCGCCGTGAACTAGGGCGCGAGACGGGAAGAGGAAGGGGGCAAAAGAGGGTTACAAGGTGGGCGAATAAGCGGCAAGAAAAGGAGGCCAGATGGCCTCCTTGTTATGTCGGACTGCAGGATTACTGTTGTACTTGCTGCACGCCGGTGACGCGTACTTCTACGCGGCGATCCGGTGCCAGGCAGGAGATCAGCTGAGCCTTGCCCTTGACGCTGTTGCACTGGGTGCCGGTGACCGGATTGGCTTCACCGCGACCTTCGATGGCAACTTTGCCAGCCGGCAGACCTTTGCCAACCAGGAAGTCGGCTACGGTACGGGCACGCGCTTCGGATAGTTTCAGGTTGTAGGCATCAGAACCGATACGGTCGGTGTAACCGACGACCACGGCGCTGCCATCTTTCGGCTGAACATCAACGATCTGCTGATACAGGGTGTTGAGCGCTGCGACACCTTCTGGCTTGAGGGTGGATTTGCCAAAGGCAAACAGCACGTCTGAGCTCAGGGCGAAGTTCTTGTCGACCAGTACCGGCTCGGGAATCGGCTCAGGCGCAGGGGCGGCAACCGGGGCAACATAAGAGGTGCGGTTCGGGTGCATCACCAGCTCCAGGGTCGCGACGCTCATGTCGCTCTCCCAGGTTTTCTGCTCGTCACCCAGATTCCACAGATAGCGGTAGCGTGCTTGCACATCGATAAGGTCGGAAAGCTTGGCAGTCAGACCCAGACCCGCCAGCGGTGCAGTGCCATTGTCGCTGTTGCCATTGCCGTTGACGTGATTGAAGTAGGCACCGCCTTCAGCAAACACCGAGAAGATGTCGCCGAGCGGCAGGCGGGCGATACCGGAGAGGGTTGCACCCTGGGTTTTGAAATCGGCACCGTCAACGCCCGCTTTACCGGCGTAGAGGTAGCCCAGTTCAGCTGCGTAGTAGTCGTTGAAGTTGTAACCGCCGAACAGGCTCAGCGCAGTGGCGTCTTTGTCTGTATCCAGACCTTGTACATCGTCAAGGTTGTGAGCATATGCCCAACCTGCACCAACACCGGTGTACCAGTCATCGGCAGCCTGAGCTGTGGTGCCTGCGGCGGCGAGCGCCAGTGCAATCAGGGGAGGAGCCATTTTGAGTTTCATCGGTTTATCCTCGTTGTGTTAGCCCATGTCGGGCAATGCACTTGTTTTTATTGCTGCGAAAAATCGCCAGCAAAGTGGATAGCGAAGGCTTTGGACTCTCATGATGCATTGGCGTCATGGACAACAGACCGGACAAGAAGCGCTTTTTAGTGCTTATCCAATACCTTACAGGCGCAACTACTTTATGCTTTCGAGACGGGGCAGGCAAGGGCAGGGAGGCGGGAGTGAGGGATGCAAGCGAGAACGAGACAAACAAAAAGGGATGCCGCAGCATCCCTTTTTTTCGCACTATCTGAACGAGGTCAGATTATTGCTGAACTTCTTGTACGCCAGATACGCGAACTTCTACGCGACGATCCGGAGCCAGGCAGGAGATCAGTTGAGCTTTAGCAGTTACGCCGTTGCACTTGGTGCCGGTAACCGGGTTAGCTTCGCCACGACCTTCGATGGCAACTTTGCTGGCAGCCATACCTTTGCTCACCAGGAAGTTGGCAACGGTACGGGCACGGGCTTCAGACAGCTTCTGGTTGTAAGCGTCGGAACCGATACGGTCGGTGTAACCAACAACAACAGCGTTGCCATCTTTCGGCTGGAACTCAACGATTTGCTGATACAGACCGTTCAGGGCTGCAACGCCTTCCGGCTTCAGGGTGTCTTTGCCGAAGGCAAACAGCACGTCTGAGTTCAGGGCGAAGTTCTTCTCTACAACTTGCGGAGCAGGAGCCGGAGCTTCTTCAACTACCGGAGCAGCTACCGGAGCTACGTAGGAAGTACGGAACGGGTGGTATACCGCTTCCAGAGTAGCAACGCTCTGGTTGGACTTGTAATGGGTGCCGTCAACGTTCAGGTCAGCCACGTCCCACATGTAGCGGTAGCGAGCTTGCAGATCCAGCGCGTCACTTACTTTGTAAGTCACACCAGCACCGGCCAGCGGGGAAACTTTAGTGTCGCTGATGCCCAGACCGTCGGTGTGAGCCCAGTAGGCGCCGCCTTCAGCGAACAGGGAGAAGTCGTTGCCAACCGGCATACGAGCGATACCGGACAGGGTAGCACCCTGGTTTTCGTAACGCAGACCTTCGGTGTTGCCACGACCGGCATACTGGTAACCGAATTCGGTACCGAAGTTTTCGGTGAAGTTGTAACCAACGAAGGCGTTGGCTGCAGCTGCATCTTCAGTACCAGCGTAACCGCCGCCATCGATCTTGTTCAGACCATTGAAGTGAGCAGCACCGACACCGGCACCGAAGTAGATGTCGTCAGCGGCGTGAGCAGCGGTAGCACCCATAGCAGCCATGGCGATGGCGATCATGGAAGGAGCCATTTTCATCATAAAAAAATCCTCGTTGAGATCGCACGTTATTCACGTGCTTCACACTTTGTAATTTATGTAAGCTGCAGGCTCCGCCGTACGGCTGGCGTCGAGTCTGGCAGATGACCCGGTATAACCGGGTTGCACACTCTCCTGGTGTGTCGAGTGCGCTGGCATGGCACGCAATGCGTGAGAAACCACTGCCAGGCAACTGATGTCATTCCGATGACGAGGCGCACTCTATGCCGATTTTAAAACATGATCAAGCTCACAAATGAGCCTTGTGGCAAATTGTGTCGTGCTCTTAACTGGCTGTTTATTTTGATTAATTAGTGATCCAGATAGGCCCTGTGCAGTTTCTTCTCCAGCTTCATATAAGCCTGAACCCAGTCGCTATGCGGGTTGGCCGGATTCGCTCTGGCGGCAAAGACCGCGAGGTAGTCAGCCTGGGTAGCGCTCTGAAGCAGGGGGGTAAATGTCATCAAGAAATGTCGGGCCAGATAGGGGTCAAGGGGCCAGATGTTGAGGATGGCGCGAGCCACAGGCTGAACTGCAGCTGAACAGATGAAGTGGCGGTGTCCCGCCTCCAGCCAGTCGGCCATCTCGCACATGTCCGATTCGGGCACCAGACCACCATCACCCGGGGTAGTTGCCAGAGCAATTGTCTGACCATTTACCGTGATGAGCTGCTCATTGTTATGCAGGATGCCGTCGTGGCTGCGCAAGGCCAGGTCCGGGCATGCCTGTTCAAGAAACAGGCTGCAGCTCTCCGGCAGGGCGGCCAGTAGCTCGCTGGCGTGGCTGGACATCAAGGCCGGAAGCCAGAATGCTTCGGCGCGATATTGTTCACCTTGCAGGCGCTGTTGTGCCAGTTCTTCTGTGCTGGATACGGGGTGCAGGCGAGAGATAATGCCGGGAAACGCCATACTTATTCCTCTTAATGGGTATCCGGCGGATTATACGAGTTATTGGGGGGGCCACAATAAAGGTTTCTTTTCGAGACTGTTTACCTGAGGCGGCTGAGCGATTACCATCCCCCCTTGAAGGCAAGGGTTGTCGCCGAAAGGCGCTCATAAGATAGAGGCTCGACCATAACGAGTCCGAACAAAACTGATACACTTGACTACGAGTCGTCGCGAAAAATAAAAGGCGGAGTAAATCCGCCAAACGGAGTATGGAACATTATGAATTCAAATATCGTCACTGTTGGCAAGAAGATCCGTCAGATCCGTGAAGCGGTCGGTTTGAGCCGTCCGAAGTTTGCAGATTTGCTGGGTGTTCCTCCCACCACGCTGAAAAACTACGAGCTGGGTTACCGTGAAGTTGGGGGCGCCTTCCTGGTTGCCCTGGCGCACCACCCGGATCTGCACAAGTTCACCCTCTGGCTGCTGGCAGACAAGAAAGTCGCCGAAATCGGCCAGATTGGCCCGGATGACCTCGCCAAGGCGTGATCATCGATGTGAATAGAAATGCCGCCTTCGGGCGGTATTTTTTTTGGGTTGCCGATCGATATTTTGATCTAACACGCTTTGAATTATCCATGCAGGCCAACGAGAATAAGCGGCCCCGAAAAGTGGGCTCCTGGTGGTATCTGGCCACCCGAACACTATTACATTCAGGATGATATGAGCAATCGTATGGAGTATGGGTATGAGCAGTAATGAGTTGGATAAACGTTATGGCCTGATGACTGCCATTGCGATGGTGGTCGGCGTGGTGATCGGCTCCGGTGTCTTCTTCAAGGCCGATGATGTACTGCGTCTGACTGGCGGTAATCTGGCCATTGCGCTGCTGGCATGGGCGCTGGGGGCATTTTCGATGATCTTCGGCGCGCTGGTGTTTGCCGAGTTTGCCCAGCGGATCGAAAAATCCAACGGTATCGTCGATTATGCCGAAGCGGCATACGGCAAAATGTTTGGTTATCTGGTGGGGTGGTTCAAAGGCGTACTCTATTACGCCCCTCTTTCCGCCATCCTTGCCTGGGTCGCCGCTCTGTACACCATGATCTTGCTCGGCAGTGATAATCCGACCAACTCTGTTGCGACCTGGATACTGGCGGCTGTCTATATGACGGTCACCTATCTGATCAACTTCTATGCCCCGGTCCTGGCGGGCAAGCTGCAAGTGGGCTCTACCCTGATCAAGTTGATCCCGTTGATCCTGGTTGCCATTGTGGGCACCATTTCAGGCTTGCTCAATGGTGTCACCGTGACCAACTTTGTGCAGGCAATGGATGGGATAGGGAGCACCGGAGGCACTCTGGCCACTGCCGTGGTTGCCACCGCCTTCGCTTATGAGGGGTGGATCGCCGCCGTGACCATCAACAGCGAAATTCGCGATTCCAAGAAGAATCTGCCCAGAGCGCTGGTGATTGGCACCCTGATAGTCTTTGTGGTCTATGTCACCTATTTTCTGGGGATCGCCAGCGTCTTGCCGACGGACGAGATAGTGGCGCAAGGGGATAACGCGGTAAATCTCGCGACAACCAGCCTGTTTGGCGGGACAGCCTCGACCATTTTGACCGTGTTCGTGATTATCTCCTGCCTCGGAACCCTCAATGGTCTGGTGTTGGCGACCATGCGTATTCCCTACTCGCTGGCGATCCGCAATCAGGGGCCAGCCCCCAAGTGGATGAGCCGTATCGAACCGCATCACCACATGCCAATCAATTCGGCCCTCGCGGCAGCCTTGTTGTCGGTGATTTACTCAGTGCTGTGGTACTGCAGCATCAACGAGACATTCGGTCGTTACATCGCCCTGGACGAGATGCCGATTGTGCTGATTTATGGCCTCTATCTGTTCCTCTATGTCTGGTACATGCGCACCTTTACCGAGTTGGGCTGGATAAAGCGGTTCGTGATCCCGACCTGTGCCACCCTGGGCGCGCTCATCATTCTGTATGGCGGTATCACCAATCCCAGTCTGGGGCTCTATCTGCTGGTCTCTGTGGGGGTGATTCTGCTCGGGTTGCTCTTCTACCGTAAGGAGTGACCGGGTAGGGAAGTTGAAAAAAAAGCGCCGAATGGCGCTTTTTTCATGTGTAAACCGCAGCATGCCGACAACTAACTGCCCAGCAACCCGAGGCGGCCCAGTTCATCCTTGAGCTGATCGAGATTGCGCTCGACACAGGCTTCCCCCTCGTTGATGGCATCGCTGGCGCGATGAAAATCCATGATGGAGAAGCTGCCAAGGCGCGGGCAGAGCTGGATCTCCGGCGGGTCACCGGCCATCCGGGCACGGGTTATCCGCTCCTGCATGATGTTAATGGAGCCACTCATCACGCTCCACAGACCCGGGGTAGCTGGCGCGGATTCACCGCGATTGAGCCACTGGCTGAGCAGGCCGCCGTTGCCGGGTTGATCCGGCTCGTCGGTCCAGGGTTGGTGCATATCGGTGTTGAGGTTGACCGCAATCACCACCTCGGCCCCCATGGCGCGGGCCAGCGAAATGGGCACCGGATTGACTACTGCGCCATCGACCAGCCAGCGGTCGTTGATCCGGGTCGGGGTGAGGATCCCCGGCATGCCGCAGGAGGCGCGCACCGACTGGCGCAGCGGGCCCTGTTGCAGCCAGATCTCGCGGCCGGTATCGAGTTCGGTGGCGATGCAGGCGAAGGGGATGGGCAGGTTCTCGAGATCGGGATCCCCCAGATGGCTGGCGGCAAGGCCAAACACCTTTTCGCCGCGAAACAGACCGCCGGAGAGGGCCGGGTCGAGCAGGCTGACCACCTGCAGGCGGGTAAAGCCGCGCACCCAGGTTTCCAGCCGATCCAGTTCACCGGCGGCATAGGCGGCACCGACAAAGCTGCCGATGGAGCAGCCAGCGATCAAATCCGGTTTAATGCCGAGACGTTCAAGGGCGCGGATGACGCCGATATGGGCCCATCCTCTGGCTGCGCCGCTCCCGAGAGCGAGCCCTACGCGGGGTTTACGTGGCACGACAGTCCTCCAAAAAAGGGGTTGAGGGCTCAGCTTACTCCGAGAGTCAGGAGGCGTCACCCTGCCATCTTTCGCTGCGGTTGCGACCGTTGGCCTTGGCCTGATAGAGCGCCACATCGGCGCGGCGCACCGCTTCGTGCAGGGGAAGGTTCTCCTGGTGGGGCAGATAGCCGAGGCTGATGGTGACCTCCAGCCCGGGCTCGATGGCGGCCCAGTCGTGATCCGCCACCGCCTTTCTCAGCCGCTCCGCCAGCTCGCCGAGCTGCGTTGCATCAGCGCGGCCAATCAGCAGCAGAAACTCCTCGCCCCCCCAGCGGATCAGGCGATCAGTGGGCCTAATCTGCTGCTGGCAGATCTGCACCAGCCGGATCAGCACGATATCGCCGACGGCATGGCCGAAGTTGTCATTGACCCGTTTGAAGTGATCCGCATCGAACATCAGGATCCCCGCTTGCAACCGGGACAGCTCTCCCGCCTGTTCCAGCAGCACCAGATAGTGGCGGTTGAAGGCGCCGGTGAGGGCATCGTGGCAGGAGAGGTAATTGAGCCGCTGGTTGAGGCGGTGGGATCTCAGGTTGGAGAGGGCGGCCAGCAGCATAAAGAGAATGGCGAGCAGGGTCGGCGTGGACTGGCAGAGCATGGCCCACACCAGCGGCAGCAGGGTGACGTTGTGCACCAGTCGCAACGGGGTATCTGGGATTGCCATGGTCAGCTGCAATGCCCCTTGTTGCCACTGGTATTCATCGGTCGGCTCGGGGTCTTGCGGCACCACGGGCTGGAGTGCGCTGCTGGCCAGCACCTGATGGTACTGATTGAGCAGCAGATACTCACCCAGCGCCGGCGCCAGCTGATTGAGCTGCGATTGCAAGCGTGAGAGCAGGATGTCCATGCTGATCATCCCTACCAGCGAGCCGTCCTTGTAGAGAGGCTGGGACATGGTGACCATGGTGCCCAGTCCGGCAAAATCTTCGTAGGGGCGGGAGAGAATGGTGTCCCGGCTTGGGTTGGGTGACATCAGCGCATCCTGCCAGTAGTGCTTGTCATAGATGCTGCGGGCAAAACGAAACTGGCTGGAGGGGATCTAGGGATAGAGGTAGATAAAGTTGTCCACGCCGGTGAAGTAGGCCCAGGCGATCTCGCTGCCCAGGCGCTGGCTGGCAGTGGCCAGCAAGGGAGAGAGGCTCAGGGCCAAATGAAGTTGCGCCTCCCGCGCACTGCCGGGGGGCGGCAGCGGGCCGTCACTGGTGAGGTTGCCCGCCAGTCCGGCCGGTAAATCACCGGGGAGCTTGTCGAGGGCCAGCCCCTCTGGCAGCACCTCGATATGGCGATAGAGCTGGCGGGTGAGCACCGACTGGGGATCGCTGCGCAGTCGCTCTTCGGCCTGACCGCGCATCGCCTCCAGAAACACTTCGGTCTGCTTGAACCGATCCCGCAGGTAGATGGCGCTGTTGAGGGTATCGCTCTGGTAGAGGCGTTCTATCTGTTTCAGGCTTTGCCGCAAGGTCAGACCAATCAGCAGGATGACCACGGCAAACAGGAGCCAGGTCAGGCGTGTGAGAAAGCGGTGGTCAGACATTTTGGGCATAGGCAGTCAGTCGGGTTGCGAAGGAAATTGTCGTTAGTGTATGCGATGTGGCGTGAAAACAAACGGCGCGACCTGAAACAGAGTGAGCTTATCCCGCTCTTGTTACGTTTTGTCACATTTATACATAGTCACGGCATAGTCTGGGGCTAAAATGGCCCCAATCTGGATTTACCCTCTCACTCTTCATGGACTGTTCGATGAAAATGCGTATCTGGCTCGGCTTGGGCCTTCTTCTAATCGTGGTTGCCGGCGTCTGGGCGCTGCGTCACAGCGAACCCGCCGCCAAAGCACCGACCAGACAGGTCAATATCCGCACTCAAACTGTCAAACAGAGTCTGGCCGAGCCAACCCTCAAGCTGGTGGGCAAGTTGGCGGCCAATCGTTCCGTCATCATCAGCCCCGAAGTGACCGGTCGCATCGTCAAGATTGCGGTGCAATCTGGCCAGAGTGTGGCGAAGGGGGAGACCCTGATCGCGCTCGATGCGGGCAAGCAGCAGGCGGAGCTGGCCGAGCAGAGCGCCAGTCTGCGCGACGAGAACCGCAAGCTGGGGGATATGCGCAAGCTGGTGGCCCGTGGCGCCGTGACCCAATCCGAGCTGGAGGGGCAGGAGGCCACCGTGGCCCAGGTGCAGGCACGCCTCGATGCAGCCCGTTACGAGCTCTCCCTGCGTACCCTGCAGGCGCCCTTTGCCGGCACCGTGAGCCTGATTGACTTGAGCGAAGGGGCGCTGGTCAACAGCGGCGATACCCTGCTGCATCTCGATGAACTCGACAAACTGCGCCTCGATCTGGCGGTGCCGGAGCGTTACCTCTCCCTGCTGCGACCGGGCATGGCGGTCACCGCCACCAGTACTGCCTGGCCGGATCAGCAATTCAACGGCACTCTCACTACTCTCGACAGCCGCGTCTCCAACGATACCCAGAACATCAAGGCGCGGGTGATGATCCCCAATGGCAACGGTCAGTTGCGCCCAGGCATGCTGCTCAATGTGGAGCTGGCACTGCCTGCCCAGCAGCTTACCCTGATCCCCGCCCAGTCGGTGGAGTACGCCGGTGAGCAGCGCTTTGTTTACCGTCTCGAGGCCGATGGCCGGGTCAAGCGGGTGCCTGTGGTGCTCGGCGAGACCGAAGGGGAGACCGTCTGGGTCACCGAGGGGCTCAAGGTCGGCGATCGCATCGTGGTCGAGGGGCTGGTCAATCTGCGTGATGGGGTGCAGGTGCGTGACCTGGCCGAGGTGAACGGCTGATGTGGCTCTCCGATATCTCAGTTCGCCGCCCGCTGGTGGCGGTGGTGCTCAGCGCCCTTCTCACCGTGTTTGGTCTGGTCGCGTTCAGCAAGTTGACGGTGCGGGAGATGCCCGATGTGCAGATCCCGTCGGTCTCCATCACCACCACCTATGAGGGGGCCGCCCCCTCGGTGATGGAGAGTCAGGTCACCAAGCCCATCGAGGATCAGCTCTCCGGCATCAGCGGCATCAAGAACATCAACTCCATGACCCGCAAGGGGCGCTCGATGATCACCGTCGAGTTCAAGCTCGGCTGGAACATGGTGGAGGGTATCTCCGATGTGCGTGATGCTCTCTCCCGCGCGCGGCCCCGGCTACCCGATGATGTGGACGAGCCGCTGGTGACCAAGGACAGCGGCAACGGCGATGTGGCGATCTGGCTCAACTTCAGCAGCAGCCAGATGGATCGCACCGCCATGACCGACTACGCCAACCGGGTGCTGGTCGACCCCCTGAGTCTGGTGGATGGCGTGAGCGAAGTGGCGCTCTCCGGCGATCTCACCCAGGTGATGTATGTGCGGCTGCGCCCGGCCGACATGGCCGCCCGTGGCATCACGGTGAGCGATGTGGAAGAGGCCCTCAAGCGGGAGAATATCGAGCTGCCGGGGGGCGAGATCCGCAACAACTCCATGACCATGGCGGTGCAGATCGCCCGTCTCTACCACACAGCGGAAGATTTCCAGCAGCTGCAAGTCACCACAGCCGCCAACGGTCAGAGCGTCTATCTGGCCGATATCGCCGACGTGGAGGTGGGGGCCAAGAACGAAGACAGCGCCTATCAGCGCAACGGCAAAGAGAGTCTGGGTATCGGCATCGTCGCCCAGTCCACCGCCAACCCGCTGGCGGTAGCGCAGGGGATCGAGAAGAAACTCGGCGAGATGCAGCGCTTCCTGCCTGAGGGGGCCAAGCTCGAGGTGGATTACGACTCCACCATCTTTATCAAGCAGGCCATCGACGAGGTGTACGAGACCCTGGCCATCTGCGCCGTGCTGGTGGTGGCGGTGCTCTATCTGTTCCTCGGGCAGGGGCGCACCACGCTTATTCCTGCCATCACGGTGCCGGTGTCGCTCATCTCCGCCTTTATCGGCGCCTGGTATTTCGGCTTTTCCATCAACCTCATCACCCTGCTGGCCCTTATTCTCGCCATCGGCCTGGTGGTGGATGATGCCATCGTGGTGGTGGAGAACATCCACCACCATCTGCAGCGGGGTGAACCGCCCCTGCTGGCCGCCTGGCACGGCACCCGCGAGGTGGGCTTTGCGGTCATCGCCACCACCGCCGTGCTGGTGATGGTGTTTGTCCCCATCGCCTTTATGGATGGCATGGTGGGGCGGCTCTTTACCGAGTTTGCGATATTGCTCTCCTTGGCGGTGCTCTGCTCCTCGCTGGTGGCGCTGACCCTCACCCCGGCCATGGGCTCCTGGCTGATGCGCCCGCTGGATAAACCGAACCGGCTCACCGCCGGGCTCGATCGCGGGCTCGGCTGGCTGGAGGGGCACTATCGCCACCTGCTGGCGTGGGTGCTGCGTCGCTCCCGCTGGACGCCGCTGGTGCTGCTGCTCTGTCTGGGCGGTATCGGGGCCCTCTTTACCCAGCTGCCGACCAGCCTTACCCCGACCGAGGATCGCGGCGTCATCTATGTCTTCGTCAAGGGCGCAGAGGGGACCAGCATCGAGCGGATGAAGCGCAACATGCAGCAGGTGGAGTCCGCCATCATGCCGATGCTGGGCAAAGGGGTGGTGCAGGCGCTGAGCTTCAGCACCCCTGCCTTTGGCCGTGGCGGCGATCAGACCGGTATGGTGATCATCCAGCTCACCGACTGGGCCGAGCGCGATGTCACCGCCACCGAGTTCTCCCGCTCGCTGGGGGCCAAGCTCTCCGGCATTCCCGATGTGATGATCCGCACCTTCCAGCCCGGCTTCCGGGGTGGCTCCACCGCACCGGTGCAGTTCGTGCTGCAGGGTAACGACTATGCCGAGCTCTACCAGCAAGGGTTGGCGCTGCAACAGGCGGCGCAGGGCAGCGGCCTGATGCTGAGCCCGGATCTCGACTACGCCGAGAAGACCCCCGAGCTGCAGGTGACCATCAATCGCGACAGCGCCAGCCAGCTCGGCATTCCGGTCTCCACCGTGGCCAACAGCTTGCAGACCCTGCTGGGCGGGGCGAGCAAGACCACCTATGTGGACAGGGGCGAGGAGTATGACGTCTACCTGCGCGGCAACCAGACCGAGTTCAACGGCATCTCGGATCTCGGCCGCATCTACCTGAAGGCCGCTAATGGCGAGATGGTCAGTCTCTCGACTCTGGCCACCGTCAAGCAGGTGGCGACCGCCAACCGCCTCAACCACTACCAGCGGCAAAAAGCGATTACCCTGACCGCCGATGTGCACCCCGATCACACCCTGGGTGAGGCCCTCGATTTCCTCGATGGCTGGGCCAACGCCAACCTGCCCACCGGCATGACGGTGGATTACGCCGGTGATTCCAAGGATTACCGCGACAATCAGGGGGAGATGGTGCTGGTCTTTGGCCTCGCCCTGCTGGTGGTCTATCTGGTGCTGGTGGCCCAGTTCGAGAGCACCCTGACCCCGGCGGTGGTGATGGTGACGGTGCCACTCGGCATCTTCGGCGGTCTGCTTGGCCTCTGGCTGACGGGGCAGGAGATGAGCATCTACAGCCAGATCGGCATGATCATGCTGATCGGCATGGTGACCAAGAACGGCATCCTCATCGTCGAGTTCATCAACCAGCTGCGCCAGCGCGGCGAAGGGTTCGAGGAGGCGATCATCGCAGGCTCGGTGCGCCGTTTGCGCCCCATCCTGATGACCTCGCTCACCGCCATTATCGGCGCTGTGCCGCTGATGCTCTCCATGGGGGCAGGTTACGAGAGCCGGATGGCGGTGGGGACTGTGGTCTTCTTCGGATTGTCGCTGGCAACCCTGGTTACCCTGCTGGTGGTGCCTGCCATCTACCATCTGATCGCCCGTCACGCTGGCATGACAGGGGCGCGGGATCAACAGGTAGACGAAGCGCTGGCCGCCAAGGGGGCAGGGGAGTCGCACCCTCCGGCGCTCTGATCAGCGCCTTGGCCTGAATCCTGACCTGCGCGCTCAAGCGGGGCCGGTTATCAGCCTCATCATCACAAGGGCGCCTGCGGGCGCCCTTGCTATTGCGGGCGGCAGCCTATTCCGCGGGATCTATAGGGACAAAAAGCCATCGCTCCCCTTGGCCGCAACCGGTATAATGCGCGACCCGAATTTTTCCAGGTGTTCAAAATGCAGCCGGTACCCAACCTTTTCTCCTATCCCCGCTATTGGGCCGAGTGCTACGGCACGGCGCCCTTCCTGCCCATGTCCCGCAAAGAGATGGACAAGCTGGGTTGGGACAGCTGCGACGTCATTCTGGTGACGGGGGATGCCTATGTGGATCACCCGAGCTTCGGCATGGCGGTCATCGGCCGCATGCTGGAGGCGCAGGGCTTTCGGGTCGGCATCATCGCCCAGCCGGACTGGTCATCGAAGGATGACTTTATGCGTCTGGGCAAACCGAACCTCTTCTTCGGGGTGACCGCGGGCAACATGGACTCCATGATCAACCGCTACACCTCTGACAAGAAGCTGCGCCACGACGACGCCTACACCCCGGGGGATGTGGGCGGCAAGCGGCCGGATCGCGCCACTCTGGTTTATACCCAGCGCTGCAAAGAGGCCTTCAAGGAGGTGCCCGTCGTTATCGGCGGCATCGAGGCGTCGCTGCGCCGTATCGCCCACTACGACTACTGGTCCGAGACCATCCGCCGCTCCATCCTGCTCGATGCCAAGGCCGATATCCTGATCTACGGCAACGCCGAGCGGCCGCTGGTGGAAGTCGCCCACCGCATCGCGGCGGGGGAGACCATCGACACCATGCAGGATATTCGCGGTACCGCCGTGATCCGCAAGGAGCCGTTGCCGGGCTGGAAAGGGGTGGATTCGAGCAAGCTCGACCAGATTGGCCGCATCGATCCCATCATGAACCCCTATATGGAAGGGGCACCCTGCTCGGATGACGCCACTGAAGCGGCCCCTGCCGCGCAGGAGGCCCAGCCTGTGCTGGTGCAGCCGGCCAAGCCCAAGCCGTGGGAAAAAACCTATGTGAAGCTGCCGGCGTTCGAGCGCGTGAAAGAGGACAAGGTGCTCTACGCCCACGCCTCGCGCATTCTGCACCACGAGACCAACCCCGGCTGCGCCCGCGCCCTGTCGCAGGCTCACGGTGATCGCATCGTCTGGGTCAACCCGCCCGCCTTCCCGCTGGAAACCGAGGAGATGGACGGCGTATTCGGCCTGCCCTACCAGCGGGTGCCGCACCCGGCCTATGGCAACGAGAAGATCCCGGCGTTCGAGATGATCAAGACCTCGGTCAACATCATGCGCGGCTGCTTTGGCGGCTGCTCCTTCTGCTCCATCACCGAGCACGAAGGGCGCATCATACAGAGCCGCTCGGAAGAGTCGATCCTCAAAGAGATCGAAGATATCCGCGACAAGGTGCCGGGCTTTACCGGTGTCATCTCGGATCTCGGCGGCCCTACCGCCAACATGTACAAGCTGCGCTGCAAGAGCCCCAAGGCCGAGCAGACCTGCCGTCGCGCCTCCTGTGTCTGGCCCACCATCTGCCCGCACATGGACACCGACCACAGCCCGACCATCAACCTCTATCGCAAGGCGCGCGACCTCAAGGGGATCAAGAAGATCCTCATCGCCTCCGGCGTGCGTTACGACATCGCGGTCGAAGATCCCCGCTATATCAAGGAGCTGGCCAAGTACCACGTCGGCGGCTACCTCAAGATCGCGCCGGAACACACCGAGGAGGGGCCCCTCTCCAAGATGATGAAGCCGGGCATGGGCAGCTACTACCAGTTCAAGGAGCTGTTCGACAAATACTCCAAAGAGGCGGGCAAGCAGCAGTATCTGATCCCCTACTTTATCTCCGCCCACCCGGGCACCACGGATGAAGACATGATCAATCTGGCGCTCTGGGTCAAAGAGAACCGCTTCAAGCTCGATCAGGTGCAGAACTTCTACCCGTCGCCGCTCGCCAACGCCACCACCATGTATTACACGGAGAAAAACCCGTTAAACAAGGTGAGCCGCACCGGTGGCGATGTGTTTGTTGCCAAGGGCGAGCGCCGTCGCCGCCTGCACAAGGCGCTGCTGCGCTACCACGACCCCGCAGGCTGGCCGATGATCCGCGAAGCCCTGCTCGCCATGGGCAAGGGCCACCTGATTGGCAATGGCCCGGGCTGTCTGGTGCCTGCGGAAGGGCGTAACGAGCGCGCCGCCAGCGGCAAGGGGATGAAACCGGCCCTGACTCGCCATAGCAACATTGCCCATCAGCGCGGCAACGGCGCAGGCAACAAGGCTGCGGGCCAGAGCAATGGTCAGCACGCTAGCGGCAGCACCAACAAGAGCGGCAAGGGCAATGGCAAGCCGCTGGGCTCCGAGCTCAAGCTGGGGAACGGCAAGCCCGCCGGACAAGGCGCAGGCCAGAATGCTGGTAAGGGCAAACCAACTGGCAAACCCGCCCATAAGGGCAAGGCGCCTACCCGTGCCGGCTCCTCCAAACCTGCCACTCAGCAGGGCGGCAAGCCTGCGGCCAAAGGCAATAGTGCCAAGCGACCGGTACGGTAATATTTCTGATAGGAAAGCGATAGAAAATAAAAAGGCGACCGGATGGTCGCCTTTTTACAGGCTGTGCTGTCTAAGCAATCTGATTAAGACAAAGATGCTTTTTGGTATAACGGCATGATTTGCTGATAAACATCGCTGTATAAATGTGCTTTTAATAAGCTGTATTTTTCAGTCATTGTAAGTGTTTTAAATGCATTAGTTTCTCTTTCGAAAGAAACAGAACCGATAATAAGCTGATTGTTAGTAGATAGGCCATTAATACATAAATCAAATAATTTTTTTGTAGTATGCGGATCAGGATCCTGTTGTTTAGGTGAGTCAATTATAACTGGGAGCATCGGGTTTGTTGATTTAGCTTCTATCGTTTTAAGAAGAGCATAATGATAAGCTAATATTGCTCTTGGCGCACGGCTACCAGTTTCGCTTTTTGATATAGGACCGTATTGGAGAATAGTTCCAACTTTTGGGTCTTTTATACCTAGTTCGGTTTGTGCAAAAATCAATGACTCTTTAAATATTTCATTAATTTCACGGGTGCGTTTTTTATCATCGAACTCTGCTAAACGCTCTGATAATTTAGTTCTGGATTGATCTAGTTCTCCAATTTTTCTTAGTAGTTCATCGATCTGTTCATCGAATGTTGACTCAACCTGTTTACTTGCTTGAGATTTTATAACATCTTGAAGTGTCAGTTGCTCTTTAACTTCTTGAAGCATACATTTAAGTTCTGAGCTTAATTTTTGAGCGTTTCTCAAGTCTTCTTTTATTTTAGAAATTTGATCATCATATAATGATTTTTGATCATACAACTCAGGGATGATTTGCAACAGATTTTCTCTGTTTGCAAGGATGGCATACTTGGCTTCTAAGCTTGCAGACGGGGATAAAAAATCTATATTACTGTCATCAAGCTGTCTTTTGGATGAGTCTATCTCTGCTACTAATTCATCTCGTTGAGATAGAGCTTTTATGAGTTTAATTCTGTACTCTGTTTCTTCCTGATGTAAATGCTGGCACTTACTCAGAAATCGTTCCAATAACATTTCATAATATTCAATATCAATATCAAATAGTACTCTTCCGAATGAATCTTCGAAGCGCTTCTTAGCAGTTTCTAGAGCTTTTAATGTTGCTCGTGTTTCTTTAAGGTCAATATCTATTAAACTAATTTTACCTTGAAGCCTATAATATTCCTTTGGCTTAATCCCAGTATGAAAATTAAGGATGTTTTTCTGCCAGTCTTTGTACATCTTCAAGCTACTAAATGAATCTAATACTGTCGCCCATCCGTCATCCTGATCAATATAGAACGGAAGATAAAGGCTTGCTGGGTGTGCTTGCCCTTGAACCAAGGCATCCTTTAAAACCAGCTCTAAATTAAAGTCAAATATATCTCGTACGGTCAAAGCGATCTCTGTACGAGAATTAGAAGTCACTAGGAGATGTTCATTGTCATCAGTAATATCAAATATGGAAATACGTTTTCCGTGACGAATAAATGCATAGTCTCGATTTTTTACGCAAATGACAACCTTTGAAACAAAGCTATCTTTCTTCCACTTCTGATCTAAGCGAATATCGGCTCCTAATGTATAATATAGATTCTTTATAAAACTGGACTTCCCTGTGTCATTCTCTCCAGTAATAATATTTATATCGGGTGAGAATTCATAAGAGAAGCCTTTTTTATCTCGAAGGGATAATATATGGGCACTTTTAAAGTAGATGTGTCTCATGTCTTATTCCCTTCTAGCAACTTCTGAATTATGGAATAAACAACGATGCATTCTTTTTTTCCTGATGTTAAAGCCAATTTGTAGTCAGGGCAACGTGCATCAATATTGTTTATGGTTGTAAGTATATATTCTTCTAGATTTAAATTGATTTTTGATTCGTCGTAAAATGCAATGGCATACTTTTGATAAGTGCGTGTCGGATTATTCACATCTTGGTTTATTTCTATGCAAATCTGTGAGAAGTTTGCTTGTAATAGAATGAGCTGTATTGAAGTTTTATGAAGGTCATGAAATACCTGCCTTGCCATTTCCCAAGTAGGTATAGTTTTATTAATAGCATTCAACTCTTCTAGAACAGAGTTGAAATCTTGAGATGAAAATCCTTTTCTTGCGATTAAATCTGAAAAGTCAATTATATCTGCTGACTTAACCTTAGATTTTTTTCGACATTCCTGATCCAGTAATGATGCTAGCGCATTAATATTAAGAATAGAGCTATCACCATACTTCCTACTAATGAAGTCACATAGTTTACCTTTGAGATGGATAATGTGATCATCTAGGCTCAATGATGACTGAATAAACTTCATTACTGAAAGGTCAATACATGAATCATCGAGCTTAACCTGGTTCTTTATTGCTTTTTTAAATTTTATCTGGTATTCATTCTTTATTTCATTAGCCCTAAAAGAAGATTTTCCACCATTACTACCACATAAATTTAATGATGCGTTTGTAACAAACAAAAGTTTCGGTGAATACTCAATAAAATTTTTGTAATGAACAAATAGTTTTCCAATAATAGATATAGGTTTTTTGCTGGTGCTATTGCTCAGTGACGATGCTGTCCAGTGATTTTCATTTGTTTTTACTTGTGCAAATGTCAAATTTTGGGGGGGTGAGTGATCATCAAGAATAAGGACATCATCGTGATACTCAAAAATAAAAACATAATTTTTACCATTTAGCTCATATTCCAGCATCTCAGATAAAGCCCAGCAAGCTTGATAATCAAAACCGCGCTGAGCAATTTCTCCGCCTCTTTCAGATTGTGGAATATCAACTAAGGCTTCAGCTAAACCCATAGACTTCCTTATTTATTGTTAATTTGACTTGCTCATCTTGGATTAAAGGCATAAGGAAGAATCAGGGACACTTATGTTTCTTAACAAGGTGTAGTGCAGCCAAATCCCACGCTACCGCCCGTGGATTACAGCTTCCAATATGCTCCCTTGACCCGCGATAGCAGCAACCCATCGCAGCTCAACAGGTTCTGAATGGCCATGGTAAGCCAAACGAAACTGCCGAGGCGAGCCTTTAAGTGACATAACCATCAGAAATTAATCATTTTTTGCGCTTGATCAGCAAATGGAGCCGGAAGGCGGCTTTATAGCCATATTCATCTCTGGCAAGCAGGGAAGGGGAGTGAATAGGGGCGACCTGCTGGTCGCCCCTTGTGATTGCCATATCCGGCGTGTTTGGGGTTAGCCGTTATAGCCGTAGCAGCGCTTGAGCTCCTCGAAGTCGTAGTAGTGGCTGCCGCTTTGGTAGGGTTGGCAGCCGGTTTTAAAGGCGATCTCCTTTTCGTTGTAGAGCATCTTGACCAGCACCTGCCGCTGCCCGTTCTGGTAGATATCCCACTGGATATTGGCGGTATAGGGGGAGACCCAGCCGCCGCGCCACTCGTTGTTCTGCTGGCTGAACAGCTGATCCGGGCTGGCCCCCTGACGGCTCCCTTCCAGCTTCATCAGGGCGGCGAGGGGGATAATGGCCTCGGCGTGGGCAAAGCGCAGGGTGGCCCGTCGGCTCTGCTCACCCTCCACTACCTGACGTTGCACCTCGCCAAACAGGCCGTCGAGCAGCGGCTGGGCAATGGCGTAGGGAGCGCTCTGGTTGGCAAAGCTCGGCCCCTTCTCGTAGAAATCTTCCGCATCGGAGAGGTAGGAGAACCAGGCAGACTCTTCCGGGGTGAGGAACTGCTCCAGCGCCCATGGCTCGCTGCCCTGTGCCTGCGCTTCGCGGATCATGCCGGGGCCGATGATAAAGAGGTTGTAGAGCATCAGGGCGGCATCCACCTCGTCGCGCACATAGGTCATGCCGCCATCTTCCGGATTGACGGCGACAAACTCGACGCCGCCCGCCAGATAGTCGACAAAGCCCTTGCTGTAGATACGCTCCAGCATGCTGCGAGCCATCTCTTTGGTCTTGCTCAGGTTTTTAAGCTGATCCAGCGCTCTCGCCAGCTCGGGGGTCGGGGCGATTCCGGTATCTTCGTCACCGATAAAGCGCTGGTAGCTCTCATAGGCGGGCAGGTAGCGGGCGTAATCCCCCTCGGGCGTGGTCTTGTGGAAGTAAAGCTCGAACTTGTTGACCAGCTTTTTGTCGATCTTCGAGGGGTCATCTTGCTTGAGGTAGCACTGCGCCGAGTCACTGACATAGCTCACGTCGCGCTTGAGGCTCTCCATAAAGTAGAAGGCACTTTCGTTGGCCCTGTCCTTGCCCGAGGTGACCACCTTGATGCAGTGGGGCTCGCTGCTGTTGAGCAGGGTCGGCAGCCGCGCCGCCAGCCGGGTGGCGAGGTTGGCGTGTTCCTCCTTGCCCAGCGCCGAGAGCAGGCCGTAGCCCAGTTTCTGGTTGGCGGCCGTCACCAGATCGACCTTGCCTCCCAGCCCCTGCCCGAGAGTGGTGAGCGCCCCCTGACGCTGCGCCTCTTCCCATACCAGCTTGGTCAGCACGTCATATTTCGGGCTGGAGAGGGAGCGCGAGCCGTGGCGCGCCACCATCTCGGTAAAGACTGGGCTGAACCCCTGGGGCGCTGGCTCGTAGCTCTCCGCCTGCTGCTGCGGGCTGTAGACTGCTTTGGTGCTGTATTGATAGGCGGTTTTGCCCTGGCTGTCGGCAGACGATTCGTTCTCTGACTGGCAGCCACCAAGCAAGACCAGCGAGACGGCCAAAGCCACATAAGAAGAGCGCGGGAAAGTCATGATGTTCCTTATCTATCCATATGAAAAATAAGTGAAAAACTCTATGGCTTGAAAATGACCGCGGGATGTCAGCCAGATGACAGGCTGATGACTTCTGATAAAGCAGTAAGCAAGGGGAGGGGCAGAGGATGGCTATAGGGAGGGTAATAGAGGCTCAACCAACCACTGCGCCTGTCACGGCTGAGTGGTCAGTGAGCGCGTTTGGGATGGGGCCTTATTGTCTTACCTCCTGCCCCTTGGCGTTCTGCAGGGTGTGAAACAGGTAGTGATCGTCCCGATCGTAATAGACGGTAATGGTGTGGCGCTGGGTGTAATCCGCCGCGACCCCGGCTACTGTCATCGGTATCAGGATCAGCTCCCCCATCCCCATGGTCACGGCGCTTGCCGTGGCCTGGCCATTGCCGTCAGCGCGCTTGTGGATCTTGCCGAGCACGGTAAAACGATCGCAGCCCTGCACCTTATCCTCGGTCAGAAAGGCGGCCTGCTGGCAATGCTGGGGCTCGCCCAGCTCGGCGCGAATGGTCGCGCGGGTTTCCCCCGATACCAGGGTGTTGCGAAAGCGCCCCGCGTAGTGATCGATGGCGGCAGCGCAGCCACCTAGCAGCAATGGCAGCGCGAGCAGCAGCGGATGAGAAATACATACAGGACGATTCATAAGGGCAAGACTCCGTTATTGCGCCAGTGACGCGCTATCTTGGCCACGTCGCTCCGGCTCGCTGCGATGCAAAAAGGTGGTCAGGGTATCGCGCGGCGGCGTGATGCCGCACTGCACCAGAATCCGCCCGATGGCTCCCCTGTGATAGCCGCCATGAGTCACCAGATGGAGCAGCATTTCATCGCGGCTCATCTGTCCCTTGTCACCATCGACAAAGTGAAACGAGAGCGGGGTTGCACCCTCTTGCGGACTCAGCGCCCCAACGTAATCCACCAGCCAGTTATCCAGCTCGGTGACTGCGCTGTGCAGGGCGGTGAGGGTCGGCGTCTCCGGGGTATTGGTGGCGGTAAAGCCGTGGCGTTCCCCCAGCAGATTGGCCTTGAAGATGGTATCGACCACATGGATATGGTTGAAGATCCTGAGGCAAGTGTGGTGGGCCTCGCCATATTGCTGCGCATCGAGTGTGGCGATCGCATCCAGCAGTTCGCCATCGGCCCAGCGTTTGTAGTGAAAGAGGGATTGCAGTGTCTCGTTGCTCATCGCGTCCTTGGCCTTATCGCTTCGTGAAGTGCGGCATGGTAGCCAAAATGGGTTCAATACGAAACCCGTTCTATTGCTGTTCTGCCCCCGCCATACAAAAAGCCCCGAGAGCAGGGCGCTTTCGGGGAAGAGGAAAAACATCGACAAGGAGTTACCAAGGCATTGGGTCAAACCTGAACCGGATCAGGCATCGACATAGAGCACCTGACCGCTAATAAAACCATCGACGGAGCGCTCAAACGCCTTGCCGACCAGAGCGCCCGGCACCGGCTGGAAGCCGGGCATCATCTCGCCATATACGTCCCACGCCTCTTCCAGTACGGTCGGGTTGACCACATTGATGCGAATGCCGCGGGGCAGCTCGTGGGCCACGCACTGGACAAAGGTATCGATGGCGCCGCTGGTGGTGGCATCGGCAATGGCCAGCGGGATCGGCTTGATATTGAGGATGCCGGAGATCAGGGTGAAGGAGCCCCCCTGATTGATGTAGTTGAGGCCGATATTGACCAGATTGATCTGCCCCATCAGTTTGCTCTGGATGGTGGTTTGCCACTGCTCGTCGCTCATCTCGCCAAAGGGGGCGTATTCGCAAAATCCTGCGGTATTGACCACCGCATCGAAGGAGCCCACGTTTTGGTAGAGCCGTTCGATGGACTCTCTGCTGGTAATATCCACCTGAAAATCACACCCCTCGCCGGAGCGGCTGGCGGTAATGACCTTGTGCTTGCCCAGACCACTGAGGGCGGCTTGCCCCATTTTCCCCTGAGCACCAATCAGAATGACCGTTTTCATCGTTAACCTCGCTTTGCTGGAAGAGCTGCAAGGTTAGAGAGCCACTGATACAATGTAAATCATTGGTAATTTGTATGTGATACAACTGAAATTGGTGAGGTAAGGGTGGAGAAGATCGATATCAGGCAGATGCGGGTGCTGGTGCTGCTGGTCAGATACAAGAGTGTGTCGCGGGTGGCCGAGCTGCTGGAGATCTCCCAGCAGGGGGTGAGCAGCCATCTGAAAAAGCTGCGCGAGCTCTTTCCCGCCGAACTCTTTATCCGCCAGAGCGCCGGGTTGCAGCCGACCGATTACGCCTGCGATCTGGCTGACAAGTGCGAGCAGATCCTGGCCGATATTGACGGGGTCTTTGTGGCAACCCCCTTCGACCCCGCCAGCAGCCAGCGCACCTTCAGGGTGATGGCGAACGAATATGCCCAGCTCGCCATTATCCCAAGGTTGGCGAGCGCCCTGCGCACTCAGGCGCCCTCCATCCGGCTCGATGTGGTGGACTTTCAGGCCGAAGCGCATCTGGAGGCGCTGGCCAGCGGCGAGGTCGATCTGGTGATTGGCTTTGATGCCTATCTCGACCCGGGGTTGCTGCGTGCCACCCTGCGCCGGGATCACTACTGCTGCGTGCTGCGCCGCGACTCCCGATATCTTCCGGACAACGCCCCGCAGGATCTGGCGGCCATCCCCTTTGTGCAGTTCGCCAACAGCGTTGGCAATTTCGAAGGGCAGATGAGCCCGCAGCAGGTCGCCAGCGCAGCGGTGGCGACGCTCCCCTGTTACACCTCGCTGCAAGCCTTTATGTCGGTCAATGACGTAGCGGCCTGCATTCCGTCGGCCATCGCCGTCCTCGGTGATTTTCGTGTGCTGGAGCTGGCCGGAGCGCCGCAGCCGTTTGAGGTGGTGGTCGGCAGGCATCGCAAAAGCCAGGGCAATCTCGCCATCGAGTGGCTGGCCGAGGTGATCAAGTCGGTCAGCGATCTTGTCGTGCCCGGATAACGTCGCCGTTTGCACAGAGCGGCCGCCACCAGCCAGCGCGCTAACGGCAGGCTGGATCTGCGGGAGAAATCCTGCGATGGTGCGGGCAGTTATCCGCTTGTCCCGTTATCGAGTGAAAAGGAGTTGAGATGCGCATTGCCATGATTGGTCTGGGGGATATCGCCCAAAAAGCCTATCTGCCGCTGCTGGCGAGCGATGAGCGGGTTACCCCGCTGCTCTGCACCCGCAATCCGGCGGTGCTGGAAAAGCTCGCCCGCCAGTATCGGGTCGCCGAGTGCTTTACCGATGTGGCGGCCCTGCTGGCCAGCCGTCCCGACGCCGTGATGATCCACGCCGCCACCGCGGTGCATCAAGAGCTGGCCGAGCAGTGCCTGCGCGCAGGGATCCCCACCTTTGTCGACAAGCCGCTGTGCGACAATCTGGTCGAGGCAGAGGGGCTGGCCAACCTCGCCATCGCGCAAGATTGCGCCCTCTTTACCGGCTTTAACCGCCGTTATCTGCCCGCCATGGCCGAGGCGCGCGCCCAGCCGCTCACCGAGCTGAACTGGCAAAAGCACCGCTTTGCCCTGCCCGGCAAGGCGCGGGATTTTATGTTCGACGACTTTATCCATGTGCTCGACAGCCTCTGTTTTTATGGTGGCGTGCCGGGCGGCGACTTTCATGCGGTATTGCGCCCCTGTGCGCAGGATAACAGCCTGTTGGCCGGGGTAAGCGTCAGCTGGCAGAGCGGCGATCGCGCCATCAGCGGCAGCATGAACCGCAGCGCCGGGATCACCGAGGAGCGCATCGATGCCTACGGCGACAACCTCTCCCTGCACCTTGAGAACTGCACTCGCGGCATCATCGCCCGCGACAAGCAGGCACAGATGCTTGCCCCCAACGACTGGCAGCCGGTGCTGGCCCAGCGCGGCTTTGCCGCCATGCTGGAGCACTGGTATCAGCAGATTGAATTGGGCAAGGCAGACAGCGAGCTGATCGCCTCCTACCTGCATGGTCACCGGCTGGCGGAGCAGCTGGTGGCGCTGGCTGACCAGCGGAGTTAAGGCTGGCTGGAAGCCTGAGAGATATGAATACGAGGTGCGCGAAGATAGTGCACCAAAAACAACGGGGGCCGCAGTTGCGGCCCCCGTTGTTATGGGATGAGATGCATGGGATCAGATGCACTTCACCGGCTTGGGCAGCCCGCCAATCTTGGTCGCCTGCTTGGCGGGCCCTTCCGGGAACAGCTTGTAGAGATAGCGGCTGTTGCCCTTCTCGGGGCCGTACTGTTTCTCCATCGCCTTGACCAGCGCGCGGATGGCGGGGGAGGTGTTGAACTCCAGATAGAAGGCGCGCACAAAGCGCACCACTTCCCAGTGCGGCTCCTCAAGCGTGATCCCCTCCTGCGCGGCCAGTACCAGCGCCAGCTCCTCGCTCCAGTCGTTGCTGTTGAGCAGGTAGCCCTTGGCATCGGTCTCGATGAGTTGGCCGTTGAATTCCAGCTGATGTTTTTCGGACGCAGACATGGGGGCTCCTCGCTAATGGGGCTATCAGGATTGGGCGGGCATGGTAGCGCCTTGATCCCCGGTGAGCAACCGGCTCTCGTTGGCCAGATGCAGCAGCTGATCCGCCAGCTCGCTGATCAGGTTGAGCTGCTGGGTCAGCATCAGCTGCTCCTCACTGCTGTCTGGACTGCTGTCCGTGCAAAGAATGGGGCACTGACCACCGATGGTGCTGGAGGGGTTGCCCGCCAGATGACCGGCGGCCTGCTCCAGGGTGTGGCAGATGTGGTGGCGCACCTCATCCAGCCCGCTGATGGCCTCCAGCTTGTCGCGATGGGCCCCCAGTGCCGAGATGTAGGAGAGCAGGGCGTGGTTGCGCCAGGTGAGGGTAAAGCAGAGATCGAGGAAACGGCGGCGCTTTTGCGGCTCCACCAGCATGCTCTGCCAGGCGGTAGCCAGTTCGCTGTCCGCCAGATGGGCGCTCTTGCGTGCCACCCGATAGTCGATGGACTCGTCGCGCTGCTGCTTGAGGCTTGCCAGCACCGCCGAGAGGTAGCGGGCGTTGGCCGAGAGCGAATTGGCGATAAGGGTCGGCAGCCGCTTGTACTGCCAGTCCGGCCAGAGCCAGGCCACCAGCCCGTAGGAGATGAGGCAGCCGAGCAGGGTATCGAGCAGCCGCGGCCCGAGGATCGCAAAGCCGATGCCATCGAGCAGGTTGAACGCCATCAGCACGTAGAGGGTGATAAAGCAGACCGCGGCGCTGTAGTTGTTGCGCACCTGGGTGAAAAAGAGGAAGGCGGCCAGCCCCATCACTACCAGCTGAATGTGCAGCTCAGGGAAGAGCCAGAGCACCGGAATGCCCACCAGTATGCCGGCGAAGGTGCCGAGCATCCGCTGCACCAGTCGGCGGCGGGTGGCGCTGTAGCTGGGCTGGCAGACAAACAGCACGGTCAGCAAAATCCAGTAGCCCTTTTCCAGATCAAAGGCTTGCAGTATGCCGTAGCCGATCACCAGCCCGAGTGACAAACGCAGCGCGTGGCGAAACACCATGGAGTGCAAGGTGAGGTGCTGCTTGAGCTGGGTCAGCAGCGGTAGGCGGGGTGGCTTGGCCAGCGCGGGCAGCTCCTGCTCTGGCAGCTCGGGGTTTTGCAGCACTTCGGCGCTGCCGAGCAGCTGGTTGATGCTGGCCAGATTGCGGCGCAGGAACTTCATCGGCGTCAGCAGGGTTTTCGGGTAGTGCTGCTTGAGATTGGTGAACTCCAGCTGATCGCCAAGGGCCTCAAGCGTCCAGTGGATGCGCTTGTTATGGGCGTAGGGCTTGTGCACCAGAATGGCGTAACCGAGCCGCTGGCACGCCTCTGAGAGCTGCAGGAACACCTCCTGAAATCCTTCCAGTACGATGCCCTGCTTGAGCTCAGCTTCCAGCCGGCTGTAGGGGTAGTGGCTGGAGGTGGCGCGCTCGTGAATCTCCAGCGCCAGCAGATAGAGGCGCAGCAGGCTGGCCAGCTCCGGGCTCGCCGGATGGCGGCGGCTCAGGCGGGCGTTGAGGGCCGACTTGGTGAGGGTCAGCGCACTCACCAGATTGATGTTGAGCTGGGCCAGATTGTGGCGAATGGCCTGGGCGCCGTGCTCGTCCGCCGGGAAGAAGCGGGATTTTTCCAGCAGGTAGCGGCCAAGGGCGAAGTAGCTCTGGGCCAGCTGCTCGTGCAGGGTCTTGTAGGGCAGCAGCCAGAGCCAGATAAACGAGACCAGCCCGTACCAGAGGGCGCCAGCGCCGAGGGCCAGCGGCTGGTAGAAGAGATCCGGCGCCTTGGCGGCTCCCAGCATGGTGTAGATGGCGATGAGCAGCGAGCCGAAGCTGATGGTGGCGTAGCGGGCGCCGAGCGCTCCCACCATCACGAAGATAAAGGTGGAGCTGGCGAGCCCGATGGCAAACAGCCAGGGGGTGGGGTAGAGATACTGCACGCACAGGGACGCAAACATGAAGCAGATGAGCGTCATGGCGAGGTTTTTGAGGCGTCCCCACAGGCTGTCGTCGGTTTCGGCGATGGCGCCCGCCACGACCCCGAGAGAGAGCAGCACGGTGAGCTGGATATTGCCTGTAGCCAGGGTGAAGGCGAGCAGACCGAGAATGGCCAGCAGCACCTTGAGAGCGAAGTAGATGTGACTATCGGTCAGCAGTCGGCGCAGCAGGCCAGAGAGATCCATCGGCATGAAACAGGAACAACCCTTGAACGAAACGAGGGCAGGATGTTACCCCGCCAAGCGAGAAGCGGCCCTGATTTGGATCAGGGCCGCTTCGCATCATATCCTTGATTTGCAACTTATCCTGACAGAAACAGGAGCCAATAAAAACCCCGCCGAAGCGGGGTTTTTGATTAGTTGCGGTTGCCGCCAAGCAGGCTCAGCAAGCTCAGGAAAATGTTGTAGATGGAGACATACAGGGTGACGGTGGCGGAGATGTAGTTGGTCTCGCCGCCGCGCACGATCTGCTGGGTAGTCAGCAGGATGGCGCCGGAGGAGAAGAGCATGAACATGGCGGACAGAGCCAGGCTCAGGGCGCTCATCTGCAGGAAGATGTTGGCAATCATGGCCACCAGCAGTACCCAGAAACCGACGAACAGCATGCCGCCGATGAAAGAGAGGTCACGCTTGGTGGTCAGGGCGTAGGCCGACAGACCGAAGAAGGTGAGCGCGGTACCGCCAAGGGCGGTCATCACGATCTCGCCACCACCATTGTTCATGTACATGTTGATGATGGGGCCCAGGCTATAGCCCAGCAGACCGGTCAGGGCGAAGGTGAAGACCAGGCCCATACCGTTGTTGCGATTCTTCTCGGTCAGGAACATCAGACCGTAGACACCGATCAGGAACACGGCCCAGTGCAGCGGCGGCATGTTCATCACGGTAGCGACCCCCGCCACCACGGCAGAGAAGCCCAGAGTGAGGGAGAGCAGCATATAGGTGTTACGCAGTACCTTGTTGGTATCGCGTACGGCACTTTGGGTGCCAGTGTAGATAGAACGGGTATCCATCTTGGGTGTCCTCTTGATGTCCGGGTGAGACGGCGAGCAGCCGCCTCGTGATCGCTGTTTGTTACTGCATGTTTACGCATTGTATGTAGAACAAATAGGGATGACGAGGAACAATTTCAAGCCACCTGCCATTTTGCTCCCGCACACTATCCCACAGGAAATATGTATTGCATATGAACAAGGGCTTAGCGTAGTATGCACGCCGTTCGGAGGGGTGGCAGAGCGGCTGAATGCACCGGTCTTGAAAACCGGCGATGGGCGACCATCCGTGGGTTCAAATCCCACCTCCTCCGCCATATTCAAAGAGAAAGCCCAAGCGGTCACCCGCTTGGGCTTTTTTGTATCTGCGGTTTTTATCGGTCCACCTGATGGCGTGCTGGCTATTGCCACTCCCGATAGCTGGTAAGGCGGTAGCCGCGCTCCGCGATCAGGGCGGGCAGGGACTGGTCGGTCAGGATCGCCAGTTCGTTGAGGCGGGGCTGGCAGTAGGAGCTGTCCTGCATCTCCAGATCGATAAAGGAGGGGTGGCACATGATCTCGAGCGAATGGGCCCCCTGTTCACTGGCCTCATCGAGCAGTTGCAGCAGGTCGGCCTGGGTCAGTTGCGTGCCGTAGAAGCGGTCGTCGAAGCGATCGCAGCTGTGCGGATGGTTGACGGTCAGGCCGTGGCGGGCTATTTCTCCCCGGTCGATGCGAAGGGGCAGACCATGCGCCTTGGCGAAGGCTTCCACCAGCGGGTAGATAGTCGGCAGCATATGAACATGGTGGTGGCTGTCGATATGGGTCGGCTGCTTGCCGAAGATCGCGACAAAGCGCTGATACTGACTCGCCAGCTCACCGGATATCTCGGCCAGATCCAGCTCTCCCGCCTCGCTCTTGTGCCAGATCCCCTTGTTGAGCTCGCCCAGCTCGTTCACCAGCGAGGTGAGCGGCGTGAGCGGCTTCCCCCAGCTGAGCATAAAGTGCAGCCCGACTGGCAATTCTGGGAAGCGTTCGGCCAGCCAGGCGGCGTGTGCGATAGCGGGGGAGGTGACGATGGCGCTGGTGGAGCTGACGACTCCGTGCTCGAACGCCTCTATGATGCCGTAGTTCTGGGCGCGGCAGAGGCCGAAGTCGTCGGCGTTGATGATCAATCTCTTGCTCATGAGGGTTCCCTTGCGGTTAAGCGCCCCGCCGGTTCGGGCGGGGCGTGCTGGCCTCAGGCGAGGGCGTCGATGGCGGCGGCGAAGTTGGGCAGGTGTTCGCGGTGGGCCAGCAGCAGCTCGCGGGCGACGATGCGGGCATCGTTGTCGGAGTGGATCAGCGGGTTGAGGTTCATCGCCAGCAGCAGGTCATCGAAGTCGCCACTGATGGCAGCCTTGGCGGCGGCTATCTCGAAGCTCTTGATGAGGTGCACCAGCCCGTTCACTTTGTCGTCAAAGCGGGTGAGGCGCGGGTGGGGGATGGCACCGTCACGCCCGATAAGGCAGCTCATCTCCACCGTCCAGTCGGCCGGGATATTGGTGACATGGCCCTGATGGGGCACGATGACGTAGTGCTCGCTCTGCTTGTCGTTGTAGATGGCGCTGATCACTTCGCAGGCTGCATCGGAGTAGTAGGCGCCGCCACGCAGCTCCAGCTCTTTGGGCTTTTCGCACAGCTCGGGGTTCTGGTAGAGCTCGAACAGCTTCTTCTCGACCTGCTGTACCACCTGAGCTCGGGCACCGCCCTTGTAGAACTCACCCATCTCGATCCCCAGCATCTCTTTCTCCTTAAAGTAGTAACGCAGGTAGGAGCAGGGAAGCAGGCGCAAGCCGCGGATAAAACCGTGATCGAACGGCAGGTCGAAGATGTTCTTGACCGAGCTGGCGCGGGTCAGGCTGCCATCGGCGACCCCTTCCAGCAGCTCGTCAAAGCGGGATTCGCCGTTGACCAGCACATCGCCGATAAAGACCAGATGGTTGAGGCCGAACAAATCCATGGAGAGGTGATCATGCTCGGTCAGCTGGAGGGCATCGCGTACAAACATCTGCATGCCGACCGGAATATTGCACACCCCGATAAAACGGCGGAAGTTGGTATGACGGCGCACTGCTTCGGTCACCATGCCAGCCGGATTGGTGAAGTTAATCAGCCAGGCATCCGGGCAAAGCTCTTCGACGTCGCGGATGATGTCGAAGATGACCGGTATGGTTCGCAGCCCCTTGAACAGGCCGCCTGCGCCGTTGGTCTCCTGCCCCAGCATGCCGTGACTGAGCGGGATGCGCTCATCCTTCTCCCGCGCCTGCAGCTGGCCGACCCGCAGCTGGGTGGTGACGAAGTGGGCGCCCACCAGTGCCTCGCGGCGATCCAGGGTTTTGTGCAGGGTCATGGGGATGCCTGCCTGGCGGATCATCCGTTGGCAGAGGTCGAAGATGATGTTCAGTTTCTCTTCGCCAGCGGGAATATCTACCAGCCACAGCTCGCTGATGGGCAGCTCGGCATAGCGCTTGATGAAACCATCGACCAGCTCGGGGGTGTAGCTGCTGCCGCCGCCTATGGTCACTACCTTGATCTTCTCGCTCATAAATCCCTCTTCATCGATCTTTCTAGGTTTGATGGTGGCCGCTCTGTCTTCATGGTGAGAGGGGCCGCAGCCGCCTGTGGCAGGGGCTGGTCACAATGGATTGGTTCTCTTGAACCGGGTTGTTTAGGTCAGCAACTCGCTGGTCTCAGGCTGAACTTTCGAATTTCGGATAGAGATATTTGCGGTAACTGCCCGGGGTAAACGAGGTGAGCTTCTTGAAGTTTTTGATAAAGAGGCTGACGTCGTTGTAGCCGGTCTCGAAGGCGATATCGGCCACCGAGTTGTTGGTCACCTCCAGCTGCATCTTGGCGTAGTTGATCCGGATCTCGTTGATGATCTGCATCGGCGTCTTGTTGTAGTAACGCCGGGTGGCCCTGGTCAGATACTCCTGGCTCTTGCCACTGAGGGAGACCATGTTGGCCAGCGCATCCTCGGCAAAGAGGGGGCGATCGTGCATCCTCTCCACGGTTTCGTGGAGCCAGAGCGGAAGATCATCGCTGGCGGAGGTGTCCTTGTAGTGACGCAGCCGGTTCATCACCGCGTAGGTCACCACTTCGAGAAATTCGGTCAGCGCCTCTTCCCTAAAGCCCGGCGAGACCAGCACCGATTCGATGTAGCTGAGGAACTCGCTCTTGAGCGCATAGGCCTGTGAGGCGACGAAGTGCTCCGGCAGCAGGTATTTGAAGTGCTCGTCGAAATAGGTGCGGGTGATCCCGACGTTGAAGATGCGGGTGGTGCCGAACTCGTAGAAGCTCTGATGGCGGGAGCCGAGCGGGATAAACACCACGTCCCCCCGCTCCAACAGCACCCGCTTGCCGTTGACCTCCTGATAGTAACGACCGGTCAGTACCAGGGTGAACTCGTAGTAGTCGTGCTGGTGCAAACCGGTTCCGCTCACCTGTTTGTTGTAGATGAACATGTGGAACGGTTTGTTGTTAAACAGTTCGGTTTCCCGGATTGTTTTAACGCTCATGAGTCGCTTCCTGATCTGCGGGCCGATGACGGGGCCTCTCGCCCCGTCCGGAGGTTATTGGTTCTGCAGCTTTTCGTGCAGCTCGATCAGCTCGCAGATCAGCTCACGGGCCAGCATGGAGGTCATCAGGTGATCCTGGGCATGGACCAGCACCAGGGTGACCGGGATCTTGCCTTCCCCCTGATCGTCCTCGATCAGCTGGGTCTGCACCAGATGAGCGGCATTGAGCGCCTCGCGGGATTGGGCCATCAGCTGGTGAGCGGCGGCCAGATCCCCCTCCTTGGCCTTTTTCAGCGCGGTGTAGGCGAGACTGCGGGCCTGCCCGGAGTTGATGATGAGCCCCATTACCACCTCTTCCAGATCGTTGCTGGTGGTGGCCTCTTCAGTGATGTTGTCCAGATCGAACATGTGTCGTTCCTTACGTAAATGCGTTGATTGAAACCGTTAGTCGAAGCCGTTAATTGAAACCATGGTTGCGCGCGACCTCGGTAAACCAGTAGCCGCTCTTCTTGATGGTGCGCTGCTGGCTTTCCAGATCGAGGCGGACGAAGCCGTAACGGTTCTTGTAGGCGTTGAGCCACGACCAGTTGTCGATAAAGGTCCACAGGTGATAGCCGCGACAGGCGCTGCCCTCTTCCAGTGCGCGATGCAGCCACTCGAGGTGCTCGCGAATGAACTGGATGCGGTAGTCATCCTCCACCCGACCCTCGGGACCGATAAAGCGCTCTTCCCCTTCGACCCCCATGCCGTTTTCCGAGATGTAGCAGGGCAGGTTGCCGTAGTTGACTCGCAGGTCGGTGAGGATGTCGTAGATCCCTTTTTCGTAAATCTCCCAGCCGCGGTGGGGGTTCATCTTGCGGCCCGGCATCTCGTAGTAGTCGAACAGATCTTCCGGCGTACGCGGTACACCCTGCCACGCCACCTCTTTGGCCTTGACCCGGCGCGGCTGGTAGTAGTTGATGCCGAGGATATCCACCTTGCCGGCGGCGAGCCGCGCCTTGTCACCCTCTTCGCTCTGCGGCAGCAAGTCGTACTGCTCTAGCAGCGCGACCAGCTCGGGGTCGTAGCTCCCCTTCAGGGCAGGATCGAGGAAGCTCTTGTTGAGCAGCAGATCCGCGATGCGGGAGGCGGCGAGATCTGCCGGATCCTGCGAGCGGGGATAGGTCGGGCTCAGGTTGAGGATGATGCCGATCTCGCCATCATGCTGGCAGGCGCGATAGGCCTGCACGGCACCGGCATGGGCCAGCGCGGTGTGATAGGCGACGGTGGCCGCCCTACCAAAATCGACCACGCAGGGGTAGTGGTAGTGGCCAAGGTAGCCGCACTCGACCGGCACAATCGGCTCGTTGAAGGTGAACCAGTGCTTGATGCGACCGCCAAACAGGTCGAAGCAGCGGGTGGCGTAGCGCACATAGGCGGCCACCACTTCCCGGCTCTCCCAGCCGCCACGCTCCTGCATGCACATCGGCATGTCGAAGTGGTAGAGGTTGATAAGCGGGGTGATCCCCTCGGCCAGCAGCCGGTCAAAGACGGCGTTGTAGAAGCTGACCGCCTCCTGGTTGATTTCGCCCACCCCGTCCGGGATCAGCCGTGACCAGGAGATGGAGGTGCGAAAACTGTTGTGCCCCAACTGCTTGAGCAGTTTGATGTCGCTCTCGAAGTTGTCATAGAAGGTGGAGGCATCGGTCGGGCCGACCCCGTTGTGGAAACGCTGCGGTTCGATGGAGAACCAGTAGTCAAAGATATTGGCGGATTTGCCGCCGCGGTTGGCGGCGCCTTCCATCTGCGGGGCCGAGCTGGCGCTGCCCCACCAGAAGTTATCCGGAAAACGATACTGCATGGGTTACTTCTCCAGGCTGTTAGGGGAGGAGTTTTGCTCCTCCCTTGCTGTCATTGGAATGGCTGTTATCAGAACTTCAGAGCCAGAGCTATATCCTCTTCGCTCTCCTCTTCTTCATCGATGACGTTCTGCGCTTTGTTGGCAATCAGCACGAAGGGGATGTACATCATGGTCGCGACACCCAGGTTGAATATCGCCAGACAGAAGGCGGCCACGCTGCCGTTGGTGTTGAAGAAGGCTCCCAGGCCGGTCGGCATGGTCCATGGCGCTATGTTGGTGATGGGCGGGATGATCCCGGCGTAGTAGGCCGCCATAGTGATCCCCATCAGTACCGGGTGCACCAGGATGAAGGGCACCAGCAGGATGGGGTTCATGATGACCGGCAAGCCGAACAGAATGGGCTCGTTGATCTGGAACATGCCGGAGGGCAGACCCAGCTTGGCGACCTGACGGTAGTCATCGCGGCGGGAGACCATAAAGATGGCGATGATGAGGCCCAGCGTGGCACCGGTGCCGCCGAGGAAGACGAAGGAGTCGGTGATCGGCTTGGCCCAGAAGTGGAACTGCTTGCCTGCCTCCAACGCCGCTTCGACCGAACCGTACTGGTTGTAGAGGGCTACGTTTTCCAGGGCGAAGGGGAAAAGTACGCCTGACTCCAGCGCAGTGAGCGCCAGCATGCCGTGTACACCGAAGAACCAGAGGAAGGAGGAGAAGATCACATAGACCCAGCCCACCAGACCCCCCATATTGGCCAGCGGGGTGGAGATACTGTCCATGATCAGCTGGTGGAAGTTGGTGCCGGCATTGTTCAGCAGGTAGGAGATCACCCCCATGATGGAGAGGATGATAAAGCCCGGAATCAAAGCCGAGAAGGAGCGGGAGACAGAAGCTGGAACGCTGTCTGGCAGGGTGATGACCCAGTTGCGACGGACGATAAAGGCGAACATTTCGGCCACGGCGATACCGATCAGCATGCCGGAGATGATGTTGGCTCCGCCCAGCCAGTTGGCGCCGACCGCATAGGCTTCGCCCACGCTGAACGGCGTGACGGTCATAAAGGCTGCAACCGACAGCAAACCGGAGGCCAGGGGGTCGGTCTTGCGCTCTTCGGCCAGTGCCAGACCAATAAAGAAGGGGGCCATCAGGGACATGATCCCCAGGGTGCCGTTATAGACGTTGCCGCCGATACTCTTGAGGCCATCAAGGATGGCGATGGTGGCGGGATCGATCCGCACGCCGATAGAGTAGAAGAAGGAGCCTTCGCCAAAGCTCAGAAAGACGTTGTTGATGAGAACAAACATGGCCCCGACCAGCGTCAGGGGCATCAGCTTGATAAAACCGTTCTTGATGGCGTTGACATGAGGTTGTTTGCCCAGCTTGACGGCTATGGGCAGTATGACCTTCTCCAACGATGCGATGATGTTGCTCACAGGGGTCTCCTTACTGCGCGAGGCTCTTCTTGATGGAGGCTACCGCTGCCTTCAGTACGCCGAGGCCATCGACCTTGCCGTAGAGCAGGGTGTCGATCACCTCGACCGGCTTGCCCGGCAGTTGCTGCTGGATCTCCGGCAGCATGTAGGCGATTTGCGGGCCCAGCAGCACCAAATCGGCATCCTGTCCCTTCTCGCCAGCCAGGGTCTCCGGATAGGCATCGATCAGCACCGGCACATCATATTTTTCTGCCTGCGCCTTCATCTTTGAAACCAGCAGTGAAGTGGACATCCCGGCAGAGCAAAACAGGTAGATACGCTTCTTTTCCATAACCCTTCCCTCAACGCTTGAAAACCAAATGAACAGATCGGTCGAGATGGTTGCCTGTTGTGTTATCAAGACAAATCAATCATCTCCAGTTGACTTCATTGTATCGGCATCTGGGTTCCATCTGGTATTTCGATGTTTTTATCAATAGTTTCTGGTTGACCTGTTGTTTTGCCGTTGCTCACATTTCTGATGGGTTGGCACAAAGGAAATGAGATTGAATGGGGCGTGAAGAGGATGACTCTCTTTTTTAATCGTTATTTTTCAGCTAGTTATTTTTATGCTTTTGTGGGCGGCTGTAATGTGGCTGGAAAAGATCAATAACGGGTGACAGCTCACATTTATCAAACGATGCAATCTTATTGATATTTAATTTGGCTGTGGCGAGTTGCCACTTTTTGAGCAAGGTGTGCGCTCATTGACCATTTACGGCAAATGGATTGACGAGTGAGGCTGGTTGTTGCTGAGCAGAGCGGGTTGAAAGAGAGGGGGATCAGACACTCTTGCAGGGGATGTGGCGGTACGTCAGAGTTAAATGAGTAAGGGCTGAGGGGGTCAGTGCAGTGAGAGGAGAAGGCACAAAGGGATAAACAAGCTGACCCCGGAGTGGCTCCGGGGTCGGCGGGATAGGGGTTAGAATCCGCCCCTGATAGCGCAGGGGGAAGCGGCCCTGACTGTCGGGCTGGCCGAGGAAGGGGAGTCCTTGTTGCATCTGCGGTGGCAGTTCTGGGCCCGGTTTCAGGGTGCCCTGGAACAGGTATTGGCCATTGGGTTGCAGCTCGAGGCGACCTATGGTCTGCACCGCATCGGAGCCCTGCTTGAGTTCGGCCACCAGTTTGGAGTCGAGGCAGGTGAGTTTCAGCTCGGGGTCGGCCAGATCCAGCTTGCCCGCCGGGGTATCGGCGCTGGCGTTGTACCAGTCGAGGTTGCCGTAGAGGTTGTCACACCAGGGGTTGCCCTGGGCAAACTGCTCCACTTTGAGCTGTAGCTGGCCGGTGACGGTGATCGGGATCGGCAGGCGCATCGGCACCCGGCTCAGCAACCAGGGGGCGGGGGCGTTGAGGGTCAGATCCCGGCCGAAGGCGGCGCCATTCCAGCCGACAACGCCCTGACCATTGAGGCCGTTGCGATCGCCAAAGCGTATGGCCACTTCGGGGGCGAAGCGCAGCAGCGACCAGCCGTTGAGATCCCAGCGCAGCTGGTTCACCGATTCGCTGGCATATTGCAGTCGGGCAATCTGGCCACTCCAGAGGGTGCCGCTCACCCCTTCCAGTTTCAGCAGATTGGCGACGTTGACAGGCAGCGGCAGATGGCGAGCCACCAGCGCTGCGGGCAGGGTGGCCAGCAGGAAGAGCAGATAGGCTGCCAGAAACAGGCTGGCAATCAGGATGCGTTTTTTCATTGTGGACGACTCAACTGCAAACGTCTGACCTTGACCAGACCCGGGGCCAGATCCTCGCGGGCGATCTCGATGATTTGCACCTGAATGCCGTGCTGCTCCACCAGGGTGGAGAGCCAGAGCAGCAAGTCATCAAACTGGACCGTATCGATCCACACTTGCAGCTCCTGCGCCTGGGGTTGCAGCCGGGCAATCTTGATCTTGTGATTGAAGGCGGTGCGGTTGACCACCCCTTCCAAGGTGCTGCTGGTGTCGATCTGGCGACCCGATCCACCCTGCATGGCCAGCACCTCTTCACCCTTCTCCTTGAGCCAGGCGAGGGTCTGCTGCTGGTTCTGCACCTGCCGCTCCCGCTCGGCAATGCGATTATTGATCGGTTGCCAGACGCTCCAGTAGAAGAGGCCGACCAGCAACAGAGCGCCACCTGCGACCACCAGCCGCTGTTCCCGTGCGGTGATGCCGTGCCACCAGCTCTGCAATTTTTCCATCATGATGATTTACCCTTGAGCACCAGTGCGCCCTCTACCTTGCCCTCGGTGCTGCGCACCTCGCCTTGCTTTACCTCGAATTGCTTGCCAGCCAGCTCGCGGAACCGCTCGATCTCGGCAAAGCCGGGAGCGGTCACCTGCAGCCTCAGCTCGCGGCGACTGGCATCAAAGCGCATCACCTGCGGCTTGAGACCGGGTACTTCGGCAAAGGTGGGGGCCAGCTCGGTGAGCATCAGCAGTACGCCGTTTTGCGGGGCTTGTCCCATCTGTTGCAGATGCTGGTTCATCTGGCTGCGCACGTTCACGATGCGGCTCTCCCCCGGGAAGATGCGGGTATAGACGGCACGGATCTCCGCTTTCAGCGCCTTGTCCTGCTCGGTGAGCTGATAAAGCTGCACCCCGCGCTGGCCGAGGGCCACCAGCAGCAACAGACCCACGGTGATGGCTACCTTGCGCCACTGCAACCAGTAGCGGGCATATTCGGTCTGAGGGCGGTAGGGGCCGGTCAGCAGGTTGGCGCGGCAGGTGAGTGCCCCCTTGGCCAGCAGCAGCATGGGGAGTTCAGGCTCCGCCGCCTGCCAGTTGGCGGCGGCAATGGCGGGCACCGGTGTGTGGCTGTGGATGGTGACCGGCTCCGCTTCGGTTGCCAGCAAGATGGCCAGCAGCGGCTCGTCGGCGACGATCCCCTGACAGGGGCCCTGGCGTACCAGCCACTCGCTGCCGAGTTGCAGCGCAGACCAGCCATCAGCGGCCTGTGGCAGCGCCAGCACATCGGGCAGCAGTTGCAGGCTCTTGAGGCCAGCGGCATCGAGCCAGCCGAGCCACTCGGCCATCTTCTGCCGATCCACCGCCATCAGATCCACCTGCTGGCCCTCGTGGGCCAGCACCACCAGATGGAGCTCGTCCACGTCAGAGGCGATCTGCTCCTCCAGCAGGTAGGGGAGGGCCGCTGCCGACTGGCGGTTGTAGCGACCCGGCAGGGTGACGCGCCGGAAGATCAGATCGCTGCCCGGCACTAGCGTGACCACGGGGCGGCCACCGGCCCGCTCCTGCAGCTCGCCCAGGGCATCGGCCGAGGGCAGGGTGCCGGAGGCGATGATCTCCCGCTCCTGACCGGACCAGACCAGCCAGGCCACGGGTTGTTGTTTATTGGTCCCCAGTCGGATGACCAGACTTTCGCTCACGCATCTCTCTCCTGCGATACCGGTTTGCAAAGGGCCTTGTGCGCCCTGGCAACCGGTGCGCAGCCCGCAGGCTGCATCCAACATCTCTCGTACCCGCGGGCGATGGCCTGCAGGTGCGCTGTTTATTCGGCGCCGCTACTGAGGCGGCGCAGCATCACCAGTTTATTGTCCTTGCCCCGCTGGAACAGAGTTTCTAGCCAGGCCCGGTTGTCGCCGACCTCGGCCACGACTCGGGCTTCGAAGAAGTCGCTTTTCACCACCAGCGCATCTTTCAGCCCTTTCACCGAATCGACCGGAGCGAGCATGTCCGTCATCAGCTTGCTCTCTTTCCACCCCTTCTGTGGCCGCTCGTTCAGCACCCGCTTGGCGTCATCCAGCCCGATAGTACCCAGATAGAGGGCGACCAGCAGCTCGGGGCGCTGGGGGGCAAGGGTATTGATATTGATCTTCAACTTGTCGTTGGGCAGGGTGCAGACATAGGGGGCCAGTTTGGCATAGACCCTGGCAGTCACCCCGCGCACCGCCCTCAGCTCATCCTTGCCCAGCATCCACTGGTTGGCGGTCAGATAGGGTGGCTTGAGCCCCTCGTAATAGGCGTCCTCTGCACCAAGGCTGGAGACCAGCACAGTATCCTTGTCAGTCCAGTCACGGATGGCATCGGTGAGCTGGGCCGCCTCGTAATCATCCATCGCCAGCTGCTTGAGCAGTTCGCGAAACACCTGCACCGGGTAGGGCTGCTGCGCCAGCTCCTCGTCGCTTCCCGCCTTGGAGGCCACGCTCAGGCTGTTGAGGTTGAAGCAGGATTGCAGGTCGGTCACCTCGCCCTTGAGCTGGCCATCGTCCACCGGAAATACAGTGTTCTTGCGGGCCCAGTTCTGGCTGAGGTTGACCACCTCGGGATTGTCCTTGAAATCCTGCGTCAGCACCTTGCTCACCAGCGCTTCTGCCGAGAGGGCATACCACCACGCCTGTTTGCCGGTGGTGATGTTAGCGGTGCGGCGCAGCTCAAGCTGCAGGCGGCCGCTCATATTGCTGGCGATGATCACCATCACCGAGAGGATCAGCAGCACCACCAGCAGCGCCATGCCGCGCTGGCGACCGGGGGCGACGAGATTAGCCCGCATTGGCGCTCCCTCCGTTCTGGCTGTCACCATTACCGCCATTGGTATTGCCGTTGCCGCCGTTGTTCCCGTTGTTGTTGCCACCTTGGTCGGGGTTGCTGCTCTGGCTGTTCTCTTCGGCGCGCTGGCCACCGGCACCAATCAGGAACTGACGGCGAATGGTGCCGTAATCCTCCAGATCCAGCTCCACTGCCAGTCCGTGGGGCAGCACGCTACGCTGGGTCCACTCCTCTTTCCAGTTGCCCTTGTCGAAGAAGTAGAGGCGAAACGCCGTGACCCCCGTCAGCACCGGCTGGATGCGCGGCTCGGTGCCGATCACCGGATCCGGATAGAGGTAGCTCAGGCGCTCCAGCTTCTGATCCTTGAGACGCCAGCCGACCCGCTGCAGATGGGAGCGGGGCAGCATGCCGTCCGGGTTGAGCCAGCCGCTGCGCATAAAGGCCATGCCCCAGTCATCGCTCTGCTGGCCGAACCGGGAAGCCGCCAGCAGCACCTTGTTGTTCTCCCCCTCGATGCGACCGCTGCGCGGCACCATCTGGGTGATGTCTCGCTCCAGCAGGGTGAAGGCGAGCTGCAATTCGTTGAGGCGGGCCTCCTTGCGCTTGGCTACCTCGTCGCTGGTGAGCACCCCTTGCAGCACCTGATAGGCGCCCATGCTGAGAGTGGCGAAGATGGCGATAGCCACCAGCATTTCGAGCAGGGTAAAACCGGCGTGGCGGACGGGGCGAGGCGTGCGGGCGGAGTGCTGGGTCATCGGCTGATATAGGTCCGCATCATGGCGACCGGGTTCTCGGCCTTGGCCTCGGTACGCACTTCCATATCGAGCGCCCGGAAGTTGTTGTCGGCGGTGGCGACACCGCGATAGCGCCAGTACCAGGTGCTGCCCGCCATCTGCTCATCCCCTTCCACCCAGCTGTCGCCGGGCCACTTGTTCTCGAGCTTCTGCTGCACCAGCTGGTTTTCTACCACCCAGGTGGCGAGTGTCTTCTGCTCCAGATAGTTGAGGGCCGAGAGGTGTTCGCTGGCGGTTTTCATTACCGCCAGCCCCGCGATGGCAAAGACTGCCAGCGCCACCATCACTTCGAGTAAGGTCATCCCGCGGGCTTTCATTCGCTCACCTCTTCATCTTCATCGCCGGTGAGCAGGGTGAGGCGGCCGAACTCGTCTCCTTTGACGATGCGGGTGTAGCGGGCATCCTCATCCTGCTGGGTGAAGGTGAGCACGAACGGGCTCAGCTCGCCGCCCGGGAAGATCAGTAGCTGCGGCGTGCGCTCCTTCTCGTCGCGCTTCTGTTCGGTTTTCTCGTCGGAGTCCGGCTGCCAGCCAAAGCCTTCCAGCTCCAGTGCCAGCGTCATGTTCTCGGCCAGTTGTACCGGCCCCAGCTGCTTGTCGCCAGTCAGGGCCAGCCACTTGCGATCCTTGGCCTGACGCTGCATAAACTGCCAGCCGTTATCCTCGATGCGAATGCCTACCAGCCGACCATCCATCACCGCGTACTCCTGCGCCAGCTGCAGGGTCGCCATCAGGCGACGCGCCTGCTTGTCCAGCTCCCGATCCCCTCGGGCGCCTCCCATGCTGAGGGTGACAGCGGTGGCCACCAGCCCCATCAGCATGGCGACCAGCAGCACTTCCAGCAGAGTAAAACCGGCCTGGCGATGAAAGGAGAGAGATCGCTTCATGCAGTCAGCTCACAAGGAGTGCGGTGGCGACATATCACTTATTGGAAATCCTTCAGGTTCCAGTTGCCGATGTCGTCATCGGTACCGGCTTCGCCATCCAGACCCATGGAGAAGATGTCGATCTTGCCGAACTGGCCCGGGCTCAGCAGCTGGTAGGGGTTGCCCCAGGGATCTTGCGGCAGGCGCTTGATGTAGCCGCCATCGCGGTAGCTGCGCGGCGCCGGCTCGATGGAAGGCTTGGTCACCAGCGCGTCCAGACCCTGTTCGGTGGTCGGGTAGCGGTTGTTGTCCAGCTTGTACATGTCGAGGGCGTTTTCCAGCGCCACGATATCTGAGACCGCTTTCTGCTGGTCAGCCTTCTCCTTGTTGCCCATCAGGTTGGGCACCACCAGACTGGCCAGAATGCCGAGAATCACGATGACCACCATGACTTCCAGCAGGGTAAAACCGGATTGACGACGTTTGTTCATGAGTTGCTCCGTAACGAATGAGATGGGATGGCCCATCAGAGAGTGATCACTGGGTGGGTTCGACGGGCCGCCAGCGGCGCCACCGAGCACCGGGAAATTACATATTCACCATATTGTTGAGCTCGAGGATCGGCTGCAGGATCGACATCACGATAAACAGCACCACCCCGGCCATGGAGACCACCAGCATGGGTTCGAACACCCCGAGGGCGATATTGACCTGGGATTCAAACTCCCGATCCTGGTTGTCCGCCGCCCGCTCCAGCATGCTGTCGAGCTCGCCGCTCTGCTCGCCGGAGGCGATCATGTGCAGCATCATGGGCGGGAAAATCTTGGTCTCGGTCAGCGACTTGCGCAGACTGGTCCCCTCGCGCACCCGTTCGGCGGCTTCGAGAATGCGCATTCTGGCAAAGTCGTTGGAGAGCACTTCGCCGGAGATTTTCATCCCCTCCAGCAGCGGCACCGCACTGGCGTTGAGGATGCTTAAAGTGCGAGCGAAGCGGGCGGTGTTGAGACCGCGACTGACCCGGCCAATCACCGGCAGACCGAGCAACACCTGATGCCAGCGTCGGCGGCGCTTTTCATCGGTGAGCCACCAGCGCCAGACAAAGCTGCCAAGGAAGATCAGCAGCAGGAACCAGAGGCCGTAGGCCTGCATCAGTTCGCTGGTACCGATGAGAAAGCGGGTGGTGCCCGGCAACTGTTGACCCATGTGTTCAAACTGGGCCACCACCTTGGGCACCACGGCGGTAAGGAGGATCGAGATAACCCCGATAGCCACGCAGGTGAGCACTATGGGGTAGATCATCGCCTGCAGCAGCTTGGTGCGCATATGCTGGCGCTGCTCGGTGTAGTCGGCGAGGCGGTTGAGCACCTTCTCCAGATGACCCGACTTTTCACCGGCCGCTACCATGGAGCGAAACAGCTGGTCGAATACATGGGGAAAGGCCCCCAGCGAGTCAGCCAGCGAATAACCTTCCACCACCTTGCTGCGCACAGTGGCCACCAGAGAGCGCAAGTGGGCCTTTTCGCACTGCTCGGCCACCGCCTTGAGCGCCTCTTCGATGGTGAGACCGGCCCCCACCAGGGTCGCCAGCTGGCGAGTGATCAGAGCCAGCTCGGCAGTGCTGGCACCGCGCCGAAACAGGGCGAAGCGGGTCGCTTCCCGTTTCGCCTTCTCGGTGGTCTCGTTCACCTCGAGGGGAGTGAGCCCCTGCTCGCGCAGCAGCTGGCGTACCTGACGGGCCGAGTCGCCCTCCATCACGCCGCTCTTGCTGCGCCCCTTGTTGTCGAGGGCCTTGTATTCGAATGCCGCCATCTTAATCTTCCCGGGTCACGCGCAGCACCTCTTCGAGGCTGGTCTGCCCCTTGAGCACCTTGTCGATGCCATCACGGCGGATGCTGGGGGTGTGGCCGCGGATCAGTCGCTCGATGGCGAGCTCGCCGCTGGCACTGTGAATGGCTTCTCGCACCGCTTCGTCGATCACCACCAGCTCGTGAATGCCGGTCCGGCCACGGTAGCCGGTGTGGTTGCACAGCTCGCACCCGACCGGACGCCACACCTGCTGATCGGGGGCCAGCTCGATCCCCATGGCGAGGCGCTCCTGCTCGGTGATGGGGCGCGGAGCACGGCAATCGGGGCAGAGGGTGCGCACCAGCCGCTGGGCCAGCACCGCCAAGAGCGACGAGGAGAGCAGGAAGGGCTCGATCCCCATGTCACGCATCCGGGTGATGGCACCGATGGCGGTGTTGGTGTGCAGGGTCGACATCACCAGGTGACCGGTCAGCGACGCCTGCACCGCAATCTGGGCGGTTTCCAGATCTCGAATTTCCCCCACCATCACCACATCCGGATCCTGGCGCAGAATAGCGCGCAGGCCGCGGGCGAAGGTCATGTCCACCTTGGTATTGACCTGGGTCTGGCCCACCCCTTCGAGGTCATATTCGATAGGGTCTTCCACCGTCAGAATGTTGCGATCCCGCGAGTTGATTTCTGACAGCGCCGCATAGAGGGTGGTGGATTTACCGGAACCGGTCGGGCCGGTGACCAGAATAATGCCGTGGGGCTTGCGAATAAGCTCGCTGATGATGGTGCGGTTGGCCGCGGTCATCCCCAGCTGCTTGAGCTCGAGGCGCACGTTGTTCTTGTCGAGCAGACGCAGTACCACCCGCTCGCCGTAGCTGGACGGCATGGTGGAGACCCGCACGTCGACGGCGCGGCCGCCGATACGCAACGAGATACGGCCATCCTGCGGCACCCGCTTCTCGGCGATATCCATCCGCGACATCACCTTGATCCGCGAGACCAGGAGTGATGCCAGCTTGCGATGGGGGCGCAGGATCTCCCGCAGCACCCCGTCGATGCGAAAACGAATGACCAGTGCCCGCTCGAAGGTCTCGATATGGATATCGGAGGCCTCCTCCTTGATCGCCTCGCTCAACATGGCGTTGATGAGGCGAATGATGGGGGCGTCGTCATCGGCATCCAGCAGATCTTCGCTCTGGGGCAGCTCTTCGGCCAGGGCGAAGAAGTCCATCTCGTTGCCGAGATCTTCCATCAGCTGGCGTGCCTCGGAGGAGTCTCGCTGGTAGTGAGCCATCAGCAGCTCTTCGAAGGCCTCGTTGTCGAGCTGCTCCACCGCGAAGCTGCAACCCGCTACCCGCCGCACTTCCAGCAGGGCTTGCGGGGTGACGCCGGGGCGGCACTGCAGCCGGGGGCGCCGTCCCGCTCAATCAGGATCACCCCGAAATTGCGGGCAAAGACAAAGGGGAGCTCGGGCAGTGGCGCAGGCCCGACGCTTCCATCCAGATGGTAGGCACTCATCAGGGCTTACTCTGCACAAACGGGGTGGTGGTCTCGACAGTGTTCTGCTGTCTGCTCCGCATCTCGTTGATCTGCTTCTGGATCTCTTTTTGCAGCTCGGGCGACACCATTACATCCTGGCCATAGGCAGGCAATACCTGACGGGCGGGGGAGGTGAGATACCCCTCCTGCGAGGCGGCATTGAGCTGCTCGGCGCGGAACAGGCTGTATTTGTTGCTGGAGACACCGGTATAGACGTCCGCATCACGCAAGATGGTTGGCCGGATAAAGACCATCAGGTTGCGCTTGGAGGTGGTGTTGGAGGTAGAGCGGAACAGATAGCCCAGCACCGGGATATCGCCCAGCAAGGGCACCTTGGAGACTTGCTCCTTGGTCTGTTCGTCCATCAAACCGCCCAGCACCACGGTTTCGCCGCTTTTGACCAGCACCGCGTTCTTGACGGTACGGGTATCGAAAGTGGGGCCAAGGTTGGCAGTACCGGTCGCCTGGGTCTGGGCGACGCTGGAGACCTCCTGCTCGATATTGAGCAGCACCGAATCCCCTTCGTTGATCTGCGGGGTCACCACCAGCTTGGTGCCCACCGTCTTGCGCTCGATGGTGTTGAACACCTGATCGCTGGTGGTGGAGCTTTGCGAACCGCTCTGGACCGGGACCTCCTGACCGACGTTGAAAGAGGCCTCCTTGTTGTCCATGGTGACGATACTCGGGGTGGAGAGAATATCGTTCTTGGTATTGGAGGCCAGCGCCGTGGCCAGCATGGCCCAGTCGCCGTGATAGAAACCGGCGGCCATGCCGTTGAACTCTTTCAGCAGACCGGCAGCGGTGTCGGTCTTGCCATTCTGGTAATCCTTGCCCGCCGCAATGGCGCTGCCGAGGGGCAGACCTGAGTTGGTGAACTGGGTGCCACCGCCGTTGGCATTGCCCCACTGGACGCCAAGGCTGAGGCCGTCGCCATCCTGCATCTCAACGATGATCGCCTCCACCAGCACCTGGGCGCGGCGGATATCGAGCTTGGCCACCACCTGCTCCAGTTCGGACATCACGTCCGGCTGGGCGGTGATGACCAGCGCATTGGTGGTCTCGTCGGCTGAGATGGCCAGCTTGCCACCGCCGATGCTGGCGCCACCTGTGGTTGCGCCGCCGCCCTTCTTGTCGGCCTCGATGCTGGAGCTAACGCCCTTGAGCACCTCGACCATGTCTTTGGCCTTGCCATATTTGAGGTAGAAGACCCGGGTGTTGCCCTGGCTCTGCAGGTCGCGGTCGAGCTGGCGCACCATCTGGATGATGCGGGCGCGCGCTTTCGGCTCACCACTCACTACCACCGAGTTGGTGCGCTCGTCGGCCACCACCTTGGGGGAGAGCAGCAGGGAAGCGGTGCCGCCCTGTGGGTTGCCATCCTTGTTGAGATTGGTTACCAGCCGCACCATTTCACCCGCCGAGGCGAACTTGAGCTTGATGATGTCCACATCCTGATCGCCTGCGCGGTCGACCCGGTTCACCACCTCCACCAGACGGTTGACCACGGCGGCGCGGCCGGTGATCAGCAGCACGTTGGAGGGCTCGTAGTGCACCACGTTGCCACCACCGGCGTTGTCGTTGAGTTGGCGCAGCAGCGGCGCCAGTTCGCGGACCGAGACGTTGCGCACCGGTACGACCCGGGTCACCATCTCGTCGCCGGAGCCCGGGTTGCTGCCATCCACCACCGGAATGGCGGAGGTCTTGGCATCCCGCGAGCGCAGCACCTTGAGCACCCCGTTGTCCATCGGCACCACGGCAAAGCCGTAGACGTCGAGCACGCTCAGGAAGAACTGGTAGTACTGCTCCTCATTGAGCAGGTCGTAGCTGCGCACGTTGATCTTGCCGCGCACCGAGGGCTCTATGATGATGGTTTTATTGAGGTTCTTGCCCACCGTATTGATGAACTCTTCAATGTCGGCGTTCTTGAAACTGGCAGAGTATTCGGTGGCCCAAGCTGAGCCCGCCATCATCAGTGCCGCTGCGATAGTGGCCAGACGCCAGCTTTTCCCTTTAGTGGTCATTATTGGTACGACTCCAAATCATTATTCTGACAAGCGCACATAGATGTCGAACTGTTCGCCCTGTCGCTCGACGGTCACTGTCATTTCCGTTGCGCCAGCCATCTGCTGCATCGCCTGCATGGCTTGCATGTTGTCCCGTAAATCCAGCCCGTTGATGCTGATGGCCAGGTCATTGGCCTGCAGCCCGCTCTGGTTGAAAAACTCAGGATTGCTGCCCGGATTGAGGCGATAGCCGGTCATGCGGCCATCCACCTGAACCGGTGAAATATTGAGGTAATCGGTGATCTTGCCCGGATCGGCCATCAGCTCGCTGCGCAGGGAGCCAAGGGGGGCTGTGTTGGTCTGCGGCAGCGGCTTGCCATACTCCTCGCCATCCAGCATCAGGGTTTCGTCGCGGCCATCCCGCTCGATGATCACCCGATCCGGATAGACCTGCCGGATCCGCGCCTGGGTGCCGTCAATCATGTCACCGACCCCGTAGGAGTTCTGGATGCCGGACATGGCGATGATGGCGATGGATTTGGCGGGATCCGAGCTGGCCAACACCCCGTTGAGCTGGGCATTGAGCTGGGTACGCGGCGCATTGGCGGCCACGGCGGCTTTGGCCTGTGCCTTGGGGATCGCCTTGCCAAACAGTGCCAGTCGGCTTACCTCGCCCAGTTCAAGGCGCGGGTTGCTCTGGCCGCTGACCGCCACTGCGGAGGGTTGCCACGGTTGGCTGGTTTGCGGGTTTGCCAGGGTGAGCAGACGCCAGGTGAGGGCTGCGCTCTGCTGGGCCAGCATGATCAGCAGCGCCAGAAAGGCCACCTGGGTGACTCTGGTCATGGGAAGCCGCCGGCACTGGGCCAGCAGCATGGTCAAGATGTCATCCCTGAATCGTAGCGTCATATTAATCAACAAATTCCAGGCTCTGGGGCGGCTGCGTATTGTGTACGGCGGAGTGCTGTGACACAACGGGTCGGGGCGCGCCAAACCGTAAAAATGGATATTTCATCACACCGTAAACCTTTGAATGCTCACAAAAGTGGCACTCAGGTGAGGTGCATCCTGCTTGCCAGCGAACATCAGGGTACGGTGCGTACTCATCCTCGCCAATCCTGCAGCGCCTTGAGGGTCACGCTCTGTCCGGCGACCTGCAGCACTATGTATTGCTGGTCGATGGTGGCGAGCACGACTCCCGGGGCGATTTCGCTCCCCTCCCGGTATTCCCGGCCATTGAGCACCACGGCCCGCTTGGCGGGGTTGGAGGAGAACACATGAGAGCCATAGCTCAATTGCGGTACCTGCTGGCGCACCGACTGGGGCGCCGAGCCCAGCGCCATCAACTGGGCTGGTTGCACGTTGTTATGGCCGGTGGCGTGTGGCGTCTCCTGCAATGGGGTCTCATTGAGGGCTTTCATCAGCTGCTCGGCCAGACTCAGCGCGGGGGTATTCCCCTGACTGGGCCCTTCGTTTTTGGCCACTGCTCTGGGTTGGACCACCGGCTCCGGCAGGGGCGGGGGCAGCGGACGGGTCACCATTGCCTTGGGTTCGACCCGCACGAAGGGCGGGGTGATCACCTCTTTCACCTCCACCTTCTCCTCGATGGGGCGCAGGTGGATCAGATGCCAGCCATAGTTGGCGCCCGCCCCCAGCAACAGGGCAAGGGGAGCCAGCAGCCAGCCGATGCGGTGTGGGCTGCGCTCCTCTTCCCGGGGCATGGGCAAGCCCATGGCCGGTATATGGGCAGATAGTTGCGGTTGCTGCGCCCGGCGCAGCGCCTTGAGCAGGGTCGACATCAGGAGGCCTCCTCCAGTCTGGGCATGGGTTCACCGGAGAGGGCGTTGAGACGCAGCAGGGTGTTGCTGCCCGCGATGCCATCAGGGGTGAGCCCCTGATCCCGCTGGAACTGCTGCAGCTTGTTCTTGAGCTCGCCATCGAAACGGCGCACCTTGCGCTCGGGTTGTTGCAGCGCACGGCTGAGGGCATTGTCGAGCCACTGAATCTGGGTCTGACCGGCATTGCTGGCGATCAGGCTGACGCCCCCTTTGGGCATGCGCCAGAGCAGGGTGTAGCTGCCGCCCCAGTTGTCGCTGAGCCACTGGCGATCCACCTGCCAGCTCTGGTCACCGATCATCAGGCTGGCCTTGTTCGGCCCCAGATTGACCAGGGTCGCGTAGTAGAGGCCGCCAGTCTGGTCAGTGAGCGTGATCATGGCGGGATACTGCAGGGCGCGCAGCTCGTCGAGGCTTGCCTCTCCCTCCTGACAGCGCAGACCGGCACGGGGCGCATTGTCACAGGTTGCCTCGAACGGTTCCGGTTCATAACCCCAGACCCGATAGAGATTCTGCATGGCGCTGTCGGGGTCGATGGCCTGATTGATCGCCTCGGTCAGCTGCTCCTGCTGCTCGGCGGTCTCGTCGATGGTGACCGGCACCTCGACCTTGACTACCGGACGGGTGGGGAACACGCCGAAAAATTGCCAGCCCCACCAGCCTGCGGCCACCAGCAGGGCGCCCGCCAGCGTCACCATCAGACCGGAGGCCCAGCTTCCTTCGTCCCGCACGCCATTGACCTCGAAGGCAGCCTGGCTGATATCGCTGTGGACAATCTTGTAGCTGCCACGGGCGAAAGCGGCGATCAGGGCGCGGTCACAGATGAGGTTGATGAAACGGGGGATGCCGCCACTCAGGCGATGAAGCGTCTTGATGGCGCGCGGGGTAAAGATGGGTTGTACGCAGCCTGCAACTTGCAGCCGGAAGCGGACGTAGGCATCCACATCGCTGTGAGAGAGCGGCAGCAGGTGATAGCGGGCGGTAATGCGCTGGGCCAGCTGACGCAGCAGGGGTTGGCGCAGCATCTGTTGCAGCTCGGGCTGACCGATCAGCACCACTTGCAGCAGTTTTCGTTCGTCGGTTTCGAGGTTGGTGAGCAGACGCAGCTGCTCCAGTACGCCGGGCAGCAGGTGCTGCGCCTCATCCACCAGTACCACGCTGCGCTTGCCTGCCGCCAGGTTGGCCAGCAGGTGATCGCGAATAAGGTCGAACAGCCGCTTGATCCCGGCATCATCGGGATAGGGGAGTTGAAACTCGTCGCAGATGGCGGCCAGCAGATCCCGTTCGGTCAGGGAGGGGTTGAGGATGTAGGCGATCTCGGTCTCGGCGGGGAGCTGTTGCAGCAGGCAGCGGGAGACGGTGGTTTTGCCAGTGCCCACTTCGCCGGTCAGCAGCACAAAGCCGCCGCCATCCTGCAATCCATAGTTGAGATGAGCAAGGGCTTCGCCGTGGCGCTCGCTCATATAGAGGTACTTGGGATTGGGCGAGATGGAAAACGGGTGTTCCGAGAGGCCGAAGAACTGTGTGTACATGAGGGTATTCTTTTGTAGCCGGCGACAGATGAAAAATGTCTCCGGATGATAGCAAACCTCGCTTTCATTGGAAGCCATCATTGGCGCCGGAGGGCAAATTGCGGCCTTTTCCTGCCATCTTGTGATCCCGGTTGCGTCATCGGCACGAATCCGGATCACAAAATGACAAAAAATAGCTGTAAATAAAGGGAAATATCAATATGGGGACGGCGTGGCAAAGGCCGTCAGCATGGTGCTGAGTCGGCCATGGTCAGACCTGTTTGTGTACAATTTATGACGCCGGTTGCCCTGTCAGCCATCAGGGCAAGCTGGTCGGCATGTACTTGCTCAGTGGTGATCCTGAAACTGCGCGGCAATCTCCCTGAACTGCGCTTCGCAGGCGAGAAACGCCGCGACAATGCCGGGATCAAAATGGCTGCCGCTCCCCTTCACGATGATCTCCTTCGCTTCTTCATGGCTGAAAGCAGGTTTGTAGACCCGTTTCGAGATGAGGGCATCGTAGACATCCGCTACCGCCATCAAACGCCCGGAGAGGGGAATGTCCTCACCCGCCAGCCCAGCCGGATAGCCGCTGCCATCCCACTTTTCGTGGTGGGTGAGGGAGATCTCCCGGGCCAGCCGCAAGAAGGAGTTGGAGCCCAGCTGCGCCTCGGCACTCGCCAGCGCATCGGCGCCGATCAGCGGGTGGCGCTTCATGATGGCGAACTCTTCGTCGGTCAGCTTGCCCGGTTTGAGCAGGATTGCATCGGGAATGCCCACCTTGCCCACATCGTGCAGCGGGGCCGACTTGAACAGCAGGTCGATGGTGGCGTCATCGAGCGGATAGCGATCCCAATCGCTGCGACTGAGGTATTGCGCCAGCGCCTTCACATAGTGCTGGGTGCGGATGATATGGGCGCCGGTCTCGTTGTCACGGGTCTCTGCCAGCGAGGCGAGGCCGAGGATGGCCACGTCGCGGGTCAGGTTGAGCTCGTCACTGCGGGATTTCAGCTCGCCGATCATCTGATTGGTGCTGGCGGCGATAAGGCCAAACTCGTCATCCCGGGTGACCGGCACCCGGGCGTCGAAGTCACCACACTGTACTCTGGCCATTGTGCTGGTCTGCTGGCGCAGGGATAGGCCGAGATTGCGACCATAACCGTGGATGATGAGGGCGAGATAACAGAAGGTCACCGTCATTACGAAGGCGATCTCCCACAGGATGTAGTGCTGGGCATCGACCCTCGGCAGACTGCGCTCCACCGTCACCAGCCACTCCAGATCCTTGTTGAACAGCAAGAAGAAGACGCCCCCCAGCAGGGTGAGGGTCGCCAGGGTAAAGAGGGTGAACTTGCGTGGCAGCGGCATGGCCAGCGGGTGGCTCAGTGCCAGGCTCTGCTCGGCTTGCCGTGTTCTGGCCCGATTCCAATCCCGCTCCAGAGTCAGGTCGGCCGCCACCAGAAAGCCGAGGGTGGTCATCCCCAGCAGCACCTTGAGGTGACTCTCCAGCGGGAAGTCGTGGGCCAGGGCGTTGTAGCCCGACAGCAGCAGTGCTCCCAGCAGGTAGAAACCGACCTCCAGTCCAAACCCGTCCAGCCCGTTGCGCGCCAAGGGCCTTCTTGAGAGCAGCCAATTGCGCACGGCGAACATGATGGCGAACGTCACCAGGGTCGGCCCCAGCAACTGGGGCAGGGTGAGACTCTCGAGAAACGGGCAAACCTGCCAGCCATAGAGACAAAATAGTGACAGGGTTACCCCGTAGTGCAGGGCGCAGCGCCCCGTGATCCTCTGCATATTCCCACCCATGTTGCTGGTTATTGTTATGTCGGCGGGAGGCCCGCCATTACAGGCGTCGCAGCAGCAGGCTACCGATGGAGTAACCTGCGCCAAAGGAGCACAGTACGCCGCGAGCCCCCGCAGGAAGGTCGCGATTGTACAGATGAAACGCGATGATGGAACCCGCCGAGCTGGTATTACCATAGCTATCAAGAATGACCGGCGCCTCCTGCTGGCTGGCATCGTGGCCGAGCAGCTTGCGACCGATGAACTGGTTCATGGTGAGGTTGGCCTGATGGAGCCAGAGCCGGTTCAGGCTCTCGGCAGGCCAGCCCTGCTCATCGAGCTGGCCGGCAATCTGGTCGCACACCAGCGGCAACACCTCCTTGAACACCTTGCGCCCCTGCTGGCGAAACAGCTTGTCGTCGCTGTAGCGGGTGCGCGGGCTCAGCCGGTTCAAAAAGCCGAAGTTGTTGCGGATGTTGTTGGAGTACTGGGTCACCAGCTTGCTGGCTACCAGTTGCCACGGATTGGCCACCTTGCAATCTTCCGCTCGCTCCAGCAGCACCGCGGTGCAGGCATCGCCGAAGATAAAGTGACTATCACGATCGCGAAAATTGAGGTGCCCCGAGCAGATCTCCGGATTGACCACCAGCGCCAGTCGGGCGGTGCCAGCCGCCAGCATGTCGGCGGCTGTCTTGATGCCGAAAGTGGCGGACGAGCAGGCCACGTTCATGTCAAAGGCCATGCCGCTCGCCCCCAGATAGTGCTGCAGCTCGATGGCCAGTGCCGGATAGGGGCGCGGCATGTTGGAGGCGGCGACGATCACCAGGTCGATCTCGCCGGGCTCACGGCCGGCGGCGATCAGTGCCTGCTCGGCGGCGGCCACCGCCATCTCCACCATGATGGAGGGCATCTCATCGGGCCGTTCCGCCAGCAGCGGCTGCATGATGTCGGGGTTGAGCACCCCTTCGCGGCTCACCAGATAACGACTCTTGATGCCGGAGGCCTTCTCGATGAACTCGCAGTTGGAGTGCTGCTTGGCGGGAAGCTGGCCGGCGTCGATGGCGGAGGCGTTTTCCTCGTTGTAGAGATCCACATACTGGTTGAAGGCGGCCACCAGCTCTTCATTGCTGACGGCAAAGGGTGGGGTATAGAGGCCTGAGCCACTGATCACGATAGAGGTCATGTTTGCTCCTCGCCGGGTGTGTTCCCGGCTTGTCGGTTTATAGGGTAGATAGGGTTACAGCTGGTCGATTGCCGCAGCGAGACCCGCCAGGGTCAGCGGATGCATCCGTCCGCCAACCACGTCATTCATCAACTTTATCGAAGGGTGCCAGAGCCACTCCCGCCGTGGGGTTGGATTGATCCACACCAGTTTGGGGAAGTGCTGCTGCAATCGGGTAAGCCACACCTGACCCGACTCCTCGTTCCACTGCTCGACGCTGCCGCCGGGCCAGGTGATCTCGTAGGGGCCCATGGTGGCATCCCCCACCAGGATCACCCGGTAGTCGCTGCCGTAGGTGCGCAGCAGCCGCAGGGTATCGAACCGCTCCTCAAAACGGCGGGCGTTATCCTTCCAGACGAAGTCGTAGAGGCAGTTGTGAAAATAGAAGTACTCCAGATGCTTGAACTCGTGGCGCAGAGCCGAGAAGAGGCGCTGTACCTCGGCCACGTGAGCATCCATGGAGCCCCCCACATCGAAAAAAACCAGCAGCTTGACCCCGTTGTGGCGCTCGGGCCGCAGCTTCACATCGAGCCAGCCTTGGCGGGCCGAACTTTTTATGGTGTCGTCGAGATCCAGCTCGTCGGGATTGCCTCTGCGCACCCAGCGTCTGAGCTTGCGCAGCGCGAGCTGAATGGCACGCTGGCCGAGCGGTGAGTCGTCGCTGAAGTTGCGATAGTGACGGGCCTCCCATACCTTGGCCGCCTTGCCGTGCTGCCCCTCTCCACCCATGCGCACCCCCTCGGGGTGAAAACCGCCATGGCCAAACGGGCTGCTGCCACCGGTCCCTACCCACTTGTTGCCACCGGCGTGGCGCTCTTTCTGCTCGTTCAGCCGCTGATTAAGGGTTTCCAGCAGCTTGTCGAGTCCGCCGAGGGATTTGAGCAGCGCCTTCTCCTCTGGGCTCAACAGTCGCTCGAACTCCTTGCGCAGCCACTCCTCGGGCAGGCTCTCCGGCAGCAGGGGAATGGCTTCCAGCCCCTCGTAGTATTCGGCGAAGGCGCGATCGAAGCGATCGTAGTGGGCCTCGTCTTTTACCAGTAGGCAGCGGGAGAGCTGGTAGAACTCGTCCATATCGACAGCGACCAGCCGGGCAGCCAGTGCGGCGTGCAAGTCCAGCAGCTCACGCAGGCTGCACGGCAGCTTGTGGCGGCGCAGGTGGGTAAAAAAGTCGATCAGCATGGGTCAGCTGCCGCGCCGGGCCAGAAAGGCGAGCTTCTCGAAGAGATGCAAATCCTGCTCGGTCTTGAGCAGAGCGCCATATAGCGCGGGCACCAGCTTGCCGGGCTCGCGGGCGCGCATCGCTTCGGGGGCGATATCGTCGGCCAAGAGTAGGCGGATCCAGTCCAGCAGCTCCGAGGTGGAGGGTTTCTTGCGCAGCCCCTCTACCTCGCGCAGCTCGAAGAAGAGATCCATTGCCTCGCCAAGCAGGCTCTCCTTGAGGTCGGGGTAGTGGAGTTTGACGATGGCCTGCATCTCGGCCTTGTCGGGGAAGCGGATGTAGTGGAAGAAACAGCGGCGCAGGAAGGCGTCCGGCAGCTCTTTTTCGTTGTTGGAGGTGATGATGACCACCGGCCGCTGGCGTGCCTTGACTCGCTCGCCGGTCTCGTAGACGTCGAACTCCATCCGATCCAGCTCCAGCAGCAGATCGTTGGGGAATTCGATGTCGGCCTTGTCGATCTCGTCGATCAGCAGCACAGGTCGCTGCTCGGCGCTGAAGGCCTGCCACAACTTGCCTTTACGAATGTAGTGGCTGATATCGGCCACTCTGGGGTCGCCGAGCTGGGAGTCGCGCAGCCGGGCCACTGCATCATATTCGTAGAGTCCCTGTTGGGCCTTGGTGGTGGACTTGATATGCCAGGCAATGAGGTCTGTGCCGAGATGGTCGGCGACCGCTTCCGCCAGCACCGTCTTGCCGGTGCCCGGCTCCCCTTTGATCAGCAGCGGTTTTTCGAGGGTGATGGCGGCATTGACCGCCATCTTCAATGCATCGGAGGCGAGATACTGGCTGCTTCCTGAAAATCCCATAACGTCGGTTCCTTTGACGATTGGCGCCCGTAGTCAGGGGCCAGAGAGAATAAGCTCTATATGTTGTAATACCATATGGTTATAACGAATAGTCACTTCTCATTCAGAAACCACAGGGTAATCTTGTTTCATCGTCGTAACAAACACAGGGATAGCACCATGAGCAAAATTTTTGAGGACAACAGCCAGACTATCGGTCACACCCCGCTGGTTCGTCTCAACCGTGTTACCAAAGGCCGCGTGCTGGCCAAGATCGAGAGCCGTAACCCCAGCTTCAGCGTCAAGTGCCGTATCGGTGCCAACCTGATCTGGGACGCCGAGAAGCGCGGTATCCTGACCAAGGGTAAGGAGATCATTGAGCCCACCAGCGGCAACACGGGTATTGCTCTGGCCTTTGTCGCGGCAGCTCGCGGCTATCCCATCACCCTGACCATGCCGGCCACCATGAGCCTGGAGCGCCGCAAGCTGCTTAAGGCGCTCGGTGCCAATCTGGTGCTGACCGAAGGGCCCCTCGGCATGAAGGGGGCCATTGCCAAGGCCAACGAAATCCTCGAGTCCGAGCCGGGCAAGTATGTGTTGCTGCAACAGTTTGAAAACCCGGCCAACCCGGAGATCCACGAAAAGACCACCGGCCCCGAGATTTGGGATGCCACTGACGGTGAGGTGGATGTGTTCGTGGCCGGAGTAGGTACCGGCGGCACCATTACCGGGGTCTCCCGCTATCTGAAGCAGACTAAAGGCAAGGCGGTGGTCTCTGTCGCCGTTGAGCCTGCCGAGTCGCCGGTCATCAGCCAGAAGCTGGCCGGGGAAGAGATCAAACCGGGCCCCCACAAGATCCAGGGGATCGGCGCCGGCTTTATTCCGGGCAACCTGGACCTCTCCCTTATCGATCGGGTGGAGAAGGTGACCAGCGATGAAGCCATCGAGATGGCTCGCCGCCTGATGGAGGAGGAGGGGATCCTGGCCGGTATCAGCTCCGGTGCTGCGGTGGTGGCTGCCAGCCGTCTGGCCGAGCTGCCGGAATTTGCGGGCAAAACCATTGTAGTCATCCTGCCGAGTGCGGCGGAACGTTACCTCTCCAGCGCCCTGTTTGCCGGGGTGTTCAGCGAGCAGGAGCTGCAGCAGTAACTGATCGGAATCTTTCAAAACAGCGGCGCTCCCAGGAGCGCCGCTTCTTTATGGGCTAGACTCAACCCCTGTTAGTGTCACTTGATCCTTATTTTTTGGGGTAAAATAACAAGTTCCAGAGTGAGAAAAAAAGCAGACATTCCGCTCTAAATCTCATATCCTGTGCGGCGTCACGCGGTGTTTGCTGGCTGGGTATCACAAAGTAACAAAGTGTTATTTTTCGTTATAAAATAATTTCAGGCCAGTCCTGATGCGGCTTGTAGCCCAATAACTGAAAATTGCCAACCAGCGCGCCGATTACTGCACAGAAACTTGACCTGGATTAAACCATTGCGGGTCTGCTTTCGTTACTTTACAACATATCCATACTGACACGGTGGGTCAGGTTGCTTCAAAAACGACCAACCCACCAAAAAATATCAATAATATGGGGTGAAACCATGTACGAGAAGTCTGTTGTTATTACTGCTGAAAACGGCCTGCACACCCGTCCGGCAGCTCAGTTCGTGAAAGAAGCCAAAGAATTCCAAAGCGAGATCACTGTGGTCTCCGGTGGCAAGTCCGCCAGCGCCAAGAGCCTGTTCAAGCTGCAGACCCTGGGCCTGACCAAGGGTACCAACGTAACTATCCAGGCTGACGGCCCGGATGCTCAGCAAGCTGTTGAGAAGCTGGTTGCCCTGATGGACGAGCTGGAGTAATCCAGCTTTAGATTCCTCCCCCACAGTCGTTTTAATAGGAAGGATTATGATATCTGGCATTCTTGCGTCCCCCGGTATCGCATTCGGTAAGGCGCTTCTTCTTAAAGAAGATGAAATCGTTATCAATCAGGGCAAAATCTCTGCTGACCAGATTGATGCCGAGATCAACCGTTTCCTCGAAGCTCGTACCAAGTCAGCTACCCAGCTGGAAGCCATCAAAGAGATGGCTGGTCGCACCTTCGGTGAGGAAAAAGAGGCCATCTTCGAAGGCCACATCATGCTGCTCGAAGATGAGGAGCTGGAAGGGGATATCAAATCCTTCATCAAAGAGAACAAGGCTTCCGCTGACAAAGCCATCTATGAGGTGATCGAACAGTACGCCAAGATGATGGCCGAGCTGGATGACCCTTATCTGCGCGAACGCGCTACCGACTTCCGTGACATCGGTACCCGTCTGGTCAAGAACGTACTGGGCATCGCCGTTGTCAACCTGAGCACCATCGACGAAGAGGTGATTCTGGTCGCCAAAGACCTGACCCCGTCTGAAACCGCTCAGATTAACCTGAAATATGTGCTGGGTTTCGTCACCGACATCGGTGGCCGTACCTCTCACACCTCCATCATGGCCCGCTCCCTGGAGCTGCCGGCCGTGGTAGGCACCAACGACATCACCGAGCGCGTCAAGAACGGTGACATGCTGGTGCTGGATGCGATCAACAACCAGATCATCATCAATCCGACCGCTGAACAACTGACCGAAGCCAAGAAGTTCCAGGCTCAGTTCCAGGCCGAGAAAGATGAGCTGGCCAAGCTGAAAGATCTGCCTGCCATCACGCTGGATGGCCATCAGGTCGAAGTGTGCGCCAACATCGGTACCGTCAAGGATACCGAAGGTGCCATCCGCAATGGCGCCGAAGGCGTGGGTCTGTACCGTACCGAGTTCCTGTTCATGGACCGTGACGCGCTGCCGACCGAAGAAGAGCAGTTCAAAGCCTACAAAGAAGTGGCCGAAGCGATGCCGGATCAGCCGATCATCGTGCGCACCATGGACATTGGCGGCGACAAAGAGCTGCCGTACATGAATTTCCCGAAAGAGATGAACCCCTTCCTGGGCTGGCGTGCCGTGCGTATTTTCTTCGACCGCGAAGACATCATGCACGCTCAGCTGCGGGCCATTCTGCGCGCCTCTGCCTTCGGCAAGCTGCGCATCATGTTCCCGATGATCATCTCTGTCGAAGAGTTCCGTAGCCTGAAAGCTACCGTAGAGACGCTGAAAGCCGAACTGCGTGCCGAAGGCAAAGCCTTTGATGAATCCATCGAAGTGGGTATCATGATCGAGACCCCGGCCGCTGCCGTGATGGCTCATCATCTGGCCAAGGAAGTGGATTTCTTCAGTATCGGTACCAACGACCTGACCCAGTACACTCTGGCTGTCGATCGTGGTAACGAGATGATCTCCGCCATGTACAACCCGCTGTCACCCTCCGTCCTGACCCTGATCAAGATGGTTATCGATGCGTCCCACGCCGAAGGCAAGTGGACCGGTATGTGTGGTGAACTGGCTGGTGACGAGCGCGCTACCCTGCTGCTGCTGGGTATGGGTCTGGATGAGTTCTCCATGAGCGCCATCTCTGTACCGCGTATCAAGAAGCTTATCCGCAATACCAACTTCGAAGATGTGAAGGCAATGGCTGATCAAGCACTGAGCTTTGCCACCGCCGCTGAAATCGAAGCATGCGTAGATAACTTTATTAAGCAGAAAGCAGTCTGCTAAGATCGGCTGCAAACAGCGACAAATCATCTCTAGGAGCTTTATATGGGTCTGTTTGATAAACTGAAGAAACTGGTTTCCGACGATAGCTCTGACACCGGCGGCATTGAAATCTTTGCTCCGCTGTCTGGCGAAATCGTGCCGATCGAAGATGTGCCTGACGTTGTCTTCGCCGAGAAGATCGTTGGTGACGGTATCGCCATCAAGCCGGCTGGCAACAAGATGGTTGCGCCGTGCGATGGTACCATCGGCAAGATTTTCGAGACCAACCACGCGTTCTCTCTGGAATCCGACTCCGGTATCGAGCTGTTCGTTCACTTCGGTATCGACACCGTTGAACTGAAAGGCGAAGGCTTCAAGCGTATCGCTCAGGAAGGTCAACAGGTCAAGCGCGGCGACACCATCATCGAGTTCGATCTGGCCGTTCTGGAAGCGAAAGCCAAGTCTACCTTGACTCCGGTTGTCATCTCCAACATGGACGAGATCAAAGAGCTGATCAAAATGACTGGTGCCGTGACTGTGGGCGAGACCCCGGTTATCCGTATCAAGAAGTAATGCCCGGCTGGCTCACGCCAGTTGCGCAGTAAAAAACCGAAGCCTTGTGCTTCGGTTTTTTTATGGGCGCGAGTCGGCTTTCCGTTCTGGTTACCACTCTATTCCGTCGAGATGACAACCCGGTTACGGCCCTGATCCTTGGCCTGATAAAGGGCCCGGTCTGCCATCATCAGCAGATAGTCGATGCCCTCCTGCCCCTTCATGCTGGCACACCCCAGACTGATGGTGAGGGATAGCTGCGTCCCCTGCCATGGCAAGCGGGTGGTACTGACATGCTGGCGCAGCTGTTCGGCGCGCCGTGCTGCCTGTTCAATATCGCAACCAGGCAGGATCAGCAGGAATTCCTCCCCGCCCCAACGGGCCAGACTCTCCCCCGGCAACAGCTGGCCAGCCATGGCGTGGGCGACGGCGCAGAGCGCGGCATCGCCCGCAGGATGGCCGTGGCGGTCATTGACTTGCTTGAAATGGTCGATATCTCCCAACACCACCGAGAGGGGCTCACCCTGTAACCAAAGGGCCTGCAACTGTTGCTGGGCGCCGCGCCGGTTGGTCAGTTCGGTGAGCGGATCGGTGCAGGAGAGGCGGCTCACCTCTTCCACCATGCACTGCAGGTCGTGGATATCGCGAAAGGTGACGATATGGCCATCCGGGATGGCATCGGCTCCCAGCTGGGCAGTGACGATAAACCAGCGCGACTGACCGCTCTTGCAGCGGATCAGCGCAGGCATCTCGGCAACCTCCAGCCCTTGCGACAAGCTCTGTTCCACCTGGGAGTGCCAGGAGTCGATGATGGTGCGGCGATACCCTTCATCCGGGTAGGCGACCTGAAACCAGGAGGCCATGTCCGGAAGATCGTCAAGGTTGTAGCCCAGTTGCTCAATAAAGGCTTTATTCAGGAAGCGGTGGCGCCGCTGCGGGATCATGTCGGGTGAGCAGCCATCGTGACGGGCAATGGATTCGGACACCAGAATAGGCAGCGGGATCACATCGAAGGAGCGAAACAGGATCTGTTGCAGTTCTCGGTCATTCATAGGAAAAGCGGCTCCACGATGCATCTTTTACATGCTTTACCATAGGTCAGACCTGTTTGGTGGTAAACCGATTTATAGCGGTTAGGCCGCCGGTTTTTCAGCAAAAGGCAAAGGCGAGAAAATGGCGGAGTTGTGTGCCGTGGCCGTATCGGGTGAAAGCAGGGGGGGCCGGGGAGAAGGGGGGGGGCAGAAGGGTCAAAAAAACCCACATGGTCAGGCACATGTGGGTCGGGAAAAACCAGGCAGGGTAAAACAGACACTCCCTGTGTCGGTCATCTTCAGCTCAGGTGGAGGTGATCCATCTGCTGGAGCTTTTCGGGCCAGGGCCCCTGCTGGTGGTCACCAAATCTTCACGCGCTCGGAAGGTGGCAGATAGAGCTTGTCTCCCGGCTTGATGGCAAAGGCGCGGTAAAAGGCCGGCATATTCGCGACGACGCCATTGACCCGATACTCCAGCGGCGAGTGGGGATCTGTCTTGAGCAGGACGGCTGCGAGCTCGGGCCGGTACTTCCCTTTCCACACCTGCGCCCAGCCGATAAAGAATCGCTGCTCGGCGGTGAAGCCATCGAGCACCGCTGACTTGCGGTTGCCCTGGGCGAGCCGGTACGCCTTGTGGGCGATGGTCAGGCCGCCGAGATCGCCGATGTTCTCGCCAAGGGTCAGCTGGCCGTTGACATGCTCCCCCTTGATGGGCTCGAAACGCTCGTACTGTTTCGCCAGTTTTTGCGCTCTGGCGGTGAACTCCTTGAGATCGGCCGGAGCCCACCAGTTGTGCAAGGCACCGTTGCCATCGAATTTGGCCCCCTGATCATCGAAACCATGGCTCAACTCGTGACCGATGACCGCGCCGATGGCGCCATAGTTGACTGCATCATCCGCCTTCAGATCGAAATAGGGCGGTTGCAGTATGGCGGCCGGGAAGACGATCTCGTTGTTGTTCGGGTTGTAGTAGGCGTTCACCGTCTGCGGATTGTCGAACCACTCCTCCCGATCCACCGGTTGATGGAGGCGGGCAAGGTGCTCGTTGTAACGCACCGTGGCCGCGCGCTGGGCATTGCCGACCAGATCATCGGGACGGATCTCGATTGCGCTGTAATCCTGCCACTGGTCGGGATAGCCGATCTTGACCCGTACCTGCTCCAGTTTCGCCAGCGCCTGCTGTTTGGTCGGAGCAGACATCCAGTCGAGCCCACCGATCTCCTGGCGATAGGCGGCGATCAGATTGCGCACCATGCTCGCCATCTGTGCCTTGGCTTCGGCCGGGAAGTAGCGCTCCACGTAGAGTTTGCCCACCGCCTGACCCAGATAGTCGTCCAGCACCTCCATGGCCTGCTTCCAGGGCTCCCTCTGCCGGGGGATGCCGCTCAGGGTCGTACCGTAGAAAGCGAAGTGCAGGGCATTGCTCTGGCTGTCGAGATAGGGCGCATAAGTGCGTAGCAGATGGAACAGGCAGTAGGATTGCCACTGCGCGATGCTGGTCTCCTGCATCACGGCGGTCAGCTTCTCCAGATAGTCCGGCTCACTGACGATGATCTCCCTTTCCCCGGCGATACCGGCCTCTGCCAGGTAGCGTTGCCAATCCAGGGTGGGCAGCAACTGACTGAGGCGGGCGATGGGCAGTTTGTTGTAGGTGAGGTTGTCATCCCGCCGCTTGACTCTGTCCCACTGCAGGCTGGCGAGCCGGGTCTCCAGCGCCAGAATGCGATGGGCCTGTTCGCTCGCACCCTCGACGCCGGCATGGTTGAGCAGGGCGGTAATGAACTGCTCGTAGCTGGCCCGCAGTGTCTTGCTGGCGGCATCTGCTTTCAGGTAGTAGTCCCGATCCGGCAGACCGAGGCCGGATTGCTGCAGGTAGATCCCGTAGCTGTCAGGCTGCTTCTTGTCGGCCATGATCCCGATACCAAAGGGAGCACCGCCGCCCAGCTTGTTAACACGGGCAAAGTAGGTGGCCAGCGAGGTGCCATCATGGATGGCCATGATCTCGTCACGCAGTGGTTGAATGGGGGTCAGCCCTTTGGCATCCCGTCCGGCCTGATCCAGATAGCTGGCGTAGAGATCGGCGATCTGCTGGCGAGGGGTTCCGGCTTGTTGCGGGCGCTTGAGCAGCTCCTCCAGCAACACCTTGCGATCCTCCAGCGACTTGTCCGCCAACAGATTGCCGATGGTCTGCCCCGGCATGTCATCCGGTATCCGGGTCTGTGCCAGCCAGTTGCCGTTGACGTGGCGAAACAGATCGTCCGCCGCGCGCACGCTGTTATCCATGCTGGCCAGATCCACCCCGGAGTGGCCGCTGGCGGCACCGGCGCATGGGGCGAGGCCAAGCAGGGCCAGCGCAATCAGGCTGGCGATCATGCTGCGTTGCTGTTTCATCTTGTGTGTCCTGTATGGGGTGACAGTAGTGAATTGGCTGTAACCGCTGGCAAATCAGCTGCGAACGACCGAGAGGAAGCGACCGTCGTGATTGAAGGTGCAGGTAAAGTCGACCGCATCATCGTCGGTCTCGTACTGGCCATAGACCTTGTATCTGTGGCCACTCTCTTCTGCCGACTCGGTGGTGATATCGCGCGGGGAGACATGGAATTTGCTGGCTGCTTCCCCCGAGCAGTAACGGGGCATCTTGCTGGTGGCCATATGCTGGTCATCGCTATCGTCATGCTGGCCATCATGCTCGTGTTTGTTATCGCTGTGCTTTTTCCCGGCGTAATAGCCAGCGGCGCCGATGGCACCCAGCGCAGCTGCACCTATCAGGACTTTCTTGGTATCCATATTCTGGCAGCCGCTCAATGCCAGACAGGCGGCTATTCCCATTACCATCAAGGGGTGTTTCATCTCTCGGATCCTTTCAATTATCAAATGAGCAAGTCGGTGTCAGCCGGGTGGTGGTCACAGGGCCCGGCGCTGGAATGGCGCCACTTTGCAATAGTCAGGATGAAGAGGACACTCAAATAAAATTAAAAAAAGTTATAAAAATCCGGGAGCCGGAGCGAGCGCGGTATGGGGGGCGCGGTGAGGGGAGAAGGGCGCAGGTTTCATCCATGCGGTAAGTAGTAGTGTAGGGCAAGTGTTTGTTTTTAGACTTTTATTTCTCTTTATATTTTATCAAGGGTGATGGCGGCCTGTTGTGCGGCGGCCAGCCATGTTGGCAATGGATAACTGTCTCTATCGCCATAAACAGGGTATAAAAAAGCCGCTCACCTGGGTGAGCGGCTGTTGTCATCAGATCCGTGCAGTTCGCTATCAGGCTGGCTGCTTGCCATCTTCCGCGGGAGGTGGCAGAGCGGCGGAGTTGGACTCCACCTTCTGCTCTTCGCCCTGCATGTTCTTGATGTAGACATCCATCTGGTTGAAGGCGATCTCGATGCCGTTCTCGCGGAACAGCTGGTCGATCTTGCGGTTCAACTCGTCCACCGCCGGGTTGCGGTCTCCCAGTTCGCTCACGAAGAAGCGCAGCTCGTGATCCAGAGTACTGGCGCCAAAGGTGAGGAAGTAGACGATGGGGGCCGGGTCTTTCAGCACGCGGCTGTTTTCGTCGGCCGCCTGTTTCAGCAGGGTGCGGGTCAGCTCCAGATCCGAGCCATACGCCACGCCCACCCGCACGATCACCCGGGTGACGGTGTCACTCAGCGACCAGTTGATGAGCCGCTCGGTCATCAGCTGCTGGTTGGGGATGATCACCTCTTTGCGGTCGAAGTCGGTCAGGGTGGTGGCGCGAATGCGGATCCGCGAGACGGTACCGGAGAAGGAGCCGATGGTGACGGTGTCACCGATCCGCACCGGACGCTCGAACAGGATGATGATGCCGGAGACGAAGTTGGAGAGGATCTCCTTCATGCCGAAACCGATACCGACTGACAGACCACCCGCAACCCACTGCAGCTTGTCCCACTGCACGCCCATCATGGAGAGAGCGGTGAGGGAGCCGAAGCCGATCAGCACGTAGTTGAGCATGGTGGTGATGGCGTAGGCGGTCCCCTGAGCCAGATTGAGCTTGGAGAGCACCAGCACCTCCAGCAAGCCCGGCAGGTTGCGCGCCAGTGACCAGGCACCGCCGAGCAGCAGGAAGCCGATCAGCACGTCACTCAGGCTGATGGGGAACAGCACGGCGTTGGCGCCGGTGCCTTCACTGCGGTGCCACAGCACCATGCTGTCGAGGTAGGAGAATACAGCGACCAGATCGGACCAGAGCCAGTAGAAGGCGACACCGAAGATCAGCATCAGCACGGTACGGGTCAGACGCAGGGACTGCTGGCTGACATCCTCCAGATCCATGGGCTGCTCTTCGATGGACTCGCCACCTTCCGCATCTTCCGAAGATTTGTGCTCACGCTTGGCCACCGCACGGCGGTAGGCGAGACGACGGGCCGCCAGCTCCAGACCACGCAGGGCGGTGCGGTAGACCAGGCTCCAGATGATGATGAGGTAGAAGGATTCGATCAGGCGACCGGTCAGCTTCAGCGCGGTGTAGTAGTAACCGAGCACCGCCAGCACAATCAGCGCCACCGGCGCCAGCGCCAGGGCGATGGCGATCAGCGACTTCTGCATGCTTGCCTCGCCCTTGATGCGGGCGCGGGAGATAGGGAACACCAGATAGGCGGCCAGCCCCAGCAGGGTCAGGGTCATGGCCTGGCCGATCACGTCGTTGCCCAGGGTGGAGGGTTCAACTACCGCCTTGGTCGCGAGCATGATGAGCGGCAGCAGTGGCAACCAGATGTAGCGCATGCTGTTGCGCTTGGCCTGCAGCTCCGCTTTCGGGATCCGGAAGTGGGTTTCGGCGATGCCGCCCGGGCGCATCACCGCCAGATAGACGCTGAACACCAGATAACCGAGGGCGAGGTTCAGGGTGATCTGGAACATCAGCTTGGGACTGAGCAGACCGCAGTAGGTCAGCAGCAGACCGCCAGCCAGAATGAACATGCTGCCCGGCAGGCGTTGCAGCACGGTATAGAGCAAGGCGCGCGGGGTGTGCCACTGGCTGTCCTGACGGAAACGGCCAAGGTCCTTGGTGATCTTCTTCTCGCGCTCAACCAGCGCCGGACGTTTCCAGACCAGCAGGCCGCCGATCAGCAGCAGCGGGAAGGCAAGCAGGGAGATCCCCAGCAGCTCTTCGCGCCAGCGTTTCCAGTCCGGTTTCAATACCCAGTCGGAGGCCTGTTTGTAGGCCTGGGCGGGCCAGCTGATAAACCACTTGCTGTCGATGGGCTTGTTGCTGCTTACCCAGAAGATGTGTTGCTGCAGGGTAAATTCGATAGAGGCATAGACCCGCGCCAGCTGCTGCTGGGTCAGCTGCAGGCTGATGGCGTTGGTGAGCTGGCTGTCGAGTTGGCGGTTGAGCTGATCGAGCAGATTGATACGGGTGTCGAGCAGCTTGGCAAGGCTCTCCTTGTCCTCTTCGCTCACCGGATCCTTGCTGCCGGCGATCAGATTGTCCAGATAGAGGTTCTTCTGGAACAGCTGGTCACGCTGCTGGCTCAGTTCAAACTGGGCCAGATGCAGATCGGCAATCTGCTCTTCCAGATTTTTGACGGCGATGGTGGGCGCCGCTTCCAACTGCTGGTAGAGCTGATAGAGGATGCGTGACAGCAGCAGATTGCCCTTGAGCATCTGCACCTGTTCATTGAGGTTGCGCTCGGTCTGGATGCCGCGCTCCAGCCAGCTCTTGGCTTGCAGGTTTTTCTGGACCAGCGAGTTGAGGCTGGTGGTGGCACCGATCAGCTGCTGGCTGAGCTGGTGGTTGAGCTCCTGCTCTTTTTGCACCAGCGGGCTGTCTTCGGTCGCCACCAGTTCACCGGTCTGCTCGGCGGTTTTTTCGGTGTCGCCGAGGCGCTTGGCGCTGCTCTGATCCTGCAACAGCTGCAGTTTCTGCTCTTCGCTGGCGAGACGGGCACTCTGGTAGTCGCGCTGCTTGATCGCCAGATCCTGCATGCTGGTACGGTTATCCAGCTCCTTTTGCAGGTGGGCCAGTTGCAGGTCGAGCAGGGCCAGCTCGGCACCGAGCTTCATCTTCTCGGCGCTGGAGACGCTTTCACCGGCGTTGAGGCGGGTACGGATCTCCTGACTGCGCTGGTAGGCGCGGCTCATGCTGGCCTGGGCCCGCTCCGGCAGGGTCTGCAAGCTGGTGAGCTGGCTGCCGATGGCGCCGAGGGCCTCCTGGGCCGCCTGCATGTTGGCCAGCACTTCCGGCTGACGGCTGTCGAGCTCTGCCAGACTCATGCTGGCGTATTCGCTCTTGATCTGCTCGGCACTCTTGCCCTTGGTCAGGGCATCGAGCTTGGCGCTGATCTCTCTGAGTTCGGTGGGCAGGTTGCGGATCCGCTGGGCCTGGGTCTTGGCCTTCGCCTCTTCCTTGTCGATGCTGTCGAGCAGACCGAGGGTTTCGGTCAGCAACTTCTGATCCGCTTGCTGACTGACTGTCAGGGTCTCTGATTTACCCAGACCATCCAGCGCTCGCTGAACTGCGTTGCGAGAGGGGACATCTTGCGCCATGGCTTGCGGGACGCAGAGGCTGGCGAGGAGACAGAGCAGCGGCAACAGGGTGGCCGAGACTCTTTTAAAACGTATTGAGGGCATATAACTTCCGGGTTATTACGCGATATTCGGGAGATTTCCCGCATAGATTAAATTCGCGTGGATTCTAACACCGGGCTTGTCAGGTAAGCAGGGGGGAGGGACAAAAAAAACGGCGCCCGCAGGCGCCGTTTTCAACTCGTTCAGCTCTGATTAAAGAACGTGAACAGAAGCGGTGTTGGTGGTGCCGCTCGGTACCAGAGCACCGGAGACCATCACAACCACGTCACCTTTCAGACCCATGCCGATTTCCAGCGCGGCTTCTTTACCGATGCGATAGAAATCGTCGGTAGAGGCGATGCTGTCAACCACGTGAGCAACCACACCCTTGGTCAGAACCAGCTGGGCAGCAGTTTTCTTGTTGGTGGTGATAGCCAGGATCCAGGCTTTCGGGAAGTACTTGCGAATGGCCTTGGCAGATTTGCCGCCTTCGGTAGCAACCACGATCAGCGGGGCGTCCAGCTTCTCGGAGGTCTCTACGGCGCCTTTACATACGGCTTCGGTGATGCGCAGCTTGTTGCTGTCGTTGGCAGCAGACAGGTTGGACGGCATCACGGCATCGGTACGCTCGCAGATGGTGGCCATGATGGTCACGGCTTCCAGCGGGTACTTACCCTTGGCGGATTCACCAGACAGCATCACTGCGTCGGTACCGTCCAGGATGGCGTTGGCCACGTCACCAGCTTCGGCGCGGGTCGGACGCGGGTTCTTGATCATGGAGTCCAGCATCTGGGTGGCAGTGATAACCACTTTGCGGGCTTTGTTGCACTTGGCGATGATCATCTTCTGGGCGAAGATAACTTCTTCAACCGGGATCTCTACACCCATGTCGCCACGAGCAACCATGATGCCGTCGGAAACAGCCAGGATCTCGTCGAAGTTGTCCAGACCTTCCTGGTTTTCGATCTTGGAGATGATCTGGATGTTCTCGCCACCGTGGGCTTTCAGGTGCTCACGGATTTCCAGAACGTCTTCTTTCTTGCGGATGAAAGAAGCAGCAACGAAATCAACGCCTTGTTCGCAACCGAAGATCAGGTCGCGCTTGTCTTTCTCGGCCAGGGCCGGCAGCTTGATGGAGACGCCCGGCAGGTTAACGCCTTTGTTCTCGCCCAGGTCACCGTTGTTCAGCACTTTACAGATAACTTCGCGCTCGGTGATTTCGATAACGTCCAGACCGATCAGGCCGTCATCAACCAGGATGCGGTTGCCGACGCGCAGATCGTTGGCGAAACCTGCATAGGTCACGGCCACTTTGTCTTTGTTGCCAACCACAGTCTGGTCGGTGGTGAAGGTGAAAGTCTGGCCAGCGACCAGTGCGACGTCGTTGCCGCCTTCCAGCTTCATGGTACGGATTTCCGGACCCTTGGTGTCCAGCAGGATAGCTGCGTGCTTGCCGGTCTCGGCCATTACAGCGCGCAGGTTGCTGATGCGGCTGCCGTGCTCGGCGTAGTCACCGTGGGAGAAGTTCAGGCGCATGACGTTCATGCCGGCGTCCAGCATTTTGGCCAGCATTTCTTTGGATTCGGTCTTCGGACCGATGGTGCAGACAATTTTGGTCTTTTTCATGTCAATCTTCATGGTTAAGGAATTTCCGCCGAGCAATATACACCAGTTTTTGGAATCTTTTTATGATCCAGAAACAACGTTTTGACCAGATAACGTTTTCTTTTCAGGGATAACGTTTTCCTGTGAGTCACATTTTAGAGCATACGGCCACAGGTTCGGGCTGAAGGGATACAAATGTTGCCATCTGTGGTTGTTTGGCCGGGTTGAGGTTCAGATGTTGTAAAATGACCACCCGTCCGCTGTCACCGTCTTGTCACCGGCTTGCGCAAAAATGTTAGTTCATTGGCGCAAGGGTGAAGGAGGTCGGGATGAAAAACAGCCATGAAACCGGATGGGCTCTGCTCTTGCTGGGCGCCGCCTTGCTGCTGGTTCAGACGCTGCCAGCCCGCTACTGGCCTGATAATGCGCGACTGCTGGCGATCTTCTCCCTCCCAGTGAAAGGGGAGGTGGCCGCCGAGGGATTGGCGTGGCGAGAGTGGCAGGATCACAGTGCAGCGACCCGTATGGCGCTTCGCGTAGCCCGACCGCTGCCGGAAGCGCCGCAACCTTGATATCTATTGCCGATTACCTGTCGTGAAGGCGTGAAATTATCAATCATTGGTTGATAGTGCTTATCTATTTTGCTGGATTGTTCACCTTTAATGGCAGGCGGATAATCGATTCCAACAGCGATATCCCCTCCGGTATCGCCCCCTGATACTTTGTTGGAGTCTGCTTTATGTCCCTCGCCCCCGTCTGGTTTATCTCTCACGGCGCACCGGATCTGGTGCTGCGTGAGCAACCCGCCACCCGCTTTCTGCGAACCCTGCGTCTGGGTGAGCTCAAGGGGCTGGTGGTCATCTCCGCCCACTGGTTCAGCCGCGAGCTGCAGATCAACGTCGAGCCCAAACCGGCGCTGATGTACGACTTTTATGGCTTTCCCGAGCCCCTCTACCGGATGCGCTGGCCTGCCAGCAGCCCCGAGTGGCTGCAACAAGGGGTGAGCGACCAGCTGGCACTGGCCGGACTGACCGCCACCCCGATGCGGCGCGAGCTGGATCACGGGGTCTGGTCGCCGCTCTCCCTGATCGACCCAAACAGCGAGATCCCGCTGGTGCAGATCTCCATTCCCGCGAGTTTCACCCCGGCCCAGTTGTGGCAACTGGGAGAGGTATTGGGGGCGCTGCGCAGTCAGGGGATTGGCATCCTCGCCTCTGGCGCCATCACCCACAACCTGCGGGCGCTGGCACCGGAAGGCTCGCCAGTGCCGGAGTGGGCCAGCCAGTTTGTCGACTGGCTGGAGCAGAAGATGGCCGACGAGGATCGTCTGGCGCTGCTCGACTATCGCCAGCAGGCCCCCGGAGCGGTGGAGTCTCATCCCCACGACGATCATCTGCGCCCGCTCTTTGTGGCGTTGGGGGCGGCCGATGGTGTGGCGCCGACCCGGCTGCACGAGAGCTGGGATGGCGGCAGCCTCTATATGGGCGCCTACCGCTTCGGCTGAATTGATTTTTATACAGGTAAGGCAAGGAATATCTTATCGGTTTGTCATATGGATAAAGATAGATGGCATAGGCACAAGTGTATTGAGCGTATTCACATTTATCTTGCGGTATTTATAAGGATAAAATTCCTCGCTAAAGCAAAAATACTAATAACAAACAAGATGCTTTCTGTTTAATTGTTGATCTGTTAGCCCTGAGTTTAACTTATTGTGTTGCGCACGCTAGGATAACTGTGTGGTTGTTGTTGTGAATGGCGCTTTTTGTGGTTTAAAATTTTGCCGGGTTGTTTATTTGCTGTTTTCGTGAATTACAGGTAAAAGATTCATCTTGTCTTTTCATGAGACAAGATTCTTTTAGTTATTTATGGAAATGGATATGACATATCGGATGTTACTTTTTGGCACGGCCGCCATACTGTTATCACCGCTTGCGATCGCCGATGACAGCTCTTCACAGAAGGAGTCACCATGGGGTGGTCTGTTGGAAGCAGACTATACGAGCAACTTCTATAAAAGGGGCTCTTACCATGAGGCGAGGACCGTTGGTTTAACTGGTATTGTTGATTACACATTCATCAATGATAGCAAGTTGAGCTTGAACTTGGCTGGCTTTCATTCACTGGATAACCCAAAAGGGCAATACTGGCGTGATGGCTGGCTTAAGTATGGTCATTCTGAACTGTTCGACTTGAATAGTTGGGCTACATTGGGCATGGATGGCAGCATTCGTTTGCCAATGTCTGAGCAGAGTAAAAAAGATGATCTTCATACATCCCTGAGGATCGCGACACCTCTAACGATTGATCTCGGTCTGCTTCTAACTTCACTTGAATTTACCTGGCAGCCCAGGGTAATGAAAAATTTTCATGAGTACAAAACTCGGGGTGGCCAGACCCTGAAAGAGTGGACTCTGGAAAATTTGCTGAGCCTTGATTATGCACCTTGGGACAAGTGGTCTTTTAATGCCAGCTTGGTGTTGAACAGTCATTGGAGCTACTCAGGCAACCGTAAAAAGGATGACTACATTCATTCGGAGAGTCTGTTCTACGAGTTTAACGAGTCATGGTCTGTTGGATTGATGTATTCCAATACCGGCATTGTCTATGACCTTGAACGAGGAGCTACAGGTTCTGTATCGCTATATGACAAGCAGAATGCCACTTGGTCTCTGTTGGTTGATTACAGTTTTTAATTAATAAAAATAAAATTAAAAGGAAGGATCCCTTTAATATGATGAAGCAAACAATCATAGCTGCCACAGTCAGCTTTTTTCTATTTGGATGTGGTGCTGGCGATGAGCCTTATAAAGAGGTTCCCAAGGCAGTAGAGCAACAGGCATGGCAGCAGTTTAATACTGATGAGCTTTGGCTTTATGTCCCTTCGACGGCAGATGCTCCGAGATATGCAGTGAACATGGATCCCTTCTTTCAGGGGGAGGAGAAAATTGTCAAACTGCAATTTGTTGAGGAGGGATTGCGGGTTGTTGAGGTCGATAGAGATACAACGGCTCCTGGACAACCACCACGTTGGAATGATGTTGCCCCCGTGTTGACTATTCCTGGCGATTATCTGGATTATCGCTGCGCGGAAGATGCTTATGGAGAATGCACTCGCAAGGAAGAGGTGAATAGCGATGCCAATGTACTTTGGGATCAGAAGCGCTATTTCCATCCCAAGTTCAAGGATTTGAAAGGACATGAAGTAAACACCATTGATCTCTGGTACAAAAATGACAACGTGCGGGAAACGGCTACTCCTCGGGTAGTACGGTGGGAGATGGATGCAGCCAAAGGTGTTATTAACGTTGAGCTGGAGCGTACATTTACCGTCAACCGCAGTGCGATGAGTGACTATCTCAATACTGGTTTCAACGACCTCTCTTTTAAAACGAGTTTTTACTACTCACTGGTCAAGCTCGACAAGATTGCATCCAAAGATTATCAGCCGATTCGTTATGCTTCGGCAGATGACGGTGTATTTGGATTTTTTGATTCAACTTTCGAAAAGCTCGATGAACAGGGGGCTGCGACAGATGGTAGTGAACGCGCCTATCTTAACCGTTTTAATCCAGGTAAAAGCACAATTGATTACTACCTGAGCGATACCTTCTTCAAACCGGAAAACAAATTGTTTCTGGATGTTACACTGAGCTCTATCGAGCATATCAACAAGGTATTGGCCGGCACCGGAGTGCCACCGATCAATCTGGTTAATCCGGACAAAGGGAGTGGCAAGCAGGTTGGTGATCTGCGCGTCAATATGATCAACCTGATTGACCGACCGTTGGCCAATGGTTTGCTCGGTTATGGTCCATCTGTTGCCAATCCGCTGACAGGTGAAATTGTCAAAGCGCATGTCAACCAGTACTCAGGAGTAATCCGAACTGCGGTACCGCGTACCTGGAACAGTCTTGTGCGTCATTTCAACCGCGGTGATTTGAAGTCTGTTGGTGAAGCAGTCACCGCCGGGGTGACGTTTGAGGCGGTGAACAATGCGGTGTTAACTGCGGAAGGTGGTCGCACCGAGTTCTTGGCGGACAGTGACTTCCAGCAAGTGCAGGATTCCCTGGCAAGCATGCCGCGCCAGAATCAAAAACAAGGGACATCGGCCACATTGGTACAGCCTGGTGTGGATTCGTCACTAGCCGATTTTATCAAGGCTGATGAAGCCAGAATTAAGCGCTGGTCTGAAAATAATGCGTTTGGTGAAGATGCTATCTGGGTATCGTCGACCAGCAAGGGATTGGTATCGGGCATTGACTATCAGGATGCCAGCCTCTATCTGGATGATCAGAAGACTCGCCTTAAAAAATGGAAAGAGCTAAATAGCGAGCAACGTAGCAAGATCAGCGATGCGATTTCAGCACATATGTATCGCTCCACCTTGGTACATGAGCTCGGGCACAATCTGGGGCTGCGTCACAACTTCGCCGGTTCGACGGACAAACAGAACTTCTATTCGGTGGATGAAGCGAAATCCCTGGGACTGCAACATGTTCCTGCTTATAGCTCCATCATGGATTATGCAGCGTCAGAGTTTGACGAGCTCCCTATTTTCGGCCCATATGACAGAGCTGCATTGCGTTTTGCCTATGCTCGTCAAGTAGAAGTGCCATATGGTCAGCCTGATGACGCTGGCCGTCGGCCAACCGCATTGCTGAGTTTGAGTGAGTTGGACACGGCCTATTTGCAGAATGACTACCGTGTGCGCTTTGGTCAGTTAACTGCGCTGAAAGATCATCTTAAAGATGGGATCCCGCTCTCTTCCTGGAGCAATCTAGACAGCTCTTTCAATACAGCGTTGCAAGATAAGAAGCTGGCGTTGAAAAGCTATGCCTTTTGTACCGATGGTAATGTTTCGCTCAACAGCGACTGTAAGCGATTTGACGAAGGCACCAATCTGGTCGAGATGATGCAGTTCAAACGGCAGTCCTATCTGGACAGCTATGAGCGCCGCAATACCCGTGAAGACAAGCAGACATTCCGTGATGACAACCTGGTTGATTACACCATTGGCCGGATGAGGACATTCTCTGAAGTTCGGGATCTACTGGAAGACTACAAGAATATTGACCGGGTATTTACCCAGCGATTCGGTATCGGTATCAAGCAATTGGCTGCCAACCCTGCTTATTGTAACCCACAGGGCTCCGCTGAAAGTGATTACTGGTTCTGTGATTACAGTAGAGCTGCTGTTGATGCAGCAGATTTTCTGCTGGGTGTGGTGGCCAGACCCGACAAAGTCTGTGAAGTCAAAACAGGGAATGGTGCGATTGAGCAGTTGCCACTGACCAAGCTTTACAGTGACGTGAAGTCATCGCTTCCCAAAGGCAAGTCTTTCCCCGCCAGCTGTTTTGATGCGGATTTCACGGTGGCACTGGAACAGGACTCCAGAGGTTATCAGGTGCTCTCTGAAACGCGCGATGGTGTACCACTGGATTCGGTAAGCCCGAATGATCCCAATCATAAGTACAGCAATGACCGGGATGTATTGGGGTCTTGGCCAGACAAGTTGCTGGCAATGAAGTATCTGGTACAAAGAAGTACGGAGCGCTGGACAGACAATGGCGAAGCAATGGCTTTGGTTGATTTGCCGTTGGTGAAGGAGCGGTTGATTGCGCAGATCCGGGCGATGGTATTGGGTGAGGAGTTGCCACAATGGGTCTCTTTTATCGACAAGGATGGTAAAGAGGTGTACCCCTTTTCCCCATACCGCTGGGAGACCAAGCGCACACTTGAGAGCCTCAGTCCTAGCCTTATGTTGTTGAACCGCTATTTCGGCCTGCCATTCGACGCCAATACACGTCTGGATAAGGCGTTACTTACTCAAATTGAGAAGTGGGGCAAGACAGATGATGTTCGTTTCAGCGATACGGCGCGTACATTGATTGATTATGTCCGTTTGCCTGCTGTGACGACGGATGGATTGGTTGGACGCCAGATAGAGTACAAGGATGCGCGTTATCAGGTATCACCACGCAATGTGCTGGCCAGCGATACCATCAAGTACTACTTCAACAACACGCCAATTGGTGATACCAAGCGTATTGAGGAGTCCTTTAACCTGGTCAATTCCTTCCAGTTTGGCCTGCGTATGCGTGATGTTTATGGCGATATGATCTTGGCGACTCAAACCCGTGATGCATTTCCGTTTGAGGCTAGGCTAAATATGGTTAAAGTGGCTCATACCATTAACGCTGACATGTTGACTTATTTGAAGGATGCCTGGTCGGCGGGTCAGCCTTACCATGCAACCCTTAAATCGCTGGTTATCAGTGGTGCCGGGTTTAAGCTGGATGGGACCACTAAAACCTATACCGATGGTCAGCTGCAGCTTGCGTGGCGGACGTTTGACAGCATAGGCAGCACTATCGATCAGAAGTATTGGGCGCTGGTAACCGGCTGGCTACCTGAATGGAGTGCCAAGATTGCAGCAAGACGGGTAGATCCGGCACTTTCTGCAGAGGAGAAGAGTTTCTGGCGTGGTGAAAGGGCTGTTATTGCCTATGTGTTGGCTCAAACCAATAACAAAGGTTTGCAAAATGAACTGTTAAGCCCGCTTGAGGCGCTCCCCAGATAACATGTTGCCATTGTAGCCACTGCGATAGTGGCGGATAGCAATGTCTAACAAAAGGCCCCATCTGATGATGGGGCCTTTTCATGTCACGATCTTGTCTCTCGTTTACGGGACGATCACCCGGCTCTCGCCGCCGCCGAGGGCTTCGACCTTGATCTGCACGCCAATCCGCTCCACCAGCGTCTGGACGTGGGAGATGACCCCGATCTGGCGACCTGCGGCTTGGAGGGAGTCGAGGCTGGCGAGCGCCAGATCCAGACTGTCCGGATCGAGGGTGCCAAACCCCTCGTCGATAAACAGCGACTCGACCTGGGTCTGCCGTGACGAGAGGCTGGAGAGGGCCAGCGCCAGCGCCAGCGACACCAGAAAACTCTCGCCACCGGAGAGGGAGTCCACCGAACGCACCTCGTCCCCCATGTCGAGATCCACCACCTGCAGCGCCAGATCGGTGCCGGGTACCCGCTCCAGCCGGTAGCGCGGTGACAGCTCGGCGAGCTGGGCGTTGGCCTCCAGCAGCAGGCGCTCAAGGGTGAGGCTCTGGGCGAAGGTGCGGAACTTGGCGCCGTTGGCCTGCCCGATCAGATCGCACAGCTGCTGCCAGTGGTCGGCCACCGCCTGCTGGGCGGCCAGTTCCTGTTGCAGGCTGCCCGCCTTGAGGGCGGCGGCTTCGGCCTGTGCCAGCTTGCTCTTGCACTCGAACAGCTGTTCTTCAAGGGCGCGACAACGGGCATCGAGCGCCGTCAGCTGCTCGCTCAGCTCTGCATCCGGCAGGGCGGCCAGCTCGGGGTGGTGCTCGCGATAGCGATCCCGCTTGCTCTCCTCCAGTGCCAGCGCCCGTTGCCGCTCGGCAAGGCGGGTGCGCGCCTCGCCAACCGCATCCTCCAGCCCTTGCAGGGCAGTGCGGCGAGCCTTGAGTTCATCGGGGCTGATGGCGAGCAGACGGCGCAGGTCGTACTCGGCAATGCCAAGGGTACTGGCGTGGGCGGCCCAGCGCCCCAGCACCTCCCGTTTGCGGCGGCTGCTTACCTGTTTCTCCTGCTCCACATGGGTGAGGCGGGTTTTGAGCTCGGTCTGCCGTTCGTGCAGAACGCGGGCGCCGCTTTGCATCAGCTCCAGTTCGCTGGCGAGTTGTTGCAGTCGCTGTTGCCAGCGGCTCTCGACCAGCGGGATCTCCTCACCGCCAAGACAAGCGCTGCGGCTGGTGAGCAGTCCCTGTCGCTGCTGCTCGTGCTCCTTGTAGTCCCGCTCCAGCTTGTGCAGCAGTTCGCGCTGGGTCTGCAGGCGCGCCTCCTGTGCGCTCAGGGCGGGTGTGAGGCTGGCGATCTCGCTGGCCAGCCGTTCCCACTCGCTCTGGCCGTGCAGCCAGGCTTCGCAGGTCCGTTGCCACTCGTGCCACTGCTGGCTGCCGAGCCACTGGCGCCAGGGTTGGCCGCCCATCTGTTCATCGAGGCGGCGGGCGCCCTGTTCGAGGCGCTGGCGCAGGGTCGCCTCCTGCTCACCCATGCCTTTCACTTCCCCTTCCAGCGCGATGCGCTGGCGATCGGCCTCCTGCCACTGCTGGTCAAACTGCTGGTGCTGGGCAGCCAGTTGGCTCAGTTGCTGACGCACTCCCTGCAACTGCTGCTGGCCTAGCTGGGCCTGACGCAGCTGCTGCTGGCTCTGGGCCAACCCCTGCTCCAGCGCCTGGCCACGGCCAAGCAGTGTGCTCATCATCTCGTTCCACTCGATGGGGCTCTGGCGCAGCGGCAGCGGATGGCCGAGCAGGGTATCGCCTCCCAGCTGCAGCCAGCGCTGGGTCAGCTGCTCGGCGCGCGCTTCCAGCTCCGGCAGGTGCTGCTGGCGCACTGCCAGCTGGCGAGCCAGCTCCTGACGCTCGCTCTCGCACTGAATGTATTGATGGTTGAGCCGATCCCATTCGAGTTCGAGGCTTCTGACCCGTTCCGCCAGCTGACCCAGGATCCCCGCCACCTGGGGCTGGCTCTGGCTGTAGGGGTGCTCCCCGGAACCGCACAGCGGGCAAGGTTCGCCATCGCTCAGGATATGGCGATACTGCTCGAAGCTGGCGATGGCGCGGGACTGCTCCAGCGCGTGGCGCGCCTCATCCCGCTGCAGGGCGAGCCGCTCGCGGGCGGGAACCAGCTCTTCGCCAAGGGTAGCGAGCTTGCCGAGGGCCTGCTCCAGCTGGGCAATCTCCTGTTGCAGGCGGCCATGCTGTTCGCCGTGGTTGCGGCCATAGTCGGCCAGCTCCAGCAGCTGGCGCAGCTGACCCAGCTGTTCGGTTTGCTGCTGCCACTGCTCCTGCGCCTTGGCGAGGCGGCTCTCCCACTGCTGCTCCTGCAGCTCGTTCTGTTGCTGTTGCAGCCGGGCTTGTTCATGTTGCCAGTAGTCGCGCTCTTGCTGGCCTTGCTCCAGCTGGCGCTGCAACTGTTGCAGGGCGCGCAGCTTGTGATCCCGCAGGGTGAGCAGTTGCTGCAGCTTGTCGGCATCCTCGGCCCAATCCTGCATGGCGGTGAGCAGGGGCTGCCACTGACGGGCCACTGGTGCCAGCTCCTTGTGCTCTTCGAGCCAAAGGCCCCACTGCTGGTGCTGCTGCTTGAGCAGTTCTACCTGTCGGCTCTGCTCGCGCCAGCCCTGCTCCAGCGTGAGTTGCACTTCTCGCTCCTGCGCCCCCTCCTGCTGGATCTTCTGCAACTGCTGCACTTTTTCCCGGATGCGGGTATCGAGCTCCTGCGCCCGCTTGAGTTCGGGTTGCAGGGCGCCCCATTCCCGCTCGGCGGCGATCTTCTCCGCCAGCAACTGCTGCTCGGTCAGCGCGCTCTGCTGGGTCTGCTCCTCGAGTTTGGCCAGCTCCGGGCCCAGCTCGGCGATCACCTTCTCCTGCTGCTGCACTTCCAGAGTGAGGCGGGCCAGCTCGTCATGATCGGCGCGGGCCACCTGGGCCTGTTCGGCACGGGCAAACTCCTCGCGCTCGGGGGCCGCGGCGCCGTGGGCCTGCAGGGCGGCATCGAGCGCCGCCTGCCCCTCGGCGCAGCCCTGCAGCTGGGCGGCAATGCGGCTATTGAGGTCGCGCAAGTCCTGCATCAGCTGCTGCTGTTGCTGCTCGTGCTTGAGGGTGGTGGAGAGGCTCACCTGCTGGCTTACCCAATGCTCGCGGGTCGCTTCGTCCATCAGCGCCACGTCGCCGAGGCGCTGGGCGATGGTGGCCAGCTTCTGCTGCTCTTCCCGCGCCCGTTCATAGGTCTGGATGGAGATGGCGGAGTAGAGCTCGGTGCCTGTCATCCGTTCGAGCAGGGCGGAGCGCTCGTTGGCGTCCGATTTGAGGAAGGCGGCAAATTCCCCCTGCGGCAGGATCACCGCGCGGCGGAACTGCTCCCAGGAGAGACCCACCAGCTCGTCGATGCGATCCTGCAGCTCCCGCTTGCTGCCGGAGAAAACTTGCCCTGACTCCACATCGGTCAGGGTGCGCTCCTGCGCCTGAAAGCGCCCCTCCGAGCGGTTTCGCGCCCGGCGCACCGCCCAGCGGGCCAGCCAGATGCGACCATCGCAGCCACGAAACTGCACCTCGGCAAAACCGCTGGCGTGGCCGCGACTGAGGATGCCTCGTACGTCGTTGGCCTTGAGCTTCTCTTCATCATCCATGCGACCCACTTCGGCCACGTTCTTGCGATTGGCGATAAAGCGCGGCATCTCGTCGTATAAGGCCAGACAAATGGCGTCGAGCAGGGTGCTTTTGCCTGCGCCGGTGTTGCCGGTGATGGCAAACAGACCCGCGGCGCCGAGCGCCCCCCTGGTAAAGTCGATGGTGAAGGGGCCGGTCAGACTGGCCAGATTCTCACCTGACAGAGACAAGATTTTCATTGGTTTGACTCCTTCACCTGCTCCAGGATCTCTTCAAACGAGGCAACCAGCCCGGCCTCGGGCTCCCCTTCAAACTGGCGCTGATAGCAGAGGCGAAACACCTCGGTGGGAGAGAGCTCATCGAGCCTGCGCCGCTCGCGACCATCGGCCAGTCCTTCTCCCGAGCCCTGATACTGGGTGCTGATGCGGGCCAGGCGTACCGGCTTGTCTGCGATGGCCGCCAGAATCCGCTCGCGGATGCGGGCCTCGGGCTTGGGCAGCAGCAGCCGCACTTCGAGGAAGGGTTGTGCCTCTTGTGGACAAGCAGGCAGCTCGAGCGAAGCGATGGCGTTCAACGCGTCGTCGAGGGTGCTCTGGGGCAGGCGGATCATCTCCACCGCGCGGGGCACCGGGATCCGCTCCAGCCCAGCCAGTTTCCCCTCCGCAAAGGTCACTTCCAGCACCTGATGGTTGTAGTTGGCTTCGGCGAGCGAAAGCGGCAGCGGCGAGCCGCTGTAGTGCACCCCCTCGGCCGGGCTCTGGGCCAGATGGAGGTGGCCGAGCGCCGTGTAGTCTGCACCAGCAAAGAGTTCGGCGGGCAGGGCGTGCTGGTTGCCGCCAAGCACCCGCCGCTCCGACAGCTCCGAGAGCTGGCCCGCCGCCAGATAGGCGTGGCCCATGACGATCAGTGGCAGCTCCTCCCCGCAGCGGGCGCGCCCTTCGGCCAGTGCCTCGGCGTAGACCTGTCGAACCCCTTCGATCAGCCTGTCTTGTCCTTCTTCCAACGACTCTACCCGCAGATCGCTGCTGCGCAGGAACGGCACGGCGGCGCACCAGGCGGCGATCTTGCCCTCCCGGTCTTGCAGCGGTACCAGTAGGCGGTCGGTCTCGAGCTTGCCCTCACTGTCGCGGCTGATGCTGCCCACCAGATGCAGATCAAAGGCCCGCAGCAGCTCGTGGGGGGCATCGAGCTTGGAGGGGGAGTCGTGGTTGCCGCCGATCAGCACCATGTTGAGGCGGGGCATTTCGGCGCGCAGTCTGGCCAGAAAGCGGTAGAGCTGTTGCCAGGCGCTGGCGGGGGGATTGGCGGTATCAAACAGATCACCCGCCACCAACAGGGCGTCGATCTCGCGCGCCTTGAGGGTGTCGCTCAGCCAGTTGAGAAAGGCATCGTGTTCAAAACGGCGGTCATGACCATGGAGTTGATGGCCAAGGTGCCAATCGGCGGTATGGAGGATTTTCATTGGAAAGCAGCCCGGTTGCAGGGACGGTGCCTGTGGCACCCGATGGAGACAAGATGAGGATGCCCCGTGCTTTTTTCAAGTAAAACAGGGGGCTGGCATCGATTCAGGCAGGTTCGCAGCACATCCGGTATTGGGGGTGGCCGGTAAGGGGATCGGACTCCTCGGCCTCAATGACGAAGCCGTGGCGGCGATAGAAACGCACCGCCTGGTCATTCTCGACAAAGACCCGGGCGTGGAGCGACGCCCCCTGACGCTTGGCCTCCTGCAGCAGGGCGTGGCCGACGCCGCGTCCCTGTCGGTCGGGGCGCACAAAGAGGGCGGCGAGGTAGTTGTCTACCAGCGCCATAAATCCGAGCAGGTCGCCGCGCTCCTCGAACACCCAGATGGCGGCGCGATCGAGATAGCGGGTACGCAGATCCTCCTGGGCCTGCCACCAGCAGGAGGCATCGACGAAATCGTGGGCCTGCAGGGAGGCCAGCAACCAGATTTCGACGATCTCTTCCATGTCTTCCGGGCGACTGGGCCGCAACATACCTTCATCCTTATTAACAATTTACTTTCGCAGTCTAGGAGAACTTGATGAACAAACTGGTGACATAAATGAGACCCTGTGAGGTCGATCGCCCTTTATTTAGCGAGAATGATTGGCTGATCACAAAGCGCCTCTCTAGTACAATGCCCGCCGGACAATCTAGAGACCGAGGACGCCATGTGGTTTAAAAACCTGCAGATTTATCGCTTTACCCGCCCCTTTGACCTGACCGTGGATCAGCTGGAAACCCAGCTGGAAGCCTGTGCCTTCACCCCTTGCGGCAGTCAGGACATCTCCCGTTTCGGGTGGGTCAAGCCCCTTGGCAAATTCGGCTCAACCCTGACCCACTCTGCTTCCGGCCACATCCTCATCTGCGCCCGCAAAGAGGAGAAGATGCTGCCCGGTACCGTGGTCAAGGAGATGCTGGCCGAGAAGGTAGAGGCGATCGAGTTCGAACAGGGACGCGCCCTCAAGAAGAAAGAGAAGGAAGCGCTGAAAGAGGAGATCCTCCACACTCTGCTGCCCCGTGCCTTCAGTCGTACCAGCCAGACCTTCGCCTGGATCAATCCGGCCGACAATTTGATGGTGGTGGACGCAGGTTCTGCCAAGAAGGCGGACGATCTGCTGGCACTGTTGCGCAAATCCATCGGCTCCCTGCCGGTGGTGCCGGTGGCCCTCAAGAACCCGCCCGAAATCACCATGACCGAGTGGCTGAACGAGGGCAACCTGCCTGCTTCGTTCACCCTGGAAGATGAAGCCGAGCTGCGCAGTGCCATGGAGCACGGTGGCATCATCCGCTGCAAGCAGCAGGATCTGATGACGGATGAAATCAAGAACCACCTGGCCAACGACAAGCTGGTGACCAAGCTGGCCCTCAACTGGGGCGAGACCGTCAGCTTCGTGCTGGGGGATGATCTCTCCATCAAGCGCCTGAAATTCAGCGAAGAGCTGCGCGAGCAGAACGACGACGTCACCAGCGAAGATCCGGCCGCCCGTCTGGATGCGGACTTCGCGCTGGTCACCGCTGAGCTGTCCCAGTTTATCCCGGCGCTGTTTGCCGCCCTGGGTGGCGAAGAGCAGTCCATCTAACCGGACTTGCGCCTGTTTGGCCTCTGCCATCCCATCGTAAAAGCCGCCTTCGGGCGGTTTTTTTATATCTGTTACGGATAGCCATTATTGATAGATGAGTAAGATATTGATCTTGTTCAATAACTTGAGCTATCAGCGCCAATCGTGACATAGTCCCTCTTCATGGTCATAAAACAGACAAGGAGAGTGTCATGTTGCGCAAACCTCTGGGGCTGGCTGTCGCCCTTGCCCTGCTGGCCGGTTGTGCCAGTGACAACGGCTTTCACTACACCCCGCCAGCCCAGACCCTGATCGCACCCGAAGCCGCCAGTGGCTGGACCGACAAACAGGGCTGGCAGGGCCATGACTTCATGGTGGCGGCCGCCAACCCGCTGGCGGTGGATGCGGGCTACCAGATCATCAAGGCCGGTGGCAGTGCCGTCGATGCCGCCATTGCGGTGCAGCTGGTGCTGACGCTGGTAGAGCCGCAATCTTCCGGGATCGGTGGCGGGACGCTGCTGCTGGTGTGGGATGGCCGCAAGGTGAGTGCGGTGGATGGCCGCGAGACGGCGCCGGCTGCCGCCACCGACCAGCTGTTTATGCAAGATGGCAAGCCGCTGGCGTTTTATGACGGGGTGGTCGGGGGCCGCTCGGTCGGCGTTCCCGGCACCCTGCGCGCTCTGGCACTGGCCCATCAACGTTATGGCAAGCTGCCCTGGGCTACGCTGTTCGAGCCCGCCATCACGCTGGCAGAACAAGGATTTGTGATAAGTCCACGGCTGGCCACATTGCTGGCCAAGGATCCCTATCTGGCACGGGATCCAGAGGCGCGAGCCTACTTCTATCAGGCGGATGGCAGCCCCAAAACGGCGGGCACCCGGCTGACCAACCCAGCGTTGGCCAAGGTGTTGCGCACTCTGGCCACAGAGGGGGCGGATGCCTTCTATCGGGGGCCGCTGGCGGATGCCATGGTAGCCAAGGTACGCCAACATCCCACCAACCCCGGGGTACTGGCGGCCACCGATCTGGCCAGCTATCAGGCCAAAGTGCGGGATGGCCTCTGCTTTGACTATCGCCAGAGCAAGATCTGCGGCTTTCCCACTCCCTCGTCCGGCACCCTGGCGCTCGGCCAGATCTTCGGCATGCTGGAGAGCCGCGATATGGCGGCCCTCAAGCCGATCACCACGAAGGAGGGGGGACTGGCTGCTTCCAGCGAGGCTATCCACCTCTACAGCGAAGCGGCGCGTCTGGCCTTCGCCGATCGCAACCAGTACGTCGCCGACAGCGATTTTGTCAGGGTGCCGGTGCAGGGGCTGCTGGACAAGGGCTATCTGGCCGAACGCGGCAAGCTTGTCGGTCAGCTCTCCATGGGGATTGCCAAGCCCGGTACGCCGCCACTGGCGCTGGCGCGGGGCAAGGATGCGACCCCGGAACTCCCCTCGACCAGCCATGTCTCGATCGTCGACAAGGCGGGGATGGCCATCTCCATGACCAGCTCCATCGAGGATGGTTTCGGATCGCGTCAGATGATCAACGGCTACCTGCTCAACAACCAGCTCACCGATTTCTCCTTCACCTCGGTGGATGCTGCCGGTCTGCCGGTGGCAAACCGGGTGGAGCCGGGCAAGCGGCCCCGCTCCTCCATGTCACCCCTGCTGGTGTTTGACAAGCCAAGTGGCGAGCTGACCATGACGCTGGGCTCGCCGGGGGGCTCCGCCATCATCAACTACGTGGGCAAGACCCTGCTCGGCACCCAGGATTGGGGCCTGAACCTGCAACAGGCCATCAACCTGCCCAACTTTGGCAGCCGCAACGGCCCCACCGAGCTGGAAGCGGGGCGCACCCCCATGTCGGTGGTCGAGGGATTGAAGGCGAGGGGACACGAGGTGGTATTGAACGAGCAGACCTCCGGCCTGCAGGGGGTTGAGCGCAACGCTGGCGGCTGGTTTGGCGCAGCGGATCCGCGCCGGGAAGGGATCGCCAAGGGGGAGTAAGGTTCCCATAACAACAAGGCCAGCATAATGCTGTCCTTGTTGTTGATGGAGCGTGACGGAGCGCTTACTGGATACCCAACAGCTCCACGTCGAAGATCAGGACTGGCGCTCAGTGGGATATTGCCACTGGAGCGTCCTGCGCGGTTACTGGATACCCAACAGTTCCACGTCGAAGATCAGGACGGATCCCGGCGGGATTTTGCCAGCGGCGCGGTCGCCGTAGGCGAGGTTGGCAGGGATGTAGAAACGGGTCTTCTCACCTTCCACCATCAGCTGCACCCCTTCGGTCCAGCCTGCGATCACCTGATTGAGGCCAAACTCGATGGGCTCGCCACGGGCGACCGAGCTATCAAAGACGGTGCCGTCCAGCAGCTTGCCCTCGTAGTGCACCTTCACCTTGCTGGTGGCTGTGGGGTGAACGGTGCCGGTGCCCGGGGTCAGCACTTCGTACTGCAGGCCGGAGGCGGTGGTGGTCACCAGCGGCTTCTCCTTGTTGCTGGCGAGGAACTCGGCGCCAATCCGCACGTTGTCGGCCGCCAGCTTCTTGTTGTTGCTGCTGGAGTAGAAGTAGTAGGCCACACCGGCGATGAGCAGTGCGATCAGTATGAATTTCATCGGTTTTTCCTGTTCCATGAAATGTAAAAAGTGCAATGAGGACGCCATCTTATCGCGCACCGCCCCTGATGGCGAGCCACAGGGCGGGAGGATGTGAGCGGGCAGGCAAAGCTCGGAGACGCAGACGCAAAAAGGGGCGAGTCGGTGACTCGCCCCTCGTCATGGCGGCGGCGCTTACTTGGCGGCCACCATCATCAGGGCGGGCAGGGCGAAGAAGAGACCCGCCACATAACCCAGAGCCAGCAGCTTATTCTCGCTGCCTACCCGGGCCAGCCCCTCGGCGGCGCGAACCGGCAGGTCGCGCAGGAAGGGGATGCCATAGATGATGACCACGGCAAAGAGGTTGAACAGCACGTGGACCAGCGCGATGGTCAGGGCCAGCTGGGCACCGGCTCCGCTGATGGCGGTGGCAGCCAGCAAGGCGGTGATGGTGGTGCCGATATTGGCCCCCAGGGTGAAGGGGTAGAGCTGACGGGTGCTGAACACGCCGCCGCCGGCCAGCGGGATCATCAGGCTGGTGGTGGTGGAGGAGGATTGCACCATGATGGTCACCAGCGCACCGGAGGTGATGCCGGTCAGCGGGCCACGGCCCAGCGCCTTGTGCAGCACCTCTTTGGCACGGCCAACCAGTACCTGTTGCAGTACTTTGCCGAGATAAGTGACGCAGGCGAGGATCAGCAGGATGCCGATGACGATAGTGGCGATGGCGGCACCCTTGCCCGGCAGGAAGGCAACGGCGCTGTCAATCAGCTGCTGGGCCGGTGCGGTCAGCGGCTTCATGAAGTCCATGCCCTTCATCGACATGTTGGCGGAGCCTACCAGCAGGTTGGCCAGCCACTCGGCGCTATGTTGCAGCAGGCCGAACATCAGCTCCAGCGGCAGGAAGATGAACACCGCCAGCAGGTTGAAGAAGTCGTGCACGGTGGCGGCGGCGAAAGCGCGGCGGAACTCGGCGCGATCCCGCACATGGCCCATGGAGACGATGGTGTTGGTGATGGTGGTGCCGAGGTTGGCACCCATGACCATGGGGATGGCCATGCTGATGGGCAGGCCGCCAGCCACCAGACCGACGATCACCGAGGTGACGGTACTGGAGGATTGCACCAGCGCGGTAGCGAGAATACCCAGCAGCAGGGCGACAAAGGGGTTGTTGGCAAAGGCGAAGATCTGGGCTGCGCCCTCGGCGCCGCCGGAGAAATCTTTGAAGCCGTGGGAGATGGCGCCCACGGCAACCAGGATCAGGTAGACCAGTACGATGACACTCATCCAGTTGAACAGGGCGCGGGTCGCGGGCGGCTGTGACAAGGAGTGATGGTGTTGCATAAAGCCTCTTGAGACGGTCGTTCCGTCTTGGGTTGTTGATGACCCGCGCATTTAATCAGTGGTTAATGACAGAAATATGACAACGTGACATTTCGATGATGTTTTTATGACGACGAACTGCGGCGACAGGCGCTGACCGAGCCGGTTGGCTCTGGGGTGGCAAAAGGGGGGGACGAAAGCACTGCCGCCTTGCCAGCCGGAATGTGATCGCTACACTGCGCCCCTTTATTGGCAAGCAGGAGTAAACAAGATGATGCGTGCATGGATCCTCTCTCTGTCGCTGGGGCTGCTCTCGGCAGGGGCACAGGCCAGCCTGTTGAAAACCGACTGCAACCTCGACAAGGCCCTCAAAAACGAAGCGGTGAATGCCACTCTGGGAGTCAAGGGCAACTGTGATACCAGCAAGCTGGTGAAGCAGGAGAAAGAGAAGGTGAAAGCTGAGGTGCAAAAAGGCCGCAACGACCTGCTGGGCGAGAAGCGTGCCGACCTCAAGGAGAGCGGCAACGGTATGCAGCAGAAGATGGACAAGGCAAACCAGCAGTTGCACAAGGCGGAGCAGGATGCCAAGACCATCGCTCGCGATCCGCTAAAGGCTGCAGCGACCGCCGTACTGGATAAGCAGTAAGCAGACCGGGCCCAAGCCCGTGTGACCGGCCACAGACCGGCAGCAAAAAGGGGAGCCATGGCTCCCCTTCTGTCTATCCGTTATCCGCAAAGGATCAGGCGTCAGCCGCTTCCTCGTACTGACGGAACGGGATGCGGAACACCGCCAGACGCAGGAACAGATAGGTTGCGCCGAGGCCCGCCCAGATCAGGCCCAGCTCCAGCGAGCTCTGCTCCAGATTGATCCACAGAGCACCGATGGTGGCGGCGCCGAGCAGCGGCATCAGCAGGTAGATGATGTGATCCTTGAGGGTCTTGTTGCGCTTCTCGCGCACCCAGAACTGACCGATCACCGACAGGTTGACGAAGCTGAACGCCACCAGTGCGCCGAAGTTGACCAGCGCCAGTGCGGTATCCAGATCAAACGACACGGCGGAGAGGGCCAGACCACCCACCATCAGCACGTTGATGGCCGGAGTACGGTATTTCGGGTGGATGTAGCCAAACACCCGCTCCGGGATCATGCGATCACGCCCCATCACGTAGAGGATGCGCGACACACCGGCGTGAGCCGCCATGCCGGAGGCCAGTACCGCGACCGTGGTGCAGACCAGCACCACGGACTGGAAGAAGGTGCCGCCAACGTAGAGGGCGATCTCCGGCAGTACCGCATCCGGATGCTGGAAGCGGGCGAGGCTCGGGAAATAGAGCTGCAGGCAGTAAGAGACCACCACGAAGATGATGCCGCCGATCAGGGCAGTCAGCACGATCGCCTTGGGGATCACCTTGCCGGCATTCGGAGTCTCTTCGGAGAGGGAACTCAGACCGTCAAAGCCCAGGAACGAGAAGCAGAGAATGGTCGCACCGGTAAAGAGCGGTACCAGCTGTGCTGACTCGAAGTGGAACGGACGGCTGCTCATCAGGGTGCCAGCCCCTTCACCATGGTAGATGCCCCACGCCATCAGGCCGATAAAGAGGGTGATGATGGCCAGCTGGATCACCACGATCAGACCGTTGAAGTTGGCCACCAGATTGATGCCGCGCAGGTTGAGGAAGGTCATTACGGTCACCAGACCGAAGATGAACACCCAGGGCTCGACGCCCGGGAACATGGCGGTCAGGTAGATCTTGGCCAGCAGGATATTGATCATCGGCATGAACATGTAGTCGAGCAGGGAGGACCAGCCGACCATGAAACCGACGTAGGGGTTGAACACCTTCTGGGCATAGGTATAGGCAGAGCCCGCAGAGGGGAACTTGCGTACCAGATGTCCGTAGCTGAGAGCGGTGAGCAGGATGCCACCCAGAGCCAGCAGATAGGCGGTGGCGACCCGGCCATCGGTGATGTCACCGACGATGGCGAAGGTGTCGAAGACAGCCATGGGGGTCAGATAGGCCAGACCCATCACAATCACTTGTGTCAGGGTAAGGGTCTTGAGCAGCTTGGCGTTTTGCGATGCCATTACGCTTTCTCCTCAATCAGTGCCGCAGCACGTGCTTGCAACGAGCGCAGGGATACGATGGATTCGCAAGCCTGTACATCAAGGGCGCCGGGGAGGCGCATACCGGGCTGTACCGGCAGGAAAGCATTAAAACGCCCCATTGTTATCCTCTCAACGTCGGGAGATTGTTTGGCAATCTCGAATATCACTTCCGGAAACGTTCCGGCCTCTTGTGGTGGGTTTGTACTGCACTTCAAAAATACAAAAACCGATGTCGCAGTGAACATCGGTCCTTTATTGGCGGCGTATTGTGCATTCGGTCAGCCCCCTTGACAAGCAAAAAAGGGCGGATTAACGCATTTTTTTGCATACGCACGGAGCAGGTAAGTGGTCACTCGCCCCCTGCAGCCGTCCCCGAGCCATTCCCCCTTTTTCGGGGGGAAGAGAACCCTGTCATGGCGTATGAAAAATCGGCAAATCGGGGCTGCAGGGTGCATAGCGCCTCAACATTGATCCTGATCATATTTAGCGGCGTTCCCCCGGGCTCGAGTCCAGCGAACTTATCGGCTGGCGGGGGATGGGAGGGGTTGAAGTGGATAAAGAGTGGCTGCATATCCATTCACATTAATGACTGAGGATAGAAGGCAACGCGGCTCGGGCCATGGCCCGGGGAGCAGTCCGGCTGGGTAGTTATTTGAAATCAGTCACACTTCCTGCAGAAACCGCATTTCTGGCAACCCGTGCTGCTGGCAACCAGCGCGCCGCAAAAACAACAAGGAGCCCGCAGGCTCCTTGTTCGCTATCGGGGGGAGGGGCGCCAGCGGTTACTGGGCGATCTCCACCTTGTCGGCGGTATGCAGCGGGATGCGGAACACAGTCAGGCGCAGGAACAGGTAGATGGCCCCCAGCGCCGCCCAGATCAGCCCCAGCTCGAAGGAGGATGGCTCGAGGTTGAGCCACAGTACCCCGATGCAGGCGGCGCCACAGAGCGGCAGCAGCAGGTACATCAGGTGATCCTTGAGACACTTGTTGTGACCGAGCTTCACATAGAAGTGGGCAATCACCGCCAGATTGACGAAGGTGAAGGCCACCAGGGCGCCAAAGTTGATCAGCGCCAGCGCCATTTCCAGATCCAGCGACACCGCAGAGAGGGCCAGCAGGCCGACCAGCAGCACGTTGAACGCCGGAGTCTGCCACTTCGGATGGATGTAACCGAAGAAGCGGGCGGGCAGGGCGCGATCACGACCCATCACGTAGAGCAGGCGCGATACACCGGCGTGGGAGGCGAGCCCCGAGGCCAGCACCGCTACTGTGGTGCAGACCAGTACCACCGCCTGGAACAGCTTGCCGCCAGCATAGAGTGCGATCTCCGGCAATACCGCATCCGGATGCTGGAAGCGGGAGATGTCCGGGAAGTAGAGCTGCAGGAAGTAGGAGGTAGTGACAAACAGCACACCGCCGATCAGCGCCGTCAGCACGATGGCGCGGGGGATCACCCGATCCGCGTCCGGGGTCTCTTCCGACAGGGTACTGATGGCGTCAAAACCGAGGAACGACAGACAGAGGATGGAGGCCCCCATCAGCAGCGGCGACACCTGGATCTGCTCGGAGAAGAAGGGACGGCTGCTGGCCACGGTCCCCAGCCCCTCACCATTCTGAACGCCCCAGGCGATCAGGCCGATGAAGATGGCGATGATGCTGAACTGCATCACCACGATCAGGCTGTTGAAGTTGGCCACCAGCTTGATGCCGCGCAGGTTGAGGGCGGTCATCACCGCCGCCAGACCGAAGATATAGGTCCAGGGCTCCACGTTCGGGAAGAGGGCTTCCAGATAGATCTTGGCCAGCAGCATGTTGATCATCGGCATGAACATGTAGTCGAGCAGGGAGGTCCAGCCCACCATAAAGCCGACATAGGGGTGAAACACCTTCTGGGCATAGGTATAGGCGGAGCCGGCTGACGGGAACTTGCGCACCAGATGGCCGTAGCTCAGGGCAGTGAACAGCATGCCGATGAGGGCAAACAGGTAGGCGGTCGGCACATGGCCTTCGGTGATCTCGGTGACGATGCCGAAGGTGTCGAACACCGCCATGGGGGTGAGGTACGCCAGTCCCATAACCACGACCTGCCACAGTTTGAGGGTCTTTTTCAGACCAACCTGCTGGGCCGCCATTATGCATGTTCCTCATGCAGTGCCAGAGTGGCACGGTCCATCAACGAAACCGGGAGAGAGGCCCGGGAATCAAGGGCGCCAGGGCGGCGCACACCGGCCATGGCCGGTTGGAAAGCATTGAGATGCCCCATGTTGTTCCTCACTAGACTTGGTGTCGGGAGACTGCTGCCAATCTCGCTATCTTTTCCGGGGGTGATCCGGCCTCGTTTATGGGTTTGTTCACTGTCTAAAAAAGAACCGATGCCATTGTTTTACATCGGTTCTTTCAGTGGCGGCGCATTGTGCATTTGCAGGGCCCCCTTGACAAGAAAAAAAGGGGGCAAAATTGCATTTATTTGCACAGGTAAGTGGTCACTTTCCTGCTGGTCAGGCCAGCACGGCCTCCAGTGATTTTTCAAGGAGTTGCAGCCCCTCGTCAATCACTGCCGCAGGGGCTGTCAGGGGGGCGAGAAAACGGATGACATTTGCGCGCACCCCGCATGAGAGCAGGACCAGACCCCGTTTGCCCGCCTCGGCCACCAGTTGCTTGGTAAGGTCGGGATCGGGCTGACTGGCATCACGCCGTTTCACCAGCTCCATGGCCACCATGGCACCGGGGCCGCGAATTTGACCTATGCAGTCAAAACGCTCGGCTATGCGTTCCAGCCCCGCCTTGATCTGCTCCCCCTGATCCAGTGCTTTCTGGTTGAGTTTCTCCTCGTCGATCACCTGCAAGACCGCCAGCGCGGCGGCGCAGGCAATGGGGGAACCGGCATAGGTGCCACCTAGACCACCCGGTTTGGCCGAGTTCATGATCTCCGCCTTGCCCACCACCGCCGAGAGAGGGAAGCCCCCCGCCAGACTCTTGGCCAGGGTCATGATGTCCGGCTCGATGCCGGCATACTCGGTGGCGAAGGTCTTGCCGGTGCGGCAGAAACCGCTCTGGATCTCGTCACAAATCAGCAGAATGCCGTGCTGATCGCAGACGCTGCGCAGCTTCTGCATAAAACTCGGGGAGGCGGGATAGAAGCCCCCTTCGCCCTGTACCGGCTCGATAATGATGGCGGCAACCCGGCTCGGCTCGATGTCGGCGCTGAAGCAGAGCTCGAGGGCGTGCAGGGCATCCTCTTCACTCACCCCGAGATAATCGGCGGGGAAGGGGATGTGGTAGACCTCCCCCGGGAAGGGGCCAAAGCCGGTCTTGTAGGGGACCACTTTGCCGGTGAGCGCCATCCCCATCATGGTGCGGCCGTGAAAGCCCCCCTTGAAGGCGATGGTGCCGCTGCGACCGGTGTGGGCACGGGCAATCTTGATGGCGTTCTCGACCGCCTCGGCGCCGGTGGAGAGAAACAGGGTGCGCTTCGGCGTCGGGCCGGGCACCAGGGCATTGAGCTTCTCGGCAAGCTCGATATAGCCGGGGTAGGGGGTGACCTGAAAGCAGGTGTGGCTGAACTTTTCCAGCTGCTCGCGCACCGCCGCCACCACTTTGGGGTGGTTGTGACCGGTGTTTAGCACGGCGATGCCGGAGGCAAAGTCGATATAGCGGTTGCCCTCCACATCCCACAGCTCGGCGTTTTGCGCACGGTCGATAAAGACCGGCAGCAGGGTACCGACGCCATTGACCACGGCCGCTTCGCGGCGCGCTTGCCACGCCTTGTTTGATTCTGACTGACTCATCTTTCCTCCCTGAGGGGCCGCAGCCCCCGATATTCCCTGAAAATGTGGCAGGCGTTTTGGCGCCTATTACCGCCGATCAGCCCATCGGGCCAGATCGGCGGCGCCTTGTCTCTCTGTTGCTGCCCTAGCGAATGGCGCCAAAGCAGAGGTATTTGGTCTCCAGATACTCCTCCAGCCCCTCGGCAGCCCCTTCCCGGCCCAACCCCGACTCCTTGATCCCGCCAAAGGGGGCCAGCTCGGTTGAGATGATCCCCTCGTTGATGCCGACCATGCCGTACTCCAGCTGCTCGGCGACGCGCCACACCCGGGCGATATCGCGGCCATAGAAGTAGGCGGCGAGCCCATAAGGGGTGTCGTTGGCAATGGCGATGGCCTCGGCTTCCGTCTCGAAGCGCACCAGCGGGGCGACCGGGCCGAAGATCTCCTCCTGCAGGATGGGGTTGGTTTTATCCACCTTGCCCAAAATGGTGGGGCGGTAGAAGAGGGGGCCGGCGGGGTGAGCTTCGCCCCCCAGCAGCACTTCGGCACCGGCGGCGACCGATTGCTGCACCAGCTCGGCCACCTTGCTGGCGGCGGCGGGGTTGATGAGCGGGCCGATCTGGGTGCCCTCCGCCATGCCATCTCCCACCTTGAAGGCCTTGACGGCGGCAGTCAGCTTCTCGGCGAAGGCGTTATAGACGCTGGCCTGCACCAGAATGCGGTTGGCGCAGACACAGGTCTGCCCGGCGTTGCGGTATTTGGAGGCGAGCGCCCCGGCCACCGCGGCATCGAGGTCGGCGTCGTCAAAGACGATAAAGGGGGCGTTGCCACCCAGCTCCAGCGACAGCTTCTTCATGGTGTCGGCGCACTGGCGCATCAGCAGTTTGCCAATGCGGGTGGAGCCGGTGAAGGAGAGCTTGCGCACCACCGGATTGCTGCACAGCTCGTTGCCCACCGCGCTCGCCTGATGGCTGGTGACGATATTGATGACACCGGCGGGGATGCCCGCCTGCTCGGCAAGCAGCGCCAGTGCCAGCGCGCAGAGCGGGGTCTCGGCGGCAGGCTTGATGACGATAGTGCAACCGGCAGCCAGCGCCGGGCCCGCCTTGCGGGTGATCATGGCAATGGGGAAGTTCCACGGAGTGATGGCGGCGACTACCCCGACCGGCTGCTTGATGGTGGCTAGCCGGCGATCGCCGCTAAAGCCCGGGATGGTGCGGCCATAAGCGCGCTTGCCCTCCTCGGCGAACCACTGGATAAAGCTGGCGCCATAGGCCACCTCGCCCTTTGCTTCCGCCAGCGGCTTGCCCTGCTCGCAGGTCATGATGCGGGCCAGTTCGTCGCTATGGGCGGTGATGGCGGCAAACCAGGCGTAGAGCTTGTTGCTGCGCTCCTTGGCGGTCAGCGCCGCCCAGGCGGGTTGCGCCGCGTGGGCGGCCGCGATGGCGCGGCGGGTATCCTCGGCATCCATGTCGGGCACCTGGGTAATGACGGCCCCGCTGGCGGGGTTGGTGACCTCGAAGGTGCGGCCGCTGGCGGCCTCGCACCACTGTCCATCTATATAGGCGCGGGATGTGATCAAGCTGGAGTGGGATGTTGTTCCTGACATGAGAAGCCTCGAGTGTGGGTCAGAGCAGCTGGTTGCCGGAGTGAGCCGACCCTTCCTGCGCCGCTGCCGTATAAAATAATAAGCACAGGAAGACCATAATTTGAGCTGAAATGTTTTTCAAGTGTTAAATATATTTGAATTGCTGGGGGGCGCCATGCTAGAAAATGAGCTGTGTAGCGCGCTTTCTTCGGTTCACTTGCAGGCTGCAAGTGGGCAAACGACCGGGGGATGGTAAATCAGGTGTGCAAAATAATGAACGGCTGTGCTGTGTAACATAGTGAACGGCAAGGGAAAGCTGGTCGGCTATTTTAACCAGCAGGGTAAACAGGCTGCGCCTGATCCGATGCGATCACGCGCAAGCAGGAGAGGCTGATGATGCAAGGATGCAGAGATAGCGCAGCAGGGGGCTTGTCATGAGCGGGCCACAGAGCCGGGAGAGCGTGGCTCGACCGTTGGGTGCGGCTGACGCCGGGGCGCGCACCATGGGGGAACGGTTGGCGGCGGTACGCCATCAGCTGGGGCTCTCCCAGCGGCGGGCGGCAGAGTTGAGCGGCCTGACTCATGGCGCCATCTGCATGATCGAGCAGGACAAGGTGAGCCCCTCGGTCGCCTCCCTGCAAAAGCTGCTCACCATCTACGGCCTGCCGCTGTCGCGCTTCTTCGCCGAGGAGGAGAGCCGTACTCCGGAGGTGGTGATCAAGGCGGATCAGCTGATCGAGCTGGGCAGTCAGGGGGTCTCTCTCAAGCTGGTGCACAACGGCAACAACCGCCGCCAGCTCGGCTTTATGCTGGAGACCTATCCCCCCGGCACCGACACCGGCGGTCAGGTGACCCATCAGGGGGAAGAGGTCGGCACCGTGCTGGAGGGGTCGGTGATCCTGACGGTGGCGGGCCAGAGTTATCAGCTGGAGGCGGGCGACAGCTATGTGATCGACACCGGCGAGCCCCACAGCTTCAGCAATCCGTCGGGGGAGACCTGTCGCATCGTCAGCGCCCACACCCCGGCGAGCTTTTAATCCTGACAGTAGTTTGGCAACCGAACCGGTAAGGAAACAGGGATCATGACCGAACATGTAAGCAGTTACTACGCAGCCAGCGCCAATAAACACGCGCCCTATCCGACATTGACCGAGCAGCTGGAGTGCGATGTCTGCGTCATCGGGGCGGGCTATACCGGCCTCTCCAGCGCCCTGCATCTGGTAGAAAAGGGCTACAAGGTGGTGGTGCTGGAGGCCGCACGAGTCGGCTTTGGCGCCAGCGGTCGCAACGGCGGCCAGATCGTCAACTCCTACAGCCGCGACATCGACACCATAGAAGCGAACTGCCCGCCGGATCAGGCCAGGCTGCTCGGTTCCATGTTGTTTGAGGGGGGACAGATCATCCGCGAGCGGATCAAGCGCTACAACATCCAGTGCGATCTGCAGGAGGGGGGCGTCTTTGCCGCCGAGACCGAGAAGCAGCTGCACGAGCTCAAATCCCAATACGCCCGCTGGCAGAAGTGGGGCAACGACCAGCTGGAGCTGCTCGATGCCAAGGGGGTGCGCGAGGTGGTCGCGAGCGATCGCTACGTCGGCGCCCTGCTCGACAAGAGTGGCGGCCATATTCACCCCCTCAATCTGGCGTTGGGGGAGGCGGAAGCGATCCGCATCCAGGGGGGGCAGATCTTCGAACAATCCGCCGTCACCAGCATCACCCCGGGTCAACCAGCACTGGTCAAGACCGCCAAGGGGGCGGTGAAGGCGCGCTTTATCGTGGTGGCCGGCAACGCCTATCTCGGCAATCTGGTGCCCGAGCTCGCCGCCAAGAGCATGCCCTGCGGCACCCAGGTGATTGCCACCGAAGTGCTGGGAGAGGAGCGGGCCCGTTCACTGCTGCCGCAGAACTACTGTCTGGAGGATTGCAACTACCTGCTTGACTACTACCGCACCTCCGGCGATCACCGGCTGCTCTATGGCGGCGGTGTGGTTTATGGCGCGCGGGATCCGGCGGATATCGAGCGGCTGATCATCCCCAAGATGCTCAAGACTTTTCCGCAACTGGCCGACGTCAAGGTGGAGTACACCTGGACCGGCAACTTCCTGCTCACCCTGTCGCGGCTGCCGCAGTTTGGTCGCATCGGCCCCAACATTTACTACATGCAGGGCTACAGCGGCCACGGCGTCACCTGCACCCATCTGGCGGGCAAGCTGCTCTCGGAGGTGCTGAGCGGTCAGGCCGAGCGCTTCGATGCCTTTGCCAAACTGCCGCACTACCCCTTCCCGGGTGGCCGCCTGTTCCGTATCCCCTTTACCGCCGCGGGCGCCGCCTGGTACACCCTGCGCGATCGGCTGGGGGTATAAGATCCGCTCTGCGAGAAATGTGGGTTGGTGGCTGCCGCTTAGATAACGCTGACGCCAGCACCAATACCGGAAACAACAAGGCCACCGCGAGGGTGGCCTTGTTGTTTATCAAGCAGCAGCGCGCTGATTAGCTGTAGAAGGCTTCAACGGTGCCCTTGAGCTTGATCAGGATGGGCTGACCACGGCGATCCAGCGCTTTGGGGGAGGGGATCTTCACCCAACCTTCGCTGATGCAGTACTCCTCGACATCGGTGCGCTCTTTGCCGTTCAGGCGAATACCGATCGGGTGCTCGAAGCATGCGGCCACATAGTGAGGGCTGCGGGGATTGCAGGAGAGGTGATCCGGCAGAGCCGGTTTGGTGCTGGTATCGCTCATCGATATAACCCGAAATGAATAAAAAGTGGGTCATTGTAGAGAATGCCGCCATGGCATTCAAGGCGGCCACAAAACAGGCAAAGCGTGCTCGCCATCGCTATGGGCGACCCGCTTATCCTCGTTGCCAATGCATCACCAGCTCGGGGCGACCGCTATGCTCGCACAACTGCTGCTCACCCTCTTTGAAACCGTTGCGGGAATAGAAGCGCCGCGCCTGCTCATTTTCGGCGTAGACCGTCAACTCGAGCCGGTCATATTGGGCTTTGAGGTGTTCGAGCAGTTGGCTACCCAGCCCGTGTGATTGGTGATCAGGGGAAATAAACAGCGCGGCAACAGACCCCTGATACCAGGAGATAAAGCCCAGTAGCTGTCCATCCTCCTCTTAGACCCAGCTCTGGCTGGCGGGCAGGTAGATATCGCGCATCGCTGCCCGTTGCTCATGCCAAAAGGCGGCGGGAATAAAGTCGTGGGCTTGTACCGATGCCTGATACCAGAGCTCGACGGCGGCATCCAGATCGGTGGCAGATAATGGGCGGATCATAGTGGCCTCGACTGTGAAGAGTGGTCGCACGATATGCCCGCTCCATGTCGTGTTATCGGGCATATCGTTTATCGCAGGCTGACTCCTATTTGCGGGTCAGCTTGTCGAGGTAGCCCATGGCGAATGCCGAGAGGACAAAGGTGATGTGGATCAGCAGGTACCACTTGATCTTGTCGTTGGGGAGATTTTCGGCATTCATAAACACCTTGAGCAGGTGAATAGATGAGATGGCAACAATGGAGGCGGCGACCTTGTTTTTCAGGGAGCCGGCATCGAGCTTGCCGAGCCACACCAGTTTGTCGCTCTCATCCCCGACATCGAGGCGCGAGACGAAGTTCTCATAGCCGGAAAACATCACCATCACGATAAGTCCCCCCACCAGGGTGATATCGATCAGCGACAGTGTGACCAGCACCAGATCCACCTCTTTCATCTCCAGTATGTTGGGCAGGATATGGAGGATCTCCTGAAAGAATTTCACTCCCAGTGCCAGCAGTATGAGGCTGAGCCCAAGATAAATGGGGGCCATGATCCAGCGGGATGCGTACATCAATCTTTCAAACATGTTTTCCATAGTGCGATTACAGGTCCATCAAATGGTTAACAAACGAGTCGGCCATAGCTTAACCGAGATGCCTCACATCTCAAGCATCTCGATAGCATATTGCTGAATTGGGTGGTGTCAGGCAGGAGTTTTTAACCCTGGGTAGGGCAGTGCAGCGGGTGGCAGAGGGCCCGTGGTCGGGCCTATCCGGTGTCAGGGCAGGTCCAGGGTAAAGCGGGCGCCGCCGAGGGGGGATTCATCGACCCGGATCTGGCCGCCGTAGCTGTGGACGATTTCGGTCACCACCGCCAGACCTATGCCCTGACCCGGCGAGCTGTCAGCCCGAACGCCGCGCTGGAAGATCTGCTCCGATTTGGCCGGATCGATTCCCGGGCCATCATCTTCCACTTCGATACGCAGCCGCTCGAGATGGCGGCGCACCGTCACCTTCACTTCGCTGATGGCAAACTTGCAGGCATTGTCGAGCAGGTTACCCATCAGCTCCATCAGGTCGCCCTGTTCGCCGTGGAAGAGGGCGTCATCGTCGAACTTGAAGTGGGTTTGCAGCTTCTTGTGGCGATAGACCTTGGTCAGGCTGGCCAGCAGTTTTTCAATCAGCGGCACCGGCTCGGTGCCCTTGCTGGCAAGGCGCTGGCGGCCAGTAACGGCCCGTCTGAGCTGATACTGGATCATCTGATCCATGGTGAGGATCTGCTCGTTGATGTTGTCGTGGATCTCCCGCCCCAGCTTCACTTCGCGGGTGGTGATCTGGATCAGCGCCAGCCGGGTTTTCAGGCTGTGGGCGAGATCGTTGAGGGCGTGTTGGTAGCGCTGGGTCTGCTGGCGTTCGTTTTCCAGCAGCTGGTTGATGGAGTCGGTCAACGGGGCCAGCTCCCGCTCAAAATCGCTTGAGAGGTCATCGCGCTTGCCAGCCCGGATATCGTCGATCTGACGGGCGATGGTGCGCAGGGAGCTGAGGCTCCAGAAGGTGGTGAGCAGCAGCAGCCCGGCCAGCAGCATATAGGCGAGCAGCGCCTGTTTGGCAGTCTGGTAGAGGTAGGTGCGGGACTCTTCGTGGTAGCGTTTGGCCGAGTCGATCATCACCACGTAGTAGGCGGTGGTGCCGCTGCCGGGATTGCGGATAAACCGCAGGCTGTAGACGAAGTAGCTCTCGCCGTTCTTGATGGTGTGCTTCTTGAAGAAGTAGTCGAGATCCATCCCCCCCAGATACTTCATCAGATCGCCGCAGATGGTCTGTTTGGCCTTGATCACCTCCGGCATATGGAGGCTCGACCAGACCAGATCGCCATCGGCGCGGCAGATCAGGGTATCGAGGTTGCGATCCCCCGCACCACGGGATATCCGCCCCAGCTCGACGTTCGATCCCTTGTCATCCGGCTCGGTGGAGGAAAACAGCTTGGCCAGGTTCTCCTGCATCCGGGCGCTGGCCTTCTGGGTCTGCTCCTCGACATGGCCGAGGTAGAGGGCGTAGACGGCAAACCCCATGATCAGCGCGATGACCAGCAGCGAGCTGAGCAGCAGTTTGATGTGCAGTGAGCTGCGGATCATCTTGATGGGGCGCGGCAGATGAAACTGCATCAGTTACAGGAGAGGTTGAAGATGTAACCCTGACGCCGGATGGTGGAGATGGGTTGAATCGTCCCTTCCGGATCCAGCTTCTTGCGCAGGCGGCTCACCATCACCTCGATGGTGTTGGGATCCCCTTCGCCGTCGCCGTAGAGCTGGTCGAGCAGTTGCTGTTTGGAGACCACCTGACGGGCGTTGCGCATCAGGTACTCCAGAATGAGGTATTCAAAGCTGGTGAGCACCGCAACTTCACCGGCGATGGTCAGCTCCTTGCGGGAGAGATCCAGCTCGTAATCACCAGCCTTCACTTTGGGCGAGATAAAGCCGGCGCTGCGGCGCACCAGCGCATTGAGTCGGGCCAGCAGCTCATCTTTCTGGAACGGTTTGACCAGATAGTCATCAGCACCCGCTTCCAGTCCTTCGACCTTGTCCTGCCAGTTGCCACGGGCGGTCAGCACAATGATGGGGAAGGGGATCTGCCGTTCACGCAGTTGCCGGATCAGTTGCAGGCCGTCCATATCGGGCAGACCGAGGTCGATGATGGCCACATCAATGGGATAGTCGGCGGCGTAGTGCAGTGCAATCCCGGCCTGGTCGGTGCTGTAGACCTGATTGTCGGCTTCGGTCAGCAGAGAGGAGAGGTGGTGATTGAGCAGCTTGTCGTCTTCGACCAACAGAATTTTCATGATGTGAGCGGTCATAGGGATCCAGGCTGTCAATTAGAAAGTGTATGTCGCTTCGAGTCAATTCGAATCCTAATGCATCCCGGCTGTATTGGGACTGAATCAGCGGGACTTCAGAGTTCGCGCCAACTGGTCGTTTAACCATGGTCCGGGTTGTCGATGGCCTGCTGGTCGGCAGCCATGCTGCGAAAGGTTTGATGTGATGAGAGAGATGGCCGGGAGGCTGCTGGCGCGACTGCAACAGCGTGAGCGCAGCGACCTCCTCTATATTGTCTGGCTCTGCTGGGGGGCAGCCTTGCTGCTCTACGTGCTGGGGTCGCCCTGTTTTCTGTGGCCAGTGGCGCCGATGCCGCTGGTTCTGCTTGTGTGGTTGGTGGAGAGAGTACGGATGTTTGGAAGAAACAAAGGTGGTGCGGCTACTGCGTCGGCCGGTGCCACTGTGATTGCAGCCGGTGCCCGCTTCAAGGGTGAGTTGCAGGTGGAGGGGGATCTGGAGGTGCGCGGTCAGGTCAATGGCACCATCCAGCTCATCGGTGGTGTGCTGCGCATCATGCAGGGCGGCAGTGTTGAGGGGGATGTGAGTGCGCCCCACGTGATCATCAATGGTCTGCTGGAAGGCACCTGTACCTCCGCCGAGGTGGAGATCCTGGAGAGCGGCAAGATGCAGGGGATCTTCAAGGGGGGCAGTCTCTCCATCTGCAAGGGCGGCAACTTTGTTGGCCAGTCCCAGCCCACCGTGGCCGGCAAGGCCGATCCTGTGTTGCAAGCCTTGTCTGAAAACAGTTCGTCCGGGAGCAAGCAGCCGGAGAACAAGAGCAATGTGAAAAAGCTGCCGCACGAGCCGAAAGGCAAGCCGACCGAGGAGCTGGCCAAGCAGGCGTGATGCCGTTTGCCAGCGGTGCAGATGACGGTGGTTCAGGAAAACAGAGAGGGGACCACAATGGCCCCCTCTGCATTTCCCCGTTACCCGTTAGCTGCGGCGTGGCGGCAGCATATTGGTGAGGGTGTTGTCTTTGAGAATATGGTGGTGATAGAGGGCCGCCACCGTGTGCAGGCCGATCAGGGCGTAACCGATATTGCCCAGCGTCTCGTGCACCTCCTTGATCAGTCCCTTGAGATCCGGACTTGGGGAGAGCAGGGCAGGCAGCTCAAGCCCGAAGAAGGGGATGGGCTTGCCCGCGGCGCTCAGCAGCAGCCAGCCAAACAGCGGGGTGAGAATCAGAAAACCGTAGAGGGCGAGGTGGGCCAGTTTTGCCAGCTTGTGCATGATCGGGGAGAGCTCGGGCACGATGCGCGGCGTCGGGCTCATCCAGCGTAGGGCCAGTCTGACAAAGACCAGGGCGAAGATAAGCAGCCCCAGCATAAAGTGCCACTCCTTCATCAGATCACGGCCAGGATCCCCTTTGGGGAAAATATCGCGAAATTCGATCAGGGCGTAGACGGCGATCATGGCCCACAGGGTCAGCCAGTGCAGCCCGATATTCAGGGTGCCATAACGTTGTTCACTGTTCATCAGCATAGGTTTGTTCCTTCGAAGTGCTGTCACATCCGTGTGGCATCCCCGCACTCAAACGTGTCGGGGCCAGGCCAGATCCTTTGGTGGCAACAGCAGAGCTACCATGCTTGCCATACATCGATAGCCTGCCGCTGGCATCAGTCAGAGAGGAGATGCCCTCTGCTGTCTGCATGGTATCACTGGCAACCGGGTGGATAGTCTGATCAATGCCACACAATTTACAGGCTCATTAAGCCCCTTGTGACGTGAAGAAGGCGTGAAATAGCATCCGTGATGTCAGCCCGCCAAGGTTCAGGCGGGCTCGATGGCCAGCACCACGCAATCCGGCTCGCTGATGCGAAAACGGACGTTGCAGTCAAACAGCCGCACCCCGTACTCCTTCTCATCGGGCTTGCCCTTCTTGTAGGCGGGGCGCGGATCTTGCGCCAGCACTTCGCTCACCAGCTGGCGCAGCTCGGGATGGGCCTTGAGCCAGGGTTGCAACTGCTGCTCGGCCTCGGCACTGAAGCTCACCGAAAGCGGCGGGGTGGGGGCGTCGGGGGCAAAACCACCATGGGCATCCGGCAGGCTGTCGGCATAGGGAATGTAGGGCTTGATATCGACGATGGGGGTGCCATCGAGCAGATCCACCGCCCCCAGCTCCAGCCACAGCTTGCCCCGCTCGCGACCGACCCCGTGCAGCTCGACCACAGAGAGCCCTAGCGGATTGGGGCGGAAGGTGGAGCGAGTGGCAAAGACGCCGACCCGTTCGTTGCCGCCAAGGCGCGGCGGGCGCACAGTCGGGTGCCAGCCCTGCGCCATGGTCTGGTGAAAGACGAAGCTGAGCCACAGATGGGAGAACTGCTCGATGCCGCGCAGCACATCCGGCTGATCGTAAGGGGGGAGCAGCTCGAGGCGGGCGCGGGCCGATTTGACCAGACCGGGCTGGCGGGGGATGGCGAACTTCTCCTTGTAGGGAGAGCGGATGATCCCGAGGGTGTCGATTTCGAACTTCATGGCGGATCCTGACTGAAAACCCCGGCAATTTAGCACAGGCGGCCCCAAAACGCAGGCTTGGCCTCGCTACGCCCTTTTCTGCGGCGCTGCCGTGATCCCTGTCCCATCCCGGCCAGTCGGGGGCTGTGCCCGCGCGCCGAGTTGCGTAGGGTGGAGGCATTGGCGTGTCAGGATGAAATATGCGCACTCGCGCCGAAGGGGGAGGGAGAGGGATGAAATTGCTGATTATCGGTGGCACCGGCTTTTTGGGGCGCCACCTCACCGCGCTGGCGCTGGATTGGGGCCATGAAGTGACTCTGTTCAACCGTGGCCTGCACCAGCATCCGGACTGGCGCGATCTGGTGCAGCTCACCGGCGACAGGGACAAGAGCCTGAGCGCCCTGCAAGGGGCCGGGTTGCAGTGGGATCTCGTCATCGATACCTGCTGCTATCGCCCCGAGCAGGCGGCGAGCCTCTCGGCAGCTTTACTCGGGCGCTGCGCGCGGCTCATTTTTATCTCCACCATCAGCGTCTATCGCGATTTCTCACTGCCCGGGATGGATGAGTCGGCGCCGCTGCATGCTATCCCCGAAGGGGAAATGCCCACTGACTATGGCCCCCTCAAGGTGTTGTGCGAGCAGGAGTATCGCGCCCGCTGGGGCGAGCGGCTCTGCATCTTGCGCCCGGGCGTGCTGTGCGGCCCCCATGATCCTACCGGGCGCATGGCCTGGTGGATTAAGCGGGTGCAGCAGGGCGGGCCCTGGTTGCTGCCGGGCAGTGGCGAGGATCGCTTGCAGTATCTCGATGTGCGCGACTGCGCCGAGTTTGTGTTGCGTGCGGCCGAGCAGCAGTTGGGGGGCACATTCAACCTGATCAAACCCGGCATTACCTTGAGTGACTGGCTGGAGCGGCTGAGCGCCCGGTTGCAGCCCACTCGCCCCATCCAGCCCGAGTGGCTGCCTTGGTCGACCCTGATTGCGGCCGGTATCGAGCCCTGGCAGAGCTATCCCACCCTGCTGCCCTGCGCGCAGGCGGAGTTTGCCGGTTACGGCTCTATAAGCGCCGAGGCGGCCATCGTCCACGGGTTGAATTTCCGGCCGCTGGAAGAGACCGCCGCCGACCTTGCCCACTGGCTGGCCATCGAGCCTGCCGCCGGGGTAGCGGCGAATGCCATGACTGAGGCCGAGGAGACCTCGCTACGGCAGCTGTTGCTGGAGCCCAGTCTGCAATAGGAGAGGGAGCATCGTGCCGCTGCTACCGAGCGTGGCGCGGCAGGTGTGAATACAACGAGAGAGGGCATCCCGCGGGATGCCCTCTCTGTCTATCCATGCCTGATGGTTGCCGAATAGAGGCTGACGCGATTCCCCATCACATCGCTGTCGCTCACCGAGTTAGCGAATGGCGGCCCCAGCGGCTACCAGCAGCTCTTTCAAAATGCTGCGATGGCAGCGGGACTCCTGCTCGCAGTAACAGCCCACCGACAGGTTGGTGGTGTAGGAGAGGGCGGCCAGCAGCGCCAGATCATGCCTGGCGGCAGGTTGCGCCATCTCGGCCTTGTACTGTTTGCCAAACGCCGCCCACTGGGCGGGCGTCTCGGCTGTCTGCCCCAGCTTCATGGTCTCGCTGCTGGGGGCCAGGTTGGGAAACCAGACATCATACCAATGCTGGCTGGCAAATTCGCTCTTGGGTACGCCGCGGGGCGGGCGGCGCACCGTACCGATCCGCAGCCCCTCATCGGGCAGGCGCGGGCTGCCAAGGCGAACGATAGCGAGGGCCATGACAGCGGGTTACTTCTCTTCGGCCACTTTCAGCGCCTGCCCGTAGCAGATCACCTGTCTCAGGCAGCCCGGGGTGTCGCTGAACTCGGCGCACTTGTCGATGGTGACGCCGTTGCCCCCCATGTCGGCTGCGCGGCGGCGGGCCAGGGTGCGCGCTTCACCGGCGTTGGGCACCGGCTGGTTGGCATCGGCCTGGCAGGATTCACCCTCGATGGTGCCGAGGTAGAGGTAGTTGAGGTCAGCCAGCTCATCCTGTTCATAGATGCGCACGCTACCGGGTTTGAAGTATTCGTCGAAGTTCTCTTTATCCAGATTGCTGTTGAAGGCGTAGTTGGCACAGCCGGAGGCAATCAGGGGCATCATCAGGATCAGGCGTTTCATCGTCTCGTATCTTGTGTCGGTGATGAGGACAGTAGAAATGCGCAGGCGCTCCATGTCGGCATCTTGTTGAATAATGAGGGGGACATTATAGGGGCCAGCCGCCTGCGGCGACCAGCCCCGTTTTGCACCCGGTTGTCAGGGTGTGACCCCCATCAGGCTGATATCAAACGGGAGCCAGCCGCTGATAGAGGCTGCGGTAGTAATCATCCCCCAGCAGCTTGTTGTGCGGGGCGCAGAGGCGGATCTGTCCCTCTTCCATCAGGGCAATCCGGTCCATCTGCTCCATCCCCAGCAGGCGGTGGGAGATGAGCAGCAAGGTGCGATCTGCCCCGAGCCGGAACAGCAGCTCCATGATCTCCCGCTCGGTCTGGCTGTCGAGCCCTTCGGTCGGTTCGTCCAGCAGCCAGAGCGGCGCATCGTGCAGCAGGGCGCGGGCGATGCCGATACGACGACGCTCACCACCGGAGAGGGGGCGGCCGCCGTCACCGAGCCAGGCGTCAAGGCCCGCCTCATCTTCCAGCAGATTGGCCAGTCCGACCTGGGTCAGCACAGCAATCAGCTGCTCGTCAGTGGCGGTCGGGGCGGCCAGTTTGAGGTTGCCCCGCAAGGTATCGGCAAACAGATGCACCCGCTGGCTCACCACCGAGATGGAGGCGCGCAGCGCCCCTTCGCTGTAGTCTGTGAGCGGCTTGCCACCCAGCAGGATCTTGCCAGCCTGCGGGCTCCACTCACGGGTCAGCAGCCCCATCAGGGTCGATTTGCCGCAGCCGGTCTGGCCCAGCAGGGCCAGCTTTTCCCCAGCGTGCAGTTGCAGGGTGCAGCCACGCAGCACCGGCTGGGGATTGCCCGGGTAGCCAAAATAGAGGTCATTGATCTGCAGCGTGCCAGCGGTGGCATGGGTCTGTTCGCCGCCCCACACGGGGGCTTTTGCCTCTTGCAGGATCTCGTTCAGGCGGCGTGCCGAGGTGAGGCTGGTGGAGAGGTGCTGGAAAGCCCCCGCCAGCGGCATCAGTGCCTCGAAGCTGGCCAGGGTGGCAAAGACCATCAACGCGGTAATGGGGTCGGGCGCAGCGCCCGCCACTCCATGACCGGCCAGCCAGAGCATCAGGGTCAGGGTCCAGCCGCTCAGTAGTTGCACCGAGAAGTTGGCCAGCCCGCTCACTTTGGCCATCCGGGCCTGCGCGACGAGCAGCGCCTGTTCGGCTTGTTGCAGCTCAACCAGCGCCTTGGGGGCGGCGGCAAACATCTGCAGCTCGGCCTGACCATCCAGATAATCCACCATCCGGGTACGCAGGGTCGATTTTTCGGCAATCAGCGCCTGACCGGGGCGACGGCCGAGGAAGTAGAACACCAGCGGCAGGGCAATCATGCCAAACAGCAGAATGGCACCCAGGGTGAGGGCGAGGCGACTGTCGAAAAACGACAGGAAGAAGACCAGTCCGGCGATGCTGAGCAGGGCCGCGCCTATGGGGGTGATCAGCCGCAGATATACGTGGTCCATCGCATCGATGTCGGCCACCAGCCGGTTGAGCAGATCCGCCTGACGAAAACCGGCCAGGGTACCGGTGGAGAGCGGCGAGAGTTTCTGCCAGAACCAGACCCGCAGTCGGGTCAGTACCCGGAAGGTGGCGTCGTGGCTCACGACCCGCTCACCCCAGCGACCGGCGGTACGGACGATGGAGAAGAAGCGCACCCCGCCGGCAGGGGTCATGTAGTTAAAAGCATGGGTCGTCGCAATGGTCATCCCCGCCACGGCGGCGGCGGAGAGGAACCAGCCGGAGAGGGAGAGCAGCCCCATGCCTGCGGCCAGGGTCACCAGCGCCAGCAGCAAACCAATGGTGAGGCTGAGCCAGTGTTGGCGATAGAGGCGCAGAAATGGCAACAGATCACTCATCGAGAGAACCTCCGGAACGTTGGGAGAGCAGGCGGGCAAAATGCCCCAGCCCAGAACTAAGTTGCTGGAAGCTACCTTGCTCCACCAGCTGGCCGCGGGCCAGCACCATTATCTTGTCCATCTTGGTAAGCTGGTCGAGGCGGTGGGTGATCATCAGCAGGGTCTGGCCAGCCATCACTTGCTCGAGGGTGGTCATGATGGCGCGTTCGGAGTGGCGATCCAGACTGGCGGTCGGCTCATCGAGCACCATCAGCTGGGTTGATTTGAGCAGGGTTCGCGCCAGGGCAAGGCGTTGAGCCTGACCGACCGAGAGGCCTCCTGCCTGATCGCCGACCGGATAGTCGAGCCCCTTCTCCATGGCAAATTCCCACGCTTGCGCCCGTTTCAGGGCATCTTCCAGCTCGGCATCGCTGGCCGTTGGCTTGGCCAGCAGCAGGTTGTCGCGCAATGAGGCGTGGAACAGCTGCGGGTTTTGCGAGAGCCAGCCCAGCTGCAGGCGCCACTGGCTCATGTCGAGGGTGGCGAGCTCCTGCCCGTTGACCTTGAGTTCGCCGCGATAGGGGGCAAAGCCGAGCAGGGCGTTGACCAGCGAGCTCTTGCCTGCGCCGCTGACGCCGATGAGGGCGGTACGTGAACCGGCTTCCAGGGTGAAGTCGATGGGGCCGACCAGCACCTTGCCCTCGGCGCTCAGCACTTCAAGGCCTTTTGCTTCTACCTTGACCGGGCTGTCGGCATGGAACGGCGCCGTGCCTGCGGCCGGCTCGCTCACCTCGGCTTCGAGGAATTCAAGCAGCTGCTCGGCAGCGCCGATGGCCTGCGCCTTGGCGTGGTAGTGGGCACCCAGTTCCCGCAGCGGGGCGTAGAACTCGGGGGCGAGAAATAGCACGAACAGACCGGTAAAGAGGGTGACCTTGACCCCATAGCTACCAAAGTTCAGATGGTCGATATAAGAGAAGCCGAAGTAGACGGCAACCAGCGCTACCGAGATGGCGGCGAAGAACTCCAGCACGGCGGTGCTCAAAAACGCCAGGCGCAGCACTTCCATGGTGCGCTCGCGAAAATCTTCCGAGGCGTCGCGAATGGCGTCACCTTCTGCCTGGGTACGCATAAAGAGTTGCAGGGTGCGCAGCCCCTTCAGCCGATCGAGGAAGTGGCCCGAAAGACGAGCCAGCGCCTGAAAATTGCGGCGGTTGGCATCGGCGGCGCCCACACCCACCAGGATCATAAAGATGGGGATGAGGGGCGCAGTGCCGAGCAGGATCAGACCTGCCGCCCAGTTGACCGGGAATACAGCCACCAGAATGACCACCGGAATAAAGACGGCGATGGCCATCTGCGGCAGATAGCGGGAGAAGAAATCCTGCATGTTTTCAATCTGTTCCAGCAACAGGCTGGCCCAGCTACCGGCCGGACGGCGCTGGATATAGGCAGGGCCGAGGCGACTCAAACGAGTGAGCACCAGCTGGCGGATGGTCTGGCGCACCGCGCTGCCCGCCTTGAAGCTGGCCACTTCCCGGCCATAGGCCAGCGCCGCTTTGCCAAGCGTCACCAGCAGCAGGGTAATAAAGAGCGTGATGGATTGCTCAGGCGTTGAGCCTTCGATGATAAAGCCGTGCAACAGGGTCGCCAGCAGCCAGGCTTGCGCCACCATCAGAATGCCCTGACCAAGGCCAAAAGCGATGGATATCGTGATCCAGCGGCGACCGTGACTCGATTGCTTGCGCAACCAGCCATAGAGACGTTTTTGCGTTTTTTTATCCATTACCACCATCCTCGCGTCGAGTGGCGCAAGACTATCCTTGCCGTTTGGCCTTGGCAACCTTGTAAATTATCTGTGTTGAAAATGTTTGATTGAAAAAGCAACCGTCTGTTCAATCCTTGTCCGAACAGATTGATTTATTGAAAAAAGTGGCAAAGGCGCCATTGCGCTCGGCGGCAAAATGCATATAGTAGGAGCCCTGACGCGGGTGTAGTTCAATGGTAGAACGGTAGCTTCCCAAGCTGCATACGTGGGTTCGATTCCCATCACCCGCTCCAAATTTCAGATGCCAGGCGGGCATCGTATAATGGCTATTACCTCAGCCTTCCAAGCTGATGATGCGGGTTCGATTCCCGCTGCCCGCTCCAGCTTCAAAACAAAAAGCCCACTCCTGCGAGTGGGCTTTTTGTTTTTCATCTATCCTGTGCACCGTTCAACGTCACGCTCACGGTTTCTCAGCTTTAAGGCAAACCGCAGAGACAGAAAAGGCGCCCGAGGCGCCTTTTCAGATCAACAGCGTCGCGGGAGCTTATTCCTGCTCCAGCTCACCACAGAAACGGTAGCCTTCGCCGTGGATGGTGGCGATGATCTCCGGAGTATCGTTGACGCTTTCGAAGTGCTTGCGAATGCGACGGATGGTCACATCGACGGTACGGTCGTGGGGCTTGAGCTCACGGCCGGTCATCTTCTTCAGCAGCTCGGCACGGGTCTGGATCTGGCCCGGGTTTTCGCAGAAGTGCAGCATGGCGCGGAACTCGGAGCGCGGCAGCTTGAACATGTCGCCAGTGGGGCTGACCAGGGCGCGGCTGTTGATATCCAGCGCCCAGCCGTTGAACAGGTAGCGCTCAACCAGTTTCTTCTCTTCGCCACCGGCTGCTACGTTCATGGTGCGGCTCAGCAGGTTGCGGGCACGGATGGTCAGTTCGCGCGGGTTGAACGGCTTGGTGATGTAATCATCGGCGCCGATCTCCAGACCCAAGATCTTGTCCACTTCGTTGTCACGACCGGTCAGGAACATCAGAGCGATGTTGTCGTTCTCACGCAGTTCACGGGCCAGCAGCAGGCCGTTCTTGCCCGGCAGGTTGATGTCCATGATCACCAGATTGATGGTGTGGGAAGTGAGGGCTTGATGCATTTCGTCGCCGTTGTTGGCTTCGAGCACGATGTAGCCTTCGGCTTCAAAAATGCTTTTCAGGGTATTGCGTGTGACCAGCTCGTCTTCGACGATCAGAATGTGTGGTGTTTGCATGAGTATTCCCAGATTCTTATCAGTTAATTATCTTAAATTTAACACTCTTTGGCGTTTCAAACCGATTTCCTGACTGATCCTGAAAATTTATTACGTCATCCTGGGTATGAGAGTCAGGTCGGAATATCGCGAATTAGGCATCAGTACCGGCAAGTATCCCTGTGCCACTTATAGGTTCCCGACAAGTCTGGTCGAGCAGAGCCTGGAAAGGTCGTCCATTACGAAAGTGGCCGCATTTTATCAGTTAACAGGAGCATAACAACACTCTTTGCCGTCAGATAGCAACTTTTTAACTCTGATTTGATATAGGTCAAACCCTGGTACAGCAGCATCATACTTGGCCTGAACCGGGTTTTCGCCCCTACAAAATGTAATGGAATGTAACATGTGATTGACATGAATTTGTGGGAAAACTACAAGAAAATCTGCTTTATCGCGCCATTTGAGCCACCAGATTGGTCTGCTTTTGCCATCATCACAGCCTGGAATCCGGCCAGCCAGTGGGTCACAGAACGACGCAATGTACGGCGGGAACGGGCGCTGTGGCGCCATCTGACCGTGGATTTGCAGGTGCCCGTGGTGGGGCCATTTTGGGGATCTGACCCGGACGAACGCTGGCAGGAGTCATCGCTGGCGGTGGCGCTATCCCTGCCACAAGCCCGTCAGCTGGCTGCCCGTTTTGGCCAGAATGCCATCTACTGGGTGGAGGATGGCCAGCTCTGGCTGACACCAGTATTGATGGATAAATCAGCAGTTTGTCTGGGCAATATTGAATCCTTCTGGATTGCCAGAAACCTTGCCTGATGAAAGAATGAACACCTTCATGTATCTGAAAGGAATCAAATCATGCTGGATCTCCTGCCCGACCTCTGCGATCAACATGGCGACTTGCTGCAAGTGGCCGACCCGGTGTTTCAGGATTTTGGCGGCAAGGCCCTCTTTTATGGTCGCGCCGTAACGCTCTCCTGTTATGAAGACAACAGTCTGGTGCGGGATCTGGTGACCCGCCCCGGTCACGGCAAGGTGATGGTGATCGACGGCGGCGGCTCGCTGCGCCGTGCGCTGCTTGGCGATCAGTTGGCGGTCAAGGCGGTGGAGCAGGGGTGGGAGGGGATCCTGATCCACGGCGCGGCGCGGGATGTGGGCACCCTGGCGACATTGGCGCTCGGGGTCAAGGCGCTGGCGGCCTGTCCGGTCAAGACCGAGAAGCGGGGATTGGGAGAGCTGGGGGCCGTGGTCAGCTTTGCCGGGGTGACCATCCACGAAGGGGATTATGTCTATGCGGATCGCAACGGCGTGGTGGTGAGCGCCACGCCGCTGTTGTGATCATCAGAAATTGAAGCCGACGCCCAGACTCAGTGCCTGATCGGCAGTGATGGCGCTGACGCCGTAGTTGGCGGTGAGGGAGAGTCTGGGGGTCAGCAGCAGGCTGTAGTTGAGCTCCAGCAGGGTGCTGGCCTTGTTGAGATCGAGATGTTTGATCTGGCTGCCGATATTGAATGCCGGAGAGAGCTGGTAGCGTACCCCCGAACTCATATTGAAACCGGATGTGCGATTCTGATCCGCTACCGCCGGGCCCGCTTCCATAAAGAGGGTCACATCATCCACCACCGGATATTGATAGCCGCTATTGACCAGCCAGAGATCAAAACTGTCGCTGTGATGGCTATGGCCATTGAGCAGCACACCCGAGTAACTTTTGACATAGAGAGACGGGTTGGATTGCGGCTGAACCACTGCCCAGTCGGCGGCCTGTACGGCCATGCTGGCGCAGGTTGCAAGCAGTGTGATGATGAGCGATTTGACCATTCGTTTCCCCTCCCTGGGTCCGGAACTGAGCCTAAGCATGGCACATGCCAGCTGGTAGTAAAGTGAAGCGAGATCACAATAAAATCCTTTGGCATGGGCGCCAGCCATGTTAAACAGGCTGCCGTATTGATGGCTCTAATCATTAAGAGGTGAATCCATGAACAAGAAACTGACTCTGCTGGCCGCGCTGGCACTGGGAGGCTGCGCAATGGCAACGGGTTCCAGCATGGCTCAACTGCAAGCATCCAGCTGGCAGCTGCAAGGCGCCACCGGCGATACCTTCACCCTGCAAGTGGTCGACGGCAAGGTGGCGGGCAAGGGCGGCTGCAACCGCTATTTTGGCGGCATCACCAAGCAGGGTGACGGTGTCTTGACGCTGGGCGCCATGGGCTCCACTCGCATGATGTGCATCGGCGACGCCATGAACAAAGAGACCGAGTTCCTGCAAAAGCTGGAGAAGGTGGCAACCTACTCCATCAACGGCAACCAGTTGACCCTGAGCGATGCCAACAAGGCGGCCCTGCTCACCTTCAACGCTGTGCCTGCTGCCAAATAAGGCACGCGTTTGTCTGATTGCCCCGACAGCGCTGACTGTGCTGGCGGGTCAAACGCTCTGATACGCCCTCCCTCTGGAGGGCGTCTGTTTATCTGCGGAACCCTGCGTGGTCGTCCGCTACTGTTGTTCACTCGTCGATTCTCCAGTCAGCCCGGTTTGATACCAGAATCTCGTATCTTCGGTTTGGTACGTATCTTGATCATTTCAATAATTCTTGTATAGTTGAAATGAAAAGTCGCACCAAGGGGAGTGAAGATGAACAAAGAGATGGCCACCAAGGTCTTTGAATCGCTGGCATCCGGCATCCGGCTCGATGTATGGCGGCGGCTGGTGAAGGCCGGGCTGGAGGGGCGGGTCGCCGGTGAACTGGCCAGCGAGCTCGATATTGCCCCCAATACCCTCTCGTTTCACCTCAAGGCGATGCTCAACACCGGTCTGCTGTCGGTGGAGCAGGAGGGGCGCTTTCTGCGCTACCGCGCCAATATTCCCCTGATGCTGGATGTGATCGCCTACCTCACCGAGGAGTGCTGCGCCGGTCATCCCGAGGCGTGCGGCGTGATGCGTGCCGAGTCAGCCTGCTCCCCCCATGTTCTGCCTGCGCAGCCCTGCTGCAACAAGGAGTAATGCCATGTCCTCCATTCAGATTTTTGATCCCGCCCTCTGCTGCTCCAGCGGTGTCTGCGGTACCGAGGTTGATCAGGCACTGGTCACCTTCGCAGCCGACCTTGCCTGGGCCAAGGAGCAGGGAGTTGCCATCGAGCGTTTCAATCTGGCCCAGCAGCCGATGCAGTTTGCCGAGACGCCTGCCGTCAGCGCTTTTCTGACTCACGCCGGGGAGGAGGGGTTGCCACTGGTGCTGGTAGAGGGGCTGGTGGTGTTGACCGGCCGTTACCCGAACCGCAGCGAGCTGGCCCGTTATGCCGGGCTGCCTGCGCCGCAAGCGGCCATCAAGGGGATCGTCAAGGGCGGCTGCTGCTCTGGCAGCGGTTGCTGCTGAGTCGTGACGCACCATTCGGGAGAGGCTATGTACCATTTTCTGACCAATCCACCGCCGTTTCTCTTTTTCACCGGTAAGGGCGGGGTGGGCAAGACCTCGCTGGCCTGCGCCAGTGCGGTGGCTCTTTGTGATATTGGCAAGCGCGTACTGCTGGTCAGCACCGACCCTGCCTCCAACGTGGGGCAGGTGTTTGCCACCGAGATCGGCAATCGCGTCACCGCCATCGCCGCTGTGCCCGGTTTGTCGGCGCTGGAGATAGATCCCCCCGCGGCGGCCAAAGCTTATCGGGAGCGGATCGTCGGGCCGGTGCGCGGCAAGTTGCCCGAGAGCGTGGTGCGCAGCATCGAGGAGCAGCTCTCCGGCGCCTGCACCACCGAGATCGCCGCCTTTGACGAATTCACTGCGCTGCTGACCGACCAAACGCTGCTGGCCGAGTATGACCATATCGTCTTTGATACGGCCCCAACCGGCCACACCATCCGGCTGCTGCAATTGCCGGGCGCCTGGAGCGAATTTCTGGAGCAGGGCAAGGGGGATGCCTCCTGCCTGGGCCCGCTGGCGGGGCTGGAGAAGCAGCGCAGCCAGTATGCAGAGGCGGTCGCTGCGCTGGCTGATGCTGCTCGCACCAGGCTGGTGCTGGTGGCGCGGGCCCAGCAATCCACTCTGCGGGAAGTGGCTCGCACCCACGAGGAGCTGGCCGCCATCGGCTTGTTGAACCAGCAACTGGTGATCAATGGCCTCTTCCCCGAAGGCGCCATTGCCGGAGATCCGCTGGCAATGGCGCTCTGGCAGCGCGAGCAACAGGCTCTTGCCCAGATGCCGCAAGGGATAAAGGGGCTGGCGCAGGATCATATCCCGCTGCTGGCCACCAATCTGGTGGGGGTCGATAGTTTGCGGCTGTTGCTGCAACCACAGGATGCTGGTGCGCAGGTATCACTGGCAACGTCAGCTCATCTGCCAGCTCGGCCCGAGTTGAGTTCGTTGGTAGACGAGCTGGCCGCCGACGGTCACGGCCTCATCATGCTGATGGGCAAGGGCGGGGTGGGCAAAACCACTCTGGCTGCCGCCGTGGCGGTGGAGCTGGCGAGCCGCGGCTTGCCGGTGCACCTCACCACCTCGGATCCCGCCGCACACCTGAGCGAGACGCTGGCAGGTAGCTTGCCCCATCTGGAGGTGAGCCGCATCGATCCCCACGCCGAGACCGAGCGTTACCGCGCCCAGGTGCTGGCCACCAAGGGGGCGGCCCTGGACGAGCAGGGGCGGGCACTGCTGGAGGAGGACTTGCGCTCCCCCTGTACCGAGGAGATTGCCGTGTTTCAGGCTTTCTCGCGCATTATTCGCGAGGCGGGCAAGCGCTTCGTGGTGATGGATACTGCCCCCACTGGCCACACCCTGCTGCTGCTCGACGCCACCGGCGCCTACCACAGGGAGATCGCTCGCCAGATGGGAAACAAGGGGCTGCACTTCACCACCCCCATGATGCAGTTGCAGGATCCCAAACAGACCAAGGTGTTGATTGTGACCCTACCCGAGCCCACGCCAGTGCAGGAGGCGGCCAATCTGCAATCCGATCTGCGCCGTGCGGGCATCGAGCCCTGGGGCTGGCTCATCAACCACAGCTTGCAGCAAGCCGCGGTCAGCTCGCCGCTGCTGCAACTGCGGGCCGAGTGCCAGTTGCCCCATATTGAGGCGGTCGAGCAGCAACACGCCAGCCGCTACGCCGTGGTGCCGCTGCTCGCCGAGGAGCCGGTGGGGCCCGATGCCCTAGGCCGCCTCTGCCAGCACCATTGAGTCGCCGCCCCGGCCAGCAGCCGGGGCGGCTTGAATATGCCGTTACTTGTTATAAACCCGTGTTTTGAACCAATAGAAGATGCGGAATTGCGCCGCATCGGGAGCTGTGATGTCTGCAACATGTGATGCCAAGGCCGTGCCTGCCATCGGCTTTTTTGAACGTTATCTGACCGCCTGGGTCGCCCTCTGCATTCTGGTGGGGATCGGGCTCGGGCAGGGGTTGCCGGATCTCTTCAAGGCGATCGGCGCCATGGAGGTGGCCAAGGTCAACCTGCCGGTGGGGCTGCTGATCTGGGTGATGATCATTCCCATGCTGCTCAAGATCGACTTTGGCGCCCTGCATCAGGTGAAGGGGCATCTCAAGGGGATTGGGGTCACCCTCTTTATCAACTGGCTGGTCAAACCCTTCTCCATGGCCTTCCTCGGCTGGCTCTTTATCCGCGTGCTGTTTGCCGACTGGCTGCCGGCTGATCAGCTCGACAGTTACGTAGCGGGCCTGATCCTGCTGGCGGCGGCTCCCTGCACCGCCATGGTGTTTGTCTGGAGTCGCCTCACCAACGGCGATCCCTACTTCACCCTGTCGCAGGTGGCGGTGAACGACCTCATCATGGTGTTTGCCTTCGCGCCGCTGGTGGCGCTGCTGCTCGGGGTCTCCAGCATCATAGTGCCGTGGGATACCCTGCTTACCTCTGTGGTGCTCTATATCGTCATCCCGGTGATCATCGCCCAGCTGCTGCGCAAGGCCTTGCTGAAAAAGGGAGAGGCCCATTTTGACGGCGTCATGACCCGCATCCAGCCCTGGTCGGTGGCGGCTCTGCTGCTCACTCTGGTGCTGCTGTTTGCCTTTCAGGGCAACGCCATCATTGAGCAGCCGCTGGTTATCGCCCTGTTGGCGGTGCCCATCCTGATCCAGGTGCTGTTCAACTCCGGGCTGGCTTACTGGCTCAACCGCAAGGTGGGAGAGAAGCACTCGGTCGCCTGTCCTTCCGCCCTGATCGGTGCCTCCAACTTCTTCGAGCTGGCGGTGGCCGCCGCCATCAGCCTGTTCGGCTTTCACTCCGGCGCGGCGCTCGCCACCGTGGTCGGAGTGCTGATCGAGGTGCCGGTCATGCTGCTGGTGGTGCGGGTGGTTAACGCTAGCAAACCCTGGTACGAAGCAGGGCTAAGCCGCTAACTGATGACCGTTAACAGATGGCCGCGAACTGATGCTATCCATTTTCTATTCACTTGATTAATGAGAGACACGCAAATGAGTGCAATCACCATCTATCACAACCCGGAATGTGGTACCTCCCGCAATACCCTGGAGCTGATCCGCAACAGCGGCGTGGAGCCCACTGTCATCCACTATCTGGAGACGCCCCCCTCCCGTGACCAGCTGGTGGCGCTGATCGCCGCCATGGCCATGCCGGTGCGCGATCTGCTGCGCAAGAACGTGCCACCCTACGAGGCGCTCGGGCTTGCGGAAGATCGTTTCAGCGATGATGAACTGATCGATGCCATGCTGGCTCACCCCATCCTCATCAACCGCCCCATCGTCGTCACGCCGCTTGGCACCAAGCTGTGCCGCCCGTCGGAAGTGGTGCTCGATATTCTGCCCGATCAGCAAAAAGGGGCCTTCGCCAAGGAGGATGGCGAGCAGGTGGTGGACGCGAGCGGCAAGCGCCTCAAGTAATCATCTGAGTACTCAAGTACGGATTGAAACAGGGCCAGCTTCACGCTGGCCCTGTTTCGTTGTGTGAACAAGTTGAAAAAGTTACTCCGGCCAATCGTTTTACCGCTTTTTCTGTGACGATGATCACTGTACCATCGCCGCCCGACCTGCCACCCGGCCGCATCTCCACCTGCGACGGCGCTGGCGTCACCCGATACATGCTGTCACCCGGAACGTGAATGACCCCAGGATGGGACCCGCCACTAACCTGTAGGTTTGTGGTCTGCGTGTCGCGTGGGTCGGCACCTCTCCCGCCGGATCTTCCGCGACGCCTGTCTGCAGACTTGCCATATGAAACTCCTCTCTTCATAGGTGCAAGATGACACTGTTATTGAGTCTGGTCGGTATGCTGGCCCTGATGTTTATCGCCTGGCTGGCCAGTGAAAACCGCCGAGCCATCCGCTGGCGAACCGTGCTGGGTGCGCTCGCCCTGCAAACCGGTTTTGCTGCGCTGGTGCTCTATTTCCCCCCCGGACAAATCATGCTCGGTGCCATGAGCAATGGCGTCTCCGCCCTGCTCGGCTTTGCCGACAGCGGCATCCGTTTCGTGTTTGGCGATCTCGCCAGCAACGGCTTTATCTTTGCCGTGCGGGTGCTGCCGCTGGTGATCTTTATCAGCGCGCTGATCGCCGTGCTCTACCACTTCGGCATCATGCAGTGGGTGATCCGGGTATTGGGCGGCGCCATTCACCGCCTGCTCGGCACCAGCCGCGCCGAATCCCTGGTGGCCACCGGCAACATCTTCCTGTCGCAAGGGGAGTCGCCGCTGCTTATTCGTCCCTTCCTCGCCGGTATGACCCGCTCCGAACTCTTTGCGGTCATGACCTGCGGCATGGCCTCGGTGGCGGGCTCGGTGCTGGGCGGTTACGCCGGTCTGGGTGTGGATCTGAAATACCTCATTGCCGCCTCCTTTATGGCGGCGCCCGGTGGCCTGCTGATGGCCAAACTGCTGGTACCGGAGCAGCAGCAGGTGAGCGATCAGACCGAGATCACCCTCGACAAGAGCGACTACAGCAACGCCATCGACGCGCTGGCGGGCGGCGCCATGGGCGGCATGAAGATCGCCGTAGCCATCGGTACTATCCTGCTCGCCTTTGTCAGCGTCATCACCATGATCAACGCCGGTCTCACCACCGTCGGCGAGTGGTTCGGCTGGGCTGATCTCTCCCTGCAGCAGTTGCTGGGTTATCTGTTTGCACCGGTGGCCTGGCTGATTGGCGTGCCCGCCAGCGAGATGATGGCGGCAGGATCCCTGATTGGTCAGAAGGTGATCATGAACGAGTTCGTCGCCTATCTGGATTTTGCCAATATCAAGGCGGATCTGAGCGCCCACACCCAGATCATCATCACCTTTGCGCTGTGCGGTTTTGCCAACCTGGGCTCCATTGCGGTGCAGCTGGGCTCCATCGGCACCATGGCGCCGGAGCGCCGTCACGATGTGGCCAATATGGGCTTCAAGGCAGTGTTGGCGGCGACCCTCGCCAACCTGATGAGCGCCACCCTGGCCGGGATCTTTGTCTCCCTCTGATGAGATAAAACGAGGTTGCGCCAGTAAAAAAGCGCCCGCCCCATCTGGGGCGGGCGCTTTACTTTATGGGCAGGGTGCTAGCGAGCGTTCGCTTCCCCCAGCCGTGGGTTGAGGGAGAGGATCCGGGTCTTGCTGACCCGGTGGCGATAGATCTCCCGCAGATAGAGCAGCGCCTTTTTCACCGATTCGCGGCTGAGGCGAATATCGTTGATGGAGACGAACTTCTCCTTCTCGCGGATAAGCTCCCGATATTTCTTCTCATACATGGGCTTGATGGCGTACCAGTTGGTATCGAGGATCTTGGCCGGGTTCTCGAACTCGTTGAGCATGCTGTCGAGCAGTGTATCGTTCCACTCCTCATTGCAGATCATCTCAATCACCGCCTTGTCCAGATGCTCATCGAAGCGATAGTGATCCTTGGCAAAGCAGCGCTTGATAAAGGCCACGATCAGGGTCAGGAAGTCATCGCTCAGGCAGGGGCTCTTGACGATCAGGGTGGTGAGGGAGATGTTGGCCGACGCCCCGATGACCAGCGCATAGCGCTTGAGGGTGGTATTGGGGAAGAGCCCGTTGAGGTGAGACTTGAGCCGGTTGAGATCCATATAGGAGAGCTTGTACTCCTTGGGCAGGGAGATGATCGACACCACAGAGGAGCAGTTCTTGAAGAAGTGCAGCTCGTTGAGGTGGGCCGGGTCATGGCCACTTTTCACATAGTCGTCCAGATACTCCCGATAGTTGCCCGCCTCGATGGGCAGCAGACTGATCCCCTCGATGGCCTGGGTCATCTTGTTGAAGTGGGGCAGCTCGATGGAACGGGTGAAGAGATCGTCCACATTGAGCCCGTCCTCCTTGTCAAACAGGCCGCCGGGGGGCGAGATGGACTCGGCATACGCCACCGCCACCGGCCCCGCCAGACTCATAAAGAGGTCGTTGGCATCGAGCCGAATGGTCTCGCTGATATCGATGCCCGCCCGGCGAAAGTAGTTCTCGTCGTAGTCGGTGGTGACGGCCTGGGCGGTAAGAATGTTGAAGATCTGCTGGGAGATGTACTGGTTGGCGTACTTCTCCATGGTGTTGACATCAACATGCTGGATCTCGCCATCGTCGCTCTCTTCGGCGTAGCGCATGATGTCGTTGGAGATCAGCATCATGGCATTCCAGGGTCTGATCCGCTTGAGCATGCTGGCATCGCACGCCTGCTCGTTGTCGAAGTGATAGGAGAAGTCCCACTCCTCGGCCAGATACTTGCACAGCAAACGCCCCGCGTTGATGTGCAGCGCTTCCGAGATCTCGATACCCCGATCACAGATATTGGGCAGGATGCAGATGCCGCTGGTGAAGATGGGATCGAACATGAAGTGCTCCCCGAGGGAGAGGTGTTCCTCCTCTTCTGACGGGGGTGAAAAGGTCTTGCTCATGTAGGAGTACTGCTGGGCCAGCCCGAACTCGGAGGCCATGCCGGAGCCGGTGCCTCCCCCGGCACTGAAGATGTAGAAATAGAGACGGGACTGGTTGGCCTTGATGCCGCAGGAGTCCACCAGATAGGTATGAATGGCCTGCCACTCGGAGTTGGCGAAGTAGTGGGGGCTCTTGTTGAGGATGATCTTGGCCAGATACTGGCCAAGGATGGGGGCGTTACCCGCGCCACCCGCGTGGATCTCCGACAAGTCCATCACCCGCATCTTGGCGTAGTCACGCAAGGAGCCACCTTCGCCGCTGCGATTGGAGTGGCGGATGCGGCCATCGATGTCCTTGTCCAGATCCCCCAGCATCACCATGGGCTCGATCAGAAAGACCGGTCTGGCCCCGTTGTTTGGCAGTCGCAGATTGCGCCGGATCCAGCTCACCGGGCCAAACTCTTTCTCCCGCTTGCGTTGCTCTTCACTGTTGAACTCATTGAGATAAAAGCTGCGGGCGTTGTAGACCAGCGAGGCCACATCCTGCGCGATGTTGGAGCCGCAGCGTCCCAGCCCCACCAGGCAGACGGACGGAAAGCTGTGGGGCACGGCGGCGCCCGTTTCGCTCTCTCCGATGGCGGCCGGAAACACCGCGTGGCGCAGCTGTTCCAGATTGGCAAGAATGCGGGCCAGATCCCCTTCGGTGTAGTAGAGGTAACGGTTGCCTGCGTCCTGCTCATCATCCGTGTTGATAGGTAGCAGATCGATATGCTCGGTCATGAAAAAAGATCCCTCTTGGCGGCGAATGTATATAAATCAGCAGCTTTGGACTGCCCGGTAACTCTAGATGATAAAAAGCGGGGGTGCGGTGAGCGGAGGGCGAGAGTTGTGACTGTGTGATCATGGGCACAGCAACATGCCGGTACCCCGCACTGGACGGATGGGGCAACGGCGCCTCATTCCCCTGAAAAGAGGGGCGACCAGACTCAACAACGTGTTGGCCGCGCGCCGGATCATCCCGCTCTGAGCGGCCTGTTTCCCTTGCGCTGGCATGGTGAAACAAACACGAAAAAGCATTTTTAGATTGGTTTTCGCACTTCCAATCGATTATTTGATTGGGCAGTAACGGCATTAGCGGTGTCAGATTAGGGGAGCAGGTTGGCCAACGCGCCGTCAGCCAGTCTTTACGCGGTCACACAAGGAGACACTCTGATGGAAACACTTGACCAGAAAATCGACACCATGCGAGAAGCATTTATGCAGCAGGAGCGCAAACAGGCCCACGACAAGTGGCAAGCCAGGGTCGAGGAGCTGCTACAGATACGGGGTGAGGAGAGACAACCGGAGGAGCAAGAGGAGTAGTGCTCGTTCCCGGGCGAAAGTTGAGGTAGCGAACGCTTCGTATCGGCTACCCGTTATCTACCACCGATAAAAAAAACCACCGACCTTTGCAGGTCGGTGGTTTTTTTATGGATTGCTGCCGATTGGATGGCCTGGCTTCCGGGCCGAGCAATGGGAGCAAACCCAGGGGCGTAGGGACGCGACTACTTCGAATGGGTGACGGGCTCTTCGGAGAGCAACTCGTTGACGAGTCCAACGGCTAAATGAATATTCGACTCCATCTTGTCGCCGCCCACCGCATTCGCTTTCCACAATTCGGGGGCTTCGGGGTGTGGCCCGGAAACGGCCACCTTGCCTTTGCCATATGAGCTGATCAGCGCAGCAATATGATGGTTTTGAAAATGGGCGATAACCTTGACCTGCTCTGGGCTTGGCACCGGCGTAAACTGCGGACCGGCCTGGTAATACATCTGGCGCTTTTCACCAAGCCAGGTGATCGGGAAGATCCTGGCGCTAAAGTCGCCGTCATAATCATCGGATGTCGCAGGAACAAGGCCCAGCGCCGGCACAAAGCCCTCTTCTTCAGACCAGCCGGTGGATGCCACAAAGGCACCCCCACAGATCCCGAGGTAGCGGCCACCATTCTGCAAATAGGTTTTTAACGCCGAACGAGCGTCCGCGGTGAAGGCGTTGAGGAGCGGCTCAACATCGTCCTCTGTGCCGCCAACGATAAACACCCTGGCATTATCGAGCTCTGCAGGCAGCGCCTCGATATTGGAGAGATACCTGACTGGCAAGCCCACCTGCTTGACCACATCCGCAATCGCTCTGGTGCTATCCCCATCAGAAACCGGCCCGTTATAGATCAGCGCGTATTGCTCTTGCTGCGGCTGCGCAGAGGCGGCCTCTGCCATGCACCCTGTCATTAACCAAAGGCTGATAACGCTCGCAATCAGCCTGATGCTTTTTGAAAAATTCATCGCTGCCACTATCCCTGTGATGTGAATCGAAGAGACTACTTATCACGATCCCGTTCTGCATGTCAGCCGCAGTTAAATGAACATTTCAAGTTAACGCGCCAACGCTGATTGGAGCTGCGTTTATCTAACAGCGAGCCAATACAGTGGGTGCACTTCACCTTCACTTCACCGAGCGGGGGTAGGGTAGGCTCACGTTTTCAGTTGGAGCTTTATTCTATGCCCACCATAGTCACTCACGCCGCCGTCCCTCTATGCCTTGGACTGGGGCTTGGCAGCCGGATTATTCCGCCCCGCCTGCTGCTGGCGGGGGTTGCCATCGCCATGCTGCCCGATGCCGATGTGCTCGCTTTCAAGTTGGGGGTCGCTTATGGCCATGTTTTTGGCCATCGCGGCTTTACCCACTCACTGCTGTTTGCCTTTGCCCTGCCCACCCTTGCCATGCTGTTTCACCGCCAATTTCGGGCCAGCGCCGTCACCATCTGGTCATTTTTGCTGGTCTCGCTACTTTCCCACAGCCTGCTCGATTCCCTCACCACCGGCGGCAAGGGGGTTGGCTGGCTCTGGCCGTGGCGTGACGAGCGCTTCTTCGCCCCCTGGCAGGTGATCCGGGTTGCCCCCTTCAAGCTGGAGGCCTATCTCACTGCCCGAGGCGAAGCGGTGATCCTCTCCGAGCTCTACTGGGTCTGGCTGCCGGGGGTTGTATTGATGCTGGTGTTGATGGGGTGGCGGGTGTGGGGATGGGGAGATAGGTATTAATTGTTAGGTATTAATTGTTCGGTATTCAATTGGTATGTGAAATTTTTTGCGCAAAAAATCAAGATATTTTGTTTCCTCCTCGGTTGCCATTGCCTCACCAACAATAACTAATTTTTTTGCCTGCTGATGACCTGGCCAATATGAATACTCCATTATTTGACCTAAAGATTGTCGTATGCATGCCTTAGCTGTGGATGAAGTTTTTATTTCATAGAACCAGTATTCATCATCATTTTTCACAACTAGATCAATGCTTAAACCATTAATTTTTATTTCTGTGCCAACATTATCCTCTCCATATGCTTCAGAGAGTTCAGTATATAGTTTGTACTGAAGATCATTATGTCGCAATAGTATGTTTAGTTTCTTTTCTGCTACAGAGCCTGACGTAGAAGAAGCCTTTATTGAACAACCCGTTTTGAAATTAAATCCAAATTTATTAGATTTATTGTAAATCTTATGTTCTGCCTTTTCAGTGAAAAGGTAAAGTGGCAATAGTCGGTCTAATGTTTCGAGGATAAGAGAGTAGTTTATACTGTGTTTGTTTTGCTTTCCTCCTAGAAATATAAAAACTCCCTCTTGAGCTAGCTCTTCCGGGATTGGTGAGGGCATATAATCTTCACTTCTATGGATTTTGTAGTGCCACATTCTTAAGTCAGAGAAGTGTTCTCCATATTCAGATAAATACTCATTAAATAGCAATATTTTTGGTCTTAAAATATCTATTCTGGGTAGGGACTGGCTGCACTCAAGTGAGAAAGCTACGCCATACCGAAGATAATCTCCTTCAATGTCAATGTTAAACTGTAGTTCCTTTCTACCACCATAGTGCCAGCCCCATTCTTCAAATACAGTCCTTTGATCGAAAAGTTGGCTCGATGGTATTCGAGACAGGCCACCAATTTTTTTACGGATACTTTGTAAATTACCAACTTCGTATGCATAAGCTTTTTTATTTATTTCCTCTGCTATCTGTGCCAGAAGATGCATGACTTAACTCCCTAGAGGTTTAGTACTTTAGCTCAGCTAATCCAAAAAGTGATCTAATATATTGGGTGACAGTTGGAGCCTATTTTTACGCAAATTTTATCCATTGAACTTATTGATTGGCAAGTATGCTTCACCTGTTTGTGAGGCATGACGCCTCACTCTCGATACGATTTCCCCGAACTCCATTGCACCAGATAAAAACATATACAAATGACTAGCATCCATTATTAGCAGTGGTGTTTTACTACCCGAAGCATCCGTAACTGCTGTACTGCTATAGCCAGAGATTGACACCATTATCCCCATGGTGTTGTCGGCCATTTTATGAACCTTCGCCTTTAATGAGTCAATATCCGGTGCGCCAGACTGATCTTTTGTAAACTTTAATTCAACAAGATATGTAGTGCCTTCAAGGGTCATCGACCCATCGATTTGTCTCCCACCACTTTTATAAGGCTTTCTATTTATTATTTCACAGAAATCAAGAAGCTTGTAGAACCACTCTTCAAATTCGTAACCCCCTTCTTGGGTACCGACCTTGGGGTGCATTGCATCAAGCTGTTGCTGTAGTTTTGCTTTATCCGTTCGTGAGCGTTGGATTACTTTGTTTTGCTCCCGAGCTCGCTCTTGTGCTTCTTTTCTAGCTTTTTCACTTTTTATTTCTTCATCTTGTTGTCTGAGATACGCCTTAAGCTCTTGGACAGCTTTATGTGCTTCTTGGATTTTTTTAGCAGAATCTTCCCAGTTTCTCAGATCCGGGAATGTCGCTTGTTCTGATAGGCTTCTTGCCATTTCAAAAATTACTACTTTGCCAGTATCTGTTGCTTGCAATTTCAGGAAAAGCTGGTCAAGCAAATCACGCTTAGATTCATCGTTTGACCACGCAGCTAAAAAACTCTCTTTGACGTGTGATGCAAGCAAAAATTTTTTCAAGGCATTCCGACGCCAATAGGACTTAAGAACTGCCTCATATGTCAATTCTATTAGTCGAGGTGTAATTTTTGATGCCAAATCGGATACCCCCTTTACACATGACATTAACTAGATGGTCGAAATAACTTATCATCTCGTATGTTGGGCTAAAAATCGTAGGTTGGTGCTGAACGAAGTGAAGCCCAACGTTTACCGCGAAATATATTTGTAAATCTGTTTTACTGATCTGCCACATCCATATTTATCCCGCGCTGGTTGGCGTAATAATGCTCGCCTGTTGGGTTTTGCTACACGCTGCGTCAACCTACAAAAACCACGCTACCGCCCCTGAGTTTCAGCCCCCAGTTTGCTGCTTGTAACCTGCGAGATGGCAACAATCGCTGTCATGGTGTTCTTTCGAGAGGTTGATTGTCATTCGGGTATCTTAAGGGGGAGGGTGGTGCGTTGAGAAGCTGGTTTTGGCGGGAATCAGTGTTGGATCAATAAATTAGTTATTAAGGCATGGGCTGAGTGAGCATCTTGTTTGGCTGGGTATACACAATCCCCTCACCCCAGCCCTCTCCCAAGGGGAGAGGGAGCATATCTGCTGTTAGACGGGGCTGCGGGTTGGCACAGTTTTGATCCCCCTCTTGTTCGTTGAGGCTCATCCTCTTGTCCATCGGCGTGTGCAGTTGGACAAGAGGATGAGCCGAAGGTCCCCGACGTCAGTCGGGCGAATAAGCGGGGGAGAAGACCTTTGGTGTTATTTGTTAAAGAGAGCGGGTCTTTCCAAAGTCACTCGCCCACGCCCGAAGGGCGGGCGAAACCCTGTCGAGGGCAGCGCCCTCGTGGCCCATGCGGCGAAGCCGCGCCATAGCATCAGCATCCATTCCGCGAGCGTCTGATTACGCTTCGCTAATCAGACCTACAAGGGTGGCACTAACCAGGGATGGTGGATAACAAAAGGGAGCCCGCTTGGGCTCCCTTGCTTGTCATGGGGGTGGGCGTTTGACTGAACGCTTAGCGCAGGGTCGCGGCCTTCATCCCTTCCACAAACTCTTTCAAACGAGTGAGCATATGTTCCGGGTTTTGGTGGTGGGTCTCGATGATCTTCACCACGGCGGAGCCGGAGATGGCACCGGCGGCGCCAGCGGCGATGGCCTCACGCACCTGAGCCGGTTCGCTGATGCCAAAGCCGAGCAGGGCGGGGGGGGCGTTGAACTCGCGCAGGGTATTGATCAGCCCCTCTACCGGCATGCCGGCCTTGGTCTCGGCACCGGTGACGCCAGCGCGGCTCACCAGATAGGTGTAACCATTGCCGAGCTCTGCCACCTGTTTCAGGGTCTCGGCGTCGCCATTGGGCGGGGCGATAAAGATGCTGTCGATGCCGAACTTGTCGGCGGCCGCCTTGTAGGGGGCGCACATCTGCACCGGCACGTCGGCGACCAGCACCGAATCCACGCCCGCCTGCTGGCACTTCTCGTAGAAGCCATCAATCTTGCGCACATAGACCAGGTTGGCGTAGACCAGCAGGCCAATGGGCAGTTGCGGGTACTTGGCGCGGATGCGGCCGAGCAGCTCGAAGCAGTCGTCCGGGGTTGTATGGCTGGCAAAGGCCCGCAGTGCGGCCCCCTGAATGGTGGGGCCGTCAGCCACCGGATCGGAGAAGGGAATGCCGAGTTCGAGGGCATCGGCGCCCCCTTCGACCAGCGCATCGACGATGGCCAGTGACAATTCGGGGGTGGGGTCACCCAGCATCACGAACGGCACAAAGGCGCCCTGATTGGCCGCGTCCAGACGGGAGAAGAGTTGTGCGTAACGGTTCATGACAAGGTTCCTTCTTTTTCAAAAATGTCTGCCACGGTGAAGATATCTTTGTCGCCACGGCCGGAGAGGTTGACGATGAGCACCTGCTCTTTTTCCGGTTCACTGCGGGCCATCTTGAGGGCGTGGGCCAGCGCGTGGGAGGACTCCAGCGCCGGGATAATGCCTTCGGATTTGGCCAGCTCCTGGAAGGCGTCCAGCGCCTCCTTGTCGGTCACCGAGGGGTACTCGGCGCGGCCGATGGCGGCCAGATGGGCGTGCTGCGGGCCGACGGAGGGGAAATCCAGCCCCGCCGAGACGGAGTAGGACTCCTGAATCTGGCCCTGATTGTCCTGCATCAGGTAGGAGTGCATGCCAAAGAAGACCCCCTTGCTGCCGTGACCGAGCGGCGCACCGTGCTCGCCACTCTCGATGCCGTGACCACCTGGCTCGACGCCGATAAGGCGCACCGACGGCTCATCGATAAAGTCGGCAAACATGCCGATGGCGTTCGACCCGCCGCCGACGCAAGCGATCACCGCATCGGGCAGCCGCTCCTCCTTCTCGAAACACTGGGCTTTGGCCTCTTCGCCGATCATCTTCTGGAACTCCCGCACGATGGTGGGGAAGGGGTGCGGGCCGGCGGCGGTACCGAGCAGGTAGTGGGCCGACTCGTAGTTGGCAGCCCAGTCGCGCAGCGCCTCGTTGCAGGCATCTTTCAGGGTGCTGGAGCCGGAGTGCACCGGAATGACGGTGGCGCCCATCAGCTTCATGCGAAATACGTTCGGTTTCTGGCGCTCGCAATCCTTGGCACCCATATAGACCCGGCACTTGAGGCCGAGCAGGGCACAGGCCAGCGCAGTGGCCACGCCGTGCTGGCCAGCACCGGTCTCGGCGATGATCTCGCTCTTGCCCATCCGCTTGGCCAGCAACGCCTGACCCAGCACCTGGTTGGTCTTGTGGGCGCCGCCGTGCAGCAGATCTTCACGCTTCAGATAGAGGCGGGTCTTGGTGCCTTTGGTCAGATTGCGAGTCAGGGTGAGCGGGGTCGGGCGACCGGCATACTCGGTCAGCAGGGACTGAAACTCGGCGATAAAGGCCGGATCATCCTTGGCATCGACAAAGGCTTTCTCCAGCTGGAGCAGGGCCGGGATAAGGATTTGGGGTACATACATACCGCCAAATTCGCCGAAAAACGGGTTGAGCAGGGTCATGGCTTCTTCCTTGTATTAGCTAAATCGAAACATCAAAAAGGGTTGCGTTACAGGTTGCGCAGTGCGTCGAAGGCGGCTGCTATCTTGTGCGCATCCTTCTGGCCCGGGGCACTCTCCACCCCGGAGTTGAAATCAAGGCCGAGGCAGCCGACTTGCGCCGCCTGCAGGGCGTTGTCGGGATTAAGGCCGCCCGCCAGCATCAGCTTGGCTTTATCGAGCGTGGCCAGCAGGGTCCAGTCGAACGCCTGACCGGTACCGCCGCTCTGGCTGCCGACTTTCGTATCCAGCAGCAGGCGATCGGCCGGATAGTCGAGGGCAGGAAGCGGTTCGCCACTTGTGACTCCAACTGCTTTCCAGATCTGGCAGCTAGTCGGCAGCAGTGGGCGCAGGGTCTCGATATAGGCGGCATCCTCATCTCCGTGCAGCTGCACCGCGGCGAGTCCCAGCGCATCCACCGTCTTGGCGATGGTAGCGGGCTGGGCGTTGCGAAATACCCCGACGTAGGAGAGCGGTGCGCCCGCCATCACGGCGCGGGCGGCGGGGATGTCCACATAGCGCGGGCTTTTCGCCACAAAGATAAGACCCCCGAACACCGCGCCCGCCTGATGGGCGGCGGCGGCATCCTCGGCGCGGGTCAGGCCGCACACCTTGTTCTGGCCCAGAGTGAGCTTGCGCACTGCGGCTTCCAGATCCGGCTCGGCCATCAATGACGAGCCCACCAGAAAGCCCTTGGCGTGGTGGCGCAGATCCGCCACCTGAGCGCGGTGATTGATGCCGGACTCGCTGATCACCACCCGATCGCTTGGAATATCTTTAGCCAGCTGTTTGGTACGGTTCAGATCGACGCTCAAATCCCGCAGATCCCGGTTGTTGATGCCAATCACCGGCGCGCCCAGCGCGATGGCGCGGGTCAGCTCCTCCTCGTTGCTCACCTCGGTGAGCACGCCAAGGCCCAGCTCCTTGGCCACCGCGAACAGGGCGCGATACCCCTCGTCGGTGAGCACCGAGAGCATCAAGAGGATGGCGTCCGCCTGATAGTGGCGGGCCAGATAGACCTGATAGGGGTCAATCATGAAATCCTTGCAGAGCACCGGCTGGCTGACGCGGCTGCGCACCCGCGGCAAAAAGGCAAAATCCCCCTGAAAGAACTTTTCGTCAGTCAGCACCGAGATGGCGGTGGCGTATTTGCCATAGATGTCGGCGATCGCCTCCGGGCTGAAATCGTCGCGGATCAACCCTTTGGAGGGGGAGGCCTTCTTGCACTCCAGAATAAAGCGGGTGGAGCCCGCCTTCAGGGCGCCTACGAAATCCCGATCGCTGGGGGTCAGTGCGCTCTGGAAGCTCTCCAGCGGCTGGGCCTGCTTGCGGGCGGCGACCCACTCCTGCTTGGCCGCCACGATCTTGCCGAGAATGGTCTGGCTGATGGAGGCCATGTTCAGAAAAGCATGGGGGGCAATAAGGTCTGACATCTCGTTATCCTTGCGAAACTGGCTCTTGTCCTGTGGGCGTTCTGAATGACTGCTGTGCAACGTGGTGGCTGACATCATGCCTCCTGATGGCCCGCTTCCTGATGGCTCAAAGTGGCGAGCCGAGCAGCCAGATCCGCTGCCTTGCCGCTCGCCAGCACCGCTAGTACCTCGGCCGCCGCGCTCTTGAGATCTTTCGCCTTGCCCGCCATCAGCAGCAGTGGCGCCACATTGGCGGCAATGGCGGCGTTGTGGGCCGGGGTGCCACGCCCTTCCAGGATGGCGGCGGTGATGGCGCGGTTCTCTTCAGGCTCACCGCCCTGAATGGCGCTGACCGGATAGGTCTCGAGGCCAAAGTCAGCCGGGGTGATCATAAATTCGCGGATCTCGCCGTCACGGATCTGGGCCACCTGGGTCGGGCCGTGAATGGCAATCTCATCCAGCCCGGCACCGTGCACCACCATACCGGTTTTCAGCCCCAGTGCCAGCAGGGTTTCTGCGATGGGGCGCACCAGCTCGGGGGCATAGACTCCCATCAGCTGATAGGTGGGGCGAGCCGGGTTGATAAGCGGCCCCAGCACATTGAACAGGGTGCGGGTTTTGAGGGCCTGACGCACCGGCATGGCATGGCGCACCCCGGCGTGGTACTGGGGGGCGAACAGGAAGCAGATGCCGAGCTCATCGAGGCAGCGGCGCGCCTGCGCCGGGCTCATGTCAAGCTTGATGCCCATTTTGTCGAGCAGATCGCTCGAACCCGACTTGCTCGAGACCGAGCGGTTGCCATGCTTGGCCACTTTCAGGCCGCAGGCGGCGGCGACCAGCGCCGAAGTGGTGGAGACGTTGATGGTGTTGAGGCCATCGCCACCGGTGCCGACGATGTCGCAAAACTCATAATCCGGACGCGGGAAGTCGCGCGCTTCTGCCAAGAGGGCCTCGGCGGCGCCGGCGATCTCCTCCGGGGTCTCCCCCTTGATCTTGAGAGCGGTCAGGAGACTGGCGAGAACTATGGGATCCACTTCGCCACGAACCACCTGGCCGAAGGCGTCGCGGGTATTTTCACGGCTCAGAGACTGACCCTGATAGAGGGTGTTGAGATGTTGATGCATGTTGGTCTCCTTACCTTAACGCACGCTGCTTTCTGGACGGGTGATGTGGGCAAGCGCCTGAGTCAGCAGACGGGCCCCTTCCGAGGTCATGATGGATTCCGGGTGGAACTGGAAGCCCAGTACCCGCTCATCCTGCTGCTCAATGGCCATGGGCATGCCCTGATAGTGGGCAATCACCGTCAGCTCTTCCGGTACATAGGTGGCGACCAGCGAGTGGTAGCGGGCCACTGGCAGCGGGCTCGGCAGACCGGCGAAGGCGCCGTGGCCGTTGTGCTCAATCAGCGAACGCTTGCCGTGGACAATTTCGCCCGCCGCGCCGACGGTGCCGCCGTAGGCTTCGCACAGGGCCTGATGGCCGAGACAGATGCCGAGGATGGGCACCTGACCACGGGCCAGCTTGATGAGGTCAATGAGGCAACCCGCTTCATGGGGGGCGCCCGGCCCCGGGGAGAGCACCAGCACCGCATCCCCTTCGCAGGCGGCGATCTCGCTCATGATGCGGCTCGCTGGCAGGCTGTTGCGGTAGATCCGCACCGGATAGCCGAGGGAGCGGAACTGATCGACCAGGTTGTAGGTAAACGAATCGAAGTTGTCGAGCAGGAAAATGTTAGTCATGGCTCACGTCCTTATGTTGCTCCTGCTGGGCGCTCAGGGCTTGCAGTGAGGTGCCATGGCTGGCGGCGATGGCGGCCAGCACGGCGGCCGCCTTGGCGCGGGTTTCATCCGCTTCGGCCTGGGGCTTGGAGTCATAGACCACCCCAGCACCAGCCTGTACATGGGCCACGCCATCTTTCACGAAAGCCGAGCGGATGACGATGCAGGTATCCATCTCGCCGGCACCGTTGATGTAGCCGACCGCGCCGCCGTAGCTGCCGCGGCGCTTGCCTTCCACCATGCGAATAAGCTCGCTGGCGCGGATCTTGGGGGCGCCGGTGAGGGTGCCCATGTTCATGCAGGCCTGATAGGCGTGCAGGGCGTCAAGGTCAGAGCGCAAGGTGCCCACCACCTTGGAGACCAGGTGCATCACGTGGCTGTAGCGATCCACTTTCAGCAGCTCCTTGACGTAGCGGGTACCCGGCTCCGAGATGCGGGCGATGTCGTTGCGACCCAGATCTACCAGCATCAGGTGCTCGGCCACCTCTTTTTCGTCCTGACGCAGCTCCAGCTCGATGCGGCCATCGAGATCCCGGTTGATGCTGCCATCCGGGTTGAAGCCGCGGCGGCGGGTACCGGCGATGGGGTACATCTCCACGTCGCGGCTGGCGGCGCAGAATTTCACCGCGCTCTCCGGCGAGGCGCCAAACAGGGTGAAGCCCTCATCCTGCACGTAGAACATGTAGGGGCTGGGATTGGTCTGCTTGAGGCGGCGATAGGCGGCCAGGGGGCTCGGGCAGGGCAGGGAGAAGCAGCGGGACGGCACCACCTGGAAGATGTCGCCACGGCGGATAAAGCCCTTGAGCTTCTCCACCTCGGCACAGAACTGCTTGTCGCTCTTGTCCACGCTCATGCCACCGGTCAGGGGCTGGGTGGTTAGCTCGGCGCAGAGGGGTTGCTGGCAAATCTGTTTGAAGTCGGTGAGTCGCTCGGTCAGGCGGGTGTATCTGTCTTCAACCTGGCTTTCGTCGCTGTCGCCGCCAAAGATGCAGGCCAGCAGTTGAGTGGTGCGTTCGATATGGTCGATGGTGATCAGGGTTTCGGCCACATAGAAGCAGTAGTCGGGGCAGTCGTTGCTCCCCTGTGGCACTTCGGGCAGATCTTCAAAAGAGGCGATCAGGTCGTAGGCAAAGCTGCCCGCCATAAAGAGCGCTTCTTTGCCGAGCTGGCAATCGAGCTCCCGTTGCAGGGTGCGCAGCACGTCCAGCACGCTGCTCCCCTTGAGGCGGGAATCTTCGTCCTGCTCCCGATCGGAGGCCGGGAAGTCGAGTTGCAGCTCGGCATCGACCAGCGAGCGAGCCACCACCTCAGGCAGCCGCTCGGTCAGCAGGCTTTGCAACTGGGCGCCGTTGTCATTGAGGCTGCGAACCCGCACGGTGCGACCACGGCACTCGATGCGCAGGCAAGCATCCACCAGCAGCAGGCTCTGTTTACCTGCCTTGGAGTCGATCTCCACCGATTCCAGCAGCAGGTTGTTGGGGCGACCCTGACAGAGGCGGGTATAGAGCGCCAGCGGATCGGCCACATAGGGGGCGTTGAGCTTGAGGGTATCGAATTCACCCAGAGGAAGGCGATGTGTGGCTGTCATAGTGCGTTCCCTTGCGTGTGATGCGTGTTACCGATGTTCATGACGTTGAATTCCTTGAAAAGTTAATTGGTCCGGGGTGGCTGGTTCAGGGAGCGCCATCGCCAGGTCAGCTTGCTTGTCTGAATTCTCGGTTTCATCACAGGTCCATTTGCCGGATAATAAAAAAGCCCGCTGGGGTCAGCGGGCTTTTTCTTTGGGTTCTTAATTTGCTGTCAGATTACAGGTACAGCAACGACCACACGCCCGCATGTCAGGGAGTGTGCCACCACCAGATGGTCAGGATGGAAGTCGTTTGCATGATAAAGTCCTGTAAAAAGATGTTTGCAATGAAGTGCCTACAGAAAACGATAAAGCCGCGGCCAAGTCAAGTCGCTTTTTAGCCTTCTTTCACCGATTTGCCATGAATGGTGACCTGACCACGAGAGCGGAATAACCTGATGAGATTCGATCTTCACTGCCATACCACTGCCTCCGACGGGGTGCTGAGCCCCGCCGAACTGGTGCGCCGCGCGGCCGAAAAACAGGTCGAGGTGTTAGCAGTTACTGACCACGATACCCTTGCCGGGCTTGATGAGGTGCGCCGTACCATCGAAGCAGAGCAACTGCCGCTGCGACTGGTGAGCGGGGTCGAGATCTCCACCGGCTGGGAGCACCACGAGATCCATATCGTGGCGCTGGGGGTTGATGAAAAAAATCCGCAGCTGACCGACTTTCTGGCTGGTCAGCTGGCTCGCCGTGAGGCGCGCGCGCTGGAAATCGGGCGTCGTCTGGAGAAGTGCCTCATTCCCGGCACCTATGAAGAGGCCAAACAGCTTGCCGGTGATGCTGCCGTGACCCGCGCCCACTTTGCCCGGGTGCTGGTGGCACGCGGGGTGGCCGACAACATGCAGAAGGTATTCAAAAAGTACCTGAGCCGTGGCAATAAAGGGTATGTCCCGGCCGAGTGGCCCGAGATGAGTGAAGCCATCGCGGCCATTCACGCCGCCGGTGGGCTGGCGGTGCTGGCCCACCCCAGCCGTTACGATCTCACCGCCAAGTGGATCAAGCGGCTGCTGGTGGCCTTCAAGGCGGCTGGTGGCGATGCCATGGAGGTCTCGCTGCCCCAGCAGAGCCCGCAGGAGCGGGCCAATCTGGGCCAGTGGGCCAAGGATCACGACCTCTATATCTCGGTGGGATCGGATTTTCACTTCCCCTCCAACTGGACCGAGCTGGGCCGCCACCTTTGGCTGCCCAAAGAGGGGATGCCCGTCTGGCTTGCCTATCCCGGTCACTTCGGGCTCACCACTGAACAGCATGCAGAGCTTCTGGCGAGTCGGTAACGGCGCCAGCGAAGCGGCCACAAACAGGTTAAGGTAGTGTCATGGGTCTTTGACCCGTGACCATACGAGCGGGCAGGTATTGCTGCCCCCATTGCGAGAACAAGCTATGAGTCAGCATTTTTACGTACATCCTGAAAACCCCCAGGCCCGTCTGATCGGTCAGGCGGTACAGATCATCCAGAACGGCGGCGTCATCGTCTATCCGACCGACTCCGGTTATGCGCTGGGTTGCCAGATGGGGGACAAAGGGGCGCTGGAGCGCATCTGCCGCATCCGTCGCCTTGATGCCAACCACGACTTCACTCTGGTGTGCCGCGATCTCTCCGAGATCTCCACCTACGCCAAGGTCGACAACAGCGCGTTTCGCCTGATCAAGAACAACACCCCGGGCGCCTACACCTTCATCTTCAAGGCGACCAAAGAGGTGCCGCGCCGCCTGATGAACGAGAAGAAGAAGAGCATTGGCATTCGGGTGCCGGACAACAAGATTGCCCAGGCACTGCTGGAAGCCCTCGGCGAGCCGCTGCTCTCCACCACATTGATTCTGCCGGACTCCGAGATGGCCGAGTTCGACCCGGAAGAGATCTTCGACAAGCTGGGCAAGCAGATCGATCTGGTGGTCAATGGTGGTTATCTGGGCGAGCAGCCCACCACTGTGGTCGATTTCTCTGACGACGAGCCGGTATTGCGTCGTCGCGGCGCCGGAGATCCAACCCCGTTTGAGTGATGTCGCTGAACCGGTGACAGTCCCCGCTGCCGAGACGGGGACAGGCACCGCACTACCCATCGCGAAAGTCCTGGGGCAGCCCTATCACGAGCTGCCCCAGGACTTGTTCATCCCGCCCGATGCGCTGGAGGTGTTCCTCGATACCTTCGAGGGGCCGCTCGATCTGCTGCTCTACCTTATCCGGCGTCAGCAGCTCGATATCCTCAACCTGCCAATCCTGCAGATCACTGCCCAGTACATGGAGTACGTGGAGCTGATGCAGGGGCTCAACCTTGAGCTGGCGGCTGAGTATCTGTTGATGGCGGCCTGGCTGGCCGAGATAAAATCCCGTCTGCTGCTGCCCAAGGCACCGGAGCTGGAGGACGAAGAGGAGGGGGAAGACCCGCGGGTGACCCTGATCCGCCGCCTGCAGGAGTACGAGCGTTACAAGGTCGGTGCGGAGCGGGTCAATGAGCTGCCACGGGTGGAGCGAGAGATTTATATCGCAGCCGCCTTGCCCCCCGATTTTGGCGCCCTCAAGCCACTGGCGCCCGATGTTTTGCTGGTTGAGCTCGCCCTTTACATGCAAAGTGTGGTAAAACGCGCGACTCATTTCGAACATCACCAGATCCGCCGCGAACAGATCCCGACCCGGGTGCGCATGGCGGAGATCCTCGCCATGCTCACGCTGGGCCAGACCCTGCGCCTTGAGCAGGTACTGCGCGCCGAAGAGGGGCGCATGGGGGTACTGGTGACGTTTCTGGCCCTGCTGGAGCTGTGCAAGGAGCAACTGATCTGGATCCTGCAGGCAGAACCGCTGGGACCAATTCATTTCGCATTGGCCGAGCAGAGCGAGGAGGGCAACCGTGGCGCTGCCCACTGAACGACTCAAGACCCTGATCGAAGCGGCGCTGTTTGTGGCCGGTCGCCCGCTCAATGTCAGCGAACTGAAAAGCAGCGTGCTGGCGGATTATCCGGTGACCAGTCGCTATGTTCAGCTGCTGTTGGCCGAGATCAGGCAAGATTACAGCTCGCGGGGCGTCGAGCTCAAAGAGGTCGCCTCCGGCTGGCGCTTTCAGGCGCGTCAGGAGTATGCCGAAGAGCTCTCGCGGCTCTGGAGCGAGCGGGCGCCGCGTTATTCCCGCGCCGTGATGGAGACACTGACCCTGATCGCCTATCGCCAACCCATCACCCGGGCCGAGATCGAAGCGATCCGCGGGGTGGCGGTGTCGAGCCAGATAGTGAATACCCTGAAAGAGCGTGGCTGGGTGCGCAGCATCGGCCACAAAGAGGTGGCCGGTCGCCCCGAACTGCTCGCCACCACCAGAGAGTTTCTGGATTACTTTAATCTGCAGAGTCTGGAGCAGCTCCCCGAGCTGGATCCGGAGCTGCAACCCCTGTTGCCCTCTGCGGTGGACGGGGAGAGCGATGCCCGGTGAATGGCGCCCAAGCGTGCCGATTTCACCGAGATATACATTTTTCAACTGTGGCAAACGCTCCAACCGGCGTTTGTTACAGTTAACCCCGTTGCCCCTTTCACCAGTGGGCAGCGATCAACAATCAGGTAACCCCGATGAGTGAAAAACTGCAAAAAGTGTTGGCCCGCGCGGGTCACGGCTCCCGTCGTGAGATGGAGGCCCTGATCACCGCAGGTCGGGTCAGTGTGGATGGCAAGGTCGCCACACTGGGGGATCGCGTCGAAGTGAACGCCGTGATCCGGGTGGATGGTCACCAGGTCAAGACCCGTGCCGCAGAGGAAGTGATCTGCCGCGTACTGGCTTACCACAAGCCGGAAGGGGAGATGTGTACCCGTCACGATCCGGAAGGTCGTCCCACCGTGTTTGATCGTCTGCCCAAGATGGAAGGTGCCCGCTGGATCGCGGTCGGCCGCCTCGACGTCAACACCTCCGGTCTGCTGCTGTTCACCACCGACGGTGAGCTGGCCAACCGTCTGATGCACCCGAGCCACGAAGTGGAGCGGGAATATGCGGTGCGTGTCTTTGGCGAGATCACCGAAGCCATGCTGCAGCGTCTGCGCAAGGGCGTGCAGCTGGAAGATGGCACCGCCAAGTTCAACAAGATCAAACCGGCTGGCGGTGAGGGTCTGAACCAGTGGTTCAACGTCACCCTGACTGAAGGCCGCAACCGTGAAGTGCGCCGCCTGTGGGAATCCCAGGAAGTGCAGGTGAGCCGCCTGATGCGGATCCGCTACGGTGACGTCAAGCTGGACCGCGGCATCCCGCGCGGCGGCTGGCAAGAGCTGAAACTGCCGGAAGTGAACTACCTGCGCGGTCTGGTCAACCTGCCGCCGGAGACCGAATCCAAGGTCGATCTGCAGCAAGATGGCAAAACCAGCCGTCACAAGCAGGCCGCCCAGATCCGTCGCGCCGTGCAGCGTCACAAAGAGATGCAGGGCAAAGAGCCGCGCGCTCGCGCCACCACCGCCCGTCGCAAGCCACAAGCGTCTACCCGCAACTCCGGTACCGGCAGCAAGTAAGCCGACAACCCGTTGCGTACTGCACGCTGTTCAAGTGCGCAGTAGGCCAAGCAAAGGCCCGCACCAACTGGTGCGGGCCTTTTTCATCTCTTGCGGGTGACCTCCAGCTGCCGGCTGGCTCCGGTCATATGGCATTGATTGCTCTCACACTCCTCAGTTGGCCGGTGTCATCCACTCTTTGTTGAAGTCGCGGATAAACATCTCTCCCTCTTCGTTGCGGGAGGTGACCAGATAGAAGGTGACGTTCTGGCGAAACAGCGAGAGGCGGTAGAGGGCGGCGCTGTCCTCTTCGGATAGGTTCTTTTTCGAGGTGTCGTTGATGGGCACCAGATCGACTTTGCCCTTTTTCAGCAGCTCGACGCACTGGTTGAGGCGGTTGGTGGTTCTGACGATCAGCCCCTGATCGTTGATGACCCGCTCGATGGCGTCGGAGAACCACCCCTTGGGCACGCAGGCGGTTTTTTGCTGCCAGGGCGGGGATTCCAACCCCTTCTTGTCGGGTGTGGTGTACCAGGACTGGATATCGAAGGCGATGGGGGTGCTGAACAGCAGGTTGTTGCTGCGCTCGTTGGTCCAGGTAAAGGGGAATGCCGCGATGGCGTTGCCCAGCTCGATGTTTTTAAGCCCGCGTGGCCAGGGCTGATAGGAGATCTGCAGATCCGGGTGGCCAGCCTCTTTGAGAATGGTGAGCACCTTGCTTGCCAGCTCGCCGCCGTTGGCCAGCTCCGCAGAGGAGTAGGGGGGCAGTTCGCCGGTGATGATCACCGCACTCTGCGCCGCGCTGGCGGGGAGCAGTGAGAGCGCAAGGAGAGGGGCGAGCAGCGGATGGCGCAGGCGCAAACAAGAGGGATGAGCGACAGAGAGGGTGAGTGGATAAGGAATCTGCATGGCTGGTGACCTCGCCTCTATCGACTTTTTTCAGATTAACGGTTTCACCGGGGAAAAAACAGATTCGAAGCGCACTGTTTCTGCGCCTTCCGGGCGACATGAACGGACGCATGGCGGTTGCTCTGCTCCGGTGAGCTTGTTAGCCTGTGCGGCTCTGACAGAGGAGTGAACAATGAGCAAGGTACTTGATGGGCTGCTGGCGTTGCTGGCGCTGGAAAAAATCGAGGAGGGCCTGTTTCGGGGCCAGAGCCAGGATCTCGGTCTGCGGGCCGTGTTTGGCGGACAGGTAATGGGGCAGGCCTTGTCAGCCGCCAAGCAGACGGTCGAGACCGGTCGTCAGGTTCACAGTTTTCACTCCTACTTCCTGCGTCCGGGGGATGTGACCCGTCCCATCGTCTATGACGTGGAGAATATCCGTGACGGCCAGACCGTCTCTACCCGCCGGGTCAAGGCGATTCAGGGCGGCAAGCCCATCTTCTATCTCAACGCCTCGTTTCAGGTGCCGGCCGATGGTTTCGAGCATCAGGCGCAGATGCCCACCGGCATCACCCCGCCGGAGGAGCTCAAGAGCGAGCTGGAGCTGGTGCGTCCCTACGAGAACCTGATCCCGGCCTCTCTGCGCGACAAGATCCTCTGCGAGCAGCCCATCGAGATGCGTCCGGTGACGCTGGTCGACCCTATTCGGCCGACGGTGCAGGATCCGGTGCGCCACGTCTGGTTCAAGGCCAACGGCCAGATGCCGGACGATCTGCGGGTGCACAAATACCTGCTGGCCTACGCCTCCGACTTCAACTTCCTGCTCACCTCGCTGCAGCCCCACGGGGTGTCCTACTGGGAGCCGGATATGCAGGTGGCCACCATCGATCACTCCATGTGGTTCCATCGGGATTTCCGCTTCGACGACTGGCTGCTCTACGTGGTAGACAGCCCGAGCGCCAGCAGCGGTCGCGGTCTGGTGCGCGGCCAGTTCTTTACCCGTGATGGCATGCTGGTGGCGAGCACCATGCAGGAGGGGGTGATCCGCCGTCGCGGCAGTTAAGGCGCAAAGCGGTCAGCAAAACGGGGTGGCTTTGGCCACCCCGTTTTCGTTGCTGCGATGTGCGCGGGCGCTGCGGGATCAGCCGCCGCGCTGGTACTTGAAGCGCTTCTTGCGCCGGTAGGGATAGACATCCTCGAACACCCCCACCTTGATGTTGCTCTGCAGCATCTTCCAGTAGTTGGCGTCGAACATCTCCTTGTGTAGCTGCAACATGATCTCGCGCACCTGCGGCTTTTGCAGCAGGAAGGTGGCGAACTCCTCGGGGAAGATGTCGTTGGGGGCCACCGAATACCAAGGCTCGGCGCTCCACTCATCCTCGGGGTAGCGCGGCGGCGGGATCTGGCGGAAGTTGCACTCCGTCATATAGCAGATCTCGTCGTAGTCGTAGAAGACCACTCGGCCGTGCCGGGTGACGCCAAAATTCTTGAACAGCATGTCCCCCGGGAAGATGTTGGCCGCCGCCAGCTGCTTGATGGCGTTGCCGTACTCCTCCAGCGCGAGGCGGGTCTGTTGCTCGTCCGCCTTGTCCAGATAGAGGTTGAGGGGGATCATCTTGCGCTCGGTGTAGAGGTGCTTAATTACCAGCTTATCGTCGCTGATGGTGAGGGCCGAGGGTGCCACCGTCTTGAGCTCGGCAAGGAGCTCGGGCGAGATGCGATCCAGCGGAAACTCGAAGTTGGTGAACTCCTGGGTATCGGCCATCCGACCCACCCGATCGTGCTGTTTAACCAGCCGGTATTTTGCCTTTACCTGCTCGTGGCTCACATCCTTCGGGGGAGTGAACTCGTCTTTTATCACCTTGAACACCACATCGTAGGAGGGGAGGGTAAACACGCTCATCACCATCCCCTTGATGCCCGGCGCGATGATGAACTGATCCCGACTCTGGGCCAGATGGTAGCGGTAGTGGCGATAGAGCTCGGTCTTGCCGTGCTTCTGGCAACCGATGGCGTTGTAGATCTCGTAATCGGGCTTGTGGGGCATGATCTGGCGCAGGAAGGCGACAAACAGCGCCGGTTCGCGGGCATAGACCATGAAATAGGCGCGGGCGAAGCCAAACACGATGGAGGCGAGATCCGGCTCGAAGATGACGGTATCCACATAGATGCTATGGCCGGTGCTGAGCAGGGGCAGGATAAAGGGGAAGACCTGATCTTTTACCCGGATCAGCCCCACCAGATAGGCCCCCTTGTTGCGGTAGAACACCTCTTTCAAGAGTTCGATGGCAAACGGCTCATCATGGATTATTTGCGGGCCGTTCTCGGCAAGATGGCGGTGGATGTCGACAATATCCCGCTGCTTGTCCTCGTAGGGGAGGGTGAAGCTGTAATCCCCCAAAAGCTGGCTCAAGGTCTGCGGCAGGTGGGCGAGATCGGTGCGATAGATCCGCAGCAGGGCGCTCAGATCCGGTTTTTCGCCACGGCTGACAAAGGGGTGGATATAGAGGTTCTCGTCACGGATATTGCGATGGCGAAAGATCCGCCGATAGACGGAGTTGAAGAAGGACTCCGCCACCTCGAAGTTGTCACAACGGGGTAGCAGGTCGCTGAAGGCGCTTTTGACCCGCTTGAGTAGCTCCTGAGTGGCGTGGTGCTCCCCCATCATCTGGCGGATGGAGCTGGCGGTGGCCCCCACATGGTGGTCATAGAGGCGAATACGCTCGCGCCCGGCGAGCTGCACCCCCAGCCAGTCACTGTTCTCGAAGCGGCTCTTGCTGCCCTGGGTTATCTCGAGAAACCGGCTGTAAAACGACTCGAAGCGTTGCAAGATAGTCTCGGCGACGGCCTGTTCCAATGGCTGCTGCATCTCTCTCTTCCTTGTGATCTGTCGGGCCGATAGCGCGAAGGATTGGGTGTAATTTGTTCACACGTCAGGCCACTATCGCAACATTCAAACGTCTGTTCAAGTGGCAATTTTCGGGGATAAACGGTAGATTGCGCCCCTGTTTTGGTGATGGTTTAGCGACTGTTTGCTGTCTGTTTGAGAGGCCGTACGGCCTGTGAGGAAACCCGATGAAGCTCTATTTTGTCCTGGTGGCACCTGCCCGACCTGCGAACGTGGGGGCGGCTGCCCGCGCCATGAAAACCATGGGATTCGATGCCATGCGACTGGTGGCTAGCCGGGTACACGAAGAGGAGGAGGCGAGCTGGGTGGCTCACGGTGCCCAGGAGATCCTGACTCAGGCCGAAGCGTTCGATACCCTGCCCGAGGCGCTGGCTGACATGGATCTGGTGATCGCCACCACCGCCCGTGAGCGCGGTCGCTACCAGCACTACCTCACGCCGGGGGAGATCCGCGAGCAGATCCGCAGCAAGCCTTCACTCAACAAGGTGGCCATCGTCTTTGGCTGCGAGGAGTCGGGGCTCTCCAACGAGCAGCTGGCCGAGGTCGATCTCATCAGCTATCTGCCCCTCAAGGTGAGCTACCCGTCCCTCAATCTGGGGCAGGCGATCATGCTCTACGCCTACGAGATGAGTCAGCTGATGGATGAGCTGAACGCCGACGGCGCCGCTGCGGTAGCAGAAAATTTTGATAACGCCGGGCAGGTTCGGGTGCTCAAAAGCAAAACAGCAGAATTACTTGGTGAACTCGGAGTTTCGCAGGATGAAAAACTGCATCAATGGGTGATGGACCGGGTGCCCATGCTGCCGCAGCGGGATTTGAACATGCTCCACCTGCTCTGCAAAGACCTTGCGCGCAAACTTGGCAAAGAGGTTTAAGTTGACAGCCCATCGCCCGCCGCGGTATTGCTAAAAGCCAGCTTCGTCAACGAGTGTTCGTCATGCAGTTATTCACCAACGTCATCACCACCACCATTATTACCGGTACCACCACAGGTGGCACTGGGGCCGGTTGATGCGCTGACGAACAAGCACAGAAATCAAAAAAGGCCCGTACCCACCCAGTACGGGCCTTTTTGTTGGATTGGTTTTTAGATTGAATTTCATAGATTTACAGGGAGAGAAAGCGATGAGAGTGTTGAAATTTGGCGGGTCTTCACTGGCCGATGCAGAGCGTTTTTTACGGGTGGCCGATATCGCGGTCAACACCCACGGCCAATCTCAGGTAGCCCTGGTGCTCTCTGCACCTGCCAAGGTGACCAATCATCTGGTGGCGCTGGTGGAGCAGACCAGTCGCGGCATGGATGCCAGTTCCACCCTGTTTGAAGTGAACGGCATCTTCTCCCGCCTGCTGGCCGGGTTGAAGGCGGCCTATCCGGCGCTCGATGACAAGGCGCTGCTGGCCCGTCTCACCGCCGAGCTGGATCAGGTGGAGCGCCTGATGCAGGGCATCCGTCTGCTGGGCCTCTGCCCGGACAACGTGCAGGCGCGCATTCTGAGCCGTGGCGAGAACCTCTCCATCGCCTTTATGCACGAACTGCTGCGGGTGCGCGGTCTGGATCTGGAGCTGATCGTACCGGAAGAGCTGCTGGTCACCGACGGCGGCTATCTGGAAGCCCATGTCGACATCGAAGCCTCCCGCCTGCGCTTTGCCGCCAAGGGGCTGCGTAGCGATTGCCTCTACCTGATGCCGGGCTTTACCGGTGGCAGCGACAAGGGCGAGACCGTGCTGCTGGGTCGCAACGGCTCCGACTACTCCGCCGCCGTGTTGGCTGCCTGCGTCGATGCCGAGTGCTGCGAGATCTGGACTGACGTCGAAGGCTGTTACAGCTGCGACCCCCGTCTGGTGCCGGATGCCTACCTGCTGAAAACCCTCTCCTACAAGGAGGCGATGGAGCTCTCCTACTTTGGCGCCAAGGTGCTGCACCCGAAAACCATCGCGCCGGTGGCCCAGTTCCATATTCCCTGCCTCATCAAGAACAGCTTCAACCCGCAAGGGCCGGGCACCCTGATCGGCCCCGAGAGCGGCGACGATGACCTGAAAGTGAAGGCCATCTCCGACTTGTCCGGCATGTGCATGTTCAACGTCTCCGGCCCCGGCATGAAGGGGATGGTCGGCATGGCCGGTCGCATCTTCTCCGCCGTCTCCCGCGCCGGGGTCAGTATCGTGCTGATCACCCAGTCATCCTCCGAGTACAGCGTCAGCTTCTGTATCCACAGCTACGACAGCGAGAAGACTCGCAAGGTGCTGGAGCGCGAGTTCGAGCTCGAATTCAAAAACCAGCTGCTGGAGCCGCTGGATATCATCAGCGATCTGGCGATCATCTCCCTGATCGGTGACGGCATGCGTACCAGCAAGGGGATGGCGGCCCGCTTCTTCACCTCGCTGGCGCAAGCCTCCATCAATATCGTCGCCATTGCGCAGGGCTCCAGCGAGCGCTCCATCTCTGCGGTGGTGCGGGATCGCAAGGTGGCGGAAGCCATCAAGGCGTGCCACCAGAACTTCTTTGGCAGCCAGCAGTTTATCGATCTCTTTGTGGTTGGGGTCGGCGGCGTCGGTGCCGCGCTGGTGGATCAGATCGCCCGCCAGCAACCGGTACTGGCCGAGCAGGGCACTGGCCTGCGGGTGGTCGGCATCGCCAACAGTCGCCAGATGGCGGTCAACAAGGATGGCCTGAACCTCGCCAACTGGCGCGAACAGCTGGTGGAAGCCCGCGACAGCTTCTCGCTGGAAGGGGTGAAAAAGCTGGTGGAAGATAGCCACATCATCAACCCGGTGATCGTTGACTGCACCTCCTCCGAGGCAGTAGCCGTCCAGTATGCCGACTTCCTCGCCGCCGGTTTCCATGTGGTCACTCCGAACAAGAAGGCCAACACCGGTTCGCTCGATTACTACAAGGCGCTGCGCCGCACTGCCCGCCAGACTCGCCGCAAGTTCCTCTATGAAACCAACGTCGGCGCCGGTTTGCCGGTTATCGAGAACCTGCAGAACCTTATCAAGGCCGGTGACAAGCTGCGCGCCTTCGACGGCATTCTCTCCGGCTCCCTCTCCTTTATCTTCGGCAAGCTGGACGAGGGGATGGCCTTCTCCGAGGCGACCCAAATCGCTCGCAGCAACGGCTTTACCGAGCCGGATCCCCGCGACGATCTCAACGGCATGGATGTGGCGCGCAAGCTGCTCATTCTGGCTCGTGAGGCTGGCATGGCGCTGGAGCTCTCCGATGTCGAGGTAGAGCAGGCACTGCCGCCCGGCTTTGACGCCAGCGGCGACGTGGAAGCCTTTATGGCCCGCCTGCCCGAAGCCGATGGCTGGTTCCGCGACCAGTTCGCCGCCGCCCAGCGTGAAGGCAAGGTGCTGCGCTATGTAGGTTCCATCGAGGGTGGCAAGTGCAAGGTCGCCATCAAGGCGGTCGGTGGCGACGAGCCGCTGTTCAAGGTCAAAGACGGGGAGAACGCGCTCGCCTTCTTCTCCACCTACTACCAGCCGATCCCGCTGGTGCTGCGCGGCTATGGCGCCGGTACCGAAGTGACTGCCGCTGGCGTCTTTGCCGACGTGCTGCGCACCCAGAACTGGAAGCAGGAGCTATAAGCATGAGTTCAGACATGTACCCCTCTTATATGACGGAAGGCGGCAGTGTCGTTGCCTACGCACCCGCTTCCAGCGCCAACCTGAGCGTGGGATTCGATGTACTGGGGGCGGCGCTCGCCCCCGTGGATGGCTCCCTCTTGGGCGATCGGGTGCAGGTAAAAGCGGCTGACGTGCCTTTTGCGCTTTCATCCGTGGGCCGTTACGCCCACAAGCTGCCGGACGATCCGAAAAAGAATATCCTCCATGACTGCTGGGTCGCCTATGGCGAGGCGCTGGAGAAGCGCGGCCTCGGTCTCAAGCCGCTCGAAATGGTGTTGGAGAAGAACCTGCCCGTCGGTTCGGGTCTGGGTTCCAGCGCCTGCAGCGTGGTGGCGGCCCTTGAGGGGCTCAACGCCTTCCACGGCGAGCCGCTCAATGAGCACGACATGCTGCTGCTGATGGGGGAGATGGAAGGCAAGATCTCCGGCTCCGTTCATTACGACAACGTCGCCCCCTGTTATCTCGGCGGCATGCAGCTGGTGCTGGAAGAGCACGGCGTTATCAGCCAGGGTATTCCGGTGTTCGATCAGTGGTACTGGGTTGTCTGTTACCCGGGCACAGTCGTCTCCACCGCCGCCGCCCGCGCCATTCTGCCGGCCCAATATCGCCGTCAGGATTGCCTCACCTATGGCCGCCGCCTGGCTGCCTTTGTCCACGCCAGCTACACCGGGCAGGAGGGGCTGGCCGCGAGCGTCTTGAAAGACGTGATTGCCGAGCCCTACCGCGCGGCGCTGATCGAAGGCTTTGCCGAGGTGCGGGCGCAGGCGGCCCAGAACGGGGCGCTGGCCACCGGCATCTCCGGCTCCGGTCCCACCGTGTTTGTGGTGATGAAGGATCTGGCGCAGGCCGAGCGGATGAAGGATTGGATGGAAGCACATTTCGTGCAGAACGAAGATGGATTTGCCCGGGTCTGCAAACTGGACATGGCCGGGGCACGGGTAACAGGAAGCGAGCTATGAATCTCTACAACATCAAGGACAACAGCGAACAGGTGAGCTTCGCGCAGGCGGTGCGTCAGGGCTTGGGTCGCGAACAGGGGCTCTTCTTCCCCGAACAACTCGAACCACTCGCCGATGTGGATGCCCTGCTGGACTTGCCGCTGGCCGAACGCTCAGCCCGCATCCTGAGCCACCTGCTGGGGGACGAAGTGCCCGCCGCCAAGGTGAGCGAGCTTATCAACGCCGCCTTCACCTTCCCGGCGCCGTTGGTCAAATTGAAAGACGGCACCTATGCCCTTGAGCTGTTCCACGGCCCGACCCTGGCGTTCAAGGATTTCGGCGGACGCTTTATGGCCCAGTGCCTCGCGGCCTTTAGAACCAACGACAAAATCACCATCCTCACCGCCACCTCCGGCGACACCGGCGCCGCCGTGGCCCACGCCTTCTACGGGCTGGAGGGGATTGAAGTGGTGATCCTCTATCCCAAGGGCAAGATCAGCCCCTTGCAGGAGAAGCTCTTCTGCACCCTCGGCGGCAATATCCGCACCATCGCCATCGATGGCGACTTCGATGCCTGTCAGGCGCTGGTAAAACAGGCCTTTGACGACGAGGCGCTGAAAAAGGCCATTGGCCTCAACTCCGCCAACTCCATCAATATCAGCCGTCTGCTGGCGCAGGTCTGCTACTACTTCGAAGCGGTGGCCCAGTTGCCGAAAGCTGACCGCGCCAAGGCGGTGATCAGCGTGCCGTCCGGCAACTTTGGCAACCTCACCGCAGGCTTGATTGCCAAGGCGCTGGGGCTGCCGGTGAAGCGCTTTATCGCCGCCACCAACGCCAACGATACCGTGCCGCGCTACCTGAAAACCGGTCAGTGGGAGCCGCACCAGACGGTCGCAACCCTGTCGAACGCCATGGATGTCAGCCGCCCCAACAACTGGCCGCGGGTAGAAGAGCTGTGCCGTCGCAAAGGCTGGGCGCTGGAGACCCTGGGGTCAGGTATGCGTGACGACGCCCAGACCCGCGCTGCCCTTAAACGGCTGCACCAGCTGGATTACCTCTGCGAACCCCACGGGGCGATTGCCTGGGATCTGCTGGGGGAACAGCTGGCCGAGGATGAAGTGGGGGTGTTCCTCTGCACCGCCCATCCCGCCAAGTTCAAGGAGTCGGTGGACGAGATCCTGAGTCTCGATGTCCCGCTGCCCGGCCCGCTCGCCAAGCACGCCGAGCTGCCGCTGCTCTCCGTTAATTTGCCTGCTGAGTTTGCCCGGTTAAGGGTGTTTTTGGTGGGGTAAGTTGCTGAGCTGAGATAGCAGATAGAAATAAAAATCCCCCGGTGACGGGGGATTTTTAGTTTTTTATATTTTCCCTGCGGATGTGTGGTTATATAGATATTTTCTTTAAGGCATTCTCGTAGTGTAGATACTCGTCTGCGTTAGCTTGGAGAGAAAATGTGTTTTCAAGTGATAATATCAGATTAGAAAAAATCGAGTCGTATGAAAGACTAGTTTTAAGAGAGTTTTTCTTTGCTACTGAAGTCAGGAATCTAGCTGTCCCAGAAAAAAGGAAATGTCCATTTGTTAACTGCTTCGTTGTTTGACCTTTAACTGCTAGCGCCCTATCGACCCCTTGAGAACAATAGTTGTGCATTCTACTTAATATTTCAGACTCATATATTGTTATTTTTTCTTCACAAAGCGAACAAGATGTCTTTGAAGTCATAAATCTTGTTGAATTATCACCAACAACAGAGATTCCAAGGCCTGCAATCTTATTGTGAATTTCCATTCTAACTAAATTTTTTGTCATGGAGTGGAAATTCTCCAACCATTCTGTAGTTTCATTTCTTGGTAATTTTTGTGCAGGCAATCTTGCAATTACCTTTATTACCTTTAAAAGATTGTGTGGTGAGATAAGGGTGTTTTCAATGGAGTAGCCGTAGGTTCTTATGATATTTGGATGTTCAATTCTGTCTATGTCAAAACAACTGAGGTCATTATCACATGCCACAATAGCATTTAATGAGCCATCAGCAATGCTATCCATATAAGGTCTTAATGCGGTGCAAGAGCCAACTTCTTCCACTTCAACGCTTAATGTTGAAAACTTCTTAAACATAAAGTCCCAAAAGGGGATATCGTCAATTCCTTCCACATAAACCATGCAATCAGCATTATAGAAAAGGCTTTTTACCGACTCGGCCTCTAGAGAATAAGAAAACTCAGGCATTAATAATATTCTCCATATTTAATATAGAGCTCTTATATTTAGATGCGACTTCCGGAGAGTGAGTAGCAGCAATAACTTGTGCATTGGGATTCAGCCTTAAAATTGCTGGTATTATTTGACGTTGCCATGCTATGTGCAAGGATAATTCTGGCTCATCTGTCAAAAATACATATGGCTGACATTTTTGTAGTAAAGTCTCAATTAATAGTATGAGTAATTGCTTTTCACCAGAAGATAGAGAATCATAATTCAATCCATCATAAGTATTAGACACCTCTAATTGGCCACCATTAAAGCTGAATTTTTTATCAGGAATAAACTCAGAAAGAATTTCTATGAATTTATCAACAGGTTCATATATTAATGAGGTTTTAAACTCTGAATCTAAAGACAGCTTTATAATTTGTTGTGATCGACGGAGTGCTTCTAAAGCACTGAAGTCAATACGCCCGGCATTAGCTGTTTTCAATTCATTTACAGTCTTATCTATAGCATCAACATGAATATCAATTTTTCGTCTTATTTTGCTTGTCATTGCATTAAGTTGATTGTAAGCAGAGATTAGGCGTGAACGCTCAGTTTCTTTATTAAACTGAAAAAGAGCCTCTGGCTTATAACTCTCAATCGTCTCTTTATTATATAGGATTGATGCTAGAACCTCTCTTTGAAGCTCTAATGCTACATCTCTTGCTTTCTGTGATAGTTCAAGTTGAAAGCGAGTAAGGTTTTGTAGAAGTTGGTTCAGTCTGTAGTCTACGGGTGTTTGATTTATTTGGCGATCTCTGAAGTCTTGAGTGTCACCACTTCTTAATCGGTAAACAGATAAAGAAGATAACGATACAATTTTACGAAGTTCACTCCTTACTTCTTCCGCATCCTCAATGGCTTTCTTTCTATAGTGTGGGGCAAATCTTCTATCATCAGATGAAATTACTCTCACATAATATTTCTTCCTAGTTATTTGGTATTCCACCATGAAGAATGGAGAGTTTAATGACTCGCTTTTTTTTACATTGATAGTTTTTTTGCTTTTCCCATCTTTCAATATAATGGTTGCACTTTCAAAATCACTATTGTTAATACCGTCTATATCAACAGACAAGATGGCGTTTAATATGTTCATGAACGTGGTTTTACCCGTCCCGTTCTTTCCTATAATAATGTTGACGTTATGATTGAATTCACACTCAGCATTAAATCTACGCCAGAAATTATTTATTTTAACACTTTCAATCTTATACATTAATGTATCCTTTATAAAGAAAGGTTTAAATTCTTCATTTTGTCAATATATGTTGCTAACCATCGTAGGTTGGTGCTGAACGAAGTGAAGCCCAACGTTTACCGAGAAAGCTAAATTTGGTTGCTGATTTTCTATTGCCACGATTTTTATCGTATTTTTTGGAGTCATCTGTCCCATTTGTTGGGCTTCGCTGCGCTCAGCACCAACCTACAACATATCCCTAGCCGATTATTCCCGACCCGAGTCACTATCAATGGCCCAATCTGGCCCTATCCATCCTGCGGCGATATGGCGATGAATGGAGGAGTAAGGCCAATCGACAGGTTTGGCACAATAACCATGTTTGACCGGATTGAAGTGGATGTAATCGACATGGGCTTGCAGATCCTTGTCATCCCGGATCAGATGTTCCCAATAACGGCGTTGCCAGATACCGCGTTCCCGTTTTCTGAGTCGGCTCTCCCGTATCCGCTCTGTTTTGGCAATGCCCCGTGAAAAGCCTGCCTTGATTAGAGACCAGCGCATGGGATAGTCACTGTCACCCGGCGGTAGTTGCCAAATGGCATGGAGATGATCCGGCATCACCACCATGGCAATAATCTCGAAGGGGTGTTGCTGTTTGACGTGGCGGAGCACTTCGCGCAGCAGGTCGATATGACGTACCAGCAGATCCTGCTTTCGGTCAGCCAAGTTGACGGTGAAGAACCAACATGCCCCACTGGTTGTTGCTCGGCGATAGCGCATGGTTCTCCTTTCCGGAAATATCCAGTCTGTTCGGTTGCACCGAATGGCCACCAACTGACCGAGGGCTCGCGTGTTGGGCTTCGCTACGCTCAGCGCCAACCTACGCAATGCATCAATCACTGTGCAAAACCCACGCTACCGCCCGTGGATTACAGCTTCCAATATGCTCCATTAACCAGCGAGGGCAGCAGCCCATCACAGATGAATAGGCACCGGATGGCTATGTTAAGCCAATCGAATCTGGCCATACCAGTCAAAAAGTGACGTAAGTGTCAGTAATGACTGATTTTTTGCGCTGGCTCAACAAATCGAACTGAGTGGGCACCGGATTCCCATGGCCCTTGATTTTATTGGGGGTTGGCGGGTGTGGCGGGGAAGAGGGGGATTGGCTTGCCGCTGAGGAGGGGTTTGTTGGGGGCAATCCCGCATGGCCAATCGGCGTTATAGTGCGGGCGATGGTTGCTCTGTGCTCTGTCTCCCAAGCTGGCGAGGCGGGGGATCTGCGGCAACAATCAGCTGTTGCAATCACAGCCATTTGCAACACATCGTCATGCAAAGATGACCATGCAAACACATCACCAGATAGAGAGGAGATCTCCCATGAAGCGTACCATCCTGTTCGGCCTGCTCTGCGGCAGCGTGCTGCTGGCCAATCCGGTCTTTGCCAACGACGCAGCCCAGTTGCAGTGCGAGGCGCAGGCCGCAGCCAAAAAGCTTAACGGCGCCGCCAAGACCAGCTTTGTCGGCAAGTGTGTGAAAGATGCCGCTGGCGCCGCGACCGGCGAGTGCGAGAAGGCGGCAGCCGACAAGAAGCTGGCCGGTGCGGCCAAGAACAGCTTTATCCAGAAGTGCGTGAAGACGGGCGCGGCGATGGATCCGGCGGCCAAGTGCGAGAAGGCGGCGACCGACAAGAAGCTGGCTGGTGCGGCCAAGAACAGCTTTGTCCAGAAGTGCGTGAAGGATAGCGCCGCCAAGTAAGGCATTTTCTCATCCGGTGTGTTTGCGGGGGGCCATCAGGCCCCCCGCGCTTTTTGGGGCGCACTGATGGCGCAACGCACAAGCCTTGTATCGGGGCGGCAATAGCGACACTATTGACTCCTTTTTGGGTTCCGCAGAGGCGCAGCCATGACCTGCCGTGACCGGACTAGGGGTTGGCGAGCTGCATTTGTGCGGGATTATGCGGGATAAAAAGGAGCAGAGCAGGATGATGGAAGTGACGGCGTGGCGTTGGCTCAATGAACCGGTCCAGTGGCACCAGACAGACGACGGTTTGCAGGTGGTAACGGACCAGCAGACCGATTTTTGGCGCAGCACCTGGTATGGCTTCGAGCGCCACAGCGGCCATGTTTATGGCTGCGAGGTGGCGGGTGAGTTTACCTTTCAGGTCTGCGTTGAGGGGGAGTTCACCACCCTCTACGATCAGGCGGGGCTGATGCTGCTGCAAGACGACGAACACTGGCTGAAAGCGGGCATCGAGTACAACGATGCCCAGCCGATGATCGGCAGCGTGCTGACCAATCCGCGCTCTGACTGGGCCACCGGCATCTTCACCGGCAATCCGCGCCGTTTCTGGCTGCGGCTGACCCGGCTGGCCGATTGCCTGCGTTTGCAATACTCCATCGATGGCAAGGTGTGGCCGCTGCTGCGCCTCGCCCCGTTCCCGCCAAGCGAACGCTGCTTTATCGGGGTGATGTGCTGCACGCCGGAGCGGCAGGGGCTGGCGGTGCGATTCTCTGACTTGCGCCTCACGCCGCCCCTTGGCAAGGCGCTCCATGATTTGAGCTAGGCCAGCGGTTTTGCCTGCGACATTGAGCCAATAAAAAAGCGCCCGCAGGCGCTTTTTTCATTTGGCTGGTAGAGCCTCAATTAGCTGATCAGGCTGGCCCACAGGTCATATTCGTCGGATTCGTCGATCCGCACCTTGACCATGTCGCCCGGCTTAAGGCCGGTTTCGCCGTTGAGGTAGACCAGACCGTCGATCTCCGGTGCATCGGCAAAAGAGCGGCCAGTGGCGCCCTCTTCGTCCACCTCGTCGATGATAACGGTCAGCTCCTGACCCACTTTGCGGGCCAGTTTGCGGATGGAGACCTGCTGTTGCAGCTCCATGAAACGCTGGAAGCGCTCTTCCTGAATCTCTTCCGGTACCGGATCCGGCAGCTCGTTGGCCAGCGCCCCTTCGACCGGGCTGTATTTGAAGCAGCCGACCCGATCCAGCTCCGCCTTGTCGATAAAGTCCAGCAGCATCTGGAAATCTTCCTCGGTCTCGCCCGGGAAGCCGACGATAAAGGTGGAGCGCAGGGTGATCTGCGGGCAGATCTCGCGCCACTTCTGGATCCGCTCCAGGGTGCGCTCGACGGTACCCGGGCGCTTCATCAGTTTCAGGATGCGCGGGCTGGCGTGCTGCAGCGGGATGTCGAGGTAGGGCAGTACCTTGCCATCGCGCATCAGCGGGATGACGTCATCTACGTGCGGGTAGGGGTAGACGTAGTGCAGACGTACCCAGATGTCGAGCTTGGCCAGCTCTTCGCACAGGGCGACCATGCTGGTCTTGACCGGCATGCCGTCGTAGAAACCGGTGCGGTGCTTCACATCGACGCCGTAGGCGGAGGTGTCCTGGGAGATCACCAGCAGCTCCTTCACGCCCGCCTCTTTCAGGCGCTTGGCTTCTGCCAGCACGTCGCCGATGGGGCGGCTCACCAGATCCCCGCGCATGGAGGGGATGATGCAGAAGGTGCAGCGGTGGTTGCACCCTTCGGAAATCTTCAGATAGGCGTAGTGGCGCGGGGTCAGCTTGACGCCGTGGGCCGGTACCAGACTGGTGAAGGGGTTGTGCTGCGGCTTCTCCACATATTTGTGGACGTGACCCAGCACTTCTTCGTAGGCGTGGGGGCCGGTGATCTCGAGCACCTTGGGGTGGATCTCGCGGATCTGGTTCTCTTTGGCGCCGAGGCAACCGGTGACGATTACCTTGCCGTTCTCGGCCAGCGCTTCGCCGATCGCTTCCAGCGACTCTTGCACCGCGCTGTCGATAAAGCCGCAGGTGTTGACGACGACCAGCTCGGCATCGTCATAGCTGGGCACCACATCGTACCCTTCGGTACGCAGCTGGGTCAGGATGCGTTCTGAATCGACCAGGTTTTTGGGGCAACCCAAGCTCACAAAACCAATCCTTGGATGGTGAGACCTAATAATGCTGGAAGTCGCTTGTTGGACAGGTTGGTCGTCCGATGGCTGAACCCGCGTAGTTGCAGGTGTCAGGCTGTCTGAGCTAGGGTCAAAACGGTTGACGGTCATAGAGGATCGTTGGTCACTAATGCAAAAAAAGATTGCGGATTATACCTGATGAGCGGGAAAGAGGAAGAAGTGATGTGTGCATTTTTTAACCTGTGATATTAGATTTCAATGCGCGATATTTTGTGTCTTTTCTTGAGAGGTGATGACGATGCGATCATCAACAACAGTGTCCTCGGTCACGAGTTCTGACTCGAATTCCTCATGCCAGTGTCTACAGCCTACAGCATGAGGGGGAGATCTACACTAAACAGTTAGGCAGTGCCGATTTGCTTGCAACCTGCGTCATGGATCGCAGTCTGGTGCTGATCATCCTGCTGGTTGCCGCGAACTTCGCTGCCAGTACCAGGAGTTGCTCGTAAGCAGAGTAACTCTTGACTACACCGATACGGGCACAGGTAATTGTCGATCTGATAGTCTGTATTGAGCATGGGGTTTGTCAATAAGTAATAAGTCGACGGGGGGGATAGGTAAAAACCAGCATTGTTGGTTGTAATTTAGTCAAGGGAGGTGATTTTTAACTTCTTTTCACATCCCCCCACTTGAAAAATTCTAAAAATTGTCCATTTACTAATAATAAGAGAGGTAATAAAATTTTAGCGTTTCAACATTCCGCTGCTACGCAGCGAAGAGAAACCAGTTTTACTACCCCTCGCAGGCTTTTTATTGAAGAGAAAATATGAAAGTCTCTCTTGTATATTAAATTTTATTATGCATGGGGCATGCAATAAGTACGCTTATCACTGATAAGCAGAAAGCAGAAAGCAGAAAGCAGAAAGCAGAAAGCAGAAAGCAGAAAGCAGAAATGTGCCGATCTTCCTTACTTGCCAGTTGGTCAAAGAAGTGACATTCAATATAATTAATATGTTTACGTGGTCACGTTCTTCCTGCTTATTTTGACCAAACTCATCGGCTGACCATCATGTTCTCGGTGCCACACCATCACGGACTTTGGTCAAGTATCTTTTTATCATTGGAGTCTATCGTCATCTACACCGAATATGCGCAACCTTCATTTCGCGCTTGAGCAAGCGTATCTTGAGAAAGAACAAGACATCGCCATGGTGGTGGTATTATTACGGCAGTATGACTGCGAACCCTCGTTTCTCCTTGCTACTTCCTAGCCTGAAATATATAAGTGGAAATTAATAATAGAGAGTATGGATAGTTTATTTCTGATGAGGTGATTATTTTTTGATGGGGGTTGATATCTAGTGTTTTTGGATATAACCTTCCATTTAAATGTTTGCTAGTGGTTATATACCGTGTGTCGGCAATAGTGTTTGTGTTCAGAAAATGAACGGCGCTAAGTGATTGTGTCGTAGCTGGGCATCTGGTCTAGGCATGTCTGCTTTAATTTAATTCAACTGTACCGGTAGCGTACAAGTATAGTTGTGTATCTAGCATATATAGCCTCGTCATAGAATCAATTTTTGGAGATGTTATGGATTTAAGGTCGTCTGCACCAACACTATATCTGTATAGTCGTGTAAGTACGGATAAGCAGGCCGCCGGTAATAAAACTGGCGTACAACGTCAGACTGAGGGGGCTTTGGTTGATGCAACAAAGTTAAAATATAGTAACATGCCTGTTATCTATATGTCAGATAACGGAATGTCAGCCAGTAAGGGGGAAAACATTGAACATGGATGTCTGGGGAGGTTTATTGAACTAAGTCGTTCAGGTCATATTGCACCCGGCTCTGTATTGGCCATGGAAAACATCGATCGTTTCTCTCGCTTAGCGTTAACAAGAGCCAGTGAGTTCTTAACCTGTATTCTCGCAGCCAATATTGTTGTTTATACATGGATTGATGGGGCAGTATATCAAAAAGATAATCTTGCATCCGCGATTTTGTCACTAGTTAAACTTGAAAGCAGCAATGATTATACAAATAAACTTTCTGCTCGGGTTACTGGTGCAGCTCGTGTTGCATTAAAGCGTCATCAAAATGGTGAGTGCGATGCAGATGGTTATCCAGCTGCAATTAATGGCTTCGGTAAAAATAAATTTTGGGTTGATACGACAACTGGGTTTGTACGCCCTCATCCATATTATTTCTCTATAGTTAAAGAAATGATTATGATGATTCGAGAAGGGAGGGGGCATATAGCAATTAAAAAGCATTTAGATGAAAGTTATACCCCCCCTACAATAGCTCAAAATTCTAATAAAGAGGGGTGGGGAATAAATCTTATTAAAAAGATTATAAGTGATCGTGCAGTTTTAGGCGAAAAAATAATTCATATTGATGGTCGCGAGCATCTGTTGGTAAATTATTATCCCGCTGTTTGCACTGAGGCTGAATTTGCACAAGCTAAGCGAGTGCGTAGTGAAAAAAAACAGTTTACTAGTAAGATGAAAAACGCTGCGGGCATTGTTACTGGAATGCGTATAGCCACTTGTGGGGACTGTGGCAGTTCACTACAGGTCTACCGTAGTAAAGCCGGAAAAAAAGATGAAAAGCTCCGTTATAAATGCAGCGGAAGGTCAGACACTTCGGTGAAAAGCTGCACAGCTGCAACATTTGATAATAGATATTTTGAGTATGCACTAATGTTGCTGATTGGCAGCGTGATACTTCAGCCTAAAAAAAATACAAATGAGAATAAAGTTGCTTCGATTAAAAATAAAATAGAATCGATAAGTTCAAAAATAGAAATCATGATTCAATCTGTGGGAGCAACCACAGAGGGAGATATACATATTCTGTTGACTGAACGACTAGATAAATTATCTAGGGAACGTAAACAGTTAAATGAAGAATTGACCATTGAGATTAGTCATGCGGAGGCTTCTATTAACCCAGATATATATATGCTGATACCACCAAACTACATTGACTACAATCAGGCTGATATAAGGAACGAGGTAAGGGATATAATATATAAGACAGTAAAATCAATAAAGGTGCATTCTGTTACTGGCTGTTTCTATATTCAGGTTGAGTTGTTTGGTGGAATGAGTACCGATGGTATTGTTATTGACAATAAGTATATCTCCGACTTCGGTTTTGATATGCACCATCAGCAGGAGAACGAGGAAGCATTCCTGGCTTACAATAAATTTGTCAATAACTTCGAGTGTATCGATAAAGATGGAAAGTTAATTAGAATGTTAGACTTGGTGAATGGCACTGATTTTATAATTTCTGATGAACTATATCTCAATCAAAGGGTAAAGGTTTTAAAGGAGAAGCCTATGACTGAGGAAATGCGTACTGCTATTGAAAAATTTGAAACTTGGGTTCCTAAAATCCAGTAATTAATATGCCGGTTAGTGATAAGGATTTTTGCCATTGCTAATGGTTGATATGTAAAATCACTAAATTATTCTGCTAAGATAAATAATGCTGTATATTCACGGCATGATGTGTAGCGTCATGCATATGAATGAGCAAAAAAATGAAATTTTGTGGTGGCCCCATGCAGCGCAAGCTGCAAGACTGAAAGAATCCACCAAAATGGAAATGAGATTCAACTAAACCACCAATTTCTCTACATATTTTTTGATACCCAACCTAGTATTTTCTAATGCTTGCTGTAGCGCCACCCAGCAGCAATAAATCCAGTTTTTCATTAGCTCCGGTCTGTTATTTTAACCTCGCAGTTCCTTTCCAGTAGGCATACTTGCGGGAACGAACTCTAGGCGTGTCAATTCTCTCTAGAAAACGTTGTTTTTTTTTCTTTAAAAATAGCATCTTAGACTATGAGTGTCTTGTAGCTTGCTCGATGACTACCATATGAATTTACCCTATAGCTGCTTCCAACATTTTTTGAGCTGTGCATGGCAAGGTAAATATGGGAAATGGTTAAAATTACCTTACCCTAGTGCATCTTAATAGTTAGGAAATTAAAATTTCAGATACCACTGTATCTTTCAAATTAGTATATTTTTCAATGCTTCACAGCGACCATTCTCACAGTAGCCCCACCAGTCAGTCTTTTGACCAATGATCGCTACTATGGATGTGCTGTTTTTAGGTAAGCCTTTACGCCAACTAGATACGTCAGTGGCAGAGGGCAAAGGATTCGATTCAGGATGGGTATGCCACTCACCTATGTAAGTAAGATAGCCTCCTGATGTGTGCCAAAGTTGATCAACCATAACTTGATGGTGTTGTTTTTTACGTACAAAACCAAAACGCGATGCTTGGTCGTAGGGACTAGGTTCTGTAACGTGAGTTATTATTATATGAGGTGGCCGAATTTCTCCAATAAATACACCTCCTTGCTCAGGTTGACTGTGATGTAACTGCCGATATCGATTTAAAATATGAAGTACCGCAGTCTCAACGATTATTAGTCCACCAGCTCTATTACTCAAGGTCAGCTCAGCCTTGACGTCAGGAACAAACACTACATTCTCCAAATTTTTTCAGCTTTCTACGCTTATGATGAATTACATTACCTGTCGAGTGTTGAGCATAGGTCCAGGGAAGCTTATCCTGAAGAGTATTCAGCACGGCCTCTTGAATTAGTGCGGCAGTAATTGTGCTGACGCTAGCATCATAGGGTGTAAAAATGCTGCCGCAGGAAACTCGATGAGGAGCTACAGGTCTATCGACCTCCTTGAGGATCTCGAGACGCTTGGCACATTCATAACAGGCTTTTCCATCGTCGATCATAACAACAGACGCTTGACCATAAGCATCATTGTAGCCGTGGATGATGAAGGGAGGACGTTGGGTAGAAGCTCGAGCCAAGTAACTGAGCATTTTACTTGTTGGGGCGTGACCAGTAGCATCGATCACAATATCATAGCCACGAATATTATCTTCATTCATTTCAAAACGATAAGGTTTGACATCTATTCTTGGATTGCCCAAAGAGTCACGCTTTATTAGCTTACTTAGGGCCTCAGCTTTATTCCAACCGATATAAGTGGCTGGGAGAGCATGCCGACTCAGATTGCCTGGAGACAGAATGTCACTGTCACAGAGAACTAGCCGACCGGTATTGCCACGCCCTGCTCCTACCTTGGCAAGCAGCTGAGCAGCAAAGCCACCAATGGTGCCGCAGCCAATTATCAAGATTTGCTTGTTCTCAAGATCAAGGAAAACAGGTCTGTTGCGCCGTTGAAGCTCTTGGTCGCTTATCGAGCTCACATTTAAGCGAGAGAATGCGGTCGTTGCGGATTTTGATCTGAGCATAGGAAGGGTAGAGCCGAGCTTTAGTTTGTGTTTACCTCCCCTAGATTTAGCTCGTTCCGTTGTACGGTGTTTCAGGATCGTCTGGGTGGCTTTACTGAAGCAGACTTCAAAGCCAATGATGCCTTCGTTCGAAATATCGAACAACACCATTTGCCTGCCCTTGGTGAGCCTGGTGAGTATTCCATTGGCCAGTGAGTCATGAGCAGGGAGGTCAGCAGATTTTAACCAATCAAAGACTTCCCTGAGTGATTGAGGCGGCCATTTACTTGGTGCTATCGCAGTGTTGTTAACTCTGACAACGGTCACGTCGCCATCAATGCCCACAGCCGGTTTTTCTCCTCGTAACCTAAACCAGTCATCCCTTTGCCCAGCGTTGCGGAAGACAACATATTCTTTGTCTGTTTGTCCATCTGCTGAGGTTGCCACTTTCAGCGACTTGTATGAGAATTTTGTACCTGAAAGCTTGCCTGCATCACCATAAATGTAAGCATCCACGACCCCATTCCAGTAGTTCACAAACTCGGTTTGAAATTCCTCTTGCCGTTGATGGCCAGCTGTTACGGCATTGTCCAATGCTTGCTGGATCAGGCTGTTTAACATGGTAATTACAGCAGGTGGGTGTTGGGGATCCCAATCGGCAGTGTCCTGGTTCACCAAACATAATCTTTGGAAACTGCTTATGTGAGGTAAGGCCATACCGATTAAGTTGGCAGGGCGACTGATAACGTAAGTTTCCGGCAAGCGACTAAGATCTTCTCTTGGCCTAACTACAGCAATAATGAATTCGCCTGCCTGTGTTTGGTAGGCTTTTATATAGGCTGGACACTCTCTCGGTAGAGAAATTGGTAGGCCGGTGATGTTGCGACTCTCGACATATCGAAAGCCGCTATGTAATAACAAGTTATGGATAGTCACTATCAACCACTCGTCATTGAATCGGTCATTTGGCTTTGTCGTTGAGGTTGTCGTTGTTGTTGGTATGCAGGTATGGCAACCCAAGGCTTGATAAGCTCTTCGTTTACAACACTGTCACCAAAAAGTCCATTTAGAGTTTTCAGTACTTCGTTCTTTGTTGAGAGCCTATTCAGTGCTCGATTAAGTTCTTCGTGCAGAGTCTCTGCTTTCGAGATAATGCTCTGAACCGTATTATCATCCATCTTTTCCTTGGGAAACAACAAGCGACCTTCATCTGAGGCATCTGGACTTTCCACTCCATCCCTTAACTTGGTGGCCAACTGTTCTGTTACTTTTAACAAAAGTTCACCATGATCTTTTGTGTCAGGCATAGGTGTATTATCAAAGGTGTCAACGACGCATTTCATAAGAGCTATGGAGGATAATTCAGGAGATTTCCACTGCACATCTCGCCAAGCCTTCAGGTATCGACAGACCTGCCGCATAGGGTCACCATGTCGCGCTACTGCGCTCCTGAACCAACGCGCAACGATTTCTGGATCTGACTTAATCCACTTATCCTTTCCTCTGACAGCCAAGTAAACACAATTTTCATCAAGCTTTCGAGTGGCTGACTTACTGAGAACACTTTCATTCAGTGAATCCATCCCTGCGACAGAGTTCAATGCCACTTCTCGAGTTTCAAACTGATCTCTTGGGATTGCATACATGGGCACATCTACATGCACATTTCTATCTTCGATGACAATACGTCCACAAGTAGGCTTCTTTAATGCTTTCCAGTTGTAGTTTTCTTCTGCCAAAGATGCTAGCGATGCATCTACAAGTAGGAGAAGAAGCTCATGGCCGACTAACGGTTGCTCTTTGAACATATCCATAGGCATGTATGTACCATCATCAATGTCCATCTGTTGTGGCGGTTTATGATATGGCTTGTTCAGTGTTTTGTACTTGTAACTTCCTTGAACCCAAAATCTTGGCTCTGTATTCAAGAAGGCTCCGCGTGCGTCATCACTCATATCCAAGAGCAGTTTCACAACTCGCTGGACATCTGCATTGTCAAGATAGCGCAGGTTGGTTTTCCTAATTGCACTTTCTACGAGTTGGATATTCGTTGAGCTCCGAGAACGGCTGGCCAGCATTTTGACGACATCTTTTGCTTCTGTGAATACACCCTTTGTCCGAATTCTGATCGTGTCCTTAAGTTTCTCGAGAGAAGCCTTGTCGGTGCTGGTAGGCTCCAGTCTTTTCATGAGACCGTCATTGGTATTGGTAAGATATAGATGTGCTGACCATTTCATTCTGACGCTTCCTTACGGTCGGTGGGGTGAATGAAGGCTGGAGCCTCCGTGCTAAAGAAAGTCTCGATAAGTGCTTTTTTGCCAGTAGCTGTGGTTGCTACAGATTTTCCCCACGCGACAAGTGCTTTCAGTGACTCTTCGCTCGCATTGTCTAACGAGATGACTCGAGCCTGTTGATCAGGCACGGTTTCATCAAGCGAGAAATAGCAAGGGGGCATGCCTTCTCGATTTAGTGCCTTACCGGCCATGAACCCGTGCATTTTCTGCGAGGAGGACATGACTGTCTCAATGAGTGCCTTTCCACCGCCCCAAAGGCCAAAGTACCCAGGGAACCACCTAGAGATGTTATTGGGATTGATACAAAAATCGTTGGAGAGGGTTCCAATATTAAGAATTTTGATATCGTTTGCTGTTATACCCTTAAACTCCTCATCATCCAGATAATTCAGCGCTTCATGATAGGCGACGAATGATGGATTGTTTGCTAGTAAGCCTCCATCGGCAAAATACGCACTCTGCCACTCGATATAGTGAGGTAGGAAGTAGGTGGGGGCAGCAGATGTAGCCATGGCTACATCAACCAAGGTGAATTGATCATCTCGGGTGAACAGGGAGTTATGACAGGTTTTGATGAACAAAGGGCGACCTGTGCTCAGGTTGACCGTTGGGATGAGCAGGCGTCGTTTTAGCGATCTGACCGTCTTGCCGGTTCCCACGATCTCAGTCACTGCTTTTTCCAGGTTGTTAGCCTTATAGAGAGGGCTCAGCAACAGCTTACCTAGCTGGTATATGTTTCGAACACAATTGGGCACCCAACTCTGGCGAGGGAAAATATCTGGAGCTGCTTTGTGAAACTTGCCCTGCAAGTCTCTAGCTTTCTGACCATCAGCCAAAGCAATGGCAATTATTCCGCCGATGGAAGCCCCGGTGATCATGTCGAAGTAATTACCGATGGCCAAATCAGGATTGTTGTTGCGCTCAGCCAGAACCCGTTCTAGTTCCGCTAAAATGGTAATTGAGAAGAGACCACGCACCCCTCCACCGTTCAAAGACAGGATTTTGAATTGCTTGTTAGAGTCGTTCATGGAGCCTCCATTAGAACCGTACACAATATGCGGGGATTCTGTGCTCACTTCAATGGGGAGAGTAAAAAGAACACTGTAACGGCTACTCTACGGCGCTGTTGCCAAAATGAACTGTTCTGATAACAGCTAACCCTGCTCCAAGTTACTGTTACTCTTTGGTCTTTTCTCCACGGGTCACCTGCCTTGGTAGAACCACTCACTGTGCAGTATGAGCGGGCACAGGCCAACATATATCGGCGATGAATGAGGCTAGAAAAGCTTATGAAATGCGTATTGCACGTCATTCCAGATATGTAGTTATGTTGAAGCTCTGCGGGCTAGAGCTGCATCCTCATTACTTGCTCTGATAGTGTGCTGCATGTGTTATATTCAGCTCAAATGTTGAGCCGAATGATGGGATAGGTCGGCTCATTATTGAGACCCTAGCACGTTGGATGAGGAAATAATGGAACCATTTTGGATTTGGCAACAAGCCGACTGGCCCCATTTTCGTTGGCGGGATAGCGAGATATTGCCCAGATTACGGCAGGTGCAACGCAGGCAGGGAATTCTAATCGGTAGTCATTCCAGGTTGGGGAACCCCGACCAAACGTTGGACACGTTATTGGCTAACATCATCGCCTCGTCCGCTATCGAAGGCGAACGCCTCAATGCACAATCCGTGCGTTCATCCCTGGCTAGGCGGTTAGGGAGCCCACAAACTCAGTCCTATCCAGTATCAGAGCGCTCAGAGGGGCTCGCGGCCATGATGCTGGATGCCATCGACAACCATGAACAACCACTGACAATTGAACGACTTTACCAATGGCATCGTTGGCTGTTCCCCGCCAACGAATGGTCGGTGCAGCCAGTGAACGTAGGGCAGTTGCGAGGAGATGAGCCGATGCAGGTTGTCTCTGGGCGTGTTGATCGCCCCACCGTGCATTTTGAGGCACCGCCCAGAGCAACTCTGGACGATCAACTGGCCGAGTTCATCCCCTGGTTTAACCAGACTCGGCATGACCCCACGATGGATCCGCTTCTTCGTGCCGCAATCATCCATTTCTGGTTCGTGACCCTGCATCCCGTTGATGATGGCAATGGGCGGCTCACGCGGGCACTGACCGATCTCGCGCTGTCACAGGCTGACAGCCACAGCATCCGGCTGTATGCCATGTCAGTTGCCATTCTAGAGCTGCGGGGTGACTACTATCGAGCGCTTGAGTCAGCGCAGAGGGGCTCGCTAGATATTACCTCCTGGATCTGTTGGTTCCTCGACACACTGGATTACTCCATAGAGTTGGCATTACAGGTTATTGATCGTTCTCTTGCCAAAAAACATTTCTGGTTGCAGCACTGTCATGATGGTCTGAGTCCAGAGCAAACCAAGGTTATTAACCGTTTATTGGATGGCGGCCAACAAGGTTTTGAAAATGGCATCAACGCCAGCCAATATCAAAAAGTCACCGGAGTCAGCAAGGCGACGGCTACACGCCATCTGGCCGAATTGGTGGGTAGGGGGTGCATTGAGAAATTACCTGGTGGCGGACGCAATACACGCTATCAGATCCGCTTGCACACCGAGGGAGTTTGAAAAAGCATCGCCATGGGGCGTTAATTTCATCTGGTAGATGAAAGCTGCGATTGGTGTACAAATGACGCTATTTAGTTAAATGTTGACGCCATGATGTGTGCCGTCAGGCATATGAACGAATAGACTTAACCGACAGTCATGGCTCTCAACTAATCTTTTGAGTGATAACAAACTATCGAGAATATCGGGATCTATTGCAGGAACATCACCAGGCCCGAGATTTGAAAGCAGTTTGGTCACACTGAGACGTACCAGTTGCTCTTCGGCCAGAGCCTTGGCTCTCTGGACAACCTCGGGTGATTCGGATGAAATCATATCCTCCAATGTCCTCCCCATACGGTGCTCCTACTACAGATAGAATTAAAGGCCCACGCCGAGCTGGCATGGGCTCTCAGCACTAGATCAAAAACTCTTCCAATGCACGACCATTAGCCACTGCTTCTGCGATGGTCTTGGGCATGCGACCTTGGCCAGTCCAGGTTTTCTCCTGACCGTCTTCGGTGTATTTGTATTTTGCAGGACGAGGAGCGCGCTTGCTCTTTACTGTACCCTCTGCTTTTGCAGTGGTTGCAGTACCAACAAGCTCACTCGGATCTATGCCCGCTTGTTTCAGCAGCTCGGTAAACTCAGCCAGTTTTTGCAGGCGTTCAGCGGACTCTTCTCTCAATTTGCTCTCTTGCTGCTCACGCTCAGCAAAAATCTCTTCGAATTTTTCTCTGATTTCGACCAGCTGCTCGAAAGAGAGCTCGCGCAATGCAGCTCGCAGACTACGAATATTCATCAGTATTTTCAAAAAATCGTTCATTTTTATCCTCATGTATCACATTTTTATATCAGGAAAATTATCTCTCAATCCCAGCATCAGCTCCACTGTTTTTGGCACCAAGATGATTCGAAAAAGCATCATTTAAAAATCCTGAGCTAAATTGCGTTTGGATCTACTTATTGGCCTAGCTCCAATCTGCTATGAAAATATGTAGCTAAAAATTAAATCCAAGTGGTAGTGAGCGTTGAGACCACCTCACCAGATGAGCCGATGAAGGATCTTGTTCGGCTCACGAAATGAGCCGATAGGACAATATCATTGGCTCACAGAATGAGTCGATGATAAGAAATTTTAGATTTGCCCCTTGAGGATCCAGACACTTCGCCCCTCTTAACTTAAGAGGAAGTCTTGGATGACTAGGCCACTACACATCCATGTCTCCAGAAAGCAAAAAACCCCGCAACGAGGCAGGGTTTCAGCATTTTTTCAACTTCGCACTCAGGGTAGCGACTCTCCCTTGTTTCAACTTCGCACTTAGGGTAGCGAATCTCCCTGTGCCTTGATTCTATGAAAGGTGAAGCCGCTAGTCAACATTATTACTGGCATAACCAGCATTGAGCACTTATTTGATATGTTATTTTTGGATGCCTTTGCACTCAAATTTTGGAGGTGTTTTCCAACCTGTAACGCGCCCGCTGCGTTTGTTGACCCTTCGGTATTCATTCCCCAACAGGATTTCCCATTCAGAGCCGTTCTCCGATAGAACCTGAAAAGTAGTCCCCAGCTCAATGCCTAAACCTGGTTCAGTACAGACCAACTCGGTCATCAGCCCTCCTCAATGTAGGGGCATTTGGTTGTTAATTTTCCACTCAAAACGACAGTTTGGGGTAGGATAGCTCATGAGAGGTCGTGTTTGTACAATGAGGAGTGCTACATGATGCCCTATGCAACCTATCATCCTAGTAGTGACGCAGTTACTCCGAACCGTCTCCTAGAAGGTCTTGGTATTCCTCGTGACCCACTAGGAGCACATCTATGGATCGTGGCTGGCGTAGCTCCTGGCAGCATTCATCGACTGGCTGAATTGATGAGTGCAGACATAGGTTTGATATGCCGCTTAGTAAGCATTAGCCGCCACACTGTTGCTCGCAAGCTGAGGATTGGGGCTCCCCTATCAATCTCTCAGGGTGCCAGGGTATACGGCGTTGTGCAGGCCCTCGATGCGGCACTATCCCTCAACAAGAACGATACTGCCAAGGCGTTGTCATGGCTAAACAGACCAGCCTGGGGCCTCGGTGGCGTGGCTCCAGCCACATTGTTGACTACAGATATGGGAGTTCAGGCAGTTATCCATTTGGTGGGGCGGATTCAGCATGGGGTGTGCAACTAAATCGAGGGTTGTGGTAGGCGCCCCCCCACAGAATGCTTCAAAAACAACCAATCTCATCATTTTTTGAAATTTATTTCATTTACCCCACTTGAAAAATTCGGAAAACTGTCCATTTACTAATTATGAGAGCTATAAATTAATTTTTTCCATTTCAACATTCCGCTGCTGCGCAGCGAAGAGAAACCAGTTTTACTACCCCTATAAGCTATTTTTATTAAATAAAAGAAGTTTAAAGAGCACTGATAAATTAAAGTTCCTTAACTTGGCTTAAGACATCAATGCTCCATCACTCAGTAATAAATTAGATTCATATAAACAGAAAACAGAAAACAGAAAACAGAAAACAGAAAACAGAAAACAGAAAACAGAAAACAGAAAACAGAAAACAGAAAACAGAAAATATGAGTAAAGGAATAATAAGAGTATGGCTATATTCGCCCTGTAGGGCGGAAAATTAAAAAGATGTTTTTGCTAGACATGATAACCCTGCCTGTGCAGGCGCTTCTCTGTTATCATCAGCAGCCCATGAACAAATCGCATACTGGCGTGACTGTTACGCCGCCTTAACCCCTACCTCTGCGGCTCCTGCCGCCTTACTCTGGTTATCACAACCAGAGCGCTTTTTTACACCCATTAGATCCCAATACAACAATCTGATCCTGTCCGAACTCCATCTGACCCCCAAGTAGATGGATGCGTTGTGCTATGGATCCTAAACAAGCGAGAAAATCCCCCATGCTGGAACGTGCAAGACAAGAATGGTTCTCCAACATCCGTGGTGACCTTTTAGCCGGAATTGTGGTCGCCCTGGCGCTGATCCCAGAAGCCATCGCCTTCTCCATTATTGCTGGTGTAGACCCCAAAGTCGGCCTCTATGCCTCCTTCTGTATCGCAGTGGTCATCGCTTTTGTCGGCGGTCGTCCAGGCATGATCTCGGCAGCCACAGGCGCAATGGCGCTCCTGATGGTGACCCTGGTCAAAGAGCATGGCCTGCAATATCTGCTGGCAGCAACCCTGCTTACTGGGGTACTCCAGATCGCAGCGGGTTACCTGAAACTGGGCAGCCTGATGCGGTTTGTCTCCCGTTCCGTGGTCACCGGCTTCGTCAATGCGCTGGCGATCCTCATCTTTATGGCCCAGTTGCCTGAGCTCACCAACGTCACCTGGCAGGTCTATGCCATGACAGCAGCTGGTCTTGGCATCATCTATCTGTTCCCGCTTATTCCGGTGGTTGGCAAGCTAGTGCCTTCTCCGCTGCTCTGCATCGTCATCCTGACGGCAGTCGCCATCACTATGGGCATCGATATCCGTACTGTAGGCGATATGGGCGAGCTGCCCGATACTCTGCCCATCTTCCTGTGGCCCGAAGTGCCGCTCAATCTGGAGACGCTGGCGATCATCTTCCCATACTCCGCAGGTCTGGCTGTGGTCGGTCTGCTCGAATCCATGATGACGGCGGCCATTGTCGATGACCTGACGGATACCAGCAGCGACCGCAATCGCGAATGCAAGGGCCAGGGGATCGCCAATATTGGTGCGGGCCTGATGGGTGGCATGGCGGGCTGCGCCATGATTGGTCAGTCCATCATCAACATCAAATCCGGTGGTCGTGGCCGCCTCTCCACCTTTGTCGCTGGCACCCTGCTCATCCTGATGGTGGTCTTCATGGATGAGTGGATCCGCCAGATCCCCATGGCAGCCCTGGTAGCCGTGATGATCATGGTCTCTATCGGGACGTTTTCCTGGGAGTCGGTTCGTAATCTCAAGAAGCACCCGCTCTCCACTAATATCGTGATGATCGCAACAGTGGCAGTGGTCGTCGCTACCCATAACCTGGCGCTTGGGGTATTTGTCGGGGTACTGCTCGCCTCCCTGTTCTTTGCCAACAAGGTTGCCCGCTTCATGCTGGTCAAGAGTGACTGAATCGCCCCTGGATTTCTTGACTGATGATATGAGTTAATCTGTCACTCGAGCATCAAGGGGGTTGATTTAACCGAATGTGCCGCTGAATCTCATCACTTTTTGCGCGAGAAGCCCCGTCCTCGGGCCAGGGTATTGCACTTACTATCTGAAATCACGGTTGCCCTAGCCCATAATCAAAACGGCCGCTATATTCAGAAGAGTGATCTCGATTCTGATTCTATGTTGAGTTAGATCACAAAAAACCAGATAAAAACAACTAATTATCAATGGGTCTTATGTGATGAGAGTTACTACAGCCATGCTGTGTGTTTTAATAGTATTATTGCAGGTTGTTTATGCCGCGACTCCGGCTAATTTACGCCTTGAAACCAGTCTAGCACCTCCATACCAAACCGTTGAGGATGGCAACCTCAAAGGTTACGCAGTGGATACTGTAAAATGTGTTTTGGATAAGATAGGCGTTCAATATCAATTTAAGATAGTTCCCCCCAAGCGCGCAGAATTAGATTTAGTTATGGGGCGCTCCAGTGGTTTCTTCAGTTCTATAGATCAGCCTAATATTAATAAATACGCAAAACTCAGTGCGCCAATAGTTTTGGATAAGTGGTACTGGTTTAGTCTCTCGTCAATATCTAGGAAAACTCATGACGCATTAAATAAAAGTAAAATAGGCGTGCTAAGAGGAAGTAGCCAAGAAACATGGCTGTTAAGAAATAATATGCCCATATATCAATCAGTTAATAATTCAGATAGTTTATTAAAATTATTACAGAGGCGACGAATTGATTTATTTCTCGCAGATGAAAGTGTGGTTCGTGAATTAAATAAGTCTGATATAAGTTTAAACTTACTTCTTCATAAACGATTTGAAAAGTATGCACCCATGGGCGTGTATATAGCCAACCATGTCTTACTTGAACACCCGTCAATTATAGATATGTTTAATAGTAAAATATCAGAGTGCAACCAATCAAATCTATTCTTATCCGCCAGTGAACAAGAAACAATTGAAGTTGCTGTAAATAGAATGTATCGTTCACTTTTGAAAAGCCAGGAGTTAATCAATACACTGAAATTAGCAAACTTGAAAAATAAACACATAAAAATAGAAGCTATATTACAACGAGACCAGCTATGGCGTTCTATGGTAGAAAATAACTCATTCGCACCAAGCTGGATAACGAACATACTAAACTCAACCATTTCAAGGTCATTGAAGGGTTTGACAATTCAAACTCCATATATAACTGAAATCATGTTGACGGATGAGCGAGGTGTCTTAACTGCTGCGAGTAACCTAACATCTGATTACTGGCAAGGAGATGAAGAAAAGATCATCGAAACCCTAAAAATGGCCAATGAATACAGACACATCAATTCACTAGGGCGATTCGACCAGAGCAATAATCGGTTTAAAATGCCATCGATTGAGTTTGATGCATCTAGTAAGTTATTTTTATGTCGATTAAATTATCCTGTATGGTATAAAGGGCAAGTAATTGGAGTACTGTCATTTGGCATTAATGTAGAAAAAGCTCTAATTATGCTCTAATATTGTAATGTGAAACTAAATTTCATTTAGTCATAGGCATTATAAAGTCCATGTTCATTAAATATTTATTTGAAATGCATATGAGAAACGGCTGCTCCATTTTTAAAATCCTAATCATGCCGTTGATACTCATATTTTATAGCTAGTATTTCTAGTCAAACGACTGAGGGCGAAATTTTAGAAATACATAGCTATGTGCTATGATATAGCCTCATCCGGCATGCAGGTTAAGAGGTTGATTTATAGTTTTTTGTGCATTCATGGTGTAGTATGAAGCTAACATGGCATTGAGAATGTAGTTATGGATAACATAGTTTCAATCGAAGAAATGCAAGCATTAAAAGTCTTGCTTATAGATGACCATTCTATATTGCGAGCAGGAGTCAAAACTACACTCTCAACAGATTGCTTTATGACCGTAATCGCGGAGGCTAGCAATGGTAAAGAAGGATTAGAGCTAGCAGTAGAATATGAACCAGATTTAATATTGCTTGACCTTAAAATGCCAGTACTTAATGGATTAGACACGCTAAAGAAAATTAGAGCAAAGAAAATAAAAAGCAAAGTTGTTATCTTCACAGAATCAGATTTGGAAATTGATGTTGTAGAAGCGTTTAGGTTCGGAGCCAATGGATATCTTTCAAAAGATATAGAACCGCTTGATTTAATCAGCTGCATTAAGAGTATATGTGCAGATACATCAGTTGAAAGCCCTCAGCTAAACAATAAAACGATGTCAAGTTTATTATCAGAAAGTGATATTGGTATTATTAAATCATTAAGTCATAGAGAAATTGATGTAGTAAAACTTCTTGCTGAAGGTCATTCAAACAAAGTCATTTCAAAATTATTATTTATTTCTCACGGGACGGTAAAAATACATGTGAGGAATATTCTAAGAAAACTAAATTTAAAATCTAGAGTTGCGGTTACTGTATGGGCACATAATCGAACTATTAAGTGATTATAATTTCAAAATGTACATGAATAGGAATTGTCTTGTTATTTCCATTATTGCATATTATTGTCACGCTAGTTAACTGCGCTCTTTAATCATGTGCTAACAGGGAGCTTATAATTCATAAATTGTGCTTACAACGATACATAGCCTCATCCGCCAAACGGAGCAACAAGTTTAGGTCGGGTGGTGTAGTTGCATCATAGCTAACAACACCTATAGAGCAAGATAGGGTATAGGCCTTGCTACAATGTTTATTGAACTCATCGAAGGCTTTAATTACTCTCCGATTAATAGAGTTAATATTGTCAATGTTAGTTTCTGGGAGTAAAACCACATATTCATCACCACCTAATCGAGCACAGATATCCGCATTTCTAAATATAATATTTATTAAGCGAGCTGCTTGACACAATGCATCGTCTCCGACATCATGACCATATATATCATTTATAGATTTGAATTTATTCAAATCTATAAATAAAAGTGAAAGGGGCCGCTTTGTTCTAAATGCATGTTGCAAGCACTGTTCAGCCTGAAGAATAAAACCTCGCCTATTAGTTAGCCCAGTCAATTCATCTATCGTTGCCATTTGGACTGCGCGCAACTCGCTTTCAACAGTTAATGCCAAGTCTGAGAGTAAAGATCTATCTTTATCTCCAAAAACTTTGGGCTTACTATCTATGATACACAATGAACCGATATGCAACCCATCGGTTATTACTAATGAGTGCCCAGCATAAAATCTAATGTATGGCTCACCTATAACCATTGGATTATTATAGTAACACGGGTGTTTAGTAGCATCTTCAATAACAATTATGCGTTCTTTGAGAAAACCATGTTTACAAAAAGAAAAATTAGGGAGGGGTTCATGGATGTTTAGACCATAACAAGGCTTGGCCCACTCACGTTCATTGTCTTCGAATGAGATTAGGGCTATCGGCACATCAAAAATATTGCGAGCCATTCTAGTTATACGAATGAAACGCTCTTCTGTTGGAGAATCAAGCGCTTGAAGATGGCGTAACGCATCTAAGCGAGGGAGGTGAGTTTTAGAGGTTTGATGAAGAGTGTGCATCCTTGCTATCTTTTCTCATATTTGTTCGAAGCAGTAGTACTATGCCAGTCTTTTGAGTACAAAAAAATAGATTATTGTATGACATATGTCTAATTTAAGTGGATTACTCTGCCCTCTAAATAAAGATGCTGAACGTTACACGAAGTTAGCGCCTGTACGAGTGTGAAAAATTGGTGCTTATCCAAGCCAAAGCTAATGAAAAAAGTGAGAATAGGGGAGATCTCAGTCTCCCCCTGATGACCCCTTACTGAGTTATGTTAAAGCCGTAGCAGCGCTTGAGCTCCTCGAAGTCGTAGTAGTGGCTGCCGCTTTGGTAGGGCTGGCAGCCGGTTTTAAAGGCGATCTCTTTTTCGTTGTAGAGCATCTTGACCAGCACCTGCCGCTGTCTGTTCTGATAGATATCCCACTGAATATTGGCGGTATAGGGGGAGACCCAGCCGCCGCGCCACTCGTTGTTCTGCTGGCTGAACAGCTGATCCGGGCTGGCCCCCTGACGGCTACCTTCCAGTTTCATCAGGGCGGCGAGGGGGATAATGGCTTCGGCGTGGGCAAAGCGCAGGGTGGCCCGTCGACTCTGCTCGCCTTCCACCACCTGACGTTGCACCTCGCCAAACAGGCCGTCGAGCAGCGGCTGGGCAATGGCGTAGGGGGCGCTCTGGTTGGCAAAGCTCGGCCCCTTTTCGTAGAAATCTTCCGCATCGGAGAGGTAGGAGAACCAGGCCGACTCCTCCGGAGTGAGGAACTGCTCCAGCGCCCAGGGTTCGCTGCCCTGTGCCTGCGCTTCGCGGATCATGCCGGGGCCGATGATAAAGAGGTTGTAGAGCATCAGGGCGGCATCCACTTCGTCGCGCACATAGGTCATGCCGCCATCCTCCGGGTTGACGGCGACAAACTCGACACCGCCCGCCAGATAGTCGACAAAGTCCTTACTGTAGATACGCTCCAGCATGCTGCGGGCCATCTCTTTGGTCTTGCTCAGGTTCTTAAGCTGATCCAGCGCCTTGGCCAGCTCGGGGGCCGGGGCTATCCCGGCATCCTCGTCGCCGATAAAGCGCTGGTAGCTCTCATAGGCGGGCAGGTAGTGGGCGTAATCCCCCTCGGGCGTAGTCTTGTGGAAGTAGAGCTCGAACTTGTTGACCAGCTTTTTGTCGATCTTCGAGGGGTCATCCTGCGTGAGGTAACACTGCGCCGAGTCGCTGACATAGTTCACGTCGCGCTTGAGGCTCTCCATAAAGTAGAAGGCGCTTTCGTTGGCCCTGTCCTTGCCCGAGGTGACCACCTTGATGCAGTGGGGCTCGCTGCTGTTGAGCAGGGTCGGTAGCCGCACCGCCAGTCGGGTAGCGAGATTGGCGTGCTCCTCCTTGCCCAGCGCCGAGAGTAGGCCATAGCCCAGTTTCTGGTTGGCGGCCGTCACCAGATCGACCTTGCCTCCCAACCCCAGCCCGAGGGTGGTGAGCGCCCCCTGACGCTGCGCCTCTTCCCATACCAGCTTGGTCAGCACGTCATATTTCGGGCTGGAAAGTGAACGTGAGCCGTGGCGCGCCACCATCTCGGTAAAGACCGGGCTGAACCCTTGAGGTGCTGGCTCGTAGCTCTCTGCCTGCTGCTGCGGGCTGTAGACTGCTTTGGTGCTGTATTGGTAGGCTGTTTTGCCTTGGCTGTCGGCAGACGATTCGTTCTCTGACTGGCAGCCGCCAAGCAAGACCAGCGAGACGGCCAAAGCAACATAAGAAGAGCGCGGGAAAGTCATGATAATCCTTATCTATCGTTATGAAAAAATAAGTGAAATATCATAGGAGCCATTAATGACAGTTAGATGTCACTTTGGTGAGGCGGATATTTTTTAATTGTTCAGTGCTAAAGAGTGAGGGAGGCATGATGCCTCCCTCTTGTTATTGCTTGCCGGTCAGGGCTAGAGCCTAGTGAACCCTTTAATTGTAGAAATGTTCTTCGATATTCTGAATTTTGAACATCTAGTCACACAAACGAATACTTAATTTACTGGCATTGGTGTCTGGCGGTCCTCTTTATTGATACTCATATGCGAAACATGCCGACCTGATTACTCAGTTCACCCGAAATGTTTTTAAGTTGTTCAGAGAGATGGCGCGAACTGTCTGCATCCACTGCCAGTTCGTCCGAGACATCTTTGACCGCCTGAATGTTGCGGCTTACCTCGTCGGTGACGGCCCGTTGCTCTTCGGCTGCGCTGGAGATCTGGGTCGCCATATCGGAGATCTGGTTGATCGAAGTGGTGATCTGCTCCAGCGCATGGGTGGCGTTGTTGGCGTCATCCACGCTGTTCTGGGCCAGTTGCTGGCCTTCATGCATGGTGCTGACCGCTCCCTGGGTATTGCGTTGCAGGGTTTCGATCATGCTGCGGATCTCGACAGTCGAGCTGTGGGTACGTTGTGACAAAACGCGCACCTCGTCGGCCACTACCGCAAAGCCACGGCCCTGTTCACCGGCCCGCGCCGCTTCGATGGCGGCGTTGAGCGCCAGCAGGTTGGTCTGCTCGGCGATGCCCTGAATGGTGGAGAGGATGGTGTTGATCTCCTGAGCGTTTTTCTCCAGTTCCTGAATGATGTTGGAGGCCTGTTCCACCTGGGTGGCCAGATCGGTGATGGAGCGCTGGTTGCGGGCGATCACCTGTTTGCCATGCTCGCAACTGCTGGAGGAGCTGCGGGCCGCTTCGGCAGTTTGCTCGGCGTTGCTGGCAACATCGACCGCAGTTGCCGACATCTCATGGACCGCAGTGGCGATCTGAGTGATCTCGTTTTGCTGGCGAGCCAGCCCCTCATTGGCCTTCTCCGCCATGCTGTGGGAGGACTTGGCCTGCTGGTTGAGTTGGCCGGAGGAGTTGGAAATGTCCTGCACCATCGCATGGAGCCGCTCAATGAAGGTATTGACGTGTTTGGCAACCGCGCCCACCTCATCTTCACGCTCGATCTTGAGGCGGCGGGTCAAATCGCCGTTGCCACGGGAGAGATCGGCAATTGCCTCGCCCAGGGTTTTCAGAGGCGCTAGCGAGCTGTTGATGGCGACATAGGAGAAGCCAGCCACGATCAATATGGTGATGAGCCCCTGAATAAGTGAGGAGGTGACCATGCGGCGTACCGACTGGTAAGCGGTTTCGTCATCCACCATCATGCCGTAATACCAATTGGTGTTGGGGATCGCGTTAAAGTCAAAGACCTCTTTCTTACCGCTGATCACCAGCTCGTTGATCGTACCGTCATGAGCGATCTGATTGATGTAAGACGCGGTCAACTCGGGGGCTAGCGTTGTGGCGGGTTTCAGACTCAGGGAGGCATCGGGGTGGGCGATGATGGTGCCGTTGCTGTCGACCAGAATGGCGTAAGTCCCCTCGGTAGTGACCGTCAGAATGTCCGAGATAAGGGCGCTGATAGAGACATCTCCGGCGATAACCCCCTGGGTGTTGCCACGCTGGAATGGCTCGGCGATGGTGACGATCAAACTGCCGTTAGAGACATCGGCGTAGGGCGCAGTGATGACCAGTTTACCGGCGGCAACTGCATCCTTGTACCAGGTGCGTTGACGGGGGTCATAATCGGCTGGCAGGCCGGAGGGGGTACTCTCGAGCATCTTGCCGTCAGCAGTACCGGCATAGACCCCCTCAAAGCCACCGGCATTCATGGCTTGGGCCAGATGGCTGATGGGTTCATCTTCTTTGGTGAATGCTTCCTTGGTGGTACTGACCATGCTGATGCGGGCATCGACCCAGTTGGAGATACCCTTGACGTTGGCCATGGAGCTTTCGTCAATGATGCTCCAGACCAGTCTCTGGGTTTCAGTGCGCAGTTGTGAGGTGTTGTACCAGACTTGCAGGCCGGTGATCACCAGGATGATGATCCCGATAGCCAAGACCAGCTTGTTTTTAATGGATAAGTTCATAGTGACATCCCTGTGAGCGTTAGTCTGAGTGTAGGAAAAAATTTAATTATTGTGGAATTTTAGTGGGTTATTGACTAAATCCGAAATTTTCAGCGAATCCGGGGAGCTGATCCTCTGACTCAACCAACCTAGAGAGTCAGATGGGCAAGTCCCAACAGGAGATCCCCTGTCAGGCGACAAGTGAACTGAGCGGAGCTGTACAGATCTAGTTATCACCTGACACCGGCCTCAAACCGGTGTCTTGTTTACGCTACTTTAGGGAAGGTGCGAATAAGCGGGGAAATTCTTCTCGGCTGACTCAGTCATTTCATTTTTTCAGTTTGAGCCGATCTTTTCTCCCGTAAATGCCTTGAATCAGCCTATTTAGACCGTTTCTTCGCCATTTAAGGCGTTATTCCCAGTTTTTAGTGAGATCTCTCCCACTGACGTATCATTTGGTCCGCCCGAAACAGGTTGGCCAGCGTGAATAACATCGCCAGTTGGTTATCGTTTTTCAGCAACCCCTTGTATCTGGCTTTCACGAAGCCGAACTGTCGCTTGATGATGCGAAACGGGTGCTCCACCTTGGCCCGGATGCTGGCTTTCATGTATTCGATGTTGATGGCCGTTTTGTTCTTGCGTGGATGCTGTTTCAAGGTTCTTACCTTGCCGGGGCGCTCGGCGATCAGCCAGTCCACATCCTCGCGCTGTGGCGCCCCTTGGTAGCCGGCATCGGCTGAGACAAATTGCTCCTCTCCATGCAGCAGATTACCCAGCTGATTGAGGTCATGCTCGTTGGCCGCGGTGGTGACTAGGCTGTGGGTCAGGCCACTCTTGGCGTCGACACCAATGTGGGCCTTCATGCCAAAGTGTCACTGATTGCCTTTCTTGGTCTGATGCATCTCCGGATCGCGTTGCTGCTCTTTGTTCTTGGTCGAGCTGGGAGCCTCAATGATGGTGGCATCGACCAAGGTGCCTTGAGTCATCATGACGCCTGCTTCGGCCAGCCAGCGATTGATGGTCTTGAACAATTGGCGGGCCAGTTGATGCTGCTCCAGCAGGTGGCGGAAATTCATGATGGTGGTGCGGTCCGGCAAGGCGCTATCCAGGGATAACCGGGCAAACAGACGCATGGAGGCGATTTCGTACAGAGCATCTTCCATCGCGCCATCGCTCAGGTTGTACCAATGCTGCATGCAGTGAATGCGTAGCATGGTTTCCAGCGGATAAGGTCGCCGGCCATTACCAGCCTTGGGGTAAAACGGCTCGATGACTTCCACCATGTTTTGCCATGGCAGAATCTGCTCCATGCGGGACAAGAAAATCTCTTTTCTGGTCTGACGGCGCTTACTGCTGAATTCACTGTCGGCGAAGGTAAGTTGATGACTCATGATGAACCCTGTTCCATGGCTCCAGATGACATGCATGATCTCATATCAGGGACTTGTTCGCACCTTCCTTAAGTGCGGTGATACTGAATTTAAGACATGGAATTAGTCTAGAAATGCAAGCTATAGAAAATTAGTATCTATAAGCAGCTTTCCAATAAGTATACATATCTACTTATATCATATTAGATGTTACAGTCCGCATGAAGCTAAAAAACCACCTAAAAGATCTTGAAATAGCAGTAATGACTATATATTCCTGCTCAAATCACACCTTGGATTGAAATATGGATTTCTTTATGCGATAGATTATTTCTTTTAGAAAAATCGTCAACGCAGATAGAGTAGGAAATTCTACAACGCTTATTAGCTTGAAGATTACATATCAACTTTGACTCATCAAGATATTATAACATTTTTCTACAAGAGGAGAAATCGGCCTGTCTTTCAATAAAACGATAAATAATGGGCGAAATCTAATAGAAATAGGCATAACAGAAACATCATCAGCATATCCTGATTCACGCACCACCCGAGAAGACACCAGCGAAACTCCTAGTCCCTCAGCAACAGCTCTGACTATTCCTTCAGTACTACCATATTCAATGCACCGTATAGGGATAATGCCTTGATTTTCTAACCATAACTCTGTTGCTTCTCTCGTTCCTGAACCAGGTTCTCTTAACAACCAAGTGTGTTGTGCCCAATCATGTTCATATGTATCTGATGTTAGGGATGTAATAAGACAAAGCTCATCATCATGCCAATGACATGATAAGAGGCGAGGATCACTCAGTGTTCCTTCGACCAATCCGATATCGATTTGACAGTCTAATAACTGCTGTCCTATATACTGCGTATTTCCCGTAGTTATTTTTAGGTCAATATCAGGAAAACGTTGTATAAGTTTTGATAAATATGGTCGAAACCAATACCCAGCAATTGTGCTACTTGCTCCAATTGTCAAGCGCCCTTTCTTCATTCCAATTCTGGCTTGCATATCATCAATGGCAGCACGCTCTAACATGTATATTGCATGCGCATGGTCAAATAGCACTTGCCCATGCTCAGTCAAATGAATCCCTTTTCGGCTTCTACCTGAACCTCTTTCTAGTAATGGAAGCCCTATCTGACGCTCTAACTCACTAACTGCTTTTGATACCGCTGGCTGGCTAATACAAAGATGTGTGGCTGCATTGGAAAAACCGCCCTCACTTGAAACCGTATAAAAAATGCGCAAAAGGTGTAGGTTTATAACCATAACTGTAGGTTATCCATTGTTAATTATTATGTATTTTTATTATCAATTATCAAGGCATATAATGCTATAACACAGTAAATAAGTATAGAAGACCACTCAATGCCTCATTCGTCTGTTGTACATGATAATAATTCGTTTTTGAAAAGTAGCCTAAAAAGCTACCAGTGGTGGCTAGGCATCATACTCGTAGCGATAATTGCCGCAATGAGTATTTTAGCTAGTAAACTGGATGTTGCAACTCATATGGGCCTTAGTGCGCTTACTTTGGCTATTGTATTTGGGATTTTTATTGGAAACACCGTCTTCCCTCGTGTAGCAAATCATACTGCTATAGGTGTAGATTATGCTAAAAATAAATTACTTAGAGTTGGCATTGTTCTTTATGGCTTCAGAATAACCTTCCAGCAAATAGAGGGGATAGGCTGGGCAGGAATTATCATAGACATATTAATGATCAGCTGTACGTTTATCTTGGCTTATTATATTGGAACAAAACTATTAAGACTTGATAAACAGACAACAATGCTAATTGGTGCAGGAAGTTCCATTTGTGGTGCAGCTGCGATAATGGCTGCTGAACCTGTGATCAAGGGCCAAGCTCATAAGGTTTCAGTTGCTGTTGCTACGGTGGTTGTATTTGGAACTATTGCTATGTTTCTATACCCACTAATTTATCCCTATTTAGATATAAGTGCTGAACAATACGGCATGTTTGCTGGTTCAACAATTCATGAAGTCGCACAGGTAGTGGCAGCAGGCCGTAGTGTCAGCGAGGATGCAGCAAATACGGCCGTGATTGTTAAGATGATTCGTGTCATGATGCTCGCACCATTTTTAATAGTATTATCTACATGCATCGGTAAAGAGACTCATGATACGTCCCATAAAAGCAATAGCATTACTATACCATGGTTTGCGGTATTATTTATTGTCGCCAGTGGAATAAATTCCCTTAACATTATACCTCCACACATTGTCAATTACTTGATTGATATCGACAGTATATTGCTTGCAATGGCTATGGCCGCTCTTGGATTACGTACTCACATTGGTGCAATACATCAAGCGGGTGTAAAACCTTTGATTCTTGCTGCCATACTATTTCTATTCCTTTGTGTAGGTGGTTTTTTTATAAATCTAGCCGTATTAATTTTATTTTGAATATTAAAAGAAAATGGCAAAGATCTCATTTGATAATGTAATCCCACTTTAATATGAAATTTTTTTCCATCATATAAAAATATAAATAAAGAGTGCAATTAAATACATTGCATCCAAATGCAAGATGTATCTTTCAGAGACATCTTGCATTGTGATGTAGAGCATCAATAATAATGCATCACACTTACTGTGATTTTAATTAAATCAGTTACTAACTACTGAATTTTTTTAGTAGAAATCATTAGCAAAAAGTGCTTTAATGAACATCCTGAATGCCAATTTAATGTGTAACATCGAAGGTGTTTGACATGCATGGAGTTGCGTTATTTTTGCATATTTTAGGTGCAACAATCTGGACTGGCGGGCATATTATACTCGCTCTAATAGTTCTCCCTAAAGCACTAAAGGAATCGTCAACGAAAATATTACTAGACTTTGAATCTGTATACGAGAGAATTGGAATGCCTGCCTTAATAACGCAGATAGTCACGGGTATTTACCTGGCATTGAACATTGAGAGTGATGTACTAAATTGGTTTAACATTGATAACAGGGTTACAAATGTTATTCTCATTAAATTGGCATTACTTACACTCACTACCTGTTTTGCAATAAATGCTAGATTTCGTGTAATTCCGAATTTAAATGAGTCTAATTTAGCTTTAATGGGATGGCACATTCGAGCAGTGACGATCATATCTATCCTATTCGTTTTTGTAGGCGTTTCATTCAGAACAGGATGGTTGTATTAAAGTTATAATGAAACTAATAAAAGCAATGTTAGATAAATCATCACTTGGTGCATAATATTATGTATGCCAAGTGGTGATTTCTTCTTAACCCAATACAAGGCATACATATGATGTGATATTTTATAGGAAATATAGGGAGCTATCCCATACACCTAGTTTATAGTTCGATTATGTGCCCACACTGCCACTTCCACTCTTGATTTCAAGCTTAATTTTTTTAGTATATTTTTCACGTGAATTTTGACTGTTCCTACAGATATAAATAATTCTTGAGCGATTAGCTTGTTTGAAAAGCCGTTTGACATAAGCTTTAGCACATCTATCTCTCTATGGCTTAAAGAATTTATCGAGTTAGCTGCTTTTTTTGATTGCTTAATATAATGATCTGAATTACAAATCTTTAATATTGAAGGGCTCGCCACAAATGAAATAGAATAAATTGATCTTATTGACATTATAAAATCAGATGGCTCTATGTCTTTGAGCAAATATCCATCTGCTCCTGCCCTGAAAGTCTCAATTACATCCATTTCAAGGTCGGAACATGTGAAAATTATGACTTTGCATTTCAGCCCATGTGCCTTTATTTTTTTTAACGTTTCAAGACCGTTCAGTATGGGCATATCAAGATCTAATATTATTACATCCGGCTCGTAAGTAATAGCCAGCTCTAGCCCTTGTTGGCCATCACCTGCTTCTGCAACGACTTTAATGTCAGGATCTGTAGATAAAAGCTCTTTTATTCCACTGCGTAGAATGGAATGATCATCAATCAATAAAGTTTTTAGTGGCGATGGTGGTCTGTTTGATTCAATGTTGTCCATAACTAGGGCTCTATTATATTATTAATGCTCTGATTTCAAATCGAAATTTCAAAAATGTAAAAAATACTGATATTTACTTCAGTCCCAACCGCTTGGCTAGGCGGTGTAAATTACCACAATCAATATCTAAGGCTCGTGCTGTTGCAGCCCAATTATCATTATGATCTGCTAGCACCTTCGTAATTAGCGCAGACTGAAATGCATCAGTTGATGCTCTCAAACCCATTTGGTTAGTGGTGAAGCCATCAATATTTTCGGCAGGGCTTATACTAGATTGAGGCATTGGTGGCATAGCTATACTGAAATGATGGGTTGCAAGCGTCAGAACCGGACTTCGTTGCTCTGCTCTAGCCAATACGGCACCACGATGAATGGCATGCTCCAGTTCGCGCACATTACCAGGCCAGTCATAGCCCTTCAAAAGATGCAGTGCTTGAGGTTGGATCCGCAGTTGCTCTAACCCCATACTCACTCGACAGCACTCGCAAAAGTAGCCAGCCAACAAGGAGATATCATCCTCTCTATCTCTCAAGGCTGGTACATGTATAGGGAAAACACTCAGGCGATGATAGAGGTCTGCTCGAAACTTGCCATCGATGACTGCTTTCTTCAAGTCTCGGTTCGTTGCAGCAAGCACACGTACATTGACTTTCAGTGGGGTATCATCACCAATGCGCTGCAAGTCTCCATATTGAATGACACGTAGCAATTTTGCCTGCAATGATAAGGATAATTCACCAACTTCATCCAGGAACAACGTGCCCTTATCCGCTAATTCAAATTTACCCGCACGATTATGAATAGCGCCTGTAAACGCTCCCTTTACATGCCCAAATAGTTCACTCTCTGCTACGGATTCCGGTAGGGCTGCGCAATTGAGATATACCAATTTGCGATCTGCACGTGGCGAGCCAAGATGTACAGCTTTTGCTATTAACTCCTTACCTACACCCGTTTCGCCCAAAATCAGGACGTTTAAATCAGTATTAGCAACTATATCTACCTCATGCTTTAGCTGCTGCATCGCCTGAGAATGCCCGATTATCTCGAACCTATCTGCACCTGTTGGTGTTGAAGGTATTAATGGCTCACTGCTCTGGCGAGCTAAACGCTCTAGTAGTAATGAGTTACTTAACGCCGCTGCCGCTAGCGCACCAATTAAACGCAACTCTTCATCGCTAATGTCATCAAACTGAGCAGGATTCATTCCATCTATGGTCAATGCACCAATCAAGACTTGATCGGAGAACAGAGGCAAACCAACACAAGCATGCACCTTAAATTCTGCATGATCAGGGATCAAGCCATCATAGGGGTCTGGCAAGCTACTATCTGCCGGAAAGCGTACTACGTCACCAGCACGGGCAATTGCCTCCATGCGTGGGTGCTCCTTGATGGCGAAACGGCGTCCTAATACGTCCTGCATTAAGCCATCGATGGCGAGCGGGATGAACTGGCCTCCTTCGTATCGTAGCAAGGCTGACGCATCTGAGTTCAGTAGGCTGCGAATACTCTGGATAAGGCGGTGGAATCTGTCTTGATGTGAAATCCCCAGCTGTATGTCTATAGCAATACGAGCCAAACTGTCTGTCGAAATCATTGTTAGTGTCCAAATGACATTAATGCTGTCATTTAAACAATATCAATACTATGTCATTTTAACAAGAAAATAAACTAAGCCTCATAAAAACAATGAGTTATGAGTTGGCATGTTAGCTGCAATAGTTGATATCAAGAAATACCAACTATTACATACTGAGGAATTGCCAGATGACCATTCATGTCAAAAACAACATTCACTGGGTCGGCCAACGGGACTGGGAAGTTCGAGATTTTCATGGTACTGAGTACAAGACAAACAAGGGGACGAGCTACAACAGCTATCTCATCCGTGAAGGGAAGAACGTGCTGATTGATACAGTCGATCATAAGTTCAGCCGAGAGTTCGTTCAAAACCTTGCAGCAGAGATCGACCTTAACCTTATCGATTATGTGGTGATCAACCATGCTGAGGAAGATCACGCAGGGGCACTGACCGAATTGATGGCTCGTATCCCAGGCACTCCGATTTACTGCACTCACAACGCTATCGACTCAATCACGGGACACCATCATCATCCTGAATGGAACTTCCATCCAGTCAAAACAGGCGACAGTCTCGACATCGGTAATGGCAAGCAGCTGGTGTTCATTGAAACACCTATGCTGCACTGGCCCGACAGCATGATGACCTACATGACTGAGGACGCAGTGTTGTTTTCTAACGATGCCTTCGGTCAACACTATTGTGATGAGCATCTGTTCAATGACGAAGTAGATCAAACCGAATTGATGGAGCAGTGCCAACGGTACTACGCAAATATCCTCACCCCATTCAGCCCACTTGTGACAGCTAAAATCAAAGAGGTGCTTGGATTCAACCTGCCAGTAAGCATGGTGGCAACCTCCCACGGTATTGTCTGGCGTGAGGATCCGACCCAAATTATTCTCAAGTATCTGGAGTGGGCAGACCACTACCAAGAAGATCGTATCACCCTGTTCTATGACTCGATGTCAAACAACACCCGTATGATGGCCGATGCCATCGCACAGGGTATTCACGAAGTTGACCCTGGGGTCGCAGTCAAGATCTACAACGTAGCCCGCCACGATAAGAACGAGATCCTGACACAAGTGTTCCGCTCCAAGGGAATACTCGTGGGCTCATCCACAATGAACAACGTCATGATGCCTAAGGTGGCAGGCATGCTGGAGGAGATAACTGGCCTGCGCTTTAGAAACAAGCGTGCTTCTGCATTCGGCAGTTACGGCTGGACTGGTGGTGCAGTAGATCGTATCCAGACCCGATTGATGGATGCAGGCTTTGATATCAGCATTTCTCTGAAAGCCAAATGGCGACCAGATGGTTCTGCACTGGCAGAGTGCCGAGAGCATGGACGCCAGCTCGCTCGTCAATGGGCGTTACATCCTATTGAGGTGCCTCGCCCAGAAAAAGCAGCCCATCAAGTGCCATTCACTGTTGATATCTCCCCTGTAGAGGAGACCACCCAGTCAGTTGTAGCCGGAGTAGACGATGAGCAAGCAATGCTTTGCACAGTCTGCCAGTGGGTTTATGACCCCGCCTTAGGTGAACCGGATCAATTGGTTGCGGTTGGCACTCCCTGGAGCCTTGTACCGGAGAGTTTCCTTTGCCCTGGCTGCGGCATCGGCAAGGAGGTATTCGAACCATGCGCAGTGGAGGCATGTGTATGAGCGCATTAAATGAGCATTATGCTGGTTCCAGCCAGGATATAGTCATCATCGGTAGCGGCTTTGCCGCTCAGCAGTTGGTAAAAAGCTTGCGTAAATTAGATGGTGAAAGACCGATCCGTCTTATTACCGCTGATAATGGCAATGAATATAACAAACCGGACTTGAGTCATGTGGTCAGTCGTGGTTACACCGCCAGCGCAATGACAAAGTTGACGGGGGCTCAATTTGCTGAACAGCAACGTATCATTCTGTCACCTAATACGATTGTGCATAGCATTAGTCCGAATAACAAAATGGTACACACAAATAATGGCGATTTTTCTTATGGCCAGCTAGTGCTGGCAACTGGGGCCAGTTCTATACTGCCTCCCGTTCCCAACTCGGATAAAATGGTAACCCTCAATAGCCAAAATGATTATGCCAATGCCGAACAATTAATTAAGAATGCAAAACGCATTATGGTACTCGGAGCAGGTTTGATCGGCTGTGAGTTGGCTATGGATATGGTGGGCCAAGACCGAATTGTGACGCTTGTAGATCTGGCGGACAGCCCCCTAAGTACATTAATGCCAGCTGCATTGAGTCAACCGTTACTGCAAGCCTTACGGGAGCAGGGGGTTGACCTAAAACTTGGTCGAGGTATCAAGTCGATACAAAGAGGAGATGCCAACGAATCCTTTACGATAGAGCTCACTGACAGCAGTTTCAGTGAACAGGATCTTGTCATTTCAGCTATAGGTCTACAACCGAATCTATCCTTAGCGATGAATGCGGGACTGGCTGTAAGGCGTGGAATTGTAGTGGATGAATACCTGAGAACATCGAGTGAGCACATTTATGCGCTTGGCGATTGCGTTGAGTGGAAAGGTGAATTACGCCCCTTTTTGCAGCCAATTGTTCTCGGTGCCAATGCATTATCTAAAACTCTGATTGGTAAGCCAACACCACTAACGCTTCCTCCAATGCTAGTGAAGGTAAAAACACTTCAATATCCTTTGCAGTTAGCTGGTAGAACAAAAGGTACAGACCTTTCATGGCAGTTTAAGTGGAATAAAAATGGAATGGTCGCAGAAGCTCGCAGCGAGGATGGTGAAATGTGCGGCTTTGTCGTAGGTGGAGACCAAATGGGAGCTGCATTCCCACTTCTACGCCTTCTTTCTAGATGAATAATTGCTGGCTGAGCATATGCTCAGCCTTACTTAATTTCATAGATTATTAAGGATAAAACATGTCGCTACTGCATAGTATACCAGCTCATTGGGTTGTTCGCCGTTCAACCCCATTCTTTACAAATGAAAACGTACCACAGGCTCTATTAACCCATCACAATACAGCTGCTGGCGTATTCGGTCAGTTATGTGTAATGGAGGGGACGGTAACATATTACGGTTTTGCTGATGAAACAGCGGAGATACCTGAAATTACGCTTGTAATCCGAGCCGGAGAGTTTGCAACCAGCCCACCTCAGTATTGGCACAGGGTTGAACTGTCTGAAGATGCTAGATTCAATATCCATTTTTGGGCTGAAAACGTAAGCTCAGACACCCCACTCATTAAGACAAGAGAATAAATTACAATCTGGTCATCGCCACAAACTAGGCCAACTGCCCATCCAGATCAAAATGAATAACTGTAATGTTGTTTATGATTGGCTGTTTTTGCGATGGGAGTTGGCTAGATGAGTGGGATTGAAACCATAACCATGCTGAGTGGCTTGGTGTATCTGTTGTTGTTCCAGTGGCATGAGCGTTCAGGCTGGTCTTGGCAGCTGTTCATGATGCTAACCGCTGCTGTATGGTTGACGGTAGCAGCCAAGCCACCACTAAGTAGTTTAATCGTGTTTGCTGTCGCTATTGGTATGCTTTATAGATATAAATTAATATCCGCATTTTATGATTCAAGTGATCAACAACTTCGTAGTTTAGTTAGATATTTCTTAGTTATATCGTGGGGATTTGTAACAATACAGTATGGCGTTTATATTTTTCAACTCCACCAGGGTGACCTACCTTGGCTGTCTAGACCTGATATCGTAGATGGCTTTCTACCTATAGCGGGCGGTCTTGGCTTGCGGGCGTTGTTGAGTTTGGGCATTACTGATTACCACCATCCAGCTGCAACAATCACAGTCTTGGTTATTTCCTTATCTGGACTCATTTTAGGTCGTGCCTTCTGCTCATGGTTTTGCCCTCTTGGGGTTGTCGGTGAATGGCTGCATCATTTTCGAAATTTGCTGCTACCTGGTGAGTGGACTCCGCCAAAATGGTTAGACCTACTGCTCAGGTCTCAGAAATGTCTAGTTCTATCATTTCTGATGTTCATAGTTATTCTTGCTGTTCCAAATGTTGCACTGCCAGGGTACTTGATGAGCCAGTATCACCAAGCTGCTGACATGAAAATGGGAGCCTTCTTTTTCAACTTGAACTTCATATCAGGCATTTTTGTTGCCTGGGTATTATGTATCACGATGTTTTTCAAGCAAGGCTTCTGTAGATACCTATGCCCTTATGGTGGATGGCTTGCCTTGTTAGGACTTCTGACACCATTACGTATTCGCAGGTCTTCCAGCAGCTGTTTACGAAGCAAGGGATACGATTGTGATAAATGCAGTAGAGCATGTCCATCAAGGATACAGGTTCATGAACTTATATCTGTCAGAAATATTGAGTGTACAAACTGTTTAACTTGTATCTCTGCATGCCCAAAACAAGCTAATGCGATTCATTTTGGTACTGCGAATAAAAAGGTTTCAGCAAAGAAACTGCTTGCAATGTTGTGTGTTTTACTTCTCTTAATGCCATTGCTAGCTCATGTGATTTTCGATTTTTGGACAAGCAACACACCATTAGAACAGCGCCGTTATCTATTGGAAATCCTTCCTGGCCTTTCACATTAGAGTGATAGCTATTAAAGCGCCACTTTTCGGTGACGCTTTATTTCTGCAAATGATTAAATAACGCAATAGTTATCACTACTAGTCGAAAATAATCTTCTCATTATGAACCCACACTGCAACTTCAATTCTTGAATGAAGATTTAATTTTTTAAGAATGTTTTTTACATGAACTTTAACTGTTCCTTCAGAAATAAATAAACGTCTTGATATAACCTTATTAGGCAAGCCTTGAGCAATAAATTTCAAAACATCTATTTCGCGATGGCTTAACACTTGGAGATTTTTGTCTTTAAGGCGGTTTTTTCTTCTTGACTGCATACTTTCAATAAGGATTGCAGTTAGTTTTGGGCTTATCACAAGCTTTCCCATGCACGCCTGTTCAATCGAGCTAATCAGGTCTTCAGGTTCCATGTCTTTGAGTAGATAACCATCTGCTCCAGCAAGTATAGCATCCGAAACATCATCTTCATAATCTGATACTGTGAAGATTACGATTCTGCTAGATACATTATGCGCTCGTAATGACTTTAATGTGTCTATACCACTAAACTCAGGCATATTAAGATCTAACAAAATTAAGTCAGGTTCATAATCTAATGCTAGCTGAACACCATCTTGTCCTGTACTGGCTTCAGCTACAATAGTTAAAAAGGGATTTGTACGTAAAAGTTGCTTAATCCCGCTCCGTAGGACAGGATGATCATCAATTAGTAAAATTGAAAAAACATCTGCGTTGGTTGTTAAAGCTTTTTCCATGTGTGTTCCTCAAACTACGTGAAGATCAATTTTCACTTGCGTCCGTTCATTAATGAATGAAATATTTTCTGATTTTAGAAAAACAACTAAGCTCGATATTGAATCCTCGAACTCAGCTTCACCCTTCAGGATGATAATGACATATTCAGCTAGGGATTTTATATGCAGCTCAATCCGTGATGGAGGCATACTTATCCTTAAACATTCGAATAATTTATTGAAGAAGTTCAGTATGAGTATTTCCTGCTCATGCGAATAGTCTTCATAAAAATCTTTATATTCCAACCTAATGTTAAAACCATATGTGTCATTAAATATTGCTATCGCATCTTTTAATAAAATTAACGTTTCGATTTTCTTATATGGAATTCTAAAAGTAGAAATTAGTTTTCTGATGTTTGAGTAAGCTTCATTTAACTCACACCTCATCTCTGAAACATTATCAACCTGAGAAGAACTAATGATGATTGGATCCCTTTGAAGAAGGCTAATCTTTATCTTTAAGTATGATAAAGACTGTGCTATCGAATCATGAAGTGTTTGAGCAATTGTGTTTCTTTCTTTAAATAATAATAGTTGTTGTTGTTGTTGCTCTTTGTAGTAAAGAGATAAGGATTGAGACAGCAAGTTGCAAAATGCAAATATTAATTGTTCTGTATCATGTAATATAGTGACTTCATTTGAAAAGAAAAATTCTATGTAACCATAATCATTATGCGCATCTCCAATGTTCCATAACCTATTATTATATTCACTCTCAATAGGGGATGTGACATCTGCATTATTAATACATAATGAGCAACGCATAGAGGCACAATGTAATGGCCTCACGTTCTCACCAAAGGTGTATAAATGTTTGACCGAATTTTTATGTGGATCATGAATATATACTTTTATTTTTCCAGCCCCAGTGTATCCGATTAATTCTTTCATGAAAGGAGCTAAAACTTTGCAGTTGAATTCTTGATTTTGAAATAATCTACAACTGCGATAAAGGAATTCTAAATGCAAATTCTGCAAGTTAAGTTTATGCGTTTTTTCAGCTACCATCTGTTCCAGATCGCTGTAGGTATGCTTAACAACCTCTGACATATTGTTTAATGCATTGCCAAGCTGCCACATCTCATCGCGGTAATCATGTGATTCAGAATCAAATTTTGAACTAAAATCACCATGCTGAATGTTTTTAGCCATTAACAATAATTTTGACCACGGTCTAAAGAAACGCTTATTTAAGCTATAAATTGCGATGAAGGAAAACAATATAACAATTAAAGAAGATGCTTTTTGAAGGCCATTAATCACTACGATCTTAGATTCTGTTTTGTTCTCAATGCTTTTGATTATCTTCTGTAGCAAACTAATAAACTCTTTAGAGCGGTTAATGCTTAATGGTGTTGCTACATCACCAGATTTTAAGTGGGAAAGAATGTTTTTTAATTTTGGATCCCACAAACTGTTGAGTTGTATGTATTCTTTATTAAGGTTGTGCTTTTCAGCCGTGTTAATAAAAAAAGGATCATGCAGAATTGATTCAACGCTATTAACCGCTTGCACTTTTTCATCAACAGACAGTGTTCCTGAGAGGAGTGCATAGACTTTCATTCTAATTGAACCAATACTATTTATCACATATGCATTCCCTTGGATGCTTGATGACAAATAAATCGATGCACTCATATTAAATATAGATATGAGGCATAGTGTACATATAATTGACGTTATAGAAATTGTAATAGACAGTTTCTTCCAATACTTCAATAGTATGTTCACGAATTTGACACTTCCTAAGATTGTCACTACTGATGTTTATACCTTTTAGATACCCTAATAAAAATACCTCAAAGTAAATACCTACAATATTCCAGACATTAGCCAGCTCATGATAAAGAAAGTCTTGTTGAAGCTAAGTGCATGATTTTGTTGTGGTTAATTTCAACCCGCCCCCCCCTGTAGTAGGTAGTTATCGAAATATTCATCATTTGTAATACATATGTTCAGTTGATCTAAGTCAATAAAAAATATCCATTTAAATTGTTTATTGGAAATTGTGTACCCCAACACTAACCGGTGAGCAAAATGTCCATATATCAAAAATACAAAGATGGATGTGAAGACAGTCACACAAATAAAAGAAATAACAGCAAAACGCTCGTTGACTGGAATCCTGATGACAAGTGCTTTTGGATTGAGAATGGTTCTCATATTGCCAGAAGAAACCTACTGATATCTATCCCTTGTCTACTGATCTCATTCTCTGTGTGGATGATATTCAGCGTAGTAGCAATGAACTTGCCTTTAGCTGGTTTCACCTTTACAACAGACCAGCTGTTTCTGCTGACTGCACTCCCGTCACTTACTGGAGCTTTAGGACGGATTCCTTACTCATTTGTGATCCCAGTTTTTGGTGGCCGGAGATGGACAGCATTCAGTACCTTGTTGCTTATGATACCTATGTCATGGTTGACCATTGCATTGCAAGACACCACAACGCCGTATTCAACATTTCTAATAATCTCTTTGTTATGTGGGTTTGGTGGTGCCAACTTTGCATCTAGTATGGCTAACATCAGCTTGTTTTATCCAAAAACTCAACAAGGAAAGGCTCTTGGTTTAAATGGGGGGCTAGGTAACTTGGGTGTCAGTGTCATGCAGATGCTTGTACCTATCGTAATTTCTGTAAATATCTTTGGCCCTTTCGGTTTAGGTCAAGGAAATCCTGATGCATCAATATGGCTCAGCAATGCACCCTTAATATGGATGCCAGTAATATTGATATTGAGTATTGCAGCGTGGCATTTTATGAATGATATTGCAGCACCCAAAGCCTCGTTTAAAGAGCAATGGGTAGTGTTAAAACAAAAACATCTTTGGATTATGAGTGTTTTATATTTGGCTGCCTTTGGTTCATTCATTGGATTCTCTGCGGGGTTTGCAATGCTCGCTAAAACTCAATTCCCTGATATTGAAATAATGAAATATGCTTTCATAGGGCCATTATTCGGCGCATTGATGAGGCCAGTTGGTGGCGTTTTATCAGATAAGCTGGGCGGTGTTAAAGTCACCTTTGTTAGCTTTTGCTTAATGGCTACGTTAGTTGCGGTTTTGTTTTCAACTCTTCCATCAGATGCAGGGCATGGCAACTTCACCTATTTTCTAGCTGTCTTTATGGCTTTGTTCTCATGCGCAGGAGTTGGGAGTGGTTCTACATTTCAAATGATCGCCGTTTTGTTTAGGGGGATGATGATAAAAAGGAATCTACAGCGATATGATTCAGAAGCTCAAGCCTTAAAAAAATCAGCAAATGATACAGCAACAGCATTAGGGTTCATCTCAGCAATAGGTGCAATTGGTGGTTTCTTTATTCCAAACGCATTCGGCTTATCAATAGCTCTCAGCGGAACACCAATTAATGCGATGAAAGCTTTTTTAGTCTTCTATGTTATTTGTGGGCTAATAACATGGTTTGTATATGGAAAAGAACTCAATAAATAGAATGTTACTATTAATGCATATGCATATGGAGCAGTAAAATGAGCAAGTTTCTTGACAGGTTTAACTATTTAAAGACATTAGGTGAAAAGTTTTCTGGTGAACACGGCCAAACGTACAATACGAACAGAGATTGGGAAGATGGTTACAGAGACCGCTGGCAACATGACAAAATTGTACGCTCAACACATGGCGTGAACTGTACTGGTTCATGTAGTTGGAAAATCTATGTAAAAAACGGCTTGGTTACATGGGAAACGCAGCAAACTGATTACCCTAGGACAAGGCCAGATCTCCCAAACCATGAGCCTCGCGGCTGCCCAAGAGGGGCAAGCTACTCGTGGTATCTGTACAGCGCCAATCGACTGAAGTACCCAATGGTCAGGAAAGCGTTGATTGAGCTTTGGCGAGACGCAAAAAGTAAGCACAAAGACCCTGTTCTAGCATGGGGTGCGATTGCTTCCGATCAGAATGTATCCAAAAAGTATAAGGCTGCCCGAGGTAGAGGCGGTTTTGTTCGTAGCACCTGGAATGAAGTTAATGAGATCATTGGAGCGGCAAACGTTTACACCGTAAAAGAGCACGGCCCAGATCGCGTTGTTGGCTTCTCACCAATTCCAGCGATGTCTATGGTTTCCTATGCCGCAGGTGCAAGATATTTATCGCTCATCGGTGGCTCTTGCCTTAGCTTCTATGACTGGTATTGTGATCTTCCTCCCGCATCACCGATGACTTGGGGAGAGCAAACAGACGTACCAGAGTCAGCAGATTGGTACAACTCCTCATACATCATAGCCTGGGGCTCAAATATTCCTCAGACTCGTACTCCTGATGCTCACTTCTTTACTGAAGTTAGATACAAAGGCACCAAAACTGTCGCCATAACTCCAGATTATGCTGAAGTAGCTAAGCTTTGTGATCACTGGCTTAACCCCAAACAAGGTACAGACAGCGCGTTAGCATTGGCTATGGGCCATGTCATTTTGAACGAGTTCCACGTTCAACATAAAAATGAATATTTTGTTAGTTACGCAAGGAAATATACCGATTTTCCGATGTTGGTCAGATTGACCAAACGACCAGATGGTAGCTATGAAGCAGGACGCTTCCTGAGAGCATCAGATTTGGTCAATAACATAGGTGAACAGAACAACCCTGAATGGAAGACCATAGCGATTGATGAGGTTTCTGGTGATCTGGTCGCGCCACAAGGGTCGATTGGCTATAGATGGGGAGAGGATGGAAAGTGGAATCTTGAAGAGACCGCTGGGCAGTCCAAGACACCAGTCACTTTGTCTGTTGGAATAAAGGAACCTCAACATTTAGTTGAGGTGGCTTTCCCATATTTTGGTGGATTGGAAAGTGAGCATTTCACACCTGTTGAATTAGAAGAAGTTATCAGAAGAAAAATTCCAGCTAAATCCATCGTGTTGGCAGATGGAAGCCAAGAATTTGTGACCACCGTCTACGATCTCACCGTGGCTAACTATGGTGTAGAAAGAGGGTTTGATGACCCTAGCAGCGCACATACCTATAAGGAAGTGAAGGCATATTCACCCGCTTGGGCAGAAAAAATAACGGGTGTACCACAAGATGAGATTATCCGCATCGCTCGTGAGTTTGCTGACAATGCAGCCAAAACACATGGGCGCTCAATGATCATCGTTGGTGCAGGCATGAACCACTGGTATCACATGGATATGAATTACCGTGGTTTGATTAACATGCTGGTATTCTGTGGTTGCGTAGGACAGAGCGGTGGTGGATGGGCTCACTACGTAGGGCAAGAGAAGCTTCGTCCCCAGACGGGCTGGCAACCGTTGGCATTTGGCCTAGATTGGCAAAAGCCTCCACGCCACATGAATGGTACGTCTTTCTTCTATAACCACTCTAGTCAATGGCGATATGAGAAGTTAGATGCCCAAGAATTGCTTTCACCTTTAGCTGATGCAAGTAAATATAGTAAGCATCTCATTGATATGAACGTGAAAGCAGAGCGGCTGGGTTGGCTTCCTTCAAGCCCTCAGCTGAATACTAATCCACTGAGTATTGCTGAACAGGCAAAAGCGCTTGGGGTAAGCCCTGTAGAGTTCACGGTTAACTCGCTGAAGGACGGCAGTATTCGTTTTGCTGCTGAGTGTCCCGAAGATCATTATCCACGCAATATGTTTATTTGGAGATCAAACCTTCTTGGGTCTTCAGGTAAAGGTCATGAATACATGCTCAAGTACCTGTTGGGCACAGAACATGGCATTCAAGGAAAAGATCTCGGCTCATTCAGTGATAGCAAACCATCTGAAGTTGATTGGAAAGATACCCCAACCCAAGGCAAGCTTGATCTCGTTGTGACTCTAGATTTTCGGATGTCGAGTACCTGTCTGTTTTCAGACATCGTGTTGCCTACTGCAACCTGGTATGAAAAAGATGATATGAATACCTCGGATATGCATCCATTCATCCATCCATTGTCAGCAGCTGTAGATCCAGCCTGGGAAGCAAAATCCGACTGGGAAATTTATAAGGCAATTGCAAAAGCGTTTTCTGAGCTCTGTAAAGGACATCTTGGCGTTGAAACCGATGTGGTTACATTGCCAATGCAGCATGACTCTCCAGCAGAAATAGCCCAAGCGTTTGAAGTAAAAGACTGGAAATTGGGTGAATGTGATCTCATTCCAGGAAAAACTGCACCACATATAATGACCGTTGAGCGCGATTATCCTAACACCTACGCAAGATTTACATCGTTAGGCCCACTCCTTGATAAGCAAGGAAATGGTGGCAAGGGTATTAATTGGAACACAGAAACCGAAGTAGACCTTCTTAAAAAACTTAACTACACACACCATGATGGCGCGAATGCTGGGCGGCCAAAGATTGACACTGCAATTGATGCGGCTGAAGTAATTCTTACTTTAGCCCCAGAGACTAATGGTCATGTGGCTGTTAAGGCTTGGAATGCATTAAGTAAGCTGACTGGCCGAGAACATGCACATCTTGCTATCAACAAGGAAGAGGAAAAAATTCGTTTCCGTGACATTCAGGCTCAGCCGAGAAAAATCATATCTAGCCCAACATGGTCTGGTTTGGAAGACGAGCATGTCTCGTATAACGCAGGTTATACAAACGTTCATGAGCTAATTCCATGGCGAACCATTACTGGTCGTCAACAGCTGTATCAGGATCACCAATGGATGCGTGATTTTGGCGAAAGTCTCATTTCATATCGACCACCAATCAATACCCAGACTATTAAAAATATTATGGGTAAGAAGGGTAACGGTAACAAAGAGAAAGCTCTGAACTGGATCACTCCGCACCAGAAATGGGGTATCCACTCAACATACAGCGAAAACTTGTTGATGCTTACACTGTCTCGGGGTGGGCCAATTGTTTGGATAAGTGAAGATGATGCTAAAGATCTAAAAATTGAGGATAACGACTGGATAGAGGCATTTAATATCAATGGTTCATTAACTGCTCGTGCAGTGGTGAGTCAGCGCGTCCCTGCTGGAATGGTAATGATGTATCACGCTCAAGAGCGCCTGGTGAATATTCCAGGCTCCGAAATAACAGGACAACGTGGTGGGATTCATAACTCCGTTACTCGTGTCTGCCCTAAACCAACTCATATGATTGGCGGATATGCACATCAGGCTTATGGGTTCAACTATTATGGCACAGTGGGCTCTAACCGTGATGAGTTTGTTGTCGTCCGCCGCATGAATCAGGTTAAATGGCTTGATGACGAAAATAATGACTATACACAGGCTGACAATATGTACAGTAACAAGGCAGGGGAGAAGTAAAAATGAAAATTCGTGCGCAAATTGGAATGGTGCTAAACCTCGATAAATGCATCGGATGTCATACTTGCTCTGTTACTTGTAAGAACGTATGGACAAGTCGCGAGGGAATGGAATACGCCTGGTTTAATAACGTAGAAAGCAAGCCAGGCGTGGGCTATCCAAACGATTGGGAAAACCAGGATAAATGGAAGGGTGGCTGGGTTCGAAATATCAATGGAAAAATCGTTCCAAGAATGGGTAACCGGATTGGCGTTTTAGCCAAGATTTTTAACAACCCTGACATGCCGACTATTGATGACTATTATGAGCCTTTCACCTTTGACTATGAGCATTTACATAATGCTAAACAAGGTGCGCATCAGCCAATAGCACGTCCACGTTCACTGATCACTGGTCAACGTATGGACAAGATCAACAATGGCCCAAACTGGGAAGAAATCTTGGGCGGGGAATTCACTAAGCGTTCACAAGACTACAATTTCAACCACATCCAAAAGGAGATGTATGGACAGTTTGAAAATACGTTCATGATGTATCTCCCTCGGCTTTGTGAGCATTGCTTGAATCCTGCATGTGTGGCTACTTGCCCTAGTGGGGCAATATATAAACGTGAAGAAGATGGCATTGTCCTTATTGACCAAGACAAATGTCGTGGTTGGCGTATGTGTCTTACTGGTTGCCCCTACAAGAAGATTTACTTTAACTGGAAAAGTGGTAAATCTGAAAAATGTATCTTCTGCTACCCCAGAATTGAGTCTGGTCAACCAACCGTCTGCTCTGAAACATGTGTAGGACGAATTAGATATCTGGGAGTAATCCTTTATGATGCAGATCGTATTGAGCAAGCAGCATCAACTGAAAATGACAAGGATTTATACAACAAGCAGTTGGAGATTTTCTTAAATCCACATGATCCTGCTATCATTGAAGAAGCCTTAAAGCAAGGCATCACTCAAAATGTTCTAGATGCTGCTCAGAAGTCACCTGTGTACAAGATGGCGATGGAATGGAAGCTTGCACTCCCATTACACCCAGAGTATCGCACGTTACCGATGGTATGGTATGTACCACCTCTTTCCCCTATCCAATCAGCCAAAGATGCAGGCTATTTAGGTGATGATGGTGTTCTACCAGATATTTCTAGCTTGCGAATTCCTTTACAGTATTTGGCGAATCTGTTGACCGCTGGCGATATAGCACCTGTTAAGAGTGCACTGAATCGTATGTTGGCAATGCGTCATTATAAGCGAGCTGAAACTGTAGATAAAAAGGTGGATACCAGCGCATTAGAGCAGGTTGGTTTAACTGAACACCAAGCGCAGGAAATGTATCGTTATTTGGCTATAGCTAACTATGAAGACCGCTTTGTAGTTCCTTCCAGTCATCGCGAGCTAGCACGAGAAGCATTTCCTGAAGCTAAAGGGTGTGGCTTTAGCTTTGGTGATGGTTGTAAAGGTAGCGACACTAAGTACAACCTGTTTAATAGCCAGAGAATTAATGCCATTAATGTATCTACAAATCCAAGTGAGGATAAAAAATGAAATCTTTAAAGATCATATCAATCCTCTTGGACTACCCAGATATTGATCTGTGGGAAAACAAGGATGAAATCTTTGATTGCATAGCTGAATGTAATGAGCTGACATCGGCACAAAAATCATCAATATGTGATTTTGTAACATATGCGTTTGATCGTTCTCTACTTTCATTCCAAGAAATATATTGTGATATCTTCGACCGTGGCCGTTCCACCTCTCTGCTTCTTTTTGAGCATGTTCATGGTGAGTCGCGTGATCGCGGACAAGCAATGGTAGACCTGCTTAAGCAATATGAAGATGCAGGATTTTCTCTTAACAAAAGAGAATTACCGGATTTTCTTCCTGTTTACTTGGAATACCTTTCAACAAGAGATAACGCTGAAATTATAGAGGGATTGTGTTTTATCACTCCGATCTTGGGGTTGCTTAAAGAGAGGCTACTCAAAAGAGAAAGCAAATATCATGTTCTATTTGGGGTTCTAATTGATCTATCCATGACAGAGTACGATAGCGCTCTTATAAGCACACAAGTTATGAAAGAGGCTGATGATGCAACACCCGCTGCGTTAGATGCTGTTTGGGAGGAAGAGCAGGTGAAGTTTTTAGGAGGAGAATCATGTCCCAGTTCAATTCAATCGATTCATAGCAACCGATTTAAGAATGCAGTCGTACCACAGTACCTTGAAATTGGTGAGGCAAACAAATGAACTATATTCATAGCTTCTTCTTTGATATATACCCATATATTGCAGTTACCATTTTTCTACTTGGTAGTTGGGTTCGTTACGATTATGGGCAGTACACTTGGCGAGCAGGATCAAGCCAGTTACTTGATAACTCGAATATGAGGCTGGCATCTGGACTGTTCCACATTGGCATTCTTGGTATCATCTTCGGCCACTTTTTTGGCTTGCTGACACCTCACTGGGTATATGAGTCATTCTTATCATTGCAAGCAAAACAACTCATAGCGATGTGTGCTGGCGGTATCTTTGGTGCAATGACGTTGTACGGTGGTTATCTGCTCTTAAAGCGGCGTCTGACAAACGTAAGGATCAGAGCAACATCATCGACTGCGGATATTTTGATTTTAGTGCTATTAGTTTCCCAGGCAGCGCTTGGTCTTCTGACAATTCCATTTTCTGCTTTCCATCTTGATGGAAGTGTCATGATGAAGCTCGTAAGTTGGGCACAAGATGTTGTAACGTTCCAAACAGGGGCATCTAAAAATTTAGAAGGGGTATCGTTTATCTACAAAATTCATATGATTTTAGGTATGACTTTGTTTGTTGTCTTTCCATTCTGTCGATTGGTACACGTTTGGAGTGTACCGCTCGAATATTTAACTAGACGCATCCAGATCGTAAGGTCTCGTCGGTAACATGATTAGGGTAGTAGTCGCAGTGTAAACTGCGACTACTATTTATCAGGTGTAGTATGGTATATCACGTATCAAATAAGCAGTTTGTGACTAAGTTAGTCGAACCTTTCTTTGTCGCAATTTTCTGGCCAACTCTGCTGTTGTTGGCATCTGAAGTTACTGGTTTACCAATAACCGAAGAGTTATATCGCAATACAATTTTATTCTCATTGCTAATATTCATTATTACGGCGGCAATAGATATAAGATACATTTATATCGCAAGAAAAGTAAAATTAGAATTGAGTTTCAGTGGCATTGAGTTTCATTGCCATAAAAAACACCTTTTTTTCTCATGGCGCCAAATATCTTTAATTAAGTTAATTGAAAGCAAGCCTGGCTCTAGAGTGCTACATATACTTCCTGATAACGAAACTATTGACTTAATTCTTTTTGAAGACCACGAAAATATATATTCACAAGTCATATTTTATTGTAAACAGTTCAATGTGAATTATGACTAGAGTATTCTGACCATTAAGTATGAGCAATTCACTTGCTCATACTTTTAGTAAATAAGGTTTTTATTGGTCAGCATCATAGTTTTCATTCAGTGCTGTAATACGTGCCACTTGGAAAGTATTTTGAAGCGATTGCAATTCTGTTTTATGCTGCTGTGCCAATTGCTGTAAATATTCTCTCCCTTTATCTGTTAGATGCACATCTACTTTGCGCTTGTCATTTTCATTTTTCCGCCGTTCAACGAGATCCAACTCCTCACATCGCGTAAGTAAAGCTACGGTAGCGTGATGACTCATTTGTAACCTTTCCGCTAGTTCACCCACGCTTGCCCAGTTGCGCCCTGGGTATCCTTGAATGTGCAGGAGGGATAAATACTGTAATGGTGTGAGCCCGAGCTCCTTGGCCGCAGTTTCACTGAAGTGAAGAAAACGCTTTAACTGATAGCGAAACTCAGAAAGTGCCTCAAATTGAGCTTTTGTTAACATAGCTTACTCGGTTGTTGACTTCTTAGGTGAAATACAATAAGTTCAATTATATCACATTGTGATATATAATTTGTAGTGTTTCTGTTACAAAGGAGATGGCAATGCATAAGCAAGTTCACCCAAAATCACTTTATTGGGGAAACACCGTAATTCTACTGAGTACCATCGATGATACTGATACAACTAACATTACACCAATATCATCGAGTTGGTCTCTTTCGAATAATATTGTCATCGGCCTCAGTCTAAATTCAAAGGCTATCGAAAACATTGAGAATTGTCCAGAAGTCGTATTGAATGTTGCATCAGACAACCTTTCGGATAGAATTGAATCTATTGCCAAATTGACCGGAAAGGATCCTGTCCCATCTGAAAAGATAGGTTTCAGTTATTGTGGTAATAAATTTGCTCTTGGTGGATTTACAGAGCTGGCGTCCTGTACCGTTAAACCATCTCGTATCCAAGAATGTTTAATTCAGGTCGAGTGTGTAGTTGAACATATAACAAAGCGCAATAATTTTGCTATCGTTGAATTGCGAGCCACTCATGTGCATGCAGATGCATCTTTACTTAAAAAAGATGACGTTATTGACGCGGATTTGTGGAGCCCTCTGATTTATAATTTCAGGAGTTACCACGGAATTACCAGCGCTATTGGTAGAAACTTTAAATTTGATAATTGATTTCGCAGATGCCCTATTTATTAAGGGCATCTTCATGGGACTATGATTTTTAAAGGATGTTTTATGAGTGAATGTTTACGTTCTTTACCATTGGTTTATTCATGCTCTGGTTGTTCAAGTGCAGCGCAGATGGCAAACTATATGGCTATTCAGCTAGATAAACGAGGTGATGCAGAAATGTCCTGCATTGCAGGTGTTGGTGGAAACGTAAAGCATTTAGTCCGTATAGCAAAGTCTGGTAGATCGATCATTGCTATCGATGGATGTCCTTTACAATGTGTCAAAAGTTGTTTGGCTATTCACAATCTCACTCCTACAAATCATGTCTTATTGAATGAGCATGGAGTCAAAAAACTTCAGAAAACAGATTTTGATTCTGATGAAGCGGATAGGCTTGTTTTTGAAATCGCACAGTTATTAACTCTTCTATAAGAGGTTGCTCCTCAAATTTATCGGTATGTATTATTCATACGTGGCTATAGATATGGGGTACCACCTATCCGATTACCCATGATCTTCCCGATATGGTATCAGATGGATTTCCTCTATCGTGTGGTTCAATTCAACCAGCATGCTCTTGATGCCAAAACGATGCTTAAATCGGAAGCATCATTCCGTCAGATGATTTGGTAGAGGCTTGGTTCCAAGCGTATGGCAACTGCTCCGCAGCGAGTTCTGCACATTCCCTATTATCGTGCTTACCCAGTTGAACGCAAGATGCTCCAGTAAATCCAGGTTGCCTCCAGTGACGACACTCAGGTACTCACAGTTGGCTTCCTTGACTGCCCTGAAACGGGATAACTCATCAGATATCACGGCACTCCCGTTAGCAAGATGTCGTTTAGCCCACTTGCCAATGGTCTTAGTTTTGAACCCATCAACCACCGTCATCCACATTTTGATTGGATTTCTTTCCTTCTTCAGGGACACTGCCGCCACAAAGGTGTCTTGCAAACGGTACCACAACCCCGCTTGCCACCACGGCGTTCACTGCCCCAGTAGACATCATCGAGTTGAATGATACCGCTGATGGGATGCTTGTCGTCAGACTCCTTCATCGCTTGCAGCAGCTTGTGCTTGAGCATCCAGGCGAGATCTCCGTCGCTCGTTGGTAGAGACGGCGATGTCCCGGTTCAAACAGCTGATGGTGGGAAGAATCAGTCAACGAAACTACAACGACCAAGTGGGGGAAGTGATGGCGTATGTGAGTGTGATAAACAAACTGACGACCTTGGCCTGCCGGTCAGAAAGCCCAAGTGTAACGGTCACTTGGGGCTGGGGAAGCTACGTTTTTACGACTGATTTGGGAAGCAACGCCGTTCGGAGTGACTGCTAATCATGGGTAATCAGGAATCGTTGTTAGAGTTATAATTTTAGAAAATGGCTCATACCCTTCATGACCGTTATATTTGCCTGCTCCATTGCAGCTAAAGCAGAAAGTGCCCCATCGTAATCGCCACTATGGAAACGAGCTACCGCATTTCTGGCATTGTCATGTACAGCTTGATGTGGTTTTTCCATCTCGCGATAACCTGATGATTTAGAGAAACTGGCTTTACCTTCACCAGCGTAATACCACTGGCCGAGTCGACACTCAGTGTAATCAGGAAGCTGCTCCGCAGTTAGGTTGGATAATCCCATTAATACTTTATACACTTCTAATTTAAGACTGAGTTCTTCCAGATTGGCTAATTCCGCATTGGAAAGCAGCGAAGCTCCTGTAATTGATTGCTCTAAATTTTGCGAAAGCTCCGTTAATTGCGACATGCCATTAGTTGCAGAAAGACTATCTGCACTGTAACGACGAGCATTGATGGCGCCTTGTTCCATAACGTTTTTGGCCTGTTGGGTATCGGACTGGATTTCGCTCACCAACCCAGCAATTTCTGTTGTCGCTTTGCCGGTCCGCTCCGCCAGACTTCTAACCTCATCAGCCACTACAGCAAATCCGCGCCCTTGTTCGCCAGCGCGGGCGGCTTCAATTGCTGCATTTAACGCTAATAAATTTGTTTGATCGGCAATACCTTTTATTAATTGAACAATACCATTGATTTGACTAGCGCGCTCATGTAGCGAGGCCACATTTTCTGAGGCTGCCGTAATTTGTTCAAACATCGTGTGCAGATTGTTAGCCATTTGCTGAAAAGCAAGACGATTTGTTTCTGATTCCCGAGAGGATGAAATAGCAGTTATTTTTTGTTGATTCAGCTGTACAGCTAGGCCCAAAAAAGAATCACCGAGCCCATGTAGTGATTGCCCAAAATTTGCAATATTGGTAAACATTCCAAGGAAAAATCGCTCTCTAGATTGTGTATTCCTTAGCCTTATCTGAATTTCTTGACTTTCTTCGCATGCTATCTTATAGCTGGATTGTAACTGCTCTATCTCTTCTTTTAGCATCTGATTTTCATCAGATAAGATCTGATATTGTTGTTTAAGCTTTAAGCCAAACATAAGTTACCTCGAAAAAAATAATGCGCATTTAAAAACATTCACGTTGCCAATTAAACTATGGAACGTAGATAAAATGAAGTGATTTATGCGCGTTCTAAACAATAAAAATGGGTTCCAGCCTATCCAGAAGCCGCCCAGGTAGGGTGATTTTTAATACAGCACGGATTCAAATGTGATAAACATATTAGTTGATTAGATATATATTTTTGTTGACAATATAAGCAAGTGTGTTTATGAGCGATACTGATAGATAAAAAAGATGGATCGTAAACATTACCTACTTTATGAACAATAACTACCACAAGAGACCACAAGAGATTCTTGCTGCCAACCTTAATTCTCGTTTCCGATTAAACCTATTTTTAAGTTCGATATTATGGATGAACATGCATTGAACAAATGCTTTCTCTTATTTTCTCACAAAGTCAACATAACCAAAATACGCGACTACCAAATCCACGGGGATATGCAGATATCCCCGAGAATAATAGATGACTGGTCATTAATTGGTGGTGGCGTTTGCGAATAAAATATTATTTTCCAAATGAATATGTTGCATCAGGTCTTCTCGCAATTGTGTCAGGCCGGTATAGAGTGCACGCCATGTCACGCAAGCGTCTACCGGAGGCGTAATGTCATTGGTCAGGTGCATTATTTCGTCCAAACATTCACCATGCTGTTCATGTTCAATACGCATCATAGCAATTGGGCCTTGTACTGAGTTGTTAAGACCCTTTTTCAGCATAGGGAATAGGATCTGCTCTTCTTTCTGCATGTGACCTTCCAGCTCCCGCAGCATATCAACCAGATGAGCCCCCAGACCTAACGGACAGCCTATTTTATCCGCATGGACATGTTCCACTCGATTTGTAAGGCGGATCAGTTCTGGTAATTGAATTCGATGCTGAGCATGGAAGCGTTCCAGGATAAAATCAATTAGCGCAGAAGGTGTTGCAGTACGCCAATCAATTTCGTGGCTTGGTAACTGTTGTACTTGCTCTAATTCAGTAATAACCAGCGTGGCATCGAGGTTACGGTGAGCGATGGCATCTTTTAACGGTTGTTGACCACCGCAGCAAAAATCTAGTTTAAATTTGTGGAATACTCGTGTTGCACCAGGAATTTCACAAGCAATATTGGCAATAGTTTGTTCGAGTAAGACCATGAAAGCGCTCCTTGATAAATAATAGAGTAATTTTATCTCGATAAGTAAAAGCATAAATCATGCCATATCTAACACATTGAAATATATGGATTATATATTTTTGTGGTGTTTTTTACCATCTCCTGATAGGGTTAAAAAAACCATTTCTGGTAATAAATACCATGTTTGAAACATCATTGTTACTTGATCTCACTACTGAACTACCGCGTTCCGTTCGACAGGAGCGGCTGGTTTCCGCGATTCGAACTAATTTTGGTTGTAGTGCAGTTGGTTTATTGAAATTGGATGGTGATTGCCTTTGTCCTGTGGCAGTGGATGGCTTAGTGCATGAAACATTGGGGCGCCGTTTTGTCGTGGCACAGCACCCTCGTCTGGCCACTATTTTATCCAGTCGTTCAGCAGTGCGATTTGAACCGGAAAGTCTGTTACCTGATCCATATGATGGTTTACTGGACTCACAACGTGGGCTGCCATTACCCGTACATGATTGCATGGGGATCAGCCTCTATCTAGGAGGGCAATTGTGGGGCGCATTAACGCTAGATGCTTTTGAGGGTTTTGTTTTTGACGATGAAGCAGTTGATAAATTAACGCACAGTGCTTCTCTGACTGAAGTGGTGATACGTATGAGCCGTTTAGAAGAAGAGATTCTAGCGTTACGAGTTGGTAATCGAGCATCAGAAGCGTTATTGCTGGGTGAACAAAATACTAGTGATGGTGAAATCATTGGGCAAAGTGCGATTATGCTGAAGTTATTGCATGAGCTGGATGTGGTAGCAGATTCCGAACTTCCCGTGTTGTTGCTGGGCGAGACTGGTGTAGGAAAAGAGCTATTTGCTCGCCGCTTACACAGTAAATCACCACGACATATTGCACCGCTGATCCATGTCAATTGTGCGGCATTACCAGAGTCACTCGCGGAAAGTGAACTGTTTGGTCATGTTAAAGGTGCATTTTCTGGTGCGATAAGCGATCGCCCCGGTCGATTTGAAGCAGCACATGGCGGTACGCTTTTTCTCGATGAGGTTGGTGAATTACCACTGACTGTGCAGGCTAAATTGCTACGCACGTTACAGAATGGCGAGATCCAACGACTCGGTACAGATCAGCAGCAGAAAGTCGATGTTCGGATCATTGCGGCAACCAATCGACAGTTGCATGAGCAGGTAAGAGAAGGGCAATTCCGGGCTGATTTGTACCATCGGTTGTCGGTTTATCCAGTGCCGATCCCTCCACTGCGGAAGCGTGATAACGATGTGTTATTACTGGCAGGGAATTTTCTAGAGCTAAACCGTGCCCGTCTTGGTTTTCGTAGCCTGCGATTATCACGCGAAGCAGAACAGGCTTTGTTTACTTATGACTGGCCGGGCAATGTACGCGAACTAGAGCATGTGATCAGCCGGGCTGCTTTGCGTGCACTCAGTCGGGGAGCTGTCAGAACAGAAATTGTCACATTGGAACCAGAGCATCTGGCATTGGATGCCAACGCGATTTGTTCGACAAAAACCGAACATATACTGTTGTCACAGGTTTCGCATGATGAACAGACTGTATCGCTAAAGATTGCCGTGGATGGTTATCAGCGTAAGGTTATAAGTCAGACTTTGGATGCCTGTCAGGGCAATTGGGCTAATGTGGCTCGTCGGTTAGTTCTTGACCCAAGTAATTTGCATAAACTGGCTAAACGGTTAGGCTTAAAATAACGTTGATACCGTTAAATCTGTTCACGCGGCTTTCCCAGAAACCACTTGGTCAGAGACAGTTTGACATTGGCAAAATCGTATATATGACCGTTGTCATCAAAAGTACGAGTCATCAGGATTCTTGCCATCTCTATCCTACCCACAAATGGATCTATGTATAAAAGCACATCAGTTTATTCAGTTAAATTGGATGCTTTAACTACATCAGTAGTTACAACACTTTCATGAAAAATCATACACTTACATTTGATTGTTTTGAACTTCGTCAAGTTCCAATTGGATTTAGATGTATGACCACTCCCCAGGTGAGCTCATTGAGCTTTAGAGGGTGCGTAGGAGCGGGCTGGTAATCAGGGAGGGGGGATGGATGCAGTACGGTGGAAGGCTCTGATATTGATACCAAAGGAAGGGCGCACGAAAGTAGCGTAAACAAGACACCGATTTTAGGTCGGTGTCAGGTGATAACTAGAACTGTATAAATATTCTCTACTGCTTATTATAACGTAAATGAGAAGTCCAGCGTTTCATTGTCAGATACTCTGCGCATCGCTTTAGCTCTATCCTTATCACCGTAGGTCTTAATTATTTGCTCCACGTCATCATTGAGCTTCGCTGCTGCACCAATAAAATCACCAGGATGTTCCTCGAGATGCGTTTCTGCAACAAGGTGTCTTAACGCATGAATGTTGATACCATGTTGTTTATCATGAGGCATCGTCATCAGATAGGCCTGATATGTCAGTGATATGAAATTATCTGACAGTTTTGATGATATTTCTATATATTTACTTCTTATTTTAAGGTTTTCCTCGTTGTTTACTTGGCTTTGTCGAATGCTACGCCAAGGGAAAAAGATATCAATATCGTCAATTGACTGAACGCCCGCAAAGGTCATGAGATCAAACTCAATATAGCTGCGCCTTATGTTCAAATACTCTTTGATCAGCGGGGTAAGCTGTTCTGGTAACTCAACATCAACATCCACGCTATTTTTTGCATTTGCGTTTTTAAGATATCTGTACTTTGTGTTATCGTCACTAACCATCGATGTACCAAAACATGGGATATATAGTTGGAATCGGTTACGCTGACGATGATATGTTATACTTGCATAGTTTTTGTTCTGTGATGTCGCATTAGGGTAAAATTTCAATTCAGTCCAGTTTGCGCTGCGTGGAGATTGATAAAAACTGATTGTTTGTATCAGTCCTGCTCTAAAATACTGCAACGCACGGCCAATCTGAGATGCTGCACTTTTTCTATGCGCCAGCTCTAGTTTTTTATCGTCTGTGTTATTCGAAAGTAAATTTTTTTGCTCAGCATTGGTCTTGTATACTTTTGCTTTATCGAATAACCACTGGCTGGCCCTATAAACCGCATTTCGGCGATCTGACGCAGGTATGTTGAGTAAGAATTGAATGTTCAGTTTCCCTTTCTTGCCCGCTTGGCCGCGACTGTTGATGCCTTTCTCTGCCATCTTAAACCAATTAGGATATTCCTCGATAATAAAATCTAGGTCTTTAAAAAACTCCTCGATTGTTCTGTTACCACGATCGGCACAAAACCTTAGGTAGCCCTTCGAATCCGACCCTCGTTTTACAAAATTTAGCACTCTAGAGAATTGGCTTGTACCCGTTTGCAGTCCTTCCGAATATTCAGCCATAGCCTGCATAATCTCAGGTATTGTCAAGTGATAACTGCTAACAGACATGTAATCAATAGCTAATTCAGTATGACAAAAATGTTGAAATGAAAGTAGCTGACTTTTAAATGCGATAGCAGAGCCGCATTCGCCCTTCGCGTTGATTGTCCATTCATTGTTTCTTCTGTTTTTTTCATTGACTTTTGCTCGTATCTCATAGCGTCGATCTGACCTAAGCTCGTCAGAAATGTTTACTATCGCTGGTTGTTTTTTATTTATTTTATACTCACAATACTCATCATAAACCTTCTGTAGATTTGGATTCAGTGACGAGCTAATGAATGTGCTGCGATTGATAGCCGACAGATCAAGATCTGACCGATTTTTTCCTCTGCGTTGATGGTCAACTTTTCTATGAATTTTATCTAACAACAAGTTTTTTGGTAAATTGAAATAACTTTCAATGAAATTGATGCGAACGTCAGGTACTCGCTCGGCAGGGTGTGATGTACCCATCATATAATCGCGCAAAACTTTTGTTGCGCTGCCAATCGCTTGTGGGCTACTTTTCAGAATTGGCCATGCCTCTGGGCAGTTAGATAATGACGCGTTGATAATTTCACGTGCTACTTCTCTGTATGTAATGAAGCTTTTCTTAATATTATTCTGCGTCTTAGGAGTGACCTCATCGAGCCAGAGACGCTCACCGTATTTCCTCTGAACTGCTGCTGCCAGAGCCTCACAAAAAGTCATTTTGCTGAAATCTATGTTGTTTATTTGAGCGTAGAACTCTGCCAACCGACGCACTCGTGTCAGTGGGCCTCGCGTATCACTCCTGCTCTGACGTGCCAAGGTCATTTTCAGCTTTTCTATTGTTTCACTGAGATTTTCTAACAGTGCAGTTTCCAGCTCATCCTCGGACTGCACAATTGATGTTTTCAGTAACATGTTGAGTGCTGTCTGATGGTGCCTATAACGCGCACTTTCAGTTTTGTCGCTACTCTCAATGCCTTGAATGATCCGTTCTCTCAACTGCCTAATGCTCATAATTGCCACTCCATAAAAATACAACAACTGGTCTTTTTGTTCATTATAGTGCTGCAAACATCAATCGCCACACCAAAACGAAAATTATCGCAAAATAGCTTTTGACTTATTTGAAATTTCTTATATATCAATGTCTTTTTTGGTTTTTTGTGAGTTTTACGAGGGATTTCATGATTTTTAAAATTGGCAATGAAGCAAAGATTGATTAGGTTGCAATCAGCATTAAACAACAATACATGAAGTTTACAACAGTGATGAATAATCAATTAAAATTAGACACTTAGCTATATTCTTTAATTCCTGAATCGGAAAAACCATGACGGTATTTCTCTGATTTGTTGTAATTATGGTGTAAGGGGCTAAGTTGGAAGGACATTTTGTTGTAAAAACAAAAGCATCATAAAAACATATGGTTAGCTAAAAAAATGTCAACAAATCATATAGTAATAAGTTATTGATTTGCATGTGACTTTCTATTTTTACAACAAAATCTCTTAGATTATAGAGAATCACAACGCCTGCTTGCTTGAACCCTCTTTATATCAAGCAAAAAGTGGGCTGTCTGCCCGCGTTGTAAATGGTAAAACGAAGGTGACCGCACAATGTCTCTACCTATGATTGTATCTGACATGAAAATATGTGACCTAGGATGCAAGAGTGCTCCAACGCCGTTTGGCTCTGCGTTGCAGTCCTATCTATTTCAGCCGGTAGGATCGTTCCCCATAGTTATTTGTCGCTGTACTGGTGGCAGAGTAGAAATGAGAACTACGGGGTTGTGTATATGATTAAAACGAAATGTTAGTCAGCCCAGCTTGGCTGCACACTCAGAACTGGCTAACTATGAGCCAGAATACATTTTTTGGTGATATGGATAGGGCTTGAGATGGCAGATTGGATGATGCTGTACGATGCGGTGTAGCGATTCATACCGGTCGAGCTAAATTAATTTCAGCGCTCGATACGCTGTGTAATGCCTGTGCAGTCGAGTCTGAGTACACCAACCTCAGTATCATCGATATTTTCAGAATGCCCCCAAGCTCAGGGTTATTGTTTTCAATGGTTTTGTTGTGGTCAACAATGAGGGGATTGAGAAACCTGCCGGTTTCTAGTTGGCCATCTGGACGATGCTTCTGATGACAACGAATGTGGTTTCGCCTGGCACTGGCTGAAACTGTACCAGACCAGACCAGACCAGACCAGACCAGACCAGACCAGACCAGACCAGACCAGACCAGACTTGGGTGGTTTGTATGCAGTTATAAGGTTAGGTGTTTGGCATGTTCGAGTTTATTGGCAGGCCATTTGGTTAGAGCAACAGCTATGGTTATGGCAGCAATGATGCAGGCGAGACCCCTAGGGCCTTGGCGATCTGATAAACTTTTTCCAGGGTTACCCTAGTTTCCCCACGTTCGATTTTTCCCATATGACCACGGTCTATACCAGCAATTAGTGCTAGTTTTTCCTGTTGCATACCTCGTGCAGACCGCAGCTCTCGTACATTTTTACCGAATGCAGTTGCGAGCATCGCCAGCTCAAACTCGTCAGAATCCATTTTATCTCCTCACTAGAGGATCTATGGTCTACGTTATACGGCGTGCTGTACACGGCTGTGAGTACACGCATATAATGACACTGCATATAAGCATCATTTCGAGGTGGAAAATGTCCAATCAGCAGATCGTTCTGAGCCAGAATCAAAAAAGTGGCACAGTGACACTAACCTTTCAAGATGCGGATTTCCTAGCCGCAGTAGGAGATTCTTTGAGAGTGGAGTCATTCGTACATGTCACTATCAATCAATCCGTATATGATGAATTTGTTAAGAGCATTATGGTTTCGTTTGTTGCCGAATTTATGGATTTTAAGCAGCAATGGCCGATACCTCAGGAGCTAAGAAAGTGAACAAGTCTCTGACATGATGGAGGGCATTCGGGTCTTTCTCGCGGTTTGCTGTATTGGTGGACTTATTTGTAGCTCATCCTCGTAAAGTAATGCCAACGTAGCCTCAGCTTCTTTGGATTATAACCGGCGCCAATTAGCGTTTTTATCGCCTTATGAGTCTCCATAGAGACGGACGTCATTAAGCACCTCTTTAATATCGGTAAACCCAACATAACATCCTAGCCTAGGCGTTCAGTCAGGATCCCATGCTCGATGCGGCTGAGGAGGTCGAGCACAGCCTGAGCGAGTTCGGGCGTATCCTGATGGTTGAACGGACGAACACATCCTAGGTAACGGAATATATGATCCTGTGTTGAGCAACATGTCAGTACTACAGCTTGCAACTCCGGCACCGGTACAGTGATGGGAGCCCGCCAGCACAAGCCTTACTGACAGTATTAGCCATGGATTGGTCTTGTTGCTTTGGGTCAACCCAAGGAGACGAATCCTACTTTGGGGGCCTGTTTTGTGTTGGACATCGCTCAATCACTCTTAGGTGGCTCTTCTTTAAGGGCGCGGATTTTACCGGAATGGTTAACCAAAAACTATACAGCCAGCATGGCAGAACCGAACAATATCTCAGACCAGGCAAGATTGGGCCGCACGAGCAGCCGGTGATGGCGCGCCCTTGGTAGGGCTATTGCCTCTGCCATGCGGGTTGGTTGTGGGGATGCTGCTTTGTTGATTTTTCTGTCAATTTTGACGCTGTGGCGGGGAGAGCGTCAAAGGGAGTCACTATACTTCCATCACGGGGTCCCGTTGGAGAAGGCGATGGAAAGTTCATTTGGCGAAAAAATGCAGAGCGTACATGCCACGCTCAGGCAGCGCTTTGACAAGCTGAGTCGGGTGGCCATCGCGATTTACGATCCCCATACTGATCAGCTCAAGACCTTTGCCCACAGCACCGAGGGGCCCTCGCCACTGGTGCAGTATGAGGTGAAGCTGAGCGATGTCCCCTCCCTGAGTTATCTGGCGGAGCACAAGCAGCCCCGGGTGCTCGGCAATCTGGATGCCCTGCGTGGCTCGGCGTCAGAGCACAGCCGCAAGGTACTGGAGGCGGGTTATGCCTCCAGCTATACCGAGCCGCTGCTGTTCAACAGCAAGCTGTTTGGTTTTCTGTTTTGCGATGCTATGGAGCCGGGATACTTCGAGGAGCCGATCCGAAGCGAGCTGTCGGCCTATGCCCAGGCGCTCTCGGCCATCATTGCGGTAGAGTTTTTCTCCATCCAGACCCTTGGCGGCGCGCTGACCACGGCGCGGGAGTTCAGCCGTTATCGGGATGAGGAGACCGCCAACCATCTGCACCGGATGTCGGCCTACTCCCGGCTGATTGCCAAGACGCTGGCCCCGACTTGCGGGCTGAGCGATGAGGAGGTGGAGTTTATCTACCTCTTCTCCGAGCTGCACGACATCGGCAAGATCGCGGTGCCGGACGCCATTTTACTCAAGCCGGGCAAGCTGACGCCGGAAGAGTTCGAGATCATGAAGATCCACCCCGGCAAGGGGCGGGAGATGATCAGCCTGATGATCAACGAGTTTGGTCTCGATGGCATTCATCATACCGACATGCTGACCAATATCATCGCCAGCCATCACGAACGCTTCGACGGAACCGGCTATCCGCTGGGGCTGGCGGGGGAGGCGATCCCGCTGGCAGCGCGCATCGTTACGGTGGCGGATGTGTTTGATGCCCTGACCAGCGAGCGCCCCTACAAGAAGGCCTGGCCGTTCGAGACGGCGTTTGCTTATCTGGAGGAGCATGCCGGCAGCCAGTTTGATCCCGCCTGTGTCGCCGCAGCCCTGCACAACAAGGCCGAGTTTTATGCCATCTATCAGCAGTATCAGGATCCGGCCTGCACTCCGAGTGCGGCGGCCAGCGGCGCAGAGCCGGGTTGAGCGCCCGTGATGAGCGTAAGGGGGAAAGCGGCGGTTCAAGCATGGCGAGGAGTAAATAGAGAGGGGGCACCAGCAGGTGCCCCCTCTCTTCTATGCGCCTCTCGATTCCACGCGCCCTTATTTTGCCGACCTTCTATCTGCGGCTATGGCGGCTGCGGTCAGGTTACTTTTTGGGCGTCGGCTCGTTGATCTGGTAGAGGTGATCCGCGCAGGTGCTGGAGCAACCACAGGGGCGCACCTCTTTATCTTCCCGTTTCTGGGCAAGCTGATATTGGCGCCACCAGATGATGGTACCCATGGCCAGGATCAGTACGAACGAGGCGAGCAGGCTCAACAACCAGATGGACATGATCTCTTCTCCTTGATGGTGATGACATGCACGGCGATGGCATCAGTGATGATGGCAGCAACCGCCCTGCTGGTTGGCGCCTTCACTGCCGTGGCAACAAGTATGGCCTTGCAGTGGGCTCTCTGCCGGATTGCCACTACTGGTGCAACAGTGATTGGAGCCACTGTTGCAACCACCATGACAATGGCCATGACTCTGGCCTGCGCCGACGGGCTGGATGGCACGGATCGCAGATTTGCTCTGATGACGGCGAGACGGACGCCCCTGACTTGCCTCGGTAAGAGGTTGCAAATTGGTGGGGGCCAGCAGTGCGGGCAGCGGCAGGCGGGCAGAGCGACACTGCAGCACCCGGATATTGGCTGCCAGCAGGCGCCCCAGCATTCGCTCGCCGATATTGCGCACCACCACCTGACCCACCTGATGATGGGCGAGGGCGTCGAGCAGCGCTTGCTTGCCGTGGCAGCCTTCGGCGGCGGCCGGGTTGGCCAGGGTGGCGATGACGTTTCCTTCGGGGTTAAGAATTTGCAACTGCTCGGCACGGGTAAAGTGGCCAGCCAGCAGCCCCTGACTCAGCATCAAGGCGCTGTTGTTGGGGGTGGTGGTCATGGTTGTGACAGCATTCATGTCGGCTCTTCTCCACTGGTTGGGTGGTCGGGATCGGCGGGTTGCATCATCAATGCCTTGCCCAGACTCAGACACTCCACCACCTTGTAGCGCCCTTTTTTCAGGATATTGGCCAGGGTCTGGCGGGAGACCCCCATCACCAGGGCGGCCTCCTGCTGCTGCATTCCTTGAAGGTCGACGAGGCGCAGTGCCTCGAACTCGTCAGGGGCCAGCGTGACCTGTTCCAGCTGATGCATGGGGCGGCCGTTGGGTTTGAAGCAGCTGTTGGCGGGGCGGCCACAGATCTGGCGGGCAATCTTGGGTCTTGGCATGGTGGCTCCTAATTAGCATAAGCCATTTATACGCTCATATGTAGCATATGCCAATAATTTTGTCTGATGCAGAGGGTAGCGCCAGTGCTGTTTACGGCAGCGAGGGGTAAAGAGGGGGAGGCGGACTACGTACAAAAGCAGTCAAGGTGGCATAAACGACGCAGGCCCGAACAGAGGTTCGGGCCTGCAGTTTTTAAAGAGGATGGTCGAGCTATCCCGGCGAGCTTACGCCTGTTCGGCCTCGGCCACAGGAGCTGCGCTCTCGCTGCCATTGGCGAAGCGATCCGCCCACAGGGCAATCACGCCGTCACCGGTGACGTTGCAGGCGGTGCCGAAGCTGTCTTGCGCCAGATAGAGGGCGATCATCAGGGCGATGGAAGCTTCACCAAAGCCGAGCATGGAGGTGAGCAGGCCCAGCGCCGACATCACGCCACCACCCGGCGCGCCCGGGGCGGCTATCATGATCACCCCCAGCATCATGATGAAGGGGAGCATGGTCTCGATACCCGGAATGGCCAGATGCTCGGAGAGGAACATCACCGCGGTGGCACAGGTGACTAGGGTAATGGTGGAGCCACAGAGGTGAATGGTGGCACACAGCGGTACGGTGAAGTTGGCGATACCGTCGCTCACGCCGTTGTTCTTGCTCGATTGCAGGGCTACCGGAATGGTGGCGGCGCTCGACATGGTCCCCAGCGCGGTGAAGTAGGCGGGCAGCATGTTCTTGATAAGCTGGGCCGGTGAGCGGCCAAGGGCCAGACCGGTACCCACGAACAGTACGGAGAGCCAGATCCAGTGCATCAGGATCGCCATCACCAGCACCACGCCGAAAGTTTTCAGGGTGGCGAATACGGTGCCTTCTACCGTCATCTCGACAAAGACGCCGGCGATGTAGAACGGCAGCAGCGGGATGATCACCTTGGCCAGCAGGCGGTCGATGATGTCACGACCCTGATCGGCGACCCGGCGCAGATCGGTGGCCTGGGTGGCGCTGATGCCAATGCCGAACACGAAGGCGGCAGCCAGTGCCGACATCACGCCAAACAGCGGCGGGATCTCCAGATTGACGTAGGAGGCAAGCTTGACCGCCTCGGCGGTAGTGGGCTCGGCGGCGGTGGTGAACTGCGGGATCAGGCGGCTCGCCACGGTAAAGGCGAACAGCCCCGCCAGAATGGTGGAGCAGTAGGAGAGGGCTACGGTTTTGCCCAGCAGCTTGCCGGAGTTTTTCGGCAGGCTGGCGATGCCGCTCATGATAAAGAACAGAATGATGAGCGGAATAGTGAAGGTGATCAGCTGACCTATCACTGTCTTGGCCGTAAACAGCACGCGCGCCACCCACTCAGGGGCGTAGAGACCGAGCAAGAGACCGGCAAGGATGCCAGCAATGAGTTTCAGGACAAGTTTCATAAGGAAATCCGGAGTTGGTTGTATTGTCTGTTTTGTTATTAAATTTTGATATTAATCACACTTTTTAACACGTAAGCCGTGTTATGTCTGCCTTTTCTGCGTTAACGCCGAGTTAAATATTGTCGAAGGTCAAGATCGCCGACTAGCTGTCGGCTTGGCGTTGAACTGGAAAATCCGTGATGAATTAGCCCGTTAGGTGGCCTGATGATCGCCACGCAGCAACATGACGTACTGGCTGGCGTGTTGACTTGTGCATGATGGCGTGTTGGTCGAGGCGGTTTCCATCGGCGCCAGTTGTAGCGCTATCCCGGATGTGGTGACCAGTTGCTGTAGCTGATCGTGACTTATCTTGCCGCTTGGCGGCAGGGGGAAGCAGATCGGAGCGCACGCTTTGAGCAGGGTCGCCAGCTGTTGCAACAGGGGGACAAGGGTGGCCACGTCGCTATCAAGCGGGCGGCTCAGCCAGATGCCATCGTAAGGGAGCACCGAGTGCATCTTCGCCAGCGGGCAGACCCGCACTGCTTGCCCAGATTGCTGCGAGGCAACTCTGGCGTCGGCCAGCACAGCATCACAAGCGGTGACCACATACCCTTCTGCACGCAGCCAGCACAGATCCTCCCCCGTACCGCACTGACCATTAAGTAGGTGAGCACCGGGTTTGAGGCTCGCCACAAAGGCAGCCCGAGCGCGGGCGTGCTGGTCGTTAAATGGCCAGGAAGCGGGGATGGCGTCAGAGTGTGGCACAGGGGTTACCTCAAGCAGGGGGCGCACAGGGTAACAAATCGGGGCCTGACTGCCAAAACGTGCGGTCAGTCCCCGATTTGGATGTGAGGACGTTGCCGGAGCTGATTAGCGGCCGCAGGCAGGCCCGTGGGGCTGGGCCAGCATGGTGAACATGCTCTCTATCATAAAGGCGGATTCGCCCTGCAGGTCGATCCGCCCCGGAAAGTGGAGCCAGTTGATGATGTAGCCATCCAGAGTGCAGTGGAGCAGGGTGGCGGCACGCTGCAAGTTGAGGTTGGCGGGCAGTTGGCCCCGCCGTACCGCATTGGCCAGGGTGGTCTCCAGGTCCCGAAAGAAGTTGGCGGACTGGCTGCGGATATGCTCGCGCAATGAGATGGCTTCCCCCTCCAGCGATTCGAGATTGAACAGGATGGTGAACATCTGCCGCTGGGCCGGATTGTGAATGAAGCTGTGGAGCACCCCTTCGAAAAAGAGGCGCAGTTGCCCCAGCGGATCCGGCTCATCTGGGTTGAGGCAGGCGTCGAGCTGGTGGGCGAGGGGACTGCAGAGCTCCTGCCAGAGCGAAATGAAGAGTTCATCCTTGTTCTTGAAGTGCCAATAGATGGCCCCGCGGGTCAGGTCTGCCGCCCTGGCGATGTCGGTCAGGCTGGTCTTGGCCAGGCCCTGAGAGCAGAACAGATCAAGCGCCGTGCTCATGATGTGGCAGCGGGTTTGCTGCGCCTCTTCTTTGGTTCGTCTGGCCATCGAAATTTGTGCCTCATGCAAGCAAAAAGTCACTTACATACATTTATGAATGTATGTATATTGCCTCATCTTTCGACTATTTACCAACAGGGCCCATGCGGCCCTGATTGTTCATTGACTGGCAAAGGCTCAGGTGTTTCATGCATAAACATATTCTTGCTCGTTCAGTTGGTCTTGCCTTGCTGGCTACAGGCTTGCTGGCAGGTTGTGGTGACAAGGGGGGCGCACCCCAGGGACAGGGCGGCATGCCGCCCGCGGCGGTCAACGTGGTGACCCTGCAGAGCGGTCCGCTGATGTTGACCACCGAGTTGACCGGCCGCAGCGCCCCGTTGCGGGTGGCCGAAGTGCGTCCGCAGGTGAGCGGCATCATCCTCAAGCGCCTCTTTACCGAGGGAAGCGATGTGAAGGCGGGCGATCTGCTCTATCAGATCGACCCGGCTGTCTATCAGGCGGCGGTTGCCAGCGCCAAGGCCAATTTGGCCAAGGCCGAGGCTAACGAGCAGAGTGCCCGCCTCAAGGCGCAGCGCTATCAGGAGTTGCTCAAGGTCAAATCCATCAGCCGTCAGGACTATGACGACGCCGATGCGAGCTGGAAGCAGGCCAAGGCGGAGATCATGGCGAGCAAGGCGGCCCTGCGCACTGCCGAGATCAATCTCGGTTACACCCGCATCACCGCCCCCATCAGTGGTCGTATCGGTAAATCCGCGGTGACCGAGGGGGCGCTGGTGACCGCCCAGCAGGCTGACAGCCTGACCGCCATTCAGCAGCTCGATCCCATGTATGTGGATGTGCGTCAGTCCACCGCCGATCTGCTGCGCCTCAAGCGACTGGTCGCCGAGGGCAAGCTGACCCAGGACGAGCAGAAAGGGGCCAAGGTGACCTTCCAGCTGGAAGATGGCTCCACTTACGGCGAAGAGGGCTCGCTGCAGTTCTCCGATGTGACCGTAGACGAGACCTCCGGCATGGTGACCCTGCGGGTGATTGTGCCCAACCCTCATCAGCTGCTGCTGCCCGGCATGTTTATGCGCGCCACCCTGCAAGAGGGTGAGCGGGCGCAAGGGTTGCTGGTGCCGCAAACTGCCGTGACTCGCACCCCCAATGGCGGCGCCACCGTGATGGTGGTAACCGCTGACAACAAGGTGGAGCTGCGCAACGTGCTGCTGAGCCGTGTCGTCGGCAGCAACTGGGTGGTGGAGTCAGGGCTCACCTCCGGCGAGCGGGTGATCGTGGCTGGCTTGCAGAAAGTACGACCGGGCGCCGTGGTCAATCCCGCCGAGCAGGGTGCTGATGCACCGTCTGCTCAAGCTGCGTCCAACCCCCCGGCCAACAAGTAGGATGGAGTAGTCGCCTCATGGCTCGATTTTTTATAGACAGACCCATTTTTGCCTGGGTGATCGCGCTGGTGATCATGCTGGCGGGCAGCTTGGCCATCATCAAATTGCCGGTCGCCCAGTATCCGAGCATTGCGCCGCCCGCTGTCGGTATTTCTGCCAGCTATCCGGGTGCATCCGCCAAAACGGTGGAAGACTCGGTAACCCAGATCATCGAACAGAACATGACCGGGCTGGATCACCTGCTCTACATGTCCTCCCAGTCTGACTCCGCGGGTCGGGTGTCGGTGACCCTCACCTTCCAGCCGGGGACCGATCCCGATATTGCCCAGGTGCAGGTGCAGAACAAGCTGCAGCAGGCGATGTCGCTGCTGCCGCAAGAGGTGCAGCAGCAGGGGATCAGGGTGCAGAAGACCTCCAGCAGCTTCCTGATGGTCGCGGCCTTCATCTCCAGCGATGGCTCGATGAACAACGACGATCTGGCGGACTATGTGGTCTCCAATATCAAGGAGCCCCTGAGCCGTCTGGACGGGGTAGGGGATATCACCTTGTTCGGCAGCCAGTACTCCATGCGGGTCTGGCTCGATCCCAACAAGCTCAACCGGGTGCAGATGACCCCGGGGGATGTGCAGGCGGCCATCAAGGCGCAGAACGCCCAGGTAGCGTTCGGCAAGCTGGGTGGCACCCCGTCGGTGGAAGATCAGCAGTTCACCGCCACCATCATGGGGCAGACCCGTCTCTCTACCGTGGAGCAGTTCAACGACATCCTGCTGCGGGTGAATCAGGATGGCTCCAAGGTACGGCTGAAAGATGTGGCCCGGGTCGAGCTGGCTGGTGAAAGCTATGACGCCGATGCGCTCTACAACGGCCAGTCCACCGCCGCGGTCGCCATCAAGCTGGCCACCGGCGCCAACGCGCTGGATACCGCCGAGAAGGTGCGTGCCAAGCTCAATGAGCTGTCGGATTACTTCCCGGCCAACATGGAGATCGTCTACCCCTACGACACCACGCCGTTTGTGAAGATCTCCATCGAGGAGGTGGTGCAGACCCTGATCGAGGCGATCTTCCTGGTGTTCTGCGTCATGTATCTGTTCTTGCAGAACTTCCGCGCCACCCTGATCCCGACCATCGCGGTGCCTGTGGTGCTGCTCGGTACCTTTGGGGTGATGGCGGCGTTTGGCTTCTCCATCAACACCCTCACCATGTTCGGTATGGTGCTGGCCATCGGCCTGCTGGTGGATGACGCCATCGTGGTGGTAGAGAACGTGGAGCGGCTGATGAGCGAGGAAGATCTCTCCCCGCTGGAAGCGACCCGCAAGTCGATGACCCAGATCACCGGCGCGCTGGTGGGGATCGCGTTGGTGCTCTCCGCCGTGTTCGTGCCGATGGCTTTCTTCGGCGGCTCGACCGGTGCCATCTATCGCCAGTTCTCATTGACCATCGTCTCGGCCATGGTGCTGTCGGTGCTGGTGGCGTTGATCCTGACCCCGGCGCTCTGTGCCACCCTGCTCAAGCCGATGAAACATGGCGAGTTTGGTGCCAAGCGCGGCTTCTTTGGCTGGTTCAACCGCGCCTTTGATGCGGGTACCAACCGCTATCAGAGCGGCGTGCGCAAGGTGATCAAACAGGGCGTGCGCTACAGCCTGATCTACGGTGCCATGCTGGCGGTACTGGCAGTGCTCTTTATGCGGATGCCCACCTCCTTCCTGCCGGAAGAGGATCAGGGGGTTATCATGTCCATGGTGCAACTGCCGGTGGGGGCCACCAAGCAGCGCACCGAGGTGGTGCTGGCGGATATGCGCGACTACTTCCTGAAAAACGAGAAGGATAATGTTGACTCCGTACTGACCGTATCCGGCTTCAGCTTCGCCGGTAGTGGCCAGAATGCGGGTATGGCCTTTATCAAGCTCAAGGACTGGAGCGAGCGCAAGAGCCCGGATCGTAGCGCCAATGCCATTATCGGTCGTGCCATGGGCTATCTGTTCAGCATCAAGGAGGCGCAAGTGTTCGCCTTCAACCTGCCTCCGATCCCGGAGCTGGGGACGGCGACCGGTTTTGACTTCTTCCTGCAGGATCGCGGCGGTATCGGTCACGACAAGCTGATGGCGGCGCGTAACCAGCTGCTCGGCATGGCGGCGCAGGATCCCACCCTGGTGCGGGTACGCCCGAACGGGATGGAAGATACGCCGCAACTCGACATCAAGATTGACTACGAGAAGGCGCTGGCGCAGGGGCTCTCTATCGCGGATATCAACAACACCTTGGCTACCGCTTGGGGCTCGTCCTACGTCAATGATTTCGTTGACCGTGGCCGGATCAAAAAGGTCTACATGCAGGCGGATGCCCCCTTCCGGATGAACCCGGAAGATCTGAAACTCTGGTATGTGCGCAACAGTGCCGGTCAGATGGTGCCCTTCTCCGCCTTTGCCAGCACCGAGTGGAGCTTCGGCTCGCCGCGTCTGGAGCGTTACAACGGCGTGCCGGCGATGGAGATCGTCGGTGAGGCGGCGCCCGGCAAGAGTACCGGTGATGCGATGGCAGCCATCGAGCAGATGGTGAAACAGCTGCCGGAAGGGGTGGGCATCGAGTGGACCGGGCTCTCCTTCCAGGAGCGTCAGGCCGGTTCACAGGCACCCGCGCTCTACGCCATCTCCTTGTTGGTGGTGTTCCTCTGTCTGGCGGCCCTCTACGAGAGCTGGAGCATTCCGTTCTCGGTGATGCTGGTAGTACCGCTCGGGGTTCTGGGGGCCATTGTGGCTGCCACCCTTCGCGGATTGGAGAACGACGTCTACTTCCAGGTTGGTCTACTCACCACCATCGGCTTGTCGGCGAAAAACGCGATTTTGATCGTGGAATTTGCCAAAGAGCTCTACGACAAAGGGATGGGCTTGGGTGAGGCGGTGGTGGAGGCGGCACGCCTGCGTCTGCGTCCGATCCTGATGACCTCGCTCGCCTTTATCCTCGGGGTGCTGCCGCTGGTGATCAGCTCCGGCGCCGGTGCCAGCAGTCGTAACGCCATCGGTACCGGCGTGATGGGGGGGATGATCAGCGCCACCGTGCTGGCCATCTTCTTCGTGCCGCTCTTCTTTGTGTTGGTGATGCGCTACTTCACCAAACACAGCACCAAAGAAGAGCGCCTGACCCATGCCCATGAGTCAAAACATGACTGATGGCAGTGTTTTTCTCAGTTAACTTGCGCGACCAGAAGATGAAGATAGTGTCAGGCCAAATCTGACCAGCAATACAAATGGGGCAACCATTATGGTTGCCCCATTTTTGTTCCAATCAGTAAGATCAGGTTGATTTTTGAACGCACTTGGGTTGGGGTCATACAGCTCTTCTGGTTTTCTATCGAATCTTGGTTAAAAACGAGATGCTGAAACATTTTTTGGTGTGCAGTCTTGTTGGAATCGAGATAGAATCTGCCGTTCTATCGGGCTGGTACTGTGCGTTTTTTGCCATGAAAAGTTCTGTTTCGTAGTTTTACACGAAATGAAAACATGGTGATACGCCATCAAAACATAACAATGCTGGAGGGCATGATGACCAACAGCAAGCACAATCAGGTTAAAAGCAGCAAACTGGGGGCTGTAACCCAGGGGCGGTAGCCATAGCATTTTTCGCGAACTTGATTGAATAGTACTCATCAAGACACATTCTGGTGATGTTAAAAGACCCTATGCGCGGTCTTGAATTTCTGGATCAGCCCGCAACCGCATCCATATCAACTCCTCGCAAGAGATAACATATCTATGAAAATTCTCGTTACCGGTGGCGCAGGCTTTATCGGCTCTGCTGTTGTGCGCCATATCATCTGTGATACCCAAGATTCCGTTATTAATCTCGATAAACTCACCTATGCCGGCAATTTGGAATCTCTGGCCGATGTATCGACTAGCGAGCGTTATGTGTTTGTGCAGGTGGATATCTGCAACAGAGCAGCGTTGGATCGGGTGTTTGCCCTGCACCAGCCGGATGCCGTGATGCACCTGGCCGCCGAGAGCCATGTTGACCGCTCTATCACAGGACCGGCTGACTTTATCGAGACCAATATCGTCGGCACCTATATGTTGCTGGAAGCGGCTCGCGCCTACTGGAATGGTCTGGAGGAGGTACGCAAGGCGGCCTTCCGCTTCCACCATATCTCCACCGACGAGGTGTATGGTGATCTGCCCCATCCGGATGAAGTAGCCGTCGGTGAACCATTGCCGCTCTTTACCGAGACCACCCCCTACGCCCCCAGCAGTCCCTATTCTGCTTCCAAAGCCTCTAGTGACCATCTGGTGCGCGCCTGGCGCCGTACTTACGGCCTGCCGACCATCGTCACCAACTGCTCCAACAACTACGGCCCTTATCACTTCCCCGAGAAGCTGATCCCGCTGGTCATTCTGAACGCGCTGGATGGCAAGCCGTTACCTGTCTATGGCAAAGGCGACCAGATCCGTGACTGGCTCTATGTAGAAGATCATGCACGCGCGCTCTACAAGGTGGTGACTACTGGCTTGGTCGGGGAGACCTACAACATCGGCGGTCACAACGAGAAGCAGAATCTGGAGGTGGTCCACACCATCTGCGATCTGCTGGACGAGATGGTGCCAAAGGTAGGCTCTTATCGTGAGCAAATCACCTATGTGGCGGATCGCCCTGGCCACGATCGCCGTTATGCCATCGATGCGACCAAGATGAGCAGTGAGCTTGCTTGGCAACCGAAAGAGACCTTTGAATCCGGTATTCGCAAAACCGTGCAGTGGTATCTGGATAACCAGCAGTGGGTGAATAACGTCAAGAGCGGTGCCTACCAATCCTGGATTGAACAGAATTACGGGGAGCGTACCTGATGCATATTCTGCTGTTTGGCAAAAACGGCCAGGTAGGCTGGGAGCTGCAACGCGCACTGGCGCCGCTCGGGCGCATCACTGCCGTTGATTTTGACTCCAGCGACTATTGCGGTGATTTCAGCAACCCGGCAGGGGTGGCCGACACGGTACGTCTGGTCAAGCCTGACGTGATTGTCAACGCCGCAGCCCACACCGCAGTCGACAAGGCCGAAAGCGAGCGGGAGTTTGCCGAGCTGCTCAATGCCACCAGCGTGGCGGCGATTGCCAAAGAAGCGGAAGCATTGGGAGCCTGGCTGGTGCACTACTCCACCGACTATGTGTTCGATGGCAGCGGTGAGCGCCCCTGGGTGGAAACCGATGCAACCGCCCCGCTCAACGTCTATGGCGAAACCAAGCTGGCGGGTGAGCAAGGGGCCGCGCTTTGTTCCCGTCACCTGATCTTCCGCACCAGCTGGGTTTACGCCGCTCGGGGTGCCAACTTTGCCAAGACCATGCTGCGCTTTGGCAAAGAGCGTAGCGAGATGTCAGTGATCAATGACCAGTTCGGTGCTCCGACCGGCGCCGAGTTGCTAGCCGATTGCACCGCCCATGCGATCCGCGTGGCGCGGTGCAAACCCGAAGTCGCCGGGCTGTACCATCTGATTGCCTCCGGTACCACCACCTGGTTTGACTACGCCCAGCTGGTGTTTGCCAAAGCCAGAGAGGCTGGCGTTGAACTGGCGGTGACACAAATGAATGCAGTGCCGACCAGCGCCTTCCCGACACCGGCCAAGCGCCCCCATAACTCCCGCCTTGATACTGGTAAATTCCAGCGTACCTTCGATCTGGTGCTACCGGAGTGGAGCGTCGGTGTGGAGCGGATGTTGTTGGAAATATTCAGCAAGGATCTGCAATGAGTAAACGTAAAGGCATCATTCTGGCTGGTGGCTCAGGTTCCCGTCTCTATCCAGTGACTATGGCGGTGAGCAAGCAGTTATGACAAGCCGATGATCTACTATCCGTTCAGCACACTGATGCTGGCGGGGATTCGCGATATTTTGATCATCAGCACCCCGTAAGATACCCACCGCTTTGAACAGTTGCTGGGTGATGGCACTCAATGGGGGCTGAACTTGCAAGACAAGGTCCAGCCAAGCCCGGACGGGTTGGCACAAGCTTTTATTCTGGGTGAGGAGTTCATCGGTTCAAACTCCTGTGCACTGGTGCTGGGCGACAACATTTTCTACGGCCACGACCTGCAGAAACAGCTGGCCGCGGCCAAAGAGAGCGGCGCTACCGTCTTTGCCTACCACGTGTACGACCCCGAGCGTTATGGGGTGGTGGAATTTGATAAAGAGGGTACCGCTATCTCTCTGGAAGAGAAGCCACTGGAGCCCAAGAGCAACTATGCGGTGACCGGCCTCTATTTCTACGACAACAGTGTGGTAGAAATTGCCAAGAGCCTGAAGCCGTCGCCCCGTGGTGAGCTGGAAATTACCGATGTGAACCGTATCTACCTGGAGCAAGGCAATTTGTCGGTAGCGATGATGGGCCGTGGTTATGCCTGGCTGGATACCGGTACCCATGAAAGCCTGATTGAAGCGAGCAACTTTATTCAGACCATCGAGACCCGTCAGGGGTTGAAAGTGGCTTGTCCGGAAGAGATCGCCTATCGCCAGAAGTTTATCAGTGCCGACCAGATACGTGAGCTTGCTGCGCCATTGGCGAAGAATGCCTATGGACAATATTTGTTAAGAATGGTTGCCAAAGCCTGATGTGATATAGGGGGGAGGGAAGATGCTCCCCCCATCAAAATTGAATCAAATGTGGATAGACAGATGAATGTAATCAAGACATCAATTCCTGATGTGCTTATTTTTGAGCCAAAAGTCTTTGGTGATGAGCGAGGTTTTTTCTTTGAAAGTTTCAACCACAAATTGTTTGAAGAGGCGGTAGGGTATCCGGTGACGTTTGTGCAGGATAATCACTCGAAATCTTCAAAAGGTGTACTGCGTGGATTGCACTATCAGTTGCCGCCCCATGCCCAAGGCAAGCTGGTGCGCTGTGTAGCGGGTGAAGTGTTTGATGTGGCGGTCGATATCCGCAAAAGCTCACCGACCTTCGGGCAATGGGTTGGGGTTCACTTGTCAGGTGAAAACAAGCGGCAGTTATGGATCCCGGAAGGGTTTGCTCATGGCTTTGTAACATTAAGCCAAACAGCTGAATTTCTTTATAAGACTACAAATTATTATGCTCCCTCATTCGAGGCCAGCATCAATTGGGATGACAAAGACATTGCAATTGAATGGCCGATCTCATACTGTCCATTGCTTTCAAATAAAGATTCACAGGGCAGTAATTTTAATAATGCAACATATTTTGAGTAAATGATGGATATTATTGTAAAGGTTCAACCATCCAATATTCAGTTTAATGCAGTTGAGAATGTGACTATTCTTGAGTCTGCTTTAAAGACCGGTGTTATCCTGGAACACAGTTGCAAGAATGGCTCTTGTGGTTTGTGTACATCACAACTGATCTCGGGAGTGGTGACTAATCAAGAAGGTGAGATATTTACTTCTGGCCAAAGCTTTCTGACCTGCCAATGCAAACCTTCTTCAAATGAAATTATTATTGAGGCTGAGTATTACCCTGAGTTAGCCGAAATTGTAAGGAAGGTAACTCCATGTAAGATCTCATCGATAGATAAAAGAGCTCAGTTTGGTGTTTTTAAGTTTAGATTACCTCCAACTGCTGCTTTTAAATATCAGCCAGGTCAGTATATAAATCTTAGTTATCATGGTGTGACGAGAAGTTACTCTATAGCCAACGCTGATAGTAATGACGGTATTGAATTGCATATTAGACGTGTACCTGACGGAGTTATGAGTGAGCTATTATTCTCTGATGTTACAGTCAACTCATTGCTGAGAATGGATGGCCCTATTGGAACATTTTTTGTGAGACCAGATACCAAACCTATTATTTTCTTGGCAGGAGGGACAGGCTTTGCACCAGTAAAAGCAATGGTTGAGTCTTTGATCGCACAAGAAAGTTCCAGAGATATATCCATTTATTGGGGTATGAACTCTAGCAAGGATTTTTATTCTGACTTGCCTATTGAATGGGCCTCTAAATTTAAAAATATCAAATATATCCCTGTGGTGTCTGGTGACGATCATGATTGGAATGGAAGAAAGGGGTTGGTACATAAAGCAGTCATTGAAGATATCCACGATATGTCCAATAGCTGTGTTTATGCCTGTGGCTCACCTCAAATGATTGCTGCAGCGAAACAGGATTTTATGAATATTGGACTTTTAGAGAAAGAGTTTTTTTCTGACGCATTTACCGCATCAAAATAAATGAGGGAAGAAATGAAGGCAGTAATTCTAGCTGGTGGTTTGGGCACTCGCCTGAGTGAAGAAACGGTCGTAAAACCAAAACCTATGGTCGAAATTGGCGGCAAGCCAATACTTTGGCACATCATGAAAATGTATTCGGCACATGGTATCAATGATTTTGTTATCTGCTGTGGTTACAAGGGATATGTTATCAAGGAATATTTTGCTAACTATTTTCTTCATATGTCGGATGTGACTTTCCATATGGCAGAAAATCGGATGGAGGTGCATGAAAAACGTGCCGAGCCATGGAATGTAACTCTTGTGGACACTGGCGATGCATCTATGACCGGTGGCCGCCTCAAGCGTGTTAGTGAATATGTAAAAGATGATGAGGCATTCCTTTTCACTTACGGTGATGGTGTGTCTGATGTTGATATCAAGGCAAGCATCGATTTCCACAAGAGCCACGGAAAGCTGGCAACACTGACTGCTACTTATCCTCCTGGCCGTTTTGGTGCGTTGGATATTCAGAATAATCAAATTCTTTCTTTCAAAGAAAAACCAAGAGGCGATGGTGCTCTGATCAATGGTGGTTTCTTTGTATTAAGTCCCAAGGTCATCGATCTCATCGATAACGATGCAACCACTTGGGAACAAGAACCGCTCATGGCGCTGGCAGAACAGGGTCAATTGATGGCTTATGAGCACGGTGGCTTCTGGCAGCCGATGGATACTTTGCGTGACAAGCACTACCTTGAAGAGCTCTGGCAAAAAGGAAAAGCTCCTTGGAAGGTATGGGAGTGATGACCGTGATAGATCCTGATTTCTGGAAAAACAAGCGGGTCTTTATGACCGGTCATACCGGCTTTAAAGGGGGCTGGTTGGCTCTTTGGCTCGAAGAAATGGGGGCTGAAGTTCGCGGTTATTCTTTGCCCGCACCCACTCAGCCTAGTCTGTTTGAAGAGGCAAAAGTTCGTCAAGGCTTGCTCTCTGAAGAAGGCGATATTCGCGATTTTTTCCATCTGCGTGAAGCCATTGCAGATTTTAAGCCGGAAATTGTCTTTCATATGGCTGCCCAGCCGTTGGTGCGGCTCTCCTACGATGAACCCATCGAGACTTACTCAACTAACGTGATGGGCACCGTCTATCTGCTTGAGGCGGTTAAGCAAGTGGGTGGCGTCAAAGCTGTAGTCAATATCACCAGCGATAAATGTTATGACAATCGCGAGTGGGTGTGGGGCTATCGCGAAGATGAGGCGATGGGGGGATATGATCCTTACTCCAACAGTAAGGGATGCGCAGAACTGGTTGCTTCGGCGTATCGTAATTCCTTTTTCAATTCTAAGGACTATGCCAAACACGGTGTAGCATTGGCATCGGTGCGAGCTGGTAATGTCATTGGTGGTGGTGACTGGGCTAAGGATCGACTAATTCCTGATATCTTGCGTTCATTTCAGGATGAGCAGCCCGTGGTAATTCGTAATCCTCACTCGATCCGCCCTTGGCAGCATGTGTTGGAACCGTTGTCAGGTTACCTGCTGGTTGCTCAGCATCTCTATCTGGATGGTCCCGATTTTGCCGAAGGTTGGAACTTCGGACCTAATGAACAGGATGCCAAACCCGTACAATTCATTGTCGAGAAAATGGTAAAGTTATGGGGCGAACGTGCAAGCTGGCAGCTCGATGGTGCCGATCACCCTCATGAAGCTCATTACCTCAAGCTCGATTGCTCCAAAGCAAAAATGCGTATGGGATGGCATCCTCGTTGGGATCTTGTCACTACCTTGGAGCGAATCATCAAATGGCATAAAGCGTGGTTGGCTGGGCAGGATATGCGTGAGGTTAGTTTGCGCGAGATCCGTGATTATATGTCAGCGAGTTAATGTAGTTTTTATAGCATAAAGGCTTCCTGTCTTTTTGTTGTCAAGGTAGTATCCTTGCCCCTTTATTTGACCCCCAAGTCAGCGATTTGGCTGAAAACCTAATAACAGGAATAGATTAATGAGTGTACAAGCTCTGCGTGAACAGATCTCCCAACTGGTGGCCCAGTATGCCGAACAGGCTATGGCGCCAAAGCCGTTTGTGGCCGGTAATAGTGTGGTCCCTCCTTCTGGGAAGGTGATTGGTGCCCGCGAGCTGCAGTTGATGGTTGAGGCTTCTCTTGATGGTTGGTTGACTACCGGACGATTCAATGATGCTTTCGAGAAGAAGTTGGGTGAATACATTGGTGTTCCTCATGTATTGACCACCACTTCGGGCTCTTCTGCTAACTTGCTGGCGTTGACAGCTCTGACCTCTCACAAGTTGGGCGCTCGTGCTCTAAAGCCTGGTGATGAGGTGATCACTGTAGCTGCCGGTTTCCCGACCACCGTGAACCCCACTATCCAGAATGGTCTCATCCCGGTATTTGTTGATGTTGATATTCCCACTTACAACATTGATGCGTCTTTGATTGAAGCGGCAGTAACCGAAAAAACCAAAGCCATCATGGTCGCCCATACTCTGGGCAATCCGTTCAATCTGGCGGAAGTGCGCCACATTGCTGATAAATACAATCTGTGGCTGATTGAAGACTGCTGCGATGCCTTGGGCACCAAGTATGACGGCAAGATGGTCGGCACCTTTGGCGATATCGGTACGGTCAGTTTCTATCCGGCGCACCACATCACCATGGGTGAGGGTGGCGCAGTATTTACCAAATCTGGTGAACTGAAGAAGATTATCGAATCTTTCCGTGACTGGGGGCGAGATTGCTACTGCGCTCCTGGTTGTGACAATACTTGTGGCAAGCGCTTTAGCCAGCAGCTTGGTTCACTGCCTGACGGTTATGACCACAAGTACACATATTCCCATTTGGGTTACAACCTCAAGATTACCGACATGCAGGCGGCCTGTGGTTTGGCACAGTTAGAGCGTGTGGAGGAACTTGTCGAGAAGCGCAAGGCTAACTTTGCTTATTTGAAAGCGGGTCTTGCCAACTGTGCGGAGTTCCTCGAATTGCCTGAAGCAACGCCTAACTCCGAGCCCTCCTGGTTTGGCTTCCCTATCACGCTGAAAGAAACTGCTGGTGTTAGCCGTCTCGAGCTGATCAAATTCCTTGATGAAGCCAAAGTCGGTACTCGCCTGCTGTTTGCCGGTAACCTGACCCGCCAGCCCTATTTTGCGGGCCGTGAATACCGCGTCGTGGGTGAACTGACCAACACCGACCGCATTATGAACCAGACCTTCTGGATCGGTATCTATCCGGGACTGACCCATGATCATCTGGATTATGTGATCGCCAAGTTCGAAGAATTCTTTGGTGTGAGCTTCTAATCTCTGTAACTTGTTATAATTCTGTGAGCCAACGAATGTTGGCTCTATATTTAATTTTGAGGTTATTGATGAAAGCATCAGATGCGGTGGCTCATGTATTGGCAGCTAATAATGTCACTTATGGTTTTGAGTTGATCGGTGGCATGATCGCCCACTTGGTGGATAGCATCAACCAAGTAGGGAAAACAAAACTGGTTTCTCTTCATCATGAACAAGCAGCTGCATTCGCGGCTGGTGGAATTGCTCGCGCAAGCAATAATAAACAGATTGGCTTGGCTCTGGGTACCAGTGGTCCTGGGGCTACAAATTTAGTAACCGGCATTGCGGATTGTTGGCTAGATAGTTATCCGTGTATTTTTCTGACTGGCCAGGTCAATACCTATGAATTGAAACAGGATAGGGCAATCCGGCAACAAGGGTTTCAAGAGCTGGATATTGTTAGTATTGCCAAAAGCATTACTAAGTATGCATATCAGATTCAAACAGCAGAAGAGCTTATTCCAAAGCTCCAAGAAGCAATCAACATTGCGCAGAGTGGTCGCCCTGGTCCTGTATTATTAGATATCCCGATGGATTTACAGAGGGCAGAATTGCCTGACGATGCAATTGATTTTTTGAAGAACCAAACCAAGGCGATCGAACGTGTAAAGCTAAGCACTGATTTCTCATCAGTTCTGCATCTGTTTGCACAAGCAAAAAAACCACTATTCTTGATTGGTGGCGGCGCAGTTAATTCAGATGGTTTTATTTATTGGCAGAAAAAAATTTCGCAAATGGGCATTCCTCATGTAGCCAGTTTGAAGGGCAGTGAAAAATGCCAATCACTCTCCACGTATTATGGGTTGATCGGAAGCTATGGAACTCGCACGGCCAATTATGCAATCCAAAATTGTGATTTGCTTATTGTTCTGGGTAGTCGGATGGATGTTCGTCAGACGGGATCCGATACGACTGATTTTGCACGCAATGCCAAAATTATTCAGTTCGATATAGACTCGGCACAACTAAATAACAGAATTAAAGCCGATCTGGATATTCACTGTGATTGTGAAACTTTTTTTTCCCAGTTTGATATTGAGCTGCATGCGCATCTTCAGATAGAAGACTCTTGGAAACATGAGTTAGTAAATCATTGGTCTGAGAATTATGTCGATGAATATCAGGATTGGAATGTTAGTCCATTCGAGATATGCAAACTATTTGAAGCAACTTTCAGCAATCAATCCGTGCATTATGTCGCTGATGTGGGTAACAATCAGATGTGGGCGGCTCATTCCATATTATTAAATTCTAATCAGGCTCTTCATCACTCTGGTGGGTTGGGAGCAATGGGTTTTGCCATACCAACGGCTATTGGAGTTGCCTATGCTACACAAGAACCTGTTATTGCCCTGACAGGTGATGGCGGAGCTCAACTTAATATTCAAGAGCTGGATATTATTGCCCGTGAACAGTTACCCATATTAACTATTGTTTTTAATAATGAGTCACTGGGCATGGTGCGTGCTTTTCAGGAGATGTACTTTGATGGCCGCAATGAGTCGACGTATTGGGACGGGTATAGTTCATCTTTTTGTAGCTTGGGGCGTGCCTATAATATCACCTCATTTTCAACATCGAGCATTGATGAGTTAAAGTCATTGCTATCGAAATTCTCATCCCATCCAGAACCCATGTTAATCGAGATATTAATGAGTGATGCCCGGGAGTGTCGACCTAGGCTTGCATTTGGTAATCCTATCGATAGACAATTCCCAATTAAGGATGGTAAATGAGAGTTGCATTTATTGGCGCTACAAGTCAAATAGCTACTGATCTAATTGTGAATATGGACAAGCATACAACATACGATTGTATTTTATATTCACGAAATCCGGATAAACAAGCCGCGTGGGTTTTAGATAACTTATCTCATAACTATAAGACTAGAGATATTTCACTTTTTGAAAATGATATTGATGTGGTTTATGATATTATCATCAACTTTGTAGGAGTTGGTGATCCAGTAAAAGCTAAAGCAATGGGTCGAACAATATTCGATATAACAAAAAAATATGATGACATATGCATCAAGTATATTGAAAAGCATACTGCTTCAAAATATATCTTTCTCAGTAGCGGGGCTGTGTATGGGAATTCATTTTGTAATCAGAATGATGACTTACATGAAGCTAAGTTTTCGATAAATCAGCTAGATACAGAAGATTGGTATGGTCTTGCCAAGTTGAATAGCGAAGCAATTCATCGTTCTCTCTCTGAACTAAATATCTATGATTTGCGTGTGTTTGGTTATTTTAGTCGCACGCAAAATGTATCTGGTCGATTTTTGTTGTCGGATGTTATACGAACTATTATTAATAGCGAAGTGCTGCTCTGCTCGTCAGAAAACATAGTGCGTGATTATATTCACCCAGTGGACTTTTTCCAACTGGTGAACTTGCTTATCGCTAAAAATATCACTAATCGGGCATTTGACTGTTATTCGATGGAACATGTCGATAAGTTAACCCTACTGGCGGCAATAAAGGAAAAATTTGGTTTACAATACAAGTTCACCGAGCAACAGAGAAGCAGTGATAGTCGCAAGGGCAGGCTCTATTACTACCCACGGCATAAAATGGCTGCTGAAATTGGTTATATTCCAGTTCATTCGTCATTAGATTCGGTTCTGGACGAGATGGCATATATTTTGAATAAAGTGGAATTGGCGCCAGATGCGATTATTATTTAAATTATGCGAACTATTAGGTGTTGACCGCGCAGTTTTGTTTACCTTGCTGAATAGGGTTTGGTCCCTGATTTCAGGGTTGTTGAGTGTTGTGTTTATTGTGAAGTTTATTAGCCCTGAAATGCAGGGCTTTTATTATACATTCGGTAGCTTGCTGGCGATACAGATGCTCTTTGAGCTAGGTCTGACGTATAGTCTGACTGTATATTCAGCATACGAAATGAAAAAGTTATCATGGCTAAACGACAATCATCTGGAGGGTGATGAAGTTGCATTGTCTAGGTTATCATCGCTTTTTATAAAAGTAGAAAAATGGTTTATAGCTGCAGCCATTTTGTTTATATCTGTATGTATGATTATTGGTTTTATTATCTTTCCTAAGCACTCCTCTGATATCTCCATATGGCTGTACCCTTGGGTCACTGTAGTTGTATTTACAGCCGCAAAATTACCTATCATTGCGTTTGAGGGTGTTTTGGAAGGGTTGGGTAAAGTATCGTATGTTGCAAGAGTGAGATTATTCTCTACGATTATTGCAACTGCTGGGCTATGGATTGCTTTGTTATTAGGTGGTGGGCTATATGGGCTTTGCATAAGTGCAGGGATCATCGTAGTAGCTAGCTGTGTTATTTATTTTAAAAGTCATGGTGATTTAATATGGCAGTTCATAAAGGTTAACTCAACCAAAGTTTGTGATTTTGATTTAAAAGCTGAGTTGTGGAGCTTTCAATGGCGAATATCGCTAAGCTGGATTTCAGGTTTTTTTATTTTTCAGATTTTCAATCCGGTGGTGTTTTATTTTCTTGGCCCAGTGTCAGCGGGGCAGTTGGGTCTGGGCTTTGCAATTGTGAACGCAATATCTTCGGTGACAAGTGCATGGATTTCAGCCAATAACCCGAAGATTGCTGCGCTGACGGCAACACATGATGATCTAGGCGTGAGGAAATTCTATTTTCTCACGCTCACTCGAGTGTTGTTTATCAGTGTGGCGGCGTCATTTTTCGCTCTCTTTATTTTAACTATTTTGTTGCAATTCATTCCCTCTTTATATAATCGCATTCCTGATAATCTAGTTTTATGTTTCTTGATGCTTGCAACGGTATTAAACCAGGTTATATTCCTATCTGCCGCGTTCGTCCGGGCTCGGAAGGAGGAACCATATATGGTTCCTTCGGTGTTGAGTGCGTTATTTACTGTGCTGTTATTGTACCCCATGATTACGCATTTTGGAGAAATTGGCGCCGCAATTTCATATTTATTGCCAATACTGTTAATTGTTGTGCCCTTTACATTTCATATAGTAAAAAAGCGGATTATAAATCATGAAGCCTGCATCATATAAGCTTTCCATTGCCATACCTACATACAACCGAGCTTCAATACTTGATAGAGCACTAGAAAATATTGCCAGGCAGATAAGTTCTGCAGATGACATTCAAGTTGTTATTAGTGATAATGGGTCAACAGATCACACTCGGAGTATTGTAGAAAAGTATATATCAATATTGAATATTAAATATGTGTGTTTACCCAGTAATCAAGGGTTTGACAGGAATTTTATCAATGCCATTTGTGAATCTGATGGTGAGTATGTATGGGTTAAAGGAGATGATGATCTTATCGCTCCAAGCATGATTAATGCTGCTAAGCACATCATTGACAATAATTATGATGTTGCAATTCTTAATGGTGGCGATTATAAAAGTGGTACTTTGGTACCTCGCCTTAGAATCGAGCCTGATTTTTCTTCTTTTGATTCCTTATTCAGTTCAATAGGTTGGCATTTAACTTGGATAGGGACTGTGATTATTAGGAAGAGTATACTAAAGATCGATGAGTTGACCAGTTATGAATATAATAACTTTGTTCATATGCCATTATATATAAACTCGATAAATCATGAGCATCTGATTTCATTCTCACGTGACATATTTATTCATACGACAGTTAACAACTCAGAGTATTTTTCTACACCTGAGAAATTGGTCTCTTTGTTTGGTGGTTGTCTATATAACAGCATTGAAAGATATATCGGGGTTAAGCTTTCAAAATCTACGGTGTCGAGTATTATTTCAGGATTTAGAATTAACATTGGAATGTTTACTTTTAAGTATTTTTTAATGAGTAGGATTGTGAATGACTATTCATTTCGTCGTCATTATATTCTATTGAATAGTTATTGCAGGTTAAATAAATGGGCATCTATATGGCTACTGTCATTTATTTTTCCCAATGTCCTGATGGTAAAGGCATATCACAAATATAAAAAATTTCGCGAGAGTTGATATGAAAATATTGATCGCAATTCCTAATTATAATAATGCTCACTATATCTGTGAAACGCTTGATTCTGTTATAAATCAAGAAATAAAAGATGCATCTATTGATATAGTTGTGTTCGATAATAAATCGACAGATCACAGTGTAGATAAAATTCGGCAGGCTTATGGAAATTTGGTTAAAGTGATCGTAAATCAGAGTAATGTTGGGGCTGTTCAAAATCATAATTTATGCCTCGACTATGCAGAAAAAAACGGTTATGATTTTTTGAAGCTGCTTTCATCTGATGACGTATTATTTCCAAATATCATTAATACGCAATATCAAATATTAAAAAATATCAAACGAGCGTCGTTAATATCATGTGGCATGATATTAACTGATGAGTATTTAAACCCTTTAAGTGAATATTCATTTTTTCCTTCAAATAAGACACAAGAACGCTTTGTTAAAGTCGATGGGAATGTTGCCATTAAAAAATGTGCATCTAGGGGGGTTAACTATATTGGTAATCCTAGTAGTTTTTTGATCAGGGTAAGTCTAATTAATGGTGTAAGATTCAATACTTCTTTCAGATGGGTATCAGATCTTTTATTTGCTAGCGAGCTGTTGGTTAATAGGACGTTTTTGTATGTTCCTCATGCCGGATTTTATTACAGAAGACACAATGATACAGATTCGCACAATATAAGAAAGATAAGTGGTCTTCAGTTTAGAGAACATCAACTCTACTGTAATCTATTTAATGGTGGGGTTATTGGTTACTTGGCAAATGTCAAACATTACCTTAAGTCCAGGTGGACATCCTTTTGATATTGTTATAGGCATGATTTCATATGCGTGAACGAGTGTTGTTTATTTTTACATCTGAAATCTTGGGTGGTCATGAATTGATGACCTTGAATTTAATTAAAAATTCGCTACGTGATAAAAAAGTCGAAATTTCTGTTCCAAGTAAAAATTTTGATTTAATGTCAGAACTGGATAATCGATGTATATCATTTTTCACTCATGATGTAAATCATAAAAAGCTTGAGATTTTTCATACTTTTTTTAACCCTATGCATATGTTATCCTGTATTTTTTTCTTAATTAAGATAAGGAAAAAATATTCCGAGATCGTGATTGTACAAGGAGATATAGAGTTAGGTTCTGTTTTTATTATTATGTCAAAGTTAATCGGGCTACGTGTCAAATCCTATATTCCATATGCCCACTCATTTAAAACGATGGGGGCGCACTTTGCCAGAGCAAAAGACTTCTTATCTCAATTTGTTTACCGATCATGCAATGAATATATCACAATCTCAGAGTGTTTTTGTCGTGACCTGTTGACGTTTAACCCTAAAGCCCGCTGTAGTGTAATTAAGAACTATGTGGCGTCACCCGAGCTAGTTCCTCATCGAGAGTGCACGGATGATGAACCTTTTCGGTTATTTCTTATAGGCCGAGTATCATTCAGGCAAAAAGGCCATGATTTATTAATTGCCGCGCTAAAGTTAATTCAAAAAGACGAAATTCAAACCGGAATTGAAGTCCATTTTATTGGGGATGGACCAGACTTGCCGTTGTTGAAGAGTTTGTGCCTCGAATTGCCCGTATTTGTAAAGCCAATATTTCATGGTTGGCAGAGTGACTGTTGGTCAATTGCCTATATGGCTAATCTGATTGTGATACCGTCACGTTATGAAGGCGTTCCCTTAGTCATGCTTGAAGCTATAGCTCGAAAAGTCCCAGTGATTGCATCAAATAGAGATGGGATGGTGGACTATTTAGATTCTAGGCAACTCTTCGAACCAAATCCTATTTCTTTGAAGTGTTTAATCAATGATGCAATTATTGAAACTAAGAAAAATTGATTTTCTTATCATCTTATTTGTCATTGCATGTCAAACTACAGATGTGACTATTGGGCCGCTTAAGTTATGGGAGCTTATCGCGATTACTGTTTTTACTTTTCATGTTAAGACGCTAGATAAGAAGGTTCTTATTTTTTTGTCTTTTTTCACATATATTCTTATATCTTCAATAGTTGTTACTGCAATTAATGATGTCTCATATTCTTATTATGGCCCTTTAAAAAGTAAATATATGATTGTCATTGTTAGATATGTTGAACTATTGCTGTGTTTAATTTCTCTTAGTGCTCTCGTGAATATAATAAAAAACTCCAGATCTGGTTTTGTTGGTGGAGCAAAGAAATTTATTGATTATAACTTTCTCTTTGTCTTGTTTTGTCTTTTATTGTATTTCTTAGGTAGATTGTTTTCAATTCATATTTTCTCTTATGGTGATCAGTATCGATTAAACTGCTTTTATGTCGAAGGAGGTCCATACGGATTATTTATTTCTACAGTGTTGGTTTTTGAATTTTTTCTTTTCAGACGGCCATCTCGACTTTTGGTGTTCTCCTTGGCTTTAGCCTTTTCTTATTCAAAAGCTGGGTATGTATTGTTTTGTGTTTGTTTCTTTATCTGGATTTTCTTTAGAGTTAAACAGTTAAAGTTATTCCTTGAACCTAGGAATCGAATGCGATTTCTGCTTTTTTTAACTGTTATATTATCTCTGTCATTATGTTTGATTGCATTAATTGCTAGGAATTATGTTGAAAACATTAGCAATATTGATGAGCAGTTAAGTGTTAGAAGCAGTGATCCATCTTTGGTTATGGGGCGCATTGCCGCATCTTATATAGGTAGTAATATTATTTCAGAAAATCCATTGCTGGGCGTTGGTTTGGGGAATTATTCTCTAGTTAGAAACTCCGATATATACAGGGGAGTGTTTCCTGTTGTTGATGATTGGGACCTAAGTGGGCTTGGTGGTATATTGACCATTTTATTGGAAAATGGGGTGGTGGGGTTGCTTTTGTTTTTTACGGCTGTAGTCTTTTATTTTAAATTCACTCGTGATTCATTTGTTTTTGTGTTGTTGTTCATTCTTCCCATGCTTCTTGGTGCTCAGTTATATATGATCTACCCTTGGTTGTTTCTAGGGTTTTATCGCCTGTACAGGCAAAGCGAGGCTTAGTAATTATGATTATTTATTCTGATTTTAGATGGTTAAACTCAGGGGGGATTGGTACTTTCTTGCGTGCAATTAGCAAGAGGATCGAGTTGGTTGATTTAAATGTTGGTGGAAAAATGGCGTCTTTTTCTTCTCCATTTGGTCTTTTGGTTTCTATAAATAAGATAGATGCAGGTGTTGTTTTTCTGGCTGGCTATATACCACCGCTATACTCTAGAGTTCCCTATGTGTTTACATTGCATGATTTAAATCATATTGATAGAGCTGAAAATTCAAGTTTTTTTAAAAAGCTGTTTTATCATGTATTCATCCGTATTGGTTGTTATACATCAAGTTCTATATTGACAGTTTCTGATTTTTCAAAGCATAGGATAGTTGAATGGAGCGGTGTCTCGCCAGATAAAGTTATCAATGTTGGTAATGGCGTAGATCCTTCGTATTCATATGCGGTCACACCATATCAGCCAGGTTATCGGTATCTACTCTGTGTTGGAAATAGAAAGAAACATAAAAATGAATTAAGGGTTATTCAGGCTTTTTCTCAAGTGATCGTCCCTGCAGATGTAAAATTAGTGTTTACCGGTGAGGCAACACAGGAGTTGTTGGATGCGATAGTGCATGGCAACTTGAACGGTAAGGTCATTTTCCTGGGCAAGGTACCTGAAGATGAACTTCCTTCCGTTTATCGTGGGGCACTTGGTTTAGTTTTCCCGTCACTTTATGAGGGTTTCGGCCTACCTGTTGTCGAGGCTATGGCCTGTGGTGTCCCGGTGTTGACCTCTAATAGCACCTCATTACCCGAGGTCGCCGGCGATGCAGCCTTGTTGGTTAACCCTGAATCAGTTGATGAGATACGTGTCGGCATTGAACGATTGGTACATGATGAGGCTTTACGCACTGAGCTGATTGCTAAAGGCTTAGAGCGTGCCAAGTTATTTAGCTGGGATGCGGTGGCTGCGCGGGTACAAGCCGTGTTGGATGAGGTGACAAGTCAATATGGAAAATAAAAAAATCAGTGTTGTGCATGAATGGTTGCTTAGCTATGCAGGATCTGAGCAGGTAACTGCTCGTATTCTGGATTTATATCCGCACGCTAAGTTATTCTCTATTGTCGATTTCCTTACCGATAAACAACGTGATTTTTTTGGTGGACGTCAGGCTCACACTTCGTTTGTACAAAACCTGCCAGGGGCACACAAGCATTATCAAAAGTATCTCCCCTTGATGCCCTTTGCTATCGAACAGTTGGATCTTTCAGAAGCAGATATTGTGATTTCCAGTGCTCATGCAGTTGCAAAAGGCGTATTGACTGGTCCGGACCAATTACATATCAGTTATGTACATTCTCCAATGCGCTATGCATGGGACTTACAGCATCAATATCTTCGCGAGTCAGGTCTAAACCAAGGCATAAAAGGTTTTATTACTAAGTGGATTTTACATAAGTTGCGTCTTTGGGACTATCGCACAGCTAATGGCGTAGATCATTTTGTAGCTAACTCTCACTTCATTGCTCGGCGAATAAAGAAAGTGTATGGACGTGATGCTACAGTTATCTATCCTCCTGTTGCTGTAGACGATTTTCCATGTGTGGAGCAGAAAGAAGATTTTTACTTCACAGCGTCACGGATGGTACCATACAAAAAAATGGATTTAATCGTAGAAGCTTTTACCAAGATGCCAGATAAACGTCTAGTCGTGATTGGTGATGGTAGCGAGTATAAAAAGATAGCGGCATTAGCTTTCGGTAGAGAAAATATAACTTTGTTGGGCTATCAACCTTTTGACGTGTTAAAATCTCATATGCAACGTGCGAAAGCGTTTGTTTTTGCAGCTGAAGAGGATTTTGGTATTACCCCTGTTGAGGCCCAAGCTAGTGGTACGCCGGTTATTGCTTTTGGCAAAGGTGGGTCTCTGGAAACAGTTCGACCTTTGGGTTGTGATGCACCGACAGGTGTGTTCTTTAATGAGCAATCAGTGACTAGCCTGTGTAGTGCCATCAACGAATTTGAAACTAATTCATATCTATTCACTGCTGTATCTTGTCGTAAAAATGCCGAGCGTTTTTCAGAAGCTCGTTTTATCCGAGAGCTAGGTTGTTTCGTTGATGAGAAATGGCGACAATTCCAGCAACAGAAAAAAATAACTTATTAAGTCGAGATGTAGCGATGTCCCGTTTGATTCCCGTGATTATGGCCGGTGGTTCCGGCAGTCGTTTATGGCCGCTGTCGCGCGAGCTCTATCCCAAGCAGTTTTTGCAACTTGATGGTGAGGCAACCATGTTGCAGGCGACGGTCAACCGTTTAAATAAGCTTGCCTGCGCTCAACCATTGGTTATTTGTAACGAAGATCACCGTTTTCTTGTTGCGGAGCAACTTCGGCATTTAAATAAGTTGGCACATAACATCATTCTGGAACCAGCCGGGCGTAACACTGCGCCCGCGATTGCGCTTGCGGCACTGACGGCGCTGCAAACCGCGGGTGATAGTGAGGATCCTTTGCTGTTGGTGTTAGCAGCCGATCATGTCATTCGTGACGAGGAGGGATTTATTACCTCCGTGCGGCAGGCTATTTCCCATGCAGAGGCTGGCAAGTTGGTGACTTTTGGCATTGTTCCGACTCACCCTGAGACGGGTTATGGTTATATTCGCCGTGGTGCCGAGCAGAGCGGAGCCTTTGCGGTTGCGCAGTTTGTTGAAAAGCCTGATGTGGCAACCGCCAACGAATATCTGGCTTGTGGGGAATATTACTGGAACAGTGGTATGTTCCTGTTCCGTGCCAGCCGCTTTCTGGCAGAACTTAAGGCGTTTCGACCTGATATCTATGCCGCTTGTGTCCAAGCGGTGGGAACTATAAATCCCGACTTGGATTTTGTGCGCGTCGATAAGAGTGCTTTTGTCGCTTGTCCTAGTGATTCTATTGACTACGCGGTGATGGAAAAGACCACCGATGCTGTTGTCGTGCCGATGGATGCCGGTTGGTCTGATGTTGGTTCTTGGTCCTCTTTGTGGGATATTTCGGATAAAGATGAGGTTGGCAATGTGTTCCGCGGTGATGTGATACAGCATGGCTGCGCTAATAATTATGTGTTTGCTGAAAGTGGTCTGGTCAGTCTGGTTGGCGTTGATAATTTGGTGGTGGTTCAAACCAAGGATGCACTGCTGGTCGTCGATAAGCAGAAAGTGCAGGATGTGAAGAAAATAGTTGAATACCTTAAGGCATCAGGACGTACTGAGCATCAGGTTCATCGTGAAGTCTATCGGCCGTGGGGAAAATATGATTCTATCGATAACGGTCAGCGCTATCAGGTTAAACATATTAGTGTCAAGCCAGGGGAAAAACTGTCACTGCAGATGCACCACCACAGAGCCGAGCATTGGATTGTAGTTTCGGGCACTGCGAAAGTGACCAATGGCGAGCGGACTTTTTTGGTTACCGAGAATGAGTCAACTTTTATTCCGGTTGGTTCCGTTCACTCTCTGGAGAATCCGGGTAAGGTAACTCTGGAGGTGATCGAGGTACAGTCAGGCTCCTACCTGGATGAGGAAGACATTGTGCGCTTGGAGGATAGATATGGGCGCATTTAATACAGAACTCTTGGTTGTTGTCACACTCGATTTAGACGTATTAATGGAGCACGATTAATGACAATTTATTTAAATAGCTCAACGCTCATCGCTGAAGGTGGCGTGGTATTCGGTACCAGTGGTGCACGCGGTTTGGTTGTCGATTTTACCCCTGAGCTGTGTGCGGCGTTTACTCATGCCTTTATTGCGGTAATGCGGCGTGAATTTAATGTAACGAAGATGGCGTTAGCCATAGACAACAGACCTAGTAGCCCAGAGATGGCTCAGGCCTGTGCGGCAGCGATGGTCCAGGTTGGTATCGAGCCCGTTTATTATGGGGTGATACCGACACCCGCTCTGGCTTATAAGGCAATGCAAGATAAGATGCCGTGCATCATGGTGACGGGTAGCCATATTCCGTTTGATCGAAACGGGCTTAAGTTTTATCGACCTGATGGCGAAATTACCAAAGCAGATGAACAGGCTATTCTGGCTGCGGATACTGATTTTCCTCCCTTGCCAAGCTTACCGAAATTACAAAGTTGCCCTGATGCTGCTCAAGCATATTGTCATCGTTACAGTTCTTTGTTTTCAGCGGATTTGCTAGCTGGTAAGCGTATTGGTATCTATGAGCATTCAAGTGCTGGACGTGATCTCTATGCGCCCTTGTTACGTCAACTCGGTGCCGAGGTGGTATCCTTGGAGCGCAGTGATGAGTTTGTGCCGATCGATACCGAAGCTGTTGGGGAAGCCGACAAGGCCAAGGCTCGTCATTGGTCCGCTGAATATCAGCTTGATGCTATCTTCTCCACTGATGGCGACGGTGATCGACCGCTGGTGGCAGATGAACGCGGCGAGTGGTTGCGCGGTGACATTTTGGGGCTGTTGTGCGCGGATGTGCTACAGATGGAGGCGCTGGCAATCCCGGTCAGTTGCAACACTGCGGTGGCCACGTGCGGTCGTTTTGCCAAGGTTGCTATGACCAAGATTGGTTCACCATATGTGATTGCCGAGTTTGTTGAGCTTGCAAAACACTATCAACGAATAGCTGGCTTCGAGGCTAATGGCGGTTTTTTACTTGGTAGTGATATCGAATTTGATGGCAAGCCACTTGCTGCATTGCCAACTCGCGATGCCGTATTACCATTCTTAATGTTGTTAGCTTTAGCTGGTACAGGCAGTATTTCGTCATTGGTTCAGTCGTTGCCTAAACGATTTACGGCTTCCGATCGTATCAAGAATTTCCCCACAGAGGTCAGCCGGAGTATACTCGCCGCTGCCATATCAGACCCGCAAGGTTTGCTGATGCGCTTGGGGATTCAAGGTGTCGCTATTGAAGATGTCGATAACACGGATGGGTTGCGGATTACTTTATCGGACGACCGAATTGTTCATCTGCGTCCTTCAGGAAACGCTCCTGAGTTACGTTGTTATGTTGAAGCCGATAGTGTAGTGACTGCCCGTGATATGGTCAGTAGTGTTCTTGCTGTGCTTGAGATGCAAAAATAATAATTTTTTAATTATCGAGATCTATATGGACCACAAAGAGCTCAACTGTTTGCTCAGTTCAGAAAAAGATAAATACTCTCAAACAATTAATCGTTGGTCATTAGTTGGAAGTGATGTTTTTTCAATATTAATAGCCTTTATGACTTCATGGTGGATTGAAAGTCTAAGAACACATGTTGCATTGGTTAATGTTTTCAACTCTGGGTCTGACACGGCGAGAGTATGGAGTTTTTCTTTATATGCTCTAGCCATAATATTTTTCTCTTGGATTTACTCAAGGCATTATACTTATCGTAAGCCATTTTGGAATGAGTTAAAAGAGATCATGCGGATGCTGTTGTTTTTTGCTGTCATAGATCTCGCTGTTATCGCTGTATCGAAATGGGATTTCTCTCGCTATCAGTGGTTTTTTTTCTGGTCTCTACTCTTGCTTATATTGCCAACTTGTCGCTGGTTGATAAAGAGGGAATTAATAAGGCATGGTTGTTGGCAAATGCCAAGCCTTATTATTGGTTGTGAAAATAACGCCAAGGAGGCATTGTTAGCGATTAATAGTGATAAGCTGCTAGGGTTCCATGTGGCGGCATTCGTATCCCCTAGTGATACATGCTCTTCTTCCCCAGTTACCTCTATCCCCCTTATCGTGGAAACGCCAAAGGGAGTGATCGAGAAACTTTCTCATTACAAAGTTTTCATCGCTTTGGAGTATGGACAAAGTGATCTAAGGGATGAATGGCTAAGATATTTATCATCTCATGGGATGAGAAACATATCTGTTATCCCCGCCATGCGTGGTGTACCGCTTTACGGCACAGATGTATCGCATTTTTTTAGTCATGAGCTCATGATGTTACGCGTTAATAACAATTTGGCTAGACTATCTTCGCGTATAATAAAAAGATTATTCGATATTTTGGTGTCATCAATTCTTTTGTGCTTGCTATCACCATTTTTGCTATATATTGGTTGGAAGGTGTCTCGTGATGGTGCATCCCCACTTTATGGGCATGAACGTGTTGGGCAGTATGGTAGAAAGTTTAAATGCCTTAAGTTTCGTTCAATGATTATAAATTCAAAGGAAGTTCTTGAACATCTTTTATCAACAGATGCAAATGCAAAAGCGGAGTGGGATAAAGACTTTAAGTTGAAAAATGATCCACGTATTACCTCCGTGGGGCATTTTTTGAGAAAAACTAGTCTTGATGAGCTCCCCCAACTGTTCAATGTCTTGCGAGGTGAGATGAGTCTTGTTGGACCAAGGCCAGTTGTTGAAGAGGAGCTTGAGCGTTACGGTGATGACAAATCGTATTATTTAATGGCAAAGCCTGGAATGACAGGCCTTTGGCAGGTGAGTGGTCGAAATGATGTTGATTATTCCACGCGTGTCTATTTTGATAGTTGGTATGTTAAAAATTGGGGGTTGTGGAATGATATTGCTATTTTGTTTAAAACCGTCAGTGTAGTGTTTAATCGAGAGGGAGCTTACTGATTTTTATTATTAAAAATAAATGGATTTTATTAAGCGGGTTTATAATATTATGGGACAGTTTTTGATGCGTGGATTAGGTTGTTCTTCATTATTCATGATCATGTCGTCAGTTGCATTCTGTGCTCCACAGATAACACCGGATATGATGGCTAAATTTAAACAGTTGTCTCCTGCCCAGCAGCAGGCATTGGCTGCACAGTATGGTGTCGATACCTCTCAGCTGGGGGGGGCAGGACAAAAAAGTAGCGTTACACCGGTTAATACTGCGCCGGTAGCAGCTCCTCGGGAGGTTGATTATAGCCAAGTTTCCCAGCGGCCTTTGGTTGCAGGTGTTGCGCAAGAGGGAACGTTGCAGCCTTTTGGCTACAATGTTTTTGCCGGTGAACCTCTAACCGATGCTCCCGTGGTCGATATGCCGGTAGCAGATGATTATGTTATGGGGCCTGGTGATGAAATTCGGGTTCAGCTTTATGGCAAGGAAAATGTGACCTATACCCTCGCAATAGGGCGGGAAGGGTTTATCGATTTCCCCTCGCTGGGACCAATAGCAGCTTCCGGGCAATCATTCCAGCAATTGCGTAGTGAGCTTGAGAGCCGAATTAAAGAGCAGAAAATTGGGGTTGAAGCCTTTATCAGCTTCGGTGCTCTGCGTACCATGCAAGTATTTGTCATGGGCGATGCTTATCGCCCCGGGGCTTATAATGTTAATGGTATGGCGACTGTGACTCAGGCTCTGCAGGCTGCAGGTGGTATTGATACCGTTGGCTCATTGCGCAAGATCCAGGTCAAGCGTGCTGGTAATAAAGTCATTGATGTTGATCTTTACAAGATGTTGGTTTGGGGGGACACCAGCCAGGATATTCGGTTGCGCTCTGGCGATACAGTTTTTATCCCTGCCAAAGGCAATGAGGTGAGTATTGATGGTCTTGTCAAACGCCCTGCTATTTACGAACTGAGTGGCCCTGCCGCTCTGAGTAATGTCTTGGGGTTGGCGGGCGGAATGAAAGCCTCGGCACTGAATGAGGTGTCAGTCACTCGCTATGGTGAGAGTGGCATGCGGGTTTTTAACCTGAACTTGTCAAATCAGCATGACCGCCAGTTTGTCGTTCGTGATGGCGACAAAATTAATGTCAAGCCAAGCACCACAGAATACAGTCAGGCTGTTGTAGTGAAAGGTGCAGTAGTTCGTGATGGTGTCTTTAGTTTTGAGCCTGGCATGCGGATTAGTCGTGTGCTGCAAAGCGCTGAACGCGACTTGACTTCGGTGACAGATCTCAACTATGCCTTGGTTGTGCGTGAAATGGATGTTCAGCGAAATATTGAGGTGCTGCAATTTAATTTGGGGCGTGCATTGCAAATGCCTGGTGGAGAGGATGATATCCGCTTACAGCCGCGTGATCAGGTGTTGATTTTTAGTAATGATGCAACAGATAGATTGAAGCAAGTGGCTAATAGTCACTCATCTTCCGAGGGGCTTAACCAGCAGACTCAGCAACGTATTCAGCTGCAAGCTGACGCCGTGGAAAATAGTACGGGTGCGGTGGTTAAGGCTGTAGAGCTTAACAAGCAAGATAAAATGACTCTCGCCAAGGCATCTGATTCTACAGAGACGGAGGCAATGGTTGGGGCATCTCGTCAAGCCCTGCTCGCGCCGGTTATTGAGCGTTTGAAAGCTCAGGCTGCACAGGGTAAGCCGGTACAGATTGCTGAGGTTCGCGGTGAGGTGAAATATCCAGGTGTGTATCCTCTGACGCCTTATAGTCGCACTCATGATTTGATCTTGGCTGCTGGTGGTTTTAATGAAAAGGCAAACATAATTGAGTTATCCCGTGTAAACGAGCGCGGCAATGATATCTCGATTGAAAATCAGCGGCTTGATTTGGCTACTGCAAATCGGGTGAATGGTTCGCCACTGGTTCAATCCAAAGATAGCTTGAATGTATTACCGCATCCTCAATGGCGTGAGGAAGCAACTGTTCAAGTCTTTGGCGAAGTAAAATTTCCGGGGACTTATACTGTTCGCCGTGGCGAGAGTTTGCGTGATTTGATTCAGCGGGTCGGTGGTATTACGCCCTATGCCAATCCAAATGGGACAGTATTTGCTCGTGAAGCGCTGCGCAAGCAGGAAGCTGAACGTCTTGAGTTGTTGCGCGATGAATTGAAACAAGAAATTGCAACAATGACGTTGCGTCGGCAATCCAGCATTGCAAACTACAATAGCTCTCCTGCTGAGGCTATGACAGTTGTTAATCAGCTGGAAAATACCAAAGCAATTGGTCGTATGACGATTAATATGCCTGCTATTTTAAGTGGTGAAAAGAATGCGGATGTTATGTTACAAGATGGCGACAAGGTGTATGTTCCTGCGTTGCAAAATGTGGTGTCTATTCAAGGTATGGTGCAGTTTCCCTCTTCTCACGTTTATGATGGCGAGTTGAGTGTCAGCGATTATCTGAGCCGTGCCGGTGGCACCAAGAAACAAGCGGATACTGACCGAATTTATGTTATTAAAGCCAACGGCAGTGTCATGTTGCCTGGTGATAGCTGGTTTGGTGGTCGGAAAGGGTTGGAACCTGGCGACACAATCGTGGTTCCGGTGGATACAGATTATCTGGATAACCTGAGTATCATGACCTCTGCAACCCAGATCCTCTATCAACTGGGTGTTGCTTGGAGTGCAGTCAAGTAATATTGACTCCTTTTTGATAGCTACCTGGCCAGGTGACGACCACAATGCTTGGCCTCTTTAACATCCGGTTTTATATGACAAACATAAAAAAACAGCCTTCATTTTCACTGGCTATGCCCCCTGTGGCAGATGATGAGATAGATTTGCGTGAATTGTTCATGGCACTGTGGCGGGGAAAGTTATGGCTATTTATGACCACTTTGCTCGGCGCTGCAATATCTATTGTTATTGCCATATCACTCCCTAATGTTTATCGAGCAGAAGCATTACTTGCTCCGTCATCAGAACAACAGGGGAACGGGCTTTCTGCAATGGCTGCCCAATTCGGCGGGCTAGCCAATTTGGCTGGTATCAATTTGAAGAGTGATAAGGCTGATAAAACGGCGATTACTGTTGAAATAGGTAAATCACGTCAGTTTTTAAGCCATTTTATCCGGGAGCATCAACTGGAAGTGCCATTGATTGCAGCCTCAAGGGCAGACAAAGTAACTGGTGAGCTCATTATTGATGAAGATATTTATGACTTAACTCACAAAAAGTGGGTCCGCGAAGTGCCAAATGGAAAGTCTGTGGAGCCTACGGATTGGGAGCTGGTCGAGGCATTTCGCAAGCTGGCGAGTGTCAGCCAGGATAGCAAGTCCGGGTTGGTGACTGTTGTGGTTGATTTCTACTCCCCACAACTTGCTAAGCAGTGGGTTGACTGGTTGGTTTCAGATCTCAACGCGACCATGAAAACGCGCGATCAAAATGATGCTATCCGTAACATTACTTACCTTAAGTCCCAGCTTGAGAAGACGCCAGTAGCTGATATGCAGAAGGTTTTTTATCAACTGATTGAAGATCAAACCAAAACGCTGATGCTGGCTGAAGTCAACCAGGAGTATGTGTTCAAAACCCTGGACCCTGCGGTTGTAGCTGAAGAGAAATTAAAGCCCAAGCGCGCGCTGATCGTGGTACTTGGTACTGTACTTGGTACTATGTTCGGTATTGTTCTGCTGCTGGTTCGCCACGCTATGCGTCGCAAGGTGGCATAATTGTGGCTTGTGTGGTAGCTATATGAAGCGAGAGTTTGACTCAAACGTATCACGTGATGGCTGGTCAAATTCTCAATTTGGGATTATCCTATATTCTCTTAACTCACTCATGATAAGGAATGTTTGCATGAAAAAGTCTGCTATAACTTTAGCCGCTTTGATGGCTCTGTCAACTAATGCGTTTGCTGCTGAAGAAGTTGCTGCTACTACTGCTACCACTGGTGGTACTGCTGGTGGTGTTGCTGCTACCGGCGCTGCCATTGGCACTACCACTGCCGTTGCCATTGGTGTCGGTGTTGCTGCGTTGACCGCACTGGTCGTTTCTGAAGCTGGTAAAGATAATACCGGCACTGCTACCATCAATACTGCTACCAAGTAATGGTGGCTATTAATTCTTAATATATAGGCTACCTTTGGTAGCCTTATTTTTTAGCATTCTTCTTTTCAAACCGAGCTCTGTTGATATGGTTTTCAATCGTCAATTGATATTTTTAGGATTATTTTTATTAAGTGGATGCTCGACCACTGGGTCAGATACATTTGCAACACTACGATATGCCGCTTGGGGTAATCCAGATGTTGAGCTGACTGCCGAACAAGTGAACAAGATCCCCTACGCTAGCGCCTATCTGCAAGTAGGTGATAACCCACAAGCATTTGTAGTATTAGCATTTGCTGATCCAGATAACTCACTTACCTGGATTGGAGCAGACAAAAATATTTTTGTGACCAAGTATGGACGTATTATCAAGACGGCTGGTCTGGATAATGACCTCTATAGTATTCGTGAGATTGGGGCCAGTTCTGATCCTTTGCGTCTGACGAAGGTATTTTTAACTAATGAGAAAAGCCAGCAAGTCTACCAGTCTTGGTCGTATCGAGGTGAATGGACTAAAGACTACGTAAGCGGCTATCAGGTGCGTGCAAGTGTTAAACCTCCTCAAGCTGACACGCTTGTGATCCTCGGGAAATCTTATCAAGCCTTGCTCTTTGAAGAATTGATTGAGATTCCATCACTCAATCAACAGTGGTTAAACAAATTTTGGGTTGATCAACATAATGGCGAAGTGCTAAGAACAGAACAGCAGCTGGGACCTGATATGCCAGTTATCAAAATGACCATTTTGAAACCATATTTATCATGAAATTGAGAACTCTTTTAGCTTTGTTATTGCCTGCTCTCACGGTGTATAGTGCGGAATCTGGTAGTCAAGTAGATGTGGTTTATTCCAATCATTCAGTTGCCACAGTAAAGTTATTATCTGGGGCTAGACTTGCTGATCTTTTACTATCCTCACAATTACCCTCTGAAACATATTGGCGCAGTGCGCAGATAAGTCATCCTCAGTCTCATGCTAAAATAATAGCAGATAAAATGAATCTGTTGAGTGACCTGAAGGCGTTGCAAGTACACTGGATGCGTGATGGTAACATGGGGGCATGGGTACAATCTTTACAGCAACTTATTATTGAGATTGACCGTCTCAATGTTACAGGGCGATTACCCATAGCTATCGATCCTGTTATCAATCGTGCTCATGAAGATAAAAATCCGCTGTTATCTGGTGATTACACACTGTTTATATCTCCTCGTAGTCAGTTTATCTATTTTACTGGCCTAATTAATGGAACCGCTAGACAACTTTTACGCGAAGGTGCTGGTTTGGCAGATTACTGGCAAGCATATTCGTTGTTAGCGGGGGCCGACTTGGCTCAAGCATATTTGATTCAACCAACAGGCGAGGTTTCGCTGGTGCCTGTTGCTGTCTGGAATCAATTGCATCGTGAGCCGATGGCTGGAGCAACATTATTTGTCGGTTTTGATACAGACTTGTTACCTGCCAAGTATAAGAATCTAAATCTGCGTATTGCTAATCTGCTTGCCAACCGGATACCTGAATGATGATGCCAAGAGTAACGTTTATTGCGCTTTTCGTAAGTGGTGTTGTGCATGCAACAAGCCCCGCTAATGACCCGTATGGCCCATCGCAGAGTGATTTTGGTGGTGTGGGACTGATGCAGATGCCGACTGCAAGAATGGCAAAAGAGGGGGAGTTCAGCGCCAACTATTTTGATAACGATCAATATCGTCGTTGGTCTATTTCTGTTCAACCCTTTGATTGGTTTGAAGCTACTCTGCGTTATACTGATGTGAGAACACAACTTTATAGTCAAAACGAAGATTTCAGTGGTGATCAAACATATAAAGATAAAGGGATAGACTTCAAATTCAGGCTGATGCGGGAGTCTCAATGGACCCCTCAAGTTGCTCTTGGTTTCAGAGATTTGATGGGCACCGGGTTGTTTGACAGTGAGTATATTACTGGCAGTAAGCGCTATGGGCCTTTTGATTTTACTCTTGGCATGGGGTGGGGAAATATGGCCGAAGGAGGCAATATCAAAAATCCATTCTGTGTATATAAAGAGAGTTGGTGCAAAAGAAATGAAGCATTATCATCAGGTAGGACGGGTAAGTTTGAAATAGACAGTCTTTTTCATGGGGATGTTGCATTTTTTGGTGGTGTCGAATATCAGACTTCCTGGGAACCACTCAGACTTAAAATTGAGTATGATAGTAATGATTATAGCCATGAGTTTGCGGGCGATTTTGTGCAAAAAAGTCCTTGGAACTTTGGTGTTGTATATAGAGTTTTAGATAATGTTGATACTCATTTAAATTGGCAGCGAGGAAATACCTTGATGTGGGGGATTACCATGCGAACCAATTTCAATGAACTTAAACCAACATATATTGATGACTCTCGCCAAAAATATCAGGCTGAAAATGTGCCTGATACGGTAGCACATGTAGACTGGAAGCAATTTGCCAGTGACCTGAATAGTAATGCCGGTTGGAAAGATACTGCTATATATCAAGAGGATGCTGCGGTAACGATTATTGCCGAGCAGGTTAAATACAGAAATAGAACTGAATCTACACTCCGAACTGGTTTGCTGGCGGCAAATTATTTACCCGAATCAGTACGTAAGGTGCATGTCCTCGATAGCAAGGATGATTTCAAGCTACAAGAAACGATTATCGATCTGCCATCGGTGCGAGCCGCTAATGTGACCCAGACTTTGGGGCAGGAGCATGAAGCACAGTTTTATACTAGCGCTATCAATAAAAACTATGAGAGTAGCAAGAAAGTATTTCAAGAGGAAAAGGATAGAGTATCATACTCGATCGATCCTGACTTGAATCAATCCTTTGGGGGGCCTGAGTCTTTTTATATGTATCAGTTCGGAATAAATGGTAATGCCAGTTGGCACCTGTCTGAACAGGTATCATTGGATAGCACTGTTTTTCTTAATGTTGTTAATAATTACGATAAGTTTAATTACAAAACTCCGCCTGCTGATGGTGAGGCATTACCACGAGTCAGAACATGGATCCGTGAGTATGTAGATTCATCAAATGTTTTATTAAACAATTTGCAGTTGACTAATATACAACAGTTATCTACAGACTGGTATGGTCAAGTGTATGGTGGTTATCTTGAGATGATGTATGCAGGTGTGGGAGGAGAAGCATTATATCGTCCTTATGGAAAGTCATGGGCGGTTGGTATTGATACCAACTGGGTAAAACAGAGGAACTGGTATAACACCCTCAAGATGGCAGATTACGATGTGGTTACTGGGCACCTGACTGGTTACTGGCAATTGCCCTATTTTGACAACATCACGGCTAAAATTGCTGTAGGGAGATATTTGGCTGGTGATAAGGGGGCGACGTTTGATTTTGCAAAACGGTTTGACTCAGGGGTTATGCTTGGTGCTTATGCCACACTGACAGACGTATCTTCTGAAGAGTATGGTGAAGGTAGTTTCACCAAAGGCATTTATGTTGCAATTCCCTTCGATCTGATGCTGATCCACCCGACAACAACTAAAGGTTCTATTGGTTGGGTCCCGCTCACTCGTGATGGTGGACAGATGTTGTCACGCAAGACTGCGCTTTATGGTCTGACCTCATTGGATTGAGGTCTTAATTGTTTTCTAGCCGACTTATTGTGGTATATTGTTAGAAATTATATTCACATATGGTGATAAAATGCCATCAAGACATGCCTTACCAACGCCTTTGAATGCAACTAGTGATGAGATAAATCTTCGTGAGCTGATTTCTCTTCTCTGGCATAATAAGGGAGCTATATTTTCATTATCTTTTTTATTTTTTTGCATTTCTTCTCTCTATGCTTTATCCGCACGCCAAGTGTGGACAAGTCAAGCGTTGATCAGTCTACCATTGGCTCAACAGGTTGAGTCTCTTGAGTTAAGTATTGCAAAGCTCAAAGCTAGTATTCCTTACTCATTGGTTGAACAACTCGACTTTTCGAGCTTAACACGTGCTGAAATATATAAGAGTTACGTGGTTTCATTTAACAGCATGGACAACAAGAAAGCATTCCTTATAAAAGAAGGTTTTTTTGCTGAGGAAGTTAAACGTGCTGGGATTGAGGATAAAAGTAGTGAGCGAGAATTAATGAATGAGCTTGGTAAACAGATCTCAGCAGTGCCATTGGATAAGACTAGCAGCGATATAAATCTTATTTTTTCTGCAGAAAGTGCTGAGCTAGCTAATGCAAGGTTATTAAAATATATTAATTTTATTCAGTCACAGCAGATAGTAGAAAAAAATAATGAGTTAAGAAGTCTTCTTAGGAATGCAATAAATACGCTATCTACTCAATATGATAATAAAAAGTCTGATGCCCTTAAAACGCTTCAGGATGAGATTGTTAAGACTAAATATGCTCTGATGATTAGTGAGGTAGCCGGTGTTGATAGACCCTTGGAACGTGTGAATTCAGGGGCGATTTTTAATATTGACTTAGGTAGCAAAGGGTTGGCAGAAAAGTTGCGTATTCTTGATGGAATAAAAGAGCCTGATGTATTAAACCCTGAGCTTGCTAAATTTCGTCAGCAGCTAAATAGCCTGAAAGCCTTGACGTTGATAGATGCTGATTTCACATCATTTCATATGATTGACTCCCCCGAGGTGCCTTTTACTAGAGATAAGCCTAAGCGACCGTTGATAGTTATATTAGGCACTTTACTCGGAGGTATGCTGGGTGTTGCGATTGTGTTGGTTCGGCATGCTTTTCGTCGACCAGAGCAGGAATAATTTTTGTGGTTGAGTAGAGGGGGCCATTAGCCTCCTCTTTTTATATATTTCTTCAGTGCTCTTTCAATGTGGGGTTATCCTAAGGAGTCTGGATGTGAACTTAACGCGAATCATGATGGCTATTGGCATGCTTTATTGGTTGCTAGGTATGCATTTTTTCATGCACAACCCGGGTGGTGCTGGGCTGTATCTGCCATTTAACGCATGGGGATGGCTGTGTGCCTCATTCGCTATTGGATTGGGATTGTGGCAGGTGACCTTACGCCAGCGTCTGGTCTTTTCTTCATTACAAGCTGGCCTATGGGTAGGTGCTCTTTTGCTGCTGCTCCCGGTGCTCTATCCAGGTTTTGTATTCAAGGATTATGCTATTCCCCGATTGCTGGGACTTTTTGCTGGTCTGCTGTTTTTGTTTGGTCTCTATCAATGGGGCTTTAATCGGCCGAAGCGTGAGCGCTTGCTCTATCTCATCCTGATTGCGATCGCGATGGAGGCAGTGCTCGGTCTGGTTCAGTTCTATCTGTTGACGCCGGGTAACTGGATTGGCTACGACACTAAAATCAATCGTCCATACGGGATCTTTCAACAGCCAAACGTGATGGCGACGTTTATGGCAACTGGCCTTGCCCTTGCTATCTGGCTGGAATTGCGACGAGAGGGTGGTCGATTGCTGATGGCGTTGCGCTATGGTGTCATTCTATCTACAGCACTGTTGCTGGTTGTGTTGCAATCCCGGGTGGGCCAATTAGGCGGCTTGCTAGCGCTGTTGTTATTGATGCCGCAACTCCATCGCCATCGATTGTTATGGCGTGTATTGGCTCTGGTTATTTTTGCGGTAGCCCTTGGCCTTCTATCACAGTACTGGATGGCAGGAGCAAAGCGCGGATTAGAGATCTATCAGTCCGGTGGATATCGCCCTATCTATTGGATCTATTGCGCCAAACTGATTGCCGAAGCTCCCTGGAGTGGGTGGGGATACGGCAGTTTTGAATCTGTTTTTCTCCATCACTACATGGCTGATAAAGCACTGAATCCGTCTATGGTGCAGATTGAGTACAATCTTGACCACCCCCACAACGAGTTTCTCTATTGGGCTGTTGAGGGCGGTATTGCACCCATGGTCGGCATAGTGATCATGGGGGGCGCATTATTATGGCGTCTGGCGAGTGTGCGTTGGGTAAATGCCATGGGGCTGTTTGCCCTGGTTACGCCGATATTGCTTCATACCCAGACGGAATACCCGCTCTACCATGCGATCGTGTTGTGGTGGCTTTTGCTGACGCTGATTTATATCATCGATACCGAAATTGAAGAGACCAACCTGGCGAGTCAGGGGGGCTCATCATGGTGGGATATGGAGTGCCGACCATGGTTGTTACTGCGATTTATGGCGATCGCTATCCCGCTGCTGGTTGTTCCCTTTATGCTCACAGCAATTCACACCGCATGGGTAGTCACAAAGTACGAAAGAGGTGGGTATAAAGAGCCGACTTTGCTACTTGATATCGTCAATCCCATGGCTTGGTTGACCCGAGTGGAATTTGATGTGAACTCAGTTCGTCTGATGGTGGGCTTGCAGACAAATAACAAGACCGAACTGGAAGCTTATCTGGGGTGGGGGCAGGCATTCGTACGCCATACACCGCGTGCCAACATATACGCCAATATGGTGATCGCGCTTAATGCATTGGGTCGTATAGAGGAAGCCAATGCGATGCGGGCAGAAGCACTTAAGCTCTATCCAACCGAGCCCCTTTTAACTGAATCTGCTTCACAGGCAGTGATTAGCGGTGTTGACCAATCAGGCAAGAATATAACCATAAATAAATAGTGCTATTTGGATACATAGAAAGCCAGCCCTTAAAAACGGCTGGCTTTTTTATTTTTTTTTCCTTCTGGGCAACTAGTATCTGAACAGTCTGTTTTCGGACGTATGCGTCTGTCAAACGGGCGACGAAAAGCATATTTGAAATGTCACACTTTGCTTTCAACTAATTGATTAATATGTAATTTTATTGGTGGCGCTGAATGGGTTGATAGTCAATTGGGAGTATCCCCCTCATCATCAGGTGAAGGGACAGGTTCTAGACGTGTTCATTGCTAAACAGATAGGCACAGTCTTGTCACATGATGTTGAACGTATGGTAGAAATGTGCGCTCAGGCTTATAAAGCAGGCTACCGAGTTTGTTTTGTTGGATGCTGAACTGGAAATTAATGAGTCTTGAAATACTGATGTTTCTTGAACACAAGATGGTAATCACCACTCTACCCAGAAGATCTGCATTCCAGCCAGTTTGTTATTGATAGTGGCAAGCATTCGATCTTGATGGTGAAATTTAAGAAAAAAAAGAACGTTAATATAGAAAAACTGTATGTTCTCGAGAATTGTCCATGCTATTCTGAAACGGTATCCCTGTAACCGACTTTTTTGTGAGGAAATAATGAACGAGTTTCTGAAAGTTCTGCTGAACATTCGCAGTTTGCGTGCGGCTATTCGTGAGCTGCCGTTTGAGCAACTGCTGGAAGCTAAAGAGAAGTTTGATCTGGTTTACCAAGAGCGCGCCGATTCTGTTGAACAGGAGCGTGCTGAACAGGAAGAGCGTCAGCGCAAGCTGAATGAATTCACCGAAATGCTGCAGCAGGCTGGTATTGATCCTCGCGAGCTGCTGGCGACTGCCGCTGCTCCAGCTGCTGCGACTGGCGCTGCCAAGAGCAAGCGTGCTCCGCGTCCGGCTAAATACAAGTACGAAGAAGATGGTCAGGAAAAAACCTGGACCGGTCAAGGCCGTATGCCGAAAGCCATTGCTGCTCAAGTAGCACTGGGTAAAGACCTGAACGATTTCCTGATCTAATTCGTCAGGTTCAGAGATTGAATAATGCCGCCCTTGGGTGGCATTATTTTTTGCCTTTTTACTCGTCGTTATCCAATCCGCCTTCTGCCGCTCTGCTATCTACATCCTCGCTTGTATCCTTTTTACCGTCGTTTTACCGCACTGTTACTTTGCTCAATATCCCTCGCTGTTTGCGATTAATTTTGTCGTGCAGGATTAACTGCGTGATATCGCTATTTGTATGCGTCGTGCAGATATGAGCTTCGGATATGTCGCTCATGATTCACGGGGCGCGGCTCGGCAAGAGCCGAGCTCTCTGCTGATGGAATATCCGGTAACCGTTATCTCCGATCAGGGGGCGTGAGGTAGAGAGAGCAGCAAGGTATGGCCGGGATAGTCAGGGTCGCTGATGCATGTAATTGGCTGCGCTGCCATGACTTCCTCTGATAATGGGCAATGAAGTTCGGCTGCAGTGTGGGAGAGGAAATTCTGTATGGTCTATGGCGATGATATTCCCCACTCTGTAGGCAGAGTGGGGAATAGCTAGGTGAAGCGCTATCGGGGCGCCACGCTATCGCTGCCACCCAGGGCACGATAGATTTTGGCAGTGGTGGTGAGCTGCTCTTTTTGCTGGGCCAGCAGGCTCTGCTGGGCATCCCACAGTCGGTTCTGCTCATCGAGCCAAGCCTGTACACCGGTCGCTCCCGCCTGGAAGCGAGCCTTTGCCAGGCGTTCGGCCTCCTGGGCATAACTCAGTTGTTCCTGCAGATAATCGAGTCGCTGCTGGCCATAGTGGCGGACGGCCAGATTGTCTTCCACCTCCACCAGTGCGGTGTAGAGCTGTTTGCGAAACTCGGTTTCAGCAATCTGGTAATCCAGCTCTGAGCTTTCAATGGCGAGCTGGGTGCGGTTGTATTCGAGGAAGGGGAGGGCAAGGCTGGCTCCCAGCGTACCAACCGGATTTTGCAGCACCTGCGCCAATCTATCGGATGCGGTGCTGGCACTGCCGGTCAGGGTCAGGCTGGGGTAGAAGCTGGTGCGGATCTCATCCCCTTTAGCCAGCGTCTTGCGCAGCCGCAATTCGGCCGCTTTGACATCGGGGCGGCCTGCCAGCACATCGGCCGGAATACCCACCGCAAGCTCAGGAATGGTCTGCTTTGCAAGGGAAGCGGGTGCATACTCCAGCGGCCCGCTGCTGCGGCCCAGCAACAGACGCAGGGCATTGCGAGCTTGCTCCTGCTGCGCCTTGAGGGAGGCCAGCTCGGCCTGTTTTCCGGCCAACTGTTGGCGTGCCTGCGCCAGATCGAGTCGGGTGATGGCGCCAGCCTGGTATTTGGTCTGGGTCAGCTGCTCAGTTCGGGACAGGTTGGCCAACTGCTGTTCTCCGAGCGTGATGGCAGAGCCGAGATAGCCGAGCTGCCAATACTGCTCCAGGGTATTGCCGATCAGCAGTAGTCGGGTGCTGGCGAGATCCTGCTCGCTTGCCGCCGCTTCCCAGCTTGCCTGATCTCGCACCGAGGCAAGCTTGCCCCACAAATCCACTTCGTAACTGAGGCTCAGCGAGGGGCCCAGACTGTTGGTGCCTTTGCCGGTTTTCAGATCCTTGTTGCCACTGGCTGCGATAGTGCCATTGACCGAGGGGGTGAGGTTGGTATCGGCCTGCTCGGCGCCCAGTCTGGCGCTTTTGAGCTTGAGGGCCGCCACATGCATGTCCGGGTTGGCGGCCAGTACAGCCTCGACCAATTTGTCGAGCTGGGGATCATGAAATTCCCGCCACCAGAGGCCAGCCTGCATAGCCAGTTGGGCGCCCTCTGCCTGTTGCCATGCAGGGGCGATCGCCAGCTCGGGTCTTTGATAGGTGCTGTGCTGACTACAGCCGCTGAGGGCCATGCAGAGAGCCAGCCAGGAGAGTTTGTGCATTGTTATTCCCTCGCCAGTGCGACAACAGGGTCGAGCCGCGCCGCATTGCGTGCCGGCAGGTAACCAAACAGGATCCCGATGAGTGACGAGCAGCCAAAGGCCATCAGGATGGAGAAGAGCGAGAACTGCATCTTGATGGAGTCCACCAGCAGTGAAAAGAGCGCACCAATGCCTAGCGAGAGGCCGACGCCGAAGATCCCCCCCAGCAGGCTCACCATCACGGCTTCAATCAGGAATTGCTGCAGGATATCCGACTGGCGGGCGCCCACGGCCATGCGAATGCCGATCTCGCGGGTGCGCTCGACCACTGACACCAGCATGATGTTCATCACGCCCACCCCGCCGACGATCAGCGAGATCACCGCGATAGCCGAGACCATCAGGGTCATGGTGGCGGTGGTTTTCTCTACCGATTTGATTATGCTGTCGCTGCTGAAGGTGAAGAAATCCTTCACCCCGTGGCGCTTGGTGATCAGCTCGATCACCGCCTGCTCGGCCAGTGCCGGTTGTACCCCGTCTTTGACCCGGATGGTGATCTGGCTGAAGTGGTGCTGCGAGATGAGGCGACTCATCACCGCGCTGTAGGGCAGCCAGATATTGACCGACTGGCTGGTGGGGCCGAAGCCGGTCTCCTGCGAAACCACGCCGACAATCCGCACCGGCAAGGTGCCGACCAGTACTACCTTGCCCACAGGATCCTCCTTGCCAAGCAGGCTGGTGATGCTCTTCTTGTCCACCACGGCGACGGCGGCACGCTGCTGGATATCTTGCCACTCCAGTAAGCGACCACTGACCAGCGTCATCCCTTTCACCTTGAAATAGTCGTTACCGACCCCGGTCACGTTGCCGCTGTTGGTCTTGTTGCGGTAGCGCAACTGCCCTGAGCTGCCGATCTCGGGGCTGGCGCCCGCAAGATAGGGTTGCCCCAACAGGGCATCGAGGTCCCCCTTGTTGAGAGTCTGGATGCTGGCCATCTTCTCATCGCCCCATCCTTTACCCGGGAAGATTTCGATGGTGTTGGTGCCCATCGCATTGATCTGGTCGATCACCTTGGCGCGCGCCCCCTGGCCAAGAGCGACCACGCTCACCACGGCGGCGATACCGATGATGATACCGAGCATGGTGAGGAAGGTGCGCATCCGGTGGGCGAGCATGGCATGGATCGCCATCCGTCCCGCTTCCCGATAACGATCCCAGTCGTGACACATGGCGCCTTTAGTGGGCGCTATTTTTTGAGGGGCTACAGCGGTGGCTGGAGCCAACACGGCCGTTTGGCAGGGGCCGCTATCTTGTTCAATCCGACCATCCTTGAGAGTGATGATCCGGTCGGCATGGCTGGCCACGTTCATATCGTGGGTGACCAGAATGATGGTGTGGCCCTGAGCGTGCAGCTCCTTGAGGATCGCCATCACCTCCTTGCCGCTCTGGCTATCCAGTGCGCCGGTCGGTTCATCGGCGAGGATCACTTCGCCGCCATTGGCCAGCGCCCGGGCGATACTGACCCGCTGCTGCTGACCGCCGGAGAGTTGGCCAGGGGTGTGGTAGCTGCGATCGGCCAGACCCAGTCTGCCCAGCATCTGACGTGCGCGCGCCTGGCGATCCGGGCGGCTTGTGCCGGCATAGACGGCGGGGATCTCCACGTTGGCGGCGGCATCGAGATGGGGCAGCAGGTGGTAGCGCTGAAAGATAAAGCCGAAGTGGTGGCAGCGCAGCCGGGCCAGCGCCAACGCATCCATGGTGGCGGTGTCCTGACCGCGAAACAGATACTGGCCGCTGCTCGGGCTATCGAGACAACCCAGCAGGTTCATCAGGGTCGACTTACCGGAGCCGGACGCGCCGACAATGGCGATCATCTCTCCTGCCGTGATAGTGAGATCAAGAGGGTGGAGCACGGTGACTTCGCTGTCGCCGCTCTGGTAGCGTCGCTCGACCCCTTTCAGCTGGATCAACGGCAGCTGGTTCAGGGGCTCACTCATAGCATCACCGCCATCTCATCATTGTCGGCGGGGGCTCCGTGATTGAGCTGCACCTCCTCCTTCTCACTCAGCCCGCTGATCACCTCAATGCGGATCTCATCCTTCATACCGGTTTTGATATGGCGGGTTTCGGTCGTCTCATCGTCCTTGATCACGGTGACTTCATACTCGTTGTCACCCAGCGACTTGCCGAGAGCGGTTTGCGGCACAGTGAGCACCTGCTTGCGCTCGCCGAGCACTATGGTCACCTGGGTGGTCATTGCCACCCGCAGGGTATGATCGGGATTAGGCACATCAAACAGGGCGTAGTAGTAGACAGCCGCATTGCTGGTGGTGGTGCCGGTGGTGGCCTGATCGTTGATGTTGGTAGGCGCTAACTCCACGGCGCGAAGGGTACCCTGATAGCGGGTATCCGGATCGCCGATCAGGGTGAAGTAGACCGGCATGCCAGCGTTGACCTTGGTGACATCAGCTTCGGAGATCTGCGCCTTGACCGTCATGGTCTCGAGATTGGCCAGCTTGAGCACGGTCGGCACCGTCTGGCTGGCAGCCAGGGTCTGGCCCTGACGGGTCACAATGCTGATGACGGTGCCATCCATCGGCGCCAGGATCTTGGTGTAGCCCAGCTCGGTCTTGGCCCGATCAACTTTGATCAGGGCATTGTCGATATTGGCCTGGCTGTTTTGCAATTCGGCGCGGGTGACAGCCAGCAGTGCCTCGGCACTCTCCAGATCGGCCCGTGAGCTCGCCTCCTGCTTGAACATCTGCTGCTGGCGCCGCCAGGCGAGCTCGTTCTGTTTGAGTTGCGCCTGCTTGATCTTGAGCTGGGCGCGGTTGCTGGCAAGTTCAGCCTCGGCCGTCTTGAGGTTGTTCTGGGCAATCAGGGGATCGATCTCGGCCAGCAGGTCTCCCTGTTTGACCTGATCACCGGCCTCGACGGCCAGCTTGGTGACCTGACCGGAGACCTGGGCCCCCACATCAACCTGCTCAACGGCCTGCAGCACACCACTGGCCAGTACGGTTTGGGCAATATCCTCGCGGGTCACCTGAGCGGTCAGCATCGCCTTGGGTGGTTGACTGGGCCAGAGCAGCCAGCCGAGGAGTACCACGGCGATCAGCATGGTGATAGCCAGGGTTCTCTGCTTGGGGGTTATGTTCATCGATCACCTGAATGGAAACGGAAAAGGTTGTGCGCGGCGATTATCCTGCAGCAAAGCCCTGATAAATAACAGCCGCAAATATGTAAGCAAAGTTATGGCGTTAACTGTCAATAAGCCGTGAAAGGAGTAAGCGAGAGACCGCAGTGGTGAGCAAGATGGTCAGCAAGAGGATAGGGAGTGCCGCTGGCGGTGGCGATGAAAAAGCCCTGCGCAGAGGCAGGGCTTTGGAATAGGTGATGGCGAGGGAAGATCAGGCCTTGGCCAGCAGATCCATCACCCAGGGCAGACCCTGCTTCTTGCGGCTGACAAAGCCCGGGTGGTAGCTGGACTCGGCCGGTACTTTGGCGTGCTCGGTAAAGTAGATACGGCTGGCAGCCGCAGTCAGGTCAGTCACCATCAGCACGAAGAAGTCGAGCCCTTCGCTCGCCACGCGCTGGGCCATCTCCTGCTGCAGGGTTTCGATCTGGTCGGCAAGCTGTTGTTCGCTGCCCACTTCGATCTGGCTCATGATGAAGTTCAGACCTTCGGCTTGGAATGCCTTCTCATCCTGCTGCAGCAGTTGAGCCGGAGTCAGGCCGCTCAGGTCGGTTTTCGCCATCAGCAGCTGTTGGCCGAATTCGGCCAGCGATACTTCGGCCAGCGGTGCCAGACGCTCACAAGCGATCTTGTCCTGCTCGGTGGTGGTCGGCGAGGTGAGACAGAGGGTGTCGCTCATGATGGCACCCAGCATCAGGCGAGCCTGGCTGCGGGTCACAGTGCCTTGCTGGCTCAGCAGATCGAAGGCGATGGTGCAGGTGCAACCGACGGCCCGGATCCAGGCATCCAGCGGAGACTGGGTGACCAGAGTGCCGAGACGGTGGTGATCCACCAGACCCAATACATTGGCTTGTGCCAGTGTGGCAGGGCCCTGTTCCAGATCACTGAAATCCACCAGCCAGACATCTTCACCAGTCAAATCTTTGGTCAGCAACTCGGGTTCGCTGACGCCAGCCTGCTCCAGAATAAAACGGGTTTCGGTGCGCAGGTCACCCAGACGCCATGGGGTGGCCTGACGGCCCTGGCCATTGAGCCAGTCGGTGATAACCAGCGCACTGCAGATACTGTCGCTATCAGGATTCTTGTGACCAAAAACGTGGATCATAGACAAAGCCTCACAATTGGATACCCATAAAGGGGGGCAACACTATGCGAAATCCGCCACATGAAGGCAACCGGATCCACGCCCATGTTGCTGCCAGCTTCGCCTAACTCGCCATTTTATTGATCTGGGTCGGTAATCCTGACGCGTGTTCGGTTCTCACTGTTGGCTATTGGCTATTGGCTATTGGCTATTGGCTATTGGCTATTGGCTATTGCGGACTGCGCAGGCAATGGTGCCCGCTTGTGCCTGCGTAGTCAGCATGTTCGGTCAGCCCTGTCAGTCGCCATCGCTGCAAAACGCGTTATCACCTGATTCAGCGGCGTAGCAGCTCGCGAGCATTGGCCAGGGTGTTGTCGGTGATCTGGTCGCCTCCAAGCAGCCGTGCCAATTCATTGAGACGGGCAGCCTCATCAAGGGCACTCATTTGGGTTTCGGTGGTTTTGCCATCGGTATGCTTGCTCACCACCATATGCTGGTGGCCGTTGCCTGCCACCTGAGGCAAGTGAGTGACCACCATCACCTGGGTTGACTCGCCGAGCTGGCGCAGCAGGCGACCGACCACGGCGGCAGTTGGGCCGCTGATCCCCACATCCACTTCGTCGAAAATCAGGGTCGGGGTTGAGACCTTGCGAGCACTGATCACCACGATGGCAAGGCTGATGCGCGACAGCTCACCGCCTGAGGCTACCTTGCCAAGCGGTTGGATCGGTTGGCCCGGGTTGGTGGTGACCATAAATTCCACCCGATCTATACCCAGCGGAGAGAGGCTGCTCTGGGCATCGGGGCGCACCTCGATGGCAAAGCGGCCATCGGGCATCGCCAGTTCGTGCATGCTGCTGGTTACCTTGGCGCCCAGCTCCTGGGCGTAACGCTGACGGCTCTGACTCAGGGCTTCGGCGGCCTGGACAAAAGCCTGACGGGCCTCGGCCAGCTCATCTTCCATCCCCTCTAACCGCTCTTCATCGGAGTTGAGGCGAGCAAGATCAGAGGCCAGCTCCTGATGGTACTGAGCCAGATCTGCCGGTTTGACATGGTGCTTGCGGGCCAGATTGATCGCCTTGGAGAGGCGGGCTTCCAGCTCGTTAAAACGCTCGGGATCCAGTTCCAGCCGATCGAGGTAGCTACGCAGTTCGCTGTGGCTCTCCTGCACGCCGATCAGCGCTTCGTTCAGCATCTCCAGTACCGGGGTAAGGCGGCTGTCCATGCTGACCAGCCCTTCGGCCCGATCAACGGCGGTCTGCAGCAGACCGGCAATAGTGGTCTCTTCGTTGTCATAGAGCAGATCGAGGCAAGCCCCGCACTCCTGCATCAGCTCGGTGCCGTTGGCCAGACGCTGGTGCTCCTCTTCTATCTCTTCGAACTCCCCCGGTTGCAGGGCAAATTCGTCCAGCTCCTGCACCTGGTACTCGATCAGCTGGCGGCGGGCCTCCCGCTGTTGCTGCTCGGCCTTGAGCCGGTTCAGCTCGTTTTGCAGTTGGCGCCACTGCTGATAGTGCTGGCGCACCTCGTCGAGCAGCAGATGGTGACCGGCATAACCGTCGAGCAGAGCGAGCTGGTAATCGGGTTTGAGCAGCATCTGGTGGGCATGTTGACCGTGCACGTTGACCAGTAGCTGGCCCAGATTCTTGAGCTGGGTGAGGGGGACAGGCACGCCGTTGATATAGCTGCGTGAGCGCCCCTCGGCGGAGATGACTCGCCGCACGATACATTCATCTTCGTTTTCCAGCTCGTTGGTAGTGAGCCAGGCGCGGGCGGCCGGATTGTTGTCCAGCAGGAAGCGGGCGCTGACCTCGCTTTTATCGCTATCGGGTCGCACCATGCCCGCTTCGGCCCGCTCTCCGAGACAGAGACCGAGAGCATCGATGGCGATGGATTTACCGGCACCGGTCTCACCGGTGATGCAGGTCATGCCCGGTTGCAGATCGAGTTCGAGAAACTTGACGATGGCGAAGTTGTTGACGGTCAGCTGGGTCAGCATGGTCTCATCCTGTATAGGTCAACATTACTGTGAATGCATCCAGTATATACTGGTCTTATATACAGTAAAGAGGGCGCCGTCATTTTTAACAAAGGAAAGCCGCGCCAGTACGGTATGGCTATGAAAATGCGGTACTGATATGAGAGTGCAGGGGAAGTTGCCACGACAGAAAAGATAAGGGCGCCAATTCAGACGCCCTCTCTGGCAATGCCGTTGTCGGTCAGCGCCGATTAAAACAGCTTGCTGCCCCAGCCGAGCTTGTTGCGCAGCACGTGGAAGTAGCTGTAGTCGAGGGGATGCACCAGATGAAGCTGGTGGTGGCTCTTCTTGATGAGGATCTCGTCCCCCGGGTGGACCGCCAGCGTCACCTGGCCGTCACAGCTCACCTGCATGGCATCGTCCTGATTGTCCGGCGAGACCAGCAGCCGTACTTCGCTGTCGGCATCGAGCACGATGGGGCGACTGCTCAGGGTGTGCGGGAACATGGGCACCAGCGTGATGGCGTTGAGCTTGGGGGTGAGGATGGCGCCACCTGCCGACAAGGAGTAGGCGGTCGAGCCGGTCGGGGTGGCCACTATGATGCCGTCCGAGCGCTGGCTATACATAAAGCTGCCATCGATATAGACCTCGAACTCGATCATGTGGGCGATCTTGCCCGGGTGTAGTACCGCCTCGTTGACCGCCAGATTGCTCGACTTGCGCTCGCCGTGGCGATAGACCGAGGCTTCCAGCAGGAAGCGGTGTTCGCTCTTGTAGTGGCCGGACAGCACCTGCTCCAGTGGCAGCAGGTAATCCTGCGGCGAGAGATCGGTCAGAAAGCCGAGGTTACCCCGGTTGACCCCGATCACTGCTACATCGAAGCGTGACAGCACCCGCGCCGCCCCCAGCATGTTGCCGTCGCCGCCGACCACGATGGCGAGATCGGCCTGCTGGCCCAGTTGCACCAGATCCATCACGTTTTCATCGAGGATGCTCAGGGTCTGGGCGACCCGGCTCTCCACCAGTACCCGAAAGCCGCGGGCGGTCAGGTATTGATGCAGGCCGGTCAGCGTCTGGTTGGCCCCCTCATGGTGGGGTTTGCCAATCAGGGCGATGGTTTTGAACGGAGAATCCATAGTCAGTCAGATCTGGGATGGGTATTGCGGGCCAGTATACAGTGCTTTGCTCCGCTTGTGACGCTCTCCCGTGTGACGGGGCCGGCTATCCCCTTGAGGCTACTGGTTAAACGGTGAGCGGTAACCCGGATAAACCGACGGTTGCGGCTATTCAGCAACCCTGATTGCCCTTTACCCCTTGAAAGCCGGGGATGCATCCCCATAATAGCGCCAACATAGTCGGTCTGTTGTCGTCCGGTCGCTCAACCAGACGTCAGGGCCCTCATAAGTAACCCCGGAATTGGAGATGTCATGAACCACGAAGAGCAAAAGGTTGAAGCGATGGAGCAAGTGGAAGCCCAGCCAGTCGAGCCGACCGATGTAGACAGTGAAGTGACAGCCGAGCAGGCCCGCATTGCCGAACTGGAAGCGCAGCTGGAAACCGCCATCCAAAAAGCGGCGGAAGAGCGTGAACGCGCCCTGCGTACCGCCGCCGAGATGGAGAACCTGCGCCGTCGTACCGAGCTGGATGTGGAGAAGGCGCACAAATTCGCTCTGGAGAAGTTCGCCAATGAACTGCTGCCGGTGCTGGACAACCTTGAGCGTGCCATCGAACTGGCCGACAAGGAGAACGAAGCCCTCAAGCCGATGATCGAAGGTGTCGAGCTGACCCTGAAATCCATGCAGAGCGGCGTGGCCAAGTTTGGTCTGGTGGCGCTCGACCCGATCAACCAGCCGTTTGACCCCAACGCCCATCAGGCGATGAGCATGGTACCGAGTGCCGATGTGGCCCCGAACACCGTCATTGCAGTGATGCAGAAGGGCTATGACCTCAACGGTCGGGTGATCCGTCCTGCCATGGTGATGATCGCCAAAGCGGTCGACTGATTGGCTGTGGGTGCCCGAGCCCGCCCTGTGGCGGGCTTTTTGTTTCGCAGTGCAGCACCTGTTCATCTTGCTCGGTTTTACGGCTCAACGTGACCGCGCAGCCATGACAAAGGGTGTGGTTTTTTAGAGTTGGGGCTTGAAGCTGCGTCTGGCGACCCCATATAGGTAGCAAGGCCGCGGCGGCACAAAAAATTTGATGCCGGGAGCTTGAAAGCCAGATTGGCAGCCCCCACCTAGCCGTTAACGCATTAAGGCGAGTTCCTCGCCGGTTTATTCAAAGTATTTGGAGATTCGTCAAATGGGTAAAATCATCGGTATTGACCTGGGTACTACCAACTCCTGCGTCGCTATTCTGGATGGCGACACTGCTCGCGTGATCGAGAACGCAGAAGGCGATCGTACTACTCCGTCCATCATTGCCTATGCCGATGATGGCGAGATCCTGGTTGGTCAGCCGGCCAAGCGTCAGGCCATCACCAACCCGAAAAACACCCTGTTCGCCATCAAGCGTCTGATTGGTCGTCGTTTTGAAGATGAAGAAGTGCAGCGTGACCTGAAAATCATGCCGTACGCCATCGCCAAAGCTGACAACGGCGACGCTTGGGTTGAAGTGAAGGGCAAGAAAATGGCACCGCCGCAGATCTCTGCCGAAGTGCTGAAAAAGATGAAGAAGACCGCTGAAGACTATCTGGGCGAGCCGGTAACCGAAGCCGTTATCACTGTTCCGGCCTACTTCAACGACGCCCAGCGTCAGGCTACCAAGGATGCCGGTCGCATCGCCGGTCTGGATGTAAAACGCATCATCAACGAGCCGACTGCTGCTGCTTTCGCTTACGGCGTGAACAAGGTCAAGGGCGAGCGCAAGGTTGCCGTATATGACCTGGGTGGCGGTACTTTCGATATCTCCATCATCGAGATCGACGAAGTGGAAGGCGAAACCACCTTCGAAGTACTGGCGACCAACGGTAACACCCACCTGGGTGGTGAAGACTTCGACAACCGCGTCATCAACTATCTGGTAGACGAGTTCAAGCGTGAGCAGGGCATCGACCTGCGTAACGACCAGCTGGCTCTGCAGCGTCTGAAAGATGCCGCCGAGAAAGCCAAGATCGAGCTCTCTTCTGCCCAGCAGACCGACGTCAACCTGCCGTACATAACTGCAGATGCCACTGGTCCGAAGCACATGAACATCAAGGTGACCCGCGCCAAGCTGGAATCCCTGGTGGAAGACATGGTGAAAGACTCTCTTGAGCCGGTTCGTGTCGCCCTGAAAGATTCCGGTCTGGCAGTTGGCGAGATCGACGACGTAATTCTGGTTGGTGGTCAGACCCGTATGCCGCTGGTTCAGAAGACCGTTGCCGAGTTCTTTGGCAAAGAGCCGCGTAAAGACGTCAACCCGGACGAAGCCGTGGCCATGGGTGCTGCCATCCAGGGTGCCGTACTGTCCGGTGACAAGACCGACGTACTGCTGCTGGACGTTACCCCGCTCTCCCTGGGTATCGAAACCATGGGCAGCGTGATGACTGCGCTGATCGAGAAGAACACCACTATCCCGACCAAGAAGTCCCAGGTGTTCTCTACTGCCGAAGACAACCAGTCTGCCGTGACCATTCACGTGCTGCAGGGTGAGCGCAAGCGCGCCAGCGACAACAAGTCTCTGGGCCAGTTCAACCTGGAAGGCATCCGTCCGGCACCGCGTGGTCTGCCGCAGATCGAAGTGACCTTCGACATCGATGCCAACGGTATCCTGCACGTCTCTGCGAAAGACAAAGAGACCAACAAAGAGCAGAAGATCACCATCCAGGCCTCCTCTGGTCTGTCTGATGACGAGATCGAGCGCATGGTACGCGAAGCCGAAGCCAACGCGGCCGAGGACAAGAAGTTTGAAGAGCTGGTACAGGCTCGCAACCAGGCTGATGGTCTGGTCCACTCCGTACGCAAGCAGATCACCGAAGCCGGTGAAGCCCTGCCTGCCGACGACAAGACCAAGATCGAAGCCGCTCTGAGCGAGCTGGAAGCGGCCATCAAGGGTGACGACAAGGCTGCTATCGAAGCCAAACAGCAGGCTCTGCTGGAAGCGTCCCAGAAGCTGATGGAAATTGCCCAGCAGCAGGCTCAGGCCCAGGGTGCAGCCGGTGCTGATGCCGGTCAGTCCTCCTCTTCTGCCAAGGCTGACGACGACGTAGTCGACGCCGAGTTCGAAGAAGTGAAAGACGACAAGAAGTAAGCCCTACCCAGATGGGCGGAGTCCGCTTCGCCCATCGGCTTGGTCAATGAATTCACGGGCGTTGGGTAACCAACGCCCGTCTGCGTAACCACAGGATGAGTATGTCGAAGCGCGATTTCTACGAAGTACTGGGTGTGGCGAAAGATGCCGACGATCGCGAGATCAAGAAGGCGTACAAGCGCCTGGCCATGAAGTATCACCCTGATCGTAACCAGGGTGATGCCGCATCCGAAGAGAAGTTCAAAGAGGTCAAGGAAGCCTACGAGGTCCTGACCGATGCCAACCTGCGTGCCCGTTACGACCAGTACGGCCATGCCGGTGTCGACCCGAGCCAGGGTGGCGGTGGCCACGGTGGCTTTGGCGGCGGTGCCGACTTCGCCGACATGTTTGGTGACGTATTCGGTGACATCTTCGGCGGTGGCCGTGGTGGTGCCCGTCGTGGCCCGGCCCGTGGCTCCGACCTGCGTTACACCATGGAGCTGACGCTGGAAGAGGCGGTACGCGGGGTCTCCAAGGAGATCAAGGTGCCGACCCTGGTTCACTGTGAAGTCTGTAACGGCTCCGGTGCCCACACCGGCAGCAGTGCCCAGACCTGCCCGACCTGCCACGGCTCCGGCCAGGTGCAGATGCGTCAGGGCTTCTTCGCGGTGCAGCAGGCATGTCCGCACTGTCACGGTCGCGGCAAGATCATCAAGGATCCGTGCCGCAAGTGCCACGGTGAAGGTCGCTACCAGCGCACCAAGACCCTGTCGGTGAAAATTCCGGCGGGCGTCGATACCGGCGATCGCATCCGTCTCTCCGGTGAAGGGGAGGCAGGGGAGGCAGGGGCTCCGGCAGGGGATCTCTACGTACAGGTGCACGTCAAAGAGCACGAGATCTTCGTGCGTGACGGCAACAACCTCTACTGCGAAGTGCCCATCAGCTTCACCGCAGCTGCGCTGGGTGGCGAGATTGAAGTGCCGACCCTGGATGGCCGCGTCAAGCTGAAGGTCACTCCGGAGACCCAGACCGGCAAGATGTTCCGCATGCGCGGCAAGGGCGTCAAGTCCGTGCGCTCCGGTCAGGTAGGGGATCTGATGTGCAAGGTGGTGATCGAGACGCCGGTCAACCTCACCGAGCAGCAGAAAGAGCTGTTGCGCCAGCTGGACGAGTCGTTCAGCGGTGCCGCTGCCAAGACCCACAAGCCGAAATCGGAAGGCTTCTTCGAAGGGGTGAAACGCTTCTTCGACGATCTGACCAGCTGATTTCAGCGACCCGAATAAACAGAGCCGGCCTTGTGCCGGCTCTTTTTTTGCCCGCCGTTTCGCCAGGATCCGCCCTATTGAGTGGATCCTGATGAGGGATCCTCCTCACAACTCCCGCCAATTCCTGCTGTACAAATGTTATCCCGCTCACACTGTCGCTGAAACGGTTTAGTTGCTGTATTGAGTTGGCTAAAGCGGTTTAGCTATGCTCCATCTGTCGATAACAACAGCGCCCGTCCGGGCCACAGATGACAGGTGAGGAAGATGATGATGTTCAAGAGCAAGTTGGCGCTGGCGGTAGCGCTGGGATTGGGGATGAGCAGCCCGCTGTGGGCGGCGCAGGCGAGTGTTGCAGGTGAGAGTGTCGAGGCCAGACTGGCGGCGCTGGAGGCGCGGGTACAGGCGGCTGAAGCGAGAGCCGAGGCAGCAGAGAGCCGTGCCAGTCAGGCGGAAGTGAAGGCGAGTGCGGCCAGCGAGCAGGCGCAGGTGGCCAACAACCGCAGCCAGAAGGTGGATGAGAAGACCGCTGGTGCCCAGGGCTTCGAGTTTCACGGCTATGCCCGCTCGGGCCTGTTGGTCAACAGCAATGGCAACGGTGGGCGCGGCGGCCCCTACATCACGCCAGCCGGTTCGGTGGGTGGGGCCGTCGGTCGCCTTGGCAACGAGGATGACACCTACATGGAGGCCAACCTGCTGAAAACCCAGACCTTCGAGGATGGCAGCTGGGCCCGCTACAAGCTGATGCTGGCAGACGGGGTGGAGACCAGCAACGACTGGACCGCCAGCGATTCGAGCCTCAATACCCGTCAGGTGTTTGCCGAGATCGGTAATCTGGCGAGCTTCGACGGCCCCTTCAAGAATGCGGTGCTGTGGGCGGGCAAGCGTTTTGACCGCGACAACTTCGACATCCACTGGCTCGATTCCGACGTGGTGTTCCTGGCCGGTACCGGCGGCGGCGTCTACGACGTGCAGCTGGCCGACAGCTGGAAGGCCAACTTCTCTCTCTATGGCCGCGATTACGGCGACATCAGCGCCAGCGGTCTCTCCGATATCGAGAGCTACATCCTCACCATGAACAACCGCGTCGGCAACTGGCAGTGGATGGTGAACGGTCTCTCGGCCAAGGACAATGACGCCCGCATCAATGACAAGGGGGCGGGCAGCGAGGCGGCGGACAAGGGGGCACACACCCTGTTGGCCTACCACGGCGAGAGCTTCTTTGGCCTCAACCCCGGTTTTGCCAAGGCAGCGGTGCTGTACGGTCATGGGTTGGGGGCCGAGGTCAAGGGGCTGGGCTCTGACAGCGAACTGCTGCCGGACGCCGATGCAGTGCGGGTCGCCGTGTTTGGCGCCACCGATCTCAACTCGCGCTGGCGTTTTGCCCCGGCCCTGCTGGCCGAGCAGAGTCAGGATCGTTACGTGAAAGGGGACGAGTACCGCTGGCTCACCTTCAATACCCGGGTGGCGCAGGTGCTGAGCCAGAACGTCGAACTGGTCTACGAGGCAGCCTGGCAATACATGGACCTTGATCCCAAGGGCTACAAGGGACGCCAGGCGGTGAACGGCAACTTCACCAAGCTCACCTTCGCCCCCACCTTCAAGGCGCAGACCGCCGGTTTCTTCGAACGGCCTGAGCTTAGGGTGTTCGCCAGCTGGATGGACTGGTCCTCCGAGCTCGACAACTACGCCAGCGACGATGCCATGGGCCAGAGCAACTTCACCGCCGGTGGCGAGTGGAACTTTGGCGTACAGATGGAAACCTGGTTCTAGTTCGTTATCCCGATCACAAAAATGGCAGTCGGTGCCGAGATCTGTTGGTTGGCTAAAACGGTTTAGCTGATAATGCCAGCCAACAGAACAGAGTTTGGGTTTGACCGTGGATCCGATGCAGCAGTGGAGTAGCAAGGTGACGAATCGTGTGTGGGTAATGGGGGATGCGGTGGTGGACTTGATCCCGGAAGGGGTGTTGCACTACCTCAAGTGTCCGGGTGGCGCACCCGCCAATGTGGCTGTTGGCGTGGCACGGCTGGGTGGCGATGCGGCCTTTATCGGCCGGGTTGGTGCTGACCCGTTCGGCCGCTTTATGGCCGACACCCTGAGCGGGGAGGGGGTGGATATCGGTGCGCTGTGGCTCGATCCAGACCATCGCACCTCTACCGTGCTGGTGGCACTGGATGATGAGGGGGAGCGCAGCTTCACCTTTATGGTGCGCCCCAGTGCCGACCAGTTCCTCACCCCGGATGAGTTGCCCCGCTTCAAGGCCGGTCAGTGGCTGCTCACCTGCTCCATCGCGCTCGCCAACGAACCGGTGCGCACCAGCTGCCTGCAGGCCATGGCGGCCATCAAGGCGGCAGGCGGGCGGGTCTGTTTCGACCCCAACCTGCGCCCCGAGGTTTGGGGCTACCCCGCCGAGATGCTGCCGCTGGTGCGCGAAGCCATCGCACAGGCGGATGTGGTCAAGCTCTCCATTGAGGAGCTGCAACTGCTGAGTGGCGAGGATGAACTGGTCTCCGGGCTTGCGACTCTCTCTGGCCCGGCGCTGGTACTGGTGACCAGAGGGGCGGCCGGGGTGGTGGCTCGCCTTGATGGCGAGTTGCTGGAGTGGGTGGGGAAGAAAGTGACGCCCATCGACACCACGGGGGCGGGGGATGCCTTCGTCGCCGGTCTGCTGGCGGCGCTGGCCGGGCGCTCGTCGCTGCCGACGCTAGCCGAGCTACCCGCCATCCTGGCTCAGGCCCACGGCTGCGGGGCGCTCGCCACCACCGCCAAGGGGGCCATGACGGCGCTGCCGACCCGCTCCGAACTGGATGCCTTTTTGCGATCAAGCGCAAGCGGCTGTTGAGCTGAGGCTAGAAGCCCGGCTCGACAGCCCTTACTCTCATGTGACAAGGGCCCGCCAGCGTGGCGGGTCATAAGAGGAATAATATGAATATCAGTGCGATAGCCAAGGATCTGGTGCCCCTGCTCGGGGGCAAGGAGAATATCGTCAGCGCTGCCCACTGCGCCACCCGGCTGCGGTTGGTGCTGGCCGATGACAGCAAGGTAAACAAGGCCGCCATCGACAAGCTGGAGGGGGTCAAGGGGTGCTTTAGCAACGCGGGCCAAATTCAGGTGATCTTCGGCACCGGTCTGGTCAACAAGGTCTATGCGGAGTTTGTGGCGCTGACCGGTACCGGCACCGCCAGCAAGGCGGAGCTGACCGACATGGCAGCGGCCAAGCTCAACGTGGCCCAGCGGTTGGCGCGAACCCTCTCCAACATCTTCGTGCCGATCATTCCGGCCATCGTCGCCTCAGGTCTGCTGATGGGGCTGCTCGGCATGGTGCGCACCTACGGCTGGGTCAATGCCGACAGCGCCCTGTTTGTGATGCTCGACATGTTCAGCTCGGCGGCCTTTATCATACTGCCGATCCTCATCGGCTTTACGGCAGCACGTGAGTTTGGTGGCAATCCGTACCTCGGGGCGACCCTTGGCGGCATCCTCACCCACCCGGCGTTGACCAACGCCTGGGGCGTGGCCGGTGGTTTCAAGACCATGGACTTTTTCGGGCTGGATGTGGCGATGATCGGCTATCAGGGCACCGTCTTCCCGGTGCTCTTGGCAGTCTGGTTTATGTCCCATCTGGAGAAACAGCTGCGCAAGCGCATTCCGGATGCGCTGGATCTAATCCTCACGCCGTTCCTCACCGTCATCATCACCGGTTTCGTGGCGCTGCTCTTTATCGGCCCAGCGGGTCGGGTATTGGGGGATGGCATCTCGTTCGGTCTGAGCGCCCTCTATGAGCAGGCTGGCTGGTTGGCGGGGCTGGTGTTTGGCGGCACTTACTCGCTTATCGTCATCACCGGTATCCACCACAGCTTCCATGCCATCGAGGCGGGGCTGCTGGCCAATCCGCAAATTGGCGTCAACTTCCTGCTGCCCATCTGGGCCATGGCCAACGTGGCACAGGGTGGGGCTTGCCTCGCGGTCTACTTCAAGACTCGCGACGTGAAGATCAAGGCCATTACCGTGCCGGCTGCCATGTCCTGCCTGCTGGGTATCACGGAAGCGGCGATCTTCGGGGTGAACCTGCGCTACATCAAACCCTTCCTCGCCGGTCTGTTTGGCGGGGCCTGCGGCGGCGCCTACGTGGTGGCGGCCAAGGTGGGGATGACGGCGGTGGGGCTGACGGGTATTCCCGGCATGGCCATCGTCCAGCCCATGAGCCTTGTTCATTACATCATCGGGCTGGTGATCGCCTTTGGCGCCGCCTTCGCCGCTTCCTACCTGCTCAAGTACAAGGTGGAGTGATGAAGGAAAGCGATCTTCTCAACCAGATTGTCCGGTCGCTGCTGGCCGGACAGCTCAAGGCGGCGGCCGATCCCCATCGGCCCCGCTGGCATCTGGCAGCCCCGGTGGGGCTGCTTAACGATCCCAACGGCTTTATCGAGCACGACGGGCGCTACCACCTCTTCTACCAGTGGAACCCGCTTGGCTGCGAGCACCGCAACAAGGGCTGGGGCCATGTCACCTCCACCGATTTGCTGCATTGGCAGCACGAGCCGGTGGCGCTGTTGCCCACCGAAGCCTATGAGAGCCACGGCTGCTATTCGGGCTCTGCGGTGAGCGACGAGCAGGGGCGTCTGACCCTTATCTACACCGGCAATGTCAAATACCCGGATGGCAGCCGCACCGCCTATCAGTGTCTGGCCCGCGCCGACGGTGAGGGCGGTTTTGCCAAGCTGGGGCCTGTGCTGGATCTGCCCGCAGGCTACAGCGGCCATGTGCGCGACCCCAAGGTGTGGCACGACGGCCAGCAGTGGCTAATGGTGCTGGGGGCCCGCACCCTGGATGACAAGGGCGAAGTGCTGCTCTATCGCGGCGACACCCTGCAAAGCTGGCAGCGGGTGGGCTCCATCGCCGGTAGCGGGCGAGGGGGGCTGGGTGAGTTTGGCTATATGTGGGAGTGCCCGGATCTCTTCCCGCTGGGGGATCAGCATGTGCTGATCAGCTGCCCGCAGGGGATTGCCCCGGCAGGCGAGCATTATCGCAACCTCTACCAGTGCGGCTGGCTTTCTGGCAACTTCGACGGCGAGCGCTTCGAGCATGGGGCTTTCCACGAGCTGGACCGGGGCTTCGAGTTCTATGCGCCGCAAACCACTCGGGACAGTCAGGGTCGCCGCCTCCTGTTTGGCTGGTTGGGGCTGCCGGAGGAGAACGAGATGAGCCAGCCTACGGTCGCTTACGGCTGGATCCACCAGATGAGCTGCCCGCGGGAGCTGTTCTGGCAGGATGAGTGGCTCTGCCAGCGGCCGGTGGCCGAGCTTGCGGCATTGAAGGGAGAGTTGACCCGCTTCGAGGGGACGCTTGGCGAGTTTCCGGGGCTGGCCATCGACTCGGCCTGGCTCGATCTGGACCTGTGTGGTGAGGGGAGCCTCTGGTTTGGGGCCGTGACCGAGCTGGTGTGGCAGCCGGGGCGCATCACCTTGCGGCGCCAGAACTGGCAGAGCAGAGCGTGGGAGACCCGCAGCAGCCCATGGGCTGGCGGGCGGATCACCGTCCTGTGCGATCGCTCCAGTCTGGAGTGTTTCATCGATGAGGGTCGTCACAGCCTGTCGGCGCGCTACTTCCCCGGGGACAAGCCGCAACTTTCATCAGGTAACGGCGATGATGGCTGCAAAATTTGCCTCAATCACTGGCCGCTGTCGGCGTGCCTAGTACAATAGCCCGGTTCTAGTCAGCCGGGAGGCCAGGTGGAGAAGAAGAAACGGATCACGATTGCCCAGATCGCCGAACTGGCGGGGGTGTCCAAGGCGACCGCCAGTCTGGTGCTCAACGGGAAGAGTGCGGAGTACCGGATTGCCGACGATACCCGCAAGCGCATTCAGGCGGTGGCGGAGGAGTGTCACTACCTGCCGAGCTTTCACGCCCGCTCCCTGCGCGAGACCCGCAGTTACACCTGGGGGCTGGTGATCCCCGATCTCACCAACTTCGGTTTTGCCCGCATAGCCCGCGCCCTCGAGGCCCACTGCCGGGAGTCGGGTATCCAGCTGCTGATCGCCTGCTCCGAGGATGATCCCGCCCTCGAGCAGCGGGTGGTGGACAACCTCATCAGCCGCCAGGTGGATGGGCTGATTGTCGCCTCCAGCGGCCACAGCGATGACATCTATGCCCGCATCCACGACCGCCTGCCGGTGGTGCAGCTCGACCGCCATATTGGCGAGTCGCGCCTGCCCATGGTGATCTCCGATGCCTGCAAGGCCACCGCCGAGCTGGTGCGGGACATGACCAGCGAGTGCGGCGAGCAGATCTACTACTTCGGTGGCCTGCTGGATCTCTCCCCTAGTCGTCACCGGCTGGCGGGCTATGAGCTGGGGCTCCATCGCGCCGGTTTTGAAGCCGATGCCGCCCGGGTGCGCCATCGCGACTACCAGCCGAGCTCCGGTTATCAGCTGATGGCCGAGCTGGTGGCCGAGCTGGGGGGCCCCCCCAGGGGGCTCTTTACCGCCTCCTTTACCCTGCTGGAAGGGGTGCTGCGCTACCTCAACGAGGCGGGGTTGATGGAGACGGGGATGCGGCTGTGCACCTTCGATGATCACGACCTGCTCGACTGCATTCCCATGCGCATCGACTCGGTGGCGCAGGATTGTCCGGCGCTGGCCCACGCCGTTTTCGAGCTAATGCAGCAACTGATTGCGGGTAATCCCCCTGCGCAGACGGCCCAGGTGATCGCCCCCAGGGTGCGCTGGCGCAGTCGTCGCTAGCCACTCTTCGCTCATCCATATGAGAAAGCCCCGCCATTGCTGGCGGGGCTTTTTGCCGTTGGTGGATGGAGCCATTCAATCCGTGGTGCTGGCGCGCCAGAATATCTGCTTGATATGGGGATGAATGCCGAGTTTCACCATCAGGGCATCCAGTTCGTCGCCATCAATGGAGGTGGCCAGCAGCACCGCCGAGATCTCCAGATCCCTCTCGCCAAATGGCTCGATGTCGAGCTCGCTCATGGGATAGTTGGCCTGCTCCAGCATCTCTTCGAGCCAGTGCAGCACCTCCTTTTGATGCTCACGGGGGGTCAGGGCAGTCACCTTGTAGGTGACTTCAGTATCCAGATTGTCTACCGGGCGACGGTTGATCTGGTTGACCAGTGGTCGCAGCAGGGTGTTGGCGGCCAGCACGAATAACGCGCCCAGGATTGCTTCCATGGCGAGCCCTGCGCCACAGGCGGCGCCGACCGCTGCCACGCCCCAGAGGGTGGCGGCGGTGTTGATGCCGCGGATATTGCCTGACTCGCGCATGATGACACCGGCGCCGAGAAAGCCGATGCCGGAGACAATATAGGCCACCACATGGACCACGTTGTAGTTGCCGCCGTGCAGGTCATAGATTCGCTGGGCCAAGCTGACGAACAGGGCTGCCCCCACGGCGACCAGCACGTTGGTGCGAAGGCCCGCGGTACGTTGGCGGTACTGGCGCTCCAGCCCGACCAGACTGCCAAGCACAAAGGCGAGCAGCAGGCTGGCCAGGGTGTCGAGCAGGGAGATCATGTCAATTTGTTGCCACATCTTCATGGCGTACTCCTTCTGATGAGCGCTGGTTTGGTGCAATCCATGATGAAACGCCGGGAGGCAGATGGATCAGGGGATGATTGCGCGGATGGCCAGCAGAAAAACAACACAGCGCACCGCCCCTCGGGCACTTGGGGGTGAGCCGAGCATAGGCGCGAACATACGTGCGAGCATGAACGGCGTATCGGCTATCCGATCCGCCGCAGAGCAAGCTGTTGCTCACGACAAGGGGGCCAGCGTGGCTGGCCCCTTTCACTGTGGTTAACGCGGGTGTGCGGTCAGTTGAGTTCGGGATCGCAGTCGATGCGCGGGCGCAGTTGCCAGCGCACCGGATGTGCTACTCCGACCTGATGAACAAACTGCACCAGATAGCGTCGCTGGGGCGGGGTGCACTGCAGGTTGAGCACCAGCTCACGCCCGCCGCCGCGACCCGGCTTCATCGATTGCATCGGTTGCAGCCCGGCCGGTTGCAGGGTGTGGTTCACCATATCCAGCACCTGCTCCATATCGGCGCGATCCTCGCAGCGGATCTGCAGCCGGTAGTGGTGCTGGCGCTGTTTGCCGCCCAGCCAGCGTGGCAGTATGCCACGGCCGAGCCGGCTCAACAGGGGGTGAACCCGGGTAGCAACAGAACCTGTTGCGACCGCGCGATCCGCAGCCGGTTTGATTGAGATAAAACGCATAGCAGCCTCCTTGTGGGAAGCAGAAACTATGCAGGCATGGCGACCGTGGCGGTTGGCCACAGGTCACCAGACGTCAAGTGTAAAAAGGGAGAAGAGGGGAGTGGATTTCCGCTTCTCGCAGGGTTGCGAGCATGCGGCAGAGAAAGACCTGCGGCTAGCTCGCGACCTTGGTACCGACGATGAGGGTCGGTCTACAACTGTCACTTGATGAGTTGCCCACTGATGGTCTCCGCTATTGATAAGAGGCTCGAATGATAGCCGAGGCGGCAGGCAGGGTAAACCCCGCGCTGCCGGCAGCAACATCTTGAAACATAATCGAAAGCCCCGTTTTTGCCGCGCAGGGCCGCCAAAAGCAGACCCGGCGAGGGCCGGGTCTGCGGGGTCATTCGGTCTTGTCGATACCGAGGTATTTGAGCATCAGTTTCTCGTAGATGGGCTCGGTATCCCCCACCTGCATCTTGTGCAGGAAGTACTTCTCAAAGGCGATCTTGGCCAGATGGACCCACTTTCCTTTCTTGAACCAGGCGACGTTGCGCGGCGGGATCTGCGGCATGGCGACGAAGGCGGCGCCGGTGTCCCCCATGTCCGCCAGACAGATGGCATTCCATACTGCCTTGGTCACCGGCGGCTGGCCGCTGAGCTCCGCCTTGATGTTGTGGCTCAGGGTGCGCACCATCGCCTCAATCATGTAGCCGGTCTTGGGCACCCCGGTTGGTACCGGCGTCTTGTGCGGCGGGGCAATGGCGATGCAGACCCCGGCGGCGTAAATCTGCGGGAAGGTGGGGTTGCGCTGGTGTTCGTCGACGATGACAAAGCCGCGGGGATTGACCAGCCCCTCGATGCTCCGCAGCGGCGCAATGCCGACAAAGGCGGGCAGCATCATGGCGTGTTTGTAGGGCAGAGTGTGGGTGCGCTTGATGTTGCCCTCATCGTCCAGCTCCTCCACCGTCATCTGGCCATCTTGCGCCGCCACGGTGCGGGCATTGCAGATCCACTGCACATCGCGCATCCGCAGTTCGCTCTCCAGCATCCCCTTGGAGTCACCCACGCCGTTGAGACCCAGATGGCCGATGTAGGGCTCGCTGGTGACAAAGGTCATGGGCACATTTTTTCTCACCTTCTTGTCGCGCAGGTGGCGATCGAGGATGAATGCGTACTCGTAGGCGGGACCGAAGCAGGAGGCGCCCGGCATGGCGCCGACAATCACAGGGCCGGGCTCATCGACCAGGGCACTGACACTGTGGCGGCACTCTTCGGCGTGGGAGAGGGTACAGACGCTGGTGGTGCCACCGGATTCGGGGCCAGCCCCCGTCACCTCGTCAAAGGCGAGGGCCGGGCCGGTGCAGATCGCCAGAAAGTCGTAACGCAGGGTCTGGCCATCGGAGAGGGTGAGCTGCTGCGCCGCCGGTTGCAGCTCGGTCAGGGCGGCATGGATAAAGCGGATCCCCTTTTTCTTCACATGGGGTTCGATGGGGATCGAGGTCTCCTTGCGCTCCCGCCACTGGACTGCAATCCAGGGGTTGGAGGGGGTAAATTCAAAGTCCGGCTTGTCATTGATGAGGATCACCTCATGCTGCTTGCCCAGTTCGGCCTTGAGTTCGTAGGCGGCAGACATGCCTCCGAGACCCGCGCCGATGACGATTACCGTTGCCATGTTCAGCCTCCTGCGTTTATTACACGCTCATGTGAGCCGGGTCATCCGACCCGTTTATTTAAATCCTATCCGTTTGAGGATCATCGCTGCCGGACAGAAACCGGTGAATGCGCTCTGGATCAGGTTGACCCCGACAAAGGCACTCAACCAGACAAAGCCCGGATGAACCCAGGTGGTAAGGATCAGCGAGAGCAGCAACATGCAACCCGCGACGATTCTGACTCCGTTATCTACTGTCATGGTCTTTCTCCTTATCTACTTTAGATATTGCTAATTTAGTGTTGTTTTATACAATAGAACAAATATCAGCAATTGCTAATTTACTCTTATGAGCCAATTCGACGAGATGAACAGACATGCGACAGCCGCCGCCTCCCTGCTCAAGGCGTTGGCTCATCCCGAACGCCTGATGGTGCTCTGCCAGCTGGTGGAGGGGGAGAAGGGGGTCGGGGAGCTGCTGGCCCATAGCCAACTCGGGCAGTCGGCCTTCTCCCAGCAACTTTCGGTATTGAAGCGCTACGGCCTGATCCGTTCGCGCAAGGTCTCCCAGCAGATCTACTACTCGCTGGTGAGCGAGGCGGCCGCCGATGTGCTGGGGGCGCTGCAAACCCATTTTTGTCACTCGGAAAATAAGGAATCTTGATGATGGAAAGCCAATGGCTGCTCTCTTTGGGCGGTGGCATGCTGGCGGGGCTGTCGGCCCTGATCTTGATGTTGTTCAACGGCCGGGTGGCCGGGATCAGCGGCATTCTGGCCGGTGCGCTGCAACACCGTGCGCCCTGGCGGGTGCTGTTTCTGCTGGGACTGGGGGCGGGAGCCTGGTTGGCGCTGACCCTGGGCTGGGCCACCATGCCTGCATTCACCACGCTGCCCGGCTGGCCCGTTGTGCTACTGGCCGGTCTGCTGGTCGGGGTCGGTACCCGTCTTGGCAATGGCTGCACCAGCGGCCACGGCATCTGTGGCATGGGGCGGCTCTCCCGGCGCTCCATCGTCGCCACCCTGACCTTTATGGCGGCTGGCTTTATCACCGTCTTCGTCACTCATCATCTGCTGTAAGGGGCTGATTGCCATGAAGTTGCTGACAAGTTTGTTTGCGGGTGTGTTGTTCGGACTGGGGATGGCCATCTCCGGCATGATGGATCCCGCCCGGGTCACCGGTTTTCTCGATCTGGCCGGGGCCTGGGATCCCAGCCTCGCCTTTGTGATGGGGGGCGCCCTGCTGGTCTTTATGCCGGGTTACTTTCTGCTGGTGAAACCCCGTCGCCAGAGTGTGCTGGGGGAGCCCATCGCTGCCGTACCGGCCCCTCGGCTGGAGCGCCGGCTGATCGGCGGGGCGGCGCTGTTTGGCATCGGCTGGGGATTGGTGGGTATCTGCCCGGGGCCTGCTCTGAGTCTCATTTCCAGCGGGCAGCCCATGATAATGTTGTTTATAGCGGCCATGGTGGCCGGGATCTTGCTGTTTGACCGAGGGCTGGCCAGGGTGCTGACCAAGGCGCCAGTTCGGGGAGTGGATAAGGTGCGCCAGTCCCATACCGCCTGATCCCGTGAAGTGACAGATTACGCCAGGGAAGGAGAGTAATGATGGAAAAGATCCGGTTGCTGGGGATCACATTGATGGTGATGACATCGCAGGCCATGACATCCCCCTGGGCCTTTGCCGCGGACGGGGAGCCAGAGCCCCTGTTGACAGTAGCGCCACGGCCGGTGACTGACTGGCTGACGCTGGATGGCACCGTCAGTGCCATCAATCAGGGGACGGTGGCGGCCCAGACCAGCGGCCGGGTCTCCCGCATGCTGGTGGATGTGAACGATCAGGTGCAGGCGGGGCAACCGCTGCTGGAGATCAGCGGCAAGGAGCAGTTTGCCGCCGTCACGGGTGCCGAGGCGCGGCTGGCGCGGGCACAGGCTCAGCAAGTGGAAGCCGAGCGCCAGCTCGCCCGCTTTCAGGCGCTGATTGCCAAGGGGGTGATCACCCGCGCCCAGCTCGATAATGCCCAGGCGACGGATCGCGCCGCCCGCGCCGAGGTGAACGCTGCCGATGCAGCTCTCACTCAGGCCCGCGAGGCCTACGGTTATACCCGCATTCTGGCTCCCTACGCCGGAGTGGTGACCAAACGGCTGGTGGAGTTGGGGGAGACTGTCGCCCCCGGTACCCCGCTGCTCTCCGGCTTCTCCCTCGACACCTTGCGGGTGGAGGTGGAGTTGCCCCAATCCACCCTGACGCTTGCTCGTGAGCCTGCGGATGTGCAGGTGCTGCTGCCGGATGGCAGGGCCGTTACCCCGGTCAAATTGACCCGCTTCAACTATGCCGACAGCCAGAGCCATGCCTTCAGGTTGCGCCTCGACTTGCCGCCGCAAACCACCGGGGTATTGCCCGGCATGTGGCTCAAGGTGCAGCTCAAGCAGGGTGAGCGTCAGGTGTTGCAGGTGCCGGATCGCACCTTGCTGCGGCAAGGGGAGTTCAACGGTGTCTACCTGCAACAGCCCGCTGGCTGGGCCCTGACGCCGGTGCGGGTAGGCCATTGCTTTGAAGGGCAGTGCGAGATCCTGGCCGGTCTGCAAGCCGGTGACAAGCTGGCCCCTGATGCTTGGGCGCAGCAGCAGGAGATGGCCCATGAGTAGCGAGCTGAACGGTAACAAGGAGAGACTGGGGCCTGCGGGTCGACTAGCTGCGCTGTTTCAGGGCTCGGCTATCACTCCGCTGCTGGCACTGGTGGGGCTGCTGCTCGGTCTGTTTGCGGTGCTGGTGACCCCCAAGGAGGAGGAGCCGCAGATCGATGTCACCTTCGCCGATGTCTACATTCCCTTCCCGGGAGCCACTCCGGCTGAAGTGGCCTCTCTCGTTACCACCCCAGCCGAGCAGGTGGTCTCCCAGATAAAGGGCATTGATACCCTCTACTCTTTTTCCCAACCCGATGGCGCCCTGCTGGTGGTGGTGTTCAAGGTGGGGGTGAGCCGCGAGCAGGCCATCGTCGATCTCAACAACCAGCTCGACTCCAACCGCGACTGGTTGCCACAGGGGATCGGGGTCGGTCAACCACTGGTAAAACCCCGGGGGATCGATGATGTCCCTATCGTCAGTTTGACCTTATGGAGCAAAGAGGGGAGCAAGCAACTGGGGGCACCCGAACTGACCCAGGTCGCCCATGAGCTGGAGACCGAACTCAAGCGCATTCCCGGTACCCGCGATATTTACACGCTGGGCAGCCAGAGTGCCGTGTTGCGGGTGATGCCGGATCCGGCGGCCCTTAGCGCCCACGGCATCAGCTGGGGCGAGCTGAGTCAGCGACTGGCGGCCGCCAATCAGGTAGGCACGACACAGGCTATCGAGCAGAACAACAGTGAGATTAAGGTACAGGTGGGGCAGTTCCTGCAAAGCGAGCAGGAGGCTAGAGAGCTGGTGATGGGGCTGCACGACGGCAAGCCGGTCTATCTGGGGGAGGTGGCCAGGGTCTCTCTGGGTCAGGAGACTCCGACCAAGCGCAGCTGGATGGGGCTGGGGGATCGCAGCTATCCGGCGGTGACCCTGGCCATCGGCAAGCAGCCAGGCCAGAACGCGGTCGATGTGGCCAAGCGGGTGGAGGCGCGGGTCGAGAGTCTCAAGAATCGGCTTATTCCGGCCGGGGTCGAGGTGACGGTGACCCGGGACTACGGCGTCACCGCCGAGACCAAATCCAACACCCTGATCGGCAAGCTGATTTTTGCCACCACGGCGGTGGTGCTGCTGGTGCTGGTGAGCATGGGCTGGCGCGAGGCGCTGGTGGTGGGCGTTGCCATCGTCATCACCCTGGCACTGACCCTGTTTGCCAGCTGGGCCTGGGGCTTTACCCTCAACCGGGTGTCGCTGTTTGCGCTGATCTTCTCCATCGGCATTCTGGTGGATGACGCCATAGTCGTGGTGGAGAACATCCACCGCCATCGCGGTTTGGGCAAGGGGTCGCTCAAGGAGCTTATTCCGGGGGCGGTAGACGAGGTGGGGGGGCCGACCATACTGGCGACCCTGACCGTCATTGCGGCTCTGCTGCCGATGGCCTTTGTCAGCGGGCTGATGGGTCCTTACATGAGCCCCATCCCCATCAATGCCAGCATGGGGATGCTTATCTCCCTGCTGGTGGCCTTTATCTTCTCCCCCTGGCTGGCGAGCCATTTGCTCAAAGGTGAGGTGCACGGTGCCCACGGCGAGGCCAAGGCGGGTCTTTTTCACCGGCTGATGACCCCTTTCCTGATTGGTGATGGCGCCAAGCGCGCCAGACGCAAACTCTGGCTGGTGGTGTTGCTGCTGGTCGGGGCCGCCACCGCAATGCCGGTGGTGCAGTGGGTGGTGCTCAAGATGCTCCCCTTTGACAACAAGTCGGAATTTCAGCTGGTGCTCGATATGCCGGAGGGGGCGACCCTGGAGCAGACCGAGCGCACCCTGCTGGCGGTCGGACGAGAGCTTGCCAAGGTGGAGGAGGTGAAGGATTACCAGATCTACGCCGGCACCGCCGCCCCCATCAATTTCAACGGGCTGGTGCGCCACTACTTTATCCGCAGCGGCGCTAACGTGGGGGATATTCAGGTCAATCTGGTGGACAAGCATGAGCGGGATCGCAGCAGTCACCAGATTGCCCAGTCGGTTCGGGAGCCGCTGCAGGCCATCGCCAGTGCGGCAGGGGGCAACCTGAAAGTCGTTGAGGTGCCGCCCGGCCCGCCGGTCTGGTCACCTATCGTTGCTGAAATCTATGGCCCAACTCAGGCCGCCCGCGAAGCGGCGGCTCGCGCCGTACAGGCTCGTTTTGTGGCCACGGCGGATCTGGTGGATGTGGATATCTATCTGACCGACCCGCAGCCCAAGTGGCGGCTGGTGGTGGATCGCAGCAAGGCGGCCCTGCTCGGGGTCGATCTCGGGGATCTGGTGAACACCCTCAATGGCGGGGGGGGTTATCAGGATGCCAGCTGGCTGCAGGGTCACGGCGCCAAGTATCCGGTGCCGATCCGTATCGAATTGGCTCCCGGTGACAAACGGGATCTGGCGGGCGTACTGGCCCTCAAGGTGCGCAGCCAGAGCGGCCAGCTGGTGCGGGTCTCCGAGCTGGTGAGTCGCCGTGATGAGGTGGCCCCCAGCTATATCATGCACAAGAACATGCAGCCCATGGTGATGGTGGTGGCCGACATGGGTGGCCATACCGACAGCCCGCTCTACGGCATGTTTGCCGCCGGTGCCGATATCGACCTGCCCCAATATTACGTGCAGCAGCCCGACAAGCTGGGGGAGGTGGCGCTGTTGTGGGACGGTGAGTGGAAGATTACCTACGAGACCTTCCGCGACATGGGTATCGCCTACGGGGTGGGGATGATCCTCATCTATCTGCTGGTGGTGGCCCAGTTCCGCTCCTATCTGGTGCCGCTCATCATCATGGCCCCCATTCCGCTCACCATCATAGGGGTGATGCCGGGCCACGCCCTGTTGGGGGCCCAGTTTACCGCTACCTCGATGATCGGGATGATCGCCCTGGCCGGGATCATCGTACGCAACAGCATCCTGCTGGTGGACTTTATCGAGCAGCAGCGCAGCGCCGGAGTGGCGTTCGAGCAGGCGGTGATCGAAGCGGCGCAGGTGCGGGCCAAACCCATCATGCTGACGGCGTTGGCGGCGATGATCGGAGCCCTGTTTATCCTCGATGATCCCATCTTTAACGGACTGGCCATCAGCCTGATTTTCGGGATCCTGGTCTCCACTTTGCTCACCCTGGTGGTGATACCCTTGCTCTATTATGCCCTGCTCTCCCGACGCTCATGACGGGAGTCACTAGCGAAAGGATGCGCGATGAAGAGAGGTTGGTTGTGGTGGGGAAGTTGCGTCGTGGTAGCGGTGGCTGCGGCAGCATGGTGGTGGCGACCGCAGCCGACGCCGATCAGACTGGCAGAGGTCGGGCGGGGGGATGTGCTGGTCACCGTGGTCAATACCCGGGCTGGCACCATCAAGTCGTGCCAGCGGGCCGGGCTCAGTCTGCCCGGTGGCGGCGTGGTGGAGCAGATCGCCGTCAAGGCCGGGGAGCGGGTAGCCCGGGGAGATCTGCTGCTGACCCTCTGGAGTGACGATATTCATGCCGATCTCGCCCGGGCCCGCGCCCAGCAGGCGCTCGGCAAGACCCAGCGCGAGGAGCGTTGCAGCGAGGCGGCCTACTACGAGCGGGAGGCTAACCGGCTGGCCACCTTGCTGGCCAAAAACCTCACCTCCCGCACCCTCGCCGAGCAGGCCCAGAATCTGGCCGATACCCGCCGCTATGTCTGTCAGGCATCCCGCCAGCAGGAGCGGGTTGACGAGGCGCTGGTCGCCCAGGTGGAGGCCCGCTTGAGCGAGCGTCGCCTGCTGGCGCCGTTTGCCGGGGTGGTGGCGGAGGTCAACAGCAAGCTGGGCGAATACATGACTCCCTCACCGCCCGGGGTTGCCATGCCTCCGGTGATCGATCTTATCGACGATCGCTGCCTCTATGTCTCTGCCCCCATCGATGAGGTGGATGCCGCCCGCCTCAAGGTGGGCCAGTCTGCCCGGGTACTGCTCGATGCCATGCCCGGGCGCGATTTTGCCGCCACCGTCACCCGTATCGCCCCCTATGTGAAGGAGCTGGAGAAGCAGGCCCGCACCGTCGAGGTGGAGGCTACGCTCACTGCCCTGCCCACCGATGTCCCCCTGCTTATCGGCTACAGCGCTGACCTCGAAGTCGAAGTGACCCGCGCTACCGATGTGCTGCGGGTAGCGGCCAGCAGCCGGGCCGACGATGGCAGCGTGCTGCGCCTGGAAGGGGATAAGCTGGTGCGGGTGGTGCCCCGCTGGGGCGTGGAGAACTGGAACTGGATTGAGGTGGCCGAGGGGCTCGCTGCCAGTGATCGGCTGGCAGCCCAGCCCGGACAGATTGTCGGGGAGGGCCCTTTCAGCGCCGCCACGGAGCAGACGGATGAGTGATCTCATTCGCCTTGATGCCGTCAGCCGTCGTTTCACTCTGGGGGGGAGCGAAGTGGCCGCCCTCGACCGCGTATCCCTGCGGGTTGCCGAGGGGGAGTATCTGGCGGTGATGGGCCCCTCTGGCTCCGGCAAATCGACTCTGCTCAATGTGCTGGGGCTGCTGGATCGGCCCGATGAGGGGCGTTACTGGCTGGGAGGGGAGGATACCGCCACCCTGTCAGAGCCGGCGCTGGCCCAGCTGCGCGGCCATCGCATCGGTTTCGTGTTCCAGTCGTTTCACCTTATCTCCCGCCTCACCGCCCGTGAAAACGTCGAGCTGCCGCTGATGCTGTGCGGGATCGCCCCCGCCGAGCGCCATCGCCGAAGCCAGCAGTTGCTGGGGGAGCTGGGGTTGGAAAACCGGGCCGGGCACCGCCCTGCCGAGCTCTCCGGCGGTCAGCGTCAGCGGGTAGCCATCGCCCGGGCCATGGCAATGGCGCCGCGGCTGATCCTGGCCGACGAACCCACCGGCAATCTCGACTCCCGCTCCGGGGAGGAGGTGATTACCCTGCTGGAGGGGCTCAACCGGGAGCAGGGGATCACGCTGGTGGTGGTGACCCACGATCCGCGCCTCGGTGAACGGGCGGGCAGACGGATCCTGATGAACGATGGCCGCATCAACATTGATAGCGGCGGTGGCTGAATGCGGCGGCCCGATGTGATCCGCTTTGCCGCCGTGGCGTTATTGCGTCAGCGTTCACGGGCGCTGGTCTTGATCCTGGCGGTGAGTCTGAGCGTCACCTCGGTGCTGCTACTCACCGCGCTGGGGGAGGGGGCGAGGCGCTATGTGGCCGACCAGTTCAGCTCCCTTGGCAAGGATCTGCTGGTGATGTTCCCCGGCCGCAAGGAGACCACCGGCGGGCTGCCGCCGGTCACCGGCAACAGTCTGCGGCAGATCACTCTCGATGATATGCACTACCTTGGCCAGCATCAGCCAAACGTGCGGCTGGTGCCGCTGGTGATGGGCTTTGCCGAGGCCAAACAGGGGGCGCGGCTGCGCCAGACCATGCTGCTTGGCAGCAGCAACGGGCTGCGCGATACCCACGGGCTGGAGCTGCTCTCCGGCCGCTGGCTACCGGGGGATGCCGCAGAGGATCGCCCGGCCGTTCTGCTCGGGGCCAAGGTGGCCCGTGAGCTGTTCGGTCAGGCCGATCCGGTCGGCCAGTGGCTGCGTTTTGACAATCGTCGCTTTCGGGTGGTGGGGGTCTTCACCAGCCAGAGCAGCAATCTGGGGATGGATATGGCCGAGGCGGCGCTGATCCCGGTGGGCAGCGCCATGCGGCTATTCAACACCGAGGGGCTGTTTCGGCTGCTGATCCAGCCGCTGGCGGGGCAAGCGGTGCCGCCGCTGGTCAAGCGACTGGAGCAGCTGATGCAGGCGCGCCACGGGGTGCTCGATGTGACCGTGGTGCGCCGTGACGCCATGCTGGCCACCTTCTCCACCATTCTCTCGACCCTCACCCTGGCAGTTGCCGGTATCGGTGCCATCAGCCTGCTGGTCTCCGGCATCATGATGATGAATCTGGCGCTGATCAGCACCCGCCAGCGCACCGGCGAGATCGGCCTGCTCAAGGCGCTGGGGGCCGACAGTCGCCAGATCCGCCAGCTGTTTTTGTGGGAGGCGCTGCTGTTGAGCGGCAGTGGCGCGCTGTTTGGCACTGTGTTGGGCTATGCCCTGGTTAGCCTCGCCGGAGTGATTTGGCCCGGATTTCCGGCGGCGGTCCCTCTGCTCGCTACTTTCTGCACCATACCGGCGGCCCTGCTGACCGGGCTGTTTTTTAGCTGGCTGCCCGCCTCCCGGGCGGCACGGCAAGATCCGGTCAGCAGCCTGCGCAGCGGGCAGTGGAGCGGTGGCTGATGCGCGCTGCTGATCTGCTTTTCTGGCTCTGGCGCGCCTTGCTGGCGGGGCGCAGTCGCAGCCTGCTGTCGGCGCTCGGCATTGCCATCGGGATCGCCTCGGTGACCCTGCTCACCGGCATCGGCGAGGGGCTCAGGCTCTATCTGCTCGACAGCTTCTCCCAATTTGGCACCCGGTTGATCGCCGTGACCCCGGGCAAGACCGAAACCGCAGGCGGCCCGCCCGGCATCCTCTCCAGCAGCCGTCCCCTGCTGCTGGAGGATGCCGATGCCCTCGCCAGATTGGCAGGGGTAGAGGCGGCGCTCCCTGTGGTGCAGGGGCAGGGGGAGGTACGCAGCCGCGGGCTCACCCGCAGCACCGCCATTCTGGGCACAGGTCCGGCGGCGCTCTCCGGCTGGCGACTCACCCTGGTGCAGGGGCGTTTTCTGCCCGCGGATGACAGTGCCATGCCCCGCGCCTATGCGGTGCTGGGGGCCAAGGTGGCAGCGGAGCTGTTCCCTGGTGGCGATGCGCCGGGGAGCCTGCTGCGCGCCGGTGATCGCCGTTTTCGGGTGGCCGGGGTGCTGGCCCCCAAGGGGCAATTTCTCGGCTTTGATCTGGATGACATGATCTATCTGCCCGCCGCCCACGCCCAGGCGCTGTTCAACAAGGAGGGGCTGCAGGAGATCGACGTCATCTATCGCGCCGGGCAGAGGGAGGCCGACATCTCGGCCCAGATCAGGCGGGTGCTGATCGCTCGCCACGGCGCCGAGGATTTTACCCTCACCTCCCAGCAGGACATGCTGACCAGCCTCGACAAGATACTCTCCATCATCAAGCTGGCGGTTGGCGGGCTCGGCATTATCTCGCTGCTGATCGGGGCGGTCGGCATCTTCAGCATCATGAGCATCGCCCAGCAGGAGCGGATCCCCGAGGTGGGCTTGCTGATGGCGTTGGGCTGCCCGCGGCGGCGCATTCTATTGCTGTTTCTGCTCGAAGCCGTGGTGCTGGCGCTGCTGGGCGGGGCCATGGGGCTGGCCCTGCTCGGCGGGCTCAAGCTGCTGCTCACCCTGCTGGCGGCCGGCTTGCCGCTCACCCTCCATCCTCTCTATCTGCTGCTGGCGCTCGGTTGCAGCGCGCTGGTTGGCCTATTGGCCGGGGTCGCTCCTGCGCTGCGGGCAGTGCGTCTCGACCCCGTGGTTGCCCTGCGGGGTGACTAGGCGATCCCTTCTGCGATCGACACGCTGCGCTCTGATCTGAACAGGGGGAAGTAGCGGCGATCCGCCTGACTCATGTGGCCGACCACCAGCTCCTGAATGATGAAGTTGAGCAGCTCGTCGTTGCCCAGCGTCCCCGCTTTGGCGGCGTGCAGCAGCTGACCTGCCTTGTTGAGCAGGCGCTGGTGATCCTGATGGTGGCTGACGAGCTCCCGATAGTCGATCTCCGCCAGCATCTGCTCTTCAAAGGCGAAGTGGTGACGAGCCATGTCGAACAGGCTCTCCAGACTCTCCAGAAACGGGGCCGGATCCTCGTGCTGATCTTTCATCCGCTCCAGCAGCCGGTTGGTCAATACGAAGAGCTGGCGATGCTCGGCATCGATGCGCGGGTGACCGCACTCGTGGCCGGGTTGCCACAGCAGGGCGCCCTGCTCGGGATCAAGGCCTTCGGTATAGAGGCAGACCCGGCCGCGGCCGCGATTCTTCGCCTGATACATGGCCTGATCGGCGTGGTGCATCAGGGTCTTGGCATCCTCCCCGTGCTCGGGATAGAGCGCCAGCCCGATACTGCTGGAGATGAGCAGTTCCTGCCCCTCCAGCTGGAACGGATGGCGCAGCTGCTGGTGCAGCTTGTCGGCCACCGCCAGCACTTCGTCGCCACTCTCCGGCAGCAAGATAACGAACTCGTCGCCCCCCAGCCGCGCCACCAGATCCTGTTTGCGCACGCAGTGGCTCATCCGCTCGGCCACCATATTGAGCAGAATATCCCCGGTCTCGTGGCCGAAGGTGTCGTTGATCGGTTTGAAGTGATCGAGATCGATAAACATCAGCGCCAGCGGACGGGGTGCCTCCTGCTCCATCAGCTCCTTGAGCCGTTGCTGCAGCAAGCGGCGATTGGGCAGCCCGGTGAGGGGGTCGTAGAAGGCGAGGCGGCGCATCATCTCCTCCCGCGCTGCCCGCTCGGTGATATCCCGGGTGACCCCGAGGATCGCCTCCGGCTGGGCATTGTGGTTGCCATGGAGGGTGGTGATGGTCTCGGTCGCCACCAGATGGCCATCCTTGTGGCGCAGCTGGGTGCGAATGACCCGGCGGGTCTGGTCGTGCTCACCCCGCTGCCAGGCCTCCAGGGTGGCGGAGATCTCCTCGCGTAGCAGTTGTCTTGAGGCCTCCGGCAGTAGCTGTTTGAGGGGCAGGGCAAACAGCTCGGGGGCCTCGTAGCCGCTCAGGGGGGCGATGGCCGGACTGACATAGCGAAAGCGCAAGCTGGCGGCATCCATGGTCCAGATCACATCGGCGCTGTTCTCCGCCACGAAGCGATAGTGCTGCTCGCTCTGGGCCAGTTCACGGGTCAGCCGCTGGCGATCCCGCGCCTCCTCACGCAGGCGCAGATAGAGGTGCAAAAAGATGCCGAGCAGGGTCATCAGGGTAAAGGTGATGAGCATGGCCACCGCCACGCTCTTGTCGAGCAGTTGCCGTTGCTGGCGCAGCCGCTCCTGCGCCGGATCGTAGATAAAGCGGTCGAGGTTGGGCAATACCGTGAGCATGCCCGCCTCCAGATAGGTTTTGGCGATCTGCAGCCAGCGCTCCTGCTGCATGTAGCCAGGTTCGATCAGATCCGGCTGCATCAGCGCTCTGGTTTCGCGAGCCTCGAACTCCAGCTGTTCACGGCCAGCCCCGGTCGGGTACTGCTCCATGATCAGGTTGATCATCTCTTCGGGGTGGTCCATCGCATAGCGCCACCCCTTGAGGCTGGCCTGCTGGAAGGCGTAGACCCGATCCTGTCGGGTGATCAGCTCCCGTTCGGAGGTAAACAGGTTGTCGCCGTAGAAGTCAAAGTCGATGGTGCGCGGGCTGAAGACCCGATAGGGGATGCCTCTTTGCTGCAGATAGAAGGGCTCGGTAGTGCTGTAGGCGCTGATGGCATCCACCTTGCCCGCCAGCAGTGCCTGTATCCCCTGTTTGTAGGGGAGGGTGACCCAGTCGCGGCTGCGGGTCTGGTGAGAAAGGTAGGTCAGCAGCTCGTTGGAGCCTGGCTCCAGCATCAGTCGCTTGTTGGCCAGATCGGCCGGGTTGCGAATATCTGGCCGATCCAGCGTGAGCAGAACCAGCGGCGAGTGCTGCAGCAGGGCGGCGAGCACCACCACCGGACGACCGGCAGCCCGATCCAGCAGCAGATCACTGCCGCTGATGCCAAAATGGGCCTTTCCCGAGATCACCTCGCTGACCACATCGGTGCGGGAGTCCGCTTCGCGCAGGGTGACATGCAGACCGGCCTCCCGATAAAACCCTTTGGCGATGGCCGCGTAGTAACCGGCAAACTGGAACTGGTGTTGCCACGGCAACTGGACGATGACCTGCTCGCCGGCTCGCACGGGGGGAGAGGTCAGGGTCGCGATGACCATACCGACCAGCATTGGCAGAAACCAGCTGAGGGGCTGGCGGGGGGCTGCGTTCTCCGTCATACAACGTTTCTCTCGGGAGCGGTGTCTAGGCTAGATTCAAGCAATTTTGTGTCACCTGCAAGGGGAGAAAAGGCGTTTGCAATGGGGTATAGGGGGGTTGGAAAGTCATTTTTGTGTCGTTCATCACACGGGATGGATACATGCCGTTTTTTTGCAAGTTATGTGACCAATAAGAGAGTCATATGGCCTATCGAAGTGGTCGCATTCTAGCCACTTTTTCCCGTCTTTATCGTTATCATTGTGGCTAAACTGCATTTTTTCCGTGGTTGCACGTCAAGCTGTGTCGTTATATCAATAGATACTTTTAGGGGGCGGTCAGGTGTGACGCAAATGTGTCGTGGCTGCTGCGCACCGGTTAATGTGCAACGGCTCAGTGATGGTACCCCGTCAGTGTTATCATGCTGTCCCCAGTTCCGGATAAGGTCTTTTTATGTCCCGCTTGCGTCTGCTTGTCTCCGACTCTCACGATCCCCTGTTCAATCTGGCCGTTGAGGAGTGCATCTTCCGCCAGATGGACCCCGGCCAGCGGGTGCTGTTCCTCTGGCGCAATGCCAATACCGTGGTGATTGGCCGTGCCCAGAATCCGTGGAAGGAGTGCAATACCCGCCGCATGGAAGAGGACGGGGTGACCCTGGCGCGTCGCAGCAGCGGTGGCGGCGCCGTGTTCCACGACCTTGGCAACAGCTGCTTCACCTTCATGGCGGGCAAGCCGGAGTATGACAAGAGCGTCTCCACCGCCATCGTGCTGGACGGGCTCAAGCGATTGGGGATCGAGGCGTTTGCCTCCGGTCGCAACGATCTGCTGGTAGCCACCCCGGACGGGGAGCGCAAGGTATCGGGGTCGGCCTATCGGGAGACTCTGGATCGCGGATTCCACCACGGCACCCTGCTGCTGGACGCCGATCTCGGCCGCCTTGCCAACTACCTCAACCCCGACCCCAAGAAGCTGGCGGCCAAGGGGATCACCTCGGTGCGCAGCCGGGTGGCCAATCTGTGCGAACTGCTGCCGGGGATCGACCATCAACAGGTGAGCGAGGCGCTGGTCGAGGCCTTCTTCCACCATTACGGCGCGCGAGTTGAGCCCGAGCATATCTCCCCCGAGCAGATGCCCGATCTGCCCGGTTTTGCCGAGACCTTCGCCCGCCAGCGCAGTTGGGAGTGGAACTATGGCCATGCCCCGGCCTTCAGCCATCTGCTGGAGGAGCGGTTCAGCTGGGGCGGGGTGGAACTGCACTTTGATGTGGAGAAAGGGGTCATCACCCGGGCGCAGCTCTTTAGCGATACTCTGGAGCCGGCCCCGTTTGATCTGCTGGCGGCCGAACTGGCGGGTTGTGGCTATCGACCGGACGCTGTTTCCGCGCGCCTGCAACCCTGGCTGGCGGCCTTTCCGCAGCAGCAGAGCGAGCTGGCGGAGTTTGCCGAGTGGCTGTTGGCCTCCCTGCGTTAAGGGGGACGATGCGCTGATGGTGGTCTGGTAGTGAGGGCGCTGTCAGCCAGGGTGGGAGCAAGATCACGAAATATAAAGAGGCGCCTCAAAGGCGCCTTTTTGCCAGCCCTTGTTATGGCTGATACATGACAAAAAGTAGGGTAGGCCATTAGATATTGTCACTGTTAGCCCCTCTGGTACAGGGGTATAACGGCCGCACATTTGCTGTACTAATGGTATAAAAATGAGTGACTTAGTTTATCTTCAAGACGAAAGCGTCAATGCCGTCCACCCCGATTTTTCCGCCCGTTTCGCCACCGTCAAAGCCAACTTTTTCTCGCGCAATCCCGATCTCTGGCCCGTTTTTCACGAACCCGGATTTGCCACCCTCAACGAATTTCGGGCCCGTGGTCTGGCTCCCGATGCCCGTTTGAATGCCTGGCCAGATGGCCGCGCCCGCCTGGCCGATCTCTGCGAGACCATGCCGGTGCCCGCCACCATGCGCACTCCGGGCGAGCCGATGGCCGAGCTGTTGTTTGCCGCCGCGCTGTCGAAGGATTGGGAGAACCCCTCCAGCGTCGAGAACGTCATCACCATGTCGGCGGATCCCGCCATCTATGGCGCCCAGATGGGTATTTTGGCCAACCCCAATCTGGTCTACTCCGAATATGCCGGAGTGGCCGAGGAGCTGGAGAAGAAGGTGGTGCGCCAGATTGCGCTGCTGGCGGGTTACGACCCGGCTCGCGCCACCGGCATCTTCACCCAGGGGGGGACCTTCTGTAACCTCTATGGCTACCTGCTCGGCATTCGCAAAAGCCTGCCGGAAGCCAAGCACAAGGGGCTTGGCCACTATCAGGATTACCGCATCATCAACTCCCAGGGCGGTCACTACTCCAACATCACCAACCTCTCCCTGCTCGGGGTCGACATCGAGAACAAGACCATCCGCATTCAGGTCGGCGAGAACAACGACATCGATCTCGACCACCTCGAGCGCACCCTGACCGCCTGTTTTGCCCTGAAACACGTGGTGCCCGCCATCATGCTCACCATGGGTACTACCGACACCTTCGGGGTGGATCAGGTGAAACCCGTGTTCGAGCTGCGCAATCGCCTCTGCGAGCAGTTCGAAGTGGCGGTCAAACCGCACATTCACGTCGATGCCGCCATCGGCTGGTCGATGATCTTCTTCCTCGATTACGACTTTGCCGCCAACCCGCTTGGCATCAATGCCGCGACCCTGGCCGGGATCGAGCGCAACGTGGCGCGCTTTGCCGAGCTCAAATATGCCGACTCCTTCACCGTCGACTTCCAGAAGTGGGGCTATGTACCCTACACCTCCAGTCTGGTGATGATTAAAGAGCAGGATGACCTCAAGGCGATGGAGAATGACCCGGAGAACTTCTCCTACTTCGAGCGGGACATTCAGGGCCAGACCCACCTGCAATCCACCATCGAGTGCTCCCGCGGCGCGAGTGGCCTGTTCGGTGCCTATGCGGCGCTCAACTATATGGGGGTGGAGGGGTATCGCATCGTGCTGGCCCACTGCCTGCAAAATGCCAACTACTTCCGCTATCGCCTGAGTCAGCTTGGCAACGTCAAGCTGGTGGCGCAGGAGAATCAGGGGCCGAGCGTCGGCTTCAAGATCTACAACCCCGAGTGGGTGAGCGATCCGGAAGCCGAATTTGCCTTCGAGCTGGCACGCTCCAGCGATCCTGCCTACAAGGCTCGGCTGCAGCGCAATACCGACTATCACCGCAGCCTGTTCAAGGGGCGCGGCAAAGTCGGGCTCTATACCAACTGGGTGGAGGCGGTGGCCCACTCCGACTATGACGCCCGCGGCAAATACTCCTACATCGCCGGGGAGAAGGCGGTATTTATGAACCCTGCCTGCACCCGCGAGCAGATCGACGCCTTTATCGACCATATTCGCGGTTGATGGATGTTGCCCTGACAGCCGAGCGCAGCCTGTGATGGCAAGAGGCGGTCAGGGTACCTCGCCAACAGATAAACAAAGGGCAAGCTGGCTGGCTTGCCCTTCTGTTTTTGCAGCACTGTGCGTAAGTAGTAGGGAAGGCTGGGTTCAGAGGGTCAGCAACTGCTCGTTCTCGACAATCTCGCACCCGGCGGGCAGTTTCGAGAGGGCGATCATGGCGCGGGCCACCTGACTGGCCTCGATGGCACGCCAGCGGGCGAGCTTGCCCACCAGCAGCGGCCGAAACAGCGGGTAGATAGTCTGAAAGATCTGCTCGGAGAGGCGCGGTGGCTGGCGATCCCCGAGCAGCATGGCGGGCCGCACGATGGCGAGCCGTGGCCAGGATTGGGCCAGCAGGGCCTGCTCCATCTCCCCCTTGGTACGCGGATAGAGAGCCGGGGACGATGCACTGGCCCCCATGCTCGAGACCACGATAAGGCGCTGACAGCCGTGACGGCGGGCCAGCTCTGCAAAGGCGACCACATAGTCGAGATCGACCCGGCGAAACGCCTCGGCAGAGCCCGCCTCCTTGCGGGTGGTGCCGAGGGCACAGAAGGCGATATCCACCGGGCGGGAGAGGGTAACGCTGGCCAGATCATCAAAATTGACCGGTAGCCAGTGGTGCGCCTCCTTGCCCGGCTTGCGACAGAGCAGGGTCAGTTCATGTTCGGCAGGCAGTTGCTGCACCAGTTCGCGACCGATCAGGCCGCTGGCTCCGGCAATCAGGATCCGGCTCATGGGGATTCTCCCTGTGTCATTCGATGGTGTTGATGCCATGGTGGCTGCTCATCAGCATCAGGCAATTTGCGGGCAGCTGCAATGGGGAGAAATGACTCAGTGTTGTCGGGCAGGATGAATTACGCGGGGCTGGATAAAACAAAACCGGCGCGAGGCCGGTTTTGCAGGATATCAGAGCGGGGTATTGAAGGCTGCTGGCAGCGGGAAGTCACCCGTCACTGTGGTCAGCCTGTCGTTGGCGAAGGTGACAGTGAGCTCTTTGCGCTCCTTGTCGCCGTGGCCCGGCTGGAATTCATAGAGGTAGTACCAGGTGTTGGGGTCAAAGCCGTCACGCAGCATGGGGGTCCCCAGCACATAGCTGACCTGCTCGCGGGTCATCCCCTGGCGCAGTTTGTCGACCTGTTTTTGTTCCACATAGTTGCCCTGGGGAATATCGATACGATAGACCAGGCTGCAACCGGAGAGGGTGAGGGCGGTCAAAGCCGCGGCAATCAGGTGTTTCATCCGCATATCGAGTTCAGATCATCCATACAGTCTTTTTGGCTCGGCAAATCATACCGACTCCCTCCACGGAAGTAAAAAGCCATTGATCCATCAGCCAATAAAAAGGGCCGCACTGCGACCCTTTCTGGCAATCCGGCAGCCGTTACATGGCGGCGCGGAAGATGGCGACGATCTCTTCGTGGCTCGCCTGTTTCGGGTTGGTGAAGCCGCAGGCATCTTTCAGGGCGTTGCTGGCCAGGGTATCGAAGTCATCGGCCTTGACGCCGAGTTGCTCCAGACCCGCCGGGATCTTCACATCCAGCGCCAGCTGCTTGATGGCGGCAATGGCAGCGGCAGCGCCCTGCTCGTCGTTCATTGCACTCACGTCCACACCCATGTAGCGGGCGACATCCTTCAGACGAGCCGCGCTCACCTGGGCGTTGAACGCCTGAACATGGGGCAGCAGCACGGCGTTGCAGACACCGTGGGGCAGGTCATAGAAACCGCCCAGCTGGTGGGCCATGGCGTGTACGTAGCCCAGGCTTGCGTTGTTGAAGGCCATGCCGGCCAGGAACTGGGCATAGGCCATCTGCTCGCGGGCGTGCAGATCATCGCCGTGGTGAACGGCGGTGCGCAGGTGCTTGGCGATCAGCTCGATGGCCATCACGGCGCTGGCATCGGTCACCGGGGTGGCGATGGTGGAGACATAGGCTTCGATGGCGTGGGTCAGGGCATCCATACCGGTGGCGGCGGTGAGACCGGCTGGCTTGGCCAGCATCAGCTCGGGGTCGTTGACCGACATCAGCGGGGTAACGTGTTTGTCGATGATGGCCATTTTCACGTGGCGCGCTTCGTCGGTAATGATGCAGAAGCGGGTCATCTCGGAGGCGGTACCGGCGGTGGTGTTGATGGCGATAAGCGGCAACTGCGGCTTGGCGGAGCGATCCACCCCTTCGTAATCCTTGATGCTGCCACCGTTGGCGGCGACCAGCGCAATGCCCTTGGCGCAGTCGTGGGGCGAGCCGCCACCCAGCGAGATGACGCAGTCGCAGCCGTTGGCCTTGATCATGGCCAGACCCGCTTCAACGTTGCTGGTGGTGGGGTTGGGTTTGGTCTCATCGAAAACTGCGCTTTCAATGCCATGTTCAGCCAACAGGGTGGTGAGCTTGGCGACCACGCCGATCTGGTTGAGGATTTTGTCGGTGACGATCAGCGCCTTGCGATAGCCGTAACCCTTGATATCGGCGGCAGCCTCTTGCAGACAGCCGGCACCCATCAGGTTGATTGCGGGAATATAGAATTTGAATGTAGCCATGATGGACTTCCTATAGTTAGCCATTAAGTGGTAGTTGAGAGCTAGGCTACCATCTAGAAAGGGATACAAAAGCATCTTGTTTACAACTTTACGGGGTCGATCACGAGTCGTTAATTAAGCGCTGAACCAGGCTTGACTTTCCCGCATCTGACTCGATTGGCAGAAAAACGTTTGTCAATTATTTCATTGAGTTAGCAAACGTTTTGCACAATGTTTGTCACTGTCAATGCGTGGAAGTGTGAGGCGCTTCAAGGAATTGGAAAGCGCTTTCGACCATAGTTGGCGCCTCCCCGAAGAGGGGGGTAAAGGCTTGAAAGTATCATAAAGAATCATCTTAACTTGTGCCCTGACCATGCTGGCAGGGGGCAACCAGGAGTCCAATATGTCTGATGTATTTCACTTGGGTTTGAAGAAAGCGGATCTGCAAGGCGCCACCCTGGCGATCGTCCCCGGTGACCCCGAGCGCGTGAAGCGTATCGCAGAGCTGTTGGATAACCCGGTGCACCTGGCCAGCCATCGTGAATTCACTACCTGGCGCGGCGAGATGGACGGCAAGGCCGTGATCATCTGCTCTACCGGTATTGGTGGCCCGTCCACCTCCATCGCGGTAGAAGAGCTGGCCCAGCTTGGCATCCGCACCTTCCTGCGTATCGGCACCACCGGCGCCATCCAGCCGCACCTGAACGTGGGTGACGTGATCGTGACCACCGGTTCCGTGCGCCTCGACGGTGCCAGCCTGCACTTCGCACCGATGGAGTTCCCGGCTGTTGCCGACTTCGACTGCACCACCGCGCTGGTGAACACCGCCAAAGAGATGGGCTCCAAGCTGCACATCGGTGTGACTGCCTCCTCTGACACCTTCTACCCGGGTCAGGAGCGTTACGATACCGTATCCGGCCGCGTAGTGAGCCGTTTCCAGGGTTCCATGAAAGAGTGGCAAGCCATGGGCGTGCTGAACTATGAAATGGAATCTGCAACCCTGCTGACCATGTGCTCCAGCCAGGGCCTGCGTGCCGGTATGGTGGCTGGCGTTATCGTCAACCGCACCCAGCAAGAGATCCCGAACGCCGAGACCATGGCGAAGACCGAATCTGATGCCATCAAGATCGTACTGGGCGCTGCCCGCAAGCTGATCTGATAGCACCACAAAGAGTGGGGGGTGGGGGCCGTTGCGAAAGCGCGGCCCCTATCTTTATCCGCCGTTTATCGCTTTTCCTCTCCCGTCACGCCTTTCACTGATCCCGTCGCACTCGCACTTGTTGTTCCTACCCATTGCCTCTAAAACGGCGCTGGGCAGCGCACTTGCATCGGCTCGCCGCTCACCGGATGAGCAAAATCCAGCTCGCTGGCATGCAGCATCAGCCGCGGTGCCTGTTCGCAGCCAGGCGGCAGCAGGCCACCATAGAGATCGCAGCCGAGGATGGGGTGGCCCAGCAGCTGGCTGTGGATGCGCAGCTGATGGGTGCGGCCGGTCTCCGGCAGCAGTCGTACCCGGGTCAAAGGCACGGTCTGCCCCTGCATCTGTTGCGCCAGCCGCTCAACTACCTGATAGCGGGAGCGAGCGGGTTTGCCACTGGCGGCGCAGATCTTCATCAGCGGGAAAATGGCCGGGTCCTTGGCGATAGGGGCGTCGATAACTCCTTCATCACTGGCCAGATGACCGCACAGCAGGGCGCTGTAGGCCTTGCTCACCGCCCGCTGACTGAACTGCTGGCAGAGCAGGGCATTGATGGCCTTGTTTCTGGCCACCACCATGATGCCTGAGGTGCCAAAATCGAGGCGATGCACCAAGGTACAGCCGGGGTAATCCTGCACCAGTCGATAATGCACCGAGTCGAGGTTCTGCGGGTTCTTGCCTGACAGACTCAGCAGGCCGCTCGGCTTGTTGATGAGCAACAGGTGCTCATCTTCGAACAGGATCTCGATGGCGGCATTGCAGGGCGGGGCAATAAAGGTGTCGACGATAACGGACATAGGTGGCACAGGCTGGAAACGGGGGGCGATCATACCCGAACCGGCGCGGCCGGGCGAATGGGTGGTGCGCAGCCTCGGAAAATGAACGGCATGACGCCATGCAAACTTTTGATAGTGAGCCGTGTTGAGCGAGGTGGCGTGCCGTGCAAACCGCCCAGGTCAGCAATAAGGCCCCGTTTTGTGACCCCTTCCCGAGTTCATCCGAGGCTTGCTTGTTAAGGTATGGCTCCCTGTTATGTTGTAAGGACTCATCCCATGGCACAGCCCGTTATTCTCGATTGTGATCCCGGCCACGACGACGCCATCGCCCTCATTCTGGCGCTGGCCAGCCCAGAACTTGACGTGTTGGCAGTTACCACCAGCGCGGGCAACCAGACGCCGGACAAGACCCTCAACAATGCCCTGCGCATCCTCACCTTGCTGGGGCGGGACGATATTCCGGTAGCGGCCGGGGCGCCGAAACCGCTGGCCCGCGAGTTGATTATCGCCGACAACGTCCATGGCGAATCGGGCCTCGATGGCCCCAAGTTGCCGGATCCCGCCTTTGTACCGCAGGGGATGACGGGGATCGAGCTGATGGCCAAATGTCTGCGCGAGAGCCCGCAGCCCGTGACTTTGGTGCCGACCGGGCCGCTGACCAATATCGCCCTGCTGCTGGCGGCTCATCCCGAGCTCAAACCCAAGATTGCCCGCATCGTATTGATGGGGGGCGCCGCAGGTGCCGGCAACTGGACGCCTGCGGCGGAATTCAATATTTATGTGGATCCGGAAGCGGCCGATATGGTTTTCAAGTCGGGGATCCCCATCACCATGTGCGGCCTTGATGTGACCCACGAGGCGCAGGTGATGGACGAGGATATCGAGCGGGTGCGCGCCATCACCAACCCGGTAGCCCAGTGCGTGGCCGGGCTGCTCGACTTTTTCATGATCTACCATCGGGATCCCAAGTGGGGATTTGCTGGTGCACCGCTCCACGACCCCTGTACCATTGCCTGGTTGCTGGCTCCCGAGCTGTTCCACGGAGTCGAGTGCCGGGTCGATATCGAGACCAGAGGGGAGCATACCGTGGGGATGACGGTGGTGGATCGTTATGGTCTGACCGGCAAGCCAGCCAATGCGCTGGTATTGTTGGGGCTGGATCGTCCGGGCTTTATCGATCTGCTGGTGACGCGGCTGCGGGCGTTTGACTGAGCGCCGGTTCATTTTTGCAAGAAGGGGCGGGGAATGTGGAAGAGAGGCTTGGTGCTGCTGGCCGGGTTGCAACTGACAGGCTGTGCGACGCCATTCGAGCGGATGTGGCAGGGGCTGGCGACCTGTGAATTTACCGATCTCTATGTGGATGAGACGGGCAGGCCCGCCAATCTACAATTGGCCAACTACACCCCCTACAAGGTGAGCGACGGCTTTGCCTGGTACAAGGTGCACGAGGAGCTGCACGGCTTGCCGGTGGTCGGTTTTATCGTGCCCGCCTCCAGCTTCGAAGTGTATGCCCTGTTTGTCGATACTCCCATCGCCAATGCCCGCCGCTTGACCCACAATGCCTACGGCAGCGAGTTTGGCGACGAGCAGAAGCATGACGAGGGGTTGGCGCCCCTGCTGCTGCGCGACCCCAACAACCCCAAGCGCTCCATCATCGACTGCACCCGCGGCGAGTCTGACGGGGAGCTTGAGGATTCGGCCATGCCCGAGTAGAGCCACCTGTCACGCCATCGACCTGGAAAAAGAGGGGCCAGCCTTGTCGGCTGGCCCCTCTTTAATTTAAAGCAGAGTGCGATTGCAGAGCGGTTCCCGGATCAGGGATAGCTCAACGTCTCTTTGATAAGCGGCAGTTGAGCCTTGATCCACGCCGGATTGATGGGACCCCAGTCGCTGATGCGGTAGTGCCCCTGCAGGTGGCGAGCCCCCTCGGTCTGCTCGAAGGCGCAGCTGATGTCGAGCTCGGCCAGCGCCGTCAGGGTATCCTGCGCGGTGCGGCGCGGCATGCCGGTCGCCTCCATGATGGCAGGCACCGTATCCGTGCCCTGGCTGATCAGCCAGGCCACGTAGAGCCGCCGGTAGAAGCTGGTGCGGGTCTTGCTCGGCTCACTCATATCTCGTCCTCAAGACGATCGAAGTAGCGCCAGGTCGCGATGGCGGCTTTGCCCATCACCAGTGCCCAGAGGCCGAACCAGAACCAGCGGAAGAAGCTCCAGGTGGAGGCGTCAGGCTCAGTGCTCTCAATCTTGGTGACGTTGGGGAACATGGAGAACATGTTCACGCGCCAACCGTAGGAGGTGATGATGGCCAGGCGTTTCTCGAACTCCATGGACTTGGCCTTGGCCTGGACGTCGGCGGCGTTGAACTTGAAGTAGAAGGGCCAGCCCCACTCGGTATCTTCATTGCGAAACACCCGGATCTTCTCGCCGGGGCGTTCGGTGTAGATGTAATAGACGTCGGTGGTGGGGCCGTCAGCCGGGTTTTTCTGGCTGATGGGGCCATCCTTGTCGGTGCGCTTCACCTCGACCCCGGTGATGGTAGCGATGGTGTGCTCCGGCAGGTAGTAGTCGAGCCAGGCGGCGGAAATGAGGGCGATGAGCCCCAGGGCGATAAAAGCGGGTTTCTTGAATCTCAGGCTCATGGTGTGCTCACGTGAGGGGGAGTAACGTGCCTCTACCATACCGATATTTGACAGGGCAGCCCAGCCCCTTATGGCACCAACGGCCAAAAAATGGCGTTTAAAACAGAGACAAAGCCATTGCTCCATCAACAAGAAAGGCCCTTGCGGGCCTTTTTGTCTGGTTCACTTTGTGCGCTTACAGCTGGAATTGGGCCAGCTGCTTGCGTTGCTGCTCGGCGAGCTGCGAGAGTTCGTTGCTGGCACTGGCGCTCTGGCTGATGCCGGCGGAGCTCTGGCTCACGATCTCGTGAATATTGGTGATGTTGCGGTTGATGTCGGCAGTGACGCAGGACTGCTCCTCGGCGGCGGTGGCGACCTGGGCGTTGGCGTCGTTGATCTGGCGCACGGCACCGGTAATGCCGCTCAGCAGATCCTGCACCTGAGCGGACAAGCGCTGGTTATGGCTGAGGATCTCCAGAGTCTCCTGCACGCCGTTGTTGGCGGATTGGGACTGGCTCTGCAGCCGCTCGATGATGGCCTGGATCTCCTTGGTGGAGTCCTGGGTACGGGCCGCCAGCATTCTCACTTCGTCGGCCACCACCGCAAAACCACGGCCCGTTTCACCGGCACGGGCCGCTTCGATGGCGGCATTGAGCGCCAGCAGGTTGGTCTGCTCGGAGATCCCCTGGATCACTTCAATTACCTTGCCGATCTGCTCGGACTGGGATTTGAGCTGGGCCACGATGGCGGCAGCATCTTCCAGACTGCCTGCCATCCGGCTGTTGGCGGCGATGCTTTCGGTAAAGAGGGCGAGCCCCTGTTCGACCCGGCCATTGGCATCCCGCGCCAGCTCGTCGGCGATGGCGGCGTTGTGGTTGACGTTGTCTGCGGTGCTGGAGAGTTCGGTTACGGCGGAGGCGACCTGTTCGATCTCGCTGTGCTGCTGCTTTGCATTGGCCTCGGACTGGGTCATCACGGCGGCCAGCTCGGTGGCGGCGGAGGCGACGCTGTTGCTGATCCCGGTCAGGTTCTCGATGGTGTTGCCGAGCTGGGTAAGGGTGAGGTTGATATCTTTGGCCAGACGGGTCAGTTCGTTGTTGCCCTCCGCTTTGGCGCGCACGTTGAAGCGCCCTTGCGCCACGGCGTGCATCACCTCTTGCAACTGACCGATGGGGCTGACGATGCGCCCAGAGAGGACCCAGCCGCAGATCAGCGCCGCCAGCAGGGTACCGGCGGTGAGCAGCAGGGTACGCAGCAGGGTGGCGTCGTAGTGGGCCTGCTCTTCGGCCAGCTCTTGCTGGATCAGCTGGTTGATGTGGGCGGACATGCTGTCGATCTGCTTGATCAGCTGTTCACCCAGCTCGCGGAAATGGAGGCGAGCCGCCTCGTAGGCGACCGGATCGCCGCCACCCTGATGTTTTTGCGCCAGCAGCGGCAGCATGTTGCTGCGGGTATGGCTGAGGTAGGCCTGCAGGGCGGCAGCGACCTGACGGTTATCCTGCTCGGCACCGGGGAGCACCAGACGGCCGAGGATGGTATTGATCTCCTGCTCGGCGCTGTTGAGGTTTGCGGGCAGTGCGGCAAACAGCTTGGCATCGTAGAGGCCATAGATGGCGCTGGTGCGCAGCCGGTAGGTGGCGTGGATCAGTTTGGCAATATCGTCCTTGTGCTGGACCACGGTCTGGGTCGTCTCATCTATGTCATTGATGGCTTCATCCAGACCCTGTTTGCTGATGGCGATCATCACCATCATCAGCAGGCTGGCCAGCAGCAAAGGTATCAAGACCTGAACGCGTATTGATAGATTATTCAATGACATAAGTGGCTCTAATCCGGAATTGGAGGAGCCGACATCTTACACATGCACATCAGGAGCTGTCACAGGCTTTTATTGCTGAAATGTGCTGAAGAAAAGGTTTTTTCTTGTGAGAAAGGAGCCATTTAGGCATGATTGAGCGCTTTATCCCCTGAATATGTGGTACAACTGGCTGGGTTGTGTCAATCCTGTCCCGTTTTCGTGATTTCCCGCTCTCGTCATATGGAGGTGTGTTGTGTCCAGCTGGATCGATCCGGCCATTCTGGCTCTGTTTATCCCGACCTTTTTCTTTGTCTCGGTGACCCCCGGCATGTGCATGACCCTGTCGATGACCCTGGGGATGAGCCTGGGGGTGCGCCGTACCCTGCACATGATGTGGGGGGAGCTGATCGGGGTCGGGCTGGTCTCGGTGCTGTCGGTGATCGGGGTGGCAGCCATCATGCTCAACTACCCGGGGATCTTCGCCGCCTTCAAATATGTGGGGGGCGCCTATCTGGTGTGGCTCGGCATCCAGATGTGGCAGGCCAAGGGGAAGATGGCCATTCCGGCGGATCTCTCGGCCGGTCAACAGACCAGCGCCATGGGGCTGGCGCTGCAGGGTTTCGTCACCGCCATCGCCAACCCCAAGGGGTGGGCCTTCATGATCTCCCTGCTACCCCCCTTTATCTCTGCCGACAAGCCGATGGCGCCGCAGATCAGCGCGCTGGTGGCGCTGATCCTGGTCATCGAGTTCTCCTGCCTGCTGCTCTACGCCAGCGGTGGCCGCACCCTGCGCCACTTCCTCGCCAAGAGCGGCAATGTCACCCTGATGAACCGCATCGCCGGTACCCTGATGCTGGGGGTGGGAGTCTGGCTGGCGCTCGGGTAAGAGCTGTCAGTGACTCTCGCCACAAAAGAAAAATGCCACCGGTCGGTGGCATTTTTTATGGGCGCCGGGTGGCTCAGCGAGGCTTGAAACGCTCGACCCAGGGGTTGGCGGTGAGGCCGTGCAGGATGACGCTCAATATGATGGTGCAGAGCACGGTGGCGATGATGGGGCGCTGGCCAATCAGGGCAGGCTCGTTTTGCAGCACCATCACCGCAAAGACGATGCTGGCAAGGCCCCGCGGCCCGAACCAGCCGATAAAGAGCTTGAGTTCGGGCTTGAGGCCGGTGCCGATGAGGCTCAGCCAAACCGGCACCATCCGCAGCAGGGTGAGGCTGGCAAAGGCATAGAGCCAGTATTGCCAGTGCAGCAGCTCCGGCAGAATGGGCATCAGGGTCGCGCCAAACACCATCCAGATCACCACGGAGAGCAGGTCGCCGTAGCCTTCGCAGCTGTCCATATAGGCGTGCTTGTGCTCGCCTAGGCGGTGGCCGATAAAGAGGCCGCCGACAAAGGCGGCGATAAAGCCGCTCCCCCCGAGAGTCTGTGCCAGCGCAAAGCAGAGCAGGGCCAGCCCCGGCATGGTGAGCTGGCGCCAGAGCGGCAGTTGCCAGCCGTTGAGATAGGAGATTTTCAGTAGCCGGATGGTGAGGCTGGTCAGCACAAAGGCGACCAGCAGGCCAATGCCGATCTCCTCCAGCATCAGGGTGATGGCCAGGGTGGCGGTGCCTGCGTGCTGCTCCGTGGGGGCGATAAGGGCCAGCAGCAGAAGCAGCACCGGTACGCAGATGCCGTCGTTGAGGCCGCTCTCCTGATTGAGCCCTTCACGCACCGGTGCCGGCACCGCGGGGTTGCTTACCACCGCCTTGCCGAGCGCCGCATCGGTGGGGGCAAGAATGGTCGAGAGGATCGCCATCTCCAGCAGTGGCAGGTCGGGGAAAATCCAGTGGCCAAACAGGGCGCCACAAAGCAGGGTGAGGGGCAGGCCAATCAGCAGCAGCCGGATGGGGAGCTGGCGGTTGGCCAGCAATACCTGCCAGTTGGTGTTGGCGGCATCGTTGAACAGCACGATCACCAGCGTCAGCTCGGCCAGCAGCTTGATGCCAGCGCTGTCGATAGAGAGGGAGAGCAGCTCCAGCCCTCCCGGCCCCAGCAACCAGCCGGTCAGCAGAAAGAGCAGGGGGCCGTTGACCAGTTTTGACTCGAAGCGCCCCGCGATCAGGCTGTAGATCAGCAAGAAGGCGGCGATCACCGCCAGATTCTGGTAAAGCAGGTGTGCATCCATACAACCTCCTTTCTGCCCCCGCAGGGGCGGTTTAATCGGTCAGGCAGTCGGGATCGAACACATACTCCCCGTCCAGCCAGCGCACGATTTCGTCGACGCAGGATTGGTCACGAAACGGCAGATAGCGCGCCTTGAGGGCGGCAATCTGCTCGGGGGTGAGCTGTGCCAGCCCCAGATCCTGAAACAGCGGCAGGTCGGCCTCGATCATCGCCGAGATCTGCGGGCCGCAGGTGGCGTTGAGGGCGGCATGCAGCGCCTTGTCGGGGTCGTACTGCTTGCCGAGTCGGTAGCTCATCGGCAGGGTGGCGAGGGGCAGGGCGGAGAGTGCCGCCTGCTTCATCGGGTTGACCGCGTGGCCAGAGACCAGCTCTGCCAGCTCGGCGGGGCGGTTCTCGAAGGCGCGCAGGTGCAGGTAGCTGCTCGCCTTGCTGCCATCGTTAACCGGGTAGTTGTCCCACAGGAAGGGCTTGCGGCCGAGCAGTTCGGTCACCTGCTTGAGGTGACTGGCTGGATATTCGCTGGAGCAGACCTTGGGGCCGGTCCAGAAGATCTCGAAACGGCGATCGAGCTGCTCGCCAAGCTCCTCCAGATAGCGGGGAGGCATGGCGCCGAACACCTTCTCCAGCACCGGGTCGGTCGAGTAGTAGCTGGGGCAGAAGATGAGGCGGGTCGCCTTGCTGTGGGCCGCGATGTCGTGGGCGATGGTGAGCTGGTGACGGGCCAGATCCGGGGTATCCCCCTTCATATCGTCAAACAGCACCGCCAGAATATCGGGCTGGAGCATCTCGTCGATGAGGCGCACTTTCTCAAGCAGCGCCGAGCGTTTGCGATCGTAGTCGTGATGAGCCCCCATGGGGCTCAAGCCCACCCCGAAGGCGAGCCCGTTGGCGCGGCACTGGCGCGCCAGCTCGGCGAGATCGGCCAGCTGCTGCTCGGGCCAGGGGAGGGCCCAGTGCTTGCGCAGATAGCCATCCTCTTTCGGGGCGTAGATATAGAAGCCGTAACCGTGGCGCGGCAGCCACTGGGCGTAGCGGGCGCGGGCCTGCCAGCTCCATCCCTTGCCAAAAAAGCCTTCAATGACCCCCAGATTGGTTGCGGGGGGCAGGGGGCCGGATAGCAAACTTTGATATGGCATAACACTCTCCCTTCTTGCTGGGGACTTGATACGGGACGGTCGGTCAGACCGGGTCCTCTTCCTGAAAGCGCACCCCGATCTTGCCCGGCACGCTCTCGTCCATTTCGGCCACGGTCCAGATCAGGCCCTGCCATTCGATGTTGTCACCGACCACCAGATTATCGCCCAACTGGCTGGCAATAAAATCGCCCAGTGTCTGATCCGCCACCTCGCTCACATCCAGCCCGTAAAGAGGGGCGAGATCCACCAGTCGTGCCGCCGCTTCCAGCAGGAAGTCACCGAAGAAGCGGGGGCCGAGATCCTGTTCCGGTGCCTGACTGAACAGCTGACCGAGGGCGGGGAGGTCGCGTTCGTGACCGATCACGCAGAGGATGTCATCGGCCTGCAGACAGGTACTGCCCGAGGGGTGGAGCAGCTCGCGGCCGCGAAACAGGGCGCAGATCCGGGTGCCGGTAGGCATCTGCAGATCCCGCAGCGGCGAGCCGATGCACCACTTCTCCTCCCCCAGCTGGTAGACGAAGGTCTCCCACTGGCTGTCGAGATCGATCTCGAGGCCGGAGCGGTTGATGGGCGACGGCGGTGCCGGTACCTCCACCCGCGCCAGTTTTGAGGCCAGCGGCAGCGAGCTGCCCTGCAAAATCAGCGAAACCAGCACCACGAAGAAGGCGACGTTGAAGTAGAGCTGGGCGTTGGGCAGCCCCGCCATCATGGGGAACACAGCCAGAATGATGGGCACGGCGCCGCGCAGACCGACCCAGGAGATAAACCAGCGCTCGCGGGGGGCGAAGTTCTTGAACGGCAGCAGCCCGATCCAGACCGACACCGGGCGGGCAAACAGGATCATCCACATCGCCAGCGCCAGCGCGGGCAGGGCGATGGGCAGCAGCTTGTGGGGGGAGGCGAGCAGCCCCAGCACCAGAAACATGCCGATTTGGCTGAGCCAGGTCAGACCGTCCAGCACCGACAATGTGGTGCTGCGGCTGCGCAGGGCGAGGTTACCGAGCAACAGACCGGTGAGATAGATGGCGAGAATGCCGCTGCCACCGACCGCCGTGGTGAGGGCGAAGATCAGCAGGCCGCCGCTGACGGTGAGCAGTGGATAGAGTCCCGGCGCCAGGCGGGCGGTGTTGATAAGGCGCCACAGCAGCCAGCCGCCGCCAAGGCCAATCCCGGCGCCAAGTCCAAACTGCTTGACCAGTTGCAGCAGCAGGAAGCCCCCATCCAGCCCTTGCTGGGCGGTGGCGAGCACCTCGATCAGGGTGACGGTAAGAAACACCGCCATGGGGTCGTTGCTGCCTGACTCTATCTCCAGCGTCGCGCTCACCCGCTCGTTGAGACTGCGTCCGCCAAGCAGGGAGAAGACCGCCGCCGCATCGGTGGAGCCGACGATGGCGCCGATCAGCATCCCCTGCATCAGACTGAGGTCAAACAGCCAGGCGGCGGCCAGACCCGTCAGGCCGGTGGTGATGGCCACCCCGACCGTCGCCAGCGACAAGGCAGGCCAGAGCGCCACCCGGAACGATGAGACCCGGGTGCGCATGCCGCCGTCGAGCAGAATGATGGCGAGCGCCAGGTTGCCCACCAGATAGGCGATGGAGTAGTCAGCGAAGTGGATACCACCTGGGCCATCCTCACCGGCCAGCATGCCGACGGCGAGGAAGATAACCAGAATGGGAATACCGAGGCGGGAAGAGAGGGCGCTCAACAGTACGCTGGCTCCCACCAACAGGGCAGCGACAAAAAAGAAACTGTTGATGGTAGCGGCATCCAAGGGCGAACTCCTTCCTGGTAATGTGCAAAGTAGGCACATTATATGCAGTTAGGCCCCCCTTGTGTGGCTTATTTGTGCATCAATTTGCACTTTCTTACATTTTTCATCCCTTTTTTCAGCATGGGCGCGCCATATTCTGACAGTGACGGGGTTAACAAAAGCGGAGTCAAAGGAGCGTCGATTTCAGGATACGCAGGGAGGAGAGGGCGGGGAAAAGTGAAACGGCACAGCAGAGGGAGAGGGGAGCACAAGGGCGCTCCCCACGGGATGGGGGCGGGATTCAGTCGTCCTCGTCATCCTTCACTTCGCGGATCTTGTCCTTGTAGTTGGGCAACTGCTTCTCCAGCCGTTTCATGTCTTTGATGGCATTGAGAAACAGCCCGAGCAGGAACAGCAGCGGCAACCCTATCCACAGCCAGAGATTCATGGGATTTTCCTTTCGTCAGGACAGGTGGTGACATAACGGGCCAAAATTTCATCAAGGTTGGCCAATATGGTCGACTTGCCTTCAATATCCGCCTGTTGCAGACAAAGCGCCAGTGCCGCGGGATCGAGTCGCTGCTCGTCGGACTCCAGCGAAAAGCTGATATGCCAGGGCTCGTAGGCGACCCCGCTCTCTGCTCCGACCGGCTTGGCATAAGGGAGGAAGAAGCCGAAGTCGCTCATATGGTCGCTGAGCCACTCGCTGAGATCTGCAAACCAGCCCCCGGCTTCATACTCCCAGGGCTCCAGCGCCAGTTTGGTATCGGCGGGCAGGCAGTCTGGGTCGTAGATATCGAGATCGGTCCCCCAGTGGTGACGGCTGGTGCCGGGCAGAGCGCTCCAGCGCAGGATGGCGTGCAGCCGCTCTATCTCGCCCAGTTGCAGGGCATCGATGGGCTGACTGTTGGCATCGAGCAGCGGCCGTTCGCCGCGCCACTTGCCATTCCAGATGGCGAGCTGGCGCTCGAAGCTGCGCCAGCTGGAGGCCGCCTGCAGGTTGAACCCCTCATAGGCGGCTGCCACCTGCATGTCGTTGAAGGCCGCGGCGGTGGCGGCAGTCAGACGATGGGGGCCGCGCCCCACCAGAATAAGGTGGCTCTCGTCGAGCCCCAGCAGTTGTTCCTGCGTCATGCCAGCAATCTCTCGAGCACCCCTTGGTACATGTCCGCCAGCAGATCCAGATCGTCCGCCTTCACGCACTCGTTCACCTTGTGAATGGTGGCGTTGACGGGACCGAGCTCAATCACCTCGGCGCCGGTAGGGGCGATAAAGCGCCCGTCCGAGGTGCCGCCGGTGGTGAGCAGGGCCGGTCGCTGACCATTAACCAGTTCTATGGCCGCCACGGCCGCATCGAGCAGCGCGCCGGTATCGGTGAGGAAAGGTTGGCCGGAGAGGGTCCAGTTCAGCTGATAATCGAGGCCATGTTTATCCAGCAGCGCTTCGACCCGCTCACGGATATCCATGTCGGTCAGTTCGGTACTGAAGCGGAAGTTGAATTGCACCTGCAACTCGCCCGGAATGACGTTGGAGGCGCCGGTGCCGGCCTGAATGTTGGCGATCTGGAAGCTGGTGGGGGGGAAGTAGGCGTTACCCTCATCCCACACGGTCGCGGCAAGCTGGGCCAGCGCTGGCGCGGCTTTGTGAATGGGGTTGTCAGCCAGATGGGGATAGGCCACATGGCCCTGCACCCCGCGCACCAGCAGATCGCCGGTGATGGAGCCGCGGCGGCCGTTTTTCACTACATCTCCGACCACGGCGGTAGAGGAGGGCTCGCCGACGATGCACCAGCGGATCTTCTCGTTGCGGGCCTCCAGGGTGTCGATCACCCGGGTGGTGCCATTGATAAAGGGCCCCTCCTCATCGGAGGTGATGAGAAAGGCGATGGACCCGGTGTGATCCGGATGCTCGGCCACGAAGCGCTCGACCGCCACCACCATGGAAGCCAGCGAGCCCTTCATGTCGGCGGCGCCACGGCCGTAGAGCACGCCATCCCTGATGGTCGGCTCGAACGGCGGAGTGTGCCATTTGTCCAGCGGCCCGGCGGGCACCACGTCGGTGTGGCCAGCGAAGCAGAACAGCGGCCCCTCACTGCCGCGGCGGGCCCAGAGGTTGGTGGTGTCCTCAAACACCATGGGCTCGATGACAAACCCTAGCTTGGCGAGGCGCTCCGCCATCAGGGTCTGGCACCCTTCATCGAGGGGGGTAACGGAGGGGCGGCGGATCAGATCCTTGGCCAGTGCGATGACATCCGACATCAGTTGTCCTTAGTTGTCCTTAACGGGAGAAGAGGGATTGGTAGTGATCAGCCTTGAAACCCAGAGTCAGTTCGCCGTCACGGTCGAGCAGCGGGCGCTTGATCATGGCCGGGTGCTCCAGCAGCAGGGCGCGCGCCTTGGCGGTGTCGAGCCCCTGTTTGGCCTCATCCGGCAGGGCGCGGAAGGTGGTGCCGCGGCTGTTGAGCAGGGCTTCCCAGCCGAGTTTTGCCAGCCAGCTGTCCAGATCGTCCGGGTTCAGGCCGTCGGCGCGGTGGTCGTGAAAGCGGTAGTCGATACCGGCCTCATCCAGCCACTTGCGGGCTTTCTTGATGGTGTCGCAGTTTTTGGGGGAAATGCCGTAGAGCACAACTTTGCATTCGGTCTTGTTTTCCATGGAGTTCACCGTGTTCCGTTCAATGGGCCATAGCATACAGGCGATCACTATGCAGGGAAATGTGGCTACCTTGGGCTGGTCGTCTGACGATGGGCTGTTCTTCTGCAATGTGGTGATTTCGGTAAAAATAACTTTGATTGCATATTGTGTAAAGTGCCGACCAACTGGTAGGCTCATCCCATCTTAATTTTCAGCCGTGCTCACTTGCTTCCAATGTGAGCCAATAGCAAAGGAGTTGCCATGAGTCGCCCCGTGAAAGCCTATTCCTATATTCGATTCAGTACCCCCAAGCAGGCGCAAGGAGATAGTTATCGCCGCCAGCTTCAGCAGGCTATGGATTACTGTGCTGAGCACAATCTCCAGCTTGATGACAAGACGATTGATGATTTCGGCACGAGTGCATTTCGTGGTGCCAACATGTCTGAAGGGGCGTTAGGTCGCTTCGTTGATGCTGTGAAGCACGGTGAGATTGAACAGGGGTCATACCTGCTGGTTGAGTCAGTAGACCGTCTGAGCAGACAAGCAGTCGAAGAGGCCCTTGAACAGTTCCTAGCTATTGTGAGGGCGGGGATCGTCATTGTAACCCTCTCTGATAAGCAGGTCTTTCGTAGAGGTCAGGTGGACTTCACCAAGCTGATAGTCTCAATCGTCTACATGGCTCGTGCTAATGATGAGTCAGAGATGAAAAGCCGTCGGAGCCGTGCAGCATGGTCAAATGGCCGTGAGCAGGCAAGAAAGAACAACAAAGTGATAGCTAACTCCCGTCTACCTTCATGGCTCACTAGGGATGGGGAGCAGATCGTCCCTATCTCCGAACGAGTAGCTATTGTGAACGAGATGTTTGAAATGGCGAAGTCAGGCTGTGGCTATGAGCAGATTGCTAAGGTATTCCTAGACAAAGGCTACAAAACATTCGGCAAAGAGGCTGACTGGCGTCCGGCAGGTATTCAAGCGGTCATCAAGAGTCAAGCGGTGATCGGTGTTTTCCAGCCACATGTCATTGAGAACGGCCATCGGGTGCCTGCTGATGAGCCAATCTTGGGGTACTACCCCACGATAGTCTCCCCAGCCTTGTTTGAAGAGGTGCAACACCTTATCAGCAAGAGAAACAAGCATAGTGGTTCCTATCGCAAGGGAACCTTTAACAATCTCTTCAGTGGTGTACTTCGCTGTCAGTGTGGTGAGTCATTACGTTATCAAAACAAAGGGCGAGCAGGGAGCCCAAGAAACTATCTGGTTTGTCCCAAGCAAAACACCGCTGGGTGCAAATTACCGAACATGCTTTACGGCAAGGTTGAACCACAACTTTTGCAAGCAGTGTTCTTGCTGAACAGGGTAATGAAGCAACGGGTTGAGGGGGAGGATAAAACAATCGCTCTTAGAACCACGCTAGCCGAATTACGAGTTCAGCTAGAGGTTGAGACCCTGAAGAGAAAGAAGGCAGCTCAACTTGTGCTGGATAACGATAATGATGCGGATTATCGAGTCTTGTTCGAGCAATGCAAGAAGAAGACGCAAGCCTTAGAAAAGCAAATTCAACGAGCTGAAAGTGATCTTATGAGCCGGGAGCTATCAGTGAAAACGCTCAATTACTTCGTAGCTCCTGAAGACCTTCGCAGTACGGAGCAACGCCAACGATTCAACGGCCAGCTGAAAACAGCGTTGAAGGAAATTCGATTCCGCTTTGATGGCGGCTATCTGTGGGCTGAGTATATGGATATTGATGGTGGTCGCGTATTGACGCAGATCTTTGAAGACAAGTTGGCGGGGAGTTCGATTTATGACGGGTCTAGCTACCTAGTAAGAAAGACTCAAACTGAAGCTCCTTATGGTGTTGACCCTTCAGTTATGCAGCAGGAGATGGACGATTACATTCGAAATCTCCAGAAGAATGATGATGGTACAGATCCAGATTTCGAAGATTTGAGCTCGGAATATTCCAAGTAAAAAGCTGTGATGAGGTGCTATTGAACATGACAGCAATTTTCATTGGCCAACCTGCCCGAGGGATTATCGACCCCAGATCATTGCTATCACAAATACCTGGTTTCAATGGGCGGTACAGTCAGTACGTCAGGCGGGCAATCGCCAACATCCGGCAGATGCAGGGGCTTGACCTGCCGGAGGTTCCCGAACCGGATAATGGATTGGGGACGTGGACTCCCTTACAAGCCTTGGCTGTGTTGACCTATGGCCCCAGCTCTCACTTAAACCTGAGGCTAATAGCGGAGATCGAGCAGCTTACCGGGTTGGAGTTACCACATGATGAAAGGCAGAGCCGCCATGAGGCTGCATTTTATGTGGAATACTTGGCCCCGCTGGTTACTTACTTTCAAATGCAGCAACCGGGTTTGCGAATGGAGGTGATCCCGCAGTTCGATTGCGACCCTTACCGGGTGGATTTTCGGGTAGATTTGCAGTGGTTCGACCCAGACGGAAAGTATTTTGACAAACCGACCCGGCAGGAAACCTACTTGCTGGAGTTTGACGAAGCCTATCATCTGGAGCCAGCGAACCGCAAAGCAGACCAGCAGCGTGATACTTATATCGAGCAGCTGACGGGCCTCAGGCCGCTCAGGATTCGCCATGAGGAGCAAGAGCTGTGGGCTACCATTTGCCGGACTCAGGGACGCATATTGAGCGTTGAGGAGTACCTGCAAGAGCTGTTGGTGGCTATGGCAAAGCCGGGTGATGGCCGACATCTTGATATCACGCGAGATTCTGCCCAGAGTGCTTATACCTGCGATCCAGCCGGGTATCTGCGATATCCAGCTCAGCCGGGACGAGACCTTAAAGCGATTGCAGAGCGGCTTGGCTGGCGGTTGAGTCAGAGGCATAGCGGTAATCTGGCATATCACCGTCTGACCCCGCCGTGAGTGACTGCCAATCGACACATTTCGGGGTGATGTGTCTGGTCGATTTGAGTCTCATCGACACATCTGACAACGTGTTCATAGGCTTTTCGGGCGGTTGTGTGCGATGTGTGTGCTGTGCCACCCCGATTTATATATCCACTTATGGACACACCACCTATTCACTACTCATTTACTGCACCGAGGGGGGAACCTACCAGCCACCCGAAGGAGATAAATCAAGAAGATAGCAACGATCCCGCCCCGTTGGCTGCTCTGAAAAAACAATCCCAAACCCCACCAGCTTAAGGAAATCAAGCAGGCAACATTGAGACCCAATGCCGGTATAAGCCAGATGAGACCAACACCATAGGAGAACCCCATGGAATACATCACATCTGGCCCCTTGTCAGGAGCCATCCAGCAAGGAGAAGGCGTATGAATGAGCAGCAAGGAAACCCGTTACTGAAAGCGTTGGAGGCGGCACTGCTGGCAGCCTTGGGCGTCCTCATCAAGGAGGCCGTCAACTCGATGCAGACACCGCCATCCCCACCGAAGGAGCCGGACGCTCAATAGACCATGCCCGTGTGACAGACCGGAAGCCCCCCGGCAACCCCTGTCACACGGGTTGGTTTTCGAGTTTTGACACGTTTTTCTTGCAGGGTCTTGAGCCTATTGGGAGGCCATCATGGCAATCATCGGGTATGCCCGTGTCTCGACCACGGGGCAATCGCTGGAGCAGCAACTGACAGCTCTGGCGGAGTGTGAAAAAGTTTTTCAGGAGAAGGTCAGCGGGAGCAAGACGGATAGGCCGCAACTACAGGCAATGCTTGAATTTGCCCGCTCTGGAGACGTGCTAAAAGTCACCAAGCTGGATCGTCTGGCCCGGAACACCCGGCACTTGCTGGAGATCACAGACCAGTTACACGCCAAAGAGGTAACATTACAGATCCAGAATCTGGGCATCGACACGGCGACACCAACGGGTAAGCTGATGCTGACCATGATCGGGGCCATCGCCACGTTCGAGCGGGAAATCATGCTAGAGCGTCAGGCGGAAGGGATCGCCTTGGCGAAGGCCAAAGGGGTCTACAAAGGCCGCAAACCGACCGCGATAGAAAAGCGGGATGAGGTATTGCACTTGTTTTCGCAAGGCCTTACAAAGGCATCAGTAGCGAAACGATTAGGGATAAGTGTGTCGAGTGTTTATCGAATACTAGGTCACACTTAAATAACGAAAACTCCAACTATGAAAGGACTCTCAGAATGAACAAAAAAGATAGAATAGCTTCAGTGATTTCGTTGTTTGGCCTAGTGCTAATGATCCTTTTCGTATTTGGAGGAGCCGCTCCACTAGCAGTAATTTCATTTCTAATAATTGCAGCGTATTGGGGGTATAGGTTTATTAAGGGTGACATTAGCTTTATTGGTGATAAATATAAAAGTTAGAGTTGGCCAAGGCAATCACTGGTCTTGAACAGTGATTGCCTAATGTCAGGCTTTAATCACAAATTACACTTGAGCCTGCTATTTGACATTTTGAACCATCAGAGCCGAGAATAGTGTTACCGACCCGCCTGTATGTTGTTTTGCTAGATCCGTAAGACAATGAAGGTTGCTCTACAGGTATATATTGATATGTTGACTGGCTTGAACTATCAAGTGACTGCCCGACTTGGTTTAGAGTGTTGCTTAGCGATGCCATCTGAGCATTGTATAAATCTACTTGAGACTTATACATCAAGATATCCTCATATGTCATAGCATCCCGATATCCGGTGTTGTTTTTATCTCCATCCATACAGATAATTCTAGTGTCTGAAACCTGACGATAGACATATTTACAGTTAGAGTCGCCCATCATGTAGTATTTCCCTGCATAGAGGGTTGGGTATGCATTGCTTGAACAACCAGCAATCATAAAAATACTCGCGATACAAAAGAATAGCTTCATGCTCTTCCTCCTTGGGACATATGAATGCTATAAGTTCTACTTCCCAATATAAATCACTGCTGATTGTTAGTTCAATACTCAACGTACAACTTTCAATATCGTAGTATGAGTCAACTCAGACCTCGTGCAGTATAGAAGAAAACCTGTGCAACAAGGCAAGGCATGGTTTATTTTGCGGCTCTTCCACTATGAATGGCTCGCAGTTCTTGATGCCATAGAGGGTGATGGCCATGGGGAGTCCTTCTCTTGTGGGCGCTGGCCGTGGCCGCGCCCGAAAATCCGAATCAACGCAGTGCAAGGGCCCGATTCTGGCATTGTGGCGATCGCATGGCAACGCCGATGGTCCGGCTCGCGGGTTTTACCGGGACTGGTCACACCTGAACGGCGATTTTGAGCACAAGGTCAGAAGCTGTGGGGCTAGTGTGCCCGATGGGGTTGGGTATTGCGGGAGAAGATCGACTATTGCTGGAGAAAAAGAGAAGGGGGCAAACACCAGATAGCCAAAACGCGCCAGCGGGCGCGTTTTGGTCGGCATCATCAAGCACCTCAATCAGTGCAGGGTGGTCCACTCATGGTCAAAGACCCGGGCCCGTTCCCAGGGTGCATCAGGCAGGCTGGAAGAGAGGCCAGTGTATTTGCCCACGTCATCCACCACGATGGCAGAGAGGATCGGCAGGTTGTTTTCGGTGCAGTACATGCGGATGCGTTGCAGCAGGGTGCGCAGTTCATCCTGGCACTGCTCCAGCCCGGCCTGCTTGGCCAGTTTGGAGTAACGAATGGTAGTGCGTTCCTTTGCAGACTCGACGAGGATGTCCCACAGCTTGTAGTCGCAGGTCGAAGCACCTGCGGTGGCTTGGCTTGTCATAACTCTCTCCGGCGCGAAATGGTCGCTATATGTCGAAGCGCATCTTCGCCAGTTCGGCGCCGTCATATGTTGATCCAACGCAAAAAAGAGGGGAGTCGCGTCACACAATTCCCGGATATGGGGTGACAAAGGTTTTTCAGTAGTTGAAATAACGAAAAATTGTTACATGGTCGACATATTATGCTAATGAATCACGGTGACGGCACCTTTATTGATAGGGATCAAAGGCAAACAGTGGTCAGATCACTAGATTTCGCTCTTCGATAAATTTATCAGGAGTGAATATTGGAACTTTTATTCGTCTTGCTCGTTCTGGTCGCCGTGGTCTACGGCATTATCAAGGATTACAACCCGCAGGCGGTGCTGGCGCTGGCGGGCATGGCCATTTTTGCGGTGGCCTACTGGCTGGGGCTGCACCCCATTCTCCCCGCTGACAAGAGCACTGGTTTCGCCCTGTTCGATCTGTTCGAAGTGTTCAAGGGGATCTTCTCCTACCGCGCGGCGGGCCTCGGCCTCACCATCATGGCGGTGGCGGGTTTTGCCACCTACATGTCCCATATCGGGGCCTCCCAGGCGCTGGTGCGAGTGGCGGTCAAGCCGGTGGCGGGCATCCAGTCCAGCTACCTGATGCTCTCCATCTGTTATCTGGTGGCGGTATTCGTCTCTCTGTTCGTCACCTCCGCCACCGGCCTTGGCCTGCTGTTGATGGTCACCATGTATCCGGTGATGCGCAACCTCGGCATCAGCCCGGCCTCCGCCTGTGGCGTCATCGCCACCTCCCAGGCGTTTGAAATTGGCCCGACCCAGACCAACGCCATCTTCTCCGCCGGTCAATCCGGCATGGATCCGACCAGCTATTTCGTTGACTACCAAATCTGGCTGGTGGCCCCCATGCTGCTGGTGACCATGGTGCTGCACTTCTTCTGGCAGCGTTACTGCGATCGCAAGGATGGCTGGGATCCTGCGCTCCATCGTGGCGATCACGCCGAGCTGGACGAGCAGGGCACCGAGAGCGTGCAGGCGCCCACCTGGTATGCCCTGCTGCCGATCATCCCCTTCGTGCTGATGATGACCTTCTCCAAGCTGCTGGTGAGCGACATCAAGATGAGCGTGGAGGTGGCCATGCTGCTGTCGGTCTTTATCGGCATGCTGTGCGAGCTGCTGCGTAGCCGCTCGGTGCGTACCGCGTTTGCCGGGCTGTCGAGCTTCCTCGATGGTATGGGCAAGGTGTTTGGCCCCGTGGTGGCGCTCATCGTCTGTGCCGAGCTGTTTGCCGAATCCCTCAAGGCCATCGGCGCCATCGATACCCTGCTGCACTCTGCCAGCAATGCCGGTATCGGCAGCGGTCTGATGACCCTGGTGATGGTGGCGCTGATCATGGTAGCGGCGGTCATCATGGGCTCCGGCAACGCGGCGTTCCTCAGCTTCTCGACCCTGGCACCGGCGGTGGCGGCCAAGTTTGGCGTACCTGCGGTGACCATGCTGCTGCCGATGCAGCTCGCTTCCAGTATCGGCCGTACCGTCTCCCCCATCGCAGCGGTACTGATCGCCTGTGCGGGGATTGCCAAGGTATCGCCCTTTACCGTGGTCAAGCGCACCAGCGTGCCGATGGCGGGGGCGCTGCTGACGGCGCTGACCCTCAACTATCTGCTGTTTATGTAGTGATGTGGGTTATGTAGTGGTGTTTGGAATTTACCGGTCGGGCGGGTGGCATGGCTGCCCGCCTTTTTCTCACTGTGTCGCATTGTTGCAATAGACGATCGGCCATCAACGCTGATTGTTGCATGGAGAAGATAATGATAGTTGTAAAGAGCCCGTTTTCCCTCGATAGCTATCTGGCCGATCTGGCCCCGCTCATCAACCTCGATTGCGGTACTCGCACCCCGGCCGGGGTGGCGAAGGTGGCCGACATCATGACCGAGAAATATGAGGCCATCGGCTGGCAGGTGACTCGCCACCAGTTCGCTGCCGAGTGCGGCCCCTGCCTCGAGATCACCAATGCGCCGGGTGCCGATCACTACGACGTGATGCTGTGCGGCCACATGGATACCGTCTTCCCCGAGGGGACGGCGGCCAAGCGCCCGCTGAAAATTGAAGGCAATCAAGCCTTTGGCCCCGGCGTCTCGGACATGAAGAGCGGCCTGCTCTCTATCTGGTATGCCCTCAAAGAGATGGATCCGGCATTGCTTGCCAAGCTCAAGGTGCTGGTCTGCTACAACTGCGACGAAGAGATTGGCTCCCCCTGGTCGAAAGATTGGCTGGTGGAGAAGGCCAAACAGAGCGGCTGCGTGCTGGTGGCCGAGGCAGCCCGTCCCAACGGGGATCTCATCAGCGCCCGCAAGGGCAATGCCAAGTACCGCATCACCTTCCACGGCAAGGCCTCCCACGCCGGTTCGGCCCTCACCGAAGGGATCTCTGCCATTACCGAGTTGGCGCACTGGGTGCTGGCCATCAACGAGCAGGTCAACATGACCACGGGTACCACCATGAACGTCGGCGTGGTACAGGGCGGCACCGGTGTCAACGTGGTGCCGGACTTTGCCGAGGCGATCGTCGATCTGCGCTTCTGGAGCAACGAAGAGGCCGCTGCGGTACACGATCGGCTCACCTTTATGGCCAACAATCCCTTCCTCGCGGGTTGTCGGGTCGAGGTTGATCGCCAGACCTTCAAGCCGGCGATGCGCCCGAGCGGTGACACCGAGGCGCTGATGGCACTGGTGGAGGCGGCAGCCAAAGAGGAGGGGATCCCCTTCAACTGGCTGGAGGCCGGTGGCGGTTCGGATGCCAACTTCACCGCCGCCGCAGGCGTGCCGTCCCTCGATGGCTTCGGCCCCATGGGGGGTGGTTTCCACTCGGAGGCGGAATTCCTGCTGCTGGAGAGCATCGAGCCGCGGATCCGCCTGCTGCAGCGGGTACTGGGCAAGCTGGCGAAATAAGCCTGTTTATTCCTTGTTCGGGCGTCATGGCCCGCTCAAAACTGGTCCGCTCAAATCCAAACGGGAGGCTGTTGCCTCCCGTTTTTTTATCTCGATTTTTCGCGCGCTAAGTGAGTTGGCTGCTTGCTTGAGGCCGTTACCCCTGTGGCTCGGCCAGATAGGCCAGATGATCCTGCCGCGCCACCAGCCAGCCATCGAGGCGCAGCGGGGCGGCAAAGCCCGGGCCGTCGGTCACCATGGTGTGGTACTCCCCCTGCTCGCCACAGGCATCGAAGTCCTCGCGCTCGGCCAGTTGTTGTAGCTCGCAGAGGGTGGCGGCATCGAGGGTGCGGCCAGTCCACTCGGGGGCCAGCACCCGGGTATCGACGCAGGAGAGGTGGGCGACGATGCCGCGGGCCAGCATATCCGCCAGCAAGGCTTGGCGAGATTGCTGCCAGAGCGGGGTATGGACGGTGAGCCCGAGCGGGCGGCAGCGCTCGCAGATCCAGTTAGGCGCACCGCCCACGCTGTCGATATCGCCGGTGACTACGCCATCGAGTTGCCACTCTTCCTTGAGCCGTGCCAGTGCCCGCTCATAACCGAGATCGAACGGCGCTTCTATGGTGACCAGCAGATGGGGCAGCCCGAGGGCTTCCGCCTGACGGCGCACCAGCGGCAAGGGGTGAGCGAGAAATCGGGGTTCTGGCGGGGCAAAGGTGGCCAGTGCCATCACCTGATGGCCCGCTTGGCGAGCATGACAGAGGGCCAGCATGGCATCTTTGCCACCGCTCCAGAGCAGGATGACGCGAGACATGGATGAGATTCCGGTGGTGAACGAGGGGGCATGCTACCCAGCGGCGTGGGCAGAGGTAAAGGCATTGTGTCCGGAAATGGCGGCGGGGAAATGGTTGGGGTCACAGAGCGGGAAAAAGCAGGCCCCCGAAGCGGGGGCCTGTATTGCAATAGCGTGGTAAACGCCGCTGCGATCAGAGCAGGATGCTGGTGAGGATAAAGCCCAGCGAGCAGGAGGTCACCACCCCGATCAGCCCCGGAATGATGAAGCTGTGGTTGATGATGAACTTGCCGATGCGGGTGGTGCCGGAGCGGTCGAAACCGATACAGGCCAGATCGCTCGGGTAGGTCGGCAGCACGAAGTAGCCGTAGCTGGCTGGCAGGAAGGCGATCAGCAGCTTGGGTTCGACACCCAGCGCCAGCCCCATGGGGGCGATGGCGGTCAGGGCAGCGGCCTGGCTGTTCACCAGCTTGGAGATGAGGAACAGCACCAGCGCGTAGGTCCAGGGCTGGGCCTGTACCACATGGGCCAGGGTCTCTTTGAGCAGGGGCATGTGAGCCTGGAAGAAGGTCTCACTCATCCATGCCACCCCGAATACGGAGAAGATGGCGACCATGCCCGCCTTGAAGACGGCGCCGTTGGCGATCTCGCCCGGCTTGACCTTGCAGCGCATCAGGATGATGGCACCGGCGATCAGCATCATCATCTGGATCACCAGGTTCATGGAGAGCGGGCCGGTTTTGTCCTTGATGGTGAACACCGGACGCAGACCTTCGTTGGCACCGAGCAATACCACGGCGGCGATGGCGGCGAAGAAGATCCAGGTAGACCAGTAGGCCTCTTTCGGGAACTTGGTGTTGAGCAGGGTTTCACCGCCGCCGTAGATGAAGGCGCGCTGTTCCGGGTCTTTGATCTTGGCCTGGAACTCTTCGTCCTTGTCCAGATCCTTGCCGCGACGCAGGCTCCACAGGGCAGCCACGATGACACCGGTCAGGGAGGAGGGGATGGCGATCATCAGGATGTCGAGCAGGCCGTAAGCCTGACCGATACCGTGACCGGCCGCCAGAATGGAGACCATGGAGACCACGGCAACGGAGACCGGGGAGGCGCAGATGGCCATCTGGGAGGCAACGGAGGCCACTGCCATCGGGCGCTCGGGACGGATGTTCTTCTGCAGCGCGATGTCAGCGATGATGGGGAACATGGTGTAGACCACGTGGCCGGTACCGCACAGGAAGGTGAGGGTCCAGGTGGTGAGCGGCGCCAGGATAGTGATGTATTGCGGGTGACGGCGCAGCAGACGCTCGGCCACTTGCATCATCAGGTTGAGGCCACCGGCAGTCTGCAGGGTGGCGGCACAGCCGATCACCGCCAGAATGGTCAGCATTACCTGAACAGGCGGTTCGCCCGGCACCAGGCCGAAGACGAAGGTCAGCAGGAAGAGACCGATACCACTGATGAGACCGAGTCCCATGCCCCCAAAGCGGGTACCCAGCAGCAAGCAGCCGAGTACCACTAAAAATTCCATCAAGATCATTCCGTTACCTCGTGTGATTCAACCCATATTGCCGCGGGTAGCCTGAACCATGAATTGTCATTGTCTGTTTTATTTAGCCCAAAAGGGTTAGTTGCTATTCTGCTCCCCTGAAAAAGTGAAAAAATTGAGTTACTTCAATAACTCGATGAATTTTTGATTAAACCACTTAAAAACCACGTACTAACAAAAACATCATTTTTGTCACCAAGTGGTATCACTCGGGGCCAAGCCATCGGGTGGTCATGGCGGTAGAGCAGAGCGGCAACAGGGCTGCAGGGGAGGGGCATAAAAAGGGCTCGATTGCGGCAGAAGAGGGTGAAAAAGCCAGCGCTCAGGCTACTTTTGCCAGCAAGGGCTGACTTTGGCGGGTTGGCTCATTTGGCCGCAGGTGCTTGCTGCAGATAGCGGCGCTGATAATCCTCGCTCAGCTTGGCAATATCCAATCTGGCAATGGCCTGCGCCACCCGTTGCTGCAACGCCTGCTGATCGGGGCGAAACATGATGTGCAGGCTCTTGTGTTCGAGGATCTTCGGGTGAAATTGCAATCCGGCGCTGCTCAGCTTGCGATCATGGTTGATGAGCCAGTGGAAGACATTCCGATCGACCACCGCCAGATCGAGCCGGTCGCGCTGCAATTTGCGCAGGTTGAGCAGGTCGGAATCGACGGCGGCAGTGTTGAGGCGCTTGCTAGCCATCAGGGCATCGAATTCACGGGTGTTGACGTACCCCTCCACCACGCCGATCCGGTAGGGGGCGAGATCCGTGAGCTGCTGCCAGGGGATGGGGGGGCCTGAGCGCTGCGCCATACCCAGCACGCTGTCGCCTACGCTGGCGGAGCTGCGCCACAGGGTGGGCAGGGTGTCGGAGAGGTACTCGGGAAAATAGCCGCTATAAGGCTGGGTCGGGTCGGCCGCCAGCCGCACCGCCCGCTGCCACGGATAGAAGTCGAACGTCACTTCCAGTCCAGCCTCGGCAAAGGCGCGCTTGACGATATGACCAGTAAGGCCGCCATCGGGCAGGCTCTGGCTGGTGTAGGGTGGCCACTCCAGGGTGGTCAGACGAACGGACTCTGCCCACAGTTGAACAGGCATGCAGGACAGCAATAGCGAAAGCAGCAGGCGATATCCCATAGGCGACGAGTTCCTTGTGCCGGTTGATCCTGAGTATCACCCATAACGGTGACAATAAAAAAGCCGACCCACAGGTCGGCTTTTGCAATGCAGTGGCAAGATGCCGCTGATCAGAACTCGGCGGTACGCGGAGTACGCGGGAACGGGATCACGTCGCGGACGTTGCCCATGCCGGTCACGTAGACCACCAGACGCTCGAAGCCCAGACCGAAGCCGGAGTGCGGCACGGTACCGAAGCGACGCAGGTCGCGATACCACCAGTAATCTTCCTTGTTCAGGCCCATCTCGGCCAGACGGGCATCCAGCACGTCCAGACGCTCTTCACGCTGGGAACCACCGATGATCTCGCCGATGCCCGGTGCCAGTACGTCCATCGCGGCAACGGTCTTGCCGTCGTCGTTGAGGCGCATGTAGAAGGCCTTGATATCTTTCGGGTAGTTCTTCACCACCACCGGAGACTTGAAGTGCTCCTCGGCCAGATAGCGCTCGTGCTCGGAGGAGAGATCGATACCCCAGGAGACCGGGAACTCGAACTTCTTGCCGCAGTTTTGCAGCACTTCGATAGCGTCGGTGTAGTCGATCTGGGCGAAGTCGGAGGAGACGAAACGCTCCAGACGGCCGATTGCATCCTTGTCCACGTGCTGGGCGAAGAACTCCAGATCGTCGCGACGCTCGGTCAGTACGGCGTTGAAGACATACTTCAGCATGGCTTCGGCCAGTGCGGCGTTATCTTCCAGATCGTTGAAGGCCACTTCCGGCTCAACCATCCAGAACTCGGCCAGGTGGCGGCTGGTGTTGGAGTTTTCAGCGCGGAAGGTCGGGCCGAAGGTGTAGACCTTGGAGAGGGCGCAGGCATAGGTTTCGGCGTTCAGCTGGCCGGATACGGTCAGGAAAGCCTCTTTGCCGAAGAAATCTTCGTTGTAGTCCACCTTGCCGGCGTCGGTGCGCGGCAGGTTTTCCATGTCCAGAGTGGAGACGCGGAACATCTCGCCGGCACCTTCGGTGTCGGAAGCGGTGATGAGCGGGGTCGCAACCCAGAGGAAACCCTCTTCGTGGAAGAAGCGGTGGATGGCTTGCGCCAGGCAGTGACGAACGCGGGTCACGGCGCCAACGATGTTGGTGCGCGGGCGCAGGTGGGCCTGTTCACGCAGGTATTCGATGCTGTGGCGCTTGGCGGCCATCGGGTAGGTGTCCGGATCTTCGACCCAGCCGACTACCTTCACCTCGGTCGCCTGCAGTTCGAAAGCCTGGCCGCTGCCCTGAGAGGCGGCAACCACGCCGGTCACTTCCACGGAGCAGGCAGTGGTCAGACGCAGCACTTCATTCTCGTAATTGGCCAGGGTATTGGGGACAACTGCCTGTACCGGATGGAAACAGGAGCCATCGGAAATGGCCAAAAATGAGATCCCCGCCTTGGAATCACGGCGAGTCCGGATCCACCCTTTGACAGTTTGGGTGGTGCCGACCGGATACTTACCGGCCAGCACATCTACTACGGATGCGTGCGTCATCGAAATATTGTCTCCAGCTTGTTCTTGCAGCGCTATTTGCAACACTAGGGAGTCTGGCCCGGGCACAGATGGCCCACCATGGCAGACTAAGCCGTCAATCTTACCCGCGCGGGTTTGATAAACAAGCAAAAATGTCGGACTCTGGTGGGGTTTTCGGCATGGTTCACTCAACAAGAGTGTCACGGGCGCAGGAGAGGTGGGTGAAAGATCGGCGGCATGGGCCAGATTGGCTGACATGGGTGTTGCAGGGGCTGGTGATGCTCTGCTGGGGCGGCTTTATCGTGCTGCTCTCCCTTTACCACTATGCCCGTCCCGAAATTGCCTACGGTTTTCTGGTCTATGGCGGGATCGAGGTGCGCGATTATTGGGACCCGGCCCTTACCCCCTGGCTGGTCTACGGGCTCTGGAGCTGCTGCGCCCTGACGCTGGCGGTGTTGTTGCTGGAGCGCAAGCGCAGCCGCCGTCAGGATGACTCCCGGCATGTCAATCTGGCTATCCTGCTATTGGTACTGATCGCCAGCTTGCTCTTCTACTACGTCGGTTAAGTACCCGCCTCAGCGGGGCTGATCCGGCTCCTGCTTGCTGGCCTTGGTGCGCTTGCCGAGCTGTCGCTCCACGCTGTCGAGCATCTGGTTGTAGGCCACCGCCACCCGGCCAATCTCGTCGCCGTCATCTCCCTCCAGCCGGTGGCCGAAGTCGTGCAAGTCGGTGGCCTCTTCCATGGAGCGGGTCAACTGGTTGAGAGGGCGCACGATCCAGGTGCGGATGACCCAGAGGGTCAGCAGCAGTCCCATCCCGAAAATGCCGGTGAGGATCAGCGCCGAGGTGAGGATATTCTGCTCGACCCGGGTAAACAGCGAATCGAGGGAGTAGTCAAAGCGCACCGCACCAAGCACGGTGTTCTCCGGCACCAGATGACAGCTGGTGCAGTCGGTGCCGCGAAAATCCTTCTTGGCCAGCAGCGGTCGGGTCACTACCAGACGGCTGTGCATGCCGTTGTGCACCACCTCCAGGCTCCCTTTGCCCGCCAGAGCCAGCTCATCAAACTCATCCTTTACCTGTTCTGTTTCCCGTCCCGGCCCGAACTGTTTGCTCACCGCGTCGCCACGGACGATGCGGGCATCCTCCACATGGGCATGGTCGAGAAACTTGCCGCGCAGGGTATCGCGGGCATCCATCTTGCCGGTCAGCATCAGCATGTTGAGGCCGTCGAAATAGGCTTCGGTCTGCTCGCGGCTCTGCTCCTTGATGAGGGTCAGGATGAGATCGCGCTCGCGCACCGCCTGATAGGCTGCGGAGAAGACCAGTACCATGGAGAAGATGAAGAGCAGGAAAAAGTTGATTTTGGCAGCAATGGAGAGGCGCATGAGCAGTCTTTCTTGATGGTAAAACCGCAGCAGTTTACCCCTCTTGGGGCCTCAGGTCTGGTGTTTTGCTCACATTACGGCAAGTGAAAGCGCACTGAAGTGGATAAAGTTGCCCTCTTTATATATCAAATGCGGGTAGCCAAACGGGCGGCAGCGATGGCCGCCCGCTGTATGCATTAAAACTCGCCCTCGGTGATGGCCTGACGGATGGCGCCGGTCAATACCCTCAACTCTTCAGGGGTGATGACGAAGGGGGGCATCAGGTAGATCAGCTTGCCAAAGGGGCGGATCCAGGCGCCCAGTTCGACAAACTTGCGCTGGATGCGCGCCACATCCACCCGCTCTTTCATCTCCACCACCCCGATGGCGCCGAGCACTCGCACATCCGCGACCGCCGGGTGCAGGGTCAGCTCTACCAGTTCGGTACGCAGCTGATGCTCGATGGTGCGCACTCGCTCCTGCCACGGTGAGGCGAGCAGCAGATCGATAGAGGCGTTGGCCACCGCGCAGGCGAGCGGGTTGCCCATAAAGGTGGGGCCGTGCATAAAGACCCCCGCCTTGCCGTCACAGATGGTGCGGGCAACATGCTCGGTGGTCAGGGTCGCCGAGAGGGTGAGGTAGCCGCCGGTAAGCGCCTTGCCCAGACACATGATGTCGGGGCTGATCCCCGCCCAGTCGCAGGCAAACAGCTGGCCGGTGCGGCCAAAGCCGGTGGCAATCTCGTCAGCTATGAGCAGCACGCCGAACTCGTCGCACAGGGCGCGCACCCACTGCAGGTAGCGGGGGTGATAGAAGCGCATGCCGCCAGCGCCCTGCACTATGGGCTCAAGCACGATGGCGGCGATCTCCTCGTGATGATCCGCCATGAGTGTGGCCAGCTCCACCACGCACTGCTCGTCCCACTCGGCGTGGAAGCGACAGCTGGGTGCTTCGACAAAATAGTGTTCCGGCAGGAATCCCTTGTAGAGCTCATGCATGCCGCCATCGGGATCGCAGACGCTCATGGCGCCAAAGGTGTCGCCGTGATAGCCGCTGCGCAGGGCGACAAATTTGGCTCTGGGCGTCCCCTTGGCGTGCCAGAACTGCTGCGCCATCTTGAGCGCCACTTCCACTGCCACCGAGCCGGAATCGGCCAGAAATACCCGATCAAGCCCCTTCGGAGTGATCTCCACCAGCTTGCGGCAGAGCTCGACCGCCGGGGCGTGGGTGAGGCCGCCAAACATCACGTGGGACATCTTGCCGAGCTGGGCGGTGGCGGCGGCGTCCAACTCCGGCACCTGATAGCCGTGCACGCAAGCCCACCAGGAGCTCATGCCATCCACCAGTTCACGGCCGTCGCTGAGAGTGATCTTCACCCCTTTGGCGCTGGCCACTTCATAGCAGGGCAGGGGGTGAGTGAGGGAGGTATAGGGGTGCCAGATGTGGTGCAGGTCGAATTCTTGATTGGTCATTTGTTGTTCTGTTGTCAATTAGTTTGATCTGGTCGGTGTTGACAGTCTACGCGTGCTCTCTACACTAGCCAACAATTTCAGCCACTTGGCACTGCGCATCACCCTGAGCGCGCGGGCCCGGCGGCGGGTTTTGTGGCCGTCCATCCCAAGATGGCGGGCGCAGGATCCCACTAATAACAACCGGAAGCCATGTATGAATGCTCTCACTGCGGGCGGGCACGCCCTTCGTCATGACTGGACCCTCGCCGAGGTTCAGGCCCTGTTTGCCTTGCCGTTTAACGATCTGCTGTTTCAGGCCCAGACCGTCCACCGCGCCCACTTTGACCCGAACGAAGTGCAGGTGAGCACCTTGCTTTCCATCAAGACCGGCGCTTGCCCGGAAGATTGCAAATATTGTCCCCAGAGCGCCCGTTACCACACCGGTCTTGAGGCCGAGCGGCTGATGGAGGTGGAGAAGGTGCTGGAGCGGGCCCGTGAAGCGAAGGCCAACGGCTCGTCCCGTTTCTGCATGGGGGCCGCCTGGCGCAACCCCAAAGAAAAAGACATGCCCTACATCATCCGGATGATTGAGGAGGTGCGCGGGCTGGGGATGGAGACCTGCATGACGCTAGGGATGCTCACCGCCGATCAGGCGGCGCGTCTTGGCGCTGCGGGGCTTGATTACTACAACCACAACCTCGATACATCGCCGGAGTTTTACGGCGAGATCATCTCCACCCGCACCTATCAGGACAGGCTCGATACCCTGGAGCATGTGCGCGGTGCCGGTATGAAGGTCTGCTCTGGCGGCATCGTCGGCATGGGTGAGCAGGCGAAAGATCGGGCGGGTCTCTTGATGGCGCTCGCCAACCTGCCGCGCCACCCCGAAAGTGTGCCCATCAACATGCTGGTCAAGGTGAAGGGAACGCCGCTGGAGAACGAGGAGAACCTCGATCCGTTCGAATTTATCCGCACCATCGCGGTGGCGCGGATCATGATGCCCGCCTCCCATGTGCGTCTCTCCGCCGGGCGGGAGAAGATGAATGAGCAGATGCAGGCCATGTGTTTTATGGCCGGGGCCAACTCCATCTTCTACGGCTGCAAGTTGCTGACCACCCCCAACCCGGACGAAAACAGCGATATGCAGCTGTTCAAGCGGCTCGGCATTCGCCCCGCCCAGCGGGCCCAGAAGCCGGATCAGGTTCAAGAAGAGGAGCTGCTGGCCGAGGTGAGTCGCCAGAGCGAGCCCACCGAGATGTTTTATGACGCCACCCGCCCCCGTGCAGGGGCTGCGCGGTCATGAACGGCCCTGCAGTAACGGGCCCTTTTGTGTTGGGCACGGCGCTGGCCGAGCGCGAGCAGGTGGGTCTGCTGCGCAACCGCATCGCGACCGACGGAGCGAGTGGCGGGCAGCTCAGGGTTGCGGGGCGCGACTACCTCAATTTTTCCGCCAACGACTATCTGGGACTGGCAGATCATCCCGCCATCAAGGTCGCCTTCAACTCGGGGATTGAGCGTTATGGTACGGGCTCCGGCGCCTCGCCGCTGGTGACCGGTTACAGCCGTGCCCACCAACAGCTTGAGGAGACCCTGGCCGAGTGGCTCGGGGTGGAGGCGGTGTTGCTGTTCAACTGCGGTTTTTCCGCCAATCAGGCGGTGCTGAGAGCGCTGCTCGGCAAGGAGCATCTGCTGTGGCAGGACAAACTCAACCACGCCTCTTTGCAGGAGATGGGCAGCCAGCTCCCTTGCAAGATGAAGCGTTTTGCCCACAACGATATGGCGGCCCTTGAACGACAGCTTGAGCCCAATCGCGGACTGATTGTCTCGGAAGGGGTGTTCAGTATGGACGGGGATCAAGGCCCCTGGCGCGAGCTCGCAACCCTCGCCGCCCAAAGCGGCAACTGGCTGATGATCGACGATGCCCACGGCCTCGGTGTGCTGGGGCCTGAGGGGCGCGGCACCCTGGCGGCGCAGGGAGTAAATCCTGCCAACGTGCATATCCAGATGGGCACCTTTGGCAAGGCGCTTGGCGTCGCTGGCGCCTTTGTCGGCGGCAGCCGCGAGCTGGTGGAGTATCTGGTCAACTTCGCTCGCCACTATGTCTACAGCACCCATATGCCCGCCGCGCAGGCTTGCGCGGTCAGCAAGAGTATCGAGCTGGTGCGCGCCGCCGATGAGTCCCGCACCCATCTTGGCCAGCTGATCGCTCGCTTCCGGCAAGGGGCAAAGGATCAGGGTTGGCAGCTTGGCGCGAGCGATACCCCGATTCAGCCGCTGCTGGTGGGGGAGAGCAGTGTTGCCCTGCAACTGGCTGAACGACTGCGGGAGCGCGGCGTCTGGGTGAGCGCCATCCGCCCGCCCACTGTGCCGGTCGCTACGGCCCGGCTGCGCATCACTCTGAGTGCGGCTCACCGCGAGCAGGATGTGGATCGCCTGCTCGATGCCTTGGGGGTCTGCCCTGCAGTTACAACGCTTGGGGAGGCTCACCATGGCTGAGCGCTTTCAAACGGTCGACAAGGCGCAGCTTGCTCGCCGTTTCGGCGCCGCCGCTCGTCATTACGATGCCCACGCCCGCTTTCAGCAGGAGGTGGGTCAGGCTCTGTTGGAATGGATGCCAGACAGGCTGGTTGGCACTGATCTGACTGTGAGCGGGCTGGATCTGGGCTGCGGCACCGGCTTTTTCTTGCCCCAACTGGCGAACCGTTGTCACCAGCTGGTGGGGCTGGATCTCGCCCCCGGCATGCTGGCGCAGGCCGCCTTGCGTGGCAGCGGTGCTCGCCTGCTCTGCGGCGATGCGGAGCAGCTTCCTTTCGCCGATAACGCGTTCGACTGGGTTTTCTCCAGTCTGGCGCTGCAGTGGTGCGAGCGTCCGGCCCAGGCTTTTGGCGAGCTGCTGCGGGTGGTCAAACCGGGCGGCCAGATCTTTTTCTCAACCCTGCTCGATGAGTCGCTCTGGCAGTTGCGAGCCGCCTGGCAGCAGCTTGATGGTCACGCCCATGTCAATCGCTTCCTCAGCCTGCCACAATTGGAGCAGGCGCTGGCTAGCGCCGGGGTATCTGCTCCCGAGCTGCGTGGTATCACCTGGGATCTCGCCTATCTTGAATTGCCGCAGTTGTTGCGCGATCTCAAGGGGATTGGGGCCAATCAGGTCAATGACAATCAGGGGCGTGCCGCCCCGGCCGGTCTGAGTGGTCGCGCCAGATTGCAGCAGCTGGCTCAGGCGTATGAGGCGTTTCGCCAGCCAGATGGCAGGCTGGTCGCCAGTTATCGGGTGTGCCTCGGCCGTCTCAGCAAGCCTTGCTGAGCGCCGGGAATCGCATTGTGTGCAGGGTAGTCAACGGGCCCTGCCAAGGAGAGAACCGTATGAAATCATTCTTTATCACCGGCACCGATACCGATGTGGGCAAGACGCTGGTGGCGCGCACCCTGCTGCGCGAATTCAGCGCACAGGGAATCAAGTGCGCGGGTTACAAGCCTGTCTCGGCCGGATGTGCCCGCACCCCGGACGGGCTGCGCAACCTGGATGCTGTCCTGTTGCAGGAGGCGGCGAGCCTGCCGCTGCCCTATGAGGTAGTCAATCCGTTCGCCTATGAGCCGCCGATTGCGCCCCATATCGCCGCCAGCGAGGCGCGCCAGCCTATCACCATGCAGGGGTTGAGCGAGGGGCTGCGCAAGATTGAACAGGCCGGGGCCGAACTGGCGGTAGTGGAAGGGGCGGGGGGCTGGTATCTGCCGCTCGATCGCAAGCATCTGCTGTCGGACTGGGTCAAGCAGGAGAACATGGCGGTGATCATGGTGGTGGGGGCCAAGCTGGGTTGCCTCAACCATGCGCTGCTCACCTTTGCCGCCATTCGCAATGATCAGCTGCCGGTGGCGGGGTGGGTAATTAATCGGCTCCATGGTTCCATGAGCCATTATCAGGAAAATCTGGACACCCTGAGGGGCTTGCTGCCAGCCCCCTTCCTCGGCGAAATTCCGTTTATAAACAATCCGCTTGAAGCCGATTTGCAGGGGCGTCTCGATATCTCGCCGCTACTTTGACGGCATATTCAGCGAACATTCATCGAATCTCCCTAGAATGTCGACATTAACATGATCAGGTGGGGATCCCGAGTGATCCCCGGTCATGTCCCTTATCTTCACAAGGAGTCTATATGAAGCGAATTATGCTATTCCTGGTGACCAACCTGGCCGTCATGCTGGTGCTGGGGGTGGTACTCAATATCCTGTTCTCGGTTCTGGGGATCAACAAGTCCAGCATTTCCGGGCTGTTGGTGTTCTGTGCCGTGTTCGGTTTTGGGGGTTCCTTTATCTCCTTGCTGATGTCCAAGTGGATGGCCAAGCGCAGCTATGGCGTCCAGGTCATCGAGCAACCCCGTAACGAGACCGAGCACTGGCTGGTGAGCACTGTGGCCCGTCAGGCCCGCGAAGCGGGTATCAAGATGCCGGAAGTGGGGATCTACGACTCTCCCGAGATGAACGCCTTTGCCACCGGTGCCCGCCGCGATGATTCGCTGGTGGCGGTCTCCTCCGGTCTGCTCTACAGCATGAGCCGTGACGAGGCGGAAGCGGTGCTGGCCCACGAGGTTAGCCACGTGGCCAATGGCGACATGGTGACCCTGACCCTGATCCAGGGGGTAGTGAACACCTTCGTGATGTTCTTCGCTCGCATCGTGGCTGGCGTGATCAGCAACTTCTTCAGCTCCAACAACGAGGAAGAGAGCAGCAGCACCGGCGGTTTTGCCTACATGATCACCGTGTTCGTGCTGGAGATGCTGTTCGGTATTCTGGCCTCCATCATCGTCATGTGGTTCAGCCGTCAGCGCGAGTTCCGTGCTGATGCCGGTGCCGCCAAGCTGGCCGGTCGTGACAAGATGATTGCCGCCCTTGAGCGCCTCTCCCGCGGTGCCGAGCCGCAGCTGGAAGGCTCCATGATGGCCTTTGGCATCAACGGCAAGCGCTCCATGAGCGAGCTGTTCATGAGCCACCCGCCCATCGAGCAGCGTATCGCCGCCCTGCGTGGTTGATAGATACTGAATGACGGGAGATGACCCCGAATAAAAAACGGCTGCCTTCGGGCAGCCGTTTTGCTTTTCAGCGTTCTTTAAAGCTTGAAGTGCCCCATCTCCTGGCGCAGTACCCGTGACAGCTGCTTGAGCTTGGCCGCCTCTTGCGACACGTGACGGGCGGCATCCCCCGATTGCTCGGAGAGGGAGGTGATGTTGCCGACGGTAGAGACTACCTCGTTGGCGGCGGTGGACTGCTCGCGTAGGGTGTGGCTGATCTCCCCCATCAGGCCGGTGAGGTTGGAGGCGTGGCTCTGGATGCTGGCGATCGCCTCGCCGGTCTGGTTGGCCAGCGTGACCCCGCGGGAGACGTTGTTGACCGTGTTCTCCATGCTGCGAATGGAGGCATCCGCCCCGCCCTGGATTTTGCTAATCATCCCGGTGATCTGCTGGGTTGAGGCCGCCGAGCGACTGGCCAGATTGCGCACCTCGTCGGCCACCACCGCGAAGCCGCGACCCTGTTCACCGGCCCGCGCCGCCTCGATGGCTGCGTTGAGAGCCAGCAGGTTGGTCTGATCGGCGATGCCGCGGATCACCCCGATGATCTCCGAAATCTGCTGGGTATGGCCGTTGAGCTCGGAGATGGTGCTGGCCGCATCCCCCACTGTGGTGGAGATATTCTCGATGCTGCCGAGCGTCTCTTTAATGACCCCCGAACCCTCCTCCAGGGTATTGGCTGAGACCTTGCTCAGCTCGTCGGCATGGGTGGCGTTGTCGGAGAGGTGACTGATGCTCACCACCAGCTCCTCGATGGCGGCGGCCATGGTCTGGGTGCTGGTTTGCTGATCGGTGGCAAACTGGGCGGTCTGCTCGGCGATCTGGGCGATGCTGTCGGCAGAGTGGGACAGCTCCTCGGTGGAGTGGGAGACCTTGGCGATGATCCCCTTGAGGGTGGTCTGCATACCGCCGAGCAGGCCGATCAGGCTCTCTTTCGATCCTGGCGGCACCTTGATGGGGCGCGAGAAGTCCCCTTCCGCCATCATATGAAGATCGGTCTTGAGCTGTTCGACCGAGGTGCCCACCAGATCGAGCAGGGAGCGATAGGTGCGCCAGAGGAAGAACATCAACACCAGACCGAGGGCGATAAAGAGATAGCGCAGCATGTCGGTATTGGCGATGGCGCTCTCGACTGCCTCATGGTTGCGCTGCTCCATCATCACGTAGAAGTCATCGATGGGGGACATGATGCGCCCCTTGTTCTGGTGATAGGCCTTGTCATGCATCATGGCGATGGCTTTTTGCTGGTTGGCAACCAGGTCGCCATCAGTCTGCTGTACCAGCTTGAAGGCGGCGACCTCGGTGTTGACCAGCGCATCCGAGTTGTTTTTGGCCTCGTTCAGTTTGGCGAGCTCACCGTCGGTGAAACCGGCATCCTTCATCAGGTCGATCAGGCCACGGCGAACATTGCTGTCGGGGCGGGGATTCTGGCCGTTGGCGGCGACAAAGTCCCAGTAGATACGGTTGTAGCCATCCGGTCTCGGCTGCTCGCCGTTGCGAATGGCCAGGATCCGCATGTACTGCTGTTCGTAGGCTGGATCCTTGGTGATGACGTAGGTGCGCCCGAGTCGGGTCAGATCATCGGAGGATTGGCGCAGTTCGTCGGCCAGCAGGTAGGAGACATATTGTTGTCGATAACTCTCTTCCAGTTGTTTACCCGCCCAGCTGTAGGCGAAAAACACCAGTGACAGCAGGATCAGGGTGATGACGGATAGCAGCAGGTTGAGCTGAAAGGCGGGCTTGTTCTGTTCCATGGTATGGGCGTCCTTTCCCTATGGCTGAGTGTCGTATGGAGCATCGCCAAGTCAATGGCTGGCAAGGCTTTTTGCTCTGAGAGTATAGGAAGGGAAACTCACAGATGAAGGCCGTGGGGACAAATTAAGGGCGGATCAGCTGAACAAGTGTGGATAAAGATGACCGGGGTCAATTCCCCGGTCATCTGGGGTGGCGTGAGTTAATGCGGCCCGATCACCCGATCACCCGATCACCCGATCATAGGATTTCAAGGTCGGTGAGCGGCACGGCGCAGCAGGCAAGGATCTTGCCCTCGGCCAGCTCGGCGGCGGTGATGGCGGGGGCGTCGGGGTGATCCACCTCGCCCGAGATCAGCGTCTGTTTGCAACTGCCGCAGATGCCGGCGCGGCAGCTCCATGGCAGCTCTACACCTTGCTTGTTGGCCTGATCCAGCACAGTGCCCTGATTGTTGCCGGTAAAGGCTTGGGCGCCGATACGCAGTTGCACCGCCTGATGGGGGCGGGCCACCGAGAGAATGGCGCCGCCAAAACTCTCCTGTCTGATCCGTGCGGCCGGTACGCTGAGGGCTGCAACTTTGGCGGCTGCATCGGCCATAAAGCCGTGGGGGCCGCAGATAAAGACCTCTTTTTCGGCCAGCCCTTTGATCCGTTGCAGATGCTCATCATTGAGTCGTCCTTGCAGCCCCTGCCAGTGACTGTCCGGCTGGCTCAGGATCAGGGTGAGGGTCATCCCCTGCTGTGCCATGGCGTGCAGTTCGCTGGCGGCGGGAATGTCCGCTTCGCTGCGGCACAGGTGCATAAAGTGAACCTCTTCCAGCTCCCCGCGTAGCGCCAGGGTGCGGGCAATCGCCAGCATGGGGGTGACGCCGGAGCCTGCGGAGAGCAACAGTAGGTTGCGCTCGCGGCCCAGGTAAAAATCGCCAGCGGGGTTGGCGGCCAGCAGCCGGTCGCCCACCTGCAGTTGCTGGTGCAGCCAGTGGGAGATGCGGCCACCCTCCACCTTTTTGACGCTGATGCTGTAACGCTCCGGGTGATCCGGTGTGGAGCTCAGGGTATAGCGCCGCAGGATCCGTTCATTTTTGATATCGAGGCTGATGGGCAGATGCTGGCCAGGCAGGTAGTCGGGCAGTGGCTCGCCATCGGCTGCTTCGAACCAGAAGGTCTCCAGATCCCGCGCCAGCGGTTCGCGGGCCACGCAGACCAGCTCCCGCTTCTTCGGTGCGGCGGCGGGATAGACCACCGGACGGGTGCGCTCCAGTACTTCGATCTCGCTGCCTGCCTCAATCCATCCCTCGTTCAGCGCCACCAGATTCTGGCCGAAGTAGACCTCGCCATCCTCGCCACGGCGGTAGCGGGTGAGGGTGGCCAGCGGCTCTTTCAGGGCGTTGAAGCGATCGGTGCCCGCTTCCACCGTGGTCATGATGCAGCGGCTGCAGGGCTTGACCACTTTAAATTCCACTTCGCCGATGCGGATACGTACCCAACTGTCCTCCTCGAAGGGCTGGGTATTGCTTGCTACCAGATTGGTGCGGAATTGGCTCATCTGGTGCAGGGCATCGGAGCGCAGATTGAGATCCTCAAGGGAGGCCTGGCTTATCAGCAGCAGCGGATAACCGTCGGCAAAGCTGACCCGGGTGCCGGTCTTCTCGCGAAAACGATCCGAGGTTTCACCCAGCCAGAGCAGTTGCACCGTCTCCCCTGCCACCCGGCTTAGCCACCCATCGGCTTTGGGGTCGGTGTGCAGGGCGGTGAAACGGTCGCTCCAGACTCCGGTAGCTTGCGGGGCGCGGCTGAAGTCGACCTCTTGCAGGGTGAGGGGTTCAAAGCCCGGATAGCGCAGTTGCAAGCCTCCTTCGATGGGGGTGGCCACGACCTGTTGCAGCTGGGGATGGGTACGGGCGGTGATAAAGGTGCCGTCCGGTTTGACCACCATGTAGCGGCGATCCCCTGCCAGTCCCTCTTCGGTCACCCGGGCGCGAGCCAGCGGCATACCTGCAGTCGATTTGATGGGGTAGAGGTGAATGCTGTCTAGCCTGGGCATCTTCATATCCTTGTGACGCGGCGCGATCGCCTGGAAAAAGGGGAACATAACGGTTCCCCGGCGATCCGGCAATCCTTTCAAGGGGGCGGTCTATAGTTGGGAAAAGAGAACAAGAGGGCATCGGGATGAAAATAAGCTGGTTGCTGGCGGGGAGCCTTTTTTGCCACGGGCTCTGGGCGCAGGAGCTGACCCTGACCACGGGAGAGTATCCCCCTTACTGCTCCGAGACGCTGAAATATCAGGGGCTAATCCCTCATGTGGTGAGCGAGGCATTCAAGAGTGAAGGGGTGAGCGTCAAGTTCCAGTTTCTTCCCTGGAAGCGGGCCTTTCGCTTGTCGGAGGAGGGCGTAGTGGATGGCACTGTCCACTGGTATGAGTCGAGCGAGCGGCGCAAAACCCATCTCTACAGCGATCCCATCCTGAGCGAGACCTACGTCTGGTTCTATCTCAAGTCAGATCCGCTGGAATGGCGTGGCTATCAGGATCTGGCGGATCGCAAGTTGGCTGCGGTCAGTGGCTATACCTACAATGCAGATTTTTTTGCAGCCATCGCGCAGGTGCCGCTGCAGGTGCAGTTCGTCACCCGGCTGCGCCAGAGCTTTGATCTGCTGCTTTCCGGCCGCGCCGACCTGACCCTGGAGAACATAGATGTCGGCTACTACTCCCTGCGTCAGTTCTACCCGGCCAGCACGGTCGATCTCTTTGCAACCCATTCAAAACCTGTGATGAAGGTCGAAGGTCACCTGCTGATCAGCCGCAAGCGTGCCAACGCTGACGAGCTGATCAAAACCTTCAATCGGGGCCTCGCCAAACTGAAAGCCAGCGGTCAGCTGGAGAAGATGTTACTTGAGTCACGTTCTGGTCTCTATGAACCATAAAGTGCAACATTTTTTGATCCTGATTCGCTAATCAGTACAAAAAAGCGGCCATTATCGACTTAGTTCCCAGTTTCTAACGCTTTCGCTTCTTCCCCATCCGGCCACCGTCCGCTTCGGCTACACGGTATCAAGCGCCATCGGGTGGGGCCTGTCACACAAAAAGAAGAAAGCAATGTATGAGCAAACAACTGGACATGACCCCATTGCCGGATCTTTCCCTGAAAACGGGAACAGGCCCGGTGCGTACCCGGCTACCCGTCTGGCGGCCGGCCCTGCCACCCTGCAATCACGCCTGCCCGGCCGGAGAAAATATCCAGGCCTGGCTCTCTTTGGCGCAGGCCGGCCGTTTTGAGGCGGCCTGGCAGACCCTGATCGAAGAGAACCCCTTGCCCGCCATTCATGGCCGGGTCTGCTATCACCCCTGCGAGAGCGCCTGCAACCGCGGTCAGGTGGATGAATCCGTCTCCATCCACGCCATCGAGCGCTTCCTCGGCGACGAGGCGCTGGCCCGTGGTTGGCAGCCTGCGCCACCTGCCCCTGCCAGCGGCAAGAAGGTGCTGGTCATAGGCGCCGGCCCCTCCGGCCTCTCCTGCGCCTGGCATCTAAACCGGCTCGGTCATCAGGTGGAGATCCGCGAAGCGGGGCCACTGGCGGGCGGCATGCTGCGCTTCGGTATTCCCGCTTACCGTCTGCCTCGCGACGTGCTGGATCGGGAGGTGGCCCGTATCGTGGCGGCCGGGGTGACCCTGACCCTCAACCACAAGGTGGAGGATGTGCTGCGCGAGCGCGACGAGGGGGGCTTTGACGCCGTCTTTATGGCCATTGGCGCCCATCTGGCCAAGCGGGTCGATATTCCGGCCCGGGAAGCGGGCAAGATCCTCGATGCGGTGAGTTTCCTAGAGCAGGCCAGTCTGGCCGAAGAGCAGGGCTTGCCGCCACCCAAACTGGGACGGCGGGTAGCGATTTATGGGGGTGGCAATACCGCCATGGATGCGGCCCGTACCGCCCGCCGTTTGGGCGTTGAAGAGGCAATGATCATCTACCGCCGCGACCGGGACCATATGCCAGCCCACGCCTTCGAAGCCGACGAGGCCGAGGAGGAGGGGATCAAGATCAACTGGCTGCGCACCATTCGCCAGCTCGATAGCACCAATATCGAAGTGGAGGTGATGGCGCTGGATGCCGAAGGCAAGCCGGTACCCACCGGCAAGTTTGAAACCCTCGAAGCGGACTCCCTGATTCTGGCGCTGGGCCAAGAGGTGGACTTGAGTGTGCTGGAGAGCATCCCCGGCGTGCGGGTCAACAAGGAGGGGGTCGTACAGGTGGCGGGCAACCTGATGACGGATGTGCCGGGTCTGTTTGCGGGCGGCGACATGGTGCCCTCCGAGCGCACCGTCACCATCGCCACCGGCCACGGCAAGAAGGCGGCACGCCACATGGATGCCTGGCTGCGCGGTCGCCACTACCACAAACCGCTCTCCTACCCGCTGGTGGGGCCGGAGCAGTTGCAACTCTGGTTCCAGACCCATGCCCCTGCCAGCAGTCAGCCGGTCAAACCGGCGTGGGCGCGGGATGACTTTGGCGAGATCATAGGCGGGCTGGATGAGGTGGCCGCCCGTTACGAGGCGGCGCGCTGCTACTCCTGCGGCAACTGCTTCGAGTGTGACGGCTGCTATGGCAGCTGCCCCGAGCAGGCCATCGCCAAGCTGGGGCCGGGCAAGGGCTATCAGGTCGATGCGGCACTTTGCACCGGCTGCGGTGCCTGCCATGACCAGTGTCCTTGTCACGCCATCGAGCTGCGCCAACCGGAGGAGTCCCAATGAAACATGAACTGATCATGGTTGACGGCAACGAAGCCGCGGCCCGGGTGGCGTACCAGCTGAGCGAAGTGTGTGCCATCTACCCCATCACCCCGAGCTCGACCATGGCCGAACTGGCCGATGCCTGGGCGGCGGAGGGGCAGACCAACCTCTGGGGCAACATTCCCACAGTCGTGGAGATGCAGAGTGAAGGGGGAGCTGCCGGCACGGTACACGGCGCCCTGCAGGCGGGGGCGCTCGCCACCACCTTCACCGCCAGTCAGGGGCTGATGCTGATGCTGCCCAACATGTACAAGATTGCCGGTGAGCTCACCTCGGCAGTGTTCCATGTGGCGGCCCGCTCGCTGGCGGCGCAGGGGCTGTCGATTTTTGGCGACCATCAGGATGTGATGGCGGCGCGCAGCACCGGCTTTGCCATGCTTGCCTCCGGCTCGGTGCAGGAGGCGCAGGACTTGGCTTTGGTCGCCCACAGCGTCACCCTGCAGTGCCGGGTGCCCTTTATCCACTTCTTCGACGGGTTCCGTACCTCCCACGAGGTGAACAAGATAGTCGCCCTGCACAAAGATGAGATCCGGGCCCTTATCGACAACGACTGGGTGCGCGCCCACCGTGCGCGGGCGCTGAACCCGGATCATCCAGTGATGCGCGGCACCGCCCAGAACCCGGATACCTATTTCCAGTCCCGCGAGAGCGTCAACCCCTTCTACGAGGCGGTACCGGCGCGGGTGCAGCAGTGCATGGACAACCTGGGCGAGTTGACCGGCCGCCACTACCGGCTGGTGGAGTATCACGGCGCAACCGATGCCACCGACGTCATCGTGCTGATGGGCTCGGGGGCGGCTACCGCCCGCACGACTGTGGATTGGCTCAATCGGCAGGATCGCAAGACCGGCGTGCTGGTCATTCGCCTCTATCGCCCCTTCCCGGTACAGGCGCTGCTCGACGCGCTGCCGCAGAGCGTGCGGCGCATCGCCGTGCTGGATCGCACCAAGGAGCCGGGGGCGGGCGGCGAGCCGTTGCTGCTGGATGTGCAGAGCGCGCTGATCGACGGTTTACAGCGCGGCCTTATCAAGCGGCTGCCCTGGCTCAGTGGCGGCCGTTACGGCCTCTCCTCCAAGGAGTTCACCCCCGCCATGTGCGCGGCTGTGTTCGAGGAGCTGGCATCCGATACGCCGCGCCCCCGCTTTACCGTGGGGATAGTGGATGATGTATCGGGCCTCAGTCTGGCCTGGCACCCCATCGGCGATCTGGAGCCAGCCAGCAGGGTACGGGCGCTCTTCTTCGGCCTTGGTGCCGATGGCACTGTGGGCGCCAACAAGAACAGCATCAAGATCATCGGCGAGCTGGAGGGCTTCCACGCCCAGGGCTACTTCGTCTACGACTCCAAAAAGTCGGGCTCACGCACCGTCTCCCACCTGCGCTTTGGCCCCGAGCCCATCGATGCCCCCTGGCTTATCGAGCAGGCGAGCTTTATCGGTTGCCACCAGTGGGGCTTTGTCGAGTCGGTAGACCTGCTGGAGCATGCCGCCGAAGGGGCGACCCTGCTGCTCAATGCTCCCTATGAGCCTGACCGGGTCTGGGCCGAGCTGCCCGAGCGGCTGCGCGCCCGCATCCGTGCCCTCGATATCCGCCTCTACTGCATCGACGGCGATCGGGTGGCCGAGCGCAACGGCATGGGCAATCGCATCAACACCATTATGCAGACCTGTTTCTTCGCGCTGGCTGGCATCTTGCCGCGGGATGAGGCGATTGCGCTGATCAAGGAGAGCATCGAGAAGAGCTATGCCCGCAAGGGGCCCGAAGTGGTTGAGCGCAACTTCGCGGCGGTGGATGACACCCTGGCCCACCTCCATCAGGTGGCCATCCCGGCCGGTGAGGAGCAGATCAGCGACTATCCGCTGCCATTGGCGCCCGGCGGCAGTGAGTTTGTCCAGCGGGTCACCGGCGAGATGCTGGCGGGGCGCGGCGATCTGATCCCCGTCTCCATGCTGCCGGTGGATGGCACTTACCCCACCGCCACCAGCCGCTTCGAGAAGCGGGATATCGCCCGCGAGATCCCGATTTGGCATTCGGATATCTGCATCCAGTGCGGCAACTGTGTCTTTGTCTGCCCCCACGCGGCGCTGCGGGCCAAGTTCTACCATCAGGACTGGCTGGCGACGGCCCCCGAGGCGGCGCAATCGGTACCCGTCACCGCCAAGGGGTTTCCCGACAGCCGCTACACATTGCAGCTCTATCCGGAGGATTGCACCGGTTGTGGCCAGTGCGTGCAGGCTTGTCCGGTGCGGGCCGGAGCGGATGAGAGCCATGAAGGCGAGCGGGCCATCGCCATGATGGACAAGGCGCCCCATCTGGCTGGCCAGAAGCAGGCGCTGCGCTGGTTCGAGAGCCTGCCCTGGCCTGCCCGCGAGCGGGTGGACTTCTCCACGGTGCGCGGTGCCCAGTTCCTCGAACCCCTGTTCGAGTTCTCCGGTGCCTGCGCCGGCTGCGGCGAGACTCCGTATCTCAAGCTGCTGACCCAGCTGTTTGGCGATCGCATGCTGGTGGCCAACGCCACCGGTTGCTCCTCCATCTACGGCGGCAACCTGCCGACTACGCCGTGGGCCAAGAACGGCGAAGGGAAGGGGCCGGCCTGGTCGAACTCCCTGTTCGAGGACAACGCCGAGTTTGGCTTTGGCTTCCGTCTCACCGCCGATCAGCATCACGGTCAGGCGGTGGCGGCCCTCGAAGCGATGAAAGGGGAGCTGGGGGAAGCGTTGGTCGAGTCGCTTATCAACGCCCCGCAGCGGCTGGAGTCGGAGATCCGCGCCCAGCGCACCCGGGTGGCGCAAGTGCGCGAGCGGTTGGAAGAGGTGAAATCCGGCAAGGCTCGCGAGCTGCTCTCCTTGATTGATCAGCTGGTGCGCCGTTCGGTCTGGATCATCGGCGGCGATGGCTGGGCCTATGACATCGGCTCAGCGGGGCTCGATCATGTGCTCGCCTCCGGACGCGATGTGAACGTGCTGGTGATGGATACCGAGGTCTACTCCAACACCGGTGGCCAGATGTCGAAATCGACGCCGCTCGGCGCCGTCGCCAAGTTCGCGGCGGGAGGCAAGACGCTGGCCAAAAAGGATGTGGCGTTGCAGGCCATCTCCTACGGCAACGTCTATGTTGCCCGCATCGCCTTTGGTGCCAACCCGCAGCAGGCGCTGCAGGCCTTGCGTGAGGCGGAGGCCTATCCGGGCCCGTCGCTTATCATCGCCTACAGCCACTGCATCGCCCACGGCATCGACATGGAGTTTGGCCTGACCCAGCAAAAACGCGCCGTGGCCTCCGGTCACTGGCCACTGATGCGCTACAACCCGGTACTGCGCAGATCGGGGCAGAACCCCTTCAGCCTCGACAGCCTGCGCCCCTCCATCCCCCTCGCTGAATACCGGCAGGAGGAGACCCGTTATCGGGTGCTGGCCCAGAGCCATCCGGAGGAGGCCGAACGGCTGATGCAGGTGGCGCAAAAAGTGGCGTGGCAGAAGTGGGCCACCTACGAGGAGATGGCCACCCGCGAGGCCAGCCATTTCCATCCGCCGGTGTGAGGATGGAGTGAGTGAAATATAACCAAGCGGGCCATTGGCCCGCTTTTTTAGGTTAAATAGAAAACAGGAAACCTATATATCCCAGAGTAGGGCTGGCAATTATGACTGTTAATAATTGAAAGCAAACAAAGTTTGAATTAATGTACTGGTATGATTGATAAGGCTGCAAATAACATAATTCTTTATCTATTTAGGTCATAGGGGAGAGTATGGATTGGTTTGAAGAATATAAGAAGTTGGTGTTTTCCAATACAACATCTGTAGAGCAAATTAAAAAAGCTATTTCTCTTAAGTATGAACACATACCTAAGATTCTTTATAAATATCGCTCGGTAAATGATAACTCTATAAAAAATTTATTGGATGACACAATATGGTTATCAGACCCGAAAAATTTTAATGACCCTTATGATTGCTCATTTCATTATGATATAGAGCTGGATCCTGATAATAGGGAGTCAGTTTTATCAATGGCTCAAGAGAATGGATTAATAGAGCAGTTAACTGAAGAACAAGTTCAGTCAATTGCAGAAAGTCCTCATCCAATGGTAAAGCTACTTGAGCTTAGTTATCCAGAAAGACCTGATTATGGTCGTACTTGTGGAGAAGCTATACGTACTGTAATGAAAGATAGAGCAAAAAACCTTGTGAGAGAAACATCTGAAGGTTTTAAGCAAATGTTCAAGATTTGTTGTTTTTCTGAAAATCCAAAATCAATATTAATGTGGTCGCATTATGCCAGTTATCATACTGGTTTTTGTATAGGTTATGATTTTTACGAATTAGGAAAGGAAGATCTAAGAGCAAGTTCAATCTACCCTGTTATTTATTCAGATGAAATGTTTGATGCCAGTAACGTTTTTGGTAAAAATAAAACCACTAATAATGTTCTTTATCTTAATCAAGTTGCCCTGATGAAAAGTACAGAGTGGGCTTATGAAAAAGAATGGAGGCTTGTGTTTGGGAATATGATTTTCCCAAAAGAAATGCCTTATAGTATGCCAAAACCAAAACATGTTATTTTAGGTGCTAGAATTTCCTCTGCTCATGAAGATGAAATTAGGAGGGTATGTGAGGCTAAGAATATAGATGTTTTGAAAATGACAATGTCACACAACCGGTTTTCTTTAAAGATTAACAAGTGATCGTATAGGTCAGATATAGTATTTTAATTACTGATATTGTTAGCGAATGGGAAGCATGTACCACCACATTGTCGGCATTTATATATCTGCAAGCCAAGGCTTCCTTTTCCTACCAAGGCAGGTAAGCTGCGGGGCAAATAGCGTCAAGCAGGAGAAGGGACGATGACAGAGCAACATTTCGCCGGGACGATCGGCATTCTGGGGGCGGGGTGGCTGGGGCTGCCGCTGGCGCGGGCCCTGCTGGCGGCAGGCAAGCAGGTTGCGGTGACGGTCAGCAGCGCCGAGAAGGCGACCCGTCTGCAGGGGGAGGGGATCGATGCCTATCCGCTGACGATTTCTGCCCATATGTCGGATGCGTGGCCCATCCCCTGCGAATCGCTGGTTATCTGCGTACCGCCCAGCAAGACCGATGACTATCCGCAGGCGGTGGCAAGGGCTTGCGCGTTGGCCAAAGCGAATGGCACCCGGCGGGTGCTGTTTGTCAGCGCCACCTCGGTATGGGGCGCGGGGCAGCAGGAGGGTGAACAGCCCAAACCGCGCCATGCCCGTGGTGAGCGGATGCTGGCGGCGGAGCAGGCGGTGCTGGCGGCCGGTTTCGAGTCGGTGATGATAGTGCGCCCCTCCGGCCTTTATGGCCCGGATCGCCATCCCGGCCGTTTCCTCGCGGGCAAGACGCTGGATGGTGGCGCCCAGTCGGTCAATCTGGTCCATCTGGACGATGTGGTGGCGGCTTGCATGCTGCTGCTGGAGCGGGGCAAGGACGGGAATGTTTTCAATCTGAGTGCGCCTGTGCATCCGCGCCGCGAGCAGTTCTACCCCTTTGCGGCGCGCCAGCAGGGGCTGCCCGTGCCGGTCTTTATCGAGCCTGCCGGTGAATTTCAGCCCATCGACGGCCAGCTGATTTGTCAGCAGATGGGATTCAACTATCGCTGGCCCGATCCGGCCCACTGGTTTGCCGAGCTCGCCGCCTCGGGCAATTGAGGTTTGCCAAGGGGGTGATCGCCCCCTATCATGCCGCCATCCATGAGAGAGAGGCGGTAATGATGGTAGATACAAAACGTCACCCCGATGGGGAGTTGTTGCTGAGAACCCTGGCAATGCCAGCCGATACCAACCCCAATGGCGACATCTTTGGTGGCTGGATCATGTCCCAGATGGATATAGGTGGGGGCATTATGGCCAAGGAGCTGGCAAAAGGACGTATTTGTACCGTATCCGTCGAAGGCATGACCTTTCACAGTCCGGTCAAGGTGGGCGATGTGGTCTGCTGCTACGGCCGCTGCATGAAGATCGGCCGCAGCTCCATGAAGCTCAAGCTGGAGGTGTGGGTCAAGCCGGTACTGCGGGAAAACGATGCCCAGCGTTACTGTGTGACCGAGGGGATCTTCACCTATGTCGCCATCGACGAGCAGGGCAAATCCCGCCCGGTTCCGGTGAGTGCCTGATTAAATCAGCCGGGCATTGATGATGGATATTTCCTGCTCAAGCCCGGTTTTTTGCCGTATCATGCGTTCCAGCATCTCTTCCGAGCCCACATATTGCAGGGTGTCGAACAGGCAGAGATCGCATTGAGGGTCTCGTCTTATCTGATAGACGGTGGACAGCTCCACTTGATGACAATTTCCTTGTTGATCATAAAACGTCACGTTGTACCGAAGTTCTTTCGCCATGAGACAAGGTCCTTCTGGTTGGGTGGAACAGGGACTATCAGCTTAGTCGGCGTGGATGACGTTTGTGATGGTCGCAACAAAAAGCAAAGGCGGGCGGTTGTTAGCCAATGAAAAATAGTTATCGCATTCTTGGCACCTCCCTGCTGACCCTGGGGTTGGTAGGCTGTTTTGAGGTGCCGGATCAGAACCATCTGGTCACAGCTCAAGGGATTGTGCCGGGACTCGACTGCCAGCGTCCGCCGCTGGTAGCGTTGGCGACCACGGCGCTGCCCCGTGAATTCGGGGTGACGGTGTGGAATCTCTACAAGGGCCAGCGCAAGAACTGGCGTGAAGGGATGGACAGTTATGCCAAGGGGCAGGATCTGGTGCTGCTGCAAGAGTCGGCCACCCGTCCCGATATGCTCGACTGGCTGCGCGCCGGTGATTTCCAGTGGCAACAGCTGCAAGCCTTCACCCAGGGCGGCGTCTCGTTCGGGGTGATGACGGTGGCCAAGACCCCGCAGGCGTTCGTCTGTGGCGTGCGCTCTCCCGAGCCCTTGCTACGTATCCCCAAATCCGGGCTGGTGAGCCTCTATCCGCTGCAGGGCGATCCTGATGGCGTGATGGTCATCAATATCCATGCGGTCAATTTCGAGCTGGGGATGGCCACCTTCCGCGAGCAGCTCAACGATTTGACTGCGCTAGTGCGCCGCCATCAGGGGCCGGTTATTTTGGCCGGTGATTTCAATACCTGGAGTGACAAGCGCCAGTTCTGGTTAAGCAAATTGGTAGACGAGCTGGGCCTGCAAGAGGCCGTGCCGGTGCCTGACTTGCGCCGCACCGCCTTCGGTCGCCCGCTGGATCACCTCTACTACCGCAATCTGGATTTGGTCGAGGTGAGTTCACCGGCCACCGACAGTTCGGATCACAACCCCATCATTGCGCGCTTTGCCGCCCAGTCTGTGACTCCCTGACAAGAGATGGTGCGAGTTCCGCTCATAAAAAAATCCGGCGCCTGATGGCGCCGGATTTTTTATATGCTCTGGCGGTCAACCCGCTCGGGATGACCCGCAGGCATTACTGGTAGAGACCCAGATTCGCTTTGGCGTAGGCTTCGAAATCGGTGCAGCCACCGATGTGCTGCTCATCCAGGAAGATCTGCGGCACGGTATTGACCGGCTTACCGGCGCTCTTGGCCAGATCTTCTTTGGTGATGCCTTCGGCATGGATGTCCACGTAGCGGAATTTGAAGTCATCGCGCTGTTCGGTCAGCTGCTCGGCGATCTGTACGGCACGGACACAGTAGGGGCAACCCGGGCGACCAAAAATCACTGCAAACATATTTTCTCTCCGTTTTTTAAGCCGTTTATGTATGGCCGTTGATATGAGGCAGGCAACAGCATAGCCCTGCCTCGTGGCGACTTGAAGCCGAAATTATCGATACCCTGATTCGAGCGGGCCTATTGGATCAGCTCTCATCGGCGATCTGGATCGGCTGCTGCTGATAGATGCTCTCCAGCACCCCCTTCTCGAATACAGTCCAGGGCCACGGCGCCTTGCTGGCACGATAGCGCTCATGGGTGGCAGGATCTTGGGACAGGCCGCGCTGGAACATCACGAACGCCTTGCGCTGGCCGCCCGCGGTATCGATAAAGCCCACCAGATTGGAGGTGCCGGTGATGGTACCGGTCTTGGCGTGGACCTTGTTCTTCATCATGGGAGCGGTGACGCTGCGGCGCCACGCCAGGGTGCCATCCACCTGGGAGCTTGGCAGCAGCTTGATCAGGCCAAGTTCGGCATCATTTTTCTGGATGAAGTTCAGCACCGACATCATCTGACGGGCGCTGATGAGATTGTGAGCGGAGAGACCGGAGCCGTCTGCCAGGGTGGCGTTGCCCAGATCGATGCCGTTCTTGGTCAGGATAGCGCGCACCGCCATGGTGCCGCTGCGATAGCTGCCCGGCTTGTTGTAGTAGTGGCGGCCCACGGTTTTGAGGAAGGTATCGGCATAGAGGTTGTCCGATTTCTTCAGCATCTTGGCGAGCATCACCGGCAGGGAGACCGAGTAGTGGGTGCCGAGGGTCTCTGCTCCTTCAGGGGCCTTGTGGGTGACCCGCAGCAGGCCATCATGCTTGATGCCGGCCCGGTTCATCGCCCAGCGGATGTTGTCCCAGCCCCAGGCTTCCACATCGTGAATGGCGAAACGCAGACCCTGCGGCTCCTTGTTCGGGGTGATGCAGCCCTTGAGCTCGTAGAAGTTGCCCTTGGCCATGTCCACTTCCAGTGCGCAGAACTGGCGTGCCATGTCGCCATAGCTCATCACCTCCACGTTGTCGGCACCGATGCCGATGGGGACGCCGGTGGCCACGTTGCCGACTGCCGGTTTGCCAATCTGGGTGGCTGTGATGGTGCCGTAGGCGCAGTTCTTGTCGATGATGACCGAGGAGACAGGAGCGGCGAAGCAGAGGGTCTGATCCCCCCACGACCAGCCGTTGCCGCGCTCGTAGCCGTTGTAGGCGCCGGTGTTGACGTAGACATTGCCCTTGATGCTGGTGACGCCGAGCTGTTTGAACAGGGCCAGCAGATCCATGCGGGAGAGGGTGGGGTCGCCGACGAAGTTGATCCAGATATCGCCGTTGATGGTGTCACCCTGTTTGGCACCGGGCTGGGCCTGAATATCGGTGGCGAAGCGGAAGTCGGCACCCAGCTCGAGGCGGGCCGCCAGTGCGGTGAGCACCTTCATGGTGGAGGCGGGGGCGATCATCTGATCCGCGTGGCGGGCGAACTCGACGCCGTTATTGCCCTGCACCATGATGGCGTACTGGCCACCCTGAGGGGGCGTCAGCGGGGCGGCATGAGCCGCCAGAGAAGAAAAGAGAGCACAAAAACCAATCAACAGCCGCTGCATAACATCCTCTAACGTGACGAAGGGCCCGGCAGTGGTGCCGACCCTGATAATTCAACCCGCCGATGCGGGATCGACGGGATAACGCAATTCATGCCATGTAGGCCGGTCGCCATCATGCCATCGAGTTGGCGGTACGATAGCGGCCCTCATAATCAAAAATTTTCTCTTTTATCTGCCAGAAGCGACCCGATTTGCGGGCGATGACAAAATCCGGATGACGGAACTGGCTTTGCGCGGCCAGCACGCTCGCCAGGGTGGCAAATTCGGGCTCCAGCCCCGGGGCGGGCCAATGATGACGCACAAAGTGCTGTTGAAACAAGCGCCGTGCGCCCGGGGAGTGAAATCCGAAGTATTCGCTGAGGGTCAACCCATCCTCATCGTGATAGGTCACCTCCAGCCGCTCCCCCTGTTTGCCGCGCCCGGCTGTGAGGGTTAGCCCCGCACAGCGGATCACCATGCAATCCTTGAGATTGAGCGCCTCTTTAAGCTTGTCGTCAGGGTCCACCAGCAGCTGATCGCAGCTCTGGCAGCGGCGGGCGGCGATGTCGTTCTCCGCGCCACAGCCGGGGCAGATCTTGGCGCGAAAGCGGTAGTCACACTCTTCGCGGTTGCCCTCGTCATCTTCAAACAGTCCCTGACAGCGGCGGCCGTAGTGCTCGATCACCTTGCCATCCTCGTCGGTCTTGCCCCAGAAGGTGTTGGCAAAACCGCAGGCGGGGCAGGGCACCTGCACCGGCTCGGTACCGGCGTGGGGGCGGGGCTCCCCCACTTCGGGGGCGAACAGGTTGAAGTTGTTGCCCGCATAGTCGAGCACCAGACAATCGCTCTTGCCCGGCGAGAGACGCAGGCCCCGTCCGACGATCTGCTGGTAGAGGGAGACCGACTCGGTAGGTCTGAGCATCACGATAAGATCGACATGAGGGGCATCGAAGCCGGTGGTGAGCACCGCTACGTTGACCAGAAACTTGAGCTCCCGCGCCTTGAAGGCGCTGATGAGGGCATCGCGCTCCGGCCCCGGCGTCTCGCCGGTGATAAGAGCCGCCAGCTGGCCCCTGGAGCCAAGCAGGCCGTGAATTTCCCGTGCATGCTCGACGGTGGCGGCGAAGATCATCACCCCCTGCCGGTCGGCGGCATACTCCAGCACCTGACTCAGGATATGGGGTGTGACCCGCTGCTGGCGTTTGAGCTCGCCGTTGAGATCTGCCTCGCTAAAGAGGCCGTTCTCCCGCGCCACCAACTTGCTGAAGTCGTAGTGAACGATGGGGGCATCCACCATGCGCGGCGGCGTCAGGTAGCCGTTTTTGACCATAAAACGCAAGGGCAGCTCGAACACGCAGTCGCCAAACAGCCGCTCGCCGTGGCTCTTGACCATGCCGTGATAGTGGCGCCGGTAGATCCAGCCCAGCCCGAGCCGATAGGGAGTGGCTGTGAGACCGAGGATCTTGAGGGCCGGATTGGCGGCCTTGAGGTGGTCGATCACCTGATGGTACTGGCTGTCATCATCGAGCGAGACCCGATGGCACTCATCGATGATCAGCAGCGAGAACGCCCCGTCGAAGGCATCCAGATTGCGGGCGACCGACTGCACCGAGCCGAACACCACCTGGGCGCTCGCCTCCTTGCGATCCAGGCCGGCAGCGAAAATATCGGCCTTGAGCCCCCACGCCTCGTACTTGGCGTGGTTCTGCTCCACCAGCTCCTTGACGTGGGCCAGCACCAGCACCCGACCGCGCGCCTTGCGGGCCAGTTCGGCGATCACCAGACTCTTGCCAGCTCCGGTGGGCAGTACCACCACGGCGGGATCCGGGTGTTTGCGAAAGTGGCAGATCACGGCGTTGACGGCGTCGGTCTGATAGGGTCTGAGAACGAACATGGGGGCGTGGCGTTTGGGCATGGTGCGGCGCAGGGTGGCGCCATTATAGGGTGCTTGCCGCCACAAAAACAGCGGGCCAGCATGATGCCGGCCCGCAGGGTGCTTGGTTGCTGATCAATGGAACGGGAAGATGTAGTTCATCCAGCTTGCCATGCGCAGCAGTACTTTGCGCATCACAGATACATGGTGGAAGTACTGGGTGTAGACCGCAGCCTGCCCGCTGGCACCGGCAATCATCTGATACTTGGCCCACTCGGGGTCGGTAATGGAGATGACTACCGGCAGGCGACCCGGACGCACCGCCGTGTTCTGATCCAGCAGACCGGCGTTGGCCTGCACGTTACCGGCGGCAATGGCCGGAACCACGGCTGTCACCTTGCCTTTGAAGATTTTGCCGGGGACGCCATCGATCACTACTTCGGCCTCATCGCCCACCGCCAGTCGCTGCATGCTGTTCTGCCAGAACCAGCCGACGTAGGCGGTGTCATCCTTGTGGATGAAGGTCATCACCGGACGATACATGAAGGGGGTGGCGATCATGCCGGGGCGCAGGGCCAACTGCACCACATGACCATCGCTCGGGGCATAGACCACAGTTTGTGACTGCTGGTATTTGGCTTCCATCAGCTGGGCCTGCAGATCGTTCAGGGTAGCTTTCTGCTGGTCAATCTGGGCCACGATATCGTCCACGTTGGCCTGGGTGACGTCGAGGTCACGCTGCTTGCCCACGCCACGGCGCATCAGGTCGCTGGCGCGATCCCGATCCAGCCTGGCTGAGCGCAGTCTTGCCTCGATGGACTTGAGGTGCTCGCGGTTGGATTCGACCCGTGCGGTGAGGCTCTCCACTTTCAGGCGGAACGGCTCATCATCGAGGCGAAACAGCACATCTCCTTTCTTCACCGGCTGATTGGCCTGCACCGGAACCTCAACGACCCGGCCCTTGACCAGCGGCACTATGGGGGTGGAGACGTAGTAGTTGCGCGCCATCTCGGAGTAGGGGTGGTTGTAGTTCATCAGCATGATCAGGGTGCCGATGAGCAGCACGCCACCCAGTGCTGCGGTGGGGACGGTCCACTTGTTGAGCGGGATGCGGAAGATTTTGAATATGGCGACACACAGCGCCGTGTAGGTCAGGATCAGTAGCAGGTCCATGGTTTATCCCTGTTGCTCACTCTGTTCGATAGTGTTGATACGGCTCTTCAGATCCGCCAACTCCTGCTTGAGGGCCGCCAGCTCTTCTTCATCTTTTTGCAGCCGCTGGCTAAAGCCCCAGCCGCGATCGGGGCGATAGATGGTTGCCCAGATCCAGAGGAAGGGCCACAGCACATGCAGGGTAAACAGGCTGACCCAACCTGCCACGTGAATGGCATCCTGATGAGGGTGATTCCGATGTTTGGCAATCTCGTAAGGAATATCGTGGATAACGATGACTCCATAAAAAATGACCAGCCCGACAAAGACGAGCAGACCAAGTGCAAAATAATCAAGGGCCATTTATAACCTCCACTGGCATGACGCACAGCTTAATCATTGGTTCCAACAAGCACTAAAGCAATTAAGAATCACACATTTATCGTCAGTTCGCCCGGAATCTTAAAGCTATTCGCTGTATTGAAGCTGAAGCCGTTCAACAGTTGCATTATTAGTCTTTTTGTCATTAAAAAAGGCGCCATCAGGCGCCTTTTTTGTGCTGCTTTCGCTGCATTTTTTGCTGTTTTTACCCTTCGCTGGTACTGCTGACCAGCGGCTGGCGGAACTTCATCAGGAAGGCCACGGTAATGGCCGTCGTTGCAGTCAGGCCGATGATGGTGGAGGTCCCCATCTCCAGCCCGAACCCGATGGGGGCGTTGGCCAGATAGGTGATCACCACAGCAGTCATGAACATGGCGGGAATGGTGCAGATCCAGTGCAGCTTGCCCTCTTTGATGAGGTAGGCAGCCGCAGCCCACAGCATGATGACGGCGGTGGTCTGGTTGGCCCAGCCGAAGTAGCGCCAGATCACCCCGAATTCAGCCTTGGAGATGATGAAGCCAATGATAAACATGGGGATGGCGATCAGCAGACGCTTGGCCAGCGGCTTCTGGGTCATCTTCAGGAAGTCCGCCACGATCAGGCGAGCACTGCGAAACGCGGTGTCACCGGAGGTGATGGGCAGGATCACCACGCCGAGGATGGCCAGAATACCGCCCACGGTGCCGAGCAGGCTGGTGGAGACTTCGTGTACCACGGCTGCCGGGCCGCCGTTGGCCATAGTAGCGTTGAGCGCTTCGGTGCTGTCGTAGAAGGAGAGACCCAGGGTGCACCAGATAAGGGCGATGATCCCTTCACCGATCATTGCACCGTAGAAGATGAAGCGGCCGGATTTTTCGTTCTGCATGCAGCGCGCCATCAGCGGTGACTGGGTGGCGTGGAAGCCGGATACCGCGCCACAGGCGATGGTGATGAAGAGCAGCGGCCACAGTGGCAGCTCGGTCGGGTGCAGGTTGGAGAAGTCCATCCCTGTGTTGTAGAAGCCTTTGCCGGAGGCGATCAGGCCAACGATGAGGCCGACCGACATGAAGACCAGCAGGGCGCCGAAGATGGGGTAGAAGCGACCGATGATCTTGTCGATGGGGACTATGGTCGCGAGGATGTAGTAGGCAAAGATTGCCACGATCCAGTAGACCAGATCGGTGGAGGTGAGGTTGGCCAAGAGGCCCGCCGGGCTCAGCACGAATACCACGCCCACCAGCATCAGCAGCACCACGGCAAACAGGTTCATGAAGTGCTTGGCGGCGGTGCCCAGATGCTCACCGACCACGGTTGGCACCGAGGCACCCTTGGCGCGCACCGACAGCATGCCGGAGAAGTAGTCATGTACCGCACCGGCGAAGATGCAGCCAAAGACGATCCACAGCATGGCGACCGGGCCGTAGAGGGCACCCAGGATGGGGCCGAAGATGGGGCCGACACCTGCGATGTTGAGCAGTTGAACCAGATAGACTTTCTTGTCCGACATCGGGACATAGTCCACCCCGTCAGCCATGGTGATGGCGGGGGTTTTCAGCTCGGGTTTCGGGCTGAATATCCGTTCGATGAATTTGCCGTATATGAAGTAGCCGGCCACAAGTAAGCCGACACAGAGGAAGAACCAGATCATTGCTACGCTCCTGCATTGTTATTTTTTAGTGTGCAGAGCGAGTCTAAAACGGTTGCGCCTGACTGGCAGGTGAAACTCCCCGAGCGGCGCTTTGGCGCGCCGAGCGGTCGGCGGCTGTGATCAGGCGCACACTCCGCAGTTCAGTCCAGCCCCAGCTGATCTTTGAGCTCCTTGAGATAGCGACGACTGACCGGCACCCGGGCGCCGCTCGGGGTGACAATCTCTGCCAGCTGGTTATCCAGCAGCCGGATCTCGAAGATGGCGTTGGGGGAGACCAGATACTGGCGGTGGCAGCGCAGCAGCGGGCTCTTTTCTTCCAGCGATTTGAGGGTGAGCTGGGTGTGGAACAGCTCGCCCTGAGGCCACATGGACCCCGCCCAGATCGGAGAAGGCATACTCCACCTGCGCGATGGGGAGCAGCCTGACCCGATTGTGCAGATAGCCCGGAATATGTTCGATGGTGGGGGCCAGCCGCTCGATGGGCTGCGGGGAGATATCCTGCTTGAGGCGAGCGAGGGTCTTGGCGAGCCGGGCGGGCTCAACCGGCTTGAGCAGGTAGTCGAAGGCGTTCTCTTCAAATGCCTGAATGGCATATTCGTCAAAGGCGGTGACAAAGACGATGCGGGGCAGGGGGTCGAGCATGGCGACCAGCTCCATGCCGCTCAGCTTGGGCATCTGGATATCGAGGAACACCACGTCGGGCTTGAGGCGCTGAATAAGCGGCAGCGCCTCAATGGCGTTGGCCGCTTCCCCCACGATCTCGATGGCGGGATCGCAGGCCAGCTGCTGCCTCAGCTCTTCGCGGGCGTAGTGTTCGTCATCGACTATCAGGGTGCGGATCATGGTTGCTCCTTGGGGATGGTGAACGACACCCGGGTCCACTGTTCCGGCTCGCAGGCAATAGTCACGCCATAGCGCTCGCCAAAGGCGCTTTTCAGTCGCCGGTCTACGATGGTCATGCCCAGACCGTCGCCAGCGGGGTGCGCTTGCCAGGTGCCTGCATTATCTTCCACATGGATGGTGACGCTGGTGGGATGCTCTTCGGTCCAGAGGCGAATGCGCCCCTGCTCCAGCAGGGTCGAGATGCCGTGCTTGATGGCATTCTCGATCAGCGGTTGCAGGGTGAAGCTGGGCAGTCGCAGTGTGGCCAGATGGGGCGGGATCTCGTTTATCACCGTCAGCCGATCGCCAAAACGGGCCAACTCGATCTCCAGATAGGATTGGCAGTGCTCCTGCTCCTCTTGCAGGGTCGCAAGGCCGCTCTGGCGTTTGAGGTTCTTGCGAAAGAACAGTGACAGATGCAGCAGCAGATCCCGCGCCTTGTCCGGATCGCGCCGGGTGATGGCACTGATGGTGTTGAGGGTGTTGAACAGAAAGTGGGGGTTGATCTGGGCCTGGATCAGCTTGAGTTCGGACTGCACCAGCAGCCGCTGATGCTGCTCCAGCCGACCGGCCAGCAACTGCTGTGACAGCAGGTTGGCAATCCCTTCCCCCAGGGTGTGGTTGATCTTGAGAAACAGCCGCTTCTTCGGCTCGTAGAGCTTGATGGTGCCGATCACCCCCTTGTCCCCCTGCAGCGGGATCACTAGCACCGAGCCCAGCTGGCATGCGGGGGAGAGGCTGCAGCGATAGGGTTGACTGTTGCCATCGGCAAACAGCACCTTGTTCTGGGCGATGGCCTGCATGGTGATGGCTGACGCGATGGGGGTACCCGGCAGATGGTGATCTTCGCCGGTGCCGATAAAGGCGAGGATCTGCTCGGTGTCCGTGATGGCGACAGCCCCTACGCCGGTCTCCTCTTGAATGATGCGGGCAATCTTGTTGCTCGCCTCCGGGGTAAAGCCCTGACTCATGATCCCCACTGTGCGGTTGGCGATATTGAGCGCCTTGGCGGAGAAGACCCGGGAGAACTTCTCATACATCCGCTGCTGGTCGCGGATCATGCTGATAAAGAGCGCCGCGCCACAGGAGTTGGCGAGAATCATCGGGGTGGCGATGGTGCGCACCAGCAGCAGGGATTTGTCGAACGGGGTCGCCACCAGCAGGATGATCACCATCTGCATGATCTCGGCGTAGAGGGTGGTAAAAAAGGCGATACGCGGTTCAAACAGGGCATCCGTTCGTCCCGAGCGCATCAGTCGCCAGTGCACTATGCCCCCAAGCAACCCTTCGCAGGTGGTGGAGATGGCGCAGGCGAGATCGGTAAATCCCCCCAGCGTATAGCGGTGCAGACCGCCGGTCAGCCCCACCAGAAAGCCCACCAGCGGCCCCCCCAATAATCCCCCCAAGACGGCGCCGACCGCCCGGGTGTTGGCGATGGCATCGTCGATATCGAGGCCCACATAGGTGCCGAGGATACAAAAGCTGGAAAAGATGATGTATATCAGTATCTTGTGAGGTAGTCTCACGGAATAGTTGGCAAGCGGGCGCAGCAGCGGGCTTTTCGAGAAGAGATAGGCGATCACCAGGCTGACGCTCATCTGTTGCAGCAAGGAGAGGACCAACTGCATAAAAAACGCTCCTCATAAGCCAGCTGAAAAAATGTTCAGCCCGTGAATAAGTGTGATCAGGATCTTGTTCTGTTGGCCCAACTGGGCGCAACGGGACGCCAGTTTGCCAGAACAAGTTGATAAAACCATATTAAATCAGCATGTTAAATTGATATTTGTGTAAGCGGCAGCGGGTTGATATTGATGGATGGAGCATGAATGTATCCGCTGGATACGCCACACGGAGGTGGCATGCTCCGCCCGGCCCCTTGGCTGGGCGTTTTTTATACATGGTCAGTTGGCAACCTTCTGATGGGGGGTTGAGCAATTATTCCGGTTTGTCCAATGAGTTATCCCCAGCTTCTGGGGATAACTCAGAATGCAAAGTAGTAGCAGAAGCGGCGGGTCAGGTTGAAGAACTGCCGTTGTCCCTCATCGAGCTCTTCCTGTTTGATAAAAGCAGTGATGGTGCGTTCATCTTCCCGCAGATCGATCATGGCGACGGCTTCCGGCCGCTGGGCCTTGATATAGGGCAGGATCTTCGGCTTGAGGGGCATGGTGGGTTCGGTAGAGAGCACCAGTGCGATGCTCTCGTCGGAGAGTTTCACCAGTGAACCCGGTGGATAGACCCCCAGCACCTTGACCAGCAACTTGACCAGATTCTGGTCGAACTTCTTCTGGGATAACTTGTAGAGCTGGCTGATGGCCTGACTCGGCGCGGCCGGGTTACCGCTGTTGCGGGGATGGAGCAGCTCGTCGTAGAAGTCGACCAGCCCGATCAACCGCGCCAGCGGCGGGATCTCCCCGCCCTTGATCCCGAGCGGATAACCGCTGCCGTCGAGCCGCTCGTGGTGCAGATGGGCGACCTGACGGATTTTCGGTTCAAAGGCGTTGAGCTGGGTCAGCATCTCCAGCCCGTACTGGGGATGCATATTGAGGAAGTTCTGCTCGGCCTTGTTGAGATCCCCCCGTTTTTGGGTGATCTGGCTCGGGATTTTCAGTTCGCCGATATCGTGGATAAGTCCCGCAAGTCCCGTCTCCTCAATCTCGATGGGGTTCATGCCGAGTTCGCGGGCCATCAGCATGGCAATGAAAGCCACATTGAGGCTGTGTTGCAGCAAGATATCGGTGTGGGGGCTGCGAATAAGGTGGAGCCCGAGAGGCCCTTCATGCTGACTGAGGGTGAAGGCGGCATTGCGGACGATCTGGGCGGTATTGGCCAGCCCCTCATCCGGTTTGAGGTTCAGCGCCCCGAGTGCATCGCGCAGCTCGCTCATGGATTGGCCAAAGGCTTTGTCGGCGGCGCGCATGGAGCGGCGAAAGGCCTTTTCGTCAAAGGGGGGCGGGCCCGAGGCAATCAGCTCTTCCAACTCGTCAAGGTCAGGCCCGGCATCCGGGATATCGCCGCGCAGCAGCGGCTCGATGGGCAGATCGCTCTTGTCGGGGTCGACCATCAACAGGGTGAGATCAAGATGACGGAGAATGTCGAGTTGCTGCTGATCCTTGATCTTGAAGGTATTGAACATAAACGGGTGGTTAGTCCATCCCGTGGGGAGATGGATATAGTGGCCTACTCTCAATTGCTCTATCGAGGCTTGGATCAGTGCCATCGGTTAACCTGCATTTCATGAATGCCTACTCAACAAGCTAGCAAAATCCGATGGATAGACAACTAAAAATCCATTTCGGGGCTGCGGAGCACCCCGTGCTGTGATGGGGCGCACGAGCGCCGTGCTTCTCCTCTTAATTCGCGCTTAAGTTTTACTTCCTACGCTGGCCCCGTCGTTTTTGTTGGCTTGGCCGGCCCGCTGCGCTGCAGGTCGGTATGTAGGAGTTGTTTATGCGTGTAACTCTCGGTGTATTGCAGACCAATTTGTTGCTGGTGCTCTTTTTCGCCCTGGTACTGAATTGGCCAATCTTTTTGCATTTCTATACGGTGCTCAGCGCCCTGACCCATGTCAAAGCCGGATTTGCCATCTCGATCCCGCTGGTGCTGATCGCGGCGCTCAATGCCGTGTTTATTCCCTTCACGTTCCGGTTTGTGCTCAAGCCCTTTTTTACCGTGCTCATTCTGACTGGCTCCATCGTCAGCTACGCCATGCTCAAATACGGCGTCATCTTTGATGCTGGCATGATCCAGAACATAGTGGAGACCAACAGTGGTGAGGCGGGGGCCTATTTGAATGGCTCGGTTGCGCTCTGGTTTCTGCTGACCGGGCTGCTGCCTGTTCTGGTGCTCTGGTCACTGCGGATCCGCTATCCGGCTCGCTGGTATCAGGGGTTGGCGTGGCGGGCAGGTGTATTGGCTATCTCTCTGCTGTTTATCGGGGGCGTCGCGGCACTTTACTATCAGGATTACGCCTCGGTCGGTCGCAACAACAAGTCGCTGGCCAAAGAGATTGTGCCTGCCAACTATGTGCACGGCCTCTACAAATATGGGCGGGATGTGCGGTTTGCCACGCCGATCCCCTACCAACACTTGGGGACCGATGCCAGGGTGGTGGCCCGGGGAAGCAAGCCGACTTTGATGTTCCTGGTGGTGGGGGAGACGGCGCGCAGCCAGAACTACTCCCTTAACGGGTATGGCAAGGCAACCAACAGCTTCACGGCCAAAGAGCAGGGGGTTGTGTCGTTCAGGAATGTGCGCTCCTGCGGTACGGCTACTGCGGTTTCGGTGCCCTGCATGTTCTCCAACCTCACGCGCCGTGGCTACGATGACCAGCTTGCCAGCTCCCGTGACGGCCTGCTCGATGTGCTGCAACATGCCGGAGTCTCGGTATTGTGGAAAGAGAATGATGGCGGCTGCAAAGGGGTGTGCCGCAATGTGCCGACCATCGAGATCCTCCCCAAATCCTATCCTACGCTCTGTCAGGGGGAGTCTTGTTATGACGAGGTGCTGCTGGAGGGGCTGGATCAGCAGATTGCCGGCATGAAGGGCAACAAGTTGGTGGCTTTTCACCTGATGGGCAGCCATGGCCCGACCTATTTTCGTCGTTACCCTGCCAGCGAGCGCGTCTTTATGCCGGACTGCCCGCGCAGCGACATCGAAAACTGCAGCAACGAAGAGCTGGTCAACACCTATGACAACACCATCCGCTACACCGACAAGGTGGTGGGGCTGCTGATAGACAAGCTCAAGTCGCTGGAGAGCCAGTACGATGTGGGACTGGTCTATCTCTCCGATCACGGCGAATCCCTTGGGGCCATGGGGCTCTATCTGCACGGCACGCCCTACAAGTTTGCGCCGGATGATCAGACCCGGGTGCCGCTGCTGACCTGGTTCTCGCCTCAGTTACAGGCCGATCGCCAGCTGGATATGGGTTGCCTGGCGGCGGAGGCGAGCAGTCAGCGTTTCTCCCATGACAACCTCTTTCACTCCATGCTGGGGATCATGGATGTGCAGACCCGTGTTTACGACAACAAGCTGGATCTGTTCAAGCCATGTCGGGCGGGCTAAACCGCCAGCAAGCACACAATAGAAAACGGCAGCCACTGGCTGCCGTTTTGTTATCTCGCAAGATCAGTGTCTTACTTCTGCTCCATGATGATCTGCAGCAGATCTCCCTCCAGCAGGGCGCGCTTGACCAGCGCAAAGCCGCCATAGGTCGGCTGGTTCTGGAAGCGGGCTTTCACGATGGGCAGGCCACGGTGGAAGCTCGGCAGGGATTGATGCTCGACGCAGCGACGGATGGCCGGGAAGAGGATCTCTTCGGCGGCGGTGATTTCGCCGGCGATCAGCACCTTCTGCGGGTTGAACAGGTTGACCGTGATGGCCACCGCCCGTCCCAGATGCTCACCCACGTTCTCGATCACGCTGCGGGCCAGTTCATCGCCCGCCAACGCCGCCTTGCACACCTCCTGGATGGTGATGTGTTTCTCCTGCAGCGCGCTCTGGTGACCGCGGCTGATGAGCTCCTTCACCTTGTCGATGATCGCTTCGTTGGAGGCGATGGTCTCTAGGCAGCCGAAGTTGCCACAGTGACAGCGCTTGCCGAGCGGCTCGACCTGGATATGGCCGATCTCGCCGACGTTGCGGTTCTGGCCGAGGAACACCTGACCCTTGGTGATGATCCCCGAGCCCGTCCCCTGGTGAACACTCACCAGAATGGAGTCCATGCAGTCGCGGGACTCGCCGAAGAAGTGTTCGGCCAGTGCCAGCGAGCGGGTGTCGTTGCCCACGTAGCAGGGGAGGTTGAAGTGGTTCTCAAGCAGCTTCGCCAACCCCAGATTACGGATCTGGTACTTGGGGGTGTAGATGACCATGCCGGATTCCGGGTTGACCAGACCCGGCATGGTCAGCGCGATGCTGATGAGGTTGCGACAGCGTTCGCGGTTGGCATCGATAAAGGCGCCAATCTCCCGTAGCAGCATGTCGACCACGGGTTGCTGGTCGATCTCGGTCACCTGAATGACGTGCTGGTCGAGCTCCTTGCCATCTAGGTCATAGAGACTCAGTTGCAGGTAGCCGCGGCCCAGCTTGGCAGAGACAAACTGAAAGCGATGTTTGATGGTGGTCAGGGAGATGGCACGCCGCCCGCCGGTTGAGGCTTGCGGAGAGGTCTCCTTGATCAGGCCATGCTCGATCAGTTGCCGGGTTATTTTGGTCACGCTGGCCGGGGCCAGCTGACTCAACTCGGCAATCTTGACCCGGGAGATGGGGCCTTGCAGGTCGATGAGCCGATACACGGCTGCACTGTTGACCTGCTTGATAAGATCTACGTTTGCTATTTGTCCGCCAGTCATGATGTCACTGTTGTGTGTAGTGTCCGTTAACCACGGTCCCACGGACCGTGAAGTCCTGATCGAAGACAGTGAGGTTGGCTACTTTACCGACCTGGATACTACCGAGACGTGAGTCCCATCCAATGGCGCGAGCGGGGTAGAGGCTGGCCATTCTCAGTGCTTCATCGAGCGGTAATCCGACCTGCTTGACCAGATTTTCCACCCCCTCAATCATGGTGAGGGAGGAACCGCCGAGTGTACCATTCTCGTCGACACACTGACCATCGCGTAAAAAGACGGTGGTGCCACAAAAATCAAATTTCTCAAAGCCTTCCGGCGCTCCGGCTGCCGCGGTGGCATCGGTGACCAGCACCAGTCGCTCCCCCAGCGCCTTGTGAGCCAGACGCACGTTGGCCCAGTGCACATGGTGGCCATCGACGATGATGCCCGCATAGACATCTTTGCGATCGTAGATGGCGCCCACGACGCCCGGCTCGCGACCGTTGAGGGTCGGAGTCATGGCGTTGTAGAGGTGGGTCGCAAAGCGAATACCGTTATCGAACCCGGCCATCGCCTGATCGTAACTGGCGGCAGTGTGACCGGCCGAGACCAGAATGCCCGCTTCCACCAGACGGCGGATATGGGCCGGCTCGTTGCGCTCCGGAGCAAGGGTGATCTTGGTGATGGCATCCGCGTTGGCGCAGAAGAAGTCGATCATCTCGTCCGCTGGCTGGCGAATTTGCGCGGCAGGGTGGATCCCCTTGCGCTTGAGGTTGGTGTAAGGCCCTTCCAGATGGACGCCCAGCACCTCGTTGGGGTGTGCCGCCATGTAGTCACGGGTCACCGCAACGGCCTGCTTCATATCCGCATCCGGACTGGTGATCAGGGTCGGCAGGAAGCTGGTGGTACCGGATTTGAGGTTGGCCGCCTGCATGGTTGCCAGGGTCTCGACCGTGATGTCGGTGTTGAACATCACACCGCCACAGCCGTTGAGCTGCACATCGATAAAACCGGCGGTCAGGTTGGCGCCTTTGAGGTCAATCTGCTCGATGCCCGCAGGCAGTTCGGCCAGGTGAGAGATGGCGACAATCTTGTCGCCCTCGATAAGCACCCCGTAGCCGGTCAGCACGCAGCTGCCGGTGTAGAGGGTGCAGTTGGTCAATGCGTACATGGCGACTCCTTACAGACGGCCGATGTTGGCGGCTTCCAGTTGCTGGAAGTAGCGAACGGTCTTGACCTTGAGCTCCATGGTAGAGGGCTCGTCGCACACCATCATTCCCTTCGGATGCAGTTGCAGGGTGGAGATGGTCCACATGTGGTTGACGCTGCCTTCCACGGCGGCCTGCAGGGCCAGTGCCTTGCCGTGACCGGTGACCAGGATCATGATCTCTTCCGCATCCATCAGGGTGCCGACACCCACGGTCAGGGCCAGTTTGGGCACCTGCTCCATGTCGCCACCGAAGAAGCGGGAGTTGGCGATACGGGTATCTTCGGTCAGGGTCTTGACCCGGGTGCGGGAGGAGAGGGAAGAGGCCGGCTCGTTGAATGCGATGTGGCCGTCGTTACCCACGCCACCCATGAACAGGTGGATCTTGCCGTAGGACTTGATCTTGTCTTCGTAGCGCTTGCACTCGGCCACCAGATCCTCGGCATTGCCGTTGAGGATGTTGATGTTCTCGGGACGAATGTCGATGTGGCTGAAGAAGTTGTTGTGCATGAAGCTGTGGTAGCTCTCCGGGTGATCTTCCGGCAGGCCGACGTACTCGTCCATGTTGAAGGTGACCACATTCTGGAAGCTCACTTCACCGGCTTTGTGCAACTCGATCAGGCGCTTGTAGGTGTTGAGCGGGGTGCCACCGGTGGGCAGGCCCAGTACGAAAGGGCGATCGCTGGTCGGCTTGAACGCGTTGATGCGGTCAACGATGTAACGAGCAGACCACAGGCCTACTTGGCTGGCAGATTTCAACGGGATCAGGCGCATATGGGATACCTCTGTGTCGGGTTGCGACCGGTTTGGCGGTGGCAATTGGCTAAGACGGATTCAAGTTGTTTTATAGCGTAAATAAAGATTGCGAACTAAGCCACATCTATCCACCACCTTTATCTTGTTTGGGTGATAACGATCACGATTATCGGTTTATTAATTTGCGCAGCGAAATAAAAGCCCTAGACTGCCAATCAAGCCTTGATGGCTTATGCGTCAAACGTGATAAGCACTTAATTTCTAGAAAAACATTAACTAAGGAGAGGAACCGTGAACATTCTCGGTTATTTGCAAAAGATCGGCCGTGCCCTGATGGTGCCGGTAGCGGTATTGCCTGCCGCAGCGATCCTGATGGGGGTTGGCTACTGGATTGACCCGAATGGTTGGGGTGGTGACAGTGCGCTGGCTGCCTTCCTGATCAAAGCGGGCGCAGCCATTATCGATAACATGTCCGTACTGTTCGCAGTCGGTGTCGCTTACGGTATGTCCAAGGATAAAGACGGTTCTGCTGCTCTGGCAGGTCTGGTCGGCTTCCTGGTCGTTACCACCCTGCTGAGCCCGGGTGCTGTGGCCCAGATCAAGAGCATCCCGGTGGAGCAGGTTCCTGCCGCGTTTGCCAAGATCAGCAACCAGTTCGTGGGTATCCTGTGTGGTGTTATCGCCGCTGAGCTGTACAACCGCTTCAGCAGCGTCGAGCTGCACAAGGCACTCTCCTTCTTCTCCGGTCGTCGTCTGGTACCGATCGTAACCTCCGTGGTGATGATCGTCGTATCTTTCATCCTGATGGCCGTATGGCCGGCAATCTACGGTGGTCTGGTCTCCTTCGGTGAGTCCATCGTGAGCCTGGGCTCTACCGGTGCCGGTATCTACGCCTTCTTCAACCGTCTGCTGATCCCGATCGGTCTGCACCACGCCCTGAACTCCGTGTTCTGGTTCAACGTGGCCGGTATCAACGACATCCCGAACTTCCTGGGTGGTCAGGCTACCATCGATGCCGCTCTGGCCGCTGGCAAGAGCCTGGAGCAGGTGAAAGGCGTGGTCGGTATGTACCAGGCTGGCTTCTTCCCCATCATGATGTTCGGTCTGCCGGGTGCCGCTCTGGCCATCTACCACTCCGCCAAGAAAGAGAACAAAGAGAAAGTTGCCTCCATCATGATTGCAGCTGCCTTTGCTTCCTTCTTCACCGGTGTAACCGAGCCGCTCGAGTTCTCCTTCATGTTCGTGGCGCCGGTACTGTATGTCATCCACGCCGTACTGACCGGTATCTCCGTGTTCATCGCTGCCTCCATGCAGTGGATGGCCGGTTTCGGTTTCAGTGCCGGTCTGGTGGATATGGTGCTCTCCAGCCGTAACCCGCTGGCGACCAACTGGTACATGCTGATCCCTCAGGGTCTGGTCTTCTTCGGCCTCTACTACACCGTGTTCCGCGTAGTGATTGCCAAGCTGAACCTGAAAACCCCGGGTCGTGAAGATGACGAAGATAGTGCTCCGGCTGCCGCTCAATCTACCAACCGTACCGAGCTGGCCAAGCAATACCTGGAAGTGCTGGGTGGTCAAGAGAACCTGGTCTCCATCGATGCCTGCATCACCCGTCTGCGTCTGACTCTGAAAGACCGCAGCATCGTCGATGAGCGCAAGCTGAAAGCCCTGGGTGCGGCCGGTGTGGTCAAACTCGGTGAGCAGAACCTGCAGGTGATTCTGGGCCCATTGGCCGAAATCATCGCCGGTGAGATGAAAGCCCTGCGTTAATCGAGCGACTCGCTCACCTCAAGTCTAAGTCCATTGTTGACATAACTAAGGGCCCCGCTCAGGGGCCCCATATAAAAAAGCCAAGAAAATCCAACCTTTACTTCAAATGAGAGCAGCAGTTATGAACTTGAAACATTCTCTGTTAGCCATTGCCATGTCTACCGTTTTTGTCAGCCAGGTCCAGGCAGCCGATGCCGCCAAGCAGGCCGTGGTCGACTCCCTCGCCAACAACCTGGTGGTCAAGTATGAAGTGGTCACCAACGACGGTGCCGGTGCCGGCCTCGATTGCCAGGCGCTGGGTTCCGAGTGGGCGAGCTGTGGCGTTGCCAAGCTGCACCTGACCAATACCGGTGCGGACGTGACCTCCAAAGACTGGAGCATCTACGTCTCCTCCATCCGTCGTATCCAGCGTGTGGATAACGACCAGTTCACCATCACTCACCTGACCGGCGATCTCTATCGTTTGACGCCAACCGAGAAGTTCCAGGGCTTTGCCAAGGATGCCACGGTCGAAGTGCCGCTGGTGGTGGAATACTGGGTACTGTTCGAATCTGACATCATGCCGAACTGGTATGTCGCCAGCGAAGGTGCCGAGCCGAAAGTACTGGCCAGCATGAGCAACATCAATGATGCCAGCACCTACGAGAAGCCGATGCCAGCTGATGGCTGGAAGCGTACCAAGGATGACAAGAACATCCTGATGAACAGCGAGACCCGTTTCGCGGCCAACCAGACCAGCACCCTGCTGCCGGCTGGCAAGATTGACAACCAGATCCTGCCGACCCCGATGAAGCAGGTAGTCAAAGCTGGTCCGCAAATCGACTTCTCTACCATCAAGCTCAATGCCCTGGACTTGCCGAGCGATCGCGCCGATGCCTTGAAGGCTCAACTGACCAAGCTGGGTGTTACCCTCTCCGACACCGGCTACCCGGTGACCATCAAGCTCGGCAGCAAGCTCAAGCAGGCTGAAGGCTATGACATGACCATCGGTCAGAAGGGCACAGTGATCCAGGGTCGCGACATCGATGGGGCATTCTGGGGTGCACAATCCCTGATCTCCCTGCTGGGTGTTGATGACAAGCTGGTGAGCCCGATGACCGTCGAGGATGCGCCGCGCTTTGAATACCGTGGCATGCAGACCGACGTGGCCCGCCACTTCCGCAGTCTGGATACCATGAAGAAGCTGGTTGACCAGATGTCTGCCATGAAGCTCAACGTGCTGCACCTTGGCCTGACCAACGATGAAGGCTGGCGTCTGGAGATCCCGGGTCTGCCGGAGCTGACCCAGGTCGGTAGCCAGCGTTGCCACGACGAGTCCGAAACCAAGTGCCTGATGCCGCAACTGGGTTCCGGCCCGACCAGCGACAACCAGGGTTCCGGTTTCTACAGCAAGTCTGACTACGTGGATCTGGTGCGTTATGCCAAGGCCCGCGGTGTGACCGTGATCCCCGAGATCAACATGCCGGCCCACGCCCGTGCTGCCGTGGTCTCCATGGAAGCGCGCTACAAGCGTCTGATGGCGGAAGGCAAAGAAGCGGAAGCCAACCAGTTCCGTCTGACTGATCCGGCTGACACCTCCAACGTCACCTCCGTCCAGTTCTACGACAAGATGTCCTTCATCAACCCTTGCCAGCCGGGTGCTGCCACCTTCGTGGCCAAGGTAATGGATGAAGTTGCCCAGATGCACCAGGCCGCCGGTCAGCCGCTGACCGCATGGCACTACGGTGGTGATGAGGCGAAGAACATCATGCAGGGCGGTGGCTATCAGGATCCGGCCGTCACCAAGAAAGAAGAGCTGGTCGCCTGGAAAGGCAACGTCGACTCCAGCAAGCAGGACAAACCGTTTGGCAAGTCCCCGATGTGCCAGAAGATGATCGATGAAGGCAAGATCAAGGAAGTGGGCGAGCTGCCGGTTTACTTCGCCAAAGAAGTGGGCCAGATGGTCAAAGACCGCGGCTTCTCTACCCTGCAGGCGTGGGAAGATGGTCTGAAGTACGCCAGCGGTGCCAAGGACTTCGCCACCGACAACACCCGTGTCAACTTCTGGGAAACCCTCTACTGGGGTGGCTTCAACGAAGCGATGAAGTGGGCCCACAAGGGTTACCAAGTGGTGCTGTCCAACCCGGATTACCTCTACTTCGACTTCCCGAACGAAGTACACCCGGCCGAGCGTGGCTACTACTGGGCAACCCGTTTCAACGACACCCGCAAGGTGTTCGCCTTCGCCCCGGAAAACCTGCCGCAGAACGCCGAGACCTCGGTTGACCGCGATGGCAACGCCTTCGTGGCCAAGGGTGACCAGGATCCGGTCAAGTTCAAGGGGATCTCCGGTCAGCAGTGGAGTGAAACCGTGCGTACCGATGCTCAGTACGAGTACATGGTCTACCCGCGTATCTTCTCCGTGGCCGAGCGTGCCTGGCACAAAGGTGGCTTCGAGCTGAACTATGTGAAGGGTCGCGAGTTCTCCGGCGAGACCAAGTTCGTTAACAAGGCCACCCTCAACAAAGAGTGGAACCAGTTTGCCAACGTACTGGGTCAGCGCGTGCTGCCGAAACTGGATCAGGCCGGTGTTGAATACCGCCTCTCAGTACCGGGTGCCAAGGTAGTGAACGGTGTGCTGGAAGCGAACGTGGATCTGCCGGGTCTGCCCATCCAGTACAGCCTGGACGGCACCAACTGGAGTGCCTATGACGCCGCGGCCAAGCCGAGCGTGAATGGCAAGGTCTACCTGCGTACCACCAGCTTCGATGGCAAGCGCACCAGCCGCGTCACCGAACTGAACTGATAGCAGTCAACCGTTAACATGAGGTGGGTCGCAAGACCCGCCTTTCCCAAGGGCGATGGCGCATCGGATTTGGGAAAGGTTGACTGTGCGTGTGAGCCTTTGTTGTGTGTAATTGTCTGTTTTGTGTTTTTCATCACTTTCAGCCCCGCCCAGTGCGGGGCTTTTTTATGCATTTGGTGTGCAATGTGCCAAGCCACGCCGTTTTTAGCGGTGCAATGGCCGGGAAATGGCCCGGAAGTGCCAAATTCAGGTTGAGACAGCGCCCGTAATAAGGGATCATACCCGGCTTGACGGCGGGGGGATGAGGGTGCCAGCCGGCACAACTTCCGCCAGTGACGCTTTTTTGAGGTGAGCCATGAGTCAGGCGAACAGCCCAACTAACTTTATTCGTCAGATCATTGATGAAGATCTGGCCAGCGGTAAGCACAGCAGCGTGCATACCCGTTTTCCGCCCGAGCCGAACGGTTATCTCCATATCGGCCACGCCAAGTCCATCTGCCTGAACTTCGGCATCGCCCGCGACTATCAGGGCCAGTGTAACCTGCGTTTCGATGACACCAACCCGGTGAAGGAAGATATCGAGTACGTAGAGTCCATCAAGCAGGACGTACAGTGGCTCGGCTTCCAGTGGAACGGCGAGATCTGCTACTCCTCCGACTATTTCGACAAGCTGCACGGCTACGCAATCGAGCTGATTGAAAAGGGTCTGGCCTATGTGGACGAGCTGACGCCCGAGCAGATGCGCGAGTACCGTGGCACCCTGACTGAAGCTGGCAAGAACAGCCCGTTCCGCGATCGCAGTGTGGAAGAAAACCTGGCGCTGTTTGCCAAGATGAAGAACGGCGAGTTCGCCGAAGGCACCGCCTGCCTGCGCGCCAAGATCGACATGGCATCTCCCTTCATGGTGATGCGTGATCCGGTTATCTACCGTATCAAGTTTGCCCACCACCACCAGACCGGTGACAAGTGGTGCATCTACCCGATGTATGACTTCACCCACTGCATCTCGGACGCGCTGGAAGGGATCACCCACTCCATCTGTACCCTGGAGTTCCAGGACAACCGTCGTCTGTACGACTGGGTGCTGGACAACATCACCATCGACTGCCACCCCCGTCAGTACGAGTTCTCTCGTCTGAACCTCGAATACACCGTCATGTCCAAGCGCAAGTTGAACCTGCTGGTGACCGAGAAGCACGTTGATGGTTGGGATGACCCGCGCATGCTGACCGTCTCCGGTCTGCGTCGCCGTGGTTACACCCCGGCCTCCATCCGCGAGTTCTGCAAGCGCATCGGCGTCACCAAGCAGGACAACATCGTCGAGATGAGCATGCTGGAAGCCTGTATCCGTGAAGACCTCAACGAGCATGCACCGCGCGCCATGGCCGTGCTGCATCCGGTGAAAGTGGTTATCGAGAACCTGGCTGCCGACGAAGTGCTGACTGCCCCAGCCCACCCGAGCAATGCCGAGATGGGTACCCGCGAGCTGAACTTTACCCGCGAAATCTTCATCGACGAAGCGGACTTCAAAGAAGAGGCGAACAAGCAGTTCAAGCGTCTGGTGCTGGGCAAGGAAGTGCGTCTGCGCAATGCCTATGTGATCAAGGCCGAGCGCATCGAGAAAGATGCCGATGGCAAAGTCACCTGCATCTACTGCTCCTACGATCCCGAGACTCTGGGCAAGGATCCGGCCGATGGCCGCAAAGTGAAAGGGGTGATCCACTGGGTCAGCGCCACTCACTCCCTGCCAGCGGAAGTGCGTCTCTACGACCGTCTGTTCAAGGTGCCGAACCCGGGCGCCGAGGATGACTTCGAAGCCGCCCTGAATCCGGAATCCCTGGTGATCATCGAGGGAGCCCGTGTTGAGGCGTCGCTCAAGAACGCCAAGCCGGAGCAGGCTTACCAGTTCGAGCGTGAAGGTTACTTCTGCGCCGACAACAAGCTCTCCAGCCCGGAGCATCTGGTGTTTAACCGCACCGTTGCCCTGCGCGACTCCTGGGGAAAAGTCGAAGGCTAACTCAGTAGGGCAGGGGAGACCCTGCCCTGTGCGATGCCACGGCCTTCGCCGGACAATAAAAAAGCCAGCATCAGCTGGCTTTTTTATTGTCCGTTATCTGCAAGTCGCGGGCGATTATTCGTCGTGCTTGCACTCACCGGTAGCACAGTGACCGTAGAGGTAGAGGCTGTGATTGGTGAGACGGATATTGAATTTCTTGGCGATCTCGCGCTGACGCTGTTCGATCACTTCGTCGGAGAACTCGATCACCTTGCCGCAGTCGAGGCAAACCAGGTGGTCGTGGTGCTCCTGAGTGGCCAGCTCGAATACCGACTTGCCACCTTCGAAGTGGTGACGGGTAACGATACCGGCATCATCAAACTGGTTGAGAACGCGATAGACGGTAGCGAGACCAATCTCTTCACCCAGGTCGATCAGTCGTTTATAGAGATCTTCGGCGCTGGTGTGCTGGCAGTCCGGCTGTTGCAGGATTTCCAGGATTTTGACCCGGGGCAAGGTGATCTTGAGCCCGGCCTTTTTTAACGCTTGGTTGTTGTCTGCCATATTCTACTTATTCGCATTCTCGAAGGTGGGGTTATTCTGATGGACTGCCGCAGGAATGGCAACCTTGAACTCGCTTGGCCTGTCATTATAGGTCGTAGCCTCCCTAAAAATAAACCCAGCAATTCAAGGGGTTTAGCTATAAATGGCCGGTTGGATTGAAATAATCAATCGTGTCGTCCGACTTGCTGGCATGGCAGATGTTGATAAGATGTAACTTTCATATTCTGGTCGGATGAGATCCATGGATTGGCTTTTTGACAATGCGGCCTGGGTGCGCCGCGCACTCAACGCCTGGCCCCCTTTCTGGGGCGCCGGTATCAAGATAGAGACCCTGAGCGATGACTTTCGCTACTGCCGGGTGACCCTCAAATCCCGCTGGTGGAATAAGAATGCCAACCGCACCCAGTTTGGCGGCAGCATGTTTGCCATGACTGACCCCATCTATCCGCTGATGCTGATGGGCTACTTCAAGAATCGCTACTACGTCTGGGACAAGGCGGGCAGCATCAACTACATCAAGCCGGGCAAGGGCAAGCTGGTGGCCGAGTTTAACCTGACCGAGGGCAAGCTGGCCGAAATCGTGGCGGCGACCGAAGGTGGCAACAAGCACTTCCCCGAATTCGAGGTCACGGTGCAGGACAAGAGCGGCGAGCTGGTGGCGCAGGTCAAGCGCACCCTCTATGTGCGGGCCAAACCGGAGCACAGAGGGGAATAACAGGGGTGAATAAAGGCAGGCATCGCCACTTGCAGATACAACAAGGGCCCCGTCGGGGCCCTTGTTGTCAGAGGTATGAGGGGAAGCGGATTACTCCAGCTCGCCCAGGCACATCTCTTCGTGCAGTTGCTTGCACCAGCCCTTGACGCGCTCGGCGGTCAGCTCCGGCTGGCGATCTTCATCGATACCCAGACCGACAAAGTGCTTGTCATCGACCAGTGCCTTGGAGGCTTCGAACTCGTAGCCGGCAGTCGGCCAGTGACCGATGATGATGGCGCCTTTGGCTTCGACGATGTCGCGCAGGGTGCCCATGGCGTCGAGGAAGTACTCGGAATAGTCTTCCTGATCACCGCAACCGAAGATGGCGACCAGCTTGTTGGTGAAGTCGATTTCGCCCAGATCGGGGAAGAAGTCGTCCCAGTCGGCTTGGGCTTCGCCATAGTACCAAGTCGGGATGCCGAACATCAGCAGATCAAAGCTCTCGATGTCGGCCTTGCTGCTCTTGGCGATGTCACGGACTTCAATCAGGTTTTTGCCCAGCTCTTTCTGGATCATCTTGGCGACAGCTTCGGTGTTACCGGTATCGCTGCCAAAAAACAGACCTACACTTGCCATAGTGTTTAGTTACCCGTATTTGGTGTTAATGCTCAACGCTCAGACTGCAATGTCCACCGCAAAGGCGGACTCAATCTGTTGTTTCAGGATAGATTGGATCAGCTCGGCTCGGCTGATGTTCTGTTGCAACGCAAGTTGGTTCAGGCGCTCCAGCAACTCGGCCTCCACCTTTAACTCTACCCGCTTCAGCCCATTTTCCCGATCGCGCTTAAGCTGGTTACGCTTGTTGATCTTGAGCTGGGTCTCGCGGGGGAGTGGATTGGTCTTTGGCCTGCCGGGGCGCTTCTCATTTGCGAACAGATCCAGTGTTGTTCGATCAGTTTGCTGTTTGGCCATACATCACAGATGAAAGTAAGTTAGCCGAGTCCTGAGCCTTCCCAGCCCAGTTCGATCAGCCCCTTGGCGACAAAACCCGCACAACCCAGAAACAGTACCAACCAGACGATAAAACGACCGAAACGGGGCACGTTGCCGCGCTTGAGCACGTCCTGAATGGCCAGGCCAATCAATATGAAAATGGCCACAAAGAATAACTTGAGGCCCAAACTTTCGATCAGGTCGATATGTTCACTTAGCATGGATTGCGCACACTCCTTATGACCGGCGCACTATATCACAAAGGATTTGAAACTGTTAACCGCCTGTCGACAGGAAATCCACAACCAATTTGTTGAACAGAGCCGGTTTTTCCGCATGCAGCCAGTGGCCGGTACCTGCGATGACACGCACCTTTGCCGCCGGGAATTGGGCCAGGGCTGTCTCGCTGTATTGGGGCTGCATATAGTCAGAATTCCCCCCCTTGATAAAGAGCGCCGGCCCCTCGAAGCGGCGGTCATCCTCTGGCCAGCCCATGATGTTGGCGTAGTTTTGCTCAAGGGCGGGCACATTGAAGCGCCACCCCCAGCCATGCTCGCCTCTGGCGAAGGATTTGAGCAGGAACTGGCGCACCCCGGCGAGCTCGATATGCTGCGCCAGCATGGCTTCCGCTTCACTGCGGCTTTGCGGCGGCGTGCGCAGCGTGGCGTTGAGTCCGGCAAAGACATTCTGGTGGCGGGAGTGGGGATAGGCGACCGGTGCCATGTCGGCCACCACCAGCTTGGTCACCCGCTCTGGCGCCAGCTTGGCGACCTGCATCGCCACCTTGCCACCCATCGAGTGGCCAATCAGGGTCGCTTCGACAATCTCCAGCCGATCCATCAGGGTCAGGATGTCGGCCGCTTGCGCCGGATAGCTCATCTCGCTGCTATGAAAGGAGGCTCCGTGGTTGCGCAGATCGACGCTGATGACCCGGTACTGTTCGCATAGGGCTCGGGCCAGCAGGCCGAGGTTGTCGAGGCTGCCAAACAGGCCGTGGATCAGAATGACTGCCGGGCCCTGACCCTGCTCCTTGAAGTTCAATATGCTGTTTTGTTGCAAAATGACACCTTGTCGGTCGTGGGTGCGTATCGCTGTTTTATTTAACGCACTGGAAAGAAAAGGATTTCGTCCAATGGATTGGGATTTTATGTGGTTTTTTTTCTAAAAAATCCTATCCGGATCGGCTATCAGTGCGGCTGATCACACACTTGGCCCGCTATTATGCCGTATTCTCGATGAGATTCATGTACATCTGCCAGCCCCTTGCTTGGGCTGTCGGGTTTGCCTATGTATAATCGCCGCATCCGAATTTCGACGAGTCCAGCGCATCCCTATGAAAACCATCGAGCTTGATGACGATCTCTACTTCTATATCGCCAGCCAGACCCGGCACATTGGTGAGAGTGCCTCCGATATCCTGCGCCGTCTGCTGGAACAACCTGCTAACCAAGGTGTGCCGGTTGCCGAGCCCGTTGCCGTCGCGCAGCCCTGTACGGTAGCCACCCAACAAGGGCTGCAAGCCCTGCTCGATTCCGGTGAGCTGCAAAAAGAAGAGAAGTCCATCAACCGCTTTATGCTGGTGCTGAGAACCCTCTACCGGGATAACCCGGAAGGCTTTACCCAGGCCACCGAAATCAAGGGGCGCAAGCGCGTCTATTTCTCGCAGGATCCCGAGGCTCTGCGTGCCAGTGGCAGCACCACCAAGCCCAAGCCGGTACCGGAGACCCCGTTCTGGGTGATCACCAACACCAACACCAGCCGCAAGCAGAACATGGTGGCCCAGCTGATGGCCAGCATGGGCTATGGCGAAGAGGTGATCGCGCAGGTGTGTGGCGCAATTTAACGATTCTTCAAGACTCAGGCCTTGCCCGCCAAGGCCGCCATTACGCAAGGAAAATGCCATGGCTCAGCATTCCCACGCCGGTCAACCGGCCCGTTTAAGCGACCTGACCAACATCCCCCGTCTGGTCAGCGCCTACTACCTCAACAAGCCGGACATGAGCCGCCCCGAGCAGCGGGTGGCCTTTGGTACCTCCGGCCACCGTGGCAGTGCCTTGCACAGCGCCTTTACCGAATCCCATATTCTGGCGGTGACCCAGGCCCTGGTGGAGTATCGCCAGCAGGCCGGCATCACGGGCCCGCTGTTTGTCGGTATGGATACTCACGCTCTGTCCGAATCCGCCTTTGCCAGCGCCGTCGAAGTGCTGGCGGCCAATGGCGTCGAAACCCGCATTCAGGCTGGCCTCGGTTTTACCCCGACCCCGGTCATCTCTCACGCCATCCTGCGCCACAATGCAGGCAAACCGGCTGCCCGTGCTGACGGCGTGGTGATCACTCCGTCCCATAACCCGCCGGAAGATGGTGGCTTCAAGTACAACCCGCCCCACGGCGGTCCCGCCGAAGGGGAGATCACCAAGTGGGTCGAGGACCGTGCCAACGCCATTCTGGAAGCGGGTCTGGCTGGCGTGAAACGGATGCCGTTCGCCGAGGCGCTCAAGAGCCCGTTCGTGGCCCTGCACGACTATGTCACCCCCTATGTGGATGATCTGAAGAACGTGCTGGACATGGATGCCATCAAGAACGCGGGCATCAAGATCGGTGTCGATCCGCTGGGCGGCTCCGGTGTCGCCTACTGGGACGTCATCGCCAAGACCTATGGTCTGAACATCGAGGTGGTGAACTACAAGGTCGACCCGACCTTCTCCTTCATGACCCTGGATAAAGACGGCAAGATCCGGATGGACTGCTCCAGCCCGTTCGCCATGGCGAGCCTGATCGCGCTCAAGGACAAGTTCGACATCGCCCTTGGCAACGACCCTGACTACGACCGTCACGGCATCGTCACCAAGTCCGGCCTGATGAACCCGAACCACTATCTGGCGGTGGCAATCCAGTATCTGTTTACCCATCGCACCGGCTGGTCTGCCGATGCGGCCGTTGGCAAGACGCTGGTCTCTTCCTCCATGATCGACCGGGTTGCTGGCGAGATTGGCCGTACCCTCAAAGAGGTGCCGGTCGGCTTCAAGTGGTTCGTGGATGGCCTCTACAGCGGCGAGTTCGGCTTTGGTGGCGAGGAGAGCGCGGGCGCCTCTTTCCTGCGCAAAGATGGCACCGTCTGGACCACCGACAAGGATGGCTTCATTCTGGCGCTGCTGGCGGCAGAAATTCTGGCGGTGACCGGCAAGGATCCGCAGGCTCACTACGACGCACTGGAAGCCAAGTTTGGCCGCTCCAGCTATCGCCGTATCGACGCCCCGGCCAACAGTGCCCAGAAAGCGGTGCTCTCCAAGCTGGATCCGGCACTGGTAGAAGCCTCCACTCTGGCGGGTGAGCCCATCATCGCCAAGCTGACAAAGGCGCCGGGCAACGATGCCGCCATCGGCGGCCTCAAGGTGGTGACCGAGAACGGCTGGTTCGCGGCGCGCCCCTCCGGCACTGAGTCTATCTACAAGATCTACATGGAGAGTTTCAAGGGCGACGCGCACCTCGACCTCATCCAGCAAGAGGCCCAGCAGATCGTCTCTGCTGCGCTGGCCAAGGCAGGCGTATAAGCCACCTTCCAGTCGCTGACCGCTGACTAAAAAGAGGAGCCGTAATGGCTCCTCTTGTTTATGCATGGGTTGAGGTGGTCTGGTGTTTACACCTCGTTACAGATCCCTGTACTCGCTCGGCGGGCTTGCCAACGTTTGAAGAAGGGGCGTGCTGGCAGCTTCATCAGGAACAGGGAGAGCAGGATCACCCCGATGCCGAGCCACTGGCTGACATCCAGGGTTTCACCCACCATCAATACCCCAAGCGACACAGCCATCATGGGATTGGTGAGGGCCAGCATGCCCATCACCTCCGGGCCGTGGTGCTTTAATCCCCACAACCAGGCCCAGTAGCCCAGCGCGGTGTTGAGCAGGATCAACCAGAGCAATCCCGGCACACTGGCCGGATCCGGTAACGGCATTGGGCCAGCTAGCCACCAGGCGAGCGGGATCAGCATCAAGCCCCCAAGCAGCAATTGCCAGGCGGTCAGCGCCAGCAGATCGTTTACCGGCCAGTGGCGCATCCAGCGGCTGGATTGGCCGATCAGCACTGTGGCCAGCATGGCGCATGCAACTCCGACAGGATCCAGATTGGCAGAGGGGTTGAGCAACAGTAATACCCCAGCCAGCCCCATCAATCCCAGCAGTAGCCATTTCAGGCTTGGTCGTGTGCCATCTTGCAACCAGGCCAGTAGCATCAGCACCAGCGGCAGGGTGGCACCAAGTGTACCTGCTACTGCCCCCGGCAGCCGGAAGGCCGCCACAAACAGCAAAGCGAAGAAGGCGGCAATGTTGCAAAACGCCAACAGGAACTGCTTGCCCCAGGGCAGAGGCGGCATGCGCGGATGCAACAGTAACAAGAGCAGCCCGGCAGGCAGTGCCCGCCATACGGCAACCCAGTAGGGTGAGTAGTCAGTCAGGTAGAGGCTGACGACAGCATAGGTGCTGCCCCACAGCAGTGGAGCCAGCAAGGCGATCAGCATTGGCATTATTTATCTCTTCACAAAGTATCTTTAAGTGAAGATAAGTTAGCGCCAAATTGATTTATCATCAAGTATCTCGATATAAAGATAAGTGGTTGGCGATGGAATCAGATCATGTAGACCTGCTGCTGGCTCAGTGGGCCCGGCAGCGACCGGATCTCGACTGTTCTCCTATGGGGGTGCTGGGTCGGGTAGCCCGGATGGCGGCAATTGCCGGTCGTGAGGTGAGTGAAGAGCTCAAGGAGTGCGGCCTGCTTGGCACGGACTTCGACATTTTGGCGACCCTGCGTCGGTCGGGTGAGCCACTGACGCCGACAGTGCTCTACCAATCGGCCATGTTGAGTTCGGGTGCCATGACGGCCCGGCTCGACAAGCTGGCCGAGCGGGGACTGATAGAGCGGCAAGCGGCGCCCAGCGATCGGCGCAGCCTGCTGGTCTGCCTCACCGAATCGGGCAAAGCGCTTATCGACCGAGCGGTTGAGCTGCACGTGGCCAACGAGCGTCGCCTGTTGGCGCCACTGACCGAGGCGGAGCAGGCTCAGTTAGCGGCACTGCTCAAACGCTGGTTGCTGGAAAACGAATAACAAAAACGGGCCAGCAGGCCCGTTTTTGTTGGCAAATCAGTACCTGACTCAGTAACCGCCTTTGGCCTTTTTCACCGCCAGCCCCAGCTGCCACACCGCCATGGCGTAGTGGGTGCTGTGGTTGTAGCGGGTGATGGTGTAGAAGTTGGGCAGGCCGTACCAGTATTGGTAGCCGGTGCCGACATCGAGGCGCAGCAGGCTCGACTCGCTGTGGTTGCCCAGGCTGCTGGTGGGGGTGAGCCCTGCGCGGCGCAGGGTGGCAACTGGGTAGCGGGTCTGGAAGCCATGTTCATAGCCGGGCAGTTGGCCCTGACCGCGCACCGCCACCGGTTGGCCTTTCTCCCAGCCGTGGGCCTTGAAGTAGTTGGCGACGCTGCCGATGGCATCTACCGGATCCCACAGGTTGGTGTGGCCGTTGCCATCAAAGTCCACCGCATAGCGCTGGAAGCTGGAGGGCATAAACTGGCCGTAGCCCATGGCGCCTGCATAGGAGCCCTTGGGTTCGGTGGGGTCCATCCCCTCGTCGCGGGTCATCACCAGGAAGGCTTCCAGCTCGCTGGTGAAGAACTCGGCGCGACGCGGATAATCAAACGCCAGGGTGGCCAGCGCATCCAGAATGCGGGTCTTGCCCATCACCCGGCCCCAGCGGGTCTCGACCCCGATAATGCCGACGATGATCTCAGGCGGCACCCCGTAGATCTGCTCCGCCCGGTTCAGCTCGCTTGCGTATTCACGCCAGAAGTTGACGCCGTTCTGTACGTTGTCCGGGGTGATGAACTTGGCGCGATAGCGGTTCCAGGCACCGGTCGGGCCGGTGGGCTTGGCGGTGGTCGGCGCTTGGGCATCCATCAGGCGGATGATCCAGTCGTAACGCTCTGCCTGTGCCAGCACCTGATGCAGCTGGGCGTTGTCAAAACCGTGCTTCTCGACCATTTTCTGGACGAATCTGTCCACGTTGGGGCGATTGGCGAAGTCCCCCTTGCTAACCCCTTGTGTATAAACGGGTTTGCTCGATGGCGCCTGATTGATAAAGGCGCTCTTGGGTTGGGGGACGACCACGGGCTTTGGCGCGGGGGCGCTGCTGCAGCCACCGAGCAGGGGGAATAATGACAGAGTGAGAAGAGAGGCAAGGCGACGCATAGGGTTCTCAAAGAGACTGATAAAAGTGCCGCCATGGTAAAACATTGTCATCCGGGCGCAAGTGTTCCGTGCGCCGCACCCAGCGCCAATTCATCGCGTGATGGATTAGCCCTTCTGTGAGGACTGTGCTGTTTAGGGCTGGGGGGGACGCAGGGTGTGGTAACCGCTCCAGAGCCGGGTCAGGGTGGTGATGGCGCAGAGCAGGGCAAAGCCGTAGGCGAGCGGGGCGAAGGCGGCGGGCCACAGGCACATCAGCACAAAGAGGGCAATGGTCTCGCTCCCCTCGGTGAGGCCGCCCAAATAGTAGAGGGATTTGTGGTGGTAGACCGGATTGTCGATCCCCCGCTTGCCCGCCATGATGGCAAATGCCAGAAAGCTCGAGCCGGTGCCCATAAAGGCAAACAGCAGGGTGGCGGCGGGCAGCGCATTGGCAGGGGCGGCGAGGGCAAAGCCCAGCACCACGGCGGCGTAGAAAATAAAGTCGAGCGTGATGTCGAGAAAGCCACCGCAGTCGGTGATGCCGGTTTCCCGCGCCACGGCGCCATCGAGCCCGTCCAGCAGCCGGTTGAGCAGGATGGTCGCGAGTGCCCACTGATAGCTGCCAAAGGCCAGCAGCGGCAGCGCCAGCATGCCGATGGCAAAGCCGGTGAGGCTCACCTGATTGGCACTGATCCCTGCACGGCAGAGCGGTTTGGCAAGCTGGGTGAGGGGGCTGCGGATCACGGGGATCAGATGGCGATCAAACAAGGTGAACACTCCTCGGTTAACAGTGGCATTCGGTGAGGTTGAGTATGGTGCCCGGCGCGTCTTCCGCATCGTGGGTCACCAGGATGGCGGGGATGGCCAGCGCTTTGATCTGCGCGAACACCAGTTCGCGAAAGGCGGCCCGCAGCGGCTTGTCGAGGCGGGAGAAGGGCTCGTCCAGCAGCAGGGCGTCGGGTTCCGCCAACAGTGCCCGCAGCAGGCTGACCCGCGCCCGCTGCCCCCCTGACAGCAGCTGTGGCAGCTTGTCAGCCTGATCTGCCAGTGCGACCTGCGCCAATGCGGCCAGTGCCTTTTCCCGCCGCGCACGTTTTCCCTTGATGATCGCAGGCATGCCGAACATCAGGTTCTCCGCCACCGTCAGATGGTCGAACAGCAGGTCATCCTGAAACAGCATGCCGATGCGCCGTGCTTGCGCAGGCAAAGTGTTGAGTGGCCGCTCGCCGAGCCTTATCTCTCCCTCCAGCCGGATCGGGCCATTTCCTGCCAGCGCGCCGGGCAGTACCCCGGCGAGCCCTGCCAGCAGGGAGCTTTTACCGCAGCCGCTGGGCCCCATCAGGGTCAACACCTCGCCGGGGGCCACTTGCAGGGCAGGGAGTGAAAGCAGCGGATTTTCAGCAAGGTAAAGTCGAAGAGGCGTGGTGCTCAGCATATGGCTGTTTCCATCATGAGAGTTCATCGTGAGCCGCCCCCCTTGAGCGCCGGATTGATCCGCGCCGGCAGCCAGAGCGCCAGCAGGTAGATAACGAGTGGCAACAGCAGTTGCAGCAGGCCGTATAGACCCGCCAGCCGCCGATTGAGGCCGCTGCCGATGGCCACCGCTTCGGTGGTGATGGTGACCACTCTGCCTGCGCCAAAGAGCAGGGTCGGCAGATATTGGGCCAAACTCACCGCCGCCCCGACGCTGAAGGCAAACAGCAGCGGGCGCGCCAGTAGCGGCGCTTTGACCTGCCACCAGGCTCGCCATGGCGTAGCCCCCAGCAGCAGGGCGCTCTGGGTGATCCGCGGATCGAACTGGCGATAGGGGCCGTGCAGGCACAAATAGACATAGGGAAAGACAAACAGCAGCTGGCTCCAGAGCACCCAGCCCCAGCCAATACCTCTGCTTATCGAGTCATGTGCAAGCCAGTCCAGCCCGAGCCGGATGCCAAACAGCAGGCTCGCCTGCGGCAGCAACAACGGCAAGCAGATAAGCCAGAGCGGCCAGGGGCTGCGGCCGGCTTGTGCCTCCAGACTACACACCGCGATCACCAGTGCCAGCAAGCCGCTCGTCAGCGCCAGCAGCGCGCTGGTTGCCAGAAGCGGCAGCAGGTTTGGCAGCAGATCCAGCCAGTAATGACTGCTCCACTGGCTGGGCAAAAGGGCGGGAAAGGGCCAGCGGCGCGCCAGCGACCAGAGCAGCAGCGCCGCCAGCACCGCCAGATTGAGGGTGATCAGAGTGAATGCAGAGCCCGCTGCGAGCCGGTTGGCAAAGGAGTGGGGCGCCGCCCGTTTGCCATCGAGCCAGCAGCCTTTGCCCACCTCTTGATGAAGCCACTCCAGTAATTTGAGCAGGGCGATGAGCAGTGCCGTGATGGCGAGCAGCAGCAGGGCGCCGCTGGCGGTGGCGCCGCGCCAGAGCAGGTCCGGGTCCTGATACCAGAGCCACAACCGCACCGCCAGTGGGGCGGGGGCATCGGGCCCGAGCAGTTGGGCGAGATCCACCACCGCCACTCCGTAGGCCGCCACCGCATAGATGGGCAGGCGCAGGGCAGGCCAGAGCGCTGGCAGCAGCAGGCGCCACCAGACCTGGGGGGCGCTGAAACCGAGGCTCGCCCCCAGCCACTGCTGGCGTGCCAGCAGGATGGGTTGCTGTGCAGCCATCGCCATCAGCAGCAAAAAGGGGGTCTCCTTGAAAACGAGCAGTGCAATCAGCCCAAGCCCTAGAGGGTCGCGAATGGTTTGCCAGTCGGGAGGCAGTTCAAACCCGGTCAGCGCTGGCGAGACGAGCCGCAGCAGCCAGCCGGAGGGGGCGAGCAGAAAGGCAAAACCGATGGCAAAGGCGACATGGGGCATGGCCAGCATGGGCGAGAGCAGACGGTGGAGCAGCCCGAAAGCCCGGCTGTTGCTGTGGGCCAGCAGCAGGGTGGTCAACAGCAGAGTACCGAGGGTCGAGGCGGCGCCAATCCACAGACTCAGCGCAGCGGAGTGCCAAAGACCGGGTTGGGCGAGCAGCAAGGCGAGATGAGAGGCGGCCATCCCCTCCGCCAGCAGTTGCCACAGTCCCGCCAGCAGAGGGATGACGAAGATCGCCAGATAAATGACCGCCATCCCCGTACTCATACTGGGGTGGCGTGTCAACCGGCGCCACGGTCGGGAGCAGGAATGCGGGTGACCAGCAGCACTCATCAGTGACCGTAACGCTCGGCCCAGGCCGCTTCCAGCTTGAGCTGCCAGCTGGGGTGAGGCTCGGCTACCGCTTTGAAGCGCAGTGCCGGTTGCCCCTTGGCTGAATCAGGCAGCGCATCGGCCCGCAGCACGCTGGGATCACCCCAGAAGGCCGGATTGGCCTTGCGCGCCTGCGCCGCCGGGCTCAGCAGGAAGTTTGCCACCACTTTGGCACCCGCACGGGCACTGGCGTTGAAGGGGATGGCGAGAAAATGGCTGTTGGTGAGTGCCCCTTTCTCCATGGCGACGGCTTCCACGCTGGGGGGCAGGGCGCCAATCTGGGCGGCGCTCTGCGCCTCCTGCGGATTGAAGCTGATGGCCATGGCCAGTTCGCCATCATCGAGTAGCTGGCGGGTTTCGGCGGCGCTGGTGGGGAACAGTTTGCCCTTGCGCCAGAGTGCCGGATGCAGCTCATCGAGCCAGGCCCAGAGCGGGGCGGTGAGCTTGGCAAAGTCGCTCTCGGTCGCCTCCCGATAGAGGGGGGCTGGGTTTGGCGTCAATTCCAGCAGGATCTGCTTGAGAAAACTGGAGCCATGGAACTGGGGCGGCTTGGGATAGGTGAAGCGACCGGGATGGGCCTTGGCCCACGCCAGCAGAGCTGCAGCCGAGGTGGGCGCTCTGGCGACCTCTTCGGTGTCGACCATCAGATTGAGCTGGCCGATGCCCCAGGGGGCTTCCAGCCCTTCCACCGGCAGGGTGAAGTCCTCACTCACCGGCAGGCTGCTGTCTACCAGCGCCATGTTGGGCAGCTCGGCGGTAAAGGGGGCGCCGAGCAGCCCCTGCTCCTTGAGCGCCTTGAAATTCTCGCCGTTGACCCAGAGCAGGTCGATGGGGCCGCCAGCTTGCTTGCCCGCCAGCTTGTTGGCCAGCAGCTGGCTGACGCTCTGGGCGATATCATCCACCTTCACCTGCACCAGCTTGACCTGATAGTCGCGCGCCAGCTCCTGCCCAGCCCACACCAGATAGGCGTTGATCTCCGGGCTGCCGCCCCAGGCGTTGAAGTAGACGGTCTGTCCCTTCGCCTCCTCAAGGGTTCGTTGCCAGTTGTCATCAGGAGTGGCTAACAGCGGGCCGCTGGCGAGCAGTGGCAGGGTGCACAGCAGCGCATTTAGCCGCTGTTTGAGTTGTGAGAATGGCTTGAGCATAAACGTTTCCCTGATTGTCAGGCGCCACGGCGCCAGCGGTGATAACGGGCCAGCAACGCCAGCACCCGGGTGGGCTGGTGGGCCCGTTTCCATTCACCCGCCACATATTTGTTCCCCTCCATCAGGGTGGGATAGGCGTGAATGGTGCCGAGGATCTTGCCAAGACCGAGGCGGTGACGCATAGCGAGCACAAATTCGGCGATCCGTTCACCGGCGTGAGTGCCCACTATGGTGGCGCCAAGGATAGTATCCTTGCCCGGCACGGTGAGCACCTCGACAAAACCGTGGCGCTCGCCATCGGCAATGGCTCTGTCCAGCTCAGCCAGCTCGAAGCGGGTCGCCTCGAAGGGGATCCTCTGCGCTTCGGCCTCCTTGCGATTTAGGCCGACCCGGGCAATCTCCGGCGTGGTGTAGGTGGCCGCCGGAATGACCCGATAGTCCGCCCGAAAGCGCTTGAACTGGCCAAACAGGGCATTTACTGCCGCATACCAGGCCTGATGGGCGGCAAAGTGGGTGAACTGGTAAGGACCCGCTACGTCTCCCACTGCCAGTATGCTGGGGAAGTTGGTGGCAAGAAAGCCATCGACTGCGATGGTGCCGCGGGGGGCCAGCTCGACCCCCAACGCTTCGAGCCCGAAGCCGCTCACATTGGCGACCCGACCCAGTGCCAGCAGCAGTTGATCCCCTTCCACCACCTGTGTCTCATCGCCACGGCGCAGTTGCAGCCTGATGGGGAGAACCCCCTCGGCTGCGGGCAGATAGTCGGCTCGCTCGGCGCGCCAGCCGGTGAGTAGCTGCACACCATCGCGGCTCATCTGCCCTGCCAGGGCGTCGGCTACCTCTCTCTCTTCGCGGGGCAGCAGTTGCTCCGAGAGTTCCACCAAGGTCACGGGAATGCCGAGCAGCGCGAAGCTCTGGGCCAGCTCGCAGCCGATGGGGCCGCCGCCCAGCACCAGCAGGCGGCGCGGCGGGGTGCGCAGTTGCCAGAGGCTATCCGAGGTGAGGTAAGGCACCTGATCCAGCCCCGGCAGGTTGGGCACCAGCGGTCGGGCGCCGGTGGCGATAACGATATGGCGGCTGGCAAGGCGCTGGCCGTTAACCTCCACTTCCCAGGGGGAGACCAGTCGTGCCTCTCCCTCGATGCACTCCACCCCGAGCCCCTGATAGCGTTCGATGGAGTCGTGTGGCTCGACCTCCTTGATAACTTCAGCCACCCGCTCCATCACGGTGGCAAAATCGGCGCGGGAGTGGCTTTGGCTAAAGCCCAGCTCGTCGGCCTTGCGCTGCTCTGCGGCAAAGCGGGCGCTGCGGATCAATGCCTTGGAGGGGACACAGCCGCTGTTGAGGCAATCGCCCCCCATCTTGTGCTTCTCGATGAGCGCCACCTTGGCCTTCACCGCTGCCGCGATATAGCTGGTAACCAGCCCACCGGCACCGGCACCTATCACCAGCAGGTTGTAGTCGTAGCGAGCGGGTTTGCGGTAGGGAGAGAGCAAGCGGTGCAGCGCGAGCTTGGCGGTCAATTTCTTGACCAGCCAGGGCATCAGCCCCAGCAGGGTCAACGCGATCATCAGGCCGGGGGAGAGGATATTGCCGGTGCTGGTTAACTGGCCAAGCTCGCTCCCCGCCAGCACGTAGACGAAGGTGCCGGGCAGCATGCCAAGCTGGCTGACCCAGTAGTAGGTGCTGACTCTGATGGGGGTGAGCCCCATCAGCAGATTGACCAGAAAGAAGGGAAAGATGGGGATGAGGCGCAGGCTCAGCAGATAGAAGGTCCCCTCCTTCGCCATGCCGGACTGAAAGGTGGCCAGCTTGCCGCCAAAGCGGGTCATCACCCAGTCGCGCAGCAGAAAGCGGGCGCTGAGAAAGGCCAGGGTTGCGCCTAGGGTGCTGGCAAAGGAGACCAGCAGCAGCCCCCAGGCGACGCCGAACACAGCGCTGCCACCCAGGGTGAGCAAGCTGGCGCCGGGCAGGGAGAGGGCGGTGCTCAGCACATAGATAAGCACGAACAGCAGGCTGGCCGAGACAAAGTGGCTGTCGACCCATTGCGCCACTGCCGCCTGCTGGGCCTGCAAGGCGTCCAGAGTGAGGTAACGGCCAAGATCGAGGGCAAAAAAGGTGCCGATAAGGCTCCCCATCACCAGTGCAAGCAGCAGGCGGGTCCGGTTCATCAGGCGTCCTTGCTGTCTGGCTGGGCGGGGCGTTCCGGTTGCACCGGCAGCTGGCAGAAGCCCTGCGGCGCGATATCGAGGGCGGCGTTGAACTTGGCCGACATGTTCTGAAAGGCGATAAGACCGGTCAGCTCCACCATGGCATCGTCATCGAACCAGGGTTTGAGGCGGGCCGCCTGCTCATCGCTCACCCCATCGAGGCCAGTCATCGCTTCGGTGTAGTCGAGCACCGCTTTTTCCCGCTCGTCAAACAAGGGGCTTTCGCGCCAGTTGGCTAGCGCCTCCACCTTCTCGCTTGAACCGGCTCTCTTTACCAGGGTCATGGCGTTGATGTCGACGCAAAAACGACACCAGTTGAGCTGGGAGACCCGCACCGTCACCAGCGAGCGCAGCACGGGGTCGATGGGGGAGCGCTTGCGGTTGATGACGCCGTAGAGGGTGGCGACGGCGGCAAAGAGGCGCGGCGAGCGGCCCCAGCATTTGCCCGGAATAAGCACCTGACCATAGTTGCGCTTTTGCAGCCAGAAAAAGGGGCGGATAAACCAGGCATATTCCCGGTCGGGTTTGACCTCAACGCGCATCAGTTACCTTCTTGTTGTTTCACACTTACGGTTTCAAATTGGGTTTGTAGGCCTGACCGAGGCGCTCGTTCAGGCGGGTCAGGAAATCCTCGATCCGCGCCCGGTTGGTGCCCAGATCGCTTTGCCCCTGACGGGAGGCTGATCGCATATCGATGCGGGTCTCTTTGGGGCCAGCAAAGACCCGCAGCGCCACATCATCCTGAAAGCCGAACCAGCCGGTGGTGACCACTGCATCCAGACCATCCTGGCTCGGTCGTACCTGCCAGCCCAGCTCCTGCATCAGTTCGCTGGCTTCAATCACTACCTCGGCAGGAGAGGCCCTGGTAAAGAGAGGACCGGGTTTTGCCTCAACTGCTTTCAGCGGTGCGCTATTTATTGGCAGATCCTGCGCCGTTCTGAGCTCTGCCGCCCAGCGTAGCTGGGGGGGATTGTAGGGATCTGTGCTCACATCGTTGATCAGCGGCATGCGCAGCGCCTGTGCCACAAATGTCAGCGGCAGCAGTAGCGGCAAGGCGCCAAGGCCGCTGGCGTAGCGGTTGCGGCTCCAGGGCAGACGCACCAGCAAGATCAGGGAGACAAGGGCTCCGATGAGACAGATCGCAAAACCTATCCACCAGGGCCAGAGATGAAGGCGGCTGCCGAGGGCGCCAGCGAGCGGGAGTAACCAGGCCAGCAGGGGCCACAAGCAAGAGCGGGGCATAGCACGGGATCCATCGTCGAATGTGGACAATGCCGAGAAGGATAAACTTAATTGCCTGATAACGTTAGTAAATTGATGAGAGTTTGGCGTGGTTTTGGTCAGTTTTGCGAGGGAGATGCAGAGGTCGGTGAAGCCCGCCTGACGGGAGCTTCACCGAGAAAATGGTCAGTTGCGATGACTTAGTTGCGATAGAGCACTTTGATCAGATGGAAGCCGAACTTGGTGCGCACCGGTCCCAGCACCTTGAGCAGTTCGCCCTTGAAGACGGCATCGTCAAAGGGCTTGACCATATCCCCCTTGTTGAACTCCCCCAGATCGCCGCTGCGTTTTGCAGAAGCGCAGGTGGAGAAGCGCTTGGCCATCTGGCCGAAGTCGGCTCCCTTCTCAATCTTCTCCTTGATCTCCAGACACTGTTTTTCGGTCTTGACCAGAATGTGCTGGGCACAGGCTTTTTTCATCGGGGCGCTCCTGGGAGTGATGGCGAAGGTTGTTAACGCCAAGGGTGGTAGCAAATCGGGGCGCAAGAGTACCCCAATTTGCCACCGGCGTCAGCCATCACAGCCCGCCCTTTATCGGCCGTATTATTGGCGAGCGCGGGTGGCCAGCACGGCGCGGGGACGCGCTTGCCAGATGATCTCCAGCCCGAGCAGGGCGTAGAGGCTCCAGATGGCCAGCGGATTGAGCCACTCTCCCCCCAGTTGCAGGGTCATCAGGGCGCAACCTGCCAGCAGCAAGGTGATGCCCGGCAGCCGCCAGTGGACGGGCAGGGGGGCCAGCAGCGCCATCGCCAGCAGAATGCCGAGGCCAAACGGCAGGTTCAGGGCGGTAAAGGCCAGTGCCTGTTGGCCACTCATGCCGGTCAGCAGGGCCAGCAGGGCGCTGCAACAGGCGAGGAAGGTGATGAACTCGAGACGATCGGCAATATAGTCAGCCATTTGTTCGCTACGTGCATGCATGATGTGTCTCCTTCAGTTGATGGTTCAAGTGTGAGGGAGGGACGTTCGCAAAGGCAGCGGGATAATTCGATTGCGCTGAACGAGCAATTCTTAATCACCCGCTACGGCGGGCTTTAGGGTGTGCCGGGCTGGTTAAACGGTGAGGGTGGGGCTATGCCGACAAACTCTGTCGTGGTGGGTTTCTGGTTGCAAAGAGAGGAGGAGAGGTGACAAATGGTGCCTGATGGTGGGGTGAGCCTTATTCAGGGCAGGTCAATTCGCTTCCATCGGGAAAGCGGGCGGCGTCATTGTCACCAAAATGTGTGATTTGTGGTCAACCTCTTAAAAGATATGGCGAATTTGCCAATGGCGCCGCGCTGTCGCTGGCCGATGCCTATGTTAGGATAAGGTTCGCCATTTTTCTGGCGCGCATTTTTGTGTCACGGCCATGCACGGCATGGCGTGCTGCGCCGCATTCGGGGTTGGCCCGAAAGGGCGCTGGTTTCCTTCACCACAGATTCAGGAATATTGACCTTTGACAGGATGCATTTCATCCCTGCTGGCAGGGCGTTCACTGTCCGGCCCTGCGTTTCGCCGCGGCCTGCGGGTACTGGGGGTGGGCCTGTTGCTGTCGCTGCTGGCTTCGCCCGCGTTTGCCGCCAAGCTCACCTATCAGGTCAAGGGGTTGAAAGGGGAGAACAAGGATAACGTTGAAGCCTACCTCAATGCCCTGCCAGTCTATCAGGAGCGGCAATACCGTCCGGCCCGCGCCAAAATCACCGAGAGCGTGAAAAAGGCGCTGCAGGTATATGGCTACTACCAGCCGAAAATCACCCTGAGCCGCGACAAGAAAACCCCGTCCAAAGTGGTGATTGAGGTGGACAAGGGGGAGCCGGTCATCGTCTCCCGCCTCGATATTCTGTTGGAGGGGGATGCGGGCAGCGACGAGCTCTACAGCGCCCTGCTGGACAAGTTGTCCCTCAAAGAGGGCGAGCCCCTTAATCACGCCAAATATGAATCCATCAAGGCGGATCTCGGCAGCCTCGGGCTGGCCCGCGGTTACTTTGATGCCAAGCTGAGCAAGAGTCAGGTCAAGGTGTTCCCGGACAAGGGGACGGCAGAGATCTTTATTCTGTTCGAATCGGGCCATCGCTACCGTTTTGGCGAGATCCGCTATGATGCCACCCCCGAAGCGCTTCACCTGATCCGCCCGCTTATCAACATCAAGAGCGGCGACCCCTATCTCGCCATCCGTCTGGCCGAAATGTCGCAGGATGTCTCCTCCACCAAGCTGTTCCGTCAGGTCGATATCAAGCCGGTATTGAGCGAGGCGAGCAACTATCGGGTACCCATCGCGGTGACGCTGGATAACCGGGTCGATCACGAAATCGAGACCGGTATCGGTTACGCCACCGACGTGGGGCCGCGGATGAGTGCCACCTGGGAGAAGCCCTGGGTCAACCGCTACGGCCACCGCCTGTTTGCCACCGCCAAGGTGTCGGCGCCGGAGGCCGAGCTCAGCTTCGACTACCAGATCCCGGTGGGTAACCCGTTGCGGGACTACTACTCCATCCAGACCGGCTACCAGTACAAGGACAACAACGATACCCGCTCCGATCTCACTACCATCGGTGTGCACCGCTGGACGCGACGGCCGGAGAGCTGGGATCGGGACGTCTTTATCCGGCTGGAGAACGAGATCTATACCCAGGGCGCCGACGAGGGGAACAGCTTGCTGCTGATCCCCGGGGTCTCCTGGTCCCGACTGCGGGTGCGCGGCACTCTGGTGCCCGACTGGGGGGATCGCCAGCAGTTGACGCTGGAGTTCTCCGACCCCAGATGGGGTTCCGACATCAGCTTTATGCGGGTATGGGGGCGCAGCAAGTGGCTGCGAACTCTTGGCGATAACCACAGATTCCTGATGCGGGCAGAGCAGGGGGCCATCATAGGTGACAGCTTCTCGCTGGTGCCGCCGTCCTTGCGCTTCTTTACCGGTGGCGATCAGACGGTGCGCGGCTTTGGTTATGAGAGCATCTCCCCCACCGGGCCGGATGGCAAGCTGACCGGTGGTCGCTACACCAGCGTGGCCAGTCTGGAATACAACTACCGCTTCAGCGAGAAGTGGCTGGGGGCCATGTTTGTGGATGGCGGCACCTCCACCACCGATTACAGCGAGCCCTGGAAAATAGGTACCGGCGTCGGTGTGCGCTGGGTCACCCCCATCGGTCAGGTCAGGCTGGATCTGGCGGTCGGGGTATCGGAGGAGGACAAGCCCTTGCGGCTGCATTTCGCATTGGGGCCTGAATTATGATGTTGTCTAAACGCTTTTTTCTTTGGCCGCTGCGGCTGTATCTTGCGCGGGGGTCTGCATTGTGATCTGGCTAAAACGTATTTTTCTCTGGCTGATGGGGCTGGTGTTCCTGCTGCTCATCGGCGTCAGCCTGCTGGGCTTTACCCATCAGGGCAACAAGTGGTTGTGGCAACAGGCCAAGGGAGCGCTGCCTTCTCTTAAGGGGGAGCTGGTGGCGGGTCAGCTTGGCTATGGCTGGACCCTGGAAGGGGCCGGCTGGCAGGATGAGCTGGTGGATGTCACGGTGGATCGCGCCGTGCTCGACTGGGATCTCGGCAAGTTGCTGCAGGGCAAACTCTGGATCAAATCGCTTGAAGTGACTCATCCGGTGGTGAAGGTGGCCGACTCGGAGCCTGCCCCGGAAGAGCCGTCGGAGCCTTTTGTCTGGCATCCGCTCCCCCTCAAAATTCAGGTCGACAGCCTTAAGGTGGCCGATCTCGATCTGGCGGTGCCCGGTGTTGCCGTGACGCTGGGGTCCCTCGATATCGGCGCCACCCTCAATCGCAAGGGGCTGATTGTGCGCGGCCCGGTGCTCGATAACCTGAAGGTGACGCTGGATGATGCGGCACCCGCCAGCGCAGCCAAATCTGCCAAGCAGCCGGCCGCTAACGAGAAGCAAGCCGGTGCTGCGGTGGCGCGCAACGACAAGGCCAGCGCCAAGACCGTCAAACAGGGCAAAGGGACGCCAGCTGCGAACACGGCAAAGGCTGCCCCCATTCTCCTGCCCGCCATTCATCTTCCTTTCCCCATCCAGCTGGAAGGGGTCAGCGCGACCCGGGTGCAATATAAGCAGGGCGAGCTGATTGAAGGGCTCGACAAGCTTCTGCTGTCGGCCACCGCCGTCGATGATCGCATCGAGGTGCGCGAGCTCTCGCTGCGCCACGCCATAGCCGATCTGGCGCTCAAGGGCCACATTCAGCTAAGTGATGACTACCCGCTGGCGGTGACGCTGGATGCCAAGGCCCGCAAGGGGCTGCTGGATGGCGAGCTGCAGGGTGAGCAGGCCACGCTGGCGCTGAACGGTTCGGTCGGCAAGCTGGGGCTGGTGTTGTCGGCCAAGGGGCCGGTCGCCGCCAATCTCAAGGGCTCGCTGGCCGCCCTCGACCCGGATCTGCCTTTTGATTTGGCCCTCGACTGGAAGAGCCTCGGCTGGCCGTTGCACAAGCCTGCCAAAGATGAGCCGAGCTATCGGCTGGACAAGGGGGGCCTGACTGCCAAGGGCAAGCTCTCCGGCTACCAGTTTGCCCTCAATACCTCCGGCAAGGGAACCGATGTCCCCCCCTTCAAGCTTGCGCTGGACGGCAAGGGGGATCTGGAGCGGCTCAGCAAGATCGCTTTGCAGCTCAACGCCCTCAAGGGGGAGCTGAAGCTCGATGGCAAGCTCGCCTGGAACAAGGGGATCGAGTGGCAGGGGACCACACTGTTCAAGGGGATCAATCCGGCCGAGCTGCTGCCCGAGCTGAAAGGGACGCTGGCCGGTGAGCTGGAGAGCCGTTTCGTGATGAACGAAGCGGGTCACTGGGAGCTGAAACTGCCCAAGCTCAAGGTGGATGGCAAGCTCAACCAGTACCCGCTGGCCCTCAAGGGGGAGCTTAGCGGCAACGACAAGATGGAGTGGCAGATCCCGGCGATCTCGTTGCAAAGTGGCCCCAACCAGTTGCAGGCCAAGGGCAGCATCAGCACTGCCCAATGGAAGCTTGATGCCAACCTGCAGGCTCCCCAGCTGGGGGGTATCTATCCCGGCCTGAAAGGGGATATCAAGGGACAGGTGAAGGTCAGTGGCAATCAGCAGACGCCAAAAATCGATGCGGATCTGGCCTCCGACCGGCTCTACTATGCCGGCACCGACCTGAAGGGTATTAGCCTCAAGGGCAATGCGGTGATCGGCGCCAAACCGGCCGGTGAGCTCGCGTTGTTGGTGGCGCAGCTGAAACAGGGCGAAACCAAGCTCAGCCAGCTGGCCCTGAACCTCAGCGGCGATATCAGTCAGCATCTGTTGACCCTGACCATGAAGGGTGACCCTGTTGCGGCCAACCTCAAGCTCGGTGGCGGCGTGCGGGGGGATCACTGGCGCGGAGCGCTCTCCGAGTTGCAGCTGAAAACCCCGCTGCGCCGTTGGGACTTGAGCTCCCCCTGGGCACTGGATTTCGATCTGCCGCGTCAGCGGCTAGCGATGGGAGATCTCTGCCTCGGCTCCCAGGGGGCCAGCCTCTGCGTCAAGGGGAGTCAGGTCTCCGCTGCGCAGGGTACCCTGGAGTTTGCCCTGAGCGAGTTTGATCTCAAACGGCTGCGCCCCTGGTTGCCGGACAACTTCCGCTGGCAGGCGATGCTCTCGGCCGATGGCCGCGCCAGCTGGCGTGGCAATCAGCCGACCCTGCATGCGGTGGTGCGCACCACGCCGGGCACTTTTGTGGCAGATGGTCTCAAAACCGACTATCAACAGCTGGCTCTGGCCTTGGATTTCGAGCGGCAGCAGGCGGCCATTCGCCTCGATTTTGCCTCCAAGCAGATCGGCAATATCGATACCGACCTGCTGATCAGGGAGCCTGCCGGTCGCGGTCTGCTCGGTGGTCAGCTCAAGTTTGACGATCTCAAGCTCAATACCTTCGCGCCGCTCATCCCTGAGGTGCGCTCCCTGCAAGGGATCATCTCCGCCGATGCCCGCTTCGACGGCACGCTGGCGGCGCCCCTGCTGTTTGGCCAGCTCAACCTGCGTGACGGTGAAGTGCAGACCCACTCCGACATGGTGACCCTGACCAAGCTGGTGACCCGCCTCAAGATCGAGGGCAACCGTGCCGAGCTCGATGGCTCCATGCTGGTGGGCAAGGGGCCGCTGGCGTTGGGCGGCTGGCTCAGCTGGGCCAAGATGCCGGTCAACGGCAGCCTCACCATTCAGGGTAAGGATCTGGAGGCGCAATATCCGGGCATGGGCCGGGTCAGAGTCTCGCCCGATATCGCGGTGTCGCTGGGGGAGGAGACCCGCATTACCGGTCAGGTGGATATTCCCTGGGCACGTATTCTGGTCAAGAGCTTGCCGGATTCGGCGGTGGCGGTCTCAGACGATGTGACCGTGGTCTATGACGATCTGCCCCCGGCTCCCAAGCAGGCCAGCCTGCCGCTGGCGATGAAGGTGGCGATCCGCCTTGGCAACGATGTGAAGCTTGATGCCATGGGGCTGAAGACCGATGTCTCTGGCGGTCTCAATATCCGTCAGGATCCCGAGAAACCGCTGGCAGGCAACGGCCAGCTGGTGCTGACCAATGGCCGCTTCAAGGCCTATGGTCAGAACCTCATCATCAAGGAGGGGCGGATCCTCTTCTCCGGTCCGCTGGATCGGCCGTTCCTCAACATCGAGGCCAACCGGGATCCCGATACCATCGAGGGTCAGGTGACGGTCGGGGTGCGGGTGACTGGCCCTGCCAGCAAGCCGGAGATAACTGTCTACTCCGAGCCGCAGATGGCGCAGTCAGAGCAGCTCTCCTATCTGCTGCGCGGCAAAGGGCTGCAAACCAACGGAGAAGATGGCGGTTTCAACGGTCTGCTGGTGGCCGGTGCGGTCAATCAGGCCAATGGCGTGGTGTCGAGCATCGGCGAGTCGCTGGGGATGAGCGATGTCTCCCTCGATACCGCGGGCAGTGGTGACAACACCCAGGTGACGCTGTCTGCATATCTGCTGCCGGGCTTGCAGTTCCAGTACGGGGTCGGGGTCTTCAGCCCCATCGCCGAATTCAAGCTGCGCTACGAGGTATTGCCACGACTCTATCTGCAGGCGATGAGCGGGGTGGCTCAGGCGGTCGATATCTTCTATCGCTTTACTCTGTAACGCATCATCCCGTAACAGGGCTGATATGAACGTAAACGGGAGGCGCAGGCCTCCCGTTTTTTATTGCACGATCGGCTGCAGGCAAACAGCGATAAGGGGCTGGAGGGTAGAGGAATAACGGATTGGGCAGACCAGAAATGCGAAAACCCGGCGCTAGGCCGGGTTTTCTGAATGATGGTGGAGGGAGAAGGATTCGAACCTTCGAAGGCAGAGCCGTCAGATTTACAGTCTGATCCCTTTGGCCGCTCGGGAACCCCTCCACGGGGTATTGCTTTCAAATTGTCGCACTTGAAATGGTGGAGGGAGAAGGATTCGAACCTTCGAAGGCAGAGCCGTCAGATTTACAGTCTGATCCCTTTGGCCGCTCGGGAACCCCTCCACAAGTGCGAGGCGCATACTAACAGATCTTCCGGTTTTGTGAACCCCCAAGCAGGATTTTTCCATTAAAAGAATTGGATTTGTGGCCGATAACCAGTGAAATCGCCATTTTCGAGAGTTATCTCATGCTGCCCAGTTCAATCCGTAATCACCTGCTCGTCGATGAGGGCCAGTTGGGGCAGCGCCTCAACCGTGACCTGCAGCATGGCGATCGCGCTGATTTTCGGTTGCATCTGGCCCTGCTGACCGATGCGGTGGAGGAGCAGCCCTGGTTTGATGCCAAACCGGCGGCCACTTCCCAGAGCCGTGACTGGCGTCTGCACTTTGACCTGAGACCGGCAGAGGTGCTGGTGGCTGAAGGGGCGGGGAGTGACTGCAGTGCCATCAATGAGCGGCTGCAGCAGGGGGGAAGTATGGTGGATGTGCGGCTCTGGCTGGCGCTGCAAACACCGCCGCTGGCGGTCAAGCAATCCTTGCTGGATGAGGCAGTCTACGACAACCTGTCGCCGCTGGCGCGGGAGCGGTTGCAAGGAAAGCTGGCCGATATGCCACGACAGGAGGATCCGCTGGTATTGCTGCCGATCCTCGATCGTTTGCAAGAGGGGGTGGATACCCGGTTGCACTGGCTCAGCTGATGGCGCCTGTTCACTGACGTAACGCTGTGCTTGTCGGCAAATCACAGGCAACATAAAGGCGGGTAACCCCGCCTTTATGCTCTTTGGAATTTTTAGCCTTGCGGCATGCTATCAAGCGTCAGCTTCATCCGGTTGCGGCTGCTCTTTGAGGGCGGCATTGGCACGACGGGCAATCGGCTTTTCGGTATGACGGTTGAGTTGGCGCTCCAGTTTTTGCCCCAGTTCGTTGATGGCGGCGTAGAGATCCTCATGCTCTGCCTGGGCAAACAGTTTGCCGTTGGGGATGCCAGCACTGGCTTCGACAGTGAACATCAGACGCTCTTTGGAAACAATCACATGGGGTGTGATGAGAGGCACCTGAAGACGTTCGAGCTTTTCAAAACGGGATTCGATGCGCTCGCGGATAGCCGGGGTGATGTCGATGATTTTGCTGGTAATTTCGATTTTCATATTGGCCCCCTTCGGGTCGTCTTGCTTGTGTCTTCACCTTCAGATTACTCATTGGCAAAGATTGAAATGTGATCAATGTCACATAACCTTCCCTTGGCTATTCAGCAACTTATAAATTGTGATCTTTTCCGGTTTCGTGCCAAAAACAGCTTGAGCTCCATGAAACTGGCAGGCAGTATGACGGGAATAGGATCGTTTCTGTCCCTTCTTGGCAGCACTTCGTGTCGACCTCATGTCCGGTTTCCACTGCTTGATATCGCATGTTTGTACTCTTCCCTCGCAACCTCTGATCTGATGAGCGGATGCAGGGGGCGTTGTTATGCCTGATTGGACATCAAACGTGGTTGGTTGTTGTGTTGGAGTGGTAAATGAAGCAGCAGGCCACGCAAGTCATGTGGTTTTTCGATCGGCAACATGATCAGTGGAGTCTCTCTGATCAGGGGGCCTACCAGCAGTGGCAAGGGGAGGGCAATCATCCCTGGGCCGCTCGCCTGTTACCGGAAGATGAGGCAGGCTTTGCCGACTTTCTCGTCCGGCTTCATGAATCACATCTGCCTGAACAGTTTATCGGTCATCTGAAAGATGATCAGGGGCAGCTCAACCATGTGCTCTGGAGCGGCCAGTTTGTGCCCACCCAGCAGATCTGCTGTGGCTGGCTGGCCCCTCTTGATACCGCCAACAGTGCGGTCTCCTCCCTCAATCTCTCTTTGCCGTTGCTGCAAACCACCCTGCTCACCCAGTTGGCGCAGGCGCTCTCTGCCCGCACCGGGCTCGATTTCTTCAATACCCTGGTCAGCCAGTTGGCCCATATCCTCAAGGTGGATGCGGTCTGGGTGGGTGAGTTGTGCGGTGCCGACCGGGTCAAAGTGCTGGCCGCCGACGGGCTGGCGCAGAAGGATTATCCGCTGGCGGGATCCCCCTGTCAGGAGCTCTACAAGCAAGGGGCCATCTGTTTCGAGGTGATCGACCAGTCGCAGGAGTATCAACCCTGGCTGGCGGCCGGGCAGACTTATTATGGTCAGCCGCTGTTTGATGCCAGAGGCCAACTTCTGGGCCATCTGGCGCTGCTCTATTCGGCTCCGGCAGATACCAGCAACCTCACCTCGGTACTCAATACCTTTTCGGTACGGATGGTGGCCGAGCTGGAGCGCCTGCAATCAGATGCCCAGATGCGCCTCTCTGCCGTTGCATTCGAGACCCACGAAGGGATCATCATCACGGATCCGGGGTTCAAGATCCTGCGGGTCAACAACGCCTTCAGCCAGATCACCGGCTTTGACAGCCAGTCGGTGCTGGGCCTGCATCTGGAAGAGGATCTCTGGCCAAATCTGGGTGGGCTCGGTTACGAGCTCAATACCCTCAGCCGCTGGCAGGGGGAGACCCAGCGTCGCCATGTCGATGGTCACTCCTATCCCCAGTGGGAGATAGTGACGCCGGTGCAGGACGAGAAGGGGGTGATCAGCCACTTTGTCATCTGCTTCGAGGATATCTCCGAGCGCAAGGCGGCCGAGCGACGCATTCAGGATCTCGCCTATTACGACGAGCTGACCGGATTGCCCAATCGCCGTCAGCTCCACGAGACTCTGGTGCAGACCTTCAACGAGGCGACCCGCGACGGTCTGATTGGCGCCCTGCTCTTTATCGATCTCGATCACTTCAAGACCATCAACGACTCCCTCGGCCACGCTACCGGTGACTGGCTGCTCAAGGAGGTCGCCGCCCGTCTCAAACGGTTGGTGCGACAGGGGGATTGTCTGGCCCGCCTCGGTGGTGACGAGTTTGTGCTGCTGCTGCCATCGCTCTCGGCCAGCCCGCCCCAGGCGGAGATGCAGGCCGATATCATTGCCGAGCGGCTCATCACCGAGATTGCCGCTCCTTATACCTATGTGGGGCAGGTGCTGCACATCGGCGCCAGCGTTGGCATTACCCTGTTTCCGGATCGGGAGCAGGGGGTCGATGATCTGCTCAAGCAGGCGGATACCGCCATGTATCAGGCCAAGTCCGCTGGCCGCAAGACCCGTCGCTTCTTCGATGCCTCGATGCAGCAGCAGGCGGATCGCCGTTTGCTCATTCACAACGAATTGCGCAACGCCCTCAGCCAGCAAGAGCTGACCCTCTACTATCAGCCCCAGCATATGGTCGATGGCGGCGATATCATTGGTGTCGAGGCGCTGATCCGCTGGCAGCCAGCCGGTCGCTCGCTGGTCTCGCCGGCCGAATTTATCCCCATCGCCGAGGAGACGGACCTGATTGTCGATATCGGCAACTGGGTGCTGCACGAGGCGTGCGCCCAGTATGTGCTGTGGGAGGAAAACGGCATCCACATTCCGCAGATCTCGGTCAACGTCAGTGCCAAGCAGTTCCATGCCACCGATTTTGTCGAGCGGATCCACGATGTGTTGGCGCAAACCGGCATGGATCCGGCCTGCCTCAATCTGGAGATCACCGAGTCCGTGGTGCTGGGTCATGCCGAGGACACCATCAGCAAGATGACCGAGCTCAAGGAGCTCGGCATCAGCTTTGCCATCGACGATTTTGGCGCCGGTTACTCCTCCCTGAGCTACCTCAAGCGGCTGCCTGCCGATGAGCTCAAGATCGACCGCTCCTTCATTCAGGACATCCCGAAAGATGGCGACAACATGGCCATCGTCGAGGCGGTGATCGCCATGGCTCGACATATGGGGTTCAACGTCACGGCGGAAGGGGTGGAATCCCGCCAGCAACTGGAGTTTCTCAAGGCGCAGGGGTGCAGTTTCTATCAGGGCTATCTCGCCTCCAAGCCGCTGCCGGTGCCCTATCTGGAGAAATATGTACAGCGGCTGACCAGACCGGAGCAACTGCGTGAAATGCAGCTGAGCGAGGCAGAAAAATAGTCCTTGCTCCCCGCTGTAGCGCTGCCCGGCAACGGGTAGAATGAGAGGCAGTAGACCCACCGCCAGCGGGCGGTGTATTGCCCTCAATGGAGATGCTCAGTGAAAGCTGTATGGGGAATTGTTTTGTCGGCGCTGTTCGTGCCGACCCTGATGGCGCAGACTGCCGACCAGACGCTCTACCGTCAGGCGTATGACGCCGTACGGGCCAATGATCAGGCCCGTTTCCAGCAAATTCGTGCCCGGTTGACCCATTACCCCCTGCTCCCTTACCTCGATTACTATCAGCTCGCCTTTCGTCCGGGGGCGGCGGATTACAACGATGTGACCCGCTTTATCCGCCAGCATGGAGATACCCCCCAGTCCAACCGGCTGGAGCGCAGCTATCTGACCTATCTGGCCCAGAGCCAGCAGTGGTCGCAGTTCCTGCGCTTCTATCCGGCCAAGCCGAGCTCCACCGATCTGCTCTGCATGCACTATCAGGCGCTCTATTACACCGGCAAGCCGAAAGAGGCGTTGCAGGGGGCGGGCAAGATCTGGATGAGCGGTCAATCGCGTCCCGATGCCTGCTCCCCGCTGTTCCAGCTGTGGCAGGCATCCGGTCAGCGAACCCAGGAGAAGATCTGGCAGCGGATGACGCTGGCGTTCGAGGCGGAAAACCCCAACCTGATCCGCCACCTTGGCGCAACCCTGGGTAGCGGCTTGCAAAGCTATGGCGATCAGATGGTGACCCTGTTCGAGCAGCCTGCCAAGGCGATGAACCCGGCCTATTTCAGCAGCAATCCTTATTCTCGCAAGCTGCTCTCCCTCGGTTTGACCCGCTATGCCAATCAGGAGCCGGAGTCGGTGCTGCGCCAGCTTGCGCTGTTTCGCAGCCGTTTCGGCCTGACCCAGGCCGAGGTGAAACCGGTAGAACGTGCCATTGCCCGCCGCCTGCTGCTGGATCGCTCCATTGCCCAGCGTAGCTGGGTCGACAGCACGGTGAAAAAGCTGGCGGATCCCGACATTACCGAGCTGCGGGCGCGACTGGCCATCTGGGAGCAGGATTGGCGTGGCCTCTCCGGCTGGGTGAAGATGATGCCGATGGCCCGTCAGAAAGAGGATCGCTGGCGCTACTGGATGGCGCGCTCCCTTGAAGTGCAGGGGCAGCAAAAACCGGCGCGGGATCTCTATCTGGAGACCGCCAACCTGCGCGGTTTCTACGGTTTCATGGCCGCCCAGCGCACCGGCGTGCCTTATCGCATCAAGAACCAGAGCGTCAAGCATGTACCGGACTGGCGCACGGCCAGCCAGCGCTGGCCCTTCCTGTTGCGGGTACGCGAGCTGCTGGCGATGAACGAGATTGCGGCGGCCCGCTCGGAGTGGATCCACAACATGGATCGCAATCCGGTGGCCCAGCGCATCGAGTTTGGTCATATCGCCCTCAATCAGGGGTGGCACGAGCTGGCCATTCTCGCCAGCATTCGCGCCGAAGCGTGGGATGCTCTCGACCTGCGCTTCCCGCTGCCGCTCAAACGCACCTTCTCCCAGATGGCGCAAGAGCGCACCATGAACACCAGTTTGCTCTATGCCATTTCCCGTCAGGAGAGTGCCCTCTATCCGCTGGCCCAGTCGCCGGTGGGGGCGCGCGGCCTGATGCAGCTGATGCCTGCTACTGCCAAAGAGACCGCCGGCAAGCTGGGGGTGCCCTATCGCAACGAGCAGCAACTGTTTGATCCGACGATGAATATTCGTCTGGGGAGCGCCTATCTCAAGCGCTTGCTGGATGTCTATGACGGCAACCGGATCCTGGCGGCGGCCGCCTACAACGCCGGGCCGGGACGGGTAAAACGCTGGCGAGAGCAGAGTGAAAACAAGCCGATGGACGTGTGGGTCGAGAGCATCCCCTACAAGGAGACTCGCAACTACGTGCAAAACGTGTTGTCGTTCGATCTCATTTATCAGCACAAGCTGCAGCAGCCGCTGCGCTTCATGTCAGAGCGGGAGCTCAATCACGCCTATTGAGTCGGGGGCCGCCAGCCGGCCCCTGTTTTCAAATTTCCCTGCTGCCGGGTATCATCGGGTAAGGTTTTGTTACCAAAGGAAACATGCCTGGTGACCTGGCTCCGGGAATTGCATCAGGCCGCAGGGTATACTCGGGCGTCGGCATCGACAGGTTCCCCCACAATAAAGGAATGGATAGTGGCAACGATTAAAGACGTTTCTCAGCTGGCAAATGTGTCTATCTCCACCGTGTCGCGGGTTATCAACAACACGGCACAGGTAGCACCGGAAAAGCGTGAGGCCGTACTGGCGGCCATGAAGGAACTGAATTTTCGACCCAACAGTTTTGCCCAGGCACTGGTCAGCAAGCGTTCCAACTGCATTGGCGTGCTGGTTGGCGACCTCTGCGGCGGCCCCTTCTTTGCCCAGATGATGCGTGGCATCGAAACCATGGTCGATCAGGCCAACAAGTTCACCATCGTTATGTCTGGCAACCACGATATCGCGCGCGAGCGTCACGCCATTCAGGCGCTGCTGCAGCGCCAGTGCGATGCGCTGATCCTCCACAGCAAGGCGCTTCCGGACGAGGAGCTGAGCGAGCTGGCGGCTGGCTCTACCCCCATCGTGTTCATCAACCGTCAGGTGCCGGGCGCTGAAGATCGCTGCGTCTGGCTCGATAACCAGGCGGGGATCACCACCGCGTGCCAGCACTTGCTGGATGCCGGTCATCGCAACATCGCCTTTATCACCTCCGATGATGAAGAGTTTGTCGATGGTCAGCAGCGGATGGCCGGTTACACCCAAACTCTGGCCAGAGCCGGGATCGCCTTTGATCCTGCTCTCGTCAGCCGCGCCTATGCCGACGAAAATGGCGGCTATGTGGCGATGAGTGAACTGCTGGCCCGTGGTGTCGAGTTCACGGCCGTGCTCGGTTTCAACGACGGTATGGTGGCCGGCGCCATCTCTTGCCTGCTGGAGCGGGGTTACAAGATCCCGCAGCAGGTGTCGGTGGTGGGGTTCGACGATATCCCCTACGCCCGCTACATCTATCCCAAGCTCACCACGGTGCGCTACCCCATCGAGGAGATGGGCAGCCGCGCAGCCGAGCTGGCGCTGCGTCTGCTCGATCACAAGCCGGTGGACGGCTTGGCGCTCAAGTTTGAAGCCCAGCTGGTGGAGCGTGAGTCAGTCGCCTGACGTGCGTCAAACAGTGAACAACAAGGTGGCCCCATCGGGGCCACACTCTTTTCTGCGTTATCTCTCTAATCCGCCATTTATCCCGCCAGGGCGACCCGCTGCTGACGGCGCGCCTCAACCCCTTCTGCCACCATATCGAGCAGTTGTCTTGTCTGTTCCCAGCCGATACAGCTATCGGTGATCGACTGGCCGTAGCGCAGCGGTTTGCTGCCGATATCCTGACGCCCTTCGCAGATAAAACTTTCCACCATGATGGCGGCGATGGCATGGCTACCAGCACCCAGCTGGTCGGCAATGTCACGGGCAACCAGCAGCTGGCGGGCATGCTGCTTCTGGCTGTTGCCGTGGCTGCAATCAACCATCAGGCGAGGGGAGAGATGGTGCTGGCGCAGCAGCTCGCCAGCCTCTGCCACATGACAGCTCTGATAGTTGGGCTGGCGGCCACCGCGCAGGATCAGGTGGCAGTCGGGGTTGCCATGGCTGCGCACCAGTGCCAGCTGGCCATCACCGGAAGGCTGGGTATAGAGGTGGGCCGCCCGGCTGGCGAGGATCGCCCCGACAGCGATCCGGATATTGCCATCGGTGCCGTTTTTAAAACCGATGGGACAGGGGAGAGCTGAGGCCAGCTGGCGGTGGAGCTGGGATTCGGTGGTGCGGGCACCGATGGCGCCCCAGCTGATGAGATCCCCCAGATAGAGCATGCTGGTGAGATCGAGAAATTCGGTGGCACAGGCGAGCCCTTCCTGTCCAAGCGCCAACAGTAACTCCCGGGCCTGGGTTAGTCCCTTTTCCAGTTGATCGCTGTCATCAAGGTCGGGATCGAAGATAAATCCTTTCCAGCCGAGCGTCGTGCGCGGCTTTTCGAAATAGGTGCGCATTACCAGTTGCAGCTGCTCCCCGTATTGGCCCTGCAGTTCAGCGAGCCGGCCACCATAGTCGCGGGCGGCTGCCGGATCGTGAATGGAGCAGGGGCCGATCACCAGCAGCAGGCGATCATCCTCTCCCTGCAGAATATGGCGGGCTTGCAGGCGGCTGCGAGCGATCTGGCGAGTAAGCCGTGCCGGACAGGGTCTGGCCTTTAACATCTCGTCAGGGGTGGGCAGGGTGGCAAGGGGTGAAGCATTCAGAAGTGAGGTGAACATGAGCGATCCTGATGACAAATGGAAATCTGCATGCTCTTTGCTGTCCAGTGGGGATCTTCCCCTTATTCTCTTGGTTAACAGAGCGCGGGCATGGGCCCGCGCTCTGTTATATCGACCTTGGCTACCTTAGAAGCGGGCTGAGCCGCTGACGTAGTAGCTGCGACCCGGTTCGACGTTCTGGAAGACAGTATCTTTCTCTTGCAGGCGCACGTCGGTCAGGTTGTTGATCCCCAGTCGCAGGTCAAAGTTCTCGGTGACCTTGAAGCCGGTGCCGAGATCGAAGGTCTGATAGCTGGGCAGCTTGTGCAGTACGACAACCTTGTTGACGGTCTGCTCGGCAAACTGGGTGCCGGTGTAGGTGGTGCCGACAAAGGCATTTACCCGCTCGGTGGCCTGCCAAGTGATCTTGGCGTTGGCCTTGTGCTCCGGCCGCTCGGGCAGAGCCTGACCCTGATCGCCTTCCGCCTTGAGGTAGGTGTAGTTGGCACCAAGGTTGATATTGTCGGTCAGATCGAGCTTGCCGGTCAGCTCCAGCCCCTTGGTGGTGGCTTTCTCCAGGTTGTACCAGGTGCGGTCAGTGGAGTTCGGCAACTGCTTGAAGGTGAGCATGTCGTCGATGTCGGAGTAGAAGAGGGTGGCGCTGGTTTCCCAGATCCCTTCTCCTGCGATGACACCCAGCTCGTAGTTGGTGCTGGTTTCCGGCTTGACCTTGTCGCTGCCATAGATGCGGCAGCTGCCGCCGCAGCTCTCGATGCTGTAGCCGTTGGAGTACTGGTGCGGCGCCGGTGCCTTGAAGGCCTGGCTGACACCGCCTTTCACTGTCACCACATCGTTCATCTCATAGACCAGATAGCCGCGCGGGGTGAAGTGGCTGCCGTAGATCTCGTGGTGATCGTAACGGCCGCCCAGCGTGAAGGTCAGGCTGTCGGTCAGGCCGATCTCGTCCTGAGCGAACAGCGCCTCCTGGGAGTGACTCTCTTTGCCGCCGATATCCTTGTAGCTCACCGCATCCACCAGCTCCCGATCCAGATATTCACCACCCAGGGTCAGGTAGTGGTTGGCCAGCGCCAGGTTGGTATAGCCCTTGAGGGTCAAGGTGTTCTCTTCCAGCTCCCGCTGCTGCGGGGCAGAGTAGCTGGTGTTGAAGTCGTCGATCTGGGAGGTCTCGTAGTTGGCCATGACAGTGGTGTCACCCCAGCTCCAGTTCCCCTTGTGGGTCAGACCAAACAGGTTGCGATCGTTTTGCTGCTGGCGGCGGTGCACCTTGTTGCCGGTTTTGCGGAAGATATCGAGAGGCCGCTCATCCTGGTTGTAGAGGTAATCCAGCTCGAAGCGCTGCTGCTCATCCACCAGCCAGCTGAGGGTGGAGGCGAAGTTGCGGGTCTGTTTGGCTTCGATAAGGGGGATGCCGTCAGCAGCTTCGGTGGGGGTCCAGGCTTGACGGTCATACACCTCGCCGTTCATCCGGATCAGCAGGTTGTCGGTCAGCGGGCCGGTAAAGCCCAGGTTGGTTCTGTGCTGATCGCCGCCATCCTTGCCTTCGATAGCTTTGAAGTCGGCATCGGCCGCCCCTTGCCAGGTTTTGCCCGGCTGCTTGGTGATGATGTTGATGACACCACCGATGGCATCGGAGCCATAAAGTGCCGACATGGGGCCACGGATCACCTCGACCCTCTGGATCATGCCAAGGGGAACCGGAGTGTTGTCGAAGTTGCCGCCGCGCCACAGGGCATTGGAGGAGGAGAGGCGTTTGCCATCCACCAGTACCAGCGTGTATTTGCCGGACATGCCGCGAATACCGATATCGCTGCGGCCATTGGTGTCAGCTTCAGCCTGAATGCCCACTTCATGGCGCAGCAGGTCGGCAAGGTCATTGACGGGCGCTGCGGCGATCTGTTCGGCCGTGATGACAGAGATGGAGGCCGGTGCCGAGCGGGTATTGTGCGCCGTGGTGGTGACGGTAATCACCTCATCGGCTTGAGGGGCGTTGCTGGCGGCGATCGCTTGCTGGGTCAGCAGAGTGACGATGGTAGTAGCCAGCAGGCTGGGAGCAATAAAACGGGAGGTTGAGGATTTCATTATTTACATCTTCCATAATATACAAATGATAAGCGTTATCATTATCAAATTGAATTTGCTCCGATCGCAACTCTTTTTTATCGGCGAAGCTCAGTTTCGTTCGTCACCCTCTTTTGACTAAAAAGAAGTTAATGAAATTGATTCTCATTTGTATTGATCGTTTTTTCGCTCCTTGTTAGGATGCCGTTCACCCTGATATCTGGTGAGTCAAATGACTCACTTCTTTAAGTCGTATCAGGCAGTGATTCATTCCAAGGAGTAGCACCGTCATGTGTGACCATGCACTGGAAGGAGAGTGGCCCGCCACAGCGGTCGGGCTGGATAAAGTGTGCTGTTTTGCAAGCGGTGACAGGGTATTGGTCGCTTCCGGTATCCACGACAGTTTTACCGGCATCCCGCCGGAGAAGCTGCTCGCCCATCTGCGTCAGTTGCGCCAGCAGGGGATGGTCAATCCCATCGCCATCGGCGCCATTCCGTTTGATACCCAATCCCCCTGGCATCTGGTGATCTCGGCGCAATCGCAGTGGGTCGCAAGGGATGCGATGTTGCCCGCCAGCTGTTGCCAGCTCCATGGCGAGGTGAGCGAAGTGACCGGCTCCGCCCACTATCAGGGGGCTGTGCGGGCAGCGTTGCAGCAGTTCAGCGAGGGGCAGCTCGAGAAAGTGGTGTTGTCGCGCGCCATCGATGTGCAGAGCGCAGAGCAGACCTCCCCCGCACACGCCTATGGCTCTCTGTTGGCCCAGAATCCGGGCGCCTATGTGTTCCAGATCCCGCTGCCGGAGGGGGAGACCCTGCTTGGCGCCAGCCCCGAGCTGCTGGTATCACGCAGCGAGATGGCGGTGGTGAGCAATCCGCTGGCGGGCTCCCGTCCGCGCCACGCTTTTTCCGATCAACAGGCGGCCAGTGCCGAACTGCTGGGGGCCCAGAAGGATCGCTATGAACATGCGCTGGTGGCCGATGCAGTCGCCGCCGCCCTCGCTCCCTTCTGTCGCGAGCTGGATGTCCCTCTGGAGCCGCAGGTGATCGCCACTCCTACCATGTGGCACCTCTCGACCCGCATCGCCGGACGGCTCCATGAGCCCTCTCCCGTGCTGGCACTGGCGCTGGCGCTGCACCCGACACCAGCGGTATGCGGCACACCGCTCTCGGCAGCACGTCAGGCCATCGCTCAGCTCGAGGGGTACGATCGCCGCTTCTACTGTGGCGCCGTCGGTTGGATGGATGCCGATGGTAATGGCGAATGGGTGGTCACCATCCGCTGTGGTGTGCTGGCCGGCAGGCAACTGCGGCTCTATGCCGGCGCCGGGGTGGTGGTGGGCTCTTCGCCGGAAGCGGAGTGGCAGGAGACCGCTGCCAAGCTCGGCACCATGCTGCGTGCCTTCGGCCTCGAAAGCCGGGAACCGGAGGTAACTGCATGAAGCCGCTGGTGCCCTTTACCCCCTGGCCCGCCGAGCTGGCAGCCCACTACCGGGCGCAAGGGTGGTGGCGCGGACAACCGCTCACCGCCCTGCTCGATGACTTTGCCGAACGTTATCCCGAGCGCACGGCCCTGATCTGCGGCGAGCGAGCCCTCAGTTATGGCCAGTTAAAACGTGAGGTTGATGCGCTGGCGGCGCGGCTGGCCGCGCGCGGGCTGGGTCACGGCGATACAGCGCTGGTGCAGTTGCCCAACTGCGCCGAGTTCTATATCTGCTGGTTTGCCCTGATCCGCTGCGGAGTAGTTGCGGTGCATGCCCTCTACAGCCATCAGCGGCGCGAGCTGGTGGCCTTTGCCCGCCAGATTGAGCCCGCCTTGCTGGTACTCAGCCCCTCCCATCCCGGCTTTGCCGGTAAAGCGGGGAACTTGGCGGCCCTTGATGAGCTGGTATCGCCTTCTTGCCAGACACTGCTGTTCGAGCAGGTAGAAGGCTCCGATCTTCAGTCGGGATTTGCATGGTGTCAGCCTGACCCGATAGCCCGTGCTGATGGTTCGTCGCTGGCGGCCATCGAGCCAACTCCTACCCCGGCCGATCAAGTCGCTTTTTTCCAGCTCTCCGGCGGCAGCACCGGCACCCCCAAACTGATCCCCCGTACCCACGATGACTATGGCTACAGCGTGCGCCAGAGCGTAGCGGTGTGCGGCTGGGATGAGCGGGTGATCTATCTCTGCGCTCTGCCAGCGCCCCACAACTTTCCCCTGAGCTCCCCCGGGGCACTCGGGGTGTTTTATGCCGGTGGCTGCGTGGTGCTGGCAAAGGATCCTTCCGCAGCAACCTGTCTGCCGCTGGTGCAGCACCATCAGGTCAACTGGGCGGCACTGGTGCCACCGGCTCTGGCGCTCTGGCTGGAGGCGGCCAGCCACTATCCGCAGACCTCTCTGGAGTGTGTGCAGGTGGGGGGCGCGCGCCTCAGCCCGGCTCATGCCGATGCGGTAGCGAGCCGCCTTGGTTGCCGCTTGCAGCAGGTGTTTGGCATGGCCGAGGGGCTGGTCAACTACACCCGCATCGAGGATGACCAGTGGCACATCGTCAATACCCAGGGCCGCCCGATGAGCCCGGGCGACGAGGTGGAGGTGCGAGACAGCGACGGGCGCCCCTTGCCCGATGGCGAGTGCGGCGAACTCTGGACGCGCGGCCCTTATACCTTTCGTGGCTACTTCAAGGCTGATGCCCACAATCAGCGGGCTTTTGACCGGGACGGTTTCTACTGCACCGGCGATCTGGTCTGCCGCTTGCCCAGTGGTCATCTGATGGTGGTGGGGCGCAACAAGGATCAGATCAACCGGGGTGGGGAAAAGATCGACGCCCTCGAGATTGAAGAGCTGTTGCTGACCCACCCGGAGGTGCGGCAGGCGGCGCTGGTCGCCATGCCGGATCCCATGCTCGGGGAGCGCAGCTGCGCCTTTTTGATGTGCCGCGAGCCCCTCAATCTGCCCCGCTTGCGCCGTTTCCTGCGCGAGCAGGGGGTGGCCGATTACAAACTGCCGGATCGCCTGGTGCTGGTGGAGCAACTACCCCACACCCCGGTCGGCAAGATAGACAAACAGAGGCTGCGCGAGCAGCTCGCCAAGGAGTGTGCATGACCATTCAATCCCTCGCCGCCTACCCGCTGCCCACCGCCGAGGAGCTGCCCACCGGGCGGGTGAACTGGCCCTTCGAACCGGGCCGCGCCGCCTTGCTGGTCCACGATATGCAGCACTATTTCGTCGACTTCTACGGGCCGGACAATCCGCTGATCAATCAGGTCATCGACCATATCGCCACCCTGATCCGTCAGGCGCGAGCTCTTGGCATGCCGGTGGTCTATACCGCCCAGCCCGCCGAGCAGAGTCAGGCCGATCGGGCGCTGCTCAACGACATGTGGGGGCCCGGATTGACCCGAGCGCCGGAGCGTCAGCCGATTGTTTCGGCGCTGGCCCCCGAGCCGCAGGATACGGTGCTGACCAAGTGGCGCTACAGTGCTTTTTGCCGCTCTCCGCTGGTAGAGCTGATGGCCGAATGGGGGCGGGATCAGCTGGTGATCTGCGGCATCTACGGCCATATCGGGGTGATGCAGACGGCGGTCGATGCCTTTATGCACGATATCCGCCCCTTCCTGGTGGCAGATGCCATCGCCGACTTCTCCCGCGAGGATCATCTGCTGGCGCTCTCCTACGTCAGCCGCAATGCCGGTCGCGTGATTACCGTGGCCGAGGTGATGGCGGCCAGCAAACGTCCCCTGACTCGAGAGTCACTGCGTGCTCAGGTGTTGGCGCGGCTGCCCGCCGAGATGCAGCAGGAGCAGCCCACCGAGGATGACAACTTGCTCGACTACGGTCTCGACTCGCTGGCTGTGATGGGGCTGGTGGAAGAGTGGCGTCAGCAGGGGCTGGTGGTGGATCTGGCCGAGCTGGCCCGCACGCCGACCCTGGCTCACTGGTGGGATCTCCTCTCCCGTCAGCACAATGTCAGTCAACCCAATGTCAGTCAGGCCACGGCTTATCAGGTCAACGAAGTGCACGTCAGCGAACCGGAGTGCACCCCATGAGCGAGTGGCAAGGCAGAACCGTCTGGGTGACCGGCGCGGCGCAGGGAATTGGCCATGCGGTGGCGCGCACCTTTGCCGAGGCGGGGGCCAGCGTGGTGGCGCTCGATCAGCAACTGGCCGAGGCGCTGCCCGGCAACGTGAAGGGAGTGGTGATCGATGTCAGCGACAGCGAGGCCGTGACCCGCTGCTGCGAACAGCTGCTGGATGAGGGGCTGGGGCCCGATGTGCTGGTCAATGTCGCCGGCGTACTGGCGACCGGCAGGCTCGATGAGGTGGATGACGCCCTCTTGCAGCGCACCTTCGCCATCAACACCTTCGCCCCTTTCTACCTGATGCGGGCCCTGACCCCCTGGTTTCAGGGACGGCGCAGGGGCGCCATCGTCAATGTCTCCTCCAATGCCGGTCGGGTGCCGCGAGTGGGGATGGGCATCTATGGCGCCTCCAAGGCGGCGCTGACCAGTCTCACCCAAACGGCAGGGCTGGAACTCGCCCCCTATGGGGTGCGCTGCAATCTGGTGTCACCGGGCTCGACCCGTACCCCGATGCTGTACGGCATGTGGCAGGAGGGGGAACAGCGCGAAGGGGAGCTGCGCACCATCGCGGGCCTGCCCGGGCAGTTCAAGCTGGGGATCCCCCTTGGCAAATTGGGAACACCCGACGAGGTGGCTGCCTGCGTGCTGTTTCTCGCCTCCGATGCCGCCAGCCATATCACCCTGCAGGATCTGGTGGTCGATGGCGGTGCCACATTGGGGGTCTAGCCCGCGCGCTGCCGATCTGTCAGGCGTGACACTCTCTTAATGGAGGAGGCCTTGCCTCCTCGCTTTTCAGCCATGCGGGCAGGGGTAAGTCGCTGCCCGCTCGATGTTTGCGCAAGGACATTCCCATGGAACAGACAATGGCGATGCGCGCCACCCACCAACGTGGTGAGCACCCGCGCTGGCCGCTTACCACTGCTCAGGCGGGCATCTGGTTTGCCCAGCAAAAATACCCGCAGAGCCCCGCCTGCAATACCGGCGAGTACTGGCTGCTGGAGGGGGTGCTGGCTCCCCATCACTTCACCCGCGCGGTGCGCCAGACCATCGACGAGATCCCCGGTCTGCACTGCGCTTTTGTGGCTACTGCCGATGGCCCGCAGATGGTGGCCAACCCCGCGTGCTGGCAGCTGAGCGAACGGGATCTGCGCAGCGAAGCCGATCCGCTTGCGGCCGCGCAGGCCGAGATGCGTGCTCAGCTGGCCGTCCCCTTCAATCTGGCCGGGGGGCCGCTGTTTGCCACCACCCTCTATCGCCTTGGCGAGGGGCAGTGGGCCTGGTTTATCGCCGTGCACCATATCGCCATCGACGGCTTTGGCCTGAGTTTGCTCTGCCAGCGGGTGGCGAGCTGGTATGAGGCGCTCTGCGCCGGCGAGCAGCCAGCCCCCTGCCGTTATGCGACCCAGCAGGAGTTGTTGGCCGAAGAGGCGGCCTATCAGGATTCACCGCGCGCCGCGCGGGATCGCGATTTCTTCGTGCAGCAGCTGGCCGGGGTGGATAGCCCTGCGTCGCTCTCCCGTCGTCCGGCGCAAGGGCCGGGCCCCACTTATCGTCTTGAACAGCGTCTGGCTGGCCGCCAGTGGCAGGTACTGGTGGCACGGGCGAGTCGCTCGGCCTGTCACCCCTACAGCTTGCTGCTGGCGGCAGTGGCCAGCTATGTGCAGCGAATGAGCGGCGCTGGCGAGGTGGTGCTGGGTATTCCGCTGATGGGGCGGCTGGGCTCAGTGGCGACCGATACCCCCTGCATGAAGGTCAATGTAGTGCCCCTGCACATCGAGCTGAGCGGCACCAGCCGGGTAGGGGCGTTGCTGGCACAGGTCGAGCGGCAATTTGCCGCCCTGCGCCGCCATCAGGGCTGCCGTCAGGAGTGGTTGCAACAGCGTCAGCCGGGCCAGTCGCTATTTGGCCCTCAGGTCAATTTGATGCCCTTTGCCCGCACCCTCAGCGTTGGTGAAGGGCACAACCAGGTTCGTGGCGAGGTGCAGGTGCTGGCGGCGGGGCCGGTGGAGGAGTGCGCCTTCTACTTTGCCGAGGAGGCAGGCGCTATGACCCTGACCCTTGAAGCACATCAGGGGCGCTTCAGCCAACAGGAGAGTGAACGTCATCTGGCCCGGCTGGTAGCTTATCTGGCGGCCTGGAGTGAGGCGGGTGACGAGGCCCTGGCAGTGCGTTTGCCGCTGCTGCTGCACTGCGAGCAGGCTGAGCTGGCGCGCTGGAACCAAACCGACCATCCGTTGCCGACCACCACCCTGAGTGCACTGCTGGCCGGGGGGCTGGCGGCCGCGGATCAGAGTGCCATCGCGCTGGAGTGTGGCGCCGAACGCTGGAGTGTTGCCGAGCTGCGCCAGCGTACCCGCCAGCTGGCCAGCTATCTGGCGGGAAGGGGCGTGGGCCCCGGTTGTCGGGTGGCGGTGGTGATCCCGCGCTCTCCCGAGCTTATTCTCGCCCAGCAGGCCATCATGGCGGTGGGGGCCGTCTATGTGCCCGTTGACCCGGACTATCCGGCGGAGCGGATTGGCTACATTCTCGCCAGCAGCGATCCTGCGCTGGTGTTGACCAGCCATACGCTTCAGATGCCGCTCGACGTGGCCGCGCCACTTGTCTGCCTCGATGCCCCCGGTGTGGCAGAGCAGCTGGCGGCGGTAGCACCTTGTGATCTGCCAGCCCCCAAACCGGAAGATGCGGCCTACATCATCTACACCTCCGGTTCGACCGGTCGGCCCAAAGGGGTAGTGGTGAGCCATGGCGCCATTGTCAACCGGCTGCTCTGGATGCAGCACATGTATCCCATCGGCCCGGCGGATCGGGTGCTGCAAAAGACCCCGGCCGGTTTCGATGTCTCCATCTGGGAGTTCTTCTGGCCCTTTATGACCGGGGCGCGGCTGGTGCTCGCTAAACCGGGTGGCCACAAGGATCCCGCCTACCTTGCTGAGCTGATTGAGCAGGCCGGGATCACCACCTTGCACTTTGTCCCCTCCATGCTGCAGATCTTCGTCGCACAAGCCGAGCCTGCCCGTTGCCGCGCCCTGCGGCAAGTCTTCTGCTCCGGCGAGGCGCTGCCCGCGGATCTGGTGCAGCGTTGGTATGGGACATTCTCAGCCCCGCTGCACAACCTCTATGGCCCGACCGAGGCGGCGGTGGATGTCACCTGGTATCCCTGCCGGGCAGACGAGGCGGTGACCAGCGTGCCCATCGGCTATCCGGTCTGGAATACCAGTATCCACATTCTTGACCCCTGGTTGCAGCCGGTGCCCTCCGGTGTGGCAGGCGAGCTCTGGATCGGCGGCGTGCAGGTGGCGGAGGGCTACTTTGGCCAGCCCGAGCTCACCGCCGAGCGCTTTATTGCCAACCCCTTCGGAGCGGGACGGCTCTATCGCAGCGGCGATCTGGCCGCCTGGCGCGAGGATGGCGCCATCGAGTATCTGGGGCGCCTCGATTTTCAGGTGAAGATCCGTGGCCAGCGCATCGAACTGGAGGAGATCGAGCAGGTGCTGCTGCGCCATCCCCGAGTGGCGCAGGCGGTAGTGTTGGCCCCCGAATTTGCCCCCGGCGATCGCCGTCTGGTGGCCTACGTGGTGGCCGCAGATAGCAGAGAGCTGACGCTGGCCGAGCTGGCACCCGCCCTTGGCGCTGCCTTGCCCGACTACATGGTACCGGGGCTCCTGGTAAACCTGGCTGAGCTGCCGCTCACTCCCAATGGCAAGCTGGATCGCAAGGGGCTGCCGCTGCCCGATATGTCATCGGCAGTGGGTCAGTCGCTGCCGAAAACCCTGCTGGAGGAGCGGCTCTGCCGCCTCTTCGCCGAGGTGCTGGGGCTGGCGCGAGTCGGCGCCGACGATAACTTCTTTGCGCTCGGTGGCCACTCCCTGCTGGCGGCGCAGCTGGTGGTGCGCATTGAAGAGTCGACCGGACAGGCGCTCACTTTGGCCTGCCTGTTCGAAGCCCCCAGCCCCGCCCAGCTGGCGCGTCGTCTTGGCGGTGAGCGGGAGGCCATGCCTATGCTGTTGCCCCTGCGGGCGCATGGTGCGCAGTCGGGCGCATCGTGCCCCACCCTCTTTTGCGTCCACCCCGCGGGGGGGCTCGGCTGGTGTTATGCGCCGCTGGTGCCCCATCTGCCGGCCGACATGGCCGTCTATGCCCTGCAGGCGCGGGCGCTCTGTCAGCCCGATGCCCCGCTGCCCGCCAGTTTCGACGAGCTGGCGCTCGATTATGTGACCGAGCTGCGTCGTCAACAGAGCGAGGGGCCCTACTGGCTGCTCGGCTGGTCGCTCGGGGGGATGCTGGTGCACCGGATGGCCGCCATGCTGCAGGAGCAGGGACAAGAGGTGGCCATGGTGCTGCTGCTCGATGCCTACCCCTGTCAGCAGTGGCAGACCCAGCCGTTGCCCGACGAGCAGCGGATGCTCGATGCGCTGCTGCGGATGGGGGGGATTGCGGTTGCGGACGAGGCGCTCGACTCCCTCACTCGAGACGAGGTGGTGGCCCGACTGGGGGCGGAGGGGAGTGCGCTGGCCATGCTCGACGAGCAGGTTGTGAGCGCCATGATTGAGCTGGTGGGCCACAACAACCGGCTGATCCGTCAGCCGGTCGACTACTGCTACCACGGGGAGGTGATCTTTATCGAGGCGTCAGCCTCCCGCCAGCCCTGGCTGGATGGACGTGGCTGGGAGCCGCTGACAAAAGGCGAAATCCGCTATGAGCGCTTCCCCTGTCTGCATCAGGAGATGGTGCATCCCGACTGGCTGGCAAAGATCGGCGCCCTTATTTGTGAGCGGGTCTATGGGGTCGGGCAACAACCATACATCCGACAGGAGGGGGACGCATGACCCCTGTTGCTGCCATCCGGGAAGCCTTGCTGGCGGGCAAGTTGGTGGGGCTGGGGGAGCCGCATTGGCACCCGGATTATATCCGGCGCCAGCACGCCTGGCTGTGTGATCCGGCGCTCTGGGGAGTTATGACTGATCTGGTGCTGGAGTGCGGCAATCGCCATCATCAGGGCTTGTTCGATGCCTGGCTGGCGGGGGAGGAGAGCTGGCAGGGGGCGCCGCTGACGCTGGCACGACTCTATCCGGTCTGGCTCGACTCCTGCGCCTTTCCCGCCTGGATGGCCCCCGAGTTTCCGGCTCTCTTTTCCGCTCTGCGCCAGAGCAATATGGCGCGCCCTGAACATATGCGGCTGCGGGTGCATCTCTGCGAGCCCTTATTCGAGTGGCAGGAGATGAGCTCGGAGCGCTGGCAGCAACACAACAGGGGGCGGGATCAGGCGCTGGCCGACTATCTTCTAACACTTCCCCCGCGCGGCGTGGTGGTGCTGGCAGGGGCGCGCCATCTGCTCAAAGCTGCAGGGGATCCCCACTTTGCGCAGCCGACGCTGGGCCAGTTGCTGGAGGCCGCACGGCCGGGCTGGCTGCAGGTGCTTCACCCCTGGCCAATGGTTGATGAGAAGGGAGATGAGGAGGAGCGGGTGTGCGAGCTGGCCGGGATCGCGACTGCCGACCTCTATCCCCACTGGCCGACGCATCCGCCGCTGGAGACCCTCATCGATCGGTTGGTGCGCGTGGCTGACCGGGGACGGGAGATGCGAATTTGCCCCACCTTGCTGGCTGAGCCCTGGCGCAGCCGCTTGTTGAGTCGCGCTCACTTGCTGCCAGCGGGCATGGCCCGCCAGCTGCAACAGTGGTTGGCGTAACTGCTGGTTGGCGTAACCGCTGACTTGAGTAACAGAAGGGGGAGCAGGCTCCCCTTTTCAATATTTGGCATCCTGCATTCAGCGCTGCAAAGTTGCACCATTTACGGCATACCTTGCCACTCATCGCCGAAAATTCAGCTCCTTCGCTACTTTAAAGAAGTTTCTACTGGTCTTACCTGAGTAAATCCCTTTGCTTTTTATTTAACAAGGTATTTACATCTAGGTGTCACCAGCATCGGTGACGCTCACAACGGCAAGGAGCCAGTTATGACCCATGTCGACATCCCTTTCCTTCGTTACCTCGATGCGGAAGGGTGCCCGGTCGCCACCTTACCGACCTGGCTGGACAAGGCGATACTGCACACCTTCTATCGCAATATGGTGATGGTGCGCAGCTATGACAAAAAAGCGATTGCGCTGCAACGAACCGGCAAACTCGGTACTTTTCCCTCCCATCTCGGCGCAGAAGCCGTGGGGATTGGCATTGGTCTGGCCATGCAGCCGCAGGATGTCTACGTCCCCTACTATCGGGACATGCCCACCCTCTATGTGCGTGGCGTGCCGATGGAGAAGAACTTGCAATATTGGGGTGGGGACGAGCGGGGCAGTTATTTTCTCAAACCCGATGGGACTCCCTCTGAAGATCTCCCCATCTGCGTCCCCATCGCCACCCAGATCACTCACGCCTGCGGCATTGCGTCTGCCTTCAAACTGCGTAATCAACCGCGCGTCGCCGTAGTCACCATCGGCGACGGCGGCACCTCCAAGGGGGATTTTCTGGAGGGGCTTAACTGCGCCGGTGTCTGGCACCTGCCGATGGTCATCATCGTCAACAACAACCAGTGGGCCATCTCGGTGCCGCGCAAGCTGCAATCGAGCGCCCCTACGCTGGCCCAGAAGGGTATTGGCGCCGGGGTACGCAGCCTGCAGGTGGATGGCAACGATGTGGTCGCGGTCTACGATGCCGCCCGCAGTGCCGTCGAACGGGCCCGCAGCGGCAAGGGGCCGACCCTGATCGAGGCGGTCAGTTATCGCCTCGGCGATCACACCACGGCCGACGATGCCACTCGCTATCGCGATGGGGCCGAGGTCGAGGCAGCCTGGGCGAAAGAGCCGGTCAAGCGGCTGCGCCAGTTTATGAATAGCAAAGGCTGGTGGGATGAAGAGCAGGAGCAGAGCCTGCTGGCGGAAGCCACCCGGGAGGTAGAGCAGGCGGTCGCCCGCTATGAGGCGATGGCGCCCCAGCCGCCGGAGGCGATGCTCGATTATCACTACGCCAGCCTGCCCGCCGAACTCGTGCCCCAGCGCGAGCGAGTGATTGCCAAGGGGATGAAGCAGGAGGTTGGCCATGAGTGAGATCAGTTTGCTGGAAGCGGTCAACATGGCCCTTCACTACGAGATGGAGCACGACCCGGATGTGGTGGTGCTCGGCGAGGATGTCGGGGTCAACGGCGGGGTGTTTCGCGCCACTGTGGGCCTGCGCGACAAGTTCGGTTTCAAGCGGGTGATCGACACGCCGCTGGCCGAGGGATTGATCGCCGGGGTGGCGGTCGGCATGGCGACCCAGGGGCTCAAGCCGGTGGCGGAGTTCCAGTTTCAGGGCTTCATCTTCCCCGGGATGGAGCAGATCATCTGTCAGGCGGCACGGATGCGAAACCGCACCCGTGGCCGCCTCTCCTGTCCCCTCGTCTATCGCTCCCCCTATGGCGCGGGCATTCATTCGCCTGAACACCACAGCGAGAGTGTCGAGGCGCTGTTTGCCCATATTCCGGGGCTACGGGTTGTGATCCCTTCCAGCCCGAGACGCGCCTATGGCCTGCTGCTCTCGGCCATCCGCGATCCGGATCCCGTGATGTTTTTCGAACCGGATCGCATCTACCGCTCGATGAAATCCGAGGTGGTGGATGACGGTGTCGGCCTGCCGCTGGATGTCTGCTTCACCCTGCGCCCGGGCCGGGATATCACGATAGTGGCCTGGGGGGCCTGCATTCAGGAGGTGATGCGGGCGGCGAACCTGCTGGCCGAGCAGGATATCCAGTGCGAGGTGCTGGATCTGGCCACCATCAAGCCGCTGGATATGGAGACCATCCTCACCTCGGTACGCAAGACCGGCCGGTTACTGGTGGTGCATGAGGCGTGTGGCAGCTTCGGGGTCGGAGCCGAAATCGTGGCGCGGGTGACCGAGCAGGCACTTCCCAGCCTCAAGGCGCCGCCCAAGCGGCTGACCGGCGTGGATGCCGCCGTCCCCTACTATCGCAACGAGGCGTATTACCTCATCACCGAGCAGGATATCGCCGATGCCGCTCACCAGCTGATGGAGAACCAGTGACTATGAAATTTTTCAAATTACCGGATCTGGGTGAAGGGTTGGCCGAAGCCGAGATCGTCGAGTGGAAGGTGAGTGCCGGTGATACCGTTGCGGTCGATCAGGTGCTCTTGTCGGTGGAAACGGCCAAGGCGCTGGTGGACGTACCCTCTCCGGTGGCCGGGGTGATTGCCCGTCTCTGCGGCGCCGAGGGAGATATCCTCCATATTGGTGCGCCGCTGGTGGAGTTCGAGGGGGGTGAGGATGATGGTACCGTGGTGGGCAAGGTGAGCGCCCATCAGCAGCATATCGAGGATCACTTCGTGGTGGGGGCCATTGCCCCGGGGGGATCGCTGGTGCAAGCCATGCCTGCCGTGCGCCTGCTGGCGCAGAAGCTGGGTCTGGAAATCGACCGGATCAAGGGAAGTGGCAGCGGCGGCATGGTGACCGAGCTGGATGTGCAGCAGGCATTCGAGGCCCAGCAAAGCAGTGGCAACGAATTCCTCAAAGGGTCACGGCGTGCCATGGCCAAGGCGATGGAGCTCTCTCATCAGACTGTGGTGCCGGTCAGCATCACCGATGAGGTGGATTTGCGTCACTGGCGCCCTGATGAGGATGTGACGGTGCGCCTTATCAAGGCCATTGGCGTGGCGTGCCGCGCCGAGCCCTCGATGAACGCCTGGTTTGATGGCGACACCCTGTCACGGCGGCTGTTCAAAGAGGTCAATGTGGCCATCGCGGTGGATTCAAAGCATGGTCTCTATGTGCCGGTGATGGAGAACGTGGCCGAGCGGGAGGGGGCAGATATCCGGCAGGGGCTGGATCGGATGATCGCTGATGTTAAGGCGCGCGCCGTGCCGCGCGAGATGTTGCAGGGGGCGACCATTACGCTCACCAACTTCGGCGCCATCGCAGGCCGCTATGCCAGCCCCATTGTCACGCCGCCGCAGGTAGCCATCATAGGGGCAGGCAAACTGTTCGAAAAAGTGGTGTTCATCCATGGTGAAGCGCGTCCCGTCAGGGCATTGCCGCTGTCGATGACATTTGACCACAGAGCCTGTACTGGCGGGGAGGCGGCTCGTTTTCTCAGAGCGCTGGTCGAAGCGTTGGAAGCGGCCACCTTATAACGGTTTGTGCCCTGTCATTGGCAGGGCACAAATTTGTTTGCGTAATCTACAAAGCCACGTATAATCCAAACCAGCTTGAAAGGGCGATAGTTATGTCAATGAATACGATGTTTCACATCTTGTCCTGTTGTTCATAAGTTAATCCCGTTTTTTGAGCTTTACCCGCTGAAAAGCATAAGTAATTATTTTGAATACAGGTTTAAAAGATATGTCTAACATGATCACCGGTACCGTTAAGTTTTTCAACGAAACCAAAGGTTTTGGCTTCATCCAGCAAGAAAACGGCCCGGACGTTTTCGTTCACTTCAGCGCCATTCAAGGTAACGGTTTCCGTACCCTGGCTGAAGGTCAGCGCGTACAGTTCTCTGTGACCCAAGGTCAGAAAGGCCCGCAGGCTGAGAACGTAACCGCTCTGTAATTCTTACAGAATTTAAGAAAGCCGTGGTACCTCTGGTGCCACGGCTTTTTGTTTATCTGGCTTCTGCTACTGACTCCCATGTGCTGAATCATGCTGCTATCGCTCCTGCTTGCTGCCACCTTGACTCCGACGTCCGATGCGCCGGTACCGGTTCAATCCGCGATGGAAGCGCAGGTGATCTGCCAGCAGTTTGTCCAGGTCCGAATAGGTGCTGCGCTGCAACCCGATGAGGTAAATGCGCGACTGGTACCTGAAAGGGAGGGGGAGTGGCTGGTGGATGGCAAAGTAAAAGGACCCGAAGGTCCTTTGCTGTTTGCCTGTCATCTTCACCAAGGGGAGCGCTGGGAGCTACTCAACTTTTCGCTCTGGGCACCACAGCCGGTCAAAGCGGTTTGAGTGCGACCAACAGATGTTGCAGGTGTTCAACCATGGTCATGCCAAACGGGGTGAGATAGCCGCCATCTTCTGCGCTGATGAGCCCCTGTTGGTGCAGACGGGCTGCCGCTTGGCACAACTCTTCAGACATATCGCTGCGTAATTTAATCCCTAGGCTCATGTTGGCCGGATCAAAGCATGCCAGTATTTTCAAATCGTTCACGAATTCGTTAGAAACCTGGTCGATCCCAATCATGGATTTACTCCTTACGCTAAAGATGTATGCAAACTAACATCCCCGGATCCACTTTAGTGGGCGCTGGCTCAAATTATTGATCTTTGGCTGGATGCTGCGTTTCAAATGCTGTTTTTTTCGGCGTAATCAGATGGTTGGCTGACAGCTTCGCCAAGGGCCGAGCCGGACCAAACGTGGTAGGATAGGGCACTTCTTTATATCGGACGGTCTATTGGTGGCTGTTCGCCCTGTTCAAGGTATCGCTCATGGTCAAGATCACTCTGGTATCCCTGCTGCATTCACTTTGTGCCCGCTTTCCTGTCTACCCCGCTGCTTCGTTGACGTCCCTGCTGGATGCCCATCAGGGCGAGGTGTGGTTACCTGCACGCAAGGGGGCCGACATTGCACTGTTACGCAAGCATGCCAATGGGGCTCATGAGCTGGCGTCACTCGATGCGGGCTGGTGCGATTTTGCCGCCAGCGACAGCGGTGATACACCCGAGCTGGATGCACTGGCCAACTACGACAGCGAGATGATGGATAACCTGCTGATGTACTGGCACTGCGCCGCCAAGATCAACAGCCCGATCACCGATAACCTGTTCGAGTTGCGCCGCGAAGTGGTGGATGAAGCCCACGGGGTGAAACTTGCTGCCGCCTGGGAGCAACAGCAACAGCAGCGTTTTGAACAATTGATGACGATGGCGGCCAATGGCCGGGATCTGCTCTGCTTTGTCGAGGTGGAGTCCGCCTACTGGCTGCGGCAAAAGCTGAGCGAGCAGCCTGATGTGGAGCTGATCACCCCTGCGCTGTAAAAGGGGCAATATGATGGCTGGCGGTCTCGCTATCGAGGAGGCTGCTCTATCCTTATTTGCGTCATTGTCCTCCCCATCCGGTGCCAAGGGGCTGCAAGCTGGACAAGCTGACGACAAGATGTGAACATGGCGCCCTTTATCGAGAGAGAGACTTGGCCAATGAGCTATGAACTGAGCGACACCGAGCGCAATGCCGCGCTGCAACTGAACGCTGATTACCGTTACGATCACTTCATCAGCAAGCTGGTCGAGCATGAAGAGCTGTTCGTCCTGACTGACGAGCATGGCGTCATGATGCTGACCACCGACGATGAAGATTGCATCCCGGTATGGCCGCACCCGGAGTACGCCAAGGCGTGGGCCGAAGGTGAGTGGGCCGATTGCAAGCCGCAGTCCATCACCCTCAAGGTGTGGCTGGAGCGCTGGGTTGACGGTATGGAGCAGGACGAGCTGTGTGTTGCCGTGTTCCCGACCCCGGATCAGGAAGGCATCGTACTGGAGCCGGCTGACGTGGCTGACGCCATTGCCGAGAAGCAGGCCAAACGCGGCTGATCACCGAGCTATTCGCAACACCGGTTGCCAACAAAGACCCCGCTATCTGGCGGGGTCTTTTGTTTTAAGGACTTTTGCCGATGGGCTGATGGAATCAGGGCTGGCGATAAGTGGTGTCGATGATAGGCTCGGCCGGGAAAGTCTTGCCACTCTTGATGGCTGCCCTAGTCTCGGATTTTAGCTCTTCATCAATCCATAGCAGACCGCCATAGCTGTAACCGCTGTTGTCGCCCCCAAGAGGCCAGTAAAGCTGCTCGCTCTTGGGTGTTGCAGGTACTTTTGGCAGTTTTATCCAGCGCCAGGCGCCTTCCCGGGTGTAGGGCACCTGATAGGCGGGGACGAAGCTTGCCAGCTCATAGAGCCGCTGCTGGATCTGCCGTGACAGGGCCGCCTTTTTGGCAAAGTCGAACTCCTTGTCATACTGCTCCACCAGAGCCGTGATGGCATCGTCATCGATGTTCATGATGTTGTTGGTCTGGGGCTTGTTGGCGTTGACCTTGTGGAAGAACTCCCAATAGGCGGGATAGCGGCTGCCCGCCCAGGCCATCCAGGCGCTCTGGTGCTTTTTCTCCAGCATCGATTTGAAACCGGCCGATGCATCCATCAGGTTGAGCTCCAGATTAAGCCCCGCCTTCTTGGCCTCTTCCCGCAACAGCGTGAGCCGCTGGGCGTGCTCCGCCGTGGTGTAGGTGATAGCGAGGGTCAGTGACTGCCCCTTGTCGTTTTGCAAAATTCCCTGCGGCCCCACTTTGTTGAAACCGGCTTTGGCAAAGTATTCCCGTGCCAGTTTGGGAGCGAACGGACGGGCCTTGATCTCGCTGTTGGTAAACTCACCCTGACCTGAGCCATAACTGTTGAGTCGCTGGTAATCCCCCCGCAGCAGGGTGGTGAGCATCTTGTCGAGGTTGAGGGCATGCTGGATCCCGAGCCGCACATCGAGATTATTCAGCAGCGGATCGGCGGTGTTGAGATAGAGCCCCATTGGCGATTGCGGGGTCTGGTTGTAGAACCAGGTACGCGCGATATAACCCTTCTCGAACTCTGCAGTTTTGGTCTTGTCGTGCCACCAGTTGGGCATCACCAGCGGGAAGGTGTCGAGATCGCCGCGCAGGAAGTGCTGCCAGGCGATGTTCAGATCCCTGAGCACCTTGATCTCGATCCGCGCAGGATTGAAGCGATGCTGGAAGTAGCGCTCGTCATCCCCCCACCAGTTTTCAATCCGCTTGAAGGTGACCGATTTACCCTTTTTCACCTGATCGATCTGATAGGGGCCGGTGACTGGCAACACCTTCCAGTTGTACTCCTTGACCCAGTTGGCGGTGAGCTTGATGGCGTGGCTCGGCTCCGGGCTGATGGGCAGTGACTCGAGCAGATCCTGGCGGCTCTTTTCGGTGCCGCTGGTGATGGCCAGGGTGTGATCATCAAACTTGGTGATATCGGCTATCTGGGTGCTGTAGTAGTTGTTCTACCAGGGGTCGTTGATCTCTTTGCTGCGCATCATCTTGAGGGTAAAGAGCCAGTCATCGGCGGTGACCGGCTGGCCGTCTGACCAGCGCGCCTTGGGATTGATGCGAAAATAGAGGGTCTTGTTGTCGGCGCCGAAGGCCCACTCATTTGCCAGCATCGGCATGGGGTTGCCGGTAACGGGATGAGTGCTCAGCAGTGGCAGGTTGGTTTCCCGCACGTAACCGGCAAAGCCGCCGTTGGAGTCGGGGCCATATTTGCGCAGGGTCAGAGGGAAGCTGGTCATAAAGGTGCGAAAGGTGCCGCCGCGTTTGGCGGCCGGATCGGCATAGAGATGATCCTGGTTGTTTCTCTCCCACTTCAAGTCGGCGGGCAGCGTGGCACTCCAGCCAAACGGGCTCCAGCACAGGGCCAGGGTGATGGCGGTGGCGCGAATGATAGGGGAGAGTCGGCGCTCCCCGGCGGTGATGGTCGATGGCATGTCCTTGCTCTCCTGAAGTCTGCTTCCTGCAGCTCACACACTGGTGATGTCAGTCCCGATGGGGACTGGCTCATCATGGAAATTTTATCCTGTCAGGTCAATGAAATAGCGTGAATTAGCGGGCGGCCTAGGCCGCAACGCAGTGCAGGCTGATCCCCTTGGCCGCGATGGCGGCCCGCATGGGGGCGGGCAGGGCATCGTCGGTAACCAGCACGTTGATCTGGCCCGGCGCGCCAAGCTGGCTCGGGTGGATGGCGCCAAATTTGCTGCTGTCGGTGATCACCACATTGGTCATCCCCTTGGCCAGCACGCTGTTGACCACGTCGGCCCGCATCATATCGCGGCCGGTGAAACCCATCTCGGGATGAAAACCGTCGACCCCGATAAAGGCCTTGGAGAAGTGCACCTGCTCGATGCAGAGGCGCGTGAGCGGCCCCACCACGCTCTCGCTCTGATGCTGGAACAGCCCGCCGAGAAGCACCACCTGAGCTGGGGTGTCTTTGAGCAGATGGGCGATATAGCTGCTGATGGTGATGATGGTGACCCGTTTGTGCAAGGCTAGATGGCGCGCCAGCATGGCGTTGGCGCTGCCCCCCTCGATAAAGACCGTCTCGCCATCTTCCACCAGCTGGGCGGCTCGCTCGGCGAGGCGCTCCTTGAGCAGGTAATTGATGTTCATCCGTGCATCCGGGTCATCGGTCTCCAGCGCCATGGCCGAGCCGTGTACCCGTCTGAGCAGTCCCTGCTTCTCCAGCGCGGTGAGGTCGTTGCGCACCGTCACTTCAGACACGCCTGTGTGTCGGGAGAGTTCACTCACGCTCATCTTGCGAGCCTGATGGACCAGAGTGAGGATCAGTTGGTGGCGTGGATTCATGGTGCGCTCACATGCAAGGTGGTGGAAAGCGGCAAGCCACCCGTGGGGGTGGCTTGCCAATCATATGACGTCACTGGCGCAATGGGGGCGCCCCGTCAGAGACTGTGCTCGGTGCGGGCGATGATATCATCTTGCGCATCCGGGGATAAGGCGGTGAAGAAGGCTGAATAGCCCGCCACCCGTACCACCAGATCCCGGTACTGATCGGGATGGGCCTTGGCTGCCAGCAGGGTCTCCCGCGAGACGATGTTGTACTGCACATGCCACCCCTTGTGCACCTCGAAGAAGGTGCGTAACAGGCTCATCAGCTTGGCTTTGTCCCTCTCGTTCTCAAGGCTCGCCGGGCTCAGCTTCTGGTTGAGCAGCACCCCGCCGAGAATGGCCGCCGTGGGCAGCTTGCCGATGGAGTTGAACACCGCCGTGGGGCCGAGACGATCCGAACCCGACGAGGGGCTGGCCCCTTCCGCCAGCGGGGTGCGGGCATGGCGACCATCCGGGGTGGCCATGGTGGCGGCACCGAAGGGCACGTTGGCGGAGATGGAGGAGGTGCCCGCATAGTAGGTACCGCCGATGGGGCCACGGCCGAAGCGGGTGTTGTGCAGACCTTTGAGCTCGTCGATGTAGCTCTGGTAGGCCCGCACCAGCAGCAGGTCAACCTCGTCCAGATCGTTGCCGTATTTGGGGGCTGCGTTGGTGAGGCGCTGGCGCAATTGCTCCCCTGCCAGCCCGGTAAAGTCTTGCTCGAGTGCTTCGGCCAGCTCTTGCTGATCCACAATCCCCTGCTCGAACACCAGCTTCTTCAGGGCCGCCAGACTGTTGCCGAGGTTGGCAATTCCCACCTGCAGACCGGAGACCCAGTCATAGACGGCGCCTCCCTCCTTGATGGTCTTGCCACGCTCGATGCAGTCATCCACGAGGGTGCTGCAGAGGATGTCGTGGGCTTGAGCCTCCAGCACGCTGTCGACCACACAGTCGATCTCGATGGATTTGCGGGTGAAGTAGCGCACCTGCTCATCCCAGCGGGCCATCACCTCGTCAAAGTTGCCAAAGCTCCCGTCTCGCAGCGACTGAGGCTGGGGCAGGAATACCTTGTCGGTGGTGGCATCGCGGCCGCCATCCAGCGCCGCCAGCAGGATGCGGGCGAAGTTGATAAAGCTCATGCCGGTGCAGCGGTAGCCCCACTTGCCGGGCACAGCAGTCTCGATGCAACCGATGGCGGCGTAGTGGTGGGCATCTTCCACACTAACCCCGAGCTTGATGAACTCGGGGATCACCACTTCGTCGTTGTTGAAGGCGGGCATGCCGAAGCCGCAGCGGATCACCTGAATGCAGGCGTCGAGAAAATCCTCGCTCATCCCGGCATGGTAGCGCACCGAGAGGTTGGGCTGAGTTGAACGCAACTGGCCGCAGGACTCCAGAATCACGTAGGAGAGGCCATTGACCGCGTCATGGGCAGTGCCATCCCGCCAGTTCTGGCCGCCGATGGTGACGTTCTGATAGAGCGGGCTGCCGGCGGAGGCTTTGGAGTGGGTTCCGGAGCGGATCTTGTTCACCTCCAGCAACTTGAGCCAGCACCCTTGCAGCAGTTCGATGGCGCGGGGGCGTGACAGCGATTCCGACAGCTCCACCTCGCGGCGATACCAGGGGTAGAGGTACTGATCCATCCGGCCAAACGACACCGAGTGACCGTTGGATTCGATCTGCAGGATGAGCTGGATAAAGTAGCAGAGCTGCAGCGCCTGCCAGAAGGTCTCGGGGGACTGGTGGGCGATATGGGCGCAGTTGAGCGCTATGGTCTCAAGCTCGTTTCGGCGCTCGGGGCGAGATTCTTGTGCTGCCATATCATGGGCAAGTGCGGCGTAGCGCGAGATATGAGCGCTGACCGCATCCAGAGTGATGGCGACGGCGTGCAGGAACTGCTCGCGCTGCAGATCGGCCCAATCCGCCAAATCCAGCCGACTGCGGCGCTCGGCCACCTTGGCCTTGAAGCCATCGAGACCCAGCGTGAGCAGCTCCTCATAGTTGACCGCGAGGTGAGCATCCCCCGAGGTCATGTTGCCCTCGGCCTTGATGATGCCGCTCTCCAGCAGTGCTTTCTGCTCATCGGTAAAGAGGCCGAAGCAGCGATCCTGCACCGTCTGGCCTCGCCAGAAGGGGGTGAGGGCGTGGATGATCGCCTTGTCGGTTTCGCTGACGGCAAAACCGGCGCCGGGGCGGTCGGCCAGCTCGTCGATCTCCTTCTCAATCCAGCTCACCGTGTATTCGGGAAACAGTGGCGCCGCCCGCACCTGACTGGCCTGATTGCCGACGATCAGCTCGTCGTGCTTGATCCAGATGGTGCGCTCCTTGAGGTGATGAGCCAGCGCAAGAGCGCGGCGCACCGGCAGCGGTCGGGCGAGATGAGCCTGATAGGCCTCGGTGTAGTGGCGGACACGCTCGGTGCAGACCGGTGGCTGAACGATGTGGATCAGGCTCTCTTTGTGGGCGCGGATCCGCGGGCTGAGGGTATTGAGGTCGAGCTGGGTCATGATCTTATCCTCTGGTCACAGGGGTCAGCCCCTGACGTTGGGCGTATGCGTGGGCAAAGCTGAGTAAATCGGGGTCATCGAGCGGTGTCTCCGGCGCCTGATAGGGCAGATCCAGCAGGGCATATTTGCCCACGCCTAAGGTGTGGTAGGGGAGGAAGTGGATCTCCTGCACGGTGCCGAGGCTGGCGGCGGTGTCGGTGATGGCGCTGATCGATGTGCGGTCGGCATTGAAGCCGGGAATGAGCGGCACCCGGATCTGCATCGGTACGCCGTGCTCGGCGAGGCGTTTGAGGTTCGCGATGGGTAGCTCCACCTTGCCGCGGGTCCAGTTGAAGAATCGTTCTTTATCAACGTGTTTGAGATCCGCCAGCACCAGATCCAGTGAGGGGAGGCTTGGCTCAATCTGGTGCCAGGGCACATGGAGGCAGCTCTCGACTGCGGTGTGCAGCCCTTCGGCCTTGCAGCGGGCGAGCAGGGACGCGGCAAAGTCGGGCTGCATAAACGGCTCGCCACCGGAGAGGGTGACGCCACCGCCGCTGCGCTCGAAGAAGGGGCGATCCCGCAAGATGGTGTCCATCAGGGTGTCCAGCGTTTCATCGCGGCCGCACACCTGCAGCGCTTCGCTTGGGCAGAGGCCGCGCAGCCGTTCCACATCGTCGGCCTTGAGGGCAGAGCGACTGAGCTGGACGCCCTTGCTGTCACGCAAGATTGCCGGACACGCCTGGTTGCAGAGCTGGCATCCCTCGATGCATTGGCGCCGGTCGAGTAGTATGTCCGGCTTGGGAGAGCGGCTTTCCGGGTTTTGACACCACAGACAGGCCAGCGAGCACCCCTTGAGAAACACCAGGGTGCGAATGCCGGGGCCATCGTGAGTTGAATATCGTTGCAGGTCGAAAATCATACCGCCTCCTTTTGTATTTGCATTCTATTTGCTTTCATTCGAAATGTAACTTGATTTCGATCAAGCTGTTTGCAGATGTTTTATCGCTAGAATGGCGATATATTGAACATCCCGTTAAGGAGTTAGAGATGGAGCTGTATCTCGATACCGCCGATGTGGCGGCAGTACGTCGCTGGTCACGGATCCTGCCGTTGGCCGGTGTCACCACCAATCCTTCCATTACCGCCGCCGGGGGATTGCCGCTCTGTGAGCTGCTGCCCGCCCTGCGCGATGTGCTGGGGCCCAAGGCGCGCCTGTTTGCCCAGGTGATGGCCAAAACCGAAACCGAGATGGTGCGCGAGGCATTTGCCCTGCGTGAACTGGACCCGGATCTGGTGATCAAGATCCCGGTGTGCGCAGAAGGGCTGGCTGCCATCAAGAGCCTGACAGCCAACGGTGTGCCGACCCTGGGCACCGCTGTCTATACCCCGCTGCAGGGCTGGCTGGCGGCGGTAGCGGGGGCGGAATATGTCGCGCCCTACGTTAACCGGCTGGATGCCCAAGGTGGTGATGGCATTGCCACCGTGCAGGAGTTGCAACAGCTGCTTGCGCTGCACGCACCGAATAGCAAAGTGCTGGCTGCGTCATTTCGCACTCCCCGTCAGGCCCTTGACTGCCTGCTGGCCGGTTGCCAGTCCATCACCTTGCCGCTCGATGTGGCGGAGCAGCTGCTGAACGTGCCAGCGGTGGATGCGGCGCTAGCGAAGTTTGATCAGGATTGGCAGCGCGCCTTCGGTCGCTGATTGCAGTGACAAGCGGATTGTTGTGATAAAGGGGGGAGGGTGAAGCGCAAGTTGTGGGGATTGACCGACTAGACTTGAAAGAGGGGGCCAGGTTCGCTGGCCGCCCTGCAGTCTACCGGAGGTATCCCATGAGCGACCATCTGCTACTCCCCCATGGTGAAGATTTGCGTCGTGCGGTGCTTTGGCTCAGTGAGCACCACCAGTACGATATCTCTGCCATTGAAGAGGCCAGCCTGCGTTTTGATCTCTCGCCGCTGGATGAGGAGTTTCTGATCCAGCACTGGCTCGACAGCCAGCGCCAATCATGAATATCCGAGGTGAGAGATTTAGAAGAAGTTGGCGAGGTTGATGCCAAACTCTTTGGGGTCGACCGTGTTTTCGATGCTCTCCTGCACCCCTGACTTGGCCAGATCCAGCCACTGTACGTCGAGGTAGTGACGCTGGGTGGCGTGATAGATCACCTTGACCACCGGCTTGAGCGGCTGCTGCTCGTTGCGCTGCATCACGATAGCCAGGCGCTGGTTTGAGAGCTGTACCAGAGTGCCCACCGGATAGACCCCCATGCACTTGATGAACTTGGTAACCAGTTCGGCATCAAAGTGCTGATTGATCCCCTTGAGCAGAATGCGGAAGGCCTGGGTCGGCTGCATACCCGCTTTGTAGACCCGATCTGCAGTGATGGCATCATAGACATCGACGATGCCGCTCATCCGGGTATAGAGAGAGAGCTGCTCTCCCTTGAGTCGCTGCGGGTAGCCGGAGCCATCGAGCCGCTCGTGGTGGTTGGCGGCCACTTCCAGCATGGTGGGGGTGATGCCAGGGGTATTGCTGAGGATCTCGTAACTGTGCACCACATGCTGACGCATGATGGCGAACTCCTCATCGGTCAGTTTGCCCGGTTTGTGGAGCACCTCGTCCGGGGTCATGATCTTGCCCACGTCGTGCAGCAGGCCACCTAGGGTCAGCTCCTTGAGCACGCTGCGCTCAAGTCCCAGATAGCGGCCGAAGTTGGCCAGCAGAATGGCCACGTTCATGGAGTGCTCCATCAGGTAGGCATCCTTGGCGCGAATACGGGCCAGACAGAGCATGGCATCGCCGTGGGTGAACATGGTGTCCACCATCTCTTCGGCAACTTCGGCCAGCGGGGTGATGTCGATGGGCTCACCCGCTTTGAGGTGGCGAATGAACTTGCCTTGCAGCTCGCGCGCTTCCTGATAGAGGCGGCGGATTTTAAGCTCCCGTCCTTCGCCGTTGGCACTGGCACGGCGCCCTACCTGGGCGCTGTTGGCATTGAGATCGGGGGAGGTAACGGCGTCGCTTTCGGCACTGCCCAGCTTGCTGCGGGCCAGATCGATGCGTACCGTGAGCACCCCCTGACGTACCAGATTGGCAATTTGCGCCACGCTGGTCACCAAGCCCATCTGGGCGATCTCCATCCCACCTGTCTGGCTGGCGATAGCAATGACATACATGCCGGGTTTCAGCTGGTTGACGGGAATGACGGGATAGGATGCTTGAGACTTCATGAGGGCTTCCTGACTCTTATTATTATGAGTATCGTTCGGATGGGTCACACCGGAGAAGTGTAACATCGGATGACCAGTTCGTCATAATTGGCAACCCCTTAACAGTGGCGTTGTCGCCCCCGCCCGATATAATGACGCCCCTTTACTTGTTGGACTCCGAGGTTGTGAATGCGGCTTGATAAATTTCTGTGCGATTGTTCCGATTTGACCCGCTCGCTGGCAGGCAAACTGATCCGTCAGGGTGAGGTCATGGTGGATGGCATTGTGGTCAAGCAGCCCGCTTTTCATATCAATGAGCAGAGCCAGATCGAGTTTGACGGCGTGCTGCTGACGCTGGAGCAGCGCAACCGCTATTTCATGCTGCACAAACCGGAAGGTTACGTCTGCTCCAACGAGGATCCGGATCACCCGACTGTCTTCTTCCTGATGGATGAACCGGCGATGGGCAAGCTGCACGTAGTGGGTCGCCTCGACCTCGATACCACGGGTCTGGTGCTGGTGACCGATGACGGTCAGTGGTCCCACCGCATCACCTCGCCGCGTCACGAGTGTGCCAAGACCTATCACGTCTGGCTGGCCGATCCGGTGAGCCCGGATGCAATCGCGCTGTTCGCCGAAGGGGTCTACCTGCGTAACGAGACCGATAAAACCCGTCCTGCCCAGCTGGAAATTCTCGGCGAGTGCGAGGCCCGCCTGACCATCCACGAAGGCAAGTACCATCAGGTCAAGCGGATGTTTGCCTCCATCGGCAACAAGGTCATTGGCTTGCATCGCGAGCGGGTGGGGGGCTTGACGCTTGACGAAGAGCTGGCCCCTGGTGAATACCGCGAGCTGACCGCTGAGGAGATAGCCCTGTTCTGATCAGGGATAGCGCCGGGGGTCAGTGAGTGCTGAAACCCAGCACCAGCGCCGTGCCCAGGGTGGCAATCAGTGCACCCGCCCAGGCGGCAACGGATGGCCGCTCCCCCGAGTGCCACCACAACAGCGGCAGCAGCAGTACCGGCGTGGTGGAGGAGAGAATGGCCACCATGCCCACCTCGCCCTGCCGCAGCGCCATCAGGATCAGCGTCATCCCCAGCCCCATCGCCAGAAAACCGTTGGTGGCAATCATGGCGAGGATATGGCGATTGACCGGTTTGAGCGGCATGGCCAGCGGCAAGCGCCCCAGCCGCAGGACGCAGTGGGCCAGCAGGGCACTGCCCATCCGGATACCCGATGCACTCACCGCATCCACCTCACCACTCATCATCACCGGCTTGGCGATGATGGCTCCCACGCTCTGACACAGTGCCGCCGTCAGGCCAAGGCCAATTCCCAGCGCCAGATTGCCACGGATCTGCTCCCACTCGTTGCTGCTACTGCGTCTGCCAAACAGGATCGCCAGCATCACGCCAGCAAAGACCAGCATGGCCCCCAGCAGTCGCCAGCCCGTCAGCTGTTCATTAAAGAGCCATAGCCCAAGCAGGGCGGAAAACAGCGCATGGCAGGAGAAGAGCAGGGCACTGCGCCTTGGCCCCAGCCGATTCATGCAGGCAAACAGCGCCGTATCGCCCACGAAGATGCCGACCAGCCCCGAGATGGCGAGCAGAGGCAGGGCGCTTGCGGTGAGGGTTTGCCAGCCACCGGTGAGCAGACTCATGGTGCCGAGCATCAGGCTGACCAGAAACATGCGCCAGCGGCTGTAGGCAAATGCGCCGAGATGACGGGCCGGTTTGACCGAAATTAGCGCTGCAATTGCCCATAAACTGGCCGACGCGAGGGCCAGCCACTCATAACCCATAAAAACTCCTGAAAAAATTAACCCGAAAGACTCCATCTCCCGGGCAAGCCCGATACAATACGGGGCGTTTTCGGGGATAACAAGAGCGGCATCAGGCATTCATCAGGCGCATCGCCGGCCTTCCCCTCCTGCAGTGGTGTTATTCGAGGTTTTGTCATGAGGTATGGTTTCTTCCCCAAGCTGGCGCAACGCTGGCTCTCCCCGCTATTGCTTGCCGTGCTGGCAGGGCCCCTGGCCCATGCCACCACCGTTGAGCAGCAGCCTCTGCTTGCCGATCGGCAAACCCTGGTCAAGGGCAACGGTGCCGAGCCGGAGTCGCTGGATCCTGCGCTGGTGCGCTCCGGTTTTCCGGGGGAGGTCGTGCTGGTCGATCTGTTTGAAGGGCTGGTCAGCGAAGATGGTCAGGGGCATATCGTTCCTGCTCAGGCACAGCGCTGGGAGGTGAGTGAAGATGGGCTGGAGTGGCGATTCTTCCTGCGCCCCCAACTGAAGTGGTCCAATGGTGAGCCGCTGGTGGCCGCTGATTTTGTCTATGCCTGGCGCCGTCTGCTCGATCCGGCCATCAACTCCCCTTCTGCCGGATTGCTGCTGGCAACGGGGATCAACAATGCTCAATCCATCTATGCCGGCGCGCTGGAGCTCGGCAATCTGGGCATTGAAGCGCAAAGCGATCAGATCCTGAAAATCACCCTGGAGCGGCCGGCTCCCTATTTCCTGCAGCTCATCAGTCAGCGCCCCTTTGTGCCAGTCAATCAGAAGGCGATAGCCAAATTTGGCAAGCAGTGGACCGAACCCGGCAAGCTGGTGAGCAATGGTGCTTACCGGCTGACAAGTTGGACGCCAAACGAGCGGATAGAAGCCGAGCGCAATATCCACTACTGGGATGACCTTCACACCCGTATCGGACGGGTCACCTATCTGCCTATCACCTCGCAACATGCCGAACGGCTGCGCTATGAGGCTGGTGAAATCCAGCTCACCAACAAGGTCTCCCTCGGCTATTACCAGAAGATGAAGCGCGAATCTCCGGAGCGGCTCTGGGGCTTGCCGCTGTTTGGCACCTATCTCTATGCGTTCAATCTGAAGCGCCCCGAACTGCAGGATGTGCGGGTGCGTCAGGCGCTCTCCATGGCGGTTGATCGACAGCAGCTCATTGGATCGGTGAGCGGGCAGGATGAACAGGCGGCATGGTCGCTGTTGCCGGAGATGCCGGGTTACCCCCGGGTGATATTGCCTGTGGCGCTTGAAGATATGCCAACCCGCCAGGCCAAAGCGGCAGCGTTGCTGTCAGCGGCCGGGTATAACAGTGCCAATCCACTCAAGCTGAGCATTGCCTACAACAGCGCAGAAACCCACAAGCAGATGGCGATGGCCATTGCCGCCATGTGGCAGAAGCTGGGGGTACAGGTCACCCTCAACAGTCTGGAGTGGGGTGCCTATCAGGTGGCCAAGGATAGCGGTGATTTCCAGGTGGCCAGAAGCTTCCTGTTTGGCGATTACGTGGAGCCGTCTGCCATGTTGGGCAGCTTCCGTTGTCAGGATCTGCGTAACGAGAGCGGCTACTGCAATCCCGACTTTGATCTGCTGCTGGAGCAGGCAGCCAATACGCTGGACAGCGCGAGCCGGGTTGAACTCTACCGGCATGCCGAACAGTTGCTGCTTGAGGAGGCACCGATCCTCCCCGTGTATCATTACAATCAGATGAGACTGGTCGATCCCGCGCTGCGAGGGCTGCCCAGCCAGAATTTGAAAGGGACGATTGCTACCAAGGATCTCTATTTCAGCCCGCAGTGAGGTGCATTTCATGAAACTTGCCATCATTTCCGACATCCACGGCAGCATCATTGCGCTGGAGCGGGTGCTGACCCAACTTGAGCCCTGGCAGCCGGATCACTATCTGCTGCTCGGCGATCTGCTCAACCATGGCCCGCGCAATCCTCTGCCGGAAGGGTATAACCCGGCCGCCGTGGCCGATCGGCTCAACGAGCTGGCGCCACAGATCATCGCTGTGCGGGGCAATTGCGATTCCGAAGTGGATCAGATGCTGTTGCGCTTTCCCATCACAGCTCCCTACAACCAGTTGCTGATCGACGAGCGGCGCTGGTTTGCAAGCCATGGCCATCTTTATCGCCCGGACGAGGTACAGCTACCGCCGGGCAGTCTGTTCCTGAGCGGTCACACCCATGTGCCGGTGCTGGAGTGGCAGGGGGAGCGGGTATTGATGAACCCGGGGTCGATCTGTTTCCCGCGCGGCGAGTTGCCTGCCAGTTACGGGTGCTATGAGGACGGGGTGCTACGCGTCAATGCGTGTGAGGACGGGCGAGAGTTGTTGCGACTGGTGCTTTAAAACGGAGATCAAAAATGCAAGGCCTGATAAGAGATGTCAGGCCTTGATACCGTAGGAGCGGGTGCCAGAGCGAGTATTACCCTTGGCGTCATAGGTCAGGCTGTTGCGATCGCGCAGCTGACTCAGAAAGGTTGCCAGACGACGGTTTGAGACGATGCTCAATTCAAGCAAGCGACCGTTGATATCATTTTGTGCCTGGCAAGCATCCAGTTTTGCACGAAGCTGTGCCATCTCGTCGGGATAGGCTGCCAGCTGCAGTGCCAGTTCCGGCATCTCTGCCAGTGTCTTGTCCAGAGTTTCTATCGCAGCAAGCAACTGCTGTTTGCGCTCGGTCAGTGCGGGCAGGGCCAGTGCCTGATGCTGTTCGAGCAAGCTGAACTCCTCTTCCAGAATGCCTTGCATCTGGCTGAGGTAATCATCTTGGGTGTGCAGTAACGAAGGTAAATCCATCATCCCAGAACTTTGTCCAGATTGGCCTCGAAACTGAACATCTTCTTGGCCACAGCGTCGCTGTTAACCTGATATTCACCACTCGCGACGGCTTTTTTCAGCCGTTCGACCTTGCTCTCATTGCCGGTCGAGGCGGTATTGAGGTTTTGTTGCATCTTTTGCAATTGTTGCGCCTCACTGGTCAAGGAGACGGAGTCCAGCTTGACAGTAGCCGCTTTGTTTTCGGGCGATGAGGTGACTGACTTGCTGCCTGTCCCCTGGCTATTAGCGGTATTTTGCAACCGATTATTCGCCAAGTTGTTGATATTGTTGATGGCCATTTTAGTTACCTTCGTCTGCTTTAAGGTTTGCTTACCTGTTTATCGGTGCGGCAGATCAAAACTTTAGAAAAAAGTTGTCAAGGATCCGGATTTAAAAAGTGACCGATACGGCACCTACTGCACTGACTTTACCCTCAACGGTTTTGCCGGAGCGAATATTGACGAGTTTGATGATCTCTCCGAAGCTGCCATCTTGCAAGGCTCGGGCCATGGTTTTGATCTGGAAGTTGCTGTTTTCTGCCGTCAGGGTGACCTGATCCCCTTTGCACACGACACAAACCTGGCTCAAACGGATGGGTTGCCCCGGTTTTAGCTCCCGCTTGCTGCGTACTCCGATAAGAGGGGCTGTGTCAGTCAGGTAGTCGCCGCGGATCAGGGTCTGATCTTGATAGGCCAACACCAGCTGGCTTTCACTCAGCAGGTCCCCCTTGGCGATGGGGTTGGTCACAGTGACATAGGGCTTTTGAATGCTGACCCGCACCGGGAGATAGACGTCCCAAGGTTTGTCTTCCTCACATTTAAGGTAAACTGTTGTATTACGGCGAATTTCCATTTTTGCTGGTAAGCTGATGGTGAGCAGATCTTCGCAGCGGGTCAGTGGGAGCCGTTCATCCAGCGTGGCAGAGGTGACCTCGGCTCTGGCATCCAACGGAATATCCAGCTGGCTGTAAACGAACTCTTGTGCCTTTTCTTGCAGATAAGTAGTGACGTCCGAGGCGTAGCTGGAAGATATGCTGCCAAAAAAGAGGCTGATGAGTAAAAGTCGGTTAATCATTTTCGCTCGTTGGTCGATAAGTTGTTCACGCATATCACCATATTTAACTATGATTGCTTCAGAATCTGTTCGTTGTCACATCGATAGTCTGACGCAATCCATCACGCATGCATGATTAATGCCAAGCGTTTTTAGGGAGTGTTTATGGCCAGTATCCTGGACTCGGTCAACCAACGTACCCAGCTAGTGGGGCAAAACCGGCTGGAGTTGTTGTTGTTTCGTCTCAATGGACGTCAAAGATTTGGCATCAACGTATTCAAAGTGCGTGAAGTGTTGCAGTGTCCCCCCTTGACCGTGATGCCCAAACTGAACTCCTGCATCCGCGGGGTTGCACATATTCGTGGCCAGACTATCTCGGTCATCGACCTCAGCATGGCGGTTGGCAAACGCCCGATTGATGACCTGAGCAAATGCTTCATTATCATCTCCGAGTACAACCGCTCTATTCAGGGTTTTCTGGTGCATTCGGTCGAGCGCATCATCAATATGAACTGGGAATCCATCCTGCCTCCGCCTAAAGGTGCGGGTCGCATCAACTACATGACAGCCGTGACTGAAGTCGACGGCGAGTTGGTCGAAATTCTTGATGTTGAGCGGATATTGAACGAAATTTCGCCGGTTGCAACGGATGTTAGTGAGGAGTTGGTTCAGGCCAGTGTCGACCACCCGACTCTGGGGCGTCCTGTTCTTGTTGCGGATGACTCCTCAGTGGCACGCAAACAGGTACAACGTGCACTTGAGGCTATCGGTGTCGAGTGCGTGTTGGCTAAAGATGGTCGCGAAGCATTGAACATGCTGCTGGAAATGACCAAAAATGGTCCTATCAAGGATCAGGTTGCGCTGGTTATTTCGGATATCGAAATGCCGGAAATGGATGGCTATACCTTCACTGCCGAGATCCGGAATAATCCCAATCTCAAGGATTTGCATGTTATTCTGCATACCTCGCTCAGTGGAGTATTCAACCAGGCAATGGTGCAGAAAGTTGGTGCGAACAATTTTATCGCCAAGTTCCAGCCTGATGAATTGGCCAAGGCCGTACAAAACGCACTCTAATAAAGAAGAACTGCTGCATGAAGACACTTTCGGACGACTTATACAAACAGTTCAGCAACTTTCTGGCGGTACAGAGCGGAATTGTGCTGGGGGATAACAAACAGTATCTGGTGAAGAGCCGTCTTTCACCTTTGATGGCTCAGTTTGGCATCGAGAGTCTGTCTGATCTGGTTACCCGTGCAATGAGTGTGCGAGAGCGTGACCTGAAAATGGCCGTGGTGGATGCTATGACGACCAACGAGACCCTCTGGTTTCGTGATACCTATCCGTTTCAGCTTCTTACCGACAAGATTTTCCCCGAGTTGGGGAAAAGTGGCCGCCCCATCAAGATCTGGTCGGCTGCATCCTCGTCAGGTCAGGAACCCTATTCCATTGCCATGACGGCACTGGAGCAGCAGATGAAAAAGCCGGGGACCTTGCCTGGTGGCGTACAGATTGTCGGGACGGATATTTCGACGACCATGCTCAATCAGTGTAAGGAAGGCGTTTACGATAGCCTTGCTCTGGCGCGCGGTTTGTCACCGGAGCGCAAGAAGATGTTTTTTGAGCCTTACGGTGACAACAAGATGCGGGTTGCCGAGCGAGTCAGAAAATTGACCACCTTCCGGCCACTCAACTTGCTGGAGAGTTATAGTCTGCTCGGCAAGTTTGACATTATCTTTTGCCGTAACGTGCTCATCTATTTTGCGCCGGAAGTGAAGTCGAAGATCCTCAACCAGTTTGCTGCCAGTCTCAACCCCGGTGGATATCTGATGTTGGGCGCGTCGGAGTCACTGGCCGGGTTGACCGACCGGTTCGAGATGATCCGCTGTAATCCGGGGATTGTCTACAAGGTCAAATAGGCCTGATGGCCTTGATATTCGGGGTCTGCCGAATATTGCCAGTTCATGCAAAGAGGGAAGCAGCGAGCTTCCCTCTTTCTTTATCTACAGCTCAGTCTTTCTATTTACCTACCATATCTTGCCACTGCAAAAGTGGTTAAAACCTTAAGGTGGCCAAATGATGCCGTCTGACTCAGGGCACGAGATGTTCCTGTCGTTTTCGGTTTGCAATGTGCTCATACCAAAACCATCGAACTGAGTGATTTGCTTATGGCACACCTCTTGCAAACAAAATAAACCAAGCAGGAGGTGTGCTATGGCTCTTTCATTTGACAAGGCATTCGGTGTGCATCAACACACCATAAGCGTTCGCGCCAAGCGTGCTGAGGTGCTTTCCAGCAATATTGCCAACGCAGATACCCCGGGCTTCAAAGCCAGGGATATCAATTTTGCTCAGGCATTGCAGGAGGCCCAGTCGCATCAGGGGTTTGGTTTGGCAACGACCAGCGAAAAGCACTTTGCCTTGAATATGGACGCCCCAGGTACCGTGCAATATCGCAACCCGCTGCAACCGGATACCGGTGACGGCAATACAGTCGATGTGCAGCAGGAGCGCAGCGAATTTCTGCGCAATAGCCTCGAGTATCAAACCTCCCTTGAATTTATGAATAGCAAGATCAGTGGCCTGCTCAAGGCCCTGAAAGGAGAGCAGTGATGAGTTTGTTCAAGGTCTTTGACATAGCAGGCTCGGCTATGAGCGCACAGTCAGTGCGCCTCAACACGGTTGCCAGCAACATGGCCAACGCGGACAGCGTCAGCTCCAGTGTGGAAAATACTTACCACGCCAGGCGGCCAGTCTTTGCCGCCCAGCTCGATCAGGCGATGTCTGACAAGCAGGGCTCGGTCGGGGTTGAGGTGAAGGGGATTGTCGAGAGCAAGGCGCCACTGCTCAAGGAGTACAACCCCAACCACCCGATGGCGGATAAAGACGGTTTTATCTTCAAGCCAAACGTCAACATGGTTGAAGAGATGGCCGACATGATCAACGCCTCGCGCAGCTACCAGACCAACGTACAGGTTGCAGATTCGGCCAAGAAGATGCTGCAGCAGACGCTCCAGCTTGGCAAGTCCTGATAGGAGGGATGCAGCATGGTCGATACAACCAGTAATGTGAACGGCATCAGCCGTACCACGACCCAGACGACAGGCAGCACAACGGCGCCAAAGAAAGAGCTGGATCAGGCTTCATTTATGAAGCTGCTAACAATGCAATTGTCGTATCAAGACCCATTCAAACCTGTCGACAATGCCCAGATGCTCTCCCAAATGGCGTCCATGTCAACTTCGGAGGGGATCAGCAGTTTGTCTACCCAGATGGGGAAACTCAATGACCAGATGATTTCCAGTCAAGCCCTGCAAGCGTCCTCTTTGGTAGGTCAAAATGTGCTACTGCCAAGCAATATAAGCTATTTAGACAAAGAGGGGCCACTATCAGCAGTCGTAGCGGTTGGTACTACTAATAAATATGCGAATATCAAAATCACTATCGAAGACGAAAAAGGACAAGTTATCAAAGAGTTTCCCCTGGAAGGAGAGCAAAAAGGTAACGTTGAAGTTGCTTGGGATGGTACTGACAAGGCTGGTAACCGAGTTTCTGCAGGCAAGTATGTCGTCAAAGCCAGCGGTACTATTGATGGCAAGTCGGAAAATATTGCTGCATACGCTTATGCCAAAGTGGATAGCGTTGCCTTGGGTAATGCCACCAACCCGACTCGCCTCAACTTGAGAGGGCTGGGGAGCGAATATCTGAACAATATTCTGCAAATTTCAGGCACCAATTCAAATCCGACGGTTACACCGTCAAAAACCACGTCGACAGCATCGATCTAAGGAGCTGGATATGTCATTTAACAATGCCTTGAGCGGTGTCAACGCGGCACAAAAAGACTTGAACGTCACCGCCAACAACATTGCCAACGTTAACACCATGGGCTTTAAAGAGTCCCGTGCCGAGTTTGCGGATGTCTACGCCAACTCCATCTTTGTCAATGCCAAGACCCAGGTCGGTAACGGTGTGGCAACCGGCGCGGTTGCCCAGCAGTTCCATCAGGGAGCGCTGCAATTCACCAATAACGCACTGGATCTGGCGATTCAGGGTAATGGCTTCTTTGTGACCTCTGACGGTCTGACCAACCTGGATCGCACCTACACCCGTGCCGGTGCCTTCAAGCTCAATGAAAACAGCTATATGGTCAACAATCAGGGCCATTATCTGCAAGGTTATGAAATTAATACTGATGGTAGCCCGAAAGCAGTTAGTATCAATGCAACCAAGCCGATCCAGATCCCGGATCGTGCAGGTGAACCGGTGAAGACGACTAAAATAGAAGCAAGTTTCAACTTACCTTCAACTTCAACAACCAAACCGCAACCATTCAATCCTTCAACATTTGATCCAAAAGATTCAAAAACGTACTCGTCATCCACCTCTGTGGTTATTTATGATTCTTTGGGAGAACCTCATACTATTACTCAATATTTTGTCAGGGATGCGGATACCGTTGATCCGACCAAACCAGCAGATCCACCTGCTTGGCGCATGTATCTTTATCAGGGTGACAAGCCTATTGATATCGAAAATGGAACCGCCCCGACGATGGCTGCTGGCCTGAACCCAGCACCCAAAGCAGCCCAAATTACCTTTGGGTCTGATGGTAAAATGACGGGAATGATTCCTACTACGCTCAAAACTGAACCACTTGGGACTGTCGGTGCAACTGGTGCGGGCATTATTACTAATGGTGCCGACCCGACTCAGCAGATTGATATCAGTCTTGATTCGGTGACTCAATATGCTTCACCTTTTGAGGTCAGCAAATTGACACAGGATGGTTCTACTGTCGGCCGTTTGACCAAGGTGGAGATCACGCCAGATGGTATTGTGTCTGCAACTTACAGCAACGCCACCACCATCAAGGTAGCGATGGTCGCCATGGCCAAGTTTGCCAACTCACAAGGATTGACTCAGGTTGGTGATACCTCCTGGCGACAATCCCTGCTCTCTGGCGATGCTTTGCCGGGGACACCCAACTCGGGCACGTTTGGCACCATCAAATCTTCGGCGCTGGAGCAGTCCAACGTGGATTTGACCTCCGAGCTGGTGGACCTGATCACTGCCCAGCGTAACTTCCAGGCCAACTCCCGTTCTCTGGAGGTCAACAGTTCGCTGCAGCAGACCATCCTGCAGATCCGTTAATCTCGCAATAAATGATAATGAGAGGGGGCTTGGCCCCCTCTCTGTTTCTGTCGCATTCCCATCCTTATCCCCCCATATTTCTGCTGTTGGCACTCTAATTGCATTTCTCCTGTCAGAGTCATCTGTTTGACGGAGAATTCCATGGATCACCTGCTTTATATCGCCATGTCCGGGGCCAAAGAGACCATGAACAGCTTGGCTGTTCGCGGCAACAACCTCGCCAATGCCAATACAACCGGCTTCAAGTCCGATTTTGAGCAGGCCAGAAGCATGCAGGCATTCGGAGAGGGCTTGCCAAGCCGGGTGTTTGCCATGGCTGAGCGCCCGGGTCAGAACCTGCAGCATGGCATGCTGATGACCACCGGACGGGATCTGGACGTGGCGGTGGATGGGCCGGGCTGGATTGCCGTGCAGGATCCAAAGGGCGGCGAGGCCTATACCCGCATGGGGAATTTGCAGGTCAATGCGACCGGCAACTTACAAACCTCGACCGGCCTGAATGTGGTGGATGACGGCGGTCAGCCAATCGTGTTGCCGATGCCGATGGAGAAACTCGAGATCAATCGGGATGGCACCATCAGCGGTCGACCGGAAGGGGCTGCCGCCAACTTGCCGGAAGATTTCCAGCGGATCAAGCTGGTCAACCCGGCCGCCGATGCGGTGGAGAAGGGGCAAGATGGTCTGTTTCGCCGCAAGGATGGTCAGAATGAACCCGCCTCAGCCAATGTCGGCCTGATTGCCGGCTCCCTTGAGGGGAGCAACGTCAATGTGGTGGATGAGATGACCAACCTGATCCGGCTGCAACGCCAGTTCGAAACTCAGGTCAAAATCATGAAGACGGCCGAAGAGAATGATGAAGCTCAAACCCAACTGCTGCGAATCAGCTAATCAAGGAGTTACCTATGAATCCCGCACTCTGGATCAGCAAGACCGGGTTGGATGCACAGCAGACCAATATTTCGGTCACCTCGAACAACCTGGCGAACGCCAGCACCGTGGGCTTTAAAAAGTCACGGGCCATCTTTGAAGATCTGCTGTATCAAAACATCAACCAGCCCGGTGGCCGCTCTTCTGCCGATACCGAGCTCCCCTCCGGCTTGATGCTGGGGGCGGGTGCCAAGGTGGTGGCGACCCAGAAAAACCACAGCCAAGGTAACGTACAAACCACTGACAACTCGCTCGATTTGATGATCAGTGGTCGTGGCTACTTTGAAATTCAGCTGCCAGATGGCAGTGCTGCCTATACCCGTAATGGTCAGTTCACCCTCAACGATGAAGGGACCATAGTGACCCCGGGTAATGGCTACCCGCTGCAACCGGAAATCCAGATCCCGGAAAACGCCCAGAGCGTTACGGTGGGTGAAGATGGCCAGGTCTCGGTGCAGCTCAAGGGCGATGGCGCTTCTCAGGTCGTCGGTCAGATCAACATCTCCGACTTCGTTAATGCCAGCGGCTTGCAGCCGATGGGGGAGAACATGTTCGTCGAGACCCAATCCAGCGGCGCTGCTGCGCAGGGGACTGCCGGTGCCGATGGCTTGGGGGTGATCAAGCAGGGGATGCTGGAGACTTCCAACGTCAACGTGACCGAAGAGCTGGTGAACCTCATTCAGGCTCAGCGGGTCTACGAGATGAACTCCAAGGTGCTCTCCGCCGTGGACGGCATGATGTCCTTCCTGATCCAGCGTACCTAATTAGGAGGTGCATGATGAAAGCCGTATGGATGCTGGGATTGCTGGTGCTGGGAGGGTGTAGTAGCACTCCCAATACGCCCAAGCCTGATGATCCCGAGTTTTCCCCCGTCTACGGGGAGTCGGAGCCGGTGTCGGTGCGACCGACAGGGGCGATTTTCCAGCCGGATCAGGTCAATGGCATCTATTCGGATATCAAGGCACACAAGGTAGGCGACATCATTACCATCGAGTTGTCGGAGTCGACCTCCGCCTCGAAAAAGGCCAATACCCAGAGTGGCAAGGACAATAAATTTAATCTGGATCCGGTCAAGCTGGGTGGCGTGCCGGTCACCGCCAGTCCCTATGATCTTTCGGCTTCCATTGGTCAGAACAGCGCGTTCAAGGGGCAGGCCAAAGCGGATCAGAGCAACAGCTTGCAGGGCAATATTTCGGTCAGTGTGGCCAAGGTGCTGCCCAACGGCAATCTGGTGGTGCGCGGCGAGAAGTGGATCATGCTTAATAATGGCAATGAATATATCCGGATCACCGGCCTTATTCGCCCGGAGGACGTGACGTCTGATAACAGCGTTTCGTCCCAGAAAGTGGCCAATGCCCGCATTTACTACGGTGGTACCGGCGATCTGGCCAATAGCCAGGAGCAAGGGTGGCTTACCAGCTTTTTCAATGGTCCCTGGTGGCCGCTCTAGGAGATGTTATGAAGTCACTCCGTCTTGTCACTCTGCTTTGCTGTCTGCTGCCCTTGGGTGTGGCCAATGCGGCCCGGATCAAGGACATCAGCTCGGTTGAAGGGGTGCGTAACAACCAGCTGATTGGTTACGGTCTGGTGGTGGGGTTGCCCGGCACTGGCGAGAAGAACAACGCCTTCACCGAGCAGACCTTCCGTACCATGCTCAACAACTTTGGCATCAAGGTGCCGGACAACATCAAGCCCAAGATCAAGGATGTGGCTCCGGTGGCGATCCATGCCGACCTGCCCCCCTTCTCCAAGCCGGGCCAGACCATCGATGTGACGGTCTCTGCCATTGGCGAGGCCAAGAGCCTGCGGGGCGGCACTCTGCTGCAGAGCTTCCTGAAAGGGCTCGATGGGCGGGTTTATGCGGTCGCCCAGGGCAGTCTGGTGGTCGGTGGTCTGGGGGCCGAGGGGGCTGATGGTTCCAAGGTGGTGATCAATACCCCGACCGTCGGGCGGATTGCCAACGGTGCAACCGTGGAGCGGGAGGTGCCCAACTCCTTCAGTCAGGGGGACACCATCACCTTCAACCTTCACCGCCCAGACTTTACCACTGCGCGCCGTCTGGCCGATGTGGTCAACGATCTGGTGGGGCCGAATACCGCTCAGGCGCTCGATGCCACCTCGGTCAAGGTCTATGCCCCGCGAGATCCGGGTCAGCGCGTCTCCTATCTCGCCACCATCGAGAATCTGGAGGTGGATCCGGCCAACGAGGCGGCCAAGATCATCGTTAACTCCCGCACCGGCACCATAGTGATCGGCAGTCAGGTCAAGCTCAAACCTGCGGCCATCAGCCATGGCGGGTTGACGGTGACCATCGCCGAAAACCAGCAGGTCTCCCAGCCCAACCCGTTGGCAGGAGGAGAGACAACGGTGACCAACAACTCGACCATCAATGTCCAGCAGGAGCCGGGGCGGATGTTCAAGTTTGATACCGGTGCGACCCTGGACGATCTGGTCCGGGCGGTCAATCAGGTCGGGGTCGCCCCGGGTGATTTGATGGCCATCCTTGAGGCGCTGCAGCAGGCAGGCGCCATCGAAGGGCAACTGGTCATATTGTAACAAGCGGCAAGTGGTTGCCACGGGTGGCAATGAGGTAAGCAAAATGGCGGAGTTTGACAGCAACAGCGGCATGAATCTCGGGATGGTACAGGACATCAAGAACCTGGACCGTTTGCGCCAGATGAGCCAAAGCAAAGAGGGACAGGCCGAAGCGCTCAAGAGTGCGTCACGCCAGTTCGAGTCAATCTTTACCCAGATGCTGTTTCAGAGCATGCGTCAGGCCAACGGGGTGTTGACTCAGGACAACCCGATGAACAGCAGCTATACCCAGTTCTATGAAGGGATGCTGGATGAGCAGCGAGTTGCCGACATGTCCAGCAAGGGGGGGCTGGGATTGGCTGACATGGTGGCCAAGCAGCTCTCTCCCGAGACCTTTACCCATCAGGATGGACGGGTGCTCAAGATGCCGCAGCGCACCGAAAGGACCTACAAACCCTATCAGCCCCCTACGGCGGCTGCCGATGATTTGATCGCGGTATCAAAAGTTGGCAAAGATTTTGCTGAAAAAGAGATGGTCGAGGGGGCAAAGGAGAGTCACACACTCACTATGCCCCGTCGACCGCACCGCAGCATTCCGCCCATGGGACGCATGACCAGCGAAGAGAGCAGTGCCACCGGTAGTGGGGGCAAAGAGTTCGATACACCGGAAGAGTTTGTCAATCGCCTGATGCCGCTGGCCAAGAAAGCGGCCGACAAGCTGGGGTTAAGCCCGGCGGTACTGGTCGCCCAGGCGGCACTGGAGAGCGGTTGGGGCAAGCGGGTGATCAAGGATGGCGAGGGGCAGGTGACCCATAACCTGTTTGGCATCAAGGCCGATCCGCGCTGGGAAGGGCCAAAGGCGGTGGTCAGCACGCTCGAGTATGAGCAAGGCGTCGCCTCCCGCCAGAAAGCGGCATTTCGCTCTTATGGGTCGTTTGAAGAGAGCTTCAACGACTATGTGGACTTCCTCACTTCCGGCTCTCGCTACAAGGGAGCCCTGGCGAAGGTGGATAGCCCTGATCGCTACTTCGAGGCGCTGCAACAGGCGGGTTATGCCACCGACCCGCACTACGCCAGAAAATTGAAACAGGTATTGCGCAGTGATGCCATTGCCCAATACAACGAGATGGAGCTGTAACGTATGGCAAGCGACCTGCTTGGGATTGGTTCATCGGGCGTGCTGGCACAGCAACGCCTGCTGCAGACCACCAGTAACAACATAGTGAACGTCAATAGCCAGGGCTATGTGCGTGAGCGTACGCTGGTGTATACCAATACCATCGGTCTGGGGACCGGTGACATCAAGACCCAGCGGGTGATCAACGACTATATGCAGGGGGAGGTGCGCCGTGATACCTCTGCCTATCATGCCTCCCTGACCCATTATGAACAGCTGGCTGGCGTTGACAGCTTGCTGGGGAATACCAGCAACAGCGTGGGGGCGGCCATCACCTCCTACTTCAAGTCATTTCACTCTGCCAATGAATCGCCTGCCGAGATCGGTGGACGCAAGGTGGTGATGACGGAGTTGAGTGGCATGGTCAACCGTTTTCATACCCTCTCAGCGCAGCTCGACAAGCAGAGCGATACCCTCAACACCCGCATTGAAGATGAAACCAAGCAGGTCAACAGCCTGCTCACCAGCATCAATGATCTTAATCAGGCCATCATCCGCACCCAGGGGTCACCCGAAGAGAACCTGATGCTGTTTGATCAGCGGGATGAGGCGATCCGCCAGCTGTCGGAGAAGATGGATATTCGCACCGTAGCCCAACCTAACGGCAGCATGCTGGTCAATATGAGCACTGGCCATTCGTTGATCCTCGATGGGGGTGTCGCCCAGTTCAAGGTGATTGCAGGAGACCCTGACTCCCGGGATCAGGAGTTGCAACTGACTCTGGGGGATAATCAGGCAACCATCGACCACGATACGTTTGGTGGCGCCATGGGGGGGCTGTTCAAGGCGCGTACCGACCTTGAGCCTACCAAGCGCGAACTGGGGCAGCTGGCCGTGGCGATGGCCGATGCGATGAACCAGCAGAACCGCCTCGGGATGGACCTGGATAATGAAATTGGCGGTGATATATTCACCCTGCCAACCAGCAAGGGATTACCCTACGACGACAACACGGGGACGGTCGGGGCGAATGTCAGCTTCGTGCCGGGTAAGGGGACATCAGTGACCCCGTTTGATTACGAAGTGCGCTTTAGCAGCGCCACCGGTTATGAGGTGTTCTCGCTGGACAAGTCTGGTAATCGAACCTCTGTGGCGACTGGCACGACCCCTCCTGCAACGTTTGAACTCACGGGTCACGGCATTTCAATCGATCTCACCGGTGCGCCGGCTGCGGGTGACAGACTGTTGCTGCAACCGACCAAAAGTGCGGCCGCCGGTCTGGATCAGCTGATCACCCGACCGGAAGACTTGGCCTTGGCCTCTCCGCTTAAAGCGGAAAAGACCACCAATAATGGCGGCGGGGCTGATATCAAACTGGGTGGCGTATTTAATACAGGTGCGGGGTCAGGTTTTGGTACCAATAGTCTGAGCCCGACAGCGCCTCAGGTGGTCAAAATCGATGGCAGTGGTAACTATCAGGTGTTTCAAGCCGATGGTACTACCTTGATTGGCACGGCCCCTGCGAGCAGCAAAGGGCAAGACCTGATGTCAGCGATGATTAACCCCTTCCCCATTGGGACTGCGGTCTATGCCAACCCGAAACAGGCTCTCGGCTACGAGTTCAGCATCACCGGAACGGTGGATGCCGGTGACAGCTTCAAGCTCAGTTACAACAGCAATGGCTTTGCCGATAACAGCAATGGCCTGGTTCTGGCCGAGCTGCAAAACAAGGATCTGGTGCGCAAGAGCACCAATGGTGGGACGACCAACGACAAGATGACCTTCAATCAGGCCTATTCCGGGTTGGTGATGGAAGTGGGTAACAATACCAGCCAGGCAAAAACGCTGCTCAAGGCCAATGAGTCCAAGCTTATCCAGAGCACCGGCATCTTTGAAAGCGTGTCAGGGGTCAATCTGGAGGAGGAGGCGGCCAATCTGATCCGCTTCCAGCAATCCTATGCGGCATCGGCGCAAATCGTCAGCACGGCCAAAACCATTTTCGATACACTGCTCTCTTCCGTGAGGTAACGTCATGCGCATCACCACCAACATGATCTACGACCGGAATATCTATTCCCTCAACAGTGCCAACGAGCGGTTGAATACTGCCTACCAACAGCTGCAAACCGGTAATAAATTTCAGACTGCCGGCGAAGATCCCGCGGGGATGAGCCAGAAGATGGCACTGACCAAGGAGATCGACCTGTTCAAGCAGTACAGTGTCAATGGCAGCTTGCTGGAAAACAGCCTGGGACATGAGGAGACGGTATTAACGTCGATTAATAATGCGATGCTTAGTGCCCAGACCCTGATCCAGAAGTCAAATAATGGCGCTATCAGCATGGATGATCGCAAGGCTATTGCCAGCGAGCTGGAAGGGTTGCAGCAGCAGATGTTTGACCTGATGAATAGCAAAAACTCCTCGGGTGAATTTATATTTGGCGGTAATCAGAGCAAGACCCAGCCATATATCAAAGACGCCAACGGGAAATATATTTATCAGGGGGACCCTGGTCAGCGAAATATTCAGGTCTCACCCACAGTACAAATTGCTGCCAATGATTCCGGGCAGGACCTGTTTGAAATCGTGGCGACCAGAAGAACTGCCAGTGCAACCACCGCAAATATCAAGGTCGGAGTCGGCGATCAGGGCAACTTTGATAATTTCTATAAGTCCAATTATAACTCTGCACTGCCCAGCAACACCTATACCGTATCAACCACCATAGGCCCGCCTGATACCTATGATATCAAGGATGCCGGTGGTACTACCCTGCAAACGGGTAACTACACTGCTGGCACCAAGATCCCCTTCAATGGTCTGGAGTTGACCCTTGATTTGCCTGCAGGTGGTGCGGCTCAGCAGTTTGACCTTAATCCACCAAAAAATGACAACGTGCTGAACGGGATGTCGGATTTTATTACCGCTTTGCGTGATCCCGCTATTACTGCTGACAACTTTGCGTTGGAAGTAGCCGATGCTACCGTCCATATGAAAAATGCTCGCTTGAATATCGATCATGGGTTGGGTGAGCTGGGTGGCAGGATGAACAGTCTTGAGGCAGTCATGGATTCTAACGAGGGGTTGAGTACCCTCAACGCCGAGGCGAGAGCCAAGGTGTCGGAAGCGGATCTCTATGAAGTGATTTCCGCGCTGTCAAAAGAGGATGCGGCATTGAGTGCCTCGCAACTCTCTTTCAGCAAAATAAGCCGTCTGACGCTATTTGACTATATTCGTTAATTAAAGAAGGGCCCCTTTGGGGCCTTTTCTTTTATCCAGGTTTTGTAAATTGGTTCCGTGTCATCTCCTGCCAATTGTAACAAGCTGTTGCCGTTGCCAATTTAATGGTGGTTGCGGGGTTGACCTCCCAGCGGGATTGGATAATCATGCCGCCCGCACAACAGAGGGTTGTGCGAATTATTTGCAGCATCTCGTTAGGCGAGGCTCCTGTATAAACACAGGCCACTGATCTCACGACGTCCAGAGACGCCCAAGATCAGGACAGTTTTCATCGGATTAAGGTGTAAACCCAAGTGGCTTCCGGCATGCCGGATACGTTATACAGTGCTAAAGCTGGTACGTGGGGATGATGACACGCCGAACGGCGTCATTTCCTGCCTATTACTCGTCAATCAAATTGCTGTTTTCTTGTCGTTGCATCCGGCTATTTCCGGAGGCATTCAGGCTCGCCTGAAATCACATGAGGATATCTGTGATGAAGAAAACACATACCATTCTTAACCGTCACCAACTGCTCGATCTGGCCGCCCTGCAGGGTTGGCTGGAACATAATCTGGATCCGGTTCAGCGCGCCGATCAACTGCTGACCCTGCGTCCGGAAGAGCTCAACTGCATCTTTGATACCCTGCCAATTCCGCAAGGTGCCGAACTGCTCGGCTCACTCTCGGCCGAGAGTGCCGGGCGCCTGTTGCAGCGGCTCCATGGCAGCATCGTCAGCGTGTTGCAGGAGGCCATTCCCCGCCGCGAGATGGTCGCCATCCTGCGCAAACTGAGTCGTCAGGATCGCACTATGTTGCTGGCTCGCTTCCCGACCCAGGCGCAGGCCATGTATTACTCCCTGCTGGATTGGCCCACCGAGTCGGTGGGGGCCAACATGCGCCACGAATATCTGGCGGTGCGGGAGGAGGACACGGTCGGTCACGCCAAACAGCTGATCCACGATGCCTGGGACAATGCCCAGCTGTTTCGCCATATCTATGTGGTCAACGGGGATGGTCGTCTGCAAGGGAGCCTCTCCCTCAAGACCTTGCTGATCGCCGACCCGCTGGCCAGTGTCGCGACCCTGATGGATCGGGAGACGGTGCGGATCAACGCCCGTGCGGATCAGGAGTTGGCAGCGCGCCTGCTCATCGACCGCGATCTCTCGGTCCTGCCTGTCGAGGATCAGGGGCGACTGGTCGGTATTTTCCACGTCGATGATGCGGCGGATATTCTGGAGCTCGAATCCACCGAGGATGCCGAGATGCAAGGGGGCTCATCACCGCTCGATACCCCTTACTTGCAGGCGACGCCCTGGCAGCTGTGGCGCAAACGGGTGGGCTGGCTGCTCATCCTGTTTGTGGCGGAAGCTTACACCGGTACCGTGCTGCGGGCATTTGAGGAGCAGCTGGAAGCGGCCATCGCGCTGGCCTTCTTTATCCCCTTGCTGATCGGTACTGGTGGTAACAGCGGCACCCAGATCACCACCACCATAGTACGAGCCATGGCGGTCGGGGAGGTGAGTCTGCGCAATCTCGGCACAGTGCTGAAAAAAGAGCTCTCCACCGGTCTGCTCATCTCGGGTGCCATTGCCATGGCGGCCTGGGTACGGGCATGGAGTCTCGGCGTCGGTCCCCAGATTGGCATGGTGGTGACCTTTACCATCATCGCCATCGTGCTCTGGAGTGCCACGGTCGCATCCATTATTCCCATGGTGCTGCGTCGTTTCCGCATCGATCCGGCGGTGGTCTCTGCGCCATTCATAGCGACACTGGTGGATGGCACCGGCCTTATCATCTACTTCGAGATGGCCAAGTGGTTGTTGCCCGAGTTGCAGTAACCGGGAGATTGAGATGCAAAAGGCAGCCAGTGGGCTGCCTTTTTCATTTATCTTTCCGGTTTAGCCGAGCTGGAACAACAGTGGCCAGCCCTGCTCCTGGCAATAACGATGCTCCTTCTCCAGATTCTGCATCAGGAGACGGTTCTCCTCGCACCAGTCGATCGGCAGGGTCACGACCAGCTGATCGCCTTGTACCGCGACTTTCCACTCGGGCAACAGGTTGTCCTGCCGCTTGTGGTGAGCGGCGACTGCGAGGCGCAGGATGCGGATGCAACGCAGCACCGTCTGCATGTCGTGGTTGGGCAGGGGAGGCAGCTCGGAGAGCTTGAGCCCCTTGCGCTGAAAGCGTACCAGCGCTGCCAGCAGGGCCTGATCGTCCTGGTTGAAGCCAGGCAGGTCGGTGTGTTGCAGGATATAGGCGGAGTGGCGATGAATGCCGCTGTAGTTGATGGCAAGGCCAATTTCGTGCAGCCGCGCCGCCCAGCCGAGGATGGCTCGATAGGGCTCTATCTCCATCTGCCAGGGCTCTTGCAAGGAATCAAACAGGGTCAGCACGCTCTGCTCCACCCGGGCTGCTTGTTTGCGGTCCATCCGGTAGTGGGTGCCTAGCGCCTGTGCGGTACGCTCGCGAATATCGTGGTGCTGCAAGCGCTCCTCGAACTCATACAGCAATCCTTCGCGCAGAGCACCATCGGAGTAGTCGAGCCGCTCGATGGGCAATGAGGTAAACAGCCCGAGCAGGATGGCGACCGCAGCGGCAAACACTTCCTGACGCTCCTCGGTAAGCCCTGTCAGCTTGAGGTTATCGACTCGCTTGCGCTCAATCATCAGCGCCTTGAGCCGCTCCAGCCCTTCCAGCGTAATGCTGCCGTCAGTCAGCCCTTCACCCTGCAGCACGTCGCGCACGGTACGAATGGAGCCTGAGCTGCCAAGGCAGCTCTGCCAGCCCAGCTTGCGATACTGGTTGACGATGGGGGCGAGCTGGTGCTGCGCCTCCAGCACGGCATTGGTGAAGTGCTTGTCGCTCAGCTTGCCGCTGGCAAAGAAGCTCTGGGTAAAGCTGACGCAGCCCATCTTGCGGCTGGTGAGGGCCTTGTGTTCAAACCCTTCACCGATGATGAGCTCGGTGCTGCCGCCGCCGATATCGATCACCAGTACCTGGCCCTCGATATGCTGGGTATGGGCAACCCCCTGATAGATGAGGCGTGCTTCTTCCTGCCCGCTGATGATCTCGATAGGGTGGTTGAGCACCTTGGCTGCTTCACTCACAAATTCGCGCGCGTTGCTGGCACGGCGCAATGTGTAGGTACCGGCGATGCGGATCTGATCCGGTTTGATGTTGGTGAGCCGCTCGGCAAACAGCGACAGGCAGGCGAGGCCGCGTTCCATCGCCTCCGGGCTCATCCGCTTTTGCTCATCCATCCCTTCCGCCAGCCGCACCCGCTCCTTGATGCGATCGACGATGCGAAAACGCCCTTCGCTCAGATGGGCGATCACCATATGAAAACTGTTGGAGCCGAGATCCACGGCGGCATAGAGACTATTGTCCATTGTTTGACTCGATACGTTTGAGATAGTCGTAAATCGCCACCTGAGAGCGGATCTTGCGGCGGTTGCCCCGCTTCACATATTCGTTCTGCTGGTCGGCATCAATGACCCGCGCCTTGCAGGTATCACTCAGTTGTAGCTCGAGAATGTCCATGATGCGCTGCTTGAGCCGCTCGTCATAAATGGGGGTGCCCACCTCGATCCGGCCGTCGATATTGCGGCTCATCCAGTCGGCGCTGGAGATGTAGAGCTGGGGGTTGCCCTTGTTGTGGAACACCATCACCCGCGGGTGCTCGAGGAAGCGGTCGATGATGCTGATCACCTTGATGTTGTCACTGAGGCCCGGTACGCCAGGACGCAGGGCGCACATGCCACGGATGATCATCTGGATCGGTACTCCCGCCTGACCGGCGGCATAGAGGCGGTTGATGAGATCCTTGTCCACCAGATTGTTGATCTTGAGGATGATGCCGCTTGGCTGGCCCGCCTTGGCGTTGGAGAGCTCGTTGTCGATGAGACGATAGAGCTGACGTCTGCTGTTGATGGGGGAGACCAGCAGGTGGTTGAATTTGTATCGCTTATAGGGGTACTCGATGTATTCAAACACCCCTTCCACTTCGGCGGTGATATCCGGATTGCGGGTCAGCAGCGAGAAGTCGGTGTAGATCTTGGCTGTCTTCTCGTTGAAGTTACCGGTGCCGATATGGGCATAGCGCACCGCCTCGCCATTTTCGTGGCGGGTGATGAGGCAGAGCTTGGAGTGGATCTTGAGGCTCGGTACCCCGAATACCACCTTGACCCCGGCATCGGTAAGGATATTGGCCCAGTCGATGTTGGCCGCCTCGTCGAAACGGGCGCGCAACTCGACCACCACGGTCACCTTCTTGCCGTTGTTGGCGGCATCGATGAGGGAGTGGATGATCCGCGACTTCTTGGCGACCCGGTAGATATTGATGCGAATGGCGCTCACCGCCGGGTCGAACGCCGCCTGGCGCACCAGCTCGGTGAAGTGGTGGAACTTGTGGTACGGGTAGTAGAGCAGGATATCCTGCTTGGTAATCGCATCGAAGGCGTTGACGAAGCCGTCAAAATCGCGGCAATCGAGGGCCGGCAGCTTGGGGTTTTCCAGATAGTCACGGCCCACGTTGGGGAAGCCGATGAAATCCTTGAAGTTGTGGTAACGCCCGCCCGGCATGATGGCATCGTAGGAGCTGATCTGCAGCTTGAGCTTGAGGAAGCTGATCATGGCAGCGGGCATCTCCCGCTCGTAGACGAAGCGCACCGGCATGGCGGTGAGGCGCTGCTTCAAGCCGTCACTCATCTTGTCCACCAGGCTCAAGTCCAGCTGGTCGGAGAGATCATATTCGGCATCCCGGGTCAGCTTCACCGCATAGGCGGCAATCTCGTCGTAGTCGAAGAAGCCTTTGAAGATCTCGTCGAGGCAGAAGCGGATGACGTTATCCAGAATGATGATCTGCTTCTTGCGGCGGGTCCCTTCCGGCGGCAGCTGGAAGAAGCGGGGCAGGTCGTCGGTCGGCACTTCCACCAGGGCGTACTGGATCACCTGACCGTTCTTCTTCATCTCGATGGCCAGATAGGTGTACTCATCCTTGAGGAATTTGACCGGATTGACCTCCTTGTTGAGCAGGATCGGGATGATGTGACGCAGCACCTTCTCCTTGAAGAAGACCCGCAGCCACTTCTGAATGGCATCGGAGAGCTGGTTCTCGTTGACCAGGAAGATGTTGTGGCGGGCCAGCGCAATCAACAGCTCTTTATAGGTGTTGTCGAACGCTTCACCGAGCGCCATCACTTTTTGCTGGATGGCGCGCAGCAGCACTTTCGCTTCATCGTCGCCACCATGTACTTCATTGATGAGGATGCGACGCTTGACGTCCGATACCCGTACCTTGAAGAACTCATCCTGGTTGGAGGAGAAAATCCCCAGAAAACGAACCCGCTCGATGAGGGGCACCGTCTTGTCCATTGCCTCTTGCAACACCCGTTCATTGAATGAGAGCCAGCTCAGCTCTTTCTCTTCATACTGCTTGTCGGTGCTCATCTTGTGCCTCTGTTTCAGGTCGCGTCTGCGCGGCAGTTATGGCGTTAATATATGACAAATAAATGACAGTATTGTTACTGTTCGCTGAACGCTTCGTCGATGTCGACCACCAGATCGTCGGAGAGGGATTCCAGCGCGGTGATAAGCGTATCCATCGCGAGCCCGTCGGGCAGGGCAACCAGCGCATGGGCATAGAAGAGCGGGGCGCCGGAGTGGGGAGCCGGTTCACAGCCGGTAGTGAGATCGGCCACGTTGATCTCGAGTTGGCGCAGGATGCTGGCTACTTCATGGACGATGCCGGGGCGGTCGTTGCCGGTCACTGTCATCATGACTTGATGGGCTGGCTCGGCGGTAGGTGTCCCTTCGGCAAAGCTGATGGTCAGACCCGGTAGCAGGGCCAGTGCTTCGCACAGGCTGCGATAGTGCTCATCGGGGACAGAGACATGGAGGATACCGGCAAACTGTCCCGCCAGTTCGCTCATGGCGCTGCCCAGCCAGTTGCCCTTCTCGCGGCTGATGACGGCAGCCAGACTCTCGACGATCCCGGGTTTGTCTGCACCGATCACGGTGACCACCAATTGCTTTTGCATCCTGCTCTCCTTGAAATGGGATTTCTTGCTCTATCCCTATTGTGCCTGCTGGGGCTGGTCATATGAACCCCCGCCTGCTGACAAATAGATAAAAAGATGGGACTTTTCACTTTCTATACACGGGTCTGCTGCCTTGCTCCGTGGCGGCTGTGGTAAAGTAATTCCCCTTTCATGTCGTGAACTGGATCGTGCTCTCATGAATACCCTTGTCCTATCGGGATTGTTGTTGCTGGCGCTGCTTGTGCTGGCGATCTTCTGGAGCAGAGGCAGACAGCAAAAGCGCCTGCCCTATGATATGCAGGAGACCCTGTTCAGTCCCGCCGAGCGATCCTTCCTCGGGGTGCTGGATCTGGCGGTGGGTGACAAGGCCCGGGTCTTTGCCAAGGTGCGGGTGGCCGATGTGCTGACGCCGCAGGCCGGGATCGGCAAAAGCAAATGGCAGCAGCACTTCAACAAGATCAGTGCCAAGCATTTCGACTATCTGCTTTGCCACCCCGCGGATCTCTCCTTTATCTGCGCCATCGAACTCGATGACAGCTCCCATCGTCACCAGAAGCGCAAGGCGCGGGATCTCTTTCTGAAAACCGCCTGCGACAGCGCCGGTCTGCCGTTGCTGCAGATCTCGGCAAGTGCCAGCTATCTGGTGGAAGAACTGCGCGAACAGATCCTGCCGCTGCTGGTCAAAACCAGTGAACCATTGATCGACGATTTGCCGCACGGGGCGCGCCGCGAGCCGACGTTCAACCCTCTGTTGCTGGACGGAGTGGATGTCGGTGCCGGGATGCGTGGCCGCACTCCCCATGCCGAGGCTGTCTCGCACTCGTCATTTCACGAACCAGTCATCCAGTCCAAGGGGGGAGAGACGCCGCAGAGTGAGGGTGAACTGGTCGATGGCTTGTTCGCCGATGTGGAGGATGATGAAGAGCACGAGGTGCAGCACTGCCCCCGCTGCGATGCGCCGCTGGTGGAGCGGGAGGCGAAAAAAGGCCCCCACGCCGGTCGACTCTTTCTGGCTTGCAGCCGTTTTCCCGAATGTCGTTACGCGGCGCCGCACCACCATAATCGCCACTGAATGCGCTTCACCATGTCCCATGCTGCCCTCTGACGAGGGCAGTTTTCTTTCCGCTATTGGCGGCGTTTGTTAACGGCGCCAATGCAGAAAATTCCTCGGCAAAATTTATCTAATCTCCCGTTTCTGTCGATACACTTAGCCTGAATACGACAATTTTTGACAATGTGTCGGAATTTTGGCACTTTGTGTGCCAGCAAAAAGACAGTCGGTAGCTGTTTTATCATCAAATAAAACAATAAGTTAGTTCAGGACATCGCGAGGAATGGATATGGTGGAGATGGGCGTGTTGATTGTTGATGCCGATGCGCAGCGGCGCCAACAGTTGGGAACCGTGCTCTCGTTTATGGGGATCCCGTGGCAGGAGGTGGCACAAAGCGATCTGGATGTGGCCATCGAATCCTCCGGTCCGCTGCAAGGGGTGCTGGTGGGTGAGCTGACCGACCGTCCCTTGTCAGAGCTGCTGGCTGCCTTCCCTCGCACGCCATTCCTCTCGCTGGTTGAGGCCGACCTGCCCAACAGCAACTTTATCGGGGTGGCGCTCTCGCCTTTTACCTATGAATCCCTCACCCGTCATCTGCACTTCTGTCAGGCCTTTGTATCCTTGCATCCCCGTCAGCAGACCCATGACAAGGGGCAGGCCCTGCTGCGCTTGCTGGTGGGTAAAGGGAAGGGGATCCAGGAGGTACGCCGCCTCATCAGCCAGGTGGCCGAGACCGATGCCAACGTGCTGATCCTCGGGGAGTCTGGCACTGGTAAAGAGGTGGTGGCGCGCGCCATCCACGAACTCTCTTCCCGCAGCAGCGGCCCCTTCGTGCCCATCAACTGCGGCGCCATTCCGGCCGAATTGCTGGAGAGCGAACTGTTTGGCCACGAGAAGGGGGCGTTTACCGGCGCCATCGCGGCCCGTCGCGGTCGCTTCGAGCTGGCGCAGGGGGGCACCCTGTTTCTCGACGAGATCGGCGACATGCCGATGCCGATGCAGGTCAAACTGCTGCGGGTATTGCAGGAGCGGTTGTTCGACCGGGTCGGTGGCGGCAAGCCCATTCAGGCCGATGTGCGCATCATAGCGGCGACCCACCGGGATCTGGAGGCGATGATCCGCACTCAGGGTTTCCGCGAAGATCTCTACTACCGCCTCAACGTTTTCCCCATAGAGACGCCGCCGCTGCGGGATCGCATCGATGACATCCCGCTGCTGCTGCAAGAGCTGCTCAACCGCCATGCCGATCAGCACCACGGCTTTATCCGGCTGACCCAGCGGGCGCTGGAGTCACTGATGCAGTACCCCTGGCCCGGTAACGTGCGCGAGCTCTCCAACCTGCTGGAGCGGCTGCTGATCCTCTACCCGCACCAGATTGTCGATGTGGCCGATCTGCCTAGCCGTTATCGCCTGCTGCCGAGCGAGCCGCGTGATGAGCGGCTGACCGAGATGGATGAACGGGATGCGCTGGCGGCGGTGTTTCAGGAGCCGCCCGAGCTGGATCACTCCCTCGCCTCGGCCCGCACCATGCAGTTGCCGGAGGAGGGGGTCAACCTCAAAGAGATGCTGGCCGACCTCGAAGTGGAGCTGATCCGTCAGGCGCTGGAGTCTCAGGACGGGGTGGTGGCCCGCGCCGCCGATCTGCTCGGTATGCGCCGTACCACTTTGGTGGAGAAGATGAAAAAGTACGGGATGAGCAAGGACGTCTGAGGGTCAAAGCCTTGACGCAAATACGCAATTCATTGTTTTAGTACATATAATTTAGTGGCATGGAAATTGAATAACCTGACCCAATAGCCAGTTTGAGGTCAGGTTTATGACAATCCAGCAGCAGGACATGCCACTCCAGTCCCACGAAGTGAGCCAGCTCTATGCCATCTTCAAGGCGCTCCCCACCGGGGTGTTGCTGCTTGACGGGGCAGGGGTGGTCACCCGCGCGAATCCGGCGGCCATCTCCCTGCTGGGGGAGCCGTTGGAAGGGGAGCTCTGGCGTCACATCATTGCCCGCTGCTTCGAGCCGCGCGAGGATGATGGTCACGAGATCTCCCTGCGTGACGGGCGCCGGGTCCAGCTCTCGACCCAACCGCTGCCGGATCAGCCCGGCCAGCTGGTTTTTATCAATGACCTGACCGAAACCCGTAAACTGCAAGACCGCATCAACCACATGAAACGGCTGTCGGCGCTGGGCAATATGGCGGCCTCACTCGCCCACCAGATCCGCACGCCGCTCTCCGCTGCCATGCTCTATGCCGCCAATCTGGCCAACCGCACCCTCAAGCCGGAATCTCGCACTCAGTTTCAGCAAAAGCTGATGGCCCGTTTGCAGGATCTGGAGAAGCAGATCAACGACATCCTGCTGTTCGCCCGCAATGGCGACAATCAGGTGGTCACCCCCATCTCGGTACAAGGGCTGCTGGCCGAAGTGCAGGCTGGTGCCGAGGCCTTCTGTCAGCAACAGGGCTGCGAGCTGCACATGGAGGCGCCAGAGCCCGATCTCTGTCTGCTGGCCAACAGCAGCGCGTTGGCGGGAGCCATCAACAATCTGATTGCCAATGCCCAGCAGGCGGGGGCCACCTCGCTGCTGGTCAGCGCGGTGCGCAGCGGCGCCCGGGTGGAGATGCGCGTCATTGATAATGGCAAGGGGATCCCTTCCCATCAGCTCGGTCAGGTATTCGAACCCTTCTTTACCACTCGCTCCCAGGGCACTGGCCTCGGTCTGGCGGTGGTGCAATCTGTAGTGCGTGCCCATCAGGGGGAGGTCGGTGTGGCCTCGGTTCCCGGTGAAGGCACCTGCTTTACTCTGTCGTTCCCCCTGCACCAGCAACCGGTGCAGCTTGGAGGTGTAGCATGACACAGGCCAGGATCCTGGTAGTTGAAGATGACAATGGCCTGCGCGAAGCGCTGGTGGATACCCTTTTGCTCGGCGGTTATGAGTGCCGTGAAGCGGACAGCGGCGAGCGGGCTCTGCTGGCCCTCTCCCGTCAGCCATTTGACATGGTGATCTCCGATATCCAGATGGGGGGGATGGACGGCCTCACCCTGCTGGCCACCATCCGCCAGCAATATCCGCAGATACCTGTGCTGCTGATGACCGCCTACGCCAATATCGACGGTGCAGTGCGCGCCATGCGCGAAGGGGCCATCGACTATCTGGCCAAGCCATTTTCGCCGGAGGTGCTGCTCAATCAGGTCAGCCGTTATGTGCCCGCCCAGAAGGTGGAGAAGCGCGCCGTGGTTTACGGGGATCCCAAAACTGCCGAGCTGTTCCAGCTGGCGACCCGGGTGGCCAGAAGCGAAGCGACAGTGATGGTGACCGGCCCGAGCGGGACGGGTAAAGAGGTGCTGGCCCGTTACATTCACGATAACTCCAGCCGCGCCGAGCAGCCGTTCGTTGCCATTAACTGCGCCGCCATTCCGGAAAACATGCTGGAGGCGACCCTGTTTGGCTACGAGAAGGGGGCGTTTACCGGCGCGGTGCAGGGGTGCCCGGGCAAGTTCGAGCAGGCGCAGGGGGGCACCCTGCTGCTCGACGAGATCACCGAGATGGATCAGGGGTTGCAAGCCAAATTGTTGCGGGTGTTGCAGGAGAAAGAGGTAGAGCGGCTCGGCAGTCGCAAGATGATCCCGCTGGATGTGCGGGTCATCGCCACCAGTAACCGGGATTTGAAAAAAGCGGTGCAGGATGGCCTGTTCCGCGAAGATCTCTACTATCGCCTCAACGTCTTTCCGCTGCGCTGGTCTGCCCTGTGCGAGCGGCCCGGTGACATTCTGCCGCTGGCGGAACATCTGCTGGCGCTTCATGCCAGTCAGCAGGGGCTGCCGACACCGCAGTTGACGGATGCCTCGCGGGAACGGCTGCTGGCCCACCCCTGGCCCGGCAATGTGCGGGAGTTGGACAACGTGGTACAGCGTGCCCTGATCCTCAGCCCCGACGGGGTCATTGATTGTGACCACCTCATTCTGGAGGAGCTGGACGAGCAGGAGATGGAGTTTGTCAGCGTCGAGCGCAGCTATGGCGGCGATCGCCTCGGCAGCGAACTCAAGCAGCAGGAGCACCAGATCATCCTCGACACCCTGCAGGAGTGCAACGGCAGCCGCAAGGAGGTGGCCGACAAGCTCGGCATCAGCCCGCGCACCCTGCGCTACAAGCTGGCCCAGATGCGTGACGCCGGCATAGAGCTGCCCGCCTAGCACCTGTTGCCGGTGTCATGGCCTTGCCGGCCCGGCTCGATTATCATGGGGCCCTCGGCATCATGAGCCTGGGCCCCGTTGTGACTGCAGACAAGAGCCTGATCGCAGTCAAGGGGGAGCAGCGCCTTTACAAGGGACTCCTATGATCTCTCATCGCAAACTGGAAACCGTGCTCAACCACCTGCTCGAGCCTCACGCCATCAAGGACTACTGTCCCAACGGGCTGCAGGTGGAGGGGCGCGAGCGCATTCGCCGGGTGGTCACCGGCGTCACCGCCAGCCAGGCCCTGATCGATGCGGCCGTGGAGCAGGATGCCGATGCCATCCTGGTCCATCACGGCTACTTCTGGAGCGGAGAACCGCCCCAGATCACCGGCATGAAGCAGCGCCGCCTCAAGACCCTGCTGACCCACGACATCAACCTGTTTGCCTACCACCTGCCGCTGGACGTGCACCCCGAGGTGGGCAACAACGCCCAGCTCGCAAAGCTGCTCGGCATCAAGGTGCGCCGTGGTCTCGAACCCTGGAACAGCAAGAGTGTGGCCATGGTGGGCAAGCTGGAAGAGCCCATGAGCGGAGCCGACTTTGCCAGACTGATTGCCGAGCGGCTCGGTCGCGAGCCGCTCCATTGCGGTGACAGCGGCCCCGAGCTCATCAGCTCAGTGGCCTGGTGCACCGGCGGCGGCCAGAGCTATATCAACCAGGCGGCCGAGCAGGGCATCGATGCCTTTATCTCGGGTGAGGCTTCAGAGCAGACCATCCACACCGCCCGCGAGATGGGGATGCACTTCTACGCCGCAGGTCATCACGCCACCGAACGGTACGGCGTCAAGGCGCTGGGGGAGTGGCTCGCCACCGTGCACGGGCTGGAGGTGACCTTTATCGATATCGACAACCCGGTGTAGGGTCGATTAGCCGCATGGCGGCGTCATCGGACATGAATGCATGTCATGACGTCGATATGCAGAAATAACAAGGGAGGCCAAAGCCTCCCTTGTTACATTTTGCATGCAGCGAGCAGCGGTTACTCGCTGGCGTGACCCGCCAGGCCGAGTTCGGCGCCATCCAAGAGGGCGGCACCCTCCCGCATCTTGAGCCGTCCCTCGCAGAACCACTGCACCACCAGGGGGTAGATGCTGTGCTCCTGGACCTGGACCCGGGCAGCTACCTCGTCGGCACTGTCCCCTTCGAAGATGGGGACGCGAGCCTGCAGGATCACAGGGCCGCCGTCCAGCTCCTCGGTGACGAAGTGGACGCTGGCGCCGTGCTCGCGCTCCCCATCGTCGATGGCGCGCTGGTGGGTGTGCAGCCCCTGGTATTTCGGCAGCAACGAGGGGTGGATGTTGATCATCCGCCCGGCGAAGTGACGCACCAGATCGGCACTCAGGATCCGCATAAAGCCGGCCAGCACCACCAGATCCGGCTGATAGTCCGCCATCAGGGCGAGCAGGGCGACGTCATACTCCTCCCGGCTGGCAAACTGCTGCTGGGCCAGAATGGCGGTGGCCACCCCGGCTTCCTTGGCGCGAACCAGACCATAGGCATCGGCCCTGTTGCTGATGACGCCGACCACCTCACCGGCAACCTTGCCGCTGGCGCAGTGGTCGAGAATGGTCTGCAGGTTGCTGCCGTTGCCGGAGATCAACACCAGGATCCGTTTCATGGGGGAGGTCATTTTATGATGACTTGCTCCTCGCCATCGGCCGCCTTGGCGATGTGGCCTATGTGCCAGGCGTTCTCGCCTTCGGCCTTGAGCAGGGCCAGCGCCTTGTCCAGCTGATCCGCCGGCAGGGCGATGATCATGCCGACACCGCAGTTGAAGGTGCGGTACATCTCGTGACGGGTGACGTTGCCGGCCTGCTGCAGCCAGCTGAACACCGCCGGCCACTGCCAGCTCTGCTCGTCGATCACCGCCTGGGTATTGGCGGGCAGCACGCGGGGGATGTTCTCCCAGAAGCCGCCACCTGTGATGTGGGACAGGGCGTGGATCTCGCACTCCTTGATGAGCTTGAGCACCGGCTTCACATAGATGCGGGTCGGCTCCAGCAGGGCGTTGGCCAGGGTGGTGTCACCCAGCGGCTGATGCACGTCGGCCTGGGAGACTTCCAGGATCTTGCGCACCAGGGAGAAGCCGTTGGAGTGGGGGCCGCTCGCGGCCAGGGCGATCAGGGCATCCCCTTCGCCGACCTTGCTGCCGTCGATGATCTCGCTCTTCTCCACCACACCGACGCAGAAACCGGCGATGTCGTAGTCTTCCCCTTCATACATGCCAGGCATTTCGGCGGTCTCGCCGCCCACCAGGGCACAGCCGGACTGCTCGCAGCCTGCACCTATGCCGGTGACCACGGCGGCGGCGGTGTCCACATCCAGCTTGCCGGTGGCATAGTAGTCGAGGAAGAACAGGGGCTCGGCGCCTTGCACGATGAGGTCATTGACGCACATGGCCACCAGATCGATGCCCACGGTATCGTGCTTCTTCAGATCGATGGCCAGACGCAGCTTGGTGCCCACACCGTCGGTACCGGAGACCAGTACCGGCTCCTTGTAGCCAGCAGGGATTTGACACAGGGCCCCAAAGCCGCCAAGACCACCAAGGACTTCAGGACGACGAGTGCGCTTTGACACGCCCTTGATACGTTCAACCAGTGCATTGCCGGCATCGATATCCACGCCAGCATCCTTGTAGCTCAGTGAGGTTTTGTCAGTCACGCGTATTCCCCGTCATATAGAGAAGTGGAGGGTAAAATTCGGGGCGTATTCTACCAGTGGGCGGGTAAAAGCAGAAAGAAAATCGTTTGCGCGTTTTTGCGTGGAAAAGCTCTACAAGCCGCGGCTTTTGTTGTATGATTCCGCGATTTTTTGGCGCCGGTTCGAGGAGATAATAATGAAAGTCGTTGAAGTCAAACACCCCCTGGTCAAGCACAAGATCGGCCTGATGCGCGAAGGCGACATCAGCACCAAGCGTTTCCGTGAACTGGCCAAGGAAGTGGGCAGTCTGTTGACCTACGAAGCGACCTCTGACTTCGAAACCGAGAAAGTTACCATCGATGGCTGGAACGGGCCAGTGGAAGTTGACCAGATCAAGGGCAAGAAGGTCACCGTCGTGCCTATCCTGCGCGCCGGTCTTGGCATGATGGATGGTGTGCTCGAGCACATGCCGAGTGCCCGCGTCAGCGTGGTCGGTATCTACCGCGATGAAGAGACCCTGCAACCGGTTCCCTATTTCGAGAAGATCGTCAGCAACATCGAAGAGCGTCTGGCGCTGGTCATCGATCCGATGCTGGCCACCGGCGGCTCCATGATCGCCACCATCGATCTGCTGAAGAAGAAAGGCTGCCAATCCATCAAGGTGCTGGTACTGGTTGCCGCGCCGGAAGGGATCAAGGCGCTGGAAGCTGCTCACCCTGATGTAGAGCTATACTGCGCTTCTGTCGACCAGGGGCTGAACGAGAAAGGCTACATCGTGCCGGGTCTGGGCGATGCCGGCGACAAGATCTTCGGTACCAAATAAGTTAATGCCTTGAACCGCTTCCCATGTGGAAGGGGTGATCGGAGCCGGCGCATCGCCGGCTCTGCTGTTTGTGGCCGCTTGTGCCAGCCTTGCCGCAGGATGCGCCTTGCCGCTACCATAAGCACACTCTCCCATTTCGAGACTCTGTTCATGTTCAAACGTGTTGTGACCGCCCTCTGCTGCGGCTTGTCATTCATGGCCTCGGCCGCTCAGGTGACCGACCTCTATCAGGGCAAGGCCCCGACCAGTGGCGATATGGTGGCCGCTCAAGGGCAGGCTCTCGGTCAGGTGCTGATCAAGGTCACCGGCAAGCGCGACATCCTCACCCAACCTGTGGTGGTCAAGGCGCTGGCGGCCCCGGGCGACTATGTCAAAAGCTATGGCTATCAGGATCAGGACTCCGTCAAGTATCTGAAAGCCGAGTTCAAGAGTGACAAGGTCAACAGCCTGGTTTCCGAGAGCCAGTTTGCCCTGCTTGGCCCTGCGCGTCCCCAAATGGCCATCTGGCTGGTGGTGGATCAGGGGGAGCGTCACCTGCTGGCGGACCAATCCAGCGATGGTTGGGCGCAAGCCTTGCGCGAGCAGGCCCAGACGCTGGGGCTGCCCATCAGCATTCCGCTTATGGATCTCGATGACAACATGGCGGTCAGTGCCACCGACGTCTGGGGACGCTTTGCCGACCCGATTTTGCAGGCAAGCCAGCGCTATGGTGCCGAGATGGTGGTGTTGGGCAAGCTGACACCGGAAGGTGACAAGTGGAGCATCGATTGGGGACTCTACGGCCCCAAAGCGGCCGGTGAAGTGACCGAGCTGACCCGTGGCAATAGCACCGGCTCTCAGGCCGAAGTGGCGCAAGGGTTTGCTGATACCTTGGCGGCCTGGCTGGTGAAAAACTACGGTGCCCGCATTTCGGGTCCGGCAACCAGCCAGACCCTGGTGGTAGATGGCCTCTCCGAAGTGGACAGCATGATCGCCGTGCAGAAGATGCTGCAGGGGATGGCAAACGTAAGCAAGGTGGCGATCGGCAAGCTGGAGGGGGACCAGGTCACCTTCAACTTTACCCTGCAAGGGGATCAGGCCGAACTGGTGCGGGCGCTGCAGCTCGAGAGTCGTTTGCGCAAGGTTGACGATAATGGCAGCGGTTTGCGTTACCAATGGTCGCAGCCCTGATTTTATAAGGCTTTTGTAGACCGCCCGGCCTGTCCGGGCGGTTCTCTATCTGCCTTTGCGATGATACACTTAGCCACAAATGTCACAGTCAAAGCCCAACGAGTGAAGCAACCGGCCCAACTGTCTTTAGCCGTACAACTACCGGATGATGAAACCTTCGTCAGTTTTTATCCCGGCAACAATGCTCATCTGATCACCGCCCTCAAGAATGCGGCCATCGGTCAGGGGTCGCCTTTCCTCTATTTCTGGGGAGCCAAGGGATCCGGACGCTCTCATCTGCTCCACGCCACCTGTGCCGAGGTCAACGCCCGCGATGCGGCGGCGGCCTATCTCTCCCTCGATCAGTTTGAACAGCTCGACCCCAGCATGCTTGATGCCCTCGAAAGCCTGCCGCTGGTCTGTCTCGACAGCCTTGAGGCGATCGCCGGCAATGCCGTGTGGGAGCGGGCGCTGTTCGATTTCTACAACCGCTGGCAGGAGAAGGGCGAGGGGACGCTGGTGGTCACCGGCTGCAGCGCACCGCGCAAACTGGGACTGCAACTGCCGGATCTCGCTTCGCGCCTCGACTGGGGTGTCAGTTTCCATCTCGAAGAGCTGGATGATGAAGGCAAGCTCAGTGCCCTGCAGCTTCGTGCCGAGCTGCGGGGCTTCAAATTGCCCATCGATGTGGGCCGCTTCCTGCTCAACCGACTCTCCCGCGATATGCGCACCCTGCTCACCACTCTCAATCAGCTCGACAACGCCTCATTTCGCGCCAAGCGCAAGCTCACCATCCCCTTTGTCAAAGAGATCCTCGAGCTCTGAGCTTCTCGACTGTGTGCGGTTGTGGCCTGACTTTCGTTTGAATGGCAGATAAAAAGAAACCCCGGCTTCAGGCCCAATGCTGATCAGTTAAGGATCCATTGACCGATCCTTCTGCTGTAGGACAATCCGGAACCAATCACTGGTTCCGGATTTTTTTATGTCTATTGCAAACGACCTGAACGATGTTATTGAGGCATCTGGCGACATGCTGGCTCGGCTGGCCATTTTTGCCGACCATATTCCCGACGAATGGATTACTGCCGCTGCCGCCTTGTCTGAAAAGGCCACTATCCGCCGACGCCGCCTGCCTTCTGATATGGTCTTGTGGCTCGTCGTGGGGATGGCCTTTTTCCGCAATGAGCCCATCTCCGAGGTCGCTCGGCGCCTCAACATCTGTGCAGAAGGGTTGGCCAATGATGCCTTGCTCGCTGACAGTGCCCTGTCTCAAGCCCGTCAGCGACTCGGCAAACAGCCACTCGAGTGGCTGTTCAAGCAGTGTGCCTATGTGTGGGGGCGGGAACGTTATCCTGAAGACCATTGGCTCGGTTTACAGGTCTTTGCCATCGATGGGGCCCTGTTCCGAACTCAGGATATGCCTGAACTCAGAGCGCATTTCGGCTCGGGTAACACCTCAACCAACCGGCAGACACCCTACCCGATGCTGCGGTTGGTCACGCTGATGAATGTCCGCTCGCATGTCATTGCCAACGCGGCCATCAGCCCGTACCGCAAAGGGGAAATCCCCCTGGCCAGCGAGTTCATTCACTCATTGCCGGACAATTCGGTGACCCTGCTGGATAAAGGTTTCTTCGGTACCGACCTGTTGCTGCGTATTCAGGCCGAAGACACTGACCGTCACTGGCTCATCCCGGAACGCAAGGGGTTGGTATACACGGAACTTGAGCGCTATGGCGATGGTGACCGTCTATTGCAAATGAAGGTCTCACCTCAGGCTCGCAAGAAAAACCCGGCGTTGCCGACGCACTGGCAAGTTCGCGCAGTGACCTATGAGGTGGCCGGCAAGGAGAAAACGGTCTTTACCTCCCTGCCCGTGGCTCGATTCAGTGCAGCTCAGGTGGCGACCCTGTACCACGAGCGCTGGGAAATCGAGCTGGGATACCGGGATATCAAAAGCGCGATGCAGCACAACGCCATCACGCTGAGAAGCAAGAAAGTGGACTTGGTTTATCAGGAGCTGTGGGGATTGCTGCTTGGATACAATCTGGTCAGGCGGGAGGCGAGCCAGGCCGCCGTAGCTCATCAGCGCGCGCCTAATGAGGTGAGCTTCAAGTTTGCCTGTCAGTTCATCGCGAACCAGATGGCAGTGATGGCGGGCGCGTTATCGCCAGCCCATACCCCACGGAGGTTGGCAGAGTTGCGGGGCTGCATAGGCGTCATGTTTATAGAAAAATGCCCCAGGCCATCGAGACCTAGGGCGGTGAAGATATCAAAGACCCGTTTTCCGGTAGATCGCAATGCGGCTCCGCTTAAGTGAACAGCATTGCGGCTTCAGGCCGGGGTTTTGCTATTTCAAGGCAGCTCTCTTATTAGTGGAACTGATCTTCTTCGGTGGAGCCGGTCAGCGCGGTGACCGATGATTGGCCACCCTGAATGACGGTGGTCACCTTGTCGAAGTAACCGGTACCAACCTCCTGCTGGTGTGCCACGAAGGTGTAGCCACGGCTGGCGGCGGCAAATTCCGGCTCCTGCACCATCTCGACGTAGTGCTTCATCCCTTCGCCACGGGCGTACTGGTAGGCCAGTTCGTACATGTGGAACCACATGTTGTGGATACCCGCGAGGGTGATGAACTGGTACTTGTAGCCCATGTCGGAGAGCTCCTGCTGGAAGCGGGCGATGGTGGCATCGTCCAGATTCTTCTTCCAGTTGAAGCTCGGGGAGCAGTTGTAGGCCAGGATGCGATCCGGGAACTTGGCCTTGATTGCTTCGGCAAATTTACGCGCTTCGTCCAGATCCGGCTTGGCGGTTTCACACCACACCATGTCTGCGTAGGGTGCGTAAGCCAGACCGCGAGCGATGGCCTGATCGATACCGGCACGTACCTTGTAGAACCCTTCGGCAGTGCGCTCGCCAGTCAGGAAGTCTGCATCGTACGGGTCGGCGTCGGTGGTCAACAGGTCAGCGGCGTTGGCATCGGTACGGGCGATCACCAGGGTGGTGGTGCCGCATACATCGGCTGCCAGACGAGCGGCAACCAGCTTCTGCACCGCTTCCTGAGTCGGTACCAGCACCTTGCCGCCCATATGACCGCACTTCTTGACTGATGCCAGCTGATCTTCGAAGTGCACGCCAGCGGCGCCCGCTTCAATCATTCCCTTCATCAGTTCGAAGGCGTTAAGCACGCCGCCGAAACCGGCTTCTGCATCGGCCACGATCGGCAGGAAGTAGTCGATAAAGCCCTCATCCTGCGGCCCTACCTTGTTGGCCCACTGGATCTGGTCGGCACGGGCGAAGGAGTTGTTGATGCGCTCCACCACGGACGGTACGGAGTTGGCCGGGTAGAGGGACTGATCCGGATACATGGTGGAGGACAAGTTGTTGTCCGCCGCCACCTGCCAGCCGGAGAGGTAGATCGCCTCGATCCCCGCCTTGGCCTGCTGCACCGCCTGACCGCCGGTCAGGGCGCCGAGGCAGTTGACATAGCCTTTCTTGGCGTCGCCGTGGATCAGGCCCCACAGCTTGTCGGCACCGCGCTGAGCCAGGGTGTGCACCGGCTGCAAGCTGCCGCGCAGGTTCACCACATCTTCGGCGCTGTAGCCGCGCTTGATCCCTTTCCAGCGGGGGTTTTCCGCCCAGTCTTTCTCGATAGCCTGGATCTGTTGCTCACGGGTCAGTGCCATATCAGTTCCCTCTTTCATTGATTTCACGTTTCCATTGACTTGTTATTGGCGAGCCCCGCTGGGGGCCCGTGATTCAGAGCCGCTCGTAACCGGGCAGCGTCAGAAAATCGATCAGGGTGTCGGCGCAGGTGATCTCTTCCATCAGCTCGCTCGCCTCGGCAAAGCGACCTGCCTGCCAGCGTGCGGCGCCCACCTCGGCTTTGACCACCTCCAACTCCTCGGCCAGCATCTGGCGGAACAGCTCTTTGGTCACTACCTTGCCATTAGACAGGCTCTTGCCGTGGCGGATCCACTGCCAGATGGAGGTACGGGAGATCTCGGCGGTGGCGGCATCTTCCATCAGACCGTAGATGGGGACGCAGCCGTTGCCGTTGATCCAGGCCTCCAGATATTGCAGGGCAACCCGGATATTGGTGCGCATCCCCGCCTCGGTGCGCTCGCCCTCACAGGGGGCCAGCAGGTCGGTGGCGGTGATGGGGGCATCCTGCTCGCGCAGCACGCCGATCTGGTTCTTGGCACCCGCCGCAATGGTGGCGTTGAACACCGCCATGGCGGTATCAGCGAGGCCAGGGTGGGCGACCCAGGTACCGTCGTGGCCGTTGTTGGCTTCGCGCTCCTTGTCGGCCTTGACCTTGGCGAAGACCTGCTCGTTGACGGCCGCGTCCTTGGCCGGAATAAAGGCAGCCATACCGCCCATCGCCAGCGCTCCGCGTTTGTGACAGGTCTTGATCAGCAGCCGCGAGTAGGCGGAGAGGAACGGCTTGTCCATGGTCACCACCTGACGATCAGGCAGTACCCGATCCGGATGGTTCTTCAAGGTTTTGATATAGCTGAAGATGTAGTCCCAGCGGCCGCAGTTGAGGGCAACGATGTGATCCTTCATCTGATAGAGCAGCTCATCCATCTCGAATACGGCCGGTAGGGTTTCAATCAGCACGGTGGCCTTGATGGTGCCGCGGGGCAGGCCGAACTTGTCCTCGGTCCAGGCGAATACCTCGCTCCACCAGCGCCCCTCCAGATGGCTCTGCAGCTTGGGTACATAGAAGTAGGGGCCGGAGCCTTTGGCCAGCAGCGCCTGATAGTTGTGCAGGAAGTAGAGGGCAAAATCGAACAGGCCGCCTGGGATGGGCTCGCCATCGAAGGTGACATGTTTTTCCGGCAGGTGCAGACCGCGCACCCGGCAGATGAGGACGGCCGGATCGGTGCTCAGGGTATAAGCCTTTCCTTCCGGACTGGTGTAAGAGATGGTGCCGTTGACCGCATCGCGCAGGTTTATTTGGCCCTCGATCACCTTATTCCAGGCGGGGGCCAGTGAATCCTCAAAATCCGCCATGAACACTTTGACGTTGGCGTTGAGGGCGTTGATCACCATTTTGCGCTCGACCGGGCCGGTGATCTCCACACGGCGATCTTGCAGGTCGGCGGGAATGCCGCGAATGGTCCAGTCACCTTCACGGATGTGGGCGGTTTCCGGCAGGAAGTCCGGCAGCTCGCCACCATCGATACGGGCCTGACGTGCCACACGTTGTTTCAGCAATTCCCCTCTTTGGGGAGCAAAACGTTCCACCAGTTCGGAGACCAGAGCCACCGCGTCCGGCGTCAGAATTTGCGCGTATTCGGGCAGCATCTCGCCCTGGATGCGAAGGCGGGCGCTGCAGTGGGTCTGAGCCGGTGCCGACATAAGGTTCACTCCTTTGAGAATTACATTTTGAACTTACTAACTACGACTAAAGTCGAATCCCTGTTCCTGAAACGTTCCCGCAACAACGGGGTAACACGATTGATAAGGTGCGAAATATTGTTGAGTACGTCAACAGTTTTTTTTAAACGCCTGTTTTTTGGATATAGTTAAGTTTATGTTTTTTATTGCTTTATTGGGTTGGTATAAAAGCTCTACGCAGATGGTTATGCTCCTGCTTTTTCCCATCGGACAACGGCTAATTTGGGCCGTTACCCAGCCTCTTACTTTGTAACTTATTACGTAATAAAATTACAAATGCAAAAACAAATCCCGACCTAACTCCAAGCTTTGCCAAAACAGCCGTATAAAGCGCGTTTGAATGTGGCAATGAATGTTTTGCTAATACTAGGCCTGATTGGTGAACGTGCGTTTTAAACTTGGTGTGGTGATGCAGGCTCTGTTGGCACCAGCGGTTGCAGCTATGAAAAGTGAAGCGCAATAACGTAGGTTTGTATCAGTTGTCGGGGGGAATGCCGGAGAGGGAAGGGGGAGATACATCAGTCAATAATACTGCCATCCTTGATAGAATTAGCAGTTTGTCGTTTTTTGCAGATTTCTCGCCAAGGGCCTGAAACGGAGAGCGTTGAACAGGCGATGTGCCGGTGATTGAACAGCCATCTGGCCGTGCTCAATAGTCATCATCCGGTTCGGCCAGATCGATCACATCCAGCTGGATGACCTGTTCATTTTCGCTTTCGGTGTTGCAAGGGGTGTCGTGAGGAACGGAATAAAGCGTAATGGCGGGTGCGAAATTGGTGTTCTGGTTCATGCCTGGTCCTGTGTTGCACGCAAGCCGGACAGTGATCCCTTCACTCGTGTTTCCACCTCCCTGTGTTGTCTACCGGCGGAAAGTTGCGCATCTTAATGAGTTCGGAAAAAAGATTCAAGTGGTTCTGAGTGTTTTTTGTGCTTGATAGGTAGGCATCCTCAGGAGGATAAATCGGAGGCAAAAAAATAGCCCAGTCGTTTGACTGGGCTATTCTCGGGGAAAATGGTCGGTGTGAGAGGATTCGAACCTCCGACCCTCTACACCCCATGCAGATGCGCTACCTGGCTGCGCTACACACCGACGGAGTCAGACTCGGCTGACGGGGAGGAAGTCTAATAGCATGGCCAAACGGGTGCAACTCCTTTTTTATCATAGAGATGCCGATTGCTTCTTTATTGCTCAGTCGGGATGTGGCTTGGGTCTGACGTGCAGATTTGGCATAATCGCCGCCCTGTCACCGCGAGCTATCATGCCTGCTATCTATGGAATTATCTGACAGATGTGGATAGCTGGAATGCAAACAGCACAATTGAACAATATAAAGAGGGGATGGGCGTGAAACCATCAGAGGTCCCAGAAATACCGAGTCAGGCACAGAGTCAAACCGAGCAGGACGAACAGTGGATGCGCCATGCCATGGCATTGGCCGCCCGGGCCGAAGGAATTGGCGAGATCCCGGTCGGTGCCGTACTGGTGCTTGATGGTCAGGTGGTGGGAGAGGGGTGGAACCGCTCCATCAGCGAACACGATGCCTGTGCCCATGCCGAGGTGATGGCGATCCGGGCGGCGGGCAAGCAGCTGGCGAACTACCGCCTGCTCGACACCACTCTTTATGTGACGCTGGAGCCCTGCTGTATGTGTGCCGGTGCGCTGATCCATAGCCGGGTCAAGCGGGTGGTTTACGGCGCCCGAGATCTCAAGACCGGTGCCGCGGGGTCGGTGTTCGAGATCTTGCAGGACCCGCGCCACAACCACAGTGTCGAGCTGACCGGCGGCGTGCTGGCCGATGCCTGCTCGGCCCAGTTGTCGGCCTTCTTCAAGCGTCGCCGTGCCGAGAAAAAGGCGGCCAAACTGGCTCTGCAACAATCAAACGATACCCTTTCCTGAATCATTCGGGGGCAGCGCAGGCTGCCCTTGCTGATTATCAGCATAAATATCCCTTTATAAACAATATATTACGCTCGCCCGCCTTCGAAGGGATCCCCGCCCATTTTTCCGCTAACAACCTCTGTTAAAGCGTTCTCGATGTAACAAAACTGTCATGCAACCGCCATATAATGCCGCGAAGCCTAGCTTACATTGAGGTCTTGCATGTCATCGGAATCGTTAAACCTGGTCATGGCGGGCAGTAGAAAACGCCGGATCAAGGATAAATTGGCCAAATATGGCGTCACCACAGGCGGAGCCCTGGTACTGGTGGCGCTGCTGCTTATCTTCTTTTATCTGCTCTATGTGGTGAAACCCATCTTCAATGGCGCCTCCATGGAGCCGACCGCCTCGTTTACCCTGCCTGCCGCAGGGAAGACCGCCTGGCTCGGCGTGGAAGAGCAGAACGAGATCGGCTATCGCTTCAGCGATAAAGGGCAGGTCAACTTCTTTGCGGTGCAGGGAGATGACAAGATCAAGGTCGGCCAGTCACTGGGTCAGGCTCAGGTTGCTGGTGACATCACCACGGTAGCGACCCCGGCACCGGGCCAGCGGCTGATCGCTTACGGCTTTGCCGATGGCAAGGCGCAGGTCGTCCAGCCAGCGTTCAAGGTCTCCTATCCCAACGATGTGCGGGTGATTGAACCCAGCCTGCAATATCCCTTCGGCGAAGAGCCTGTGGTGATCGACCCGCAAGGGAAGGCATTGCAACTGATGGTGTTCGAAGCCACCAAGGACAAGATGGCGACCGCCGCCGTGACCGAAGATGGTCGTGGCGTGATGACGGTGATGAACGGTGAGGAGAACTTCATCTCCGGGGAGATTGAGTGGAGCAGTGAAAACTACACGATTCCCTCCCTGCCGCGCCATGTGGATCAGATGTTGCTGACCCCCAATCTGCGCATCCTGTTCGTGCGCGAGGGCAATCGCCTCTCCGTCTATGACATTCATAACCTGAGCGAAATCTCCCTGCGCAACGTGCTGGAGATCAATGCCCCCAACGCCAATGTGGCCCGGGTTCAGCTGCTCTCCGGCGCCTCTTCACTGCTGGTGGGTAATGACAACGGCGTGATTTCCCAGTGGTTCGAAGTGGCGAAGGATGGCAAACGCCAGTTCACCCAAATTCGTGACTTCAAGGGCGATGGCGCGGTAGATCTGCTGACTCCCGAGCACTTTCGCAAAGGCTTCATCAGTGCCGACAAGGATGGCATCATCAGCTTCTTCCACGCCACCGGCGAGACCAAGCTGCTGACCGAGACGGTGGAAGGGGGCGAACTCTCTGCCCTGGCCATCTCCCCCCGTCACAACCTGTTGCTGATGCAGCAAGGGAATACCTTCAAGCTCTTCTCGGTGGAGAACGAACACCCCGAAGTGACCTGGTCTGCCCTCTGGCAACAGGTGTGGTACGAAGGGTATCCGGAGCCCCAGTATGTGTGGCAATCCACCTCCGCCAGCAACGACTTTGAAGCCAAGCTGAGTTTGGTGCCGCTGGTATTCGGTACGCTGAAAGCCTCTTTCTACGCCATGGTGTTTGCTGTGCCGCTCGGCGTGGCCGGTGCCATCTATACCGCCTACTTCATGTCGGCGGGGCTGCGCAAATACGTCAAGCCGACGGTCGAGATCATGGCGGCGCTGCCGACCGTTATCCTGGGCTTCCTGGCGGGTCTGTGGCTGGCGCCCATCATCGAGGGGGCGCTGCCCGGGGTGATCCTGCTGCTGATATTGCTGCCGATGGGGATGTTGCTGACTGCATTGCTCTGGAACTATCTGCCGGAGCGCGGTAAGTCCTGGCTGCCGGAGGGGTGGCACGCCATCCTGCTGATCCCGGTGCTGCTGCTGATTGGCTGGGGTGCCTTCGCCTTGAGCCCGCTCATCGAGAATGCCTTTATGCACGGCGATTCGCGCATCTGGCTGACTCACGAAATGGGCATCAAGTTTGACCAGCGCAACTCGCTGGTGGTCGGTATCGCCATGGGCTTTGCGGTCATCCCCACCATCTTCTCCATCGCTGAAGATGCGGTCTTCTCGGTGCCCAAACACCTGACCCAGGGCTCGCTGGCGCTGGGGGCCACCCCGTGGCAGACCCTGAGCCGGGTGGTGATCCTCACTGCCAGCCCGGGCATCTTCTCTGCGGTGATGATGGGTCTTGGCCGCGCCGTGGGCGAGACCATGATCGTGCTGATGGCTACCGGCAACACCCCCATCATGGACTTCTCCATGTTCCAGGGGCTGCGCACCCTCGCCGCCAACATCGCGGTAGAGATGCCGGAATCGGAAGTGGGCAGCTCCCACTATCGGGTACTGTTCCTCGCGGCCTTCGTCCTGTTTGTGTTCACCTTTTTGTTCAACACCCTGGCCGAGTTTGTCCGTCAGCGGTTGCGTGAAAAATACAGCTCGATGTAAGGGGCGACTCTGTAATGGACAAGGAATCGACAATGGGTAAGTGGTTTAAATCAGGGGCCCCCTGGATCTGGATGACCGGCGGTGCCGTCAGCCTGAGTCTGGTGGCGGTACTGGGTCTGCTGCTGCTGATCGGCTGGCGTGGTCTGGTCTACTTCTGGCCGCACCCCATCTATGAGTGGCAGCTTGAAGACGCAAATGGCAACAAGAGCGTACTGATCGGCGAGATCAACGATCGCGAGCAGGTTCCGGTGGAGCGACTGCGCGCCGCAGGGCTGCCATTGGAAGGGGAAGAGCGCGAGCTGCTGACCCGCTATCTGGTCAAGACCGGCAACCGCGAGTTCGTTGACCTCGATTTTCGCTGGGTACTGGAGACGGACATCAAGTCCCAGAGCCAGCCAGCCGAGCTGGCCATGGTTGAGCGTGCCACCAACGGCAACTTCTATGGCTATATCGTCGGGGTGAAAGAGGATGGCCGCGAGCTCACCTCTGATCTGCATCCTGCCCTGCAGCGGGTGCTGGCGCGAGCCAATGCCCTCTCCGAACAGGCCAACGATCTGCAAAAAGGGGACATCGGCAGCATCAACTATCAACTGGAGCGGCTGCGCCTGAAAGAGCGCAAGGCCGAGCTGGATGACAAGCTGACCGATCAGCTCAAAGCCGAACTGGCCAGCGAGCGTCAGGCCCTCAACGATCGCTATCAGGTGCTGGAAAAAGAGCTCTTCTCACTGCGTAGCCAAGCGGACCGCGACGCCATCACCGTCAAGGATATGCGTGGCGAGCTGGTGACCATGCCGATGTCCAAGGTACTGGACGTGGTATGGCCCAACGACATGAGCCTGCTGGCCAAGGTGGGTCACTGGTTCCACCAGATCGGCAAGTTCGTCTCTGACGATCCCCGTGAAGCCAACACCGAGGGCGGGGTGTTCCCGGCCATCTTCGGCACCGTGTTCATGGTGTTCCTGATGGCGATCATCGTGACCCCGCTGGGGGTGGTAGCGGCAGTCTACCTGCACGAATATGCGGGCAAGAACAGTCTGACCAAGATCATCCGCATTGCGGTGATCAACCTGGCGGGCGTGCCCTCCATCGTTTACGGCGTGTTTGGTCTGGGCTTCTTCGTCTACACGCTCGGTGGTTCGCTGGATCAGCTGTTTTACCCGGAAGCGCTGCCGAGCCCGACCTTTGGCTCACCCGGCGTGATCTGGTCGGCGCTGACCCTGGCCATCCTGACCCTGCCGGTGGTGATTGTCTCCACCGAAGAGGGGTTGGCGCGGATCCCGAGCACCATCCGTCAGGGCTCGTTGGCACTGGGTGCAACCCAGGCCGAGACCCTGTGGCGCATCGTGCTGCCGATGGCGAGCCCGGCCATCATGACCGGCCTTATTCTGGCGATTGCCCGTGCGGCCGGTGAAGTGGCGCCGCTGATGCTGGTGGGGGTGGTGAAACTGGCACCGACCCTGCCGATGGATGGCAACTTCCCGTATCTGCATGTGGAGCGCAAGTTCATGCACCTGGGCTTCCACATCTATGACGTCGGCTTCCAGAGCCCCAACGTCGAGGCGGCCCGCCCGCTGGTCTACGCCACCTCCTTCCTGCTGGTGACGGTGATCGTGGGCCTGAACCTGACCGCTATCGGTATTCGTAACCACTTGCGCGAGAAATTCCGGTCGCTGGAGCATTAATCCGGCGCCGCTTGAGTGATACAAGAGTGAGATAACAGAGGGGCGGCCGAGCGCGAGCCGCCATCTCTCTGCACCAATACGTGAGGGGCGCCGGCAGCTGTCCGGCCACTCCAGATAGATTTTGAGGTAACAGATGATCAACGTAACGACCACGTCTACCCAGCACACCGCGCTGGACCTGCTCAACCTGACCCCGGAGCAGACCGCGCTGGAGGTGAAGGATCTCAACCTGTACTACGGCAGCAAGCAGGCGCTGTTCAACGTCAACATGAAGATCCCCAAAGGGCAGGTGACCGCCTTTATCGGCCCGTCAGGCTGTGGCAAATCGACCCTGCTGCGCTGCATCAACCGGATGAACGATCTGGTGGAGATCTGCCGCATCGAGGGGGAAATCCAACTGCACGGCCACAACATCTATGACAAGAGCGTTGATGTTTCCGCCCTGCGCCGTCAGGTGGGCATGGTGTTCCAGCGCCCGAACCCGTTCCCCAAGTCCATCTACGAGAACGTGGTCTATGGTCTGCGCCTGCAGGGGATCAACGATCGCCGCACCCTGGATGAGGCCGCCGAGCGCTCCTTGCGTGGTGCGGCCCTGTGGGACGAGGTGAAGGATCGTCTGCACGACAACGCCTTCGGTCTCTCCGGTGGTCAGCAGCAGCGTCTGGTGATTGCCCGTGCCATCGCCATCGAGCCGGAAGTGTTGCTGCTCGATGAACCGACCTCGGCGCTCGACCCCATCTCCACCCTCACCATCGAGGAGCTGATCAACGAGCTCAAGAGCCAGTTCACCGTGGTGATCGTGACCCACAACATGCAACAGGCTGCGCGCGTGTCGGATCAGACCGCCTTCATGTATATGGGCGAGCTTATCGAGTATTCGGATACCAACACCATTTTCACCACCCCGGCCAAGAAAAAGACCGAAGATTACATTACCGGTCGTTACGGCTAAGGAGAGGAGAGGATGAATCTCAGCAAACAGATTGGCAGTCGGTTCAACGGCTAAGGCATAATCGGAGCAATCAAGGATTATTTGTATGGACAATATGAATCTCAATAAACACATCTCCGGTCAGTTCAATGCCGAGCTAGAGAGCGTGCGCAACCAGGTGCTGGTGATGGGCGGTCTGGTAGAGCAGCAGCTCACCGACGCCATCGCGGCGATCCACGATCAGGATCTCGATGCTGCGCGCAAGATTGTGGCCAACGACCACAAGGTCAACGCCATGGAAGTGGCGATCGACGAGGAGTGCACCCGCATCATCGCCAAGCGTCAGCCGACTGCCTCCGACCTGCGACTGGTGATGGCCATCATCAAGACCATCACCGATCTGGAGCGCATTGGCGACGTGGCCGACAAGATCGCCCGCATGCTGACCGACAACGCCAACAAGCCGCAGCCGCCGCTGGTGTCGCTGGAGAACATGGGCCGTCGTACCATCAAGATGCTGCACGATGTACTCGACGCCTTCGCCCGCATGGATCTGGATGCGGCGCTGGCGGTCTACAAGGAAGATGACAAGGTAGACCGCGAGTACGAGTCCATCATCCGCGAGCTGATGACCTATATGATGGAAGATCCCCGTACCATCCCCCAGGTTCTCAACGTCCTGTGGGCGGCGCGGGCCATCGAGCGGGTCGGCGATCGTTGCCAGCACATCTGCGAGTACATCGTCTACTACGTGAAAGGCAAGGATGTGCGCCATACCAAGGCGGACGATCTGGGCACCTTGCTGGGCAAGGGCTAACCGGAAGTGAATAAAAAGGCGCGTGAAGCGCCTTTTTTGTTGCATAACTGGTCGGAGTAAGATAAAGCCCCCAACTGGCTGTTTTCTGATAGAATACTCCCCCTGTGTGAGTCTCGGATGGGCTCACGGTCCGGTCTCCCGGGCCCAGTTTGCCGTCTTGTGCTAAGGCGGGTGTAGCAATAGGTTAATCATGAGTTTTGCCGATAGTTTGTTCTTTTTAATGCTGCTGGTTGGCGGCAGTGTGTTCTTCTCCCTCTCCGAGATCTCTCTCGCCGCGTCTCGCAAAATCAAATTGCAGGTGATGGCGGATGAAGGTAATCGCCAGGCCGAAAAGGTGCTGGCCCTGCAGGCCCAGCCGGGCAACTTTTTCACCGTGGTGCAGATTGGCCTCAATACCGTCGCCATTCTGGGCGGTATTCTGGGTGAGTCTGCCCTCAACCCCGCCATCAAGGGGATTGTCTCCCAGTTCTACCAAGGGCCCTGGCTTGGCGAGATCAGCTCCGGTGCCTCCTTCGTGTTCGTCACCGGCATGTTTATCCTGATCGCCGATCTGATGCCCAAGCGTCTGGCCATGACCATGCCCGAGCAGATTGCCGTGGTGGTGGTGCGCCCGATGCTCTTCTTCGTCACCGTGTTGATGCCGCTGGTGTGGGTCTTCAACGGATTGGCCAACTCCCTGTTCCGTCTGATGCGCGTCTCCACGGTGCGTAACGACGAGATCACCTCCGACGATATCTATGCGGTGATGGATGCCGGTGCAGAGGCGGGGGTTATCCAGCGTGAGGAGCATCAGCTCATCGAGAACGTGTTCGAGTTGCAGTCCCTTGGTGTCACCTCTGCCATGACGGCCCGCGAGAGCCTCATCTACTTCACCCTGCAAGAGAGTGAAGAGAGCATCAAGGCAAAGATCGCCGAACATCCCCACAACAAGTTTCTGGTCTGTGACCACAACCTCGACAGCATCAAGGGCTTTGTCGATGCTAAAGAGCTGCTGATCCGCGTTATCGGCGGCCAGAGCATCGACCTTATCGGTGGCAACCTGGTGCAGAACGTCATCATCATCCCCGATACCCTGAACCTCTATGAGGCGATGGAGTACTTCAAGAATCATCGTGGCGACTTTGCCGTGGTGATGAATGAGTACGCGCTGGTGGTGGGGATTGTCACCATGAACGACCTGATGAGTACCGTCATGGGCGAGTGGGCGACTCATGTGGTGGAAGAGCAGATCGTCCAGCGCGACGAGAACTCCTGGCTGGTGGACGGGGTTACCCCCATCTCCGACGTGATGCGCGCCTTCGATATCGAAGAGTTCCCCGAGAACCAGAACTACGAGACCATCGCCGGCTTTATCATGTATATGCTGCGCAAGATCCCCAAGCGCACTGACTCGGTCAAATACGCCGGTTACAAGTTCGAAGTGGTGGATATCGACAGTTACAAGATTGATCAGCTGCTGGTTACCCGGGTCGAACCGGCTGTGGCCGAGAAGCCAGCTCAGGAATCGTAAAAGGAGCGACATAAGAGTCATGAAGATGCAGTCTCATTCCCGTGCGCTGGCCTGTGTCGCGCTCGCCCTGGCACTGGGTGCCTGTAGCCAGAGTGCGCCGCGCAAAGCCACAGTGGCAGCCAAGCCGGTTGCCCCCAAGCCTGCTGTGGTCGTGCCGCAGCCGGATCCCGATGCGGTGGTACAAAGTGGCATGGCCGAGCCGAGCCCGGTCTTTGACGAGCAGTATCACGGCCCGGATCAGGGGTCGCTGGAGTCGGTTACCGCCCTGTTTGCCCGTGGCTACATCGAGTCCGCCATGCGCGAGACCATGCTGGCTGCGGTGCACAATGACTATCCGCTGCTCGGCATGCGGGATGTGCGGTTGACCGATCCGGTCTCCAAATTCCTCACCTCCGAGCATGCGGCTACCACGGCCCATGACTACCTCTATGCGGGTGTGCAGCGTCGCCTCGGTCGTCCTCTCAGCCCTGCCCAGTGGGAGCAAATCTGGCGCGGTCTGCCGCAGCAGGGTCGGGTCTCCGACTGGGTCAAGCAGATCAAGCGAGTGCTGGCCGGGCGTTAAGTCGCCAGCTGATCAAGATTGTGATGAGGCCACCTTCGGGTGGCCTCTTGCATTTCTGCGTTTGCCTCGCCGTTTGCACGCTGATTTCTGCTGATACTGATTGCCGCCCGTGGCACTTTGTTTTATCTTGTTTTGGCCATCTAAACATCTGTATGTTTTTATGGCTGCATAATGAAAGGGCTTCCCAGGATGAAGCAGGACGATCTGCAGCGATTCAGCGTGAAACCGCAGATCAACAAAACAAACAGATAAATACGCAAATAAACAACGCACATAACAAAGAGACACGACAGATGGAAACCAGGGAATTGTGGGTGCTGGATGGGGGCATGGGGCGCGAGCTGGCACGGCGAGGGGCCCCGTTTCGTCAGCCGGAGTGGTCGGCGCTGGCCTTGATGGAGGCGCCAGAGACGGTGCGCGAGGTGCATCGGGCCTACGTGGCGAGCGGTGCCCGGGTCATCACCACCAACAGCTATGCGCTGGTGCCGTTTCATATCGGCGATGAGCGTTTCTTTGCCGACGGGGAGGGGCTGGCGGCGCTGGCTGGGCAACTGGCCCGCGAGGTGGCTGACGAGCAGAAGGGCGCCGTGCAGGTGGCGGGTTCCCTACCTCCGCTGTTTGGCTCCTACCGTGCCGATCTGTTCAAGGCGGACAAGGTGAGCGAGCTGGCTATCCCGCTTATCCGGGCGCTATCCCCTCATGTGGATATCTGGCTGGCCGAGACCATGAGCCTTGTCGCCGAGCCCTTGGCCCTCAAAGCGCTGTTGCCTGACGATGGTAAGCCGTTCTGGGTCTCCTTCACGCTGGAAGATGAGGCGCCGGGCAACGAGCCGCGACTGCGCTCCGGCGAGCGAGTCGCCGATGCGGTGACCGCGCTGGTGGCGGCTGGAGTCGATGCCATCCTGTTCAACTGCTGTCAGCCCGAGGTGATCGAGGGAGCGCTCAAGGTGGCAAGTGCTGCGTTGCAGGCAGAGGGTCGCAGCGACATCCGCCTCGGTGCCTATGCCAACGCCTTCCCGCCGCAGCCCAAAGAGGCCACCGCCAACGATGGCCTGGACGAGATCCGCGCCGATCTGGGGCCGCTGGATTACCTTGGCTGGGCCGAGCGCTGGCGCGCGGCCGGGGCGAATTTGATCGGCGGTTGCTGCGGTATCGGCCCCGAGCATATTCAGGCGCTGAGCAGCCGGTTGCGCTAAGGAGCATCCATGAAAGAGAGCAAGATTGGGCTCTGGTCACTCACCGCGCTGGTGTTCAGTTCCATGGTGGGGGCGGGGATTTTTAGCCTGCCCCAGAACATGGCCGAGGTGGCAGGCGCCCGCGCCGTGCTGATCGGCTGGGGCGTGACGGGGGGGGGTATCCTGGCGCTCGCCATGAGTTTTCTCTATCTGTCGCGGTTAAGGCCGGATCTCGACGGCGGTATCTACAGCTACGCCCGCGCCGGTTTTGGCGAGCTGGTGGGATTCTTCTCCGCCTGGGGTTATTGGCTCTGTGCCACCATCGGCGTGGTGGGTTATCTGGTCATTGCCTTTGCGGCGCTGGGCATTTTTATCGATACCCCCGAGCAGGTCTGGTTTGGCGAGGGAAACACTTTGGCTGCATTTGTCGGCGAGTCCTGCATCCTCTGGGCTGTGCACCTGCTGGTGGCCCGTGGCGTGCAGCAGGCGGCGCTGTTCAATCTGGTTGCGACTCTGGCCAAGAGCCTGCCGCTGCTGCTGTTTATCCTGTTCGCTTGCTACTGGTTCGACCCGGTCACCTTCGCGGCGGATCAGCAGGGCAGCACCCTGGCGGTGCCGGTATCCGAGCAGGTGCGCAACACCATGTTGATTACCCTCTGGGTCTTTACCGGCATCGAGGGGGCGGCGGTGTTGTCGGCCCGCGCCAGAAACCGGCGGGATGTGGGCACGGCCACCGTGCTCGGCGTGGTGCTGGCGCTGCTGCTCTATGTGCTCATCTCGGTGCTGGCGCTGGGAATATTGAGCCGCCCGGAGCTTGCGGCCCTGCCCAACCCCTCCATGGCTGGGTTGATGGCCCAGATGACCGGCTCCTGGGGCAAGCTGCTCATCAGTGTCGGTCTTATCGTCTCGGTGCTCGCCTCCTATGTGAGCTGGACGCTGTTCTCGGCCGAGGTGCCGTTCAGCGCGGCACGCCATGGCGCATTTCCCACCATCTTCCGGCGCCAGAACCGCAATGGGACGCCTATCGCATCACTCTGGCTCACCAGCCTGACGGTGCAGACTTGCCTGCTGCTGGTGTGGCTGCTCGGCAAGGGCTACACCAGCCTGCTGCTTATCTCTACCTCGATGATTTTGGTGCCCTACCTGCTGATCGGCCTGTTTTTGCTCAAGCTTTCGTTCAGCAGGAAGGGGGAGAGCGGGCAGGGCCGCGGTCTGATGCGGGCGGTGGCGCTGGTGTCGAGCGGTTACGGCTTCTGGCTGCTCTATGCCGCCGGGGTTGAGTATCTGTTGCTCTCCTTGCTGCTCTACGGGCCGGGTCTGCTGCTGTTTCTCTACAGCCGCCGTCAGCTGGGCGCAGATCTTTGCCTGAGCGGCCGCGAACGGCTATTGGCCGGAGTGACCTTGCTGAGCCTGATCCCCGCCGTCTGGTCGTTCGCCCATCTCTGATATCGAAGAGGTGACTGACCATAAAAGAGAGCGCTACTGTGGCGCTCTCTTGTTATCAGGGACTGGTTATCAGGGGCTTGCTATCCGGGAGTTGCTATTCGATGCGAAGGCTCAACGGCTGGCAGGCCCGGCCGGTTTGCCAAACAGCACCGCGAGTTTTTGTCGCCACGGCAGGCCACGGGCGTCACGCAGCATATCGTGCCACTCGTGGAAGGTGAGAGTGAGGGGGTTGAAGCTGTGGATCGGCTTGGTGATGCCGAAGCGGCACGGCTCGGCCGGGTCCTCCTCGACAAAGGTGCCAAACAGCCGATCCCAGATGATCAGCACCCCGGCGAAGTTGCGGTCTATGTACTTGGCGTTGCTGGCGTGGTGCACCCTGTGGTGGGAGGGGGTGTTGAAGATCCACTCAAGCCAGCCGAGTCTGCCTACCACCTGGGTGTGGACGAAGAACTGGAAGCCCAGACTCAGCAGCACGGTGGCGACCACCGCCTCGGGCGGGAAGCCGATGACAATCATCGGGATCCAGAACAGCCACATGCCGGAGATCGGATACATCAAGCTCTGGCGAAAGGCGGTGGAGAGGTTGAGCCGCTCCGAGCTGTGATGCACCACATGGGAGGCCCACAGCCAGCGAACATGGTGGCTGGTGAAGTGGAACAGCCAGTAACAGAGATCCTGCAACAGGAACAGCAGTAGCACACTCCAGAGATTCAGCTCGATATCGAACAGTCGCCAGCCCCAGAGGGTGTCATACAGATAAGCAATAGCGATGGCCGCCAGCGCATCGCCCCCTTGGTGCATCAGAGCCAGGGCTGCGTTGGCGAACAGATCCCGCCACTGGTAGGTGGCGGTGGGAAAGGCGGCGCCATGTTTGCGCAGGTAGAGCATCTCCCAGCCGACAAAGGCCAGAAAAACCGGGGAGAGGTAGAGCAGAAGCAGTTGCACATCCATATGCGGCCATCCATTCAGAGCAATTGCTCTCCAGCATAAAGGATGGCTTTAATATTTCATTAACATTTTTCTGCCAACGAAGAGATGGCATGAAATATGGCGCGGCAGCAGAGGAAGGCGCGGCGGATGGCTATGCTTGATGCAGGCTTTTTCAGGAGGTGCTGGCTTATGCGCGTCTGGTGTTGCTTGTTGTTGGGGTTGTGCATGATGGCGCACGCCAAGACCCGGGTCGAGATCCTGGCGGATGCCGCCTATCCCCCCTACTCCTGGCAGGAGGGGGAGGAGGTCAGGGGGATCTATGCAGACATCATCCGCGAGGTGACCTCTGCCATGCCTGACTATGAGGTAGTGCTCAAGCCCATGCCGTGGCGGCGCGGTCTGAGCATGGTGGAGCAGGGGACCGCCTTCGCCATCTTTCCACCCTACTACATGCCCGATACCCGCCCTTATATGTGGCCCTACTCCCAGCCGATGCTGGATGAAGAGCTGGTGGTGATGTGCGGCGCCAGTGTGGCGGCCAATACCCCGCAGGCCAGGTTTCCGCTCGACTATCACGGTTTACGCTTTGGCATGAACGCCGGTTTTGCCGTCGGCGGCGATGCCTTTTGGCAGGCGGTAAAAGAGAAGCAGATCGACGTGGAGGAGGTGAAAAGCAATCGGGAGAACTTGCTCAAGATTGTCCGCGGTCGGGTCGATTGCACCATCAATGATCGTCTCTCCCTGCTCTATGAGTTGCTCAACATGATAAAGGCCGATCAGCTGGCGGTGGCCGATATGTCCCTGCTCAAACAGGGTCCGGTGCTCAGCAAGGAGCAGGGGTTTCTCGGCTATAGCCGCAAGGGGGAGTACCCCTACAAACAGGCCTTTATCGACCAGTTTGACAAGGAGCTCTATCAGCTCAAAAAACGTGACGGGGTGAAAGTGATCGTGGAGCGCTATCTGGGAAAGTCCCCGCGCTGAGCCGATGAGATGGGCACTCGGGTTCAGCTGGGTTGAGTTTGCTCAGCGTGGCACACAAGAAGAGGGACCTTGCGGTCCCTCTTCGTTTATCCAGCAGAGCGTGTTGGCTACAGCACCTGACTCAGGAACTGGCGCAGACGCGGGGAGGGGGGATTGTCGAAGAAATCGGCCGGTTTTTCATCCACCAGCAGTTCGCCACTCTCCATAAAGAGCACCCGATCCGCTACTTCGCGGGCAAAGCCCATCTCGTGGGTCACCACCACCATGGTCATCCCCTCGCGAGCCAGCCCCTTCATCACATCCAGCACTTCCCCCACCATTTCGGGGTCCAGCGCACTGGTGGGCTCGTCAAACAGCATGATGCGCGGCTGCATGGCGAGTGCGCGGGCGATGGCCACCCGCTGTTGCTGACCGCCGGAGAGTTGGGAGGGATAGCTGGCCGCTTTCACCGACAGCCCCACTTTCAGCAGCAGCGCCTTGGCTCTGTCTTCGGCCTCACGGCGCGACAGGCCACGCACCTTCTGCGGAGCGAGGCAGATATTATCCAGCACCGTCAGGTGGGGGAAGAGGTTGAAGGACTGGAACACCATGCCCACCTCTTCCCGCAGCTTGTTGACATCGCCCGGCTCGGTCAGGCAGATGCCGTCTACCACGATATTGCCGTCGTTGATGGTCTCCAGCTGGTTGAGGGTGCGCAGGAAGGTGGATTTGCCCGAGCCGCTGGGGCCGACGATCACCACCACTTCCCCTTCGGCCACCTGGGTGCTGACATTTTTCAGGGCATGCACTTCACTGCCGTAGAACTTCTCTACGCCGCTCGCTTTGATGATGGGATCAGTTGCTGCGCGCATATTTCGCCTCCAGAAAACGAACCGGGAAGGCGAAGAGGGTGTCGGTGATGGCTGCACTTCTCGACGCCTGTGGCACCTTGATGATGGGATCAGTTGCTACGCGCATATTTCGCCTCCAGAAAACGAACCGGAAAGGCGAAGGGGGGGCCGCTGATGGCTGCACTTCTCGACGCCTGTTGCACCTTGATGATGGGGTCAGTTGCTGCGTGCATATTTCACCTCGAGACGGCGTACCAGGAAAGAGAGGGTGCCGGTCAGCACCAGATAGAGCAGGGCGACGGTAAACCACACCTCGAACGGACTGAAGGTGGAGCTCACCACCTCGCGCCCCGCCTTGGTCAGATCGGTGATGGAGATGACCGAGACCAGCGAGGAGTCCTTGATGAGGTTGATGAACTGGCCTGCCAGCGGTGGCAGTACCCGCTTGAACGCCTGCGGCAGGATGACATAGCGCATGGTCTGGGCCGAGGTCATTCCCAGGCTGCGGCCCGCCTCCATCTGCCCCTTGTGGATGGAGCTGATACCGGCGCGGACGATCTCCGCCACATAGGCCCCGGTAAAGACGGCCAGCGCGGCGACCCCGGCGGTGAAGCGGTCGAGGTTCAGCACGGTGCCGATAAAGAAGTAGACGATGAAGATCTGCACCAGCAGCGGCGTGCCGCGGATGAGCTCAACGTAGGTGACCGCCAGATTGCGCAGGGCGGGATTGGGGGAGAGGCGCGCCAGCCCGGCCAGGGTGCCGAGCAGGATGGCGAAGATGCCCGCCACCAGTGAGAGCTTGACGGTGACCCAGACGCCCCAGGCGATGGGGCCTGCGGTCCAGCTCAGTTGGGTGTCGAGGGTATCGCCACGAAAAACGGTATCCCCTTCGGCGACTTGTACGCCGGTACTGGCGATGGCTTGCCGCACATTGGGGTCGAGATCGTCTTGCAGGAACAGCTTGCCCTTCTCGGCCTCGCTGGTGCCCGCTATCACGGTGCCGTCAAATTCGGCCAGATTCTTCTGCTCCGCCTGATAGGCGATGTATTGGGGAATGCGTTCCCAGCGCCAGGTGTAATCCACTGACTGGACAGCCTTGTAGATGCCGAATACGGCAACCAGCAGCATCAGCAGGAAAACCCCATGCCAGAGCAGCTGATTGGGTTGTTTTTCCATCTGTCTTGTCGGTTTGGGTGTGTGCACAGTCACAACCTCTTCTCGTTATTGTGTGGGGTGTTGCGAGAGGGGGCGGCAAGGCGCCCCCTTTTGAGGTTATTTGAGCTGGTTCAGCCAGGCGTTGGATTCGAACCACTTCTTGTAGAGACGGTCGTAGCTGCCATCGCCCTTGATCTGGCGCAGGTAGTTGTTGAACCAGTTGAGGGTGTCCTGATCCCCTTTGCGGATGGCCCAGGCCAGCGGCTCGAAGGTGAACGGCTTGTCGAGGTGCACCACGGCGCCCTGATTCTGGGAGGCAAAAATAGCGTTGTAGGGCAGGTCATAGACGAACGCATCGACCTTGCCGTTGATCACTTCCAGCTTTGCGTCATCCTGGGTTTCAAACTGCAGCAGGGTGGCTTTGGGGATCAGGCGCTTGACTGCCTGCTCGCCGGTGGTGCCGAGCTTGACCGCGATCTTGTATTTCGGGTCGTTGAGGTCGCTGAAGGATTTGATTTCGCCCGCCTTCTCTTTGCGCAGGACTATGGTCTGGCCGACCACGATGTAGGGATCGGCAAAGTTGACCCGCAGGTTGCGCTGGGGAGTGACGGTCATGCCGCCCATGATGACGTCGAACTTGTTGGTCAGCAGCGCCGGAATGATGCCATCCCAGGCGGTGTTGACGAACTCGACCTTCACGCCCATCTCTTTGGCGACCATCTTGGCGAGATCCACATCAAAGCCGATGTATTGGCCCTGCTTGTTGGTCATCTCGAAGGGTTGATAGCCGGCATCAAAGCCGACTCGCAGCACGCCGCGTTCGAGCACGGCATCCAGGGTGGAGGTAGGGGCTGGGGTCGGGGCCGCCGTGGCGATCCCGCAAAACAGCAGGGTAGAAAGAATCAGTTTTTTGATCATAAGTGACGTCTCTGTCGGTGGTGTGTTCGGCCTTGAACCTGATCCCGTGCGACTCCGTGGCACAAGAGACTGCTGCATCCGGCAACAGGCAAGACAGGATGAATGTCTTGAGCGGGACAAAAGCCCCATATGAGATGCTATGAATAGTGGTTGAGTGAAAAATGTACCAAAAACAGATTGTGTCAGAAGACTCAACAGGTTAGAGACATTTATTGCTCATGGCTTCATTCATAAAATCACACGAAAACAACATATCTATCTAATTGAGTGGGTTCAAGCCCAAATTATCCCCAAGACATTTTGTTACATAGAGAGGGGCTCGTATGTGGCTTTATTCTGGTTGGGCTTATCTTTCTTGCATATCTCAAACCTGCTATAGCGGAATGGTGTGAGTTATCTGGTGGTGTGAAAAACAGACGAACAATATGTTTTTATTGTGAAAACAGTCAGGGTCTCTGGGTCTTGGCAAACGGTTCTCATATACTCACTTACCTCCCTCTGCCTGGTTTTGATATGGATGTCTCGTTGTTGCTGAAGCTGGATGTATTTACCCTGATGGTGATGGCATTGGGGGGATATAGCCTCGGGTTTATCACGCTCTCCATTATCTGGTCGACTCACCGGGAGATCCCGGGCATCGGGTTATGGTGGTGGTCCAGTCTCTGTGCGCTGGTGGCCCAGATACTTTTCTCGTTACAGGCATTTTTCCCCAGCCCCTCCGGCATCTGGCTGGCCAATACCCTGATCACGCTCTGCATTGTGTTGATGCCGCCGGCGCTGCAGCGCTTTTTCGGACAGCCCCCGAACTGGCGTGCCGGGGGGCTCTTCATGCTGGTCTATCTGCTGCTTCTGAGCTGGTGCATTGTGGAGGGGGGGATGGCATCCCGGGTGTTGCTGGCTTGCCTGAGTTACATGGTGCTGGGTGCTGTGATCGTCTATCTGGTCTGGCGCCACGGTTACCCCCACTATCTGCCGGCGGTGATGGTCTTTACCCTGGTCAACGTGCTGCTCTACGCCTTCTACTTGATGCGGCTCTGGTTCCTCTGGCAGGACAACGTACAGATGCTGATGGATAAGAGCGGGGTCAATGTGCTGCCCTTCCTCTCCATGTTGATGGGGAGTTATCTCTCCACCTTCGGGGTGTTGCTGCTCTGTACCCAATACCGGGCGCTGGCGCTGCGCCAGCAGGCGAGCCACGATCCTCTCACCGGCCTGCTCAACCGGCGCGGCTTTATGGAGCAGCTGAAGGAGCAAAAGTTGGGTGACGGCGGCGCGCTGGCCGTGCTCGACATCGATGATTTCAAGCAGATCAATGACCAGCATGGCCATGAGGTGGGTGATCGGGTGCTGGCCGAGCTCGGTGCCTATCTGGGTAGTCAGCCCGATCTGGTGTGCAGTCGTTTCGGTGGCGAGGAGTTTGTGCTGCTCTTCTCGCAGCCCGGCGTGCTGGCCCTGCAGCGCTGCGAGGGATTACTGGAGGAGGTCGCGAACCGCAACATGGGCGGCCTCTCCATCACGGTCAGCATGGGACTCTCCCACTGGCAAGGGGAGTGGCACTTTGACCCTCTGTTCACTCAGGCCGACCATGCGCTCTACAGCGCCAAGCGGCAAGGCAAGAACCGGGTCTGTCAGGCTGGTCGGGAGGTATAACTCCCGTTCAGTCCGGTATTACGTTATCTCGGCAGGCTGGGGGCGCGGTGCCTGCGCCTTGAGGAAGGGGAGCAGCAGCAGGGCCGAGACGCCTGCCGCCACCGAGATCACCACGAAGAAGCCGTTCCAGTGCCAGATCTCCATCACCTTGGCCAGCGGATAGCCCGACAGCGCCGCCCCCATGTAGGCAAAGAGACCGACAAAGCCGGTAGCCGCTCCCGCCGAGTTTTTGTGGGAGCACTCCGCCGCCGCCATGCCGATCAGCATCTGCGGGCCAAACACGAAAAAGCCGATGGTAAAGAAGCAGGCCGCCTGCATCACATAGCTGAAGAAGGGCATCAGCCAGAGCGATCCCACCGCCAGCAGGATCCCCACCGCAAAGATCAGGTTCATCGGGCCACGGTTGCCGTTGAACAGCTTGTCCGATCCCCAGCCTGCCACCAGAGCACCGATAAAGCCTCCCACCTCGAACATGGAGATGGCCGAGTTGGCGCTCATCAGATTGAAGCCGCGCTGCTCGGTCATATAGAGATTGCCCCAGTCATTGATGGCGGTGCGCACCACATAGACCAGTACGTAACAGCAGGCGAGCAGCCAGATATAGGGGTTGCCCAGCACATATTTGCGCAGGATCTGGCGATGGGAGAGCCCCGCATCCTGAGTCTGCTGGGCCAGCTCCATGGCATCCTTGCGCCACTCGCCCACCGTGGGCAACCCCATGGCGCTCGGGGTATCCCGCAGCCGCCAGCAGAGGAACAATCCCGCGATGATGGCGATAAGGCCGGGCACTATCATGCCGTAGCGCCAGCCATGTTGCAGAGCGATGGTGCTGACGATAAGGGGAATGAGCGCCCCGCCGACGTTGTGGGCAGTGTTCCAGGCCGACCACCAGACGCCGCGCTCGGTGCGCGAATACCAGCTGGTAAGCAGCTTGGAGCAGGGGGGCCAGCCCCAGCCCTGGAAGAAGGCGTTGGCGACCCAGAGGGCGGCAAACATCCAGAGTGCCGACGAGAGGCCGAACAGTATGTTGATGACGCCAGTGGCCATCAGTCCGACACCCATGAAGTAGCGCGGGTTGGCGCGATCACTGATGATGCCGGAGAAGAACTTGGAGCAGCCGTAGGTGATGTAGAACAGGGTCCACAGCATGCCGATGTCGGACTTGTCCAGCATGCCGCTCGCCAGCATGTCTGGCATGGCGAAGTTGAAGCTCTTGCGGGTGAAGTAGAAGACCGCGTAGCCCAGATACATGGTCAGCAGCAGGTGCAGCCGCCAGTGGCGATAGGTGGCATCGATCTCGGCCTGATCCCGGATAAGGGGCCGGGGCGGCGCGCTTCTCATAAAACTCAGCACAGGCAGGCCCTCTGGTGGTGATTAGCCATGACTCTCTTCCCGTCTGCGACTGGGCAGATTGACCGTCAGCTGGGCGCCGTGGATGCAGGAGAGTTGCAAACTGCCCCCTAGCGCCTGTACCCGCTCGCGAATGCCGAGCAGGCCATAGCCCTGTTGCGGGCGGCTTTCCGGCAGACCGCGGCCATCATCTTCCAGCACCAGTTGCAACTGCTCGCCGCTGGTCAGGGCGCGAATGGTGACCGAGTGGGCGTTGGCATGTTTGACCACGTTGTTGAGCCCCTCCTGACAGACCCGAAACAGGGTGACCCGCTGGGCATCCGAGAGATCCCCATCCGCCAGCTGCCACTCCAGACGGGTGACGATTCCGTGACGTTCCAGCTCCAGCTCCCTCAGCAGTGCCCGTACCGCCTGTTCCAGAGTCATGTCGTCGAGCTGGCGCGGGCGCAGCCGCCCGAGCAGGCCGCGCACCGCGTCATAGATCCCGAGCGACAGTGTGTCGATCAGGGCGCTGCTCTGGCCCACACCGGCATTATCGGGGGCGAGGCGGCGAACGATCCCCGCCTGGGTACGAATGGCTGTGATGGTCTGGCCGATATCATCGTGCAGCTCGCGCGCCACCTCCTTGCGGATGCTCTCCTCGGTCTCCAGCAGCCGCTCGGTGAGCTGGCGATTGTGGGCGAGTTGGCGGGTCAGCGCCTGATTGAGTTCGCGCTGGCGCTGGATCCCGGCGCCGAGCAGCAGGCCGGTGAGGCTCTGGGCCAGCAGGGAGAGCAGCAGATCGAGGGGGTGATCGTGCCAGGCCTGACTGGCCAGCAGGGCGATGGTGTTCATCAGGGTGGCGAGCAGTGCCCCCTGCCAGCCGTAGCGCCACGCCATGGCGATGATGGGGATGGCCAGACAAAACGGGGTGAAGCGTACCAGCGAGTTGGGCAATCCCAGTTGCAGCCAGAGGCTCAATACGAACAGCAGCAGATACCAGACCAGATGGCGAAAGCGCCACTCTACCGGCTGATCCACCAGCGCAGGCCCCAGCGGCACCCAGGTGGCGCGAGTGAGGTAGTGCCAGATCAGCATGCAAGTGGAGGTCAGCGTCAGCCCGCCGGTCAGGCTGAGCAGCAGGGCCGAGAGGCCATCTTCTCCCGCCAGATGCCAGAGCAGGGATTGCAGCAGGGCTGCCACCGAGACGGTGGCGAGCAGCAACAGCAGTTGCTGCCAGTCATTGCGCACCGGCTGGCGGCGGGCAATCAGCAGCGGCAGCAGGGTGAGCAGGCTGCCAGTCAGCAGCCACTGCCAGTGGGGCAGCCCAACCTCCAGATTGATCCAGTAGAGCAGCCCCCCTTCGCACAGCAACAGCGGCAGCCAGTAGCGACCGGGACTTTGCAGCAGCAGGCCGAGGCGCAGGCCGAAGGGGAACAGCAGCACCGCCAGTGCCGGGCCGCCCGCCAGATGCAGGCTGATGCTCCAGAGGCAAAACCAGCCGGCGGCAAAGATGAAGCAGGCCGCCAGCGTGATGGCGACATAGCTGGCAAGACGGTGGATCACCAGCTATCCAGCATGCGGTGGGCCAGCTCGACGTTGTTGCTGACCTTGAGCTTGTCCATCAGGTTGGCGCGGTGCACATGCACCGTCTTGGGGGAGAGGCCAAGCTGCTCGGCGATGCTCTTCACCTCCAGCCCCTGCGCCAGCAGCTGGGCAATCTCCCGCTCCCGGTTGGTAAGGGGATCCCGGCTGCTGCTGGCGAGTTTCTGGGCGATGTCGGGGGTGAGGTAGCAGCCGCCAAGCGCTGCGGTGCGCACCGCGGCGATAAGCTCGTCCGGGCTGCAGCGCTTGGAGAGAAATCCCTTGGCACCGGTTTGCAGCGCCTGCTCGATGAGGGCGGGGCTGTCGTGTACCGAGAGCATCACCACTGCCAGACCGGAGGGGAGCTGCTTGAGCAGATCCAGCCCCGACTGGTCGGGCATCGAGATGTCGCAGACGCAGACGCGGGCGCCACTGCCGGGCAGGCCGGCCAGCGCCTCGCTGGCGGAGCCAAATTCGGCGACCACCTGCAGGTCGGGCTCCAGATTGAGCAGTTGGGCAAAACCGGAACGGACGATTTGGTGATCGTCGATGAGGGCAATTTTTATCATGATGTCAGCCTGAAATTCGGTGCGTCATGACCATGACGCGGCCAACAAGATACCTGCCCCCCGAGTCAGGCTCAAGGGGCGGGGGGAATAGGGGGAAAATCGACCCGATAAGCAGGGGAAGCTTGATCGGGATCAGGCTGTGCGGGCTGGCCTCCCGGGTTGGCCTGCCCGCAACCGGGATCAGCGGTGCAGCTCGCCGGCACGCTCCGGCTGATAGACCACTTCAAGGATCTCCACCTCGATGGTGCGACCGGCCGGGCCCGGCCAGGCGATGCTGTCGCCCACTTTCAGACCGAGCAGGGCGCTGCCCACCGGTGCCAGTACCGAGATGTTGGTCTCGTCACCCTTGGCATCGCGCGGGTAGACCAGGGTGAGGCAGAACTCGTTGCCGCTGCTCTGCATCTTGAAGCGTACCTTGCTGTTCATGGTGACGACATCGGGCGGCATATCGGCCGGCTCGCGGATTTCGGCGCGATCCAGCTCCTCTTGCAGGGCAAGGTGCTGGGGATGGTTGCCGAGCAGTTGCTCAATCCGATCCAGATCAAGGCTGGAGATAACGAGATGCGGTTGTTTCATAAGATAATCCTTATCAATAGCTTACAGGGCCAGGCCCACTCACGCAGGCTGGCCATCACAAGGGTGTCGAGAGATCGAGAAAGTGCCATGCCCCCAAGCGACTCGCGGCCGAAGGAGCGAGGCGGGGGCTCAGCAGGGTGTGAGCTTGTGAGAGGAAATAGTGAATCTTTTCATGGGGCTACCATAACCATTCTGGACGGCTTTGGCAATTATCCTGACAAGTTTGTCAGGGTGCCTGGTAATCGTACTGCTTGATGATGCGGGCCAGGCTGCCGTCATCACGCATGGCGGCGATGGTGTCGCGCCAGCGTGTTGCCTCTTTGGCTGGAAAATGGGGGCTGGCCGCCAGGTAGAGCGCAGCCTGTTTCAGCGTTTCGCCGCGAACCAGATCCGCCAGCGGCAAGCCTGCCTGCAGCTGGTTGTAGCGGGCGCTGTTCCAGGCCACCGCCCAGCCCTGAATGCGGCCCCGAGCGAGCTTGCTGGCGTTGTTGACCTCTTCGGCCACCTCTTCCTGTTTGATCCGTTTGAACGGGAGCAGCAGGCTCTGGCCATAGGAGCTGCGCATCACGCCGATGGTGAGGCCGGGCATCTCACCGATTGTCAGCGGCTGGGGATGGTGCCGGCGATGAGTCACCAGTACGAAGGCCTCATCCAGCAAGGGGGCAATCCAGAGAAACAGCGGCTCACGCTGGGGGCTCCTCACCGGTGGCACCAACAGCACATCCTGCCGGTGCTGGGTCTGGCTGAGGGCGCGAGCCAGCGGCATCAGCTCGATGGTCAGTGGCTCTTTGAGACGGCGGGCCGCCTCCTCCAGCACCTCGATGGCCATGCCGCTCGGGGCGCCCTGGTGAGAACGGATCACGTAAGGCGGGATCTCGGCGGCGATAACCACTACAGCATGGGCTTCGGCAGTGGTGAAAAGCAGGGTGGAGAACAGTAGCAGGAGAGTGGAAATTCGCATGGCAGACCTGATCCGGGATGAGTACACATAGTGTAACATCCCGCAGAGACAAGTCAGCCCGCTATGGAGCCTCATTTCAATCGAAGAAGTCCCGCAGATCGAGCGTCTGATACCCCTCCAGCTGTTGCCAAGGCAAATTCTTGGGCAGCGTTTTTAGGGTCACCTCCATCCGGTAGCTGCGATAGCCATCGAAGCTTGCCGACTCCACCACCAGCGGCAGCTGCCAGCGACTCGACCAGAGAATGCGGGTTCGTTGCTGCCCTTCGCGCTTTTCATACCAGCGGGCCTGCTCGGGGGCAGCCTCATCCAGCGGGGTCATCCCCTCGATCAGCGCCGGGTTGACGAGATGGCGGATCCGTGGCCAGTCGGGTTTGAAGGCCACCTGGCCATACTCTTCCACCGGCACCTCTACCAGCTGGTTGTGCCAGCTATCGGCGTAACGCAACTGAAGTTCACCCTCATCACTGCGGCTCACCCAGCGGGCCGCCATCTGGTGGGTAAAGTGCTTGTGGCCGGGGGTGGCATCGTGAGTGGCGTGATAGGCACGGGCAAGGGGCAGGGGAATGAGCCGCTGGCTCCACACCTGATTGCCCACACGCAGCCACTTCTCCTGCCAGACGCTCTCTCTGGCGATGCCATCGCTGCCGGTGACCCGGTCGTGATAGCTGATCCGGGCGGCGAGATCTGGGGGCGTGTCGTCGGCATGAAGGGGGAAGGCGAGGGCGCTGCCAAGCAGCCATAACGAAAGCAGAAATCTCATCATCATCTGTCGCTCGAAAGAGCCGGGGCCCGGGCCGCTGAACCGATTGCTCCGCTGCTCCCGGGCCCCAGCTGCTTACAGGCCGAGCGCCTCCCGCAGTTTGCCAAACACCTTGGTGTTATCCAGCGTGCCCTTGAAGCGGTTGCTGCCGGCACCATCGGCGAACAGCATCACATCGCCGCCGCCGTGGGTTTCCGATGCCAGCTTGACGCCGGTCTCCTGCAGGTACTCATTGGCCATCACCTGATCGCTGGTGAGGGCGGGGCGCACGTCCGCACGGTTGGGGCCGTTACCGAACACCAGGGTGGTGAAGGGCTTGCCATCCACATCGTTCTGGGTCGAGCCGTCGCCATTTTTCACCAGATCCAGCACCGGATTACCCTTGGCGGCGTAGCCGTTGATGGTCATGGTGTGGTCATGGTCGGCGGTGACCACGATCAGGGTATTGCTGAGATCCACTTTACCGAGGGCTGTCTTGACCGCCTCGTCCAGTGCCACCGCATCGGTGAGGGCTCGCTTGGCGTTGGTGCCATGCAGGGCGTGATCGATACGTCCCCCCTCGACCATCAGGAAGTAACCCTGACTGTTCTGGCTCAAGAGATCGATCGCCTTAGCGGTCATCTCGGAGAGCGACGGCTGGGTGTTGGCTGCCCCCTTGGCGACCCGATCCAGCTCGTAGTCGAGGTGGGATTTGCTGCTAAACAGACCGAGCAGCTTGCCACTGGTGACCTTGGCCAGATCGCTTTGGGTGGTGACATAGCTGTACCCCTGCGCTTTCATCTCGGCGGTCAGGTCGCGGTTGTCATTGCGACCGCCCTTGTTGCTGGCGCTGTAGGGGGTCCAGTGGTTGGCACCGCCGCCCATCAGCACATCGACTCCATCCTTGAGGGCACTGTTAAAGCCAGCGCCTCCCGGAACAGCCTGTGCGGCGATGTCATAGGCGGCATCCCGATGGCAGATATGGGAGTAGGTGGCCGCCGGAGTAGCGTGGGTCAGCTCGGTGGTGGTGACGGCCCCGACCGATTTGCCCGCCGCCTTGGCCAGCTCCAGGATGGTGGGCACCGGCTTGCCGTTATCGCTGCTGCAGTTGTTGACGGTTTTGTTGCCGTTGACATCTTTGCCGGGGGCGACGGCCCTGGTGTCGCTGCTCATGGCGATCACCTCGTTGTTCATCTTGACCCCGGTGGTGTAGGCCGCCATGGAGGGGGCCGAGTCGGTGGTCTGGGCATCGTTGGAGAAGGTCTTGATGCGAGCCGTGCGCGGCAGCTTCATCATCTCCAGATTGCCCTCTTCCCCCACCTTGAACAGGCGAGTGGCGGTGAGCACGGTGGGGCCCATGCCATCACCGATAAAGAGAATGACGTTTTTGGCATCACCGGCCTGTGCCTGGGAGGTTGCGCCCAGCGCACTGAACAGGGCGGCGCAGACCAGCGTGTGCTTGATGGATGTGTTCATCTGTTTGCTCATGAAAGTGCTCCTTACAGCTTGGCCGCAGCCTTGATCTTGCCGAACACGGCGGTGTTATCGAGTGAGCCATGGAAGCTGTCAGCCCCCTTGCCGATGGCGCCGAGGAAGACATCGGTGCCGCCGTGGGTCTCGTTGCCGATCTCGCCCACCTTGACCACCACTTCCTGGTGGTAGTCATTGGCAGAGACGGTGGCATCGTCGAGCGGGGCGACGCTGCTGCGCGGGCCATCCACCCGGTTGTAGCCGTTGCCAAAACCGATGATGGTATAGGGCATGCCGTCGCCATCCTTGCTCGGTTCGCCCGTCTCGTAGTTCTTCACCAGCCCGAGTACGCCGGGGTTGCTGGCGGTGGTCTTACCGGTACGCTTGGCGTAACCGTTGAGCACCAGGGTATGGTCATGGTCGGCGGTGACCACGATCAGGGTGTTTTTCAGCTCGGGGTCGCTCTTTTTCACCTCGTCGATAGCGGCTTTGATGGCGTTGTCGAAGGCGAGGGTGTCCTGCAGTGCCCGTTTGGCGTTGGTGTCGTGCAGGGCGTGATCGATGCGGCCCCCTTCCACCATCAGGAAGTAACCCTTCTCCTTGCCCTTGAGCTGCTTGATTGCGGCCAGGGTCATCTGGGCCAGTGACGGCTCGCTGGCAGGGCGGTCCAGGTCATATTTCATGTGACTGGAACCAAACAGTCCCAGCAGCGGCTTGCCCGCATCGGCCTTGTTCAGCTCATCCAGATTGCTGGCAAACTGGTAGCCCTTGGCCTGCATTTCGCTGATGAGGTTGCGCCCATCCTCCCGCTTGCCCTTGTCGGTTTTGGGCAGGAAGAAACTGCTGCCGCCACCGAGCACCACATCCAGCCCCTCCTTGAGGGCGCTGTTGTAGCCTTTGCCGCCCGGTACCAGCTGGACGGCGATATCCGCTTCCAGATCCCGGTTGCAGATATGGGCATAGGTAGCCGCCGGGGTGGCGTGGGTTACCCGGGTGCTGGTTACCACACCGGTACCGCGGCCATCGGCTTTGGCCAGCTCCAGCAGGGTGGTCACCGGCTTGCCGGCGCTCTTGCTGCAGTCGCTCTCATAGGTGGCGTCGCCGTCCATGCTGATGACGCCGTTGTTGCTCTTGACCCCGGTCATGTAGGCCGCCATGGAGGGGGCCGAGTCAGTGACCTGGGCATCATGGGAGAAGGTCTTGATAAAGGCCGTCTCTGGCAGGGTATCGATGGTGAGATCACCCTCTTCGCCGACACCGTAGATGCGGGCCGCCGTCAGGGTGTTGAGGCCCATGCCGTCGCCGAGGAAAAAGATGACGTTGGTGGGTTGGGCTGCGGGCTTGGTCGCCACCGTGTCATTGTCTGATTTGCAGCCGGCAGCCAGGGCGGCGCCGATCATCACTGCAAGTCCTGCCATTTTTCTCATTGGGGTTCGCTCCTTGTAAAACCTGAGCGCAGCCTAGAGGGGGCAGATGACACTTTTACTGACTATCGGTGACGGTTGTGTGAAAAAGTGATGAAAATGTTACACTATATCAATGTGTTATCTATCAATTGAGCCAGTTGGTCCGGTCGCTTCCGGCAAGGTTGCTCCGCCTCGGCGGTTTGCTGATTTGATGAGGTGATGGTTAGAATGACCTGTCAAAAGAGGCCCGCAGCAGGTAAAATGCGCCCCCTTCGTTCGATGCCCGCGGCAGAGCGCCTGTTGTTCCATGCGCGCGCCCGCAGCCCCCACAGAGAGTAACGGATATGTCCATCAACTGGTTCCCCGGTCACATGCACAAGGCCCGCAAAGAGATTGCCGAGGTCATGCCCCAGGTCGATGTGATCATCGAGATGCTCGATGCCCGCATCCCCTTCTCCAGCGAAAACCCGCTGGTGCCCGAGCTGCGTGGTGATACCCCGGTGATCAAGGTGCTGAACAAGGCGGACCTGGCCGATCCGGCGATCACCGATCTGTGGGTGGCGCACATGGAAAAAGAGAAGGGGATCAAGGCGCTGCCGTTGACACAACAAGAGCCGGAGAAGATCAAGCAACTGCTGACCCTCTGCCATGAGATGCTGCCGGAGCGCAATTTTGAGCTGCGCGGCGTGCGGGCGATGATCATGGGGATCCCCAACGTGGGCAAGTCCACTCTGATCAATACTCTGGCGGGGCGCATCATCGCCCGTACCGGCAACGAGGCGGGGGTGACCAAGTCCCAGCAGCGGATCAAGCTGGATAACAACGTTATCCTGACCGATACCCCGGGTTTTCTCTGGCCCAAGCTCAACCCGCCCTCCTGCGGTTATCGTCTGGCCATCACCGCGGCCATCAAAGACACTGTGTTCGACTATGCCGATATCGCCATGTTCGCCGCTGACTACTTCATCAAGGCCTATCCGGAGCGGATCAAGGCGCGCTACCAGATTGATGAGTTGCCCGAGACCGAGATCGAGCTGCTGGAGATGATCGCCCGCCAGCGGGCGTTTATGCGCAAAGGGGGGCTGGCCGACCTGCACAAGGCGTCCGAGATCCTGATCAACGAGTTCCGCTCCGGCTTGCTTGGCCGCATCTCGCTGGAGACGCCGGAGATGGTGAGCGTCGAGATTGTCGAAGCCGCCGCAGAAGCCGAGCAAAAAGCCAAAGAGAAGGCCGAGCGGGAAGAGGAGCGTCAGGCCCGCGCCCGTCGCAAGTACGCCCGCAAGCGTCAGAAATAGTTATACTCAGGCGTCCCGAGCTTGCCTGGCAACGAGCGAGCTTGTGTGACCCAGATGACGAAACACGAAGAGGCGACCCCAGGGGTCGCCTCTTCTGTTTTATCTGGTGAAGTGCCGCCCACTTCTCATGGCGTGTCCGCGCTATAAAGCCATGCCATCAGCCAAAACGGTGGCATGCCGTCTCAAACAGCGACATATGAAGCGGGATCAGCTGCTGCCAGTCGCGGCGATAGCCGCCACCGGGTACAGCGGCGACAGGCAACCCATGCTTGATTGCACAGTCAAATACCATGGCATCGCGTAGGCGCACCCCTTCATCGCTCAAAGAGAGATAACCAAGCTCGTCGGCATGATGCACATCGACGCCCGCCTGATAGAGGATGAGATCCGGCGAATAGAGCCGCAGCGCCAGCGATAGCGCCTGTTGCAGTGTGGTGAGGTAGGCATCGTCTGTCATGCCGCTTGGCAGTGGAAAGTCGAGGTGAGAGGTGATTTTGTTGTGGGGAAAGTTGTGCTCCCCATGGAGGGAGAGGGTGATGATATCGCGCCGTTCGGCGCACAGGGCCGCACTGCCATCTCCCTGATGCACATCGAGATCGACGATCAGCACCTGTTCACAGCGCCCCTCGTCGAGGCAAGTCTGGGCGGCAATCACCAGATCGTTGAACAGACAAAAACCGCTGCCGTGATCCCGATGGGCGTGGTGGTAGCCACCGGAGATTTGCAAGCCGCAGCCCTGCTCAAGTGCATAGCGGCTGGCGGCAATAGTGGCACCGACCGAGCGCAAGGTGCGCTCCATCAACATGGGTGACCAGGGAAAACCGATCTTGCGGATGGCGCGATCTTCCAGCTGGCCGCTCAGGGCCGCCGCGACATAATCGGCATCGTGAATGCGACAGATTTGCTCACAAGTTGCGGCCGGTGCTTCGCCAAGGGGGTAACCCTGCACCTGCAGGCGTTCAAACAGCCCCTGATACTTGGCCAGCGGGAAGCGATGGCGCTCGGGTAGCGTCAGGGAGGAGTAGAGGGGGTGATAGAAAATGCGCAACGACATGGTGCCATTCTCCCTGGCAAGGTGGCGCTTTCTATATATGAAATCAGCAGATGAATCCATATATGTACTCCCTATATAAAGGGGAAGTGGCAGCGCATAAATCAAGACTCGTCGTGAGTGAGACCGCAGGATATGGAAAAGGGGAGCTTGGCTCCCCTTTCAGTCAATCACTCAGTCCGGCTTATTGCTGCTGGATAACCCAGATTTGGAAGGCTTTGCGGGTTTCCGCATCTGCCTTGTTGTACCAGTTTTGCAACTGGGTCAGCGCTTCCGGATTGCTTTGAGCCTTGCTGGGGGCAACCTGAACCGGTGCGCTGGCGGCAGCCATCACGGCAGCAGAAGAGACGGCCACTGCTTTAGGCTGGTTGAAGGCTTTACCCATGTTGATCAGCTCTTGCTGATAGTCACGGGTCAGCTGGAAGCCCTCTACTTTAGGCATCACGAACTGTTCGCTGCTCACTTGCTGACCACTGACCTTGTCTTTCAGCGCCACTTTCTGATCTTTGACAAACTGCTTGGCTTCGGCTTCGTTGCGGGGTTTTTTATAGTCCAGCACCAGCTGTTGGTTGTCGGCGGCAGTGAAGTTCAGCACCAGCGGCTCGGCGGTCACCAACTTGATTTCGTTACGGCTGGAGTAGTTGCCTTCAAAGGCGACGACCAACTGGTGTTTGCCGGCAGAGAGGGGGAAGGTGCTGGTTTTGTCGAGCAGCTTGGGGTTGATGGATTGACCATCGATAAGCTGGACGACATACGGGTTGGTCACTTCCAATTGGGCATCAGCAAGGGCGCTACCGGCCCACAACAGACCAGCCAGCGCCGGTACCAGAACAGTCAGTTTCATTTCATCTCCTTGAACAGTCAGGCGATTGCCCACTGAAAACAGGGGCTCATTTTTACAGGTTTGGCCTACTGCGGCAATGGCTCTTTCTGGTGGTCAACGTTCGCGCTGCTGTCAGTTTGTTTATCAATAGAGGCTGACATATTTATTCGATCCGACGTGTGAACGGGGGGAGGGCATCAAGCAACCCCTTGCCATAACGCTTGGTCAGCAGACGCCGGTCGAGAATGGTGACCCGCCCCCGATCGGCCTCCTTGCGGATGAGGCGGCCACAGGCCTGGATCAGTTTGCGCGATGCCTCCGGCACTGTCAGTTGCAGGAAGGGGTTGCCGCCTCGTTGCTCCACCCACTCGGCGGTGGCCTCCTCGACCGGCGAGTTGGGCACCGCAAAGGGGAGTTTGGTGATCACCAGATTGGTGAGGTAGTGACCCGGCAGATCCAGCCCCTCCGAGAAGCTGCCGGTACCAAACAGGATGCTGGCCTGACCGCCATCGCACTTTTGTTTGTGCAGGGTGAGCAGGGCATTGCGGGAGGCTTCCCCCTGCACCAGCAGTGACAGTCCCTTGGTTCGCAAGCCAACAGCCACCTCATTCATCTGGCGGTAGGAGGAGAAGAGCACCAGACTCGCCTCCTTGCCCGCCAGAATACGTGGCAGTACGCTGATGAGTTCGTTGGTAAAGGCCGGCGAGTTGGGTTCGTGCTCCATTTTGGGCAGATAGAGCTCGGCTTTCTGATAATCAAAGGGGGAGCGCAGGCGTAGATAGCGAGTGCCGTCGTGCTCCTTGAGCCCCACCTGATGGCGAAAATAGCTAAAAGAAGAGAGGGCGGTGAGGGTCGCGGAGACCAGAACGGCTCCCAGACACTTGGACCAGAGCCACTCCTCCAGCAGATACCCCACCTCTATCGGTGAAGCGTGCAGCCAGATATCGCCGTCATCGCTCTTGGCCATCCAGCGGGCGAGCGGGGTTTTACCGGTCGGCACATGGCGCCCCAGCATCTCCCACAGGGCGCAGAAACTCTCCAGCCGCTGCAGATGAAAACCGCTCTCTGCCAGCAGAGGTTCAGCCTCCTTGCGGCGGATCTCGCCATCTTTCAGCGCTTCACCTATTGCCCCTTGCATCCGATCCAGCGCTCGCAGCGCCTTCTTGCTCGACTCCTTGAGATTCTCCGCCAGCATGGGCAGGGGATCCGGCAATACCCCTTCGGCGAAGCGGTAGTGGGGTTCCGTGCCAAACAGCCGATCGTTGGCGCTGAGCCACTGCTCGACCGCCTTCAGATCGGGCTGGATGGAGGCCAGCGCATCCTGCAGTTTGAGTTGGGGGTCGAGCAGGCTCTCCTTATTAAGAGTCCGCGCCAGCTTGCCTGCACTTTGTACCAGCTTCTCCAGCCAGCGACGTGAGCCTTTGACGCTGGCCGACGCCGCGCCGTGATCCCGGGCGATGGTGGGCAGGTGATGGGCCTCATCCAGCACATAGATGCACTCATCGGGGGGAGGCAGAATGATGCCACCGCCCATGGTGAGATCGGAGAGCAGTAGCGCATGGTTCACCACCAGCACATCGGCGCTCTCCATGTCGTTGCGGGCGCGATGAAAGGGGCAGTGCTGGTGATGGCTCAGCGCCTTGTTGCAGGTGTGGCGGTCGGCGGCGATGCGATCCCAGCAAGTGTCGGGAATGGGCTCCGGCCAGTTGTCCCGATCCCCGTCCCATTTGCCATTGGTGTAGGCCTGCCACAGGGCCTGGTAGCGATCTTTGTCGCTGTCAGATGGCTTGGATTTGCTCAGACTGCCAAAGTCGAGCTCGAAGTTGGCTATCTCGGCACCACTGGCTGCCTGCTCCAGCAGATGCTCGCAGCAGTAGCGCTGACGCCCCTTGACCAGCATAAAGCGAAACGGCAGCTCGCTATGGCGGTGGTAAAAAGGAAGGTCTTTGTGGATCAGCTGCTCTTGCAGGGCCACTGTGGCGGTGGAGATCACCAGTTTCTTCTGGGTGAGCCGCGCCACTGGGATGGCACCCTGCGCATAAGAAAGAGATTTGCCGATACCGGTTCCTGCTTCGGCAACCAGAATACGGCGCTGTTTGTCGTACTCGCCGGTCAGGGTTTTGGCTATCTCTGCCACCAGAAAGTTCTGCTCTTTGCGCGGCACAAAACCGGGTAATCCATCCGAAATCTGGCGATAGGTTTGACGAATGGTGGCTTTGAGGCGAGTAGAGAGCATGAAGAGAAGGCCAGTTAAGGGTTAATCGAAGGACAAGGATACCCGCAACCCCTTGGTGAGGTCGAGGCAACAGCCATTATCACGGCAGTTTTACGCTGATCAGACCACTTTGGTTGTTTATCAGGCAGTTAGCGTTATTTGCATGCAAAACAAACTATTTGAGTCCAAATAATCAGCAGGATTCATTGTAAACGTTTTCCTTTTGCCTTGCCGTTAGGTGAGACTTGGCTCACATTTTTGTCTCCATGACTATGGTTTCCATAAAAAGTTCCAAGTTTTTTCATTGCGGTTCAAAAAATCCGGTGCTAGTCTCGGCGGCATAGTGATGCAAAGAACATCGCTAACACAGGGAATAACAACAACTTAGTGTTTAATTACAGTAGGCATTGGAAACTATGAAAAAGACAATTCTGGCTATTGCTATCCCGGCTCTGTTTGCATCCGCCGCTAACGCCGCAGTGATCTATGACAAAGACGGTACCACTTTCGACGTATACGGCCGTGTACAGGCTAACTACTACGGTGAAACCAATAAAGCTGATGCATCAGCAGCATCTGGTTACAAAGATGTTGATGGCGAGCTGAAAGGTACATCCCGCTTGGGTTGGTCTGGTAAAGTCGCTCTGAACAACACTTGGTCTGCTATCGCCAAGACTGAGTGGCAAGTTGCAGCTGAAAACTCTGACAGCAACAAGTTTAAAGCCCGTCACGTTTACGCCGGCTTTGATGGAACCCAGTACGGTAAAATCATTTTCGGTCAGACTGACACCGCATTCTACGACGTGCTGGAAGCGACCGATATCTTCAACGAGTGGGGTAGCCGCGGTAACTACTACGACGGTCGTCAAGAAGGTCAAGTGATCTACTCCAACACCTTCGGTGGTTTCACCGGTAAAGTATCATACCAGACCAGTGATGATCAGTTCCTCATTGACTCCGATGCTGGTGGTGATATCAAGGAAGTTGTTATCAAAGATGTTAAGCGTAAGAGCGCTTACGCTACCACTTTGGGTTACAAATTTGATTTTGGTTTGGGTCTGAATGCTGGTTATGCATACTCTGACTTGGAAGGCATCAATGCCCTGCAGCAGAAAGATGGCAAAAAAGAAGAGTGGGCTGTTAGTGCAAACTACAGCATCAATGGCTTCTACTTCGCCGGCATGTACACCGACGGTGAAATCAAGAACAAAACCACTGGTAACAAAGTGGACGGTAAAGGCTACGAGCTCGCAGCTTCTTACAACGTAGATGCATGGACCTTCCTGGCTGGTTACAACTATGCTGAAGCTCGTGAAACTGGTTTTGAGTACGACAAGCTTGTTAAAGATACTCTGTTGGGTGTTCAGTACGCTTTCACTCCGAAGCTGAAAGCTTATACCGAATACCGCATCGATGGCATTGAAGGTGCTGACGACAAGTGGACTGTTGCTCTGCAGTACAACTTCTAATAAGTTGCATATGAGTAATATCTTGGCTTGAGTCTTTGACCAAGCTACGAATGGCCGAGATAATATCTCGGCCATTTTCTTTTTTGGCGCCAGCGTATTGGCGCCATGATGAACCGCCGGATTGCTGTGTTAAGTGATGTTTGGCAAACCATCTGTCTTAGTTAATCTCTCCTGCTTCCTGCTTCCTGCTTCCTGCTTCCTGCTTCCTGCTTCCTGCTTATCTCTTTGATGGGCACTGCTCTCCTCTATGCCATACAGTCATTGCTCACAGCAGTTTGGTTTGACTGTGAGAATCTGGCAGCCCTTGCAAGGGGCGGTGCTATTTGCGCGGATTGTGCGGATATTGAGGGGGCATACTTGGGATGTGATGCAGCACAGTGGGAGGGGATAGTGAGGCCAATCAGCGGTAGGTACTTGATGTGTAGCCGCTCGCGACTGAGTTAGCGTTGAAATCGGTAATAAACAAAAAAGGGAAGATGCCTGAGTATCTTCCCTTTCTGGCGATATGAGGTAGTTGCTTTTGCAGGATCAGCCGTGTTGGCGGCGGTCGTTGGCCTGGGCCAGTAGCATGCGGCTTTCACGCAGGAACTGGTCGGCATGCTCGCCGAAGAAACCGGAGACTTGCGAGAAGGCCTCGATGAAACCATCCCTGTCCCCCCGCTCCAGCAGCCCCATCGCTTCGCCGAAGTTTTGGTAGTAGCGACGGATCATCGCCAGATTCTGCGGTGACGACAAAATGATGTCGGCATAGAGGTGGGGATCCTGAGCGAACAGCCGTCCCACCATGGCGAGCTCCAGCCGGTAGATGGGGGAGCTCAAACTCAGCAGGCGATCCAGATTGGCCTGCTCCCGGGAGAGGTGCCAGCCATAGGCAAAGGTGGCGAAGTGACGCAGTGCCTGAATGAGGGTCATCGCCTCATCGTGGGCCTTGGCTTCCACCTGTTGCAAGCGGGCGCCCCAGATGGTCATCTGATCCAGCAGCCATTGGCTGGCGGCGGGGTCACGACCCTGGCAGCAGACGATCACCTGCTTGGCGAGACTCGCCACATCCGGCCCGAACATGGGGTGCAGTCCCAGTACCGGCCCTTGGTGCGCCGCCAGCATATGTTCGAGCGGCACCGCTTTCACGCTGGTGACATCGACCAGCAGGCAGTGGGCGGGCAGGTTGCCGAGGCGGTCGATGATCTGGCAGGTGATATCGATGGGCACCGCCACCATCACTAGACCGGCTCCGGCGAGGATCTCGTCAGCGCGCGGCCAGTCGGCTTGTTCCAGCGTCTCGACCCGATAGCCTGAGAGGCTGAACATATGGCCGAACAAGCGGCCAAGCTGGCCCTGACCACCGATGATGACCACCTTGCCAAGATCCGGCTTTATGCATTTGAAGCCGGTATCTTTCTCGCTGGCATAAGATTCACGCATCACCCGGCGCAGCACGTCTTCGATGAGATCGCCGGGCACCCCCAACTGCTCAGCCTCGGCGCGGCGGCGGGCCAGCATGCTCGCTTCCCGATCCGGTGCATAGATGGGCAGGCCGTGGCGGCTCTTTACTTCACCCACTTCTCCCACCAGGGCCAGACGGGCGGCCAGCAGATCGATCAGCTGCTTGTCCACCGCATCTATCTTGTCCCTGAGTACATTCAACTCTTCAGCCATATCCAGTCCCTGCTGGCGCCGCAGCGGCGCCCTGAAAATCAATATGCAACAAGGTATCACGGCATGAGCGGTTTGATGCCACCACTAGTGATACCTCGATTGTTCAATAGGTTACGACAAGATACCACGGCTTACCGTGCAGTTCTGCCCTTGAGGGGGTCAGCCAGCTGGTTGTGGCAGCGGGCCAGCAGGGTGGCGGTGGTGTCCCAGTCGATGCAGGCATCAGTGATGGAGACCCCGTAGCGCATCTGCTGCTTGGGCTGCTCGCTGGACTGGTTTCCCTCGAACAGGTTGGATTCGAGCATCACCCCGATGATGGAGCGGTTGCCCTCCTGGATCTGGTGGATGACGTTGTCAGCCACCTTGGGCTGCAAACGGTGATCTTTGCTGGAGTTGCCGTGGCTGCAATCCACCACAAGGCTCGGCAGCAGGCCCGCTTTCTCCAGCGCCTCTTCCGCCAGTGACACGTTGACCGAGTCATAGTTGGGATGTTTGCCGCCGCGCAGGATCACGTGGCCATCCGGGTTGCCCTGGGTCTGCAGCAGCGCAACCTGGCCTTGCTGGTTGATCCCCATAAAGGCGTGAGGGGAGGAGGCCGCTTGCAACGCATTAATGGCAGTCCCCAAGTTGCCGTCGGTGCCGTTCTTGAAGCCGACCGGCATCGAGAGGCCGGAGGCCATCTCCCTGTGGGTCTGGGATTCGGTGGTGCGGGCGCCGATGGCTGACCAGGAGAAGAGCTCGGCCAGGTATTGCGGGCTGATGGGATCGAGCGCTTCTGTGGCCAGCGGCAACTCCAGCTCCGCCAGCCAGCAGAGTAGCTCGCGGGCACGGTGCAGCCCCAGCTCCACATCGAAGGTGCCATCCAGATTGGGGTCGTTGATAAAGCCTTTCCAGCCGACCGTGGTGCGCGGCTTCTCAAAGTAGACCCGCATGACAATGTAGAGAGAGTCCTGATAGGCATCATGCAGCGCTTTGAGTCTGGTTGCGTACTCTTTGGCGGCGTCCATGTCGTGGATGGAGCAGGGGCCACAGATCACCAGCAGCCGGTGATCGCGGCGGTGAATGATGTCGGCGATGGTATTGCGGGCCCCTTGCACGAATGCCAGCGCCTTGTCGGAGATGGGTAACTTCTCCTTGAGCTGGGCAGGCGTGATCATCACTTGTTCGGACTGGATATGGATGTTGTTCAGGGGGTCTCTTTGCATGATTTCATTCTCTCTACTGTATTAAGCCAAAAGCGGCTGTACCTATATATTTACACCGGTACCTGCTTTGTTACGCAACCGCACTCACCTTACCAAGGAAAAACAAACAATCAAGTGAAACTAGTGGGTTTACCGCTAAAAAGTCAGATAAAGGAGCTGCTATATAGCGCGAACAGGAATAATACAGAGGATTTTTCGGAGGCTTAATGGTTTTTGTGTAATCTAATGTTTACTACTTGAGGGCGTGAAGGCTACGTTGTCCAGCTGTTTACCCACAGTAAATGGTATCTCTGGGAGACTACAACGCGATGGCAATGATGGTGTGAGGTGGCTATCTGGTCAGCCATAGAAAGAGGGAGCCATAATGGCTCCCTTTGCGGTAGGAAGGGGGATCCCGTCTGGCTGCGGATCAGCGCTTTTGTTTTCCCTGCAGCTCTTTGTTCAGGCGAGTGAGCATCCCCTGGGTGACCAGCACTATGCCCTGCTCGGAGCGGTGGAAGCGACGTGCATCTTCATCGGCGTTTTCACCTATCACCGTGCCTTCCGGCAGTTTGCACCCCTTGTCGATCACCACCCGGCGCAGTCGGCAACCGGCACCAATCTCCACACCCGGGAAGATAACGGCCTGATCCAGAGTGCAGAAGGAGTCGACCCGCACATTGGTAAAGAGCACCGAACTCAGGATGAAAGAGCCACTGACGATGGTGCCCCCGGCAAACATGGAGTTGATGGTCATGCCGTGCTGGCCGTTTCGGTCCTGCACGAACTTGGCGGGAGGAGTCATGTTCTGGCTAGTCCAGATGGGCCAGTCCTGATCGTAGATATCGAGCTCCGGCGTGACGGAGGCGAGATCCATGTTGGCTTCCCAGAAGGAGTCCACGGTGCCCACATCGCGCCAGTAGGGGCGGCGATCCGGACAGCAGCCGACACAGGACATGCCAAACGGGTGAGCGAATGCGGTGCCCTCTTTCACCACGCGGGGGATCACGTCCATGCCGAAATCGTGATGGGACTGCTCGTTGGCAATGTCCTCTTCCAGCAGCTGATAGAGATACTCCGCATCGAAGATATAGACGCCCATGGAGGCCAGCGCGGTGTCGGCCTTGCCCGGCATGGCGGGCGGGTTGGCAGGCTTTTCGACGAAGGCATTGATCTTGCGATCATCATCCACCGCCATTACCCCGAAGGCGCTTGCTTCACTGCGTGGCACCTCGATGCAGGCAACGGTCACCTTGGCGCCCATATTGACGTGGTCGAGCAGCATGGCGGCGTAATCCATCTTGTAGATGTGATCGCCCGCCAGCACCACCACATATTTGGGGGCGTGATCGCGGATGATATCCAGATTCTGGTAGACCGCATCTGCGGTACCCCGATACCAGTTCACCTCATCCACCCGCTGCTGGGCAGGGAGCAGATCGATAAACTCGTTCATCTGGTAGCGCAGGAAAGACCAGCCCGATTGGAGATGGCGCAACAGGCTGTGGGATTTGTACTGGGTCACGACACCGACCCGACGGATGCCGGAGTTGATGCAGTTGGAGAGCACGAAATCGATGATGCGGAATTTGCCGCCGAAATGAACGGCAGGTTTTGCACGGTTGTCGGTTAACTGTTTGAGGCGACTACCCCGCCCTCCTGCGAGTACCAAAGCCATGGTCTCGTTCAGCAACTGTCTGGATTTTGCTGTATTGGCAGGTTGTAACAACATCTCATATCCCTTTGTAGATAAATCACTACAATGTTGCCTCCTTTGAGCCCTCAAGAAAGTGCTTTCAGTCACATTTTATGGTTTCTGACGTAATAAAATGACCTTTTTGTTATTAAAAATGACGGGTTGATCCGTCATTGCTTTCAATATGGTCAGTTGTCAATTGAAGCGAGCCGAGTACCAAAATGGGCTGCGAGAGAGGAGGGATGAAAAAGCCCCTGCCAATGGCTGGCAGGGGCCTGGTTTGTTGAGACCCGGTGAGCCGGGCCTGATTAACAAGGTTCAGGCTGCGTTGGCCAGTGGCTCCTCGCTCTTTTTCTGATAAGCCTGCGGGGTAAGCCCAAGCAGCTCCTGTACGGTCGAGGCGACGGTGATGGAGGAGACGGTGCCCACCAGGATCCCGGCAAACAGGGTGAAGGAGAAGCCGTAGAGGGCGTCACCGCCAAACAGCAACAGAGCTCCCACGGTAAACAGGGTGGTGCCCGAGGTGATCATGGTGCGACTGAAGGTCGCCTTGATGGCCACATCGGAGCACTCGTGGATGCCCATCTGGGTACGCGAGCTCAGCAGATCCCGCAGCCTGTCCGAGATGACGATGCTGTCGTTGAGGGAGTAGCCGATCACCGCCATCAAACCGGCGATGATGTTCAGATCGAATTCGATCTGAAAGAGTGACAGCAGCCCCAGCGCCACGATGGCGTCATGGACCACCGAGAGCAGGATGCCGATGGCCTGACGCCACTCGAAGCGAAACGCCAGATAGGCTGACATCGCCAGCGAAGCGACCAGCACCGCCAGCATACCCTGCTGGAACAGTTCGGCACCCACCTGAGGGCCGACGATGGTGGTGCGCAGCAACTCGACCGGCATCCCCAACTGCTGTGTCAGCATGGTGGCGAGATCCGCCGCGGGCCAGGGCAGTTCGTGGGGGGGCAGCTTGATCAACCACTCGCCGGGAATACCGGCCGAGCTCAGCTCAACGGCTCCCGCCAGCGGTGAGACCAGCATGGCATTGAGCTCATGGGCCTCTTTCAGGGTCTGGATATGAAACTCCAGCAGGATCCCGCCGGTAAAATCGAGCCCCAGTATCAGGCCGTTCACCAGCAAGATGGCGACGCTGGCCACGGTCAGCAGGATGGAAGCCCACAGGCCGATATAACGCCAACGGGTCAGCCCCATGGCAACGATCATTCTCAACATAATTCTCTCCTTGGCCAGCCAGCATCTGGCTGTTGGCCCATCACGACGTGTCGCGACAAGCCGGGAAATAGTGTTCTGCTTTGGCCGCCCCGGCCATATCCATGGCCGATGGCGCCGCCAAAGCCGCTCATCAGAGGGACAACTGTCCCGTTACACCTTCAGCGTGCGCTCGTTGCTGCGTCCCCACAGGGGGTTGATGATGGCGCGCGTCCCCCAGATCCCGGTGATCATGCTGGAGAGCAGACCCAGAATGAGGGTGATGGAGAAGCCCTGCAGCGGACCGGAGCCGATGGAGTAGAGCACTACAGCGCAGATGAGCGTAGTGATGTTGGCATCGAAAATGGTGTGGAAGGCGGAGCGATAGCCAAAGTCGATGGCGTTGGCCAGTGAGCCCCCTTCTCGCAGCCGGTCCCTGATCCGCTCGAAGATCAGCACATGGGTATCCACCGCCATGCCCACCGTCAGCACCAGACCGGCGATCCCCGGCAGGGTCAGCACGGCGCCCGGCAGCACTGCCAGCATGCCGACCTGCATCAACAGGTTGGCGACCAGCGCCGTGATGGCAACCCAGCCGAATTTGCGGTACCAGGCCATCATGAACAGCATCATGCCCGCCATACCGAAGGCCAGCGCGGTGAAGCCCGCCTCGATATTCTGCATCCCCAGCGTCGGGCCAATGGAGCGCTCCTCCAGGATCTTGAGAGGGGCGGTGAGGGCGCCGGCACGCAGCAGCATGGCCAGCTCTTGCGCCTCCGGCAGACTGCCAATGCCGGTGATGCGGAACTGGTTGCCAAGGGCGGTCTGGATGGTGGCGACGTTGATCACCTCGCTCTGGGCGCGCAGTTTGCCCTGGGCGTTGGTTTTGTACTCGGTGAAGACGGTTGCCATCGGCTTGCCCACATGCTGGCGGCTGAACAGGTTCATCTTGCTGCCACCCAGGGTGTCGAGCACGATATTGACCTGGGGTTGACCCATTTCGCCCATGTTGGCGCGGGCATCGACGATGTGCTCGCCGGTCAGTACCGGCTTGCGTGCCATGCCGACGGCCTGACCGTTGCGATCGGCGATGTAGAAGTGGCTGTCGGCTTTGGCCTCGTAGAAGGCCAGCGAGGCGGTGGCGCCGATCACCTCTTTCGCCTGCTTGGGGTTATGTACCCCGGGCAGTTCGATACGGATACCATCCTGCCCCTGACGCACCACCGAGGCCTCGACGATGCCGAGCTCATTGATCCGTTTTTTCAGGATCGACAGGTTCTGGGTCACGGCGTTGTTGACCAGCAGGGTGCGCTCCGCCTCGCTCAGCACCAGTTTCAGATCATTGCCGGAGCGGGTCAGCTTCCACTGATCCTGACGGGTACCGGCACTCTCCTTGATGATGGCGATCCAGCTCTCCTGTTCGGCCACCTCCGGCAGGGTGACGGCTACGGCGCCCTGTGCGCTGCGCGTGACGCCGGCGCCGCGCAGGTTGGCTTCACGGAAGCGGGTACGCAGGGTATCCACCAGATTCTTGGTCTGATTGTCGATGACAAAGTCCACGTCCACCCCGATCAGCAGCTGGGAACCGCCACGCAGATCGAGCCCCAGCTTGATGGGGTCGGCGCCGAGGCGGGTGATCCAGGCCGGTGCGTTGGAGTGAAACTCCAGGGTCAGGGCGGCACTGTCGACCCCTTGCTGCTCCAGCAACTGCTTGGCTCGCTGCTGCTCGCCCTGACTGGCAAAGACCAGCTCGACCCGCTCAGGTTGCTCGATCACCTTAACCGGTGTCAGGTGCTTGTCGCTCAGCAACATCTGTTGCTGGGTGGTCAGGCGCTGCTGTCCGTGCAGGCCAAGGGAGGGCTGCTCACCGAAAAAGGTGGGCAGGGAGTAAAAGGTAAAGGTCAACAGCATCAACAGCAGCAGTGCGTACTGCCACTTGCTCATGCGGTTGAGAACGGTGCGATTGCTCTTTCTCATGGCAAACAAGCCTCTGTCAGGAGAATGGTGCCTGGGCCGATAACAACAAGGCTCGGCAAGGCGCAAAAAATGGGATGCATCAGATGCGGATCAGGCAGCCGCCGGATCCGTCAGGAAGAGGAGATGAGCAAACAGTGGATGTGCCAGCCCCTCCGGGGTCAGGCGCTCAGATAGCTCTGGGTGAAGCGATATTGCAGATGTTGGCGCTGTAGATGGCGCCGGTGGATCGCACCGAAGCGATCGCGAAAACTCTGTTTGTGATAGAGCTCGGGTGCCAGCATCAGCCAGCCGAGCAGCAACAGCAGGATGGCTTGGGCCGACCAGCTCTGGATCAGCTCGTAGACCACACTCTTGGGCTGGTTGTCACTGCGCAGGGATTGTTCGAGACGCAGCAGGTGATTCTGATGGCTGCCGACAAACTTGATGATGCCATCATCGCTGTCGCTAAGCTGATTGAACACCTGAGTCTGCTGCTGTTCACTCTGGGGAGATGCGGGTAGCAGCGGGCCTTCCATTCGGGCGATGGAACAAAGCAGGGTGAGGGCGATAACCAGAGTTACCAGCACCAGTTTTACTTTGTCGATAAGGCGCAAAAAGTTAATTCCCGATAAATAGAAAGGGCAAACTACCATAAGCGCCCGGTTTGAACAAGGTTGCCCCGGGCGCATGGCACCATTCGATGCCGCTCGTCAGCTGCTGCTCATCTGCTTGAAGTCGCGGGCATAACCCTTGAGCAGGGAGTAGAGATGGGCCCGCTGGGAGATATCCAGCGACTGGCTCATGGCGCTCAGCCAGTTGACGGTACGCTGGCGCGACTGTTCGGTATAGCCGGTAAAGCGGCCATCCATCAGCCCATCCCCCTCGGCCAGCAGGTCGGTCAGTTCACGGGTAAAGTCGGGACTCTGGCGCTGCTTCATCAGCCTGTCCAGCTCCTGGGTCCAAGACTCCTGAAACTCGAGCCAGGGGGGCATCAGCTCGTATTGCCATTCGGCCCACTGGGCCACCAGTGGCGCCTGTGCCGGTTTCACCTCGCCAATCCAGAACTCGAGCCGCTTGTTCATCTTGTCGCGAAACTCCGCCAGCATCTGCTCTTTGGGCTCAGTGGCAAAGTCCTTTTGCCGCTCCTGTTGCCGCTTGACCCGATCGGTCATAAAGCGGGCCACCTGCTCATCGGTCAGGGTGCGCGCCAGCCTGACCGCGCGGGGGATAGTATTTTCCAGCGTGCGGGTCAGGCTCTGCTGCACCGCATCGAGATTGGTCGAGATCTGCTCCGGCGTCATGGGGCTGGCCACCGCCTTGGCCAGTGCATCGAGATCCCTGGCGTAGCGCGGCAGCTCGTGCTGGCGGTGCCAGGCCATCAGCCCCTTCACTTCGCGGCTGAGCAGATCCTTCTGCGAATAGGAGAGGGCAAAGTAGTCATCCAGCTGCCAGATGATGGCGGTATCGAGCCAGTAGTAGATCACCCGGGTGGAGCAGCCGGTCAGCAGCAGGCCGATCAGCAGCAGACCCCAGGTTTTCGGCTTGTGCCAGCGCACCTTGTTTATCATCTGTTACTCCAGTCGTTGCCGGTTGATGGCGATCAGGGTGTCATAGTCGAGTGAGGGCTGTTGCTCTGCCATCAGCAGGGCCCAGAGCAGGCCGATATAGTCGACCCAGGGTAAAAATGCCTCGCTCTGAAAATCGGGCCACTGGTGGCGCGGCACGGCCTGCAGATAGTGCGCTTCCAGCTCGTCGCGCCGCTCGGCGGGCCACTCATGGGTGCGCTGGATGCTGGCGAGCTCAAAGCCGGGGTGACCTGCCGCGCCATACTCCCAGTCGATGACCCAGGGTTTGCTTCCCAACAAGTTAGCCGGATTGAGATCATGGTGGCAAGGGCGCCAGCAATCATTTGGCTCACTGCTGGCGAGCAAGCTCCGCTCCAGGGCGGGCAGCCAGGAAGGAATTCGGGCCAGTCGGGCGCGATAGCCTGCGGCGTGGGCTCGCACCGCCATCACCACCGCAGGCAGCGGCAGGCGATGGAGCTTGCGCAGCACCTCAGCCAGCAGACGGGGCTGATCGGCTTCCGGTGGCGCCGCGTGTACCCAGCTTGGCTCATCGCACCATTCGAGCAGCATCAGACCGCTGGCGGGATCGCCATAGTGGCAAGACAGTGCCAACCCTTCGCCCATCGCCCCCTGATAAAGCTGCCACTCGGTGGGACGGTCGATACCAAGGCGCACCGGGTCGGAGTGGCCCTGACGCAAAAAGTAACTGCGCCCCGAGGGGAGGCGCAGTCGATAGTTGCAGTTGGTCAGGCCTAACCCGAGTGGTTCCAGCTGCCCCTCCCGCCAGGGGGCGGGCAGGCTGGCCAGTAGCGGATCACAGTTGCCTGTCAGCGGGAGCCTGTTACCAGCCAAAGGTGGACTTCTTCGCCTGCTTGCGGATCTCTTTCTGATCGGCCCACAGCAGTTCGCCGTTTTGCAGATCCATCAGGTTCATGGTCATCTGGTAGTAGACATCCTTCACCTTGCCATTGTCCTTGACGATGCTGGCGAGGTTGCCATAGACCATGTAGCGGGCACCGGTCTGCTTGCCAAGCCGCACCATGGAGGCAGGATCCACCATGCCGCTGCTCTGCTGGTATTCGAGCTGCTGCTTGACAGCGGCCACCTTGCTCATGTCGACGAAGCGGAACTTGCCGGCCCGCAGCAACTTGGTGCGGATGGTATCGGTGATGGCTTCGGTATCGATGTGCTCGGAGGTCTTGTTGCGGATAGAGTCCATAAACATCACCGGACGACCGCCTGCGGTGATCTCGCTGGTGGCAGGGGAGGCGAGCATGGAGTCCGCCATCTTGTCGGCGATGGCCTGCAGATCGCTTGAGCCGTAATCGACGGTGACGGTTTCGGTTTCAGTGGGATCGCCATAGCTGACCATGGTGCTGGAGCAGCCGCCCAAGAGCAATGCAGAGGTCAATATCAGCAGGGCATGATTCATTTTCATCAGTAGGATTCCTCAATCACTTCGCGTACGTAAATCCGGTAACCCTGCGCCGCCGGGCTGGGCGCCAGGGCCGAGAGGGTGCGGGTCTGATAGCCATGCAGCTTGATGGGGGTCCAGCCGCGGCCATCGCTGGCGACCTCCTGACCGGCCTCATCATACCAATAGAAGATATATTGCAGCTTGTTATCGCCGCGCTGGGTGCTGGCGGCGGCCACATTGACCTGCAGCAGGCCATTTTGCTGGCGGCGGCTCAGCTCGGTCAGGGTGACGTTGACGTTTTGATGCTGCTCCAGCGTGGGAGCACCGCCCGCCGGGCCATAGAGCGCCACGCCGGAGGTGTTGGTGGCGCAGCCGGTCAGCAGCAGCGCGAGCCCGAGGGCCAACCCGTATGCTTTCATCTTGCTCTCCTTAATCGGGGTGAGTGGGGCCGCGTGTGTGCCTGCCCGGTTAATTGTCTTGCTCATCTCTCTTCGCCGTCTGCTCAGAGCGGCATCACCCGGGTGGTCAGACCGGCGCCGAGGCGCTGTACCCAGACCAGGGTGATGCGTCCCTTGTGGATGGTGAGCGGCAATTGCCGCTGGGCTGCCCCCGCGCCCAGGGTGAGATTGATGTCACCTGCCGGCACTATTCCCTGCCAGCTCGATGCCTGAGCTGGCAGCGTCAGCCAGCTGCGGGTATCGGCCCGCTCGGAGAGGGTGTTGAAGATCCCCACCAGAATATTGCCCACATCGCCTCCCTCTTTGGCGGCGGTGCGGCGCATCTGCTCCTTGGCCACCAGCCGCAGCGCCTGGCGGGTCAGCATGCCGGGCAGCCGCTCCTGCAGATCTTTGGCGGCCAGCGCTTCCAGCCTGACCAGCTCGCTGGTCTGCTCGACCCGCTTGCCGACTTCCACCGTCAGCGGGCCGGTGTCGCTGGCCCGATTATCGTAATAGGGGATGGCGACGGTAAAGGTGCGAAAATCGCCGCGGGAGGTGGAGATGGGGAGCGGCAGGAACAGTTCGCGCCGTGCCGGGATCAAACCATCTTCAAACAGCACCACCAGTTGGCCTTGATCTTTTGCAAGCGGCGGTGCTTTGCGGCCTATCTTTTTCTCGGTCTCGCGGATCTCGTCCGGTGAGCCACGCAGCACAGCCAGACGCAGCAAGGCATCTTGCAGGCTGCGGTTGTCCGGCGCTATCTGGTAGCCGCGCTGATAGTCGACCCAGGCATCGTTGAGATCCCCGGCCGCCTCATAGAGCACGGCGGAAAAATAGAAGGTGTAGGCGTTCTGAAAACCGTTTTTGACCTTGCCGATCAACCGGTCGAGATCCGGTGCGCCGCGCGACATCAGCTGGCGCATCTCGTCTTCTGCTTCGGCCTCTTCGCTCTCATCCTTCGCCTTGCGCACCTCATCGGCTCGCCGTTTCAGGGCCTGCTCCTGCACCTGATTGGCCCGGCGCACCTCCACCAAGGCACCATCGGCATCTCCCCGTTGCAGGTAGTTGAGGGCCAGATAGTGGTGCAGCATGGTGCGTTCGTAATCGGGAGTACGATAGGCCATCGACTGATCGTTGGTGAGCAGACTGCCCACCTGATCCAGACCGTGGCTCAGCCGGTATTCGGCCTGATTGTCTTCCCACTGAAGGCGGCTGTCGGCGGCGGTGAACGCCTGCTTGCTGCCCGCATCCTGACCCGCCAGCCAAGCAATGCGCCCCTGTTCGAGCCGATCCAGCACAAAGGTGTCATCCCCAAGGGTGGAGTCGCGCACTTCGGGTAGCACCTCGGCGGCATGGCCCAGCAGCAGCTGGTTGCGCAGGGGCACCATCTGATCGGAGTAGGAGACGAACATATCCTGCCAGCGGGAGGCGCAGCCTCCCAGCAACAGCAGGGCGCCGCAGAGCAACAGGGCGCTGCGGCAGGTTGAGGCGTGGCGATTCATTACAGGCTGAGCAGCGGTCCCAGCGGCTGGCCACCGACCAGATGCATGTGGATGTGGTAGACCTCCTGCCCGCCGTGGCGGTTGCAGTTCATGATGAGGCGGTAGCCATCTTCGGCGATGCCCGCCTCGCTTGCCAGTTTGCGGGCCACGGTGAACATCCGGCCAAGGGCCAGTTCATGTTCGGCTTCCACGTCATTGACGGTGGGGATCAGCACATTGGGGATGATCAGAATATGGGTTTTGGCCTTGGGCTGGATATCCCGGAATGCGGTGACCAGATCGTCTTGATAAAGGATGTCGGCGGGGATCTCTTTACGGATGATTTTGCTGAAAATGGTTTCTTGCGCCATGGCTAACTCCCTTATATGAAACAGAAAATTGAACTAGAACCCCAAGCGGCTCCCGAAAGGGGGGCGAGCAGCACGCCAAGTGTGACACAAGCCGACATTTGACACAGCTGATGTCCCATTCCCTTCAGTTATTGTTAAAAATACCGATAGCCAGAGGGACGTCATCTGCAGCGCCTGTTCAGGGTGGTCTGCAGGGTATCAAAAGGACGGGGTACTCAGGCAAGGGACTTTTGCATATACAGCGGGACAATAATGAAACAAACAATGTCGGATCTCTCCATCTTGCAGCGAGTCTACCTTGGCTTCGCGATCCTGGTGGCCGTGATGGTGGCCAGTTCACTGCTCACATTTCGTAGTCAGGAGACTCTGGGGAACGCACTGGAGCAGGTGACCCAGCAGTCGATGCCGCTGGTGATTGCCAGCAGCCAGACCCAGATCACCCTGCTCAGCGCCAACAAGTGGCTGGGGGATGTGCTCACCGAGCAGGACCCCAAACAGCTGCCGGCCGAAGTGGCCGAACTGAAACAGGCCAAGGCTGCGGTGGGCAAGAGCCTCGACGTCTTGCGCCAGCAGGTCGCCCACCACCCCGAACTGCAAGGGGAGATGAGCAGCCTCAGCCAACAGGTCGACAGCTACCTGCAACTGACCGATACCCTGCCAGGCGAACATGAGGCGCTGCTCACCCGGCTGCACAAGGTCAATCTGGCCAAGGGGCAGTTTCAGGTCAGTCTGCCCCAGTTCAAGAAGAGTCTGGGTGACATGATGGTCACCATCGACGACAGCTTTATCAAGATGCTCTCAGAGACCCTGACCACCAAGCTCTCCGCCATCGAACTCTCCACCATGGACGCCCTCAACCAGACCATTCCGGCTCCCATCGAAGGGGCGCTCAAGCGCAACAAGATGCAGATCGAGGGGTTCAACAGCACCATCAAGGATCTGCAGGGGGAGCTGAAGAACTTCGAGAACGACATGGGCCACTATGTTCACGGCTTTGTGCGCGACACCACCGCAAGCGAAGGCGTGCTCTCCCAGTATCTGGCGCTGATGAAGCAGCAGGAACAGATGCGGGAGAAGAGCAAGCAGGCGAGCGCTCTCATCGTCGAGATCCAGAACCGGCTTGAGCGGATCACCGGCCAGAGTCAGCAGCTGATGAGTCAAAGCATTCAGCACGCCAAAGCCACACAGAGCCAGAGCACCCTGACCCAGGGAACCAGCATCGTAGTCGCCATCCTGATCGCCATGCTGGTGGCTTATACCCTGGGCAAGGCCATTCGCCGTCCGCTCAGGGAGCTGCTGCGGGTGCTGACCGAAGTGACCCAGGGCGACATGACCCAGCGCATCGGTTTTCAGAGCAAGAATGAATTTGGTCAGCTGGGCAGCCAGATCAACCTGCTGATTGCCCAGATGGGGGAGGTGCTGGCGCAGCTTTCACAAGCGTCTGCCCAGCTTAACGATGCCGCCCACGGCAATCGCCACACCACCGAATCAGTGCGGGCGGATCTGGAGAAACAGCGGCAGGAGACCGCCTCGGTTGCCGCCGCCATGACCCAGATGGAGGCCTCGGTGCGGGAGGTGGCGCAGGCTGCCAACCAGACTCTGGAGCGGGTGCAGGATGTGGAGAAGGCCTCCGAGATGGGACGCAAGGTGATGGCAGGCAATATCACCACCACTCATCAACTGGCGGGCAAGCTGCAACAGACCGGCAAGGTGATTGGTGATGTGAGCGCCATGAGCAGCCAGATTGGCAACATCCTCGATGTCATTCGAGGCATCGCCGAGCAGACCAATCTGCTGGCCCTCAACGCCGCCATCGAAGCGGCGCGGGCCGGCGAGCAGGGGCGCGGATTTGCGGTGGTGGCGGATGAGGTGCGCAGTCTGGCGGGCCGCACCGCCCAGTCCACAAGCGAGATCCAGACCATGATCGAGAACCTGCAGCAGGGAGTCGCCAAGGCGGTGACCGTGATGCAAGAGTGCTCTCGCGAGATGGACAGCTGCGTGGATCAGAGTTCTCACGCCAACAACGCCATGGAGGAAGTGCAGGGGATTGTGGTGCTGATCAGTGACATGTCGAGCCAGATCGCCTCTGCCGCCGAGCAGCAGCAGGCCACCAGCGCCGATATCGCCACCAACCTCAACCGCATCTCCGATATCTCGGATCTCAACTATCAGGGGATCGAGCGGGTAGCCGAGACCAGCCAGCAGCTGGACTCCCTTGCCGAGCAGCAGGAGAGCCTGGTCAAGCGCTTCCGCCTCAGCGCTTGATGGTTGCATGTTGAAATAGAGAAGGCCCTGCAGATGCGGGGCCTTGTTATTGTGGTAGTCAACGCAGAAATCACGCGTAGGCAATCGCGCCCTTGCCGACCCCTTCATAGGCGACAATCTTGACGAACTTGTCGCCCACCATCTTCTTCACTTCGCGGGCGATGTAGCAGGCCAGCAGCTCGACCGTGGTGTCGGTGTCGATCATCTCCACCTCGGCGCTGGGGATGGCCAGCTGGAACAGCCCTTGCGGCGCCACATATTTGAAGCCGCAGTGATGCTCGCCAAGCTGGGCATTGGCGCGGGGGCTCAAAGCGAGCTCGGTCAGCGCCACCTTGTCCTCCTCGGTGCCGAGGTAGATATCCCCCCAGCGTTCGGCCCAGTTGAGCTCAAGCTCCTGGTCGCGCTCGCCATCGACGTGGATCTCGATGGGAGAGCGGTGGCCGTGGGCTATGCGCTGACAGTTGCCATCGTGCTTTTTCAGGCCGTGGCTGTAGTGGTAGAAGGCGCCGGTGATCGCCTCCTGACGCAGGGTCAGGGAGAGATCCTTGATATTGCCCGGCAGCCGTTTGGCCAGTACCGCCAGCAGGTAGCGGGTCACCGACTCTTTATCAACTTGCGGGGCCGGGATAAAGGCAAAGCCCTGGGATGGGCAGCGCAGATGGATGGAGCGACCCGGGCGCAGCAGATCCACTGTGCTTTCGTTACCATCCAGTGTCTCGACGTGGATCAGCGGGCACTCGGTCGGCACCAGCAGCTTGTGGTCCACCTCTTCATCGATGATCGACTTGATCAGCTTCTTTACCCGGCCAAAGTCCAGCAGCATGCTCATTTCGTTGAGCTCACCGCTCATTTCGATATCTACCATCCAGCTCTCGCCCACCATGCCGCGGCGTTCGCACAGGTAGCTGGAGTCGATCACGGTCAAATCTCTTACAAATAACTTCATCAGTCAGGCCTTGCTACAGAGAAAGGGCAGTTTTGCGCTATTATGACCCGCGATTATCGGCAAAGGAACTGGAACCCCCCATGAACAAACTGCTTATCAAGAATGCCACCCTGGTCAACGAAGGCCGCATCTATGCCTCCGATGTGTTGATCGAGGGGGAACGGATTGCCCGCATCGCCCCGGATATCGAGGCGCCCGATGCGCTGGTGATCGATGCCGCAGGTCGCCATCTCATCCCCGGAATGATCGATGATCAGGTCCACTTCCGGGAGCCGGGATTGACCCACAAGGGGACTATCGCCAGCGAATCCCGCGCCGCCGTCGCCGGTGGCACCACCAGTTTCATGGAAATGCCCAACGTCAATCCCCAGACCACCACCCTCGACGCCCTCGAAGCCAAATACCAGATCGCCGCCAACTCCTCCGTCGCCAACTACAGCTTCTATCTCGGTGCCACCAACGACAACCTTGAAGAGATCAAGCGTCTCGATCCCAAGCAGTCCTGCGGGGTCAAGGTGTTTATGGGCTCCTCGACCGGCAACATGCTGGTGGACAATCAGGAGACCCTGGCGGCCATCTTCCGCGAAAGTCCGGTGATGATCGTGACCCACTGCGAAGACACTCCGACCATCGCCAAGGCCGAAGAGGCGGCGCGGGCCAAGTGGGGCGAGAATGTGCCGATGGGCGAGCACGGCCGCATTCGCAGCGACGAAGCGTGCTACAAATCCTCCAGCATGGCGGTGGCGCTGGCGAAAAAATACGGTGCCAAGCTGCACGTGCTGCATCTGACCTCGGCCAAGGAGCTGTCGCTGTTTACCGCCAGCCACGATCTGAGCGAGTTGAAAGACAAGAACATCACCGCTGAGGTGTGCGTTCACCACCTCTTCTTCAATGAAGCCGATTACGAGACCCAGGGCAGCCTGATCAAGTGCAACCCTGCGGTGAAGAGTGCTGCCGACCAGCAGGCGCTGCTGGATGCGGTACGCAACGATGTGCTCGACATCATCGCCACCGACCACGCGCCCCACACCTGGGAAGAGAAGCAGAACAGCTACTTCAAGGCGCCGTCTGGCGTACCGTTGGTGCAGCACTCTTTGCAGGCGCTGCTGGAGCTCTACCACAACGGCGTGTTTACCCTGGAGACTATCGTCAAGAAGACCTCCCACGCGGTGGCCGAGCGCTTCCAGGTGCAGGATCGCGGTTATATCCGCGAGGGCTACTTCGCCGATCTGGTGCTGCTGGATCTGGGCAAGCCCTATGTGGTCAACGATGACAACATCCTCTACCACTGTGGCTGGTCGCCCTTCAACGGCTACCGCTTCCACAGCACGGTGGAGATGACGCTGGTGAACGGCCAGATCGCCTGGCAAAACGGGCTGGTGACTGACCAGATCCTGGGCAAGCGGCTGACGTTTAACCGCTGATTGTTCGCAAAGCAGGCGAACGCACCGTGGCTTAGGAATTGGCGGCGTTTCCCTGTTGACAGGGCAGGGTCATCTCCATAAACTCTGCCCCCGTCAGCCGAGCTGACTCCGTCGGTGTGTAGCGCAGCCAGGTAGCGCATCTGCATGGGGTGTAGAGGGTCGGAGGTTCGAATCCTCTCACACCGACCAAATTCCCCGGTAAAGGCCTTGTCAAACGACAAGGCCTTTTCTTTTGCCTGCTATTTGCCGCACAGGCGCGAAGCCAGTGGTGATGCACGCTGGTCGCTGCTGGCGCGAGCGGATTGTGCAGCCACCGCGCTTTATGGTGTAGTAACGATTCTGTTGCTCATTTGCCTGGCGAGGCGTCTCGTGTCTGCATCCGTATCTAAACCCTGTTGTCTGCTGATGCTCACCCTGCTGCTGGTGGGCTGCGCCACCCCTTATGAGAGTGAAAAGTCGTTCTGGAACGGCCAGACCGGTTTTTCCCAGACCCGGCTTGGCCCGGACAAGTGGCAACTGGAGTTTGTCGGCAACGATCTGGTGGACAGGGAGACCGCCCGCAAATATGTGCTCAAGCGGGCAGGGGAGCTGGCACTGGCAGAGGGTTACTCCTGGCTTAAGGTCGATGAGCTGACCATTAACCGCGATGCCGTCAGGGTGACCCCATCACGGCCGATCTTCGGCTTTGACGAAGATGAACCTGATCTCTTTATGGCCCAGATGCAGGTGCAGCATACCATCTCGGCGCTGCTCACTTTTCGCCTGTTGCCACGGGCACTCGATGAGCGAACTCTGAATGCGAAATATCTCGCCGAAATCAAAATAAACAGTGATTAATATTGGTGATTTGCAAGATCTATATCACATACACCTAATGGCAGGATAAAATTCTGGATAAAGCCTCTAGATTTACCCCCTGCTTTTAGGCATTCTCCCAGCATACCAGCCGCCAGGAATCAACGGCTCGGATCACAAAAACGGACTGTAGTGGCTCCCACGCCACTGTTTATGGCTTGCACCAATCAAAACCGGGACTCCCCCATGAAAATGAATAAACTGACGGTCGCCATCCTCATCTCCATGATGTTTGGTATCCTCACCGGCCAGGGCTATCGGATGTTTGCCGCAGATCAGGCTGCGGATTTCGCCAATAACATCACGATCCTGACCGATATCTTCCTGCGCCTGATCAAGATGATCATCGCTCCCCTGGTCTTCACTACCCTGGTGGTCGGTATCGCCAAGATGGGCGACACCCGCACCGTGGGGCGTATCGGTGCCAAGACCCTCGGCTGGTTTATGCTGGCCTCCCTGATGTCCCTGAGCCTGGGTCTGGTGATGGTGACCCTGATGCAGCCGGGTGTGGGTCTCTCGCTCTCCCTGCCCAATGACACAGCCAGCTCGGGCATTGCTGCCGGTGCCATTACCCTGAAAGATTTTGTGACCCACGCCATCCCCAAGAGCGTGGTCGAGGCGATGGCCACCAACGAGATCCTGCAGATCGTGGTCTTCTCCCTCTTCTTCGGTCTGGCTGCCGCCGCGCTCGGCGATCTGGCCAAGCCGGTGGTGGTGCTGATGGCCAGCGCTGCCGAGATCATGCTGAAAGTGACCGGCTATGTGATGAACTTTGCGCCGTTCGCGGTATTTGGCGCCATCGCGGCCATGGTGGCCAAAGAGGGGCTGGGTATTCTGGTCACCTACGGCAGCTTTATGGCCCAGTTCTATATCGCGCTGGCCTGCCTCTGGCTGCTGCTGATCGCCATGGGCAGCGTCTTCCTGCGTGGTCGCGTCATCAAACTGCTGGCGATGATCCGCGAGCCGATCCTGCTCGCCTTCTCGACCGCCAGCTCCGAAGCGGCCTATCCGAAGACCCTGGATCGTCTGGAGAAGTTCGGTTGTGACAAGCGCATCGCCAGCTTCGTGCTGCCGATGGGTTACTCCTTCAACCTCGACGGCTCCATGATGTACTGCACCTTCGCGGTAATGTTCATCGCCCAGGCGTATGGCATCGAGCTCTCCATGGCCCAGCAGATCACCATGCTGTTGCTGCTGATGGTCACCTCCAAGGGGATGGCCGGGGTACCGCGCGCCTCTCTGGTGGTGATTGCCGCCACCCTGAACCAGTTCCATATTCCGGAAGCGGGCATCCTGCTGCTGCTGGGGATCGACCACTTCCTCGACATGGGCCGCTCAGCCACTAACGTGTTGGGCAACGCCATCGCCGCCAGTGTAGTTGCCAAGACCGAAGACAGTCTGGGTGAAACCGTCGCGCTGGGCGAGAGTGAGCCAGCCAAAGCCTGATCACAACGCCATGAAAAATAAACAACAACGGCCCGCCAATGCGGGCCGTTGTTGTTTATGGCTCGTCTACACTGCTAGATAGTTTTCATCTGGAGTGTACGGTTATGAACATTGCTCGTCGGCTTCAACTGATAGCGCTGCTGGTTATGCTGGCGCTTGTTTTCCTCAGCTGGTTCAGTATCAACCGCCTTGGGGCTGGCAATCGAGACTTGAGCTATGTGACGGACAATACGGTGCCCAGTATTGCGCTGATCAAGGAGGTGCAAGCTGCGTTCTATGAGCTGCACTCCCGGGTTCAAAGCCATATCCTCAACACAGACAATGACAAGATGCAGCAGATAGAAGTGGATATTGCCGAGCATCGCAAACAGATCAATTCGCAACTGGAGAAATATAAAGCAGAGATGCTCTCCAATGACGAAGACCGACGCCTGACCGACGATGATCAGCGCATTATTGCGCAATATTATCAGGAGATAGACAAGGTTCTGCAGCTCTCCCACCAAAACAAAAACGACGAAGCGCGAGACATGCTGGCAGGAGAAGCCACCAGAGTGTTCCAGCAATTTGCCAAGGCAATCGAGCTTCATGTCAACTTCAATATGGATTTGGGACTGGCGCTCAAGAAGCAGGGCCAGGAGAATTATGACAACAGCCTGCAAACCCTGTTGTTTATCGCCGGTGGTGCCACCGTACTGACGATGGGGCTGTTTGTCTGGTTGTTCAATCAGGTGGCCAACCCCCTTCGTACCGCCATGGATACCCTGACCCGGATCCAGCGCGACCTCAACTTTACCCTGAGAGCAGATGTGAAACAGCAGGATGAGATTGGCCTGACCCTCAATGCGGTCAACCGGCTGCTCGATACGCTGCAACAGACATTTACCGAATTTTCCGTAGGCAGCTTGCAGATCAAGAGCACTGCCGAATCCCTCTCTCAGGCAGCGCAGCACCTGGCCAGCTCGGCTAATCAGGCCAATGATGCCACCAGTCTGATAGCCGCCGGTGTGGAAGAGATGACGGTCAGTATCACAGATATCTCCCAGCGTACTCAGGAGACGAGCCGCATCACCAACGAATCAGGGCAACTGGCGACCGAGGGAGGCCGGACCATCGAGCGCACCGTCCATGCCATCAACGAGATCGCCGACTCGATCCGGCAGGCCTCGGCCGAGGTCATTGCGCTGGGTGAGGGTATTTCGCGCATTGGCGGTGTGGTCAACGTGATCCGTGATGTGGCGGGGCAGACCAACTTGCTGGCCTTGAACGCGGCCATTGAAGCGGCGAGGGCCGGGGAGTCCGGCCGTGGCTTTGCGGTGGTGGCGGATGAGGTGCGCAAACTGGCAGAGCGGACGGCGCAATCCACCCAGGAGATCTCCGCTACGGTAGAGGCGATCCAGCAGGAGTCGAACAATACGGTCTCCCGCATGCATCTGGTGGAGGAGAAGGTGAGCCAGGGGGTCACCATGGCGACCGAGAGTGGTGCCATTATTGCCGAAATCCGCAGTGCGTCGCACCGGGTGATGGAGCAGGTGGGCGAGATCACCAATGCCATCCGCGAGCAGAGTTCGGCCGCCGAGTCGATTGCCCATCAGGTGGAGCAGATTGCTCAGGTCGTGCAGCAGACCAGCAGCACAGCGGAAGAGACCTCAGCCGCCGCCGAGGAGCTCAATGTCACCACCGAGAGCATCCACCAGCAGATATCCCGCTATCGCATTCAGTAACGCCGAGAGTTGTTATCCATCCGCTATCCCCGCCAGCCAGCTGGCGGGGATTTTTTTATATGGCTTGCTTAGAAGCCTGAGCCCGGTTGCTGCAAAAATGTCGCCTCTTCCGGTGTGCTGGTGCGACCCAGAATGTCGTTGCGGTGGGGGAAGCGGCCAAAGCGTTCGATGATCACCTGATGACGGCGGGCAAAGTCGGCAAATCCTGCGAAGGTCGCTTGCGCCGGTGTGCCAGCCTGCTCGGCAGCGAGTGCCTCGAACAGGGCCACACTTCTGGCCTGTTGTTCGCGGGATTCGGCATGCTCCAGCGGCAGATAGAAGAAGACCCGCTCCAGTGGCGAGAGGGATTTGTCCGCCCCGATGGATAGCCCTTTCAGGCAGAGATCCCGGGCCAGCGGATCCCGGACAAAGGCGGTGGGGGTACCGCGATGGATATTGCGCGGCAACTGGTCGAGTAGCAGGATCAGCGCCAGTCTGCCGTGGGGCAGATCCGCCCAGTCGGCCAGCTCCCCGTTGGCGGCCGCCTCTGCCTGCATGCCAAAGCGCCGGGCCAGGAGGGCATCGGTCTCGCGACTTTTGCCCCACCAGAGCGGGGCTTGTCGTTTGGCACGCAGGGCGTCGTCGGCCGGGTCGCCAAACCAGAAATCGAGCAGAGGTTGCCAGGGTTGCATGGGAACTCCTTGAGGTGATTCAGAGGGAACCAGGAACAAATGGCTCAGGGGTGCTGCCGAAACGGCGGCTTCTCGTTACACTGTGCCATCTTTTGCCCGAAAGACGTAACCCCCCGATGGCGAGCGCCGGATTTTTGGCTCGGCCGATGATGGCCTGCGATCGCCATGAGGTGGTCCTGTTGACCCTGGTGGTTATCGGGATGTACATCTCTCTCGCGGTGTTGTTCTCACTGATATAAGGAATCTTTGATATGGCCGGAACCAGTTTGTTGGCCCTGCTCGACGATATCGCCAGCGTGCTCGATGACGTGGCGCTGATGACCAAGATGGCGGCCAAGAAGACCGCCGGGGTGTTGGGTGATGATCTGGCCCTCAACGCGGAGCAGGTCTCCGGGGTGCGCGCCGAGCGGGAGTTGCCGGTGGTGTGGGCGGTGGCTAAGGGGTCATTTCGCAACAAGCTGATTTTGGTGCCCGCCGCCATCGCCATCAGTGCCCTAGTGCCCTGGCTTATCACGCCGCTCTTGATGCTGGGAGGTGCCTACCTCTGCTTTGAGGGGGCCGAGAAGCTGGCCCACAAGTTCCTGTCTCATGAAGTGAGCGAGGGGGAGGCACATACAGCCCTCATTCCCGATGATCTGGTGGCCTTCGAGCAGCAGAAGGTGAAGGGAGCGATCCGCACCGATTTTATTCTCTCTGCCGAGATCATCGTTATCGCCCTTGGCACGGTACAGGGAGCAAGCCTCGCGCTGCAGCTCTCGGTAGTGGCGGGCATCGCCCTGCTGATGACCATCGGGGTCTACGGGTTGGTGGGGCTGATCGTCAAGCTCGATGACATCGGTCTGCATCTGCTGCAAAAAACCGATGGCAGCGCCCTGCGCCGCGCGGTGGGGCAGGGACTGCTGGTGACTGCGCCCCGTCTGATGCACCTGCTGGCACTGGTAGGGACGATCGCCATGTTTATGGTGGGCGGCGGCATTCTGGTGCATGGCTGGCCCTTTGCCCATCACCTGATTGAAGGTGCCGCCGCCGTTGTCGCCACCCTGCCCACAGTGGGGGCCGTACTGGCGGCGGTGACGCCGACTCTGCTCAACGCCGTGGCCGGTGTGGTGGTGGGTCTGCTGCTGGTTGCTGTGATGACGCTGGTGAGCCGTCTTGCCCCGGCCAAGGTATAAGCGAGCTTGCGGGCCATTGTCTCTTTTTTCCTCTCTTCATTTTTTGGCCTTCGGGTTGCCCGGTTTCGGACTTGCTGCCCGCAGGTCTGTTGCGCCTCCCGATAAAGGCCTTTGCGAGAAGCTATGTATCAACAACAGTGGAATAACGACCATATCTACCCGGGCCTCGACAGCCCGGAGCTGGAAGCGGACATGCGCGCTGCTCGCCACGCGCTGGAAGAGCTGGCCAGCTATATGGCAGGTCTGGACGGGGTGCGCGGCGATGACGCAGCGCTGCAGGATTTTTTGCGGGAAGTGCGGCTGCGCGCCCGCGATATTCGCCATGTCGGCTGGAACGTCGCCATTCTGGCCGCCTGCCGTGGCAGTCAGGATGCGCGGGATCCGCAGGCCAAACAGCTGGCGTCCCGTGCTCGCGCCCTTAATGCCGATCTGTTCAAGACCCTGGCGCCGGTGGAAGATCTGATGCTGGCGTTGCCGGAAGAGGAATTCGCCGCGCTGATGAGTGATTCGCTGCTCGGCGAGGAGGCGTACCGCTTGGGCCATGAGCGTCGTTTGCAGGATCAGCGCTTGCCGGTGGCGGCGGAGCAGCTGGTGATTGGTCTGGGCACCGATGGTCTGCACGCCTGGGGCAACCTCTATAACGATCTGGTGGGCAAGATCAGCTTGACCATTGATGGCCGCGAGATGGGGCTGGCCGAGGCGAGCAATCTGCTCTCCAGCCCGATACGTGCGCTGCGTTTAGAAGCCTTTGATGCCATCAGCGCCGGTTGGGAAGGGGAGCAGGAGACGGTCGCCGCTATCCTCAATGCCATCAACGGCTGGCGGCTGGAGCTGGCCCGTCAGCGCGGCAAAACCCGTGTGCTCGATGCGCTGGATCTCTCCTGCCACCAGAGCCATATCGAGCGTGCCACCCTCGATGCCCTGATGAGCGAAACCTGGCGAGCCCGTGGGTTGGGCCAGCGGGCGCTGGAGCTTATGGCCGAGCGCCTTGGTTTCGACGATCTGGGGCCGGAGGATCTCTTTGCGCCGCCGCCAGCTTCCAGCAGCCGTGACATTCCTTTTGATGAGGCGATCGAGTTGATTGCCGATGCCTTTAGCCGTTTCGATCCCGAGATGGGTGCATTTGCCCGCATGATGGCCGAGAAGGGGTGGATTGATGCTGCGCCCACGCCAAATCGCCGTACAGGCGCCTACTGCACCAAGTTTGCCGAACCGGTCGAACCGCGGGTCTTTGTTACCTATGCCGGCACCATGGATAACGTCATTACCCTGGCCCATGAGCTGGGTCACTGATGCACTTAATATACCAAATAACAAAAATGCACTTTTAAATCCTTTCACAAGTTGAGAATGCCACCTATAGTCAAGTCCATAACAACTGGCTATTGGCGTATCCATGCAGATTACATACAGAGTGGAGCCTTCCACGATATCTCCCTATATCTACAAACGCCCATTGGTAACTGTTGATGAAGAAAATGGTGAGGTCGGTTTCACCACTAGAAGCAGTGGCAAGGGCGTTGTGGTTAAGCGTGTTACGCTGCTGAACCTTGTTGGGTATGACGAAGAAGATAAACTCGTAAGCTTTGAGCCAATGCATTATGTGAATGAATATCTCCTCTCTCATCATATCGACAAATCAAAGTTGGAATCAGATCAGCTCTCACGAGCACTGGGACACTACTTCACATTCATTATTTCCATCCAAGCATTGTGGGATTTAGATTACGATGAGGATACATTCGATGAGTTGTACGATGCCCCTCGACCTCGATGGGATTATTTCCCTAAAAGAAAATCTGAGAAGCTAACTTATTTGTACCGCGAAGCACTGAAAGACCTTGTATTAAATCAGCTAGATGATTCTGAACGAATGGCTCGAACCACGGCTAAAGCATATATTTCAGCTGTGGTTGGATTTTACAAATATCACCTTCGGAAAGGCTACAAATTTAATAATCCTCCTTTTGAACTCGAAATTGTGACGCTTAACTTTCAGGCTGGTGCATCAAAGATGAAAGCCTATACAAAGAAAGATGTCCACACGACAGACTTGCGATTGAGTTTTTCTAAGTCTAGTCGTAATGAAGGTGGTGTACTTGCGAACTATCGTCGGGACTTAAAGCCCCTCACTGACAAAGAGTGGGCGTTGGTTCAGAACATACTCATCAAAAGTAAGCGCATCATTAAGAATGTAAAGGGAGAGATGAGAATGCAATCGTTGGCGGTCGAATACTGCTTAGGCTTCATGGTGTGCCGCTACGCTGGATTGCGTAGAGAAGAAATGGCGAGTTTACACAGAGGTCAGATAGTTAAACCAATAGTTGTTATCCGTGATGGAAAAGAAGTCTTCGAAAAACCATTATTAAGTTTGGGGGTCGGTGGGCAATTCGGGTCATTGACAAAAACAAAAGAAGCAGGCAATAAATCACGAAAAACCATAATTCCCAGCATGTTGATGAATGCACTCTATGAGTACACGAAATCAGAACGCTACCAAAAACGTCTGGCAAAATTCAAAGATTATTGTCGTGAGCAAATGGTAGCGGGCAATACTGCAATATTCGAAGGCGATGATGCAATTGACAAGGATAAGGACTATATATTCATTTCCCAAAATGGGATACCATTAATTAGTCGCCCTTCTGACTTTACCTCTCGATGGGTAGAGGTGCGTAATACAATTAATCACACGAGTAAGCTGAACCACGAAATGCTAGGCTCATTGCATAACCTGCGCTCGACCTTTGCAGTTAACTTATTTCGTATGCTGTTAAAAAAAATGAAAGCTGACGAAGCATTAGCAATCGTTTCATCCTATCTTGGCCATGAAGAACAAAGCACAACATTAGAATATTTAAAGATTGCTGAAAATGCTCCAAGTGGTGACGAGATTTATGAGGACGTCCTCGATTATCTTGGATTATTTGATGACCTTGATGGGGTAATCCTGACTTAACTTGGAGATGGCGAATAAAATGTCTGGACGCAAACGAAAAGAAGCAAAGGTTATCAGCACACCTCGCTCTGAAGCGATCGAGCAGATAAGCATAAACCAAATGGTTATGATTGATAAAAACGGCGTTAAATTTTACATGAAACGCCTTAAGTATCGTGGAGTGCCTGAGTTAATATCAGGTACGGAGGGGGTAGCAGGTGATTTTAAAAAACCAGATGAATTAGTCGATGCAAATAGAGAAAAAATAATAATAGAACTCTATAGAGTCATGCCAAAATCAGACAATCTCATCAGCACCACAGCAATCGGTTACTTAAAGGCAGGGTTAATAAAATATTTTAAATACATAGATGAATTCGATTCTCAAGCAATACCATTCAGTATTAGCTCAATAAATAATTGCCTTGTTTACTATAACAAGAAGTCACTAAACGGTGTCGAGCCAACGATAGTCAATAGTATTAAAAGCGCTATCACATATTTTTTACGACTCATGGGGAGAGAAAATGACACAAGGTTATTAACTGCGGCCAACATACGTCGCCCATCCATAGTGAACGTGGCGTATGACATTGAGACGGAGCTTAAGCCGCTCTCTAAGATATTAATAAGGGGGCACAACTCATTTCTTTCTCACATTATGAATAACACAATTCCAGAGCTTCACCCTTTTTATGATGAGGCTCTTATTATTAAGATGGCGAAAGAAGAAAATCTGACTCAGAATATAGTGTACATAAAGCATGCCTTTAGAGCAACCTTGTTCCCGAATCGTATATTTCGAAAGAATAAAGAGTTAAACATCAGTTATATGCGTAAAATAGTAATGTTTAATCATGCTTCTCGTGGTGCTCTTTTTTTGTTTTTTATGCTGACAGGTATGAATGCAGGCGTTTTACAATCTATGCGCAGAAAAGATGTTATCTTCAAGGATATAGGTTCGGGGAAATTTATTTTTAACGGCATAAAATACCGAGCCAGAAATAAAGAGGTTGATAACGCTCTTGGTTTTTCATCTTCTACACGAAGACTGATCGAGGAATGGTTAAGTGCGACCACGGTAATTTATAAAACCCTCAATATTGACTGTATGGATGACATGCCATTATTACCATATATCAGATCGGATTTGAGTATTTCTGATTATAACAAAGCTCGCGATATCGCAAGCTGTATAAATTTTTTAATTAGAAGGTTGCTACCATTCAGAATAAACGCGACAAGACTCAGAAAGACTAAGTCAGACATCTTGATGCGGGTTACAGAGGATATGTATCTTGTTTCTCAAGGCTTAAATAACAGCGTAGAGGTCGTCCGAAAATCATACTCTTCCGGTATTAAGAGTGATCATGATCGTAATCTTTCCGCAGCAATGGAAGCGCAAGCTGCCATTTCAAAAGGCGAAAAAATAAATCAAGCTATTGAATACGCAAAAATATTACACTCAGATATACTTGCTGAATACGATTATAAAGAAAGGCTCAGTCGAAATGAAATACCTGTATATGAGATAACACCTTCCGGTGTGCGTTGCAGTGGTGATGATAGTTTGCAATCACAATTGGAGCGAAGGCTCAAAAACCTTGCGGTTGAACTAAACAAGGACGAGCATAAATGTACCAACTTTCTTGCCTGTTTTGACTGCGAAAGTCATGTTCTTGTTGCTTCAGAATCAGATATATGGATGATGTTTTCTTTTTATCAACAAATCCTGGATATAAAAGAACTACCATCACAGAACTCAATCCCAAAATCTAAACTATACGAAATAGAATCGATTTTAAGCCGCACATTATTGCGATTTGAAAGTAAGGCGCCACAAGCGTACTATGGTGCAAAGGAAAAGTTTGAGTCTGAAGGCGCTCATCCTATCTATGTAAACATTAGAGGTTTGATAGACACACTGGAGATATTTAATGTCTGATCTTCACGCAAGCGCTGTACCTGACTTGAGAGAAAAAAATTTTGTTTCTTTTAACAGTGAAGGTCAGGGAGTATCCAGTATTTTTGATGATGTATGGGATTTCACTGCTCAAGGTGAAACCTTAAGATTATGCAGTTTCAAATCAATACCTCAGGAACATAAAGATAATATTAAGCGCTATCTTTACGCGATGATCGTACATGCAAGAGGTAAGCATAATGCAGAGCACATATCTGTAAGCAGAATTATTTATTGGCGAGATTGCCTTTGTTACCTTCTCAGGTCATGGGGGAATTCTGAATTTTCCCTTTTATCCAATGACTATGAGTGGAGAAAGATCAAGTTGTCTCTCAACGGGAAATATTCAATCAGAACACTCAAGAGCATTATGAGCACGATAAATGGCCTCAGTGAGACTGGTTTAGTGTCTAGATATATCATAAATAGTGAGATTCAGCCGCTTGCTATTAATAAACAAGGTCAACAATACATAGCCCTTCCATCAACTATGCATGCACTTGTTCTGGAACAAGTAACGAGAACTATTGATAAATACTACGAGTATCGTCATGAGATATCCAATGTAATGTCAAGTTTCCTTGAACTTTACGACGTGATGATGAATAAAAGAGAATTAAAAAGATCGTCAGTCAAAGGTGCTTTTAATAGAGCAATAAAAAGTCAAGTTCATCACAAAATACCTGACTTTAGATTTACAGCCATAACGGGAGAGTGGGTAAAAAGCATTGTTATGCACTGTCTGATTGCCGTAGGTCTCTTCTCTGGTGCCAGACGTAATGAGCTATTGTCTTTTCAGCGAGACAGCTATGCCATAATAAATGGCGTTCCTGTACTAAAAGGTACCACTTTCAAAGGAAATCAGGGTATTCCAATAACAACAACGTGGGTGACACATCCACTCGCTGAAAAAGCATTAACATTGGCATATGACGTAACTGAGTACTCAAGGAAAATTTATAAAAAGGGTCTGCAAAAAGCATTCTCAAACGAACTATTAAGCAAAGACGAATATGAAAGGAGTCTTAAGGAAATTAACTCGGTTTTTATTACAACTGATATGAGAAGATTTTTTAATGGTAAGCTTGGTACGTCTTATATTCTTCATCCAAAAGAGCTGGGAAACTACTTCGATATTTCAGCTACACCAGATGAGGTGACTGAATTTGATACTTTAAACCCCAGCTGGGTAGGCGAAATGGACGTCGGCGGTGGTTTACCTGCATTTTCTCTTCATAGCCTGAGGCGCTCCTTTGCAGTATTCATGGTGCGTAATAGATTGGGGAACACACAAGCAATAAAGTATCAGTACAAGCATCAAAGCATTAGCATGTCCGCCTGGTATGCCAATCATGCAGAACTAGCACGAATGGAGAATGTTCTTCTGGATGAAGAACTTTTGGGCATGGTAAAAGAGGTTAATATTGATATCGCGATTGATGCTTTTGATGATATCTATAACCAAAGCGAAACCCTGTCCGGTGGAGGTGGTGAGCGCGTTGCTAATGAAAAAGAATATGCGTTGAAACGAGGTGAAAAAGTTGTCATGAACCGAAGTGAAATAGGTAGACTGGTTCGCAACAACTCCTTGTCTATTGTTCTACTCCCAACAGGCGCATATTGCACCAACGCTGACTGTGAGCGACTCTGCTCTATTGAGTCCTTTGTAGCTGAAACAAGAGAATGTGAACATCAGGTTATTACATACAAAGGTGCAAAGATAATGGCAAAGCAGCGTGAAAGATTAGTGAAGGCATTTTTGGATATGAATGCTATGGGTGACCAAGCATATTCAAGGATTTTAGTGGGATACAAACAAAAAATACTTTTAATCGAACAAACACTGAAAAAACACAATATTAATTTTGAACCATTCATTGAAAAAGTTGAGGCGCAGTCATGAGTAAAGAGTTAACGGAGTCACGTTTACATGCAGCCTTAAATAGACTCTTGGAAGGAAAACCAGTTAAAGTAAAAGCAACAGGCAAGCTGACGCTTAACAAGATAAACAATGAGGCAGGTCTGGGGAACAGTTACATTCACAAGTTCCCCGATTTCTTGAAGTATGCCAATCCCATAATCGAAGAACATAACGTTAATCGTGAAAAAACTATGGCAACAGGGCTTGATATCGATATCGAGGTTCCCCTGCCAGAGCTCGATAGGCTTAAGTCAGAGTTGGCAAGGGAGCGTAAGTTAAAAGACAGGTATCGGCTTGAAAGAAATAACGCTATTGCAGCTAGAAAAATACTTGAATCAGAACATGCCAACTTGATGTTTCGGGCGTTAGAAATGCAGGAAGAGATTGCCACACTAAAACCGGTGGCTCGCCTTAATGTTAATAAAACATAATTCATACTTGGTGCATCAAAATGTTTGTGATGCTACAAAAATACTTTAATTAATCACGTGAGATGAAATAAATTGTATCCCTTGTAAACAAGATTTCAATAGTTTAATTACGACTGTCGCTATCAATTGTGGCCGAGGGCATCATTGTTTGTTGGCTGATTTATAAACTCCCCTTTCCACATAACGCTCTTGCTTTACTATCGAGCACTGCGTGAAACCATACCTTTGGCTATGACAGAACCGCGTACGGCCCTTGATGAAGAAGAGGACGTGTTGGACCGTCATCGGCAGCATGATTACAATATTGTAGAGCGCCCGTACTATATTCATGGACGTTTCATATATCCGCTTGCAATGGAACGAATGTTCTATAGAATCATGTCTATTGTGAGGAGATATGCATGAACCGGGACAAGGAATATCTCTCCAAACTTCAGGACTACTACGCGAAGCATCGTATCCTGCCATCCTTCTCCGGGGTGGGGGCATTGGTGGGGATGAAATCAAAATCGGCCGTCTCCGTTATGGTGGGGCGGCTGATGGAGCTGGGCTATCTTGCCTATGCCCCAGACCGCCGGATTCAACCGGGGAAACGCTTTTTTGAGCGGGATGTAGCTGGCACCATTCAGGCAGGCTTGCCCCGCCCGGCCAACGACTTAGTGGTCGAAGCGTGCTCGATAGATGAGTATCTTATTGAATCCCCATCGCGAACCGTGATGCTGACGATCAGAGGCGAGTCGATGATCGAAGCTGGATTGATGCCGGGAGATACAGTGATTGTCAAGAAAGGCGTTCCCGCGAAACAGGGGGATATCGTAGTTGCTATTGTCGACAACGAGTTCACTGTAAAGTACTTGGAACAGGACAAGGTGGGTTTTTATCTGCGGCCTGGTAACGAGGCGTTCCCACTGATCCGACCCCATGACCATCTGGAGATATTCGGTCTAGTGGTCGGAGCCTTCAGGAAGTATGCATAACATTTTTATCGTTCGCGAACCAGTTCAGCCTGCTTGGGTTGTTACAATTCGCGATCACAACAGATGCCCAAACGGGATAGGAATATGAATTATGACGAACCAGCAGCCAAAGGGCTCGCCGCCTGAGAAAGACTCTCTGAATTCGGTTGACTTAGGTAGCAATCATTACGATAGCTTACCTCGATCTGCTTTAATCCGACTGTTACAAGCACACGATGCGGCTAATGTTGAGGCTGGGCGTCATGGTATAGTGATGAACTATACGGGACGTACCGCTCCGTGGCAGATCATCCGCCAGGTAAAGCCGAAACTGCATCGCATAGTAAAAAAATATTCTGTCGAAGACGAAAGTGCGCAGTCCCACAATGAGATTTGGGATGGCGAAAATCTGTCCACAATGGTGACATTATACAAACATCGGGGGCAAGTAGATCTAATCGTAACAGATCCACCCTACAATACAGGTGAGGATTTTCGCTATAACGATAAGTGGGATAAAGATCCCAATGACCCCGATCTTGGTGAGCTAGTTCCAAAGGATGATGGCTCTCGTCATAGCAAATGGCTAAAATTTATGACGCCTCGCATCTGGATGATGCGAGAAATGTTAAAGCCAAGCGGCGTCATTGCGATTTGCATCGATCATCGCGAGTTATATCGTCTTGGTATGCTGATGGATGAGATTTTCAAAGAAGAAAACCGAATTGGTATTATCAATTGGCAAAAATCCTACGCCCCGAAATCCGACTCTAAGCATATTTCTACAGCTACTGAATATGTACTTATCTATGCTAAAGAAGCTGATCGCTCTAAGACTAACCTTGAAGAGCGAACAGAGGCTATGGATTCAATTTATGGGAATCCGGATGGCGACCCTGAAGGCCTGTGGGATAGTAAAAAAACAGGAGGAAACCCAACTGCTTCCAGTGGAGATGCAAAATCTGCTTACGGAATTCAATCTCCATTTACTGGCGAGATGCACTACCCTGGCTCAAATTATTGGCGTTCAGCGAAAGCATCAATGAAAGCTTGGCTCGAGGAATGGGGATCTGAATACGAAGAAAAAATTATCGATGATAATGTTAGCTTAACAAACAAAGCTGGAATGCGTATTCCGGCGAAGTTGAACAGCCATTCCGGCCAACGTGAACACCCTGATCCTTAACGCGCTCACGTCATCCCGTTTCTAACTCGACTGTTCAGATTGGGTCAACTCACTTCTCCTCTTTCTCATCGATTCTCCCTTCAGTGACAGCCGGTGAGCGTTGTGCATCAGCCGGTCCAGGATCGCATCTGCCAGGGTGTTGTCACCCAAGCTCGCGTACCACTCTTCAGTTGGCAGCTGACTGACTACTACCGTCGAGTATTTCCCGTACCGATCATCCATGATCTCCAGCAGGGCGTTGCGCTGCTCGGCATTCACCGCTTCCAGTCCCCAGTCATCGAGGACCAGTAGCTCTATCCTGGCCAGTTGACCCAGCAGTCTGGCGTAACTGCCATCTACCTTGGCCTGGCTCAGCTCAAGTAGCAGACGCGGCAGCCGGTAGTAACGAGTGCTATGCCCTTGCTGACAGGCTTGGTAGCCCAGCGCACAAGCCAGGTAGGTTTTTCCACAGCCACAGGGGCCGGTAATGAGCAGGTTCTGGCCTCGGCGCAGCCACTCTCCTTGGGCCAGGTTTGCAACCTGTGACCGCTCCAGGTTGCGTGCAGACTGGTAGTCCACCTCTTGCACCGTGGCTTGGAGTTTGAGCCGCGCCTGCTTGACTAGCCGAGCTTGTTTACGTTGCTCCCGGCTCAGTTGTTCGTGTTCGACCAGCAGGCTTAGACGCTCGATGAAGGGCAGCCCTTCGTAGGTACTGGCCTGTTCCAGTTGTTGTTGCACTGCATCCGCCATGCCGGTCAGTTTCAGGTTTCTCAGGCGGGTCAGGGTTTGTTGGGTCATGGGGCGTATCCTCTTTAGTGGAAGCTCTGGGGGCCACGGATGTTCTCGTGCTCTTGCGGTAACTCTGGGTAGCTCAGCGGGCTTTCGGGCAGTTGGTCGCGGCCACTGGTCAGCACCGACTTGAGCTGTTTGAGTCGCACCAGTCCTTCCCGATTAGCCAACTGACAGCAGGCCTCGACCCGTGATGGCGGATACTCCCGGCTAAGACTCAGTAGCCCCAGGCAGAGTCGGTATGCCTGCTCGACATGGGCTTTCTCTTCCAGCCGTTCGCTCACCCAGCACAAGGTGCCCGGTCCGATATCAGCAGCCCACTGCTTGAGACGGCCTGGCGTCCAGCGTTGCTGCTTGCTGTGGCGTTCCGGCATGTGCTCCGGGATCGTGCTCATCCCCGGGATGGTTTTACGCGGATGGCTCGCGACCAGCTGTTGCTGGTGATAGACCTGAAGCAAAGTGTCGCCAGCATGGAGCTCCAGTTGCTGGCCCACATACTGGTGTGGCACCGAGTAGTGGTGCTGCTCATAGCTGACGTGATAGTCGATGTTGACCTTGACCGTTTTGATGGCGACATAGCGATAGGGATGCACCGGCAGTGGTCCCAGCGCCGGGCGGTCCAACTGCTCAAACGCCTCGCGCCGGTTACCGGGCAGTTGCTTGAACGGGCGCTCGTTGAGTTCGTCCAGCAAGGCCCGGATGCACTGGTTGAGCTCGGCCAGCGAGAAAAAGGTCTGGTGGCGCAAGCGGGCGAGGATCCAGCGCTCGACGATCTGCACACCCACCTCAGCCTTGGCTTTATCCTTGGGCTTGTAAGGGCGAGCTGGCATCACTGCCACCTGATAGTGCTCGGCCAACTGCTGGTAGCTGGGGTTGAGCTCGGGATCGTATCGGCAAGCCTTGCTGACACCGCTTTTGAGGTTGTCGGGGATCAGCAGTGCAGGTGTACCGCCGAAAAACTCAAAGGCACGGACATGGCTTTGCAACCAGTCCGGCAGTGACTGTGACCAGGTAGCCTCGGCAAAGGTGTAGTTGGACGCACCAAGCACGGCGACAAAGATCTGGGCCTGACGGACCTCCCCCGTGGAGAGCGAGGCGATGGGCACCGTGGGCCCGCAGTAGTCGATAAAGAGCTTTTCCCCCGCCTTGTGGATCTGGCGCATGGAGCGCTTTTGCAACTGACACCAGGATTTGTAACGGTCGCAGAACTGGGAGTAGCTGTAACAGCTGTTGGGATAGCGCTGGGTGTACTCCTCCCAGAGCAGTTGTTTGGAGACCCCCTTACGCTTGAGCTCCTGATGGACAGAGGGCCAATCCGGTACAACATGGCGGGCCGAGATGGTGGTATCGGCCTGCGGATAGAACAGGGCCGCCAGTTGGCCATCATCAAGCTGGCTAGGTAAGGGCCAGGTCAGGCCGAGCGTCTGGGCACTTTTGAGGAGTTTCTGGATGGAGCCAACGCTGACCTTGGTGCAGCAACTTATCTGGCGAACAGAGAGGTCAGCTTCCAGCCGCAGTCGCAGCACTTCACGAATTTTACGCATTGCAATCCTCTTGGCAGACATAGGCTCTTCCCTGGCAAAAGGGAGAGCGTATCAAAGGTTGTTAAATCAATGCGTTAAGGATGATTCCGGTGAATGTGAACAGTGATTCCGGGATGTTGAACACTGTTTCCGGAAAGGAGGAGCAAAGTGTTCAGGTTGAGCCGGAATGAGCGTTCACATTGGTCCGGAAATGGTGTTCACGTTGAACCGGAATCGGTGTTCATGATCGGCCGGAATATGCAGGAAAGCAAATTCGTGTAAAAGCGTTGGTTTTAAAAGGGTGCAAATTCCGTAATGGCCAACCAATAGATAGCGATGATTTACTAAAAAAATCTAGACTTGCTGCGCAAAAAATATATGCACGAGGACAATGGCCAAAACTTTTCTTCACAAAAAAGGGGGATGGTGCTCCCCGATTAAAAACCTATCTGAAGGATGTTAAGAAAGGAAAGGTTCCACTGTCATGGTGGTCGAACGAAGATTATGATTCGCCTTTCGAAATTGGCAGCTCATCATGGGCTTATACAGAATCTGGCCATAGTCAGTCAGGAATCAAAGAGCTTACCGCTGTTGTTGGGCCGAATCATGGATTCCAAACTGTTAAGCCACTGCGTCTGATCAAGAAAATTATTCAACTGTGGTGCAAACCAGACGGATTGGTTTTAGATCCGTTTGCGGGCTCAGGAACCACTGGGCATGCAGTATTGGAATTGAATGCAGAAACTGGTGCGGAACGCAACTTCATTCTTATAGAGCAAGGAAATACCGAGAAGGGCGATCACTATGCATCAACTCTTACGGCTGATAGAGTCAAACGTGTTATCACCGGCCAATGGGCAAGTGGACCCACCAAGTCTATTGCCAGTGGATTTCGTTTCATTGAATTGAGGCGAGAGAAAATTGATGCCGAAGCTGTCAATACCCTTGCTCGTGAGGAAATGATCGATCTGCTCCTGACTAGTTATTGGGACCGAGCGGAAAAAGCAAAGTCCTACCTCCACCGTCTTCCTGCTGGCTCTTACAAGCATCTCTTTGCTGTCAATTCCCGCAAGGAGGGTTTTTTCCTAATTTGGGAAACGCCAGACAAGCCGTCTGTCCTCGACAAAACGGCGTTTCGCGAGATCGCGGAGGAAGCAAAACAAGCTGGGCTGGTTCTGCGTTATCACGTTTATGCTTCGATGGCTCCGTATACTGGTGGCAGCGTCGAGTTCTACAAAATTCCTGACAAGGTTCTTGAGCACATCGGATTCAATCCTCGTCAGGACTCATACAACAATGAAGGGACAGGTGATGCCTGATTTTGAGTTAAAGGTATTCCAATCAGACGCCGCAAAAACGATCGCCGATCGTTATGCATTTTTTGAGGCCCATCTGTATAGGCCACGGAAGGGTAACAAGCCCCGCCCATTTTTTCAGGCGCTTTCTGCCTTGACGGGAGCAGGTAAAACCCCAGTGCTTGCCCAGGCGGTGTCGCTGATGAGGACCCATTGCGCATGTGAGCCAATTGTTTTTTGGATGTCGAAGGCAAAGTCCGTCGTTGCTCAGACTTATACTAACTTTTGCCCTGGCGGGAAGTATGCTGAGATCGCAGACGGTTTCTCGGTTATTGGTATCGGCCAGCTTACTCCGGCGCACATTGAAGACGGTACGACGCCGCTGATGCTTTTGGCGACCACTGGGCTGTTTAACAACCGGGACCAGTCCGAAGGCAACCTTAACATCTACAAAAAGGACGCTGATATTTTCGGTGACAGTTCCCCATGGGAACGCCTGATAGCCAGAACGGCAGGGGGTCAGCGTCGTCCACTATTCGTCGTCTATGACGAAGGACATAACCTTTCAGAGCAGCAGTCGGAAATTCTTGCAGAATTAGAGCCGGACGCATACTTACTTGCCAGTGCAACCCTGAAGCTGCCTGCGAGCTTCAACAAGGCCGTAATCCAGCCAATCAGGCTGTGGGTGGATGAGGCCGCGCAGGATAGCAAGGTGTTTACTGACCTTGGTGCTGTTGATAATAGCGGAAATCCTGATGCACAGCGCTTTGTCACGACTGCAGTTGATAGTAAGAAGGTGGTCTCTGCTCAACTGGTTAAGAAGGCAATTCAGTTCGATGGCACGACGGCCCCGATGGAGAAATGCCTAGATGACCTCCACAAGCGGTTGGGGCTCATTGAGGACGAGATAGAGTCATGCGGCTTCGGCTTCAAACCGAAGGCTATATATGTCTGTAAAACCAACATTGCGGATGATGGCGAGAAAGATGACCATACCAAGCCCTTCGAGCATCGCAAGGCTCCACCAATTCGTATTTGGAGGTATCTTGTCGAGGAAAAGGGGATTGCGCCGGAAGAGATCGCTATCTATGCCAACTTATCTTTTGCCAACGGGAACAAGCCCGATGCGGTCAATTTATTTTCCAAGGGTGAGAACGATTTCGATGATTTCCGATCAGGAGATTACAAGCACATCATTTTCAACCTCTCGCTGCAAGAGGGCTGGGACGACCCTGCGTGCTATCTCGCCTACATCGATAAGAGCATGGGATCCTCTATTCAGGTGGAGCAGATCATCGGACGGGTACTGAGACAGTACAACGCCAAACACTACGACTCGCCCCTACTTAATAGTGCCCACTTTTTCCTACGTGTGGATAGTCAGAGCGTCTTCGCCGATGCCATTGGGGCTGTAAAAGAGAGACTCAAGGCCGAGGGCGCTCCTATCGAGATCACTGACAATTTTGGTGGTGGAGCAGGAGGAGTGGATGAGTTGACTCCGAAAGACGGGGTTGATGTTGTTATCCACCAGGTGCATGTCGATGCCTCGGACGCATGTATGCAGATCGCGGACATTGTCGCGGACTTTCCTGTTTTTACGGAGGGAGGGTCGGACACCTTGGGGCAGGCCCACACAGCATCCCAGATTATTGAACTTGACGGCCTGGCTAAGGAGGGCGGAGGCGCGGAATGGAAGGCTGATGGGCACACTAACCCGGTTCGGCTGCGCTGGCTAGTAAACACGGCCATCCGAGCACGCTCCAATCGAGCTTTGGCTGTGACCGATCTCAACGATCCAAAATTCGATGTCAGGGTGCAAATACAGAGCCCTGCAGAGCGCTATGCTATCAAGCTCGCAGCGGAAATCGTTTCAGCCTACTATGCTCATTCCGAACTTGCGTATGAGAGTGAGGCCCCATTCCGGTTTGGAGTACTTCGTACCGCCAAGAATGCGACAGCATTCCAAAATGGCCTATACGAGAAATACACCGGAATGAATAAATTTGAGGGGCCATTCGCTGCAGCTCTCGACGAGTCTGGTCATACTTGGCACCGTAACCCAAGCAGTGGTGGTTTCCATATACCGCTGCTGTCCGAAGGCGATACAGCCTCCTTCTACCCCGATTTCATCGTGTGGAAGGGAGGTTTAGTCTATTGTCTTGACACCAAGGGTGGGCATCTTTTGACTGACGCGGTTGCCCGTAAGCTCTTTGATATTCAAGAGGATGGGAAAACGAAGTTGCTCGTGCGCTTCATCACTGAGGGAAAGCAGACTGAATTGCGTGGTAGGGCAATAAAGGGAGGGTACACAGTCTGGAAAATGAAATCTGGAACTCCGACACCCATTCACGTAGCCGATCTTGATAAAGCAGTGAAGGAGTGTCTGAGATAAGCAACGCTTATAGCCAAAGTAGTTGAACGGGAAAGGAAACTACGTGTGCTTCTCATCGCACCTCTAAGGCAGCTGAGGCACTTAGAAATAAAGTGATTTGCCCCTCCGTAAGCGGCGGTTCGTTCAGTGCGCAGCATTGGGGCTTATTTCCAAGACCTCTAGGGGGCAGTGCAATCTGTTCTTCTGGAAAAGTCATAATTCTCAGCAAGTCAATTCAAACAAATCCCGCAAGCCGATATTCATATAGTTTTGTGAACCATAGTTGAAAGGATCGTGATGATGACCATGAATGATGAATTTTGCCTCTAGTGACTTAGCCAGCTTGTCGATAGCCTGAAAGCCATGAGGGTGGGCGCTTGGGGCCTCATGGGTTACAAGGATATCGGCCTTGAGACCATCGAAAGATTGTATGTCCTCGGGGAAAATTGAACTTCGATGCTTGCGAGGCAGGCCGCCTCGCCATAGGTTCCCTTTCCCACAGCGAGCCATGAAATCATTTTTGGTGATGTGTTGTGGCTCTTCAGGTGGATACCATACTTGATTACGAAAAATGCCACCAAGACCGGCAATTTTTAGTCCGTCAATTTCAATGACACGACCATGAAGGTTGCGGTCATGGTAAGTGAACAGATGATCGTAGTAGTGAACAGTATCTGTATCATGATTGCCATGGATGAACCAAATGTCAGTGGACTCCAGGATGGCAGCGAAGGTCTGCTCGAATGGCTGTGACATACACTGATCTCCCAGCATTATAACTGCTGCGGGCTTCGCCTGCTGAACACGCTGGATGATGTGGTCAAATTCTCCATGAGGGTCCCCACAAAATAAAATCATTATATATCCGTCTATTTTTAGATGATTGTTCTGCCTCTCGGAGAGCATCAAGTCATCTCTAGTGCCCGACATCATTGATGCTGCATGGTTCGATTGAGCATGCAACATCCGATGCAGAAGGTCTAGCTTTCAAAGAGCATATACAAGCGACTTATTGACCCATAATAATATGGGCGCCGACGTCAGTATCGCAAGCTAGCTATGTCCCATGAATCCTACGATTGATTTCTATGAGAGGATGGTCCTCTGAAACCTGCTTTGCCATATGCATTGGGCTAGGTAACCGCAAATTTCCCTCCCAAAGAGGTGCATTTCGGCATAATAGTGCTGTCTGGTGTGCAATATCTAGTTCACTAGCAAAGTTTGCCGAGCTGATCACCGCGATCTCTGTTACCCCTAGTTGCTGCCAAGGGTCACGTAGGGATCTATCCAAGATATCAAAGCGAGTGTTTTTACGCTGTGAAATAACGCGGCCATATTGGTTTGATGGTGATACAAAGTAATACAAGTCAGAACGGTCTTCCACTCGATAGAGACCGATTTTTGTACCGATAAATGCTGCCTCTAATGGATGTTTTATATTGTCGCCGCTCATCTGAGCAGTATCATCATCAGCGCGGATTCGAACTAACCATGCGCTATTATTTGCAATCTCAGGTAAATTATTTCCCCCACTATCTTTTAATCCGTCATAAACTGCTCGCAAACCACTATGTAGGTAAACCAGTAAAGGCATGTCCGCAATTGGTGTTGGAGCCAAGAAGGCCTGCATTACTAAATTCTGAACCTCATCCTTTGTAAAAAGATGTTCCGTTGCATGGATACGAGCTGTGCCTGTACGATAGTCAAACCATCTTGTAGTTTTTGACTCGTTATCAAACCAGAATATCTCTGTATTACTACCATAGAGACCAACCCGAGTAATCACAGGTAAAAATAGGGCGGGCCCCTTAGTTTGTATTCTATCGACATAAATAGATACAATGGTTGTATTTTTTGGCAATGATTTAACTCGAGGTAAAGCACCAGGTAAAACACCAGACTGACGAATTGCCTCGATCAAGCATGCAGAAGCGGCATAATCTGGATCACTCGGCTCAGCATCAAAGATGAACTGCGTTGTCACTCCCTGTTTTGCAAATAGTTCACGTAACCGAAACTTGGGGTCATGCTCAGCTTTTGCTTGTGCGACGGATAACGAAGTTTCGATTATTGCTGTACCCTCTGAATCATGAATATAAGGTTTAACCTCATATTGAAACCATTCTTCTAGACTCATCATCCCCATTCCTGGTTCACATAATGCTTGCTCGGCATTAGAAGGAGATATATGTCGTAACTCTACAATAGGGAGTTGATTTCCTTTGAATAAATGCTTTTCATCGGCCAGTAGTTTATTTGCATTTTCTAATCTAACACTAGTCCTGGAGTGTGCTGATACAACTAGAACCGACTGTGTTCCGACACTGACGTCGGCGCCCGTGTTCACAGATTTTTTGAGCATACTAATAGCTTTGTTTGCAAGCACAGGTGCTGTTTCCGGCAAGCTTTCCATTAGATGCCAACAGGCCTGATCTAGGAACAATGGCCCTGTTCCAGAAGCAATTAAAGGTGATGATGGCATGTGTGCGTGTATTGGTCTAACATTCCCTCTAGGAGAAAGTTCGCTAGTGCCAAGATGGGGGAAAGGATCAATTCCCATATGACTCAGCAAGCGACTTGTTGCATTAAAGTAATCTGTTTCGTAAGAGCCATCTTCATTTTTTTTGGTAAAGATAGATAATTTGGCGATAGTATCATTTGTTTGTAATAGTACATGACGAGTTTTGTGCCGCCATTCCGTTAGAATATGGCTTAAATGCACACGAATAGCGATAAATGGTAATTCTGCATTTCGGAGCAGAACCAATTGTGGTCTTATACCATGTAGAGCCATAGCTCGTCTTTGGCCGCTCTCTGAAACTATTGGGTTATCCCAAGCCAGAAGATCTCCATCAGATGTTAGATGTAATGATAGAGGCACCGTTGATGACATGGGAGTGGGAGTCATGGCGGATGACACCAACCATGGAACGATTGTGTATGCTAGTGTGGAAGGTCCGCTATTTTTAGCGATGATATCCTCTGCCCGTAATATGGTTGAAGAAAATACATGTAAATTGTCTGGCACGCTAGATTCAGAAGAGCTAGAGCGGTGTAATAAATCTAGTGCCCAAATATGTAGTGCACGGTTCACGAGTTCAATGCTGATAGGCTTCAACGTAACAATTGCAGGTAATAACTTGTTTCGATCAGGATTAGTATTAACCCATACCGGTCCCTTTGATAGTATTGACAACATTTCTGACAATAACTTTGTCGGCATATTATAGCGATTATTACGATTCCAGATGTCGTTCAGTAATCGCCAAGCGGTTTGGTAACGTTCAGATGCTCGAAATTGAAATGCATCCGGCAACAGTGCAGGGTTAAAATGGAATAAGTTTGTACGTAGTTGACCGACTTTCACCTAGCCTCCTAGATCGAATTTTCGATGTACTTTTTAATTGCCGTGGCAAGTGCTGCATGATGACGGGAAAACTGTGTCCATTCCCCGCTATCCTTTAGTCGTTTTACAGACTCGTTGAGTAGTTTAGCCCAAGTGGTCTTACCATCGAAGAAAGCCGCATCAGCGAAGTAACATGTTACCTCTGTCCCCCCTCTTCTAGCTCTTCCCATAAGTTGGGTTAGCGTAACAAGGATATTCATCACTGTATAATGGCGAATATTTGACGGTTGCTGGCTAAATGCTGGTGAAGAACTACGAATACTGAAGAGAATGCCGTTGGCAAGTCTCCGTTCTGCAATCACACCCTCTCCTGGTTTGAAGGAAGCAGATATAGTATTCCCTGTTTCGTAACAGATATGCGCAAGATTGTTTCCTGGCCGATCAGATGAAGGCAATGGACGAACGCATACTACAATGCCACCAATTGCCGATTCACTATTTGAGTTAACAATATTGTGTCCTCTCGCCATTGGGAATATAGAGCTGACTAATATACTTTTTGCCGCATGAGGTCCCTGAGTAAATGAGGCGAGGTCAGCATATGAAATTATCTGATCATCCGGTAACCGATGGGCGCCGACGTCAGTGTCGGAACCTCGCACCAGTAGCACTTGTTTCCCTGGGCCATCCATAAGTCCATATAGTGCCGATGCCAGTTCTTCGGCATCTGTATCGCTGCTTGTTACTAGCAGCAATCTCGCTCGGTTAGCTGTCCGTGCATCTGACCGCAGCTTTGCTAAACGTGACTTCAACCATGGCCAAAGTTCTTTTGACAAAGCTCGGATCCGCTCTCCACGTTCATACAGAGATGCTCCTGATACCGCAGTCGTGACGTTCACGTTTTCAAATCTCATATGCCCTGGCATGTCAGGCACATCAATCAAATTGATTGCGGGGAGATCAAAGCTGCTTGCACCAGGGAAAAATGCCGTTGCGGAAAAGCCGATAAACAATCGTTCAACTCCGGCAAAAGATAAAGCGGTCAGTTCCGGCAATGCAAGTAACGTCCGGTGCGGATCTCCTCGCATAGCGACAACATCGAGAGTTGATTCATCATGGCTCAACTCTTTGCGCTTAAAACCATAAACAGTTCGATGCAAAGGACCATTTGGAGTTGGGGTTACTGGTTCTGGCCCCTTCAATGCCTGTTGTACATCTAATGCATAGTCGACATTCGCCCTTACTAGTACTGGAAGGTCGCGCTGTAGGTTTCGTAGCTGTTGCTCAAGGAAAGATAGTCGCCCTCGTAATATCAACGATGCTTTCATCTTTTGTCGTTCTTTGGGCTTACTACCTTTTGCAAATTTTCCTAGGTCAGCAAGCTCGTCAATTATCAATTGAAGCTCCATGGCCATAGATTCAGGAGAAAGATTTCCGTCACTTCTTGCCCAATAAGACAGATTGTTTTGTAATGGTCTTAGTTCGTCAGATACCAATTTATTCTGAGTAAATAGGTCATCAAGTGACTCCAGTGATATTTTTAGGTTTTCTATCAAGAGCCCATCATCAGCAGTTGGCCAAGTAGTTTCTTTTTTAGGCCATGTGAAATAACCAGAGTGATGAAGATTTAGTAACTCGTTAACCATTAAAGTACAATAGGCGAGCGCCCAGCTGACCCTTATATGGCTGCTACGTTTTAGTCCATAAATCGGTGTGTTGGGAAATTCGACATGTCGTCTTAGTTTACCTAGTAGGTTGGCAGTATATTGATTTCCAAGCTCTAGCTCAAAAACACTACAGCTAATAGCTGTCTGAAGCAGACCATCAATCTCATCTGCAAGAAATACTTGAGAACGATTTAATAATAGGTCGATGGTGCTCCTGACTCCTGCACCATCAGACTTGTTTGAAATCGGTATTCTTGTTGAGCCAGATAAGAGAGAGTGATGATTGACTACGACAATATCTGCTTCAAGAGCCTGTGAAAGCATAGATGTCTTGCCGCACTTAAATAAAAATGGGCAATGGTGAACTCTATAATCTTTATCTTTACCAGAACGATTGTTGCTAATGGACATATGCAGATTGAAACACGGTTCCTTGCCTGGAAGACTGAGGCTCTCATCACTAGAGAATGCATCTAATAGGCAACTGTAGTCATATGGATGGCCACTATTTTTATCAATAAAATAGGGCTCAGCCATATCGGCTATCCTGGACTGTGAGTGAAGTGGAGCGATTTTAAGGCTCTCTCTCAACACTTGTGCTGATTTGGTTAGTGCTGTAACCATATTTCTGACATCAACCAAGCTAGGTACCGCAATCGTGATCTTATATCCACGCCGGGCAGCATCTAAAGCCATCATAAGCATCACTACGCTCTTACCTGCTCCTGTAGGTGCATTTACCCGATAAAATTTACCTGGGTTGGTAATAATATTAGCATCGTCCTTTAATAATTTATTTAGTGATGATTTATGGCTGTTATGGAGGTTGTCTGACTTATCTAGTTCTTCTGCTAAAACTGATAACTCGTCAAATCTCCATTGTATTTCACTTGTGCCTTTACTCGCATTTAACGGTATAGATTGCCCCGTTTTTGCCAAGTGGGGACGAAATTCATCTGGAATGGAAAACATCCTGATGCCGTCGCTTAAAAACTGCTTTATGATTATGTTGCCAGAGTCAGGTAAGTCTATTGTTCTCCGTTCACTACGCCAGTTAGATATTACATTAAGTAACTCAGCGACAACTCTCTGAGGTTCAAGTGGTTTTACTAAACGATAGCATTGTTTTTCTGAAATCTTGTTAGAACTGTCTGTATTAGTATCGGTTAATTCAAATAATGGCAGTTTTTCCTTGAGTAAAGATGATATTTCTTCTAGTAATGTTTTTGGCTGAGCCAGCTCTGCTGGACGGAATCTAATAAACTTAGCTATTACGAGTTTATCTTCTATTGGGAGCTCTTGCCAACCAGACCAAAGATGAATTCTTCCAGCAGCAAGAGCAATAGCATCTGCGAAGGATGGCTCACATGAGATATAACGAGCAGTTAATGCAAGGCATAAGGCCGCAGAGTTTTCCATTAGGCTTTGCATAACTTAACTATCTCCCTTAGACATCCACTTTCGGTGAAAACTGGTAATGGACTCATCTCACGTAGATAGGATAAATCACGTTCCATATAGTCAGGAATGACGATCCAGTTATCTTGGCTAGGTGCCATTGACTGTAGGTGTGTAGCGAGTCTTGGGGCTGAGCGCCAAACCTTGGCATCAATATTTATCACCCTGTCGTTAATTAATGTACGAACATCAGATGTATCTACGTCAGGCCACAATAAAGCCTCTAGCCCTATTTCTCCGATGCGTCGTGCAATAGATAATTCTAGTAGTCCAGGTATAAGGGTATATTGCCAAATAGGAGGGCGCAGCATCCAGGTTTTATTGGAATCATAGCCAGATATTTCAGCGCCAGAATTAGTATGAACTAAACCATGTGAAGTCCATTCATACACCCCTCCTGTAGCCACACACCATTGAGACCCACATGTGACAGGGGATGAGTTGATTGCCATCGGCCAACCACACACTGGACATGGGTAAGTAAGCTTGTCACGTTTTAGGTGTTCAGGGATTTCCGTGTAAAGGTCAGCTAGTCCAATGCCTAGTGGCACGAAAACCTCATGAACATCTGAGTTTTGTCCAATGATAGGATGTTGAATTATATATGATCTAAATGTTCGGTATAAATGTTCACCTCCATTTCGCAGTCTACACGAGTCTCTGACTTGTCTTATGATTCCTTGTACTCGCTCAACTCCAACAGCTGGTTCTAATTCGAGAGCCATTTCCATACAGGATGGTGAGGGATAGCCACCAATACTCAGTGGGCCTGTGTAGGGGCCTCTAACAGCTTCATCCAGCCAGTCCTCAAGAGGTACATGGATTTGTTGCTCCATTTCCAGCAAGGTCAATGGCTTGCATGATGGGTTTAGTCTCCAGTAGAGAGAAATTGCTTCTCGCAATGCAGGCACTGCCAAGGATCTATCCGAAGCCAGTAAGTTGGCGCATTTTGATAAAACTCGTAGCAGCCGAGTAGCAATGGTTTCATCCATGAATATCCTCCCAAGAGGTTACAACTGTATAGATATCTTCAGGAAAAACGGCGATCTGCATCCCATAGTGCATCAAGATAGGTGCCAAATGTACTTTCGCGCCACCGTAAGGGGCGCCGACGTCAGTGTCGAAATGTGATTCGGTGTGACTTGGCTCCTGTCTGTCTAATGTTTGTGATGTAACGGAGTCCAACAGCAGCGAAAGCCGTACTCGCGTAAGCGTAAGGTAGGTCGTGAGTAGTAACCAAATGATATGGGTTAGGCTGACTTTACAGAAAGATTCTCAACAGGAGCATGCTAGTGCTTATTGCTGTCTTTTGGTTTTGTTCGTTCTGACACTGACGTCGGCGCCGATCGATTTGTGGTGGCTTCGTCAGAGAATGGCGGGGCTATCGGGTAGTGTTGTTCCTCATAGACTTCAACCAGAGTTGCCAGCAAGTTCAGCTCGTCACTCTCTGGGGTGCCTGCTGGCGCATCAAACAGAAGTTCTATGCGGGCCAGTGCGGCCTCATAGTCCGCATCGTTTCTGATGGCTGTAATGCGCATTTCATGTAACCCCATTTGCTATGGACGAGCCCAACGGAACAGCACCGCGAACGCTCCTGCCCAGCAGGCCGCACCTAACCACATGGGGGCCGCATAACTGTATACATCGTTCAGCCCAAACAGTGTGAAGAGTAGCCCGTTAGACCAGCAAATAACGGCCCTGATGAGCAGAATTATCGCCAGCAAAGCAACGATATGCCAAGCCCTGACCCCTTTCATTTCTGTCCTCCATAGATATCCAATGGTTGTTCGTGCTCTTGGGTCGTAGATGAACGAGTCTATTCTGCATAACCTGAGTTGGCCATTCTTAGGTGTCTTAATCGAGGTTATCCTGTTTCACCTTGAGGCGCAAACCTAGCTCCCAGCAGGGATTTCAGTTCTTGCCACGAATGATGGTTTTGTCTCAATTATTTGAGGGAAATCTCATCTATTTCCAAAAATGACACTATTCATCACCAAACAGAGCTTTATTGTACACGTGGATAATTGAACCAATAATTCATACTAAATAAAAGGGATGAATTTCAGCCCTTTGTACATCCTCCGCCCGCCTGTTACCGGCTAAGCCAGGGTTGTGATCTATCTTTCACTCGATGTTTCGGCTTTACTGTGATGCCACCACAACCAAGTTAATCCAATTGGGGCAATGAAGATCGCCATCCCCCAACAAATCACGATAGTGAACAGCTTGACCAACAAAAAAATAGGTATGGCTAATGTGATGACGGTATTTCCCATTATAAAATCTTTAACGCTATCCCACACAAATTTAGAGTAAGGATAAAGTAGCGTATTTAGACCGAAATAGAACATAGCCGATACTGGCATTGGCTTTGCCGTTGAGCTTTGGCTCGATATGAAAATGATAAAAACAGGCAGCAGTGCCCCGAAGAATAGTTGGCGAAAGTAATAGGCTTTATCCAGCCCCCCGAACGTCTTGGCTAAAATGGTTTTCATGGTACCCTCATTGCTAAAACCCGCATTTTTACACGAGGGCTCGAATGATAACCAGCACAGTTTCTTTCGACAACCAGTGTCGTCCCGTATCATTGCTGTTTTGGGCTCACTCGCACCTTGTGGCACAATGGCATTTTTGAGTTAGCCAATAGCTTGGGGGGGAGGCATGGATTCAGTGCGTTTTAAGCAGTTAATGAAAGCGCGGGGACACTGGAGGGATGCAGAGCTTACTTCCGCTGAGCCTGCCTTTCGTGATGAGCGGGGGATCGTCAAGCTTATCGAGAAAAACACAGGCTACTGGGTCGATGATGAGAGCCAATGTGAAGCACCGGCAAACCCGCTAGCGAATGGCATTTTTATCTGGACTGAGATCAAAGGGACTGGGCATGCCTTCATTTCAGTGCATGAGAATAACAGCCCCTTTGTGTTCACTTATGGGCGCTTTGGGCGAGTCGGTGAGCCACTGGAGGCTGTAGGGGATGGGATCTTGAATGCTTTATCCTATGGCGATGCCAGGGATTACTATAGAAAGCAGCTCTATGAGATGGGGGCTAAAGTTTTCCTGATTGATGATGCCGATATATCAATAACAAAAAAATATTTCGAGCGGTTATGGGCTCGCGGGTCTCCGGCAAAGCAAACGGAAGGCATGAGGGACAGCACCAAAAGAAATGGGCATACAATCGATCAATACGATGTGACCGGTGTTAATTGCACGACCCATGTAACGAAAGGGATAAAATTTTCTGGGTCTCGCGTCTTTGACGGTGGGTATACAACTAACTCCCTTATGAGGATTGACTCTGAGGAGGATTTTGCGGTGCCCTTGTCGCTGCAACGATACCTGGAGGACAAGAGCCGAGATCCTTCGATGCTTGTTGTTGATATGACCAGCGAGTTTAAGAAGCAGTACCCCAACACTGACGGGATCGCTCCGATGGATGAATCATCAAGCAGAGTAAAGGCATATCGAGCAATGTCAGAAGTTGCCTCTTCAGTGGGTAAGTTGTCGCCATATTCTGGTGGGACAGTCGGCGGGTTCCTAGAAGGGGCTTATGATGTTAACCAGTAAGGCAAAGGCAATTATTCGATGGATGGGCATATGTTTAGTCGCCCTTTCTTATTATGCGTGGCTTGGTCTTGCAATCCTTTCTTTTGGTCACATAGACGAAAAGGAAAGCATGAGGCTATCAGAAAAGGTTGTTACGGAGGACTATCATCAAGCCATTGTTAAAAGCATTTATCACGCCACGGATAATGTGATTGAAGTCGCCTCAATTGGTTTTCCAATTGCAGTTATACTTATTCTGATAATTTTCAAAAAAATTAGGTAATAACTTAATGGGGCTGTTATGAAACTGATTGGCCGGATTGAGATTGATGGGGTAGCTGATGTTATTTGTGACATTTGCGGCGGAAGTACCACAATAAAAGACGACTCCCCCCTGAGTTTGCGACCCTGAAAGCAGCATGGGGGTATCCCTCAAAACATGATGGTAAATCTTACGAGCTCCATTTCTGCGAAGATTGTTTTTTTCAAACGCTCGCCAACCTGAAAGAGCAGAGAAGAGGGGCGCTGATATTTTCTGAACAAGGTTACACCCCTGATCCTGATTTTGGGTTACTCAATAAGCAAGCTTAGAACGAGTGTGGCGACGTCAGTGTCGGAACGGAGCTTGGTGGTTGGTAACTGTTACCTTTGTAAAAAGTGAGAATCATAGCCAGATGATTCTCACCTTTTTTAACATTATTTATCGATAAGTCGAGAATCCCCTGTAAGCCTTGCGCCACAAGAACCTTCATATCATTCTCAATAATATTAGTGCATTAGTGATGTGCCATGCCTGGCACAACTGGGTGATCCGCGATCTGCCGATGAGTCAGCGCAGCTACCCCATGACGCTGGCGGAGACCGCCTCCATCTTCGCCGAAACCCTGGTGCGCAGCGCCCTGTTCGAGCAGGCGCAAAGCCCGGAAGAGCAGTTGGCCATCGCCTGGGCGGAGGCCGACGGCGCGGCCACCTTCCTGGTCAATATCCCGGCTCGCTTCGATTTCGAGCAGGCCTTGGTGGCTGAGCGGGCGCAGGGTTATGTATCCGCAGAGCGGCTCAAGGCGTTGACCGACGAGGCGTGGGGACGCTGGTATGAGGGGAGCCTGACCCGCTATCACCCCATGTTCTGGGCGGCCAAGGCGCACTTCTCCATCGCGGGGCTGGGTTTTTACAACTACCCCTATCTGTTCGGTTACCTGTTCAGCCTCGGGGTCTATCAGCAGTTGATGAGCCGCAAGGCGGCGGGGGAAGAGGGCGTGGCTGAGGCCTATCGCGCCTTGTTGCGCGATACCGGCCGGATGAGCGCCGAAGATCTGGTAGCCAAGCATCTGGGGCAGGATATCCGTGAGGCCGCCTTCTGGCAGGGGAGTCTGGCACAAGTAGCGCAGGCGATAGAACGCTTCGCACAGTTGCCGGCCTGATTGGGTCAGCGGTGATATGAACAACAGGCCCCCGGACAGTCTCGCTGTCCGGGGGCCTGTTTGTTATGCCTGCTCTTGCTGCGGTTTGATGGGGCCAACGAACAGGGGGCGGGTCTGGTGAGTCAGAGCCGGCTGATAGCCGTTGAAGAAGAGGTTGAGCAGCACCGAGCTGATGGTGGCCAGCAGGATACCGCTATGAAAAAGCGGTTGTAGCTGCGCCGGAAGCTGCTGGAAAAAATTCCCGGAGACCGTCGGGATCATGCCAATTCCGAGACTGATGGCGACGATATAGAGGTTGTGGCGGTTGCTGTTGTAATCGGTGCGCGCCAGGATACGAATACCGGTGGCCAGCACCATGCCGAACATCACGATGCCAGCGCCCCCCAGTACGAAGGGCGGGATGGAGGCGACCAGCACCGACATCTTGGGGATGAGGCCAAAGGCGAGCAGGATCCCCCCGACATCACGCAGACCCAGCGACTCGATACCCCGGTCACGCTCACCAGACCGATATTCTGGGAGAACGAGGTGTGGGGGAAGCTGTTGAATATCCCACCAATAATGGTGCCGATGCCATCCACCCGCAGCCCGCGCACGATATCACCGCGCCTGGCCGGATGGCCTACGATGTCGCCGAGCGCCAGAAACATCCCCATCGATTCGATGAAGGTGATCAGCATGATCACCGTCAGGGTGGCGATGGAGATGGGATCGAAGGTGGGCCAGCCGAAGGCGAAGGGCACTATGGGGGCAAACCAGGCAGCCTCGCCGAGGCCATCGAGGCTCACTTCGCCCATGGCGATGGCCACCACGAAACCGAAGATGATCCCGAGCAGCACCGAGATATTGCTGAAAAAGCCCTTGGTGAAGCGGGTCACCAGCAGGATAAAGACGAGCACCAGAAAGCTGGTGCCGATATAGCGCAGGCTGCCATATTCCGGATTGCCCTTGCCCCCCGCCATCCAGTCGATCCCCACTTGCATGATGCTGATCCCGATGGAGGTGATAACCACCCCGGTCACTACGGTGGGGAAGAGCGGCATCAGTCGTCCTATCAGCGGCACCAGCAGGGTCGAGATGATACCGGCGGCGATGGTGGCACCGAAGATGCCCGTCAGACCCAGATCCGGGTTGGCTCCGATGGCCAGCATGGGCATCACGGCGGCAAAGGTGACCGACATGATGACCGGCAGCCGGATCCCGGCAAAGCGGCCAATCCCGACACATTGCAGCAGGGTGACGATGCCGCAGCAGAAGAGATCCGAACTGATAAGGTGGAGATCTGCTCCTTGGGCAGCCCCAGACTGCCGCCAATCACCAATGGCACCGCCACGGCGCCGGCGTACATCACCAACACATGTTGCAGGCCCAGGGTAAATAGTTGGCCCATGGGGAGCATGCGCTCCACTTCATCCACCGGGCGCTTACGCGCACCCGGTCGGGGGGAGGTGGGATTGGTCTCGTTCATGAACAGATCACTCCTTGAAGCCCGCGCAACTGCTACAGGCAAGATAGTGAAAGCCGCAGCTTTCCCGGTCATTGATCTCGTGTATTGACAGAGGTGCCAGATCCCTCGGCAGTAGTGAGAGGGAGCCGGTGCAGCACGGGTCAGTGCACAAAACATGCACAACGCCACTCACGAGAGAAAACGTTTGGCGATAACGCCTTGTTTTTGCGGGATGAGTCACATACCGGCCAGATAAGTGTCCGGCTGCTGGCAGGGGAAGGAGGTGAGGGCATCTCAGATTGGTAAGGGGTTTATCATTATCGGTCTGGCGATCTCACTTTGATAGCCAGGCACCAGAGCGTTGCTCGCAATGCGCCCCTCTGCATGTGACGGCGCTCGCGGGCCGCAGGGCGCAATCGGGGGCGGGGGCGTGATCCAAAGCAAGAAAGTTGGATGTTTTGGTGGCGCACGGGGCCGCCGCTGGGGTAGTTTCGATAGAACCGACACAGATCCTGAGGTCTTATCCATGATCATCTATCTGCATGGCTTTGATGCCACCAGCCCAGGCAATCACGAGAAAGTGCTGCAGTTGCAGTTTATTGATGATGATGTGCGTTTCGTGCACTACAGCACGGTTCACCCCCGTCATGATATGAGCCATCTGCTCAAGGAAGTGAAAAAACAGCTCGATATGAGTACCGATCCTAAACCGCTGATCTGCGGCGTGGGTCTTGGTGGCTACTGGAGCGAGCGGATCGGCTTTCTGTGCGGCATTCGCCAGGTGATCTTCAACCCCAACCTCCATCCGGAAGAGAACATGCAGGGCAAGATCGACCGTCCGGAAGAATATGACGATATCGGTACCAAGTGTGTAACTGAATTTCGTAAGAAAAATTCAGGAAACTGCCTGTGTATCCTTTCCGTTCAGGATGAAGTGCGCGATAATCGGAACACTGAACGTGAATTGAAGAACTATTACGACATCGTGTGGGATGAGCGCGAGACTCATAAGTTCAAAAATATCTCGCATCATCTGCAGCGGATGAAGGCCTTCAAAGAAGCCTGATCCATCACGTCGACCGATTTCGTTTTAGGGAGCCAATGGCTCCCTTTCGTTTTGAGGAACCGAGGAAAATCATCATGATGAATATTGTCGTTGTAGGCGGCGGCGCCGGTGGCCTGGAGCTGGCCACCAGTCTGGGTCGCAAGCTTGGCAAGAAGAACAAGGCCAAGATCACTCTGGTCGATCGCAACCGCACCCACCTGTGGAAGCCCCTGCTGCACGAAGTAGCCACCGGCTCCATGGACGCGGGCATCGATGCCCTGAGCTACCAGTCTCACGCCAAGAACCACGGTTTCGACTTCCAGCTCGGCACCCTGACCGACATCAAGCGTGACGATAAACGCATCGTGCTGGCCCCGATCCACGACGACAATGGCGATATCGTGGTCAACGAGCGCGAAGTGCCCTACGACTATCTGGTGATGGCCATCGGTTCTGTCTCCAACGACTTCAACACCAAGGGCATCAAGGATCACTGTATTTTCCTCGATAGCCCCTCCCAGGCGCACCGTTTCCACAACAGCATGATGAACCGCTTCTTGCAGTTCGCCACCGAATATAAGCCGGGCGACAAGGTGAAGATTGCCATCGTCGGCGGCGGCGCCACCGGCGTAGAGCTCTCTGCCGAGCTCTACAACGCGGTCGAGCAGCTCTACGCCTACGGCTTCAAGAACCTCACCACCGACAGCCTGAAGGTGACCCTGGTGGAAGCGGGCCCGCGCATTCTGCCGGCTCTGCCGGAGCGCATCAGCGGCGCCGCCCATCAGGAGTTGGTCAAGCTGGGTGTGGACGTGCGTACCGCCACCATGATCACCGAAGCGACCAGCGACGGTCTGCACACCAAGGATGGCGAGCTGATTGAAGCTGACCTGATGGTGTGGGCGGCCGGTATCAAGGCGCCTGACTTCATGAAGGATATCGCTGGTCTTGAGACCAACCGCATCAACCAGCTGGTGGTGAAAGAGACCCTGCAGACTACCCGTGACGAGAACATCTTCGTTATCGGTGACTGCGCAGCCTGCCCGCAGCCGGATGGCAAGTTCGTGCCGCCGCGCGCACAGTCTGCCCACCAGATGGCCAGCCAGGCGTTCAAGAACATTCTGGCCAAGATGAACGGCGGCGAGATGAAGCCCTACCTCTACCACGACCACGGTTCGCTGGTCTCCCTCAGCCGCTTCTCCACCGTGGGCAGCCTGATGGGCAACCTGATGCGCGGCTCCATGATGGTGGAAGGTTACATCGCCCGTCTGGTTTACATCTCTCTCTACCGGATGCATCAGATCGCCCTGCACGGCTACGTCAAGACCGGCCTCATCATGCTGGTGGGTCGCATCAACCGGGTACTGCGCCCGACCCTGAAGCTGCACTAAGCCGGGATTTGGCACCATGTTGAATACCAAAAGGAGAGGCGATGGCCTCTCCTTTTTTATGGGCGCAGATCAGGAAAGAGGGAGCTACTTGCCCAGATAGGTGCGGTCGAAGAAGGTATTGACCCAGTGAGGGCGGTAGATGGCCAGCACCGTCATCGCCATGCCGTTGAGCAGGGCTTCGGGGAATAGCAGCAGTGGCCAGATGGAGAGGTAATCCGCCGTGATGGTGTGCCAGGGGTAGCTGTGACTCAGCCCCATCAGCAACGCACTGGCGGCCACCTTGACCGAGATGGTGATGGCGCCGCCGAGAAAGGCGGCCACGAAGATATAGACAAAGAGGTGGCGCGGCAGCCAGGCCCAGCTGGCCAGAAACAGCAGCCAGCTGGTGGCTACCGGCAGGGCGATGCCCACCAGCGCTTGCCAGCCAAAATCGGCCAGATTGGTGACACCAAAGTAACCGAGCACCAGCAGGGTCAGGCAAGGGGCGAGCAGTGCCAGCCGCCAGCCAAGCAGCAGGGTGAGGGAGGTGAGCCCGAGAAAATGGACCTCCAGCCCCTCATGCAGACCGGCCCTTAGATACCAGAGCGGCACCAGCGCGATGGCACTACCCAGCAACAGGTGCTGATAGAGGGGGTTGTCACGGAGGGTCTGCCACAGGGAGCGGCGCAGGCTGAAGGCCAGCAGTACCAGCCAGATCAGGAGGGCGGCGAGTTGTCCTTCACTCATCTTGTCGTCCATTCATGCAGTAGAGTCCGGGCGGCCTTCCCGACCGCCCCATAGCAGAGCAGGCTGACGAGTCAGCCTGCTTTTACCATCAATATTTGACGTTGTTGTGGTACTTGCCGAGGATGCCCTTGACCCGTTCCATGGTCTCCTTGCTGGGGGGCTTGATCCCGCTCAGCTCGTACGGGTCGCCCAGCACATCCCACTTGTGTTTGCCGAGCTCATGGTAGGGGAGCAGCTCCACCTTCTCCACGTTCTCGCCCAGCTCGGCGATAAACTGACCCAGCCCTTCGGCGCTCTCGTCGTCGTCGCTCCAGGTCGGTACCACCACGTAGCGGATCCACATGGTCTTGCCTTTGGCCGCCAGATAGCGTGCAAACTCCAGGGTGTATCTGTTGCTGACGTGGGTCAGTGGAATGTGTTTCTCGTCATTGATCTGTTTGATGTCGAGCAGCACCAGATCGGTCTGGTCGAGCAGCTTGTCCACCTGTTCGTCGAGATGGCGGACGAAGCCGTTGGTGTCGAGACAGGTGTGGATCCCTTTCTCTTTGCAGGCGGTAAAGAGTTCGGTAATGAAAGCCGGTTGCAGCATGGCTTCACCGCCGGACGCTGTCACGCCACCGCCGGAGGCATTCATGAAGTGGCGATAGCTGGTGATGTCACTCATCAACTCCGGTACGGTCACTTCGCGGCCACCTTCGGTATCCCAGGTATCGCGGTTGTGGCAGTACTTGCAGCGCATCAGGCAGCCTTGCATGAATACGATAAAGCGTATTCCCGGGCCATCGACAGTGCCGCAGGTTTCGACGGAATGGATCCGGCCAACGGTGCCGTGAGCTCCGGCTGGCTGGCTGATTTCAACGGCAGGGATCCGATTAATGACAGACATAAACAACTCCAACGATTCGAGCAGGCCGTTATTTTATTACATAAACCCCTATTGATCCTACACCTTTAGTCCGGCGCCCGGCTGCCAAGCAGCTGCTCCAGCCCCTTGACGGTGAGCGGCCGACTGGTGAGAAACCCTTGATAATGCTGGCATCCCAGTGCTTTGAGGATGGCTAGCTGCGCTTCCTCTTCCACCCCTTCGGCGGTGACGGTAAAACGGAAGACCTGGGCCAGATCGAGTATTGCCTTGACGATGGCTCTGTCCTGTTCGCTGTGTACCAGGGTCTGAATGAAGCTTCTGTCCAGTTTCACCTCGTCGGCGGGCAGATCCCGCAGATAGGCCAGCGACGAGTAGCCGGTACCGAAGTCATCGATGGAGATGAGGATGCCGAGCTCCTTGAGCTGGCGCATTCTGGCAATACTCTCCTGCCTATTCTCCAATACTACAGATTCGGTCACCTCCAGCAGCAGGCGGGAGGGGGGCACACCGGTATCGCGCAAGATGTACTCCACCTGTTGTACGAAGCCCTGGGTGTGGAACTGGCGGGCACTGACGTTGACCGACAGATGGGGGATCTGCAGGCCACGGTTGAGCCAGAAGCTGTATTGGGCGCAGGCGGTCTTCATCACCCAGTAGCCGATTTCGAGGATCAGGCTGGTCTCTTCGGCGATGGGGATAAACTCCCCGGGCGGCACCATGGTGCCGTCGCTGCGCTGCCAGCGCAGCAGCGCCTCGATGCCCGACAGCGAGCCATTGTCGACCCGGTATTGCGGTTGATAGTGGAGTTGCAGCTCGTGGTGACGCAGGGCATCGCGCAGCTCATTGGTGAGGGTCAGCCGGTTCTTCTCATGCTGTGCCATCGCCTCGGTAAAGAAGACGTAGTGGCCCTGACCGGCGCGCTTGGCCATGTGGGTCGCGGTGTCGGCCTGTTGCATCAGAACCAGATGATCCGTCTCGTTGCCGGAGAAGAGGCTGATCCCCACCGAGGCGCTGCAGTGAAGTTTGTGATCGCCGATGTCGAACGGGGTGCGAAACAGCCCCATCAGCTCGCGGGCGAAGTGCTCTGCCAGAATTTTGGCGGTGACTTCCCCTTGTCCCAGCTGGGTAAAGAGCAGGGCAAACTCATCTCCCGAGATGCGCGCCTGCACCAGATTGTCCTGGGGCAGCTCCCTGAAACGCTGCACCACGGCCTGCAGCAGCAGATCGCCGCAGGCGTGACCGAGAGAGTCGTTGATCGACTTGAAGTTGTCGAGATCCACCAGCAGCAGGGCGCCCCACTGGCCGTTGGTGGCGCTCAGGGTCTGCTGCAAAATATGGTTGAGGCTGCGCCGGTTGTGCAGACCGCAGAGATCGTCGTAGTAGGCGAGCTGCTCGATGTGTCTGGCCGCCTCTTTTTCCTGGGTGATGTCGTAGAAGCTGCAGATGAAGTGGCTGAGCTCCCCCTGCTCATCCTTGACGCCGTTCACCATCAAGCGCACCGGAAAGAGGTGACCATCCTTGTGTAGGCAGCGCTCTTCCCCGAGCCAGAACTCCTGCTCGTTGACGGTGCGGCTGACATCTTCTTTGAGATGATCCCCGTAGTAGGTGGGGCGCAGCTTGCGAATGGAGTGACCGATCACCTCTACCTCGCCAAATCCGGTGATCCGGCTGAAGGAGTGGTTGACCTTGAGGATGATGCCGTTGTGATCCATCACAATCAGCCCATCGTGGGTATTAAAGGCTACCTCGGCCAGCCGCAGGGCATCGTCGGTGGCGAGGCGCTTGAGTTCGATGGCGGCCCGCTCGTGCTGGCTGCTCAATAGATCCAGCAGCTGTTCGGGCTCCTCAAGGGGGGTATCGAGCAGCAGGGTGATCTGGCCAATGGGGGCGCCGCTCTGGCCATGGAGCGGAATGCCGATGTAGGCGCTGGCATTGAGGGCCAGCAGCCGGGTCGCCTTGGGATAGCGCACTGGCAGATCTTCCACATAGATGGCCTGACCATGCTGGAACAGCTCCTGAGCGGGGCCGGGGTCGAGCTGGATGGGCTTGAGGGTGGAGCAGATCTCCTCGTTGATGACGCAGCGGGGGATGATCCAGAGATCCTGACCGCGGGGCTGGAACTCGCCGATCCAGCCCACCCGGGCACCGCTGGCGCTCATGGCCCAGCTTACCAGCGTCTTGCAGTAGTCGATGCCGGTCTGCTGGTGCAGCTCGGGCGGGAGGGCCAGCTCGGCGCGGTGCTCTTCCGGTTGCGGTTGCCAGTGGCCGAGCAGCTGGGCACTGCTGCGCACCAGTTGCAACATCTCCTCGCTAAGGGGGGTGGGATCGAGATACTCCAGACTCAGCACCCCGAACAGCTTGTCCTGCTCCAGCAGGGCACCATCAAGGCGTGAGCGCACACCGGCACTGGTCAGATAGAGGTGATTGCTCAGCATCGGCTGGTGGGCGGCCTCCGAGAAACTCAACGCTTTGCGGGTACGCAGGGCGCGGATATAGCGGCTGTCACCACGGATGGGGTAGAGCGCCTCGACCCCCAGGGTGAACACAGGGGTGAGTTGCTCGCTGCCGAGATCGCCGTTGGCCTGATAGTGCCAGAGGATGAGCCGATCGGCCCCCAAACTCTCTTTAAGGGCCTCGAGCAGGGGCGCATACTGTTGTTGGCTCGCCATCTGGCTGAGGCGCGGCAGTTGCAATGCCAGATCGGCGATGGGCTCCTGGCGAAGGTTCTGCAGACAGATGAGCCAGAAGCCATCCTGCTCGTGGGCGAGGGCGATATGCCACAACTGGCTGGCAAAGCGCACGGTGATCTTGCCGCCATGGCCGTTGGCCAACAGTTGTTCGATGGGCAGGCGCAGGGCATCGGGCAGCTGGGCAGGCCAGGGGGCGCGCGGTTCGTCGAGCCAGTAGAGCGGGGTTTGCATCACGTCGGTCAGGGCGACCAGCCGTTGACTGCGCAGATCCAGACGGAAAAAGAGCGGCGTCTGGAGGGCAGGAGGAAGATGACTGAGTGCGGTAGACGACATGAACAAACAACATCCTGTTAAGCAACCGTCGGGGTTGCAAGAATACTGCAAAATGGTGCGAAACAAAATTTCATTGAATCCTAAATTAGAAAAGCCTAATTTATTGCCCATTATCATGTATGAGGAGTCTTGCAGATGAAACGGATCCTGATTATCGGTGGTGTCGCGGGGGGCGCATCGGCGGCGGCTCGTGCTCGTCGTTTGAGTGAAGAGGCAGAGATCGTGATGTTCGAGCGGGGCGAGTTTGTCAGCTTCGCCAACTGCGGTCTGCCCTATCACATCGGGGGCGATATCCCCGACCGGGATGCCTTGCTGCTGCAGACTCCCCAGAGCTTCAAGCGCCGTTTCAATGTCGATGTGCGGGTCTTCCACGATGTGATTGAGATCGACAAGGCGGGCAAGACCTTGCTGGTGCGCAACCTGCAAACCGGTGAAGAGCAGCGCGAGCATTACGATGTGCTGCTGCTGAGCCCGGGGGCGGCGCCGATCCGTCCTCCCTTCCCCTGTATCGACAGCCCCCATGTCTATACCCTGCGCAACATCCCGGACATGGATCGCATTCTGGCGGCCCTGCATCACGATCAGCCGCGCCACGTTACCGTGGTGGGTGGCGGTTTTATCGGCCTGGAGATGATGGAGGCGCTGCATCAGCGCAAGCTGGATGTCACCCTGCTGGAGCTGGCCGATCAGGTGATGGCGCCGGTGGACAAGGAGATGGCCAACATGCTCCATGCCCGCATCCGGGAAGAGGGGATCGACCTTCGCCTGCGCACCGGCCTCACCGCCATCGAGAGTCTGGATCTGCCTGCCGAGAAGACCTCCGCCGTGCCGACCGCCAAAAGCGGTGGCCTGCGCCTGACCCTCAATGACGGTTCCCATCTTGATACCGGTCTCTTGATCCTCGCCATCGGCGTCAAGCCGGAAACCCTGCTCGCTGCCAAGGCGGGGCTGGAGCTGGGCCCACGGGGCGGCATCAAGGTGGATGCCGGGATGCGTACCTCGGATCCCTTTATCTATGCGGTGGGGGATGCGGTGGAAGAGATTGACTTCGTCACCGGCGAATCTGTGCTGATCCCGCTGGCGGGCCCGGCCAACCGGCAGGGGCGCATCGCCGCCGACAACATGCTGGGCCGAAGCGAAACCTACAAGAAGACCCAAGGGACCGCCATCTGCAAGCTGTTCGATCTGGCGGTGGCCAGCACCGGCCTCAACGAGAAACGACTGGTGCAACTGGGATTGCCGTTCGAGAAGGTTTATGTCCATCCGGGCAGCCACGCCGGTTACTACCCGGGCGCACATCCGGTCAGCCTCAAGCTGCTGTTTGCCCCGGATGGCAAGATTTATGGCGCCCAGGCCATCGGCAAGGATGGCATCGACAAGCGCATCGACGTGCTGGCAGTGGCCCAGCGCGCCGGTCTCACCGTGTTTGACCTGCAGGATCTGGAGCTCACCTATGCGCCGCCCTTTGGATCGGCCAAGGATGTGATCAACATGGCGGGCTTTGTGGCGAGCAACCACCTGAAGGGGGACACCCTGCTCTGCCACGTGGCCGAGGTGCAGGCTCGTAACCCCCATCAGCTGGTGGTGGATGTGCGCAATGGCCCGGAGCTCGACAAGCTGGGTCGCATTCCGGGGGCGCTGCATATCCCCCTCGACGAGTTGCGTGGTCGCCTCCATGAGTTGCCCAAAGAGAAAGAGCTGCTGATCAGCTGTCAGGTTGGGCTGCGCGGCCATGTCGCCTGCCGCTTGCTGAGCCAGCACGGCTTTAAAGTGAAGAATCTCTCCGGCGGCTTCAAAACCTGGCAGATGGCCACCGCCGAGTAACCGTTTTATTTCTGTGCCTGTTTGCCCCTCTCCCTTGTGCGTGCAAGATGAGGGGCTTTTTGTTTCTGCTTTTCGCCCTCCTTGCATTCCCTAATTGCAGCAATATTTCGACACACTTTATTTCCTGTGCCGGACAAAATTAACGTTTTGTTCAGGGGATGGGTGCTATAACCCCTGCCTCGTTCATGATGAACCGTGTAGTAGGGAGAGTGACATGCTGGATATGCTGATGGCCATTTGGCATCAGGATTTTGACGCCCTGGTTCAGATGCAGGCGGTACCCCTGCTGATCAGTTGCCTGATGCTGGTACTGCTGCTGGAGTCCGCATTCGTCTTCCTGCCCCTGCCGGGGGACAGCCTGGTACTGCTGGCCGGTGGGTTGGTTGGCATGGGGGTGTTTGGCCCCGAAGTGACTCTTGTCTATCTGCCGTTGGCTGCAGGCATAGGTTCCGTGCTCGCCTACTGGCAGGGACGGGCCCTGCAGCGCACCCGCTTTATGGATCATATCGAACGGATGTTGCCTCCCGACAGCCTGCCCAAGGCGACCCGGCTGCTGAAAACGTACGGTTTTCTGGCGATGTTCTCCTCCCGTTTTATCCCGTTTGTGCGGGTGCTGACCCCCATGTTGATGGGGATTGGCCGCCTGAGCGTGCTGCGGATGTGCGTGGCCAGCTTTGCCAGTGCCTTTATGTGGGCGCTCTGCCTCAGTTTGGTGGGCAAGCTGGCGATGAATACCCCCTTCTTCCTCCACCACAGCGAACTGTTGACCCGGGCCCTGCTGATTACCTCGCTGGTGCTGTTTCTGGCGGCCGTCATGGCCATCCTGTTTCGCTGGTTCAAAGGCGGAGCAAAAAACGAGACCAGCCACGACTAGATGACAACCCTTGCCGCACTGGATCAGTGGGCAAGGGGGTTCTCGTGCTGCAGGGGGGCGGAATTGTGCCCATTCGGGTAATGAGCTTTGTGTCGGGTGAGCAGGATGCCTTATCCTGTTTCCAGCCACGCTGCGTTTGCAGCGCTCCAACTCGGGATGGAACTTATGCGCCTCTTCGACTCTCCCTCTGCTTCTCACCGCTCTACCGCTGGAACCGGCACTCTGCGCCGCCGCTGCTCGGCCCTGCTGCTATCCGGGCTGACAGGTTTGCTGCTGGCTGGTTGTGGCCCTGACAAGCCCGCCAGCCAAGTACCGACCACAGAATCCACTGCGCAGCAGGAAACGGGTGCCCCAAGCGCCGTGGTGCAGGCCAATGCCCGCCAATATCGCGATGCGCCGGCACTGGCGCTGGTCTTCTCCGGCCCCCTGGCGCCGAAGGCAAACTGGCAGAGCTGGCTCGGGGTCAGTGAGGGGGGTAAGCAGGTGCAGGGGGAGTGGATCCTCGCCGACGATGGTCGCACCCTCTATTTCCCGAACGTTCAGCCCGACAAAAGCTACGAGGTGAGCCTCAAGGCGGGGCTGGGCCCATCCCCCCAGAGCTGGACTCTCAAGACCCGGCCGCTGGAGGCGGGGGCCTCCTTTACCGCGAGCGGCATGGTATTGCCGCTGCGTCAGGAACTTCGCTTGCCCATCAGCGCGGTCAACGTGGACGAGGTCAATATCGATTTCTTTCGGGTCGATGCGGAGTATCTGCCCCGTTTTCTGGCGGAATATCGCCCCGGTGCCGGCATGGGTAACTGGGAGCTTGAGCAGATCACCAAGCGGGCCAAGCGGGTGTTCAGCGGCCGCTATGCGCTGGAGCTCGATGCCAACCGGCGCGAGACCCGCCTCATTAATGTGAAAGAGCCGCAGCTGGCGGAGGCTGGCGTCTATTTTGCGGTGATGTCGCCCCTTGGCAACTACGACTGGCGCAAGGAGACCACCTATTTCGCGGTGAGCGACATGGGGCTCAGTGCCCGCCGTTACCGCGATCAGCTGGAGGTGTTTGTCAGCTCCCTGGCCAGCGCCGACCCGCTCAAGGATGTGCAGCTCTCCCTGCTCGATGAGAAGGGCAACCGGTTGCAGGTGCAAACCACGGATCCACAGGGTCATCGCCGCTTTGATCAGGTGCAGGGGGCTCGCTTGCTGCTGGCCGAACAGGGCAACCATCTGGCGGTGCTGCGCCTCGATGGGGCTGCACTCGATCTCTCCACCTTCGATCTCGGTACCCAGCCCTGGCAGGCCCAGCAGTTGTATCTCTTTAGCGGGCGCGACCTTTATCGCCCCGGCGAGCGGCTCGACAGCGAGATCCTGCTCAAGGGGCAGGATGGCCAGCTGCTGCCCGGTATGGCAGTGGAGCTGGAGGTGAAACAGCCGGATGGTCAGCTGCTCGAACAAAAGCGGCTGCTGCCGGACAATTTGGGCGCGGCCCACTACGGTCTGCGTTTGCCGGATGATGCGCCGCTCGGGCGCTGGACCATCAACCTCAAGACCGCCGCTGGCAGCCGTTTCGAGTGGCCCTTTTTGGTGGAGGAGTTTCTGCCGGAGCGGCTCAAACTGCAGCTTGGCAAGGGGCCGGATGGTGAAGTGACGGATCTGGACGCCTCCCTCACCCTGCCGTTGCAAGGGGACTATCTCTACGGTGCACCGGCGAGCGCCACCAAGGCCAAGGCAGAGGTGAAGATCAGCCGCGCCACCATGCCCTTTACCCAGTGGCAGGAGTTCACGCTGGGTGACGTACTGCTCGCCGAGCAGGCCAAGGATCTCGAGCCCCTCAGTCTCACCCTCAATGAGCAGGGGCAGGGGACTTTTTCGCTTGCTGATGAGCTCGATGGGGTACGCGGTCTCGGGCCGCTGGAGGTGACCTATCGGGTGTCGCTCTCCGAGCCCGGTGGCCGCGCCGTCAATCGCAGCCGCACCCAGTATGGCTGGCCTGCGGGCAGCCAGTGGCCGGCACTCAAGGCCGACTTCGTGGCCGATCGGGTAGAAGGTGGCAAGCCGCTCCCCTTCCAGATCCTCAACCTCGATGCGCAAGGCCAACCGGTGGCGGGAGCGGTGAAAGTGCGCCTTATCAACGAGTACCGCGATTACTACTGGCACTACGCCGATGGCGAGGGGTGGAAGTACGAGTTCAACAGCCAGCCCTATCTGGAGCAGGAGCAGACCCTGCAGCTGGACGGCAAGGGGCCGACTCCGCTCACGCTGCAACTGGCGGCGGGCTGGTATCGGTTGGTGGTGGAGAACAGTCAGGGCCATCAATCGAGCCTGCGGGTGGAGATCGGCAGTTACGCCTGGGGCGGCGGTGGCGAGCAGGCGCGGCCTGACAAGATTGCCATCACCCTCGACAAGCGCGCCTATCAGGCGGGCGACAAGGCCAAAGTGACGCTGGTGGCCCCGCGCCCCGGCAAGGGGTTGTTGCTGGTGGAAGATGGTGACGGCCTGCGCTGGTGGCAGCGTATCGAGCTCAAGGGCGTCGCTGGCGATGCCAAGGATGCCCGCGGCGAGTTCGAGATCCCGGTCAGTCCCGAGTGGCAGCGCCATGACTTGCATATCTCGGCCCAGATCGCCGCGCCAGACAGCGCCTCCAAACCGGCTGGCAAGCAGCAGGGGCAGAGCCTGCGCTCGGTCGGGCTGGTGCCGCTCACGCTGGATCGGGAAGCGCGCCGTCTGCCGCTTACCCTGAGCGCGCCGGACAAAGCCGTGCCGCTTACCCGGCTGGAAGTGACCGCAACCTCCACCCCCAATAGCCAAGGCCGTGTGGTACTGGCGGCGGTGGATCGGGGCGTGCTCAATATCAGCGATTATCAGCCGCTCGATCCGTTCGAGATCTTCTTTGGTCGCAAGCGCTTCTCCCAAGATTTGTTCGACAACTACGGCCAGGTGATCCCGCCGCAGGATGGCAAGCTGGCCCGCCTCAACTACGGGGGCGATCGGGCGCCGCTGAAAAAGGGTGGCGCGCTGGAGAGCCGGGTCGAGATAGCCGCACTGTGGAGCGGCGAGGTGAGTTTTGACCAGCAGGGTAAAGCGGTGATCCCGCTCGACTTGCCCAACTTCAACGGCGAACTGGCGCTGATGGCGCTGGCCTGGAACGAACAGCAAGTGGGTGAGGCCGAGCGCGCCGTCAAGGTGGTGGCGCCCTTGGTGGCCGAGATCGGCTGGCCGCGCTTTGGCGCCAGAGGCGATGAGACCCGGGCATTGGTGCAGTTGCGCAACATGAGCGGCGAAGATCAGACCCTCTCCCTTGTCTGGACCCTCAACGGTGGGCTCAAGGCAAACGGCGAGCTGCCCGGCACCCTGGCTCTTAAAAATGGCGAAGAGCAGTGGCTGACCCTGCCGCTCACCGTGACCGGGGCGAGCGGCGTGGCGAGCCTGCAGTTGGCGGCCAGCGGCAAGGATTTTGCCATCAGCCGCGACTGGTATTTGCCGCTGCGATCCCCCTGGCCGGCCGAGACTCGCCAGCGTTATCAGATGCTGGCCCCCGGCCAGCAGATGAGCTTTGCGCCTGCTGAGCTGGCCGGGCTGGACCGTGCCAACCTGCAGGGGCTGCTCAGCCTCTCCGGCACTCCCCCCTGGGATCCGGCAGCCCAGTGGCAGGCGCTGGCTAACTACCCCTACGCCTGTCTGGAGCAGACCTTGTCCCGTGCCTGGCCTTACTTGCTGACCACGACCGATGAGCGGGCCGCCTGGAGCAAACCCGCAGAGGGCAAGAAAGCGGCGAGTGAGGCGGATGTGCAACGCGCCCTGCTACAACGGCTGCAGCGGTTGCAACTGCCCAGCGGCGGCTTTGGTCTGTGGGATGGTCGCTCCGACGAGGAGCAATGGCTCACCGCCTATGCCGCTGACTATCTGCTGGCGCGCAAGGAGGCGGGTGACGCAGTGCCGGAGACAATGCTCAATCAGGCGCTGAACCGGCTGCAAAGCTATCTCACCGACAGCCAGTATGGCGAGCGCTGGAGCAGTGCCCCCGAGCACAGCCGTCTTGCCTATCAGGCTTACAGCGCCTATGTGCTGGCCCGGGTGGGCAAGGCGCCGCTCGCTACCTTGCGCCTTATCTGGGAGCAGCAGGCCGATCACGCCCGCTCCGGCTTGCCGCTCTTGCACCTCTCGCTGGCGCTCTCGGCCATGGGGGATGAGCAGAACGCCGCCAAGGCCCTCAGCCGGGCATTGGCGACCGAGCGCGGGGATGACTATCTGGGTGATTACGGCTCACCGCTGCGCGATCAGGCCCTTGAGCTCTCCTTGCTTCGTCAGCACAAGCTGGCTGCGGAGCGCTGGCCTGATCTCAGCGCCAAGGTAGCCGATACCCTGGCCCATCGTCAGTGGCTCAGCACTCAGGAGCGGCTCGCTCTGTTGCGACTGGCCCGTTTCGACTCGGCCGTCGACTGGCAGGCCAGGGTAACTTCCTCTCTTGGCAGTGGATCCCTGAGCGGTTCGGCTCCGCTGCAGCAGAGTGCCCCCGAGGCACTGGCCGCGAGCACCGTCACCAACGAGGGCAAGGGATCCCTCTATGTGCAGCGCACCCTGATCGGTTACCCCGAACAGGCTCCTGCCCGTTTGAGTCAGGGGATAAGCGTGACCCGCAGCTGGTTCAACAGCGATGGTCAACCGTTCGATCCCGCCAAGGTGAAGGTGGGCGATCTGGTGGTGGTGCGGCTCAATGTCAGCAGTGAATCGGCGGTGCCCGATGCCCTGCTGGTGGAGATGGAGCCCGCCGGCTTCGAGCTGGAGAACCCGGCCCTTGGCAACAGCATCAAGCTGGAAGAGCTCTCCATTGAGGGGAAACCGGCGTGGCAGAGCGAGTGGAACGATTATCTCAAGCATCAGGAGTTTCGCGATGACCGCTACACGGCAGCGCTGGATCTGAGCGAGGGGAGCAACCAGCAACTGGTCTACCTGATGCGGGCGGTGACGCCGGGTCGCTATCAGGTGCCGCCGACCCAGGTGGAGGATATGTACCGCCCCGAGCTGCGTGCCGTGGGTGAGGATATCCATGAGGTGATCATCTCTGAGTAACATTCCCTCCCTTGAGCGGGTTCGCCCGCTCACTTTTTGGCAGCGTGGCTGGCTGAAATTAGGTCGCAGTGGCCGCGCTGGCTGGCGCTGGCTTGGCCGTCTGCCACGCTGGCTACGTGTCTCGGTATTGGGGGTCATCACCCTATGCCTGTCGCTACTGGCGCTGGATCGCATTTTCCCGCCGCCACCGCTCGACCCTGCCTACGCGCGGGTGGTGCTCGACATGAAGGGGCGGCCGCTGCGCGCCTTTGCCGATACCAGCGGTGTATGGCGCTACCCCGTGACCCTGGAGCAGGTCTCCCCCCGCTATATCGAGGCGTTGCTGGGTTACGAGGATCGCTACTTCTGGCGTCATCCCGGAGTCAATCCGGTGGCCATGGTGCGCGGGATCTGGCAATGGCTGCGTTACGGGCGCGCAGTGTCGGGGGGCTCGACCCTCACCATGCAGGTGGCCCGCCTTATCGAGCCCTACCACAGGAGCGTGCCCGGCAAGCTGCGCCAGATGGCCCGTGCGCTGCAACTGGAGTGGCACTACGACAAGCGCACCCTGCTCACCGTCTACCTCAACCGGGCGCCCTTTGGCGGCAACCTGGAGGGGGTGCAGGCGGCAAGTTTTGCCTATCTCGGCAAGAGCGCGGTCAAGCTGACTTATGCCGAGGCTGCGTTGTTGGCGGTGCTGCCGCAGGCCCCCAGTCGCAACCGGCCGGACCGGCATCCCGAGCGGGCCCGCGCCGCCCGTGACAAGGTGATGCAGCGGCTGGTGGCACAGGGCGTCTGGCCGGAGCAGGTGTGGTTGGAGGGACGTATCGAGCCGGTGCTGGCCCGCGGTCACTTCACGCCGATGGAGGCGCCGCTCTTTGCCCGTCTCGCCGCCGACCATCAGGCCGGGGCGCTGGTGCACACCACCATCGACGGCGATCTGCAGCGCTGGCTGGAGGGGCGGGTGGCAAGCTATATCCGCCGTTTCCCCGAGCAGACCTCAGCGGCGTTGCTCTTGGTAGATAACAAAACCATGGCTGTGCGCGCTTATGTGGGTAGCGCCGAGTATGGCAATTTGCGCCGCCACGGTTATCTCGACATGGTGCAGGCAATCCGCTCTCCCGGCTCCACCCTCAAGCCCTTTATCTACGGTCTGGCGATGGATGAAGGGTTGGTGCACTCGGCCTCCCTGCTCTCCGATGCGCCGAGGCTGGGATCTGACTATCGCCCCGCCAACTTTTCCGGCGCCTTTCAGGGGCCGGTGACCCTCGCTCAGGCACTGCAGCAATCCCTCAACGTGCCGGCGGTGCAGGTGCTGGAGGCGCTCGGGCCCGACAAGCTGGTCAGCCGCCTCGACAACGCTGGGGTGCGGCTGGCGCTCTCCGACAAACCCAATCCGGCCATTGCGCTGGGGGCGGCGGGCATTCGACTCGAGCAGCTGGTGGCCCTCTACAGCGCACTGACCCGGCAGGGGCAGGTGGCAATGCCGGTCTGGCTGGCGGGGCAGCAGGCGGTGTCACGCCCCTTGCTGAGCCCGGGAGCGGCCTGGATCATCTGGCAGATATTGAGCGCGCAGGGACGGGCGGACCAACCCTTTGCCAGCGAGGCGACCGGCCGGGTCAACAGGCTGGCCTGGAAGACCGGTACCAGCTATGGCTATCGCGACAGCTGGGCGATGGGGGTCTCCGGTCGCTGGACCATCGGCGTCTGGCTGGGGCGCCCCGACGGTACCCCTATGCCCGGTTTTTACGGCCAGAGCGCGGCGGTGCCGCTGCTGCTTTCGGTCTACTCGCGACTGGCTGACAACAGCCCTCTGCCGGCACAGCCCAACACGGTGAGCGAGGCCGAGATTTGCTGGCCGCTGGGGCGCAAGGCGAACGCGACCCTGCCTGAAGCCTGTTTGCAGCGCCAGAGCGCCTGGTTGCTGGAAGGGCGCGATCCTCCCACCTTGCCGGATCCCATGGACTGGCCCTCGCCGCTGCGGCAAGTTGCACTCACTGCCGAAGGCAAGCCGACGCTGACCCGTTGCCCCGATGCGGCACAATCCGGTTTTCGGGCACTCTGGCCGTTGTCGTTGGAGCCTTGGCGGTCCCCCAGCGAGCGGCGGCAGTCGCTGCTCGCCAGCAGTTGTGCAGGGGAGGGGCAGAGCGCCGAGCTGCAGGCCCCCATTCGCATCGTGGCGCTGGGGGAGGGCAACCTTATCCGCAGCCAGCGCTATCGGTTGCAGCCCAAGGTGCTGGGCGGTGTCGGCAAGTCGGCCTGGTTTCTCAACGGCCAGCGACTGCGCTGGGACGGGGATCAGGTGCTGAGTGTGGCGGGTCGTTATCAGCTGGTGGTGGTGGATGAAGCGGGCAACAGCGATCGTATCGAGTTTCGCGTGGTGCATCCTGACAGTGATGCCGGCACCATCACCCGTTGATCGTTTTGCCGACAGCCATTGAGGTGAATGTAATTAACTATTTGAAATGCATCAATATTTGATTGGATGAATTAATTTATGAATAATTACGAGTTCATTCAAATCCAATCGGGAGTTCTCTTTTGCTGCGTGTTCTGTGTCCCTTGCTGGTGCTGATGAGTTCGGGTTGTGCCACAACCAATCATGGTGATCACCATGTTTCTCCTGAACGTACCGGGTTCTATTCACCTTTCGAACCAGCTTCCGAGAGTTTTGCGCGTTGCTATCAGAAACAGTTTGCCTGTACCCCTTCCAATATCCGCCGTGACAGGGCGATGGAGGCGCGCAGGAAGGCGCAAGAGCGGGCCAATCATCGTGGTGATGATTGGTAGGCCGCAGATAACGAGAGGGGTTGGCAAATGCCAACCCCTTTTTCATTCCGCCCATTCAGCCCGGTTGGCGCAGATGGCCGAGCCGGGTGAAGAAGTGCTGGCTCTTGCGCTGGTGAAAGTGGCTCTTCTTGATGGGATGGAAGATGAGGTTGCTTTCGGGGTGGCTCGCCTTTAACTGGTGGAGCATGGCTACGGCGGGCAGGCTGGTGCTGACCAGGGTGGTGAGTGGCATGCTGAGGGTCTCGGGCCCGAGCAGTTGATTGAGCCCTTGCTGAGCCTGCTCAAGGCGGGTCAGGGCCGCCGGGTCGGCATAGCCGCTACCCAGCATGGCGAGCAGGTTGTCGATGGCCAGATGAAATTCGGCCAGCTGTTGGCGAAAGCCGCTGCGCCCGCGCAGGGCAATCAGCTCTGCAAACGGAATGTCGGCCAGGTGAGTGGGCACTTGCAACGGGATCTCGAGGTGGAAGCAATCCTGACCACCGCGATTGTGGTAGCGGGATTCGAGCAGATGGAGCAGGCGGTCGAGATAGTCGTGATCGGTAATAAGCGCCCCGTCATTGGCGAGTGCCCACTCACGGGCGAGACGCATGGAGAGCAGGTTGGCAAAGCGCCGCGCCATTCTGATCCCCCCTTCATCCCGGGTCGCAAAGCCGTGAGTCAGGCAAAAGCCGTGCAGCCGCTCCAGCCCCGCCTGATCCGGGCAGAAGCAGTCGTGGTTGGCCTCCTGACGCCAGCGACCAATCAGCTCCTTGTTGCCAAACACCTTGTGGCGGACGAAATCGGGGGCCACCAGGCCGCTTATCTGGTTCTCCAGTTGCGGGGTAATGGCGGCAAAGAAGGCGGCATCGGGCCGCTCGGCCAGCAGATCGGTCTGCTGTTGAAGGGTATCGAGCAGGGCGGTGAGACCGCTCTTTTCGCTGACGGTGAAGACGAAGGCGAGCCGCTCCAGATAGAGCAGGGCAAATTTGAGCCAGAGCTCGTCACGTACCTCCATGCCGGGGTAGTAGATATAGGTCTTCATCGGATCAGTCTGTTGTCAAAAATCTGGCGAGGCGCAGGGTCGGGAATATACGCAAGATTGGCGCTGCACGGCAAACACTGCGTGGGGTAATGTGAGCAAACGCTCATCCAGTAGGCGCTGGCCACAAAGTTCTGATATAATTCGCGCCCTTAAATCAAGGTCACCCGAGTCATTACCATGAAGTTCATTATCTTTTGACTCCATGCGTAACGCATTGAATTTATAGCTAATCAACAACTTACAGCACAAAGATGGAAACATTGGCGGTAACTTTTGTGGTAAGACTAGCATAAGTGAGGTGTGTATGAGAAGGCGTGAGACTTGGGCCTTACAGCAGAAGGCAAATGGCTGGTACTTGGTGTGGAATGTCCCCAAGGCTATCCGTGGATTGCCGATGTTTGGCGGTCGGAGGCTCTACACAAAGACGTTACAAACAGGCGACCTCAAAGAAGCCCAGAGGAAGCGTGACCTCATCATTGCCAACTTTGACCGGTTGGTGGCACAGGCTGAAGAAGCCCCCAAGCGTCTGCGATTTAACGCTTACATCGAAGAGATTCAACAAGCCGTCAGGGAAGCAGAGCAGCGCATTGAGGTTGTCATGCTGCCAGATGGACAAGAGGTTGTCGTTGAACCTGAAGGGCTATACCACGCTTATGACGTCGAGGCAGCAATTGCGCGTGGGGATGAAGAACTGGCGGACGCCATAAGGCTTGCCCTCCACGGGGAGCTAGAGGTGGGCGATAAGTACGCCATCACTCTACAGGAAGCCTCCAAGGCATTCATCGAGAGTGAGAAGGCCAAGGCCGTTAAGGGTCTTAAAGCCGCAGCTCCGGCAACGTTGAGTCGCGCCAAACACGCAGCAGAAAGCCTTTCATCCTTCCTTGGTCGTCCAGCGGTTCTGCTGAAGGATGTGGAGCGGAGGGACGTGACTTTGTGGCTAGATTCCCTGGCTGGTAGCAAGAGCGATAGCACACGGGTTGGTTACTTGTCGGCTTTGTCCCTTGTGTGGGAAAACTGCTATCTCACTCGGAGCGTGGAAGGGGATAACCCATTCAAGAGCGCAGGAATCAAGAGCACAGGCGACTCCCAGTCATACGTCCCTTTCACGCTTGAAGAGATGGCCCAAATCGTTGAGAAGGCACCGCATGATCTTCGCATGTTGACGAAGTTTGGACTTATCACTGGTTGCCGCCTAAGCGAAATTATTGGTCTTCAGGCTGATTCCTTTGAGGTTAGCCAAGGTGTTCCGCTGGTGCGTATCAAGGCTGGCAAGACAGCAAACTCCATTCGTGCCTTCCCTCTTCCGCTCGGTCTCTGGGAAGAACTCAGGCAATGCGTTGTCGGTAACGTGTGGCCTGTCCCTAAGTCGAAGAACCCCCACGGATGGTCCAGCAAGTTTGGCAAGCTGAAAGAGGCTGCCACAGGCGTCAGAGATCGCACCAAGGGCTTCCACAGCTTGCGTGGCATGGCTATTACCGCGTACCAACGTGCAGGCATTCCAGAAGACGTTACAGCTCCGATAGTTGGGCACGGGACCAAAGGGCTAACCATGTCTTATGGTCTCTATTCATCCGGCCATGACTATTCACGCCAGCTTGAAGCCGTGGAGACCATGCTTGCGTCCGACTACATGTCCCAGTTTCTCAAGTTGTTCAACAAATAATCATCGCAAACAAAAAGCCCCCTCGGTGAACATCAGGTAGTCCTGAAGTCCGCCAAGGGGGCTTATTCGTTGAGCGGAGCGTTTTGTGTTTCCTTATCTTGTGGATGGTAGTTACCCAATAACACCAAGAGAGCACTCGCACTGTTACAGTGGCCCATTGTGTCAGTTACAGGGCAGCACATCTTCGCCGAGCTATGGAATAGTGAACATGGGCGGTGAGATGTATGAGACTTAATTATAGGTGAGGCACTGAGAGTGCGCTGGCGAGGAGCTTAGAATCTACCAGTGGGGCACTGAGAGTGCGCTGGCGAGGAGCTTAGAATCTACCGGTGGGACACTGAGAGTGTGCTGTTGAGAAACTTAGAATCTATCGGTGAGGGACAGAGAGTGCGTGGGTGAGGAGCTGGCAGTCAATTATCGTAGCACTGAGAGTGCAACTGATAGCGCAATGTGGCGCAATGTGGCGCAATGTAGCGCCAATAAATTTAAATCCGGCGACAAAGGCTGAAGCCCTATAATGCAAGTAGGCCAAATCAATAATGATTTATTGAATGAGGATCGATGAAGATCGTTGATCGGTGAATGAGAGAGGAGTAAACTGGTCCGCATGAACTCTTTGGAGGGGACTTTAATGTTTGACAATCTCAATTTTAAAGCTGTGACAGCGGCAGGCAAATCATCATCAGAGCTTGTCAGCATAACCCACAGCTTCAAGACCAAAAAAAATGAGCTGCTTTTTAGGATCAGTCATGAAGCGATGGAGCGGTGTGGCTTCCAGTATCAGGACAAAGTCCAGCTTCTTTTTGCTAACGGCAATACCGTTTGTCGGATCATGAAATCAGATAAGCCTGGCAGTGTCACGCTGAGCCAACAAACAAAGAAAAGTGATACATCGCCAGCAGTTATTCGGCTTTCATTTCGTGCTGGTTTACCTGATTTCTTAGCTCAAGAGAGCAAAGGAACAGACAAAAAACTAAGCCGAGTCAAATACTTGCATAAAGATGACATGATTGAGTTCAAAGAGGGTTGCCTGACGTTTCAGCTGGATCTCGTTGATTCAGAAGAAGACGAGGTGCTCTGGTAAGACAAAAGGCACCCGTTAGGATGCCTTCTGAGGAGGGTCGGATTGAACCAGATTGACCAGCATTGGCGTGCTGGAAGGCTACAACCCCTAGTTAACCGCAACTTGGATAGTATGCCGTCAACGCCTGGAAATCAATCCTACTCAATTGGTTCACCTGCATTATGGGAGGCAAAGATGCTGAACGCAGGTGCTTTAAAAAACAGGTTTAAGTTCGACAAAGTCGCAACTAACCCTGTGTGCCAATGTAGAAACCATCAGCTTTGCTTGTGGTGTTCTATGAGTAGTTCTGGACATGAGGAATGCTACAATGAGCGATAAAACATACCCTTACGTAGAAGATGGCTACGTCTACTGCAAGCGCTTCAAGCATTGGCGCAGTGGTGAGTATGTATACCCTAAGACGGCAGAATGTTTCCGGTTTAAGATCGGCGGCAAGTAATGATGAAGAGGGAACCGCAAGGTTCCCTTTTTTTCATGAATAGCTTGAGTGACAAAATCCAATGGAGTAATCATCTTCGCGGTTCACTCATCGAGAATGAGTTAATCATGCTGATTAACACTCATCGCTTGCATTGCCCACTCATCATCCATTGCTTGCAGTAAAACCATCATACCTCCAGCTTTCGATTGCCTTCATAACATCTTTAGCAAGGGCTGCTTTGATCATCATGTAGTCCATCCCCGCGTCCAGCAGCGCTTCCACCTTGCCTTCAATGCGGGCCATAACTCCAAGCCGCTTGCCATCATCTTGATACACCAAGAAGTCACGCGCGGACATACCATAGCGGTTCTTGAATGCCGTACCGTCCAGACCAGTCACTGCCTTGCAGACAAGAGACTGTATGTTAGCCATGACGTGGTTCAGGTTGCCTTTCACGTTCCCTTCTTTTTGTGCAGTGTAGATAGCGTGACAGAAAGCCTTATTGCCTTCACGAAGGGTTTCACGCCATGTCAGAGTGACAGAGGATTGAGCGATCTTCACAGCCCCTTCAGCATCACCACGGGCAGCAGAGGAGAAGGTCTGGAGGACAGCGTTGTGGAAATCATCGTCTAGCCATGAAGCGTAGGCATAGACCCCTTGCTCATTCGCATAGGTGCCGCCGTGCTTGCCCTTGAAGGTGGTCAAATTGTAATGGCGACTTTTCTCGCCATTAAGAATCCCTTTGCACCAGTCGTGCGGCTTCTGTTTACGGCTCATACCACCAGTGTACGCACGGTGCAGGTCGTTGAGACAGAACAGGCCGTCCTTCTGGTTGACGGTCACTGTGTTGCCCATGAAGCGCAGGGAGATTGATTCGACTTGTTTCATTGAATGGGTTCCTTATGTTGTGCCTCTCATGCCGTCCTCTCTCCAGCAGGCCCCCACTGCTTACCCATAGGCAAGCTGGAGCAGCAGAAGAAGCACGACATAAAGACGCAGTGATTGATTGAAAGTGACCAGAGGAAGGTCTGTTGCTTAGGTCAGGGAGAATCGACTAAAGGTGTTGACGGGACAGTCAATCGAGACCGTGTTAGGCTCTTTATTCCTTTTAACGCAGAGGGCAATCAGCATGGTTTGGGATGAACTTGAACTCACTCAAGAAGAGTATGAAGAGCTTGAGCAAGCAGGGATCGTGTGGGAGCTAGATGAAGGCAGTAGCGGCGAAACGCCTAACAGTTACTACGCATACGTCCCTGAAGGCGTAAGTCCTGAGATTCTGGAAGCACAAGGCTGGAAAGTCGGTGACTCACTAAGGGTTTCACTCTGGGCTTTCGACGGTGAAGACGATTCAGCATTTGCTCCAGAAGACTAATAACCGATTACTCCTACGTGAGATCTCGGGGACAATCTACCTGTGACTCTTCAGGATTTCACGTAGGCTCACCAGTAGTTGACTTGTTCACTCGGCTTTTCACTGCCCGTAGCGATTCATTCCGGCCACAGCCAGTTGATCCGCTCGTTCGTTCATCGGGTGGCCGCTGTGTCCCTTCACTTTCTTGAAGGTCACTTGGCGGGTGCTCAGTAGGTCATCCAGCTGTTCCCAGCGGTCCTTGTTCTGGACTGGCTTGTTGTCTGCCTTCTTCCATCCCTTCGCCTTCCATCCGGCTAACCACTGGGTCGCCCCATTGATCACATAGGCGGAGTCCGTCAGGACCTCGACCACAGAGTCAGGTTTAAGGAGTGACAGCCCTTGAATGACTGCTTCCAGTTCTCCGGTCTGGTTGGACTCCCCAGCGCCCACGCAGTAGCCGCAGCGTTCAACTTTGCGGCCATCGCTACGGACGGCAAGGAAGCCCCAGCCAGCCACACGGACTGACGCTTTGGTGTGGTTGGTGTTGCAAGCGCCATCAGTGGCGAGTGTGTAGGTGTACGGTTGGGTCATTTGGTGTTGTCTCCGGTGGTCTTGATGAAGTGCCTTGCGAGAAGACGCAGGCGGCCATAATCGCGCTTCAGACGTTTTGCCGTAGTCCGGCAGGCTTTCTCCAAGCAGTCTCCTTGGAGCCTCCGATAGGCCACGCAAAAGAGGGCATGGCGGATCTTGGCTTTGCGTATGTGGCTCCAGTCCTCAATGGTGATCATCCGGCGGCCTCCTGTTCGGCTGTCGGGAACAGCTCACGGACAAGCGCAAGCATCGACTCTCGGTCTGTCCCGTGGGATTGCATGACGTATCGGTTGATTGCGTTCTGCACCTGACCAGTAGACGGACGGCGACCAAGGGCCAGAGTGGCGAAGGCTTGAAGGCGCTTCACGAAGTCGCTGGGATGGACAAGAAAGGTTTCATTAGCGGTCATGTTGATAGGTTCCTTGGGTAGAGCAGGGGAGACGCTGGGCCTCCCCCGTGGGTTGCATTAAGCGGTCAGCAGGGCGGCCAGCTTGGCCTTGACCTTCGGAAGGGTCCGCTGGGCATGTTCGCGGCGGTCCTTGTTGTGTTCTTCAGTCGCACGGCTCCAGCCCTCCAGATCCTTCAGGGCTTCCAGCAGTTCGTCTTGGGTCGGCTCGTGGTACTTAAAGGAGTGATCGCGGCCATGCTCGGAGCCGTTGCGTTCGCAGATAACCAGCCATTCAGTCGCCGCTGCTTTGCCCCACTCTTTCGCATTGTTGAAGTCGAAGCGGGTGGCGTAGACCCAAGCGGCCATCTGTTGGTGATCCTCTTCGTAGGCTTCACGGTTGGCCTTGGCTTTTGCTTCAGCAGCCTTGGCCCGTTGGTGACGCTGGGAGGCTTCCATTTGGAGCACTCGGACTTGACCAGAAGACAGGCCAGCCAGTTCAGCCAGTTTGTTGATAACAGCGCGTTGGCCGTTGATTACGTCCAGCAGTTCTTCGGACAGGTCAGCAATGGTGATTTTGTTCATGTCGGTTTCCTTATGTGTGTGTTGAGACGGGCACAGTGGCCCCTCCAGAAGGCCGCAGAGGCTTTCCGGATGGTTGTGGTATGGGGTAACTAGGGGTTAGAGAAAGTGGGTTATTTGACGGATTGCAGGGCGCGACGCAGGCGATCCCATTTGGTCATCGCGGAGTCGTATTCCCCAGCGATACCGTCAGCGATAGCCTCTCGCAGCAGCTTCAAGCCAGACTGGGAGTTAAACGAGCGGACGCGGTTGATGTCGTTCTGAAGCTCGTTCATCAGGTAGTCGCTGGGCATTCCTACCTGTGCGGCCATGTCGATCATTACCGCTGTTGCATGGGACTGGATTTCCTCCCGACTCATACCGGAAGAAGAGACCACAGAGTCCATTCGGCTTTCGCCTAGACCCAGCAGCTCGTCAGCGTAGAACTCAGCGACTCCACCGCCTCCCAGCGCGTCATTCACAGCGTTCAAGCCTGAAAGAATGGTGTCCGGTAGGGACTCGGTGTCGTTGCCTTGGGAAAGCGAGTGATCGTCCTCGTCGTCGAAGAAGTAGTCCTTGAAGTCCTCGGCCTGTGCCTTGGTCATTTCGATCCCATCGAGTTCATAGAGGGCTTCCCCTTGGTCGTTCACGCCGCTGGAGTAGGAGGGCAGGTCGCAGGTCTCCACGCTGAAGCCGTAGTCGGTGGCCTGGTAGTCCATCACTGCACCTCCACAGCCAGTTCACCTTGAGAGCGCAGTTTGTCGAACTCACGGTTAATCAGTGCGTTGAGCATCTGGGTGCGAGTCAGGGCAAAGCCTGCTTGCTTGGAGAAATGGAGGGTCAGAGCGTCAGCCTTCGGGATAACGTCTTCCCACAGGATTGCAGTGGTACGGGCTTGGGGTTTCTTGCGTTGCAAGCTCGGGTGTTGAGTTTGAGTAGACATAAAATCTCCTTGTAGTTGGGAAGTAATAGGTCAGAGCAAAGTTATTCAAAGAAGAACCCCCAAGGGCAGCCCCCGTGTTAACCACAGGAACTACGCATGGGGGTCTAAGGAAGCACCGAATGACCATCAGCTATGCAAACCATCAGATGTCGAGAGGACCCTGACCGGAAACCTCTCTTCATCCTTTGGTCAGGGAAATCCCTGTTACGCTTCCAGCAGAGCGACCGCACAGGCCGGACGCAGGATGTTGTGACCGACGAACATCTTAGCCAGCGCGGTGTTACCGACACGCAGAGGCTCAGGGACCCACTGGGTCACAATGTCGCGTACCTTCACGGTAGCCGCGCAGTCCTTCGTGTAGACCAAGCCAAGCAGCTTGGAGAAGTTCCCACGGTACGCAGCGGTACGGCCAGAGCCACCGTCTTCCACGCTCAGGGGTTCCGGTGAGCCGATCAGCCCCTCGCTTTCGTCTTGGTCCGGCAGGTTGTTGGACTCGTAGATCTTCATACCGGCGACACGAAGGCCAGTGTCAGCGTTACCGTTGGACTTGTCCTCGCCAGTCTGGCCCAAGAAACGCTTATCCAGCCATGCCATGTTGCCGATACCAGCAGCCGCATTGGTCAGGGCCTCGAAGTCGTCCGGCTTCAGGACACACACAGGGATGCCTGGGACGCTCGCCTTGCGGAACTCGGTGCGGGCACGGTAGATGGCGTCCACGATTTGCTGACCACGGGTCATCGGACGGCCTGCCGCATCGGTTGCTCGCAGGGTAATGTTCTCGGTGAAGGTCTCGTCATCCAGTACGCCGTTCTCACCGAATTGAGCAATAGCCAGCTCTTTGTTGGTAATGAAGGCAGCCTTGGCGATGGTCCGGAAGACGTTCTTGTCGATCATGTTCGACAGCTCATAGGCCAGCTCACGGGCATAGTGAGAGCGAACCTCAAAGGTGCTCAGGTCTTCGTCTTGTTCTGCCACGAACACAGCAGCCACAGCGACGTCATCCACGGTGACAGTGCGCAGGACGTTCTTGATGCCGCCAGCTTGAATCAGCTCGCCGGGCTTGTGGTACTTCGCATTGTGGCTCATGCCAAGTACAGGGAAATCGAATGCCTTGCCGCCCTTCAGGGTCATCACTCGGGTGGTGCCCAAGGAGACGCACTGATTGCGGAACATCGTCAGGACTTCACCAGCGAACAGCTTCATAAAGAGGGCTCGGGTATCGCCTTGACCGTTGTTCTGACCTACATGGGTTACGTTTTGAAAAGTCGGGAAAGTGCCGTAAGCAGACATAGTTGTTTTTCCTTGTTGATAGGTGGATGGCCCTTCGGCCAAAGAGAAAAAGGGAAAGGGAGTCAGGACGTAGAAAAAGGGAGCCCGCAGGTTTCCCCACAGGCTGGTCCTTGAGTTACGTGCGCACTTCTGCGCGTCCTCATACGTTCTTAGGTCAGGGAAATCCGGAGGGAGGCGAGAGGGTGTCCGATTCTGCGGATTCCGCATTTCCGGACAGGGGGATTCGAGAGGGTGCCCGATTTTCCGGATTCCGGATTTTCGGGCAGAGGGACGCTGGGTTCCCAATTTTGGGGAATCCCCAGTTTTGGGAAGGCGGGAGACAGGGGGTCCCCAAAAGACAAACTCTCTTTTCGGGAGGGTACAAATTCTCCTGATTCAGGATTTTTTGTAGGGGGACGCTGGGTTAGTAATTTTGTTGCTGTAGCATTTTTACTAAGTGCGCAAGGACGTCCTAGGGTCTGACGCTGGGTGTGTAGTTTTGCCAGTCTGGCGGATTTACACAGAGCTTCAGGGCGTCCTCGGGCCTGTCTTGGGGTGTGTAATTTGGCGGAATCCGCAATTTTACTCAGAGCTTCAGAATGTCCTCGGGTCTGGCGCTGGGTGTGTAATTCTCCTGATTCAGGCTTTTTACACAGCGTTACGCTTGGCCTCGACCTCGGCAGGTGTCAGACCCATAAACCCCCTGACAGCTTCACGATTCAGCTCCCAGCGGTTCTTCAGGTACTTCTCCGGCTCAGTGGTAGTAAGGTGGGAGATCACCCGCAGGCGTTCCTTAACGACTTCAGGATGTACGGTGGTGATAGAGATTGCAGTCATAGCGGCTCCTTGTGAGTTGATAGGTGTATCGCTATGGGCAGGGAGAAAGGGGAGGTGCGCAGATTTGTTACGCTAACATTTTTGCGAAGGTAGACGCATGGGTGAGGAAATTTGTCTTCAGGGCATTTTTCCGCAGACAGACGCAGGGGAGGATGCGCAGATTTGGGGCGAGACCATTTCCGCGCAGGCAGACGCAGGGGTGAGCGGATTTCGGGATTCCCGATTTTCGCTCAGGGTCGCATGGGGCTACCGGATTTGCCCTCGGGGCATTTTCGGTAAGGGGACGCAGGGGACTACCGATTTTACGGATTCCGCATTTTCGGTAAGTGGACGCAGGGGTGAGCGGTGTGGCGGATTCCGCTAGTTCGGTAAGGCAGACGCAGGGCCATCCTCGGGACAACAGAGGGACTGACTTCGGGGGGGGGGGGGTGGGTATTTTCCCCAGATTGGGATTTATACCCAGTGCGTCTTCAGGTCGTCCTCAGGTCTGACTTAGAAATTTGTCCCAAGGGCATTTTTCTAAGTGGGGAGTCCTCGCGGGTTTCGGAGCGGTCTTCAGTGGATGCCATCGGGACGGTGGAGGTGGAGACCTCGGGGGTGCGGCATTTTCCTGATTCAGGATTTTTGCCAAGGTGGCTTCAGGTCGTCCTCGGGTCAGTCGCTCGGGATGCTGTAATTTCCCTGATTCAGGGTTTTTACAGTACGGCTTCAGGTTGTCCTCGGGCACCGCCAAAGGTGTCATGCCGTTTTGCGGTCATCCTCGGGACCTCTTCCGGTTTTTCGGGATTCCCGATTTTCCGGAACCTGAAGGATGGACCTCGGGGGTCACATTTTCCTTTTTTGCCGCAAGGGCATTTCCGGAAACGCAAGGATGGACCTCGGGCTACTGGCGGATTTGCCTCAAGGGCATTTTCGCCACTCACCAAGACAGACCTCGGGGTGGTGCTAAAAGACAAACTCTCTTTTCGCACAGCCTCCAGACGAACCTCGGGGGTTGCTAAATGTCGTACCAGCATTTGGCTACCCCTCCAGATGGACCTCGGGGGTGTCCATTTTTCGGGATTCCCGATTTTTGGAGTATCGCAAGGATGGGCCTCGGGAATACGCCGGATTTGCCTCAAGGGACATTTTCGGCGTATTGCAAGGACGGACCTCGGGCTACTGACGGATTTGCCCAAGGGCATTTTCGTCACTCACCAAGACAGACCTCGGGGGTGTCCAAAAGAGAATTTGTCTTTTGGCTACCCCTCCGGACAGACCTCGGGGGTCACATTTCCCCAGATTGGGATTTTGAGACCCCCTTCCGGATTTCCCTGTGCACAGGGGCCACAGGATAAGTACCTACAGATTACCTATAGATAACTCCCTCTCCTTCCCTTGCTTGGATGGACAATGTTGATAGGCGATAAAGGGGAGAGTGGAGGGAGACGCTGGGAGGTGTCCGGATTTGCCCTCGGGGCATTTTCGGACAGTCCTAAGGTCCATCGCTGGGGAGGTGTCCGGATTTGGGCTGGGACCATTTTCGGACAGTCCCAAGGCCAGTCGCTGGGAGGTGTCCAGATTTGCCCTCGGGCCATTTTTGGACAGTCCCAAGGTCAGTCGCTAGGTGGAGATTTTTGCCCCTAGGCCATTTTTCTCCAGTCCCAAGGTCAGTCGCAGGGTGTTCCCAGATTTGCCTCAAGGGCATTTTTGGGAAGTCCCAAGGTCAGACGCTGGGTGGTAAGTTTTGGGGAATCCCCATTATTTACCAGTCCCAAGGTCAGTCGCTGGGTGTTCCATTTCTCCCAGATTGGGATTTTTGGAGTAGGCCCAAGGCCAGTCGCTGGGAGGTGGTCGGATTTGCCCTCGGGCCATTTTCGACCAGCCCTCGGGTCCGTCGCTGGGTACTCCATTTTTGCCCTCGGGGCATTTTTGGAGTAGTCACAAGGTCCATCGCTGGGTTATGCAATTTGCCCTTGGGACATTTTGCATAAGGTCATCCCTTTGAGTCTCATAAGGAACTCGCTATGTTCAACCAACGGATACTCTCACTTGATGATCCTTACTAGCTATCTGTCCTGAAGTTATCACTCGGTTGTCCTGGGGATGGTCAGTGGGATGTCTTGGGGAAGCGACAACAGGACAGCCCGTAGGCCATCCTGAAGGAGTCGTTGGGTAGACCTTGGGTAGTCTTAAAGATACCTATAGTAAGTAGAGTATAGAGAGATAGTATCTAGGGTATCTAATAGATGTCTTATAGATAGTCTTAGGGACGGGCGGAGGGAAGGAGAGAGAGGGGACCGGTCTTTCATTTCATTCAATGGTCAGGGTTTATTGTCTGCTAAAAGATGGTGTCTTTGCGAGATAATGTTCTATTGGCTTTGGGTGTATCAGAGATTTTAACTGCTGATTGTATGCCAGATGTAATCGGTATGTATTCCGTTGGTTATCGTCGGGATGGTCGTCGGGAATGCTGGTCTCGGGATTGACCTCGGGACAACAAACAGGGGCACTCAGACGAACAAGCCCAGAGTCGGCCCCAGCGTCTCCAAACGATAAATCCCCAAGGTGTCGCGGTGAACAGCCTCGGGGGTCGATTGAAAGATTCGATCAAAGTGGGTCACTCGATCAGTTCTTTCTATTGGTCAGGGTAAATTAGCTTTATCTAATGTTCTTTGGGACAGACCCAGTGATCGGTCCTTTCGATGGTTCCAGGCTCAGCCGATAGGCACACTCGATCAACTCAGCTCTCCATTCTCTCGCATCCTTGTTGATAGACGATGGACAGTCGCTCGGCTGACTCCATGAAGCGTAGCGATTTCCCGCAGGGACTTACCGCCTTCCAGCAGGGTCGCCTTGATTGCATCCTCGTCGATACTCTTGGGCCTGCCGGTGTACTTCCCCGCAGCCTTGGCCTTGGCAATCCCTTCCATCTGACGCTCCTTGCGTAGAGCCGTCTCGAACTCAGCAAAGGCGCCCAGCATGGTGAACATCAGCTTACCTTGGGCTGTCGTCGTCTCTAGGTTCTGGTCCAGTACACGCAGGGTCACACCCTTGGCTTCCAGTTGTTCCGTAATGTCCAGCAGGTCAGCGAGAGAACGGCCCAGACGGTCCAGCTTGGTGATCACCACATCGTCCCCCTCTCGGACATACCGCAGGAGTTCGGCTAGTTGCTCACGGCCATCTGTGCTGGTCCCTGATACCTTCTCTTGGTACACACGCTCACAACCGGCCTTTGTCAGCTTATCCAGTTGAACATCCAGCGATTGACCGACAGAAGACACACGTGCATAACCGATAACCTGTCCCATCACTCTCTCCTACTCAATCCACCAATGCCCAAGCTGTTATAGGGACTTTCCCCGCGTCGTAATGCTTTCCAGCTGCTATCTCTGCTTGCCGGTGGTCAATCGCAGCGATGACCTTCAGTTCTTCTTGGAGGCCCGTAGCCGCAGCCTTATCAAGCATCCTTGGGGCGACTCTATCCAGTGACTTCCTGTCCTTGAATCGGCGAAGCCTGATAACCAAGTCATTCATGCGGAAATCTCCTTCATCTTCTTCCTATTGCTTCAACGTGAGTCCTTGTCGGTGTCACGCTGTCACATTAAGGTCTTAGCCTGATGGGACTTAGATTATGAAACATAAATGAGACAGTCAATAGCCCCGTGTGAAAGAAGTTCATTAGGGTATACCTCAATGGGACGAAGAGGCAGGCAGAGAGACACAGCAGGAGGCAATAGGATGGCTTGGGGCAGGGACAAGGAGAGGGACAGACAGGCGCTCGGACGGTGAGAGAAAGAGGACGGGAGGGCTGTCTAATGGCTGGTTCTTGTGGGGGGTACGGGGGGAAATCGCGGGCGTTAAATCACTGAAGAGGGCGTTCAGATTTTTGCCAAAATTTACCTAGCAACATACAAAAAGCATAGAGAATTATTGGCAGATTCTTCAGCCGGACTTGAGTGCGCTTACTTGTTCACACAAATCCGGCTAGGCTTATCGTCTCATTCAAACGTCATGTAGGTGCTGCCTTTATGCTGACTAATCGATAGCACAGGCTTGGCATCGCATCCTTCACACCAGAAGTGGACGGATAGTCCATGGCGACGTGCACTTGGATTGCCTTCTAGGGAAGTATCCATTACCGCTTTGCCATCACTAACAGTTACATGCACACCGTGTGTCGCGTCTTCGGTGCATTCGAAGACTTCAACTTTGTCATGGTGTAGGCAGTTGAAACCACATGACGGGCATACAAGCTGCCCATCTTCAGCATGGTCGAATTCTGGAAGCATTTTTTCTCCTTTTCGTTTTGTGCCAAATTGCATAAAACCCTTAAATTTTCTCTTCAATGCTAACTACGGTGAAAGAGTGCAGACCAGCGCCACCTAGTAGGGAGGAAATAGATGGAGTGTGCATTACAGCATCGACGATTTGCTGAAAAACTGGTGTTTCGTCCGCTTCCATAGTGAATTCAATGTTGTTTGTACCGTTTGCAATGATCACCACATAGTTCTTCAACGTTGCCCCCTTGGTATCTTAGATACAGTTAGTCGCAGATCAATCTGCCTTATCACCTCATAAGAGTCCATGTTGTATTGGCATGTACTTGATAGAGGGCACGATAATAATGCCGATTTTGCCCTGACGGATTCGTTAGGTAACATGCTGTTGTCTGAAGAGGTTTTAATGGACTGCGGAGTGGCCAGATGAAGCGTGACTGGGAAACGGTGAGAGAAATACTGACAAAGGGCTCGACATGACCTTTGAGACGATCAAAGCCGTTGCCGCTGCTGCAATGACCTCCATGCTTGGGCTGTCTGTGTAGCACCACCTCTAGCCGCGCTCCAATTTGAATTCTTGGTTCCTGTGACCTGAAAAATTCACGCACATAGGAGCACACCAGCAAAGCCCAGATGAATGATTTCCATTGGCCTCGCGTGATGCCATTGACTATTGATCGATCATTCAATTGTTCTCTAATACCCATTTGGGTTATAACCGTACTCTCATGCAGAGACCGATTTTAATTGATCTAACCAATTGAAATTATTTTGATTAATTCTGTGGTTAATACATTTGTAGGTTATAAAGGAGAGTTGAAAGATGGCTAGATGTACAGCACCAGTTCGGGGACATAGTTCAGCTGCGGCAGCGGCTGCCTGTCCTGCTTGTCGTTATAAAAGCCGAAGTTACGGTGGGGGATACAGCGGTAGTTACGGCGGTAGTAGTTACGGGAGCTACAGCCCTTCACCATCATCTTCATCGGGGAGCAGTAGCCGCAGTGTAAAGCCTAGCTGGTCAAAAGCCGGTTCCGTAGTTTTCTACACACCCAACGAAGTGACATCACTCACGCCAATCCGTCAAACTGTAGAGACAAGAGCAGCAGAGCAGCCTGATCTTCGTGATGTATTTTTGTGCCATGCGTGGGATGACCGGAAAGGGGTAGCCAAAGAGCTACATGATTTACTCGAAGCGGCGGGTGTCAAAGTCTGGTTCAGTGAGAAGGATCTTGGTCTCGGTGTTCCGATGATGCGGGCCATCGACAAGGGTTTGGCAAACTCCCGAATTGGGCTGGTACTTGTGACACCTGCTTTGCTGGAAAGATTGCCTAAAGAGGGCGTCGCTGACAAAGAGCTTTCAGCTCTATTGGCTGGCAACCAGCTTGTCCCAATCGTGCATAACACAACGTATGTTGCTCTCCGCAATGTCAGCCCTCTGCTTGCTTCACGCAGCGGCTTGGACACTGGGGAAGATACAATGTCGGTTGTTGCTGCAAAAATTGCAGAATTAGTAGCGGTTTAACTTAGTGATCCGTACAGGTTCCTAATTCAGGTGCGGTTGTTCTAAAAGTGTGCTTTAGCGATTAGGTAACTGGGTCAGCTTCTGGTTAGCCCAGTTACCGTACTTGTCCACATAGCCAAACCTCGGGCCTGTCTTCCAGCCCTGCACACGGCCAGACCGCTTGTTCACCTTCCGGTACTCACCGCCCAGCAGGATCTCCCACACGCTCCCATTCTCCCCCAGCACAGGGAATACCTGGCCCTCGGTTATCCCTAGTCCATCTTCCACGCACACAAGCTTTTTCTGTCCGTTCATCGTTGTGCCCTCAGCATGTCCTTGAGCTTCTGTAGGGCGTTCCTGTTGTGCTCTTGGCTGGCCTTCTTGCAGGCATCCCATTCCTCCGGTGTCTTGATGACTCGCTTGTGGTCGAACATGCCGAACTTACCCACAGGCGAAGAAGCGAGAGCGTTATCTTTGTTACTTTGTTTCTGTTTAGAAGAAGTCAAAGACTTAGCCGGACGCTGGGTGCTGGGGGTGCGGAAAATTGACATGATCGCAGAGCCGAGACGGTAAATTGACGCCAGATTCCAGTTGGCTATCTGGTCGTGCTTACGGTGTTCGGTCTTGATGAAACCAAGATCTTCCAGACGACGCAGCGCATTGCGGACTGTGCGAGTGGTGCAGCCGACAGCTTTAGCGATGGAACGTAGGTAGAGACAGGCAGCCCAGCCCTGAGCTTTGTTCATGTGACGGGCTATGACCAATGCAACTTCTTTGGTGTAGGGGGTCCCGAAGGTGGACGCTGGTAGTTTGGCAATGGTGGCAACAATCTGGTCGCTGTGAGATAATGTGCAGCTGTTCACGGGAACTCCTATTCTAACATTTGTTCCCATCGCCACTCGTAAGTCATTGATTTACTTAAAAATTTAAAGAGCCCCCATGAAGTTCATTATCAAGCTGTTCCCGGAAATCACCATCAAGAGCAAGTCGGTTCGCCAGCGCTTTATCAAGATTCTGCAGGGCAATATCCGCAATGTCCTGCGCTGCTTCGACGACGATGCCCGCGTACGGATGGATTGGGACAAGCTGATCGTGAGCTCCCGCAATGACCAGTTCCGCGAGCAGGCTATCGAAGCTTTGGCCTGTATTCCGGGCATTCAGGCCTTCCTCGAGGTACAAGCCAGCAAGTTTACCGATCTGCACGACATCTTCGAGCAGGTGAAAGCCGTGTGGGGTGACCAGCTCAAGGGCAAAACCTTCTGCGTGCGCGCCAAGCGCCACGGCAAGCATGAGTTCTCCTCCCTCGAGGTTGAGCGCTATGTGGGCGGTGGACTGAATCAGCACTGCGAAAGCAACGGCGTGCGCCTCAAGAACCCGGATGTGAAGATCAACCTCGAGATCGACGGCGAGGAGCTCTTCATCGTCAGCGCCATCCATCAGGGCCTGAGCGGCATGCCCATCGCCACTCAGGAAGATGTGCTGAGCCTCATCTCCGGCGGTTTTGACTCCGGCGTGGCGTCGTTCCAGTTCATCAAGCGCGGCTGCCGCGTGCACTACTGCTTCTTCAATCTGGGCGGGGCTGCCCACGAAATCGGCGTCAAGCAGGTGGCCTACCACCTGTGGAACCGTTTCGGCTCCTCCCACCGGGTACGTTTCACCGCTGTGGACTTCGAGCCGGTGGTTGCCGAGATCCTCGAGAAGATCGACAACGGTCAGATGGGCGTGGTGCTCAAGCGGATGATGATGCGTGCTGCCGCCAAGGTAGCCGATGAATTCCAGATCCCGGCGCTGGTGACCGGCGAGTGTGTGGGTCAGGTATCCAGCCAGACTCTCACCAACCTGAACGTGATCGACCGGGTCACCGACAAGGTGATCCTGCGCCCGCTCATCACTTGGGACAAGCCGGATATCATCAGTGAAGCCCGCCGCATCGGCACCCTGGAGTTCGCCGAAACCATGCCAGAGTATTGCGGTGTCATCTCCAAGAAGCCGACCGTGAAGGCCGAGCTCTCCCGCATTGAAGAGGAAGAGACCAATTTTGACTTCTCCATTCTGGACAAGGTGGTCTCCGAGGCCCGTTACCTCGATATCCGTCGTATCGGTGAAGAGACTGCCGCTGAAGTGCAAGAGGTGGAAACCACCCAGGTGCTGGGCGCTGACGAGGTGATCCTGGATATCCGCTCTGCCGACGAACACGACGAGAAGCCGCTGGTGGTGGAAGGTCGTGAAGTACTGCATATCCCCTTCTTCAAGCTGGCCACCGCCTTTGGCGATCTGCCCAAAGAGAAGACCTACCTGCTCTACTGCGATCGCGGTGTGATGAGCAAGCTGCAGGCGCTCTATCTGAAAGAGAAGGGCTTTGACAACGTCAAGGTGTACCGCCCGTAAGCGTGTTTTTACCTTCAATAAAAAAATCCGGCCAATGTGCCGGATTTTTTTATTTCACAGAGTGAGCCCTGACTATCAGGGACAGGGAACCGGAGTGAAGGAGTCTTGCCCCTGACAACGCCAGCCCATTTCCGCCTCCCGCATCTGCCACAGGTTGTTGCTGCGATAGAGGGTCAGGATGTAGATCATGTCGCTCTTGCTGCCGTCGAGGGCGACCGAGAGCACCAGATCATTGTCCAGCTGCTGGGCATGGATGCGGCTGGGTGTGTCACCATGACCGACGAATCGCAGAGCTACCTCACGGTAGTCATTAACCCAGTTTTGCTGTTGATGGCTTGCTTGGCGTATCTGCTGGTTGAACTGCTGCACCGGCGCCGAGGCCAGTCGTCCAAATACCACTTGTGCTTCGGCGTGGGCTGCCGTCACGTTCGCCAGGATAAGGGTGGTAAGCATACCGATTTTGCGCATGAGAAGTTCCGGCTAACAACGACTGCTTCTATGACAACAGAAAAGCTTATTTGGTTCAACGCGTGGCCCACAGCGACATGATGACGCTGTGGGCCTGCTCTCAATTGCGTTGCAGGGAGAAGGTGGGCAGCGACAGATGCCAGTAGATAGCCGCGACCCGCAGGCCAAACACGGCCGTCATGCAGATGAGCATGGCCGTTACCCTGTCCATGTTCGCCTCCAGTGCCAGGGTATAGAGAATGCCGCCGAGGATACAGGCGGTGGCATAGATCTCTTTTTGCAGCACCATGGGGACCTCCCGCGCCAGTACATCGCGGATCATGCCACCGGCTACCCCGGTCATGGTGCCCATGATCACGGCAATCAGCCCCGGGGTGCCGAAGTTGAGGGCCTTCTGGGCACCGATCACGGTAAAGAGGGCCAGTCCGAAGGCATCCGCCACCGGCAGCACATACCAGGGCATCCTGCGGGGCAGCTTGACCATCCACATACCGATCAGCGCTGTCGCGATGACGACCCAGATATAGAGGGGATCGCGCACCCAGAATACGGGGGTGGCTCCCAGGATCATGTCACGGATGGTGCCGCCGCCGATGGCAGTGACCGCCGCCAAAACCATGACGCCAAACCCGTCCATTCTGAGTCGGCCAGCCACCAATACCCCTGAAAACGCGAATACCGCAGTACCAAACATGTCGCTGATGTAAACAATCTGCTCAACCAGTGTCTGCATGGAGAACAACTCACGCCAAATTGTTGATGGGGCCGCGATTTTAGGGGCTGGTGAGCCCAATCGCCAACAGTGCTCGACAAAATTGAGAGTCGGGACGGATTTTTTCTCGCGGCATAAACGGTAGTGTCTCGTTTACCCCCTGCCGTTGGCTAGCTTCAGAAGGTTGAGCCCATCACAGGTTAAGGTCCGATTTTTTCCTTAAGTATCCCCCCGACCCGCCGATATATAAGGTAAGCGGCGTTAATGCGATGAAGCGTTGAAAAAAATGCTAAAGACATCCAAAAACGAGCCGTTAAATAAGACGCATCGGGCACAGAAAATAATAAAGCTCGAGCAAATAGAAGAGTAAATTTAATAGCTTAGGAGAATAGTCATGGGCCTTTTTATCAACACTAACGTTTCATCACTCAACGCTCAGCGTAATATGATGAATGCGACCAAATCACTGGATACTTCCTACACTCGACTGGCATCTGGTTTGCGTATCAACAGCGCCAAAGATGATGCCGCGGGTCTGCAAATTTCCAACCGCTTGACCTCTCAGATCAACGGTCTGGACCAAGGTAACCGTAACGCTAATGATGGTATCTCTCTGGCACAAACTGCGGAAGGTGCCATGGATGAAGTGACCGGCATGCTGCAGCGTATGCGTACTTTGGCACAACAGTCGGCTAACGGTTCCAACTCTGCCAAGGATCGTCAAGCGCTGCAAAAAGAGGTGGATCAGCTGGGTGCAGAGATCAACCGTATATCTACTTCCACCACTTTTGCAGGTACCAAATTGCTAGATGGTACTTTTAGTGGTGTTTTCCAAGTTGGTGCAGATGCACAACAAACAATTAGCTTTGGCTTGGATCAGTCGATGGGGTTCAGTATCTCTGGGATTGCCAAGGCTGCCGGTACAGCCGTTAATATGGGGACCGTGATTGGTACGGCGTTGGATGTGACTGCTATATTTACTGGTGGTGCCGCAACAGGGATTAGCATCGTTAGCCAGAGTAGTGCGCAGGAGGTGTTGGCTGCTGCAGACCTGATGCTAGCAGTTGTGGATGGTAAACGAGCTGAACTGGGTGCGGTACAGAACCGGATGGATTCGACTATTCGCAACCAAGCCAATATCTCAGAAAACGTCAGCGCCGCTCGTTCCCGTATCCGAGATGCAGACTTTGCCATCGAAACTGCCAACATGACCAAGCAGAATATACTGCAGCAGGCAGCCTCCAGTATCCTGTCACAGGCTAACCAGAGACCTCAGTCAGCACTTCAACTGCTGCAAGGCTAACAAAAGAAAACAGGGCGGTTGTTCAGGCCGCCCTGGTCAAGAGATGGAACAAAGGGGTGTTCGGGTCGCACTCTGTTCTATCAGGAGAGATATAATTCTCTACTAGTAATGCCAAGTGTTGTCCAGCTGTTCAGTTCTGTCACGCTTGGTCATATTCTCCTGAGCATATGCTCATCTTTAGGCCGGTTTACCGGCCTCTTTTTATTGTGTCGCCAAATTGACGTCGTTCTGTTCATTGCATGAACCGTGCCAATGTACCTCATGCCGTAAACTGCGTCATCATCAGCGGTGAGTTGTATGGTGACGCTGCTCAATTCATGTTCTGTTGCCGCCTGCCGGATAAAAGTTGCCGCTTTGGGCAACAATTTTCCTAAAGCTTGTCTCTGTGCTGCCGTTAAATAAAGTGAAGCAATCGAGGGGTGTTCGGAATCCAACGTTTGCACTACTGCGGGTGACCTGTTCGTTCAAACAGACACCCGCCTGAAGAGACTGGAATGTTCAACCTGCTCTTCAAACGGTGGGACGTCGTGCAGTTTTGACGACGCAACCTGCAGTCGCATGTTCTTCGGGAGAATTTATTATGGCCATGTTCATTAACACCAATACGTCATCACTGAACGCCCAGCGTAATTTGATGAATACCACCAAATCTCTGGATACCTCATATACTCGTCTGGCATCTGGTTTGCGTATCAACAGCGCAAAAGATGATGCGGCGGGTCTACAGATTTCCAACCGTTTGACTTCCCAGATCAACGGTCTGGATCAGGGTAACCGAAATGCTAACGATGGCATCTCTTTGGCGCAGACTGCCGAAGGTGCCATGGATGAAGTCACCGGCATGCTGCAGCGTATGCGCACTCTGGCACAACAGTCAGCTAACGGTTCCAACTCTGCCAAGGATCGTCAAGCGCTGCAAAAAGAGGTCGATCAGCTCGGTTCTGAGATTAATCGTATCTCCAGAGATACTACTTTTGCAGGAACAAAATTGCTGGATGGTTCATACACTGGGACCTTCCAGGTTGGGGCGGATGCACAACAAACCATAAGCTTTGGCTTGGATCAATCGATGGGATTCAGTATCTCCGGGATTGCCAAAGCTGCGGGTACAGCTGTTAACATGGGGACCGTGATTGGTACGGCGTTGGATGTGACAGCTATATTTACTGGTGGTGCTGCAACTGGGATTAGCATCGTTAGCCAGAGTAACGCGCAGGAGGTGTTGGCTGCAGCAGACCTGATGTTAGCTGTCGTGGATGGTAAACGTGCTGAACTGGGTGCAGTACAAAACAGATTGGACTCTACCATCCGTAACCAGGCGAATATTTCGGAAAACGTCAGTGCGGCTCGTTCCCGCATCCGTGATGCTGATTTTGCGACTGAGACGGCCAATATGACCAAACAAAATATTCTGCAACAGGCGGCGTCCAGCATCCTGGCTCAGGCTAACCAGAGACCGCAGTCCGCTCTTTCCCTGCTTGGATAATGAGTAGACCCAGCTGACTAAGATGGGAGATATAAGATGACAACTGAAATAGGCAATCTGTCATCTGCCCATGGCGCTTCCTTACAGCTAAGTGACAAGAGCGGCCAAGTGGCCGCTCAACTGCTTTCTGGAACGATGGAAGAAGCTGTGGAAGATGCTCATGTTGCGCCACGGAAAGAGCAAGAACCAAAGGATAATGGCCTCCTTCAGCAGCAAAATCAGTCAGATATTGAAAAGCAGGTACAAAATTTGCAGGAGTTTGGCCACCTGCAAGGGTGGACTGTTAATTTCAGTGTGGAGCAAGACTTGGGCCAAGTAGTGATTAAGGTTATGGATACTGATACCCAGTCAGTGATACGCCAAATCCCCACCGAAGAGTTGCTCGCCATTCACAAACGGATTCAGGCCTTGCGTCAAGGTGAGGCGGGGGCAAATCCCAAACTTGGATTGTTACTCGATCGCGAGATATAAATTGAAAGAATGAGGAGAAAATAACATGGCTATTACCTCTGCCGGTGCCGGTTCGGGAATCGATCTTGAGAGTGTGATTGCGGCTAGTGTGGCGGCCAAGAAGGCACAGTTGCAACAACCGATTATCAAAAAACAAAACAGCACCCAGATCGCGCTTTCTGGCATTGGTCAGCTCAAGTCATCCCTCACGACCTTCACCGATATTCTCGACACATTGAGCAAGCCCGGAGCTTTCAACAAGCGGTCTATCAACATCACGCAGGATAAAGATAATCCTGTGATGAAGGTTGAGAGTAAAAGTGGTGGCTCTAATGGTCAGTACAATGTCACAGTTAATAAATTGGCGACAACCAGTCGTCAGGAGGGCGTATTTGACAGCTCAACCGCACCACTCATTACTCAGGATGGTCAACTGACTTTCAAGGCTGGTGATAAAGAGTTCAAGATCGATGTTAAAGCTGGATATACCTTGCAGGATATTAGGAAAACCATCAATAGCAGTGGGGATAACTTTGGTCTGAGTGCTAATATCGTTAACACCTTGGATGGTAAAGCCAAGTTAATTATTGATTCCGGCATTTCTGGTGATGGTAAGGATTTGACTATCACTGGAAATACCTCAGAGCTAGGTATGTTCTCTATTGGTTCTCCTAGCAATGTTATGAGTCAAACACAGGCTGCAAGTAGTGCCGAAATTGTTGTTGATGGAAATGCACTTAAAAGTGATTCCAACGTTTTTGATGATTCTATCCAAGACCTGAAACTCACCGTGTTGCGAGTTTCTGATAAAGATAGCAGTGGTGATCTAAAATCAAACAAAGTAGATATCACAACAGATAAAAAATCTATCCAGGATATGGTTAAGCAGTTTGTTGATGGATACAACGCACTGCAGGATAAAATGGATGCGCTTGGCAAGCGCAACAGTATAGTTGGTGGTGTCAGGCAGGATGATGGTGGCGCTCTGGCTGGGGATGCAAGCACTCGGACAATCAGTAACTTTATGGCCAATACTATTACTAGTAAAACGGGTACCAGTACAACGTACTCGAGTATCTTCGAGATTGGTATAAAAATGGATAATAAGGGCAAGCTATCTCTGGATAACGAGAAGTTTGGCCAAGCTGTTGATAAAAACTTTGATCAGGTTGTTGCCTTGTTCGGTGGTGATAATGGCCTTGCCGGTGCATTGAATAAAGGATTAAAAGAGTATACCAAGTCCGGTGGTATGTTGGCTGAGCGTACCGATACATTGAATGCAGACTTACGTAGTTTGAATCAAAAGCAGGCAACATCAAATGCTCAGCTGGTAAAATATGAAGCATCATTGCGTGCACAATATGGTAGTCTGGATGCGTTGTTGGTTAAGATGAATCACTCTGCGTCAGCACTGCAATCATTACAGATTAATAACAAGAAATAAATTAATATTACGAGGAGCAGGCGATGTACCAGCGTAATCTAAAAGCATATAAGGCAACCAGTGTCGCTGCTGACTTGGCTGTTGCCGATCCTCATCGTGTGATTCAACTCATGATGCAAGGTGTACTTGAACGCTTGGCTCAAGCCAAAGGCGCAATTGAACGTCGTGATATGGAAGCAAAAGCTACAGCGGTATCTAAAGCACAAGGATTATTACACGGTTTACAGGATGCGTTGGATATGAATCAAGGGACTGTTGCTGAAAATTTGTATAGCCTTTATTCCTATATGGATGAGCGGATCTGGGATGGCAGCCTTGCATTGGATACCGCCCCAATTGAAGAGGTTATGGCGTTGATGGTGACTATAAAATCCGGTTGGGATCAATTACCTGAGGTCGCTAAACAACAAGGTTATCAAATGAGACAACAGCTAGGAGAGCTATAATGATAAGCCTAACCTCTTTGCAACAAGCACTTACAGATAATTACGAGCAGATCGAATCTCTCTTGTCGAAAAAATGTTATGATGAGGCATCTGTTAGGATGGATTATCGGCAATCATTGATTGAGAGCCTGTTACAGTTGGTTGAAAATAAACAAAATCTTAAACAGGATGCAATGTTATTGGCTGCCATAATTTACAAACAAGAAGAAAGTATGAAAAAAATGGCATCTGATCATCAAAAGTTAATATTTAAAAAGCTCTCTTCTATTGGATTGGCGAGTAAGGCCAAGAGAGTATATAGTGAGAATATTAAGGGGTTATGATGTCTGAATATATTAACAGTGTTTTGAAAGAAGCTGAGGATGTTGCTTTACGCCTAAAAAAACAGGCGGAACAAGAAGCCGCAATGTCTATTGCTTTACCACTTCGATTCTCACGGAGTATTGCTGCATTTCATAAATATATCCCTCATATTGCAGAGATATATGAATCATATAAGCCTACACGTCCATTTCGATTTTTTTGTAATGAAAATGGCCAACCTAATCTGGCTTGGGTTGATGATAATATCGCAGTCTATGGCGATGAACCATATCTTGTGTGCGAGACATTGGTTAAAGATTTTATGGCTAAAGGAGTGCTTTCAAAAGTGTCATTTAGCCAAGAAGATAACCCATTGGGATTTATGCACGTCGAGTATCTAAATAAACTTAATGCGTATTTTGATGACATTTTATTACGAGAGGACTCATTGGAGGTAGTGCCAAGCGAAGTTCCCAGTGCTTTGGTTTTTGGGGTCGGTCTTGGGTATCACTTGGGCTATTTATACGAACAGTGTAAGATCGGTACTTTATTTCTTTTTGAGCCAGACTTAGATCTCTTTTATGCATCTCTTTTTTGTTTCGATTGGGACCTTCTGCTAGATTATCTTTATCAGGAGAACCTCGGTTTACATATTCTATTAGGGCAAGACGAGAAAACAATCATTACTGATTTTGGCTCTGCAATTCATAGTCGTGGAGCATTTCTTATTGCAAACTCTTTTATCATGTGGGGATATCAGAATGACACGATAAAAAGTTTAATGGAAAAAGTTAAACTTGAATATCACCTTTTAGTTATGGGGTGGGGGTTCTTTGACGACAATCTTATTGCTCTCTCACATACAATAAGCAATATTGAACAGGGTGTGCGATTTTTAAAAAATAATGAAAAAATATTTAAAGAACAGCAAGACATACCTGTTTTTGTTATTGGTAATGGTCCTTCACTGGATGAGACACTTGCTGTTATAGAGAAAAATAGAGATTGCGCTATATTAATTGCTTGTGGAAGTGCAATTACTGCATTGCATAACGTGGGTATAAGGCCTGATATTTATGTCGCAACAGAGCGAACCAAAAGTGTTTATGATTTTCTGGTCAGTATGAATGACCCAGAATATTTAAAAGAAATCATTTTTTTAAGTTTGGATGTGATCCATCCATATTGCGCCACGTTATTTAAAAATTCGGCTTTGTTATTCAAACGCTCGGAACCAGGTGTCATGTTGTGTAAGACATTTTTTCCTGAAACAAGACTTTTTACCGATTTAGGTGGTGTGAACCCTATGGTTGGTAATATTGGTGTCAGCGTACCGATCCATCTTGGATTTAAGAATTTATATTTGTTTGGCTTGGATAATGGTTATAAAGATAAAAGCCACCATCATTCAAAATTTAGTGCTTATTATAACAGCGAAGAGGGGGCGAAAGCTCTAACGGAGATAGTATGTGGTGAGCGCCAATTAATAAGAGAAGGCAATTTTGGTAGTGTTGTTATTAGTGATGCAATGTTCGATACATCTCGAAAAGTTATAGAGCAGGTATTGAAAATTCATGATGATGTGCAGTGTTTCAACTGTAGTGATGGCGCTAAGATAACAGGTGCTACACCTCTCCGTAGTCGTGTATTAGGCCAACTCCAGCCAGTAGACAAATCATTTTTACTAAGTGAAATTGTAACACGCATGTCTGCTCCGTTATCGTTATCAAAGCAAGATTTTTACCCATTACTTGATATTGAATATTTCAATTACTTTGTTGATAAAATGATTGATGAATGGCAGCAGCATTTCTCATCTAGAAATGAAATTAATCAGCTGATGCTACGACATTTTAATTATCTTCATCAAATAGCAGCGACTCAGCAAAAGCATATCACGATATTTATGATTGGTTCTATGAATTATGTATTCACTCTATTAACATCCATTGCTTATTCATTTGATGGGGAGAAAAAAACACTTTCACTAATTGAACCAGCAATTGACATTTGGTTGGATTTTCTTCGTAAAGCAAAAGAAATGTATCCAATGGCTCTCGACAGCGTAGATATGATAGATAATGATGTGGTTAATTTATTTAAAAAGTAAAATGTTATGGCTATGTAATTATCTGTTCAGGTGAGTGTTGAAATTATGTTATGCCCATGCACTCTGTGTTGCTTTCTTGCAGAGTGATGGAAGATAATTTATAAAGAGAGGTATCTAAATGACTGATGATGACAATAATATATTCAATAAGCTTTACTTGGAAAATGGTGCCGCTTCACAGCGGCGCTATCCGAATGAAAGCTTGATAGGTTTTTTGGCCTCCAGTTTATTTCATCTATCTAAAAAAGAACGAGGTGAGTGTCGAATTCTTGAGGTAGGTTGTGGCAGTGGGGCAAATATATGGATGCTGGCAAAAGAAGGCTTCGATACTTGGGGGATAGATTTATCATCAGCAGGTATAGATCTTTGCAAGCAAGTTATTGCATCTTGGAATGTTAATGCTCAACTTGATGTCGGTAGCATGACAGAATTACCATACCCTGATAGTTATTTTGACGCAATAGTCGATGTAGTATCCATGCAGCACTTAACCCTTACACAGCATATTGCAACGATCTCTGAGATATATCGCTGTCTAAAACCAGGGGGGTATTTATTTTCCTACCATCTTGGAAAAAACTCTTCTGTTTGCCAATCTTCTGGCCTTACTTGGTGTGATGATATATCCATCACTGATATTCCGATGGGGTATCCACTGGCAGGAAATGGACTGACATCATTCCTTGATGTTCAGACTGCTGAAAAGTTGTATTCAGACTTCAATTCCCTAGAGATTGCATCAATCCGAAGGGAATATGCTAAAAGTAGTAATGAAGTAGAGTATTTAGTTATTAGTGCTAAAAAATGAAAATAGAAACCTTATCTAACAGTGAATTTGAGAAGTTACTGGGTGTACGATTACTTGAGTTCGGTGGTTTGAGGACTCCTGGGCATATTGAGTATTTCAAGAAATATTATAACTCATCCTTTGAAGACTTATCTTTTGGGGTGTTCTATCCAGAGGGTGAGATTATTGTTTTACTTACTCGCCATATTGTAAATGACTCTGCACATTATGGTTGGTATGGACAATCTGCTTTGCTACTTTGCAAGGGTAAAGCAGAACAGCAACGCCAAGCTGAGTTAGTGGCTCAGGCCCATATTCTTTCCTTATTGCAAGAAGGAGGCGTTATCGATTTTCAGGAGTCTTCTAGTGAAATAAGTTTTGTCGCTAGAACTCTATTAGTGTTGGGGATATCACCACGAGTTTATTCTGAACAAATTATTAGGCTGGTTAGTGATGAATTAATGCTGAGTGATATGCGAAAAGTTTTCCGCCAAAATATCAACTGGGGAGCCCGTCATCTGGAGTGCAAGATTATCGATGCTAATAATGTAACAGAGCAAGATTTTCTGGATTTCGAAGAGTTTCATGTCGCTGTTGCTGGTAGGCGAACCCGAAGCCATGACTCTTGGGTAGAACAGATGAGGTTAGTACAGACTGGAGAGAATTTTCTTGTTGTTAGTCATTTAAATGAAACGCTGGTTGGCATGTCTTTGTTTGCAGCATCAGGGAAACTTGCCTATTACTCTGTTGGTGTGTATGAGCGAGAACTGTTTCACTTCCCTCTTTCTCATTATCCGATTTGGCTAGGTATTTTGCACTCCAGAGATATGGGATGTGTTGAGTTTAGTATGGGGGAGAGTGTTTATAATAATGTGATTAACTCTCTTGGCCATTTATCGACAGAGAAGGAATGCAATATTAGTCACTTCAAGCGAGGATTTGGTGGCGATATCAGGTCGTCATTACGTTTTTATGGTGACTTGAAAGTTTAAAATAGTCATTGGCTTATATGTGCCAATGACTGTTTTTTATAAAAAAATATCTTTAAGACTGACGGCTTGGCCGCGATAAATATCTTGGCGAGCTTTTTTTCCCAATATTTTTGGCAATGCTTCAGGTGGCAACCCATAACCTGGCCGGATCCGTCGGATGTGTTCCGGTTTTATGGTGGTGCCCGCTGGAATGTCGGTAACAAAATACAAAGAACGACGAAATCTCAGGTTTGCCTGTTCAGCCTGGTTGTCACCACTTTCTCCTGACCCCAACGCTTGCCAGCAGAGTTTTGCCTGGCTGCAGAGCTCTTTAAGTTCACCTGGTTCAAGTGAGAACTCGGCATCCGGGCCGCCATCAGCGCGAGCCAAGGTCAGGTGTTTCTCGATGGCCACAACGCCCAATGCTATTGCCAGCTGAGCGGCGGTATTTCCCATCGTGTGATCAGAGAGACCAACGGGTACTGAAAATGTCTCTGCCAAGCGGGTAATCCGCTTGAGATTGATATCAGCAAGAGGGGTTGGGTAGCCACTGACACAATGAAGCAGCAGGATCTGTGAGCAACCATTTTCACGCAAAATGGTTATTGCCTTGGCAATTTCATCTTCAGTTGACATGCCAGAAGAGATAATTACCGGCTTTCCTTGTTGAGCTATGTAGCTGAGCAGGGGAAGATCGGTAATTTCGAATGAGGCAATCTTGTATGCAGGAGTACCCAGCTCCTCCAAAAAATCAACAGCACTCTCGTCGAAGGGAGTGGAGAAAATAGTCAATCCGCGTGACTTTGCTCGTTCAAAGAGAGGCTGGTGCCATTCCCATGGGGTATGGGCTAGGGTGTAGAGATCGTAAAGGGTATGGCCATCCCATAAACCGCCCTGAATATGAAAATCCGGTAGATCACAGTCGATTGTCATGGTGTCAGCGGTATAGGTTTGCAGCTTGATGGCATCAGCTCCCGCGTCGGCAGCCGCATCTACCAGCGCCAGTGCCCTCTCCAGCTGGCCATTATGGTTGCCGGAGAGTTCGGCAATTATATAGGGAGGGGTATCTGGACCGATTATACGTCCATTGATTGTAAATTCAGTCATAGTTATCATTAAATCCTTGAAACAATTTTGATTTTAATCGTTATGTTTCTGTATGCGAACATGTGCTTCTATATCTCCAGATAATCGCATTATCGGATGCGAAAAAATTAACCTATATTTACCAACGTCAATATAAGCTGGAGGGTAACCATCAACATCTAAAACTCTTATTTTATCAAAAATATGTTCAATGCTGTTATTCATATCAATATTGCTTTGCTCGTTTTTTCTACGCTCAAATAATGTGACATCCCCAATTTGTGGTATTGGCGTAGGGAGTTCATGCAATAGTTTATTCATCATTGATATGCTAGCGAGATAGATCCTTCTGAATACCTCCTCGCCACCGCCAAGTAGGGATACATCTTGGCGTAAATATATAGGGCCGGCATCTAGCTGATTTGTCATTTTAAGTGCCACTACTTGAGTAGTTTGATGTCCATTCAGCACCATATTCTGAATGGGGCTACCTCCTCTGCCGTAGGGTAAAGGAGTGCTATGAAAGCAGATGCATGTACATTCTTCTATTAACTTATTAGAAACAATCCATGACCAATGTGGAAAAAAAATCAAATCTATATTTTTTTTAGACAACAGGAGTAAATCCTCTTGATATTTACAAATATAAGCTGCATTGTTAAGCAACGCAGGTGATTTTTCCTGTAGCAAACTCCAGAATGAGTTGCTTTTGCAAGCAATAGCATATTTCATTTACAGCGACCTCGATTTAATTATTTCAAAAGCTTCTGAATAATTAAAGCCAGCCTGAGAGCCTCTAACTCTATTTATATTTTCTATGGAGGATATTGATCTTGGGTGAGGTATATCTCTCATCTCCATCCAATAACAGTTGAGCGCTTCAATTTTTTTATGCATAAACTTATCGATGTTTACAAATAAGTTAGGGTTAAAGGTACGAACTCCCCATTCTGTTGAGGATGCAATTTCATAAGCTCTTATTTCTTGCCATGACTCATTTGGCTGAGCTCTAAAAGCAACTAATGTTGCCTCATGAACTCGCCTATGATTGATGTTAAGATCTGCAGACGAATGAGTATATATTATATCAGGAGATATATGTTTTTTTACTTCCTCTATATATCTTGCTAATTCGAGGAGTGGCACAGTATCAAGCATATTATCTGGAAATTGACCTCTTCCAATCCAAGTGAATCCAATGGTTTTGGCTGCTAGATCAGATGCTTGCTTTCTCTCTTGCGATAAATTTCCATCGTCAATATTATTTACTCTGGCACCGATACCATTAGTAAATGATAATACATATACAATATCACCTTGGTTAATGTGTTTGGCAATAGTGCCACCACACCCAATGGTTTCATCATCAGGATGGGCTGATATAACTAAAATAATTTTTTCCTTATAATTCATCTCACCTCCTATTTTTAGTAAGTTCCATTTCTAGGAACCCCTCATTTGAGCCTCTTTCGAGGAAGTTAGATTTTTTATATAGTTTAAAAGCTACATCATTAGTTACTTTTACACACAAATTTAGCTTTTCTAAATTTGCTATATCAAATGCGATATATTCTATTGCCTGAAGTATTTTATTTCCAAACCCTAACCATTTATCACTAGGGTGTCTATATATGTCTAACCAGGCCTCTTTTTTTATCCAATCGATTCTATGTAAAGATGTAGAACCCATGATTTTATTTTCATAGAAAACCGCATAGTTTAAATTGCAAGGATCCTGTTCTTGACTTTTGATGAAGTTAATATGAGAGGATATTGATATACGCTTTGTGTCATGCATTTCTTTGCGAACTTTATATCTATTCCTTATAGATAAAACAGTTATTTTTTCAGATTTATTTAATTGAGTGAATGGGATTAATGTCAACTCTCTATAAGTGATAGCTGTAGATATTTTTGAATAATAAAAAAGTAAGTGAGATAGTCGTTGTGCCCCGTCAGGAATAGGATATTTACTCATGTTCACAACATGATTTTTTCTTGTTTGAAAGTCATTTAATATCGACATAGAGGTTATTATTTTTTCTATGATATTATCATTTTCCCAGTTGTCAATAATTTCAAATAAGTTATGGCTAGAGATACTCTCTAGTTGTGAAGACTGGTTTTCGGCTGTTTTTATAATAATTGAAGGTAGCAAAGATGCTATTAACTCAAAAATTGTCTGCCCTGCAGCACAAATAGATATGTCACTTTGATACATTAACTCTGCTACCTGTTTGGCGCTAAGGTTAGAGTAATAGATACAATTTGATGAACATGCTGTCTGTATATTTGTTATTATGTGTATTGTTGCAGTTGGATATATGTCTTTTGTGATGTTAACTATACGGTTAGTTATCCCCAGAATATCTGTTCCACCCATCATAACAAGAATATTATTAATGGTTTTTTTTGGTGCTTTATTCCTTTTGCGGATGTCAATGAAATCTGGTCTGATGGGTTGCCATGATGTGCCGATGAGCCATCGAGATGGATGGTTTGTAATTTTAGTTACGTTTGGTGTGGGATGTATAACTAGACCTTTTGGATATTTCACGCGAAAAGTATCATCAACATATGCTGTTATTTTAAAAAACGATGATAACTTTTTAAGTTGTGTTACTGATGCTGTATAGCTATCTATAATAGCAATATCCATGTTCAAGGAAATCGTTATTTTTTCGAACTGCCATTGTTTCCATACTACGTTATTCCCATTAATAAACTGATGTGCAATTGAATCGCCATCAATCACCCATTGAACTTTACCACCTAATTTTTCCCATGCAGTGGCATATGAATGACATCGACTTAGATGCCCCAAGCCTCTCTGTTTATCACCCTCGGTAAAAATCCAAAGTGTCATCATTTAGCGTACCTTGAACACTGGCTGTATAGGTTTGCCGTGTAGTTTGGCTGTTAGAGATTTATCGTGATCATGGTGGATTAGCGCTGGCAGTATGTCGCGATAGGCGGCCAGCAAAGCGGCCACATCCTGTTCGCTATGGGCCAGATTCATATTGTGACTGCCAAGGGTGAGGATCCCTCGCTTGCACAACTCCTGGATCAGATAGCTCTTGAGAAGCCAGGTAGAGTGGTTTACTGAATCCGCAACCAGCAGAAAGCTCCAACTCGGGTGTCCGGCGGTGTGCAGCCAGTCCGGGGCATCGATCTCTTTTAGTAAGCTATCGAGCCCATCCAGTACCTGTTGTCCCCGCTCTGCGAGCCTCTTTGGTACATCCAGTCGCCTCATCTTTTTGATGACGGCGTTGGCTGCAGCGAGGGCAATTACATCCCCGCCGAAGGTGCCGGAGAAGAAGATATCTTCCATCCGTTTCATATATTGGCAGCGGCCAACAACGGCGGAAATCGGGAAACCATTGGCCATGCCTTTGCCGAACGCAGCAAGATCCGGCGTCACACCAAAGAGGCTCTGTGCCCCGCCCAAGTGGTAGCGAAAACCTGTAATGGTCTCATCAAAGATGAGTAGTGCGCCATGGGCATCGCAGAGTTGGCGCAGACCAGGCAGAAAATCCGGGGTTGGCCAGGTTACATTCATCGGTTCCAGAATGACGGCTGCAAACTCGCCCGGGTGAGCTTCCAGCAAGCGCTGCAGCGAGGCAAGATCGTTGTAGTCAAATCTGTGGGTCAGCTCTCTCACACACTCGGGGACCCCCAAATGGCGGGTGGTTGAGCCGATGTACCAGTCTTGCCAGCCATGATAGCCACAGACTGCTACCCGCTCGCGGCCTGTGACTGCTCTGGAGAGCCTGATACAGGCAGAGGTGGCATCAGTCCCGTTTTTGCCAAAGCGAACCATTTCGGCACAGGGGATAAGCTCAATGAGCTGTTCAGCGACTTCAGTTTCCAGCCGGTGGGGAAGGGAAAAGATCGAGCCAAGACTGAGTTGCTCCATTACCGCTTCATTCACATCCGGATCGCAATATCCAAGACTGATGGCCAGTAGGCCGCTGGCAAAATCAAGATACTCGTTGCCATCTACATCCCAAACATGCGCCCCATTGCCGCGCTCGATAAAGAGTGGGGCGGCGCCATAGGGGAAACAGAGGCGACTTTTGGAGAAGGTTTGGGAGCCGAGTGGAATGCTCTGTTCCGCCCGTGCCGAGAGAGCAAGTGAATGTTGATAACGTGAGGTCATATATGATTCTCCTTGGCCAGCGAATTAGCCAATCCTTCGTTGCGCTTGTGTCGGGTATTAAGTGTTGTCAGCTCCGGCTGCTGCGCCAGCAGGGCGAGGATATCGTCGGTCGTAAAGGTTGGGTTGGCAGGATAGAGAGCCTGATAAATTCGCTCTACCAGTTCAAAGTCGGCAGGCTCATCGACAGTCCAGCGCAGGTGGGCCAGCGAAGGCGAGCGCTGCAGTTCGCCGATAGAAAACTGTTCGGAATGACAGCGAACGTAATAGGTGACATGTTCCCGCTCGGTCTGCGTGGTGGCCTTTTCCTGCAAGGTTGCCAGAGTCGCTCCACTCATGACCTCGGCATCCAGCCCATCCGGATAACTGGGATGGCCGCAGTTGCTGCTGTAGTCGAACTTGCCCGAGAGATGGAGGGCTATCAGCTCGTCTATTACCATAGGATCAGCCAGTGGGCAGTCACCGGTGAGACGCACAACATGGGTCGGACTGTAGGGTTGGGCCGCCAGATAGAAACGCAGCAACACATCGTCAAGAGGACCGCAGAAACAGGGGATATTCAACCTCTCGCACAGATCGGCAATGGCGCGATCTTCCGACTGATCGCTGGTGGCAACCAGCAGCTTGTCCAGTAGCTTGCTCTGTTGCAACCGTTCAATCTGCCTTGCCAGCATGGGTGCGCCCAGCAGTTCCTTTAGTACCTTTTTGGGCAGGCGGGAAGAACTGGTTCTGGCCTGCAGAATACCCAAGATCATCGTGTTCTCCAGAGTCCGGGGTTGATAAGTTCCTGTTCCATAGACGCCAGGTGTGCGATATCGGCCTCGTAGCACTCGTGCTGTACTTGACTGGCCGCAACGATGGCGGCCAGCTCTTGGGCATGACAAACACCGACAACAAAGCGGCTCACCTGTGGTAGGGCTGTCATGATGGAGAGGGCTCTGCCAAGCGGGGCCACCGAGGGATGCCAGTGGTCAAACCGTTCAAGTGCGGTAGCGAAACGCTGAAAATAGTCAGGTCGCTGCGCTGGTTGCATCAATAACAGGCCCTGTAAAAAGAGCGAGCGAACATGGATTTCACACCCCATATCTACCAGTTTGTCGAGCCATCCAGTGCGTAAAAAGCGTTGATCGAGCAAATTGGCAGGTAATTGCACCAGTTCCAGAGGATAGCCAGCTGCGCTCCAGGTATCGAGCTCCTCCGGTGAGTAGACGGAGATCCCGAGTTTTCCGATCGCGCCCTGTTGCTGCAAATCGGTGAGTAACTCGAACAAGGCAGGTGAGGCATCTTGGCTACGGTGCAGCAGCAAGCCATCGAGCCGTTTTCGCCCCAGCCAATGCAAGCTGTTGTTGAGCGCGGCCTTAACATCGGACAGCAGTAGCCCTGGTGCCAGCTTGTCGATGAGAGTGAAGTCGGTGATATCTCTTTGCCCCAGCCTCTGCTCGGCATTGCCATAGGCTTGCGCCGTATCCAGGGTATCGATACCTGCTTGACGAGCTAACGCAATGATCGCGTCGAGTTCCTCATCGCTGACTTGTCCGTCGTGATTGCTGATCCCGTAATCCAGACCGAATTGCACTGTGCCCAGAGCTAGCCGCATAGAGCCTGCTCCAGCGCATCTACGACCTGTTGCTGCTCTGAAAGAGTCAGAGCCGGGAACAGTGGAAGAGAGATTGCTCCCTGATAGTAGGCTTGTGCGCCCGGATAGTCTGCTGGGTCATGTCCCAGCCCACGGTAGTAGGGCTGGGCTGGGATAGGAATATAGTGAACGTTGACGCCAATGCCGGCAACACGCAGGCGGGCAAACACCTGATCGCGTTCAGCCACCTGAATGACATAGAGGTGATAACCGCTCTGGCGATTATTACTCTGCTGCAACGGCTGGACTGGCAAGAGGGATAACAGCGCGTCATATCGCCTGGCAAGTTCACGACGCTGGGTAATGAACTGATCAAGACGGCTCAACTGACTAAGCCCTAGTGCCGCCTGAATGTCGGTCAAGCGATAGTTGAAGCCCAGAAGTTGTTGCTCGTAATACCACTCTCCGGGAGAGGGCATGAGCAGCGCTTGCGGATCTCGAGTGATTCCATGGCTGCGATAGAGTCGCAATTTGTCGGCCAGCACCTGATCTCGGGTGGTGACAGCGCCTCCTTCTGCGGTCGTAATCGGTTTGACTGGATGAAAGCTGAAGACCGTCATATCGCTGTGACGGCAACTACCGATAGGTGACCCCTGATAGTGGGCACCCAGTGCATGGCAGGCATCCTCGATCAGAACGATTCCGTACTGGCGACAGAGCGCACCGATCTCTTCGAGATCGCAGGGCTGTCCGGCCAGATGTACAGCAATCAGCGCTTTTGGAAGGGAGTGGGTGCGCATAGCTTGCTGCAGTTTCTTATCCAGTGCCACTACATCGAGGTTACCGGTAGCAGGGTCAACGTCGACAAAATCAACGTTGGCATTGTAGTAGCGAACGCAGTTCGCCGACGCAACAAAACTGACCGCAGAAACCCAAACTGTATCTTGGGCGCCAATATCCAGTACTGCGCAGGCCAGATGAAGCGCAGTGGTGCCGTTACTGCAAGCAACCACATGCGGCACTTGGCAGTAATCGGCCAGTCCTTGTTCGAAAGCGGGAACGGCTTGGCCTTGGGTCAGATAATCAGATTTCAGTACGGCAACGACGGCTTCTATATCGGCATCGCTGATCGATTGGCGGCCATAAGGGATCATTCGGACAATACCTGCTGGTTCATGCTCTGTAGTTCGGCTATCGACAGAAAGTGCTGATTATTTAGGGAATTGTATTCAAAGCCCGGAGCAACCAGTGTGGCTGTTTCACCTAGAGCATTAACGCTGAAATCATTGTTGCGGCTGGTGAAACTGATGCTGGGTGCAATCACGTAGTAATCGTTGAACTCATAAGTGTGGAAAGAGTCGTCAGCCGGACACATCACCTCGTGCAGCTTCTCCCCCGCACGAATGCCGATGATCTCCTGCTTAAGGGTCGGAGCCATGGCTGCCGCCAGATCGGTGATCTTGACCGACGGGATTTTCGGCACGAACAATTCGCCACCGCGCATACGCTGGAAGTTGCTAAGAACAAAATCTACGCCTTGCTGCAAGGTCAGCCAGAAGCGGGTCATCTCGGGGTGGGTGATAGGCAGCGTACTGGCGCCGCTCTTGATCAGATTGTCGAAGAAGGGAACCACGGAGCCCCTTGAGCCGACCACGTTGCCATAACGTACCACCGAGAAGATAGTCGGGTTCTTGCCCGCCATATTGTTGGCAGCGACAAAGAGCTTGTCAGAACAGAGCTTGGTTGCCCCGTAAAGGTTAATCGGGTTGGCAGCCTTGTCGGTCGATAGTGCAATGACCTTCTGTACGCCATTGTTGAGCGCGGCCTTGATGACGTTTTCGGCTCCTCCAACGTTGGTCTTGATGCACTCCATCGGGTTGTATTCGGCTGCTGGCACTTGCTTGAGCGCAGCGGCATGCACCACAAAGTCGACATCGCGCATCGCCATGTCGAGGCGCTCGGCATCGCGAACATCGCCGATAAAATAGCGCATGCAGGGATGGTTGAAACACTGCTGCATTTCAAACTGCTTGAGCTCATCACGGGAGTAGACGATCAGTCGTGCGGGTTGGTAGCGGGATAGCACGGTTGCAATGAATTTCTTGCCAAATGACCCCGTGCCACCGGTAACTAGGATTGTTTTTCCATTAAACATGACGGTGTCCCATGATGAAGATTGGTATCTATGGAATTCTAAAGCACTTTTTATGCCATTTGCAGACGTAAATTGGAAGGCGTGATCTGAATGGCTGTTTTTTGGCTATTTGTTGCTGCGTTGGGCAATGGCTCGGCAAACCTGCTCCACCGCATTGAGGGCTCTCGGGGTGAAGCGGTGCAGTTCATCTGAGTTGATCAAATCGAGTCGCTGATGCTGCACCGCGTCGAGATTAGGCCACTTCAGCCAGTGACGCAGAGCGTCAGGATCTTGACTCCCTGCCAGGATCAGCGATGGGTTGGCTCTGATCACCTGTTCCATGTCCACTTGAGGGTAGGGGGTCTTGGCATTCGCCATGATGTTGATCCCGCCGCAAAGTTCGATGGCCTGAGCAGGCCAGGCGTTGCTGCTCACGCTGGTGAGCGGTGGGTACCAGAGCTGGTAGAACACCTTGACGCCGGTTGGTTGGCCATAGCGCTGTTGTAGCTCATGCAGACGTGCCAGATAGCGATCGGCGGCTTCGTTGGCACTCGTTTCCACTCCCAGCAATTTGCCGAGAGCCCGCATTTCGGTCGCCAGCGAGGCAAAATCGGTAGGCTCAGAGTAGAAAACCGGGATACCCAGCTGCTCCAGCGGTGCCAGCATACGTGACTGGGCCGAGCGCCAGCCGAGAATGAGATCCGGCTTTTGCGCCAGCACAGCCTCGACGTTGATGCTGCGATAATTCGCCACCTTGGGCTTGTTTTTCACTTCTGCGGGATAGTCGGAGGCATCATCGATGGCCACCAGCTTGTCACCGGCACCGATATCGTAAAGCAGTTCGGTAAGATGGGGTACCACGCTCACCACCCGGCTCGGAGTCGCGGCAAACAGAACACCGGGCAACCAGGCAAGCAGCACGCAGGGCAGCCAGACAGGCAAGCGCAACACTCTACCCATGAAATAACCCCGCTACCGTGACAACCAGCGCCAGTATCAACCAGCCCCAGCCGCACCCTTGCAGAATGTTGAGCACCTTGCGCGGTGTCTCGCTATCTGGCTCAGCACCAGTGCCGATGACGGGCCAGCGCTGGAGTGCTCCCTGATAGTAGCGAGGGCCACCAAGGCGGATCCGGCACTTGTCTACCAGCAGAGTGAGCAGCATTCCCATGGCGGGATAGGGCCAGCGCGCGCCACTGCGCAGCAGCTGTGCGGCCTGTTTGAGACGGCTTGCCAGCAGTGGCAGCCCCAGCAGCAAAATGACGGAGGCATTGAGCCCCTGATAGAGGGCGCTGGCGGCGCGACCAAAGTGGTCGAAGGCGGGATCTTTGCGACTCCAGCTCAGGTTCATCAGCTGCACCAGCCGCCAGAGCAGGGCGCCCTGTACGCCAGCCAGGGCAAATCCCAGCAGCGGGCCAGCCCATTGGCCGACTAGACGCAGTGCGCAGCTCTCCGTCACCGCTTTGGCGAGCCCCATGGCCGAGAGTTTGCCAGTCTCCCGCTTGAGCCAGGGTGTCGCCTGCAATCTCGCCAGCGGCAGGGTCTCCTGGGTGGCGAGCGAGCGGGTGGCATGGGCGAGTTCGCGCAGCGGGCGGGATTCGAGCATCAGCAGCAGGAACAGCAGGTCGAAGACTGGCTCGCTCAGGGCCAGATTGCGCAGCGACCAGAGCCCGGCGGCGCAGGGGAGCCAGACTACCAGCATTGCCAGCAGGCCGGCCTGCATTTGCTGGCCGGGTGAACCATCGGGTCTGTGTACCTTGTGCCCAAGCCGGGTCAGCAGGGGCGTGACGGCCGAAAGACGCAGATGGGATGGCCACGGGATCACCGCCTCCAGTAGGGCCGCCCCCACCAGAATGGCCGCCGTCGTCGAGAGGAGGGCGTCGGCCATCAAATCAAGCGAGCCGGTCTCGATCACAGTTTGCCGAGCATCTTGATAATCACTTCGGCGGAGTGCTTGCCGGCCACTTCGATGAAGGCATCGAAGGATTCAACCTGTTCCTTGCCGGCGATATCGGACATGGCGCGCACCACCAGATAGGGCACTTTGAACATGTGGCACACCTGACCGATGGCGGCACCTTCCATCTCGACCGCCAGCATCTGCGGGAAGTCGGCGCGAGCCTTGGCGATGGCGTCCGGTTTGCACATGAACTGATCGCCGGTGCAGATAAGGCCAACCTTGGTCTGGTGCTTGCCCTGCTCGGCGATGCAATCCTGAGCGACCGCGATGAGTTTCTCGTCGCAGGGGAAGGCGGCAGGTTGCTGTGCCATCTGGCCCATCTCGTAACCAAAGGCTGTCACGTCTACATCGTGGAAACGCATCTCGCTGGCGATCACCACATCACCGATGTGCAGATCCTGGGCAAAACCGCCTGCAGAGCCGGTATTGATGACGCAGTCGGGGGCAAATTTTTCCAGCAGCAGGCTGGTGGCCACGCTGGCGGCGACCTTACCGATACCGGAGCGGGTCAGGATCACCTCTTTGCCTGCCAGCATCCCTTGATAGAACTCGCAGCCGCCCAGTTGTAGGGTGGTGGGGTTGCTCATCTGGCTGCGCAGCAGGGCCACTTCTTGCTCCATGGCGCCGATAATACCTACTTTCATTGCTGACCTCGTCTTGATAGCCGTGTGGCTGAATTTAAGTTGCTGTAGATCATAACAAAAGATGGCGTCGGCGCCGAGAGGCACGAGCGAAAGGTGAGATGAAGTGCAGCGCTCCATATGGGAGCGCCGCAGGTGACAAAAAGCATTGATGAGAGAGGGGCTAGTGTCTTTAGCCGAGCGCGGTATCGAGGGTCATCATCAGGGCAAAGCCCGCCATCAGGCCGAGGGTGGCATAGGTCTGGTGACCGTTGCGGTGAGTCTCCGGGATAACCTCGTGCGAGACTACAAACAGCATGGCGCCGGCGGCGAGCCCAAGTCCGATGGGGTAGGCGATGGCAAGGCCGCTGGAAAGCCCCACTCCGAGCAGGGCGCCAACCGGTTCGAGCAGGCCGCTGGCGATGGCAACCAGCACGGCGACAGAGGGGCGAAAACCGGCGGCGCACATGGCTAGCGCCACCGCCAGTCCTTCGGGAATATCCTGCAGCGCGATGGCGGTGGTGAGCGGCAGCCCCACCGACATATCCCCCTGCGAGAAGCTCACCCCGATAGCCATCCCCTCCGGCAGGTTGTGCAGGGCGATGGCAAAGACGAACAGCCAGACCCGGGAGCAGCTCTCGTGGCCGGGACCGCAGGGGCCGGTCTTGTCATGCTCGTGGGGGGTGAACTGATCCAGTCCCAGCATCAACAGCACCCCGAGGGTCATGCCGACCACCACCACGGCGGCGGCGCTAAAGCCGTTGCCGGTGATCCCCTCGGCGGCCTCCAGCCCCGGCAACAGCAGGGAGAAGGCACTGGCCGCCAGCATCATGCCGGCGGCAAAGCCCAGCATGGTGTCCTCTACCTTTTGCGGCACCGAGCGCAGAAACAGGGCGGGCAGGGCGCCGATGGCGGTGGCGGCAAACCCGGCGGCACCACCGACAAGGCCATAGCGCACGCCGCTGGTCACCTCGCCGGTAGCGAGCATGATGAGACTCTGCAACAGCAGCAACAAGACGGCAGCCAGCGCGATAAAGAGGCCGAGAGCAGTGAGCGGGCGGCTTTGCATCTGGCTGCGCAGTTGCTGTGACCAGGATAACGGAGGAAGAGCTGAGAGATGGTCCATGGCATGACCTCAAGGTGTGCAAAGTGGATGGTGGCATTACATCCACTTGGCCGCCCCTTGTCCATGCCTGCAAGGCGATTGCCGCTATCTGAAAATCTGGAAAGAGTTTATCTAGGCAAACACATGGGAACTCTTATCGGTAGCCAAAGGCGGGGGGCAAGAGGGGTTGTCTGCAAATGGCTGAAGTGGATGTTGAGTGGCAAGTGGGGATGCATCGCGAACTCTTTTAAATCAGCTGTAGATGTCTGCCTTGGTGTTCGGATAACAGATACAAGAAAACCGGCTTGCGCCGGTTTTGTTATCTGTCTGCTCGAAGGCTGGCTTATTTCGCCAAGGACTCCGGCAGCTCTTCACGGATCTTGCCCAGCATCTCTTTCAGGACGCGCGGGTTGGCAACCACGATGTTGCCGGAGTTTTCGTAGTTGTGACCACCTACGAAGTCGGTGACGATGGCGCCAGCTTCTTTGGCCAGCAGTTCACCGGCCGCGGTGTCCCAGGGTTTCAGGCCGATTTCCCAGAAACCGTCGACGCGACCGGCAGCCACGTAGGCCAGATCCAGTGCGGCAGAGCCGGAGCGACGGATGTCGGCACATTCGATGAACATGCTCTGGAACATCTTCAGGTAGGACTCGATGTGGTGCTTTTGCTTATAGGGGAAACCTGTGGCCAGTACGGTGCCAGCCAGCTCTTTGGCTTTCCCTACACGGATACGGTAGCCGTTTAGCTGGGCGCCGCTACCACGGGTAGCAGTAAACAGTTCGTCACGGATGGGATCGTAAACAACGGCTTGTTCGGTTTTGCCTTTCACACGCAGGGCGATGGAAACGGCAAAGTGCGGAATGCCTTTGACAAGGTTGGTCGTGCCATCCAGTGGGTCAATGATCCATTGGTAGTCCGGATTGGTACCGGCAATCTCACCAGACTCTTCAGCAACAATGCTGTGCTCCGGGTAAGATTTTTTGATGGTGTGAATGATGGCCGCTTCGGCTTCACGGTCAACGTTGGTCACGAAGTCATTGCTGCCTTTTTGGATAGCCTCAATGTTCTCGGGCTGGGAGAAGGCTTTTACTACAACTTGACCGGCGTTGCGCGCAGCGCGCACGGCGATATTCAGCATCGGATGCATAGGTTCACCACTGGATGTTAAAGAACGGGGGATAAAAGGACGCGGTATGATACCAGTATTTTGTGCGATGGCAACTGTTATCCCCCTACGACCAATTGATTACCACTGCCAGATTTGACGGCTCCAATATAGACCAGATCTGCGCTAGTCTTATCCCAGCAGCCGGATACAGGCTGTCATGAGCATAGGGATGTGAACCATGAATTTGTCATTAGTGAGTCAAAATGTGTCTACTGCCAGCGAGGGACTGCTGGCCATTTTACGATCGTCACCCGAGTATGGTGATCACTTTGCCCACATCACCGTGACCCCCCTGGCCCAGTGGCAACCGGCCAAGACGGAGGCGGCGATCCTACTGATCGACGGCGATGCGCCCTGGCAGGATGCCGGATTTGCCCGGGGAGAGGATGAGACGATCGGTTTGCCGGTATTGCCGCTGTTGATCCGCAAGGGAGACAAGGAGCTGACGGTCTGCGGGCACGGATGTGCGTGACCCCCGTTTCTATTTTGTCTCAAACGGCATCCTGCTGGATGAGTCGGAGCTGGCCGAGCCTGCCTGCAGCCGGGTGCTGTTGCGCAAGCTGGAGTCCTACTTCCCGCTGCTTTCCCGCCTGATCATGCTGCGCCAGCGCAAGCCGGTCGCCGTGATTAACTAATATCTACTATTGCCAGAGAGCACCAGCGGCGCACCGTGGCCTTGTTTGGCCTACGGTGCGCCGCTTTTTAATGGTCTGGAGCCGGTCACTTGTTGCAAGATGAGGCGGCTATGGTGTTGCACCCTGTTCCAACCGTGCAATCTGGCTATGACCAACAAGGAGTGAATCATGATCGACTTTTACACTGCCGCGACCCCCAATGGTTTCAAAGTGGCGATCGCCCTCGAAGAGCTGGGTTTGCCCTATCGGGTCATTCCTCTCGATCTTTCGGCGCTGGATCAGAAGAAGCCCGAGTTTCTCGCCATCAACCCAAATGGCCGTATTCCGGCTATCGTCGATCGGGATAACGACGATTTCGCCGTATTCGAGTCGGGGGCCATCCTCATCTATCTGGCGGAGAAAGCAGGCAAGTTGCTGCCCGCTGATCCCAAACGCCGCTCTCAGGCCATCCAGTGGTTGATGTTCCAGATGGGTGGGGTAGGGCCCATGATGGGGCAGGCCAACGTCTTCTATCGCTACTTCCCCGAGAAGATCCCCGCCGCTATCGAACGCTACCAGAAGGAGGGGCGCCGCCTGTTCGAGGTGCTCGACAGCCATCTGGCCCATCATGAATATCTGGCGGACGAGTACAGCATCGCCGACATTGCCACCTGGCCCTGGGTGCGTATTTATGACTGGAGTGGCATCTCCATCGAGGGATTGCCCCATCTGCAAGCCTGGATGGATCGCATGGCACAGAAACCTGCCTGCCAGAAGGGGATCACCATACCGCCACGCAAGGAGCAGCCCGATGAGCTGATCAAGCAGGCGCAGCAGATGGTAACACGTTGATTTTTAACTGCTGACGGGGCGTATTGCCCCGTAGTATTAGAAAAACTAAGGCAAGCCGATTATAAAGATTCGTTCGTTTTCTGTGAGCTGAATCACTATGATGCCCCCATACCACCAAGCGTCCTGTGCGGTGGTCTGGCGGGCTCCCCGCCTACTGTTTCCAACACTGTTTTTGATTGCATCACAGCCTCTGTGATCAGATTCCTCTGGGCCATTTTGTGCCAGAGGGCGGCAGCATTTTTTCGATTTTTTGGGACTGATATGGATCGGCACAGTTTTTATCCGTTGTTTTTACTGACCATTCTGATGGTCGCTGTGGGCCAGATGACCCAGACCCTCTATGTCCCCTCCATTCCCATGATGGCGGGGGACTTCAATGTGGCCTCGGGCCAGCTGCAGGCGGTGATGGCCTGTTACCTGATCCCCTATGGCCTCTCCCAGTTTGTCTACGGACCGCTGTCGGATCGCATCGGTCGTCGTCCGGTGCTGATCGTCGGCATGATGGTGTTTCTGGTGGGCACCCTGATCATTCAGGTCATCCCCCATTTTGCCGCCCTGCTGGTGGGCAGCTTTGTTCAGGGGCTGGGTACCGGTGCCGGTGGCGCCATGAGCCGCACCGTGATGCGCGATCGCTACAATGGCGCCGAGCTCAACCGCGCCAACAGTCTGGTGAGCATGGGGGTGATCTTCTCCCCGCTGCTGGCGCCAGTGCTGGGTGGCTGGCTGACCGAGCTGTTCAACTGGCGCGCCGGTTACTGGTTCCTGTTCGGTTTTGGTGCCGTAGCCACCCTGGCGATCATGGCCTGGTTTGGCGAGACCCTGCCTGCTGCTGCCCGTCAGCCACTGCGCGTCGGTGCTGCCTATCGCCATGTGCTGGGCAACCCCAAGTTTCAGGGCAACCTGCTCTGCCTCATGGCGACCTTTGCGGGACTCGCGGTATTTGAAGCGGCGGCCGGTGTGCTGCTCGGCGATGTGCTGAAACTGAGCGCCCGTACCGTGAGCGTGCTGTTCGTGCTGCCGCTGCCCGGCTATCTGTTCGGGGCCTGGCTCTCTGCCAAGCTGAGCTTCCGTTTGACTCAGGGCAAACTGATGCGTCTTGGCATCGCCTTTCTGGCGCTCGGCTCCCTCATCATTCTGGTACCGGGGCTGTTCGGGGTGGTGAGTGCCGCCTCGCTGGTCGGTGGTGCGGCCGTCTACTTCATCGGTAGCGGCATTCTCTACCCGACCGCCACTTCCTGTGCCATCGAGCCCTTCCCAGGGCAGGCCGGCACCGCGGGGGCCATTCTCGGCGGTATGCAGAATCTGGGTGCCGGTGTGGTGACCCTGCTGGCGGCCGGTTTCCCGATGACCGGTCAGGTGACTCTGGGGACCATCATGACCCTGATGGTGCTGATCGTGGCGCTGAGTTTTGTCTGGCTGCGCCACCACGGCTCGCCGCACGAGCAGATGGCGATTTGATGCCCGCGCTTGCTCTCTGAAAGCCCGCCTTCTGGCGGGCTTTTTCTTTGCCAGAACCTAATGCGGTCTACTGCTCGGCCTGTGTCAAGGCGCGTTTGCCGGTTCACCTTCTGCCACCAGTTCAAGAAAGGCGCGCATGGCGGGGGTGATGCTTTGCTGGCGGGTCAGAAAGGCGGTATGGCCGATATTCTCCAGCGGAGCGAGTGGCAGGCAAACGAGGTCCGAGAGTTTGCTGGCTGAGCGGGCGAGGCCGGCGCTGACGATGGCCCAGCCCAGCCGGTGGCGTACGGCGCTGACCAGATGGAACAACGAGTCGGTCTCCAGTACCACGTTAAGCGAGGTCCCCGCCTGCTCGGCGGCGCGATCCAGATACTGACGAAATTGCATGGTGCGGCTGGGCAGCACCAACGGTTGTTGCTGCAGTTCAGCAAGCGCAATATCGCCGCTGTGCGGGTATTGATCCGCTTCGTCACGGTTCATCAGCACCGCCATCTGGTTGGCGCCTTGCGGGTAGACATGAAAGGCGCGCCGGCCAGATCCGCCAACCGGTTCATCAAATCCCAGCCCGATATCGCACTGATGCAGCTCCAGCTGTGATAGCAGGGCTTCGTTGCTGAGCACCGACAGGCGAATGACGATGTCGGGATAGCGCTGCTTGCAGCGGGCGATAAACGGCATGATGTCGAGATTGGACTGGGGCACGATGCCGATACGCAGGGTGCCGGAGAGTTCGCCCTGGAACAGGGCCAGCTCCTGCTTGAGCGCCTCCTGTTCCAGCAACATCCGTTCGGCATATTGGCGCACCAGCTCGCCCGCCTCTGTCAGGGCGACAAACTGGCTGGTGCGTACTACCAGATCGGTGCCAACACTCTTTTCCAGCGCGGTAATGCTGGCCGAGAGAGTGGGTTGGGTGATGTGGCAGGCTTTGGCCGCTTTGGCAAAATGCCGGTGTTTGGCCAGCTCGTGAAAGTAGTGAAGTTGCTTGATGTTCATCTGGTTGTAGTGGAGGCAGTGGAACCGGCTATTGAAGAATTAATCAATTGAAAAAACATCTTTGATAGAACAACTCTATCAGGATATAGATTTATTTCATTGGTTTTGCGTCAGTCGCCTCTCTAAACTTGAATGCAGTTTGCATTTTTAGGCCAACCTGCATGTCTGCCCATTCTCCCGTCGCAACCCCCGCCAACTTGCCGTCACTGGATCATCTGGTGGAAGAGGTAGCCGTCGCCATCAACATCAATGGCATCAACCATGCGGTCATGATGGCGACCCCGGACGATCTCGATGATTTTGCGGTCGGATTTCTGTTCTGCGAGTCGATCATCCGGCACAACCACGATGTGCACGATATCCGGGTATACCCCGCCGAACATGGCTTTGTGCTGGATGTTACCATCGCCAACCGCTGCCTGGCGCAGCTCCAGCTGCGTCGGCGTAGCCTGACCGGCGCCACCGGCTGCGGCATCTGCGGTGTGGAGGCCGTCGAGCAGGCGTTTCCTCCCTTGCCAACGCTGCCGCTCACCCCACCCCTTGATAGCGCTTTGCTAGCCGGACTGCGTGCGCAGATCGCCCGCTGGCAGCTCAAGGGGCAACACTCCGGCGCCCTGCATGCGGCACTGGCGCTGGATGAGCAGGGGCAGATCCTCCACTGCCGGGAAGATATCGGGCGCCATAATGCCCTCGACAAGCTGATCGGCCTGCTGCTGCGTCAGCAAAGTGCGTGCGACACCCTGGTGGTGACCAGCCGCTGTGGCAGTGAGCTGGTGCAAAAAGCCGTCCACTTCGGCGCCCGTCATCTTATCTGTCTGGCATCGCCCAGCCAGCTGGCGGTCAGGTTGGCCCTCAAATACAACCTCAACGTCGTTCATATTCCCAAGTTTGATGCCCCGGTCAGCTATTCCAGCTATCGCCCGGCGGATCCCATCGGAGAGTGCCATGAGTCATATTGAAAAGCCCGCCAAAGCCGGCGGTTTTTCGTCCCTGCAATCCACCATGAAACAGGTGCTGCGCAGCCAGAAGACCCGTCAGAACATCAAGAACCTGCTGCGGGTCAACCAGACCGACGGCTTCGATTGCCCGGGCTGTGCCTGGGGTGACAACGACCACGGCACCTTCCAGTTCTGTGAGAACGGCGCCAAGGCGGTGGCATGGGAGTCTACCGGCAAGACGGTGGGGGCAGAGTTTTTCGCCGCCCACTCGGTGCGCCAGCTGGCTACCCAGAGCGACTACTGGCTCGAGTATCAGGGGCGGCTGACCGAGCCGATGCGCTACAACCCGGCGACCGATCACTACGAGCCGGTAAGCTGGGACGACGCCTTCGCCCTGATTGCCGGCACCCTCAAGGGGCTGAATAGCCCGGACGAGGTGGAGTTCTACACCTCGGGGCGTGCCAGCAACGAAGCTTCCTACCTCTATCAGCTGTTTGGTCGCCTGTTTGGCACCAACAACTTCCCAGACTGCTCCAACATGTGCCATGAGGCGAGCGGGGTAGCGCTGATCCAGTCGGTCGGTATCGGCAAGGGGACTGTGGTGCTCGATGACTTCGACCGGGCCGATGCGGTGTTCGTCTATGGCCAGAATCCGGGTACCAACCACCCGCGCATGATGAATGCCCTGCGCCAGGCAGCGCGCGGCGGCTGCAAGATCGTCAGCTTCAACAACTTGAAAGAGGTGGCCCTCGAGCGCTTCGCCAGCCCGCAGAGCCCGCTTGAACTGCTGACCCCGGCGGCCACCACCATCAGCCACCAATATCTGACGCCGAAACTGGGTGGCGACATGGCCGCCATCCGCGGCATGGCCAAGTACATCCTGGAAGAGGCGCCGGAGGCGGTGGAGCGCGACTTTATCGCCCGCCACACCCGCCACTTTGCCGAGTACGAGGCGCAGGTGCGTGCCACCGACTGGGCCATGATCGAGCAGCAATCCGGCCTGCCCCGCGCCGACATCGTGCAGGCTGCCCGGGTCTTTGCCGCCAGCCAGCGCATCATCAGCTGCTGGGCCATGGGGGTGACCCAGCACCTTCACTCGGTTGATACCATTCGCGAAATCGTCAACCTGCACCTGATGCGTGGCCAGATTGGCAAGCCGGGGGCGGGGCTCTGTCCGGTACGGGGTCACAGCAACGTGCAGGGTAACCGCACCATGGGGATCAACGAAAAGCCGACCGCTGCCTTTATCGAGCGGCTCGAGCGTCACCTGCAGGTGAGCCTGCCGCGGGTCCGTGGCCACAACGTGTACGAAGCGCTCAAGGCGTTGGACGAAGGCAAGAGCAAGGTGCTCATCTGCTTGGGCGGCAACCTGGCGGCAGCGGCGCCCGATACCGACTTCACCTACGGGGCGATGAAAAAGGCCGAGCTCAACGTGCAGATCAGCACCAAGCTCAACCGCAGCCATCTGCAGGTGGGCAAGGCTGCGCTGATCCTGCCCTGCCTTGGCCGTACCGAGCTCGATATCCAGCGCAGCGGCAACCAGAAGATCACGGTAGAGGACACCTTCAGCATGGTGCACGCCTCGACCGGCGCAGCCGAGCCGGTATCGCCGCTCTGCCTCTCCGAGACCGACATAGTCGCGCGGATGGCTCATGCCACCGTGGGCAGCGAGCGGGTCGACTGGCTGGCTCTGCGCGATGACTATGCCCGTATCCGTGATCTTATCGAGCAGACCATCGCCGGTTTTGCCGATTTCAATACCCGCATCCAGCAGCCTTGCGGTTTTCATCTCGATAACTCAGCCGCGCAACTGACGTGGAATACCCCCAGTGGCAGCGCCGAGTTTCGTGCCAGCACCCTGCCGCAATCGGTGCTGCCGGAGTGTACTCGCCATGCCGAACAGATGGCGGATCAGCCGGTACTGCTGCTGCAGAGCCTGCGCTCTCACGATCAGTACAACACTACTATCTACGGCATGGATGACCGCTATCGCGGCATCAAGGGCCAGCGCAACGTGGTGTTCATGAACGAGGCGGATGCTCGCCAGCTTGGCTTTGCCGAAGGGGATCGGGTTGACATGGCGGCCATCTGCAACGATGGGCGCGAGCGCAGCGTGACAGGTTTTGTGGTGGTGATCTACGAGATCCCGCGTGGCAACATCGCGGCTTATTACCCTGAGACCAACCCGCTGGTGCCCATCGACAGTATCGGCGCCGGCTCGTTTACCCCCACCTCCAAGTCCATCCCGGTTCTGGTGACAGCCTCCCGCCAGCAGGAGAATCTGTTGCTGGTCAAATAAAAGCGCTAATGTGACTGGCTGCCTTAACACAGCCTGCACAGTGAATGCGGTGATGCCCCGGGTGATCTTTTCATCCGGGGCATTTTTTCAGCTCTGAAAGGGGTAGGGTTCGTTGATCATCAGGAAAAGAAAAAGCCCGTCACGCTGGTGACGGGCTTTTGCTGTTGGTACCCCGAGATGCCGTTGCCGGTTTGGGCCCTTGAACCGTCGGTTCAAGGCGGGGATCGGATCTGACCGCAGGCTTCTCGGTCGTGCCGAGCATGCGCAATAGCCAGAAGGCAGATCCCCTGTTTGGTATGAATATCGGCTCGGGGACTTGAACCGGCTGACAAACATCCCAGGGAATTTTAAAACGGTTTGCGATTAGGGCTGTTGCCCCTCTTCGCTGGAATCACCATATTGTCCGTGCTCGATCAGGGCCGCTTCGATGGTGCGCTGCAGCATCTTGATCCGCTTGTCCATGGTCTCAGAGTATTGGTGGTTCTTCTCTTTTTCAAGGCAGAGCTCATGACAGAAATTGAGCGCCGCCATGATAGCCAATTGCTCGTTGCTGGAGACTTTGGAGCGTTGACGCAGGTCGATCAACTTGTCGGTCAGCTGCTCGGCGGCCTGGCGCAGGGCATCCTGCTGTCCCAAGGGACAGGATACCTTGTAGGGACGTCCCAAAATGACGATTTCTACGGCCTCTGTGCTCATGCCTTCCTCAATACGGCGGAGCTGATTTCCGCCTTTATCCACGTGGACAACTGGGCGGGACTATATAGCGCAGATGCATAAGTTTCAAGGCCTTGCTGGCTCTGCAAGAGGGAGAATGCTAGGATCCTGACCATTAATTCTGCAAATTTGACTGAACTTTGAGCGGATCCTCGATGAGCAAAACGAACCCCCTTAAATATGCGGCAGTGGCCGACATCATGGAACAGCATGAGCTGATGGCCAGCGCAGTAGAAGCCCATGGTGTGATCTGCGGTCTGGTGTGTGGCGGCGTAGCACTGGACGACAAGAGTTGGCTGCCCCATTTCAACGATCTGGTGAACGACGGTTTCGGCCTGCCGGCCCCGGTGCGCCAGGTGATGACCGATCTTTATCACAATGTGGTCGAGAGCCTGATGGCTCAAAAAGGGGTTGAACTGCTGTTGCCAAGCGATGATGCCCCCCTCGATGAGCGGATCGATGCGCTGGTTGACTGGTCCCAGGCGTTTCTGGCCGGTTTCGGCGTGGTGCAGCAGGAGCTGTCGCGTGCGTCGGAAGAGTTGCAGGAGATGATCCAGGATATCGCCAGCATCACTCAGGTCTCTGCCGAGTTCGATCAGGAAGATGACGAGAACGAAGCCTCCTTCCTGGTGCTCTACGAACACGTCAAGCTGGGGGTCATGATGGCCTTCGAAGAGTTTGGCAAGCGCCCCGATACCCCGAGCGCGCCGCCGACCCTTCATTGAGGTGCGGGTCAACGCGACCCTTACTGAATCTGCAAGAGCGCCTGATGGCGCTCTTTTTTATTCCCTTGTGGTGGCTAACCCTGTGAGGCATAACCGGTTTTTTGCCGGTGACCTCGCATTCGGCCAGCGGCTTTGTGATAGCATGAGGCCACCTTTTTCACTTCTTCCTCTCTGCTTATGTCTCAATCTGATGTGCGACAGGTCGATGTCACCCTGGTCGGCGGTGGAATGAGCGGTGCCGTGCTGGCCCTCTCGCTGGCGGCCCTGCTCCGATCCGATGGCTCCCCCCTCGAGATCCTGCTGCTGGAGGCAAGCGTCCCCGAACAGCAAACCCATTCAGGGTTCGACACCCGCGCCATTGCGCTCTCGGCCGGTACCTGTGATGCACTGTTGCGACGCGGACTCTGGCCGCTATTTGCCCCCCATTGCGCTCCCATTACCCAGATTCATGTCTCGGATCGGGGCCACTTCGGGCAGGCTCGCCTGTCGGCGGCCGAATACGGTCTGCCCGCTCTGGGCCAGGTGATCGAGCTTGCCGCTGCCGGTCATGAGCTGCAACGGGCGATGGCGGCCTCTCCCAATATCCGGGTCTGTTGTCCGGCCCGGGTGAGCGAGATTGCGCCCGATGAGGAGAAGGTGACCCTCACCCTCGAGAGCGGTGAACAGATTGAGACCCGCCTGCTGGTGGCAGCAGACGGCGGCAACTCCTTTGTGCGTCAGCACTTCAAGTTGCCGGTGACCCGCCACGACTTTGAGCAGCACGCCATCATCGCCACGGTCAAAACGGCGCAAGACCCTGAGGGACGCGCCTTCGAGCGTTTTACCGAAGGGGGGCCGCTGGCCCTGTTGCCGATGCAGGATGGGCTCTCCTCGCTGGTATGGAGCGTCGGGCAGCATGAGGTGGATGAGCTGATGGCCCTCGATGAGGCGGCATTTCTTGCCCGTCTGCAGCAGGCCTTTGGCTGGCGGCTTGGTCGCTTCGAGCGATGCGGCGTGCGTAACGTCTATCCGCTCATTCTGACCGCCTGCGACTACCCGCTGGCCCAGCGCACCGTGCTGGTCGGTAATGCCGCCCACGCCCTGCACCCGATTGCCGGACAGGGCTTCAACCTCGGGATGCGGGATCTCGACCTGCTTACCGGCGCCGTAGCCAAGGCGTTGGCAGAGGGGGAGGATATCGGCAGCTTCCAGGTACTGAGTGGCTACTGGCAGCAGCGCAAGCAGGATCAGGAGCAGACCGTCTGGCTCACCTCTTCGCTGGCCCAGATCTTCTCCAATGGTCACGATCCGCTGGTGGCGGGGCGCAATCTGGCGCTCACCCTGATGGGGCGATTCCCGTGCCTAAAGGCGCCGCTTGCCTCGCGCACCCTGGGCTTTGTCGCTGATGTGTGCGGCAACTAGCCAGCACTTGTTGAGTGGAACCTGTTGACCGGAAGATGGTGACCGCCATTCGTTGATCAAAACCTATTGAATAAAGAGGTGATGCCTGCGGGCGTCCCCTCGCTGGCCAGCCGGTCAGCCCTGAAAGGATGAGATGATGCAGATGCAAAATGTGGATGTGGTGATTGTCGGTGGCGGCATGGTAGGGCTTGGGCTCGCTGCGGCCTTGAAACATAGCGCCCTCAAGGTACTGGTGGTGGAGGGGCAACTGCCCGACCCGCAGCTGGGGGAGGTGGCCGATAATCGGGTCAGCGCCCTGAGTCTGGCCAGCCAGCAGATCCTGCGCCATGTCGGCGCCTGGGACGGCATTGAAGCGCGCCGCCTGCAGGCCTACGACAAGATGGCGGTGTGGGAGCAGGACAGTTTCGGCCATATCGACTTCGATGCCGCCAGCCTGCGTCAGGCCAACCTCGGCCATATCGTCGAGAATCGGGTGATCCAGCTGGCGCTGCTTGAGGCGATTGATGGTGCCAGCAATATCCAGTTGCTCACCCCCGCCAGAGCCAAGAGCCTGCAGAGCGGCCCGGCGGGCGCCCTGCTGCTCCTTGAAGATGGTCAGGCCATCTCGGCCAAACTGGTGGTGGCTGCCGATGGCGCCCACTCCTGGGTGCGCCGTCAGGCTGATATCCCGCTTACCAGCTGGGATTATGGCCACCACGCCCTGGTGGCGACGGTGCGCTGCGCCGAACCCCATGAAGCTGTTGCTCGCCAGATCTTCACCCCGGATGGTCCGCTCGCCTTCCTGCCACTGTGGCAAGAGAACCTCTGCTCCATCGTCTGGTCGCTGCCTGCGGCTCGTGCCGAGGCGCTCTGTGCCTGCGATGACGAGCAGTTCAATCGCCAGCTCACCGCCGCCTTCGATGCCCGGCTCGGTCTGTGCAAGGTGGAGGGGCAGCGCAGCGCGATTCCGCTTACCGCCCGCTATGCTCGCGACTTTGCCCGCGAGCGGCTGGTGCTGGTGGGAGATGCCGCCCACACCATCCACCCGCTGGCGGGGCAGGGGGTCAACCTTGGCCTGCTGGATGCTGCCGCGCTGGCGGAGCAGATCTTGCAAAATCATGCCGCGGGTGAGGATATCGGCCTGCTCGCCAACCTGCGCAGCTACGAGCGCTGGCGCAAGAGCGAAGCGGCTCGCATGCTGGCTGCGATGGAGGGGCTCAAGCGGCTGTTCAGCGGGGCCAACCCGTTCAAGAAGCTGGTGCGGGGCGTGGGATTGCGCGCGGCCAATCTGCTGACGCCCTTCAAGGAGGGGATGATCCGCGCCGCCATGGGGCTGGAGGGAGAGTTGCCCGCATTGGCCCGTCCTGACTGGGTCGTTGCTGCGACCAAGGGCAGTGCCATGCAGGCCAAGGGTGAAAAAAACTAATATTACTCGCCGTTTTTGACAACAAAAGTAATCCGACAAGGCTGACGACCCGTTTTGGGTGTCAGCCTTTAATTTTGCTCTGGAGCGAAACGTTTTTCTGCAAATTGTGACGAAACGGTAAAAATCAAAATTTAATCTCGCCTGAGTCGGCTTATGGCTGTTTTTATCACTGCATTTATCTTAGTGTCTGGAGTCAGTTTTACGGGAGGGGATTAGTTTTTTTTGAGCGGCACGCTCGCCTGCTTGTCATATAATCCGCTCCGTTCAAGGAATCCCTCTTGCCTGGCAAGGGCAGGAGCGAGCACACACTTTTGGATCCGGTCGCTTTTTGTTGCACGCAGTGCAGTCAGAGCGGTGGCGCGGGTCGCAAGGGTGGTCGCCAAAGCGAAAAGGCTTTTTGCTAAGGAAAGAATGCGATGATCCAGACTACTGTACTGCATCCCAAACACCTGGAAGCCGGCGCCAAGATGGTGGACTTCCACGGTTGGGAAATGCCCATCAACTACGGCTCCCAGCTGGAAGAGCACCACGCGGTGCGCAGCGATGCCGGTATGTTCGATGTCTCCCACATGACCATCGTCGATTTGACCGGCGAACGGGTCAAAGCCTTTCTGCAACACCTGCTGGCCAACGACGTGGCCAAACTCACTGCCCCCGGCAAGGCCCTCTACAGCGGCATGCTCAATCCGGAAGGCGGCGTGATCGATGACCTCATCACCTATTATCTTGGCGATACGTTTTACCGACTGGTGGTCAACTCCGCTACCCGCGAGAAGGATCTGGCCTGGATCCGCCATCACGCCATCGATTTCGACATCACAGTGACCGAGCGTCCCGAGCTTGCGATGATTGCGGTGCAGGGCCCCAACGCCAAGGTCAAGGCTGCTGCCGTGCTGAGCGCCGCCCAGCGCACTGCTGTGGTGGGGATGAAACCCTTCTTCGGCGTGCAGGCTGGCGATCTCTTTATCGCCACCACCGGCTACACCGGCGAGGATGGTTATGAAATCGTGGTGCCGCAAGAGAAAGCCTGCGAGCTGTGGCAAGCGCTGCTGGATAACGGTGTGGCCCCGTGCGGCCTCGGTGCCCGCGATACCCTGCGCCTGGAGGCGGGGATGAACCTCTACGGTCAGGATATGGACGAGTCAATCTCTCCACTCGCCGCCAACATGGCCTGGACCATCGCCTGGGAGCCGAGCGATCGCAATTTCATCGGCCGTGACGTGCTGGAAGCGCAGAAAGCGGCGGGCAACCAGCCCAAGCTGGTGGGGCTGGTGATGGAAGAGAAAGGGGTGCTGCGTGCCGGTATGCCCGTTACCTTCACCGCGGCAAACGGTGAGAAGCGGGAAGGTGTGATCACCTCCGGCTCTTTCTCCCCCACCCTGGGCTACAGTATTGCCCTGGCGCGGGTGCCCCGCGATATCGGTGAGCTGGCCGAGGTGGAGATCCGCAAGAAGCTGGTCACCGTGAAGGTCACCAAGCCCGCTTTCGTCCGTAACGGCCAGAAGCTGGTTTAATACCGTCTTGGGGGAGGGCAGTGCCTCCCCCCCATCCCTTTTCATATTCGTTTTTAAACGCGACTCAAAGATCAAAGGAAGCACAAATGAGCCATATCCCGAGCGAACTGAAATATGCCACTTCCCACGAGTGGATCCGTGTTGAAGCCAACGGCGAGGCCGTGGTCGGTATCACCGAGCACGCCCAGGAGCTGCTGGGTGACATGGTGTTTGTCGAGCTGCCGGAAGTGGGCAAGCAGGTCAGTGCCGGTGACGACTGCGCCGTGGCCGAGTCGGTCAAGGCGGCCTCCGACATCTACAGCCCGGTGAGCGGCGAGATCATTGCCGTTAACGAAGAGCTGGAAGGGAGCCCCGAGCTGGTCAACTCCGACCCCTACAGCGCTGGCTGGCTGTTCCGCATCAAGCTCGATGACGAGAGCGAGCTGGCCAACCTGCTGGATGCCGAAGGCTACCAGAACGTGGTGGACGAAGAGTAATGCCCCCGGGCCCTGCCAACACAGCAGGGCCCCTTTGTATGACTGCCAGCCGGACAAGCACCGGCCGGTGGAAGGGTGAAGTCGCCCGCGCCTGCCGTTTTCTTGCCTGCTTTTGCCAGGGCAAACGGGCCGGTTCGCAACAAGGCGATCCCCTCTTGATGCTGCCGCAGCATCCGGTGCCGTACCCTGTCTGCGGGACCCAGAACATGAGTGGAGTCGGTACCAGCCGACGATCAGGAACATCAGGTCTTGGTTATCAGGATGTCATGCCAGGACTTATTTATCAGGAAATAGGGAAATGACCCAGTCACTGTTTGAACTTGAGCAAAAAACCGATTTTGTCCGCCGCCATATCGGCCCGGGCGAGGAAGAGCTGCGCCAGCTGCTGGCGACCGTCGGGGCCGAAAGCCTGGACGATCTGATTGCCCAGACCGTGCCCGCCGCCATTCGCCTGCCGGGTCCGCTGGGGATCGGTGCCGGCATGACCGAAGTGGAGGCGCTGGCCAAGCTCAAGGGCTATGCCGCTCAGAACAAGATTGCCAAGAGCTACATCGGCATGGGTTATCACGATACCCATGTGCCCCACGTTATTTTGCGCAATGTGCTGGAAAATCCGGGCTGGTATACCGCCTACACTCCCTATCAGCCCGAGCTGGCACAGGGCCGTCTCGAAGCCCTGCTCAACTTCCAGCAGCTGACGCTGGATCTCACCGGCATGGATCTGGCGAGTGCCTCCCTGCTGGATGAAGCGACCGCCGCCGCCGAGGCGATGGCGCTGGCCAAGCGGATGGCCAAGTCCAAATCCAACCTCTTCTTCGTGGCCGATGATGTGCACCCGCAGGTGATCGACGTGGTCAAGGAGCGTGCGGTTCACTTCGGTTTTGATGTGGCGGTTGGCGCCGCGATCGATGCAGTGAGCGAAGAGGTGTTTGGTGCCCTGTTCCAGTACCCCACCACCACAGGTGAGGTGAAAGATCTGCGCGCCCTGATTGCCGCGGTACAGGCCCAGAAAGGGCTGGCCTGCGTCAGCGCCGATCTGCTCTCCCTGCTGCTGCTCAAATCCCCGGGCGAGCTGGGCGCCGACGTGGTGTTGGGCTCCGCCCAGCGCTTTGGCGTACCCATGGGTTACGGTGGCCCCCACGCCGCCTTCTTCGCCACCCGCGATGCTTACAAGCGCTCCATGCCGGGCCGTATTATCGGCGTATCCAAGGATGCCCGTGGCAAGGCTGCGCTGCGCATGGCGATGCAGACCCGCGAGCAGCACATCCGCCGCGAGAAGGCCAACTCCAACATTTGTACCGCTCAGGTGCTGCTGGCCAACATGGCGAGCTTCTACGCCGTCTATCACGGCCCGGTGGGACTGAAAACCATCGCCTCCCGCGTGCACCGTCTCACTACCATTCTGGCGCTTGGCCTCAAGGCCAAGGGGGTCGCCCTCAAGCATGCCAGCTGGTTCGATACCCTGACTGTGCTGACGGCAGATAAAGCAGCACTCATTGCCAAGGCCGAAGGGCTGGGCATCAACCTGCGCGCCGATCTCGACGGTGCGGTAGGGGTCTCCCTCTCTGAAACCACCACACGTAGCGATGTGGCCGAGCTGTTCGATCTCTTCCTCGGTCAAGGTCACGGGCTCGATATCGAGGCACTCGACAAGGCGGCGCAGGCCCATCACGCCATCCCGCAGGATCTGCTGCGCACCGACGCCGTGCTGACCCACGAGGTGTTCAACAAGTACCACTCCGAGACCGAGATGCTGCGCTACATCCACCGTCTCGAAGCCAAAGATCTGGCGCTCAACTACGCCATGATCTCCTTGGGCTCCTGCACCATGAAGCTCAACGCCACTGCCGAGATGATCCCGGTGACCTGGCCCGAGTTTGGCAAGTTGCACCCGTTTGCTCCGCTGGCGCAGGCCAAGGGCTACCAGCTGCTGCTGGCCGACCTCGAAAACTGGCTGGTGAAGGTGACCGGCTACGATGCGGTCTGTATGCAGCCCAACTCAGGTGCGCAGGGCGAGTACGCGGGCCTTTTGGCCATCAAGAAGTATCACGAGTCCCGCGGCGAAGGGCATCGCGACATCTGCCTCATTCCGGCTTCTGCCCACGGCACCAACCCGGCCTCTGCCCAGATGGCGGGGCTCAAGGTGATCGTCACCGCCTGTGACAAATCCGGCAACGTGGATCTCGACGACCTGCGGGCCAAGGCGGCCGAGGCGGGGGAGCAACTCTCCTGCCTGATGGTGACCTACCCCTCCACCCACGGGGTGTATGAGGAGACCATCAAGGAGGTGTGCGACATCGTTCACCAGCACGGTGGTCAGGTCTATCTGGACGGTGCCAACATGAACGCGCAAGTCGGGTTGACTGCGCCGGGCTTTATCGGGGCAGACGTCTCTCACCTCAACCTGCACAAGACCTTCGCCATTCCTCACGGCGGTGGCGGCCCGGGCATGGGCCCCATCGGCGTGAAGAAGCATCTGGCACCGTTCGTGGCCGGTCACGCCGTGGTCAAGACCGACAAGGAGAGCCGTGACAACGGCGCCGTGTCGGCGGCACCGTTCGGCTCGGCCAGCATCCTGCCCATCAGCTGGATGTATATCGCCATGCTGGGTGACGAGGGGCTGAAGAGATCCACTCAGGTGGCTATCCTCAACGCCAACTATCTGGCCAAGAAGCTGGGTGAATCCTTCCCGGTGCTCTACTCTGGCCGCAACGGTCGGGTGGCCCACGAGTGCATTCTGGATATCCGTCCGCTCAAGGAGGCTTCCGGCATCAGCGAGATGGACGTGGCCAAGCGGCTGATGGACTACGGCTTCCACGCGCCGACCATGAGCTTCCCGGTAGCGGGCACCCTGATGGTCGAGCCGACCGAGTCGGAATCCAAGCGCGAACTGGATCGCTTCGTCGAGGCGATGACTTCTATCCGCGCCGAGATTGCCAAGGTGCAGGAGGGGCAGTGGAGCCTCGCCGACAACCCGCTGGTCCATGCGCCGCACACGCAGGATGACGTGATGGATGCAGAGTGGTCCCGTGGCTACAGCCGCGCCGAGGCGGTCTTCCCGTCCGACGCCGTGCGCGCCGCTAAGTTGTGGCCGTCAGTGAACCGTATCGACGACGTCTACGGCGATCGCAACCTGTTCTGTGCCTGTATCCCGACCGAGGATTACGCCAAGTAAGTGGCGTTTATGATCACGACCATTTAAGTTGGATACCGTGACATTGAAGTTGGAAACCGACCATTTAAGTTGGAAACTAAAAGGCCCTGCAATAGCAGGGCCTTTTTTATGCTTGGTTTGATAAAACGTAATTAAATTACAAATTAAGAATTTATTAGACCGTCGTTAGTAGATCAGTAGCATTCATATATCAAGGGCGCGGTATACTTTATACAAAAGTTTGCGTTATTACTCAAATTTCCCTATCGGGCTAAGCACCGGCATGGTGCCAAAGGATAATCTGGGTACCGAAGGAGGGCCAACGATAGGCACATGAAGGGGTAAAGCAACTCACCAACACATAATGGTAACAACATCAGCCATTCACAACACTAAGTATGCGATGTTCCGTCGTGGGCATTGCACCTAAACATTGAGCTAACGCAAGCATAGCTTAGATAATCTAAAAAATCCTAACTTGAAAATTCACTTCGATACCTCATTTTTGGTATAGTTGAAGAGTTCTTTGTTTTCCTCATATGTATTTCCTGAGTGTAATCATGATCGTAATTATCGACCCTTTTTTCAGTAAAGATGCCATATTGCGAACTTGTTACGGGTTTGCAGGTAATTTTAATTTCGAAATTCAAATGAAAAGTGGAATGTATTTCATTACTGTTGCGGCATTGGATACCACTCCGATAGCCAGCGACTTTGAGGCTGAATTTAAAAATGCGCTGATTGACCACGAGTTGCGGGTAGTGATTGAGGAAAAAACGAAGGTAGTGAAAGAGGCGTTGGTGTGTGCTGCGCTGCGTGAAGCATGGAGCGAACCGGTTGATGCGAAATAAATTTAAGAATAAAGCCTATTTTGCTGACAAAGATAAAGACTATACACTGTTTCCTTTTAACTTTGAACGCTTGAGTCAAGATGAAGTACTCATCGTCAATGCAGTTGGTGAATTTTCATTTATTCAGGATCGAGAATTGCAAGAATTGGTGGCTGGCGAACTGCCAACTGACACTGAGTTATATCAAGAGTTAAAACGAAAGAGTTTCTTGGCAGGTTCTGAGGATTCGTATGCACTGCGCTGTTTATCAGCCAAATACAGGCAGCGCAAATCTTTCCTCAGTGGCGGGCCGGGACTGCATATCTTTGTGATCACATTGCGTTGTGGAAATTCTTGCGAGTATTGTCAGGCGAGCCGCAAATCAGTGACATCGTCACAGCACGACATGTCACAAGAGACGGCCAGAAATGCGGTAGATCGGGTGTTCGAATCACCCAACCAGCGCATCACCATTGAGTTTCAGGGAGGTGAGCCTTTGCTCGCCTTCGATTTAATTAAATTTATCGTGGACTACGCTCACGAAAAAAACAGTGTGCATGGCAAGAGCCTCGTGTTTGTCATTGCCACTAGCCCGCAATACATTACCGATGAGATGCTGGATTTTATCAAGCTCCACAGTATTCAGATCTCAACGTCGCTGGATGGCCCAGAAGCGCTACACAACAAAAATCGGCCATCCTCATGTGGTAATAGCTATCAAAGTACCCTTGCGGGTATTCGAAAGGTGAGAGAGGCCATTGGCGATGAGGCCATCGCCGCCATGACCACCATCACCAAAGACAGTCTACCTTTTCACCAGGAGATCGTAGATGATATGTGAAGCATGGCTTCCATTCGATATTCTTGCGGCCGCTCAACATGTATGGCTTTGCCGTCAAAAGGGAAAGCAAGGTCAGCTATACCTCTGCCGAGTATTTCGCGTTTTATCAAAAGAGCCTGCAATACATCATCGATATCAATAAAGCAGGCTACTACCTAGATGAAGTCACGGCGTCCTTGGCACTGAACAACATGCTGACCGGACGTGCGGTGGGCTATGTGGATCTGCGCTCGCCCTGTGGCGATGGCACCGGGGTGCTGGTCTATCACTACAACAGCTATGTATACCCGTCCGATGAAGCCCGAATGCTCTATGACATGGGCGATAACAAATTCTGTTTGGGCTCAGTAGAGGCGCCCTATGTGGAGCTGATTTCGTCGGATGTGATGGGTGAGATATTGATGAGCGGGGTGGCCGAATCCCTTCCGGCTTGCGCCTATTGCGCCTATTTACCCTACTGTGGTGCCAACCCCATCCAGAACTATTCCCGTACTGGCGACTTGGGTGGACACAGGGCTAAGAATGACTTCTGCAATAAGCAGAAACCGTTGTATCGCCACTTGTTCAGCCTCCTTGAAGAGAACAAGGATGTATTCACTTCATGGGTCACAAGGGGTAAGTGAGCGATGAGCTTCAAACTGAAATTAAGAGCGGTCATTCATTATCCCTCTACAACTCGCCGCCCGTTGCGGGTAACGACAGTTGATAGCTACATCGCCACAGGAAGATCACCGGACGAGTTATGCCTGATCTACCCCGACGGGCAATATAGAGGCGAAGCCCTGCTTTCCATCAAGTGGGGGGCTATTGTCATTTATGACCATGCAACCCCGCTTTTTGACGGTCAAATCATTCACGTCACCGAGGAAGGTGAGCGCCTTGACGATGGCGACATCATTGTGACGTTAACGGATGCCGTGTATATCGCCTACAAGCAGCGCAGTGACTCCAACTCACTGTTCTTGACAGAGCGGTGCGATAACTTCTGCATCATGTGCTCGCAGCCGCCGAAAAATGTGGATGACGCGTGGCGGGTGAATGATGCACTGGACATCATTGATTTGTTGGACGATGAGCCGCGCACTTTGGGGATCAGCGGCGGTGAACCGACGACGTTAGGGGCGGATTTTTTGAAAATTCTGACCCATTGCCACCAGAAATTGCCGCAAACCCAGCTTCATATTTTGACCAATGGAAAAAACCTGAGTAATAGGGAGCTGATCGATGAGATTCAGCAGATTGGGCATGAGCGGGTGCTATGGGGTGTCCCATTGTATGGGGCAATGGCCCGCGATCACGATTACCATGTGCAGTCTCGCGGGGCATTCAATCAGACCATCAACGGCCTCTATCACCTAAAAACGATTGAACAGTCCATCGAACTGCGGATCGTCTTGACGAAAGATGTACTCAGAAATATCGAAGCGCTGTGTGAGTTTATTGTCAGAAATTTATCGTTTGTCTCTTTTGTTGCCCTTATGGGGATCGAATTTACGGGCTTTGCCAAGCAAAATTACGCTACGGTGTACTCTCCCATTGCTGAGCATTTGCCCGCGTTAAGCTCTGCCATGAATACCCTGAAAATGAATAATGTGCAGTACTGCCTTTACAATATTCCGCATTGTCACTTGCCGCTGAGTTTGCGCGATTTTGCCGCGCAAAGTATTTCCGACTGGAAAAATGGATTCCCGCAAGGTTGTGACGATTGTGCTTCGAAGGCAGTCTGCTGTGGCTTCTTTGCGTCGAACCTTGATCACAAGTCGGGTGTTTTAACTAAATCATTATGTAGTGTTGATGATGACTCTTATATTGGAGTAATAAATTTGTTATGAAAAAACTAATGTCCACGTTGCAGCGTTGGGGTGTACTGGGTCTGGGTGTGCTAAGTGGGCATGGGGTCACGGCTAGCGAAGCGCATCTCTCCGATGACGCCTTCAATCAGTTGAACTTAGACAACTTGCCCAACATGGAAGCCTCGTTGAACATGGATGTGAACAACCTCTATGCAGGCCACCGTTCACATCGCTCGCACAGTTCACATCGCTCGCACTCCAGTCATCGTTCTCACTACTCAGGCTACGGCACCTCGACCTATTCGGCCCCTGTCGCTGTGCCTTCGCGAGCATATGGCAGCAGTGTAAACAGCCTTAACCAAAGCTTGCAGGCCCCTCTCGAAGTCACTTCACCAGCCAGACGGCTGACAGCCAATGATAGCGCCATGATGGATCTGGTCATGCGGGTGCAATTAGCACTGTTCACCAAAGGCTATGATGTAGGTATTATCGATGGCAAGATTGGCCCGAAAACCCGCGCCCAGATAAAACGCTATCAGAGTGATAACAGGTTAAGTAGTACGGGAACACTGACGACCTCCTTACTCACAAGTTTGGGTATTCAAATTCAGTGAGTCATCCGGGCATTCTTAACTTAATTTAAAAAGGATTACAGATGAAAAAAATAACAATCACTCTAGCTTTCTTTGCTGCAATAATGTCTTCTAATATTTATGCATGGGAAGGTGTTGACAATGATTCTGGGAGTGACATTGAGATTGAAAGCGGTAATTTAGTAAGAGCTGGGGAGGAAATTGAATATTATGACCATGATTATGGAGAGTATCGTTCAGCGGATGTTGAGAGCGTAGAGTCTAGTGGTAGTGGTGCAGAGGTAGAAGTATATGATCATGAATCAGGTGAATATCGGACATTTGAAATGGAATGACTTCGCAGTTTCACTTGGGTAATACCTCTAATCGGTTGAGCACCGTGCCCTGACCAGCTAAGGAGGGTGCGAATAAGTGTCCTCTACAATAAAATTGAAATTTTTAGTCCTTAAAATTCAACTTGTTATAAAGGCATGGCATTGTGTTTGGTGGCTTATTCGCATCATCCCCCTGTGGGGGCGCTGTTCCCCCCATGGCCGGATCACGCTTAACCCACACCTCGTCAAAGCGTCTCGCGAGTGTATCGATTACGTCATCCTGCACGAGCTCTGCTACATTGCCGAGCACAACCACAGCGAGTCGTTTCGGCTGATGAGCCAAGTGATGCCAGGCTGGGAAAAGACAAAAGAGCGATTGGATGGGATGGCGGCTCGATTGTTGGCGTGAGTTATCTGATCGTCAGTCACTCCCACAGCCCGGCAGGTTACCCTTGCCGGGCTGTTTCTTTGGTACTGATGCCTTCTACTGATCCTCAAAGGATCCCTCTCATGGCCGAAAAGGCCATTTTTTCTGTGCAGAACAATCGATAGCCTCAGAATCATGCTCTATATCAGTTGTCCTCTTATATCTAAATTGGAATAAAAAACTTGTACTTATTATTTATAAAAATAAATATGCACTGTTGTGTGTATTTATGCGCATATAGGTAAGTTTTTGTTTTTAAAGGGGAAATATAAAAATTCAATACGTGTGGAGTTTTCACCACAGCAGCATCATCAGTTAATATTTATAAAAATAAATAAGATAAAACAACATCTTACGTTCATTCTTGTTGTTGACGATCCCCTGCCTGCTGACTAGGTTGTATGCAAGTCAGATAGGAGCGGTCATGAAACAAAAGATGGTTAAGCAGCCAATTATCACAGATGCGGAAATCGCCAAAACGGAGCGATACAACCGAGACATCCAGGCTTGGGGGTATCGGCCCTGGGTCACAGTGCGACAGTCCCATACCCATGGGCAGGGTCAGATTGTGTATAGTCACAAGACCAAACGTGAGCATCATCTGCTCAGCCGTGGTGAGCGACGCCCATTTTTTTACTTCGAACATGACCCAACGGTTATCGATATTCTGGAGCAGTACCCGCTGCCCCTGCATAAAACTCTAGAAATTGCTGCCTCTCTGAACATTGTCCATCCAGGTAATTACAAAGAGAGGGGCAATCATGGTGGTCGTATTCCAGCCAAAACCATGACTCAGGATTTTTTAGTGTTGAGGCAATCCGATAGTGGCAACGCGCGATTGACAGCGTACAGCTATAAATATTCCGATGCTCTGGATCCTGCCATCACCAATCCTCGAGTCGTTAATCGAACACGAGCAAAAGAGAAAATTGCCCTTGAATATTGGCGTGCTGAAAATATCGATTTTGTGATGGTAACTGAGAAAGATTTTGATGCTACATTTATCTACAATGTAGAGTTCTTGCGGGAGTGTTTTGATTCAAAAAATCTTCTCCAAGTTTCAGCAGATCTTTATGATCATGTAGTTTTAAAATTTAAAAATCACATGATTATGGCACCCTTATCCACACTTAGGATGTTAGCCTTGCTGGTCGCTCAAGAGATGAACATTGATGAGAGGCATGCTGTTTGCTTATTCCAACATGCAGTATATACCGGTCGTATTGATATGGATTTGACACAGCGTATTGAGTTATACCACCCTCTTCCCGCATTGCGAGGGTCTCATGAGAATTAACCAAAAAATTGTATCTAACACAAAAAATAAATCCGAGTTGCTTATTGTTGATATCTGTCTGGATAACAGGTTAATAGCTGTATCAGATTTGTTGACTGACTCACCTAAGCGCCCATTTTTTATTTCTTTGGAACATGTCGAGTCTGATATAAATTCTGCTAGGGTTTCTATTGCAGATCATGATTTTCCAGAGATATTCTATCAACCAGATTCAGCTTTTGATCCTAGATGGATTGATAAAAGAGATCAATGTCTTGCTACTATCAAACCACTGATAGTAGATCCAGATCTTAAACATCGTTATCTATATGGTGAATCAAACGGCATATTGAAACAACTCATAATTCAGTCAGGTCGTAGTAAAAAATATGTAAGCAGTTGTTTGAATCGCTATTTCAAATGTGGAGGGATGAAAAATTCACTATTGCCACGATATTACGAGTGTGGTTTGAATCATCAACTACCAACTAAAACTATTAAGTTGGACGATGGGAAAATCTGTCTGGCCTCAAAAAGAGGACGTGAAACTAATTACGGCAATCCTTATCGAGGTATTACCCAGCAGGACATTAAAAACATTGATTTATTCTCAAAGTCGATTCGCTCTGGAGAGGAAGTCGTTCTCTCTAAATTATATTTAGACTATTGTATGACCTATGCATCTGTCGAATTGAGTCCAAAAAGTGTTGGAGATGGTGAAGTATCAGAATCAGTGAAAGTATTACTTCCAAAAGATCACTTGATTTCTCCCCGTTCATTCAAACGACAATTAATGAAATGTATCGATAAACTAACATTTATCAAAAAGCGAGTTGGTAGCATTAATTATGCGCGAGATCATGCGGCTAAACCTGGTGTGGCTAAAAAAGGGCTGCGCGGACCAACTTATCGGTATGAAATAGATAGTACCATTGCCGACATTTATATTCGTGATGAATATTCACAAGATGAATTAGTGAGTATTGGACGACCTACAATATATTTGGTTGTTGATACGTATAGTACCATGATTGTTGGAATTCATGTGGGATTTGGCAATCCCTGCTGGCATGGTGCCAGTCAGGCTCTTTTTAATGCCATGAGTAATAAAATTGATTTCTGTCGGGAGTATGGCGTTGATATAAAGGAGTCTGAATGGCCCTGCCAAGAAGTATGTCGTGAGTTAACGATGGATCGGGGATCTGAAAATTCGGATAACAATATTACTGCAATATTGCAAGGCCAAATCGGCATCAAGGCCGCAAATTTAAATGCACTCCACCGTGGCGATATGAAAGGCACGGTCGAAAAAAGCTTCCATTTACTGCAAGAAATGGCAATACCACCTCATGCAGGAAAAGTGATGAAAGTGCCGAAAAAAGAGGACCAACATCCGTCTCGTAAACCATTGTATAGTTACAGCGACTTTATGAACCGCTTGATAAATACTATTCTCTTTTTGAATAATAATCGCGCTAGTATTAATTCTCAAAACTTTGAAATGTCACGAGATGGTGTTGGTTTTACTCCTCGTGATGTCTGGAATTGGGGGCTAAAGCAAGCTGTCATAGGTTCCAGAGTGTCCGCAGATAAGCTGCGTTTTGCATTATTGCCCGAGGCTGAGGCAACGGTTATGTCACAGGGCATTTATTTTAGAGGCTTGTACTATAGTTGCAATGAAATTGTTCGTAGGAACTATCTGGATAAAGCCAGGAATCTTGGTAGGTTTAAGATTAAAATTCGCTACTCAGATGTCACCACCAATTATATATGGCTTAAAGATGCGGTATTGGGCGATGTTATCCAGTTGGATATTAATGACCGGAGTGAGGCCTATAAAAATCATAATTGGGAGAATGTCATGCGACAGCAGGAAATCACTAAGGAACGTCTCGCAAATATGAAGGAGCGCGAGTTCAGTGAGCGAGTCGCACTTGTACAAAAGTTCGATAAACAGGATAAACAAATACAGGCCAGTATCAGGCGGCATATAAAAAGCAATGCCAAAAGCATTCAAGGCGGCATGAAAGATCGCAAAATGATAGATGCTGCCATGCAACGACATCGGGAGGGGCAGTCCATTGTTGCCGAATTGGTTCCTGTCGCTCAGCTAGATACAAATCCTCGACCATTATCGGCGATAGGCCAGCAAGATCTCACTGATCCAACAATATTCACAGTTCAGGAAAAGTAACCATGGCGGAACCGAAATATTTTGCACACCCCAATGTGAGTTATCGTGGTAATCCCTATATTGAGGGGTTAGGTATGCCACTCTCTTCGGCACAGTTTTATGCGAACTGTGAGATTCCTTTTCACTATGAATTAGATCTTAGCGGGGTAGATGAATCGCTACATTCATATTTTATCCGTACTGCCATTGACCAACTGGCGGCGGTTTATACATCTCCAGATGAGGCGTACCGTTTATACGACCAGATGCGACGGATGATCGAGGCCGGGTATGTTCGACGCAACCCAGTTGGGGCTGATGTACGTCGGATATTAGCTGCGATTGATCGTGATAAGGCTGAACCGTGGAAGGCTGCACATGTATTGGAACTGGAGTTGTCGGTTCAATACAGCCTGTTACTGCTGGGACTGAGTGGACGTGGAAAGTCCACGATGGTAAAGCAGATTTGCAGGCAGATCCCACAGACGATAGAGCATGGTGATTATACGGATCACCATGGCAACGAGTTTGTTATTAACAGAATACAGGTGACCTATCTGTATATCGAGGTACATGATCGCCGTGGCCAAAAGGCATTACTACTGAACTTGTTGGAATCGCTGGATGCAGTCACTGGCGAGGATTACAGTCATGCGCATCGAGGTAGATCTGTCAATGAATTGATTTCGGTGGTGCAAAAGGCGTTTATCAGCCATGGGGTTGGTTTGTTGATCCTCGACGAAGCACAGAATCTGGCCAAGTCGGCCAAGAGTGAGGTGATCAGCAACAACGAAAAAACCACCATGAAATTTCTGGAGGAATTATTCAATCGAGTTGGTATACCACTGATGTTTGTCGGGACGCTGGCCACGATGAAATTATTTGAAAGCGAGATGACGCTCACTCGCCGAGCGACCAAAAATGGTTCTATGCAATTGGTGAGTTGTGACCTCGAAAGCTCATTTTGGCACCGCTTTATTCGCCTGATCTGCCAGACTAGATTGCTGAAAAACCAGACAACCTCGGAAGACGTGTTGCGCCAGCACATTCATTATTTAAGCGCAGGTATTCCAGCTATTGCGACTAGCCTAGTGCGGGTCACGCTTTCGTATCTGACCCATTTGAAACCTCAAGATCAAGATCTCTCGATAGCTGCATTGGATCGCTGCTTTAATCGCGATTTTAGAATACTCAATCCTGCGCTGACCGCATTGCGTAATGGTGCCTATTACCAATTTGAGGATCTCTCACCGATGCTCATACTGGAATCGGTGGCGAGTGGTCATGAGGTCGCTCAGCAGGTGCAACCACAGTCTGGAACTCATCTGCTGCAAGGTGATGTTAAGCTCAGCAATAAGTCGCAGAAAATAGATGTAAAACAACAGAAAACATTGGAACAGTTATCGCCGGAATTATTGTTAGGCCAGCTTGGGTATCACCTGGATACAGGTAAGCCGAAATGATCCTGCATCGATTGGAGTTGCTACCGGGCGAACATCTGGGGGCGGTGGTAGGCCGGATGCATGTGTTGAGCACGCACGGAACGTTTACAGCAACGGCCCGGGCGTTGGGGCTGAGCAGCCCACAAATCCGCCCTCACCGTTTATGTCACCCCGACGATCCTACCCTCGATACCCAGTTTCGGGCACGAGACGTTCAACGTGCGTGGCAGGATCACTCTGTCGGCAATTATTTAGCCCCCTTCCTGACTCCGCACGAGCAAGGGAGCGTGGTGGCAGCGTTGGCGGGTCATACGCCGCTCCGGCTGAGGGTGACCGGCCAACATAATATACAGCACCGACACTGGCGCTGGTGCGCAGGCTGTATCGCAGAAGATCACGAGATCCATGGCATGCCGTATTACCACCGGGATCATCAGTTGCCAGGGGTGTTTCATTGTCATCGACATCAACTCGGCTTGTCCGGGTGCTGCGCAGGCTGTGGTTTTACCGCCACGCTGTTGTCGGAACAACCCATCCCTCCCTACGATAACCTCTGCTCACAGTGCGGCCACTGGGTGGGGGGATATGATGGTCATTTTACCGAGCCGATGCGCGAGATCGAGTTAGCGTCGCTGGTATTGGCCCATTCCGCCAGCGCACTTACCCTACGCTCGCTGACCCAGTTGGTGAGTGATTCGATGGGGATATCGGGCGAGGCGATGCGCACGGTCAAGAGTATTAAAGCGATCAATATGTGGTTCAAGCAGATGGATGCGCAGAGCGATCCCCAGACATTGGCTGCGTATTTCATCAACTCTGGACGGATCGGTCAGGGCTGGCAGTTACCCCCCCAACTGCGTAATGCACGGGGCTATCATGAGCAGTCAGCCCGAGATCCGTTGCATCCTCTGGCCCACCTTCTGCTATTGCAGCATGCAGGTATCGATCTGGTAGGGCTCCTGGGATCTGAGGGGTGAGCGGTGTTGACCTCAGTGAGCCCAACCTATATTCCTGGCGAATCAGCCTACAGCTGGGTTAGCCAGTGTTTCGTACATTCTGCCTACAGTGACCGAAACCGCTTCTGTGAACGATTGTTCCATCGTCCTGCCATTCGGTTGCATCCGGTATTGCCAGGCCATATTGAGGTTACTGCCCAGGCTGCTGGAGTGGATCCGCAATACCTGCTGCACTATGGCACGGGCTTCCCGCTCTATGCCTTCGCGCTGGACGAGCAATCCCAAGTCCACGCCCTAGCGGCCGCCATGCTGGGTGAGGGGAGGGGGATCATCGCCCTGTCAGGGCAGGCCGCCAGCAAACTACATTTTGGCGGTGTCTGCCTTAAATGGTGTCCCGCCTGCCTGCGGGGGGATGAACAGGTCGTGGGTTGCGGCTACTGGCATACGGCGCACCAACTGTACGGGGTCACCGCCTGTGAAACGCACCAGCTGCGTCTGCATACCCTGGTGGCCGGTGCAGGCGGCATCGACCGCCGATTGTTCCTGCCGGATCCCGCGATACCCTGTGAACCATCACGACCATCCGCACATGAAATCTATCTCTCTGCATATATCACCGCTCTGCATCGGCATCTGTGCGTCCAGTCACCAACGGAGTCGCTAGCGGAGCTGTACCAGCGATGGCTCGGGCAACAGGGCTATCTGACGGCCCGAGGCCATCTGCGCAGCCAGGCCCTGTTGCAGGCCATGACGGAGTTCTGGCAGGGGTTGTTTGCCGATATAACGCCGATAGTGCCGCCGGGACTGGCCAACTATCGATACGTCTCGGGGCTGGTGCACGGTGACCGCAGTCACCACTACCTGAAACATGTGATGCTGATGGCGTTTGTGAGTCGCAGCCCAGCGGAGTTCTTCTCCATCGAGGCGCAGCAGGTGTTGCCTGTGCCGCCAGCGCGTGACGCGCAAGCCGCCGAGCGAGCAGTGCTAAGGTGGTTGGCAGAGCCGCTCTCCATGCGCCAGATCGCCCGCCACACCGGTTACAGTGTCGGTTATATCAAGCAACTCGCGTTGCGACACAACCACCCCGTCGAACACCGAATCCAGCGCATCACTGCGGCAGTGGCGCAGGGGATATGGCGGCAGGCGTTCATGGGGGTAAGCCGACAGCAGATCGCCCATTGCCATGGCGTCTCAGTCGGTGCGGTCGAAGCCATCATTCAGAGCCATCAGGGGTTGTCTGATTGGCGGCGGCATTTGGGCAGAGTGCGCAAGCTGCGTGAGCACCGCGATACATTGACGACATATCTGGCACAGCATGTCCATGCCAGTCGCGGTGTCATCGAGCAGGCGTGCCGAACGGCATTCAGCTGGCTCTATCAGCATGATCGCGTCTGGCTGTATCAGCAGTTGCCCGCTCCCAAACGGGCTGTTCACCATCCCAGCGTGGATTGGGCACAACGGGATCTGGAACTGGCTGCACGACTTGGGCAGCTGGCCGCACAGGCAAGATCATTGTCAGCCCTGGAGCGTGCGCTTGGCAAACCGGATTGGCTCAGGAAATACAAAGCTAGATTACCGCTCAGCTATGCGCTGGCTGTGCGACTTGTCGCTGCTTACGCAGCCCAGCATGCCAAACCCTGATGGTTGCCGTCGATATAGGCACGGCTGTCAGGGGTCAACACGAGGAGTATTGCCATGAAAGTCGAAGCCATCGTCCCCACCACGCAGGTCGTCGATATTCTCTGCGATGTCTGTGGCAGTAGCACGACAACCACCATTGGTACGCAGGAGTTCGGCACGCTGGCAGCGCGCTGGGGGTATGGTTCGCAGCACGATGGTGCGCAATATCAGGTGCATCTTTGCGAAACCTGTTTTTTCGAAGCGTTGGCAAACCTGAGGCAGGCTCATCGGTTGCAAAACCTGTTCGCGGAAGACTATCAACCCGCCGATCCGGACCACTTTGGGCGAGTTGAAGGAAATCAGGAGCTTATCTAACGATGAAGCGATTGAGACCCGTCGGCTCACGCAGGAGCGTGCCAGCCTGCGCCCAACGGCAATCAGACAACAGATACTCTCGTGTTGCATGGGAATAATTGCATTCTGCCCGTCACAGCAGGTTGTCCAAGAACCTAATTTATCCTGCGCTATGAAAGGAGCCGTGGTATGAAAGTTACACCAGAGGGGTGGGTGGTATTGCGTATCCCACCAGATGAAAAGGAGGAGCGAGTTGGCGTATTCAAAATATTTGCATCTTGGCGACAAGATGACAGATGGCGACTTTCCAGCGGAACTGGAACCCTATCAACGATAGCAAGACAGGGTGACTTTCTAGTATGGAAACAGTCATCTGGTAATGATTACTGGCTGCCATTTGATGGGGAAAATGGCATGACTTTTTATACCTGCGGGGTCCTTGAGAACATGTTAAATGCGCTTGAACTAGATCAAGGCGAGGTCATCATTCATCTCCTCAGGGATGGGCAGTTTGACTACGAAGAGCTTCGTCACCTTGAGTTTTGATTGCGTCAAAATAGCTTCGGAAATACTGGCCATTCATGTTAATGGATTCGTTTGGGCTTAAGCGGGCGATTCGACACGCTGCAAGCGGTTGAAAGGGGTCGTTCTGGTATAAACGATGACATGTACGGGTGAATCAATAAGGGACGCCGTGTTCAATTCCTCCTGCAAGGTCGATAACCGCCTGAGCGCCCATCGGTGAGGTGAGCACCTCAGCGGGCCTTTCACCCCCAAATCCCCAGGCTGGTCGAGTGAGCCATCGTAATGACTTGGTAATATCGCCGTTGTACAGGGATATGACAGCCTCCAGCGCTAGTACAACCCAGTAGAGGCGATCTCCCTGAGCGGGAGATAGGTGAACTCCCCGCCTGATTTGGCGACTCAACTCATCACGGTGAATGCCGATCATCGCACAAACAGTACGAGTGTCCGACCCTAGCAGGGCAACCAACTTGATGACGACCTCAGGGGAGACTCCGGCAACAATGTGCTGATGAGCCGCCAGCCTATTGCGAGGCATATCGAGGGATGCAAGAACATCGGTCACAGATGAACTGCTAGCGGTGAGAGCGTGGTTAGCACGATTCATGTAGCCAGTTGTCTCCATATGGGCTCTGTTGATGATGGTCGTGAACGTTGTCGGGCCCAATGTAATCCATCACTCAAGAGTTCATTGGGATCTCACCTAGTTTGGCGCACTTCGTTGGCCGTCGACGAAAGCGTTGGCGCTTTTGTGACGAATCAGGACCTGATTTGGCGATGAGCCGATTAGTGACGTTAATCGGCTCATTATCTAGGCCTTTTTGAGCCGATTAGGTTCTGGCATCGGCAACGCAGGCGTGTGTCAACCGGTGAGAGGTGTCATCTGATGACGAAAGCTTTCGCTCAGTCTCCGCTTTGCCGTCTGGCATCTCGCCCGAGCAGGGCTATCAACTGGCGTTCGCGTCTGCCGGTAGCGGGTGGGTCATTGAGTTAAACCGATCAAAATACCCGCTTGATGGCTTTTCTTGGAGTAAATCAGAGTGGCCTCCTCGCTGAGTCAAACTCACCAGCGATTTGTCATAAACTTTCACGCTAATCAGGCCCAGACTAGCTTCGGCTGAGGGTGTAAAACTGGCGCTAATTTACTATTTGGCTGCGAAGTGACCATTTTGCTAAGCAAACACTGCAATTAAACATAATGGGCATTATGCGCTGACAGATTGGCATGGTGGCTTGCAATTGTGGAGGACAGTTCTTTATTCTGTTTACCATACTTTCAGTATGGCGACAGTCGTTATGGAGTAGCGTTAATACTACTCAAATAATATGGCTTGCATTGTAGGTTCTCGTAGTAGTCCAATGTGTTACATTCACAATTTCTGATGCTGTGCAACGGTCGGTTTCACGTCTAGGAATTGGGGGCATTCAGTTACCATTACCATTTAAAGAAATGGCTGTGAATTGCTCTGATTTTTCGGGTGGACTGCCCTGCCGGGATAGAAAAACCTCAGTATAGTCAGTGCAACTACATACAATCCGCATCCAACTATCCACACCCAACCATTCCAAGATTCGTGGGTTGCACTATACAAAAATGCAAAAATAAGTGGACCGATTACACCCGTGAGGTGTGTCAAACTGGTCAGCAACCCTTGCAATTGTCCCTGTGCTACCTGACCGACACGAACAGATATAATTCCCTGCAAAGCGGGAAGAGTTATGCCACCACAAGCGAGTAACAGCACAACTGGCCAAACCATCCAGCTTTGCGTAATGACTGCCAATAAAAGTAGGCCACAGCCATCAGCCAAGATGCCAACCACGATAGCTCTCTGTTCTCCCAAATGTTTAGCGATAAAACCAGCAGCAAGTCCTTGAAACAGAGCGTGTGTAAGCCCAAACACAGCCAATGAAACACCGACCATTACGCCATCCCATGCGAAGCGCTCTTCTCCGAATAAAACCCATAATGTTGCAGGGATTTGGCCAATCAATTGAATGATGAAAAAGACAACTAGCAATCCCGATAATGGGGAGATCATCTCGCGTATGGAGGATGTGGTTTCATTGATTGTTTCATTCTTTATCTCGTCACTAACCTGATTAGCATTATGGGTCTCATGTAAAATGAATAGGGAGACCAGAAATGCCAGCCCGTTAATGGCAGCAGCGAACATAAACGGTGCCTGTACCGAAAGTTGACCTGCAAAACCACCAATGACTGGTCCAGCAATCATACCGCCACCAAAACAGGCACCCATCATACCAAACCAATGTGTCCTGGATTCCTCAGGTGTGACATCGGCAATTGTTGAGGCTGCAACAGCTCCAGTCGCACCGGTAATACCAGCAATTAAGCGTCCCAGATACAACACCCACACTACGCTGGCTGTTGCCATTAATGCGTAGTCCAGTGTTGCACCTAAAAGTGAAAGTAATAATACAGGGCGACGACCTATGCGATCTGACCAGCGGCCGAGAAGAGGGGCAAAAATCACTTGCATCATTGCATACAGCGCCAATAAAACACCGTAGTTCTCCGCAACATTAGCCTTTCCAACAAACTCCCGTAATAACGCCGGTAAGACAGGCATAATTATGCCAATCCCTATGGCATCTAAAAAAATGATGACCAGTGCCATCATCACAGTGCGGTTCATAGTTAACGCTCTCTATCGGTGATAGGGTTTGAAAAGTAACTCTATCAGTGATAGATTGTCAACAGCGAAAGGAGATAGTGATGGCACGACTAAGCTTGGACGACGTAATTTCAATGGCGCTCACCCTGCTGGACAGAGAAGGGCTAGAGGGCCTGACTACGCGTAAGCTGGCGCAGTCCCTCAAAATTGAGCAACCGACTCTGTATTGGCACGTGCGCAACAAGCAGACCCTTATGAACATGCTTTCAGAGGCAATACTGGCGAAGCATCACACCCGTTCAGTACCGTTACCGACTGAGAGTTGGCAGCAGTTTCTCCAGGAAAATGCTCTGAGTTTCCGTAAAGCATTATTGGTCCATCGTGATGGAGCCCGATTGCACATAGGGACCTCTCCTACGCCCCCCCAGTTTGAACAAGCAGAGGCGCAACTACGCTGTCTATGCGATGCAGGGTTTTCGGTCGAGGAGGCTCTTTTCATTCTGCAATCTATCAGCCATTTTACGCTGGGTGCAGTATTGGAAGAGCAAGCCACAAACCCGACAGAATACAATACAGTGATGGACGCTGTGCCACCATTATTACAGGAGGCATTTAATGTTCAGACGAGAACCACTGCTGAAACGGCCTTCCATTTCGGGCTGAAATCATTAATAGTTGGATTCTCTGCACAATTAGATGAAAAATATATGTCCATCCAGGGTAATAATAAATGATGCTGTCTATGGGGCAGTGCTAACGGTAGTAATTTTAAATCTATCGCCAGTGATTTTTATTTTTCACGCGACAAGTATTCTTGAAAATGTGTATGTGCATAGCCTTTGATAAATTAGGGAGATCCGAACAAAAGGGGGATTTCTTTGCGGGTCTGGCGGTGTTTGCCATTGAACTCGTAGTCAGCGAAGGTCAGTTGATGGCTCACGTTGGTTCTCATCCATGGTACTAAGAAAATCTGATGATCTCGTGTCAAGGATTTGTTCGCACCCTCCCCATCACGTCAAATAGAGCCTGTTTTCCAACTTAAATGTCCTGTTTGCTCACGGAGCAGATGTAGTATTACTTTTGAGTTTCCAACTTAAATGTCACATTTGGTATCGTTAACTCATTGAATACTTTGATCTGCCAGTTTCCAACTTAAATGGTTGTGATCAGTTTAGGAGCTACAGTTAAGCCTTATAAACAACAGGGCCACCCAGACGGGTGGCCCTTCGTTTACATGGACTTTATCTGCATGCTGCTATCCGAATGTCCGGCTTAAGTCCTTGAGCTGGCTCGCTTTGCTCTGCAAGTTGGCACTGGTTTCACTCACCTGATCGATTTTGAGGCTGTTATCGTGAGAGAGCGAGGATATCTGGTTGATATTGCGACTTATCTCCTCGATGACCGCTTGTTGCTCGGTGGCCGCGGCGGTGATCTGGTTGGAAAAATCAGAGACCTTGTCTATCTCGACCACAACCTGATTCAGGTTGCCGGTACTTGCCCGGGTGGTGGCGAGGCAGGCGTTGGTTCTGGTCACATTGAGATGCATCATCTCTTTCCATCCCCCCAGGGTTTGCTGGATATGGCCAATGCTGTTCTGGATCTGCTCTGTCGCCTTATGGGTTCTGGTCGACAGACTGCGAACCTCGTCCGCCACCACTGCAAAGCCGCGCCCCTGATCGCCTGCCCGTGCAGCTTCGATGGAGGCATTGAGCGCCAGCAGGTTGGTTTGATCCGCAATGCCGCGAATTTCGCTCATGATGGTGCCGATCCGCTCGGACTCGCTCGCCAGCTCAACGGCTGACTGAAAGGCTTGCTCCGCCTGGGTGGCCAGCGCCGACATCTCTTCTCCTGCTTCCGAAAGCTGGGTGCTGGTGGTGATGCAGTGGCTGCGGGCCTCTTCAATCTGGCTGTTGCTGTCTTGAATATTGCGGTTGATCTCCTCGGCGGCCGAGGCCATCTGGGTGACGGCGGTGGCAATCTGCTGGATCTGCGTGTCTTGCGAAGAGATATCCTGGCTGGCCAGCGAGGCGGAGCCGCGCAGGTCATTGGCCATGGCATTGAGCGAAGCCGTGGTGTCATCCACCCGGCCGAGTACGGTACGGATCTTCGCTTGCCCGAGCTTGATATGGAAATCGGCGATGCTGTGAGGGGCATCCCCCGAGAAGATAAGGCGGCTGATGCTGTCGTAATCCTGCTCGAGCTGCTGCAAGAATCGCGGCGTGAGGAAGAGAGGGTGGCGATTGAACCAGATTGTTGCCAAGAGGGGAATGATGACCCAGAGCGCCTGCAGCGGTGAGAGCAGCCAGAGCGCGCTGATCACGCTGACGAGCAGCAGGGGGATGGTCATCATGGCTGGCGTGAGTTGACGCAGGCCCATGTGAATGGCAGAGCCGGTTTCACGGGCTTTAAGGGTTTTGTACATCTGGCTGGCACGCGCTTTGTGCTCTGCGGCGGGGCGGCAGCGGACGGATTGGTAACCCACCATCTTGCCATCTTCATAAATCGGGGTGACATAGGCATCAACCCAATAATAGCGACCATCTTTGCAGCGGTTTTTTACCATCCCTCGCCATGGTTTACCCGCCTGCAGGTGGGCCCAGAGATCGGCAAATGCTGCCTTGGGCATGTCGGGGTGGCGCACCAGATTGTGATGCTGCCCCAACATCTCTTCCAGGCGATAGCCTGCCACCTGACAAAACGCCGGATTGGCGTAGGTGATGTCCCCTTTGAGATCGGTCGTCGATACCAACTGGATATCGTCGGCAAATTCAACCTCGGTATCTGTGGTGTGAAGCGAGCTGGTTACCATGATCAGACTCCGGTTTCGGCGTAACGGAATACTTCGTCTGAGTATGGCAGAGGATGTTCATTTATTGTGTTGTTGCACATTAACTCTTGTGCTACTGCGTGGGGACGGGATGGGTCTCACATTTTTACAGCGCGGTTTGGCGAGGGGAGGCAAGCCAAGTAACATGGCGTGACTTATGGCTGTGAAGCGAGACAGGTAACGCAATGAAGTTGGATGCGATTTTATGGGATTATGACGGTACTCTGGTCAATTCGGTGCCGAAGAATATCGATATCACCAAGCAGATCCTGGCTGAGGTCGCCCCCCATCTGACCGGAGAACATCTGCCGCGCTATCTGCGCAGCGAAGCGGAGTATCACCATGCCAATCACGCCGCCAAGAACTGGCAGGCGCTCTATATGGATTACTACGGTTTGTCGCGGGACGAGATGGTGCTGGCTGGCAGTCTGTGGGCCAAGCATCAGGAGATGAACCGGACCGAGGTGCGTTTTTTTGCGGGGCTGGAGGCGGTGATTGACCATTTCTCTGCCATTCCCCACGGAATTTGTTCGCAGAACTCCCAAAAGAACATTCGCCGCGTACTGGAGCAGCATGGCGTGAACAGCCTGTTCAAGGCTGTGGTCGGCTATGATGACGTGCCCGGACAGCAGCAAAAACCCCATCCTTACGGTGGCCTCAAATGTCTGGAGTCTATCTTCGGCCCAGCCAAGTGCCAGTCGCTGATCTATATCGGTGACCATGAAGCGGATGTGCAGTTTGCCCGTCATTTGCAAGGGGCGCTTGGCGAGCAGAGCCGTGTGATATCGGTGGCTGTCGCCTATAGCCGCGCGACCCCGGAGCGCTGGGAACACCAACCCGACCATATCGCCCGTGACGTCGAGGATCTGCTCCCCATCGTCGGGCAATATCTGTAACGCCGGTTGCAGATTGCCGTACGGAATAGATAAAACGCCGATCAGTTGATCGGCGTTTTATCTATGGGAAGCCTGATGGTTTCACACTCGGCTGGCTTAACACCCTGTCTGTTTAATGATGGGCGACTTAAAACAGCAGTTGCGTCAGGTAGCCCATCAGGATCGCCATGCCGAGGATCACGGTAAGGAAGGCCACAATCATCGGGGTTCTGAACATGGATTTGAGCAGGATCACCTCGGTCAGGCTGGCTCCGGCACTGCCGATGATCAGCGCCATGACGGCGCCCATCCCCATCCCTTTGCCCAGCAGTACCGACGCCAGCGGGATCACGGCCTCGGCGCGGATGTAGAGCGGGATCCCGACGATGGCACTGAAGGGGATGGCCAGCGGGTTGTCGGCGCCGGCATGGGCGGCGATCCACTCGGCCGGAATAAAACCGTAAATAAACGAGCCGATGAGCACCCCCAGCAGCAGGAAGGGCAATACCGCTTTGAACTGCTGCCAGGCATCGATGCGAGCTTTGACCCAGGCGGTGGGGAGCTGTGGCGCACTGGCTAGGGTTGCAGTGCCATCGCCGCAGCAGGAGAGGGCGGCCTGCTCTGCCATCTCTGGTTGCGGAGCCGGGCAGCACGCTGCCCCGTTGAGGGGTTTGATTGCGCGAATGGCACTGCGTTGGTTGTCACTGCAATGTGCTTGAGTGGTGGCGCGGGTTGCCGGGCCACAGCCGCTACCGCAAGAGGGGGTGGCCTCTTTGGGGTCGATGACATGGCGCTCGAACCCCAATCTGTCGAGCAGCATGCTCGCCATGACGGAGACGCTGGCGGCGATCACGGCGTAGAGCAGGGTCACTTTCCAGCCAAAGGTGGCCCACATCAAGCCGACGATGATGGGGTTCAGCAGTGGCGAGATAAACAGGAAGGTGAGGGTGGGGCCAAAGCCAGCCTTGGCCGAGAGCAATCCTCTCAGCATGGGGATGGTGGAGCAGCTGCAAAAGGGGGTGACGGCACCGAGCAGGGCCGAGAGCAGATAGCCCTTGCCATGGCGCGCCCCCAGCATCCGCTGGATCTTCTCGTCGGGGATCTTCTGGCGGATCAGGCTGACCCCGGCGCTAATGACCAGAAACAGCACCGACAGCTCGACAGCCAGAAACAGGAACATCTGGGCTGCATCGGTCAGCATGGTTAACCACTCATTCATTGTCGTATCCTTACTTGGTTTCTATATTTCCAAAATAATCGAAATGAATGGCCGGTCAAGATATTTCTGGTATTATCGAAATATCACATTCGTGGAGGGAGCAGAGATGCAACTGGAAGAGGTCGCCAAGGCATTGAAAGAGCTGGGTCATCCGACCCGGCTGTTTATCTTCAAGCATCTGGTCAAGGCGGGAGAGCAGGGGCTGCCGGTGGGGGAGCTGCAAAAGCAGCTGGCGATCCCCGCTTCCACCCTCAGCCACCATATCGCGGCGCTGGTCTCGGTGGGGCTGGTGAAGCAAAACCGGGAGAGTCGCACCCTGCTTTGCGTCTCTCAATACGCGGTGTTGGAGGAGATCATCGCTTTTTTCCGCGATGAGTGTTGCGTCAACAGCCCGGAGCATCGGCAAGATCAAAGGCAAGAGCTGCCTTCCTGAGGGCTATGGCTGCTAGTAGTGCGGTCAGTTGCGCTGCGCGCAATAAAAAAACGCCGATCATGTGATCGGCGTTTTGCATTGATGTCGCTAGATTCGGGCATTAACCCAGATTGGCTGCGACCTTGCTTTGGGCTTGTCCTTTGCGCTTGATGACAAAGCCAATGCCCAACACCACCAGCCAGGCTGGGATCAGTTCGACCGAGATGCGGAAATCCGGGGTCATATACATGATCACCAGGATACCAGCCATGAACGCGAGGCAGAGATAGTTGCCGAAGGGGTACCAGAACGCCTTGAACTTGGGCTGGACACCCTCTGCGACCTTGGCCTTGCGGAACTTGAGGTGCGCGAGGCTGATCATCGCCCAGTTGATCACCAGTGCGGAGACCACCAGCGCCATCAGCAGGCCGAACGCCTTGCCCGGCATCAGGTAGTTGATCAGCACGCAGAGCAGGGTGGCGATGGCCGAGACCGAGAGAGCAACCAGCGGCACGCCGCTCTTGTTGGTCTTGAGCAGGGCTTTCGGGCCGTTGCCCTGTTTGGCCAGACCGAACAGCATCCGGCTGTTGCAGTAGACGCAGCTGTTGTAGACCGACAGTGCCGCCGTCAGTACCACGATGTTGAGTACGGTGGCGACCAGATTGCTGTCCAGAGCGTGGAAGATCATCACGAACGGGCTGCCGCCTTCCACCACTTTACCCCAGGGGTAGAGGGACATCAGGATAGCCAGGGCGCCGATGTAGAAGATGAGGATGCGGTAGATCACCTGATTGGTGGCCTTGGGAATGCTCTTCTCGGGGTTGTCCGCTTCGGCGGCGGTAATGCCCACCAGCTCCAGACCGCCGAAGGAGAACATGATCACTGCCATCGCCATCACCAGACCGCTGATGCCGTTGGGGAAGAAACCGCCCTGAGCCCACAGGTTGGTGACGCTTGCCTCGGGTCCGCCGGCACCGGAGAGGAGCAGATAGCCGCCAAAGCCAATCATGCCGATGATGGCGACCACCTTGATGATGGCGAACCAGAACTCCATCTCGCCAAACGCTTTGACGTTGGAGAGGTTGATGGCGTTGATCAGCACGAAGAAGAAGGCGGCCGACATCCAGGTCGGGATCTCGGGCCACCAGTACTGGACATAGATGCCCACCGCGGTCAGCTCGGCCATGCTCACCAGCACGTAGAGCACCCAGTAGTTCCAGCCGGACGCAAAACCGGCAAACTCGCCCCAGTATTTGTAGGCAAAGTGGCTGAAGGAGCCAGCTACCGGCTCTTCCACCACCATTTCACCGAGCTGGCGCATGATCAGGAAGGCGATAAAGCCGCCGATTGCATACCCCAGCAGGACTGAGGGGCCTGCCATCTTGATGGTTTGGGCAATGCCCAGAAAGAGGCCGGTGCCGATGGCGCCGCCCAAAGCAATCAACTGAATGTGGCGGTTTTTAAGGCCGCGCTTCAGCTCCTCACCGTCTTGTTTCAAATCCATGGGTCTGTCCTTACGTCTCTGTTGTCTCTGTCGGTGTTGGGCTCATCCTGAGCAGGCCGCAGTGCGTAGCCAAAACCTGACGAAAGCTGTATTTATTTCGTTACGCCATGCCGTTTTCAATTTTTAGTATTGGCTGGCAACTGAAGCAGAATAGTGATAATCCGCCATGAATGCACCTGTTTTCCATCTCTAATGGCCGTATTTTGTACCAAAGGCAGCTTTTTAATGATTTGAAGAGGCTACTTGGTAGTTTTTGGTTGATGTTTGCGCAATCGAATTCTGTTTTATTGACATTTTGTCTTGTTGGTGTGCTTTTGTGGTGCCAAGCCACAAATGGATGCAAATGATGCCAAACAAGCAAGAGTACAGGGAGTTGGAGTACAGAGAGCGCGAAAGCGTGCTGCAACAAGGGGTTGCCCGGGGTGTGCTGGTGGCGCTCTGGTTAGGGATTGCTGCCAGTCCGCTGTTGTTGCTGGTGGCCGCGATTATGTTGCTGGGTTGGCTGTTACTCGGTGATCAGGGATTGCTGCACTACTGGCAGTCGCTGTTGCTGGTGAGTGGGGTAACGGGGGCACTCGTTGGCGGCTGGCTGGCGGAGCGGGTTCGCCTGCGCCACGGTTTGCTGGCCTTCTATGCCCGGTTGATGAACAACCCTGAGCTCAATCGTTAGTTAACGCTGGCTGTTTGCCAAGCGCAGCAGAACGGAATCGAATAGCGGCTGACTGGCAGCGGGTGACAAGGGCACAACGCTAAGGTCGACAAGAAGAGGGATAAGCATTTGTGGTGCTTATCCCTTTTTTATCCACGCTTTTCACTGTCATCTATGTGAATTGCAGTTCGCCACAGCTGACTTTCGCCGCGACACTGTAATTTTTATCTTTTGTTGATGCCGATAGCTGTCAAGCTGTCTTAACAGAGCTGGCGGCGCAGACCGGTCGCCTCGAGGACCTTGGCGCTGATCTCCTCCACCGAGTGGGAGCTGGTATCGAGGAAGCGGATCGCCTCCTGGCGAAACAGTCGCTCCACGCAGGCCAGCTCCTGCTCGCACTGTTCGATGGAGGAGTAGCGGCTGTTGGCACGGCGCTGGTTACGGATCTCGTGCAGCCGCTGCGGCGCTATGGTGAGGCCAAACAGCTTGTGACGGTTGGCCTTGAGGGGGGCGGGCAGCTCCAGCATCCCCATGTCCTGCTCGATAAAGGGGTAGTTGGCGGCGCGAATGCCGAACTGCAGCGCCAGATAGAGGCTGGTGGGGGTCTTGCCGCAGCGGGAGACCCCGATCAGGATGATGTCCGCCTCATCGTACTCCCTGGTGGTGATGCCATCGTCGTTGGCCAGTGCGAAGTTGACTGCCTCGATGCGATCGTCATAGAGCTTGCGATTCTCCATGCCGTGGGTGCGATGGAGGCGGGGCTCGGCTTTTACCCCCAGCTCCTGCTCCAGCGGGCTGACGAAGGTATTGAGAAAGTCGTGGCCGCACGCTTCCGATTTCAGTACCTCTTCCCGTACCAGCGGGTCGACGATGGTGTGAAACAGGATGGGGCGTACCCCGGTCTGGCGAAACTGCTCGTCGATCCGCATCCGTACCTGACGGGCTTTCTCCAGTGTCTCCACAAAGGGGATAGTGATCTGCTCGAAGGCCAGCGGAAACTGGCTCAGTACCGCGTGACCGAACACTTCGGCGGTGATGGCGGTGCCGTCTGAAACATAAAATACGGTGTGCACGTAGGGCTCCTGTGATACCGCGGGTGGGGTCGCATAGGGTAAGGGGTGAGAAGTATCTCCCGAAACCATACCAGTTTTGTCAACCGGTCTGCTGTGCCCAAGTTGTGAAGTGGCTTGCAAACCTGAATCGTTATCTTTTTGTGTCGCCATTGTAGAATGTTCCGGTCATTCGACCATCCCCAATGCTTGCTCGGGGTTTTTTTTGAAAACCAGCAGAAAACGTTTTCATGGTCGTTGGCAACAAAAGAAACAGACAATAACGCACCTGACTTACCCATAACCTCATCGATTAAATCGGGCGCACGAGGTGCTATGGCATCGGTGCCCACCAACCTGGAGACATCCAAGTGCAACAGTACGTGCTCTGGTACGAACAACTCGGAATGCAGGACGTAGAACGAGTTGGCGGCAAGAACGCATCCCTTGGCGAGATGATCAGCAACCTCTCTGGCGCCGGCGTATCCGTGCCGGGGGGCTTTGCCACCACCGCCTTTGCGTTTAACGAGTTTCTGGAGTCAAGCGGCCTCAACGGCAAGATCCACCATCTGCTCGACAATCTCGACGTGGACGATATCGCCGCCCTCAACCGGGCCGGTCAGCAGATCCGCGACTGGGTGATCGAAGCCCCGTTCCAGCCCGAGCTGGAGCAGGCTATCCGGGTTGCCTATGAAAAGTTGAGTGCCGGTGTCGAGGCCTCGTTTGCTGTGCGCTCCTCCGCCACCGCCGAGGATATGCCGGACGCCTCCTTTGCCGGTCAGCAGGAGACCTTCCTCAACGTACGTGGCATCGATGCCGTCATGAAGGCGGTCAAGCATGTGTTTGCTTCCCTGTTCAACGATCGCGCTATCTCCTATCGGGTGCATCAGGGCTACGACCACAAGGGTGTTGCCCTCTCGGCCGGGGTACAGCGGATGGTGCGTTCCGATCTCGCCGCCTCCGGCGTCATGTTTACCCTGGATACCGAGTCCGGTTTCAACGACGTGGTCTTTATCACCGGCGCCCATGGTCTTGGTGAGATGGTGGTGCAGGGCGCGGTCAACCCGGATGAATTCTATGTGCACAAGCCGACTCTCAAGGGGGGCCGCCCGGCGGTGGTGCGCAAGACCCTCGGCTCCAAGCTTATCAAGATGACCTACTCGGACGATGCCGGTCACGGCCGTCAGGTGAAGATTGTCGACACCAATGAGGCCGAGCGCAGCCGCTTCTGCATCAGCGATGAGGAGGTGATGGCGCTGGCGAAACAGGCCCTCATCATCGAGCAGCACTATGGCCGCCCGATGGATATCGAGTGGGCCAAGGATGGTCAGGATGGCCAACTCTACATAGTGCAGGCACGCCCGGAAACCGTGCGCAGCCGCCAGGAGGCTAACACCCTCGAGCGTTTTGCCCTCAAGCAAGCGGGCAAGGTGCTGATCGAGGGGCGGGCTATCGGTCACAAGATTGGCGCGGGCCCGGCGCGGGTCATCTCATCCATCAGCCAGATGGACGAAGTACAGCCCGGCGATGTGCTGGTGACCGACATGACCGACCCGGACTGGGAGCCCATCATGAAGCGGGCCTCCGCCATCGTCACCAACCGGGGGGGGCGCACCTGTCACGCCGCCATTATCGCCCGTGAGCTGGGCATTCCGGCTGTGGTCGGCTGTGGCAACGCTACCGATCATATTCAGCCGGGCCAGCGGATCACCGTCTCCTGCGCGGAAGGGGATACCGGTTTTATCTATGACGGCGAGCTGGACTTCGATGTGGCGGTGACCGAGGTGGGCAATATGCCGCGCCTGCCCATCAAGATCATGATGAACGTCGGCAACCCGGACCGCGCTTTCGACTTTGCCCAGTTGCCCAATGCCGGGGTAGGGCTGGCGCGTCTTGAGTTCATCATCAACCGGATGATCGGGGTGCACCCCAAGGCGCTGCTGGAGTTTGACCAGCAAACCCCAGAGCTCAAGGCCACCATCGGCAAGATGATCGCCGGTTACGACAGCCCGCGGGAGTTCTATGTGGCCAAGCTGACCGAGGGGATCGCGACTCTGGGGGCCGCCTTCTGGCCGGAGCGGGTGATCGTGCGGATGTCGGACTTCAAGTCCAACGAGTACGCCAATCTGGTGGGCGGTCGTGGCTACGAGCCCCACGAGGAGAACCCGATGATCGGTTTTCGTGGCGCATCCCGCTACATCGCCGACAGCTTCCGCCCCTGCTTTGCCCTCGAGTGCGAGGCGATCAAGAGGGTGCGCGATGTGATGGGGTTGACCAACGTCGAGGTGATGATCCCCTTCGTGCGCACCGTGGGCGAGGCGGAGCAGGTGATCGACATCCTGGCCGAGAACGGTCTGCGCCGCGGCGAGCGGGGGCTCAAGGTGATCATGATGTGCGAGATCCCAAGCAACGCCCTCTTGGCAGACAAGTTCCTCGAGCACGTGGACGGCTTCTCCATCGGCTCCAATGACATGACCCAGCTCACCCTTGGGCTGGATCGGGATTCCGGGCTAATCGCCCATCTGTTCGACGAGCGTAACGAGGCGGTCAAGGCGCTGCTGGCGATGGCTATTCAGGCTGCGCGCAAGGCGGGCAAGTACGTGGGGATCTGCGGTCAGGGCCCATCTGATCATCCGGACTTCGCCGCCTGGCTGGTGGAGCAGGGGATCGATTCGGTGTCTCTCAACCCCGATACCGTGGTCGATACCTGGCTCTATCTGGCGGAGCAGCATGGTGCCAAGTAAGCCACTATCAAAATGAGCTGCACAGAAAGGGGGCCATAATGGCCCCCTTTGTTATCTGTGTGTCGCGGCCTATTTCGGCTGCTGTTCGGTCCCCGACAGCTCGATCTGCACATTCACCCCTTCGCTCTTGAGCTTGGTGGCGATGGCGTTGAGATCGGTGCCCGGTTTGGCCTCAAGCAGGGCAATGCCACCGCTGCTCTGCTTGAAGTTCAGGCCGTGGCGCGTCGCCAGCGCCTTGGCGCTGGCATCGTCAGCTTCCACCAGCAGGGTGCCGCTTACAGTCAGCTCCGGGCTAGCGGCCCCTTGCATCAACACGTCACCGCGGCGCAGGGTCTGTTGCGGGACCTTGCTGTCAAGGCTGCGGGCGACTCGCTTCTTGCTGCCGTTGTCGGGAATGAGGTAAGTCTGGCCGTTCACCTCTATGGTGCTGTATTGTTTGCCATCCATGGTGACGGACTCCTGGGCGCAGAGCTGTCCCGAGAGGGGGGCCAGCAGGGTTGCCAGAAGCAAGGTAACAGGTTTGTTCATGGTAATACTCCTAGCGTGTTAGCTGCGGTTGGCATCGTGACCCAGGACCCGCAGGGACCATGAGATCAGCTTGCCCGGTTGGCGATTGTTGCGCTCGGTCAGGGTGGTACGCTCACGGGTCTCGCGATTGAGCAGAGAGACCTGACGGGTACCGTTGGCAACGTCGGTTACTTCCAGTCGCCACTGGCCTTCGGCTGATTCACCGTAGAACTTGTTGGATAGCATCCGCATGTCACGCAATCCCTTGGTTCGCACAAAGCCCAGTTGCTGCTGGTCGAGAGATTGGCCGACCAGGCTGTTGAAGGGGCTCAGCAGGATGCTGCGGGTGCCAGCGGGGGAGACCAGTTCGATCAGCAGATCGGGCAGACGCTGGTGATCCAGGCTCACCATCACCTGAACCGCTTCTACCGTCAACGGTGTGGCAATGCGTGTTGTCGAGCTGGTCGGGCTGTTGCCCACATCCGCAATGGCGGCGGCACTGCCGCTGACATTGATCTTCTGCCATGGCAGCTGTACCAGCGGGGGCAGGGGCTGGTGATTGGCTGCCAGCTCAAGGGCCTTGTTGACGTCGATCAGACCAAAACCGTAAGTCGGGTTGAACCACATGCCGGCGGCATTGCGCTCCCACCCTTCCAGTCCTTTCACGTCGCGCACCTTGCCGGTGCTGCTGGTGTAGCTGACCATCACAGGTTTCTGTGTGGCATCGACCCGGGTTGCGCTGCGCGCCAGCAGATCCCGCAGATCCCGCACCGACAGATCCGGATAGGCGGACATCAGCAGCGCCATGGCGCCGGAGGTGCTGGGGGTGGCGGAGGAGGTACCGTTCATCACACCGTTGTAGTCGCAGCTGGCATCCAGTTGCGGGTTGCCGTGCAGCCGGTTGGTGCTGGGATCGTCGGTGCGGTTGTAACCCATGTCGCAGCCGGGCAGATCCGTGGTCACCATCGCCGGAGAGTCTGTACCGTATTCGCCGCCGGTCGCGCTCAGGAAGATGTTGCTGCCGACGCTGGAGTAGGAGGATCTGACGCCATCGGCGTTGAGCGCGCTCACCACCAGGTTCCAGAAGTTGCTGTTGGAGGGATCGAGGTTGCTGTTTTCAAACGGCAATTTGGGACCATTGCCGGTGCGGTTAAGCACATAGCCGCCCGCCGCTATCTTGTTGAAGCCGTTGCCGGCGGCCTTGATATAGGCCGCGCCCTGCGCCTTGAGGGTCTGCTGTTCAAACAGGCGATCAAGCTGGGATTGATCCAGAGAGTTGGCAGAGCGGGGATCCACCACACTCATGCCGTAGCTCTGGTTGAACACCCGGTTGTCGCGGCTGGCATCGCTGTCCCCAAGGGCGTAGAGCCAATCTTTCTGCAACTGCTGGCTGTTGTCATCCAGCAGGTTGAACCCCTGCAGCTGGGCTCGCGGGGCTATCCCCTTGGTGCCGATGGCGTTGTCTACCGCCGCAATGATGCCGGAGACAGAAGTGCCGTGCGCCGTATCCGCATCAGTCGGGGTCGGGTCATCGCTGCCGGTCACCACGTTTTTTGAGCCCGGACGGACGTTCTCCGCCAGATCCGGGTGGGCGATAGCCAAGCCATCATCCACCACGGCCACATTGACTCCCTGGCCCAGCACACCGGTGCGATGAGCCCACCAGAGGTTGAGATCATTGCCCGCTATACCGCCACGGGCGCTGAATCCATCCTGGCCGCTGTTGAGCAGATACCACTGCTGATCCTGCAGGGGATTGGCACCTGGCAGGCAGCGCTCGGTGCTGCTGCGTCCGATATCCATGCCGCTCTCCTTGCCGGTGAGCGGCGCACAACCTTCATTTGCCTGAACGAGCGCACTGGGCAGGGTCGACAGCAGTGCTGTGATCGCCAGTGCTAACGATGTTTGCTTCATTATTTTTTTAACTCCATCTTGGATCGCACTCATCCTGAGTGCGACGGAAATCTATACATGGCTGACAGGGGTTCAAAAAGAGCCATTTTCAAAAAACGCAATGAGGCTCAAAGAAAACCGATTCAGTTTGTGGTAGGTATTCCAATGACGCTGGTTATGTGTTTTATTGAGAATGGTTCTCACAGCTCGCTACTGATCTTTTTATCTGTAATTCACTCTCTCGTGACTCTCCTTCGCCGCAGCCATCTCGATTCGGGGCAATCCCGAGGGGAGCTCGTGGGCTCTTGAACGTGAGCTGCATGGTTGTGTGTGCCAACGTGAGTGCAGCTATGCATTCGGGGGTGACAGCAAGGGTGATGAGGTGGAACCAGCGGTTTATTGCTTGGCGGCGGTGGATGGCTCTGTTATGGTAATTGAAATAGCCGTTTGGATGGCTAGATTGCTGCGGTTTGAGGGGCTTAATCTCTGAGAGCCACCCCGCCGCAGTCCCATAGCTTGATGCGTACCTGACAGGGAGTCCCTATGCCGTTTTGTTCCTTCTTATCTTCTCCTTTGACTGCTTCCTTGCGCGCCACTGCTGGCGCTAGCACCTTTATTGCCGCGATAGCGGTCGGGTGCCTCTCTTTTTCCGCGGTTGCCGCCGATGCGCCCTTGCCGACCAAACAGGAGATCGTGATTGGTACTACGGTGGGGGATTTTGCCGACATGGTGACCGACTCCATCAAGCCGCAGCTGGAGGCCAAGGGGTATAAGGTCAAGCTGGTGGAGTTCACCGACTATGTGACCCCCAATATTGCTCTGGCTGACGGATCACTGGATGTGAACTGCTTCCAGCACAAACCCTATCTGGAGAGTTTTGCTAAAGATCGCGGCTTGTCGCTGGCGCCCATTACCCAGGTGCCAACCGGTCCGATGGGACTCTACTCCGGCAAGCTGGCGGCACTCGACAAGGTGAAAGAGGGGAGCACGGTGGCCATCCCCAACGATCCCACCAATCAGGCGCGGGCGCTGTTGATGCTGCAGGATCTTGGTTGGCTCACTCTCAAGGAGGGGATAAACCCGCTCAAGGCGAGCGAGTTTGATGTGGTGAACAATCCGCACAATCTCAAGCTGGTACTGCTGGAAGCCGCGCAGTTGCCCCGCTCGCGGGAGGATGTGGACTTCTCGGTGATCAACGGTAATTTTGCCGCCTCCAGCGGAATCCCGTTCAGTGAAGGACTGTTTCTGGAGCGCAGCTACGATTTTATCAACTGGGTGGTGGTGAAAAGCGTAGATGCGGATCAGCCGTTTGCCAAAGATGTGGCGGCGGCCTACAACTCGGCGGCTTTCAAAGCCTATGCAGCCAAGCGTTTCGTCGGCTACAAGTACCCGCAAGGGTGGGGTGGCTGACAGTCGTGAACGTGGCCCGGCTATACAACGAAAAACGCCCCGAATTCGGAGCGTTTTTTATGGTATCAAGCCATCAACGGGCGCTTCACTGGTTGCGATAGAAGCGGTTCAGCTCGTTCATCACCTGGATCATGGCGCCCATATCCGGGGTGCCGTGCTTGATCGGGCGATAGCTGTTGCGCTCCAGCAGTTCGAAGTCACCCTGCTTGTTGAAGTGGGTGATGGTGTCCCCTTCATAGATGGCGAAGTCGTTCTGATCCCCGGCCAGCAGCCAGTTGCGCGGGCTGGTATCAAACAGCGAGCGGCCAACGCTGTAATCGCGCGCTGGATTGCGCACGCCCAGCATCCCCTGCATCAGGGTCGGCGCCAGATCGAAATGGCTGCTTGGTTGTTCCCGAACGTCACTGCCGCGCCCCGGCCAGGCCAGTACCAGCGGGACCTGCACCTGATAGGGTGAGTAGTTGCTGCCTGCGCCCCAGCTGTTGCTGCGGGTGTCGTTGAACTCCTGACCGTGGTTGGAGGTGATGACGACGATGGTGTTGCTGTCCATCCCCTGCGACTGCAATTTGGTCAGCATCTGTTCAAGCAACTGGTCGGTATAGAAGACCGAGTTCTTGTAGCGGTTCTCCAGTTTTTGCAGGTTCTCCGCCCGATAGGCGGTCGCCGGATTGAAGTTGGCGAGCTCCGGTTGGAACGGCCCCTTCATGGTGGCGGGCAATTGGTAGTCGCCGGGGCTCGAGAGATAGACCAGCGAGAACCAGGGACGCTCGGGTGAGCGCTTCTCCAGCCACTGTTGCCAGTCGGTCAGCAGCTTGCCATCGTCACTCTGTTCGGAGACAAACACCTGTTTGCGCAGACCGGCGAGGATGCTCTTGCGATACTTCTGGGCATCTTCCATCGCGCCGAACAGCCCGAACTGGTAATCCTGACGCAGCATCTCGTCGAACAGCACCGGCGGACGCTTGTCGCTGCTGATGTCCTTGTAGTAGTGACCGGGCAACCCGTAGAAGAGGCTGAACATGCCCATCAGGTCGTCGTTGCCACCACTCAGGTGATTGCGGAACGTCAGATGCTGATCCGCATAGCGCTGCAGATTGGGCATGTTGATGTTGTTGAGCATGTCAAAGCGCAGCGAATCGACCACCACAATCAGCAGATTGTTGTGAGTCAGGGGGGCGTTGACGTTGAGCGGGCGCAGCGGATAGTGCATCCGGCTGTCGCTGTTATCCCCCTGGGAAGCAGCCTGCTTCTCGTACTGATCCAGATCCAGCCAGCCATGTTTGGCCAGGAAGGAGCGGGCCGTCATAGGGTAGGAGAGGGGGAAGTTGGCTCTCTGCATGGTGATCGGCTGATAGAGGGTCGCATCCGCCCAGCTGTTGACCACGTGGGTCAGAATAAAGCAGATCAGCAGGGCCAGCCCCACCTGATTGCCGTACTGGCGGCGCTTGCGCTTGTTGATCTTGCGCCAGACATAGGCCGACAGCAGCAGTTGCAGCAGGAAGATGGTGGGCACGGCAACGAAGATGATGCTCCAGATTGAGCCCTCTTCGGTTTGCGCCTGATCCAGCAGCAACTGCCATACCTGACTGTTGAGGTGGAACTTGAACAGCCGGAATACCTGGGTGTCGATCAGCAGCAGCACCAGCGCCAGGGTAGCGATGATGGCCGAGATGAACCGCAACGACTTCTCCTTGGGCAGCACGAAGCTGAGCGGGAAGATCGTCAACAGGTAGGTGACAAAACTCAGAAACGAGAAGTGGCCAATCCAGCTTACAACGAGATAGATCACGCCAAGCGTGGTCGATGGCCAGCTGATGGCACCCAGATAACGGGTGGCGATGAGCATGGCCAGAATAATGTTGAAGAAGGAGAACCAATGCCCCCAGGTGATCAGGCGAGAGACATTATCACGATAGGGGTTACCGGTTTCGACCATAGTGATCCATCTGCGTTGAGAAACGTCAAATCAACAGAGTCGGGGACTCAGTGTGCGTCGTGGCGATTATCGACCGATGCGGTCAGGGCCTGGACAAACTTTTCAGTGATGGCCTGGCGCTGGGCCGGTGCCATACCGTTGATGATATTGGTGGTCAGATTGCCAAGCACCATAAGGCTGAGATCTACCGGCGCTTTATGCTTTTCCAGCGCGGTGATCAGGTCGTTCATCAGGGCGTCAAATTGCTCGTTATTGTACTTTGATACGATAGGCATAATCTTCAGTTCATCTCGGTTCAAAGCGCCTTATAATACTTCACCCTTTCGGCTAACACTATGGCTTTGTGACATGAGTCTCGATATCGACAAGATCATTCTTCACTCCTTGCGCCAAGGCGGCGATGGTCAACCCCACGCCGATACCCGCAGCCAGACCCTGCCCCCTGATGAGGCGGTACAGGGACTGATGGTGGAACTGCATCGGATCTACAACGGCAAGGGCGGCAAGGGCTTTGGCTTCTTTGCCGACCCCGAGGCCGCCGTCGCCGAGCTGGCCGACGGTGAAGAGGCTCCCAAGCAGCCTTCACCCGCGTTTCGTATCGCCCTCGAACAGCTGCTCGACGAGCAGACCGAATTCGTTCCCTTCTCGGTCACTGTGACCCAGATGCTGGTCAAGCAGCTGGTGGAGCACGCCCTCGATGAGCAGGGGGTGCTGCTGTTTGCCAAATATAACTACGTCGGGGTCGATTATCTGCTGATTGCTCTGCTGGAGGGCAAGGAGAGCGTCACCGTCAGCGAAGCGCTGGAATTACGCCATATCCAGTATCTGGATATCGGCAAACTCAATCTGGTGGCCCGCATTGATTTGACCGAATGGAAAACCCAACCGGATTCGCGCCGCTATATCACCTTCAGCAAGGGGCGCATTGGTCGCAAACTGGGCGACTTCTTTATGGATCTGCTGGGGGCCCGCGAGGGCATGGATGCCAAGGTACAAAATAAAGGCTTGCTGCAGGCGGTTGAAGATTATTGCGACAGTCGTCAGCTCGAACCGACCGAGCGCAATGACTATAAAAAGCAGGTCTTCAAATATTGCACCGAACAGGCGAGTGCCGGTGAAGAGATCGAAATCAAGGAGCTGTCTGCAGAATTGCCTGGCGACGGTGACCTCGATTTTTACAGCTTTATCGGTCAGGAGTATGAGCTGGAAGAGCGTTTCCCGGCGGATCGCTCTACCCTGCGTGGTTTGACCAAGTTTGTTGGCTCCGGCGGCGGTCTGACTCTGAGCTTTGAGCAGAAGCTGTTGAACAGCCGGATCTTTTACGACCCTCAGACCGACACCCTGACCATCAAGGGTGTGCCGCCCAATCTCAAGGATCAGCTGCTGCGCCAGTCGTAGTCATGCTCCCGAGTGTGATCAACTCGTCATTTCTGGCAAAAAGAGACTCCGCCCCGGCGGGGTCTCTTTTTTTATCGCGCCTGGGCAGACCTCGAAACTGGCGCGGTACTTTGTTAACAAATCAAACAAAATAAACCACCTGAAAGGGTTTTCATTGAGGTGAAAACCCTTTCATTCATGAAATTTTATTTCATTTTGGTAATTATTATTCTGTGGTTGTCTGGAATTAAGCCGATAAATGGCCGTAATTCCCTGAAATAAGAAAATGTTTTCAAAACTTTCTGGAAGGAAATACGTAATTGCATTTCAAAAATGCGAGTTGCGTCATGTGAGCCGTTTGCCGCTTGGGATAATATTCATCTCGCACACAATGCTCTTACAGCGCGGAACTAATACAAGGAAAGGCTCATGAAAAAGAAATTGCTGTCATCCCTGATCGGTCTGGCCACTCTTGGCGTCGCTTGCTCTGCTACTGCTGCCATCGATGAAGGCCAGCTGACCATCTGGATCAACGGTGACAAGGGATACAACGGTCTGGCTGAAGTGGGTAAGAAGTTTGAAGCAGAAACCGGCATCAAGGTTACTGTTGCTCACCCGGATCAGGTTGAAGTGAAATTCCAGCAAGCCGCCGCCACTGGCAACGGCCCGGACATCTTCTTCTGGGCTCACGACCGTTACGGTGAGTGGGTCAAAGCCGGTTTGCTGGTTCCGGTAACGCCGAACGCTGCCACCAAAGGCAAATTTGAACAGCTGGCATGGGATGCCATGACTGTTGATGGCAAAACCTATGGCTACCCGGTTGCCATGGAAGCAGTCAGCCTGATTTATAACAAGGACCTGCTGCCCGAGCCGCCGAAAACCTTCGAAGAGATCGCCAAGATTGACGAGACTCTGAAGAAAAACGGCAAGCGCGCCATCATGTGGGCTTATGACACCCCGTACTTCAGCTATCCGCTGGTGGCTGCCAACGGTGGTTACGCCTTCAAGAAAACCGCTACCGGTTATGACGTCAAAGATACCGGCGTGAACAACGCAGGTGCCAAGATGGGCGTGGGCTACATCTCCGAGATGATCAAGTCCGGTCACCTGGAAAAAGGCATCGACTACGGTGTGATGGACGCCAAGTTCAACAAGGGCGAAGTGGCCATGATGATCAACGGTCCTTGGGCCTGGAGCAACCTGGACAAGAGCGGCATCAAGTACGGCGTAGCGCCGCTGCCGACCCTGAACGGCAAGCCGGCCAAAGCCTTCGTTGGCGTACTGGGTGCCACCATCAACGCTGCCAGCCCGAACAAGGATCTGGCTATCGAGTTCCTGGAAAACTACCTGCTGACCGATGCCGGTCTGGCGCCGGTTAACGCCGACAAGCCGCTGGGTGCCGTTGCGCTGAAATCCTTCCAGAAGACTCTGGAATCCGATCCGCACATCAAGGCCACCATGCTGAACGCCCAGGCTGGCGAGCCGATGCCATCCGTTCCCGAGATGAGCCGTTTCTGGTCTTCCTTCGAAACTGCCCTCAAGAACGTGACCTCCGGTCGTCAGGGTGTTGACGAAGCTCTGGATACCGCTGCCAAGCGTATCGTTCAGTAAGCACGCACTACCCGGGAGGCCGTCATGGCCTCCCACTCTCTCAAATCTCTCTTGGCGTTATAAAGGTTAATTGGCATGGAAGTAGTACCTTCTGTTGAGTCCTATGCCGGTCCGAAGGATAAGCACACCTGGCTTAAGTGGACCATAGCGGCCCTGGTTGCCATCCTCAACGGCTACGCAGCCGTGATGATGTACGCCAGTGGCGAGTGGGTATTCGCGCTGCTGGATCTGGTGGTGGTTTCCGTCGGTCTGTATGTCTTCATGAACAAGAAGACCTATGCCCATCGCTACATCTTTCCGGGTGTTGCGGGCATGGTTGTGTTTATCATCTTCCCTCTTGCCTACACCATTGGCATTGCCTTCACCAACTATTCGGGGTCCAACTTGCTCTCCGTGGAGCAGGCACGGGACTACCACCTGAAGAAAACCTACAAGGTGGCGGGCGGTGAATTCGATTTTACCCTGCTGGGTGGCGACAACGGCCAGTTCCAGCTGCTGCTGACACAGGATGATCAATCCTTTATCAGCCAACCTGTTTCCCTGATGACCAACAAGGCCCGTGAGCTGGCGTCCCGCGAGGGCCGTGTGCAGAACACCCAGCAAGTGGTCGAGCTGCAGCCCTTCACTGGCGAAGCGGCCAGCAATGCCGCACCGATCCGCGCCATTGTTGAGCATCGTACTCACCTGAGTGACCTTGATCTGGTGCTGCCGGATGGCGGTACCCACCTGACCCTGAGCAGTCTGCGCAAGTTTGCCGCCCAGAAGCAGCACTACACCCGTCTGATGGATGGTGCCGTGCTCAAGTCCGGCGTGGTGATCAAAGACAGCAACCTGCTGCGTGATACCCAGAATGGCGAGCTGATGCTGCCCAATGGCGAGACCGGCTTCTATCAGTACATCGACGAACAGGGTCAGTTTGTCGGCAAGGGTATTGCTCCGGGCTTTGTGGTGAGCGTCGGTTGGAAGAACTTCGCGCGCATCGTCACCGATCCGGGCATCCAGTCACCCTTCCTGCAGATCTTCATCTGGACCGTGATCTTCTCAACCTGCTCCGTCGCTTTCACCTTGGCTATCGGCATGGTGCTGGCCTGTCTGGTGCAGTGGGAAGAGCTCAAGGGGCGCGGTTTCTATCGGGTCATGTTGATCCTGCCCTATGCGATCCCGGCGTTTATCTCCATCTTGGTGTTCAAGGGGTTGTTCAACCAGAACTTCGGTGAGATCAACATGTTCCTGGAAGCGGCATTTGGCATCAAGCCGGACTGGTATACCAACCCCTTCCTGGCCAAGGTGATGATCCTCATTGTCAACACCTGGCTCGGCTACCCCTACATGATGATCCTCTGCATGGGCCTGCTCAAAGCCATTCCGGAAGATCTCTATGAAGCGTCCGCCATGGATGGTGCCGGTCCGGTACAGAACTTCTTCAAGATCACCGTGCCGCTGCTGATGAAGCCGCTGACACCGCTGTTGATTGCCTCGTTCGCCTTCAACTTCAACAACTTCGTGCTTATCCAGTTGTTGACCAACGGTGCGCCCGACATCATCGGCGCCAGCACCCCGGCCGGTACCACCGACCTGCTGGTGAGTTATACCTACCGGATTGCGTTCCAGGGATCGGGTGGTCAGGACTACGGTCTGGCCAGTGCCATCGCCACAGCCATCTTCCTCATCGTGGGTGCGCTGGCGCTGCTCAACCTGAAATTGTCCAAAGCCGACAAGCAGCTGTAAGGAGGCTTCAACATGGCAATCGTACAACCCAAATCAGTCAAATACCGGGTGTGGGCAACCCACCTGGTCATGTGGGGCTTCCTGGCGTTGATCATCTTCCCGTTGATCATGGTTATCGCCATCTCGTTCCGTAACGGTAACTTCGCGGTAGGGGAGATCATCCCCTCCAATCCGACGCTGGATCACTGGAAGCTGGCGCTGGGCATGTCCATCACCAACGCCGACGGTAGCATCACGCCGCCGCCGTTCCCGGTGCTGACCTGGTTGTGGAACTCCATCAAGATCGCCGGCATCACTGCCCTGATGATCGTGACGCTCTCCACCACCTGTGCTTACGCCTTTGCCCGCCTGCGTTTTCGTGGCAAGTCCACCATCTTGCAGGGCATGCTGATTTTCCAGATGTTCCCGGCGGTGTTGGCGCTGGTAGCCATCTACGCGCTCTTTAACAAGATTGGTGACTATATTCCCTGGCTGGGTCTCAACACCCACGGTGGCCTGATCCTGGCGTACATGGGGGGGATAGCCCTCCACGTCTGGACCATCAAGGGCTACTTCGAGACCATCGACTCCTCCCTGGAGGAGGCGGCGGCCATCGACGGTGCGACCCCGTGGCAGGCATTCCGTCTGATCCTGTTGCCCCTGTCGGTGCCCATCCTGGCGGTAGTGTTTATTCTGGCCTTTATCGGTTCCATTACCGAGGTGCCCATGGCCTCCATCCTGCTGCAGGATGTGAACAATCTGACCCTGGCGGTCGGGGCCCAGCAGTACCTCTATCCGCAGAACTATCTGTGGGGTGATTTCGCGGCGGCCGCAGTGCTCTCCGGTTTCCCCATCACAGTGGTGTTCCTGCTGGCACAGCGCTGGTTGGTTGGCGGTCTGACCGCTGGTGGTGTGAAAGGTTAAGTTTATGGCTGGGGGAGCTGACTCCCCCCGCTATCACGATTTGCAAAGATTCAAGAGCGGAGCTCGTCATGGCTGAAGTAGTACTCAACAACGTTCGCAAAAATTACGATCCGGCTGTTCACAAGGACACCCTGCGCAACATCAACCTCTCCATCAAGGAGGGCGAATTCATCGTCTTCGTCGGCCCGTCCGGCTGCGGTAAATCCACCCTGCTGCGGATGATCGCGGGTCTGGAAGACATCACCAGCGGTGAGTTGACCATCGGCGGTCGCTACATGAACGACGTGCCGCCGGTAGAGCGCAACGTCGGCATGGTGTTCCAGTCCTACGCCCTCTATCCGCACATGAACATCTACGAGAACATGGCCTTTGGTCTGAAGCTCAAGAAAATGGACAAGGAGAACATCCACAAGCGGGTGATGCGCGCCGCCGAGATCCTGGGTCTCGAGCCGCTGCTGGACAGAAAGCCCAAGGCGCTCTCCGGTGGTCAGCGTCAGCGGGTCGCCATCGGTCGCTCCATCGTGCAGCAGCCGCAGGTGTTCCTGTTTGACGAACCGCTCTCTAACCTGGATGCCGCGCTGCGGGTCAAGATGCGGATCGAGATCGCCAAGCTGCACAAAGAGCTTAACTCCACCATCATCTACGTGACCCACGATCAGGTGGAAGCGATGACCCTGGCCGACAAGATTGTGGTGCTGAGCCCGCTCAAGGCCGAAGCTGCCACCAACCTGGAACAGTTCGGTTCACCGCTGGATCTCTACCACAACCCGGACAACAAGTTCGTGGCGGGCTTCATCGGCTCTCCCAAGATGAACTTCCTGGCGGGCGAGTTGCTGGAGATTGGAGATCAGGAGTGCCTGGTCAAGTTGACCTCTGGCGATACCGTGCGTGCCCGGGTCGATGCCCGCAGTGGCGCTGTGGGTGACAAGGTGGAGCTGGGCATTCGCCCCGAGCACCTGATGCCGCTGGATCACCCCCATGCACACAGCAAGGTGAGCGGGATCGTGCAGGTGGCCGAGCACCTGGGCGCCGAGTCCTTCGTTTATATGGATGTGGATGGTCACGACTTTACCGTCAAGGCCACCTCGGATGTGGATGTGGCGACCGGTCAGACCTACAGCGTGGGTATCCCGGCCGAAGCCTGCTACCTGTTCGATGCCAAGGAGCAGGCGTTCCCCCGTACCGCCAAATATATCCGTACCTGATTTTTTTGTGCCGGTTTTCCTTTCTTAATAATCAATGCCTTTTTGCCGGTCGTCAGACCGGCTTTTTATTGCCTGCGATTTGAACATGCAGATAGGCAAGGTAACCCGGTTCAAGCCTCGAGTTCGGCGGTAATATCGGGCACAAAGGTCTGGCTGGCCAGCGGCGGGCGCTCATACCCTTCGGTCTTGATGGGGGGGAGCTTGATAGGCTCGTAGTGGATCGCCTCGTAGGGTACCTTGCTCAGCAGATGTGCAATGCAGTTGAGGCGGGCACGGCGTTTGTCATCTGCCTCCACCACGAACCAGGGACAATCCTCGGTGTCGGTGTAGGTGAACATGTCATCCTTGGCGCGGGAGTATTCCACCCAGCGTGACCGGGATTGCAAATCCATCGGGCTGAATTTCCAGCGCTTGATGGGGGTGTTGATCCGCTCTTTAAAGCGCTTCTCCTGCTCCTCGTCACTGACCGAGAACCAGTATTTGATCAAGGTGATGCCGGAGCGGATCAGCATCCGCTCAAACTCGGGGCAGGCGCGCAGAAACTCGCGATACTCGGCGTCGCTGCAAAATCCCATCACCCGCTCGACTCCGGCCCGGTTGTACCAGGATCGGTCAAACAGCACCATCTCGCCAGCGGCGGGCAGGTGGGCCACATAACGCTGAAAGTACCACTGGGAGCGCTCCCGATCGGAGGGGGCGGGCAGCGCCGTGACCCGGCAGACCCGGGGGTTTAGCGGCTCGGTGATCGCCTTGATGACGCCCCCTTTACCGGCGGCGTCCCGTCCCTCGAACAGCACCACCACCTTCAGTCCCTCCTGCTTGACCCACTCCTGCAGCTTGACCAGCTCCTCCTGCAGATGGGCGAGGTGGTGCTCGTAGCACTTCTTGTCCAGACGCGGCCGCTTCTTGCTCTTCTCCTTCGCCATGGGCTTCTCCTTTTGGCATCCTTTCATGGGTGACTTCTTTGAGTCACTGTCAGCTTGCACCAGGGAGGCGTCACCTGCCAAGGGGGACGTGATACACTGCCCGCCCATCGCTGGCAACAGGAGATAACATGAAGCATTTTATGGAGATAGCGGGCCGCCGGATGGCCTATCTGGATGAAGGGCAAGGGCCGGTACTGCTGTTTGGTCACAGCTACCTGTGGGATAGCGCCATGTGGGCGCCGCAAATCGAGGCGCTCAAGGGCAGCTATCGCTGCATCGTTCCCGAGCTGTGGGGCCACGGCGATTCCGACCTGCTCCCCGAAGGTGGCTGCACCCTGGCGACTCTGGCGCGGGATCACCTGGCGCTGCTCGATGCCCTCGGGGTTGACGAGTTCGTGCTGGTGGGCCTCTCCATCGGCGGCATGTGGGGTGTGGAGCTGGCGCGCATGGTGCCAAACCGCCTCAAGGGGCTGGTGCTGATGGACAGTTTTGTCGGCCTGGAACCGCAGATCACCTGCGAGCGCTACCTCGGCATGCTGGCGATGATCGAGCAGCTTGGCACCATCCCGGCGCCCATCGTCGAACAGGTAGCGCCGCTCTTTTTTGCCAATCAGCCTGATGATGCGCTGATGAGCGGTTTCAAGGCGCGCCTTGCCGCCTGGCCAAAGGATAAGATTGCCGCCATGGTAGCGGTGGGCCGCAGCTTTGTGACCCGCGAAGATCGTATCGAGTGGCTGGAGGAGATCACCACTCCCGCGCTTGTGATGACAGGCTGCGAGGACAAGGCCCGTCCGGTGCTGGAGGGCTATCTGATGGCCGAGGTGCTGGGTTGCCCGTTCAAGGAGATCCCGGCAGCTGGCCACATCTCGTCGCGGGAAAATCCGGCCTTCGTCAATCAGCAACTGACCGAGTTTCTGGCGGCGCTGTAAGCCTGAACTGGCAGCTTGAGCAGGCTGTACTACCAGCCTGATGATGGCCGTGAAAAAGGGAGCCGAGGGCTCCCTTTTGTTTGGTCGCGTCTCACTGTTCAAGACTCATAACTGTTACCAGATATAGCCCAGCGCAAAACCCGCATAAAGTTCGCCATCGTGCTGGACGATGGGGCTGTTTTTGATGTCCCGATCATACCATTCGTAGTTCATGGCAAACATGCCAATCCAGTTGGGGCTGAAGCGGTAGCTGGTGATGAGGGCCGCCATTGGGGATAGGGTGGTACCGGTATCCCAAGCGGGCCGCTGAGCGGTTGCCTCGCTCTCGGAGATGCCGCCGAAGTAGTAGTTGGCCATCTTGTCGCTGCGCAGCATCAGCCCCATCCCCGGCATGATCAGCAGGTTGTCGCGCAGGATGGGGAAGTCGGCCCACAGCAGCAGCTCCTGCCCCTTGCTGCGGCCGGTGACATCGCTGTTGGCCCGCACGGTCAGCAGGGCATAGGGGATGATGATGTTGCCACCGATCCCGCCTTCCAGCTGCCATTTTCGCTGCTCCATACCACTGAAAGCGGGCGAGTCCTCGGGATCCAGATTGCCAAAACGGACCCGACCATAGCCGTAGAGGGCCACGTTATCATCCTTGTGGAAGTAGTAGCGGGCCCGATCCCCCAGAAACATGAACTGGTCGCCAAAATAGATAAAGCCCGGGATGGCGTAGAGGGCGTTGTCCTGCGCTTCATAACGGGCCTGTCCCCCAATGAGCGCTGCTCCGACGACAAAGCCCTGTGGCACCGGGCTGGTAGGGCTGTCGCTGGTGAGCAGATCCATGGCGCCAAGATCGATATCGGCGCGGACGGGCATGGCGGCAGCGAGGAGCAGGGCCGTCAGCCCTGCCGCTCTGATTTGACGAAAAAAGGTCATGGACACTCCGTTGTCACGATTGCAGGGGAAGCAGGTTATTTTGCGGCACCGGGCATCTCTTCACGTTTTGGCCAGGCATTGATCACCGCCTTGACCAGGGTGGCGAGGGGAATGGCGAAGAAGACTCCCCAGAATCCCCACAAGCCGCCAAAGACCAGCACGGCGATGATGATGGCCACCGGATGGAGGTTGACCGCTTCCGAGAAAAGCACCGGCACCAGTAGGTTGCCATCGAGGGCCTGAATGACCAGATAGGCCACCATCAGCCAGGCAAACTCCGGGGTGAGCCCCCACTGGAACAGGGCGACCATGGCTACCGGTACGGTCACCACGGCGGCGCCGATATAAGGGATCAGCACTGAGAAGCCGACCGCCACCGCCAGCAGCACCGAGTAGCGCAGTCCCATCAGGGCGAAGGGGACATAGGTGGCGATGCCGACGATGAGGATCTCGATCACCTTGCCGCGGATGTAGTTGATGATCTGGTTGTTCATCTCGACCCACACCCGGTTGACCAGGGTGCGGTTGCGCGGCAGGAAGCGGCGCAGGCTGCCCATCAGTACCCGCTTGTCTTTGAGCATAAAGAAGACCATCAGCGGCACCAGAATAAGGTAGATCATGATGGCGACCACGTTGACCAGCGAACTGAGGGAGGCGCTTACCAGATGCTCGCCGCCACTGAGGATGCGCTGGCGAATATTGTCGATGACGGTCTCCACCAGACTGACGTCGATGAGCTCGGGGTATTTGTCAGGCAGGGTGCGCACATAATCCTGAGCGTGGGTCAGCATGGCCGGCGCCTCTTTGGCCAGATTGATCCCCTGACTGACCAGTGTCGGGATAAGACCCAGCAAGGAGGCGACTGCTACCGCAATAAAGAGGATCAGAATGACGCTGGTGGCCAGGGTGCGCGACAGCCCCGCTTTTTGCAGCCGGGCGACCGGCCACTCCAGCAGATAGGCCATTACCAGCGCCACCAGCAGGGGGGCCAGCAGATCGCCAAACAGCCAGATGATGGTGAAGCAGAACACCAGCAACAGAAAAAGGGTAACGGCATCGGGATCGGAAAAACGGGTCTGATACCAGCGCTTCAATACTTCTAACATGACGGCATCCTTACATCACTGGGGCTCAAGATGGCTGTGTCGCCCCGACAACCAACTGCAAAGAGAGGGTATTGTCCGGTTGTTGCTGCATCTCGACATGGTGGCCCTGACGGTGCAGATAGGCCGGAATATCCTGCCGGGAGCCCGCATCGGCCAGCCGGATGGTGACGGTTTGACCGCTTTTGGCCTCCCTTAACCAGAGCTTGAGCCGGATCAGCGGCTCGGGGCAACGCCAGGGGGTCAGGTCGAGAATTTCCATGGGGGCTCCATCAGGCAGGTGGCCGCTATTATGGCCGTGATAAGAGCATGAAACAACGCTTGTAGCCCTTGATGGGCAAGGGTATTCTGCCGAGGCCCTTTCTGATGGAGATAGAGATAACGTGGCACGTTTTTCCCCCCTGATGGCATCGCTTCCCCTGCTGGCTTCCCTGATGGGCGCCACGTTTCATGCCGAGGCCAACAATCAGCTTCCCGACATCGGCACGGCCGGTGTTGCTGCCCTGCCCATCGAGCAGGAAGTGCGTTACGGCAACGCTTTTATGCGCTTTGCCCGTGCGGGTCTGCCGATCATCGATGATCCAGTGCTTAGCCAGTACATTGACGATCTGGGTCAGCGACTGCTGACCAACGCCGATGGGGTACGTTTCCCGTTTACCTTCTTCCTCATCAATGATCCCAGCATCAACGCGGCCGCCTTCCTCGGCGGGCGGGTCAAGGTGCACACTGGCCTCTTCCTCTACGCCGACAGCGAGAGTGAGCTGGCCTCGGTACTGGCCCACGAAATCACCCACGTGACCCAGCGCCATATCGCCCGTTATATGGAGGCGCAGGCGAGCAGCTCGGCGGTGACCCTGGCCGGTCTGGTGGGCTCCATCGCGCTGGCGGTGATCAACCCGACTGCCGGTATCGCTGCGTTGCAGACTACGCTGGGCCTCTCCATGCAGTCGGCCATCAACTACACCCGCGACAACGAATATGAAGCGGATCGCATCGGTATGAAGACGCTTTATGATGCCGGTTTCGACCCTATGGGGATGGCCAACTTCTTCCAGAAACTGGCTGCCGAATACCGTTACGCCAGCAAGCCGCCGGAAATGCTGCTCACTCACCCGCTGCCGGAGACCCGGATCAGCGAGGCCCGCGCTCGGGCGGGCAGCTATGGCCGCCGCGACTTGCCGCCCAGCCTCGACTTCTGGCTGGCCAAGGTGCGGATTCAGGTGCGTTTTGGTACCGATACCCCGCAGGGGCTGCTGAGCTACTTCGATAGCCGGATCCAGAAGGGGGATTACCCGCTCAAGGATGCCGCCATCTATGGCAAGGCGCTGGCGCTGATCCAGCTCAAGCGCACAGATGAGGCGGATACCCTGATGCAGGAGCTGGCGGCCCGTCATCCGGAAGATCTCTTTATCGTCGATGCCCAGACCGACATCGATCTGGCCAAGGGGCGCAGTGCCCAGGCCATCGCGCGCCTCGAGAAGTTCCGCAGCCGGATGCCGGATAACGAAGTGGTGGTGGTCAACCTCGGCAACGCCTACCTCGAGAGCGGCAACTACAAGAAGTCCATCGCCATCCTCGACCCCTATGCCCGTGCCCATGAGGAGAACAATTTGGCCTGGAACCTGCTGGCCGATGCCTATCGCAAGGCGGGCAGAATGACCGAGCTGCATATGGCGCGGGCCGAGATGCTCGCGCTGCGCGGCGATTATCAGGCGGCCATCGACGAGCTGATCGTGGCACGCGGTACCACCAGCGACCGGATGACCCTGGCTCGTCTGGAGGCGCGCATCACCGAGCTGGAGCGGGCCAAGAAGGATCTCGACAGCCTCAAGGGCTAACGAAACCTATCAAACAAGGGCGCACTATGGTGCGCCCTTGTTGTTTATGGCGGTGGCGTTGATGTGGGGGACGGTGATAGCAGCGATGGGCTAGTGACTCAGGCTGCTGGCGGTCGCCTTGAGCATCTCGATCTGCTGCTGGTCGAGCTCGCCGATCAGCGTCTGCTTGAGCTTGCCCTCGCTATCGAGCAGATAGCTGGTGGGCAGGCCGCTTGGGCGAGGGAAGGGGAGCTTGGCATCTTCATTGGCAATAAGGAGCGGCACCTTGATGTGGTACTGGGCAGCCAGCCTGTCCAGCTTTGCTGGCGTGGTCGGGTCGTAGTTGATGGCCACCACGGCGATCATTCCCTCCGCCGCCAGCCCGTTGAGGCGCGGCATCTCCCGCAGGCAGGGGGCGCACCAGGGGGCGAAGTAGTTGACCAGCAGCGGCTTGCCGGCAAAGTGGCTCAAGCTGATCGGCTGTCCTTTGGCATCGGTAAATTCGGGGGCGGGTGTGCAGGCGCCCAGCAGGCCCGCCACAATCAGCCAACAAATTCGTTTCAATTCCTTTCCACTGCCGCTTACCCTGACCATCACTTTCCCCTACAATAGCGCCGTTTCTTGTCCCATCTTGCGATTAATCAGGGAGTTACCATGAGCGAGACCCAAATCTACCACAATCCGCGCTGCTCCAAGAGTCGCGAAACCCTGGCGCTGCTGGAACAGCACGGGATCGCCCCTGATGTGGTGCTCTATCTGGAGCAGGCCCCGAGCGAAGATGAGATCCGCAACCTGCTTTCTCAGCTCGGTTTTAGCGATCCCCGCCAGCTGATGCGCACCAAGGAGGAGCTTTACAAGGAGCTGGGATTGGCCGATGTCAGCGGTGATGCCCTTATTCGCGCCATGCACCAGCATCCCAAGCTGATCGAGCGCCCCATTGTCATCAAGAATGGTCAGGCCCGCATTGGTCGCCCGCCGGAGCAGGTGCTGGAGATCCTCAAGTGAGCACCCGCTTCGCACGTTGGCTGACTCTGGTCGGCTTCTTTGGTCTGCTGTGTTGGGTCATCCTCTGGCATCTGTGGCTGTCGCCCCATCCGGACCTCAACCCCTGGCTGCTGCCGGTGATCTGGACGGTGCCGCTGCTCTTCCCTCTCAAGGGGATAGTGCAGGGCAACCCCTACACCCACGCCTGGGGCAACTTCGTGTTGATGCCCTATTTCCTCCACGCCCTCACCCTGATCACCACGGATGAGGGGGAGCGGTGGCTGGCGGTGGTGGAACTGCTGTTCACCACTCTCGCCTTTGTCGGCACCATCTATTACGCCCGACTGCGTGGTCGCGAACTTGGCTTAAGCATTCGCAAAAAGAAAGACGAAGCCAACTGATGACAAACGCCCCGCAAGGGGCGTTTTTTATGGGGAAGCTGCTCTATCCAGAGGGATCACTGTGCCCCTTGGGCTGCCCGATATTGGGCCAGCTGCTGCTGGCTAAAGGCCATCAGCTGGGGATAGAAGCGCAGAAATCCCGCCTCGCATGTTTGCCACTGCGACTCATCCAGGGTCAGCAGCGCCTCTCCCAGTTGTACCGGGCGGCGCAGTCGGCGACCTATGCCATTCAGCGCTTGCCCCAGCCCCTCCCTGTGGCGGTAGGAGGCGATCCAGTTCTGCTCGGCCATCCGCTTGAGGGGAAGCGGCAGTCCATCCGGCAGGCGTGGGTGATCCGCCAATAGCTGATCATAACTGCGTTGCAGGAAGCGGGGCAGGGGTTCGGTACTGAACAGCCCCCAATGCTGGCTCAGCCAGTGGTCGTAGATCATATCCACCACTATGCCACCAAAGCGGCGCCAGGGGGCCTCGAAACAGGCGACGGCCGCCTTGTGCTCTGGGTGGCTGTCGGTGAAGGCATCAATTTTGCGGTGTAGCCAGATCCCCTCATCGAAGTGGGCGGCAAGCCCCGTGGGCAGCGTGCCTTTGACGAAATCGCCGAGCAGATTGCCGGTGAGGGAGCTTCGGGTGTGGGCAGCCAGATGGAGATGGGCCAGAAAATTCATCGGTCGCTGTGGGTCTGTTATGGGATGGCAAGGTGCTTCGAGCCTAACGGATCCCGCCTGCCTTGACCATGATCGGGATTTTGCTACTGCCTGGCGGCTGCCTCTTGCCGGGCAAAATTCGGGCGTGCTAAGGTGATGCCATCTTTGTCACAGGACGCGACAAACCACCATGATGCGCAAAGCCAGAGGCTTTTTTCTGGCCTTCTACTTCAAGCCTTTCTATCTCTCCGAGTGGTTCGACGAATAGATCGAACCTCTGGAGCAGTTCACTGACGCCCGCTCGGGCGTGATCTCGCTCATCCAGATTTTGCCGCTTTTGGTCATCGCATGCATTCGCCTGCGGTGCCTTGTCCGCGCCTGTGCGCTTTTTATGTAATGGAGTACACATGATGAAGATCAGACTGACCCTCTCAGCCCTGTTTGTTGCCAGCCTGCTGGCCACCCCCGCCATGGCCAAGGAGTGGAAAACCGTGCGCTTCGGGGTGGAGGGGGCCTACCCGCCCTTCTCCTGGACCGATGCGTCGGGCGAGATCAAGGGGTTTGATATCGATCTCGCCAACGCCCTTTGTAAGCAGATGGCGGTCAAGTGCGAGTTGGTGGCGCAGGATTGGGACGGCATGATCCCGGCCCTGCTGTCGCGTAAATACGATGCCATCATCGCCGCCATGTCGATCACCGACGAGCGGCGCCAGAAGGTCGATTTCACCGAGAAATATGCCCATATTCCCAATCGCTTTGTGGCGGCCAAGGGGACCGAGCTGACGCTGACCCCGGAAGGCATGGCGGGCAAGCGCATCGGGGTGCAGCGTGCCACCACCCACGATAAGTACCTGACCGACAATTTTGGCTCGAATGTCACCATCGTCCGTTACGGCAATGCCGATGAGGCCTATCTCGATCTGAAGGCGGGTCGGGTGCTGGCCCTGCTGGCCGATGCCTCTGCCATTGAGCAGGGGCTCCTTGGCAAAGAGGGGGGCGACAAGTTCGATTATGTGGGGCCCGCCCTGACCGATCGCCAGTGGTTTGGTGATGGCATGGGGATCGCCGTGCGCAAGAGCGATAAGGAGCTCAAGGGCAAGCTGGACGAGGCGATCAAGGCCCTGCGTGCCAATGGCACCTATCAGCAGATCAACCAGAAGTACTTCAAGTACGATATATATGGTGGTTGACGGGGGGAGGGAGCTTGCTCCCTCTCTTTTCATTGGGCAAGCGACAATCGTGCAAGGAGGATCGCCATGTTGACCCTGATCGAGGGAGCCGAGATCTTCAGCCCCACCCACCTTGGCCAGCAGGATCTGCTGGTGACCGATGGCCGTATCGCCTGGATGGGCAAGGGGTTGACGGTGCCCGCAAACTGGCCGCTGCACAGGGTCGATGGTCGTGGCCGCTATCTGGTGCCCGGACTGGTGGATCCGCTGGCCCATATCACCGGCGGCGGCGGTGAGGGGGGCTTTGCCTTTCGCACCCCGGAGCTGGCGGCGAGCGAGGCGCTCAGGGCCGGAGTCACTACCCTGGTGGCGGCGCTTGGCACCGACAGCCTGACCCGCACTCCCGCGCAGGTGCTCGGCAAGGTGCGCGAGTTTCGCGCCGCCGGGGTGAGCGCTTTTATGTATACCGGCTCTTACCATCTGCCGGTCAAGACCCTGACCGGCACGGTGGAGTCGGACATCATCCTGATCCCCGAGGTATTGGGGGTGGGGGAGGTGGCCATCAGTGACCACAGATCCAGTGCGCCGACCCACGACGAGCTGGCCAGGCTTGCCAGCGAGGCGCGGGTGGCCGGGCTGCTTGCGGGCAAGAGCGGGGTCAGCTTCTTCCACGTCGGGGATGGCAAGGGGGCATTGGCGCCCCTGCGGGCCCTGCGCGATGAGACCGACATTCCGCTGCGCCAGCTCTATCCCACTCACTGCAACCGCAACCCCTGGCTCTTTGCCGAGGCCGTCGAGTGGGGCAAGGCGGGAGGCTGGGTAGATCTCACCACCTCGAGCTTTCCCGATCTGCTGGAGGATGGCGAGCGGCTTGCCGCCGATGCACTCGTCGAGCTGTTGGCCGCCAGTGTGCCTGCCGAGCGCATCACCTTTAGTTCGGATGCCAACGCCAGCCTGCCGCGCTTTGATGGCGAAGGGCGCCTAATCGAGATGCGCTGCGGTCAGATTGCCAGCCTGTGGCAGCAGTGCGTGCGCGCGACCCAACTCGGTGTCTCGCTGGAGAGGGCATTGGCCGCGGTGACGAGCAATCCGGCGCAGGCGCTGGGACTCGGCAGCAAGGGGCGTATCGGGGTCGGGCAGGATGCGGATCTGCTGCTGGTGCACGACCGGACGTTTGCTATCGAAAGGGTGATGAGCGGCGGCCTGTGGCGCGAATAAGGCTGCGGGCAATATCGCAGCCAGTGCGAGTGTGTGGTTGCTCCAAACAGCCAAAGCCCGACAACAAGGTCGGGCTTTTTTATCTGCAATGTGGGAATCAGGCTTAGATCGCCAGAAATCCGAGGATCAGGATGGGGCCGAGCAGGCTCAGGATAAAGCCGGAGACAATGGCCACCGGCACCACCTGAATGCCCCCTGATTTCTGGATAACCGGCAGGGTGAAGTCCAGCGCCGTGGCGCCGCCGTAACCGATGGCCGCCGAGGGGTGGCGTCGCATCAGGACCGGGATGATCAGAATGGCGATAAGCTCGCGCCCAAGATCGTTGATAAAGGCAGCAGAGCCGAGCACCGGCCCCAGTTTGTCGGCCACCAGAATGCCGGAGAGCGAATACCAGCCGAAGCTCGAGCTCATCGCCAGACCATGGGCAAAGGGCATGCCCAGCAACTGGGCCGCCAGCAGGCTGCCCAGCCAGCTGCTGAGGATGACGGTGGCGGCTATCTTCATCCCCCAGGGGTTGAGCAGGATCTGGCGCAGCCGCATGCCAGAGTTGCGCATCTGCACCCCGATGAGAAACAGCAGCAGCATCAGGGCCCACTCGCTCCACTTGTCGATGGGCAGTGCGCGCAGATCCACCAGCAACCCGAGCAGCACACCGCCGAGCACCACAAAGCAGAGCTGCAGGGATTCCCACAACAGGTGTAGCTTGCTCGGCATCTTGGTATCACTCGCCTCGTGGGTCGGCGGCGTGCGCTTGTCGAGCCACCAGAGGGCCAGCAGGTTGCAGAGCGTGATCGCGGTGAGCATCACCCCGGCGACCTTGAAGATCACCGCCAGATTGCTGCCCAGGTTCTCCACATAGGCAAGCCCGAGCCCCATCAGAAACAGAATGAGGTAGACCATCTTGCCCAGACTCTGGTTGACCAGCTTGATCAGCCGGGCAGAGGAGAGGGGAATCAGATAGCCGATTGCCAGTGGCAACAGGATCAGCAACACATTGAGCAGCATCGAGGCCTCGATCACAAAAACTGATAAAAACACCACCTTATCATTACTTATTGGTTCTGTGTCACATATCTATCGCTTTCATGGCCGAAAACAGCCCTTTTGGGGGCGGATTGTTACTTTTTTGCCACAACCTCTCTGCTTGATAAGGTTCTGTGCGAGCCCGAGTGCACCAATGAAATCAAGTCGATCCGATCGGGGGGCCGATATTTCGCTCGGCAAGGGGGTGCATAAAGCCATTTTGGTGCCGGTTTGGCACACATCACGCTTTTCTCTTGCCACTGATATGATTGGGGTATAAAAAGGCGGTATCGGAATAGCCATTGAAACGGCTGTTTATGCAAACAAAGTGCTGAAAAATACGTGATAGTCGAATAAAAATAGAGCGATTAACCAGGATCCCCGCGTTCCATATTGTTTTTTCACTATCCGGGTGATATTTTCGCTGAAGGTTACCATCGGTTAAATTTTTGTTAAGTTGGCGATGGTGGAGTCACGCCCCTGCGGCGTCTAGGGACAGACAAGGTTGTAATGGATGAGCGACGTTGCCGCACTGGAAGTACGTGATCTGCACAAATATTTTGGCACCCACGAAGTGCTCAAGGGCATCGACATGACCGCCCACAAGGGGGATGTGATCTCCCTTATCGGCTCCTCCGGCTCGGGGAAGTCGACCTTTCTTCGCTGTATCAATCTGCTCGAAACCCCCTCATCCGGCACCGTCTCGCTCCATGGCGAGCTGATCCGGATGAAAACCAGCCGCGCCGGCGAGCGGTTGCCCGAGGATATGCGTCAGGTGGAGCGGATCCGCAGCCGGCTGGCCATGGTGTTTCAAAGTTTCAATCTCTGGTCACACATGACCATCATGCAGAACATCATCGAAGTGCCAATCCAGGTGCTCAAGGTGCCTCGCGCCGAAGCACTGGCCAAGGCAGAGCAACTGCTCAACCGGGTTGGACTCTGGGAGCGGCGTGACTACTATCCCGGCCACCTCTCCGGTGGTCAGCAGCAGCGGGCCGCCATTGCCCGTGCGCTGGCGGTAGAGCCCGAGGTGATGCTGTTTGACGAACCCACCTCGGCGCTGGATCCCGAGCTGGTGGGGGAGGTGCTCGGCCTGATGCGCGAGCTGGCCGAAGAGGGGCGCACCATGCTGGTGGTGACCCACGAGATGTCTTTTGCCCGGGATGTATCGAACAAGGTGATGTTTCTGCATCAGGGGCGGGTGGAAGAGGAGGGCAACCCCAAGGAGATTTTCGCCCATCCCAAATCCGAGCGGTTCAAGCAATTCATCTCCTCCATCTACTGATGGCGGGATGCCTGGTTACCCAATCAACTGTTTTATCAAGGAGAGATACATGAACAAGCTGATGCTGGCGACAGCCGTAGTTACTGCCCTCACGTCCGGTAGCCTGATGGCCAAGGAGTGGAAAGAGGTCCGGATCGGGGTTGAGGGTGCCTATCCCCCCTTCTCCTGGACCGAGCCCAGTGGCGAGGTGAAAGGCTTTGATATCGACATCGCCAACGCCCTGTGCGAAGAGATGAAAGTGAAGTGCACCCTGGTCAAGCAGGACTGGGACGGCATCATTCCGGCGCTGCTGTCGCGCAAGTTTGACGCCATCATCGCCACCATGGACATCACCGAAGAGCGCAAGAAGAAGGTGGACTTCACCCAGAAGTACCAGCACATTCCGGCCCGCTTTGCCGCCAAGAAGGGCACTGACGTGCAGCTCGACAAAGCCTTTATGGAAGGCAAGTCCGTCGCGGTGCAGCGTGCGACCTCCATGGATACCTTTATTACCGACAACTTCCCCAACGCCACCATCAAGCGTTACGGCACAGCCGATGAAGCCTATCTCGATCTGAAATCCGGTCGTGTGGACTATGTGCTGGCCGACTCTGCCGCCATCACCGACGGTCTGTTCAAGAAAGAGGGCGGTGATGCCTTTGAATTCGTCGGCCCGAAACTGACCGATCCCAAGTGGTTTGGCGAGGGTGCCGGTATTGCGGTGCGCAAGGCTGACAAGGATCTGAAAGAGAAATTCAACGCCGCCATTCTGGCGCTGCGTGCCAACGGCAAGTACAAGGAAATCAACGACAAGTACTTCGAGTTCGACGTATACGGCGAGTAAGTCCAAAGACGTCTACGACAAGTAACGACAGGTTGATCCCGTCAGTAGTCATCGGGCCCGTCACCTCCCTGAGGGAGTTTACGGGCCCGCATTGATTGCAATGGAGCTGCACATATTTCATTCGGACTGCTATGGAGCCTTCTGGTTAGCAGGTGCGTGAAGATTCAGTGGCGATGGAGCTGCATATGTTTGATTTGAAAGGATACGAAGCCTCGCTGCTGGAGGGCGCCTGGGTCACCCTGGAAGTGGCGCTGGCCTCCCTGCTGCTGGCGTTGCTGCTGGGGATGCTGGGGGCGCTGGCCAAACTCTCTCCCTACAAGTGGGCCAGGGCCATCGCCACTGGCTACACCACCATCATTCGCGGCATCCCCGATCTGGTGCTGATGATGCTGCTCTTCTTTGGCGGCCAGGTGCTGATCAACGGCATCTGCACCTGGGTCAACGAGACTTACAACAGCTGGTTACTGGAGAGTAATCCCAATCAGGAGTGGGTCTCCCTGCTTCCGGACTATATCGACATCAGCCCCTTTGTGGCCGGTGTCGCGACCATCGGTTTTATCTTCGGCGCCTACATGACCGAGACCTTTCGCGGCGCCATTCTGGCGGTGGACAAAGGCGAGCTGGAGGCAGCACGGGCCTTTGGCATGCGGGCAACCCAGGTGTTTGTGCGGATCCTCTTCCCCCAGATGATGCGCCACGCTTTGCCGGGGTTTGGCAACAACTGGCTGGTGCTGCTGAAAACCACCGCGCTGGTCTCCATCATCGGCCTTGATGACATGGTGCGCAAAGCCTCGCTGGCGGCGGGCTCGACCCAGCAACCCTTCACCTTCTACATGGCGGTGGCGTTGATCTTCCTGATCTTCACCGCAGTCTCCACCTCGGCGCTCAAGTGGGCCGAGCGTCACTATGCCATCAAGACGAGGTAAGCCATGGATTTCTCAATCATTCTCAAAGAGTGGCCCACCTACTGGGAGGGGCTCTATACCACCGTCTGGCTGGTGGCCCTCTCTCTGATCCTTGGGTTGATGCTGGCGGTGCCCATGGGCATCCTGCGTAATAGCCGCAACTGGCTGATCAAGGGGCCGATCTGGGCCTATATCTACTTCTTTCGCGGCACCCCGCTGCTGGTGCAGCTCTTCATCATCTACTACGGCGCCGCCCAGTGGGAGTGGCTGAAGAACAGTGCCGCCTGGTCGCTCTTCTCCGAAGCCTGGTTCTGTGCGCTGCTGGCTTTCACCCTCAATACCGCCGCCTATACCGCCGAGATCGTGCGCGGGGCGGTACACAATATGCCGCGCGGCCAGATTGAGGCTGCCAACGCCTTTGGCATGACTCGCTGGCAGACCCTGACCCGGATCATTTTGCCCAACTCGTTTCGTCGGGCACTGCCGGCTTACAGCAACGAGGTGATTTTCATGCTGCAAGGCTCAGCGGTGGCGGGCATCATCACCATCGTCGATCTGACCGGCGCGGCGCGGATCATCAACTCTCGCTACTACAGTCCGTTCGAGGCGTTTTTGACCGCAGGGCTGCTCTATATGCTGCTCACCTTTGTCATCGTCTGGCTGTTCAAGAAGTGGGAAGCGCGCTGGCACGCCCACCTGCGCCCGCGTAATGTGTAAGGGTTGAGCTGCCAAGATGAGCGAAAATGGCCCCGCCTGTTGCAGGCGGGGCCATTTTTTATCTTTATCCTCCGCCTGTCCGGTTTGCCAAATGGCGGATGAGCAGGGAGAATGCAGCACTCCCGAGCGCCGCCAGTCGTTGGCTGCGTGCCTTATCCCCCAGTTCCCGAGGTTTTATGTACCGGATATTGTTTGAGCATCCCACTTTCCTGGTTATCGACAAGCAGCCCGGCATCGGCATGCATGACGAGAAGGGCGACGGGGAGGCGGTCAATCCGGGACTGGTCAATCGGGTGAAGGCCGATACTGGGCTCACTCTCTATCCGGTACACCGGCTCGACAAGATGACCTCTGGGCTGGTGCTGCTGGCCCGCACCACGGAGGCGAACCGTGAGCTGAGCATGGCTTTTGCGGCCCGTGAGGTGACCAAGCAGTATCTGGCGCTCTCCGATCGCAAACCCAAGAAAAAGCAGGGCTGGGTGAAGGGGGATATGCAAAAGGGGCGCGGTGGCAGCTGGATGCTGGCTCGCACGCTGGAAAACCCCGCCATCAGCTGGTTTGATTCGGTGTCGGTGCGCGAGGGGCTGCGGCTCTATCGCATCAAGCCCCAGACCGGCAAAACCCACCAGATCCGGGTTGCCCTCAAAAGTATCGGCGCCCCCATTCTCGGGGATGAGCGCTATGGCGGCACGCCAGCCGATCGCGGCTATCTGCACGCCTGGCGGCTCAGCTTTACCCTGGCGTGCGAGCCGTTCGATTTTGTCTGCCCGCCCGATGTGGGGAGTGAATTTGTCACTCCCGAGCTCACGGCAGCCATCGCAGCCCTTGCGCCCTGATGCTGATGCGCCCAGCGTCCGACGCCATTATCCATTCAGCGAAAGAGCGTGATCCTGACGGACGTGCACCGCGCTGGATCCTGGCCGACTTTGACGACACCCTGGCCCCCGGCGACAGCCACGCCGGTCTGCTGTGCTATATCCTGCGCCGCCGGATCTGGCCGCTGCTGCTGTTGCCAGTGATTGCGCTGGGTGGGTTGGTCTATTTGTTGCCAAGTCAGCTGCTACCCAGCCAGCGGCGGCGCGGTATCTCCCTTATCTGGTGGGCCATCACGTTGGGGCTTTCCCCTTTGGGCTGGCGCAAGCTGGTGCGCGCCTATTGCCGCACCAGGCCGGGGCTGTATCGTCAGGCTCGCGAATTGCTGCAAAGCGAGGGCGCGCGCTGCTGGGTGATCTCCGCCAGTCCCTGCGCGCTGGTGCGAGCCCAGCTTCATCAACAACTGCCCGGCCAGTTGCCTCACCGGGTCATTGGCTCGCAGATGCACTACCGTTTTGGCGGCCTGATGCCGCGCTTCTATTGCCACGGCCAGCACAAGCTGTTGCCGGAGATTTGCGCCCTCGATGTCGAGCTGGCGCTTAGCGACAGCCTGCACGATCTGCCACTGCTGGGGTTGGGGAAAGAGGCGTGGCTGATCAATCCAACGCCCACGCGACTGCAAAAAGCCCGGGCCTGCTTGCCCCATCTGCTGGTCAAAAACTGGCAACTGTAATGCAAAGCTGACAGTCCTGCGGGTCGTCACCGTTTGATCCGCAAGGCTGTGGCTTAAATGTCACAATTCATTTACATCCTTTGCTGCCAGCTGCGAAAAACTATCTGCAACCCGCCTCTTCTCTTCCTGCTACGCCCTGCTTCTAATGAAACAAGTTGTTAACACTTGCCGCGCCGCTGGGTGCTGCAATCCGTTTTAACCGAATCAAGAGCAAGGAGCGCCCGATGAATGCCACCTCTTCCGCCACCCATACCATCAATCCGTTAGGCACAGACGGTTTCGAGTTTGTCGAGTACACGGCCCCCGATGCCAAAGGGATTGCTGCCCTCAAGAGCCTGTTCGTTTCGCTCGGGTTTGCCGAGGTCGCCAGGCACAAACACAAGCAGTGCTGGCTCTACCGGCAGGGGGATATCAACTTCGTGGTCAATGCCGAGCCTCACTCCCAAGCGGAGCAGTTTGCCAGCCTGCATGGGCCGAGCGTTTGCGGCATGGCGTTTCGGGTAAGTGATGCGGGCAAGGCCCAGCAGTTCGCCATCGCCAAGGGGGCCAAGCCCTTTGTCGGCAAGATTGGCCCGATGGAGCTCAATATTCCCGCCATCTACGGTATCGGCGAGAGCACTCTCTCTTTCGTTGACCGCTATGGCGACAAGGGCTCCATCTACGATGTGGATTTTGTCTTCTACCCCGACTGGCAGGCCCGGATGGCAGAGGTGGATGCAGGTCTCATCGAAATCGATCACCTGACCCATAACGTGCATCGCGGCAATATGGATGTCTGGTCCAACTTCTATGAGCGGATCGGCAACTTCCGCGAAATTCGCTACTTCGATATCGAGGGCAAGCTGACCGGGCTGCATTCACGCGCCATGACCGCCCCCTGCGGCAAGATCCGCATCCCCATCAACGAGTCGGCGGATGACAAGTCCCAGATTGAGGAGTACCTGCGTCAGTACAAGGGGGAGGGGATCCAGCACATCGCCATGGCCTCCAGCGATATCTACCACACCATCCGTACCCTGCGCAGTCGAGGTACCGGCTTTATGCCGACGCCCGATACCTACTACGAGAGGGTGAACAACCGGGTCGAGGGGCATCAGGAGGATCTGACGGCCCTCAAAGAGCTGCGCATCCTCATCGACGGCTCCCCTACCAAAGATGGCATCCTGTTGCAGATCTTCACCGATACCGTGATAGGCCCGGTCTTCTTCGAGATCATCCAGCGCAAGGGAAACGAAGGGTTTGGCGAGGGCAATTTCAAGGCACTGTTTGAATCGATCGAGCTGGACCAGATCCGCCGTGGCGTGCTGGATGGCGGCGAGGATGAGAAGGGTGCCCGCAAAGAGGGAACGAGCGATGCGTAACTGGATTAACTTCCCCCATCGGGAGGGAACCCACTCCCGACAGGCTCATGCCGACCTGCCGGAACAGGCCATCTATGAGCGCGAGCTGGGGCGTAGCGGCTTTTTCGGCCCCGCCACCCACATGCACCACAAGCATGCCCCTACCGACTGGAGCAGTTGGGAGGGGCCGCTGCGGCCACGGCTGTTTGACCTCAATGCCCTGCAGGAGGAGGTGAGTTCCCTCTCCCCCTGGGTGGCTCCCGACATTCTCAGCAACCCCCATTGCCGCTACCGGATATGGCGGCTCTCCGAGGCGATGCCGTTTCTGGTGCGCAATGCCGATGGCGACGAGCTGCTCTTTATCCACGAGGGGGGCGGTGAGTTCTTCTGCGACTACGGTCACCTGACCCTGAGCGATGGCGACTACGTGGTGATCCCCCGTGGCACCATGTGGCGCATCGAACCCAGTGCGCCGATGTTCATCCTGATGATTGAGGCGACCAACGACAGCTATCAGCTGCCGGATAAGGGGCTGGTGGGCAACCACGCCATCTTCGACCCGGCTGCGCTCGATGTGCCCGCCATTAACGAGCGCTTTTTGGCCCAGCAGGATGAGCATCCCTGGTCGCTGCAGGTGAAGCGCCACGACGAGATTAGCGTCATCACCTGGCCGTTCAACCCGCTGGATGCGCAAGGGTGGCATGGGGATTTGTGCGTTGTGCGCCTCAACTGGCGGGATATCCGCCCGCTGATGAGCCATCGCTACCATCTGCCGCCGTCGGCTCATTCGACCTTTGTGGCGAGCCGCTTCGTGATTTGTACCTTCGTGCCGCGCCCCATCGAAAGCGATCCCAGCGCCCTCAAGGTGCCCTTCTATCACAGCAACGATGATTACGACGAGGTGCTCTTTTACCACGCGGGGGACTTCTTTAGCCGGGACAATATCGAGCGGGGCATGGTCACCTTCCACCCTGCCGGTTTCACCCACGGCCCCCATCCCAAGGCGTTTGCGGCAGGGCAGGCCTATGCCAAGAAGTTCACCGACGAGGTGGCGGTCATGCTAGACACCCGCGATGCGCTGAACGTCGGCAGCCTGTGCGAAGGGATCGAGAACACCCGGTATGTCTCCAGCTGGCAGCGCCCGGACGCGGCTGCCGGCAAATAAGGAATCGCTTATGAAATTGGCAACATTGAACAATGGCAAGCGCGATGGCGCTTTGGTGGTAGTGAGCCGGGATCTGGCCCGGGCAGTACGGGTGAGCGAGATTGCTCCCACCCTGCAGACCGCCCTCGACGAGTGGGCCGAGGTTGCCCCCAGGCTGGAGGTTGTCTATCAGCAGCTTAACGAGGGCCGCGGGGCCGAGGCGTTCCCCTTTGACGAAGCGTCTTGCCTCTCTCCGCTGCCGCGCGCCTATCAGTGGGCCGATGGCAGCGCCTACGTCAACCATGTGGAGCTGGTGCGCAAGGCGCGCGGCGCCGAGATGCCGGAGAGCTTCTGGCACGATCCGCTGATGTATCAGGGGGGCTCCGACAGCTTTTTGGCTCCCCGTGGGCCGATTGTGATGGGTTCGGAGGAGTGGGGGATCGATTTCGAGTCGGAAGTCGCCATCATCACCGACGACGTGCCGATGGGGGTGAGCCCGCAGGGGGCCGCCAGTCACGTCAAGCTGCTGATGCTGGTCAACGACGTGAGCCTGCGCAACCTGATCCCGGGCGAGCTGGCCAAGGGCTTTGGCTTCTTCCAGTCCAAACCGTCCAGCGCCTTCTCGCCGGTGGCCATCACCCCGGACGAGCTGGGCGATGACTGGCGTGATGGCAAAGTGCATCTGCCGCTTCTGACCCACCTCAACGGTGCCCTGTTTGGTGCGCCCGAAGCCGGGGTGGACATGACCTTCAACTTCTTCGAGCTGATTACCCACGCCGCCAAGACCAGACCGCTCGGTGCGGGCTGCATCATTGGCTCGGGCACCGTCTCCAACTACGATCGCAGCGCCGGTTCATCCTGCATCGCCGAGCGCCGCATGCTGGAAATTCTTGATTGTGATCAAGCTATAACCCCCTATTTGCAGTTTGGTGATAGAGTGTCGATCGCGATGGAAGATCGCTCTGGCCAAAACCTGTTTGGCACTATCTCTCAACAGGTGGTGCCAGCGAGCGGTCAGGGAGGTTGATGGCCAGCGCCGATTGGCGGCAAGGATATTCGGGATATGTCCTGATCACGACGAGCCCTCAACCGGTGCCGGATACACAAGGAGGCAGGTGGCGAGCACCTGCCGGGCTTCGGGCCCAGATAAGATGCAGGGACAGATTATGTTGCAGTTGTTTGGCTATTGGCGTTCGTCGGCAAGTTTTCGGGTGCGGATCGTGTTGCAGCTCAAGGGGCTCGCCTACGAGCAGCATCCCATCAATTTGCGGCAAGGCGAGCAGAGCGAGAAGGCTTATCGCCGGATCAACCCGCAAGGGCTGGTGCCGTTTCTGGTGGATGGCGATGTGCAGATCGGTCAGTCGGTCGCCATCATGGAGTACCTTGACGAGACCTATCCAGCCTACTCCCTGATGCCCTCTTCCCCCGACGCGCGGGCCCGAGTGCGCCAGATCGTCAACATGATCGCCTGCGATATCCACCCGCTCAACAATCTGCGGGTGCTCAACTATCTGGAAGAGCACTTCAGGGCTAACAACGAGCAGGAGGCTCGCTGGTATCGCCACTGGATTGACGAGACCTTCACCGCCCTCGAACAGCTGTTGATGACCACCGCCGGTGTCTACTGCGTTGGCAACGAAGTGACCCTGGCCGACTGCATGCTGGTGCCCCAGGTCTACAACGCCCGCCGCTACGACATGACCCTGGACGATTACCCCACTATCCGCCGCATCGTCGCCAACTGCGAACAGTTGCAAGCCTTTATCAAGGCCGCCCCCGCAAACCAGCCGGACGCGCAGTGACCTACTGACTTGAATCGCGGGATGGCATCAACACGCCATCCCGCGCTCCCTATATTCTCATCTCTTCATTTTCCTCTATCTCTGCTCCTTGCGTGCCTCGTGTTGACGACTGAATGTTGCCAAGGATCCTGCGCTTGTCACACTTATCGATATTTTGCATCGATTGAGTCTTTCTTGTCGGTGTTTTGGGCTGCCAGTCACACTCAACGCGGTTGATTGGGCCTAGTATCGCCACGCCAGCGGGACAGCGGAAAGCAGAGATGTGAACAGGTCGTCTATCAGGTGGCCTTGGGTACCTCCCTGGTTTCCACGGTTTATCCGCACTGCTCTTTTTCGTGTTTACGGTTTGATGGCCCGCACTGTCCGGCCCGTGTCACCGCGCAGATCCCTTGTGACAGCGGCAGGTTGACTGGCGCGCTACCGCTTATTTGCAACCACTCTGTGCAACAAGGAGATCTCATGCATTCCTTCAAAAAGTGCGTCGTCGCACTCTCCATCAACCTTGCTCTCTTCTCGTCGGCGTTCGCCTGTACCACCTTGCTGGTCGGCAGTGAAGCCAGCGTCGATGGCTCCATGATGGTGGCCCGCAGCGCCGACAGCGATGCCCTAAAAGCCCAGCATTTCGTGATCCATCCGGCCAAGCAGGGGCTGAGCGGTATGCACAGCTCCAAGGCTCACAACGGTGCCAATGATTTCAGCTATCCCTTGCCGAAAAACTCCCTGCGCTATACCACGGTACCGAACTGGAAGACCCAGCTGCACGGCGCCACCGGGTTCAACGAGAAGGGAGTCGGGGTGAGCGGCACCGAGTCCATTTTTGCCTCAGCCGAAGCGCTCGCCTTTGACCCCTATGTGGAAGATAAGGGGATTACCGAAGACGACATTCCCGATGTGTTGCTCTCCCGGTCCACATCGGCCCGCGAGGCGATCTCGTTGCTTGGCAACATCATCGAGACCATAGGCGCGGGAGAGGGATTTGGTGTCGCCGTGGTGGATGATAACGAGCTCTGGTATCTGGAGACTGCCACCGGCCATCACTGGATGGCGCAGCGTCTGCCGAAAAATCACTACTTCGCCTCGGGCAATCAGGGCCGCCTTCAGCAGTACGATCCAGCCAGTGCCGACATGATGGGATCGAAGAATCTGATTGAGTTTGCCACCGAGAAGGGGCTCTACCATCCGCAAAAGGATGGGGTTTTCAACTTCTCGAAAGCCTATACCCGCGATGACGAGCGGGATCGCACCTATAACGATCCGCGGGTCTGGACCATCCAGCAGATGTTCAACCCCTCGCTCAAGCAGGCAGTGGATGCCGGTCGCCAGTTCCCGGTCACCCTCTCCCCCGAGAAGAAGATGACGCTGGAGGAGGTCAAGGCGGTGCTGCGCAATCACTATGACGGCACCGAGCACGATCCCTACAGCAAGGGGTTGAACGGTCAGGAGCCGTGGCGCCCCGTCAGCGTGTTTCGCACCTACGAGTCCCATGTGATGCAGGTACGCCCCTGGATGCCGCGCGAGGTGGGGGAGGTGACCTATGTGGGCCTCGGCATGGCGAATCTGACCGCCTTCGTTCCCTACTACAGCGGTCTGGAAGCCTATCCGGCCCACTATGCCATGGGTAGCGACAAGGCCGACAGCGACTCCATCTACTGGAAATATCGCAAGCTGCAGACCCTGGTGATGACCGATTACCCCAAATTGGCCCCCATGGTGAAGCAGGCGTACCAGAGCTGGGAGGCGAAGATCGCCAAAGAGCAGAAAGAGATGGAAGCCAGCTATCTGAAAACGGTCAAAACCGACAAGGCCGCCGCCAACAGCATGCTCAACGATTTCAATCTGCGGGTGATGCAGGAGGCCGAAACGCTGACCGACGATCTGACCAACCAGATCTTCACGGTGCGCACCCAGGATATTCAGGCCGATATCTTCTTCGCCAACAAGGCGAAAAAGGATTAACCGCGACGCACTCATCATGCCAAAGAGGGCCCCGACGGTCAGCCTGAGCGGTCGCCGGGCAGATCGGTTTCTCTGATCACTTTCCCACTATCGATGCCGGAGCCTGTGCTCTGGCATTTTTCCTTTATGACATCCCGCCAATGTGTCTGGCCCGGGCAGTGGATTTCGCTATCCGATACGAAAGCAGAGACTTTCATTCAGGTTTTTATTTCGCCTTTCAGCATATCAGGCATGTGATCAGCTACCCACTTTTGGTTATCTGAGAGCTTTTATGCGGTCTTTCTGTGTTATTTATCACTACCCATTGATTCGACTGTGATGGGCACTCTCTTTATCCATCTCATTTTTTCTCGTTAATCCAAGGCGTTATCGCTTCATCAGACGGCTGTTTGCAGAAAAAGGCGGCTGCTTTCTGAATAAGGCGACCGCGCCGCCGGATCTCGTCACGGCATCATATCCGTCACTACTCACAGGACTACCGCAATGCATATTGTCGACAGATTTTTGGGATACACCGCCATCAATACCACCACCAATCGTGAAGCGGGCGCCGCCGGGGTAATGCCCTCCTCCCCGGGGCAGCGGGTGCTGGCTGACAAGGTGGCAGAGGAGCTGATCGCCCTGGGGTTGACCGTGGAGGTGGCGGATAACTCCATCCTGACCGCCACACTTCCTGCCAATGTGGCGGGGGATCTGCCCACCGTGGCCTTCTTTGCTCATCTCGATACCAGTGCTGAACACACCAACGATACCCATGCCCAAGTAGTGGCCTATGAAGGGGGCGATATCTGCCTCAATGCCGACCAGCAGATCACCCTGCGTCTGAGCGAGTTCCCCGAGCTGGCCAACTATGTCGGTGATCGGATCATCGTGACCGACGGCACCAGCCTGCTGGGGGCCGATGACAAGGCGGCCATCGCCGCCATCGTCAATGCGGTTGCCTATCTGCAGGCACATCCGGAGATCCCCCACGGCACCATCAAAATTGGTCTGGTACCTGACGAGGAGCAGGGATTGCGCGGGGCCAAGGCGTTCGATACCGAACGTTTTGGCGCTGACTTCGCCTATACCCTCGACTGCTGCGGCATTGGCGAGCTGGTCTATGAGAACTGGAATGCGGGGGATGCGGAGTTTGTCTTTCACGGTGCCTCGGCCCACCCCATGTCGGCTAAGGGCAAGCTGAAGAACTCGCTGCTGATGGCGCACAAGTTTATCGCCATGCTGCCGGGGGGCGAAGCGCCCGAATATACCGAGGGGCGCGAGGGTTACTACTGGGTCAAGCAGATGCAGGGCAACAGCGCCCAAACTGTGCTCAAGCTGGATGTGCGCGACTTCACTCAGGATGGGTATCAGCAACGAATGACCCTGCTCGACACCCTCGGCAAGAGCTGTCAGGCCCTGTGGGGTGAGCAGAGCGTGAGTTACCACTTGAGCGATCGCTACAGCAATGTCTTCAACAGCTTGCAGGGGGAGAACCGCTATCCCATCGAACTGGCGCTGGCCGCCTACGAGGCCCTTGGGATCACCCCAAACCCCATCCCGATGCGCGGTGGTTATGATGGTGCCGTGCTCTCCCAGAAGGGATTGCCTTGCCCGAACCTCTTCACCGGTGCCCACAACTTTCACTCTATCTACGAGTACCTGCCGGTCAGCTCCCTCGAGGCGGCCAGTGCCGTGGTGATCGAGATAATCAAGCTCACCCACACCCGTTTCAGTCGCTAAGGAGTCGTCATGTTTCAGGTAGTTATTGCAGTGCTGGTCATCGTGCTGGTGGCCAGACTAATCCTCAAAGGCTATCGGGCCGAGCCGGTGCTGTTTGCCGCCGGTCTGGTGCTGATGGTGGCAAGCCAGCTGGCAGGGTGGGGGAGTGTGCTACCCAAAGGGGTCGAGAGCACCGGGATTGCCCTGTTTGACCCCTTCGAGGTGATGCGGGATCTCTTCAGCTCGCGGGCGGCCGATCTTGGCTTGATGATCATGGCGCTGATGGGCTTTGCCCATTACATGGATCATATCGGTGCCAACGATGCGGTGGTGCGCATTGCGATTCGTCCACTGCGCCGGTTGCGCTCCCCCTATGTGTTGCTGTTCTTCTCATACCTGCTGGCCAGCGCGCTGCAACTGGCGATCCCCTCGGCGACTGGTCTGGCGGTACTGTTGATGGCGACCCTGTTCCCCATCATGGTAGGGCTTGGCCTCTCTGCGGCCTCGTCGGCCGGGGTGATTGCTACCTCCCTCGGGGTGGCTTATACCCCGACCGCTATCGACGCCATCCGTGCAACTGATGCGGTGGGCATGGGCCACAACGTGATCGAATATGTCTATACCTATCAGGGCCCTGCCGCGCTGGCGACTGTGCTGGTGGTGGGCTTGATGCACGTATTTTGGCAACGTCGTTGCGATCTGCAGGAGGGGCACCAGCATCAGGGGGCCGCTGCGGTGGACGAGTCGGCAAACGAGGTCGGTGTCCCCAGCTTTTATGCCATCTTGCCGATGCTGCCCATCATCATGGCGGTGGGCTTCTCTTCCCTGTTTGTCGATCACATCAAGCTCAACGTCATCACCATCGTGATGATCTCGATGTTTATCAGCATGGTGGTCGAGGCAGCCAGAACCCGTGACATGAAGCAGGTGTGCGGCGGTTTCAGCTACTTCCTCAACGGCATGGGGTCAGCGTTCAGCAACGTGGTGGGGCTGCTGGTGGCGGCAGGGATCTTCGCTCACGGCATCAAGGTGCTGGGGGTGATCGATATCCTGATCGTCGGCGCCGAACATGTGGGGCTGCCCGCCTTTGCCATGGCGATCGTTTTTGCACTGGTGACGCTGGTTGCCGCCATCATCATGGGCTCCGGCAATGCGCCCTTCCTCGCCTTTGTCGAGCTGATCCCGCAGATCGCCGCCAGCATGGGGGTCAACACCGCCTCCATGATCCTGCCGATGCAGCAGGCTTCCCACATGGGACGCGCCATGTCGCCAGTCTCCGGGGTGATTATTGCGGTCTCCAGTGGCGCCAAGCTGACCCCGTTTGCGGTGATCAAGCGTACCTCGCTGCCCCTGATGGTCGGTTTTGTCTTCCATACCCTGATCGTGGGGATCTTCTACCTGTAACTGCACCTTCGGTTATCAGGAGATGAAATAACCAAAAGCCCTTCACCATGGTGAAGGGCTTTTTGCATCGTGTTATGCCACTTGCAGTGGGGGGCGTCCAGCTAAAAACGGTACTCGATATGGAGGGTATGGCTGTCCAGCCCCGGGTTCTTGTCATACATATAGGCGTTGGACATGTGCTCATACTGATAGCCGATCAGCCAATTCTTGGTGATGGCGTAGCCGAGGCCGATCCCCAGAGCGAACTGGAAGGGGCCGCCGTAATCCTTGTAGCCGTGGCCGCGAGTCCCAAATTGGTACTGATCGAGCCAGACCATTTCGCCGGGGAGCCAGGTCACCCAGTTACCCCATTGGCATTCGATACGGGCGCCGCCCCCCAGTCTGGCGGTCTCTTCATCTTCTACCTTGAGCGTTCCGGCACGTACCCCCAGCCCAAATTGACAGCCTGAGTCTCCCCAGCGCCAGAACATGTGATGGAACTTGGCATCGGCGATGTTGATGTCGAGCTTTTCATTGCTGAAGGCGTTGCCAAGTTGCAGCACCACGATATTTTCATTGGCCATCGTAGCTGGACTGACGAGCAGTGCTGTCAGCAGGCCAATCCTTGATAGAGTGTTAGCGTCCATGCCCCCTCCCGATCCTTGTTGTCATCGTGGTGATCCTGTTGATCACCCTTCAGGCATAGTCAATCGACGCGCTTCCTGTCAATGCATGGTCACTCGGTAAAAAAATTAAATATTTATGAAAAATCAACTATCTGCATGGCTTGATGTGATTTGGCGGGCGTGACCGCGGGGAGATGAAAAAGCCCTTCACCATGGTGAAGGGCTTTTTGCTATCTGACGTTATCCGCTCGGTTTGGCGTGTAGGCTCAGTAGCCCTGCTGGTGCACGTCCATCACGGCGCGGCCGGAGGGATCTGCCATCTCCTTGAACTTGGCATCCCACTCCAGCGCGGTAGGAGTGGAGCAGGCGACCGACTTGCCGTAGGGCACGGTGCGGGCGGCGGCTTCCAGCGGGAAGTGCTCGTCGAAGATGGCGCGGTAGAAGTAGGCCTCCTTTGTGAGCGGGGTGTTGATGGGGAAGCGGAATGCAGCCGCTTCGAACATCTGATCCGTCACTTCCTGTTCCACCATGGCTTTCAGGCTGTCGATCCACGAATAGCCCACGCCATCGGAGAACTGCTCCTTCTGGCGCCACGCCACTTCGTGGGGCAGCAGATCTTCGAACGCTTCGCGCAGGATGTGCTTCTCGATCTTGCCCTTGCCACACATCTTGTCGGCGGGCTGCAGGCGCATCGCCACGTCCATGAACTCCTTGTCGAGGAAGGGCACGCGACCCTCCACACCCCAGGCTGCCATCGACTTGTTGGCGCGCAGGCAGTCATAGAGGTGCAAGGAGGCGAGCTTGCGCACGTTCTCTTCGTGGAATTCGCGGGCGTTGGGCGCCTTGTGGAAATAGAGGTAGCCACCAAACAGCTCGTCGGAGCCTTCACCGGAGAGCACCATCTTGATCCCCATCGCCTTGATGTAGCGTGCCATCAGATACATGGGCGTGGAGGCGCGGATGGTGGTGACGTCATAGGTCTCGAGGTGATAGATGACGTCGCGCAGGGCATCCAGACCCTCCTGCACGGTGAAGTGGATCTGGTGGTGGATGGTGCCGAGGTGATCAGCCACCTTGCGGGCGGCGGCGAGATCCGGCGACCCTTCCAGCCCTACGGCGAAGGAGTGCAGTTGTGGCCACCAGGCTTCGCTCTTGCCATCGTCCTCGATGCGGCGCGCCGCATAGAGCTTGGTGATGGCGGAGATGACGGATGAGTCCAGCCCGCCGGAGAGCAGCACGCCATAAGGCACGTCACACATCAGCTGGCGTTTGACCGCCGCTTCCAGCGCGGCTTTCAGCTCGGCCTTGTCGCTGACATTGTGCTCGACCGCGGCGTACTCCATCCAGTCGCGCTTGTACCACTGTTTGAGCTCGCCATCCTTGCTCCACAGGTAGTGTCCCGGCGGGAAGGTTTCGACGCTCTTGCAGACCGGCACCAGCGCCTTCATCTCGGAGGCGACATAGAAGTTGCCGTGTTCGTCACGACCGGTATAGAGGGGGATGATCCCCATGTGGTCGCGACCAATCAGGTAGGCATCCTGTTCGGCGTCATAAAGGATGAAGGCAAAGATGCCGTTGAGATCGTCGAGAAACGCCGGGCCCTTCTCCTTGTAGAGAGCCAGCAGCACTTCACAGTCGGATTTGGTCTGGAACTGGAAGTCGACCTTGAGGGTCTTCTCCAGCTCTTTGTGGTTGTAGATCTCGCCGTTGACCGCCAGCACATGGGTGCGCTCGGGGTTGTAGAGCGGCTGGGCGCCATTGCCCGGGTCGACGATGGCCAGACGCTCGTGTACCAGAATGGCTTTGTCGGAGCTGTAGACGCCGGACCAGTCAGGCCCGCGGTGACGCAGTCGCTTGGACATCTCCAGCGCCGATTTGCGCAGGGCTACTGCATCGGACTTGATATCCAGAATGCCGAAAATTGAACACATTGGCGGTAATCCTCTTGATTTTTATATGAGCCCCCCACGTTTGGGCTCGAAATTCCATTTACATTCCTCGTCAGACACAATGCCTAGCGGAAAAACCTTTTGCAAGCGGGAAAACCGCAGAAAATCATGCCGTAAGCGTCAAGCGGATCAACAGGATAAGGGCTGCTGCAACGGGGCCGGGTGACGTGAACGTCAAGCTGAGGCGGGTTCGAAGATGACGTAGACCTTGCGACAGGGAGTAAGGGTCTCCCACTCGCCGACAAAGCCTGCCGGAATCACGAATTGATCGCCGGGTTTGAGGGCCAGCTGGCCACCCTCACTGTCGTGCATCACCACATCCCCCTCCAGCAGCTGGCAATACTCGTGCTCGGTGTAGTGGATGGCCCAGCGGCCCGGCTCGCAAGCCCAGAAGCCCACGTGAAACTGCTGGCTTGGGTCGGAGTAGTGGTTCCACACCGTTTGCGCCGGGTTGCCTGCTTTAATGCGCTCGGATGCAGGCATCAGCGGGGTAGGGGCCGCCTCGTGGCGGTCCGGCAAAATCCAGTCTTTGAGGGTCTTCATGGTGCCTCCTTGGCTTCGGCAGATAGGAACGCGGGGCCATCCCGGCCCCGCGTTTGTTCGTTTTATTAAACGAGGTTGTGCATAACTTAAACGATGCGCATTCCCTTGCCAAGGGCTGCTGGCCGATAACTCAAAGCGGCTGCAAGCGGCGGATCACATGGCGGGCAAAGCCGCTGCCCGCTTCGTTGTAGACGTTGAATACCGCATCCACTCCCTGCTCTCTGAGGGAGGCGATATCGTCCTCGAAACGGACGATGGCGGCGATCTTGCCGTTGAATCCGTGGCTGCGCAGCTTCTCGATGGCGTAGAGATTCCCCGAATGGTGGGGCATCGCCAGCAGCACCAGATTGACCTGATTGGAGAGCAGCACCTTGTCCCAGAAGTCGGTATCGGTGGCATCCCCCTCGATGACGTTCATCCCCTGGGCGCGCAGGGTGGGTAGCTTCTCGCTGTCGTTCTCCACCCCGAGGATGACGTTGCCGTACTTGTTCTCCAGCTCGAAGTAGGCCCCCTGACCGATCCGCCCCATACCGAGGATGATCACCTCCGCATCGCCCAATTCGATGGGTCTGTCTTCCGGATGGAGGTTGCTTGCCTGCAATCCCCGCAGCCAGTGGCCGATGCGGTGATAAATGCGCTCGCTCTGGGCATTGAGCGGGGCGGAGATCATAAAGCTCGCCGCCAGTGCCAGCGAGACCGCCACCAGCCACTCGTGGGAGAGCCAGCCCGCCTTGGCGGCGATGGCGGCGACGATCAGGCCAAACTCCGAGAAGTTGGTGAGCGCCAGGGTCGAGAGCAGGGCGGTACGCACCCGCAGGTGTGCGCCGCTGTAGACCAGATAGTAGAGGACACTTTTGAGCGGCAGGGCCAGCACCAGCGCCAGTGCCAGCAGCATGGTGTCGTGGGTCGGCAGGCCGTTGAGGCCGATGGTGAGAAAGAAGCAGACCAGAAAGAGGTCTTTGAGGTTGAAGAGCGCCTTGGCAAGCCCTGCCGCAGCCGGATGAGAGGCGAGCATCATGCCGATGATCAGTGCCCCGAGATCCGGTTTGAGGCCGACCACTTCAAAACCGGCGGCCCCGACCACCAGCGCCAAAAACACCCCGAACAGCACCTGCAGCTCGCCGTGCCCGGCACGCTCCAGCAGCTTGAACAGCAGCGGGCGCAGCAGCGGCAATCCCAGTACCCAGAGCGCCCAGATACTGGGCCACTTGCCGCTGGAGAAGGCCAGAAACGCCACGGCGAACACATCCTGCATCACCAGCACCCCGATGGCGATGCGGGCGTAGAGGGCATTCATGTCGCTGCGATCTTCCAGCACCTTGACCGCAAAGACGGTGCTGGAGAAGGAGAGGGCAAAGCCCAGCAGCAGCGCCAGTTTCCAGTCCAGCGAGAGGGCAAGTTCAAGTCCCAGTCCCTTGCAGACCAGCAGTACCACGGTAAAGAGCAGGGTGGAGAGCAGCAGGTGCAGGCTGGTGGTGCCCCATACATCGCGCCGCATCAGGGTTTTGATATTGAGCTTGAGGCCGATGGTGAACAGCAGCAGGGTGACGCCGAGATCGGCCACCTCGCTCAGGGCGGGGGTATTTTCATATCCCATGCCGTTGAGGATAAAACCGGCGGCCAGGAAGCCGAGCAGGGGGGGCAGGCCAATCAGATTGACTACCATGCCGCAGCCAAAGGCCACGGCGATCAGAATGGGTTCCATAACAGATCCTGCAAGGGCAGGAGAGACCTGCCCTGTTTAACGCTTGGGTGGTGATTAGACGATATCGATGTCGACCACGGAGTCGAAAATATGGTTCGGGCGAAACGGCATGCGGTCGATATCGGCGACCTTGCTCACCCCGGAGAGCACCAGCACCGTCTCGAGACCGGCCTGAAAGCCCGCCAGAATGTCGGTGCGCAGGTTGTCGCCGATGATGATGGTGTCGTCTGAGTGGGCCTCCATCCGGTTGAGCGCCGCACGGATGATCCAGGCGCTCGGCTTGCCGACATAGAACGGCTTCTTGCCGGTCATTCGCTCGATGGGGGCGCACAGGGCGCCGCAGGCCGGGTGCATCATGGGGCCGTGGGTATCGGGGTTGGTGGCGATAAAGCGGGCCCCCTGATCGACGAACTTGGCCCCCTGTTGCATCATGGTCCAGTTGTAGTTGCGGGTCTCGCCAACCACCACGAAGTCCGGGTCTATGTCGGTGATGGTGAAACCGGCCTTGTAGAGCTCGTGGGTCAGCGCCCCTTCACCGATCACATAGGCCTTCTTGCCATCCTGACGCTTGAGGAAGTCGGCGGTGCCCATGGCGGAGGTATAGAAGCACTCCTCCGGCACCTCGATCCCGGCGGAGCGGAAGCGGTTTTGCAGATCTTTCTGGGTCTGTGCCGGGTAGTTGGTGAGGAACAAGAGCTTGCTGCCCTGCTCCAGCAGGCGATGGACGAAACGGTCGGCACCGGGGATGAGATCGTTGTTGTGCAGGATGACACCGTCGATATCGCAGATGACGTTCTTCTTCATGAAAACTCCTTGTCAGGGCGCAGGTGAGCCGCCAATCGTTAAGATGTTCAATCATTTATGATTTTTGTGACGCCATTATAAGTCTGTTTGATGACAAGTCTCCCCTGTCTCGCCACTTCGGTGCACAATAAAGCTGCCGTCGGGTCAGTCTGGTGGAGGGGCTGACGCCGGATCACTTTGCTGATGGAGCCGTCGCTATGGACACCCCGATTCCCAAGCCAGTCACACCCGAACACCTCACCGCCGCGCAATTTATCGCCGGACTGCCGAAACTGGAGCTGCACCTGCATATCGAGGGCAGCCTCGAACCCGAGTTGATGTTTGAGCTGGGCCGCCGCAACGGTGTGCCACTGCCCTGGCCCAATGTCGCCAGCGTGCGCGCCGCTTATGACTTTGACTGCCTGCAATCTTTTCTCGACCTCTACTATCGCGGCGCCAGCGTGCTCATTACCGAGCAGGACTTCTTCGACCTCACCTGGGCCTATCTTGAGCGTTGCGCCGCCGACAAGGTGGTGCATGTGGAGATCTTCTTCGACCCACAGACCCATACCGCCCGCGGCGTCCCCTTTGCTACTGTGCTGGGCGGCATCGAGCGGGCGCTGCAGACCGGGGAGAAGGAGTTTGGCATCAGCTGGCGCCTTATCATGAGCTTTTTGCGCCACCTCAGTGAAGAGGAGGCGTTCGCTACGTTGGCAGAGGCTATGCCCTTCCTGTCGCGCATTCACGGCATCGGCCTCGACTCGGGTGAAAAGGGCAACCCACCGACCAAGTTTGCCCGGGTCTTTGCCAAATGCCGCGAGCTGGGGCTGCCGGTGGTGGCCCACGCAGGTGAAGAGGGCCCTGCCGGCTACATCTGGCAGGCGATCAACGAGCTGAAGGTATGCCGCATCGATCACGGGGTGCGCTCGGCAGACGATCCCGAGCTGCTGCGTTATCTGGCCGATACCCGGCTGCCGCTTACCGTCTGTCCCCTCTCCAACACCCGGCTCAAGGTGTTCGGCGATATGGCCCAGCACAATGTGTTGCGACTGCTGGAGCAGGGGCTCTGCGTCACCATCAACTCGGACGACCCTGCCTACTTTGGTGGCTATATGAATGGCAACCTTGTGGCGCTGGCCGATGGCCTTGGCGCGACCATGAGTCAGCTCTGCCGCTTGTCGCTCAATGCCGTTGAGGCGAGCTGGCTGAGCTTGGCCGACAAGGCGCGGCTGACCCGGGAGATCCGCAGTTATGCCGAGACCCACGGGGTGAGCCTGCATTGAGTCAGGCGCCAATGAAGTCGAGATGACATACACTATATAAAGAGAGGCCCGCCATCACTGGCGGGCCTCTTTCGTTTCAATGGTCGGTGTGGTTATCGGGGCAGGTCAGCGTTATGCCACTCGCACCAGAAACTTCTCGCCCTGTCCTTCGCGCTTGAAGCGCTCGAGCAGGGTGGGCAGCGCCTCAAAGTCGCCGACCACCAGCGGCGGCAGGGTCAGCTCGCCGCTTGCCATTTGATCCATCATGGTGACACCGGCGGCCACCAGTCGGCTCCACTGCTTGTCGCTGCCAAAGGCGTGCTGGGCGCCCAGCGCAATCTCGTGCAATGAGTGGCAATGGCTAAAGGCGGGCAACGGATTGTGCGGGATGCGCCCGAGCACAGTCACCATGTGACCGTAGTAGCCAAGGGCGGGCAGCAGGCTCTCAGCCTGTTGGCTGGAGACCAGATCGATGATCCCCTCGAACGGCTCGTTGCCGTTGGCAGTCTGCAAGGTGGCCAGCCAGTCGGAGTCCCGATAATCAGCCTTGAGCCACGGATGATGACGTGGGCTGGCGCTGGCAAAGACTCGTGCTCCTTGCTGGAGGGCCAGTTGCACCGCAAAGCGGCCGACACTGCTGCCGGCACCTGTGATGAGCAGCGCTTCCCCGTGCAGGCGCGGCAGCTTGGCCAGCGCCTGCCAGGCGGTGAGGCCGGGACAGGGCAGGGTGGCTGCCGCCTCGTCACTCAGGGCATCGGGCACCGGCAGCAGGGCGCGGGCGGGCACTTTGGTGTGGCGGGCAAAGCTGCCGTGGTGGCGCAGGTCGGTGTGATAGGCGACCCGGGCGCCGAGACGCAGATGGCTGACGTTGGCGCCGAGGGCCACGATAGTGCCCATGCCATCGACGCCGGGCACCTGACCGTCCTGCCAGTTGGAGTGGCCATACTCGATCAGCTTCCAGTCCACCGGATTGAAGGCGATAACCCGATTGGCTACCAGTACCTCGTCAGGGGCGAGCGGTGCCAGGGGCAGATCGGCGAGGGTAAGCTGGGTCGGTTCACCGGGGGCATGCCAGCACCAGGCTTGGGTGTGATTCATGATGACTCCTTGTGAAAGCGAGGGGAGATAACAACGAGATCATTGCAACAGTGATTCGGTCAGCCATATCACCGTTGCTAATGCGCAACAATACGGCAGGCCCCAACCAGTGGGGCCTGCGTTACGTGGCCGGTTGGCCATCGGCAATCAGCGGTTGGTCGCTGCGTCATCGGCCTGATAGACGGGGTAATCGGTCAACCCTTTCTCGCCGCCGCCAAACAGAGTGGCCGGATCGTGGGGGGCCAGCGGATAGCCGTGGCGCAGCCGGTTCGGCAGATCCGGGTTGGCAACGAAGGGGCGACCAAAGCCAATCATGTCGGCCCAGCCCGCGTCGAGGGCGGCGCGTGCGCGATCACCATCATATTTACCGGCGTAGATCAGGGTGTTGGGGAAGGCATCGCGCAGACCCTGCTTGAAGTTCTCCGGCATCAGGGGGGCATCGTCCCAGTCCGCTTCGGCAATGTGCAGGTAGACCACGTTGAGTTGGCCCAGCAGGCGGGCGGCGGCCAGATAGGTCTCCTGCGGGTTGGAATCGATGGTGCCGTTGAGGGTGGTGAGCGGCGCAAGACGCACCCCAACCCGAGCAGCGCCGATTTCGCTGCTGACCGCCTCGGTCACCTCTTTGAGGAAGCGCAGCCGGTTTTCAAGCGATCCGCCGTAACTGTCGGTGCGGGCGTTGGACTCGGAGTCGAGGAACTGGTTGATGAGGTATCCGTTGGCGGCGTGCAGCTCGATACCGTCAAAACCGGCGCTGATGGCGTTGCGAGCCGCCTGACGGAACTGGCCCACCACCGCATGGATATCGGCTTGAGTCATGGCGCGCGGAGTGACGGTCTCGACAAAGCCCGGCGCATCGCTGCCGTTATCGACGAACACCTTGACGCCCACTGCGGGCAGGGCTGAAGCGGAGATGGGCTGGGCGCCGCCGATGTTATCCGGATGGGTGACCCGGCCCACGTGCCAGAGCTGGGCGAAGATGGTGCCCCCCTTGGCGTGCACGGCATCGGTCACCAGTTTCCAGCCAGCGATCTGCTCGGCGCTGTAGATCCCCGGCGTCCAGGCATAGCCCTTGCCCATGGGGTCGATTTGGGTGCCTTCGCTGATGATCAGGCCCGCCTCGGCGCGCTGGGCGTAGTAGCTCGCCATCATGGCGTTGGCCACATCACCCGGCTGACTGGCACGGGAGCGGGTCATGGGGGGCATGACGATGCGGTTGGCAAGGTGCAGCTGGCCGAGGCGCAGCGGGCAGAACAGGTGATCGTGGCTCATCTTGAGTTCCTCATGGTGGAAGTGAGGCCACTTTATGCTGCCATCTTGCTGTGAAAAAGGGGGGTAATTGCACAAGAGAATTGTGCTTGATGCAGCAATCAGTGCAAACCGTCGGGAAAGAGGCGTTGAGGCATAAAGTTGAAGCATAAAAAAGAGGGCCGTCTGGCCCTCTTCTGTATTCTGCTGGTGGCAGGCTCAAGCCGTGGCGGGCATCACTTTCACCCGCTCGATGCGCCGCTCGCTCACCTCGATCACCTCGAAGTTGAGCTGCTGCAGTTGCAACTGCTGGCCCGGGGTGGGCAGAGTGCCGAAGTGGGAGAGCAGCATGCCCGCCAGGGTTACGTATTCATCGCTCTCGCTCACCAGCCCCTCGTGCTCCAGCACCTGCTCCACATGGTGGATGTTGGTGCTGCCATTGATGAGCCACCCTTCGCCATCACGCACGATATCCGGGGTTTCGTCCTCGTCCGGCAGCTCGCCGACGATGGCCTCCAGCAGATCGTGGGTGGTGACCAGCCCCTGGATCACGCCAAACTCGTCGGAGACCAGAATAAGGCTTCCCTTGGCTTTGCGCAGCTCCGCCAGCAAACGGATCACGTTGATGGTCTGCGGCACGATAATGGGATCGTTCTGTTTGGCCAGTTCGCTCAAGGATTGCCCTTCGTTCAAGGCAAACAGCAGGTCGCGCGCCTTGACCACTCCGATCACCTCGTCCAGATCCCCGTCACAGATGGGGAAGAGGCTGTGGGGCTCGCGCTGCAGCAGGGCGCGGATCTCGTCGCTGGAGTCGTTGATATCGATCCAGGCCATCTCCGAGCGCGGGGTCATGATGGTGCGAATGGAGCGCTCGGCCAGCGACAGCACCCCGGTCACCATATAGCGCTCCTCCTCGCCAAAGCTCACCGGCGCTACGGCAGGGGCATCCAGATCGTCATCCGGCTGATCCTGATAGGCCTTACTGCCCATCAATTTGAAGATGGCGGCGGTGGTGCGCTCACGCAGCGGCTGTTTGGATTCGTGACGCATGGCGCTGCGCTGGGCCAGTTGGTTGAAAAACTCGATCAGCACCGAGAAGCCGATGGCTGCGTAGAGGTAGCCCTTCGGAATATGGAAGCCGAAGCCTTCCGCCACCAGGCTGAAGCCGATCATCAGCAGGAAGCTCAGACAGAGCACCACCACGGTGGGGTGGGCGTTGACGAAGCGGGTCAGCGGCTTGGAGGCGAGCACCATCACCACCATGGCGATGGTCACGGCGGCCATCATCACGCCAAGGTGTTCCACCATGCCGACGGCAGTGATGATGGAGTCGAGCGAGAAGACCGCATCGAGCACCAAAATTTGGGCGATCACCACGCCAAAACTGGCGTAGGCGCCGACCGGGCCATCATCCTGGGGTTTGGCTTCCAGCCGTTCATGCAGCTCGGAGGTAGCCTTGAACAGCAGGAACAGGCCGCCCCCCATCAGGATCAGATCCCGACCGGAGAAGGGGTGGTCCCACAGGTGCAAAATCGGGGTGGTCAGGGTGACCAGCCATGACATGACGCTCAAGAGCCCAAGTCGCATCAGCAGGGCCAGCGACAGGCCGATGACACGGGCCTTGTCCCGTTGGGCGGGGGGCAGTTTTTTCACCAGAATGGCGATAAAGACCAGGTTGTCGATCCCCAGCACGATTTCCAGAATGATCAGGGTAAACAGACCGATCCAGATATGGGGATCCAGCAGCAATTCCATTGTGACGACCTCAATAAAAACAGACAGAGCAGAGAGTGATCACGGCGCAAGATGGCCGCAGTAACAGCAAGGCAAAGGTGTTATTCAGAGGCGCTGATTAAGCAGAAAAAGATAGGCTTTGACAGAGAGAGACGAAGGGCAACTTCGGGGATTGTCCATGATGGGCAATAAAACCTCGGGTGAAAAATGAGCCCTGATGATAGCGGCTGGCGCCAATTTGGCAAGAGCAGTGTCAGCGGGGCGTGATGGGGTTGTGATGCGACAGGGGGAGGCAGCGGTGCCGCTCTCCCCCGTGCGGTCGTTACAACCAGCGCTTTTCGCGGGTGAAACAAACCGACAGCCAGGCATCCCCCAGGGTGTCGCCAAGGCGAGACCAGAGCTCCTGACGCAGGGCATCCTGACGTTCGACAGGCCACTCCTGACCCGGCGCCACCAGAATGTTCAATTCCAGATCGAAGCGACGACCGCTTTTGGCCAGATGGCTGTAGCACTCGATGCCGTGGCGCTGGCGCAGCGCCTCGATCTCCTGCTCGACTTGCCGTGGCACATCTCCCTTGGGGGCGATCTTCAACACTTCCCGCAGGTTGCGGCCGAGCACCTTGATGGGAATGAGAGTTGCGCAGAGGGCCAGCAGCGAGACCAGCACCGGGTCTATGTAGCGGTTGTATTGGCCGTAGCCGATGGCATCGAGGCCAATGGCGACCACAAAGCCAATCAGCAGAGTGGCGCTGAGCAGGGTATCCACCAGCCACTCCTTGGAGTCGACTCGCACCAGCTCGGAGTCTACCTGTTCGGCAACCTGGGCTTCGATGCGATAGATGATGGCGCAGAAGAAGGTGGAGACGGCGGCATAGATAAGGGCGTGGCCGAGATCGATCTCTCGTCCGCCATCCAGCAGGGTGGTGATGCCGCTATAGAGAGCGCCAAGGCAGAGCAGCAGAATAATGGTGCCATTGATGACGTTGGTGATGGGCTCGAAGTGGGCGTAGCCATACTGGAAGCGCGCATCGGAAGGGCGGGTAACGAGATAGGCGGTAACAAGACCGAGGCCCGTCATGCCCATGCTGAACAGGGTGAAGATACCATCGAGCATGATGGCGTTGGAACCGACGAAGAGGCCGTAGCCGATGCCGAAGATGGCAAAGGTAATACAACCGAACAGCGACAGGGTAAGCGCCTGTTTTTCGGTGGTGACCAGCGTACTGATAACATGGCTGTGGTGAGCCATAAAAGTCCTCCTTTCAAATGGTGAATATTGCCAAGCGCAAGCGGTTTTCTAGCTGATATACTGCCCGCTCACATGTGAGCGGACTGGCCTGACTGCCATTGACAGGCGGCTGGCCAGTCGTTGTCGCCGGCGTGCCGGCATCAAGCAAAGGATGGGAACAAGGATTCATGATCCCGAGACTCGATTACCAGGACAGTTTGTCACCCGCAACCCTGCAGTTTCTTGAGTTGCTAGAGCGCAGCGCATTTCGTGGTGATATCGAAAAGTCTTATGCAAGCCGGTTGGCGATGGCGACGGATAACAGCGTCTATCAGGTAGTACCTCAGGCGGTTCTCTATCCGCGCAGTGCGGACGACATAGCAGCAATGCTCAAGCTGGCCGCAGAGCCGGCGTTCGCCTCCTTGAGTTTTTTTCCTCGCGGTGGCGGTACCGGCACCAATGGCCAGTCATTGGGCGGCGGCATTATCGTCGATCTCTCCCGTTATATGAACCAGATCATGGAAATTAATCTGGAGGAGGGGTGGGTGCGCGCCCAGGCCGGGGTGGTGAAAGACCAGCTCAACGCCTATCTCAAGCCCCATGGCTACTTCTTCTCGCCGGATCTCTCCACCTCCAACCGCGCCACCTTAGGGGGCATGATCAACACCGACGCCTCGGGGCAGGGGTCTCTGGTCTACGGCAAAACCTCGGATCACGTGCTGGGGCTCAAAGCGGTGCTGGAGAATGGCGACATCATGGCGACCGAGCCGGTCAATGGCTCCCGTCTTGAAGACAAGCTGGCGCTGGAGAGTCGTGAAGGAGAGATCTATCGCACCCTCTATCGTATCGGCAAGGAGCGCCGCGCCGACATCGATGCGACCTTCCCCAAGCTCAACCGCTTTCTGACCGGCTACGATCTCAAGCACCTCTATCAACCCGATACCGACACGCTGGATGTGAGTCGGGTGCTGTGCGGCTCGGAAGGATCCTTGGGATTCATCACCGAAGCCAAACTCAATATCACCCCCATCCCGCGCTACCGCACCCTGGTCAACGTCAAGTACGACAGCTTCCCCTCCGCCCTGCGCAACGCCCCCTTTATGGTTGAGGCCCAAGCGCTGTCGGTGGAGACGGTGGACTCCCGGGTGCTCGGGCTGGCCCGCGCCGACATCATCTGGCATTCGGTGAAAGAACTTATTCAGGATGTGCCCGGCAAGGATCTGCAGGGGCTCAATATTGTCGAGTTTGCCGATACCGACGAGGCAGAACACAAGGCCAAGGTGGCGGAGCTGTGCCGTCGTATCGACGCGCTGCTGGCCAAGGGGGAAGCCGGGATCATCGGCTATCAGGTGTGTGACCACCTGCCGAGCATCGAAACCATCTACACCATGCGCAAGAAGTCGGTGGGGCTACTGGGCAACGCCGAAGGGCGCAAGAAGCCGGTAGCCTTCACCGAAGATACCGCCGTGCCGCCAGAGTCGCTGGCCGATTTCATCATGGAGTTTCGCGCCCTGCTGGATGCCCACGGCCTCGACTACGGCATGTTCGGCCACGTCGATGCCGGTGTGCTGCACGTGCGCCCGGCGCTGGATTTGTGCGATCCCGAGCAGGAGGTGCTGCTGCGCCGCATCTCCGATCAGGTGGTGGCGCTCACCGCCAAATATGGCGGCTTGATGTGGGGGGAGCACGGCAAGGGCTTTCGTTCCGAATACAGCCCCGCCTTCTTTGGCGAGCTGTGGGAAGAGCTGCAGCGGGTCAAGGGGGCGTTCGACCCGACCAACCGCATCAACCCGGGCAAGATCTGTATCCCCTACGGTAGCGGCGCCGAGCTGGTGTCGGTGGATGGGCCCAAGCGCGGCAAGTATGACCGCCAGATCCCGCTCGCGGTGCGCTCCAGCTACACCCGCGCCATGGATTGCAACGGCAATGGTCTGTGCTTCACCTTCGAGACCGACTCCCCCATGTGCCCCTCGGTCAAGATCAGCCGTGATCGTCGCCACTCCCCCAAGGGGCGGGCGGGCCTGATGCGTGAATGGTTGCGTCAGCTGGCGGAGCAGGGCTTTGACCCGCTGGCGGAAGAGGTGGCGCTGCAATCCGGTGGTGTGCGCTTCAAACAGCTGGTGGACAAGGTGCGCAACAGCTGGGCCAAACAGCGCGGCGAGTATGACTTCTCCCACGAGGTGATGGAGGCGATGGCGGGCTGTCTGGCCTGCAAGGCATGTACCAGCCAGTGCCCGATCAAGGTGGATGTACCCGATTTTCGCGCCCGCTTTATGCAGCTCTACCACGGCCGCTACCTGCGTGCGCCGAAGGATTACTTCGTCGGCACGGTGGAGAGCTATGCGCCGCTGCTTGCCAAGGCGCCGAAGCTGGTCAACTTCTTCCTCGAAAAAGAGTGGGCCCAGAAGGCGACCGAGAAGAGCATCGGCATGGTCGATGTGCCGCTGCTCTCGGTGCCGACCCTGGCCGAGAGTCTGCACGACAACCGCGCCCGCTATTTTGATCTGCCGGGTCTGGAGCGGATGAGCGCCGAGCAGCGCAAGCAGGTGGTGCTGATCGTGCAGGACCCCTTCACCAGTTATTACGACGCCCCCGTGGTGCGCGACCTGGTGAAACTCGCCAGCAAGCTCGGCTTCCAGCCCTACTTGCTGCCCTTTAAACCCAACGGTAAACCCCAGCATATCAAGGGATTCCTGCGTGCCTTTGCCCGCACCGCCGCCAACAGCGCCCAGTTCCTCAACAAGGTGGCGGCGCTTGGCATTCCCATGGTAGGGGTGGATCCGGCCATGGTGCTCTGCTATCGCGACGAGTATGCCAAGGCGCTGGGGTCGGCTCGTGGCGATTTTCAGGTGTTGTTGCCGCAGGAGTGGCTGCTCTCGCTGCCGGTAGATCAGTTGCCTGCTCGAACCGACAAGACCAAGAGCGAGGAGGGGAGCGAGCCCTGGTATCTCTTTGCCCACTGCACCGAGAAGACCGCCAAGCCCTCCACTCACGGTGACTGGAGCACCCTGTTTGGCCGTTTCGGGGCCAGCTTGCAGCCGGTCTCTGTGGGTTGCTGCGGTATGGCGGGCACCTATGGTCACGACGTCAAACAGGTGGAGAACTCCAAGGGCATCTATGGGTTGAGCTGGGCCGACCCGCTCGCCCGTTTACCCAAAGCGCGCTGTCTGGCAACTGGCTATTCGTGCCGCAGTCAGGTCAAGCGGATAGAGGGGGAAAAGCTCAAACATCCATTGCAAGCCCTGCTGGAGCTGCTCTGATGCTGACGTTTCCCAAGCGGTTTCGGGTGCCGAAGGCTTATCGGCATCCACGTTTCTTGCTGTTACCCGCTACCCCCGCTCAGGCTGTGGTGGAGTTTGTCGCCATGTTGCGCGAGCGCGAGCAGCTCCATCAGCTGTTTCGCCCGCACGATGTGTGGCCCTCCGCCAACTTCAGCCTGAGCCAGCACGAAGGAGATCTGGAGTGGCAGCAGTCGGAGTTTCTGGCCAAGCGCTCCTTTGCCTATGGTCTCTGGAGCCCGGATCGGGAGCCGCAATTTTGGGGCGGGGTTTATCTCTACCCCTCGGTGCTGCCAGAGGTAGCGGCGGAGCTCTTCTTCTGGAAGGTGGCCGAGGCGCCCATCACGGATGAGGAGCTGGAGATTCAGCTGCGCGACTGGCTCGCCAGGGTGTGGCAGTGGCCAGAACCCCGCCTGCCGGGGCGAGATGTGCCCTGGGCTGAGTGGCCCGGCGTTACCTACCCCTGGTGACATCCCGCTTAAGGGCATGATTGTGTAACACGCAGCTCCGGGTCGGGGCTGCGTTGTTACCACGTCACCTGGTAACCAACAACTCATATAACAGAACCATGTTGCCGATGGAGGGCGTTTCACCCATATCGGTACGCATTCATCGCTTACAAAGGAGTCTGCTCGCAATGAGTCACGATATTGCGCCCATCTGGCGTAAACCCATGAGTCTGGAGGGGCTCAACGCCACCTCTCGCAACACCCTGATGGCCCACCTCGACATCCTCTACACGGCTTTTGGCACCGATTGGCTTGAAGCGACCATGCCGGTGGATCATCGCACTCACCAGCCCCTTGGCATGCTGCATGGCGGCGCATCTGTGGTGCTGGCGGAAACCTTGGGATCGATTGCCGCCAATATGGCGGTCGGGCCAGATAGCTACTGTGTGGGGCTGGAGGTGAATGCCAACCATCTGCGAGCTAAACGGGAAGGGGTGGTGACCGGGCGTTGCACGCCGCTCCATCTGGGAGCAACAACCCAGGTGTGGCAGATTGAAATTCGGGACGAACGTGAGCGTTTATTGTGCACCAGCCGACTGACCATGGCGGTGCTCAAACACAAGCGGGGCAAGGACTCCAGCGAGGAGTGATCCGCAATAACGCACTATGAGTGCAAAATAAGCAAGCCATACTCGTCAGATCCCTCTATAATTGCCAACGTCTTGAGAGGCTTATCACATTTTTCAAGACAGCAGAACAAAGTGGCGCTATAATCGCCGCCTTTTTGCTATTCCGCGGTGTTAGCCGCCTGCCTTAATCTGGAAGAATCTATGTCTGATACCGAACAACTGCCCCTTTTTAGTGAGCTTGGACTGGCCGCGCCTGTATTGAAAGCGCTGCAGGACGTGGGCTATGAGCGCCCGTCACCGATCCAGGCCGCAGCAATTCCCCACCTGATGGCGGGACACGATCTGCTGGGGCAGGCGCAAACCGGTACAGGGAAGACCGCTGCTTTTGCCTTGCCTCTGTTGTCTCGTCTGGAAGCTGGTAACCGCAACACCCAGATCCTGGTGCTGGCGCCTACCCGCGAACTGGCGCTGCAAGTGGCTGAAGCGTGCCAACGCTACGCCCACCACATGCCTGATTTCCACGTACTGCCCATCTACGGCGGTGCCTCCTACGAAACCCAGACCCGCGCTCTGCGTCGCGGTGCCCAGGTTGTCGTCGGTACTCCGGGCCGCGTGATGGACTTGATCCGTCGCAAGAACCTGGACCTCTCCGGCCTGAAAGCCCTGGTACTGGACGAAGCTGATGAAATGCTGCGTATGGGCTTCATCGACGACGTTGACTGGATCATGGAGCAGTGCCCGAGCACTCGTCAGGTTGCCCTGTTCTCTGCCACCATGCCGGAGCAGATCCGTCGCGTGGCCCAGAAGCACCTGAAGCAGCCCAAAGAGATCAAGATCGCCTCCAAGACTGCTACCGCTACCACTATTCGCCAGCGTTACTGGCAGGTAACCGGTTTGCACAAGCTGGACGCCATGACCCGTCTGCTGGAAGTGGAATCCTACGAAGCCCTGCTGGTGTTCGTGCGTACCAAGAACGCTGCCGAAGAGCTGGCTGGCAAGCTGGCCGCCCGTGGTCACGCCTGTGAAGCGCTGCACGGCGACATCCCGCAGAAACTGCGTGAGCGTACCGTTGACAAGCTGCGTCAGGGCCAGCTGGACATCCTGATCGCCACCGACGTTGTCGCCCGTGGTCTGGACGTTGAGCGCATCACCCACGTAGTGAACTACGACATTCCGTACGACACCGAATCTTACGTTCACCGTATCGGCCGTACCGGTCGTGCCGGTCGTAAAGGCGAAGCCATCCTGTTCGTTGCTCCGCGCGAGCGTCGCATGCTGCGCGCCATCGAGCACGCAACCCGTCAGGCCATCGAGCCGATGAAGATGCCGAGCACCGAGGACATCAACCAGCATCGTCTGGCCAAGTTCAAGGAGCGCATCCGCGAAACCATGATGGGTGAAGAGCTCGAGATCTACCACAACCTGGTGAACGAGCTGATCGAAGAGGATTCTGCCGATCCGCTGGAGCTGGCTGCCGCACTGGCCAAGCTGGTACAGGGTGACCAACCGCTGCTGCTGGATGACTCCATTCCGGATCCGCTGCTGAATGCTGGCAACGATCGTGGTGGCTTCGAGCGCCGTGACTTCAACGACCGTGGCGGTCGTGACTTCGGTGACCGTGGTGATCGTCCTGCCCGTCGGATGCCGTCCCTGGAGCCGCGTCCGCTGAAAGACAACCCGGACGTGGAGATGGAGCGCTACCGCGTAGACGTGGGTGCCCATCACGGCGTCAAGCCGGGCCAGATCGTGGGCGCCATCGCCAACGAAGCGAACATCGAGAGCCGCTTCATCGGCAACATCGACATCGCCGATGACTTCTCTACCGTCGACCTGCCGAAAGGCATGACCGCCGATGTACTGGAAGTGATCAAGAAAGCCCGTGTTTGCCAGCGTCCGCTGCAGATCACCCGCTACACCGAAGTGCCGGCCGGTGGCAACACCAGCAGCCGTCCGCCCCGTGGTGATCGTCCGTTCCGTGGTGACCGTCCTTTCAACAAGGATCGCCGTCCCCAGGGTGACCGCCCGTTCAACAAGAGCGGGGAACGCCGTGAAGGTGGCTTCAACAAAGATCGCAAATTCGGTGGCAAGCGTCGCGAAAGCTGATTGCTGATCCCGTTATGAAGAAGGCCGCTCATTGAGCGGCCTTTTTTGTATCTGCGATAGGGACTACACCGTCAGTTTGCCTGTATGGGGGTTATATTTCTGTTCCACAAGCCAAGTCGTGAACCAAAGGGACATGAATATTTTCCGATGCAGTTGTGACATTCGGAGCCTAGATGTCATGCTTTTAGTGGCATTCGGGTACAGCCTGATGCTGGTTGCCTGTTGTGGTGAGCTGCTTGCCGCAACATTGTTTTGCATTATGACTCTGCCGTTTCCCTGTGGGTGGACAGAGTGAAACCAATAAAACAAACAGTACGCTACGGAGGTCTATCATGGGTGGATGGCTTGTCAGGATGCTGCTGTTATCCGGCTGTCTCGTTTCTGGCATGGTGTTGGCTGATGAGCCTTTCCTCAAGATCAAAGGAGATGGCTGTTGCAATGGTAAGGGGGGGGCGTGTTGACCCGGGCCGAGTTTGAGGCCTTACCTCAGACAGAGGTCAAGACCCAGACCCCGTGGACCGAGGGGGACCACACCTATCGTGGCGTGCTGCTGCGAGATCTGGTCAAGATATATGGTCTCAAGAGTGGGGAGGTCAAGGCGGTCGCCATCAATGACTACTGGGCGGCGGTGCCGCTGGAAGATGGAGATAAATATGCGGTACTGCTGGCCGAGAAGCAGGATGGCAAGGCGTTGACCCTGCGCAACAAAGGGCCGCTCTGGATTATCTATCCCCTCTCTGATCACCCGGAGCTGAACAAGGAGCTCTATCACAGCCGGATGGTGTGGCAGCTGACGGCGATCGAGAGCAAATAAGATGCTGCGCGGCAAGTTTCTGAGCTTGATCCTGATGGTGACTGCCTTTTTGGGGGTCGCCATCTGGTCGGTCTGGAACTATGACCGTGCATTCAATGCAGTGACTCGCTATACCCAGCTCTCCGCCTGGGCGTTGGCGCAGCTGGAGTTGGAAATCCATGGCTTTGATGAAGCGCTCTCTCTCTATCGTACCGGTTCGACCAGTCAGGAAGAGATGAACAAGCGCTTTGATATTGCCTGGAACCGGCTCGATGTCTTCCTGCACGGGGAGGAGGCCAAGCCGGTGAGAACCCGCTTTGGGGCAGAACAGGCAGCAGGCAAGATCATGACTCTGTTCGAAAAGTATGAGCAGGCCGTGGTCAGCGGAGAGCGAGATTCAAAAGAGCTTGCTCGTTTCGCCGAGGAGTTGGCTCGGGATCTGGCTGCCATCCGCGATGTGATGGTGAAAAATTTCACCGGCCCATCCGCTATTGCCCAGCGGGAGGTACTCAACTCGTCGCGTATCCAGAACTTCTTCATTCTGGCTTTCTTGATGTTGGCGACCGTGGTGATGCTGCTGATGCTGTTTCGCGAAGTGCGCCACCAGCACTTTCTTGCGTGGAATGATGCGCTAACCCGCTTGCCGAACCGGGCCTCCTTGATCAAACACCTCAAGCAGCTGACGGGACATAAAGGGGGGCGCAGCAGCGTGACCGTCTGTCTGGTGGATCTTGGCCATTTCAGGGAGGTAAATGACAGCCTGGGCTACGAGGTGGGGGATGCATTGCTGACGCAACTGGCCGAGCGGATCCGCGCGGTATCGGTTGACGGTATCTTTGCCGCCCGCACCGGTAGCGATGAGTTTGCCATCATTATTTCCGGAGTTATGCCCACCTATTTGCGCTTTCCATTTCTGGAGCAGCTGCGTAACGAACTTGCCGGGCTCGCCTTGGCGACTGATCCCGCCCACCGGGTGCGGGTCTTTATGGGGGTCAGCCAGTACGTGCGACCGGTACACACGCCGGAGGAGATGCTGCTGTTTGCCGATATTGCCCTCGACAGTGCCAAGCGCAAGCGGCTGAATCGTTACGTGGTTTTCTCCAGCAGCATGTATCAGCACTATCTGCGTAACCGCCGTTTGTCGACCGAGTTGCGCGAGCTGATCCAGCACCACAGCAATTTGCAGTTGAGCCTCTACTATCAGCCGATTGTCCGTGGTCAAGGCACGGTGCGACTGGGAGCCGAGGTACTGATCCGCTGGAATCACCCGGAGTACGGGTTTATTCCGCCCCTCGATATCATCTCGCTGGCAGAAGATAACGGGCTGGGGGAGGCGCTCGGGTTATGGATCTTCCGGCACTTGCAACATGATCTCGCCACTTTCCCGAGCGACTTGATTGAACCGCTGGAGATCTCGGTCAACCTCTCGAGTTCCATGTTCACTATGGGGTTGGCAGCCCAGTTGGATGAGAACATGAGAGAGGGGCCGCTAAGCCTGCAACAGCTGATCGTCGAGCTGACCGAAACTATTGCTCTGGATGATATCGAGCTGAGCAAGCAGATCATCGATACGCTGCGTCAGATTGGAGTGCGGGTGGCTCTCGATGATTTCGGTACCGGCTGGTCATCGTTCTCCTACTTGCGGGAACTCTATTTCGACAAGCTCAAAATCGACCGCTCATTTATCACGGCCATCGACAATGACACCCGTCAGGCGCTGTTCGTCGAGGCGATCACCAGCCTCTCTCATCAACTCGGTGTGCGGGTTGTGGCGGAAGGGGTGGAAAACAATGATGAGCTGAAGGCGGTGCTGAGCATCGGCGTTGATGAAATTCAGGGCTATTTCTACTCGAGGCCCTTGCCGTTGCAGGACTTTTTGCTGTTCTGCCATCGCTATTTTATCAATCGGAGCATCATGCAGGAGGTGGCGCTGGGTTAGCGAGCGGTACCTTTTCACCGTCACCACAAGCTAACGTGCTGTTGTTTATCTAGTCGAATACAACAAGAAGGCGACCATCTGGTCGCCTTCTTGTTGTGCATTGTGACGTGCAGAGTTCGCAGCCCGAGGGGCTATCAGAGCACCATGGCGGCAATCCAGCCGAAGATCACCAGCGGGATGTTGTAGTGAATAAAGGTGGGCACCACGCTGTCCCAGATATGGTCGTGCTGACCATCTGCGTTGAGGCCGGAGGTGGGGCCCAGAGTCGAGTCGGAGGCTGGTGAACCCGCATCCCCCAGCGCGCCAGCGGTACCAACCAGGGCGATGATCGCCATTGGTGAGAAGCCAAGCTGCAGACAGAGCGGCACATAGATGGTGGCGATGATGGGCACGGTGGAGAAGGAAGAACCGATCCCCATGGTGATGAGCAGACCCACCAGCAGCATCAGGAAGGCGGCGATCCCCTTGTGCTGACCGATGCCGGAGGCGACCACCTGTACCAGAGAGTCGACACCGTGAGTTGCCTTCATCACCGCGGCAAAACCGGCTGCGGAGATCATGATGAAGCCGATCAGCGACATCATCCGCACCCCCTGAGTGAAGGCATCCTGGCTTTCGCGAAACTTGATGACGCCGCCGCAGGTGAAGATGACAAAACCGGCCAGCGCACCCAGTACGATGCTGTTGGTCATCAGTTGTAGCCCCAGCGCCACGCCAATGGCCAGCAGGGCCACCCAGATGTGGGTGAGGTTGAGCTCGACCACTTCGGGCTCGGCATCCAGGATCTTGGCCAGATCGTACTGGCGCGGTTTGCGATAGCTAATGAATACCGCAATCAGCAGGCCCAGTACCATACCAGCGACCGGAATGGCCATCGCCAGCGGGATCTGGCTGGTGGTGATGGGCACGCCGTTATCGATCAGGTTCTTGGCCAGAATATTGTTCAGGAAGATGCCACCAAAGCCGACCGGCAGCACCATATAGGTAGCTGTCAGACCAAAGGTGATGACACAGGCCACCTGACGACGGTCTATCTGCATCTGCGCCATCACATGCAGCAGCGGCGGGATCAGGATGGGAATAAAGGCGATATGAACCGGGATCAGGTTCTGGGAGGAGATCGCCACGGCCAGCACGGAAGAGAGCAGCAGGGTTTTGACCCACATGATGCGGGTCGAGCTGGCATCCTTGCCCAACTGGTTGATCACCTTGCGGGCCAGCAGGTCGGTGATCCCGGAGCGGGAGATGGCAACCGCAAAGGCGCCCAGCATGGCGTAGGAGAGAGCTATCTCGGCGCCACCGCCCAGGCCACCGCTGAAGGTGGTGAGGGTATCGGTCAACGACAGCCCACCGACCAGGCCGCCAGCAATGGCCCCCAGCGCCAGCGAGACCACCACATTGATCCGCAGCAGACTGAGCACCAGCATCAGCCCGACTGCGATAACAACTGGATTCATTTGATTTCCTTATAGTTTGTTATTGCTGTCTGTCATGTGAAGGGGAGTTAGTTTGCGAAAAATGTGACAAATGTCGAGAAAAAAATCAGTCAAACCCCTCATATCGCAGCAGCATGTGGCAAAAGGTTGCTCAACATGAGGGTTTGTGACCTGTTTGTCTCCGTGCATCCCGTGCGCAGCGGTGGATAGTGACGTTGATAGCGATTTCCGGTGCGCTGTGCAATCAATCACTTCCCCAAAAAGCGAAGGCTGCCAGTGGCAGCCTTCATCGGTTTATTCTTGTCCCTCATCATCGGCAGGGGCATCGGTTGTGTCATCATCCGGATGCGCTGGCGGCCAACCCCCCATGCTCTTCCAGCGGTTAACAATATGACAGAACAGCTCTGTGGTGCGTTCGGTGTCATAGAGGGCAGAGTGCGCCTCTTTATTGTCAAACGGGATGCGGGCGCTCTGGCACGCCTTGGCCAGCACGGTCTGACCCAGCGCCAGCCCAGAGAGAGCTGCGGTGTCGAAGGTGGCAAACGGGTGAAACGGATTTCGCTTGAGGCCAGCGCGCTCGGCGGCAGCCATCACGAAGCCGTGATCAAAGGTGGCGTTGTGGGCCACTATGATGGCGCGGCCGCAATCCTGCTCCTTCATCCCCTTGCGGATCCCCTTGAAGATCTCGGTCAGAGCCTCTTTTTCCGAGACAGCGCCACGCAACGGGTTGTAGGGGTCGATGCCGGTGAACTCCAGCGCAGCCTTTTCCAGGTTGGCCCCTTCGAAAGGCTCGACATGAAAGTGGAATACCTGATCGGGAACGAGCCAGCCCTGCTCATCCATTTTCAGGGTGTAGGCCGCGATTTCGAGCAGGGCATCGGTCTTGGCGTTGAACCCGGCTGTTTCAACATCGATGACGACGGGGTAAAAACCACGGAAACGGCCCTTGAGGGTATGAACTGCGTCGGTCATGGGATCTCGGTCGGGATAAAATGAGGCGACATTATGGCAAAAAAGCGCTGGCTTGTCCCCCCATCCCACGCAGTCGGCTGCGGCAAGGTGGCGCCGGATTCAATATCTGTGCAGCCACCAGCGGGCGGCAATCAGCGCCGTGAGCGACCCCAGCAGGGCGCTGGCCAGCACATCCACCGGCCAGTGCATCCCCATTACCATGCGCGACAGACCAATTCCCAGTGCCCACAGTGGCAGCAGCCAGACGCCTGTGGGGGCTCGGGCCAGCCAGATAAGCCCAAAGAACTGGGCCAGGCTGATGGCGGCGATGCTGTGGCCGGAGGGGAAGGCGTAGTTCACCTCGGCCTGCCAGTGGTGGCCGAGCCATTCTGGCAGGGCCAGCAACTGGCTGGCGGCGTGAACCTGTTCACTGCGCACATCGACGCTACTGGCGTAGAAGTGCTTGATGGCCGGGATCAGCGCCTGACTCTCCAGCCAGAGCAGATAGGGTCTGGGCTCTTCGGTCAGGTGCTTGATCAGGCTCTTGATCACCCAGTCGCTGGCAAGCAGGGCCGCCAGTGCACACCCCAGCGCAATGAAGGAGGCCCACTCCAGTCTCAGTTTGTAGCGAGTCAGCATCAGCAAGAGGGCGCCACTGACCCCGATCCCGGGAAGGTCGACCATGCGGGTGAGGGCGTATGACCACCATAACCAGCCTGATTGCAGGGAGCCGGTCAGAAAAGGCTGCCAGGGCAGGGTGGCGAGCAGCAGCAGGGGCAGGATCAACAGGGCAGTGAATCCAAGCACCTGACTGCGGGTGAGTGAGGCGGTTGACGTTGGGAGCGACGAAGCGTGTGGCGGCATGGTGGATATGGGCGATCGCGAAAAAGAGGGGCATTGTGCCACCGTGATATGCCCGGACAAAGCCGAGCAGCACGTTTGTTACCTCTGCTTACACATTTGTGGCGACATCCTCTGTTTTAGCAGGTTGATGGAGAGGCTGCCGCGCAATGTGGTCCCGTTTCGTGCCGGATTGCATCACAGGCTGAAATCTCGGGCGGCTTTGCGCTAGAATGGCGCCCCCGTGGCGGTTGTGACCAAAGAGAGCCCGATGAAGATAGTCGTTGATGAGAATATGCCCCATGCCGTGGAGCTGTTTGCCGAATTTGGCGAGGTGATCCCCTTGCCCGGACGGCAGATGCAGGCCCGCGATCTGCTCGATGCCGATGTGCTGCTGGTGCGTTCGGTCACCCGCGTCAACGGCGATTTGCTGGCGACCAGCCCCAAACTCCGGTTTGTCGGCACCGCCACCATAGGCACAGACCATGTGGACAAGGCCCTGCTGGCAAGCCGCAATATTCCCTTCTTCAGCGCCCCCGGTTGCAACAAGTATTCGGTGGGGGATTATGTGCTCTCTGCCCTGCTGGTGCTGGCGGAGCGCTATGAACTCGACCTCCCGGCCATGACGCTGGCGGTGATTGGCGCGGGCAATACCGGCGAGTGTGTGGCTGGCAAGGCCCAAGCGCTCGGCATGCGGGTACTGCGCTGCGATCCGCCCAGGGCGCGGGATAATCCTGATGCGGGCTTTGTCGATTACCAGACCGCCCTTGGCGCCGATATCGTCAGTTTCCACGTGCCCATTACCCGTGAAGGGCTGGATGCCACCTACCATCTGCTCGATGCCGAACAGATTGCCGCGCGCCCGGCAGGGCAGATCCTGATCAACGCATCCCGTGGCGAGGTGTGGGATAACCGGGCCCTGCTGGCGCGTCAGTTGGGCGATGCGCCATTGCGACTGGTGATGGATGTGTGGGAGAACGAGCCCGAGCCACTGACTGCGCTGGTGCCCCATACCGAGATTGCCACCCCCCATATCGCTGGTTACAGCCTGGAGGGGAAGGCCCGCGGTACCTGGATGCTCTATCAGGCGCTCTGCCAGCAGCTGGGACGCCAGCCTCGTCAGGATTTGAGCCAGCTGTTGCCTGCCCCCGATGTGCAGGCAGTGGTGCCGGGCCGCGCACCGGATCAGGCGCTGATCAAGCAGCTGGTGCATCTGGTTTATGACGTGCGCCGCGATGATGCCCGTTTCCGGACCCGGCTCGGCCTGCCCGGCAGCTTTGACGAGCAGCGCAAACACTATCCCGAGCGCCGTGAACTATCCTCCCTGCAGGTTGAGGGAGCCTTTGCCGACCGGGCGCTGGGCGCGTTGGGATTTGCGCTGTCATGCCCCTGAATCGGGGACCAAGAGTTGGAAGATAACCGGAAGGGGTGAGCCGTATTGGCCACCTCGACCCCATTTTTTACTGAGCTGGCGCAGATGCTACTGCGCCTGCTCAGCCATATCAGGCAGCGTCATCTCGCCGTGCGGGAGCCTGCCGACCATGGCGCCCCCGGCGCCATTGCAGCATTATCAGAGGAGAACAGAATGAGCCAGCAGTTTAACGTAGCGGTATTGGGTGCCAGCGGCGCCGTGGGTCAGGCGATGATCGAGATCCTGGAAGAGCGCGAATTTCCGGTAGCGACCCTCTATCCGCTGGCTTCCAGCCGCAGCGCCGGTGATACCGTGCGCTTTGGCGGCAAGAACCTCGAGATCCTCGATGTGGAGGAGTTTGACTGGAGCCAGGTGCAGATCGCACTCTTCTCCGCCGGTGCCGAGGTCTCGGCCAAGTGGGCGCCGATTGCTGCCGAGCACGGTTGTATCGTCATCGACAACACCTCCTGCTTCCGTTACGACGAAGATATCCCGCTGGTGATCCCGGAAGTGAACCCGGATGCGCTGGCCGATTTTCGCAATCGCAACATCATCGCCAACCCCAACTGCTCCACTATCCAGATGCTGGTGGCCCTGAAGCCGCTGCACGACGAAGTGGGGATCGCACGTATCAACGTGGCCACCTATCAATCCGTGTCAGGCTCCGGTAAAGAGGGGGTCAGCGAGCTGGCGGGTCAGACAGCTCATCTGCTCAACGGCCGTCCGGTGGAACCGACCCTCTATCCGCAACAGATCGCCTTTAACCTGATCCCGCAGATCGACAGCTTTACTGACAACGGCTACACCCGTGAAGAGATGAAGATGGTATGGGAAACCCAGAAGATCCTCGGCGATGCCAGCATTGCCGTGAACCCGACTTGCGTGCGGGTGCCGGTCTTCTACGGCCACGCCGAGGCGGTACACGTCGAACTGCACCAGCCGCTCGATGCCGAACAGGTCAAGGACCTGCTGCGCAATGCGCAGGGTGTGACCCTGTTTGATGACGAAGGGGACTATCCGACCCCGGTGCGTGACGCAACCGGCAAGGATGAGGTGCTGGTGGGTCGGGTGCGCCAGGATATTTCTCATCCAAGTGGTATCAATATGTGGATCGTGGCCGATAACGTTCGTAAGGGCGCGGCAACCAACAGTGTACAGATTGCCGAGCTGCTGGTTCGCGACTATCTGTAAGGCTGGTCAGATGCCACCGATGCGCAGCAGGGAGTGCTGCGCATCCGGCCTGTGATCAAACCGGGGTGTGACCCATGCCGCACTCCGTCACTTCAAGATTCTGTTGCGATATCAACTGATTAAGTTTTTTCCTACACTCAGGGTCAAGTTGGGTGCTAAATGTGTCGGACTGCTGGCTTGCCAGGCGAGCCTGATTTATATTGAACCGACTGTTTTGGGGTAACTATCCAGATTTTTCAATGTGATAGGGCCGTCATACGAAGGAACGAATATGGGACATTCCCGCATAACATTGGCAACGCTACTCGCATTGGGTCTGCTGGGCACCGTCCAGGCTGAAGACTCGGCGCGGGAGCCTTTTTTTGTCGAGCTAAAAGGCCCTGACGAACCCGCACCTCCCGCCGTCAATTCCCAGCCGCTGGCGCAGCCGGTCGCCCGACCCGTCGCTCAACCGGTGCGTACAACCGCCCAGCCGGTGGTGCGTCAGGTCACTGCCAATGCCGGTAGCTATGGCCCTGTTCGTCCGACCGATACCCTATGGAGCCTGGCGAGCAAATATCGCCCCTCCAATCGGGTCAGCGTCTACCAGACCATGGTGGCGATTTACGAGAAAAACCCCCGCAGTTTTGCCGATGGCAATATCAACCACATTCTGGTGGGTTCCCGCATTCTGCTGCCGACCGCGGCCGAGGCGAGCGTCATCACTGATGCACAGGCCCGCGCCAAGTTCCGCAGCGACAACGCCAGCTGGAAGGGGTTAAGCCCCAAATATCTGGCTGACAAGCAGACCCATACCGCCAAGCCGGCTGCCGCCAAACCCGCGAAGGTTGAAGCCGCCAAGACCGAGCTGGTGAAGGCTGCGCCTGCGCCGCTGCCAGTGGCGAAAGCCGCCCCCATTCCCGCCCCGGTGGTGGCTCCGCAACCGGCGGCTGAAACCAAAGAAGTGGCCAAGGTGAGCGAGCCTGCGCCGAAAGAGGCGGTAGCACCTGCTCCTAGCGCAGCAGAAGGCACCACCCCGGCGCCTCTGCCTTCCGATCTGGATAAACCGGTGGGCAAACCGGCTACCGAGATGGCGCTGGCACTGGAAGATGCCAATGCCCAGCTCGGCCAGGTGACCGAGATGAACCACAGGCTCAAGCTGCGTCTGCAATCCCTGACCGAAGAGGTGGAGACCCTCAAGGCCCAGCTGCAGGATCAGACGGCGCTGCAAAAAGAGATTGCCGAGCTCAAGGCCCAACCGGTCCCGCCGGTGGCAGCCGAGCCTGAGCCTGAGAAAAACTGGTTGATGGATCTGCTCTCCTCACCGCTCAACCTCGCCATGATCATCCTGCTGCCGGTGCTGCTGGTATTGGCACTGGTGACTCTGTGGCTGCGTGCCCGTGCCCGCCGCGAACTGGAAGAGCAGGAGAAGAGCCTCTCCGAATCCACCGCCATGATGATGGATCAGGAGCAGAGCGAGTTTGATGATCTGCTGAGCGTCGATGTGACAGACAACGAGCCGGTGCGCCCGGTACCGGATCTCAACACCCCGGATGGCTTTATGCCGATGGAGCCTGACGAGCCGGCCGCCAAGCCGGATGTCGATCTGGTGTTCAGCGACGAGGGCGAGATGGAGCTGCAGGGCTTCGAGCCCGAGCGGATGGCGGCCCAGCCAGCCAGTCGTGACCCGGATCTGGTGCCGGATCTCGATCTCTCGCTGGATGAGCCCATCGCGCTGGCCAACGAGCCCGCCATGGATCTGGCCAGCGAGTTCAACCCCAAGCCTAAGGCCGCTGACGAGATCATGAGCGAAGAGGAGCTGCAGGCAGCCCTGTTTGCCGAGCTGGATGCGGATCTCTCAGCCGACCTCGAGCCCGATTTGAGCTCCATCGACGAAGTCGGTGCCGCTGACGACGATCTGGCGAGCTTCGATCTCGGCGATTTCGACAGTGCCCTCGACGAGCCTGCTGCTGGCAAAGATGATAACGCCATTGATCTCAGTGCCGCAGAGGACGCTGACGAGAGTGCGGATGCCATGCTGGCCGAGCTCGGTCTTGAGCCTGTCAAGGCGAAAGAAGCGGAGCTGGATCTGGAGTGGGATCCCAACGAGCTGGCGCTCTCCGATTTCGAAGATGCGTTCGCCGAGGTGGAATCTCATCCGGCAGATCTCCAGCCCCGTGAGCAGGCACAGGAGAGTGGCTACGTCGAGATCGACAAGCTGCTGGCCGAAGCGGATGCCACCGCGCCGGAGCAGGAGCCTTATCAGGGCTTCTCGCTGGATGTGGGGCTCGATGGCTTCCCCGAGGTGCTACCGGAATCCACCGGATTTGATGTGGATGCCGACGATGGCGGTGTGGGTGCCAAGCTGGATCTGGCCCGTGCCTACCTCGAGATTGACGACAAGGATAGCGCCCGCGAGCTGCTGCAAGAGGCGGCGGAGCAGGGCAGCGATCACCAGCGCGCCGAAGCCGAGAAGTTGCTCAAGCGGTTGGGCTAAAGCATTTCCCATCACGGGATCAGCAAAACGGGGGCAGCCAGCAGGCTGCCCCTCATATTTTGGCGATTTGCGATGGGGGATCATGGCCGCGCAGGCTCGCTATCTAGGCCAATTGCGCGTGTGGTGGGACTTTTCGGGCTGAGCGCGTATAATCCGCCCCGTTTCTTTCACTGCGTTTTCACAACAAGACAAGTTTATCCATGCGAATTGCCCTAGGTATTGAATATGACGGCAGCCGGTATTTCGGCTGGCAGCGTCAGCGTGAAGTGATCAGCGTGCAGGCTGAACTGGAGACGGCTTTGAGCCGGATTGCCAACCACCCTGTCTCCATCCAGTGTGCCGGGCGCACCGATGCCGGTGTCCATGCGACCGGTCAGGTGATCCACTTCGATACCGAGGCGAACCGTGCCGAAGGGGCCTGGACCCTGGGGCTCAATTCCAACCTGCCGCCGGATATCGCCGTGCGCTGGGTCAAGCAGGTAGACGAGAGCTTCCACGCCCGCTTCAGCGCCACCGCCCGTCGCTACCGCTATGTCATCTACAACCACAACTACCGGCCGGCGATCCTCGGCAGTGGCGTCAGCCACTACCACGAGACCATCGATGCCGAGTTGATGCACCAGGCGGGCCAGAGCCTGCTGGGGGAGCACGACTTCAGCACCTTCCGTGCCGTCGCCTGCCAATCCAACACCCCGTGGCGCAATGTGACCCATCTGTGTGTCAGCCGCTCCGGCCCCTACATCGTGCTCGACATCAAGGCCAACGCCTTCCTGCACCATATGGTGCGCAACATCACCGGCTCCCTGCTGCTGGTGGGGCAGGGGCTCAAACCGGTGGAGTGGATTGCCGAGGTGCTGGCTGCCAAGGATCGCAATCTGGCCGGGCCGACCGCCAAGGCCGGTGGACTCTATCTGGTCGACGTGGATTACCCGGCCGAGTTTGCTCTGCCGCAGTTGCCGCTCGGCCCGCTGTGGCTGCCGGACTCGGCACCGGGTACGACCAGTTTTTAGTAACTGCGCCCGAAAAATTGTGGTTTAATGACCCGTCATTTGTTGCCATCGAGCTATTAAGTCATTGAACAATCTAGGCTCGATGCGTTTTGTCAGGCACAAAAGCATTAAGGAATTCCATGAGCTGGCTTGAGAAGATTCTTCCCAAGAGCAAGATCACTGCGCCTCGTCGTCACAACATTCCGGAAGGGGTGTGGACCAAGTGCAGTGCTTGTGAACAGGTGCTCTACCGGGCAGAGTTGGAGCGCAACCTCGAAGTGTGCCCCAAGTGTGATCATCATATGCGCATCAGCGCCCGCGCCCGTCTCGAGAGCTTCCTCGATGAGCAGGGTCGTACCGAGATCGGTGCCGAGCTGGAGCCGCAGGATGTACTGAAATTCAAGGATTCCAAGCGCTACAAGGATCGTTTGTCTGCCGCTCAGAAAGAGACGGCGGAGAAAGATGCGCTGGTGGTGATGAAAGGGACCCTCAAAGGGGTACCGGTTGTCGCCTGTTCGTTCGAATTCTCCTTCATGGGTGGCTCCATGGCCTCCGTGGTCGGTGCCCGCTTTGTGCGCGCCGTCGAGGAGTGCATCAAGGAAGGCCGTGGCCTGGTCTGCTTCTCCGCCTCTGGTGGTGCTCGCATGCAGGAAGCCCTCTTCTCCCTGATGCAGATGGCCAAGACCAGTGCTGCGCTGGACCGACTCACCAAGGCGGGCCTGCCCTATATCTCCGTGCTGACCGACCCCACCATGGGTGGCGTCTCTGCCAGTCTGGCGATGCTGGGTGACATCAACGTGGGCGAGCCCAAGGCGCTGATCGGCTTTGCCGGCCCGCGCGTTATCGAGCAGACCGTGCGCGAGAAACTGCCGGAAGGCTTCCAGCGCTCCGAGTTCCTGCTGGAAAAGGGTGCCATCGATATCATCATCGATCGCCGCGAAATGCGTAACCGTCTTGCCAGCCTGCTCGCCAAAATGCTGAATACTCACGTCATCGAAGAGTGAAGATGAGTTCAAACATGCAACAATCCCAAAGCCGGTCGCTTGTCGACTGGCTTTCTTATTTGGAGCAGATCCATCCGGTCAATATCGACATGGGGCTGGATCGGGTCGGTGCCGTTGCCCGGCGCATGGGTCTCACCCAGCTGCCGTTCAAGGTGATCATGGTGGCGGGTACCAACGGCAAGGGCTCCAGCTGTGCCATGGCGGCCAGCATTCTGATGGCCGCAGGCTACAAGGTCGGCGTCTACTCCTCGCCCCATCTGCTGCGCTTTACTGAGCGGGTGCGGGTCAACGGGCAGGAGCTGCCTGACAGCGATCACTGCGCCGCCTTTGCCGAGGTGGAAGCTGCTCGTGGCGAGATTGCCCTTACCTTCTTCGAGTTCGCCACCCTGGCCGGCTTGTGGCTCTTCTGCCGCGCCGCGCCCGATGTGCTGCTGCTGGAAGTGGGACTGGGCGGTCGGCTCGACGCCACCAATGTGGTGGAGTCCGATGTGGCGATGATCACCTCCATTGCCCTCGATCACTGCGACTGGCTGGGGGATACCCGCGAAGCAGTGGCGGTGGAGAAGGCTGGGGTCTATCGCGCTGGCAAGCCCGCCATCAGTGGCGAGCCCAATCCGCCTGCGACTATCGCGAGCGAAGCCCAGCGTCTTGGCGCCAACCTGCGTCAGGTCGGTATCGATTTTCGTGGCGATGAGCACGAGAGCGGTTGGGATTATCACGGCCTCAACCAGTGGCGGGATCTGCCAAAACCGGCGCTGCCGCTGATGAACGCGGTGACCGTGCTGGCGGCGCTGGAATCCCTCGGCTTGCCGCTGCCGGAGTCCGCCATTCGTGACGGGCTTGCCAATGCCCGGCTGGCTGGCCGGATGCAGCAGCTGCAAAGTGCGCCGCTGGTGATCGTCGATGTGGCCCATAACCCCCATTCGGCAGCCTATCTGGCAGCGCAATTGCGCAAGATGCCCTGCTCGGGTGTACGCCGCGCCGTGGTCGGCATGCTCAAAGACAAGGACATGGCGGGATCCCTTGCCGAACTCGATGGCTTGATTGGCGAGTGGTATCTGGCCAGTCTCACCGGCCCACGCGCCGCCACTGCTGCGCAACTGGCTGCGGCGCTGGGGGAGGGCAAGGGGCCTGCCAGAGAGTTTGATGATGTCAGCGCCGCTTATCAGGCTGCGTTGGCCGCATCGAGTCCGGACGATATGGTCATTGTGTTTGGTTCGTTTTACACTGTCGCCGACATTCTGGCGGGTGTCGCCGTCTAGGCCACATCCCGGCTCCCCGGCCTTCGGGCGGGGAGCCAAATCGCATATTGAGTTACGTAAAGGTAGGATTCAACTTGGCCTCGAAGTTTCAAAACCGTCTGGTGGGCACCGTCATCCTGGTGGCCCTGGTTGTTATTTTCCTGCCGGACTTGCTGGATGGTCACAAGCTGGCACAAAAGGAGGAGGCCTTTGCCAAGATCCCGCTGCGCCCCGAGCTGGAGCCTGCCAAGCCTGCGCTGCAGGTCTCGGCAGCCAGCAGCCTGCCAGCCGATCATCTGGCCAGCCAGCAACAGGCCTCTGCGGCCCAGCAGTGGCAAGTGGAAGAGGTGGCTGACCCCATGACCCTCGCCGGTCAGGGCAACGGTGCGCAGCCGGCGACAACCCCTGCCGCACCGGCACCGGTTCAGCCGCAACAGAATGCCCAACCCAAGCCACAGCCCAAGCCGGAAGTGGTGGCCAAAAAACCGGTAGAACCGCCAAAGCCAGCACCCAAGCCGACGCCAGCCAAACCGGTTGAAGTGGCCAAGGCACCCGCACCGACCAAGCCGCAGGCGGGTCAGATCAAGTCCCTCGACGATCTGATTGAAAGCAAGATGACCCAGCCGACCACTCCCGCGCCTGCTGCGGCACCGGCACAGGGTAGCTGGATCCTCCAGCTTGGCGCCTTCAAGAACGTCGACAGTGTCAACGCGCTGGTGAGCAAGCTGCGGGCGGCGGGCTACTCTGCCCACACCTCGCCGCGCACACCGGTGCAGGGTCAGCTCAACCGGGTCTTTATCGGACCGGATGTCTCCAAGGCCAAACTGCAAGGGATGCAGGGGAGGATCTCCCAGATGACCGGCCTCAGTGGCTCGGTGGTCTCTTACAATCCCTGACGGCTTGCCGTTGGCAATGGCCATCTGAAACAAACACCGTGCCCCGTGCGCGGTGTTTTTTTATCTGGCCGTCGTGATTTTTAAGGACGACGTCGTACAGGCCACCCCCCGGTTGGGATTTTCGGGCAGTTGGGGTAGTCTGAGCCCTTCTGCTACTCACAGGAGTTCAAGATGATCCTCTCGACGACCCCCACGCTGGAAGGTAAAACCATTCGTGAATACCGCGGCATCGTGGTTGGCGAAGCCATTCTCGGCGCCAACATTTTCAAGGATCTCTTTGCCGGGATCCGCGACATCATCGGCGGCCGCTCCGGCGCCTATGAAAAAGAGCTGGCCCGTGCCCGCGAGATCGCCTTCGATGAGCTGAAAGAGCGCGCAGCGGCCCTTGGTGCCAACGCAGTGGTCGGCATCGATATCGACTACGAGGTGGTGGGGCAAAATGGCAGCATGCTGATGGTCAGCATCAGTGGCACCGCCGTGGTGGTCTGATCGGACATCCGCCTCTGCATGGGCAATGAGCCGATAACCGAGTTATCGGCTTTTTTATTGCCTGTCTGATACGTGGCGGATGGCGGGATTGTCACTCAACTAATTGATTTTAAATATTTATATTTATTAATAATTCCACTGACCGGTTTTATTTTTTTTAACTGGGTAGCCCGAGAGGGTCAAGCTAGAGTGCCGCCATCAGGAACGACACCGCTCACGGACGAGGTTCTCTTCTTTTGAAGGCGTATCACTATGAATCAAAAACCTGCTCTGCTGACCCTTGTCATGTTGGCCATGACCGCCCATGCCGGCAGTGCCCTCGCGGCGCTGCCCAACTTCAGCGCCACTTGTCCCACCGATATCCGGGTCAAGTCGCAAGGGGGCAACGTCTTTATCAATGGCAAGAAGGCGACCCTGAAAACGCTGGCGCCCGCCGCCTATTCGGCCACAAACGGCAAGGTGGTCATCGGGATCACCTTCGATCTGCCCGCCAGCGAACCCACCCTGGATTACGTCATCAAACATGATCGCCGGGCTCATGGCTTTTGCACCGTGCACGCCTGGTCGGCGGGCAAGGCAGCCGCACTGCCGATGGCCAAGGGGGACTCGCCCTATCAGGGCAAGTGGACCGCCAAAAACCGCGAGACAGGTGCCACGGTGGCCAATATTCAGGTGGATGGCAAGGAGCAGGTGTGGGTCAACGGAGTCAAGGTGAAGGCCAAGCGGGCCGATGGCGCGCTGCAGTTTCGTCAGGGCACCATCCTCTACACCTTGCAGGGGGATCCGCGCATTCGCGATGAGAGCGACTGGAATGACAGCGATGTTCAGAATACCGGCCCCATCCGGCTCGAGTAACAGACACGCCGTGCCACAGCTTGGTCATTGATGCAAAAAACAGAGAGCGGCATGGCCGCTCTCTGTTTTGTTGTCTCTATTGGGTGATAGCCGTGCGGGGTTAGATGCCGTGGATGGCGTTGGCTTCCCCATACCAGTCCAGCTTGTCGGCCAGAGTGACCACGGTGCCGATGATGATGAGGCTCGGGCTCTTCACCTGACGGGCCAGTTCGGCCAACTGCTGCAACTCGCCGCGCACCACCCGCTGACTGAGCTGGGTGCCTTGCTCCACCAGCGCCACCGGGGTGTGACCGGGCATGCCGTGGGTTTGCAGCGCATCCTGAATGCGGGCGGCGTGGGCCAGCCCCATGTAGAACACCAGGGTCTGGCGGGGGGCCGCCAGCGCCGACCACTCCTGGGCGATATTGCCCTCCTTGTCGTGGCCGGTGATGAACTGCACCCGCTGGGCGTGATCGCGGTGGGTGAGGGGAATGCCGCTGTAGGCGGCGCAGCCTGAGGCTGCCGTGATGCCCGGTACCACCGAGAAGGGGATGCCCGCCTCGGCCAGGGTTTCCAGCTCCTCGCCACCCCGGCCAAAGATAAAGGGATCGCCCCCCTTGAGCCGCACCACCTGTTTGCCCAGCTGCGCTTGTTCCAGCAACAACTGGTTGATCGCCTGCTGGGGCACACAGTGGCGGCCCGCCTCCTTGCCAACAAAGATCCGCTCGGCATCCCGGCGAACAAGCGCCAACACCTCCTGCGAGACCAGCCGGTCATAGACCACTACATCCGCCTGTTGCAGCTGCTGCAAGCCGTTCAGGGTGAGCAGCCCCGCATCGCCGGGGCCGGCGCCCACCAGGGTGACGCTTCCCTTGCTCTGTAGCGGCTCATTCAATAGCTCTGTGACGCTCTGCTCGGCTGCCTGTTGCTGGCCGCGGGCCAGCTGGCATGCCAGTCGCTCATGGCTAAAGAGCCGCTCCCAGAAGCGGCGGCGGGCCAGCTTGTCCGGTATGGCCTTGACCCGCTCGCGCAGCTTGCCCGCCAGCGCCGCGAGCTGGCCGAGGTGCTGCGGCAGCAACGCTTCAAGTTTTTCCCGCAGCTGGCGGCTTAGAACCGGCGCCGCGCCTGCGCTGGAGATGGCCACCATCAGCGGCGAGCGGTCAATGATCGCGGGCATGATGGCGCTGCAGTGGGCCGGGGAGTCCACCACATTGCAGAAGATCTGGCGCAGGTTCGCCTCATGAAAGACCTGCTGGTTGACCTCTTGCTGGTTGGTGGCGGCTATCACCAGCCACTTGCCATCGAGCAGTTCGGGATGAAAGCCGGCGGCGCAGACGGTCAGGCGACCCAGCTCGGCCCAGCTCATCAGCTGGGGTTCCAGATGCGGGGCATTGATGGTGATCTTCGCCTTGGTATCGAGCAGCAGGCGCGCCTTGCGCACCGCCACCTCACCGCCGCCGACGATCAGGACCGGCTTGTTTTGCAGCTGACAGAAGAGAGGGAGAAAGTCCATAACAGGCTCCGGATGCTGGCCCGCTCGCAATGCCGCGCCGGGCGAGATAGCAGGGCACGCCGTGACGCACCCCGGATGGTCGGGGGAAAGATCCCCCGACGGGAATAAAAAAGGGGAAGGGTGATCTACGCCCGGGCCAACGACAGATCCCCACCGGTGTCGGCCACTTGATCACGCTTCCCCAAACGAGGTTTTTCCTATTGCACCGCTTTGACGTGCATGTTGGCGACGTACTGATCTTCGGCCCAGAAGATGCGGTCAGCGACCATGGCTTCCGGGTTGAGGGTGACACCGCGCAGCACCCGCTCCTTGAACTTGTGATAACCGGCCCGGTCGATAAGGTGACCCATGTGCAGGTAGATGGGTTTGCCATCCAGCATCTCGGCCTCGAACTCGAACAGGTTCTTGATCACTGCGTGCAGCACCTCTTCGGTCACCCAGTTGAGGAACAGTTTGCCGGTACGGGGGGTCTTCTTGCTGGTGCGTCCCCCCAGCTTGACCATGTAGAGCTGCTTGGGATCCCGTTGCCAGGCCAGGGTCGGGCAGGCCAGCACGCACTCGCCACAGCCGATGCACTTGCTCTCCTCTTTGACCGCCTTGCCATGCTTGATGGCGAGGCAATCCACCGCGTGGTGGCTACATGCCTTGACGCAGGCGCCGCAGCCGATGCAGCGCTCGGCATTGAAGTGGATCTTGGCGATGCCGAGGATGCCGAAGTCGGCCATGTTGGCCTTGGCGCAGTCGTTGGGGCAGCCGGCGATCACCATCTTGAGGTGATAGGGGTTGGGGTAGAGGTGTTTCTCCATCCGCTGGGCCAGCCCGGTGCAGTCGATATTGCCCTTCTGGCATATGGTATTGCCCTGACAGGCGACGATGTTGCGCCCGCCGATGGTCTGGTAACCGGCTGTGGTGTCCTCTACCTCGATGCCGCAGGTCTCCACCTCGATCTCCTTGATAAAGGGTTCGAGGGCGGCGTTGACCTTGTCCATGTCCTGATACTTGATGCCGGGCATCGCCAGCTTCTGGCGGGTGGTGAGGTGGATCAGGCCGTTGCCGTACTGTTCGGCGATCTGCTGGGCCACCGCCAGCAGGTGGGCGGGCATGATCCCGCCGGGAATGCGTACGCTGATCATCGCTTCGCCGCGCACCTTGGAGAGGCGGTATTCGTTCTTGGCGCGGGCCTTGATGATGTCGATATCGAGACTCATGGTGTTCTCCCTCAGTCGATCAGATGCTGGGCCTGGTCAAAACGAAAGACCGGTCCATCCACGCAGATATAGGTGTCGCCCATCCGGCAGTGGCCACACTTGCCCACGGCGCAGGCCATGCGGCGTTCGTAGTCGACCCAGATGCGATCCTTGGGGATGCCCCGCTCGAGGAAGGCGAGCACCACGAAGCGGATCATGATGGGGGGGCCGACCACGATCACCTGGATATCCTCCTTGTCAGCGAGATCCAGCTGGTCGATGTAGTCGGTGACCCGGCCGATGCGAAACTGCTCGCTCTCCTTGCCCTCGTCCAGGGTGACGATGAGGTTCTGCTGCTCGGCCCAGAGCGGCATCTCGTGGCGATAGAGCACCGCCTGCTCGTTCTTGAAGCCGAGGATCATGTCGAGGGACTTCACCTCTTCCGGGTGTTTGCTGAAGCGGCGCAGCAGCCCCTTGACCGGGGCGACGCCGGTACCGCCCGCCACCACGATGAGGTGCTGGTTGCGGTAGGTTTCCAGCGGGTAGCCGTTGCCGTGGACGCCGCGCATCCATACCTTGTCGCCCACATCGAGGGTAAACAGCGCATCGGTCACCTTGCCGACCTTGCGGATCAACAGATCCACATAGCCATCGCCATAGTCGGAGACCGAGATGGGCGCTTCGCCGACGGTGGGCAGGGAGATCTCCACAAACTGGCCGTAGTGGACATCAAAGTCGCGGGAGACCCGAAAGTTCCACTCCAGCTCGGTGTGGCGCTCGATGGCCAGAATGGTGTAGGCCTTGGGCAGCAGGCGGTTTTCGACCATGTCCTGCTGCGGTTCTGCTGTTGCGGTTTGCTGGCACTGGCACATATCAGTTCGCCCCCTGCGCGTTGTCGGCTGCGATGGTCTGTTCGACCACATCGGTCATCTTGTTGATGATGTTGCTAAAGGAGATGTAGTGAGGGCAGCGATCGTCGCAGCGGCCGCAGCCGACGCACATGTGCTCCTCTCCCTGACGGGCCTTGTAGTCGTTGACCTTGTGCAAGGCGCGATAACGCAGGCGCTCACCATGCTTTGCGCGAAAACCGTGGCCACCGGCCATGTCGCTGAAGCCATCCACCATGCAGCTGGCCCACTGGCGACGGCGCTCGCCCTGCTGGGGGTTCTCCGCATAGGTGAGGTCGTGCACGCTGTAGCAGCTGCAGGTCGGGCAGGAGGTGGTACAGCGGCCGCAGCCGATGCAGCGGCTGTCGTACTTGGCCCAGACCGGATGAGCGATGAGGATCTGGCGGATCCACTGCGGGTCGTCACAGACACTGTCCGGCGTGCGCACCTTGACCGGGTTGCTCTGGACAAATTCCGGGGTGAAGTCGTCGGGCTCGCCCAGCTCGGCAAAGTAGCCGAGCAGTTCGGGATCCTTCACCTCGATGCGAGCCCCCTCATCGCTCAGACGAATGGCGGCGGCGTAGTCCCGGGTCTCATTGCTGCCCATGGAGACGCAGAAGCAGTTCTCGAAGCTCTCGCGGCACTCCAGCAACACCAGCTTGAGCTTGCTGCGCAGCCGGGCGTAGTAGACGTCGCTGTTCTGGCCATTTTTCAGGTAGACCTGATCCAGCCTGCGCAGAGCGTGGATATCGCAGCTGCGCAAGAACAACAGGGTGGGCTTGGCCTCCACCTTTGATTCGCGCAGCTCCAGATTGTCGAAGTGGAACAGGGTCTGGGTGATGGGGAGCACCACCTCTTTCGGGGAGAAGTGGGACTTCTCCTGCCACACCAGATCGGCCGGATGACGGATGCTGTGGTAGGTGACGTTGTCGGTGTCGGAGAAGCGGCCGCCCCGATATTCGGCCGTGGGCGCCATGATCCGGTAATCGGGCAGCAGACGCTCGAACAGCTGCGCCAGCGCGGGATGGGTGAGAAGAAACGACATAAATAAACACCTTGTATGAGGGTGAGATGCCCTGGCATAGGGATGAGGAGCGGGCCGGTCAGGATGTCTGGCATCGGTTCTGGCCGCGCTTGCCTCGCCACGGTCTGTTTTTATGACTCATGTTGCTCAACTGACCCGATTGTTATCGTGTTGGCGGCGCGTGCGTCGCGGCAGGTCGGGTCATGCCTGTAAAGCTCTTGTCAATTGAGCAGGGCGGCCTGATAGCCTGCGCACTTGCCCATCACGTATCCCATCTCCAGTTTGTTGATATCGCGGGTAAAACGGGAAACGGGGAAGTAGTCTGCCGGGGCGATCACCTCGATCTGGCAGTCCTCCGGCGGATTGGCGATAAAATCGAGCGCCTCGTTGTAGCTGCGATCCCGCTGCTCCAGCGCCTGTGCCAGCGCGGGGCGGGTCTTGAGCAGGGTACGGATCATCCAGGGGAAGGGCATCGGCTTGAGCCGATAGCCAAGGGGCTCGGAGAGGATCACCGTCAGGTGACGGGCACCGCGGCGGTAGGCCTCGATCACCGGGATGGAGTCGGCCACCCCGCCATCTGTCATCGGCACCCCGTGCACCTCCGGGTATTCGTGGGAGGCGAGGGGAATGGCGCAGCTTGCGGGCAGCACCTCGTTCATGTTCTCCGGCTTGACCCGGATGTACTCAGCCTTGCCGGTCAGGGTATTGGTCACCACCGCATAGAAGGGGATGCCGGTCTCCCGGTAGGCGTGAATGTCGAGGGGATACTTGCGGCAGCTGGTGTTCCACAGCCAGTGGATATCCACCAGATTGCCCCCCTTGGCAAAGCGCAGGGGATCCATAAACTGCTGGCTGCACGCCAGTTTGGTCAGGATTTCGTGGCTGCGGCCATGCTGGCTGGCGAGATAAGCCAGCAAGTTGGTGGCCCCCGCCGAGACACCGATGGCGAAGTCAAAGGGGCGATAGTCATGCTCGATAAACGCATCCAGCACGCCGCTGGCAAATATGCCGCGCATGGCACCGCCTTCTACAACCAATGCGCTGGGGGATGCGTTTTTGTTCATGACAGGCACCTCATTGATAAGTCAGAGAGAAAAAGTGGGAAAGAGAACGTTCGGGCTGTCAGGCCGAGCATTCTGACAACCAACCGGGGTTGGCCATCGCAATGAGGTCATTCTAGGAAGGGGATGGTGTTTAGAATATCTGTTAATAATGAATCAAGTGTTTTGTATTTCTAAACGATGGTGATAAACCTGTTGTGATCAAAGGGGTTGTGTAGGAGTCTCAACAAGTCTGTGATGGCTGGATATTGGCAAGGATGAGTGTGTCATGACGTTATTGGTTCCCCCGCTGCTCCGACGTGGCGATACCATCGCTTTTTTCTCCCCCTCCAGCGCGGCAACCGCCTGGGCCCCCAACCGTTTTGCCCGTGCCAGGGCGTTTCTTGAGGGGCAGGGCTTTCGGCTCAAGGCGGGCAGCCTCACCGGCCAGCAGGATCACTGGCGCTCTGGCTCCATTGCCGCACGGGCCGAAGAGCTCAACGCCCTTATTCGCGACCCCGACGTGCGCTGCATCATGTCGGTGATTGGCGGCAGCAACTCCAACTCCCTGCTGCCCTACCTCGATTTTGAGGCGCTACGGCGCGATCCCAAGATCATCGTCGGCTACTCCGACGTGACGGCGCTGCTGCTCGGCATCCATGCCCAAACTGGCCTGGTTACCTTTTATGGCCCGGCGCTGGTGGCCTCATTCGGCGAGTTGCCACCGCTGGTGGACGAGACGCTGGCCAGCTTTTTACAGATTGCGTTGGCCGATGAAGCTGGCGTCCCCTGCACGCTGCCTACGCCAGCGCAGTGGAGCGATGAGCGGCTGGATTGGGAAAACCAGACCCGGGCCAAGCAGTGCAAGCCCAATCGGCTGATCTCGGTAGGCTCAGGCCGGGTTGAGGGACGGTTGATTGGCGGCAACCTCAACACCATTGCGGGGATCTGGGGCGCCCCCTATATGCCGACCATCGAGCGCGGCGACATTCTACTGTTGGAGGACGGCCTCTTATCTGCCGAGATGGTGGAGCGCTCCTTCGCCCATCTCAAGCTGTGCGGCATTTTTGATCGGATCGGCGGCCTTATTCTCGGCAAGCACGAGCTGTTTAACGATCAGGGCAGCGGCAAGCGCCCCCTCGATATCTTGCTGGAGGTGGTGGGGGAGCCGGATTTCCCCATTCTGGCGGAGTTTGATTGCGCCCATACCCACCCCATGCTGACGTTGCCGCTGGGTATCGAGGTGGCGCTCGATCTTGACAGTCAGCAGCTCACCTTGCTGCAGCCCTGGTGGCGAGCAGAATGAGTGCGAAATTAATGTCCAACAACAAGGCCGCTGATGCGGCCTTGTCTGTTTTTGTGGGGCGTGATCAGGGTAGGGCATCGGGCCGGAAGCTGGCGCGGATCTGCGGCACCAGGCTTGAAGGGTCGAATCCCTTCTCTTCCCCCAGCACCGGATGGAGCAGGGGTTTCTCTTCGATAGGGGTGATATCCCCCGCCAGTAGTTGGCGGGTGGCCTGACCCATCTGGTAGAGCTGGCGCACCGGCGCAAACTGGGTCGCCAGATTGAGGGGATCATCAGCGCGGGCAAAGGCCATCATGGGGATCTGGTAGGTGGCATCCCGCGCGGGTTTGTCACCGTGAATGCCCTTGCTGGCGGACATCAAAAACGGCTGGTGATCGCCAAAGGCCACCACCAGATAGCGCTTGCCTGACTGGTCGAGGGTCTTGAGCAGCCGCTCCAGCGAGGCCATGGCATCCACCACCCCGGTGTAGTAGGTGTTGAGCAGCTGGGTGTCGCTCTCGCTCTGGTTCGGGCAGGCGCCGCTGCGCTCCTGCCCCTGATAGCGGGGACCATCGAAGGGGCCGTGGCCCTGCATGGTGACCGCGTAGGCAAACAGCGGCTTGTCATCCTGATCGCTGCGCTTGAGCATGTGGTCGATCAGCGCGTCGTCGGAGATATAGAGCCCCTTGTGCTCAAGGGTGGTGAAGCTGGTATCGAACCAGCGCTCCTCATACCCCAGCGCCGGGATCGCCTTGGCGCGGCCCCAGAACTTCTCCACATAGGGGTGGGCAAACAGGGTCTGGTAGCCGCTCTGTCTGGCGCTCTGGGCCAGCCCCGGCACCTGCTCAGAGAGGTAGTAGTAGGGCACTACTCCCTGCTTGAGCAAGCCCACCGGCAGGCCGGTGTTCATCTCGAACTCCGCCAGCACTGTCATGCCGCCGGTGGTGGGGGAGTGGATAGTCTTGTGCCACTGCTGCACGCTGGCGGGCAGGGAGAGGGTAGGGGCAGGGGCGCAGATCCGCCCCTTCCAGTCGAGCCAGAGCGACTCATATTGCAGCACGATCACCAGATCCCAGCGCGGCGCAATGCCCTGGGGCGGATAACTCAGCTGCGGGGTCAGCTCGTTGATCTGCAAGGGGTAGCGAAACACGCTGCCGCTTTGCAGCATCTCGTCCACCAGATTGAACAGATAGAGGCCGGGGCCGGAGCGGATGATGTCTCTGTGGTAGTTGACCGCGCGATCCACGTAGCGAATGTTGGCCCCCAGCAGCTTGTTGCCGGTCTGGGTGGCAAAGACGCACAGGGCAAAGAAGGCGACGGTGGCAGCGGCAGTGCGCAGCACCCAGCGTGACAGGGCAAAGCGCCAGCAGAGAAACAGTGCCAGCAACACGGTGAAGATGGGCAGGATGGGGTGCTGGTCGAGCAGGATCCGCAGCAGCGCCAGCAGGTTGCCAAAATCATCCCCGCCGAGCGGCACGCCGTAGATGGCGATCTTCATAAAGTTGGCGAGCAGACCTATGCCAGAAAGCGCGGTAAAGACCAGCCCCATATAGAGGTTGAAGCCCGCCAGCGCGCAGAGGCTCCAGCCCAGCACCATGCTGCCCCAGGCCAGATAGTAGTGCTCCGGCCGAAAGCCTGACCAGAGCAGAAACTCCCCCAGCTTGAACACCACGAAGCCGTGCAGCAGCACGAAGGTGAGGTTGCCGAGCAGCAGGCTGCCGATGATCCGCCAGCGCAGGCTGCGGCGCAGCTTTGGCAGCACCGTTTTGAGCACGGCGGCGCTCAGGGTCAGCACCAGCGTCAGGCTCACCACCAGATAGGTGAGGTTGAAGCCCTGCTCCGGCAGGGTTTGCAGGATCTGGCTGAAGTCGCCGCTCTCGGGGCGATCCTTGAGCAGCAGACCGATGCGCAGCTGATAACGGCTGGCCAGCGCGTCATCCGGGGCGCGCAGGGTACTGTTGAGATCCAGCGAGCAGCGGTTATTGCGGCATACCTGACGTTTATCCACCGCTTGACTGAGCTGGTCGATCCGCTCCCCCTTGTCGTTGAGCAGCTCCACTCGCACCTTGTCCCCCGCTTGCAGCGGCCCTCGCAACTGCCACTGGCTGCGCACCACCAGATAGAGGCCGCGGCTGTCGCTTTTATAGAGCAGGGCGTGGCGGGTGAGGGTAGCCAGCGGATTGTCGGCGGGGCCCAGCACCAGCGGCTGGGCACGGCCCAGCCAACTGCCGGGATTGATCAGCGGCAACAACAGGGTCAGCAGCAGCAATCCGCCCAGCAGGGCAAGCAGCAGAGAGGGCAGACTCAGGACGCGGGGGCGGCCTGAGGAGGGGCGATTCATATAAGCTCATCCTTTGAGCGAGTGAGGGAGAGATCGTTCATCCGCATAGAGTTTGACCCGATGGTGCGGGCCTTGTTTCAGCTTGTCAATTTAATGACCACTTAATGAATATTTGGTTACAGCTCAACCTTGCAAATTGTGATCCCGATCGAGGGGTTGTTCGGAATATGTGATGAAAGCGTCATCATGGGGTTTTGCCACTGGCTTGGGAGGGAGCTGCTGTTTAGTCTCTCGATAGCGACTGGAGGTACATGTATGAATCCCAAAGTGATGGCACGTCAGGCCAGATTGCTGCGCATGCTGGAGAGCAAGGAAGAGATCCGGATCGGACGCGAGCGCGACTGCCCGCTGCCGCTGGCCCAACTGGTCAAGCTGAAGGATAGCCATCCGGCTGTGGTCAAGGTCTATCGCCACGGTCTCACCGCCGAGGTGTTTCACCTCAAGGTGGAGGGGCATCACTGGTGCCTCAAGCGGCGCCGTCAGGATTCACTGGTGGCCAACCTCGATGGCAAGACCGCCTTTCTGACCGAGCTGGAGCGGCGGCGAGAAATCGAGGCGCTGCGCGAGTTGCATCCTACTGTCCTCTCCCACGTGGTCTGCACCAGCTTTGGCTCGGCGCGAGCCGGGGTGCTGGTCTCCCCCTGGTTGCGGGGCGTGCCGGTCCATCAGCTCAACGAACGCAATCTGGCCCAGATGCTGGAGGTGCAGGGTGAGCTGGCCCGCTGGGGCTGGTTTGACTGGGACCCGAGCCCGGGCAACCTGCTCGATGACGGCGAGCAGATCTGCGTGTTCGACTTTGGCTATATGTGGACCTTCGATCCCCGCTTTGAATACAACTCCAATGGTCTGGTCGACCCGCAGTTCCATGTACCGGAGCGGTTGGAGACCCGCACCCTCTCGGGGCTTTGGCTCGATGAGGCCGATCCTCTGCCGCAATTTCGCTACTGGCGCGAGCTTTGTCTGAAATGGGTGAAACGGGAGATCCACCACCTGATCCGCGAAGGAGCCAGCGCGCCAGTGCTGGCCCGCCTGCACGCCCTGCAGGGGGAGTGGAGCGCCGCGCTGGCGAGCGACGAGGCGCTGGTCGCCAACTGGTGGCGGGACATGTATCGCAGCCACCGGCTCGATGTGGCCGATGATCTGAGCGGCCAGAGTTGCGGCCCGCTCACCCTGCGTCGCCTCGACTGGTTGATGCAGGCGGTAACGGATCACTATCCGCTGCTGGTGGACAATCTCTCGCCTCAGGAGACTGAGTTGGGCCAGACCGGGCTGCTGGCCCGCTTGCAGCAGCTGCGCCGGGAAGCCGTCGCCTGCCAGTTGCCTGCCACCAGCCTTGCCTGAGCCAACACATCTGCGAAATACAAATGAACAGGGCGCCTTGCTGGCGCCCTGTTGCATGGTCTGGTTCGCCTCGCGGTGAGGGTCAGTCCAGCAGCTCCTGATGGAGGCGGTTGACGATATTGCCCGCCTCGCTCTCCTTGACCAGGAAGCAGAGGTTGTGGGCGCTGGCGCCGTAGCAGATCATCCGGATGTTGTGCTCGCGCAGGGCGTCAAAGACCTGACTACCGACCCCGTTCACTTCGCTCATCCGGTTGCCGATGAGCGCCACCAGTGCCAGACCGGTTTCCACCTCCACCTTGCAAAGCTGGCCCAGCTCGGCCAGTACCTTGTCGCTCAGGATCGGCTCGCCGTTACTCTGGCTGCCGGTGTGATCCAGCGTCAGCGACACGCTCACTTCCGAGGTAGTGATGAGATCGACCGAGATGCGGTGACGGGCCAGAATGCCGAACACTTCGGCCAGGAAGCCGTAGGCGTGGAACATGTTGAGGCTGTGCAGGGTCACCAGCACCTGCTGGCGGCGCAGGGCGACGGCGCGAAACAGCGGGCTTGAATCTGTGCTGGCACGGATCCAGGTACCACCGGCGGCAGGATCCTTGGCGGAGCCGACAAACACCGGAATATTCTGGCGCACCGCCGGTTGCAGGGTGGCGGGGTGCAGCACCTTGGCGCCGAAAGTGGCCATCTCGGCTGCTTCGACAAAGCTGATTTCGGGAATGGGGCGGGCGCGGGTGACGAGGCGCGGATCCGTGGTGTAGATGCCGGGCACATCGGTCCAGATCTCGATACTGGCGGCATCGAGCGCTTCGGCGAGCAGGGCCGCGCTGTAGTCAGAGCCGCCGCGCCCCAGCGTGGTGGTGCGGCCATCGCCATCGGCACCGATAAAGCCCTGGGTGATGATCAGGCTGTCGCCAAGCTGCGGGCCCAGCGTCTGCTGGCAGAGGGTACGGGTGGTGGCCAGATCGACGGTGGCCTTGCCAAAGCGGCTGTCGGTGCGCATCAGCTGGCGCACATCCTGCCAGTGGGCCTTGACGCCGCGCTGGCGCAGCAGTTCGGTAAAGAGGCAGGTAGACATCAGCTCGCCGCAGGCGATGAGGCGATCGGCCAGCTCCGCATCGGTATGTTGGTGGGCTTGCTGGGCCATGAGGCGAATTTCGTCCAGCTGGCCATGAATGAGGGCGCTCACATCAACAGGGTTGCCGAGATCGGTCAGAATGGCCTGCTGGATCCCGGCCAGTTTGGCCAGCTGCTCGTCGCGGCCCGCTTCGTCCAGCTCCCCTTGTGCCAGGGCGACCAGCAGGTTGGTGACACCGGCGCTGGCACTCAGTACCACCACCCGGGTGGCGGGATTGGCCAGCACGATATCGGCGCAGTGATTCATGGCCGGGAAGTTGGCGACACTGGTTCCGCCAAACTTGGCGACATTGATCGGGCTCATTGCTTACTCCTGTCTTATTTTAAGATTCCGGTTCCATCGGGCAAAAAAGAGAGGAGGAGGCTGAAAATGGCAGGAATGAACGAAGCTATCCCGGCCAGAAGCACTCCACCTGCAGAGCCCATCCCGTACCGCCCCTGACAGGGCGCGGTGGGGGATGATCACTACCGATGACAACCCGGGGGATTCAGCCCCCGCAGCCGACGTTGAGGTCACCAGTCTCCTCACTCGTCTCGGCGCTGCTCCCCCTGACCCAAGTTCACCGGACGCTGGCGTCCTCCCTTGGGCTGCCTGGGCAGCGCTCCTCTTCTGGCTCCACCAGGGCGGTGGAGTGCATTTAGAAATACCCTGCGTTGGATTGCACTGTCAATCGAGTTTGTGAAAAAGTTCAAATTGTCGGCTAACTCAACACAGAATCAATGGCTTAGGCAATTGTCTTTGACAAAACCTTGGAACGGCGCTGCCAGTTGTAGAGACGCTGGCGCGCCACCGGCAGATCTTCCACTTCCAGCGGATCGAATCCCCGCTCCCGGAACCAGTGGATGGAGCGGGTGGTGAGCACGAACAGGCGACGGATCCCGAGCCGTTTGGCCCGCTCGGCCACCTTGGCCACCAGCTGATCCCCCCGGTTGGAGTTGCGATAGTCGGGGTGGATGGCGACGCAGGCCATCTCCGCCATCGCCTCTTCCATAAAGCAGTAGAGGGCCGCGCAGCCGATGATGAGGCCATCGCGCTCGATGATGGTGAACTTGTCGATCTCCATCTCCAGCTGCTCGCGGGAGCGGCGCACCAGAATGCCTTCCTCCTCCAGCGGACGAATGAGATCGAGAATGCCGCCGATATCTTCGATGGTAGCGGCGCGGGCCTGCTCGGCACTTTCCCGCACTATCTGGGTGCCGAGACCGTCGCGGCTGAACAGCTCCTGCAGCATGGCGCCGTCATCCTGATAGCTCACCAGATGGGAGCGGGGCACCCCGCCACGGCAGGAGGCAATGGCCGCGCGCAGATAACGGGCGGTGCCGGACATCTCTTCGCCAGCCTGCTCCAGCTCTACCAGCAGCTCTTCGGCCTGTTCGGGGAAGAGCTCGGAGATGGCTTCGCCGCGTCTGTCCATTACCCCCTGGGTGCTGCTAAAGCAGATAAGCTTGTCCGCCTTGAGATCGACCGCCACCCGGCGGGCCACCTCTTCGGAGCTCAGGTTAAAGCTCTCGCCGGTGACCGAGCAGCCGATGGGGGAGATGAGCACCAGACTCTTCTGGTCGAGCTGGCGGGTGATCCCCTCCACGTCGATGCGGCGCACCCGGCCGCTGTGGCAAAAGTCGATGCCATCATCCACCCCCAGTGGCTGGGCAGTGACGAAGTTGCCGCTCACCACGCTGATCCGCGCCCCCTGCATGGGGGTGTTGGCGAGCCCCATGGAGAGCTGGGCGGTGATGTCGTATTGCAGGCCGCCACACACTTGCTTGATGATGGTAAAACTCTCGTCATCGGTGACCCGGATCCGCTTGTGATACTGGGCCTCGATACCGGCGCGGGCCAGCGCTTCATCGTTTTGCGGACGTGAACCAAACACCAGCACCAGGCGTATGCCCAGTGTCTGCAGCAGGGCGATATCGCTGACGATATTGGCGAAGTTGGGGTGGCAGATGGCTTCTCCCCCCATCATCAGCACAAAGGTGGCACCCCGATGCACATTGACATAGGGGGTGGATTGCCGGAAGGCATTGACCAGACTGGGTTCGCGTTCACGCACTTGATATTTCTTCCATAAAAAAACAGCGATTGGCTCAATATATGAAAATTAATTCACAAATCAAGACTAAATATTGATTTTGGCCGTTTCTGGTCTACGATGGGCGGCTTGGCCGTGCGGATCGGGAAAGAGTGACGGACGGTGCAGATAGCCGTTGGAGCGAGCGGGGAGGGGCCCGCCGGTTGATCCGGCGCGATAAACTGCTATCTTCGATGCTCCTTTTCGTCAGCTGTGTGATTTCACAGGGTTTTATACAAGGACAGAATTCATGGAACAGATTATTTCACCGGCAGATGCCCTGCCGGGACGACGCGAAGCGATGGTGATTGGTCAGCAGCATGCGGTGAATGGCAACCCGACCCAGGGCCCCTGGCCACAAGGGATGGCGGTGGCCTGGTTTGGCATGGGCTGTTTCTGGGGCGTTGAGCGCCTGTTCTGGCAGCAGCCGGGCGTCTACTCCACCGCGGCAGGTTATCAGGGCGGCGTGACCCAGAATCCCACCTACAAAGAGGTGTGCAGCGGGCTGACCGGCCATGCCGAGACGGTGCAGGTGGTGTTTGATCCGGCGTTGATCAGCTACGGCGATCTGCTCAGACTGTTCTGGGAACAGCACGATCCGGCGCAGGGGATGCGTCAGGGTGGGGACATTGGCACCCAGTATCGCTCGGTGATCTTCTATGGCGACGAGAGCCAGCAGATCATTGCCCAGCAGAGCATGGCGGCCTATCAGCAGGCGATGGCGGCAAGCGGCGACAGTCGTGCCATTACCACCCGCATTTTGCCGCTGGCGCCCTTCTACTACGCCGAGGATTACCATCAGCAATATCTGGAGAAAAATCCGGATGGTTACTGCGGATTGGGTGGCATTGGAGTCTGTTTGCCACCCAGCCTGAACCGCTGAACAGGTTTGTAGTCGATTTCTTAATAAAAGTGAAAATAAATGGTCGGAGGAGGGAACTTATTGCGACCAGTCGGGACTAACTAGGTAGCGTCCAGGGATCGGATGCAAAGTCCAGACACATTTCTTGCCTTGATAACCGCCTGATGAATGAACGCACTGGCGGGTTGAAAATGATAGCAAGCAGGGCTGCCCACCAAGGCGGCCCTTTTCCTTATCTGCTGTTCTGAAATCTTGCGTTGGGCGGGAGGGCCGGACGGCAGATCAGCCGATGGCGCTATCGAACAGGTTCTTGATGAGATCGATAAACTCGATGAGGAAGGTTTTCTGTTCCGGGGTCGGGGCGCGCAGCCAGACGGCAGAGAGCACCTCTTCCAGATCGGCGACCACGGCGTCGGCCTCCTGCATGATGGCGAAACGTACCTTGGGATCGAGCTGGGGGTTTTGCTCGCAAATGGCCATCAGGTTGCTGGCAACACGGCCACTGACCAGATCTTCGATGGTCTCTTCACCATCGTTCTGCTGCTGGGATTCAAACAATCCCAAACTCTCCACCAGATACTCGATCAGCGAGATATAGCCTTCACTTTCTACCACCATGGTTGCTGCCTCAATACAGTAACAATACGAAAATTAAGCGTATTTTAGTGGCTTGCCCTAGCTTGGCAAGCAGCAGTGCAGGCGATGGCGAGTAAAACTGACTCCGCCCCGCTCCACGCACTCCAGCCCGGTCAACGTAAAGCCATGTCGTAAAAATAGCTCATAACTGAAGGCGCTGGCCTCGGTGGTGATGAGGTTCATACCGAGCCCTCTGGCCCCCGCGAGCGCCGTGGTGAGCAGCAGATTGCCCAGTCCCTGGCGCTGATGGTCGGCGCTCACATAGAGCAGACTGAGGTGGCCATCGGGGCTCAGAGTGACAAAACCGAGGGGCACATTTGCCTGCTCCGCCACCCAACCGTGATGTTCGCGCAGCTGGCTGACAAAGCCCGGATGTTGTGAACCGAGGGCCCACTGCTCCACCTGTTCGGCGCTGTAGTGCTCGGGGCCGCTGCGTCGCACCGCCTGCTCAAACAGGCTCACGAGGGCGGGGATATGTGCCTCGCCAAGGGGGACAATACAAAGTGCTGGACTAAGTGCTGGCGTCATAAGGTTGGGTCGTCAGTGGGGGAGAGGGGGCGCGGCGCCTGTGGCCGTTTGGCTTTGGGCAGACCTGCGACAACCCGCTCGTAGGAGTGGTGCACCCAGCCCTGCCACAGATCATCCGGCAAGGTGCTGTTCAGGGTCACTGTGTTCCAGTGTTGCTTGTTCATATGCCAACCCGGTTTGACCTCGGGGTGGATCTCGCGCAGCAGCAACGCCAGTTCTGGCTCGCATTTGAGGTTGATGGTGAGCGGATCGGCCTGCCAATCCACCAGCGCAAACATCTTGCCCGCGATGCGGTAGACCAGGATCTCCGGGCCAAACGGGGTATCTTCGGTGGCGCCCGGCAGGGTCAGCAGAAAGTGGCGCAAACGGGTCAAATCCATGGTGGGTTCTCGCGCAAGGGGTGATCCGGGTCATGTCAGGCGCATATCTATCGGCGGGCCTGTTCTGTTAATATGCGCGCAGCCGAGTATACCCCCCATCACCAAGGGAGCCTATTGGATGTTGTATCACAAGACTTTCGAACTGGGTCCCGAGCGGGATTGGGTGGTGTTTGTCCACGGCGCCGGTGGCAGCTCCTCCATCTGGTTCAAGCAGCTGCGCGCCTATCGCGAACACTTCAACGTGCTGCTGCTGGACTTGCGCGGCCACGGCCAGTCCCACCAGTTGCAACAGGTGGTCAAGGGCCACTACAGCTTTCGGGAAGTGACCGAAGATATCGTTCGGCTGCTCGATCATCTCGATATCCGCCGCGCCCACTTTGTCGGCATCTCCCTTGGCACCATCCTTATTCGCCATCTGGCCGAGCTCTGCCCGGAGCGGGTCAAGAGCATGGTACTGGGAGGCGCCATCCTGCGGCTAGATATCCGCTCGCGGGTGCTGGTGCAACTGGGCCGACTTGGCCAGCACTTCCTGCCCTATATGTGGCTCTACCGGCTGTTTGCCTTCATCATCATGCCGCGCCAGCACCATCAGGAGTCGCGCAACCTCTTTGTGCGCGAGGCCCGCAAGCTCTGCCAGAAAGAGTTCAAACGCTGGTTCCGCCTCGCCACCGAGGTTAACCCGCTGATGCGCTATTTCCGCGAACGCTCCCTGCCCATTCCCACCCTCTATGTGATGGGGGAGGAAGATCATATGTTTCTGGCGCCAGTGCGCGAACAGGTGGCCCGCGATGCCAGCTCCTCGCTGGCGGTCATTGAGCAGTGCGGCCATGTCTGCAATGTGGAGCAGCCGGAGCAGTTTAATCGCCGTACCCTGGCGTTTATTCAATCGCTGGGGGGCGGGAGGAAGTAATCAGTTATCCATTCAGTTTTTTGACGTCTGTATAATAGTAAAAAAGACTACTGCCAGTTAATCACTGGCAGTGGAGAGCATGGTTCAATTTATACGCTTATTTATTTTTACCTTTCCTATTTTTATTATATTCATCCAATGCTATCTGCAACCAGTTTTTATGCTCCGTAATGTTTTTTACTACCCATGTTATGAATTTCTCTGAATATCTTGCTCGATCAGTAAAGTTGTACATTTCAGAGTTCGTGTTTTGTTTGATCTTATGTTTAAAAACAATTGCTTGAAAGGAATGCCTATTTATTTTGTTGGTTTTCTGTTTAGTGTTTATAGCCAATATTGCATCATCGGTGAAATATGGGTGTGTATCGTTTAGATCTTTTGCTTGGGTTATTATTATTGCTTTCTGTCCTTGATCTCCACAGCTTAATGTTAGGTCGGATTTATTTGGGTTTTTGACGAGGGCAAGTTTGTATTCTATGTTGATAGAGAATTTTTCTGAATTGAGTTCTCTATTCGTACTTTCAAAGGCATTGATGAATTTTTCAACCTCTGTTGCTGTTAATGTCCCATAGTTCTCTTTAATAATACCTATTTCAGGTATAGGGCCATCTATAACCAAACTAAGCATTCCAACACTTTGTCCTGCAAGAGGGGAATTTCCCATTTGATTTTTATATCTTTCTTGATAATTTAATACATTAGATTGAAATAACCTTGAAAGTTGAGGTTGCAATTCTGGAATGAGTAAGTGAGTTGCTTGGTCTCGTAATAAAATTAATGTCTCGATGTTTTTCTTTACAGGGTCACTATTTTGAATTCTCAGAGGAAGTGCGTCGGATATTGATATGCTTTTTCCATTTTTGTAAAAAACTTTATCTTCACCTAATATATCTAATATCTCAGCCTTTAAAAAAAGCTCCCATGCATTGACCATTAAAATAGTGAATGCTTCAACTCGATTGCACAGACTAGGCCTATTATAAACTTCTAAAGCAAGAATGAATGCATCTAAACTCCTCTTGATTAGTTGCTGGTACATTCTTTCCTGTGGCGTTATCTCTTTTGAAGAGGTACTTTGGGACATAAGTCTAATAAAGTCATTGTTTGATATCTTGGTCAGGCCTTTAGAAATGAAATTATTATTGTCAAACTTGAAAATAAACTGGCCTTTTAATTTTTCATTTATATATTTGATTATGCTTTTAGCATTGTAACCTGTTGCAGCTGCCGCTTGTGTAACTGAAAAAGACTCATGATTTTCTTCTCTTTCTCTGAAAAATTCCAATAGTAATATCCGTTTATCTTCTCTAGTCATTTACATACTCCAGTATTAGAAATTTTTCAAAACATTGATATGTCTATTTAATGTCATTCTGTAATCTTTGAATAATATAATCTTGTAATGCAACACCTTGTAGTTTTTGCTTACATCCATTAACCCTTACCCAAGTATTACCAGATGAGTTGAAATGTAAGCCAGATAAGTTTGATTTAGGTATGCGCACTTCAAGAACATAACCACAATCTACGCCGGTAACATCATGAAAAATTATATTTATTCTAGTGGGGTCAATTGATGGTTCAATGGTGTTTATTTTAAGGTTAATGGCTTTGTTTATTTCATCTTTTAGTCGATTATCTAACTTTATACATTTTACTACGCCATCATCTTGGATTCCCCAAAAAACACTACCACCCGAACTATTGAGAAATGCCAGTATATACTCATCAACGATGTTCTGAATTGACTTGGTTGGGTTTTGGCCCTTTATCTCTTTAAATTCATTGCGTAAGTCTTCTTCTAATCCGCAATGCTTACCTTCACGAAATCTATGAATTTTAGATTGGGTTGAACTTTCAAACTCATCAGGTAGTAACTCAAATAAGGATCTCAAATTTTTTATAGTCCTTGAGGACATCCGTACGGACTTGGACATTTTATTGATTGAGCCATATTCAAGGATTAAATAATCAAGCTCACTCAATGCCCTTGATTTACCAACCAGTTGTCCCCAAGTTTCTATCAATCTATTTCGTTGTGGGCCGCTTTGCATACCACCTGGATAATATTTTTCATTTACTATCTCAAATGTAGTTTGAAGGCTCCAATTTTTATTAATTAGCAATTTTATACCTCAATCTGCAACCAGATAAATGTGATGAAAAGTAAATTGTATTCAATGCTTGGTTGGCGTTTATTTATAACGGCGATTAAAATGTTTGAGTTGAAAAATGAATGTTAATAATTAGTGTGTGAATAGCTGAGTTGAATTGTGGAAAGCCGATCTTGCACAGTCAGTAAAAAGTCAGTCATGGTCTGGTTCTTATTTTTTTCAACCGAACTTCTAGATTACTGGAGCTCCTTATATGGCAAGGCTCAGGTGTGCTGTAGCTTGAATTTGCTACTTAGACATATGTGATGGTGATAAACGAGATAGCTACCGCACGGGGTTACAGCTCCCCGAGTGCTGCTTTTAAACAGATTGGATGTTGATCAAACAACGGCTTACCTCGGCTGCCTTTGGGGCTGTGAGTTCCGGATGAGAAAGATATCAAACGGAGATCAATTTAAGTGAGTGAAAAGTTAGTTATCGCTCGGATTTTGAAAGGTTTTTTGACGAGGATCAGACTTGAGCCAAGTTGGCTGCGGGTTGAGTGGGTAAGGAGAGTTCAATTAATAGACAGATAAAGCATCCTTGGCTACTGCCGCCAAGTGACAGAAGTGGCTGGGCAATATCACAGTGATGCCCTGTTATAAGGGCTATGGGTTTCGGGTCATCGAGCAGACCGGCCACGTTTGTCGAGGGGGTTCAGTAGCCGGTCATCTCCAGATAGCCGACCCCCTTGGCATCCCCCGAGATAGAGACAGCGCCCTCCCAGTAGTCAAAGCGACCTGTCATGGCCTGATTGGGCTGACGGGCCTTGATGGTGAGGCTCATTCCGGCGGCGTTTAGCTGCCACTCAACGGGGTAATCCTGCCCCTTGGGGCCGCGCCAGGTGTTGCCCGGCGTAAGGCGAATCGCGTCGGGGGCGAGCACCCGGCTGCTGCCGTCCCGCTCAATGAGAATGCCGTAGCGGTTTTCTGGCTGGTTTTCGGGATTAGCGCGGCCCGCCTTGGTGCGCAGGCGAAACAGCATCAGCTCGCGGCCATCGTTCAACTGGAGCGAAAACCAGTCCCAGCCCGATTGCCACTCCGCCAATACCGAGCTGCTCCACTCGTGATCAAACCACCCTTGTCCGGTGACGGTGCGGGTCTCGCCATCGCTGATCAGGGTGCCGCTTAAATGCAGGCGTGGGTAGGAGTAGTAAAAGGAGGCGTTGCCCGGGCTCTTCTCGCTGTAACCGGCCTTGCCTTGCAGCACCAGCGGCTTGGCAGCAGTGACGGTGAGGTTCAGGTCGCCAATCTTGCTCTGCACCTTGAGGGTGGCGGGGAACAGCGCCGCCCCTTGCGAGGCAAGCCGCCACTCCCTTAGCCAATATTGACCGCCGCTGGCCCCCGCCAGTCCCGGCCCCTGCCGACTGGCCCGTTCATCTTGCTGATGGCTGCCACGGTCGAGATCCGTGATGGCAAATTGGGCCAGCCAGAGCTGGGGGGTGAGCCAGGGGTTGCCGGTGCGGAGTTCTTGTTCGATAGCTTGTCGAAACAGGGTCCACTGCATGCCATATTCGCGCCCCTGTTCATCCTTGAGGTTGCCGGTGAGATACCACCACTCGGAGCGGTAATCGGGGTGGGCGGCGTGATCCTCCGGCAGCTGGATGGTTTGCCCCGGCTGCACCTTTTTAAAACTGTCGCTGCCGCCGCCGAGCAGGGCGCCCAGATCGCTGGCAGCGATAGTCCCACTATAGAGCGTCCAGAGCATACCCAGCGCCAGCGGCCACCCTTTGATCTGTTTCATACCACTCTCCTTGCCGCATACCAGGAGGCCAATGCGCCACGTATCAGGTGTGAGAGCCAGCATGCGGGCGTATCTCGCGGTTGTTGGCTCATACCACTCTCCTTGCTGCATACCAGGAGGCCAATGCGCCACAGACCGGTGCCAGCAACAGGGCAGTGACCGCATGAAGGGGAGCGGCCTCGAAGGCGAGGCGCCAACCAAAGGCGCGGGGGTTGACCACCTCGATCAGCACCCAGGCGAGGCCATACCCCACCGGCAGGGCCAGCAGGGCGGTGAGCAGCCCCAATCCCGCTCCTTGCCACACCAGCAGCTGGCGGCAGTGGCGGGGGCTCAAGCCCAGATTCTGCAAGATCTGCAGCTCGCCACGGCGCGCCAGCCCCAGCACCATAAAGGCCGAGCCAATGCCGACAAAGGCGATACCGAGGATCAGCAATTTCAATAACTCGGTCACCACAAAGGTCTGGTCAAACACCTTGAGGGCCGCGCTGTGAATGGCGGGGGCGGAGAGCAGATTGAGCTGCTCGCCAAAGCGCTCGCGCAGGCGGTCGGCCAGCTGCTCGGGGTCGTTGCTAAAGAGGGCGAGGGATTGCACCGCACCCACCTCGAATGCGTGCAGGATCTGCCCCTTGTCGCTGCCGTAATCCTGATAGACGCCGGTGACGGTGAACTGCCTTGGCCCCTGCTCGCCGCTGATCGCCAACTGCTGGCCTATCTTGACCCCGAGGCGCACCGTCAGCGGTTCGCTCGCCAGCACCTCGTCAGGACGGGTCGGCCAGCGTCCGGCCAGCAGCGGATAGGCCGCTTTAAGCTGGGGGATAAAGTCCATCTGCGCCCACTCGATGGGCTGCCCCTGCCAGCGGGCAGGGTGAACCGAACGGCGCGAGGCGGCGCTCACCAGCGGATTGGCGAGCAAGGTCTTAAGGGTCGCTTCGTTCAAGGTGCCCTTATTGCCCGCCACCCCCTTGGGGGCGGTGACATAGAGATCGGCGGCCAGACGCTGGCCGAGCCAGATCTCCACGCTGGAGCGAAAGCTCGACACCATGACGCCGATGCCGATGGCCGCCGCGATGGCGAGCTGCAACGCCATCACCGCGATGGCGGTGCGATCGAGGTGATAGAGGGTCTCTGCCACCCCGAGCCGGGCGGTAAGGGGGCCGCCCGCGCGCCGTCGCAACCAGCCAAGCAGGCCGCGCAGTGCATCGGGCAGCCAGAGCGCCATGGCCAGCAGCCAGCCACCGGCGATAAAGAGGGCGCCAGTGAGACCGGTTTGCGGCAACCACAGGCACAGAGCGCACAGCAGCAAGATGGCGATGGCCAGCACGCGCCGTCGCCACGGGTGAGCGGGGAGACGGCTGCTGCCAGCGCGCAGTTCGAGGGGGGATTGGCGCAGCAGTTGCCACCAGCCGGGCAGGTTGGCGGCCAGCGTGCCGAGCAGCCCGATCAACAGCGCCTTGAGCAGGCTCACAGGGGAGAGGCGCAACAGATCGATGGGGTTGGGCCCATAGAGATCGGCCAGCGCCTGGGTCAGTTGCCCCATCAGCGCCAGCGCCAACAGGCTGCCGAGCAGCACCCCTAGCAGGGTGCCGAGGGTGGCGAGAATAAGCAGCTCCAGAATGAGCCAGCGGAGCACCCGACTCGGCCCCATCCCCAGAATGATCAACTGGGCCAGCTGGGGGCGGCGCACGCTCTGGACAAATCGCTGGGCGTTGAACACCAGAAACAATCCCACCGCCATGGCGAGCAATGAGAGCGCCGTCAGGTTAAGGGCCAGCGCATCGCCAAGCTGGCTGGCATCGAGCGCCGGGCTGATGGGCTCAAGCCAGAGGGGCTGGTTCGGGTAATCGGTTTGCAGGGTGGCCTGCAGGGTGCGAGCTTCTGATTCGCTTAGCTTGAAGACGATGCGATCGAGCTGACCCGCTTTGCCCAGCAACGGCTGGGCGAGGCCGATGTCGGTTATCAGCAGCCGCTCCATGGGCACGGCGCCCGGTTCAAAGGTGCCTGCCAGCGTCAGGGTCAGGGGTTTGGCGCTGGCGCCATCGTTGCCGCCCAATACAAAGCGGCGGCTCTGGCCCGCCTGCCAGCCAAGGCGCTCCGCTTCGGGGGCCGCCAGCCAGATGCTGTCGGCACGGTTGAGGGAAAAGTCGGGCTCGCTCGCGGGTCGGGCGCCAAACAGCTGGCGCAGGGGGCCGGGGTTGAAGAGATCCATTCCCAGCAGTTGAAAGCTGCGCCCCTCTTCATCCTTGAGCCAGCCATGGAGCTGGGGCATGGCATCGAGGGCGGGTTGGCTGGTCACCAGCTGTACGTAAAGCTGTTCATCCAGCCCGTCAGCGGGGGCCAGCCGGTAGTTGGCTTCCCCTGCCAGCTGGCTGCGAGCGGCGACGAAGTTGGTGCGAGCGCTGTGATTGAGCAGCTCGATGGCCACCACCAGCGATACCCCCAATACCAGCCCGGCCAGACTCATCAGCAGCAACCAGGGGTGACTGCGATAGAGGCGCAGCAGCGCTTTGAGTGGCAGCATCAGCGTGTCTCCGGCTGGCGCTGTTGCCGCTTAGTCATGACGGGGCCCCTTGAGCTCGATAAGTTGCCCCCCTTCAAGGCGCAGCACTCTGTCGGCCAAGGCCGCATAGGCGGGGTTGTGGCTCACCAGCAGCAAGCCAGCGCCGGTATCGCGCACCGCCGCCACCATCAGCGCCATCACCTGTTCGGCATTGTGCTCATCGAGGCTGCCGGTGGGTTCGTCGGCGAGCAGCCACTGGGGCTGATGGATCAGGGCGCGGGCCAGCGCCACCCGCTGTCGCTGACCGCCGGAGAGCTGCTCCGGCCAGGCATGGCGCTTGTGGCTCATATCGAGCCGGTGCAGCAACTGGTCAATCCTGGCCTCATCCGGTGGCAGAGCGTTGATGGCGAGCGGCAGGGCCAGATTCTCGGCCACGTTCAGGGTCGGCAGCAGGTTGAAATCCTGATAGACGATGCCGAAATGGCGGCCCCGCAGGCGCGCCCGCTCGTCGGGTGAGCGGGTGTCGATCCGGGTCTCCCCCAGCCAGATCTCCCCCTCGTCCGGTGCAATCAGCCCGGCGATCAGATTGATCAGGGTCGACTTGCCGCAGCCGCTTTGGCCCAGCAGCAGGGTGATCTCGCCAGCGGGGAGGGCGAGATCGAGATGGTGGAACAGCGGCAGTCGTTCACTGCCGTTATCGAAGCTCTTGCAGAGGTTGCGCAGGGTCAGCATGGGATAACCGTTTGATGGTCAATGGCTTTCATCATGCTTGGTACGCTAGCACGGCCGGCATTGATCAACACCCCTTACGGTTGATCAAGAGTGCCAGTTAGTGATCAAGGCGGCAAAAGAGCAGTGGATCCTCGCTGGATCCCGCTTGCCCGAGGTGGTTAGAATAGGGGCTTCCATGGGTCACAGGATGAGCAAGGATGTTACACAAGCAAGTCAGTTTTATCATCGATAGCAAGGGCAACAAGCAGGCTGCCGTCGTCCCCATCGAGATCTACAACGAGCTGATGACCCTGCAAAAGGCACTCTCCGATAACCGGCCGGGGGAGCGCGAGCTCTACCACTTCAACGGCAAAGGGGCCGAGGCCCACGGTTATCCGGTGGGCAAGCGGCAAAATCCGGGCTTTATGGTGCTGGCCGGTTCCACCGCCAATGGCGAGGATGCCGCCTCCCTGCGTGAAGCAGTGATCGAGCTGCGTCACGAACTGCTGGAGAAGGGGGTCATAGTGCCCCGCAGTCAGGGTGGCTTTGTCTTTACCGCCGATCAGCTGTTCAACAGCCCGAGTCTGGCCGCCAGTCTGGTGGCGGGCAATAACCGCAGCGGTCTGGATGCCTGGCAAAACAGCGCAGGCTATACCCTCAAACAGTCGGGTTTCGGCAAGAAATAATCCCGCGTTTCGATAGCAAACCAATTAAGCGTTAATTGACCTGGATGAATTTTTCTTTTCATCCAGGTGCTAGCATCATTGCCAGACGGTTCTAAAAGGAAGAGACCATGTCTGCGCTCACCCCTGTTATTTTGCTGCTGTCCCTGTTTATCCCTCCCGCCCATGCCAGTAGTGGCCCAGTTCTGTTGACATCCTCCTCAATCGGACTTTTTTGTGTCGGATTGTTTGTGTTGGCCTACGCCCTGGTGATGGCTGAAGAGTATCTGCAACTGCGCAAGTCCAAACCCGTGCTGGTGGCCGCCGGGGTGATCTGGATCCTGATCGGTATCGCCTATGCACAGCAGGGGATGAGTCCTGTCGCCGAGCAGGCATTTCGCCATACCTTGCTGGAATATGCCGAGCTGATGCTGTTCCTGCTGGTGGCGATGACCTATATCAACGCCATGGAGGATCGGCGGCTGTTCGATGCCCTGCGCGCCTGGCTGGTGCGATCCGGCTTTCACTTGCGCACCCTGTTCTGGTTGACCGGAGGGCTTGCTTTTTGTATTTCGCCGGTGGCAGATAACCTGACCACAGCGCTCTTGATGTGCGCCGTGGTGCTCAAGGTGGCCAACGGTGATCGGCGTTTTGTCAATCTTGCCTGCATCAACATAGTGATCGCCGCCAACGCCGGAGGGGCGTTCAGTCCCTTTGGCGATATCACCACCCTGATGGTGTGGCAGGCGGGCAAGGTGCAATTTGGCCAGTTCTTCACCCTGCTTATTCCCTCTCTGCTCAATTTTCTGGTGCCAGCCATCCTGATGAGCCTGATGGTGCCGCGTCATGTGCCGGAGGCTGATAACGAGGTGGTCGATCTCAAGCGGGGGGCCCGCCGTATCGTCGCGCTGTTCTTGCTGACCATCATCACGGCGGTGCTATGCCACAGTTTCCTCCATCTACCACCCGTACTGGGCATGATGCTGGGGCTCGGTTATCTGCAGTTTTTCGGCTTCTTTTTGCGCAAATCGCTGCCGCGATCCCTTGCCCGCAAGCGTGCGCTCTATGAACGCAATGGTGATGAGGTGCGGTTGCGCAGTCTGGGTTCTGTGGTGCCATTTGACGTGTTCAACAAGGTGGCCAAGGCGGAGTGGGATACCCTGCTCTTCTTCTACGGGGTGGTGATGTGTGTCGGTGGGCTGGGCTTTATGGGGTATCTGGAGCTGGTGTCACACTGGCTGTATGACGCTGGGGACCCCACCATGGCCAACATCTTCATCGGGGTCTTGTCCTCCGTCATCGACAACATTCCCGTGATGTTTGCCGTGCTGTCGATGAACCCGGATATGGCGCTGGGACAGTGGCTGCTGGTGACCCTGACCGCCGGAGTGGGCGGCAGCCTGCTCTCCATTGGCTCTGCGGCCGGGGTGGCCCTGATGGGACAGGCCCACGGCATGTATACCTTTTTTGGCCACCTGAAGTGGCTGCCTGCCATCTTGCTCGGTTATCTGGTGAGCATAGGGGCGCACCTCTGGCTCAACAGCGCCCAGTTCTGAACGTCTGGGCGCCAGTACGAAAAGAGGCTTCCGTTGACGGAAGCCTCTTTCGTTTTCCTGACAGGGGGGAGGGGGATCAATCGCCTCGCTTGCCAGTCAGCAGCCAGTAACTCAGAGTCGAACCCACGCCGCAGCAGGCGATGGCGATGGCCATGGGCAGCGGCGAGTGGGGCGGATTGAGGTTGACCAGAATGCCGACCAGGGCGCCGATGCCAAATCGCAGGGTGCCCGCCAGTGCCGAGGCGGTGCCCGCAGATTGCGGGAAGTGGCCCATCAGGCCGGTCATGGCGTTGGCCCCCACCAGACTGATATGGCCGACAAACAGCACCACCGGAATGACGATGCCCCACAGACCGCCGGTCTGGCTCCAGGCGTTGTAGACCAGCAGAGCGCCCGCGCAGGGCAGCACCAGCAGACCGTATTGCAGCATCCGCTCGGCGCCCACCCCTTTCACCAGTCGGCTGTTGACGAAGGTGACCACCATCATCAGCAGGATATTGAGGCCAAACAGCCAGCCGTAGTGCTCGGTCGGTACCTTGAAATACTCGATATAGACGTAAGGGGAGCCGCTTAAGAAAGCGAACATGCCGGAGCTGGAGAGGGAGCCGCACAGCACATAACCCATGGCGCCGCGATGGGAGAGCACCCCCCAGTAGTTCTTGAGGATCTGGCCCAGATTAAGGGGTTGGCGATGTTCCGGTTTCAGGGTCTCCTGAATTTTCCACTGCATCACCAGACAGATCAGCAGGCTGATCCCCACCAGCAGCCAGAAGATGACCCGCCAGTCGGCGTGGGCACTGATATAGCCGCCCACCACAGGGGCCACCAGCGGCGCCAGCGTCATCACCAGAATGACGAACGACATGGCGCGGGAAAACGCATCCTTCTCGAACAGATCGCGCAGCAGGGCATTGACCACCACAGAGCCCGCTGCACCGCCCGCTGCCTGCAACATCCTATAGGCCAGCAATTCGGGCAGGGAGTCTGCCATGGCGCAACCCACCGAGGCGATGGCAAACATCACCAGCCCCGCCAGGATCACCGGCTTGCGGCCATAGCTGTCGGCCAGCGGGCCGTAGAAGAGCTGGCCGATGGCAAAGCCGCCCAAAAAGGCGCTGATGGTGAGCTGGGCGCCGTCGATGCTGGTGGCCAGATCCCGGGCGATGGCCGGAATAGCGGGCAGATACATATCCACCGCCAGCGGGGTCAGACCCGCCAGGGCGCCCAGCAGGATAAACAGGAAACGGGGGGAGAGGGCGGCAGCCTGAGCTGTTGGCGATTGGGGCATAGGGTGTCCAGTTGATGCGAAACGTCGGGTTGAAAAGCGCGAAAAAAGCAGTCTATCAGTTTTGTCGCGGCTATGGATCCGGTATGGCGAGCCAGAGGCCGGGCTCGGCGGCAAAGCGCGGGGCAAACCAGTGCTGGCGCACCGCACTGGGCATCTCGCTCGCGGCGATGGGGCGGCGACTGAGGCGACAGGCTCCCTGAGAGAGCGCCAGCGCCGCATCTCCCTTGTACCAGCCGTCCGTCACCGGCAGTGCCGTGGTCTCCCGCAGCAATCTTACCCCCCACTGGGTCACCAGCGCAGGGCACGCTTTCTCTGCCAGCCTTGCTGCCTGCACCATGGCGGGCGGACGGGGCAGGCTAAAGGTCGCGCCGAGCAGCAGCAATCCGGCTACCGCGACCAGCCACTCGCCACGATGTGGCAGCCAGCCTGCCAGCAGCACGATACCGAGCAGGGTGATGGGGGCCAGATGGCGGGGATTGTCCGGGTTCTGGCCAAACAGGGTCCAGAGCAGCAGGGCGAGCCAGTAGAGCGTCCAGAGCACGGAGGGGGTCGCATTGTGATCCTTTGACCGTTGCCAAAGCGGCAGCATCAGCAGCGCCCCGACAGCCAAGGGCCAGAGCGGGGTAAGCTGATCGTTGAAGGTGCGGGCCCAGCTCAGCAGCCGATCGCCGTGGGCCGCTGCCGTGTTGCCCCATAGGGTAAAGTGGCCGTCGGTAAAGCGCCGCCCTTCGCTGAAATAGGCCCAGCTATCGGCCTGCCAGACAAACAGCAGGCTGATAAGCCCCACCAGCATGATGGGGAGCACAAATCTGATGCGTGTTCCCTTTTGCGCCATCCCCAGCCACAGGGGCAGCAACGCCAGCACAAAATAGGAGGGACGCAGCGCCAGCAATAGACCCAGCAGCAGACCCGCCAGTGCAATTCTGCGCTGCTGCAAGGCCAGCAGCGTCCCGAGCCAGACTGCGAGCGCGGAGCCGTCCGAAAGGCCGGAGAGCGCCAGCGTCGGGGTGAGCGGCAGGGCCAATACCAGCAGCCAGACGGGTGCCAGCAGGCTTGGCCGTTGCCATAGCTTCACCGCCAGCAAGGCAGCGAGCGGCGCCAGCAAACTGCTACCGAGCAGACTTGCCCACTGCACCGCGCGGGCCGGGTCGTCCACCAGCAGATTGATCAGCCGTGCCAGCCAGATAAAGGCGGGGTAGCCCGGAAAGTGGGGGGAGAACTCCAGCACGCTAAAGCGCGTCACCCCGTGGGCGAAATTGAGGGCATCGTCGGAATCGAGGGCCACCGGGAAGGCCAGCTGCCAGCCGAGCCAGGCCAGTTGCAGCAGGATCAGTAAGTAGGCTCGATTAGCGAAGCGTAATCGGCAGTGAAGACGTCCCCCTTCTCCCCTTGCGGGAGAAGGGTTGGGGATAAGGGGGGCCGTCGTCATCGATGAGAGGTCATCAAAGCGGCGCCAGCACGGCCATCAGCGCTTTTTCTGCATCGCTAAAGGCGGCGGCATCGGCGGGCTTGGCACCTACCCCGAATACCCCCGGGTTACCGATGGCATCCAGCACCTTGGCCAGCGCCTGTTCGGCTGCCTTGCGATCCCCTTCATTGAGTGATGGGAGGATCAAGTCGAGGAAGCGCTTGCTCTTGACCACCAGCACCTTGGCGGTCTGGTAGTCGCCAAGATTCTGGCTGGCCCCTTCGAGGCGGCGCTCGATCTCCGCCTTGTAGGCGCGGTTGAGCAGGGCGGCGGTGGCTGCGGCATCTTTGGCCTTGATGGCGGCGGCCAGCGGCCCTTGCAGCTCCACCTTGTGGTGCTGTTCCAGATAGCTCAGCTCCTCGGCAATCTCGCTCAAGGTGGCGCTGGCATCCTTGCCGCCAGTGGCGGCGCCCAGCAGTGCCTCGCGGGCGTCGATCAGTGGCTCCTTGCCGGCGGCGGCGTAGGAGTAAGCTTGCGCCTGCCCGCAGAGTGTCAGCAGCAGGGTAAGGGCGAGTAAACCCGGGCGTATGGTCATCCTGTTCTCCTTACTTATGCCAATGGCGCGGCACTCAGGCCACGCTCTGGGTTTCAATCACGGTATTTTCGTTGCGATGGTTAAAGGTGTTGCGGCGTCTGTCTACCTGTTGGACACCGACAAGCCTCACGCCACGCTCTGGGTCTCGATCACGGTGTTTTCGTTGCGATGGTTAAAGATGGCGTGGCGTCTGTCCACCCCGTCGATCACCATGTCGGCGGCCATCATCCCCATCTCCATGGCGGTGTCAGTGAAGATGTAGCGGAATGTCCCCTGACGGCCGGTCATGATGAGGTTGGTGATCGGCATCAGCGCCTTGATGGCTTCGTTGCGGCGCGCCTGATAGCCAAGGTCCATCAGCGGATAGGCGTATTCGCTGCGGGCCTCGAAGGTCTCATCGCCAAGTTTCTGGGTATCGACGCCAAGGCTCTCCAGATCGGCGGTAACCCGCCCGCGCAGATCGGCCAGCGGCGCCTGCCAGGTGGCATCCCCCGGGTTGCAGGGGATCTCCAGCATCACCGAGGTCTGGCCCTGGGGCGCCATAAAGGGGCTGCGGCGGCGCGGCTCCTGCAGACGGGTCGCCAGAATATGGGGGTCGGAGAGGTACTGCCAGGTGTTGTCCGACAGGTTCTCCTGTTTGAGGGGCATATTGACGAAGCGAAGCGACCGGTATTGGAGATCGCACGGCAAGCCCAGATGCTGGCAGGTGAGCGGCAGCGGCAGGGTGGAGATCACCTGATCAAAGCGTTCGCTCTGTTCAACGTCATCTTGTTTCCAATACACCCGTTCGATGCGGCCATCGGCCTGCTCAAGGCGGGTGATGGTGGCGCCAGTTTTCAGCTCAACGCCCTCTGCTACCAGCCGCTCCCCCAGGGTGGTGAAGATCTGGCCGAAGCCATATTTGGGGTAGCGGTATTTGCGGGCATAGGTGCGCACCGAGATACTGCCGTTGCGTCTTGGCAGCAGGCGGCGGGCCACGTCTTTGAGATCGATGAGGCTGATGCGCTGGCCGGCCCAGTCGGCGGAGAGCTTGTCCGGATTGATGCCCCACAACTTGCCGGTGTAGCCCTCGAAAAACTGGCGGTAGAGGGTGCGACCGAAGTGACTCTGGATCCACTCGGCAAAGCTCGCCTTGGCAAAATCATCCGGCTTCTTGCTAAAGGGCAACAGCAGCAAGTCTTTCACCGCACCGGCCATCAGGGCGAGCGGCGCCGTCTTGAGCAGGTTGGGCAGGTTCAATGGGTAGTCATAGGTGCGCCCACCAAAGCGGATGACGCTCTTGCGCTCGGCGTGGAGCAGGTCATCCCCCATCAGCTCGTCGATAAAGGCGAGCAGCTCGGGGTTTTTGGTGATAAAGCGGTGACCGCCGTAGTCGAATCGATACTCCCCATCGCGTCCCTTGAAGGTCTGGGTGGCGCACATGCCGCCGACCACCGGCTCCTGCTCGAACAGGGTGACTGCAAAACCGGCGCGGCGCAGGCGCCAGGCCGCCATCAAACCGGCGGGGCCAGCGCCCAGCACTGCAATGCTTTTCTTGTTGTTATCGCTCATGACCTATTCCGAAACTGCTTGATAGATAAGGGAACCGCGCCAAGGCGCGGCTCCCGAATGGTGTTGTTACCCCGTGCCCTTGTTGCCACAGGGCGTGCGGGCTCAGCCCTTGCCAGTCGCGGCACTTACCTGCGGGCGATAGCTGCGCTGCCAGAGGGTAACGAAGATCGCCAGATAGAGGGCCCAGGTCAGCAGCTGCAAGCCAGCGGGTGAGGCATTGTAGCCAAACAGGGCACGCAGGAAGGTACCAAATACCCCCTGATCGTCGAGAATGTGGCTGATGTCGAACACCGGCGTGGTCCAGAAGGTGATGATATCCGCCGCCTGCAACATGTTGACGGCAGACGATAGCAGACCTGCGGCGATGATGATGATAAGCAGGCCAGTCCAGCGGAAGAAAGGTGCCAGCGCCACCTTGCGGGTGGAGCGCAGCAGCCCCCACACCAGCGCGATGGAGACCAGCAGCCCCGCCAGCGCGCCCATCAGGCCCGATTGCAGATCCACCCCTTGCCCGGAGTAGAGCAGGGCGGAGAAGAAGAGCACGGTTTCAAACCCTTCGCGCATCACCGCCAGGAAGGCGAGCAGCACCAGACCAAACAGGTTGCCGCCATCGATGGCCGCATCGATGCGCGCCGTCATGGCCCCCACCTGGGATTTGGCCTGTTTTTGCATCCAGATCGCCATATAGGTGAGCACCAGAGTGGCGAAGATGAGGATCCCCGCCATCAAGAGGTGGTTGTAGCGCTCGCTCTCGAACTGGCTCACCACCACCTGGAACAGGAAGGCGACGATAAGGGAAGCGATAAGGCCGAGCCCCACCCCCAGATAGATGAACTTGTTGTAGCGACTCGCCCCCAGCTTGGCGAGGTAGGAGAGGCAGATGCCGACCAGCAGGAAGGCTTCCAGCCCCTCGCGCAGGGTAATCAGAAAACTTGCAAACATCAGGATTGAGGCTCCGTAGCGGGCGTGACGGGGAGAGGCTGCAAGGTAAGTTGCAACCGATTTAGCTGCACTATGGGTGGCTCCGGCAAGCTGGGCTCGGCGGCGCGCACCGCATCATTGACCCACTTGGGGTAGGTGCGGAAATTGAGTTTGATATCGGCCTTGAAGGGCCCTTGGGCATCTGCTGGCAGCGGCCAGGCTTCATCGCGCCAGCCATCTGCCGGAATGCGGGTATCTTCCAAGAGCTTGGCGTAGCGCCAGAACTTGAGCCCCACCGGCTTGCCCTCGGCATCGCCGAACACTTTGCGAAACAGCCGCGCATCTTCTGGGACAGCGCCATCCACCGGCTGGCCGCTGGCAAGTACCAGCTTGCCGCTGGCGTCGGTGACGGTCAGCTCCAGCCAGAGTTCACGAAAATCAGCTACTCCGGTGGGCAGGGCATGGCCCGCGCCGGTATTGGCGACCCGCACCACCAGCTGCTGACTATCGGCAGCCTGTTCGATACGGGCGGAGAGGGTCGCGCTGGAGCGCAAGAGCGCCAGGCTCTCTTGTTCAAGGTCGGGATTGCGCAGTCCCACCAGCTGGTGCTGGGCGCCGGTAAAGTTGTGGCGATAGAGCCGCGCTTTCATGGTGCCGTTTTCGGTGGACTGGCCCGCCACCGGCGCGCCGCCATTGCCCGGCTCCGGGTTCATATGGCAGTCGATGCAGGTGCGCCGCTTGGCGGGATCCTCCGCGTTTGCGAAGCTGGATTTTTCCCACTCGTCCCAGGTGTTGACGATATTGGCGCCGGTGCCCGGGGCAAACTCGTTGTGGCACGATTTGCACAGAGCCGCGTCGCGGTAGAAATCCTTCTGATAGGAGGCTTTGTGGGCCGCCGGACGGGCGTTGATCTGCCGCTCGGCCAGCCAGTGCTGGAGGCTGCCACCCGCGGCATCCTCGAACACATAGCTCTCACGGTCTTTCAAATTCACGGTAAAGGCGCTGTTGCCGCCCGCATCTTCCACCTTGGTGATGCGATGACAGAGTACGCAGCCAGTCCCTTCTTCAACCACAGGTTCGCCCGCCTTGTGGGCTGCAATCAGCGAGGCGCCGCCCTGCTCGAACATGTGGGAGCCCTGGGGCAGATCCAGCTGGCCTGTCATCACCTGCTGGGGCATATGGCAGCCTTGGCACCACTGACCGAACGCTTCCCCTTCGGTTTCGCGGGCCAATGCCTGCACCACCTTGTAGTAGGGGTGGGAGTTGCCCATCAGCCGGTGGTTGCTCTCGCTCCAATCCTTGAAGGCCTGTTGGTGGCAGTTCTGGCAGGAGGCGGAGTTGAGCCACTCCTTCGGGTGGGTAGTCGGCGCCTTGGCGGGATCCGTGCGCGGAGCATCGAGTCGCAGCCAGTTGGCGAGATAGGGGAGGTTGTCATCGGCGGTGACGAAGGCGTGTAAGTCCTCCATCATCGCCTTCACCTCGGGCTGGGGCTTGGCGGGGTCAACCGCTTCGGCCCCATCGCGGGTGTCGTGCCCCATGCCACCCTGGGTCTGCTGGGTCATGCGCAGGTATTCGCCGACAAAATCCCCCGCCACCATGTTGGTGAGGTTAGCGTGGCCGTTGATGGCGTTGTCGCCGCTCTTCTGGCGATGGGCCGCCATCAGATAGCGGTTGGTGAAGTTGAACCCGTCCAGATGGCAGGAGTTGCAGCTCATCCAGTTGTCTCCCGCCATGGGGAAGCGTGAGTTGGACGCTGTGTTACCTAGGTTGAACAGCCGCTCGCCGCGCTGAAGCGGCTCGGGACGCGGATCCGTCTCTACCAGCTTGGCAAAGTGGGGCACATCCACGGTGACCCGGGCAAACGGGCCGCTGCCGCCGCTATTGAGGCGGGTGAGATCCTGCCCCATGGCGTTGTGCACCAGAATATGGTCACCGTCGATCAGCAGATCCCGCGGATTCTGGCCCGGCAGGTGACGCAAGAGCTGGGTCGCTTTGGCGCCCCCCTGAAACTTCTTGCGGCGGTGGCGGTTGTTGTTGGATTTGCCGCTGCGAGAGAGGTCAAACACCAGCAGATCTTCCGAGCCCGCCAGCGTCAGATAGACCCGTTTTCCGTCGGCGGCGAAGCGCGCAGCAAAGGGGTTGGAGACGATCTGGCTGCGGTTGCCGACGCTTGGCAGGTTGATCTGCAAAAAGAGCTGTTTTCTTTCATCGACCCGCTCTTTCTCCTCATCGAGATCGATGATGGAGACGGCCGGAAAGACGGTGCTCTGAAACTGGAAGGGGTGGCTGAAGCTCCACAGCACATGGGGCAGCCAGGCCTCGCTGCCATCGGGGGAGAGGGCGATGCCATCGAGCAGGCGCGGCAATCCCTGAGAGTCGCTCGGCGTGTCGCTATGGGTCTCGGTCAGGGTGATGAGCTTGGGCTTGGGAAGCGAAGAGCCCTTGGCGCTGTGGCCAAGCTTGGCTAGATCATAGATGGCGAGCTGGCCGGTCATGGCGTGGGTCAGCAGCAGGCGATCGTCGTCGGTCAAGGCCAGCCCGCGCGGGGTCTCGGCGGTTTCTGCATCCAGCTTGAGGTTGCCGGCGCTGTCGTAAGCCTGCAGACGAGCGGGTTCGAACAACGTGACCCAGAACCACTGCCGCTTGGCATCGAAGATGACTCCATAGGGGCGGTGGCCGGTGGGGATCGTCTTTTCCAGATCGAGATCATCATCCAGCAGCAACAGGCGATCACCGCTGTAGTCGGTGACCAGCAGAGTGCCATCATCGGCGCGGGCAAGCTGGCGCAGATCGCCTCCCAGCTGCACCTCTTTGAGCCGCTCGCCGCTATCGCGCTCAAGCAGGGTGACGGAACCTGCGCTCAGGTTGGCGGTGACGAGGCGCGGGGCGTTCCCCTCGTCATAGGCAATCATGGCGGTGCCCATCTCCTGGGCCGAGGCGGTCCCCAGCAGCAGAGCGGTCAACATCAGGGATAACAACAACTTCAACATAAGATCAGGAGCGCCATTTCAAGATGGTCCAGCGCCAGGCGTGGCGCAGCACCAGAGGAGTTAACGCCAATGCGCTCAGCCAGTGGGCCCAGCTGGCGAGGTTGCCCATGGCATCGCCCGGGGTGCCGTGCAGCACCAGCAGCAGGCCGCTGGCCAGACAGATCAGCAGCAGGGCTTCGATAATCCGCCCCGTGGTGCGCAAAAAAGGTTTGTTGCTGCGATTCAACAAGCTGCGATGGGAGAGCCAGAAGGCGCCAAACAGCAGCGGGAACAGGGTGAGCGAGAGCATCACATGGAAAAACAGATTCCAGCGTGCCAGCGACCAGAGCGGGGTCAGCGGTTCCCACAGCAGCAGGCCGGAGAAGAACATCAGATAGAGGGTGCCCTCGGCGGCCTGATGGTGGTAGGCCAGCCACTGCCAGAATTGTCGGGGTGAGAGAGAAAGGCTTGTCATAAAGGCTCCAGCACCCGGGCGGGGCAGCCCGGGGGGAGCAAGTTTATAACGCAGTAAGAGTAATGAAAAGTGTTATCAATTGTATTGCAAGTGAATCAAGGCTGAACAAGCACAGTGATCCGGCTCGACTATTTATGCTCCGCCATCCGCTCGGTCACCGCATAGATGAGCGCGGCCAGCGAGAAGGCGAGAAACACCACCACGGACCACTTCATATCGACTTCATTGATGATGCCATCTTCGAGGAAGGCTTTGAGCACCTCCACTCCGGCGATGGTCACCAGCGAGTTGATGACAATGAGCTTGAGGGAGGCAAAGTTGATCTTGCTAAGCCAGTTGCTGCTAAGGGAGGCGCGCTGCTCTTCCGTCTGGATAAATTGCACATAGCCACAGATAGCAACCAGGATCAGCATCTGGGCCACCAGTATAAAGTCCACCAGGGTCAGCACGCCGGTAATGAGGTCCAGATAGGGGATCTCGAAAATGTTTACAGAAAGCTGATAGAGCTGCATAGCAAACTTCACCATCAGCAATACCACGCAGATGAGAATGCCAATGTAGAAGGGGAACATCATCAATCTGCTGCCATTGAGCATGAAATTGAATCGACGCATGAGAACTCCGATGTTGGGTACAGGGGTAAATAGAGTGAGTATGGCGCGAGCAGCCCGCAGCGTTGCAAGGCAGTGGGGGCTCATTATGTCGGGTCGCCCCCTGCTTGCGCCTATAAAAAAATAAAAAGCCATCATAAAAATAAAACCGCATCCCGCTGTCTTATTTGTGATTTTTCCCTGCCGTAACATGCCGCTTCTCAATTCTGGGGGGCGACTGCCTCCCTCCTATTTATCAGGCTCGGTCCACCGAGAGTGGCCGCTTGCCAGGAGTGTTGCGATGCGTATTGGTCTGCTGTTGAGTATGGGGATGCTGGTTGCAAGCGGGGTTCAGGCACAAGCTCTGGGAGCCATTCCTGGGGAATCTGGCTTTTCCGGCAGTGTACTGGCGGGGGCCAGCGTTGGCGAGACCAAGTCCAATTTGGCCACGGGGAGTGCAGGTCGCGAGCGGATTGACACTTTGGGTGCTGCGGCGCAGCAGCGCCACCTTGATCCGGTGATCAACGGGGATCTTCGCTACACCTTTGCCTCCACCGGTAGCCAGCTGTTTTTGGGCAACCTCATTCAGGATGCCATTCGCGGCGACGGTACCCAGCAGTTCGGGCTGCGCCAGCAGCTGGGGGATAAGGGGATCGTGGCCGGTTCGCTGGTGTTCAATGCCACCCCGGTCAAGGTCTGGCGCGATCCCTTTGCGGTGGGTGTGGCACGTCAGGAAAGTGATGTGCGATCCCACGGCGCCCGTCTGGCGTGGGACAACATCTGGGGCAGTGCGATCAGTGGCAGCGTCACCAGCCGCGACGTCAAGGTGAATGGGGAGTCCAGCGGCGAGCAATATGGTCGTGCGGTGATGGGGATGCTGGATCGCAATGGCCGGGTCAACTCCGCCGAGCTCTCCTACCAGTTCTTGCTGGCAGACGATCAGTTCCTCGAGCCAGCATTGCGCTATGAGAAGGCTGGTCTGGCGGGCAGTGCCGAGTCTTATGTGAGCAAGGGGTTGCAGCTTACGTACGCCAAAACCTCGCCCCGCTGGTCATTTGTCAGCAACCTCTATCTGGGCAAGCGGGACTATGATGAGGCCAACCCGCTGTTTGGCCAGCATGCCGACAGTCGCGACATGGCCATCGATGCCACCCTCTTCTGGCACCAGCTGTTTGGCATTGCGCCGCTCTCTGCACTCCTGAGCGCCAGCTACGCCACGGCAAACTCCGGGATCGACTTTTACGATATTCGCGCCACCAGCCTCACCACAGGTCTGCTCTACCGTTTCTGATCCCGGCATCCGGCAGTGAGATGAGGTGCATACAAAGGGGCTGGTCAATCCAGCTCTTTGTTTATGGGATGGCGCTCAATAGACAATTCAAGCTGTATGCAGGTTGGTCATCACATGCAGGTAAGAGGCGTTATGACAGAGGGCATTTGAAGGGCGCGCGTGACAGGGAAGGAGGCGAACAGCAGATACGAAAAAGCCCAGCCAAAAGGCTGGGCTTTAGAATTTGGCTCCCTCGACAGGACTTGAACCTGTGACATACGGATTAACAGTCCGCCGTTCTACCGACTGAACTACGAGGGAAAAGTGGCTCCTCCTAAGGACTTTAACCCGTTATCTACGGATTGGATGTTCGCCGTTCTACCGACTGAACAAAGGAGGAATTGCCTGTCTCGTTAAGACGGACCGGATAATAGTAATCTATCTAATAAAAGTCAATCAGAAAGACATGCAGAAGTAAGTTTTTACTTGTTTCGTCTAAAAATTGAGCTCAGCTTGCCATTTCTGCACCTTCCTACTGGACTTCATTCATTTATCAACGGATTGGGATAACCGCCGAGCCGTCGCGTCCGTCGAGATTTTGTAGCCATCTGTCATCCTGTCTGACCGGATATCGTCCGGAGAATTGTTGCTCCAAGAGATAGATATTACTGGATGGATAAGTGATAGAGGACACGACAAAAACTGCTAGGTGATCCGGATAGGGACCTGAACTAGGATGTCGTGAATGCCATAAAGTAAAAATGCCCCAGCTGTTACGCAGGGGCAAGTGTTGTTACTACTTCCGCTTAGGTTTTGCTTCCCTACGCTCAAACTTCACTTCGGGGTAGCGTTCCTCTAGGAGCTCGTACAAGGCATTAAGCACCTGCACTCGCCCCCTGCACTTGAGGCTGTAAGTCCAGGCTTTCAGCCGCGCTTCCTCACAGGGGCCGAAATGGTTGATGAATAAGATCCTGAACAAGTCCCAGAGCTCATCAGTGGGGTAGGTAGTCTTGTTCTGCTTGAGTTTGTTCTTGGCGAACAGACGGACCTCGATTTTCTCTGCCAGTATCACTGCGGGGTGCTTCTTGGGCTTAACGTCTTGGGTCGTCTGCAGTTTGGCAAGAATATCTCGCAAACAGTCTGTCGGTTGCATACTCATCCGAGCAACTCCTCTGCGTTGTCAAAGTCACTTGCATGGGTAGCATCGACGTGTGGGGACGAACTCGACGGGACTGCAGGATGTTCCGTCACCTCGACGCCATCGTCACGACTTTGACTCGTTTTTGGCTCAAACCAGACGTTGTAGTACCGATCAGTGGCCCGTCCACGGATGACATGCACTCCGTTGCTGGCGAGAGCGTCATGAATCATTGGTAGCTTTCGAGACATCGCTGCCGCGTTGCGGGGCATATCTGAACCAAGACTAACAGATGTCTGGGCTTCCAAAGCGCTGAGCAACTCATGGGGAGTACCGTGCCAAGGATTGCTCCTGGAGTAGCGCTTCGCGAACGTGGTCAAAGCCACAAAGAGAGAGTCGTCCACAACACCAGCTACTTTCGCCTGTTCAACGTTGGTTTTGTACGCCTGCTGGAGAGCGCCCTGAGGTAACTTGAGCACTGCCTCCAGACCAGCCACCCAACATGAGAAATCTGCCATTCTGCTTTTGTAGCTGACCTTCACGGAGCCTGTCGCGGCTAGCACTCTAGCCGCGAGGATATGTAGGGTGTAGATAAGTGACGGCAACTCGGCTTCAAACTTAGCCCCTAGATCAGCTTCGGATTGTCTCTGTCCGTCTCCTATGGGGTGAAGGCTGATATTGACGCATCGGCTAACAAGATCACTTTCTGTTACGAATACATGAATACCATTTAATACAAGAGCGCACCGTAGCTCCAGGCTGAATTCCTGCCCGTCGGTGTAGAGTTTCCTGCCTGCAACGGAGCCGCCAGTCGAGACCAAACATAGATCATCGCTAAGCTCTCGCCGAACAAACCGGAGGTTATCGTAGATGAGGACATGGTTTAGTTGGGCCGAGATCGCGATATCCTTGATACTTTTAGGCATCGTTTGACTCGCAACTGAACTCGGGTCAACCAACTGTCTGATCAACTTACTGCACATGAATGTCTTGCCAGAACCAGCGGGAGCCCTGATTGTCAGAATGGGGTACGGCAACTGGGCCGCTTTCGGCGTTGCCACTGTGTACGTCAGCCATGCTAACAACAGTAATTTTTCCGCATCGGAACAGTTGAACCACCTTAAGAGGGCCTTAACGTCTACCTTCTGTTCAGGCTCTGGGGCGGATAGCATAGTACTGCTTTCCGTGAAGTAGATCCCGCTAGGTAAATCCGTGATGTTAGACACAGCACCATCTGTAACTTGTAGGAAACGATTTTCCCCGAGATGATAAATGTAGCCATTTGCATAGGGGGAAAAACGATAGTGAGATACCACAAGTTCTCCCTCCTCATATGCAAGGGAGTCCAGCTCGTCGAGCACGTCTTTGAGTCGGCTTTCACTTAGTCGCTCAGCTCGCAACTTGGCAAAGCTACGCAGCTCTCGTTTGACCCTATCTGAGTGAAGTGGATGGCAGATTCCCCTCTGGGTTTTTAAAGTGATAAATATTTGGCCGGAGGCGCTCTTTTTGAGTTCAACACGGTCTTTGAACATCTCGGCGAATTTCACCGCATCAAAATTCTTAGACATCACATCATCTCCCCAGAAACCTGCCCGTCGTAAATCCCATCAACTTTCACATTCAGTTTGAAGCCATCCAGCACCATGGCACTGGCTTGCTTGAGAACCTCGATAGCTTTCGCAACCTGCTGATCTTGTTTCGCAATAGGTACACGAATGAGAAATGCATCATGTATGGTCAAGCGTAAATCTATCCCCTCTTTTGCTAGGCCGATGACTGCACGACGCATGATGTCTGCACCAGCTGCCTGAACAGGCCAGTTGCGGACAGCAAGAGGATTGCTCAGGGGAGGGACCCATGCAGCCCAGTCAAGGCTGCGGACGAAGCCATTTTGAAAAGCCTGCTGAGAACGGCGGTTGAGTTCTGTATCAACCTGATGAAACACCTCGCGCAGAGCTTCCCAACGACGTTGAACTAGCATCAATGGAATGTGGTGTTCTTTTGCAAAACTTTCGGGGCGTTGTCCGTATAAATATGTAAGCGCATGTTGTTTTGAGGTTTTGTCGTCTAAGTCAGCAAGGTTAGAATGGCTAAGAATATGAAGGTAGAATTTACCTTCCTGGGCCGCACTCTGTAGCTTTAGATCATTGGCAAGGCAGGCAGCAATTGCTGGCTCTTGACTACTATAATCAAGCAAGATGTAAGCAAATCCTGGAGCTGGTGCCAACAAATATTGCCACATAACTTTCTTGATACTAGTTATGCTAGGGCCACGGATTGAATCCCTACCTGTGTTAGTTGCCAGTGGTTCGGATTTGTGGTGAATCGTGTTCGATACACTTCTCATACTATACAGTGCCATTACTATAGCCTCACCATCGGGGGGTAAATTCCCCCCGGACAGAAATGGATGGATATTTGGTAATATTTCAACGCCTCGTCGATACATTGCTTTATGCATCTCTAGATAAGAGAGAACGACCGAGTTTATTATGTGGTGAGGTAATCGGCACTGCCATGATTGAGGTATCCCAGTCAATTGTGCTGATATAGTATTAATATTGTTTTCGAGTAATTTTTTATTTAAAAGTGCCAGTTCTTCATGGTTACTCATCAGATGCTGATAATATCAATATCAGAAAAGTCGATATCAAGGGCATTGTCTCTACATGCTATGTTTGGCATTACAGTGATAGGGAGGTCATGAGTAGAAATGGTTTTGCTTATATCCTCACTAATCAGCGTTTTATACACGGGGTGATCCTCGGTAGAAATAACGGAATCGTCAAAAAAAAGCTCTAGCAGGCGATCAAACTCTTCCGATGAGACGTGTTCAATTTGTTTCTGTGAAGCTATGAATTCATATGCATTTTCTGTACGTCTAATAGTGTAAGTTGCGGCTTCTTTAGAGCGAAGTAACTCTCGCTTTGCTGAGCTATATCCATCATCTGAAATAGCATTGGTGAGAATGAGGAAAGCATTGCCATATTCTGAACGACACGAAGTTAGAGCATATACCTTCAAATTTCGCTCATCAATATTGCTCGTGAGGCCTGTGTTTATTGCGCAGATGCGGTCTCCTGTTGATGTTTTTATCTTTACACACTGTAAATACACGGTTTGATCTGCACAAACAAGAATGTTTGTTCCATCCCTTGGCATTCTTGATAAATATGATTGAGTTTGGACTATTGGGTTTATTATCGCGCAAGATAACTTACTAAGCATTGAATGCATTTATATTCTCCTGTTCTGGGTTATATCATTTCTGATTTGTCTGTGGCGACAGGGGCAATATTAGAATTTTTGATTACGGGTGGTCAATAGAGAGAGGAGGATGTAAATGAAATGTACAAGCGGTTAGTCTCGGCCATTTTCAGAAATTATATAAAATTGGCCAAGTAATTCGGATTGAAATATTTTCCACTATTTATTTGAATGGGTGTTTTTTGTTCAAATGTAACTGATTTGTTGCGACTATTGAGTGTACCTACTTGTCAAAGAGGACATGTAGGCAAGGTTGAGATGAGATATGTGGACATGCATTCAATATCTAATAGGATGGCTAGATATCTGAACTGCTAGGTCGTTCAGTGAGAGTAACGCGCAAATTTCGTCGAAGTGACGACGCGGCGTACCCTCCCCGTCGAGCCGACACCACCGTCGCGATTTTTACTCTTTTGGTAGGTACTGACCGAAAAAAAGGCGGGATCTCTCCCGCCTCTGTCACTAACCTAGCACTACTCATACAAACTGACGCTGCAATCCTCTCTGGATGCCATACAGTCTCGGGCTGGGCTGCCGTCTGGCTCAATCTGATAGATCCGCTCCTTGTCGACCCGATACATAGCTGAGCTTGTCTTGAGGGGGATGGCGAACGGGCCTTTCCAATCCACCGAGCAGCTTGGCTCCTGGAAGTTGCCATTGTCGTCCATCAGGGATGCCCCACAGCTTTCGATCACCGTCTGGCCGTTCTGTTGAATCGTGATGTATCGCTCTGTGCCACTTCCACCTGCAAAGTTAAAGCTACGCTTGCCGATGAAGGGGAGGGGCTGTTTCCCATGTAGAGCTGTTTGGGGGGCGGCTTCTTCTTTGGCTGCTTCGCACATCTTATCTAGCAGTGCATCGATCATGAGGTCAGATTGTGGCTGGCCGTTTATCTCTAAGGCTTCCACGCTGAACTCTTCACCTTGGATCCACATCTGGAGCAGGCCACGAACAGGTCTATCTCCATATGTGAACGTGCCACTCACGTTGACCAACTTGCGGCCATCAGCGGCTTTGCCTGCCGACCACTCGGGATCCTTAAAGAAGCTATCGGCCTGCTGTTCCAAGGTCACGCCTGGGCAGCTTTCCAGCTCTCCTCCTTTTACGGTCTGCTCGTCCAGTTTGCTGAACCATCCGGCTTGAGCAGCAGGGGTTATCAATAAAGATAGAGAGGCGGCTAATAAAATTTTATTAAAATGTTTCATCGAACATACCCTTCACTACGTTATATCCATTTAATTTAAATAAATTTATATATCAGTTGATTTGTTGGAGTTCAGACATGAATACATCAACATAAGCCTTATTGTTTAGTAGCTCACCATTGATTGTCAGCACTCGAAATCCTTTTGCATTACTATAAAGCGCTCGATTCATGTCATTCTTTACGTTAAGAAGCTCAGATGAACCAGAGGTTGGAAAACAATGGACCTTTGCTGCACCAGGATTTCCTGATTTTGTATTGACCCAAAGAGCCTGCATCATTCCATACCCTGAAGAACATTCATTTGATCTCACCAGCTGATATTCACCCATAGCAATATCAGGGAAATTGACGGGTTTATAATCTAACGAAAATCCAGCTTCAGTAAGCTCCACTCGTCTATTTACGAGCACGTGGCGCTTGATGGCTCCAGAATTAGAGTGCAAAATTTCATCTCTACCCTCGTCGGCTAGTGGCGTGCCAATATTAGTGATATAAGGGGCATTTCTTGGGGTAAGCGCTTTTGCAAGTGACTGGGTTTCATCTACAGCCTTGCCTTGTAACATTGATAAGCACTGTTGTTGCTTTGCTCTAACATGTATTCCAGCACTATTTTTGATAGCCTCACAATTTTTCTCGGTGGGTGTCCATTTTTCCTTTTGCGCTGGCATCGAAGTTTCTTGAGTCGCGTTGGGATCAAGTCCAGCGGCAATGTTATCGAGCGGCGCAAGTGCATCATCTACGACCTTGTTCAAGGCAGAACCCAAATCATCTCCATTGGAAACGCAGCCAGATAACGTCATGACTAAAATCGAACAAGCAGTTTTTCTAAACATAATAGCTCCATTGTAAAAACAAATAATAATTACCAAATCCATTGAAATGCTTTAATTTTTTGAAGGTTGTAACGTTTGTCGAAATCTTCTTGAGTCAGGCAAAGCACCCGAATAAACTCGATAAGAGATAGAAAAACAGGAATCCAAGTTATGCAGCCAGCGAGATAGATAAGACCCCAGCCCCAGTTTCCAGCGTAAAATTTATGTAACCCCAAGCCGCCACCGAAAAGCATCATCAGGGCCATAACAGATTTTCGCTTGCCACGATGATGAACTTGGTCAATCGTAGTCGTCTGAACTTCCTGAACTTCCTGAACTTCCTGTACTTGTGGTTGTGTTGAGTCACTAACTGTGAGTTTAGTTATATTGTCAGTCGCAGGGATATAGGTCCCATCGTCAAGTGCGGCAAGTCGTTTGCTTATTGGTGGATGTGTTGAAAATATTTCTGAGAAGCCGAGTCGGCCTGATATTTTGAACGTTGCATAAGCACTCTGTTCAAGAGGTATCTTGGATGTGTCATTTGCGAGTGACTTCAGCGCATTCATCATGGGGCCTTTACCCAAAAGTACTGCCGCAAAAGCATCAGCCCGATATTCTCGTGATCTTGAGAACGCCTTCACAACTAAACTACCCAGAAGGGTCAGTACAAGAGCCGCTATCGTTTTAATTAGCCATAACGTAAATTCAACAACCCAGCTGAAGCTATCACCAAAAATATTCAGTACACGTAATATGTTAAGCGGTAGGGTAGCTATTAAAACAATGCTATTGATAACTCCCTGTAAAAGAACAGTCCCTAACATGTCTCGGTTGGCTATATGAGCAATTTCATGCGCTGCGACAGCCTGTATCTGTTCTCGATCCATTTTATTCAAAAGGCTGGAGCTAAAGGCAACAAGTGCATTACTGGGGGAGGAGCCTGTAGCGAATGCATTTATATCTGGACTGTCATAAACACCAACCTCGGGTACACAGTCCAGCCCTGCACGTGTTGCCAGCTCAGCGACCATTTCATATAGCTTTTTTTCCTCGTCTGATGCTGGATAACGATGGTCAATAACTTTGACTCCATGTGCCCGTTTAGCCAACCATTTACAAAACATCAGCGAAAGCAATGCACCAGTAAAACCTAAAAATGGTATAGCTAGTGCGCCGGGGCCTGTCCACACAAGGCCAATAACCAGCCCCCCGTTCAACAACAGGAACCATTTAAGGAATTTCGCGTTTGATAGTGATTTCAGTTGTGCCACCGATACATTGTTATGGTCTGTGGGGGCCGTTATATTAACCTGTTGCGTATTTATCGGTATCTCGATTGGCATAGGGACGTGATCTGTAGTCTTTTCTTCGTGTAACGGCCATATTGTCCTATTGATAGGGGATGTGATAACTTCTGCGATCGTTTTGGCTTTCTTCTTGGCCGTACCGAAAGTATCTATGGCATCAGCGAAAGAGCCTGTCAGTGATATCTCAACAATCCCTTCTTCTGGCGAGCTGAAATTCACGGTAACGCGCAACCCGAACGGATTGATACCGTACTTCCAAGATGCTTCCAGTATCCCCTTGGCTCGGTCAGCAACCTTGATGGTGCCGCCCTCTGCTTGTAGGTGGGCAGCAATGTGTTCGAAGACAACTTCATAATCGTCATGACTGCGTAAAATAAGGTCGGATTGTTTAGTTATCGTAGGGGACTCCATGATGATTTTTCTCCTTGCTTGTTAGGCTATCTATAGTGGTGATTGCCCCCGACAGCTGGTGTCGGGAAGTGAATTAATTGGCGTGAAAAAATCTGCTCACATCCGGCTAAGTAGGGCTTTGAGGTCACGTTTTACCAATTGCTGTATACCTTTAGGGGAAACTACCTCTAAATAGGGAATGTAGGTTTTTATCACAGGCAACAATTGAGAACCACTAAAAACGCGGCTTGCCAGCAAGACGCTGCCATCCTCCAGCTCTCGGATCAGTGCCTGCTCGGGGAGGATGTTCCGAAGCTTGAACTCGTGGGCGATAGGCGAAGCTGCCTTGATCACGACTTCGTGAGTAGGGATGGCCTCTTGCTCGATGAGGCGTTGAAGAAGGTGCTGTTGTGACTCGCTGATCGTTGCTGGCGTATCTATCTGTTGGACGCTGGCGATACTCGACAAAGGCTCGATAAATGGCGTATCCGCCGTTACCCCTGCCAAGTACCAGCGGCCCCGCTTATTGACCAGACGATATGGCTCAATCTCTTGCTCTGCTGGCTCGCCCACCCATGTCAGCCTGACGTTGAGCTGTTGGCTGATTGCCTTGGCAAGTGGCTTCAGCCATTGGTAATGGCTGTCATCTTCATCGAGTTGAAAGCCGGAAAGGACGAATACAGGTGTTGATGCAGGGTTGAGCCAGAGCTTGATCAGACTTTCGTGATCATCCGGGAACAAAGCTTTGGCCCCCAGTTGCTCACACAGTCTCAAAATGGCGGGAGTGGTGGTTCTCCCTAGATAGCTAGGGTCAAGCCAATAGGTTTGTCCGTCACGTTCCAGCGGTAGATAAGCCAGTCTGACGTTCAGGTCTCGCTGGATCGTGCGAGCCGAGACATTGAACTCGTGGGCCAACTCGGAGATCACCAACCGCTGCCCGTTGTTGAGCTTGGTCAGGATCACGCCGAGGCGTTGGGCTAGGGTGTCGTGTTCTGCCATCTAGGGGAGCATCGTAGTCAAAGGTATCCAAGTGTCACGGAGGTGCCCGACAGGGCGTGTCGACTTGGATCTTCACGACAGGGGAGTGTTTCGGTAAGCAGAGTTGGTATAGCAGTGTGGACTTTGGTATCTGAAAATGCGGGAGAGTTGATGGAATGCCGACGATCGCGTCGAGGCGTCGAGTTTGCCCGTCAGCACGTCACGACCGTCGGCATTTTTCCCCTAAATTCCTCCGTTTGGGCTGAGTTGGGGTAGGGTTGAGTGGACCGTGTTGCTGGGTATCAACGCCTGTTCCACACAGTTGGCCACTTGGGTACTGGTGTGCCTCAGTCTGCTGGCGTGCAGATGGGCATATCGTTGGCTGGTCTGGCTGCTGGCATGACCCAACTGGGCTTGCACGTCATACAAGGTTCCCCCACTTGAGACGATCAAGGCTGCGACTGAGTGGCGGCAAGTATGGATACAGACTGGCCCTTCAATCCTCGCTCGCTTGAGCATCCGGTTAAATGGTCTGGTGACGTTGTTGAGCGGCTGGCCCTGTTTCTGTCCTGGGAACAGATAGGGGTTTCCTTCGATAGGGTGGGTCTCCTTGAGGATCTGCATAGCCATATGGTTGAGGTGGAGGATCCGACTTTTCCCATTCTTGGTGTGGGGGATGAACAGGGTCAGCTGGGATTGATCGAGGTGTTCCCACTTGGCCAGCCTCAATTCATCCTTACGCAATCCTGTGAGCAACAGCAGTTTGACGTACTGACCGGCATAACGGTTTTCATCGATATCCGCAGCCATAAACAGCCGTCTGATCTCCCCTTTGTCCAGATAGCGGGTGCGTTGGTTGTTCTCGGTCAGGCTTTTGAGATGTCTCATTGGGTGTTGCTCCAGATAACCCATTCGAACGCTCCAAGTCAGGATCGCTTTAAGCAAAGTGGTGATCCGGTTGTTGGTGGCAGGTTTTACTTTGCTCAGCAAGTTGGTCTGTAGGGCCTGGCCTTGCTCAAGCTTTATCTCTGACAGTAGTCGTGATCCCAAGGCTGGCTTTAGGTGGTCACGAAAGCGTTGTGCATCATCCCGCCATGATCGTTTGTGGTGTATGGCATAGGGGAAGTAATGCTGCTCAAACAACTCGGTCAGGGTGAGTTCCTGCCGTTTATCTTCCTTCTGTTGCTTGGGGTCGATGCCTTGCGAAAGCAGACGTTTATAGTCTGTGGCGATCTCTCTGGCTGTGTTCAGGTCAACATCGGGGAAGCGGCCTATGGATATAGCCCGTTTACGTCCTTGCCAGAGATAACGCAGCAGGAATTTCTTGGAACCTTCCCCTTTGCCCACCAGACATTTAAAGCCTGGGATCTGGGTGTCACTGTATTCGGCTTCTGTTGATCTGGCATGGGGTGGGTTCGGTGGTAGCGCTTCAATGGCCTTTTGAGTGAAGCGAAATCGGGAGGGAGCATTTGCCATCGTCAGTCTCCTGTCATTTGATGAGTGGGGTAGGGTTGGTCTGCCCAAGAAAAAACAGCACAGGGATGTCAATTCCTTGTGCTGCCGGGATGAGATTGGGGATTGGCTGAGCCTAATGCTGGTCTCAGGCCAGAAGTGGAACAGGGCTTGGCTTACTTCCGGTCGATATCCGGTCTTCTGGGCGGGAAAATTCGCCAAGCGTAGAGATTTGCTGTCGGTGGCGACGAGCTGACGAATTGACCTAAACGGTTCCCGACGCTCCGTCGCCACCGACGCGACTTTTCAGCTTTTTGCCTGAACTGGATCAGTCAGGTGTCACCGTCAGGGTGAATACATCCATCTGGGCATAGCAGCAAAAGTTAAGCTGCCAGAGCTCAAACCACTCATGTACCTCTGCCAGTGACATTTTCCCCATCAACGAATGGGTGTACTCACCCATGCTGAAATCGAAATCCAACTCCTTGGCCAACTCAGTGCACCAGCCTTGGCCCACATAGGCAAAGTCAGTGACATAGCACAGATGCCAGCCGTCATCCCAGCGTTCTAGGCGGATCTCGACAGGGTGATAACCACCTGTGGTGGCACTGTAGTCTGGGTCTCGATAGTTGAGGGTCAGGGCTGCGGGTGTTGGACCATCTGGGATTTCATCAGGGAAATCCTCCAGCGCCGAGCTGATGGCCTGCTCCAGTAGCGTTTGCAGGTCGTGACTTATCCTCACAGGCAAGCCCGTGATAACGAGGGTAGGTTTCATATCTTGGTTCTCGTTGAGATTGAGTAAAAGGGGTAGGGGAGAGTAGGAGGCTGGAACGGTTACTGGACTGCGTTGGTCGCTTCTGGGAGTTTGGCCTTCAGGCTATCGAACCACTCGGTATGCTTGCCCGTGATCAGATGGCCGAACCGGACGTCCGGTGCTGCCTTGGTCAACTCCAGATGGCGCAGCACGGCAGCCAGGAACCCCGCGTTATTGCTACTGCCTTTGAAGTGCCAGATCACCTTGAACAGGCCTGAGGTAAATGCCTTATCCGGCTGTTGCTCGTTTAGCAGATCGACAACTTGCGCCAGACCGAACCATTCCTTGGAACAGAGACCTCCGCCGCTGCTGCCCGTCAGACGGATCAACAGTTCAGATTGTTCGGGTTCATGGCCAATCTCATAGCCCACGGTAGTTGTAGAGCCTGGCGAAAGGAGGGTGGCTACGCCACTGACCAAGACCACCTTGGCTGGTGATGCTTGTATGCCATCAAACTTGGCTGTGGCATTAGTATTTACTTGCTGTTTGGCTGCTTGCTTATCGGTTTTGGTGTTCATGCTTAGGGTCCTTCGAGATCGTCAGATAGTGGATTTCAGGTAGATAGTGGTGCCCAAATCAGGCGAGGTTTGATCTGGCTTGAGAGCAAAGGCCAGATGCTGAAATACAGGAAGTGGGGCAGACAAGGCATCAAACGGTGAGCCGTAGCCAGAGAAGCGATATGACTCCCATGCTTCGACAGCGGGGAGGGGCAGCCAGAACACGGCATCTTCAGCACAGTCGATCAGCTTGATAGTTCCCGCAGCTAACCGCCAGTAGTCGGCGTAGTAACCGTTGTCGTCATCTCGGACTGACTCGCCTGTGTGGGATGCTATCGAAATCAATACTTCAGGTGCTTCGCTGTGCAGGGACTTGGCCTTGAGGACGGTCGCCTCTTTGATCACGACCAGCAGCACAGGCTGATTTTCATCTGGCAGGAACTCAGGAACATACATACCGTTTGTAATGACCTCCTGCATCAGTAAGCTCAGTGTTTTCCAGCTGTAGGCATACCCCTTGAGCGTTTCGTGAGATGCGTATCTCCCTTCTTGAATGAACTCATCCATAGCTGCTCCCTCAGTCCGCTGGCCCAGTGATGTAGCCGATAGTGCCGCCGATGATGGTGCCTGCGACGGCTCCAGGGATACCGCCTTTGGCACCGATGCCAGCTCCGGTGATAGCGCCTTTGATTGCTCCCTTGGTGCTGCCCTTTACCGTGAAATCGATACTGCCGTCTCTCATTGGCTTGATACTGATCGCGGCGACTTGTTTACGTAAAATTTGGTGGATAAACATGTTCTGTCCTTTGGATCGTGGATATGAAAAAGGCCCTGAGCGGTTAGCTCAGGGCCTGATGTTCTGGATGAACATGGTTTTAATATGTGTTTGAAAAGCGAGCAGATACAGAGAGGGCTGTTTTTTGTGTTGTATTATTCCTGAGGTTCTAAGTCTTCATCAATGTCATCAACAATTGCTCTATACTGGAAAACATAGTCCCCTGTCGCTAATTCTCCACTTTTAGCTTTCAGATGCACGTTGAAATTCTTATTCGTACCACAACCGTAACTATAATTGATATCGGTTAGTCCATTCGAATTTTCTGGCCCTTCCACCAGCTTGACCTCCAAATCCGGTACGTTGCAAAGTTGTGGTCTGAACTTTCCACTTCCGGTTGCATATCGCATCGGGCGCTCAAGCGTAACAACTATTATCCCTGTATTTTCATTTTCATCAGCCATGCTGATTTCTTGTGACACTAGAATAGATGGAGAGATAGGTTTTTTATTATGATGGGAGACAGCATTGTTTGTCTCCTTTGTCATTTCACTAACCTTTATGATTTCATCCATAATATCAGGATTGAGTTCTTTTTGATTTATTCTGGCAGTCTCTTGTATAAACTTACTAACGGTGTACATCCAAAAGTCTTTTTTTGTTTCTCTTATAAACTCTTCGATCAGTTCTGGTCTGGGACCAATTGTTCTACCTGATTGCTCCAGCCACCAATCTTCTTTTTTATCATCAGTAATAAATACAATTGAGCTGTTTTTTTCCTTTGCATATTCTAATGTTTGAAGCCATACGATTAGATCTCCATATTTTCTAGTCGGAATATCTGTGGAGTCTTTGTTTGCATCCTTGTAACCAGGGGGGATCTTAGCTTCATATCTTTTCGCACCATCAGCGATGATATCGTCAAGTTTACCCTTATCGAAAGGAGTGCCTGTTTTTCCTTCGAAGACTGTTTCAACAAAGTCTAAGATCTCATCGTTTGATAATTTATTTAGTAATGCATTTTGTTGTTCATTTAAACTTTCTATTATCTGAGAAGATAAATCATTTAGTTCATTTAGTTGCTTGTCACTAATAAATGGGTGTCTATCTTTACTTGATATCTTCTTTACAAGTTCATTAATTGTTTTTATCGCAGATGCATACTCTTTTGATTGCTCAGATGTGACCGTCAACCTATTTCTCAAAAACTCAGAGGCAGCTTGATGTGGTATGAAAACTCTCCCATCAAGAGATGTCAATGCATTTTTTAGTTCGTCTTTAGTGGCATCTGAATATCGATATAAATTTAGTAATACGTTAGCATCCATTACAAATATTGATTCTTTCCAATGTTTTTCAAAATGGATGTCTGTCGGGCTGAAATACCCAGGGAACATACTTCTCATATTAATTCCTCTGCAATAATGGGTTCATTTGAAATCAATGTGGTGATGTTGCCTTAGGTTAGGTAAAGCGGTCAAGACTCGAGGCGAAAAGATCGGTTTTACCGACGATCACGTCGGCGTGACGACCCGTCACCTCGTCGGCACCGACGCGACCTTTGCACAACTCCTGGCAAACTCAGCTACAGCCCAAGCGACTGGATATGCCCCAGAGCTGCTCCGGTCTTACCCGCTAACCATTCCTCGACCCTTGTTTCTGGTGAGCTTCTCCATCTTCAATCTGCGTTATCTCCACGCCAGAGTTACTTGCTCCGGTCTGAGCATCCTCATGTTTTTCCGCCTAAAGAGCGGACGCTTGTGCCAGATAGGGATTGTGAAAATATCAGGATTGAAATGTTGGCGAAGTAAGCCGTTTATTGAATGTTGTAAATATTGTTGTGTGGTTACTTACAAAGCTGAATGCACGCTTAATCAATGATTGATTTCTTTGTTTTTTGTATCGATTATATTGAGTGTTTATAAACTAAAATAACCAACTCGTATTGATGTATCTAGTTCTCACATGTAAAGTGATATCTTTATTAATTTCATTTGCTTTAAATAGTGAGAGATGATGAGTAAGTCTGCGATTGCTTTGAGTTTTGCCACGTGCTTGGGTTTATCTGGTTGCGCCGGTATCATTAATGGTACAAGTGACAATATCACTGTGCGTTCTGCTAACCCTGATGCAACCCTTTATGTCGATGGGATGAAGATGGGTAAAGATACCGTCATGTTTAACCAAAAACGTGGTAAGAAGACGATTCTTGAAGCTAAGGCTCCTGAGTGTTCAACCGGAACAGTTCATACTGATTGGCGTTTTGATGGCACCAGTTTGTTAGGTATTTTTATTGATTTTGGTATATTTACAATACCTATTGACTTCGCAACTGGGGGTGCAATGGCGGCGGAACAGACAATTTACACTGTGAATCCTATTTGTTCAGCAAGCTAATACTGAAAGACAAATATACGTAATTTAAAAATAATTAATGCAATAGGTAATTGTAAAGATCAAGTTTTATGGCATTATTTTAGTGTAATCGATTCACAGACATAGATTGATTACCCTGACATTTGCCCGTACCAGTAGTCATCTTTACGGAACAGCCGCTTAGATAGCGGCTTTTTTTCGTGTGAAGATGGCTCTGCCGACGGTCGTGTCGACGTGACGCTCCCCCTCGTCGGCATCGACGCGACTTTGCACAACTCCTGGCAAACTTAGCTACAGCCACAAAGACCGGATATGCCCCAGAGCTGCTCCGGTCTTGCCCACTAACAAGTCCTCTTCCCTTGCTCTTCGTGATCGCCTCCATCTTCCAATCTGTGTTATCTCCACGCCAGAGCCACTTGCTCCGGTCTGACCATCCCCATGGTTCCCCAGTCGAAAGACCGGAAGCTGTGACCGAGGGGGTTTCTGGGGGGATTTACGTCAGGGGAGGGGATGATTTCTGGTTTGGGCTAGATCATGACCCATTCACCTGCTGAGCTGACCGGATAGGGACCGGAGTCATCGTTAGTCGAATTTGAGTTGAGCGAAAACAGGGAGAGTGGATCGTTCACTGCGAGGGGAATGTGGGAGTGTATGCGGCGCGGGATAGCGGGATCAGCTTGAAACAATGGAGAGACAGATACGAAAAAGCCCAGTTATAAAACTGGGCTCTTTTCGCAATCCGAAGACAGGACTTGAACCTGTGACATACGGATTAACAGTCCGCCGTTCTACCGACTGAACTACGAGGGAAAAGTGGCTCCTCCTACTGGACTTGAACCAGTGACATACGGATTAACAGTCCGCCGTTCTACCGACTGAACTAAGGAGGAATTGCCTGTCTCGTTAAGACGGGACGAATATTAATGACCAGGGCGGCGGGTGTCAACCCGCGAATTTCCTGAAAACCGGATTTTCGGACTGTTTGCCCAAAAGTTGCGCTTTGCGGTTTATTTTCAGCACAATCAGTCCCTTGCCATTACGCCCCCAACCGGCGCAGGGGTTATTGGCTCGGTTCGCATCAACCTGATGATGCCAGCATGATGTCGCGAACGTGCTGGCAACCCGATGAGTCTCAAATGGTAATCTTTGTGGCTAAAAGGGGGATAGCTGGAGTCAAGATCGGCGATTTGGCGGCAAATAGGCCAAATAATGGGTGAGCGCGCGTTTCATTGATCCTGCCCATCGAAAAAATGGCCGGTCTGGAGTAAGGTTACGCAGGATACCATCGCCGCGTCGACAGCCCTGCCGGCCCTTGATGATGATCGGGCGCCGGATCTCTCCGGCCTTTATCTCCCTCTTCTGGTATTACGATATACATGCACAAGCAAGCCTCTTTAAATAGCGTGAAGCTCGCCATAGCCTTACGCCAGTCCTGTATTGATGAACCCTACAGCATGGCCCGCTTCGGCCGTGATCTTATCGCCGGTGTGACGGTGGGCATCATCGCCATCCCGCTCGCCATGGCGCTGGCCATCGCCAGCGGTGTACCGCCGCAACACGGTCTCTATACCGCCATCATCGCCGGTATCGTGATCGCCGTGACCGGTGGCTCCCGTTACTCCATCTCCGGCCCGACCGCTGCCTTTGTAGTGATCCTCTACCCGGTCGCCCAGCAGTTCGGGGTTGGTGGTCTGTTGATGGCGACGCTCATCTCCGGCCTCTTTCTGGTGGCGATGGGGATGGCCCGTCTTGGCCGCCTTATCGAGTACATTCCCCCGTCAGTGACGCTGGGCTTTACCGGTGGTATCGCCATCGTGATTGCCACCTTGCAGATCAAGGACTTCTTTGGCCTGAGCGTGCCCGAGATGCCGGAAACCTATCTGGGCAAGGTCGAGGCGCTGGCCGCCGCCCTGCCAAGCTGGCAGTGGGGCGATACCCTGGTGGGGGTCGCAACGCTGGCTGTGCTGCTGCTCTGGCCGCGCCTGCGTCTGCCGGTGCCCGGCCACTTGCCCGCGGTGCTGGTCGGGGTAGGTCTGGGTTTTGGCCTCCATTACTTTGGGGTGGATGTGGCCACCATCGGCAGCAAGTTCAGCTATACCCTGGCCGATGGCACCCAGGGGATGGGGATCCCGCCCATCGCACCGACCCTGGTGATGCCCTGGGCCTTGCCCGGACCGGATGGCTTGCCAGTTGAATGGAACCTGGCGGCTGTTGAGCGGCTGCTGCCTGCCGCCTTCTCCATGGCAATGCTGGGGGCGATCGAGTCGCTGCTCTGCGCTGTCGTGCTCGATGGGATGACCGGTCGCAAACACAGCTCCAACGCCGAGCTGGTGGGGCAGGGGCTTGGCAACATCTTCGCCCCCTTCTTTGGCGGCATTACCGCTACCGCCGCCATCGCTCGCTCTGCCGCTAACGTGCGTGCCGGCGCTACGTCCCCCGTCTCGGGGATCGTCCATGCGCTGGTGGTGCTGGCCGCCATTCTGGTGCTGGCCCCCTGGCTCTCCTGGTTGCCGCTCTCGGCCATGGCTGCCTTGTTGCTCATCGTGGCCTGGAACATGAGTGAAGCGCACAAGGTGGTGGAGCTGATCCGCCGCGCGCCCAAATCCGATGTGCTGGTGCTGCTGGTCTGCCTGTCGCTCACCGTTATCTTCGACATGGTCATCGCCATCACCTTCGGGGTGATCCTAGCATCCCTGCTCTTTATGCGCGAAATCGCCAAGATGACCAAACTGCACGATTTGGCCGAGCACAAGCGCTATGCCCATGAGGTGCCGAACAATGGCCTGCTCTACAAGATCAACGGCCCGCTCTTCTTCGCAGCGGCCGAACGGGTCTTTGCCGAGCTGGAATCACAAGTGAAAGGGCACAAGGTGCTGGTGTTGCAGATGGAGGCGGTTTCCATCCTCGATGCGGGCGGCCTGTCTGCCTTCCTCCACTTTGGCAAGCAGATGGCTAAAGCCGGTGTCGAGTTGCGGGTGGCCGAGTTGCAGTTCCAACCGCTCAAGACCCTGGCCCGTGCCAAGGTGCGGCCGCAGCCCGGCAAGCTGGAATTTTACGGCTCGCTGGAAGAAGCGCTCAAAGGTGAACATTTGCACGAAGCGGCAGTAAATTGATTGAAAGGGATACGAAACGGCATATTTTTGGTCACTTGGTTCGGATATTGAGCAAACTAACGCAAAAAGTAAAAAATTGCATTGACCAAAAGCCATCGTATCCCTTACATTACGCCCCGTCGCCGCGGCATGGTCCGCCAGCGAATGTGCAGCTCAAGCACATAAAGCAGTGAGCAAAAATTTGGTGAGGTGTCCGAGTGGCTGAAGGAGCACGCCTGGAAAGTGTGTATACGGCAACGTATCGAGGGTTCGAATCCCTCCCTCACCGCCAAATATAACCCGTTGAATTTCAACGGGTTTTTTCATTTCCAGACTTACGTGATTTTTTCCTGGATCAACTGGGTGGAACAATCATGTATCTGAGTAAAAATGCCTCCGGCACCTACTACACTCGTCTCCCGCTGCCTAAGTCACTACGTGACCGTGGCTTGCCCTTCGCTATCCGTACTTCCCTTTGTACCAAAAATCGTCAGCTCTCCGTAGACCGAAACCAGGCTGTGGCAGCTCGTACTCGTGCACTTATCGCGGCTACCCCTGCTGATACCGCCCCTCGCAGTTTCTATCGCTGGATCCGTGCCGATCTAGACGCTTTCAAAGCAGCGGGGTTCATCCCTCCTCAAACACCTAGTGAACAGTTAGCTTTCTAAAGCCCTTGGTCATCCACTTTGTGTGGACGACGAGGAGCTCATCGATGAATCTCTGGCTCAGTCCCCACGGCATCTGGTATTACCGGAAAGTCACCACGCTCCCCTCTGGTCGTCGTAAAGAGATCAAAAAATCCCTGCATACCCGAGACAAGCTGACGGCCCGTGCAGCTGTTGCGAAGCTGCTTGCCTGTGTGCATTCCAGACCCAAGCCAGTTGTGCAACCCACAAGCGAGCCAGAGAACCCTCAACCTCAGCCGAATATCAAGCCTGCTGTTCCGGCGGCCAAACCGCTTGCTCCGCTGTTGTCGGTCTTGAGTGACCGCTATCTGAAAGAGAAGGCCCTCTCCTGGGCACCGAAAGAACTCAGCAACCAGAAGAACTACATCGGCTGCTTCATCAAGGCGCTGGGTGAAATTGCACTGTGCGATGGCGAATGGATTTGCTAACGGATGGGTCAACTTACTGGTCAAGCGTGATGGGCCTTAGTCGGCTGCCATTGCCGACCACCATGGAGGCGGCGGTGAGTAACAGGGCACTGCCCATAAAGGTGGCACTGATAGAGAGGGAATCCAGTAACCACCCCCCCACGGCAGCCCCCAACGTGATCGCCAGCTGAATAGCTGCCACCATCAGGCCTCCACCGCTCTCGGGTGAATCTGAGATGCCCTGGGTGATCCAGGCTGACCAGGCGACCGGAATGGCGGAGTTAAGGGCGCCCCAGAGGGTCAGCATCAGGGCCACCCCCCAGAAGTGATGCGCCACCGTCAGCAGAGCCAAGGTGATGACGCCGAGCGCCAGTGGCAACCAGCGCAACATCCGGTAGAGATGACGGTGCAGCAGCAAGCTCACCGCCGTGGTACCTGCAAAACCGGCCAGCCCCAACGCCAGCAGCAGCGCCGAGAGTTGTGGCAGGTCGACCAGGGTACGCGTCTCAAGGAAGGGGCGAAAATAGGTAAAGGCACTGAAGGCGCCGGCAAAGGTCAGGGTCACTCCCATGATGGCAATAACGACATTGGGCCTTTGCATCAGGCGAAATGTGCTTTGCGGGCGCGCTTGGGAACGCATAGAAGGCAGGCAAAGTGCCATCCACAGCAGATTGATCACTACTAGTGGCACCAGCAGCCAGAACACCCCCCGCCAGCCGATCAACCCTCCAAGGTAACTCCCAATGGGCGCCGCAAAGGCGGTCGCGACCGCATTGCCGGTATACAAGATGCCCAATGCTTTGGGGAAGGATTGGCTGCCGACCAAACGCATGATGGTGGCCGTTGCCAATGCCCAGAACCCGCCGATGACGATCCCGAGCAGAGCGCGTGCCACCATCAGCACGGTAAAGTTGGGGCTAAGGGCAATCACGATTAAAGAGGTCAGCATCACAACGGCTAGCCCCAAGAGCACATGACGTCGGTCCAGCCTGTGAGACAGGGGGGCGATCAGCAAACTGGTCGGGACGGCAAACAGGCCGGAGATGGCAATAGCAAGACCGGCCATGCCATTGCTGGCACCAAGAGCGGTGGCGATCGGCGTCAGCAGGCTGACCGGCATAAACTCGGCGGCAATTAGCAGTGCCACACACAGGGACATGGCGGCAACCGCAGACCAGTGTTCGTTGACGACAGCGGGTGTATGTGATGATAACGATGTTGCGTTCATGGCATGACCTGAAAGTGAAATATGGGCTTATTCGATAGCTTCGATCGTGATGTTGGTGGCCGAGGTTGTGGTCAGGTGGGAGAGACACGACTCAATGCGCCCCAACTTAATCAGTCCGGTTGAATAGCCAAAGTCCCGATAGAAGATCGCCAGATTGCCCCATGGGGCGTAATAGGTTAGATCCCCCATGTTCGGGTCAATGCCCTTTGGGGCGCCCTGCGTGGTCAATTTGCGGGGCAGATAAGCAATCTTCTCGGTGTCGGCGTAATCCTTGAGGGCCAGAGTCAGGGGGAGCATGGCAAAAAAGTCCCGGGCGCTGTGACTATCTTCCAGGGTGGCCGTGATGATCTGGCTGGCTATCGTCATCTTGATGTTCATACTCTCTGCCTTGTTCTGAGCCTTAGCACTTGTAGCGGTTGCTGTGCTGGTCACCCCCAGCAACAGAGCCATCGCGCCAACAAACACTCCTCTGATCATTGAGCTTCTCCCTATGTGACGTGAATGGTGGCGTCGAAACCAGTGAGAAAACGCGGCGAAGAGGCCGCCGCGTTTTCGACGCTTACTTCATGTTGGTCTTGAAGAACTGCTCGAACTTGGCGAACGGGATCTTGCCAGCCTGGTTGTCATACAGGTCGACATGATTGGCGCTAGGCACAACGACCAGCTCTTTTTGCTTGCTGCCAACGGCCTTGAAGGCATCTTCGGCAAAGTAACGAGAGTGAGCCTGCTCACCGGTCACGATCAGGGTGGGAATGGATATTTCGCTTGCATAGTTCAGCAGCGGCATATTCATGAATGACAGCGGCATGGTAGTGGTCCAGGCCCCGTTGGAGTTGACAGAACGGGCATGGAAACCACGCGGTACACGGTAGTAATCGAAGAACTCCTTGAGTACCGGGTGCGGGTTTTCCGGCAGAACCTCTGGCAGGGTGCGGGCGGCAGCGGTGACATTTCCCTTGTCATCGACATAGAGGTCGTGATTGCTATGGGCATAGGTGCCACTTTCCGCGTCTTTCCAGCGTTGTTCATTCAGGTATGCCAGCACGGCGCGGCGATCGGCGGTGGAATATCGATCCTTGCCATCGCCCACCCCATGCCCCATGGCCCGGCTCATGTCATACATCACGCTGGTTGCCACCGCCTTGATGCGGGTGTCGCCAGCGGCGGCATTGAGGGCCATGCCACCCCAGCCGCAAATCCCCAGTAGACCGATACGGTTGCGGTCGACCTCTTTTTGCAGGCCGAGAAAATCGACGGCGGCGCTGAAATCTTCGGTGTTGATGTCTGGCGAGGCCACATCACGCGGCTGGCCGCCACTCTCACCGGTGTAAGAGGGGTCAAACGCCAGCGTGACAAAGCCGCGCTCAGCCAGGGTCTGGGCATAGAGGCCGCTCGACTGCTCTTTTACGGCACCAAATGGGCCGCTCAGAGCAATGGCCGCCAGCTTGGCGTCTCCCCGGTTTTTCGGCAGATAGAGGTCAGCCACGAGAGTGATGCCGTAACGGTTCTTGAAGGTGACCTTGCGATGATCGACCTTGTCGCTTTGGGTGAAGGTCTTGTCCCATTGGGTGACCATGGAGACAGGTTCAGTGGGGTTGGTTGTTTGGGCATGACTCAATGTAGAGACTCCGGTTAATGCGGCGCCCAGCAGCAGGGTAGACGCGATAGCTGTCAGTTTCTTGGGGAGAACATTCATGGCAAAGTTCCTCGAAATCGGATTTCTGATGCGTGGTCCTGGTGGTGGAGGGCTGGTTTTGTGAACCACGACACACAGTCTAGTTAGAACGAATAGTGATGATTAGAGGCGGTTTTTTGATAACATTAATGCTTACTTGTTCTAAATTAAGACGTCTGACGCGCACCTGACTCAGGTCGTGGCGGACAGGAACATAGGGGGTGAACAAAATGACAGACCGCGAGAATTACAACGATCTCCACGTCTTTATGCTGGTCGCTCGGGAAGGGAGTTTTACCAAGGCCGCAGCTAGGTTGGGGCTTGCCCAGTCCGGGGTCAGCCGAACGATTCGGGATCTCGAGGCCCGGCTCGGGGTGCAGCTTCTGATGCGCACCACCCGCAGCCTCTCCTTAACCCAAGCGGGTGAGCAGTTGTACCGCACGACGCAGGGCTGTTTTCAGTCCCTTGATGCGGGTCTGGCCACGCTCGCCCACTATCGTGATACCCCTTCAGGCACGGTACGGATCAACGCCAGCCAACATGCCATCGACAAGGTGCTGCTTCCCAAGCTGACCATCTTCAGGCAGCGTTATCCCGATATTCGACTGGAACTCATCAGTGAAGGCCGCTTCGTGAACATCATCGATGAGCGCTTTGATGCTGGTGTGCGGCTGGGTGACGAGGTGGATGAGGGGATGGTGGCCGTGCGCATTACGCCCGATCTGGAGATGGTGATGGTAGCCACACCAGATCATTTTCTTCAATACGGATTTCCCCAGGCACCTGCCGATCTGGCGGGACATCCCTGTATCGCTTACCAGTTTGCCGATGGCAGCCTCTATCAATGGGAACTGTGGCAAGAGGGGAAGGCGATTAAGCATCGACCACAGGGGCAGTGGGTCTTCTCTGACAGTTATATGGAGGCGGCTGCTGCCAAAATGGGGCTGGGACTGGCCTATGTGCCAGAGGAATTGGTGAGCGATGAACTTGAGCGCGGCATCTTAATCCAGGTATTGAAACCCTATAGTCACCGTTTGGCTGGTCTGTACCTCTATTATCCCCACCGCAATGTTTCACCCGCATTAAGAGTGGTTATTGATGCATTAAAAACATAAATATAGTCCTTCACTCTGGTCTGGACGTTGTAGGGAGGGGATTACTAGATCTGTACAGATCAAAAAATCCCTGCATACCCGAGACAAGCTGACGGCCCGTGCAGTTGTTGCGAAGCGGCTTGCCTGCGTGCGTTCCAGACCCAAGCCCATTCAGTTGCCTGCAGAGGTCAATGTTGCCCCACATCAGCAATCAATAGCCCGGAATCCAAGGTTTTATTGTTTGGTGACACGCATGGCTGCGTTGTATTTGAGCCGACCATGGGAAATATGTCTGTTTATCTCGCTTAGCAGCGTCTCTTTATTGATGGGCTTGGTGATATATCCATTCATGCCATGGGAGAGATAGTATTGCTTGGATTCCGGCATCGCATCCGCCGTCAGGGCGATGATGGGGATATCTGCCCAAGGCATCTGGGAGGTGCGGATCCGGGTGGTGGCCACCAGGCCATCCATCACTGGCATCTGGACATCCATCAACACCAGATCAAATTCGGTGTGACCCAGTTTCTCCAGCGCCTCTTCTCCCTGAACGGCCAGTGTGACCTGATGGCCCACGGAGTCGAGCATGGCGCCGATCACCTTGCGGTTGGTGGCATTGTCATCAACCAGCAAGATGCGATAGCTCTCCTGATCCAGCGGCTTGGACGGCAGGCAAACAATCGAGGGGATCGTGGCTCTGGCGGGCCAGATGTAGGTAAAAGTACTGCCATGTCCCTCGCTGCTCTCTACCGAAATATCGCCGCCCATCAGGCGTGCGAGGTTACGGGATATTTCAAGTCCCAGGCCCGATCCGCCATATTGGCGGGTGATCGAGACATCCGCCTGGGCGAAACGTTGAAACAGGTTCTTTAGCTGACTTTTGCTCATGCCGATCCCGGTGTCCTGGATCGAGATGCGTATCGAGTGGCGATCCTGCTCCAACAGGGTGCTATCAACATGGATCTTTACTTCCCCCTGATGGGTGAACTTGATGGCATTGCTCACCAGGTTGAAGAGGATCTGGCGCACCCTCAGCGGGTCGATCATCAACCACTCCGGCGTATCGGGGGCAACAGTCTGGGTCAGTTTGATCCCTTTTGCATCGCAGTTGCTCTGCATCAGGGCCCGGATATCCTCCAGCAGCTGGGGCAAGTGATGGGGGGCCAGTTGCAGCTCGATCTTGCCCTCTTCCAGCTTGGATACATCCAGAATGTCGTTAAGCAGACCGAGCAGATGGTTTGCCGATTCGCGCGCCGTCTCCAGATAGTCTCGCTCCCTCGGGTCCATATCCCGGTCGGCCAGCAGTGAGAGCATGCCGAGAATGCCATTCATGGGGGTGCGAATTTCATGGCTCATGTTGGCCAAAAAGCTGCTTTTGGCTCTTGTGCCTGCCTCTGCCGCCTGATTTGCCCGCAGCAGTTTGTCATTGAGCTGCTGCATCAGTTTGTGTTGCAGAAACGAGATATTCATTTGCCGCCAGATCAGCAGGGCGAGCACAAAGAGCAGCGCAAATTGCAGGGTCGCGATGAGTGTCGTCGTGATGATCTGCTCCCTCACGCTGTCGCGACGCGCCACATCAAACAGGGTCGCCTGCTGGTTCACTTCCAGGGTCAGCTGATGGAGCAGGGGGAGCAGGGAGGCGAGCTGTTGGCGCAGCTCCTGATGGGCAAGATTGTCGAGCGACTTGGTGGCTTCCGGGCCGAGCCAGATATCCGCCAGAGAGATGTAGGATCGAATGGCTTTGCTTGCCTGCTGGTAGATCTCTGTTTGCTGAAGCAGGCTGCGATCCTTGCTCTCCAGCACCAGATCCATGCGGCTGACCAGAATATCGTATCTGAGCTGGAAGGTCGGTTGCGACTCATGGAGCAGCGAGCTTTGAAAACGCAGCGCTTCGTTATAGAGCTGGAAATAGTTCCACATCACGTTGTCTTCGCCCTGACTGGTACTGCGCTGCAGATCCTGAAATTGCCGGTATTGAATGGTACCAATACCGGCAAAGGCTAGGAGCAGCACACAAAGCACCACAAACAAGAAACGTTGACTGGCCGCCATGGAACGCATGATGGGATCTACTCCACTTTTATCGCGCTGATCTGCCAGATAGCCCGACCGTAATAGAGCTTGTTTTGCAGTTCGGGATATTGATCAAACGGATAGACAAGGAACAGCGGCCCTTTGTCGCGCACCGACAGTGGCTTGCCATTGATCGTGCGGGCGAGGATGACCCGATACTGCTCGGCATCGCTTGTCGGCACCTGTACCGAGTAGTCATTGAGCGCGGTAATGGTGAGCTGTTTGCCGGTTGCCCCGACCTTGGCCAATACATCTTGCAGCAGCGGGCCGCGAAAGGTCTTGGCTTCGTCATACCAGGGGGTATGGGTTTTGATTTCGTGTACCGGCAGTTGATCCAGCATGGCGCTGTCCCACAGGGCCAGAGCCTGATGAGTGGGGCTGCTGATGGCGCCTTCAACCTTCAACACGGCGCTGTCAGGGGAGGGGGCTGCGTATGCGGTGCCGCAAAGGGCTGCCAACAGTGGTGCGATGTAAAGGCCTGCTTTCATGATCTCTCCTTCCTGGAAAATGGCGGCATGGGTGCCGGGCCAACGGTGGCTTGTGAGCTGTGTGCAAAGGCAAGCAATAATCGGGCCCGGTCTAATGGGCTTGAATTATCAGCCATTTAGCCTCTTATCTAGCGATCTCGGCGAAGGTGAATTGCAGTTTGCAACGTGCGGTGGAGGTTAATTGCAATTTGGCAATCAAAACGAGGAGGGGGTGTCGGTGAATAAGGCGCAAAGAGTATCATTTGGAGAACAAGTGCCGTGGCACTGCCCGGCATAACATTTGCAACGTGCTGAATGCCGTGACAGCAAATAGTCTGAGAATCGACAAGGAGCTAGCGATGGAAAGCATGACTTACACCCTTAATGATATCCAGGTAGTGGTACTGGAAAACGAGTTTGACGCGATGGCCGTCAGTGAGCTCCGCCCGTTGTTTGAAACCCTCTCGACCCATCCGGGAGATATCCTGGCCGATATCAGCGATGTTCATTTTATCGACTCGTCGGGGATCGGAGCCTTGGTATTTCTCTATAAAAGATTGATTATGAACGGGCATCAGATGGCCCTTGTCTGTGGACCCGGTCAACCCCATGACCTGCTGGAGATGCTGCATATTGACCGGGTGATCCCCTGCCATGAGAGCATCAAGGCCTATATGCGTTCCCGTGGCATGATGGCCGCTGCATCATGAAACGCTTTGGTATCCTGCTATCGTCCATTCTGCTGTCGGGTTGCGCGCAGTGGCCGCCGGAGGGATATGGCGGCATGGCCGAGGCAAGACCCACCCGTATTCCGGTCAATGAGGATGAACGGCGGGTCTGGTCTCGTTATGATGAGCGTCAGAAGGAACTCGACTTGCAGCTGACGGAATTAAAGCAAGCGAGTCTGCAGGGGTGTATGCCTGCCGAGTTGAAACGACTACAATCTCAACGTATTGATATCGAACGGGATATGCACGGACGGCTCTGGTCGGATGTAGCCTGGCGTCAGACCGTGTTGGCACAATCACTACAACAAGTACGTTTGCGGCTGCAACAGACAACAGCGGATGGCTGTCGTGCTGATTGGTCAGGGCTCCCCTTACGCCAATGGGGGCAGACGTAACAGACGAAAAGGATGTCTATGAAACGGGGCGCTCTCGAAGGATTGATCTGTGTTCTCTTGCTGTTGTTCACCTGCCCGTTACTGGCCTCCACCTTGTTGGCTCCCGGTGATCGGTTGGCCATCGTGCAACCCGGTGAGCCTGCTTTTGATCAGCCTTTCCAGATCAACAAGCAGGGGGAGATTGCACTGCCTGAAGTCGGCAACCTAGTGGTGGGGGGGAAGACCCTGCAACAGGCGGATGAGCTGATCCGCACCGCCCTCAAACCTGTTTACAACAACCTCTCTCAATTGACCGTCACCTTGCTGGAGAAGCGGCTGCTGATCAGCGTGATGGGCTATGTCAAAAAACCCGGCAGTTATGATCTGGCGCCCGATGGCAACGTGCAGATGGCCCTCGATGCCGCTGGCGGTCTGGTGCCCGGTGCCCAGCTCAACAATATGCAGGTGCGGCGTGGCAGCACAGTCTCTAGCTTCGACTACAAGCGTTATCTCGATACCGGCGATGCCAGCGTGTTGCCGCCATTGCAATCCCTTGATGTGGTGTTCGTGCCAGCATCCCCTTTGATCGGCAACGTGCAGATTGATTTTGATGCGGCAACCCTGGCGGCAGGCGGGGATGGCGATACCGGCAAGGCGATCAAGGTGTTTGGCGAGGTCAACAGCCCCGGCGCCTTCAGTTTCAAGAGTGGCAACTCCATCGTGGATCTGCTGATGCGAGCCGGTGGGGTGACCCGTTTTGCCGGGGTGGAGCGGATCCGGGTGATCAATGGTGATGCCCCCGAACTGTTCGATCTCAAAGCCTATCTTGACTCCGGCAACAACAAGCTGCTGCCCAATCTGGCGCCGGGTGCCACCATCTTCGTGCCCAAGGATGAAGAGCAGATAAAACGGGGAGCGCGCACCATCTACATCATGGGTGAGGTGTTTAAACCCGGCGCCTATGAGGGGCGGGAAGGGGACTCCTTCCTCGATATTCTGGCCAATGCCGGCGGCCCGACCCGCTATGCCGAGAGTCGCCAGATCCGTTTGCTGCGCACCGATGGCACGATCGAACCCATCGACTTGCAGGCCTATACCGAAGGGATGCAAAAGGCGCTGCCCCAAGTCAAACCCGGTGATGCCATTTTTGTGCCGGAAAAGACCGATATCAACGAGAAGTCCTGGTTGAAGGTGGCTCCCGGGCGGGCGGTGATGGTGATGGGGGCGGTGCGGATCCCGGGCCGCTATGAATGGTCTGACGAAATGTCGCTGCTGGATCTGATCGCCCACGCCGGTGGCCCCAACGAGCGGGCCGATATCGCCAAGGTGCAGATCCTGACCGCCGAAGGGGGGCAGGCCACGCCGACCCTGTTTGATCTCGACAAGTTTCTCCATCAGGGGGGGGCGCTCGCCAGCCTGCCAAAGATCCGGGCCGGATTCACCATCATGATCCCCGAGCTGCCCACCGATCCCAGTGATAACAAGTCCCAGTGGGTGCGCCAGTCACCGGACAGTTCCATCTATATCTTCGGTCAGGTCGGGGCCCCCGGTCGCTATGCCTTCAATGAGCAGATGGGCTTTATCGACATCCTGTCGGCCGCCGATGGCCCGACTGCGGCGGCGGATCTGCGCAATGTGCGTATCGCCCATCGCAGTGGCAGCACGGCGCGGGTCAGCAAGCTCGACCTTGCTCTCTACTTTGAAACTGGCGATGAAACCTTGCTGCCCAAGGTGCTGCCCGGCGACTCCATCTACCTGCCGGAGAAGAATCGCCCCTGGCTCGATGAACCGAAGGAGAACACCATTCGAGTGCTGGGGGCGATCGCCCGTCCCGGTCGCTACCGTTTTGACTCCTCCATGACCCTGCTGGATCTGCTGGCCGAGGCAGGGGGCCCGACCAGCAGCGCCTATATCAAGAAGATTGTGGTGATCAACATGGCCACCAGTGGTCAGGGGGATCAGGCCCGCAGCTTCGATCTCGACGGCTTTGCCAAAGAGCCCGACTTTAGCCAGTTACCGGTGCTGCGCGCAGGGGACACCGTTTTTATCCCTGACAGCAAAAGCAGCAACTGGGCCATCTTTATGGATGGCATGCGCGACATTCTGACCACGATCTCGGTGGTGGCCCTGGTCGGGACGCTTTGATATGAGCATCCCCATTCAATATCTGGAGCTCGAATCCCTCTATGCGGCGACGGTCGCTCGGGGGATCCGCTCGCTGGCGGTCACCTCGTCAGAAGGGGGAGAGGGGGTGAGCTCCATCTGCGATGCGCTGGCAAGGCGCTCGGAGGCGGATGGGCTGCGCACTCTGCTGGTGGATCTCAATCTCTATCACCCCGGCCGCGCCACGGCGGTTGCCTGGGGGCCCAATGATGTGCCCGAGCCGGTGGCCACTGGCCGCTCCTTGTCCCTGCTCCCGGCGCCGGGCAAGGATCTGATGGCTTTTCGCAACAAGGATACCTTGCGTCAGCTGCTGGTTCGCTGGCTGGAGCATTACGATGTGGTGATCTTCGATACCTCACCGCTCACTGCCCTCAATCGGGGCAATATTCCGGCCGATCAGGTGTGTGGGGCCTGTGAAGGGGCACTGCTGGTGGTGCTGGCGGGAGTGACGCCGACGACCGTGGTACAAAGTGCGGTGGATAAACTGACCCGTGCCGAGGCCAATCTGATTGGCGCAGTCTATAACGACAAACTCAACCCGGGGCTGGCCAGCGAGATCCTGCGCGAGCTCAACCGGCTGCCCAGCAACCGGGTGACCGAATGGCTCAAGCGCTGGTGCCGGCGCAGCGCCTTGCTCAATTTCCGGATCTGATCGCCCGCTAATGGAGGCCCGATATGGATGACTGGTTGCGATCTGCTCCGGCAACCCTGCAGTCGGTGCGCGAACTGCGCAACCGGCTGGCGCAGGGACTCTCCCTGTTTCAGGTCTCCCCAAAGGATCAAGCCAACTGGCTGCTCTGTTTCAGTGAGCTGGCCACCAATAGCGTCAAACACACAGCTCCTCCCGCGACCCGGCTCTGGCTCACTCTGAAAGAGGATGAAACGGGCTTGAGTTTGATACTGGAGGATGATGGCGGCCCGCAACCCGGTCTTGCCAGCGCGCCGTTACCCGATGAGCTGCAGGAGGGGGGATACGGGCTGGCGCTGGTGCACCAGCTGTTTGCCGAGGTGCACTTCTCTCGCGACAATGATCGCAATCGCGTGACCCTTCGCCAGCAGGGCCCGGTCAACCAGCTGCCGGTGATCGCGGTGATCGACGATGACAAGGTGATGCGTGCCCTGCTCACCGCCTATCTCCATGAGCACTACCGGGTTGAAAGTTATGCCGACTCCCATGCCGCCCTGCTGGCGCTTGGAAAGCAGCCCCCCGCGCTGGTGCTCTCCGATATCGAGATGGAGGGGATCGATGGCTTTGGGCTGCGCCAGCAGTTGATGAAGGATCCCAAGATGAAGGGGGTGCCCTTTATCTTCCTGACCGGTCATCAGGATCAGTGGACCCAGAGTCGGGCGGGGGCGCTGGGGATCGATGACTTTCTGGTCAAGCCCATCACCAAGCAGGACCTGTTGCTGGCGGTTTCGCGGGTGCTGCAACGCTCGGAGCAGCTCAAGTCGCAATGGGGCGAACAGCTGGATCAGCGCATGACCTCGGCGCTGCGCCCGTTATTGCCCGCCACCTCCATAGGGGGATACCAGCTGGCGTTGCAAACCCGCGCGGCCACCGTGGGGGGCGGGGACTTTCTGCTGGTCAAGGATCGGGTGCTGTGGCTCGGGGATGTGATGGGCCACGATGCAGAAGCCAAGTTTTTTGCCCATGCCTATGCCGGTTATCTGCGCGGTTTGCTGACCGCCCACGATCTGGAGCGCGCCCCCGCCCGCTTGCTGACAATCTTGTCCAATGCTGTTCACAGTGATCCGCTCCTCGGGGCTACCCTGCTCACCACCCTCTGCATTGAACTCGGCAACGAGGGGCGGGTGCAGTGGGCCAGCGCGGGCCACCCTGCGCCCTGGCTGGTCGGGCCCGGCACCATCCGTCAGGTCGGCGTGACCGGCCCCTTGCCCGGTTTGCGCCCGGATCCCCACTTCGTGACCAATGAGCGTCAGCTCAAGCCCGGCGAGATCCTGCTGTTCTGGACCGACGGCCTGCTCGATAGCCGTGATGCAGAAGAGCGCCAGCGCTGGGAGTCGCAGCTAAAAGAGATCTGCCTGACTTCGGGGCCCGGTCTTGAGCAACTGGCTCATCGCATTGCCCGCTGGTTTGATGAGCGCATCAATGATGCTGCCCTCGATGACATGACCCTCCTGCTGGTCGCCTGTCCCGGCGCCTGATCCTGCCCCGCTTTGCCTGACTGGCCCGCTCTATGCAGCGCCTCATTTCAGGTGGCATGGAGCCACGGGAGGAGGGCCTTATGTTACCCATGCAGCAGATCTGGCTGGCTATCGATGCGCGTCAGGTCGGTGGAATTGAAGTTCACATTATCCATCTCGCCAACGATCTGCTGGCCAGGGGATTTCGCCCCACCATAGTGCTGGTGAGCAACCACGGCATGACCCCCTTTACGACCCTGCTCAAACAACAGGGCTTGCCCTACGAGGTGTGCCAAAACAGCCGCGATTTTATGCGCCGTCTGGCCCGCCAGCCTGCTTCTGTGCTGATCCATACCCACGGCTACAAGGCCGGGGTGCTGGGGCGGCTGACAGCCTGGTTCACCGGTAAATCGGTGGTCTCGACTTTTCACAGCGGGGATGACGGGGAGGGATTGCTGAAGTTTTACAGCTGGCTGGATCGCACTACAGCGCGTTTTGCGAAGTGTATTGCAGTAAGCGAGCCCATCGCTCGCAAATTGCATGTGCCAAGCACGGTGATCAGCAACTTTGTCCCCATGCCTGCGACGCCGGCTACGGTAACTGGCAACCGGATTGCCTTTGTCGGCCGCCTCTCGCCGGAAAAGGGGCCGGAGGCGTTCTGCCAGCTCTCAGCCTTCTGCCCGGAGGGTGCGTTTCATCTCTACGGGGATGGCCCCATGAAAAGTGCCTTGTTGCAGCAGTATGGTGATCGCGTCCAGCTTCATGGTTTCCAGAACATGGCCAATGAGTGGCACAACATCGACCTGCTCTGCATCACTTCCCGCTTTGAAGGGTTGCCGCTGGTGGCCCTGGAGGCGATGGCCCACGGCATACCGGTTTGTACCTTTGCAGTGGGGGGTCTGGTCAATCTGATCGACCATAAATCCAATGGCTGGCTGGTGGAGCCCGGCCATGTGAGGGATATGGCGGAGCTGGTCAACTACTGGCTGCGCAGCGATGGGGTGGTGCGCAGCAAAATGAGTCAGGCGGCCCGCAACACCATAGCCCGCGGGTACAGCGTCAACAACAGGGTGACCGATATTCTGGCCGTCTACGGCGCCTGAATCATGGAGAAACCTGTCAAAACGAGTGGCCGCTGGCCACTCGTTTTTTTATGTGCCGGTGTTAGGGGTTGCAGGGGGCGGATTGCTTCGGTGATCACGCAACGCTTGGGTTTCTGCTGTTGGTCAAACTGGCATCAGGCCTTTGGATGGATGGGGCCAGATGATGGCGATCAGATCGCTGACTTCTCGGTGATCAACGTTGATTTGCCACAAAGATGCGCCATAAAAAAAGGCCATTGCAGTGGCAATGGCCTGATGGGTGTTGAGATGTGGTTGAGGTTGGTGCGGCGGGATTAGCGCCCCTTTTTGCCAACCATGATGGCGATCGTCTTGCCGATGATATGTACATCCTGCACCAGCCAGCGCCAGGGGTGGAGCAGGGCGACCGAGTAGGCCAGATCGAACGCCAGCTTGCTGCGCACATCATCCAGCGACTCGTCATAGCCCTGATTGACCTGCGCCAGACCGGTAATGCCGGGGGCCACTTCATAGGTGCGTTCGATAAAGTACGGCACCGCATCTTCCAGCCGGTTGGCGATCCCGGGCCGCTCCGGGCGGGGGCCGATCAGCGACATCTCCCCCTTGAGCACATTGATAAACTGCGGCAGCTCATCGAGCCGGGTTTTGCGCAGAAAGTCGCCGCTGCGGGTGATCCGGCTGTCCCCCTTGCCACACCAGACCGGCCCGGTGGCCGCCTCGGCGTCGGCGCGCATGGTGCGAAACTTGATCATGAAAAAGAGCTCGGTATGGGTGGCGTGGCTGCGCCCGATCCGCAACTGACGAAAGAACACCGGCCCCGGGCTATCGAGCCGGATGGCCAGCATGATTAGCGGCCACAGTGGCAGCGTCAGCAGCAGGCCAAGAGTGGCACCGAGCAGATCCATGCTGCGTTTGACCACCAGGGTCAATCTTGGAATGGGGTGTGTCATACGGCTTTCTCCTGTGACATGAAACGTATGGGGGCGCGCAGGCAGTAGCGCAGGGTGCCCATGCCGTTGTACCAGTGTCCGAGTACCAGATAGTGGATCTTGCGAAACAGATTGGGCCAGGGGTGCACAGGGGTCAGCTGGATCAAGATGACCAGCAGATACCCCAGCAGTTGCAGCCCCAGCAACAGCTGAAACAGCAGGGATTGGGTGGCAAGCGGGATGGCGCAGAGCCACAGCAGGGTCAGGCAGAGTGGCATCAACACCCGCAGCCCCTTGCCACTGGCAAAGTTGAAGGCAACCCAGCCGAACTTGGGGTGCAGCAGGGGCAGCAACCGCAACAGCTGCTGGGTGTTGCCAGCCCCGATCCGCTTGCGCCTTGTCGCCTCCAGCGCGGCATCGGAAACTTCCAGCTCCAGTGCGGCGCAGCGATTGTCATAGACAGCCCGATATCCCTTGGCGATGGCCTGCATCGGCAGGATGAAATCGTCGTTGATGGTATCGGCGGCCAGCGGGGTGAGGCACTCTCGGCGCATCATGTAAAAGGCCCCGTGGGCACCCAGCATGCCGCCAAGGGTCGATTCGCAGAGCTTGATCTGACTTTGATAGTGCCAGTAACTCTCCTCGCCCTGGGAGCCCGGTTGCCAGAAGCGGTACGCTTCCCCGACCACCCCTACCTTGGGATCGGCAAAATGGGCGACCGCCAGCAGCAGGCTGTCGATGGGCAGCAGGGCCGAGACATCGGTGAGGGCTACCAGATCGCTGTGCACCCGGGTCATGGCCTCGTTGAGCACGGCGACCTTGCCGCGATTGCGGGGGTGATCAAACAGCCTGATCTGCAACTGCTGCAGGGCGGGATCACCGAGCTGACTGAGTGCAATGGGGTAGCTGTTGTCGCTGCAGCCGTCGAAATGCACATGCACCCACAGCTTGTCGGCGGGGTAATCGAGGCTGGCGAGGTTTTGCAGCTTGGCCGCGATGGTCGCCGCCTCGTTGTAGACCGGCATCAGCAAAGTGATGGTCGGCAGCGCCTCATCGGCGGCCTCTGCTTTGAATCCCCGATCCAGTGGGCGCGGTGGATTGGCTACCTTGCTCGCCTGCCGACCACCGAATTTGAGCAGCAGGGGATAGCCGACATGGTGGTAGACCACCAGTACAGCGCACAGCCAGAACACGATCATGATCCATTCCATGGGATGCTCCTCTGGTCATCGGGTCGCTTGATCAGCGGCTGTAAAGCTGCTGATAGGCCTGAGCCATCCGGCTCAAGCTGCTTTGCTGGCACACAAACTCTCGGGTGACGGCACGCAGGCTATGGCACTGCAGCAACCCTTGTGCCAGAAGCTGGGCAAGGCGGCCGGGATCCCGCTCCGATAGGATATGGCCGCTGGCCTGACAGACGATCTCTCTGGCCGCTCCCACGTCGCTCATCACCACCGGCACCCCGCACGCCTGTGCTTCCAGCACGCAAAGCGGCATCCCCTCCGCCAGTGAGGGGAGGCAGAAGAGATCCAGCCCCTGATAGAAGCGCGGCATGTTCTCGACCAGCCCCAGAAAATGGACCCGATGGGCGATCCCCAGTTGCTGACACTGTTGTTGCAACGCATTTTGCAAACTGCCGACCCCTGCCAACGCAAGATGCACCTCCTCCGGCAGGGTGCGGATCGCCTCCAGCAGCAAGGTGTGACCCTTGACCGACTCAAGGCGGGCGGCGCAGCCAATCAACCTGACCCCTTGTGGCAATCCCATCTCCTGACGGGCGAGGGCGGCGGCGCCCGGGGCAAAGCGCAGCTGATCGATGCCGTTGGGGATCACGGTTGGCGACAGCTGGCCCAGCTTGGCCAGCAGCTGGTTGGCCACCGGCGTGGCATCGGCCACCAGAATGGGTTTGAAGGCGCGCAGCCCCCACAGGGCCAGCGTGCGCTGATGGGGATCATCGAGATACCAGGCATCGTGCTCTGTGTGTACCAGGGTGGGCACCCGGGCCAGCCGACTGGCCAGCCCGCCATAGAGCATGGGCCCCAGATGGTGAGTATGTACCGCGACGGGCTTGAGTTGGCGCAGCAATCGGGTGAGCCGCCAGAGGGTCGCCAGCGACCAGCCCGCGGGCTTTTCCAGGCAGTGAATATGGTCTGCGAAGGGATGCAGAGCGGGCCATGCCCTTAACACATCCCCTTTGCGCCCTTCGAGGGAGATGATATGCACCGGCTGCTCGGCAGGGCTCGCCTGCGTGAGGTTGAGCACCATGGTCTCCAGCCCGCCGGGCTGCAGGTGCTGCACGATTTGAACGATGGAGCTTCTGCGGGGATGGGGTCTGTGCGACGGGGTTGATGACAACATGGTTCGCGCTCCGGCAAGGGAAGGGGTAACACCCCGGATAGCGGGAGAATGCGAATCTTGTACCACTCTTGCGATCTGCCCACAGAAGCGATCAGCTCCTCTGGTGGCACTGCCTTTGCATCGTGTGGGGGGAGGGCTTTTCTCAGGGAGTGATGCCATGCCTGTCCAGTTCTATTACAACCTCTACATCATTCTCTTTGCCGCCTGGCGCCGTCGCTATCTGCTGGTGATCCCGGTGCTGGTAATGCCGCTGGTGGGCGTGACGATCGGCCTGCTCACCCCCAAGGAGTATGAGAGCCGCACCACCTTTATGGTGCCGCAAGACGCCAACCAGACCCCGACCCTCAAGGATCTGATCACTCAGGAGAGTCTCAAGGATCGCTTTGCGGTGCTCGAAGCCCTGCTGCGCAGCCGTTATGTGCTGGACGGGGTAGCGCGGGATCGTGGCCTGGTCAATGACGAGACCCCCCCAGCTCAGCGCGATGCCATCATGGACTGGCTCTCGAGTGCCGTCTCGCTGCGGCTGATTGGCGATGAGGTGATCGAGATAAAGGTCAAAGCGGATTCGGCGGCCAACAGCGCCGGTTTGCTCGAAGCTATTTCGCGGCGCTTTTTCTTCAACCTGCTTAGCAAGGGGCGCCAGTCGGCGGAGTCGTCCGAACGTTTCCTGCAAAGCCAGCTCGACAGCCGCCGCAGCGAACTGCAAGCGGCCGAGCAGCTGCTCGCCGATTTTAAACGGGAGCATGCCAGCGCTTTGCCCCAGCAGCAGAGTACCAACGTTGCCCGTCTCTATGGCTTGCAGGAGCGTTATGCCGAGAGCCTGATCACCTTGCAGCAGGCCAAGGCCCGGGTCGATCAGCTATCGCTGGGGCAGGAGAGCCAGCTGGCCCGCCAGCTGGATGAGAAGCTGCAGCTGATGCGCACCGAGCTGGTGTTGCTGCGGGCCCGCTACAGCGACGAGCACAGCAAGGTGCAGAGCCTGCGCTATCAGATTGATCAGTTGCAGCAGGAGTTCGAGCAGCTCAAATCCCAGCCGGATATGGCCCGCGGGCCCGAGTGGCAACTGGCCCAGACGCAGCTGACGGAGGCGGAGCAAAACGCCGCCGGCTTGAAGAGTCAGCTGGATGGGCTGGACAAGGTGGTCGACTCCCAGGGGGATACCGAGCGCCAGCTCGCCGAGCTGGAGCGGGATCTGGCGGTCAAGCGCACCCTCTATCAGGATTTGCTGCTGCGCTACGAGAAGGCCAAGGTGACCGGCGATCTGGGCAACTTCGAGCAGGGGGAGCGGATCAAGGTGATCGACAAACCCTTTGCCCCCAGCAAGCCGAGCAACTACCCGATCTGGCTGTTTCTGCTGGCGGGCATTGTTGGCGGACTGGGGCTCGGCTGCGGTCTGGCGCTGGTGGCGGAACTGGCGGATGCCAGCCTGCGCCGCTCCGATCAACTGGCCGCCCTGGTCAAGGCGCCGGTGCTAAGCCGCATTCCCTACTGCGAGCCGGTGCCGGACTATCCATCCAATAGTGATCATGCGCTGGATGGGCAGGTGTTGCCCTTGTCACCAGAGCCGGGGTGATTGCCGTAAAAGCGGGCTGCCAGCCTGAATCTGGATATTTCTGATTAGGCCTCTTAATGAGGCCTTTTTTATGAGCATCAGGCGGTGTTTTGGGAGGCGACGCTATTTAATTAGGCTCGATTCGATTTTGCGTCCTGATGTATTCAAAAGGCGATGCTGGTGGCATTTTCCATAGCCGCGCCTTGACTGTGGTTTTGTACAGTGGTAAAGGTGGGGCCAAAAGAGGATGTTTTGCGAAGTTCTTCTCTTCGGAGTCTAGTTTTTAATATTTTTTAAATGACTTCTCTGAGTTGATTATGAGTGGTAGGACGAATTTAATGTAAGCCGATATTATCGGTTGAAGACTACTTTTCATTGGATTATTTTTTGTGCCGTTTAAAATTTTAGTATAGAGGTAGGTAAATTGAGTTCGATAAAAGATCATTTATTTTCGCTCCAAGAGCAACGAGCTGATGAGTGGATAAGAGAGAGATTGAGTGATGACTCGCTTGATGACGATTCAGAGGAATATCTACAATTAGCAGAAGAGTATTCATATTACCAAGAGCACTTGTGGGAAGAGGCAGAGTGGCGAGCAGAGTTGCAATGGTTGAAAGAAAACAGGTCATCAAGCATTCACAAGTTTTTTATTAGTGAGCTAGATGCACTAAAAATTATGGCAAGCAGTAACTTTAATAATCGCCAAAAAATGGCTTTCATACTACACACAGACATCGTCGTAAAAATGTCTTATGCGTACGCGGTGACTTTACTTGAGTCTTTCTTAGGTGATTCCTTAAAGAGTCTCATATCACAAGATGAACAATTCTTAAAGAATGCACTTTGTAAACTCAAAATTCTTAAAAACGTTAAAATTACAGAACTAGCTGAAACAGACTTAGATGTGAGATCTTTGGTTTTGAAATCGGTAAGTGAAGTCTTGTATCACAATATCCCAAATGTTGTGGAAATGTATGAACAGGTCTTAGGTACAAAACTTGATATCGATATATCTAAGATTATTAAAGTAACAAAACTAAGGCACGATATTGTTCATCGAAATGGTAAAACCATAGATGGAAATAAGATAAGTTTAAAAGCTGAAGATTTTACTCAAGCTATTGATGACATAAAAGAATTTTCCAACATATTGCAAGCAGCAATTAATGAAGCTCAAATTCAAACGGAACAACAAAAATCGTAGATACCGTCTCTGTTAGCTTTTTAAAGGCTATGTCCCAATTACGTGTTGCATGGGGCGCCCCAGCGCCTCATGCAAACATGTTTTGATATTTACGCCTTTTCCGTAACGCTCCAGCATCCGGCGCCAACCCAAGTAGTTCTTCAGGTAGTGCGTCGCCACGCCATGGAACCGCTCCATCCACTCTTTCAACCGATGGTGATATCCGTTCACATGCTGGATGTGATACGCACCGACTACCCGTTCGCCTTGACGATTGCGCACCACCTGATGGGTTATACCCTGTTCATTGCTGAAACAGGCATACACACCCGCCCCATCGCTACACAGCACCGCATCCGGTGACACCAACGGCTTCAACACCGCGATGACCGTCTCGGCATCTATTTTCTCCAACTGGAAATCCGCATGGTGGCCTGCACGGTCTTGTACCACCATCACCGGGATGTAATCTGGCCCGGTTCCACGAGTTCGACCTTTACCACCGCGATGACGTGGTGAACGCGGCAGTCCCCGCTGCCCCTTGAACGATTCAAGGAAGAAGGTCTCATCCACCTCAACAATGCCCTCTTCCCGGGTGGCCTGATGGGTTGCCATCGCGCGCAAGAATCGGTGACGCCAGAGGAACGCGGTGTTTTTGCTGACCCCACAGCGCCGCGCGGCCTGGCGGACAGTCAGTCCTTCGATGAGAGCTTGCGCGTAGTCTTCCCAGCACTGTGCTTTACGCAATCTGGCCAAGGGCGTCTTGGTCAGAACGGTGCTGGTGCGCAGACACAGTTTGCAACGGTAGCGGCGCAGTCCCCGACTCCATCCCCAAGGCGCCAGCTGGGTAACATCGGCCTGACAATGGGGGCAGCCACTGCATGCCGGTAACTGAGTATTGAGCGAGGTAATGGTGTGGGGTGCAGTAAGCTCCTGCTGAGCAACACGGCGCTGGCGCAGGGTTAACTGGGGAAAAAGGGACAACAGGTGTTGAAAGGCTGGAGTATCCATGATGGTAGACCTCAAGGTGATGGCCTACTTCAAGATTAGCCTTTCAACACGTAATTGGGACAGAGCCTTTTTAAAGGACAGTCTTTGTGAATAAAGAACTAAAAAATGGAATTATATTTGCCATTATTTCTGCATCATTTGGTGTAGGCGGGTTTTATGGAAGCCAGTATTATCAATCAGCTCGTAGGTTCGATTAGCCGGTAGGCGTAATCGGACGATCGCGGTGAAATTCCATGTCAATGCGGAAATAACGTCACGACCGGTGCCAGTTCGAGAGTCAGTTTTTGGTGGGGCGAAGTGGTAATCTGGGCGGTTTTTGGTGAGTTAAAGAGAAATATTGTAGAAAGACCGCGAACGTCCGATTACGCTGCGCTAATCGAACCTACGGCCCTTAAAACCAAGCACAGCAATAGCTGAAATAGAGATAGTTTATGGGAAACTACAGAGAAATTATTTATTCAGAATTGCGTAAACGGATGGAAAATGTCGGGTTTGTATTTGAAAGAGAACAACAACCACATTTTCAGAACAAACGTGATAAGGAGTTGAGATTTGTTCACCCAATGCTTGAAAAGAAGTTTGCTCTGGCAGGAGAAAAAAATAGAGCAAAGAAATTCTATTTGAAGCAGCTTTCTGATGACGTAAGTTGTGAAATCGGCATAACAACAGGTAACACATCACCTTTGTTTAGGCTAAATGACTTCCCTTCTCCAAATGCAATAGATACGTATAAAAACGAAAAAGTAAATGCATGGATGAATAAAGGGGATGATCTATCTCTTGATCTTTTGTTAAAGGCGATAGAAGACTATGTATCTACCTCACTCCAAGAGTTTAATGAAAATTTTAACGACGAGGTGGCCAGTGCTCTGGCTGTTAGTCCTAGTGAGCGTAGGAAGCGGCTTGAAAATGCAGAGAAATACCCTCAAAAAGTAATAGTTGCTATGTCGGTTTATAAAAGAAATCCAGATGTTGTAGCTGAAGCTTTAATTAGGGCGAAAGGTTGTTGTGAAGGGTGTGAAAAATCAGCTCCATTTGTTCGAAAGAAAGATAACTCGCCATATTTGGAAGTTCATCATATTATTCCATTATCGGTTGGTGGGGAAGACACCTTGGAGAATGTGATTGCACTTTGTCCAAATTGTCATCGAGAAAAACATTTCGGATAACAAGAGTTTCAAGAGGATGCAGCGAATGGGATTTTCAGTACCATTTCGCACTCTGTAAAGTTTTTGTCGGAGTCTGTGGATAATTCGTTGCAGCATCTCAAACGAGAATTGGTGACTAGTTTGCACATCATCAGTCATTTGGAAATGTCAGGCCATAGCCGCCGCAAAAATCAGGGAGCCATAGCTCCCTAATCGCGACACACGGGGTGATTCACTAGCCGATGGCTGGCGTTTGTTGCCAGTTAGCTTGCTGCAGGCGTCCCTGATTACGGCGTTGATAGCGCCAGGCCAGCAGTAGCGGCATACCGAGCAGCAGCTGGGCGGCCAGCGGGATCTCCTCGATGGGGGCGGCCAGTGCCCCTTCCGGAATAATGCCCCCCTCAATTTCGGCCGCCAGTTTGAGCTCCAGCGCATTGCCAAAGTCGGCGAAGGTGGTGGCATTGATGACAAATGCATCCTGACCGCCCGCCACGTTCTCCACATACCACTCTTGCAGTACCCCATCGGCATAGTCCTGACCTATGGTGATGCCGTTGATGGTATCGATGCCGGAGGCGAGCAGTTGATCCCGCACGGTGGAGGTATCCAGCCCGTTGTTCTGGATACCGTCACCCGACACATCCATCACCTGGCGGGCGGCGGTGTAGTTGTTGGTATCAAACTGCTGGGCACCAAAGGCCATGGCCGAACCGGGGGCCGTCATCCCCGCATAGGGGCGTACCAGGGCATCCAGGGTGGCGGCGAAGTTGTTGATGGAGGTCATGTCGTAGAGGTGGAACCAGTCGGTCATCACGCTCTGCTGGGTCGAGCCGCTCCACATCACCATCTGTACCGCAATGGACCCCAGCTTGTCGCCACTGGTGTCGAGGATGGCGCTCTGTACATCCTGACTGTAAAAGGCGTCCACATAGCCCTGTAATTGCAGATTGAATTCCGATGAACTGACGCTGCCTGACACATCCATCAGCAGTTGCAGTTCGGTATCGACTTCGGTCAAGGCGTATGCGGGGGAGGTTACCAACAACATCCCCAGCAGCCCTGCCAACGGTTTGAGTTTCATTGCCCACTCCTTCTCCTTGGCGCTAGTGCCAGCAGGGGGAATGAATAAAGCGTGCCAGCTTTGTTGCATCCTCTGACTTGGCTTGATCCGGGTGAGGCCGGGCAGGCATGGAACTTGCGAGAACTTGCGACAGAGGTCAAAAGCGCTGATAACCGGCAGGAGTTGCGATGGAGATCCGTCCCTGGCAGTGGGCACCCAACTGGCTGCTACTTGGTTTGTCCAATCAGTGGGGCATGGTGTGGCTCAATATGGGCCACTTCAACCTGCTGGTGGTGTTGCTGATTGCTATCTGGTGGCAAATTGCATCGCGGGTTGCACCGAGCTGGCGTCCGCATCCACTGGCGCTCGCCCTCTTTATCCTGCTGATCCTGATCCCCAGCGCCAGTTGCAAGGCGCTGGCCTGTCTGCTGTTGGTGGCCTCGCTATGGCGCCGTCATCAGAGTGGCGATGAGCGGGCGGTGTTGCAGATTGTGCTCGCCTTTACCGTGGCGGTGTTGTGGGGGCAGCAGGTGTTTGCCCTGCTCTCCGGCCCTGTGCTGGCGCTCGATGCCTGGGGGGTAGGCCAGTGGTTGCAGCTGCTGGGCTGGGAGACTCGCCTTGATGGCAATCGCATCGAGCGGTTGGGGGGTCATGCCCTGATCGTGCTCAAGGGGTGCTCCTCGTTTTCTCAACTCTATCTGGTGGTGCTCTCCTGGCTGGTCTCCTGCTGCTGGCTGGCGCCGGAGCGCCCCCTCTACCGGCAGTGGCCCATGTTGCTGCTGGTCTGCCTGCTCTATATCGGGGCCAATCAGCTGCGGTTGGTGCTGATGAGCCTGGATCTGCGCTGGTATGGCTGGCTGCATACCGGCTCGCTGGCCCAGCTCTACCAGTGGGCCATCATGTTGCTGGTGATGACCATCCTCTTTATCCGGGGGCGCCGTGATGCGTCTATCTAGGGGATATCTGCTGCTGTTGCTGGTGGCGCTGCTCAGTGCTGCCGCCATGGGCTGGCGTTATCAGAACCGGGCAGTTAACGAGGGGGCCAAGCCCATGCTGATGGAGCTGGTCCAGTTGGGCTGGCGCTTGCGGGTGGCTACGCCAGTATTGGGCGGCACCTATGTCAGCTATCAGCTGGCCCATCCCCGCTGTGACGGCCTGCTGCAGGCCATGCTGGTGGCGCCGGATCGGGAGGCGATGTCAGTGACGCTGGCTGGTGAAGGGATGAGTCAGGGGGTGATGTTTTTAGGCGAGCTGCACCAGAGTCCGCCGCTGCTCTCTTACCGTCTGACCCAGGGTTGGCGCAAATTGTGGGGGCTGGCACCTTATCCCCTCTATCGGGTGGCCTTGCCGACTTCTTGCATTGACCTTATTGCGCCGCCGCTGGGGTGACCGACCCCGGTTCACCGTTTGGCAGAATGCGGATCAGCAAGGTATTGGGGGCCAGCATGGGGTCATAGCGGGGTTCCAGCTCAATGGCGCGAGAGCCCAGCAAACGGGTGAGTGCGGTCAGCCGCACGCTCGCCATCCGCGCACTCTCCAGCATGTCGGTTTGCAGCCCGGGGCCGCTTACCAGCGCAATTCGGGCCGGATCCTTGCGTCCCAAAAACTGATGCAACTGCTGCTCCTGATCCGCTGGCAGTTGCGTCTCCGCTTGCTGGTACTGCAGTTGCAGCTGGGGCTGTTCGGCCATTTGCTGTTCCCGCAACTGGTTGAGGATCGGCAGGGTCTCATTGACCGGCTCCTGACGGGCGCAACCGGTGAGGATCAGCAATGGCAGCATCAGAGGCAACAGGCGGCGCAGGGCGCTGTCTTTGGCTGTGGAGCGGGGAGTCTGGTTGGCCATACGCAGTCACTTCAGGAGGATGAGTTGGCACCAGTTTGCAATGTTTTCAATCCCTTGGCCAGTTGTTCAATCTCGCGGCGCCACTGGATCCAGGCGGCAGAGGGCTGTTGCTCTGCCACCTGCCAGCGGGTCGGCAGCTGATCCCGCAGACGCTCCAGCAGCAGGGCGGCTTCCACCTGATAGCGGGCCTCCTGCTCCAGCCAGGCGAGCCAGCGCAGATCTTCGATGGCTTGCTGCAACAGCAACAGATCGTGAGAGAGGCGGTGCGCCTCGCAGGCTTGCGGGCCGAGCAGCATAAAGTCGCTCTCCCGCCCATCGGTGGGGTCATAGGGCAGGGCGGTGGGCATGCGGCCATGCCACTGCAAATAGCCCTCGGCGCCGCTTTGCCACAGATAGAACCCGGCGGCTCTCGGGGTGCCCAGATTGTAAAACCAGGTGGTGACCTTGTGTTGGCGCACCCGGGCCACATCGGCCTTGTCGGCGCCAAAACCTGCGTTGATCAGGGCAATCTCCACCTCTGCCAGCAGACCAACTTGACCCGGATGATTGAAGTGGCCTGCGCGGATCACCGCCGGATCCCGCCGTTTCATCTCCCGCGCCAGGCTGGTGATGGCGGGCAGGGTGGCGAGATCCGGCTCATCAAACAGGCTCCATGCCAGCGGGGGCGAGCCGCTGGCGGTCAGTGCCTGTTGCCGCGCCTGCCACTGATCAAGCTGGCTGGCAGGGTCACTCCCCCAGCGCTTGAGCGGGGTATAGGCCAGCAGGGGCGGCACAAAGCCGAGCCCGGCCGCCTCTCCCATGATCTCCCGCATCCCCGCCTCATCCTGTGGCAGGGCGGGTGAAAGGCCGCTGATCCCGAGTTTGGCGAGCCGCTCCAGATCGCAGCGACTGGCCTCTGCGATCTGCTGCTTTAGCGCCTCGGGGTCGGGGTTCAGCCAATTCAGATACGGGGGGGCTTCGACATAGATGCCGACCGGCTTGCTGGCCGCGGGCAGAGTCAGCGGCAGCACCTCGATGGTCAGCGGTAACTGCACCAGTTGCTGCTGGCTCAGCAGCTGAATATTGCCGAGATAGCGCCCCGCAGGCGCATCGCGTGGGACGGTGATCTGCAGTACCAGACGCCGAGGTACGCCTGCCAGCAGGGTGAGTCCGGCGATTCCCTCGACCAGCTCCTGATCCGAGGGGGCTAGCAGGGTGCCGCTCGCCTGCGGGCGAACCAGATGCCACTTGCCGTAATAGGGGGTCAGCGCCAGCGGCGATCCTGCCTGTTCGGGGGGCTGGATCACCAGCAAGGGGGCCGGATCGTCGGTGGCGGCGTGGATGGCAAACTCCAGCAACAGCTGGCTGCCACGGGCGGCCAGCACCGGTTGCGCAGCTTGCTTCAACGCATCGGCTGCAGATAGCGGGGCGATCTGCAGGGTTGGGGCGGCATCCGTAATCGGCGTGAGGCTCAGCTGCTGCGAAGCTGGGGTTGGGGAATAGGGGGCCAGAGTCCACTTTTCCAAAAACAGCTGGCGCTGCTTGGTCAGTACGATGGCGGTAGCGTCGGCCAATACGGCGAGATCTTTTCCACTATTCGGGAGAGCCTCTTTGCTGGTGCTGGCCGGATAGGGGGCAAGCAGCAGCCCCGCCAGGTATTTGGCATCCGGTGAGTGACCCACCAATGTGATAGTGAGCGGGCCGCCGCGGTGGTTCAGGGTGACATGGACCGGGCCGCCTTGACGCGCCCCGAACAGCTGCCAGGGATCCGGATTTGGCAGTGCCTCGCGGGATTGTCCCGCCAGATAGCGCTGCGTGAGCCACTCCTGTGGTTGCCACTGTTCGGCCCAGATGGGCTCGCCATTGACCAGCACGCTGCGCTCGAAGGGATGGGGCAGGTACTCCCATTCACCTGGGTCATCCAGCCAGAGGGTGAGCTGGTAGCGCCCCTTGGCGACCTCCAGCCGTACGCCATCCAGATTGCGCAGCCCATCGCGCACAAGGGCATCGCCGGAGGGGCGCAAGATGGGGGTGGGATGGCCAATCAGCCGGGGATCCCCCGGGCTCAGGGGCTCAAAGCCGGTAAAGCGGGGGGCGGTGGAGGCCCCCAGATCCAGCGCAATGGTGCCCTTAGGCAGGGTCAGACCGGGCACCCAGTACCAGCGGTGAATGGTCATGGAGGGGGCGTTATCGGCCATAAAGAGATAGAGCTTGGTGAGTTTGTCCAACGCCAGCGCTCTGGGTTGGCTGGTGCGCCACTCGCTCAAGGCAAAGCGCTGGGTGAAGGGGCCGGGTGCGACAATCCGCTCCAGATTGACCCGGCTGCGGTAGTTGACCGAGGCCTCATCGTCGATACGCAGGATCAGGGTTTGCGGGCGGGCGCTGGGGTTATGGCCCTCGATCACCAGTTCATCATCGCTGCCCACCGGCCAGCTGTGGGAGCTCAGATCGAGCCGCTGGGGTGTCTGGTTACTTGTCAGGGGCAGCGGGGTCTGCCCCTCCAGCCGAGTGGTGGCCATTGCTGCATGGCAGCAGAGCAGGATAACCAGCCAGAGCCCTCTGCTCATCCGGGCAGCCCCTTCAACCAGTTGTTCAGCTCGGCAGCCTTGTGATCCCAGCTTTGCAGGGCCACCTGCTGCTGGCGCGTGTGGCGCCCTTCGCTGTGGGTGAGCCCCTCCCAGCCACTCTCCTGAAACCAGCCCGGATTGGGTTGATCAAAGGCGGCCCGATTGATGGCCTGTGCCAGGCTCTCCCCATCGTGGGGGAGCTGGATCTGATCCCGATAGCCATCGAGGGCCGGAAAATCGGTGCTGACGATGGGGCGCCCTGCGGCCAGATACTCGCGCAATTTCAATGGATTGCAGGCTCGGATCTGGGCGTTGTCGACAAAGGGCAGCAGACTCACCTGCCAGTGCTGGGCATAGGCCGCCAGCGTGTGATGGGGACGGGGCCCCAGCAGATGGATATTGGGGAGCCCCTTGAGGGGGGAGATATCGGTCTGGACCGGGCCAATCAGCACCAGATCCCAGTGGGGCAGGGCGGCAGCCGTCTCTGCCAGCAGGGGGATATCAATCCAGTCGCTCAGGCTGCCGTAAAATCCGGCAATGGGGCGGCCGGAGGGGAGATCTGCCGGGCGCTCTCTGGGGGGCATAAACAGCTCGAGATCCACCCCGTGGCTGAGGAGCCGGGTTTTATGGGGGGGGAAGCGGCTGGCTAGTGCGGGGCTGGCGGCCAGAATGAGATCCGCTTTTTCCACCAGTCGGGCTTCGCAGTGAGCGATGGCCTGATGATCCACCCCAGCCAGCGCCGAGAAGTCATCGCCGCAGTAGTAGATCACCGCCCGCTCTTCGAGCTTGCCAATCAGATCGACGGCGCTGGGCAGGGAGATCCAGAGCAAGGGGCGATCCAGCTCGGGCAGCTGACGCCGGATCTGCGCCGCCAGCAAGTGGCCATTGATTTTGCCCGCCAGCCGACTGCCCGGCAGTGGCAAGGCGAGCGGCGGCAGTACCCGGGGGCTGCTGACCTCTGATGGCGCAACCGACTGGCCGCCAGCATGGCGCGCGCCGCGCAGCACGGCCCCCAGTTTGCGGACGATACGGGTGAGATCATGAAGGGTAAAACGGGGGCAGCGCATGCCGATGGAGTTGACCCAGAGCACCTGATAATCGGGCAACAGACGCTTGATCAGGTGCTGGGTGCTGGAGGGGTGCTGGCCCCAATCCTCGCCCAGCACCACCAGTTGCGGCAGTGAGTGTGGTTTCATGCAAAGGTCTCCGAAGCGTGTGCGGGGTCGCTGTGATCCTGTGGCTGCAAGGGGCGCAGTACGGTGGCCGGTACACCCGCTGCCAGCACACCTGCGGGCAGATCCCGAGTGACGACGCTGCCTGCGGCGACAATGGTGCCGGCGCCTATGGTGACACCGGCCATCACCATCACCCCGGTGCCTAGCCAGACATCCTGCTCCAGCACAATGGCCCCCACCTGTTCATCGCGATCCGGTCTGCCAAGAGCGCGGTCGCGGGCATTGACGGGATGTCCCGGGTAGCCCGCCAGAAAGGCACGGCCAGCAATTCTGACGTTATCCCCCAGCACTATCTTGCTGCCCACCGCCAGGGTGGTCTGCCAGCCTATCCCGACATTGCGGCCAATCACCAGCCTTGGTGTCTGGCTCGATGCCCGGCCGCTGATGGTCATGGCGGCGCTGAGACGGCAGTCGGCGCCGATCTCGATGGTGACCGGACCGCTGATATAGGGGATGCCGCCATAGAGATAGAGGCGCGGGGCGGGGGCCGTCAGGCGAGATTGAAACAAGGGGGTCCACCAAAGGGTGCGGGTCAGGGTCGCCAGCGCGTTGTTGCCCAGCAGATAGAGCCGATAAAGCAGCCGATGCAGGGGAGGGATCACTGGGCATGACCAGTGGCGGGCGCTTTTGGCCAGGCGCCATATCTGGCGAGCCAGTGGCGTTTCCCCCTGTTTGGCCCAGCTTTTCATCCGGTGCAGGTTGATGGTGTTCATGGCGACCTCTCCCTCTGGTGCAGTCCGTTGCTCGCTAAGCAGAAAGCAGGGATCGGGCCAACAGGACGACCCCAGCGGGATCGGGCCAAATGGGGCTAAGAGGTGGGGCAGATTGCGCCGGTCGGTGCAATTTGCAGCCAGCGTTGTGCAAAACGCAAATGCCAGTCTCATTCTGGGCCTGTTTTGGACGGTTAAGCCGCACAGAGGGGCTATCGCTTCAGGGCGGGGGTGAGTGGCGTGGGCTTTGCATTAGCGGTAGCTGACCCGAAGCGGGATGCTTCGGGTGGCTGGGAGGCCCTATGAAACTTGGTGTGAACCAGATTGCCATGCTCTATTACGCCGGCGGCTTGCTCCTGATGAAGGGGATCTCCCTGCTGATGTTGCCGGTGTTGACCCATCAGCTGCTGCCTCGTGAATACGGCCAGCTGGAGGTGCTGCTCACCCTCATCAATCTGGGCTCCCTCATTCTCGGCTTCGGGCTGGTGGATGCCCTCTACCGCTTTGCCGGATTGGCGAAAGATGAGCAGGAGCGCCAGCAGGTGGTGGCCCGCATGTTTGGGCTGGTCTGGCTGATCGCCCTGGCCAGTCTGGTGCTGCTCTGGCTGCTTGCACCTGTGGTGCAAGCCTGGCTGCCGGTTGAAACCCGCCTTGCGGATGTGCGCTGGGTGCTCTGCGCTCTGCCGTTTGAAGGGGTGATCGGCGTGCCGCTGGCATGGCTGCGGATGCGCAATCAGGCCCGGCTCTTTTTCGTGGCGACCGCTGGCAAGGCGGTGATTCAGTCGGTGCTGACTGGCTGGTGGCTCTGGCTCGGCTGGGGCGTGAGCGGGGTGCTGGCCTCCGGCACCCTGACCTGCGTTGCACTGGCGTTGCTGCTGAGCCTCTGGCAGTGGCGAGATAGCGGGATCCGCTTTGACTGGCAGCACTATCGGCCGTTGCTGCGCTATGGATTGCCCCTGGTGGTGAGCGGGCTGGCAGGTTTTGCCCTGAGCGGACTGGATCGCTGGTTGCTAGCCGATGTGGTGGGGGAGGCGCTGCTCGCCTACTACGCGGTGGCGGGCAAGCTGGCGCTGGCAGTGGGGTTGTTGCTGCAACCCTTTGCCCTCTGGTGGTATCCCCGCCGTTTCATGCTGCTGCGCGAGCCGGATGGACTGCGGCTCAATGCCCACTACAGCGTGATGGGGTCGGTACTGGGGTTTGTTACCGCGGGGATTGTCGGGCTCACTGCCCCCTTGCTCATTCGCTGGCTGACCCCGGAGAGCTATCACGGGGCGATCGCCTATATTCCGCTGCTGGTGCTGGGTATGGCGGTGCGCAATGTTTCGGACTTGCTCAATGTCGGCTGCTTTAGCGGCGAGAAGAGCAATGCCCAGATGGTGATCAATCTGGGCTGCAGCGCCCTTGGGGTAGCAGGCTTTCTGCTCGCCATCCCCCCCTTCGGGGTCGCCGGGGTGATCTGGACCCTGCTGCTGGTCTATCTGGTGCGGGCGCTGGCCTTTTATCTGGTGAGCCAGCGGTTGCTGCCGCTGCCGTATCGCCTCTCGACCCTCTGGGCCAGTTCCCTCGGGGCGCTGGCGATGGTCTGGCTCGGCCAATGGTGGGCAGGATCATGGCTCGTCTAACCCCAGCCATCTGGGCAAGCGCTATTTGTCTGGTGCTGGCCCTGCTCTGGTGGCGGCTGCCCCATCCCTTGCTGCTGCCGGTGCTCGGCCTTGCCATTCCCGCCATCTGGTTTGCCCTGCGCTGGCCCTTCTTGATGGTGCTGGGGTTTGTCACCTTCTCCTTCTTTCGGCTGCATGAGGTGTTCCCCCAGCTCTATCCCCTCAAGATCCCGCTGCTCTTCTCGCTGGCTGCCATCGGTGCGCTGGTCTGGCACATTTTGTTGACCGGCCGGATCAAGCCCTACTGGAGTCCAGCCCTGAGCTGGCTGACGGCCTTCTTTGTGATGGTCTCCATCGGTGTGCTGTTTGCCAGCAACCGGGGCGAGGCGATCGCCACCTGGACCGGCAGCTACAGCAAGATCTATCTGATGACCCTGGCCACCGCCTGGCTGGTGCGCACTCCGGGGGATTTTGCGCTGGCGGTGCGCACCTTCGTGGTGGCGGGCTGTCTGGTGGCGCTGGTGGCCCTCTACAACAAGGCGAGCGGGATCGGGCTGGTGGAGGGCACCCGGGTGACCATAGGGCGCGAGCTGGGCTCTGTGCTGGGGGATCCCAACGATCTGGCGCTGGTGCTGCTCTTTCCTGCCGGTTTTTCGCTGAGCTTGCTGCTCAATCAGGGCAATGGGGTAGGGGGGCGTTTGTTGGGGGGGCTCGGCTTTGCGCTGACTGCGGCCGCCATTATCGCCACCCAGAGCCGCGGTGGTTTGCTTGGCGTGTGTGCGGTCAGCGGCCTGTTTGCCTGGCAGCGGGTGAAGTCGAAAACCCTGTTGATCTCGCTGGGGATGGTCGCGCTGGTAGTGCTGTTTGCCGCCGCAGGGATCAGCGACCGGGCATCTGGCGGTGCCGCCGAGAGCGGGGTCGATGCCTCGGCCATGGGGCGGATCTACGCCTGGCAAGCAGCCTGGGGCATGGCTCTGGGTCATCCGCTGGTGGGGGTGGGCTTGTCCAATTTCTATTACAACTACTTCTTCTACAGCCCCCATTGGGATGGGCTTAATCATGCGGTGCACTCCACCTGGTTCGGGGTGCTGGCTGAAACCGGCTTTGTCGGGTTGGCGCTGTTTATCGGCATGGTGACGGTGACCCTGCGCAGTTGCTGGCGTTGTCAGCTTGCTGGCATGCCTCCTGCAGTGATCACGGCGATGCAGGGGGTGATGGCCAGCATGGTGGGGTTTGTGATTTCGGGCTCCTTCCTGACCCAGGGGTTTACTTGGCCCATCTATCTGGAATTGGCGCTGGCCGTCGCCGTCATCAAGTACGTGCAGCAGGCGGCCACAGAGGTGCAGGCCACCGCTGAGGATCATCAGGAGGCAACCCGGTTGCCGGCAGTGCAACCAAAGGGAGCAAGAGGATGAACGCAACCCCTGTTTTGCTGGTTCACTACGGAGAGGACTGGATCCGCGGCAGCGAACGCTGCCTGCTGGATCTGCTGGCCCACCTCGATCGCAGCCGGTTTACGCCGTTGCTCTGGTGTAATAGCCCGACGCTGGCGGCAGAGGCGGCCACCCTCGGGGTAGAAACCATGGTCGAGCCGTTCAGCCTGCTGCTGGGATGGCAGGCGCCCCGCTTTGATCTTGCTGCCCATCGGCGCCTCTCCCGGCGAGCCAGAGAGCTCATCACCGAGCGGCAGATTGGGCTGGTACATGCAAACAGCGCGGCCCCTTGTCAGTGGCTGGTGGGGGTCTGTCGAGTGTTGCAGGTACCGTTGGTGTGCCACCTCCATGCCCGTTACCAGCCCAGAGACAGATTCAGCCTGCGGGTTCATCAGGCAAGCGTGCTGATCGGGGTGAGCGAGCCGGTGTTGACCGGTTGGCGCCAGGATGGCTGCGCGGCCGAGCGGTTGATCCGTGTATCCAACGGGGTCGATGCCGCTCGCCTGAATGGCGGTGCTCACTGGCCGGTCGTCGACATGCTGGGCTTGCCACCGGGGGATATGATCATCGCAACCGTCGGCTCATTGATCAAACGCAAGGGGATTGATCTGCTGATCCGCTCGCTGGCTGCCCTGATGGCATCGGGGGAGGAGGCCCAGTTGCTGATTATTGGCAGCGGCCCGGAGCGGGAAGCATTGATGGCGTTGGCTGTCGAGCTCGGGGTGGCCGAGCGGGTCCACTTTCTCGGCGAGCGGCCGGACAGTGCCGCTATCTTGCGGGGCGGGGTGGATCTGCTGGTCTCCGGAGCCCGTGAGGAGGTGTTTGGTCTGACGTTGGCGGAGGCGGGCATGTTGGGGCTCCCGGTCAGTGCCTATCGGGTGGGCGGCATCCCCGAAGTGGTGGAGGAGGGGGCGACCGGCTTGCTGGCAACCCCGGGGGATTGGGCCGAGATGGCTGATCACTGGCGGCAATTGAGCAATCCGCAGCGCCGATGTGAAATGGGGCGGGCCGCTCAGTTGCGTGCCGCACAGTTGTTCACGGTGGCGCGCTATGTCGACGGGGTCACGGCGGTGTGGGACGCCGCGCGGGCTGGTCGTTGGCACTCAACGGCCCCCGCGCCCTATCGCACACTCATTCACTGGGCGGGGCAACGACTCCTTGCCAGAGGGCGCAATATGTTGGCGAGTGGGATGGCCAAAGTGGCGCAAAAAGTGCAACTGGGGTTTGGCCGCCGCAAGGTGCCAGAGTAAGGGAGCAGCAAGATGAGCATGCAAACTGAGCCGGTGTTTGGAAAGATCATCGTCGTGGATCCCATCCCGTTTCGCGGGGGCTCCAAGGTTGCGACCGAAGTGCTGCTCGATGAGTTGGCCAAACGGATGCCCGGGCTCACATGCCATGTGCTGACCCAGGATCCCGACTCCTGGCCCCGAAGCCAACATCACCCCCTTTGGCTGCCCCACATATTGAAGGGGCGGGAGTCCGGCATCGGCTATCTGCTCAAACAGGGGTGGCAGACCCTGCTGATCCTCTGGCTGGTGTTGCGTCTGGGGCAGGTGAAGTGCCTGGTGGCGGCGTCCGGGCCGGGAGTGGATCTCTGCTGCTACTGGGCGGCCCGCTGGTTGCGGTGCCGGGTGGTTCAGCTGATCCATGGCCCTGTGGGGTGCTCGGGGCTCTCTGCCAGAGCCTTGCAGCGGGCGAATTTTGTCTTTTATCTCGAATCAACTCGCAGCTCCCTGGCGGCGTTGCTGGCCCGGCTTGGCGAGACCGAGTTCCCGTCACACTGGCAGCCATTTACCAATGGTTTGAGCGAGATTGATTGGCCCAAAGCGACTCTGGGGGGGCCTCGTATTTTGTGGGCGGCCTCGTTGCTGCGCTGGAAGGGGCTGGAGACCATGCTGGCCGCCCATCAACTGATCCCTGACGCTCGCCCCGAGCTGATGGTGTGCTATCTGCAGCCCAAGGGCACGCTGCAACCCTGCAGCCAGCCTCAGCCACAGCTGCCAGACACGCACTGGTATGCCAACCCCGCAAATCTTGACGAGATCCGATCTCGATGCGGCATTTTTGTCTCCACCAGCCATCAGGAACCCTTTGGTCTCTCCATTCTGGAGGCTATGGCGGCGGGATTATGCGTAGTGATCCCGGCCGATGGCGCCTGGTGGGATCGACACCTCACCGATGACGTGAATTGCCGTAAATATCAGCCCAACGATCCCGGCGATCTGGCGCGGGTGCTGGCCAGCCTCAATGCCATGCCCGACGTGGTCAAGCGACTTGGCCATCATGCCCGCCTGCATGCCATGGTCCATTACAACGCGGCAGATACCTATCAAAGCACACTGGATCAGTGGGAAGGTATGTTGCGATGGGATGCGTTGAGCCTTGCCGTGCATGGTTAGTGCGCAGTGGTTCCCCACGGGGAGGATGGGGGTGTATGAGGGACTTATGGGCAGACTGGTTGCGGGAGGCTGGGTGACTCCGCCACTCTGATGCAGTTACGGCCGGATGAATCGCCCCAGTTCCCTAGACACTTCACAGCCATAAAATGAGGCAACTATTGGAGGTGTTATGACCCGTCAGCGTTATCCAGAAACATTCAAAATCGAAGCGGTTAAACAAATCACCGAGCGCGGACGGCCGGTGGCTGACGTTGCACGAGTCCTTGGGGTATCCAGCCACAGTCTGAATGCTTGGCTCAGGCAGTACGGTAAGCCCTCTGACCAGCTGCTCGAAGAGTCTGCCTTGCAATCCGAGATCCGCCGCCTGAACTACAGAACTGCACCAGGTCACCGAGGAGCGCAATATCCTAAAGGAGGCCGTGGCATACTTTGCCAGCGAGTCAAGGAAAGGTACGCGTTCATAGCCTCCCGACTCGACCGGTACAGTGTCGTTACCCTGTGCCAGACCCTGGGGGTTCACCGAAGTGGCTTCTATGCGTGGCTGAAACAGCCCGTATCGCCACGACAGTAGGAGGACGAACGACTGATAGGATTAGTCCAGCAATCCTGGCTAAAAAGTGGTGCCGTCTACGGTTATCGCAAGATCCATCGCGACCTTCGTGACGCAGGGGAAGCCTGCGGCAAGCACCGTGTGGCCAAATTAATGAGGCGGGAAGGGCTGCGTTCGCAAACGGGCTATCAACGCCGCAAGGGGCATTATGGAGGCAAGAGCACGCAAGCTGCCCCAAACACGCAGGCACGTCAGTTTAAGGTGCCAGCCCCCAACATCTCCTAGGTGACTGACATTACCTACATCCGCACTTAAGAAGGGTGGCTGTACCTGGCGGTGGTGCTCGACCTGCTCTCTCGCCAGATCGTCGGTTGGGCGATGAAGTAATGCATGACGGCAGACTTGGCAGTTGATGCGTTATTGATGGCCGTCTGGCGGCGCAAGCCCAAGCAGCCGGTACTGGTGCACTCGGATCAGGGCAGCCAGTTTACCGGTGGTGAATGGCAGGACTTCCTGAAGGCCCACAACCTGAGTTGCAGCATGAGCCGACGGGGTAACTGTCACGACAACGCGGTCGCCGAGAGCTTCTTTCAGTTGATCAAACGGGAGCGGATCAAGTGCAGGATTTATGCGACAAGAGACGAAGCCCACAGCGACGTATTTGATTATATCGAGATGTTTTACAAACCAATCAGGCTCCATGGTTTCAATGATGGGCTGTCGCCGGTAGAGTTTGAAAGGCAGTTTATTTGTCAGCAACAGATTGTCTAGAAAAACAATGGTGGCAATTCAAGGCCAGTCACACCACCATGTGCAATCGTTTTGTCGCTAGGCTTGAGATTACGTGCTTTGGTATCTGTAAGAAGTGCTGTAGGAAGGATTCCTTGAGAATGTGGCATGTTATGGACTATGCCATCCATTGTGCCATTTAGTACGGGATAGAGTCATTTTCAGTCGGGCGATGCTGGACTTATTGTTCTGTAAGGTACTGATTTTAATTGAATATATTGGATGTGTCCGGTATTGATTGAGGCAGTCTCCCTCACCGCCACATTGCAAAGCCCTGATGGAAACATCAGGGCTTTTGTTTTATGGCGCAATCCCGAGCAGTTGTCAGCATAGGACTGCAAATCCTCATTGTTGATAGCCCAGCATCTGGCTGAGCCGATTGGCCAATTGGAGTGAACAGCCGCAGTGATCTTGCTGCCGAACCCAAGCCTAATCCTGTCAAACTTGCTGTCGAATTCAGTTAAAGGGCCTCTCGCAAGAGAGGCCCTTTTCATTGCTCGCTGATTTGCCCTGCTCGGTACTTAAAAGGCATTCCGTGGTGATACCGGTTAATGCTCCACAGTCAGTGGATCCGGGGGCAGGTTCAGATGCTTGGTGATGGCCTGATAGAGCTGGGGGTAGTTATCGTCAAAATGGTGTCCTCCCGGCAGAGTGACGGTGGTGACGTTGGGCTGGTTGAGACGGGGGCAGAGGCGGTCGCCGTCATCGTCATCGGCTCCTTGCAGGCAGAGCATCGGCAGATCGCGGATGGTCTTCACCTGCGGTTCGGTCGGGTAGCTGCGGGTCTTGTGGGTCAGCATGTCGCTGACGTGGATCTCGAAATCCGAGCTGGTGGAGGGGGAGAGCATCACGGCCCCGACCAGCCCCTGACGATAGTGCTCCGGCAACCGGTTGATGACGAAGGGGACAATCTCGGCACCAAACGAGAAGCCGACCAGCAGCCAGCGGGGACGCTGCCAACGAGTCTGGTAATCATCGAGGATCCGCTCCAGATCGGCGGTCACCTGCTCCGGGGTTTTCTTCTTCCAGTAGTAGGTGAGGGAGCTCCAGCCCACGACCGGCATGCCGTGCAGCTGAAACTGGGCGCTCAACCCCTTGTCGAGGGCCGCCCATCCGCCATCGCCGCTGAGAAACACCACCATGGGGGCGTCGGATGGCTGCTTGACCGGCAGCTCAATCAGGCTCAGGTCATCCTTGACCGGGGCGGCGTGCGCCGCAAAAGACGAAACGGGCAGTACGAGACTGAGTAACAGCAAAATCAAGGCTCTCATTGGCCATGCTCCTATTTCTTGATCAGCCCCAGCGGGCCGCGGCTAATCAGGGTGATCAGGTGAGTCAGGGTTCTGGGCAGTACCAGCTTGCTGCTGCAGAGCAGGTAGCGGGGTTCCCAGCGGGGCGAAAATTTCTCCTTGTAGCGTCTGAGCCCTTGGAAGTTGTAAAAGCGGCTGCCACGGACGAACAGGGTATTGCCAAGACGGGCCCAGTAGCTGTTGAGCGGGTGATCATTGAAGCCGGACATGGGGGCCATCCCCAGATTGAAGCTGGCGTACCCTTGCGCCTTGCCCCACAGCAGCAGTTCGACAAAAAGAAAATCCATGATGGGGGCGGTGCCGGTATCCAGGCTATAGCGCATCAGATCGATGGAGAGCATCTCCTTGTTATCGCTCACCCAGAGGTTGGCAAAGCCGACGATCTGCCCCTCGTGCCACACCAGCGCAGCCGGGCTCAAAGTCAGGTAGTCAGGCTCGAAGCGGCCGACCGAGAAGCCCTTCTCCTTGCCCATCTTGCTCTGCAGCCAGGTATCGGAGACGGTCTGCAATCTGGGCAGCAGGGGGGCCACGGCGCTTGCCTCGACCACCTCGAAGGTCAACCCTTCTCGTTTGCCCTTGGCGTGGCTCTGGCGCAGGTTGCGCAGCCGGCTGCCCGCGAGATCGAAGGTAGCCAGATCGACCATCGCCTCTTCACCAAGCTTGAAGGGGATCAGCCCCAGCTCCAGATAGAGTGGCAGATAGCGGGCCGAGACCTGATAAAAGACCGGATTGGCGTCGTGCTCGTCGCAGCGCTCGCGAAATTGCCAGAGCAGCTCTTCGATCTGCTCGGGGCGACCGACCGGATCCCCCATCACAATCCAGCTGTTGCCCTCGATGCCATACATCAGGAAGGCGTCACCGGCGGGGTGGAACAGCAGGGACTTGTCCTGCAACTGGGCCAGATAGCCGTGGATCCCCCCTTCGCGCACCACCAGCTCGTGGGCGCGAGCAAGCGTCTCCTTGTCCGGCTTTTCACCGACCACGCGCAGCGGCGCAAGCAGCTGGGCGACCCCGGCAACGGCCAGCACGGCCACCACGCTCCCCATGGCGCGCAGGCCGCGGGCCGCCCCGCCATGGGGTGAGAAGTGGAACCAGAGGGCGTGGTCATACTCCACCTGGCGGTAGGAGAAGAGCAGCAGCCACAGCGCTCCCAGCAGCACGGCGCCGACCGAGATGAGCCAGCCCGGGGTGTACTGGGGATAGAGCAGCGACCCCTTGCGATAGAAGAGAGAACGGCAGGGGGTCATGATGAGCAGGAAGCTGCCGAGCAGCAGGGCTGACTCCCAGTCCCCCCCCTTGAGCAGGGAGAAGGCGATACCCAGAGCCAACAGCAGCTGGGTGATGCGAAACGCGGCGTCGTGACGGCGATAGAGGCTGCGCGCCAGCAGGATCAGGAGGATACCGCTCACGCTGCCGAGCACGTGGGAGAGCTCGAGCAGATGGAGCGGCAGCACTTGCAGCCACACCTCGATGTGGCTGCGCATGGTCGGGATCATCCCCGAGCAAAGCAGCAGGCTACCGGCGGCGAAGGTGCCCATGCTGATAAGGGCAGGCAGAAATTCGCGCACTGCGCTCATCAGCCCCTGTAGACGCTGCCAGCGCGCTTTTTGTTGCAGCATCTCCTGACTCGCAAAGAGCAGCAGGGCACAGAGAAAGGGAAGCAGGTAATAGATGCAGCGATAGAGCAGCAGCGAGGCGAGCAGCTTGTCGGCCGGCAAGTAGTGGGCCAGCAGCAGACTCATGCTCGCTTCGAACACCCCGATCCCGCCCGGCACGTGGGCCAGCACCCCGAGGAAGCTGGCCAGCACGAAGGCGCTGAGCAGCACGGGGTAGGGGACGCTATCTGCAGGCAACAGCACAAACAGCACTGCGGCGGCGGCCATCCAGTCGGCCAGCGCGACCAGCAGTTGCAGCAGGCGTATCCGAAAGCCCGGCAGGGTCAGGGTGTGTTTCCGCCAGGATAGACGGTGTGTGGGCCAGCAGAGGTAGCAGGCCACCAACAGCAGAGCCATGACGCCCGCCAGCCTGAACAGGGTATCTGCCCATTGCGGCCAGTCAGGCTGCAACTGTGATACATCGCAGGTCAGTAGGGCGCCACCTCCCCACGCCAACAGGCCGAGGAAGAAGGTGATGGAGCAGAACAGCACCACGCGGGCCACTTCTCCGGTGGCGAGCCCCAGTGCAGAGTAGAGGCGATAGCGTACCGAGGTGCCGGTCAGCAGGGCAAATCCCAGGGTGTTGGAGAAGGTGTAGGCGATAAAAGAGGTGATGCTGACCTGTTGCCAGGGAAGGCGTTTGCCCAGCGCATGGAGCGCCAGCATGTCATAGCTGCAGAGGCAACTATAACTGAGCAGGGTCAGCAGCAGGGCGCCCGCCAGTCGCGGCAGGGGTTGGGACCAGATGGCCACACGAATATCGTGCCAGTGCCATGCCTGAGTCAGGTGATACAGCACGGTCAGAGCGGTGCCGAGTAGCAGCAAGCTGCACACGGGGCCGAGCCATTTAAGCAGATGACGCCACATGCCATGTTCCTGTGGTCATTGACCGTTTCCCGCAAAGGGGGAGCCGGGTCGTGGATCCGGTTTGGACGAGGGAGGCGCTCGTCAGGAAAATTTCGGGAAGAGATGGAAAGGGAGGCGTCAGCCTCCCTCTGTGTTATCCAGTGACCGGTTGGATCACTTGGTTTTCGGCGCGACTTTGACGGCAGGGGTCTTGGCGTGGGTGGCTTTATGGTGTTTTTTCACCACCTTGGTCTGGGTTGCCTGCGGTGTGGCTGTCTTGGTCGGGGTGGCCGCCATGGTGAAACCGGAGGTGAGGGCGAAGACGGCAGCCAGGGTCAGGGGAATGATCTTTTTCATGTTCAATTTCCTTATTCGGGTTGATGTTATGGAGCGTTCTCCATGACAGTCATCCTATGACGGTTGCGGCGTCCCTTCAGTGAGTGGTTGGTGACGGTTTGTATCCAAATGTACAGGCAGGGTGAGGCAGAAGTGGGCGCCGTGGTCACTGGCCAGCAACGCCACATCCCCCCCGTGATGACGGGCAATGCTGCGCACGATGGCCAGCCCCAACCCGGTGCCGCCGGTGCGACGATCCCGGCTCTGATCAAGGCGTACGAACGGCTCGAAGATCTGGGGCGCCAGCGCGGGATCGATCCCCGGCCCATCGTCGCTAACCTCCAGCAGATAGTTCTCCTGTAGCCGCGAGATGGAGAGGGTGACCTCGCTCTCGGCGTAGCGCAGAGCATTGCCGATGAGGTTCTCCACCGCGCGCGTCAGCAGACGCTGATCGCCGCACCAGGGCATGTGGCGTGGCGGCAGATCGAGGGTGAGCTTCTTCTCGGGTGCCAGCGCTTGCCAGTCGCCGAGATGTGCTTGTGCCCAGTGACTGAGCTCCAGCTCGTCCCGCTGCAGCGGCAGTTCGGGTCTATCCAGCTTGGCGTAAGTGAGCATCTCTTCGATCAGGGCGTCCAGCGCCCCCAGATCTCGCTCCAGCGCCTGCTGCTCCTGCTCGGCAGGGGCAGGATCGAGCATGGCAAGCCGATAGCGCAACCGGACCAGTGGGGTGCGCAACTCGTGGGCGATGGCATCGGTCAGTTGCTTGCGGCTGGCAATCATGGCCTGCAATTGGGTCGCCATTTGATCGAAGGTGCGTCCCACCCGGGCCAGACTGCTGCCCGGTGGCAGATTGGTTCGGCAGGAGAGATCCCCATCACCTACGCGACGTGCGGTTTGCTCCAACTGTTGCAAGCCGCGCCAGTGGGGACGCAGCCACAGAAGGATGGGTAGGCCGAGAGAGAGGCCGATCACCAGCAGCAGTCCCACATCGACCCAGTGCAGCTCGTGCAGGTAGGAGAGATAGGGAACCGGGCCGACAATCAGCACCCGATCGGTATCGGGGATGCGCTGCAGGAAGGTGTCATCTTCCTCGACGATGACAATATTGCCAGCGGCCAGAAAGGCCTGATCCTCGCTGGCCAAGGGCTGGCGCACCAGCTCGCCGATCTTGAGGGGGAGGGTAAACTGGCGGCTCTGCTCGGCCAGCCGATCGGGCCAGCGCTCTGGCGGGGTTCTTGCCAACTCGCTGGTCAACAGGCCAAGAGAGCCCTGCATCATGCGTTCGAGATAGCGATCACCCGCCCGTTCGGCGGTCACCTGATAGACCACGCCAACCAGCAGGATGGCCAGCGTGAAACAGCCGATCAGCAGCAGATAGAACTGGATAAAGAGGTGGCGCATGGCGGTGCTCCCGAAAGAGGGTTATTCCCAGGCGTGGGGGACAAAGAGGTAGCCTTTCTGGCGCACCGTCTTGATCCGGGTCGGGTTGTCGGGGTTATCACCCAGTTTTCGGCGCAGGCGGGAGATGGCCACATCCATGCTGCGATCCTGGCCGTCGTACTCCCTGCCGCGTAGGCTGCGAAAGAGGGCTTCCCGACTCAAGATTTGGCCCGCGTGACAGGCTAGCTCCCACAGCAGATCAAAGTCGGCGGTCGAGAGGGCAATGCTCTCGCCATCGAGCCGCACATCTCGCCCCGGGCCATCCACCCGCAGCCGACCAAATTGCAACTGCTGGGGAACGCTGCTGGTGGCGACGGGTTGGGTTGATGTTTGCTGGTGTTGGCGAAACTGCACCCGCAACCGGGCCAGCAGCACCGGCGGCGGCGTCGTTTTGAGAATGTAGTCGTTGGCGCCCAGCTCCAGACTCAGGATCTGGTTCATGTCACTATCCAGTGAGGTGAGCATTACGATGGGGCCGTCGAAGCGTGGCCGCAGATCCCGACAGAGGGACATGCCATCTTGCCCCGGCAGCATGATATCGAGCAGCACCAGATCGGGCTGTTCGGCCTCGACCCGGGCCAGCGCCAGATCCCCTCTGGGCTCGAGGATCACTTCCATATCGTGGCGACCGAGCCAACTGCTGATGAGCTGGCCAATCTCGGGATCATCTTCGACAAAAAGAATGCGTTGCATAGAAAAGCTCCGACGGGAAGCAGGAGAGAAGAAGAGCGATCAGCATATCAATGGCGCTTGGGAAATACAGAAAAAGAACCGGGCAGGCTGATGTGTGGGGGAGTGTGGCCGTGTGTATCGATGGGGAGGCGCATATCGTGACAAATGGGCGGGGCCGCGTTTATCGATCTGGAGGATGATGGCCTTGCAGACAAGGCAAGGTGCTGCCTGGCACAAAACAAAAAAACCGGCTAAGGCCGGTTTTTCGCGGAGCAGACCAGAAGGTCACTACACCAAGTCGATGGACATCACCTTGCGGTGATTATCGACAGAATAATGGGGTGGCTGATGGGGCTCGAACCCACGACAACCGGAATCACAATCCGGGACTCTACCAACTGAGCTACAGCCACCACTGAAATTTTCATCAACGCTCGCCAATCCAGAAGGATTGGGGAACATCAATGGCGCGCCCTGCAGGATTCGAACCTGCGACCCACGGCTTAGAAGGCCGTTGCTCTATCCAACTGAGCTAAGGGCGCTTTGTATCAACACGTCTTGAAGACAGGTCGATGAACATGGTCGGTGATAAAGGATTCGAACCTTTGACCCTCTGGTCCCAAACCAGATGCGCTACCGGACTGCGCTAATCACCGAAAATCCCTGACCAGCATATCGACATGATTCGTACTGGGCAACGGGCGGGCATCATAGCCAAGCGTAAGGGCCAGCGTCAACGACTTTTTCCCCCAGTAAATTCAAGTGCCTACTTATTGCCCGCTACAGGTCTGGCGTGCGTCTGCCGCTAACATCCCGGCTAAAAAAATGCGACAATGCGCGGCAGTTGAACACATGGTGAGTGGAGAACGATGTCTGCCAAAATCATAGATGGAAAACAGGTTGCGCAAACGATTCGCAGCCAGGTCGCGGCGCAAGTCCAACAGCGGTTGGCGGCAGGGAAACGGGCTCCAGGGCTGGCAGTCATTCTGGTGGGGGCGGATCCCGCCTCTCAGGTCTATGTCGGCAGCAAACGCCGGGCATGTGAGGAGGTGGGGTTTCTCTCCCGCTCCTATGATCTGAGTGCAACCGCCAGTCAGGAAGAGCTGCTGGCGCTGATCGACCAGTTGAATGCGGATAGCCACGTAGATGGCATTCTGGTTCAGCTGCCGTTGCCGGATCACTTTGATACCACTCAGGTGCTGGAGCGGATCCAGCCTGACAAGGATGTAGATGGATTTCACCCGTATAACGTCGGTCGTCTGGCCCAACGTATTCCGGCGCTGCGCCCCTGCACTCCGAAAGGGATCATGACACTGATCGAGACCACCGGCGTGAAGACACATGGTCTGCATGCGGTTGTGGTGGGAGCGTCCAACATAGTGGGGCGTCCCATGACCCTCGAATTGCTGCTGGCGGGCTGCACAACCACGACCTGTCACCGTTTTACCCGGGATCTGGAAGAGCAGGTACGCCGTGCCGATCTGCTGGTTGTTGCGGTCGGCAAGCCCAACTTCATCCCGGGCGAGTGGATCAAACCGGGGGCACTGGTAATCGATGTGGGCATCAATCGCCTGGCTGATGGCTCGCTGGTCGGGGATGTGGAGTTTGAGACGGCGCGCAGCCATGCCTCCTTCATTACTCCGGTACCCGGTGGCGTGGGCCCGATGACGGTCGCCAGCTTGATGGAAAATACCCTGATCGCCTGCAGCGAATATCACGACTGATCATGGCTGGTGATAACCCTGTGATCCCGTGAGGAGGCAGGATTCGCCAGAAATCTGACAATAAAAAACCGGTTGCTCAGAGAGGAACCGGTTTTTTATTTATCCAACGGGTGTTATTTACATATTTTGTGCTTCGTTTGGCACAATCACAGAGGCGTGATTTCCTTTCGGCCCCTGTTGCAGTTCAAAATTGACAGCCTGACCCGCTTTCAGGGTCTTGTAGCCCTCCATTTGAATCGTGGAGTAGTGAGCGAAGATATCCTCACCGCCCCCTTCCGGACAGATAAACCCAAATCCTTTTGCGTTGTTAAACCACTTAACTGTGCCGGTTGCCATACTTCTACATCCTTTTATTGATTACCCAGAAGTCGTTGAGTAACCTGCGCCAGCCCTTTATAACTAGGGACATGGGCCCATAGCAGACGGGCACAGATTAGCAAGTAACCAATCTAGTCTAACTTTTGAGCGAGTCAAGAAGTTGTTAACAGCTGATGTGATCTGGTTAACAAGTCTATTGACAACCTTGTGTTAGACGGTAGTAATCTAGAGGTACCAAAGCGCGATTATGAGCAAGCAGAAAGAACTCTTTGCTAATGAAGAGATTGCAGAAGCAGAGAAAACAAAACTGCAGCCGCCACCCATGTATAAGGTTGTGTTGAACAACGATGACTACACCCCGATGGAGTTCGTGGTGGAGGTGCTGCAAAAGTTCTTTGGTATGGATTTGGACAAGGCGACTCAGGTCATGCTGAGTGTGCATTATAGTGGTAAGGGTGTCTGCGGCATGTTTACCGCAGAGATCGCCGAAACCAAGGTTGTCCAGGTCAACACCTATGCACGTAACAACGAACATCCACTGCTCTGTACTATGGAAAAGGCTTGAATCTGATGACTTGATGGCGAGTGTGACACCACATTGTAGCTGTACTAGGGGAGGTGCCTATGTTGAATAAAGATCTAGAAAAGACGCTGAACGAGGCTTTCAAACTGGCCCGTGACGAGCGCCACGAATTCATGACCGTCGAGCATCTGTTGTTAGCCCTTCTGGATAACAGTTCAGCCCATGAGGCGCTGAGCTCTTGTGGTGCCGATGTCGAGCAGATGCGCAAGGAGATCCGCGCATTCATCACCCAAACTACTCCGCTCATACCGCGCGATGATGAAGATCGTGAAACCCAGCCGACACTGGGCTTCCAGCGCGTGTTGCAGCGTGCCGTCTTCCATGTGCAATCCTCCGGCAATACCGAAGTCAGCGGCGCCAACGTGCTGGTCGCTATCTTCAGTGAGCAGGAGTCACAAGCTGCCTATTTCCTGAAAAAAGCCGAGATCAGCCGTCTCGACGTCGTCAATTTCCTCTCCCACGGGGTGCGCAAGGACAGCAAGCCGGATCTCGGCAGCAATAACAATCCCGAGTCTGATGATGATGTTTCTGCCGCACAGATCGAGAGCTTTGCCACCAACCTGAACCAGCTGGTGCTGGAAGGGCGCATCGATCCGCTGATTGGCCGTGATCAGGAGCTCAGTCGGACTATTCAGGTGCTCTGCCGCCGTCGCAAGAACAACCCGCTGCTGGTGGGTGAAGCCGGCGTGGGCAAAACAGCCATTGCCGAAGGGTTGGCCTATCGCATCGTCAAGGGGGATGTCCCCGAGGTGATTGCGGGCAGTACCATCTATTCGCTGGATATGGGTTCTCTGCTGGCGGGCACCAAGTACCGTGGTGATTTCGAGAAGCGCCTCAAGGTACTGCTCAAGCAGATTGAGCGTCAGGAAGGGGCCATCCTCTTTATCGACGAGATCCATACCATCATTGGTGCCGGTGCTGCTTCCGGTGGTCAGCTGGATGCGGCCAACCTGATCAAGCCACTGCTCTCAAATGGTTTGCTCCGCTGTGTGGGCTCCACCACTTATCAGGAGTACGCCCAGATCTTCGAGAAAGACCGTGCGCTGGCCCGTCGCTTCCAGAAGATCGATATTGTCGAGCCAACTATCGATGACACCACGCGCATCCTGATGGGGCTCAAGAGTCGCTATGAAGCTCACCACTGCGTGCGCTATACCGCCAAGGCGATCCGTGCAGCTGCCGAGCTCTCTGCCAAGTACATCAATGATCGTCACTTGCCCGACAAGGCGATCGACGTGATCGACGAAGCGGGTGCCGGTCAGCGGTTGCTGCCGGCGAGCAAGCGCAAGAAAGTGATTAATGTGCAGGAAATTGAGTCCATCGTAGCCAAGATCGCCCGCATTCCGGAGAAATCAGTTTCTTCCTCGGATAAAGAGGTGCTGAAGAACTTGGAGCGTAATCTCAAGATGGTGGTCTTTGGTCAGGATAAAGCCATCGAGGTACTGACCGATGCGATTCGCCTCTCTCGTTCAGGACTTGGCAACGAGCGTCGCCCGGTTGGTTGCTTCCTGTTTGCCGGTCCTACCGGTGTTGGTAAAACAGAGGTGACCCAGCAGTTGGGCAAGGCATTGGGTGTCGAGATGCTGCGCTTTGATATGTCCGAGTACATGGAACGCCATACCGTATCTCGCCTGATTGGCGCGCCTCCCGGTTATGTCGGTTTTGAACAGGGGGGGTTGCTGACCGATGCTGTTATCAAGCATCCTCATTCCGTTGTGTTGCTTGACGAAATTGAGAAAGCTCATCCGGATGTATTCAATCTACTGCTGCAGGTGATGGACAACGGCACCTTGACCGATAACAACGGGCGCAAGGCGGATTTCCGTAACGTCATTTTGGTGATGACTACCAACGCCGGTGTGCAGGAGACTCAGCGTAAATCGATTGGCTTCCAGCAACAGGATTTGAGCCACGATGCCATGGCGGTGATCAACAAGACCTTCAGTCCGGAGTTCCGTAACCGGCTTGATCACACCATCTGGTTCAACCATCTCGATATGACAGTGATCCATCAGGTGGTCGACAAGTTCATTGTCGAATTGCAGGTTCAACTGGATGCGAAGGGAGTTTCTCTCGAGGTGTCCGAGCGTGCCCGCCACTGGTTGGCGGAGAAGGGGTATGACAGAGCCATGGGGGCCAGACCGATGGGTCGGGTAATCCAGGAGCACCTCAAGAAACCCCTGGCCAACGAGATCCTGTTTGGTTCACTGGTTGACGGGGGGATAGTGAAGGTTGAGTTGGTAAATGACAGCCTCAGCTTTGATTTTCAGGTCAATGTTGAAGCTGTTTCCCACTAAGCGTCAGTGATCAGAAAACGACAAAAAACCCCAACCGAAAGGTTGGGGTTTTTTGCTGAATTCCTGGCTTAGCGAGAGCGGAAAACAATACGTCCCTTGGAGAGATCGTAGGGAGTCAGTGCTACCGTTACTTTGTCTCCAGTCAGGATACGAATGTAGTTTTTGCGCATCTTGCCTGAAATATGAGCGATAACCACGTGACCATTCTCCAGTTCCACACGGAACATGGTATTGGGCAGGGTTTCGAGAATAGTGCCCTGCATCTCAATACTGTCTTCTTTAGCCATTGAATCCTCTTGATAAGCCACAACAAAAAACCGCTGGATCATGCCGGATTTAAGGCTATGTGTAAAGTTTACTCGGGCTTGGTGTCGATATTTTTCCATTCCCCCTGAATTAACAGCTCATGAGGGAGATAATTGCGCTTGTAATTCATCTTGCGACACGCCTCCACCAGATAGCCAAGATAGAGCCAGCTTCGCCCGGTTCGCCTGGCCAGATCGAGCTGGCAGAGGATGGCAAAGGTGCCCAGGGAGCGATCGGCATAATCCGGATCGAAGAAGGTGTACATAGCGCTCAAGGAGTGGGGTAGCAGGTCTGTGGTGGCCACGCCGATAAGACGGCCCTCCTTGCGCATCTCCAGATAGAGTGGCGGCATCCAGTCACAATGGAGAAATCCGCGATACTGGCTACGGTTGGGGGGATACATGCTGCCATCGTGATGGCGTTCGCGGATATAGCGTTCGTAGAGCAGGTAATACTCGGGCTTGTCGTCGTAGCTCAGGACGATCTCGATATCTTTGTTGAGCTGGCGGATCCGCTTCTGGCCACGGCTGGGGCGAAAGCGCTCGCTGTGAATTCGAAGGGATTGGCAGGCATGGCACGCCGGGCAGTGGGGGCGATAGATGTCGTTGCCACTGCGGCGAAAACCGGCAGTCAACAATCGCTCGTAACCGTTGGCGTTGAGCAGATTGTGATCCATCAGCACCAGCAACTGCTCCTGTTCATGGTCCAGATAACTGCAGGGATGCTTGGGAGTCAGCCCTACTTTAAGGATCACTTCTTCAGTCATAGGCTGATCTCCCCCTCTTGCCAGCAGGAAGCCAACAGTGGTTGATGGCCAAGGCGCGCCAGCTCGGCCAGAAAACGGGCCCGTGGCCACTCCTCGATACCCAGGGTCGCCAGAAACGGGTTTTGCATCTGGCAATCGATGAGGGCGCCGCGATGGCGGGCGAAGTGGCGACAGAGTGCCACCATGGCAAGTTTGGCGCCGTTATCAATCCGGCTGAACATGGATTCACCGCAAAACAGTCGGCCGATAGAGAGGCCATACAGTCCCGCTTGCAGCTCTCCCTCCTGCCAGATCTCGATAGAGTGGGCATGACCCAGTTGGTGCAACTGCTGGTAGGCCTCGATCATGGGTTGGCTGATCCAGGTGCCATCGGCAGTGCGACGAGGGGCGGCGCAGGCGGTAATGACTTCATTAAAGGCGCGATTGACGGAAATATCGAATGGGGTACGGCGGATAATCTTCTGCAGTGTCCGCCCCACATGGAGTTGGTCGGGACGGATCACCCCACGGGGATCCGGTGACCACCACAGGGTCGGTTGGTGGGGTTCATTCCACGGGAAGATCCCCTTGTGGTAAGCTGCCAGCAATCTGGCAGGGGAGAGATCCCCGCCGATCGCCAGCAAGCCGTTGGGTTCTTCCAGCGCATGGCTGGGGTCGGGAAACCAGCAAAGCTCATCATCCAGTTGGGTAAGATAGCGAGACATAAGGCAACGAGGTTCATAGATGAAGGCCATTATCCTGATAGTATCCAGCTTGTTCTGCTTTGTCACGGCGCCCGCCGGGGCGGAGGTCTACCAGCGCAATACCGCGCGGCCGGTCAATCAGGTGGTGTTTGGTCAGGTCGAAACGGTGCGCAATATTACCCAGCGCCAGATCCTGGAGTCCGAGCACTCTGGCTGGAAGACGCTGGGTGGTGCCGTGTTGGGCGGCCTGCTGGGGAACCAGTTTGGCGGCGGTCATGGCCGTGAAATCGCCACCGCCGTCGGCGCGCTCGCGGGAGCTGCGGCTGCGCAGCAATACCAGTCCGGGGGAACCGTGGTGGAAAACAAGTTGGTGGAGCTGCTGATCCGCAACGAGCAAAATGCCCTTATCAACGTGATCCAGGATTATGATCCCGCCATGGTCTTTGCCAATGGGGACAAGGTGCGCATTCTCTACTTCGATGATGGGGTGCGGGTGGATAAAACCTATTGATGCTCATGTTGAATGATGCAGTTGCGGCCAGCATGCTTGGCTTGATAGAGCAGTTGGTCTGCATCGTTGAGTAGGTTACCTAGCTCATCCGATGGGGTGTTGGTGATGCCAAAACTTATGGTTATCGAAAAGACAGCATTGTCTACCCTGATCTCTTCCTGTGATATTGCCACTCTAAACTGGTCTAGTCGCTCAAGCAGGCATGAGAAACTTGGTTGTTTACTGAGAATGCAAAACTCTTCTCCGCCGAGTCTGGCCACCAACTCTTCCTTGAAGTATTCCTTTAACTTCCCTGCGACCAGTTTAAGTACAGTGTCGCCGATGTGATGCCCATGTTGGTCATTGACACGTTTGAAGTGATCGATATCGAGTAAACAGGCCGTCAGCGTAGGCTGTTCTTGCAGCCATTTGTTGCCGTGTTCGAACAGAAAACGGCGGTTGTAGAGATTGGTTAGATAGTCGCGATTGGCTGTATCACGGATGGTATCCATTAGCTCCAGTGTCTCCAGATTATGGCCAACCCGGCAGTAAAGCTCTTCGGGGGTGAACGGTTTGCTCAAAAAATCATTTGCCCCCAGTTTGATGAATCGGGCTGAAAGCGTTTTGTCTTCAGAGCTGGAGAGTCCAAGAATAGCGAGAGACTGTTTATCGAAGATGTCCCGTAGTCGCCGAACCAACTCTATACCATCCATCTGTGGCATTAGATAATCGGTCACGATAAGACGAATGGTAGGATGCTCCCTGAGCAGTTGTAACGCTTGTTGGCCAGATTCGGCTTCAAAGACGGTCAATAACTGACGACGTAGCAGGTTGGCAATATGGTGGCGTGACATCATTGAATCGTCCACTACCATGACCTCGATAGCGCGGTTATTAGAGAGGCGTCTTACCATACTGACAGTGTATTGGGCACTGAAGCGGGAATCCTTGATGATGTAGTCAAGTGCGCCTTGTTCGAGCCAATAGCGTCTGGAATCTTCGTTGAGGTTAGCAGTCAGGATTATGACAGGCACCCCACGAGCTAATAATGCGCTGGCCGCTTCACCATTTGGTGCATCGGGCAATGTCAAATCGACTAACGCCACAAAACAGTCACCATGATGTTTGGCTAGACACTCGGTCAGGGTATATACAGCATCCACTTCCAGATTGAGATGTTGGCGGATGGCTTGTGTCAGCATACGGCTTATGGTCTGACTATCTTCCACCAGAAGAAGTTTATTCATTACGCGAGTTCCCTGCGAGAGCGACATTCTATCCAATAAAGCAAAAGGTATACCAGAGTATACCTTTTGCCAGTCATTGCGTTGTTAGAGAGCCGTGCTTTTATTGCGCGTCGAGGTAGCGTTCGGCATCGAGGGCTGCCATGCAGCCGGTACCGGCAGAGGTGATCGCCTGACGGTAGTTGTGGTCGGCCACATCGCCGGCAGCGAAGACACCTTCAATGCTGGTCTGGGTGGCAAAACCGTCGAGGCCGCCACGTACCTTCAGATAGCCGTTTTGCATCTCCAGCTGGCCATCGAAGATCTGGGTATTGGGCTGGTGGCCGATGGCGATGAAGACGCCCATCAGCGGCAGCTCGCTGGTGCTGTTGTCCTGAGTGTTGCGCAGGCGCACACCGGTGACCCCCATCTGATCACCCAGCACTTCGTCCAGGGTCTGGTGGGTGTGCAGCACGATATTGCCGCTCGCGACCTTGTCGTGCAGACGCTTGATCAGGATCTTCTCGGCACGGAATTCGTCGCGGCGGTGGATCAGGTGCACCTTCTTGGCGATGTTGGCCAGATACAAAGCTTCTTCAACAGCGGTGTTGCCGCCGCCGATCACCGCCACTTCCTGATTGCGGTAGAAGAAACCGTCACAGGTGGCACAGGCGGAGACGCCGCGACCCTTGAAGGCCTCTTCGGAAGGCAGACCCAGATACTTGGCGGAGGCGCCGGTCGCGATGATCAGGGCATCGCAGGTGTACTCGCCGTTGTCGCCCTTGAGACGGAACGGGCGCTGAGCCAGTTCGACACTGTTGATGTGATCAAACAGGATGCGAGTATCGAACTTCTCAGCATGGGCTTTCATGCGCTCCATCAGGGCTGGGCCGGTCAGCCCTTCCGGATCACCTGGCCAGTTTTCCACTTCGGTGGTGGTGGTCAGCTGACCCCCTTGCTGCATGCCGGTGATGAGCAGGGGATTGAGGTTGGCGCGGGCGGCGTAGACGGCCGCGGTGTAACCGGCCGGGCCTGACCCTAAGATCAGCAATTTGCTGTGAGTGACTTGGCTCATGATGTCATTTCCGGGATGTGATGAGTTTGCGCGATTGTAGGTAATTCGTGATCCGGGGTCAAAGGCTGGTGAGTCGATTGCACTAATCGTGTTCACAAGGGGTGACATGCAAAATAAAGGAATAAAAAAACCGCCCATCGCGGGCGGATTTTCACTCATCTCCAACTGGCGCAGGCCAGCGCAGATCAGTTCAGCAGGGTCAGGGGATCCGTGTAGGCAAGGCCATGCGCCACGGCCACTTCCTTGCAGGTGAGCTTGCCCTCCATCACGTTGAGCCCGTGCAACAGGTTGGGGTCGCTCAGCAGTGCCTGACGATATCCTTGCTGGGCCAGCTTGATGATAAAGGGGAGGGTGGCATTGTTGAGCGCAACGGTCGAGGTGCGGGCCACCGCCCCCGGCATGTTGGCGACACAGTAGTGCACCACCTCATCGACAATATAGGTCGGATCCTGGTGGGTGGTGGCGTGGGAGGTTTCCACACAGCCGCCCTGATCGATGGCCACATCGACGATGGCAGAACCCGGCTTCATGCGCGCAATGTGGTCACGGCGGACAAGTTTTGGCGCAGTGGCACCCGGTACCAGCACACCGCCGATGACCAGATCGGCCGCCAGCAGATGGCGCTCCAGCGTCTCGCTGTTGGAGTAGACCACTTTGGCCGCTCCCTGGAACTCGTTATCGAGACGGCGCAGGGTATCGACGTTGTTATCGAGGATGGTCACATCTGCGCGCAGGCCAATGGCCATGCGGGCTGCATTGGATCCGACCACGCCGCCACCGATGATCACCACCTTGGCCGGTTCGACACCGGGCACGCCGCCGAGCAGCACACCGCTACCACCGCGCGATTTTTCCAGCGCCTGGGCACCCGCCTGAATAGACATGCGTCCGGCCACTTCCGACATGGGGGCCAGCAGGGGCAGGCCGCCACGGCCGTCGGTGACGGTTTCATAGGCGATACAGATGGCGCCGCTTTTCAGCAGGGCTTCGGTCTGGGGCAAGTCTGGCGCTAGATGCAGATAGGTAAACAGGGTTTGACCCGGACGCAGCATGGCACATTCGACAGGCTGAGGTTCCTTGACCTTGACGATCATCTCGGCTTTGGCGAAAACCTCTGCTGCAGAGGCCAAAATTTCGGCACCAACAGCGATATAATCTGCATCGCTGAAGCCAATGCCGTTTCCGGCACCGCTTTGGACGAAAACAGTATGGTTTCGTGCTGTCAGTTCACGTACACTGGCCGGAACCATGCCTACGCGGTATTCATGGTTTTTTATCTCTTTAGGTACACCGATAATCATGCTATCCCTCGTCTATAGATTGGTGTTTTATGTTGCCAAAATGTTAACCAACATTTGCGCCTAGTATATTCAGGTATTGACAGGATTTGTGACCATAATTATAAAATGACTGGTGATTCTTACCAAAAAATAGCCAAAGGATGGAATAAAATGATGGAAGCTAAGAGTCGGCTAAAGGATTTGGACAGGATTGACCGCAACATTCTTAATGAACTGCAAAAGGATGGCAGGATTTCGAATGTTGAGTTGTCCAAGCGAGTTGGCCTGAGTCCTACACCGTGTCTGGAACGGGTTCGTCGCCTCGAGCGACAAGGTTATATCGAAGGATATGCCGCTATTCTGAACCCTCATTATCTGGACGCATCTCTGCTGGTGTTTGTAGAGATAACCCTCAATCGCGGGGCGCCTGATGTGTTTGAACAGTTCAACAAGGCTGTTCAGGTGCTCGAAGAGATCCAGGAGTGTCATCTGGTTTCCGGTGACTTCGACTACCTGCTCAAGACCCGAGTCAGCGACATGTCGGCTTACCGCCGTCTGTTGGGGGAAACCCTGCTGCGTCTGCCCGGTGTCAATGACACCCGCACCTATGTGGTGATGGAAGAGGTCAAGCAGAGCAGTCGTCTGGTGATCAGCACCCGATAAAGCAGGTTATGCCGTGGTATCTTTTCCATATGAGACACCATGACAGTCAGAAACGAGCGGCCGGTCCGCTCGTTTCTTCTTGTAAAGATAATTGCAAATATGGCCCCGTCCCATCAGGCTCTGGCTGACAATCGATGGGCTTTTCGGGGATACTAGGCCCCCTTATTTCCTGCATTACATGTTTTCAGAAAGGAGCCGGAGTTTGGCCGATAAAAAGCTGTTTACTCCTTTATCAGGTACACAACGGATCTTCGAAGCCGTCTTGATCGCCATCACCCTGATGGCTGCTTATCTTCTGCTTGCCCTGTTGTCCTATCATCCCGCTGATCCCGGCTGGTCCCAGACCTCCTGGCAAGGGGAGGTGAAGAACCTCGCCGGTAGTGCCGGTGCCTGGCTCGCCGATATCACCATGTTTACCTTTGGTGCCTTCTCCTATCTGGTGCCGCCGCTGGTGGTGGTGCTGGGCTGGAGTCTGTTCTGGCGGCCGAGCCGTCTGCTTGATGTGGATTACCTCACCCTGGGGGTGCGGATCATCGGCTTTATCCTGACCGTGCTCGGCATGTCGGCCATTGCCAGCATGAACTTCAACGATATGCAAAACTTCTCCGCCGGTGGTCTGGTGGGGGATGTGATCGCTTCTGCAGTGGTGCCGCTGTTTGGCGGCGTCGGGGCCAACCTGATGCTGCTCTGCTTCGTGGCAACCGGCATCACTCTGTTTACCGGCTGGTCCTGGCTCACCATCGTCGAGCAGATCGGTGCGGCCTGTACCGGTTCGGTCAGCGCTGTTTACCACTTCCCGACCACCCTCGGCCGCTGGCTGACCGGTGGCTGGCGTCAACCCCGCAACGAGGGGCCGGATCCCTTGCTGGAAGGCGGGGTAGGGGCCATCGCGTTTGATGATGAGGAAGATGAGCCGCACACCAGCTGGACTCGCAAGCCCAAGGCCAAGAACCAGAAGGCTGCCGCCGAAGAGTGGCTGCCGGAACTCGACGACGATACCTTCGAGTTCGACCCACAGTTTGATGATGAAGATGATGAGCCGTCTCCGGCTGCCAAGCCCAAACGTGCGGTGGCGGCCGCCAATGGTCGTCGCCAGCCGGTACTGGCTGTGGCCGATGACGATGATGAGGACGATCTGGATCTGCCCTGGGCCGAAGGGGACGACGAGGTTGCCGCGCCGGTAGCCGTCGCACCAACCAAGCCCAAGCGTCGTCCGCAGTCAACAATGCCGCCGTTACCGAGTATCGAACTGCTGGACAGACCGCCCGCCAAGACTCAGATGATGAGCAAGGATGAGCTGGATCGCATGGGCCGTCTGGTGGAGGCCAAACTTGCCGACTACAACGTGCAGGCCAAGGTGGTGGGTGTCTATCCGGGTCCGGTCATTACCCGTTTTGAACTGGATCTGGCGCCGGGCATGAAGGCGAGCAAGATCACCAACCTCTCGCGCGACCTAGCACGTTCCCTCTCTGCCAGCAGCGTGCGGGTGGTGGAAGTGATCCCGGGTAAAACCTATGTCGGTATCGAGCTGCCCAACCGGGTGCGCCAGACCGTTTACCTGCGTGAAACCCTCGACTGCGATGCTTTCCGCGATAGCCGCAACCCGCTCACAATGGGCCTGGGTCAGGACATCGCCGGCGAGCCGGTGGTGGTGAACCTGGCCAAGATGCCGCACCTGCTGGTGGCCGGTACCACAGGTTCCGGTAAGTCGGTAGGGGTCAACACCATGATCATATCGATGCTCTACAAGTCATCCCCCGATGATCTGCGTTTTATCATGATCGATCCCAAGATGCTGGAACTCTCGGTCTACGAAGGGATCCCGCATCTGCTGACCGAGGTGGTGACCGACATGAAGGACGCCGCCAACGCACTGCGCTGGTGCGTGGGTGAGATGGAGCGCCGTTACAAGCTGATGTCGGCTGTCGGGGTGCGCAACCTCAAGGGCTACAACGACAAGGTACTGGCCGCCATCGAGGAGGGGGAACCCCTGCTGGATCCGTTGTGGCGTCCGGGTGACTCCATGGATCAGATGCCGCCGGAGCTGGAGAAGCTTCCCCACATCGTGGTGGTGGTGGACGAATTTGCCGACATGATGATGATCGTCGGCAAGAAGGTGGAAGAGCTGATCGCACGTATCGCCCAGAAGGCGCGGGCCGCAGGTATTCACCTTATTTTGGCAACCCAGCGTCCGTCGGTGGATGTCATTACCGGTCTTATCAAGGCCAACATCCCGACCCGGATCTCGTTCCAGGTGTCGAGCAAGATCGACTCGCGCACCATCATCGATCAGGGCGGCGCAGAATCTCTGCTCGGTATGGGCGACATGCTCTACATGCCGGCCGGTACCTCCAACCCGACCCGGGTACACGGTGCCTTTGTCGATGACCACGAAGTGCACAAGGTGGTGGCGGACTGGAAACTGCGCGGCGAGCCGAACTACATCGAGGAGATCCTCTCCGGTGAGTCGGGTGGCGAAGGTGGCAGCGGCGAATATGGCGGTGGTGGCGATGAAGAGCTCGACCCCCTGTTCGACGAAGCGGTCGCTTTTGTGGTGGAGTCCCGCCGTGGCTCGACCTCCAGCGTCCAGCGCAAGTTCAAGATTGGTTACAACCGGGCAGCCCGTCTCATCGAGCAGATGGAGAATCAGGGCATCGTCAGCTCACCGGGTGGCAATGGTCAGCGCGACGTGCTGGCACCGCCGCCGGTGCGGGACTAAGCCTCACCGTTTCATACTATCCCTGGCCATGCCCTCCGCGGGCGTGGCCTTTTATCGAGAGCGTCTTTATGAAGAGCGTGATGAAAAAACAACTGTTGATGGGTACCGTGTTGCTGATGGCCAGCAGCCAGGTGTGGGCCGATGCGGCCAGCGATCTCAAACAGAAGCTGGCGGGGGTGAGCCTCTTCTCCGCCAAATTTGCCCAGACCGTCTATGACAGCAAGGGCAAGGAGCTGCAAAAGGCCAGCGGCGATCTGCTGGTGCAGCGGCCAAACCGTTTCAACTGGCACACCACCTCGCCGGACGAGAGCCTGATCGTGGCCGATGGTCAGGATGTCTGGGTCTATGATCCCTTCGTCGAGCAGGTGACCGCCCTCAAGCTGAAAGATGCAGTGCTCAACACCCCCTTTATTCTGATCGCTGGCAATGACGACAAGTTCTGGAAGAACTATGACGTGACCCAGCAGGGGGATGTCTATACCGTCACCAGCCGTAACAAGGATGAGCTGATTGCCTCCTTCCGTGTCACCTTCGACAGACAAGACAACATCAGTCGTTTCGATGTGAAAGAGGCGCAAGGGCAGTGGAGTGAATTCACCCTGAGCAGCTTTAACCGCAAGCCGGTGCTCAAGGGCAACGAATTTGTTTTCAAGATCCCGAAGGGGGTCGAACTGGACGACCAGCGCTAATGAGCAAGCGGTCGTTGGATTGCTCGCCACTGCGCCAGTCAAAGGTGAGTGGCGTGACGCTGGGTGGTCAATACAGATGAGCAACTTGTCGCTGGATTTCTCGTCGGACTTTCGTCCGCTGGCGGCCCGGATGCGGCCGCAAAACCTCGACCAGTATATCGGTCAGCAACATATCCTGGGGGCTGACAAGCCCCTGCGCAAAGCCATTCTGGCGGGTCACTGCCACTCGATGATCCTGTGGGGGCCGCCCGGTACCGGCAAGACTACGCTGGCGGAGCTGATGGCTCACTACTGCCAGGCGGAAGTGGAGCGACTCTCTGCGGTCACCTCCGGTATCAAGGAGATCCGCGCCGCCATCGACAAAGCGAAGGAGAACAGCTGGCGCGGGGTGCGCACCATTCTGTTTGTGGATGAAGTGCACCGCTTCAACAAGAGCCAGCAGGATGTGTTCCTGCCTCACATCGAGGATGGCACCATCACCTTTATCGGTGCCACCACCGAAAACCCCTCGTTCGAACTCAACAACGCACTGCTCTCACGAGCCCGGGTCTATCTGCTCAAGCGACTGGAGGAGAGCGATATTCTCGCCATGCTCGATCAGGCGATGACCGATCCCCGTGGTCTCAATGATCCGGCACTCACCTTCGCCCCCGGCGTCAAAGAGGCGTTGGCTAAGGCAGTTGATGGAGACGGGCGTAAATCCCTCAACTATCTGGAGCTGTTGGCCGACATGGCCGAAACCGACAGCACTGGGGCGCGGGTGATCGACAGTGCCCTGCTCGCTGCCGTGGTGGGGGAGCACGTGGCCCGCTTCGACAAGGGGGGCGATCACTTCTACGACCTCATCTCGGCGGTGCACAAATCCATTCGCGGCTCGGCGCCGGATGCGGCGCTCTACTGGTACGCCCGCATGGTGAGCGCCGGTTGCGATCCCCTCTATATTGCCCGCCGCTTGCTGGCGATTGCCTCGGAAGATGTGGGCAATGCCGATCCGCGCGCCATGCAGGTCGCCCTGTCGGCCTGGGATTGTTTCCATCGGATCGGGCCGGCGGAAGGGGAGCGGGCCATCGCCCAGGCGATCGTCTATCTCGCCTGTGCCCCGAAAAGCAATGCGGTCTACACCGCCTGGAAGGCGGCGCTTAATGATGCCAAAAACCTCCCTGACTTCGAGGTGCCGGTACACCTGCGCAATGCGCCGACCAAGCTGATGAGCGATCTGGGCTATGGCGCCGAGTATCGCTATGCCCATGACGAGCCGGGCGCCTATGCCGCTGGCGAGCAGTATTTCCCGCCCGAGCTGGCGGGCAAGCAGTACTACCAGCCCACCGATCGCGGCCTTGAAAAGCAGATTGGTCAGAAGCTCGATTACCTCCATGAACTGGACAGGCAAAGTCCGCAGCAACGGGGCAAATAGCCCCTTTGTTACCTCGCATGGCTGAAAATTGGTCAGGCGTTTGAATATGCAGGACGGTTTGCGTGCCAAAGTCGGTAAAAACGACACAAATAGTCCCTGTTCGGGCGGGGGGGCGGTCTGCTACACTGCCCGTCTGACCCCGCTTGTCTTGGCCTTGCGCCATCTTCTTGATCTCGAAGGCCTGATAGTTAAGGCCCGATTCTGAAGACGATTGGGGTGCGCCAACCGATGTTAACTTCCGGATCTGTTTCCCAGCCCGTCATGACGACTCAGGCCCAGATCCCATTTTAAAAAAGTAGGTAAACCATGCTGGATCCCAAATATCTGCGCAGCGATATCGAAGAGGCTGCCGCTCGTCTGGCGACACGTGGCTACGTTCTGGACGTAGCGGCTGTCAACGCTCTGGAAGAGAAACGCAAGGATCTGCAGTCCCGTACTCAGGAGCTGCAGGCCGAGCGCAACGCCCGCTCCAAATCCATCGGTGAAGCTGCCCGTCGTGGTGAAGATGTTGCCCCGCTCAAGGCCGAAGTGACCAAGATCAACGATGAGCTGGAGACCAGCAAGGTCGAGCTGGATGCCCTGCTGGCCCAGCTGAAAGCCATTGCCGACGCCATCCCCAACCTGCCGAGCGAGACCACTCCGGTGGGCCGTGACGAGAACGACAACGTGGAAGTGCGCCGCTGGGGTACCCCGCGCGAGTTCAGCTTCCCGGTACGCGATCACATCGATCTGGGCGAAGCGGCCAAGGGCGTTGACTTCAAGAATGGCGTCAAACTCTCCGGTACCCGTTTCGTGGTGATGAAGGGTCAGATTGCCCGTCTGCACCGTGCCCTGGCTCAGTTCATGCTGGATTTGCACACCCAGCAGCACGGTTACACCGAGTGCTACGTGCCCTATCTGGTGAACCCGGACAGCCTCTATGGCACCGGCCAGTTGCCGAAATTTGCTCAAGACCTGTTCAATACCGGTATCGAAGGTGAAGGGGAAGAAGAGGGCAAGCTGCGCAAGTTCTCCCTGATCCCGACCTCCGAAGTGCCGCTCACCAACATGGCCCGTGACGAGATCTTTGACGCCCAAGAGCTGCCGATCAAGATGACCGCCCACAGCCCCTGCTTCCGCTCCGAAGCCGGTTCCTACGGTCGTGATACCCGTGGCCTCATCCGTATGCACCAGTTCGACAAGGTTGAAATGGTTCAGCTGGCTCACCCGGAGAAATCCTGGGATGCGCTGGAGGAGATGGTGGGTCACGCCGAGAAGGTGCTGCAACTGCTGGAGCTGCCGTATCGCGTGATGGCGCTCTCTACCGGTGACATGGGCTTCTGCGCCTCCAAGACCTACGATCTGGAAGTGTGGCTGCCGGCCCAGAACACTTACCGCGAGATCTCCTCTGTCTCCAACTGCACCGACTTCCAGGCGCGCCGCATGCAGGCTCGCGTGCGCATCGACGGCAAGCCGCAACTGCTGCACACCCTGAACGGCTCCGGTCTGGCAGTGGGTCGTACCCTGGTTGCCGTGATGGAGAACTACCAGCAGGAAGATGGCCGCATCGCCATCCCAGCTGCGCTGCAATCCTACATGGGTGGCCTGACCCACATCGGGTAAGTTCACGCCGCTGACCACAACGCCATGGCATTGCCATGGCGTTGTGCATTCTGGCGCCGATCAACCGTTTTAGTGCTGAAAAAATGCGGCTTTTCGGCGTCGCTTTGAACAGTTAACACATTTTTATCAAGCAATGCGCAATCGTTTTTGTTAGACTGCGCCGCAATTTCGCAGGACATCTTTTTCTATGGTCTGGATTGATTACGCCATCATCGGCATCGTCGGTTTCTCTGCTCTCATCAGCCTGGTGCGCGGCTTCGTCAAGGAGGCCATGTCTCTTGTCACCTGGTTCGTCGCCTTCTTTATTGCCAGCCATTTCTATCCCGATCTCGCCGTCTATTTCACCTCCTTCTCCGACGCGCTGGTTCGCAACGGTCTGGCCATCACGGCGCTGTTTGTGGCGACCTTGATCCTCGGCAGCGTGGTCAACTATGTGGTGGGCCTGTTGGTGGACAAGACGGGTCTCTCCGGTACCGATCGGGTGCTGGGGGTCTGTTTCGGTGCAATTCGCGGGGTGCTGATCGTCAGTGCCCTGCTTTTTTTCATGGATACCTTCACCAGCCTCTCCCAGAGCGACTGGTGGGTGGCGTCCAAGCTGGTGCCGGAGTTCAAGCCGGTGATCCAGTGGTTTTTCGGGTTCATGTTGAACTCATCCAGTTTTCTTAAACAGGTATAGTGACTTCGAGGTAGCAAAGACATGTGTGGTATTGTCGGTATAGTTGGCACCACCCCCGTCAATCAGGCCCTCTACGACGCCTTGACGGTGTTGCAGCACAGGGGACAGGATGCCGCCGGGATCGTGACCATTGATAGTGGAAACTTCCGGCAACGCAAGGCCAATGGCCTGGTGAAGGACGTGTTTGAAGTGCGCCACATGCAGCGTTTGCAAGGGAACATCGGCATAGGTCATGTCAGATATCCCACCGCAGGTAGCTCAAGTGCCGCTGAAGCCCAACCTTTTTATGTGAACTCACCCTACGGCATGGTGCTGGCCCATAACGGCAACCTCACCAACGCCAAGGAGCTCAAGGAGCAGCAGTTCAAGGTCGCCCGCCGCCACATCAACACCACCTCCGACTCGGAAGTGCTGCTGAACGTGCTGGCCCACGAGCTGGATCGTTGTGACAAGATGGCGCTGCGCCCCGAAGATATCTTCGCCGCGGTGCGCAGAACCCATCAGCAGATCCGCGGTGCTTATGCGGTGGTCTCGCTGGTGATTGGTCATGGTCTCATCGGTTTTCGCGATCCCAACGGCATTCGCCCGCTGATCCTCGGTCGTCGTCAGGACGAGCAGGGCCAGGTGGAGTACATGCTCGCCTCCGAGAGCGTGGCGCTCGACGCCATCGGTTTCGAGACGGTGCGGGATATTGCGCCGGGTGAAGCCATCTACATCACCGAGCAGGGTCAACTCTTCTCCGAGCAGTGTGCGGAGAACCCGCAGATGAGCTCCTGTATCTTCGAATATGTCTATTTCGCCCGTCCCGATTCGTGCATCGACAAGGTCTCGGTCTACGCCGCCCGCCTCAACATGGGTCGCAAGCTGGGTCAGAAGATTGCCCGCGAGTGGGAAGATCTCGACGTTGATGTGGTTATCCCCATCCCCGAGACCTCCTGTGACGTGGCGCTGGAGATCGCCCATACCCTGGATCTGCCTTACCGTCAGGGCTTCGTGAAAAACCGCTACATCGGCCGTACCTTCATCATGCCGGGCCAGACCCAGCGCAAGAAGTCGGTGCGCCGCAAACTCAACGCCATCAGCTCCGAATTCAAGGGCAAGAAGGTGTTGCTGGTGGACGATTCCATCGTGCGTGGTACCACGTCCGAGCAGATCATCCAGATGGCCCGTGAAGCGGGGGCAGCCAAGGTCTACTTCGCCTCGGCGGCGCCGGAAATTCGCTTCCCCAACGTCTATGGCATCGACATGCCCACCGCCAACGAGCTGATCGCCCACGGCCGTGAAGTAGAAGAGGTGTGCAAGCTGATTGGCGCTGACGGTCTGATTTTCCAGGATCTGGAAGATCTGGAAGCCGCCGTACGGGAGATCAACCCGGATCTGCGTCACTTCGAGACCTCGGTCTTCAATGGCCACTACGTCACCTCCGACGTGGACCAGTCCTATCTGGATCACCTCAATGCCCTGCGCAACGATGACACCAAAGCGGTGCGTGAATGGCAGGAAGGCACCAGCAATCTGGAAATTTTTAACGAAGGCAGTTAAACGTTTGCGGTTTTTGCCGGATGGGATAGCGAGATGGGGGCCAGTGGCCCCCATTGTCGTTTCTACCTTGCACGGGCAGAAGGGGTAGGGGGTATCTGTTTGAAAAACATCCGTTTATCTTGCCGGATATGGGCATGGCCAGCGGGATCCGCTAGCATAGGCGGCAACATATATGATCGATACGCTTTTAAGAGACGAGATTTCAGATGGATGATCTGCTAGCCCCAGTGCGCCAGTTTTTGCAGTGCGAGACCCCGGATGAGTGGGTGGAGATGGCGCGGGATCCGGCCCGTTTACCGACCCTGCTCATCGATCACGCCAACTGCGAGACCAAGGCCGCACTCACTGCCCACAGTCTGGTGCGCCGCTACTGCCTGCCCAAGGGCAAGCGCCATCTGCTGCCCAAGCTGGAGTTTTATCGCGAGCTGGATGCCATTCCGGAGAAGGCCGAGATCCTGGGCAAACGCAGCATGGGAGAGTCTGATCGCACCGTCTTTGCCGAGCTGGAGCGCAATCCGCTGCTGTTTCCCATGGTGCGGCTCATTCAGGAGGAGCTGCACCACTTCGAGCAGGTGCTGGAGATCATGCAGGCCCGCGGCATCGAATACGGGCCGGTGACGGCCTCCCGCTATGCTCGCCAGTTGATGCAGCATGTGCGCACCCATGAGCCGGCCACCATAGTCGACAAGATGATCATCGGCGCCTATATCGAGGCCCGCTCCTGCGAGCGCTTTGCCAAGCTGGCCCCCCATCTGGACGAGGAGTTGAGCCGCTTCTATGTCTCTTTGCTGCGCTCCGAAGCGCGTCACTATCAGGATTACCTGAGCCTGGCCGAACAGTACGCAGGGGAGGATATCAGCGAGCGGGTAGCCTTCTTTGGCAAGCTGGAAGCCGAGCTAATCTGCTCGCCGGATCCGCAGTTCCGGTTCCATAGCGGCCTGCCTGTCACATCTGACAGTTGTTGACGCACAGGGGGCAAACTACTATTGCCCTGTTCCTACTACGAGCGACAAGTAGTTACTTTTAAGCGCAATTCCCGGCCCTGAGCCGGGATCTTTTTTTCTGTCGTACCTCCTTCCTGCTTTTGGCGCTCTATGCTGAATCCCTGGCTATTTTTGCGTCTTCCCCTTGCGATGAAATCCTGTTCGATCAGCCGGTTATTGTGGTGATAAAGTGCTCATTCAGGTGGCTCACCCTTGTAGAAACGGGCGAAACCGTGTACTTTTTTGCCTTCGCAAGATTTGAATAACCAATCAATAGGAGCGTGTATGCGCATTGTTCTGTTGGGGGCTCCGGGCGCCGGCAAAGGTACCCAGGCTCAGTTCATCATGGAAAAACACGGTATTCCCCAGATCTCCACCGGCGACATGCTGCGTGCGGCGATCAAAGCGGGCACCGAGCTCGGTCTGAAAGCCAAAGCTGTGATGGACGCAGGTCAGCTGGTCTCTGACGACATCATCATCGGTCTGGTCAAAGAGCGCATCGCTCAGCCGGACTGCGCCAAAGGCTTCCTGTTGGACGGTTTCCCGCGCACCATTCCCCAGGCGCAAGCCATGAAGGACGCCGGTGTCGTAGTTGATTTCGTGCTGGAGTTCGATGTGCCGGACGAAGAGATCGTCAAGCGCATGAGCGGCCGTCGCGTTCACTCCGGCTCCGGCCGTACCTACCACGTGGTGTTCAACCCGCCGAAAGTGGAAGGCAAGGATGACGTGACCGGTGAAGATCTGGTGATCCGCGCCGACGACGAAGAGACCACAGTACGCAAGCGTCTGGATGTATATCATCAGCAGACCGCACCGCTGATCGGTTTCTACGGCAAAGAGGCGGAAGCGGGCCACACCCGTTACGTCAAGATCGACGGCACCCAGCCGGTTGATCTGGTCAGCAAGCAGCTTGCCACCATTCTGGGCTGATCTTTGCTGCCGGCACTGTTTCCCGTGCCATCAGATAAATAAAGAGAAGGGCCCTGTCGGGCCCTTTTTGCATAATGACAGATAGACAGGAAGCCAACGTGACCACGAAAACCGGAATATTGCTGGTCAATCTGGGTACCCCAGCCGCACCGACCACCGCTGCCGTCAAAGCGTTCCTCAGCCAGTTCCTGCACGATCCCCGTGTGGTGGACCTGCCCCGTTACCTCTGGTGTCCGCTGCTCCACTTCATCATCTTGCCGACGCGCTCGCCCAAAGTGGCCAAGCTCTATCAGCAGGTGTGGACCGAGCAGGGCTCGCCGCTGATGGTGATAAGCAAGCAGCAGCGTGCTGCGCTGGAGCAGGAGCTCAAGCGGGAGGGGGTTGAGGTGCCGGTGGAGCTGGCGATGACCTATGGTTCTCCGTCAGTGAATGATGGCTGGCAGGCGCTCAAGGCCAAAGGGGTCAACCGGGTGATCCTGTTGCCGCTATATCCGCAATATTCGGTCAGTACCACCGCCTCGGTCTTTGATGCCTGGGGCAAGGCAATGAAGAAAGAGCGCAATCTGCCGGTGGTACGGCTCATTCGTGATTATCACGCCCACCCCGAATACATTCAGGCGCTGGCCATGAGCGTGCGCCGTCACTGGGAGCAGCACGGTCAGGGTGATCACCTGCTGATGTCGTTCCACGGTATTCCCGAGCGCTACGAGAACGAAGGAGATCCCTATGGTCACCAGTGTCGCCATACCGCCAGCTTGCTGGCCGAGGCGCTCGGGCTGGAGGCAGGGCAGTGGACAGCCAGCTTCCAGTCCCGCTTTGGCAAGGAGGAGTGGCTCAAGCCCTACACCGACGTGACCATCGCTGGCATGCCGGCAGCGGGCATCAAGCGGCTCGATGTGATTTGTCCTGCCTTTGCGGCCGACTGCCTCGAAACCCTCGAGGAAATTCAGGTACAGAATCGGGAGATCTTCATGGAGGCCGGTGGCGAGCGGTTTGAATATATTCCGGCCCTCAACAGCGATCAGGCCCACATCAGGATGATGGTCTCGCTCATTTGCCGCGAATTGGCATGAGTGACCGGCAGTCAGTCAAACAAGGAGTCGAGTCATGGTACATATCACGCTGAGCTACGCAGGCCTGCTTGGGCTGCTGTTTCTGGGGCTCTCCTTCTGGGTGGTCAAACGCCGCGCCCAGTTCGGGGTGATGATAGGGCAGGGGGAGGCCCCCGAGCTGCTGGCGGCGATCCGGGCTCACGGTAATTTTGCCGAGTATGTGCCGCTGACCCTGCTGCTGATGGCGCTGTGCGAGCTCTCCGGTGCCGGTGCGCTCTGGCTGCATGCCGGTGGCGCCATGCTGCTGGCTGGCCGCATCCTGCATGCCATCGGCATCCAGATCCCCAAAGCCCCCAATGTGCCCCGTTTTCTGGGCACCTTGCTGTTCTGGCTCGCCCTCGGCCTCTTCTCGGTGCTGGCTCTGTTGCAGGGCATGGCGGCCGCCTGAAAACAGGCGCTTTGTATGCTATTGAACCACCTCGGGCAGGGTGGTTTTTTTATGGTGAAAAGGCAAACGTTTTTCCTTGCGGGCCTTGTCTATACTGACTCCATTATTTAAACAGGGCGACTTTTCGGGGCGGCGGATTGTGTTAAAATCCCGCCCCTCTTTCCCCCAGAGCACAGAACATTGCCATGAAATTTCCCGGTCAGCGCAAGTCCAAACACTACTTCCCTGTCGACAGACGCGATCCCCTGGTTCCGCAAAATCCCCTGTTAACCGAGCTGGGCAAAGCCTACGTGGTCGGGATTGATCAGACCCTGGTTGATATTGAAGCCCATGTGGATGAAGACTTTCTGACCCGTTATGGTCTGAGCAAGGGGCACTCCGTCGTCATCAATGACGATGTAGCCGAACGGATTTATGACGAGCTCAAGGCCAACAACATGGTAGTGAGCGAGTTTGCCGGTGGCACCATTGGCAACACGGTACACAACTACTCGGTACTGGCCGATTCCCACTCCATCCTGCTGGGTGTGATGAGTCAGGATATTCGCATCGGCTGCTACGCCTACCGTTATCTGTGCAACACCTCTTCCCGTGTCAATCTGGACTATCTGCAGCCGGTGGATGGCCCCATCGGCCGTTGCTTCACCTTCATTACCGAGTGCGGCGAGCGCAGCTTCGGCATCAACGCCGGCAAGATGAACCAGCTGGATGTGCAGCACATTCCGGAGGATGTGATTAAGGGGGCGTCTGCCCTGGTGATCACCGCCTATCTAGTGCGTGGTGACGATGGTGACCCGATGAAAGAGGCGGCCATGACCGCGGTGCGTTATGCCCGCGAGGCCGGTATTCCCGTGGTGCTGACCCTGGGCACCCGTTTCGTCATCGACGAAAACCCCCAGTGGTGGCGCGACTTCATTGCCGAAAACGTGACTGTGCTGGCGATGAACGAAGACGAAGGTGAAGCCCTGACCGGTATCGCTGATCCGCTCGGTGCGGCCGACAAGGCGCTCGACTGGGCCGACATGGTGCTCTGTACTGCTGGCCCCATCGGCCTCTACATGGCGAGCTACACCGATGAGGACTACAAACGCGAGACCACTCATACCCTGTTGCCGGGCGTTATCCCCGAGTTCAACATGTATGAGTTCAGCCGCCCGATGGCCCGCGCCAAGTGCCGTAAACCGGCCCGCATCTACTCCCACATCTCCCCGTACATGGGTGGCCCGGAGAAGATCAAGAACACCAACGGGGCAGGGGATGGCGCGCTTTCCGCCGTGCTGCACGACATGGTGGCCAACTCCTATCACCGGATGAATGTGCCCAACTCCGCCAAACACATCTCCGAGTTCCTGACTTACTCCTCACTGGCCCAGGTGTGCAAATACGCCAACCGCGTCAGCTACGAGGTGTTGGCCCAGAGCAGCCCCCGTCTCTCCCGCGGTTTGCCGGAGAAAGAGGACAGCCTGGAAGAGGTTTACTGGGAGCGTTGATCTCCTGAATCTGCAAGACGCCTCCATCGGGAGGCGTTTTTGCAGGCAAATATGAGTTATCCCGGCTTTTTTCCCGGAATAACCCCAATATGCTTGAGTCCATGTCACTTTTACGACACCATTTGGCCATCGTATTGTCGCCCGACAATGCCGCAGCACCCGAAAGAAAGAGAGAACCCCATGAGTATGCTTAACGACAACCTTGACGCCAATTTCCAACTGTTTATCGAACAAGTCCGCGAGTCGGGTCAGGTGTGGGGTCTGCGCTATGGGGAAGACTGGGTCGTCTGCCGCTCCGCCGAATTTGAAGATGCCGACGTGATGCCGCTCTGGTCTGCCGAAGAGGACGCCCGTCTGCACTGCGTCGACGAGTGGGCCGATTACGAGCCGGAAGTGATCGATCTGGAAGAGTTTCTCGATATCTGGATCAATGATCTGGATGAAGATGATGTGCTGGTAGGCCCGAACTGGAACGCCGATCTGGAAGGTCAGGAGCTCGAACCCATCGAGCTGGCCAAGGCACTGGTTGAACTGGACGCCTGAAAGCGCCTCCATTGATGGTCTGAACGCACAGGCCATCGGGACAAAGACCGGCATCCGTGAGGGGGCCGGTCTTTTTTATGGTCGAATGGTCCGATTGATGAGTTAAAAGCCGATTTGCCTTTGCACCTGTCAGGGGGATGGTCCATCATCAACCTTTTGCCAAGGGAGGAGCGCCATGTTTGTATTCGACGTAACGGGAGCTGCGGGTGAGAAGGCCAGCATTCGGGTGCAGGCGCTGGATTGGGCGCAAGCCGGACCAGTGACCTTCCAGTGCGATGACGATCAGCTGGCGGTCGTGCTTCTGAGCGGTTGTCGTTGCGACGCGGTGGGCTTTTTCAACCTGTTGGCGGGGTGCAAACCGCTCTATATCGAACAGTGGCTCAGCTATCTGCAGGAGAGTGGTCGCATTGGCAAGTGGAGCCACCAGACCGAGAGTCCCGCCGATGGGGACTATCTGGCCAGAGCAGGTCTGGAGCACGATGAACTCAATACCCTGCTTGGCCAGGTCTATCAGGTGGCGGGGTTCAATCGCCTGCAAATCAACCGTTACCTCAAGAACCGCCACAACCCCACCACACTGGCGACCCGGTACGATCAGAAAGAGCTGGAGCGCTATCGCCAGCTCAATGACATCATTCTGACCCTTTTGAAGCTGAAGCATCCTCAGTAAAGAGCCCCAGTTGGCTGATATCCGGTCGCAGCGGTTGCGGCCGGGCGATCAGATAGCCCTGCAAGCCATCCACATACATCCCCTGCAGCAGCTGTTTCTGGCCAAGCTGTTCCACCCCCTCTGCAATCACCTGGCACCCCATCCGATGTGATACATCGACGATCATCCGCACGAACTGCTGGTTGGTCTGATCCTGCTCCAGTCCGGTGATCAGGGCAGGATCGAGCTTGATGTAGTCGGGCTTGAGCTCGCGAAACAGGGTAAAGGAGCCGATCCCTTTGCCGAAATTGGCGATGGCCGAGCGGCTGCCGTTGCGGCGCAGCAGTTCAAACACCCGCTTGGCGCCTGTCAGGTTGCGTTCCAGATGCTCTTCATCCAGTTCGAACACCAGATTGGCGCTGGTATTGGGATCTTTGAGCAGCTGGCGGTCAAGCCAGATCAGGAAGGCGCTGTTTTGCAGTAGGTTGGGGGAGAGGTTGATCCCCCAGCGACTCTGGTTGGCACCAAAGGCCCGGTACTGGCGCATGATGTGGGTAATGACCAACTGCTCCAGCCGCATCACCATATCCAGCCGCTGTGCCATGGCAAACAGGGTGTCGGTGGGCAGGGCGGTGCCGTCATTGCCGCTGAAGCGGGTGTAGATCTCGTTGTAGGCCAGCATGCTGCGGTGCAGTGGCTGGATTGGCTGATAGGTAAAGCTGAGGCGCTCCTGTGCCAGCACTTCGGTCAGCACGTCGCGCCAGTGGTGTTGCCCCTGCAGATCGGAGGCGCTGTCATCCTGCTGGATGGCCCAGCCGTTGATGGTTTCGGTCTGGGCGCGAGCCAGCGCCAGATCCGCTCTGGCCAGCACAGCTTCGATTTTCTGGCCGCTGCTGAGCTTGGTCAGCCCCGAGTAACCGGTGCTCTCCAGCTCGTGCTGATCCTGATAGTGATCGAAGGCCACCTTCAAATCCTGCCCCAGCAGATGGGGGGGAATATTGGCCACCGGTTGCACCAGCACGGCAAAATCGGCCCCCGAGATGCGGTAGACCTGATTGCCCGGGAAGCGGCTTACCACCCGCTTGATAAGGGCCGCCATGTCCTTGATGTAGGCATCACCAGACTGGAAGCCGCGCTGGGCGTTGATCTTGCCAAGCTCGGTGGCACGGATCAGCACCAGGGTCGCGGTCTGGGTGTCCTGATCCCGCTGCAGCAACTCGGTCATGTCGCGGCGAAACGCGTGGCGGTTGAGTAGCTGAGTCAGCTCGTCGGTGGTAGCCAGATTGCTGAGCTCGGTCAGCTGGCGATGAGCGCTCTGCTCGGCGCTTTCGAACTGTTCCAGCAGCTGTTGCAGCACCTCCTGGGAAGCGGGCTCATCGAGTTGTGAGGGATCCCGTCCTCTGATCGCCTTGACCCAGGTGAGCTCCTGATGCTGAAGCATGCCATCCATGGTGCGGATGGCCAGCATCAACAGCAGGATCATGCCAAGCAGTGTGGTGGCCAGAATAATGGCCAAAGTGAGCGGTGTGCTCTGAAGGGCCAACCAAACTGCTTGCAGGAGCAGCAGGGGGATGGTCACTATGGTGGCGATCAGAAAGAGGGTACGTCCGAGCTTGTGAACCATCTTGTCATCCTTGAAGTGGCTGCTTTGTGGGGGAATTTTAACCAAGCTGGCGGAGCAAAGCATGCTATTCCTCGCAACTCGGTGAAAAGGGTCAATTGAGATCGGTTAAATGTGAGTGAAACCACTTTCACAGGTGCCGAAACAGGCGAAGATGAGTTGAAAATAGATCAAACAAGGCAGAGGTAAATCATGTTGTTAGAGCCCGAAAATAGTGCCAAAGCACGACAATTATTGAACCAGAGTATGGCACTGGTGCTGGCGGGTGGACGTGGTAGTCGCCTGAAGCAGTTGACTGACAACCGCGCCAAGCCTGCCGTCCATTTCGGTGGCAAATTCCGGATCATTGATTTTGTGCTCTCCAACTGTATCAACTCGGGGATCCGCCGGGTTGGTGTAGTCACCCAATACAAATCTCACAGCCTGCTGCGTCACCTGCAATCGGGCTGGTCCTTCCTGCGTTACCAGATGAACGAATTCATCGACCTGCTCCCTGCCCAGCAACGGGTGGACGAGGTGCACTGGTATCGCGGCACCGCCGATGCCATCTATCAGAACGTCGATATCATCCGTGACTACGGCCCCAAATACCTGGTGGTGCTGGCGGGGGATCACATCTACAAGATGGATTACGCCGCCATGCTGCTCGACCATGTGCGCCTTGGTGCCAAGGTGACTGTGGCTTGTATCGAGGTGCCGCGGGCCGAGGCATCCGCCTTCGGGATCATGGATATCGACGAGCAGCGCAAGATCCGCGCCTTCGTCGAAAAACCGGCCAATCCGCCCGCCATGCCGGGTTGCGAAGATCGCTCGCTGGCCTCCATGGGGATCTATATCTTCGAGGCGGAGTACCTCTACCAACTGCTGGAGGAGGATATTCACAATCAGGACTCCAAACACGACTTCGGGATGGACGTGATCCCCCGCATCGTGGAGGAGGGGATGGCATTTGCTCACCCCTTCAACATGTCCTGTGTCGGGGCGCGTGAGGGGCAAAAGCCCTACTGGCGTGATGTAGGTACGCTGGACTCCTTCTGGGAAGCGAACATGGATCTCGCCTCCGTGTTGCCCGAGCTTGATATCTACGATCAGAACTGGCCCATCTGGACCAGCCAGACCCTGACGCCACCGGCCAAGTTCGTGCAGGATCGCAATGGTCAGCATGGCATGACCATCAACTCCATGTTCTCGGGCGGGACCATCGTCAGCGGGTCGTTTGTGCTCAACTCGGTGCTCTTTACCAATGTGCGGGTGCACTCCTTCTGCACCCTGGATCAGGCCATCATCTTCCCCGGGGTCGAGATTGGCGCCGGTTGCCGTCTGCGCCGGGTGGTGGTGGACAAGGGATGTGTGCTGCCCGATGGGCTGGTGGTGGGTGAAAACGCCGATGAGGATAGCCGCCGCTTCTACCGCTCCGAGCAGGGAATTGTGCTGGTGACCAAGGAGATGCTGGATAAGCTGGTTTGAGGAAGGCCCTTGAAACTGTGTCAGACGCTGTAATGCAAAGGGAGCCAAACTGGCTCCCTTTTTCATGCTGGTGAATGGCGAGGATTATTCGCTAACCACTGCTTTGGCGGCCATCACCATGGCGGTGCCGTGCTTGCCACCGGCGGCGGTCACTTGCGGTACGCCATCTTCATCGGTGTCGCTGCCGGCACCTTCGATGATGTTCTCGCCGGAGTCACCGATCCACTCAGCCATTTGCATGCCACCGTTGACGGTGCCACGGAACCAGCTGACGTACTGACCGGTCAGCTTGGCCAGCTCCAGCTCGGGCGCCTTCTCGGCCCCTTCGTTGCGCAGGTTCAGCATGGCTGAGCGCAGGGCGCCGGAGATGGCTGCCTGGGTCCAGGGGGTGTATTCACCCTGTTTGCCAGCGAGCCAGGTACCGGCCTTCTGGTTGAAGTAGGCCTTGTCGGCGGCGATAAACAGTTCGCGCGCCGCGGTGCGGTACTTGGCATCCGAGGTCGCCAGGAAGGCGGCGGTTAGGCCGCGGATGGCGGCAAACTGCGCATCGATGGAGTGGCCGGCATCGAGCTTGCCATCTAGCGTGATGCCGTCATGCACCAGCCCATGTTTGCCCTTGAGATTGGCAAGGATGAAATCGGCCTGTTTGCGGATCAAGTCGAGCGCCTCTTGACCCTGCCTGGTCTTGAGGTTCAGCTCGCCATTGTCACCGGCGGCGTAACCGACCGGCAGCGCATCCTGAGCGCGCTGGAAGATCTGCAGGGCGACCAGTGCGTAAGCAGCGTCAAAGGTGGTGACGTGCTTGCCCTGTTTGCCTGCCTGCCAGCTGTCGACCAGGGTGCCAGCCTTGGTATCAAAGTGCAGGGCAGCCAGGTTCTTGAAGGTGAGGTTGGAGAGATTGATCGCCAGCGAGAAGGCATCGCTGCCCGCGACCGCTTTGCCCAGGTCATTGGTCTTGTTGGCAGCCGGTGCGGCGGCAAACGGCGCACCGTCAAACACGGCGTGGAAGGCCGGGTTCTGGTTGGTGTTGGCGCTGCGCTGATCGCTGAAGGCATAGAACTCGGATAGCGGCCACAGCATCATCCAGGCATCGCGCAGCTGGGCGGAGCCATCCACCACCTCCAGCTTGCCGATGGCACCGGCATCGTTGTTGCTGGTTTCGGTCACTTTCACCTGATGGGGGAAGTAAATCACGCCCTTGGCCGGATCGTACTGCGGGGTGATTTTGGCGCCCAGTTGCTTGCCATCGAAGCCAAGCTGGTTCTGCATGATGGCCAGCTTGTCGATGGATTGCTCGGTCAGCATCATGCCATTGAAGCCATCGGCGGCAGAGACGCCCAGCTTGTGTTTGCCATCCTGATCCATGGTGGCGGAGGCGGCTTCTACCTCTTCATCGGTCTCGGCCACGTGCACGCCGCCGAGGAAGTCTTGCGACCACATCACCTCTTTGAGCAGGATGCCGCCTACCGCTGCGGGCACCAGCAGGTTGTCGCTGCCGCTCCAGCGCAGGGTGCTGTAGTCACGGAAGTAGGCGGGTACCTGGGTCTTGACGGTTTTCTCGGTCCCTTTGGCGGTCTTGATGGTGATCTGGTCGCCATTGACCGGGGTGGCGTTAACGGCCTGGGCAAACTCCGGATTGGCGGAGGCGTAGGGCAGGGAGAGGGGATACATGCCCTGCGGCACTTCATCAGCCGGGAAGCCAACGGCATCGGCCATGGCCAGCACCCGTTGCCCCAGAGAGGCCATGGTGCCACCACGAGCCAGGTTTTGCGGCCCGTTCACCAGATGCGGGCCCATGCCGGATTGGTAGTTGAGGGCGTACATCGCCTCTTCTGAGTATTCGTAGGATTCGATGCCGGCGGCGAAGTCGAACGGGGTCGGCTCATCGGCACGGTTGGCATCCAGCACATCCAGATCCAGCCCCAGCGCTTCGGCAAGCGGCTCACCGGAGAGCTCGAATTCGGTATAGGCCAGCATGTTGGCGGCGGTATTGAATGTCTTGTCTTCGACTTTGACGGCAGCGTGTGCGGCGCCGCTGATCAGTGCGCAGGCAATCGCCTGAACCAGTACGGTTTTTCTCATGTCCCTTCTCACCATTGGTTTTATTATTGACGCTTCTCATAACGAATCTAAATGAGAATGGTCTGCATTATGCTGTGTTGCAGGGGACTTGAGAAGTAAAAAACCGCCCCATTCGGCTGCACGTTAAACCGGATGTGTGCTGTCGAAGAGGACGGTTATCTGTTTATTGCGATGAAAGTGCCGGTGCGACGGCGATCAGAGCAGCTTGAACGGGATGACCAGACGGCCCGGCTCTACCTTGAGGGCTTCTACCTTCTCCTTGATCCTGGCTTCGTTCTTGCGGCTGCTGTCGAGGCGGTAGACCGGGGTCTGCGACAAGAACAGGGAGAGCGACTGATTGAAGGTGGGTAGCAGCGGGGTGAGGGCGGCCCCGATATCGGCCGGCTCGGTCTTGACCGAGACCAGTTCAAGGTCGCGCAGATAGATGGCGCCCTGATCGGCCACATAGTCCGGGCGGGCGCTCAAAGCAAAGCGGATCTTCATCTGCTGGCTGCCAAGGGGGCTGCTCACCTGCAGGTCGCCAGCGGCGTCCAGCTCGATGCGATCTGCTTGTTTGCGGCCTATACGGCTCTGCATCTCATCCAGACGGATCTTGCTCGACATGATACCGGGGATCCCCAGCTGTTTTTCAAAAGAGACCTGATCTTTGAGGTATTGGTTGATTTCGGCCTCGCTGACATTGTACTGGGTCAGGGAGCAGGCCCCCAGCAGCAGGGCGAGGGGGAGTAACAACAGCTGTTTCAACATGATGGATTCCGCTTGGGCAACTATGATGGCGCTATCTTACGCGATAACGGGCGTGGAATGAGAGCCTCATACCGTGGGAAATCACGGACTTGCTGCATTCCCGATTGTTTTTTGGCAACCGCCGGGTTCATCATCGACGAGTGAGCGGAATAGGGCTGAGCTATTGGCTGCAGGCATGGGTCTACGCCTTAAGCAGAGAGAAGAGCACAGAGAACGAGGAGAGCGTAATGGTTCGGATGGGCAAGGTTGGCCGCAGGGCGCTGTTGTGGCTTGGCTGCATGATGGGACTCTGGAGCCCGTTGTTGTGGGCCGAGGTGAAGGTGATCCCGGTCTTCGAGGCGCAGGCGGCGGTGCAGACCCTCAAGGAGATCTATCCCCAGCTTGGGGTCAGCGCCATGGGTAACCAATTGGTGCTGAGCGGGACGCCAGCCCAGCTGCAGGAGGCCGAAGCCACGCTGGCGCAGGTCAACCAGCCGCCGCAAAGTCTGCTTATCGAGTGGCGGGTGGAGGGGACCGCCAGCGGTCAGCAACTGGGGGGCTCAATCAGTCGCGACGAGGCCAAGCGGCAGTGGCTGCTCGATGGCAACGCCCAACAGTACCAGCGCAGCCAGAACGACAGCTGGCAGGTGCGCGGGCTGTCGGGCCGTCCCGTGCTGCTGCAGATGGGCTCCTATCAGCCGGTCACCTTCTATCAGTGGAACGGGGGCGCCGTGGTGGGGATGATGCCGCTGGTGAACGGCCTCTATGCCACGGCCACCTTGATTGGCGATCGGGTGCAGATTGCGCTGAGCAGCGAACAGGCGAGGCTGGATCAGGGCACCATCAATCGTGGCCAGAGTGCCACCGAGGTGAGCGGGGCCCCGGGCAAGTGGCTGACGGTGGGGGAGCTCTCGACCAGCTCAGCGGATCAGGGGAGTAGCCTCGGCACCCAGCTACAGGGGGGGCGAGGCAGCCAGAGCGAGCGCCAGACCCTGCAGATCCGGGTCACTCGTCAATAGGTGTCAGCCCCGTCAGTGGGGCTGATCTGCGGCATATTCCCGTAGCTGGCGACTGCGCAGCAGATACCAGAGCGCCCAGAGGCTGGCGACCAGCACCAGTGCGGTGGGCCAGCTGAATGACCACTTCTGCAGATTGAGGCTGTGCAGTTGCATCAGCAGGCCGCTGACGGCAGAGCAGAGCAGCAGCAGCGGGCTGTGGCGCCGGAGTCTGGCGCGAATGCTCTGGGTCTGCTGATAGGTGCCGCCGCAGGCGAGCAACGCCAGGATGGCGGGCACGTCGGTCAGCAGGCTGATGTAGAGGGTGATCTTGTCCGGATAAAAGAGGGTCAGGATCTCGCTGCCGCTCTCGCGGGTCACTCCCGCCATCAGAAAGAGCCAGACCGAGCGGGTCAGCAACAGGGCGATGGGCCAGAACCAGAGAGGCGGGCGCAACTGGCCGTGATCGTCATATCGGTGTTCGGGGTAGAGGGTCATGGTTGCCCGTTATCCACTTGAATTGAATGATGGAAGGGATATGGGGCGACGAAGAGCCCTTTGCAAGGCGTTGGGTGTGGCGCAAATTAATCGGGGGGCCATGCCCCCCAATCGGTTTCTTAAGATATCGCAGCGCGCGTCGGCGGCGTTACAGCCAGCCTTTGCGCTTGAAGAAGAGGCCGGTGCCGAGCGATGACATCACCATCAGCACCAGTGACATGGGATAACCATACTCCCAAGCGAGCTCCGGCATGCGGCCGAAGTTCATGCCGTAGATACTGGCGATCAGGGTCGGCGGCAGGAAGATCACTGCGGCTACCGAGAAGATCTTGATCACCTTGTTCTGCTCCAGATTGGTCACCCCCATGGAGGCCTCCAGCTGGAAGTTGATCTTGTCGAACAGGAACTGGGTGTGGGGCAACAGGGATTCCACGTCGTGCAGCATCTCGTCAATCCACTTGTTCTGCTCAAGGCTCATGCGCTGGCGCAGGCTGCGTTTGAGGAAACGCAGGGCGCGGCGGGTATCGTGCAGAGAGAGACGGATCTGGCCGTTGGCCTCTTCCTGCGCCATCAACTCTTTCAGCATGGGGTTGATCTGATCCGGCTCGAAGATCTGATCGGCGGTGTTTTCCAAGGTCTTGTAACCATCTTCGATAAGGTCGGAGAGGTACTCCACCTTGAGGTTCTGCACCTCCAGCAGGATGTCGAGGGCATCCTCCACCTCCAGCCGATCCTGGCGCATATAGTGGCGCAGCAGGCGCACCAGCCCGATGTCATCTTCGCGAATGCTGATCAGCAGGTTGTTGCGCAGGGTAAAGGAGACGTGGACACCCTTGGTGTCACGACCGATCCGCTGGGGAAACAGGGAGTGAATGTGCAGACCATCGGTATCCCAGTAAAAACGGGCGGATGCTTCGATGTCGTCGAGCTCTTCCTTGTCGGGGACCTCTTCCAGGAACAGGCCCGTCAACCATTCTCGCTCTGCCGTGTCCGGCTTGTAGGCATCCAGCCAGACCGTGTTGTCAGGTACTATGTCGTCAGGCCCGAGCGTGACTATGTCCAGCACCTTGTTGTTGAGAATGTAGGCGGTGATCATCTGTCCCCCCTTAAAAAGTCATGGGTAATCAGGGATGGTTGCACAGGTCATGCGGCCTTAGATCGCTGCAGAAGGCGATCCCGTGGATAAGCAGATCGGGCCGATGGAAAACCTGAATGCGGCGAACTATACAGGGGCGGGCCGCGCTTGTCAGGGGCTATTCATCAGGGATTCAGCCTGTTTGTTCAAAAAAACAGCGAGGTCGGATCACCTGAGCGGCTATGCGGGGTAGAACCCAGCCTTTGGTTGGGGGAGGGCTAGCTGGGGCTGCTTGTTGCCGCTCCCCCGCTTCATCACATATTCGGATAATTGGGCCCGGAGCCCCCCTGTGGTGGCGTCCAGATAATGTTTTGACTGGGGTCCTTGATATCGCAGGTTTTGCAGTGGATGCAGTTGGCGGCGTTGATTTGCAGTTTGGCCGCGCCTTCCATTTCCAGCACTTCAAACACCCCTGCCGGGCAGTAGCGTTGGGCGGGTTCGGCCCAGGTGGGCAGATTGACCTCGACCGGAATGCGCTCGTCCTGCAGCTTGAGGTGGCAAGGTTGATCCTCGTCGTGACTGGTGTTGGCCAGATACACAGATGAGAGCTTGTCAAAGCTCAGCTTGCCATCGGGTTTGGGATAACGAATGGGCTCGCAGCGGCTGGCCACGCGCAGCTGACGGTAGTCGTGAGCCTTATCGAGCAGCTTGAAGGGCGAGTTTGCGCCAAACAGCCGTTGCTCCAGCCAGTTGAAGGCACCACCCAACCAGGGACCATAGCGATGAAGCGCCGCGCCGAAGTTGCGCGCTGCCTTGAGTTCGCGGGCCAGCCAGCTCTGGTGCAGCTCGTCACCATACTGGGCCAGATCCCGGCCCCCTTCATCGCCACCTCGCAGCGCCATCGCGACGGTTTTTGCCGCCAGCATGCCGGACTTCATGGCGGTGTGGATCCCCTTGATGCGGGAAAAGTCGAGAGTTCCCGCATTACAACCGATCAGCAGGCCGCCCGGGAAGTGCATGCGGGGCAGGGCGTGCCAGCCCCCCTTGGTGATGGCGCGGGCGCCATAGCTGATGCGCTCACCCCCTTGCAACACGCCGGCGATAAGCGGGTGATGCTTGAGACGCTGGAATTCGTCGAACGGGCTGAGCCAGGGATTCTGGTAGTTGAGATCGACAATCAGCCCGACCGCGACCTGATCCCCCTCCATGTAATAGAGGTAGAAACCGCCGTGGCTATTGCCGCCCCCCTGCTTGCCAAGGGGCCAGCCACTGCCGTGCAGCACCTGTCCCGCTTTGCCTTGGCCAGCAGGCAGTTGCCACAGTTCCTTGAAGCCGATGGCATAGTGCTGGGGCTGGGCAGGGCTTGCCAGGTTGAAGTCGGCGATCAGCTGCTTGCCGAGATGGCCTCGGGCCCCTTCGGCAAAGAGGGTGTAGCGACCGAGCAGCGCCATGCCGGGCACATGATCTGCTTTCGGGTTGCCCGCCCGATCAAGCCCCAGATCGCCGGTGATGACCCCCTTGACCCGGCCCGCTTCCATGATAAGTTCGCTGGCGGTAAATCCCGGGTATATTTCGACTCCCAGTTTTTCCGCCTGTTGGCCAAGCCAGCGGCAGAGATTGCCCAGACTGACCACATGGCAACCCTCATTGTGCATCCGTGGCGGCACCGCCCAGGCGGGGAGTTGCAGGGAGCGTTGCTCGCTTTGCAGCAGATGCACCTGATCGTCGTTGACCGGTACGCCGAGCGGCGCTTGCTGCCAGCAATCCGGCAGCAGCTCTTGCAAGGCGACGGGATCAAACAGGGCGCCGGAGAGCAGATGGGCGCCAATTTCCGCCCCTTTCTCCAGCAGACAGACAGAGAGAGTGGCATCCTGCTGTTTCAGGGCGATGGCTGCACTGAGCCCCGCCGGACCGCCGCCGACGATGACGACATCAAATTCCATTGCTTCCCGTTCCATCTTGCCTCTGCGCTCTGGTTGGCCTAGGGTAATGCTGGTAGTTTACGTAAACGTAAAGCAGTTGTAAGCAAAACTGAGCAAGAAAAAGCAAAAAATCAGGGAAGAGCGTACTGCAACAAACGCAGAGGCACACTAATGAATTCAATCCAAAGAGACGAGGCATGACCCCATGAAGCTGCTGGTCGCAATCAAACGGGTAGTCGACTACAACGTCAAGATCCGGGTGAAGGGAGACGGCTCCGACGTGGAGCTGGCCAATGTGAAGATGGGGATCAACCCCTTTTGTGAAATTGCGGTGGAGGAGGGGGTCAGGCTGCGGGAAGCCGGGGTTGCCAGCGAACTGGTGGTGGTGACCTTCGGCCCTGACGCTGCCGCCGAGCAACTGCGCCATGGGCTGGCGCTGGGGGCGGATCGGGCGCTGCATTATGTCACCGATGAGACGCTCACCCCACTGACTGTCGCCCGCGCCTTGCACAAGGTGTGTGAGCTGGAGCAGCCAGGTCTGGTGCTGCTTGGCAAGCAGTCCATCGATTCAGACAACAATCAGGTGGCCCAGATGCTGGCTGCCCTCAATGATTGGCCGCTGGCGACCTGTGCGTCCGCCCTCAAGGTGGAAGCTGGGGAACTGCTGGTGACCCGCGAAATCGACGGTGGCCTCGAGACCCTCGGCATGCCGTTGCCTGCGGTAGTGAGCGCCGATCTGCGTTTGAATGAACCGCGCTTTGCCTCGCTGCCCAACATCATGAAGGCCAAGCGCAAGCCGCTTGATAGCGCTCCGTTCTCGACACTCGCCGTTGAGGTGACCAACCAGACCCGCTTGCTCGGGGTGATGGCGCCGCCAGCCCGCAGCGCCGGGATCAAGGTGGGCTCGGTGGACGAGCTGGTGGACAAACTCAAACACGAAGCGAAGGTGCTGCCATGAGCGTGCTGATCATTGCCGAACATCATCAGGGCCATCTGGCCGACAACGTGGCACAACTGGTCACCGCCGCCGGATCCATCGGCGGTCAAGTTGACCTGCTGTTGCTGGGTCAGGGGCTGACCGAGGCGGGTGAACAGGCGGCAGCCCTCAGCGGTGTCGACAAGGTTCTGCTTGCCGAGCATCCCCTGCTGGCCGACGGGCTGCTGGATGGGGTCGACAAGCTGCTGGCCTGCTGGTGCGAAGGTTACAGCCACTGCCTGATGGCGGCGAGTACCATGGGCAAGGCGCTGCTGCCACAGGTAGCGGCTCGGCTCGGGGTGGAGATGCTCTCCGAGGTGACGGCTATCGAGAGCAGCGCCACCTTCCTGCGCCCCATCTATGCGGGCAATGCCATCGCCAGAGTGGCAAGCTCGGCGCCCGTCAAGGTGATGACGGTGCGGGCCACCGCGTTTGCCAAGGCGGCGACGGGCGGGCAGGCTCTCATCGAGCCCTTGGCTGTGCCCGAATTCGCTGGCCGTACTCGGCTGGTCGAGCGCCGCGCGGTGCGCTCCAGCAGGCCTGAACTTACCGCCGCCAGGGTGGTGGTCTCCGGTGGCCGCGCGCTTGGCTCCAAGGCGCAATTTGCCCTGATTGAGGCGCTGGCCGACAAGCTGGGTGGCGCGGTGGGGGCGTCGCGGGCTGCCGTTGATGCAGGATATGTCGCCAACGATCTGCAAGTGGGGCAGACCGGCAAGGTGGTGGCGCCGGAGCTCTATATCGCGGTCGGTATCTCGGGCGCCATCCAGCATCTGGCGGGGATGAAGGAGTCGAAGGTGATCGTGGCCATCAACAAGGACAGCGACGCCCCCATCTTTCAGGTGGCGGACTACGGGCTGGTGGGGGATCTCTTCACCCTGCTGCCTGAGCTTACCGCCAAACTGTAAATTTGTCAGAAATGGCTGAGCTGTGGTCGTTTATGCGCTCTGCCCGCCATTTCTGTGCATGTTCCCTGCAAGCCCTGACCCGTTCAGGGCTTTTTCTACTGCAAGGGGGACGCAGAGTGACGGTAAAAGGTTGAGCCAGCTCCCAAAAAGCCTTTGATCCGCTGGCTGCTCTTGTGTAAAACCTGACAAGTCATCGATTACTCTCATCCACTCACGGAAAGCGTCATGAGCAAACAGATTTACAACTTCTGCGCCGGCCCCGCCATGCTGCCGGTTGAAGTCATGGAGCGCGCCCAGCGCGAATTTTGTAATTTTCAGGGGCTGGGAGCCTCGGTCATGGAGCTTTCCCATCGCGGCAAGCCCTACATGGCGGTTGCCGAGAAGGCCGAAGCGGATCTGCGTGAGCTGCTGGCGGTGCCGGACAACTACAAGGTGCTGTTTATGCACGGCGGTGGCCGCGGTCAGTTCTCCGCTGTGCCCATGAACCTGCTGGGCGGGGCCAACAAGAAAGCGGACTTCCTGCTGACCGGTGTCTGGTCCCAGAGCGCGGTGGATGAAGCCAAAAAGTATGGCGATATCCAGACCTTTCAGGGGGTTGCCAAGAACGAGCAGGGGATCTCTCACCTGCTGCCGACCCCGGCGTTTCGCGCCGATGCGGCCTATGTTCACTACTGCTCGAACGAAACCATTGACGGCATCGAGATGTTCGACATCCCGGCCACCGGCGAGGTGCCGCTGGTAGCAGATCTCTCCTCCACCATTCTCTCCCGTCCTCTCGATTTGAGCCGCTTTGGCATCATCTATGCCGGTGCCCAAAAAAATATCGGGCCGTCCGGGCTTGCCATCGCCATCGTGCGCGATGACTTGCTGGATCAGGCGAGAGCCGATGTCCCCTCGATTTTTGACTACAAGCTCACTGCCAAGAACGACTCCATGTTCAACACGCCGCCCACCTACGCCTGGTATCTGGCCGGTCTGGTGTTCGAGTGGCTGAAAGAACAGGGTGGCCTCGAGGCGATGGAGGCGCGCAACAAGGAGAAGGCCGACTTCCTCTATGACTATCTCGATCAGTCGAGCTTCTATGGCAATCAGGTGGATGTCAGCTGCCGTTCGCGTATGAACATCCCGTTCCAGCTGAAAAATGCCGAGCTGGACAAGCAGTTCCTGGCCGAATCGGAAGCCGCTGGCCTGCTGGCCCTCAAAGGACACCGCATTGTCGGTGGCATGCGCGCCAGCATCTACAACGCCATGCCGCTGGAGGGGGTGAAGGCCCTGGTGAGCTTTATGGATGACTTTGCCAAGCGCCACGGCTGAGAAGAGTGCCCCTATGTGTTTGCTGGTGGCCTCTCGTGACAACTCGTGAGCCGCTTCCAGCTATTGCAGTGATTCAAGACGCCGGGGATACCCCGGCGTCTTTTTTTCAACAGAACCAGCGCGCTGGCGTTTACCGTGCGATTTCCCCTGAAAGTGCCCTTGCCGAGCGGGACGCAGGCTGTTAACGTCCGGACAGGCGTTTATTTTTGAGATAGCACAGGAAGTCTATGAATTCGTTGCGTTTGGAACCCATCTCTCGTGTGGCCGGTGAGGTCAATCTGCCCGGCTCCAAGAGTGTCTCTAACCGTGCGCTGCTGTTGGCGGCGCTGGCTCGTGGCACCACCCGTTTGACCAACCTGCTCGACAGCGATGACATTCGTCATATGCTGGCTGCGCTGACCCAGCTCGGGGTCAAGTACAAGCTCTCCGCCGACAAGACCGAGTGTACCGTGCAGGGTCTGGGTCGCAGCTTTGCGGTGAAAGAGCCGGTCAATCTGTTCCTCGGCAACGCCGGTACCGCCATGCGACCGCTCTGCGCCGCGCTATGCCTAGGTTCCGGTGAATATACCTTGGGCGGCGAGCCGCGCATGGAAGAGCGTCCCATCGGCCATCTGGTGGATGCCCTGCGTGAAGCGGGTGCCCATATCCAGTACCTCAAACACGATGGTTATCCGCCGCTGGTGGTGGATGCCAAGGGGCTGTGGGGCGGCGATGTGCACGTTGATGGCTCCGTCTCCAGCCAGTTCCTGACCGCGTTTTTGATGGCAGCGCCGATGGCGGCCGGTGATACCCGGATCCACATCAAGGGGGAGCTGGTCTCCAAGCCCTACATCGACATCACCCTGCACATCATGAAGCAGTTTGGGGTGGTCATCGAGCACGACAACTACAAGCTCTTCTACATCAAGGGCAACCAGACCTACATCAGTCCGGGTGATTTTCTGGTGGAAGGGGATGCCTCCAGCGCCTCCTACTTCCTCGCGGCGGGTGCCATCAAGGGCAAGGTGCGGGTCACCGGTATTGGCAAGCACAGCATTCAGGGTGATATCCACTTCGCCGACGTGCTGGAGAAGATGGGCGCGCGCATCACCTGGGGCGATGATTTTATCGAGGCGGAGCAGGCACCGCTGCACGGAGTGGATATGGACATGAACCATATTCCCGATGCGGCCATGACCATCGCGGTTGCCGCGCTGTTTGCCGAGGGGCCGACCTCCATTCGCAATATCTACAACTGGCGGGTGAAAGAGACCGATCGTCTGCACGCCATGGCGACCGAGCTGCGCAAGCTGGGCGTCGAAGTGGAGGAGGGGCATGACTTCATCACAGTGACCCCGCCAATGCAGCTCAAGCACGCCGAGATCGATACCTACAACGATCACCGTATCGCCATGTGCTTCTCGCTGGTGGCGTTGTCGGATACCCCGGTCACCATCAATGATCCCAAGTGCACGTCGAAGACCTTCCCGGATTACTTCGACAAGCTGGCCAGTATCAGCCAGCGTGGCTGATCACTGACAAACCCGTCATCACCGACACTTCGGGCCCGCGCTGAGCGGGCCTTTTTGCCTTCCTCACCAGTATCGTCATTTCGCCTAGCATCATTTCAATAACTTGCAAGATTGCCATATAAAATAGTTTTGTGATTGCTGTAATTTCCTATTTACACATGCGCGGTCGCGGGCTATGTTGAGATTTCCTAATCGCAGTCATCTAGCAGGAAGCCTTGTCATGCAGCATCAAACCGACGACGTTCGTATCAGTGAAATCAAAGAGTTATTACCCCCGGTTGCGGTGCTTGAGAAGTTTCCGGCTACCGAGGTTGCCTCGTCCACCGTTTTTGAATCCCGTCAGGCCATTCACAATATCCTGGCCGGCGAAGATGATCGTCTGCTGGTGGTGATTGGTCCTTGCTCCATCCATGATCCGGTTGCCGCGCTGGAGTACGGCAAGCGCCTCAAGGCGTTGCGCGACGAGCTGAAAGGTCAGCTGGAGATCGTGATGCGGGTCTACTTCGAAAAACCGCGCACCACAGTGGGCTGGAAGGGGCTGATCAACGATCCGTACCTCGACAACAGCTGCAAGATCAACGACGGTCTGCGCATTGGTCGCAAGCTGTTACTGGATCTCAACGACATGGGGCTGCCGACTGCCTCCGAGTTCCTCGACATGATCACCCCGCAATATGTGGCGGATCTGATGAGCTGGGGCGCGATCGGTGCCCGTACTACCGAATCCCAGGTACACCGCGAGCTGGCCTCCGGCCTCTCCTGTCCGGTGGGCTTCAAGAACGGCACTGACGGCACCATCAAGGTTGCCATCGATGCCATTGGCGCTGCCAGTGCGCCGCACCACTTCCTGTCGGTCACCAAATATGGTCACTCCGCCATCGTGGCGACTCGCGGCAACCCGGACTGTCACATCATTCTGCGTGGTGGTCGTGAGCCGAACTACAGCGCGGCTCATGTTGATGAGGTAGTGAAGGGGCTGGAGAAGGCCGGTCTGCCGCAAAAGGTGATGATCGACTTTAGTCACGCCAACAGCAGCAAACAGTTCAAGAACCAGATGGTGGTGGCAGAAGACGTAGCCGGTCAGCTGCGTGCTGGCAGCAAGGCGGTGTTTGGGGTGATGGTGGAGAGCCATCTGGTGGAAGGCCGTCAGGATCTGGTGGAAGGGTGTGAACTCACTGTTGGCCAGAGCATCACAGATGCCTGCATCGGTTGGGCCGATACCGAAGTGTTGTTGCGCAACCTGGCGGATGCCGTCGCAACCCGCAACGCCCGCTAAAGCCATCCTAGCGGCGCTGTTAATCGTCAACGCGCCGCTGGAACAGCAAGCGGCCGTTCGGCCATATCGAATCCATAAAGCAAAAGCGCGACCCTCGGGTCGCGCTTTTTCGTTGGTGAAGTGGATTACCAACGGTAGGTTTTCAGCAGCGCCTCCAGTTTCTGACACTGCTCCACCAGCTGGATGCTGGCGAGATTGGCGGCGTGCGCTTGACCCAGGGTGTCGTTGGAGGTGTTGCGGATATCGCTCACCGAGCTGTCTACCTCATGGCAGACCCTGTCCTGCTCTTCGGCCGACTGCGCCATCTGGGCGTTGAGGTCGTTGATGCGGGCGATGCGCTCGATGATGTTCTGCATGGCTGCCAGGGTCGCTTCGGTCTTGCTGATGCTCTCATCGGCTTTGCTTTTTGCATCCCCGATCACCGTAACTGCGCTCTGGGCCTCATTTTGCAGGGCGGCGATCATCTGGGAGATCTCTTCGCTGGCGGCGCGGCTGCGGTTGGAGAGGGCCCGCACTTCATCGGCCACCACCGCAAAGCCACGGCCTTGCTCACCTGCCCGGGCTGCTTCAATGGCGGCGTTGAGGGCCAGCAGGTTGGTCTGATCGGCAATCCCCTTGATCACCTCGAGTACGCCGTCAACCGCCAGGCAGCGGCTGTCGAGTTGCTGGATCACCTGATCCACTCGATCGATCTCTGCCGACATCTCGCCCATATCGGTGATGGAGTGCTGGGCGAGGCGGCTGGTGTCGGCGGCATCCTGATTGGTGAGGGCGGAGAGCTCGGCGCTGTGGCGGGCATGTTCGCGCACTTCATGAGAGCTGGCGGCCAGCTCGCTGACGGCGGCGGCAACCTGGGTGGTCATCCCCTCTTGCTGGCGGGCCGAGTTTTCGGTCTGGGTCGCGACCTGACGGATCTGGTTCGACTCCTGATAGAGCTGGTGGGTCGCCCCTTCCACCTCCTGCAGGCTGTGGCGGAATCCCTGCACCATGTCATTGACGGCGCGGGTCATCTGGCCCAGTTCATCCCGGCTGTGATTGACCAGGGGGAGGGCGAGGTCGCGCTCTTTGGCCATCCGGATCATGGTGAGCTGCAACTGGCGCAGGGGGTGTTTCACGTAACGTTGCAATACCCACCAGAGCAAGCCGAAGCCGAGGCTGAAGACGGCGGCCAGGCTGCCGCTCAGGATCAGGTTGTTGTGGCGGATCTCGCCGAAGGTGTGGCTGAGGTCATAACTGATCCGCACTGCCCCCATCACTGTTCCTTCATTGACCTGGTGACAGGTGAGGCACTGGGTGCCGCGATACTCCTTGTAGGCTTTGAACGGTTTGATCAGGGTGAGCCGGTTGCCCTGCTGCTCCAGGATGGCTTCGCCCTGATTGATGGCACGCTCATCGAGGGGATCCTGCGCTTTCTGATCCGGATGACCCGGGCCAAACAGGTTGCTGACGGCCGGCGCGCGCACCAGACGGGCCTCAACGATGCCCGCTTCACTCTTGAGTTTGGTCTGCACTATCTGCCGGTTGGCCATGCCACCGGTCATCATCAGCACGTTCACCTGATCCATATAGGTGTTGGCCATGCTCTCAACTTTCTCCTCTGCCAGCCGGATGGCGAGATCCCGTTGCAGCCAGGCGGAGAGTTCGAAGCAGAGGCCAAAGGTGGTGCTGATGACCAGCGCAAGAGGGAGGAATATTTTCCAGTTCAAGGAGAGGTTATGCATTTTGGGCAAGTTCCATGCGCTTGGTGTTGTTATGTGATCCCGTATCATCTTGATCGTAGACGAAGAAACGGCGGGAGATGGTTCTCTATCGGCACACGATAACCACTCTTGAGTAAATAATCTGTTAAGCAGATCGGTAATGCAGGTTGCCAAAATGCCTTTCGGGAGGGGGGCTGCTCCTCGGGTTGATCCAGAACAAATTGCTAGTAACGATAATCGTTATCATTGTCATTATTTGCTGATAATAGTGACCATCATGAATCTGACCCCTTCCATGACCGGTATTGCCACGCCGGATCCCCTCAAGTTTGCTTTTAGCGCCAAGACCTCGGCTCACGCCAGTCGGGGAGGGATGCGCCCCTTCCCGCTGGATGAGGCTGGCTGGCAGAGCTGGTGGCAGCGAGAGAGTGAAGCTGAGGAGCGCGCCCTTTACATCCACATTCCGTTTTGCCGAAAGCGCTGCAGCTTCTGCAATTTCTTTGAAAATGGCGCCAACCCGGCGCGGATCAACCGCTATGTCAACGCCTTGTGCGCCTCTCTTGCGCAGGCGGCTGACACCCCGCTGGCGCAGAGCATGCCGTTTTCAGCCGTCTATGTAGGGGGCGGTACACCGACCGACATGAGCGCCGACGAGCTGGCCATGCTGGCCGCCGTGATCCGCCGTTTCCCGTTGGCGGCCGATGCCGAGGTGACGCTGGAGGGGCGTCTAAACGGCTTTGATGATGAGAAATGGCAGGTTGCGCTGGCGGGGGGCTTCAACCGTTTCTCATTCGGGGTGCAAAGCTTTGATACCCGGGTGCGTCAGCAGGCGGCCCGTTTCGATGACAGGGAGACGCTGCTGACCCGTCTGGGTGAGCTGACCCGGGATGATGCGGCTGTGATCGTGGCGGATCTCATCTTTGGTCTGCCCGGTCAGGATGATGCCGTGTGGCAGCAGGATATCCGCGATGTGATGGCGAGCGGTGTACACGGGGTCGATCTCTACCAGCTCATCGCCATGCAGGGCACCAATCTGGAGCGGGCGCAGGAGAAGGGCACCCTGGATTGGCTCGCCGATGGCCAGCAGCGGGCGGCCATGTATGCCTATGGCGGGGCGCAACTGGAAGCCCACGGCTGGGAGCGTCTCTCTTGCAGTCACTGGCGGCGCAGCCCGGCCGAGCAGAGTCGTTATAACCAGATGGCCAAGCGCGGTGCGGAGATCCTCCCCTTTGGCGCCGGTGCGGGGGGCAGCATTCTTGGCCACGGTTTGATGTATGGACGGGATCTGGCCCCCTGGCATGACGCGCTGGCCAGTGGCAAGCGGGCGCCCGGGATGGTGATGGGACGCAATCCCAATGCAAGGATGGACGGTCTGCTGCGTGGCGCCCTCGACAGTGGCGTGCTGGAGCTGGATCGTCTGCCAGCGCCTTTGCTGACCCATCTGATGCCGCTTTTTGCCGCCTGGCAGCAGCACGGGCTGGCCGAGATCGAGAATGCACGGTTGCAACTCACCCTCGCCGGACGCTTCTGGAACGTCAATATGCAGGCTGGCTTGTTCGAGTTCTTGCAGCACAATCCGCTCGATGGTTCAGCGCCGCCCAGCCATGGTACCGCCGCGGTTCGCCATTCGCTGGTTTGAGCCCGAGCGGAGCATTTGCACGGAGCACTTGCATGGCTCCGAGCGATCCATAACGAAAGAGGGAGCCTTGCAGGCTCCCTCTTTTGGCTTGGCAGTTAGCGTCGCGCGAGCTTACTCGTCGCTGCTCTCCTGATAACTGTCGCGCATCGCCTTGGGCAGGCGGCGCATCGGAGTAAAGCCGATATCCTCGCCCACCACTTCCCGCTTGCGGGCCGGGGCGGGTTTCTTGGCTGCATCACCCTTGGCTTTGCCCTTGCCCGCGGCCGGCTTGCCCTTGGCATTGCTGCTCTTGGCGTTGGCATGACCGCGAGACCGAGGCGGGTTCTGCACCGGCTTGCTGCCCGGCAGAGTCTGGCGACTCGGCTTGCCGCTTGGCTCATATCCTTCCAGGATCTCCACGGTCAGGGATTGGCCGATCAGGGCTTCGATAGCCTTGAGCTGACCCAGCTCGTCCTGGCTGACCAGTGAGATGGCCTCACCGCCACGACCGGCGCGGCCGGTACGGCCGATACGGTGGATGTAATCTTCCGCCATCTGGGGCAGTTCAAAGTTGATCACGTAGGGCAGTTGATCGATGTCCAGACCGCGGGCGGCGATATCGGTCGCTACCAGCACCCGCACCTCGCCACTGCGAAAATCGGCCAGCGCCCGGTTGCGGGCACCCTGGCTCTTGTCACCGTGGATCGCCACGGTATTGAGGCCATCTTTTTGCATCTGCTGGGCGAGGCGGTCGGCGATCTGCTTGGTGCGAACAAACACCAGCACCCGCTGCCAGTTGCCACGGCCAATCATGTGGGAGAGCAGCTCGCGGCGGCGTTCCCGATCCACCTGAATGATGCGCTGGGTCACCTGCTCGGCGGCCGTATTGCTGGGGTCCACCTCGATCAGGGTGGGGTCGTTCAGCAGGTCATCCGCCAGCGCCTTGATGTCGTTTGAGAAGGTGGCAGAGAAGAGCAGGGTTTGCCGCTCTGCAGGCAGCGCCTTCATGATGCGGCGAATGTCGACGATAAAGCCCATGTCGAGCATGCGATCCGCTTCATCCAGCACCAGCACTTCCAGCTGGCTCAGGGTCAGGGCGCCCTGGGTCAGCAGATCCAGCAGACGGCCCGGGGTGGCGACCAGAATGTCCACCCCCAGCTTGATGGCGTCCAGATTGGGCTTGATGCTGACACCGCCATAGGCGATCAGAGTCTTGAACGGCAGGTGGTGGGCATACTTGATGATGCTCTCGCCCACCTGTGCCGCCAGTTCGCGGGTCGGGGTCAGTACCAGTGCACGCACCTGACGACGGCCACGGCCGTGGTTGGCCAGCAGACGCTGCAACATCGGCAGGGTGAAACCGGCCGTTTTGCCTGTGCCTGTCTGAGCGCCGCCGAGCACATCCTGACCGGCCAGAATGGCCGGAATCGCTTGCTGCTGGATGGGGGTTGGCTGTTCGTAACCCAGCTCCTTGACGGCCCGCAGAATATGCGGAGACAGACCCAGTTCGTTGAATGACATGTTCGAGAGAAACTCCTGAGATGAGCCTTTGGCTCAACGGGCAGCCAGCGTATTGGGGCCAGCCACAATATGGAAAAGATAGTGGGGCCGTAATATAGCAAAAGAGCGGCCGCTGCGCAGTAGCTGTCGCACCGGCCGCCATACAATCGCTCAATGCAGTGGCACAAAACGGCTCGGGAGGGTCAGAGCATCTCGCGGATCTGCTCGGCCAGACTCTCCGGTTTGGCCTGGGGGGCGAAACGCTCTACCACATTGCCATCGCGGTCGATCAGGAACTTGGTGAAGTTCCATTTGACGTTTTCCAGCCCAAGAAAGCCCGGTTTCTGTTGCTTGAGCCACTGGTAGAAGGGGTGGGCATGCTCACCGTTGACATCGCTCTTGGCCATGATGGGGAAGGTGACCGGATAGTCGAGGGAGCAGAAGCGAGCGATCTCGTCCGCATCCCCCGGCTCCTGCTGACCGAACTGGTTGCAGGGGAAGCCCAAAATCACCAGCCCCTTGGGGCCGAGTTCCCGATAGAGCGTTTCCAGCCCTTCATATTGGGGAGTAAAGCCGCAGCGACTGGCCACATTGACCACCAGCACCACCTTGCCCGCCAGTTGAGTCAGCGGGTAGGGGGTACCATCCAGTCGTTGCAAAGTGAGATCGGGCAGAGGCATGAGAAGATCCTTTCGTGGGTGATGCGCGGGTTGTGCCGTGAGTAGTTCGGTCGGTGACAGAGACAAGCGCCGGATGAACAGCAACATGGCGATGCGGATACGGTATCGGCTGGCTCTTGGCACCGCAAGGAGGCCGCGGCGCCTCCTCGTCCCGATTGCAAGAGCCATCACAGTTTCTACAGCCAATACGCTTTTTGGCAGGGCAGGATCACAACTGGCGACAAAAATGCGGGGAGGCGGGCAGCAACTCGCGTATTGATGTTGGGACTTCTCAAGAGAAGCAAACCGGTTTGTGACTTTGCCGGTAAGTCGCTACAAAGCGCCCTCTTTCCACTCATTGTGAGCCAATCTTGGACTATCAAGCTGCCATGGATGCCATTTACACCCGGGGATGGGTGATAGTGGATGATTTTTTGACCGCCGCCGAGGTGGATGCCCTCAAAGCCTGTTTGCCAAGCGAATGGCAACCGGCCGGGATCGGCCGTGACGCCCTGCACCAGGGCAATCCCGATATTCGCCGTGACCAGATCCACTGGCTGGAGCCCTCCCTCGGTGCGCCGGTGGCTGACTACCTCGCCCGGATGGAGTCCCTGCGTCTTGCCGCCAACCGGATGCTGATGCTGGGATTGTTCGACTACGAGGCCCACTTCGCCCGCTATCGCAGCGGGGATTTTTACGCCACCCACCGGGATGCCTTTGCCGGTCGCTCCAACCGCCGTCTTACCACCGTGTTTTACCTCAACAACGACTGGCTGCCCGAAGCGGGTGGAGTGCTGCGCATGTATGACGACCAGGAGCAGTTTCTGATGGATGTCAGCCCCAAGGGGGGCCGGCTGGTCATGTTTCTCTCCGAGGAGTTTCCCCACGAGGTGCTGCCTGCCAATCGCGAGCGCTACAGTATTGCCGGCTGGTTTCGGGTCAATGGCAACGGCATGGGAAGGGTCGATCCCCCGCGCTGAGGGGCAATGTGTCCCGATTTTGACACAGGGGAGACTTTTCACTGCAAGAAGTGGGGTCATGGGTCTCCCATCAGCTGACAAGGGTTGATCTCCCTTGCTACACTGGCGCGCACTTATGTTCGTATCTGGCTTCGTCCGGTTTTTATGGTGGTTGGCTTATCAAATGGTCATGACGAGGCCGCTTTTCCCAAGGGATCACATCTAATGAAGAACATGCATGTCTTGCTGCTGTGCGGCGGCGGTGGCTCAGAGCACGAGGTTTCTCTGCGCAGCGCCAATTTCCTCGAGCAACAACTGGGCCTTCTGCCCGGTGTCGAAGTGACCCGCGTCGAGATGTTCGCCGATCGCTGGCTCAGTGCCGATGGCCGTGAGTGCAAGCTGGGGCTCGACAAGCTGCTTTCGTTTGACAGCGTGGCCCGTCCGGTGGATTACGTGGTGCCCTGCATCCACGGCTACCCGGGTGAGACCGGCGATCTGCAATCCTTCCTCGAACTGGCCGGATTGCCTTATCTCGGTTGCGATGCCGAGGCGAGCAAGATCTGCTTCAACAAGATCAGCACCAAGCTGTGGCTCTCCGCCATTGGCATTCCCAACACCCCGTACCTGTTCCTGACCGAGCAAAATGACGCTGCGCTGGACGAAGCGAAGGCCGCGCTGGCCAAGTGGGGCAAGGTCTTTATCAAGGCCGCTTCCCAGGGCTCTTCCGTTGGCTGCTACTCCGCCAGCAACGAAGCTGATCTGGTAAAGGGCATTGCCGATGCCTTCGGTTACTCCGAGCAGGTACTGATTGAGAAAGCGGTCAAGCCGCGCGAGCTGGAAGTAGCGGTTTACCAGTATGGTGACGAGCTGGTGGCGACTTATCCGGGCGAGATCTGCGTGCCGCAGGACAAGTTCTACACCTATGAAGAGAAGTACAGCAGCGCCAGCCATACCGAGACTGCACTGCGTGCCGAGGGGCTGACCCAGGCGCAGGCCGATGCGATCCACGAGTATGCCCTCAAGGCGTTCCGTCAGCTGAAACTGACTCACCTCTCGCGCATCGACTTCTTCCTGACCGAGGAGGGGGAGATCCTGCTGAATGAAATCAACACCTTCCCAGGCATGACCTCCATCTCCATGTTCCCGAAACTGCTGGAGCATCACGGTCACCGCTTCGCCGACTACCTTGAGCAGATCCTGCGCAAGGCCAGCTAAGTGCGCTCTCCCGCTCGCGGGATGAAGCAGAACCCAATAAAAATCCCCGCCAACTGGCAGGGATTTTTTTATGTCTTTATCAAGCGGGGCAGGCCAGCTTGAAGGGATAAACAGGCGGGGAGGGGATGACTCTTCCCCGCCTGTTGCTACCTGTGGGTGTTACCGGCGGTTAGCCGCGAGCCACCCGAAAGCGCACGCTGCGGGAGTGGCACGGCGCCAGCTCGCCAAACTCGCCAGCGGCCAGTTCAAGGGGCTGGGGCTGTTCGTCCATCCGCACCGCTTGCCAGTCGCTCAGGGCGTGTTCGCTGCTCATTTTGCCACCCTCCAGTACCGCCTGCTCGCTCGGGTTGTAGACCCGGATCACCAGCGCCTCTTCATCTTCGGCTTTCTTTAGGGCGCTCAGCACCGGACCGGAGGGATCCATGGTGAGCAGACTGAAGTGGAGCGGGGTGGCGAAGCTCGCCTTGTTGAGCTTCATGGCATCGAACGGGATCTTGTTGTAGCAGTGTACCGGAGTGAGGTAGCTGCGCGCCGCCTGCATTACGTTGGCGCTGATGTGATCGCCAGCAAACGCCAGCAGGCTGAAACGGCAGCTGAGCTTGCCACGCACCTGGGAGTCAGGGGTGGGCAGCTTGATGCCGGAGGGGCGACCCGGGCGCAGCAGCAGCTCCTCTTTACCGAGCACGCCGACCCCGCGCAGCAGGGTGAGTGCCAGGGTGTCACACTGCTCGCCAATCACTTCAAACTCGCGCAGACCGTCGCTCAGCACCGCCAGCCCCTGCTTGCCATCTTGCAGGGCGACGAAGTTCATCAGCTGCCAGACCGGAATGGGGGCCTCTTTCCACCCTTCTGCCTCCCAGTTCGCCATGGCGCTGTCGCGGGTGGGGCGAGTGATGCAGCCAAACTGGTTGTCAGAGACCACGGTGTCGCTCGGGAAGGGGGTGGGGATCAGCACTCGCACCCGGTGGTCATCGGCCTGATTGTCGAGCTCCAGCTCGATGTCGATGCGCGGACTCTGATGTGCAAGCGTGATGCGGCAGGTGCCATCAAGGTGACCGCTGCACTGACGGTTGGCTCGCTCGGCGAGGTTGGCAGGCAATGCCATACGCAGTTTGAGCGTGGCGATGCTCTGCCATGCCTGATGGGTAACCTCGCGGGTCACTGCAAACTCGGTGGAGTAGCGCAGCCATTCGTCCCGCGACGGCGAGTAGTCATACTCGTCGCCATCATCGGAGCCCTCTTCCAGCGTGAGCACCTGATCGAAGGTGGTGCCGCGAAGCTTGTCCAGGATCTGCAAAGTGCCGTTGTCATTGAGGGCGATGCGGTAAAAATCGTTCTCCAGCAGCTCGCCGCTGGCCATCACCGGCTGCTCCAGTCCCGGCTGATTGCCCTCGATATGCAGAGTGCAGTAGCCCATAGCCGGCAGCGGATGGCAGAGTTGGATGTCGTACTCCATAAAGGGGTCGTAGTTGCCGTAGTGCACGATCTGTCTTTCTACCAAACCAGGATCAATCTCGCGCTTGGCGCGGATGAAGTAGGGAACCGGCTGGCCCGCCTCATCGCTCAGGGCAAAGGATTGGGCGCGAATGCGGATGCTGGTATTGATCACCTCCTGACGGGGGAAGGGCATCAGGTTGAACAGGCAGAGCTTGTCGGCCACCTGCACGCCGTCTTCACAGAGCGCCACCGGCATGTTGTCGACAATCTTGCGCATGTAGAAGCGGATCAGGTTCTCGGCCATGTCGTCGGCCAGAATGAAGCGGGTCATCACCTCCTGATGCACCTTGTCGCTACAGCAGCAGCCGATGCTGTCATGGGCGTGGTTCTTCATGATCTCCTTCCACATCTTCTCCAATAGCCCGTGGTGGTACTCGAAGCCGAGTGCCCAGGCGATGCTCGCCAGCGGCTCGAGGATGTTGACGATCTTGTTCTCGATGGCGGCGTGGGCCAGCTTGATGTCCATCCGGGTGGAGGAGATGGTGCGGTGTACCCGCATGTATTTGCCGTCGTTGAACTCCCCCTTGAGGGTGGCAAGCTGGTCGCGGCACGCCTCGATGCGCTCGAAGACCTGCTCGAAGCGGCTCATGTGGAATTCACGCTGGGGGTAGATCTCCCGCAGCTTGTCGATAATGGCGAAGATGTTCTGTTGCAGCGGCATCTGGTCGTGGCCGTTGGGCAGCAGGATATCCTTGGTCACCGAGGCCTTCTCCAGCACCTCGAAGTAGGATTCGAGCCGCTTGCGCAGGCCCGCTTCATCTTCCGGCAGGTACTTGCCGATGGCGTAGCCGAGCGGCAGGACCTGGGCGGTCACCTCGCTGCCATCGTTGCTCTGCCAGAGGAACTCGGTCTTGTCGGTGCCGTGACGCTCGGAGCAGCCGCGCCAGAACATGGCCCGATCGATCCCGAAGCCGTTGAAGATGTGGGGTAGCTGGGAGGACATGCCGAATGAATCGGGCAGGTAACCGATCTTCATCGGCTCGCCAAGGCTAAGGCAGTCGCGCATCCCGTAGAGCAGGTTGCGCAGGATGGACTCGCCGCTCACCTGCATGGTGTCGGTCTGGGTGTACCAGGGGCCGATGATGAGTTTGCCCGCTTCCACCAGCGCCTTCACCCGGGCCTTGTTCTCGGGCTGGATGGCGAAGTAATCCTCCAGCACCGCGGTCTGGCCGTCCAGCACATAGAACTTGTAGTCAGGGTCGGATTCAAGACGTGCCAGGATCTCCGCCATGTTGTTGACCAGCAGGATGCGGGACTCCTCGGTGGTGAAGTACCACTCCCGATCCCAGTGCATGTGCGGCGTGATGTGAACTCGTGAAACTGTCATGACAATGATCCTTTGCTGACGCACGGCGGCCCTTGCCTGCCGTGCGGAAAAATAGTCTGTTGAAAAAACGGTGGTGAAGATGAGCCTTACTCTGCGGCGACCACCTGATAGGTGCCGCGCTGCATGGCGTGACGGCGCCAGCCGATCAGCACCACAGTGGAGATAAGGGTGCCCACCAGCGCCGCACCGAGCCAGACGGCGGCAGCCGTCAGGGCGCCATGGCCACCATCGTGGAGCAGGAATAGGGAGAAGATGCCGGCCCCCGGGGTGGAGAGACCAATCCCCATGGCTCCTACCATGGCGCCGGTGACCACCGAGCCTGCGAGGAAGGAGCCGATCACCCGGATCGGATCTTCGATGGCCATCGGAATGGCGCCCTCGGTGATCCCCGCCAGCCCCAGCAGCCAGGTCGATTTGCCGGTCTCGATCTCGAAGGTCTGGAACAGGCGTGGCGCCAGCAGGGTGGAGAAGGTGACGGTAAAGGCCGAGACCATCTTGACCGCGCCGAAGATGGCGTAAGGGCCGTAGACCCCGTTGGCCATGGCGCCGAGGCAGAAGGCGTAGGCCGCCTTGTTGACCGGGCCACCCAAGTCAAACGAACACATAAAGCCGAGCAGGGCACCCAGCACCAGCGCATTGGTGCCGGAGAGGCCGTTGAGCCACTCGGTAAGGCTGTTGTTGAGCCAAGCTACCGGCTGGCCGATGACAAACAGCATCAGGCTGCCCGCCACCAGGGTGCCGATCACCGGATAGAGATAAAAGGTGAGAAAGCCGTTGAAGTTGGGGCTAAGGCGCACATGCTGCTTGACCCAGCGCATCAGGTAACCGGCGATCAGGCCGCCGACCACGCCGCCGAGAAAACCGGAGCCAATCATGTTGGCGGCCAGCCCCGCCGCAAATCCCGGGCCCAGCGCCGGTTTGTCCGCCAGCGAATAGGCGGTATAGGCCGCCAGCACCGGTACCATCAGAGTGCCCAGCATGCCACCGCCCAGCTTGCGGTACATCCAGAGCCAGGAGTTCTCGGTATCAAACAGATGTTGCAGGCCGAAGATCTGGGCCAGCAGCACAGAGACGGCGAGCACGGTACCGCCCGCCACGATCAGCGGCACGGCAAAGGAGATACCGCTCAGCAGCGCCTGCTTGAGCTCGGTCTTGAGGCTCACCTTCTTGCCGGTCTGCGCGTCGCTCTGGCTGGGGTTGGGCGTCGGGGCGGTGCGCCCGGCCTTGGCCGCTTCCAGCGCATCATTGAGGATCCGCTCGGCATGGCGGATGGGCTCGGCCACCGGCGTCTCGATCCGGGGGATGCCAGCAAAACGCTCCTGCTCCTTGATGGCCACCTCGGCGGCGAAGATGCAGGCCACCGCAGCATCGAGCGCCTCTTGCGGCAGGCGATCCTCGATGCCGTTGGCACCCTGCTTTTCGACCAGTACCCGAATGCCCAGCTTGCGCCCCGCCTTTTCCAGATACTCGGCAGCCATATAGGTGTGGGCGATCCCCGCCGGGCAGGCGGTGACACAGACCACAGTGGGTTTATTTGTATTTAAGTTGTCTTCTTTTTCTGGTTGCTTGTCGCCATCCCCTTCACCATCAAGCAGCGCCATCAGCTGCTCGGCACTCTGGGCCGCCAGCACCGCCTCGCGGGTATCGTCATCCACCAGGGCAGTGGTGAGGGTGGTGAGCAGCTGCATATGGGTGGAGCCCGCCTGATCGGTCGGGATCGCCAGCATGAAGATCAGGTTGACCGGCTCGGGGCCGTCGATCCCCTCCCAGCCCAGCTCCTCGCTCAAGGTCGCGACGGCAAAGGCCGCTTCACGCACCGCATCACACTTGCCGTGGGGCACTGCCAGCCCTTCGCCAAGGGCGGTGGGGCCCTGCGCCTCGCGGGCCATGACCGCGGCCAGAAAGGCGGCCTTGTCGTGCAGCTTGCCGGCCTGATCGAGCCGATCAGCCAGGGCATGAATGGCCGCATCCCGATCGGCAAACCGGGTTTGCAACGTGATGAGATAGGGGCCGGTAAGACTGGTCAGATTCATGATGATCCTCTGTCAGGTTGGCTTGCCAGCAAGCCGTCATGGTGAAAGTGACAGCGATGCTAACAAACCGGCCGACTGATTTTTGTGAGTGGTATCATACAATTCATTATTTGTATTGTTTTTGTATTGTTTGGTCAAGGTGATTTGTTAGGTCAAATGGGGCCGAGCCGTTTTGTCTGCCAGGCAACTGGGGTAGAATGGCGCCTCTTCCATTTATCATGGCGCAGAGCCGACGAGGTGGCCTTTCGTGTCGAAAAAACCCATGTATCGCCAGATAGCCGACACCATTCAGCAGTGGATTGCGCAAGGGGAGCTGGCCCCCGGCGATGCCTTGCCCACCGAAGCCGAGCTGCGCGAGCAGTTCGGGGTGAGCCGGGTGACGGTGCGCCAGGCCCTCAAGCAGCTGACCGAACTCAATGTCATCGAGAGCATTCAGGGCAGCGGCAGCTATGTGCGGCAGGAGAAGGTGAACTACGACATCTATCAGCTCACCAGCCTCTATGAGAAGGTGACCGATCCGGCGGCCGAGACCCACAGTGACATTCTCGCCTTCGAGGTGATCAAGGCGAGCAGCGAGCTGGCCGAGCGGCTCAATCTGCTGGAAGGGGCGCTGGTCTACTACGTCAAGCGGGTGCGCTTTATTCGCCAGATCGCGGTAACGCTGGAGGAGACCTGGATGCCGATCGCCCTCTTCCCCGACCTCAGCTATGCGGTGATGCAGGGCTCGAAGTACCACTACATCGAAGAGGTCAAGCAGCTGGTGATCGACCGCAGCGAGCAGGAGATCATTCCGGTGCTCCCCTCGGCGCAGGTAGTGGAGGCGCTCGGTATCGATCCCGCCAAGCCCATTATCGAGAAGGTCTCCCGTGGCTTCTTGCAAGATGGCACAGTGTTCGAGTTCAGTCGCAACTTCTTCAAGAGCGATGATTACAAGTTCACCCTGGTCGCCCGCCGCGCCAAGGGGTGAGCAGGCGCCTGCACCCGAGATAAAAAAGGCCACCACCGTATTTGCGGTGGTGGCCTTTTTGTTTGGTTGATTAACGGGCCAACAGCCGGGCTGGGTAGCATGCTGGTTGGTGGTTTGGCGCAGTGGATCTACTGCGCTGAATCTTTGATAACTCCCTCGACCCGTACCTGCAGGCTCCCTTGTGCCAGGGTGGTGATGAGCTGATCGCCACTGTTGACCTGATCGGCGCGGCTGATAACTTCACCACGCGCGGTTCGGGTGATGGAGTAGCCGCGCCCCAGGGTGGCGAGCGGGCTTACCCCGTCGAGGCGGGTGGTGAGCATGGCGAGGCGGTGACTGGCAAGGTCTTGCCGCTTGGCAATCAGGGCATAGAGTCGCTCTTCGGCCAGCTGGTGGCGGCGCTTGCCAGCTGCCAAGAGGCGCTCCGGGCTCTTGCCCTGCAGGCGCAGTTCAAGGTTGGCGAGGCGCCGCTCACCCTGATGCAGCCGCTGGCGCAATAGCTGCTGCAAACGGGTGGAGAGTTCGTCGAGGCGCTGGGACTGCTGTTCCAGCCGCCGCTTCGGATCCTGATGGTCGAGCCGCTTTTGCAGCAGGATGAAATCGTGGCGGGCGGCGGTCTGCTGGCGGCTCATCGCCTGCAGCAGTCGCTGCTTGAGGTGAACGAGACGCTGGGCGCGGGCTTGATTGTCTGGCGCCACCAGCTCGGCGGCGGCCGACGGGGTAGGGGCGCGCAAGTCGGCGGCAAAGTCGCTGATGGTAACGTCCACCTCGTGGCCCACCGCGCTCACCACCGGGATGGCGGAGTGGGCGATGGCGCGCGCCACCGCCTCTTCGTTGAAGCACCAGAGATCTTCGAGGGATCCGCCGCCGCGCCCGACGATCAGCACATCCACCTCGGCGCGCTGGTTCGCTTTGGCGATCGCCGCGACGATCTGGCTGATGGCGGCGCTCCCCTGTACCTGAGTCGGGTAGATAAAGACAGGCAGATCCGGCGCGCGCCGTTTAAGCACCGTCAGCATATCGTGCAGGGCGGCACCGGTGGCGGAGGTGATAAGGCCCACCGCCCGTGGTTCACGGGGCAGCGGCCGCTTGCGGCTTTCGTCAAACAGCCCCTCGGCGCCGAGACGGCGCTTGAGCTCTTCAAAACGCAGCGCCAGCACGCCATCGCCTGCGGGCTGCATCGACTCGATGATCAGCTGGTAGTCGCCGCGCGGCTCATAGAGGGAGACCCGCGCCTGCACCAGCACCTGCATGCCATCCTGCGGGCGGAAGGCCACCCGCCGGTTGTTGCCCTTGAACATGGCGCAGCGCACCTGCGCCGACATGTCCTTGAGGGAGAAGTACCAATGGCCGGAGCTTGGCATCGCCAGATTGGAGAGTTCGCCGGTCAGCCACACCAGCCCCAGATCCTGCTCCAGGATCATGCGTACGGCGCTGTTGAGGCGGGTGACGGTAAAGACCTGCTGCTCGCGGCCATTCGCCGCACTGGATGGGGTAAATCGGTTCAATGGCGTACCTGTGGTCTGCCCCGGCGGGGCCGGGATAAAACGATGGCCGCTATCTTAACCCGAAACAGGGGGAGGGCGCTAAGCAGGAGGCGTCAGCAGCAGAAAAGCAAGATTGGAAACGCTGCCGTTTATCCGGGCAGGCAGTATGGCTCCCGACAAAGCCCTCGCGCTTGCCTGCATCTGACCAAGTTGCGGCTTGCCTCGATGCCGTTGATCTCTCAGGTGCTGCTGATATTCACGGCGCCACCATCTTGACCAGCGTTCACTCGCCCCCTGTTTGGAGTAGCTTATGAATCCCTCAACCCGCTTAAGTTTGACGACCCGTTTGCTGCACTGGTCGGTTGCCTTGCTGATGATTGGCCTGACCCTTGTCGGTTATCTGATGGTGAAATTTGAAATATGGGATCTCTATGCGCAGCATAAATCTCTGGGGGTGATTGCACTTATCTTGATCCTGCCCCGCGCCATTCTCCGCCTTGTTAAAGGGTGGCCTGAGCCTGTGCGTCAATATCCTGTTTACGAGGCATTGGCAGCCAGGGCGATCCACTGGGGTTTGCTGATTTCAACGCTGCTTATTCCGGTGTCCGGTCTCTGTTATTCCGCTGCGGCTGGCCGAGGTGTTTCGATATTTGGCTAGTCTATTATTCCGATGAATTCAGATATCCATGATCCGGCCAATGTAATTCCACTCAGTGAATCCGTTCGGGATATTGCTCACACAGTCCATATTTATTTGCCATATGTCATGCTGGCATTTTTGTTGGTGCACATTGTCGGGGCGCTGAAACATCATCTGCTGGATAAAGATAATACCTTGTTGCGGATGGTGGGGCGAAAATAATAAAGAGAGGCACCCCTTGTTGTGCCGGAAAATATATATTGTCAGTGGGTGAAATTTATTATCCAGACCGAGCAAGGGACATTGAGAAGAGAATGATACCGGTGTGAGTGGTCACCGCGAGGGCAAGAGAGAATACAAGGACACAAAACAAGGGGAGGGGGTCAGAGGCCCCTTGCCCCCTGAGCCCTTGTCGATCATCCCGTTGCATGGGGGTTGCGCTGCGTCGGCACCTACCGGTTTTGCATAAATCACCGGTTAGCCAACTCTTTTGCCCCGAAATGGCGCTTTTCGTACTGATAATCTTGGTTTTTTGGCGTTTTGGCCGCCTAAAAGAGGGCTATGCCATAAAAAATTCAAAAAACTTCTTTACCAGTGACCAATGCGTGAGTAAACTTCGTCGGCAATATTTTACACCCCCACTTCCTCAACGGTGAGATATTGCCATGCTCAGGATTGCCAAAGAAGCGTTAACCTTCGACGATGTACTGTTGGTTCCCGCCCACTCCGAAGTTCTTCCCAATACTGCCGATCTGCGTACCAAGCTGACCTCTGCCATCAGTTTGAACATCCCGATGATCTCCGCTGCCATGGACACAGTGACCGAAGCCCGTCTGGCTATCGCACTGGCCCAGGAAGGCGGTATCGGCTTTATCCACAAGAACATGTCCATCGAGCAGCAGGCTGCCGAAGTGCGCAAGGTCAAGAAGTACGAGAGCGGCGTGGTCACTGACCCCGTCACCGTGCGCCCTGACATGACCATCGCCCAAATCAAGGAGCTGAGCCACAAGAATGGCTTCGCCGGTTACCCCGTGGTGACTGACGGCAATCAGCTGGTCGGTATCATCACCGGCCGTGACGTGCGCTTCGTGATTGACCTCTCCCAGACCGTTGAACAGATCATGACCCAGAAAGATCGTCTGGTCACCGTGCGTGAAGGGGCCCCTCGTGAAGAGGTGGTTGCCCTGATGCAAAAGCACCGTATCGAAAAAGTGCTGGTGGTGAACGCCGACTTCAAACTCAAGGGCATGATCACCGTTAAAGATTTCCAGAAAGCCGAGCGCAAGCCCCACGCTTGTAAAGATGACAAGGGTCGTCTGCGGGTCGGTGCTGCGGTTGGTGCCGGTGCCGGCAACGAAGAGCGCGTCGCCGCGCTGGTGGAAGCCGGTGTTGACGTGCTGCTGATCGACTCCTCCCACGGCCACTCCCAGGGCGTGCTGGATCGCATCAAGGCCACTCGCGATGCCTATCCGGATCTGCAGATCATCGGTGGCAACGTGGCGACCGCCGCGGGCGCCAAAGCGCTGGCTGCTGCCGGTGTCAACGCCGTCAAGGTCGGTATCGGCCCGGGCTCCATCTGTACTACCCGTATCGTGACCGGCGTGGGCGTGCCCCAGATCACTGCCATCTCCGACGCCGTTGACGCGCTGGAAGGCACCGGTATTCCGGTGATTGCCGATGGCGGTATCCGCTTCTCCGGCGACATCGCCAAGGCCATTGCCGCGGGCGCCAGCTGCGTCATGGTAGGTTCCATGTTCGCCGGTACTGAAGAAGCGCCGGGCGAGATCGAGCTCTATCAGGGCCGCTCTTTCAAATCCTACCGTGGTATGGGTTCTCTGGGCGCCATGTCCAAAGGCTCCAGCGACCGCTACTTCCAGACCGACAACGCCGCCGACAAGCTGGTGCCGGAAGGCATCGAAGGGCGCGTGCCGTACAAAGGCCGCCTCAAAGAGATCATCCATCAGCAGATGGGCGGCCTGCGCTCCTCCATGGGCCTGACCGGCAGCGCCACCATCGACGACATGCGCACCAAAGCTGAATTTGTGCGCATCTCCGGAGCCGGGATGAAAGAGTCCCACGTCCACGATGTGACCATTACCAAAGAAGCCCCCAACTATCGGATGGGCTGATAAAACGGGGCCCTGCGCCCCGTTTTTCCACCCTTTTTTTATCCCGTGCCCTTTGTGACAACATCAGCCTGATGCAGGAATAAAATGACTAAAGACATTCACCAGCACCGTATTCTTATCCTCGACTTCGGTTCCCAGTACACCCAGCTGATCGCCCGCCGCGTGCGCGAAATCGGCGTTTACTGCGAACTGTGGGCCTGGGACGTAACCGAAGAGCAGATCCGCGAATTCAATCCGAGCGGCATCATCCTCTCCGGCGGCCCCGAGTCCGTGACCGAAGCGGGCAGCCCGCGCGCCCCCGAGTATGTGTTCAACGCCGGTGTCCCTGTGTTCGGTATCTGCTACGGCATGCAGACCATGGCCGAGCAGCTGGGTGGCAAGGTGCAATCCTCCACCGAGCGTGAATTCGGTTATGCCAAGGTGGAAGTGCTGGGCGAAGCTGGCAAGAGCAGCGCCCTCTTGCGCAACATCGAAGATGCCATCGCCGACAACGGCAATGCCCTGCTGGATGTCTGGATGAGCCACGGTGACAAGGTCACCACCATCCCGGCCGACTTCACCACCATCGCCCGGACCCCGACCTGCCCGCACGCGGCCATGGCCAACGAAGCCAAGCGTTTCTACGGCGTGCAGTTCCACCCAGAAGTGACCCACACCCGTCAGGGTGCCCGCATGCTGGAGCACTTCGTCAAAGATATCTGCGGCTGCGAATGCCTTTGGACGCCGGCCACCATCATCGACGACGCCGTTGCCCGTATCCGCGAGCAGGTGGGTGACGATGAAGTGATCCTCGGCCTCTCCGGCGGTGTCGATTCCTCCGTGGTTGCCATGCTGGTGCACCGCGCCATCGGCGATCGCCTCACCTGCGTCTTCGTGGACAACGGCCTGCTGCGCCTGAACGAAGGCACCCAGGTGATGGAGATGTTTGGCGATCACTTTGGTCTGAACATCATCAAGGTTGAAGCCGAAGAGCGCTTCCTCTCTGCCCTGGCCGGTGTTGACGAGCCGGAAGCCAAGCGCAAGATCATCGGCCGCGTCTTCGTTGAAGTGTTTGATGATGAAGCGAAAAAGCTGAAAAACGCCAAGTGGCTGGCGCAAGGCACCATCTATCCGGACGTTATCGAATCTGCTGCCAGCAAGACCGGCAAGGCCCACGTCATCAAGTCTCACCACAACGTCGGCGGCCTGCCGGAAGAGATGAAGATGGGTCTGGTCGAGCCGCTGCGCGAGCTGTTCAAAGACGAAGTACGCCGCGTTGGCCTCGAGCTGGGTCTGCCTTACGACATGCTCTACCGTCACCCGTTCCCGGGTCCGGGTCTGGGCGTGCGCGTCCTTGGCGAAGTGAAGAAAGAGTACTGCGATATCTTGCGCCGCGCCGATGCCGTCTTTATCGAAGAGCTGCGCAAAGCCGACCTCTACAACCAGGTCAGCCAGGCGTTCGCCGTGTTCCTGCCGGTGCGCTCCGTTGGCGTGATGGGCGATGGCCGCAAATATGACTGGGTGATTGCCCTGCGCGCTGTTGAAACCATCGACTTTATGACCGCCCACTGGGCTCACCTGCCTTACGACTTCCTCGGTCACGTATCGAACCGCATCATCAACGAGATCAACGGTATCTCCCGCGTGGTGTACGACGTCTCCGGCAAGCCGCCCGCAACTATCGAATGGGAATAAGCGGCTCGCGCCCTTCTGCCCTTCGAGCATAAAAATGCAAAAAAGACGCCCTTGAGGCGTCTTTTCTTTTCTCAATCGTTTGCGCCACATATATTCTTTTTCGAGCAGCTTTTTCGCCACCTTGCCCCTGTCATATGTGACAGGGGCATTTTTGCCATGTCGCACTAGGCTCTCTCATGCCAATTGAGCCCGCTGTCAACAGCGGCTCGTGGCTGGGGGGAGGGCTGATCCAGTTGCAGATAGCTGCGTAAATTTGCCCATCGTTATCGCGCCAACCGGCAGTGACGATCCCCCGGTGGAGACCGGAAACCACTTGAATCAACGGGGCGCAGCCCGAACGGCCAAACGAGTCGGGATCATAGAGCACGGAGAGTTTGATATGTCAGAACAAGCAGTGTTGGTGGGTGGATGGACCGCATATCACAAGCTGACCGCCGAGGATCAGGCGGTATTTGATCAGGCGCTGAAAGGATTTGTCGGGGTGCAGTACGTACCCTTTGAAGTCTCCACCCAGGTGGTGGCTGGCACCAACTACCGCTTCAAGTGCAAGAGCACTGTGCCGCTCGCCCAGCCGATCCATGGCGAAGCCGTGGTGCAGATCTTCCAGTCTCTGGATGGCTCGGCCCATATCACCTCCATCACCCCGATCTGATTGCGTTGCGGGGCAAGGCGGGGAGGGGAAATCTCCTAACCGGTTTGCTCCAAATCCTGGAAATAAGAAAGACGCCTTAGGGTAATGCAAGTCAGTTAAGAGAATTTGAGTCCCAACCCGCGGGGTATAAGGGCTAACGAGTGAGGGAGGCATGATGCCTCCCTCTTTTTATTGCATGCCAGTCAGGGCAAGGGTTGGAGCCAAATTGACTCTTTAATCATGGAGCTACTTTTGATATTCAACATCTTGAATATTTAATCATAAAGGTGCTTGACTGACTGGCATTAACGCCTTAGGGCGTCTTTTCTTTTTCCAATTGTTCGTGTGGTAAAGTAGCTTTCCTAAGACAGCAAGTCACATAGAAAAGATAAGTCGATGTTATATCGGGGTATCACCGTCGCTCGCTGGCAGAGACGGCAATGTATCGGTTCAAGCAGTTGCTGGCGGGGAAAATCAGTCTGCGTAACTACAACGGCCAAGTGGGAGAAGTCATGGCATATGTAAGTGCCATAAACAAACGGAATACCCTTGGCCTACCTGTCAGAAAGCCTCGAGTGTAGCGGTCACTTGGGGCTGGGGCAGGTGTGGCTTGATGGTTGATTTGGGAAACAACGCCCAACCGCGTTCAAGGATCATGGTGTACCGCTACGGTATGTTGCGGCGATCTTGGGGCATACCAATGGTGCCATCAGTGAGCGAAAATTCGATCAATGTTATATCCTTGATGGCTTTTTATTACAGGGTAAATAACTACCGGACTATCAATGTCGTGACTCCGCCACTCTGATGCAGTTACGGCCGGATGATTTGGCGGTGTAGAGCGCAGCATCAGCCAGTTTGACCAGTTCAGACGGCTGCCAGTGACTCGATGGTCTGAGGCAGGCGACACCCATGCTAACGGTCACCAGACCGGTGGTATTTTGTGCGTGTGGCTGCGCGAGTGCAAAAATCAGTCGCTGGATATGTTGGGCAATTTCATAGGCGGATTGACGCTCGACATGTGGCAACAGGATGACAAATTCCTCTCCGCCGTAGCGGGCCACCAACTCCCCCGAGCGGCGCCCGGATAGCGCCAGGGTATGGGCCAGCAATCGAAGGCACTCGTCACCGGCAACGTGGCCATAGAGGTCGTTGAACTGCTTGAAATGATCGATGTCGAGCATGATGAGCGCAATCGGCATCTCTGTCTGAATACAGTGCTCCCAGGCCTGGTTCAATGAGTTGTCGAACAGACGACGGTTACCGATATTGGTGAGCCCGTCGGTATTGCTGAGCGCTTCCAGTTTTCGGTTCGCTTCCGCCAGCTCCTTGGTTCTGAGCTCGATAATGAGCTCCAGCTCATGTTGGCGCTCCTCCAGACTGGTCATCGGATAGATTTCGTTCTCGCGAGCCAGACCGTAAGGGATGGAGATGCTGCTGTGAGCAATTTTCCACGCCATGGCTTCATGCCGAAACATCAGCACCAGCCTGGCGGTTCTGCGGGAAAGGATAGGTTCTGATTTCGGTAGATGGATATGGAAGAAGGCGGTGACAGCCACCACGTCAGCGGCCAGATCTTGCAGGCTCACATCGAGTATTTCCAGGTGGATTCTGCCCGGGATCTGGGCAAAATCGCGGCGGGTTATCCGGATCCACTCATCTTTATCGGTAACCAGAACATCACTGCTGCCGGCAAAACCGCTAAAATTGTCGCTAAACCGCGTGGTGAGCCGATCATCCCGTGATGAATACAGCTCGATGTACTCATCAAACAGTGAGCGGATCAACAGTTCCCGTTCAGTGGTCATTGCGCTGGGCCCATGTGAAGTGGTCACGTTTTTCAAACGTTCGATTTAACTATAGTCAATTATGTCATTTTAATTGACTATCTATCTTGATTTTTCTCGTTTTTTTGTTCAATTCCCGCACTTGGCAAGTGTCCGTAGGGCCCGCCAGAAACAAGGTTCCATGGCGTGGTTATCGGGTAGGCATCTCTCTGCAACTGCGGCCGCTGCGGGCTGCATTTCACGAGGTGAGCAGGGCTGTCAACGAGTTCGAGTTTGATAAGGCAAGGTAGTTGCTGGAGCCACTGCTCGGCTGATGATTAACACGCTTATCGTTTGTCATGTTCATCGTCATCCAAACTCATTTTTTGGGGTTGCCATTGAACAAGAATAATTATCATCTATATCGATGGAGATGGATATTTACGCTCTGGTTAATTACGCAGGGTGACGTGAAGGTAAATAGTGTGAAGGTGGGCAGTAACATCTGTAACCGGATGAGCGAATGTATCGCGAGTTAAATATGATCACTATGTTGCAGGCAGCCTTCCACCTTGCATTTTCTCTTACCATTAATTTGAATGCAGATTCACGATGATGCGTAAACATATCCGTGAGTGCGATATTTTACTCACCAGCATCCAAGACAATAAAGAGTGGGGGGAGCGTATTGATATGCATACCTCGGCGGCATCTTTTCATTAACCTGTGTTAAACGGCAGGGAGGCTAAGCGGGGTTGTGTTGTGTGCGCTAGCAGTAGAACGTGTCGCACTGAAGCGCAGGTAAAATGCAAACTGAAACCAAGCGACATGCAGGTAAATCGTGCCGTGCCGTGCCGTGCCGTGCCGTGCTTGCTACCGGTGGCAGCTGGCCGTGAGACCGTTCTGGTGTGGGGAGGCAAGTCAGGAGGTTGTTCCGTGGATGACTGTATGGAATATGCAATGAGATGAGTAAAGATATATTCAATGGATCATTTATTGGTGGGCATCAGTATTGTGAAATGAGCGGTATAGCCAAGATTTCAATCATGTTAATTTGGCTCACAGTGAAAGAGAGGATATGCAGTGATTAATTATTTAATATCCAATTAAGTTCATAAAATTTATGGGGATGCTAAATATCTCTTTGGGGGTAATTAATTTCATTTGTGATGTGGCTCGCTATGAAAATAGGGGTAAGCCGGTCGAAATTGATAGAGATCAATACTGCAGGGTGGGTGAGTCCTTAGCATTTCCGCTATTAAGCATTTATCAAACAAGTGCTCACTACGGGAATAAGAAGAATGGTCGAGGATAATTTTTTATCGGCTCATGGGATTAATCGCCGTGATTTTATGAAATTGTGTGCCGGGATGGCCGCAACCCTGGGATTAAGTCAGCATGCCGTCGCCAAGATGGCCACTGCGCTCACCAGCCCCGAACGGCCGCCGGTGATCTGGATTGGGGCGCAGGAGTGCACCGGTTGTACCGAATCGCTGCTGCGGGCCACCCACCCCACCATCGAGAACCTGATCCTCAACACCATTTCGCTGGAGTACCACGAGGTGCTCTCGGCGGCCTTTGGTCATCAGGCGGAAGAGAACAAGCACAACGCCATCAAGCGCTATAAAGGCAAGTATGTGCTGGTGGTGGATGGCTCCATTCCGCTCAAAGATGGTGGCGTCTACTGCATGGTGGCCGGTGAGCCTATCGTCGACCATATTCGCCGTGCTGCCGCCGACGCGGCTGCGGTGATCGCCATCGGCTCCTGCGCCGCCTGGGGCGGTGTGCCTGCCAGCGGCGGCAACCCGACCGGCGCTGTCAGCCTGGAAGAGGCCCTCGGCAATATCGGCACCCCCATCATCAATATCCCGGGCTGCCCGCCCAATCCCCACAACTTCCTCACCACGGTTGCCTACTACATCACCTACGGCAAGCTGCCGGCGCTGGATAGCAAGAAGCGCCCGCTGTTTGCCTATGAGCGGCTGATCCACGAGAACTGCGAGCGTCGTCCGCACTTCGACGCAGGGCGTTTTGCCAAGGAGTTTGGTGATGAGGGTCACCGTCAGGGTTGGTGTCTCTACCATCTTGGCTGCAAGGGGCCGGAGACCTACGGCAACTGCTCGACTCTGGAGTTCTGCGATGTGGGCGGCGGCATCTGGCCGGTCGGCATCGGTCACCCCTGTTATGGCTGTAACGAGCAGGGGGTCGGTTTTAGCAAGGGGATCTTCCAGCTCGCCAAGGTAGAGAATCCGACTCCGAGGGTGGATAAACCCGATGTGAAGATCCAGGAGGGGGGCTATACCTCGCCCACCGCGACCGGCCTTATCGGTGGCGCCCTCGGGGTGCTGGTAGGGGTGAGTCTGATGACGGTGCGTGAACTCGGTCGCCAGCAGAAACGCCACGAAGCCGGGCAGCACCCATCACGGGAGGAGTAGCCGTGAACAGACGCAACTTCCTCAAATTCGCCTCCGTCGGCGCGCTGGCGGCGGGCACAGCCGTACCCGGCACCGCACTGGCGGCGGCCAAGAACAAGCCGCCCATTCCCGGCGCACTCGGCATGCTCTACGACTCCACCCTCTGCGTTGGCTGTCAGGCCTGTGTGGCGGAGTGTCAGCGCCTCAACGGCAACCCGGCCAATCCAGCCGGGGCGCAAACCTGGTCCAACAACGACAAGCTGACCCCCTACACCAACAACATCATTCAGGTGTGGAAGAGCGGCACTGGCGAGCACAAGGATCAGTTGGTGGATGGCTACGCCTACATCAAGAAGCAGTGCATGCACTGTGTCGATCCCAACTGCGTCTCTGTCTGTCCGGTGCAGGCTCTTAAAAAAGATCCCAAGACCGGCATCGTTCACTACGACCCGAGCGTCTGCACCGGCTGTCGCTACTGCATGGTGGGTTGCCCGTTCGATGTGCCCAAATATGACTATGACAACCCGCTGGGGGCGATCCACAAGTGCGAGCTCTGCAACCAGAAGGGGCTTGAGCGGATCGATCAGGGGAAATTGCCCGGGTGTGTCGAGGTGTGCCCCACCGGCGCCGTCATTTTCGGTACCCGCGAGGAGCTGATGGCCGAGGCCAAGCGCCGCCTGCTGGCGACCCCTGGCAGTGAATATGCCTATCCGCGCCAGACCCTCTCTGCCAACGACCCTTACCTGCACGAAGTGCCCAACTACCAGCCTTACGTCTATGGCGAGAAGGAGGGGGGCGGTACCCAGGTGCTGGTGCTGGCCGGGGTGCCCTATACCAAGCTCGATATGCCCGATCTGCCGGAGCTCTCCTCCGGTGCCCGCTCCGAGCATATCCAGCACACCCTCTACAAGGGGATGGTGCTACCCATGGTGGTGCTGACCGGCCTCTCGGTGCTCATTCGCCGCAACACCAAGAATGGTCACGATCACCATCACGATGATGGCCATGATCAGGGGAGTGCGCAGATCAAGGATCAGGGCACCACAAAGGGAGGCAAGGATCATGAGTAACCACAAGGCGTATCCCCTCGGCGGCAAGCTGGTCAGCTGGCCGGTGCTGGTGCTGGCCCCCTTTGCCGTGCTGTGCGGCATGTTGATTTTAAAACGCCTCGTCTTCGGGCTGGGTTCGGTCACCGATCTGAATGGCGGTTATCCCTGGGGACTCTGGATCTCGTTCGATCTGCTGATCGGCACCGGTTTCGCCTGCGGCGGCTGGGCACTGGCCTGGGCTGTCTATGTGTTCAACCGGGGCGAGTATCATCCGCTGGTGCGGCCGGCTCTTTTGGCGAGCCTGTTTGGCTACTCGTTGGGCGGCCTCTCCATCACCATCGACGTGGGGCGTTACTGGAACCTGCCGTACTTTTACCTGCCCGGTCACTTCAACACCTCCTCGGTGCTGTTCGAGACGGCGGTCTGCATGACCATCTATATCGGGGTGATGGCGCTGGAGTTCGCTCCCGTGCTGCTGGAGAAGTTCGGCTGGAAGGCGTCACTCATTCGCCTCAACAAGATCATGTTCTTCGTGCTGGCGTTGGGGGCTCTGTTGCCCACCATGCACCAATCCTCCATGGGATCCTTGATGATAGTGGCGGGGGAGAAGATCCATCCGCTCTGGCAAAGCTACGAGTTGCTGCCGGTCTTTTCGCTGCTGACCGCCTTCATCATGGGCTTCTCCATCGTGGTATTTGAGGGCTCTCTGGTGCAGGCGGGACTGGCGGGGCGGGGCCCCAATGAGAAGTCGCTCTTCTACAAGCTGACCCAGGTGATCGACATCTTCCTGATCCTGTTTGTGGCGCTGCGCTTTGCCGAGATCGTCATCCACGACAAGTCGGAGTATCTCTCCGAGTTCAATCGCTTCTCCATCATGTTCTGGAGCGAGATTGCGCTGATGATCTTCCCGCTGCTGGTGTTCCACTGGGACAAGAGCCGCCGGGATTCGCGCATGTTGTTCCTGGGGGCCCTCAGCATGCTGCTGGGCGCCGCCCTCTGGCGACTGGATTACTCCCTGCTCGCCTTCAACCCCGGCAATGGCTACCACTACTTCCCCTCTGCGGAGGAGGTGCTGATCTCTCTGGGCTTTGTTGCCATCGAGGTGTGTGCCTATTTGCTGTTGATCCGGCTGCTGCCGGTACTGCCATCACTTGAACGTGTTCACCAAGATTATCAGGCCCGAGGGAAAGCCAACGTATGAGCCAACGTATCACCATAGACCCCATCACCCGCATTGAGGGGCACCTGCGTATCGACTGCGAAATCGAAGGCGGTAAAGTGACCAAAGCCTGGTCGTCCGGCACCATGTGGCGCGGGATGGAGGAGATCGTCAAGGGCAACGACCCGCGCGATGCCTGGATGATAGTGCAGCGCATTTGCGGGGTATGTACCTCCATTCACGCCATCGCCTCGGTGCGGGCTGTGGAGAATGCCATCGGCGCCAAGGTGCCGGTCAACGCCCAGTTTATCCGCAACCTCATCATCGCGGCCCACAACATCCACGATCACATCGTCCACTTCTATCAGCTCTCCGCGCTGGACTGGGTGGACATCACCGCGGCCCTTGAGGCCAATCCGCAAAAAGCGGCGGACATGCTCAAGGGTGTATCAACCTGGTCCCTCAACAGTGCCGATGAACTGACCAAGGTGCAGGACAAGATCCGCGCGCTGGTGGCGAGCGGCCAGCTCGGCATCTTTGCCAACGGTTACTGGGGTCACAAGGAGATGAAGCTGAGCCCGGAGGTAAACCTCATCGCCGTGGCCCACTACCTGCAGGCGCTGGAGTGCCAGCGCGATGCCAACCGCATTGTCGCCATCCTCGGTGGCAAGAGCCCGCACATCCAGAATCTGGCGGTGGGCGGCGTGGCCAACCCCATCAATCTGGATGCACCTAGCGTGCTCAACCTGGAGCGGCTGCTCTATGTGAAGAGCTTTATCGACCGGCTTGGCGAGTTTATCGAGCAGGTCTACAAGGTGGATGCCGCCATCATCGCTGCCCACTACCCCGAGTGGCTGAGTCTGGGGCAGGGGGCCAAGCACTACCTGAGCGTGCCGGAGCTCCCCACCGACGCCAACGGCGGCAGCTTCCTGATGCCGGGAGGCTACATCGAGAATGGCAATCTGGCGGGTTATCGCCCCATCGAGAGCCATCAGGATAGCTGGCTGATGGACGGCATCGCCGAGAGCAACAAGCACGCCTGGTACAAGGATGACGAGCCGCTCAAACCTTGGGAGGGCAAGACCGAGCCGAACTACACCGGCTGGCAGGATGACGGCAAATACTCCTGGGTCAAATCCCCCACCTTCTACGGCAAGGTGGTGGAGGTGGGGCCGCTTGCCGACTTGCTGGTGAAGCTGGCCGCCAAACACCCGGAGACGGTAGCGCACTTCGATCAGCTGAACGGCATCTACAAGGCGCTCACCGGCTCGGCCATCAAGACCGAACAGCTGCACTCCACCATGGGCCGCATCATCGGCCGTGCGGTGCGCTGCTGTGTGCTCAAAGACACCCTGTCCCATCAGTGGAAGGCGCTGGTGGACAACATCGGCAAGGGGGACACCACCGCCTACATCAAGGCCGAGATCCCGGCGGATAAAGAGTTTCGCGGGGTAGGCTTTGAAGAGGCGCCGCGCGGCATGCTCTCCCACTGGATCGTCATCAAGGGCGGCAAGATCGAGAACTATCAGGCGGTGGTGCCGTCGACTTGGAACTCGGGCCCGCGCAACTTCAATGATGAGCCCGGCCCCTACGAGCAATCTCTGGTGGGCACCCCGGTGGCGGACCCCGCCAAACCGCTGGAGGTGGTGCGCACCATCCACTCGTTCGATCCCTGCATGTCCTGCGCGGTGCATGTGGTGGATACCCAGAATGGCGAAACAACTCAGGTGAAGGTGCTGTGATGAACACCTTGATCCTGGGCGTCGGCAACCTGCTGTTGAGCGATGAGGCGGTGGGGGTTCGCATCGTCGAGGCGCTGGGGCGCAACTACCGTTTCGCCCCCGGCATCGAGCTGCTCGACGGCGGTACCGCCGGCATGGCTTTGCTCGAAGCGATGGCCAGTCGCGATCACATCATTCTGGTGGATGCGGTGCGCAGCGGTAATCCGCCGGGCACCGTAGTGACCCTGAAGGATGAGGAGATCCCGACCCTGTTTGGTCGCAAGATCTCCCCGCACCAGCTGGGGCTGGCGGACGTGCTCTCGGCGCTGCACATGACGGGGGAGTCGCCCAAGCGGCTCACTCTGATCGGCATAGAGCCTGAATCCCTCGAACCGCGCATCGGTCTCACCCCTGTGGTGGCGGCGGCCATGAGGGAGGCGACGGATCGGATCTTGACCCTGCTGGTCAGTGTCGGTGCCCCCGCCATCCCGCTCTCTGTGCAGGAGAAAGCTGAACAAGCGCGGGAGGGCCTATGGCGCAGTCCCATTTAAGTGAGGTTGATGCTGTGCAGGAGTTTGCCGGTTTTGCCACCAACCCCGCGCCCTTGCTGGTAGCCCAGTATGAGCGGATCGCTCGCGAAGAGATGCAGGCGTTGCCCTTCTATCACCCGGACATGCCAATCGTTGCGGAGTGCGTGTTGTTTGAAGACCAGTGGCTTGGCTGCGTGCTCACCCCCTGGATGCTGAGCGTGGTGGTGCTGCCGGGGCCGGATCAGCTTTGGCCGGTGCGCAGCAGCAGCGATCGGCTCGCCCTGCAGCTCCCCTGCGGCAACATGACCTTTATGGTGGGTGAACTGCCCGAGACGGGACAGTTGCTGGCCTGCTCCCTGATGTCGCCGCTCGATCCCCATCTCGGTGCTAATCAGGGTAGAACGCTGGTGAGCAGCACCCTCAAGATGCTGCTCTCCTTGCCGGTGCAGCAAGGGGCTGGCGGCGTGGATCTGGGCCGCAGACGGCTATTCGGTGCCCGGCGCGGTCAACCGGCATAGTCGCTAGGTTTCACGCGAAATCAAGTTTAGAATAGGGGGCCATTTTGGCCCCTCACTCCCATGTTCAGACACGCATTCCGCCTCTTTTTTGAGTGATGATCCGTGAGTGGTACAAAACAAGAAGGATCCCCATGACTGTTCCACGCAATTCCCTTCGCCATTACGCCAGATCCAGCGCGAGCGTCCTGTTGACCCTGCTGCTGGGCACCGCCTCTCACGCGGCGCTGGCCGCCGCCCAACCTGTGCCTGCCGAGCTCAAGCTCGCCATCGGCAGTGAGCCCACCGAGGGGTTTGACCCTCTGCTTGGCTGGAGTCACGGCAGCTACCTGCTGCTGCACAGCCCGCTGCTCAAGCAAAACGCGGACCTCAGCTGGCAGAATGTGCTCACCCAATCGGTGACCCCGAGCACGGATGGCAAGGGATGGATCATTACCCTCAAGCCTGACCTGAAATTCTCCAACGGTGCACCGCTCACCGCCGAGGATGTGGCCTTCACCTACAACAGCGCAGCCAAGGGCGGCGGCAAGATCGACATGGGCAACTTTGTCTCGGCCAAGGTGCTCTCGCCCACCGAGGTTGCCATCACCCTGAGTGCTCCCCAGAGCACCTTCGTCAACGTGCTGGGATCCTTGGGGATAGTGTCGAAGAAGGATTACGACGCAAAAGCATATGCCCAAAAGCCGGTCGGTGCCGGCCCTTACCGGTTGGTGAGCTTCCTGCCCGGCCAACAGCTGGTGGTGGAGGCGAACCCCTATTACGCCGGTGGCAACAATGACTTCAAACGGCTGGTCTTTGTCTTTATCGATGAAGAGAGCGCCTATGCCGCCGCCCAGAGCAGCCAGCTCGATGTGGTGCGCATTGCCCCGTCGCTGGCGCCCACCGTGCCTGCCTCCCTCAAGCTCTGGGTGCGGCCGAGCGTGGAGAACCGCGGTATCGTCTTCCCCATTCCTCCTGCGGGTAAAAAAGATGCCAAGGGTTATCCCATCGGCAACGACGTGACCTCGGATGTAGCGGTGCGCCGCGCCATCAACTACGCCATCGACCGCAAGCTGCTGGCCGATCAACTGCTGGAAGGGCACGCCATCCCCGCCTACAGCGCGGTGGAAGGCTTGCCCTGGCTAAACAAAGCCACCGCCTTCAAGGATGGCGATGCCGCCCACGCCAACGCCCTGCTCGACGAGGCGGGTTGGAAGATGGGCAGTGACGGCATTCGCCACAAGGGCAATCTGCGCGCCGCTTTTACCCTCTGGTACACCAGTGGCGACAGCACCCGCCGTGATCTGGCGGAAGCGGTGCGGGCCATGCTCAAACCCATCGGTCTTGAGGTGAGCCTCAAGTCCGGCAGCTGGGAGCAGGTGGAGCGGGAGATGCATGCCAATACGGTGCTGATGGGGTGGGGGAGTCTGGATCCCATGGAGCTCTATCACCACTACCAGAGCGGCTCAGGTGGCGTGGAGTTCTACAACCCGGGCTACTACAGCAACCCTGTGGTGGATAGCCACCTCAAGCAGGCGCTGGATGCCCCGAACTGGCAGGCGGCCGTGCCGTTCTGGCAGCAGGTGGAGTGGGATGGCAAAACGGGCGCCGGAGTGCAGGGAGATGCCGCCTGGGCATGGCTGCTCAATGTGCAGCATACCTATCTGGCCAACCGTTGCATCGATCTTGGCAAGGGGGTGCCGGAAATCCACGGTAGCTGGTCCCTGCTCAACAACCTGCAGGATTGGCGGTGGACGTGCCGTTAAGTTCGCCCTTGAGTCACTCCGGTTATCTGTTGCTAAAAGCCCTGCTGCGTCTGGCAGGGTTGTTATGTTTGGTCTCGGTCGCCACCTTTGTGCTGCTGAGTTACTCCCCCATCGACCCCATCAAGGCCTATATCGGCAACGATCTGCTCCATGTGCCGCCGGAGCAATACGCCCGCATCGCAGCCCGCTGGGGGCTGGATCAACCGCTCTGGCTGCGCTACTGGCACTGGTTTACCCAAGTGCTGCAGGGGGATCTCGGTTACTCCATGCTCTACAACGCGCCTGTGGGTGAGGTCATTGGCCAGCGTTTTGCTGCCTCCTTCCTGCTGCTGGCGGGCGCCTGGCTGCTCTCCGGCTTTTTCGGGATTTTGCTGGGCCTCTGCGCTGGTCGCTATCTCAACCGCTGGCCCGATCGCCTGATTTGCCGCTTTGCCTACCTGCTCGCCTCCCTGCCCACCTTCTGGGTCGGCCTGTTGCTGCTCGCCCTGTTTGCGGTGCACTGGCCGCTACTGCCAGTCTGCTGCGCCTGGACGCCGGGGCTTGCTGCCGATGAGGTGGACTGGGCCATGCGGCTGCGTCATCTATTGCTGCCGGTGACGACCCTGGCGCTGCTCGGGGTGGGCAACATTGCCCTGCATACCCGGGGGCGGGTGGCCGAGGTGCTGGAGAGCGACTTTATCCGCTACGCCCGCGCTCAGGGGGATGGCGGCTGGCCCATGCTGCGTTTTCACGTGCTGCGCCACGCCCTGACCCCGGCGCTCTGCCTGCAGTTTGCCTCCCTTGGCGAGCTGATTGGCGGATCGCTCTTGGCAGAGAAGGTCTTCTCCTACCCGGGGCTCGGCCAGGCCACCGTGGATGCGGGGCTCAGGGGCGATATCCCCCTGCTGATGGGAATCGTGCTCTTCTGCACCCTGCTGGTCTTTATTGGCAACACGGTGGCCAGTTTGCTGCTGGCCCGCATCAATCGGGGCTGGGAGGGTGAGCATGCTGTTTAATCCGCTTCCCTCCATACTGCGGCTGGGTTTTGCCCTGCTCGGATTGGCGCTGCTGGCCACTTACGGCTGGAGCCTATCTCATCAGGATGTGCCGATGGATCTGCTGACGCGCCAGCAGCCCCCCTCGCTGGCCCACTGGTTCGGCACCGACCAGATGGGGCGGGATCTCTGGTTGCGTGCATTTCAGGGCACCCTCACCAGTCTGGAGCTGGGTATCAGCACGGCGCTGTGCAGCGGGCTGCTCGCCATGGTGGCGGCAAGCGTGTCGCTCATTCATCCCAGATGCGATGTGGCGGTGCGGCTGCTGATCGATGCCATGCTGGCGCTGCCCCATATGCTGCTGCTGATCCTGATCTGCTTTACCGTGGGGGGCGGCATGCGCGGGGTGATCCTGGCGGTGGCGCTCACCCACTGGCCCAAGGTGGCGCTCATTCTCTGCGCCGAGGCGCGGCGGATCGCCTGCAGCGACTACGTGGTGCTGGCCCGCTGTCAGGGGATGGGGGCGCTGCGTCGCTGGCGCATCCACCTGCTGCCGGGGCTGTTGCCCCAGTGGTTTATCGGCACCTTGCTGATGTTTCCCCATGCGGTGCTGCACAGCGCGGCCTTGAGCTTTCTCGGTTTTGGGCTGGCGGCCCACGAGGCCTCGCTGGGCCTGCTGCTGGCCGATGCCCTGCGTTATCTGGCCGGTGGCGGTTGGTGGCTGGCGCTCTTCCCCGGCCTGATGTTGCTGCTGCTGGTTCTGCTGTTTGATCAGGCTACCCGCGCCTTGCAACAGCTGTTGTGGCACAGGAGTGAACCATGCTGAGTTTTGATCAGGTGACCATAGAGGCGGCCCACTACTCCTGGCTGGGGCGGCGCAGCTGGCAGCCTTTGCTGACCGATATCAGCCTGCAACTGGCGCCGGGGGAGGTAGTGGCGCTGGTGGGGGGGAGCGGTGAGGGCAAGAGCCTGCTGCTGCAAAGCGCCCTGACATTGCTGCCGGACAATCTGCGGATGCGCGGCGCCATCTCTCTTGATGGCACTCCTCTGTGCGATGCCAGCCGGGCCCGTTTGCGCGGGCACACCCTCTGCTATGTGCCGCAGGGGGTAAGCGCCCTCAATCCATTGCTGACGGTGGAGCGTCAGCTGGGACGTGCGGCACGCCTCTGCGGCCAGAGCGGTTCTCGCGAGCGGCTCGGCGAGCAGCTGCTGCGCTACCAGCTGCCCGCTGCCACTCTGGACCGCTATCCGCGTCAGCTCTCCGGGGGCATGGCCAAGCGCATTCTGGCCTGCACTGCGGCGCTCGGCGGTGCCCGCTTCATTCTGGCAGACGAGATCACTGCCTGGCTCGAAGAGGGGCTGGCCTGTCTGCTGCTCGGCCAGTTGCGTGAATTGGCCAATCAGGGCAGCGGTATCCTCTGGGTGACCCACGATCTGGCGCTGGCGGCTCGCTTTGCCGATCGCATTGTGGCGCTGCATCAGGGGCAGGTGAGCGATACCTTGAGCTGCCACCATCTGCGCCAGGGGCAGGGGAGCGAGATGCTCCGTGCCCACTGGCAGGCGCTGCCGGAGTTCAACGCGCTCTTCTCTGTGCCGGAGGTTTCCTGATGTTGGAAGTACGAAATCTCACTATCGCCCAGGGGGAACGCCCCCTTTGGCAGGGATTGTCGCTGACGGTGAAAGCGGGCGAACGGCTCGGTATCTCCGCCCCGAGCGGTTATGGCAAGACCACGCTGGGGCGGGTATTGGCGGGTTGGCAACCGGTTGGGGCCGGCGGGCAGATCCTGCTGGATGGGCAGCCAGTACCTGAACAGGTAAAAGGTTATAACCCCATCCAGCTGGTGCCCCAGCACCCGGAACTCACCTTCAATCCCTATCGCACCACCGGGCAGGCGTTGTGGGATGTATGGCGCCCCGATGACGCCATACTGGCCCGCTTTATGGTCAAGCCCGAATGGCTTGGCCGTAAACCCGGTCAGCTCTCCGGTGGCGAGCTGGCCCGCATCGCGTTGCTGCGCGCCCTCGATCCCCGCACCCGACTGCTGATTGCCGACGAGGTGACCGCCCAGCTGGATCCGCAAATTCAGCGCCAGCTCTGGCGGGAGTTGATGATTGAGTGCGAGCAGCGCGGGCTTGGCATACTTGTCTTCAGTCACCAGCAGGCACTGCTGCGCCAGATCTGCCATCGGGTGCTGCGCTTTGGTGAGGTGCAGCCCGTGACTGGTGTATTGGCTGAAAATGCGGCCTGAGGGTTAGTTCCCCCTCATCCCCAGCCCTTCTCCCGCAAGGGGAGAAGGGAGCAGAAGGTGCCATCTCGCCAGACTCGGGGTTTGGGAAACCGGTTCTGGTTGTATGATCGCAGGCTCTCTGGGGCGAATATTTCGAGCATATAGCCAGCATCCATGAATAGGTTCCCCTTTCCCTGTTGAGACAGGGAGCGGAATGCGGCATCCACAAACCGATTCCCTCTCCCTGGGGAGAGGGCCAGGGTGAGGGGGGCGAGTATGAAACGCTGGCCACTCTGGACAGATAGCACGGCGGGCAAGATTCGCAGATAAAAGAGAGGGAGGCATCAGCCTCCCTCTCTTGTTTTCTACCGTTATCAGCGGCGTTTAACCGGTTCAGGCACTGGCCAGCCAGTTAAGCCAGGCATCCATCCCTTCGCCTGTAGTGGCGCTGACCTGGATCACCTGGATATAGGGGTTGACCCGTTTGGCGTTCTCGATGCAGCGGGCCACGTCAAAGCTGACGTAGGGCAGCAGATCGATCTTGTTGATCACCATCAGCTGGGCGGCGGCAAACATGTCCGGGTATTTCAGCGGCTTCTCTTCCCCCTCGGTGACGGAGAGGATCGCTACCTTGTACTTCTCGCCGAGATCGAAGCTGGCGGGGCAGACCAGATTGCCCACGTTCTCGATAAAGAGGATGCCCCCTTCATTGGCGGGCAGCTGGTGGCAGGCGTCGTGAACCATTTTGGCGTCCAGATGGCAGCCCTTGCCGGTGTTGATCTGCACGGCAGGGACGCCGGTGGCACGGATGCGATCCGCATCGGCGCTGGTCTGTTGATCCCCTTCGATCACCGCGCAGGGGCGTTTGTCGGCCAGCTGGCGCAGGGTTTCGCACAGCAAAGTGGTCTTGCCTGAACCCGGGCTGGATACCAGATTGAGCACCAGCTGGGCCGCTTCGTCGAAGTGTTCGCGGTTGTGGGCCGCCAGCGCGTTGTTCTTGGCCAGCACGTCCATCTCGATGGCGATCAGCTGACGCTGCCCCATGCCCGGAACCGACAATCCAGCTTCCCCTTTGCCGTAGTGCAGATCACCCTGCTGATGGTCATGGTCATGGTCATGGTTATGGCAGTGATCATGGGGATGCGTGTGGGAATGGCCGTGGTCATGAGAGTGGGTATGATCATGATGATGGTCGTGGGGGTGATCATGGTGGTGCTCATGCGGGTGATCATGCCCATCATGGCTCACGGGAGCCCGCACCCCGTGGTAGTGGTGATGGACATCTCCCTGATGGTGATAGTGGTGGTGAATGATCAGGGTGCGCGGCGCACTCCGCTCGTGATCATGATGGTGGTCGTGCTCATGACCATGTTCATGGTGATGTTCATGTTCGTGCTCATGATCGTGCTCATGGCCGGCAATCCGCGCCTGGCCGCATCCGCATACGCTACACATATCAACTTACCTCGATGTCGGTGATGCGCAGGCTATCACCCTGCGCGACTCGTAATTTGTATCCGCCGCACTCGGGACAGGCCTGCCCGCGCTCGGTGAGGGTGACCGTCTTGTTGCAGTCGTAACACCAGGCCTCTGCCGCCTGGTGCTGAAAGTGAAGTTGGGCCCCCTCGACGACTGTGCCCTTGGCGGCCGCCTCGAAACAGAAGGCAATGGTGTCCGGGTCGACGCAGGAGAAGCTGCCGACCTCGAGCCAGAGGGCGGTTACCTTGTTAAAGCCCCGCTGGGTGGCCTGTTCGGCCGCCAGATCGATGGCAGCCATGGCCAGAGACATTTCGTGCATGGTGGCTCCTTAACCGATATGGGGAGGAGCAGTGACTCCTCCCTGTAATTGACGGAACGGCATGGCCGCTCAACAGATCCGCGGCAGCAGCTCCCCTTGCGGCAGCTCCAGATAGCGGCGGCTGCCCCAGGGGTTGTTGAGGATCACCTTGTGGCGATCGCTCGCCTGCACCACGCCGATCTGGCTTGCCGCGGGGTTGAATTGTCGCAAGATACCCAGTGCGTCCTGCGCCTGTTCGGCAGGCAGGGCCAGCACCATGGTCCCCTCGTTGGCGAGATCATGGGGCTCGAAACCGTAGAGCTCGCACAGACCGCGTACCGGATCGCACACCGGAATGGTGGACTCCTCCAGCTCGATGGCCACCTGAGAGGCGGTGCTCCACTCGTTGAGCACGGCGGCAAGGCCACCGCGGGTGGCATCGCGCAGGGCGTGAGGAGTAATGCCCGCCTGCAGCAGCGCTTCTACCTGCGGCCAGAGGGTGGTGCAGTCGCTCTTGAGATCGGATCCCAGTTGCAGGGCGTCACGGGCCATCAGGATGCAGGCGCCGTGGCTGCCAATATCCCGCGACACCAGAATGGCGTCACCGGCCTTGAGGCTCCGCACCGAGATGCCCCGGCTCTGTTCGGGCAGGGGGAAAGTGCCGACCCCGCTGGTGTTGATAAAGATCTTGTCGGCAGCCCCCTTGGGCACCACCTTGGTGTCGCCGCAGACGATGCGGGCACCGCTTTTGGCAAGCTCTGCTGCCATAGACTCGACGATGCGGGCGAGGTCTGCATAGGGGAATCCCTCCTCGATGATAAAACTGCAGCTCAGATACTCGGGCTTGGCCCCCATCATGGCGAGATCGTTGACCGTGCCGGCGATGGCCAGCTTGCCGATATCACCCCCCTCGAAGAAGAGCGGCGAGACGGTAAAGCTGTCGGTGGTGAAGGCGACGGGGCCGCTTACCGGCAGCAGGGCGGCATCTTCACCGCGCAGCAGGATCTCGTTGCCAAAGTGGCGAAAGAAGAGCTGAATGATCAGCTGGTTCATCTCGACACCGCCGCCGCCGTGGCTAAGTTGGATTTCTCTCATCGTTCCTGGATCCCCATATATCGGTAGTAGGCATTGCAGGCCCCCTCGGAGCTGACCATGCAGCTGCCCATGGGCTGGGTCGGGGTGCAGCCCCGGCCAAAGACTTTGCACTGGTTCGGTTTGGCCAGGCCGCGCAGAATATCGGCGCACTGGCACGCCTTGTGGTCATCGATAGGGGTCTGATTGAGCGCAAAGTGACGCTCCGCATCGCGCTTGGCGAAGGCATCGCGCAGGCGCAGGGCGGAGGCGTTGATATCGCCAAGACCCCGCCAGCGAAAGTGCTCGCGGGTCTCGAAAAAGCGCTCGACCAGCCGCTGGGCGGCTTTATTGCCACTGGCGGTGACGGCGCGGCTGTATTGCACCTCCAGCGCGTAGCGACCCTCAACCTTCTGGCGCACCATCATCAAGAGCGCCTCCATCACATCCACCGGTTCGAAGCCACTCACCACCACCGGTACCTGATAACGATCGACGATGGGCAGGTAGATATCGGCGCCGGTGATGACGCTGACGTGGGAGGGGCCGATAAAGGCGTTCACCTTGGCGACCCCGTCGGCCATCACCGCATGAATGGCGGGCGGCACCAGCACATGGTTGATATGAAACAGGAGGTTCTCAATCCCCTCAGCTTCAGCTGCAGCCAGCAAGGCGGCGGTCATGGGGGTAGAGGTCTCGAAACCGATGGCGAAGAAGACCACGGTTTTCTCCGGATTCTCTTTGGCGATACGCAGGGCATCGAGGGGGTCATAGACCGGGCGGATATCGCTCCCCTTGGCGCGCTGCTGGGCCAGCGTGCCCTTGGAGCCCGGCACCCGGATCATGTCCCCCAGGGTGACCAGAATGACGTTGGGCTGGCGGGCGAGCTCGATGGCCTGATCGATGCGCTCTTTTGGCATGATGCAGACCGGGCAGCCGGGGCCGTGGACAAACTCGATGCTGGCGGGCAGCAGCTGGTGCAGGCCGTACTTCATGATGGTGTGGGTATGGCCGCCGCACACCTCCATCACCCGCAGCGGCTCGGGCAGATCTTTGGCCAGTTCGGTGATCTGGGCGGCGAGGGCGCGGATCACCTCGGGCTGGCGAAAGCCCTGAAAGAGATCATTCAAGGTCAGCATGGCAAGATATCCTGTTTGGGCATCAGGGCCACCATCTGGCGGAAGCTCTCGAGGCTGGCCTGCGCCTCCTCTTCGTCAATCTTGCTCATCACAAAGCCGATATGGAGCAGCACATAGTCGCCCACCTGGAGAGGCTCTTCGAGCAGCATGCAGCTGACGCGCCGCTGCACCCCCAGGGTATCGACGGTGACGCAGTTGTCTTCGGGGTGCAGCTGCACCACCTGAGAGGGGATGGATAGACACATGAATTTCAGGACTCCGACAAGGTGGCACAGCCGGCTGTGGTTGGGCGGTGCGTGGCAATATGGTGGATGGCAAACCAGAGCTGACCGGCGGCGATGCCACCGTCATTGAGCGGCAGGGTTTCGCTGGTCAATACCTGCCTGCCAGCGGCTTCGAGAGTGGGAACAAGCTGATCCATCAGCACCCGGTTTTGAAAGACGCCGCCCCCCAGCGCCACCGGATAGCCGGGGAAGCGCTCGGCAAGGGCGATGACCAGATTGCTGATGGCGCGGATAAAACCGGCGGCCAGGCTGGCGGTGGCGGTGCCTTTGCGCCGCTCGCTGACAAGGGTATTGATGAGCTCTGCCCACTCGATATGCAGTGGCCCCTCTGCTGATTGGCTGAGATCAAAGGCGAGGGGGAAGGGCTGTTCATCGGGGGCCAGCAGCAAGGCTGCCGCCTCCAGCAGGAGTCCCGCTTCGCCCTCGTAATCCGGGGTGTTGATCACCCCCAAGAGTGCTGCCACCGCATCGAACAGCCGACCGATGGAGCTGGTGTAGGGGGTGTTGCGACCCAGCTGCCAGAGCTGGTGCAGGTTGCTGATCCGCTTAAGGGGCAGTTTGTTGATCAGCGGAATATCGAGGGCACTGATCTCCTCAGGGCTGTGCGATTCAAACAGCAGCCCCAGCAGCTGACGTACCGGCTCGCGAATGGCCGCCTCGCCGCCGATCAGCTTGAAGGGTTTGAGGTGGGCAACGCGAGTAAAGCTCTGAACGTCTGCGATCAGCAGCTCGCCGCCCCAGAGTGTGCCGTCATCGCCAAGGCCGGTGCCATCGAAGGCAACACCCAGCACCGGGCCCGTGATGTTGTGCTCGGCCATCACAGCCAGCAGGTGGGCGTGATGGTGCTGCACCTCGAGATGGGTTGCACCCTGATGGTGGCAATAGTCCTTGGCCCACTGGTGGCTGAGGTAGCCTGGGTGGCGATCCGAGACCAGCACTTCGGGGTTGAGATCGTAGAGATCGCGAAAGGTGGCCAGGGTCTGCTCGAAGTGCTCCTGCATCGGCAGGCTGTGCAGATCGCCAATATAGGGGCTGTAGATGCGCTGGCGGCCGAAGGCGAGCGCCAGCTGGTTCTTCTGCTGCGCCCCGACTGCCAAGAGCGGCGCCTTGACCGCCTCTTTCAGGCTGGGAGTGCAGGGGGCATAGCCTCGGGCGAGGCGCAACGTCTGGCGTCGCCCGCCTGCCCACTGCACCAGACTGTCGTCGCAGGGGCGCAGGATGGGGCGGTTGTGATCCAGGATGCCGTCAATCTCGTCCCCGAGTTCCCTGACCAGCGCCTCGCACTCGATAAGGATCGGGCTGCCGCGACCATTGGCGCTGGTGGCCACCAGCGGTATGGCGCAGGTATCCAGCAGCAGCTGATGGAGCGGGGTATAGGGGAGAATGATGCCAAGGTAGGGGATGCCGGGGGCTATCCCCTCGGCCAGCGGTATGGCCGACTGTCGGGATTCTGAGAGCCGATCATCATTTTTGCGCTTGCGCAGCAAGGTGATGGGTCTGGCCTGAGAGGCGAGCAGTTGCCACTCGTCTTCGCTGCCGGTGACATGCAGTTTGGCCTCGGCAAGGGAGCCCATCATCACCGCCAGCGGCTTGCGCTCACGCCGCTTGATCGTTCGCAATCTGGCCACACTCTGTTCATTGCGGGCATCGCACATCAGGTGATAACCCCCCATCCCCTTGACCGCAATCAGCGCCCCCGCTTGCAAGGCGCGGGCCGCCGCTTGCAGCGCATCCTCGCGCTCGGCCAGCGCATCGCCACGACCGTTGCGCCAGCTGAGATAGGGCCCGCACTCGGGGCAGCTCACCGGCTGGGCGTGGTAGCGTCTATCCAGCGGATTTTCATAGGCCGCCGCACAGCGCGGGCACATGGCAAAGCCCGCCATGGCGGTGTGAGGGCGGTCGTAGGGAAGACGGCGGATGATGGTGTAGCGCGGGCCGCAGTGGGTGCAGTTGGTAAAAGGGTAGCGATGGTGGCGATCGTTGGGGTTGGCCACATCCCGGGCGCATGCCTCGCACATCCCCTGATCCGGCGAGATGGCGACCGTGGCCGTGCTCTGCTGCTGACTGGCTTTAATTCGAAACTGGCCATGAAATTGGCCATCGAAGTCGGGATCATGAGCGAGGGGCAGTTCCCGCTCGCTGAAATGATCGATGCGGCTAAGCGGCGGCGCCAGTTCCCGCAGTTCGCGGGCAAAGGCGGCTAGCTGCTCGGGGGCGCCTTCGGCGCCAATGGTGACGCCGTTGGCATCGTTCAACACATAACCGGCAAGGCCGTGGCGCAGCGCCAGCCCATAGACGAAGGGGCGAAAGCCGACCCCCTGCACGATGCCGTCGATATGAAATTCGCGGCGCAGCCGGTTGGCCACAGGATTGGCAGAGACAGAGGGGGCGATGGTTGCGCTCATGCCGGCTCCATCTCATCTTGAGTCTGCGGCAAACGCAGCACTCGGCGCTCGTTCTCCTCGCGTCGTACCCAGCCATCCATCTCCATGCGCAGGCAGAACGGAATGGCGTATTTGCGTGACAAGCCGGTGATCTCCTTGAGGGATGCCATGTCGATCAGATCTCCCACCTGCTGGCCCGCCAGCACGGCGGCGACCATCTGGTTGTAAAGCTCGGTGTCGTAGTAGATGGGGCCATCGAGCTGCACCAGATACTTGAGTCGTGCCAGATTGCGCAGCTGCTTTTGCAACGCGCCTTTTTGCAGCAAGCCCTGCTGCAGGGCGGCGGGCAGCTGGCGGGTGATAAAGGGATCCAGCTCAACGCCGCCGGGGCCCAGTTTACCGGGCTCGTAACCCTCCTTGCCTTGATCTCGCACCACCTTGAGCACCAGCTGTGCATCTTCCCCCAGATCATCTTCCGACTCGCCGCAGCCCGGCTGCCACTTGTCATGGTGCAGGCGAATGAGCTGTTCGCTCTTGAGCTGCTGGAGCAGGGCATGAGTGACCGGCAAGGAGATGCCAAAGCGGGTCGCCAGCTCGGCGGCGCTGAGCGGTTCGCTGGCCAGCGTGGCGAGCAGCTGGTCGCGGCTTTGGGCCAGCCAGCAGTTATCCAGCAGCCACTCACCGAGGGGGGTGACCTGCTCTGGCTGCTGGTCAAAGCGGCTGGCCAGCACATAGCCATTGAGCCCCAGCTGCAGGGTGGCCGGGTTGTAGTGTTCGAGCTCATCTGGCAGCTCGCCCAGCAGGGCGTGCAGCGCCTTGCGTCTGGCGGGGTGGATGTCGCCGCACCAGACGATGCGGGCGCCGTGCAGCAGTTCGCTACTGCCGTGGCGAATGATGGCGAGTGGCTGGCCGAAGAAGCAGGGGATGGGGCTGGTAAAGATCAGCCGTGCCAGACGGGTGTCCTTGATGGGCACGAAGCGGGCCCGGCCATGCCAGCTGCCGAGGGCCACTTCCACTTCGCGGTTGCGCTGTTCCCGGATGCTGCCACCGACCTCGCAGAGCCGCACGATAAGGTGGGTGGCCGCCTCGCACTGACCGGCAGTGCTGGTGAGGCAGTGGCCGCGAGCCACCTCCTTGTGGGGCACTTTTTTAAGGCCCACCGCCACCCGGCAGACGGCGCCGATCTCGTCGGCGCTCTGGTGATAGGCCTGCAGGGAGCGCACCTGCACCTCCCGATCGGCGGGGTAGAGGCGCAGCTTGTCCCCCACCTTGAGGCTGCCCTGTTGCAAGGTGCCGGTAAGCACGGTACCGGTGCCATTGGCGGTAAAGACCCTGTCTACATACAGTCGCGGGGCGCTCTGCTCGCGGGCAGCGTGTGAGGCTGGCAGTTCGGCAAGCTGGCGCACGATAGCGGCGTGCAGGGCAGCCATATTGGCGCCGGTTTTGGCGCTGACGCTGACGATATCGGGCACCATGCCGCTCTCGTCCATCACCCGCTCCAGCAGACTCTCTTCCAACAGCAAAAGCTCGTCAGGGGAGACCAGATCGCACTTGTTGATGCAGACCAAGAGACGCGGCACCCCCATCGCCTTGAGCAGGCGCAGGTGATCGCCGGTCATCGGCATCCACCCCTCATCGGCGGCGATGACCAGCAGCACCAGATCCAGACTCCAGAGCCCCGCCACCATATTGCGGATATAGCGCTCGTGGCCGGGCACATCGATGACGCCTATGGTGTTGCCCTGACCGTCGTCAAAGTGGGCAAAGCCGAGATCCTGAGTCATGCCGATGGCCTGCTCGTGGGCGCGGGCTGTGGTGATGCCGGTGAGGGCCTTGATCAGCAGGGTCTTGCCGTGATCCACGTGGCCAGCAAGGCCGATAACGGCGCGATAGGAGGTCATGGGATCAGGACTCCTCTGTTGCATTGATCGAGGCAGGTAGCAGCAGCTCGTTAAGCTGGGCGATCAACAGATCCATCTCGGTCGGCAGCAGGGTCGCCATATTGAGCAGCACCTTCTGCTGGCGCACGGTGGCAATCACCGGCACCGGCAGTTCGCGCAAATCATCGAGTAGTTGCTGGGCCGGGCGCGGGTCGGTGCATTCGAGCGCAGGGGCCGGATAGAACTCGTCCGGCAAGGTGCCACCGCCCACCACCAGCTGGGCGGGAATGGGCACAAAGCAGCCGGGCAGGGCGGCCATCAGCCGGGAGGCTCTCGCCTGCATGGCGGCAGGGTTGCTTAAGACTCGCTGGGCAATCCCTTCGCCGACTGGGGACTTGTTGAGCTTGTGGATGAGCAGGCGCTCTAACAGGGAGTAGACGATGCGGCTCGGGCGGAAGGTGCGCATCATGGGGTGTTTTTCCAGCCGCTTGATGAGATCGCTGCGTCCGCTGATGATGCCCGATTGTGGGCCCCCCAGCAGCTTGTCGCCGGAGTAGCAGACCAGATCCGCCCCCGCCTTGATGTATTGGCGCACCGAGGTTTCATCTGGCGCAAACTCTTCGGTGGTCAAGCCCGAGCCCTGATCCACCGCCAGCACCACGTGCTCGGGCAGGGCGCGGGCCACCTCGCCGATATCGGGGGATTCGGTAAAGCCGCGAATGGCGAAATTGGATCTGTGCACCATCAGTACCAGCGCGGTCTGATCGGTGATGGCATCGAGGTAATCTTTGGCGGTAGTGATATTGGTGGTGCCCACCTCCACCAGTTTGGCACCGGAGAGGGCCAGAATATCGGGGATGCGAAAGCCGCCACCAATCTGGATCTGCTCGCCGCGCGAGACGATCACCTCGCGCCCCTTGGCCACCTCCTGCAGCAACAGGAAGAGGGAAGCTGCGTTGTTGTTGACCACCAGCGAATCCTCGGCCTGGGTGAGGCAACGGAGCAGGGGGGCGATCAGCCCCTTGCGCCCGCCGCGCTTGCCGGTGGCAAGATCCAGCTCCAGATTGTTGTAGCCGGTGTTGAGGTCGCGCACCTCGTCCCACAGCTCGCTGCTTAGCGGCGAGCGCCCCAGATTGGTATGCACCAGGGTGCCGGTGGCGTTGATCACCCGGGTCTGACGCTGGCGCAACTGCTGTCGGCAGCGCTCGGCAATCAGCGCCTCGATCTGCTCGGGGGCAACGCCATGCTGGCGAAAATCTTCGCTCTGACGCAGCTCGCTCAGGGTGTCGCGCACCACCTGGGTCACCAGCGGGCGGCTCAGCGCCTCGATAAAACCTGCTAGAAAGGGTTGCTGCAGCAGCTGTTCCACTTGGGGCAGACGGCGCGTTGGTTGCTGGCTGTTCTGTTGCTGTGAATCTGGCTGTGAATCGTCGGCAGCCTGACCTGATGCGGGCTGGCGGTGGAGGATGGCTGGCGCGTGAGACGAGTTCGGCATGGGATTACCAGTGCAGTGCGTGGGTTCGGGATGCGCACCGGTTTGCCGATAGAGAGGCCGAGCTGACGGGTTATGGCACTGCTGGCGATTTGCGGATGACAGCAAACTGGGGGCATCAATGAGCGGGTATAAATTAATACTGCATCGATGCTGATAAATTAATTTTTGGCCAGCGAGATAACCTGAGTTCGGATTATATTGGCAAGCGGCAAGCACCTTTTGCTAAGGTATTACTTCAAACATATTGAACAAGCGACGAAAATAACACTCGGGCAGATAAACTCAGCAAGAGAGTATTTGTTCAATAGATAAATTTGGCGGAAGAGGCAGGAATCGAACCTGCCAAAGCCTTCTCGGCTCACATCGGTTTTGAAGACCGAGGAGGCCACCAGACCCCATCAACTTCCGTAACGGCCGCCATTTTGTGGCAAATTTCTGTGACTGGCAACGCTTTTTTGTCATAAAAAATCGAGAGTTATCGGTTTTTTGAAAAAATCAAAGAACCTTGTTTTATATCAAGTTCAGCACAATTAGCCCGATGTTTTTAATTTAACATCGGGCCTCGATCACATTGCCGGAACCGTCGGTCAATAACGGTCGTTAACAACTCGCTAAATAATCACCTCTTGGAATTGTCAATATTCCACTGCTCCAGTTTATCTATTAACAAGTCGGTATCTTTGGCTGCATCAAGATGCTGATAAAGATAATCCATCGCCTCGCTCACCATCTCGGTCATCGGGAAGGAAAACGCCACGATGGCCGGTTGTACCCCGACAAAGATCACCTCGGGGACAAAGGTCTTGAGCTCGTCGATCAGGAAATTGAGCGGCATATTGTGGGTCGAGAAGATAAACATCTCGGCGATGGTCTCGGGGGGGATCACCTGCAGGGTTCCCGCCTTCTCGCCGATCTCGGCGGCATCCACCAGCACCACCCGATCCGGTTGCAGCTCCCGCACCTTGTAGACCACATTTTCCGGCGCGATGCCGCCGTCGATATGGAGCCAGCCGGGCAGGGGGGCGGCCTGCAGCTTGTCGGCGAGATAGGGGCCGGCACCGTCGTCCCCCATCATGGCATTGCCCACGGTCAACACGAGATTGCAGCCCATCAGCGGCTCCTTACCATCAGGTACATATGGGGGTCGTTAAAGAGGGCGGTGAGCTGATCCATAAAGGTATTGGTCCAGCCCAGCTCCTGCTCATCGAGCACGCCTTCGGCTTTGCGCAGTCGGTCGAAGGCGCAGGCCAGCATATGGCAGTGCTCGCGATAGATGGTGATCTCGCCAAAGGTGAGAAATCCCTCCATCTTGCGGCGCGCTTCACTTCCCTCTGGCAGCTTTGCTACCCAGTCGCGATAACCGGTCAGCGAGCAGACCAGGTCTGCTCGCAGGCAATCGACGATGCCGAGGTGGTGGCCGATGGCGAGGCTGTAGTACATCACCTCCTTTGCCTCTTCCGGCACGTCAAACTGCTCGTCGACGAACTTGCGCGAGAGGCGATAGAAGAAAACCTCGTCAGCCATGTACCGCCTCTCCCTTGCTGGCCGCCCGGTTGAGGCAGGCGTTTGCGAGGTTGTTGACGATCTCCGAGAGGCGCGGATCGTCGTGCTGATCGAGGTAGCTCTGGATACGCAGATCCACATCCTGCTGGGTCGCCCCTTCGAGCAGGGCCATAAACTCGTCGGCGATGATCCGCCCCTGCCGATAACCGGCCATGCGGCGGGCTTCGCGCTCGATCATCACCCGAATTTCGTTGGGGATGCCGGTGTGGCGCAGCTCGACCCGTTCACCTGGTTGCACCTCGTGGCTGGTGGCTTTGAGTTTCTGCTCAAGCAGACCGAGCGCCACGGCAAAGCCGTAGATGGTGGCGGCGGGAGTAGGCGGGCAGCCGGGAATATAGACATCCACCGGTACGATCTTGTCGGTGCCGCCCCAGACGCAGTAGAGGTCGTGGAAGATGCCGCCGTCACAGCCGCAGGCGCCGTAGGCGATGCAGATCTTGGGATCGGGTGCCGCCTCGTAGGCGCGCAGGGCCGGTACCCGCATCGCCCGGGTCACCGCGCCGGTAAAGAGCAGGATGTCGGCGTGGCGGGGGGAGGCAACCACCTTGATGCCGAAACGCTCGGCATCAAACAGTGGGGTGATGGTGGCGAAGATCTCGATCTCGCAGGCGTTGCAGCCGCCGCAATCGACCCGGTAGACATAGGCCGAGCGGCGAATGTCTTTCAGCAGGGTCTTCTTGAGTTTGGTGATCTCGGGATCCTGTGCCAGCGGCACGGCGCGGGTATGGGCATGGCCGACAACCGGTTCTATGCCTTTGATCTTGCTCATCACATCCACTCCTTTTGTGCGGCCATCGGTGTGGCTATCGGTGTGATCAGGGCCGAGTCAGGCTGGCTCAGCATGCTCTGTTTTCGTTTGCAGTCGGGGCAGTGGTGCAGTCGCTCCGGGGTCGCCAGCGGTGTGTCCGCCTGCTTGAGGGTGTCCTCCACCAGCGCCACCAGTTTGCTCGGGGCAAAGTAGGTGCCGCACAGAGTGCAGGGGGCCAGCGCAAAGCGGGCCTCCTCATAAAGGTCCGCCTTGTTGGTCACCGCCAGCTCGAACTCGGGGGAGAGCGCGATGGCGCGGGTCGGGCAGACCTCTTCGCAGCGACCGCAGAAGATGCAGCGCGCCATGGAGATCTCCCAGCGCCGTTCGCCGGTCTCCATGTCCACTTCCATCACCAGCGCATTGGCCGGGCAGGCCTTGGTGCAGGCGGCGCAGGCGATGCACTGATCCGCCTGATATTTCGGTTTGCCGCGAAAATCCCGGTTCACCTCATAAGGGGCGAAGGGGTACTTGGCGGTCGGGGTGCCAGCCTTGAGGATGGTCTTGAACAGCTTGATCATGATGACCCCTTATTTCAGCGGAGAGTTTTTGCGATCGATACCGTAGCGCTCGATCTCCTTGTAGGAGACCACGGTGGATTTGCCCTTCTTGGGGTCGACCAGGGTGACCCGGTCGGTACAGGAGTAGCAGGGATCCAGACTGCCGATGATGAGCGGCGCATCCGCCACGGTATTGCCGCGCAGCATGTAGCGCAGGGCGGGCCAGTTGGCGTAGGTGGCGGCGCGGCAGCGCCAGCGGAACAGCTTCTGGTTGTCTCCGGTCATGCTCCAGTGGACGTTCTCGCCGCGGGGCGCCTCGGTAAAGCCCAGCGCAAACTTGCCCGGCTGGTAGGTGAAGCCTTCGGTCAGCAGCGGCCCTTCCGGCAGGTGCTCCAGGCCGAACTCAATCATGTCGAGGGAGTCGTAGAGCTCGTGGATCCGCACCAGTACCCGGGATTGCACATCGCAACCCGCCTTGGTCTGGATCTCCATCGGCAGCTCGCGGTAACCGGCAAAATCGTGAACCCGGCGCACGTCGCGCTTGAAGCCGCTCGCCCGCACCATGGGGCCGACGCAGCTGAAATCGCGGGCAATCTGCGGGTCGAGCTTGCCGATACCGATGAGGCGGGAGGAGATGTTGGCGGTATCCAGCAGCATGGCCACCAGGGGTTTGAGCTCATCACGCAGTTCGCGCACCAGCTGGGCACCCTTGATGCGATCTTCCTTGAAGATGTCGCGGCGTACCCCGCCAATCAGGTTGAGGCCGTAGGTCTTGCGGGCGCCGGTCAGCAGCTCGGCCAGGGTCATGGATTTCTCCCGCACCCGGAAGAACTGCATGAAGCCGGTGTCGAAACCGGTGAAGTGGCTCGACAGGCCGATGTTGAGGATATGGCTGTGCAGGCGCTCCACCTCCAGCAGCACGGCGCGGATCATCTTGGCCCGCTCCGGCACCGGAATGCCCATGGCGTTCTCCACCGAAGTGGTGTAGGCGACGCTGTGGGTAAAGCCGCAGATGCCGCAGACCCGGTCGGTCAGAAACGCCACTTCGTTGTAGCCCATCCGGGTTTCGGCCAGCTTCTCCATGCCGCGATGGACATAGAAGAGGCGGTAGTCGGCATCGATGATGTCTTCCCCATCGACGAACAGACGAAAGTGGCCCGGTTCGTCCGAGGTAATGTGCAGCGGGCCGACCGGCACGATGCGGTTGGCATCACTACCCAGCTCGTTGACGAAGGGGTAGGTCTCGGTGTCGGTGGTGGGCATCGGGCGCTGGCGGTAATCCATGGCGTCCTTGCGTAGCGGGTGGATATCCTCCGGCCAGTCGTCCGGCAGCACCAGACGACGTTCGTCCGGCAGGCCGATGGCGCGCAGGCCGTACATATCGCGGATCTCCCGCTCGCCCCACACTGCCGCCGGAATGGTCGGGGTGATGGAGGGGTACTCCTGGGTATCGGCATCTACCAGCACCTTGACGGTGATCCAGCACTTGGTGTCGCCCTCCATGGAGAAGACGTGGTAGACCGCGAAGTGGCCGTTGAGGCTGCGCTCGTCATTGGCAAAGGAGAGCGGAAGCCAGCCCCCCAGCTGATGGAAGATCAGGCTGGCCGTCTCGACCAGACTGGTGGGCTTGACGGTAATGGTGGCCTGATCGGCGGTTTGCCACTCCTCGTCGACGATGGCGTGGGGCAGTTGTGCTCGCACCTGCTGGATGTAGTCGCAGCCGATGCGATCCGAAATGGCGATGGTCATGCAGTTCTCACTTTAATGTTCGGGAATGAGCATTCACAAATGATGAAATCGGAAAAAGTTGCTGTGCTGGCGGGCATGATTCAGATCCCGACCAGATAGGCGAGCAGCGCCAGCAGGGCCAGCCCCAGCCCAAAGCGGGTGAGCTTGTGGGTGCGCACGAACTGGGTACGGGCCATGGCGTTTTCGATGATGCCGGCCAGCAAAAAGGCCACCAGCAGCTTGCAGGCGAGGATCAGCGCCGCGCCGATGAGCGCAGGCAGACTCCAGTTGGCCGCCTTGCCGAAGGGCAGGAAAATCACCAGAAAGAGCTGCACCACCACCAGTTGCTTGAGGCCGATGGAGAGCTTGAGCAGGGCCAGGCCCGCACCGGAGTACTCGGTGAGCGGCCCCTCCTGCAGCTCCTGTTCAGCTTCGGCGCAATCAAAGGGCAGCTTGCCCATCTCGACAAACACCGCGAAGGCGCAGGCGGCGCCGGCCAGCAGGGTGGCAATCGGCGCGGCCAGCGGCTGGGTCGCCACATAGCTGCTGATGTTGCCCAGATCCGAGCTGCCCACCATCATCGCCATGATGAAGCAGGCGAGCACCAGAATGGGCTCCACCAGAATGCCGAGGGTCAGTTCGCGGCGGGCGCCGATCCCTGCAAACATGCTGCCGCTGTCGAGCCCCGCCAGCGAAAAGAAGAAGCGGAAGATGGCGAACAGATAGATATCGATGATGAGATCCCCGGCGATGGGGAAGGGGGACTCATGAGTCAGGGTTGGCAGCGCCATCCCTACCAGCAAGAGGGCGGCGATCAGCAGCGCAGGCATCAGGTTGAAGATGATGCCGGCAGGCTCGGGGGTTACCTCCTGACGGCGCAGGAGCTTGGCGATATCCCGGTAATCCTGCAGCAGACCCGGCCCTTGGCGGGAGTGCATCTTGGCCCGCAGCACCCGGTTGAAACCGGTGGCGAGCGGCGCCAGCGCCAGCATGGCGATGGCCTGGGTCAGGGCGAGGGCAACCATGCCCCAGCTCGGCATTTCAAGAACAGGCATATCAGACTCCTACAGCCATCAGGATAAAGAGCGCCAGCACAACACCGTGCAGCAGCCAGCTGGTCGTCCCGCTGGTATCGCTCACCCCATGCAGGGCGCTGGCCAGATCGAGCTGCGGCTGCTTGCGATAGAGCGGCGCGCAGAGTTGGCGCAAGGTGTGGGTGACACCGCCAGAGGTGAGGCTCATGCGCTCCTCATAGGCGTAACCACAGGCCCACGGGGTGCCAGCGTGACGACGACCCAGCTTGGGGCCCTTGAAGATGGCCAGTACCAGCAACGGGATGAGGAACAGCCCCAGCAAGGTGATGGCGATAACGGGCGGGGAGAGGATCGCTTGTGAGCTGTCGAGCGGCAGCAGGGTGGCGCCAGTGGCGACGTTCATCTGGCCGCTTACCAAGGCTTGGCCATAGCTGGCGATATGGGGGGCAATCCAGGGGGCGCCCAGACCCAGCACCAGACAGACCGCAGCCAGCAGCAGGGTGCCTGCCACCATGGCGCCCGGCACTTCGCGGGCGTGGCTCGCGTGTTCGCTGCGCGGGGCGCCGCAGAAGCAGATGCCATACACCTTGACGAAACACATCACCGCCATGGCGCCGGTCACCGCCAGCATCACTACCGCGAGCGGCGCGACGACGGAGGTGCCGAGCTTGGTCATGGAGAGCAGGGACTGGTAGATAAACCACTCGCTGACAAAGCCGTTGAGCGGCGGCAGCGCCGAGATGGCCATGGCGCCGATGAGGAACGCCAGCGCGGTCCAGGGCATCAGTTTGGCCAGCCCCCCCATCTTGTCCATGTCGCGGGTGTGCAGGCGGAACATCACAGAGCCGGTGCCCATAAAGAGCAGGCTCTTGAAGATGGCGTGGTTGAGCAGGTGATAGAGGGCGCCGAGCAGCCCCAGCACCACCAGCGCCGGTTGCTGGTTGGCGATGCCGATCATGCCGATGCCCATTCCCATCAGGATGATGCCGATGTTCTCCACCGTGTGGTAGGCGAGCAGCCGTTTGAGGTCATGCTCGGCCAGCGCAAACAGCACCCCGAGCACTGCCGAGCAGGCGCCGAAGATCAGTACCACATAGCCCCACCAGAGCTGGCTGGCGCCGAGAAAATCGATGCTGACCCGCAAGATGCCAAAGAGACCCAGCTTCACCATCACACCGGACATCAGCGCCGAGATATGGGAGGGCGCAACGGGCTCGGCCACCGGCAGCCAGCCGTGCAGCGGCACGAAACCGGCGCGCAGGCCAAAGCCGCCGAAGCTGAGCAGAAACACCAGGGATGCCAGGGCGCCCGCCAGATGGTGCTCGCGCAGCGCGGCGAACTCCAGCGAGCCGCTTTCGCGGCAGAGCAGCCAGAAGGCGATCAGCACCAGCGCCATGCCGATATGGTTCATCACCAGGTAAAGCCGGCTCTGTTTGGCGGCCTCCGGATTGGTCTTGACCAGCCAGTAGGTGGTGAGGGTTACCAGCTCGTAGCAGAGCAAGAAACCGAGTGCGTTGTCGGCCAGCACCATGCCCACCATGGCAAACAGGAAGAGGTTCATCAGCGCACCGATGGCCACATCCCCCTTGCCCTGATATTCGCGGATATAGGCAAAGGAGTAGAGGGCGACGGCAACACCGACGGTGCTAATCACCAGCAGCATCAGCGCGGCAAGCATGTCGAGGTGCACCGAGCCCAGCAGCCAGAGCTGGCCGTCGACGGGGGCGCCTTGGGCAAAGATCTGGATGGCGGCGACCAGACCCGCGAGCGAGCCCAGCAGGGCAAAACCGCTATTGAGACGGTTGGCCAGTGCGGGCAGTTTTTGCAGCAGCAAACCGGCGGCAGCGCCCAGCAAAAAGAGCAGGAGCGTGGCCATTACAAGGGGGGACAACATCAGCGAACTCCCTCTGTGGTGGATATATCGGATGCAGGGATCGCCGTGGCAGGCGCCGAGAAGGCAGAGGCCCCTTGCGGGTTGGTGTCGGCCGCTTGCTGGCGACGGATACGGGCGGCGCGTTCGGTGTCGCCGTCATTGACCAGCTTCAGTGCCTGGGAGGGGCAGGCTCCGACACAGGCCGGGCCATCGGCGCGAAACTCGCACAGGTCGCACTTGACGGCGATGCTGCGCACGCCCGGCTCCCAGCTCAGCAGATCCTCGCCAAAGCAGCGCAGGCCGGCAGAGGTGGAGGGGTTGCTGGAGCGGATGGAGCAGGGGATATAGGTGTCGTAACTGGTGGCCACGGCCACCGGACGGCTGCCGCCGCTCTGGATAGCGCCAAAGGGGCAGGCCACGGCGCAGAGATTGCAGCCGATGCAGAGCGACTCGTTGAGTTGCACGCAATCGCCGGTCTGGCGAATTGCCTCGACCGGGCACACCTTGATGCAGGGGGCATCGTCACAGTGACGGCACTGAACCGGCATGGTCGCCTGCTCGTGTCGCATAACGGTTAAACGGGGGGCTTGCTGCAAACCTTGCGCCTTGTGTACCTCGCTGCAGGCCGCCATACAGGTGCCACAGCCGATACAAAGCTTGGGGTCAGCGATAACGAAGCGGTTCATAGCCTACCTTGTCGTGTCGCGAACGGAGAAAGTAGGGGCAGGTTGGCAAGATACGGGCCAGATTGGTTTCTGCAGCGAAATTGCTTTTAAGTAGCTGTTTTTAAATGAATAAAAATCTTCGCGTGGTTGGATGAACGCGCTGATGTGGCTGTCGAACTGTGACGTTCGTCACTTGTGACGAAGCCCCCAAGAGGGTTCGTCACCTTGGAAAACGCAGCATGAGTAGGGTGCAAAGAACGAAGTGAATTGCACCGCTATCAAAATATGTTCGTGGTGCACGGCGCTGCGCTTGTTGCCCCCTACGGTGGGATGTCTGTGGGGGCGATGTGGTTTGCTCCCTTCTCCCCTTGCGGGAGAAGGGTTGGGGATGAGGGGGCCGGTAATCGGGGTTAACGGAAAATAGAGAGAGAGGCCAATGCCTCCCTCTCTATTTGCTGACGTTTTCTATGCCTTTAAGAGGCCATCAACCCGCTATCAGATATCCACCTGGGATCCCAGCTCGATGACCCGGTTGGGCGGGATCTCGAACTGATCCGGGGCCCGCAGGGCGTTGCGCTGCAGCAGCATAAAGAGCTTGCCGCGCAGATAGAGATACCAGGGGCGGTCTTTCATGATGAGCGACTCGTGGGCCATAAAGAACGAGGTCTCCATCATCCGGCAGCTGAGCCCCTCGGCGTTGCAGCGGTGGAAGATCTCCTCCACGTTCGGGGTCTCGCGCCAGCCGTAGCTTGCCACCACCCGCCAGAAGGTGGGGGAGAGCTGCTCGATGCAGACCCGGCGCACGTTGTGGACGTAGGGCACATCCTCCACCCGCAGGGTGAGCAGGATGATCCGCTCGTGCAGCACCTTGTTGTGCTTGAGGTTATGGAGCAGCGCATGAGGGATCACGTTGACCACCCGCGACATATAGACGGCAGTGCCGGCCACCCGGGTCGGCGGGGATTTCTCCAGCGAGGCGATCATCGGCTCAAGGGAGTTGCCGTGCTCGTTCAGGCGACGAATAAGCTGGAAACGCTCGCTCTTCCAGCTGGTCATCACGGTGAACATCACCGCGCCCAGGGTGAGCGGCAGCCAGCCGCCGGAGAAGATCTTGGCAAGATTGGCGGCAAACAGCGGCACGTCGATACAGAGCAGCGCGGCAAACAGGATGGCCACCAGATACTTGTTCCAGTGCCAGCTGTTCTTGGCCACCGAGCAGGAGAGGATGGAGGTGAGCACCATGGTGCCGGTCACCGCGATGCCGTAGGCCGCCGCCAGATTGCTGGAGTGCTCGAAGCTCATGATGACGATCACCACCGAGATATAGAGCATCCAGTTGATGACCGGAATATAGATCTGGCCGGACTCCTGCTCGGAGGTGTGAACGATGCGAATGGGTGAGAGATAACCGAGGCGCACCGCCTGCCGGGTCAGCGAAAAGACCCCGGAGATCACCGCCTGCGAGGCGATCACCGTCGCCATGGTTGCCAGCAGCAGCAGCGGCACCAGCGCCCATTTCGGCGCGAGCAGGAAGAAGGGGTTGGCAATGGCTGCCGGATTGCTTAGCAGCAGCGCACCCTGACCGAAGTAGTTAAGCACCAGCGAGGGCAGCACCACGATAAACCAGGCGAGGCGAATTGGATTCTTGCCAAAGTGGCCCATATCCGCGTAGAGCGCCTCCACCCCGGTGATGGCCAGCACCACGGCGCCGAGGGCAAAGAAGGAGGTGGTCTGGTACTGGATAAAGAAGCGCACCGCCCAGATGGGGTTGAGCGCCCCCAGCACCTCGGGGTTGTGGATGATGCCGCGCAGCCCCAGCACCGCCAGCGTCATAAACCAGATCAGCATGATGGGGGCAAACAGCTTGCCCACCATGGCGGTGCCATGTTTCTGGATGGCAAACAGCAGGGTCAGCACCAGCACCGAGAGAGTGACGATATAGGGGTCGAGGGCGGGGGTGAGAATGCTCAGACCCTCGATGGCCGACATCACCGACATCGCCGGGGTGATCACCACCTCGCCATAGAAGAAGCTGCCGCCAATCAGGCCGAGGATGATCAGCAGCGGCGTCCAGCGGGTGGAGGCGTTGCGGGTCGCCAGCGACATCAGGGTGAGAATGCCACCCTCGCCGGCGTTGTCGGCCCGCATCACAAAGGAGAGGTACTTGACCGACACCACCAGGATCAGCAGCCAGAAGATCAGCGAGAGAAAGCCGAGAATGGAGGCCGGCTCGACGCCGAACCCGAATTGACCTGACAGGCACTCGCGCAAGGTATAGAGCGGGCTGGTGCCGATATCGCCATAGACTACGCCAATCGCCGCCAGCATGACGCCGGACATAGCTTGTTGTTTATCACAGTTCATGAGTTCATCTTGTCAGTTTGATGTTTACACGTTTGCCACAGCAGATCGCCCCGAACACATCAGGTATGTGTGGATACAACATCGGGGGGAAATCAAAGGATTGCGATGGGAAGGGAGCTAATCGGATATAAAGATGCGTTTCATGGGACACAGTCTGTTCATCTGTCGTTAAGCTTATAATGACACACACTCTGCGGGTTCATGCTCAGGTATAAATAATCAAAACGCCCTTTTGAGTAAGGTTATTAATTGGCCGTTGATTGAAATATTCATGCGCTCTGCGGGCAACCGTTTGTTTTATCTGGGGAAGTGGTTTGGCCACTATTTTTTTACCGGGTTGAGTGAAAAACAGACGATAAAATAGTGACTAATTAATTGCTGTCAGTATGACAAGGGGGAGGGCGTTGGGTAGCAATGGAGTCTTTATTTGGAAGGAAAAAATGTAGGGTGCAATGAACGAAGTGAATTGCACCAAGTATTAAAATAGGCAAGAGGTGCAATGCGCTGCGCTTATTGCCCCCTACGGTAATTATTACTCTCCATGATAGTGCTTCAATAAAAAGTAGCGGTCAGGACTATTTTTAATTCCGCTCACTTTACCGACTATTTTAAATCCCATTTTTTCATAAAATTTGGGTGCCTGAAATGAGAGGGTATCGACTTGAGCTACAATACAGCCTCGTTTTTTTGCCTCGCATTCAGCAATCTCCATTAATTGAATGCCAAGCCCCTGTCCTCTCTTGTCATTGTGTACCCAAAGCACCTCGATCAACAGTTGATGATAAATAGTACGTCCGGCAATACCACCGACAACTTCGTCATTATCATCATGAATGGCAACAATTAAAGGTTGGGAGCGCTCCTCACCCATTTTATCAAAGTTAAATTGTCTAAGGTTATCAACAAGTACATTGAAGATGTCATCTTTATGTTCATTATGGATTTTTATATTCATCAAATCTTACTCCATTAAAATATAATCGTAGTATTAAAATAGGCAAGAGGTGCAATGCGCTGCGCTTATTGCACCCTACGGCAATGTGGTTATTGTTTTTTATTCCCCTTTTTCAATAGAGTTAGCTCGTCACTGAAATTCTCTACTTCTTTAATATCGATTTTAGCTGGTCCAAACCCAAGAGGGAAATATGAGTGGCTAATATCGGCATTACAAATGTAGGAAATTAGTGCGTATGCAGCATCAATATTATCAAATACTCTACTATGTAGGAGTGCAGTTAGGTAACCAGAATCTATATCAGTCTTTTTCTTAATCGAAGTTTTTTGATGGATTATTTCATTTCTAATCACTTCTAATTCTCTGAATTTTGACCAAAAAGGTTGTTCTGATGGATTGTTTACATTAAGAATTGACGGTATTAGCTTTGTGTATTTGTCGCTGGTTTTAAACCAGCGTTCGATAGCTTCTTTATCCCAAACTTCAACAATTCCCTTATTGTTTTTAACTTCGTATTTATAGTCATTAGGGATTGCCACGTTGGCTAGTGCTTCAACAGCAGTATAAACACAAATTATGGTTGTTTGAATGTGTTCAAGATATTTATACAGCTTTGAAATATCTTTTTGCTCAATTTCAAACTCATTTTTATTTTTCGAGTTGTCAGCGATAATTTCTTTATATAGTTTCTTTGATATTGTCAGTTCACGTTTAGATATATTTACAAAAATTGAAACGTTATTTGGTGCCGCAAAAGATATCTCGCAGTCATCAACCAAAACAAGAGCTATTTGTTGTAAAGTAATAACTTTTTTTGATGATCTCTCTTTAAGCATGATAGGTCTCATTGACCTAATATCATTCACAATTTCATCATTCATGATGGTCCTTATACACATTTCAATTTTAAATTAATATTTTGCTCTGAAATTTTTACTTGCCGAGCAATGGAAGTAACCCCCAACGGAGCTGGTTGCCAACTGGCACATATTAACCGGAGGGATAGAAAACTGAAGGGGCAGGGGCCTAAAACCGGCTCTGGCTCAACAAATCAGTCAATAAGTGGCCCATTTTTGTTCGGTTTGACTTGATGATGGCTTGCCAGCGCGATAGTAAAACCAAACAACTTGCCATCGCCGCAAGCGGCTTTAGCGTACTGCACAGCCCATTTTGGGCCCTTGCTATGGTTTTTCTCCCCCGGTTTCCTTCCTCCGTTTGTCCGGTTTGGGGCGGCCGATCCTGGCTGCAAACTCCTTCAAACGGCTCCGTTATACGGCTGGGGCAGGGGCTGGTCAGCCGGTGTCGAGCTCGTCACTTTTGTCGTGTCGATCACACTTCCCACCCCGTCGTCACCCTCGTCAGTTGTGGCATTCAGCACGCATCTCTTTCTGATTACTCCTTTATTTTCAGTTGGTTGTGATTTTTTATCGCACCATCGGCGCGTTTTGGTCTGATAAATGCTTTGTGGGGGGCTGGCCGCCTCTTTGCCTGTCGGCGGGCGGCCCGGTGTAACGAACCATTTAGGATCCCTCTCTATGAACAGCTTCGTGATTGCAGATCCCAGTCTCTGTATTGGGTGTCGTACCTGTGAGGTGGCCTGCGCCGTTTCACACCAGTCAGGGTCTTGCAGCGGGACCCTTGAGCGGGAGGGCGGCCTGCATCTTGCCATCGAGGATGGACATCTGGTCTCCAAGGACAGCTACTTTCAGCCGCGCCTGAAGGTGATCGTGGGCAGCAAGGTGACCACGCCGGTGCTCTGTCGCCAGTGTGAAGACAAGCCGTGCGCCATGGCCTGCCCGAACAATGCCATCGTCAGTGAGGATGGCTGCGTCAAGGTTTTGCAGGAGCGCTGCATCGGCTGCAAGTCCTGCGTGGTGGCCTGTCCTTACGGCGCCATGGCGGTGGTGCTCAAAGAGGTGGCACCCGCTGCCGATGCGCTCTTCAAGCGGCCGCAGACCAAGGCGCAGGCGCTCAAGTGCGATCTCTGCCGTCACCGCGAGGAGGGCCCGGCCTGTGTCGAGGTGTGTCCGACCCAGGCGCTGCGGCTGGTCACGCCGGAGCATCTTGAAAACCTGAACCGGCAGAAACAGCTGGCTAGTGCCGAGGCACTGCTGGCGATGCCGGCGCGGGTGTGAGCGGGCTTGCCGAGCCGTTTTTCGTTAACAAACAAGAGTGTGAGTCATGAAAAAAGTCATTACCGTGTGCCCCTATTGCGGCACCGGTTGCAAAATCAACCTGCTGGTTGAAAACGACAAGGTGGTGGGGGCCGAAGGCGCCAACGGCCGGACCAACGAGGGGCAGCTCTGCCTCAAGGGCTATTACGGTTGGGATTTCCTGAACGACACCAACCTGCTGACCCCCCGTCTCAAGAGCCCGATGATCCGCCGCGAGCGCGGTGGCAAGTTCGAGGCCGTCTCCTGGGATGAGGCGATCGAGTTCGCCAGCAGCCGTCTCTCCGCCATCAAGGCGAAATATGGCCCGGACGCCATCATGACCACCGGCTCTGCCCGTGGCCCCGGCAATGAAGCCAACTATGTGATGCAGAAATTTGCCCGTGCGGTGATTGGGACGAACAACGTCGACCACTGCGCGAGGGTGTGACACGCACCCTCAGTCTCCGGTCTGGAGACAACTGTAGGCAACGGCGCCATGAGCAACGCCATTCCCGAAATTCAAGAGACCAAGTGCCTGCTGGTGTTTGGTTACAACGCTGCTGACTCTCACCCCATCGTCGCCCGCCATATCCTCAAGGCGAAGGCAAACGGGGCCAAGGTGATTGTGTGTGATCCCCGTATGGTGGAGACCGCCCGTATCGCCGATCAGTGGCTGCCGCTCAAAAACGGTTCCAACATGGCGCTGGTTAACGCTTTCGCCAACGTGTTGATCAATGAAGGGCTCTACAACAAGGCATTTGTCGCCAACTACACCGAAGGGTTCGAGACCTTCAAGGCGACGGTGGCCAAGTACACCCCGGAATATGTCGAGGGGATCACTGGCCTCAAAGCTGCCGATATCCGCGCCGCCATTCGCACCTATGCCGAGTCGCCTGCGTCCATGATCCTGTGGGGCATGGGGGTGACCCAATACGGTCAGGCGGTGGATGTGGTCAAGGGGCTGGCGGGTCTGGCGCTGCTGACCGGCAACTTCGGTCGCCGCGGCACCGGTTGCGGGCCGGTACGTGGTCAGAACAACGTGCAGGGCACCTGTGACATGGGGATGCTGCCGCACCAGTTCCCGGGTTATCAGTCGGTGGCCGATCCCGCCATCAGCGCCAAGTTCGCCAAGGCGTGGGGCGTGGAGTCACTCTCCCAAAAGCCCGGCTATCGCCTGACCGAGCTTGGCCACAAGGTGGAGGAGGGCAAGTGCAAGGCCTTCTACATCTTCGGTGAAGATCCGGCCCAGACCGAGGCAGATCTCGGTCAATTCCGCCGCACTCTGGCAGGGATGGAGCTGGTGATTGTGCAGGATATCTTCATGACCCAGACCGCCGAGATGGCCGACGTCATTCTGCCCGCCACCAGCTGGGGCGAGCACGAAGGGGTCTACAGCTCGGCGGATCGCGGCTTCCAGCGCTTCTACAAGGCGGTGACGCCCCCCGAGAACGTGAAGCCGGACTGGGCCATCTTCTCATTGATGGCGACTGCCATGGGTTATCCCATGGAGTACCACAACACCGAAGAGATCTGGGACGAGATGCGTGCGCTCTGTCCGCTCTATGCCGGGGTCAGCTACGACAAGATGGCCGATCTCAAGAGCGTGCAGTGGCCCTGCCCGACCGAGGATCACCCGGGCACCAGCACCCTGTTCGAGGGGAACGTGTTCACCACCCCGAGCGGCAAGGGTCAGCTGATTGCCTCCGAGTGGCGGCCGCCGCTGGAGCAGCCCTGTGCCGAGTATCCGCTGGTGCTCTCCACCGTGCGGGAGGTAGGGCACTACTCCTGCCGCTCCATGACCGGCAACTGCTCGGCGCTGCAGACCCTGGCCGATGAGCCCGGTTATGTGCAGATCCACCCGAGCGATGCCAAAAAGCTTGGAGTGAAGGATCAGGCGCTGGTCTGGATCTCGTCACGCCGTGGCAAGGTGATCACCCGCGCCAACTACAACGACCGGGTCAACGCCGGGGTGGTCTATATGACCTACCAGTGGTGGATCGGGGCCTGTAACGAGCTCACCATCGAGCACGTCGATCCCGTCTCCCACACGCCGGAGTACAAGTACTGCGCGGTTAAGATCGAGCGCATTGACAATCAGCCTGAGGCGGAAGTGTACGTCCAGACTGAATACAGCGCGCTCAAGGCGAAATTGCGCAGCGCAGCCAAGGGCTGATCACCCTAAAAAAGAGGTTCTGCACAAATAAGGGAACCCGACTCGGATTTATCGAGTCGGGCACCCTTTTATTACCCAAAAAAGGGGAGTAAATGATGCAACATGAAATTGGTCGCTTATTCGGACTTTTCTATATTGGCACCTATCTGGCGGCGATATTGCTGGGAATAGGTTGCTATATTTGGCGCGACGAGATGATATTTCTGCTCGGCTTCGGTTTTTTCGGCTGTTTTATGGCAGCAAGGCTTGCCATGAACAGCGTATTTTCTGCCTTGAGTATTTCCAGTGCCTGGCTGATCGGGTTTATCTCCACCACCTTGATCAACGGCCTGCTGCTGGGGGTGATCACCCTGCTGATCTACCTCACTCACCAGAGCGTCACCGCCGAGCTTGCCGACAACGCCAGCTGGCTGCTGATGGCCTTCCAGAGCTTGTCGGCCCTCTTTATCTTCGGTGGTCTGAAGTGCTGCCACAGCCGGATCATCACCTCATAAATTACCGATTTATGAGCAGCAAACGCCATCTTGAAACCCGTAGTCAGCGAAGAGGAGAGGCAGATCTGACAGTTGACGGCGGCCCACTTTTCGGACGCCTTAATTGAGATCAAGAACTGATGAAATAACCGGTTAAATATGGCCATCAGATATATTAAATCGGATTGTAATGAAATTTGAGCTCATCTATGATGAGTCGCCATTCCAATATATCCCCCGATAACGATGTTACTTTTTGTTGTCGTTCGTTAATAACAACTCTGGAATTGCAACATGCGACAATTTTCGTCACCGCTTTTCTTATTGGCAGCCGCTTTTACGGGCTGCGGCTATTTATTTTGGTGACGAGTGCTTGTCGTGATGCGATGGCATGGACAGCCTGACTGGTGACTAAATCGATATAACGTGAGGCCGCAATGCTAAATGTGAGTGCCATCCCCCTGGACGAGATCTCTCCCATCTGGGACGACGGTTTCCTCCTGCTCTCCAAATCCCTCCTGTCGGCCGTGACGCTCGATGATTTTATCCACAAACTCAACAAGATAGATGCCAGCTTCGGCGGCGTGACCCGGGTCAACCTGATCCTCAACATGGGTGCGGACGAGGAGGCCATCTTCTATTTCATGGGACATTCCGGCCCAAAGCATCTGGTCTGCCCCAAGGCAGAGCTGCACCTCTCCCCCCGTCCGACCAAAGAGACCCCGGAACAGGCCATCATTCTCGCTGCCGCCCGCTTTGAGAATCGCTGCCCGGCGCTGGATCGCGAAGGGGTCTACGGGGGGCTGCGCTCCTACTGCCAGCTCCCCATCACCACCGCCCGCAGCCACCTTGGCGGGGTCGAGTTTATCAACACCCAGCTCGACAGCTTCACCATGGAGACCCTGGCCAAACTGACCCAGCTGGCGGCCATTATCGCCATTGCGCTGGAGAACGTGCTCGACAAGGAGCGCACCCTGGAGCAGGCCAACTCCCTGCGTCTTGAGCGCGACAGCTGCAAAATTCTGGTGGATGTGACCAATGCAGTGATCAAACTGGTGCGCATCGCCGAGCTGCCCAAGAGCCTGTTTACCATCCTGCATCACCACTTCGGCATCAGCAGCTTGTGTCTGGCGGAGTACAACGCCACCTCCGACAGCTTCAAGAGCTATCTGGTCAATCAGCACCAGAGCGAGCAGCCGGGCATCATCGATCACTCCTGTTTTGAAAAGAAGTGCCTGCAGGGGGCCCTTGGCCACAGCGAGCCGTTTTTCGTCTATCGCGAACACGGCCACGGCTGCAGCAATCGCTGTCGGTTTACCTCCCAGATCCTGCCCCCCGAGGCCGACAGCTCCTGCATTTTGCCGCTGCGTTATCGGGGCAACCTGCTGGGGGTGTTGATCCTCTCGCACCCCAACGCCGACTTCTTTGCCGATATCGATATCTCATTGCTGGAGCAAGTGGCGGCGCGCACCGCCATTGCCATGAACAACGTGCAGGCGCAGCAGGAGATCTCCAACACCAACGGTGCCAAAGAGAAGACCATTCGCATCAACGAGCCGCAGATGCAGGGGGAGTTCCCGCACATCATCTACCAGAGCGCGGTGATGGAGAGCGTGCTGGAGAAGGTGCGGCTGGTGGCCGAGAGCGACAGCACTGTGCTGATCCTCGGCGAGACCGGTACCGGCAAGGAGCTGATCGCCCAGGCCATTCACGCCCTGAGTGCCCGCCACGACCACGAGATGGTGAAGGTGAACTGCGCCGCCATCCCGACCGGCCTTATCGAGAGCGATCTCTTTGGCCACGAGAAGGGGGCCTTTACCGGCGCCCTGACCCAGCGCATCGGCCGTTTCGAGCGGGCCCACAAGGGCACCCTGTTCCTCGACGAGGTGGGGGATATGCCGCTGGACTTGCAGCCCAAACTCTTGCGGGTATTGCAGGAGCACGAGCTGGAGCGGGTGGGGAACAGCAACCCCATCGCAGTGGATGTGCGGCTGGTGGCCGCCACCAACTGCGATCTGCTCTCCATGGTCAAGAACAAGCGTTTCAGAAGCGATCTCTACTACCGCCTCAACGTCTTTCCCATCGAGCTGCCGCCGCTGCGCGAGCGGCGCGAGGATATTCCGCTGCTGGTCAATTTTTTTATCAAGAAGATCGCCAAGCGGATGCGCCGCACCATCACCTCGATCCCCGCCGATGCCATGAAAATGCTGGTGTCACTCCCTTGGTACGGCAATATCCGCGAGCTGGAGAACGTCATCGAGCGCGCCGTGGTGATGACCCGCGGCCATGTGCTCAACCTCTCGCCCGATGAGCTGATGCCCCTCAAGGGCTACCACAAGATTGAGACCCTGGTTTATGACGAACCCGCCACGCCGCTCTTTACCGAGGAGGGGCCGATTGATGAGCGTGAGGCGATCATCGCTGCCCTGCGTGACTGCAACGGCATCGTCGCTGGCGAGCGGGGGGCGGCCAACCGCCTTGGCATGAAGCGCACCACCTTGCTTTCGAAAATGAAGCGGCTCGGCATCTCAGCCAGAGATCCCGAGATCATCGATGGGGTCGCACCATGAGAGAGGTAATTGAGCTTGAGGTGCGGAGTGAGCGGAGCGAGCAAAAACAGAACGAACAGTGCGAGCAGAGAGAACAGAACGAGCTGGCCCGCTGCGCTATCCACCGCGAGGTGGTGCACTACCGCGCCGATACACTGACCTGCGACAGCGAAATGGCGCTCCCCTCCGAGACTCCGGTGGCGCTGGTCTACAACGGCATCGCCCACAGTGTGATGATGTGTTCGGCCTCCGATCTGGAGGATTTCGCCATCGGCTTTTCGCTATCCGAGGGGATTATCGACAGCCTGCTCGATATCCACGACATCGAGCAGATTGATGGCTGTCAGGGGATTGAGCTGCATATCACCCTGGCCAATCGCTGCGTCCATCGCCTCAAAGAGAAGCGGCGCACGCTGGCGGGCCGCACCGGTTGCGGCATCTGCGGCAGCGAGAGTCTGGAGCAGGTGATCCGCACCCAGCCAAGCTTGCCCGACAGCCAGCGTCTGGCGGTGGGTCATATCGACAAGGTATTGACCGCGCTGCGCCCGCTTCAGCAGCTGGGCCAGCGCACCGGCGCCACCCATGCGGCTGTGCATCTGGACGGGGAAGGCAACATTCTCGCCATTCGCGAGGATGTGGGGCGCCATATTGCGCTGGACAAGCTGGTTGGCCATCTGTGCCGCACGGGTCGCCGTGACGGTGCCATTCTGGTGACCAGCCGCGCCAGCTTCGAAATGGTGCAAAAGTGCGCCAGCGCCGGGGTGGAGATCTTGCTCGCCATCTCCGCTGCCACCGAGCTTGCGGTCGAGCGGGCCGAGCAGACCGGGCTGACGCTGGTGGGCTTTTGCCGTCCCGGGCGGGCCGAGATCTACAGCGGCTGCCAGCGCATTCTGCTTTAAGTGACAGCAAGAGTGAGAGACTGCTAAAGGGCTTATAAAAACTGGTAATAAAAAAGGGCGGGGAGTGTGACTCCCCGCCCTTGTTGTCTCTGCTGCTGTGGCGGCTTAGCGCGCCAGCAGGATACGCAGCATGCGGCGCAGCGGCTCGGCGGCGCCCCACAGCAGCTGGTCACCCACGGTAAAGGCGGCCAGATACTCAGGGCCCATATTGAGTTTGCGCAGACGGCCCACCGGAATGCTGAGGGTGCCGGTGACGGCCGCCGGAGTCAGTTCGCGGGCGGTGATGTCGCGATCGTTGGGGATCACTTTTACCCAGTCGTTGTGGGCAGCCAGCAGGGCTTCGATCTCCGCCAGCGGCACATCCTTTTTCAGCTTGATGGTGAAGGCCTGGCTGTGGCAGCGCAGGGCACCGATCCGCACGCACAAACCATCCACCGGAATGACGGCATTCTCGATACCCAAAATCTTGTTGGTCTCGGCCTGACCCTTCCACTCTTCACGGCTTTGGCCGTTGTCGAGCTTGGTGTCGATCCAGGGGATGAGGCCACCGGCCAGCGGTACGCCGAAGTTGTCCACCGGCAGGGTGCCGGAGCGGGTCTTCTCGGTGATCTTGCGCTCGATGTCGAGAATGGCGGAGGCGGGATCCGCCAGCTCGACCGCCACTTCGTCGCGCAGCATCCCCATCTGGGTGACCAGCTCACGCATATGGCGGGCACCGCCACCGGAGGCAGCCTGATAGGTGGCCACGCTCACCCACTCCACCAGATCGGCCTTGAACAGGCCACCGAGGGCCAGCAGCATCAGGCTGACGGTGCAGTTGCCGCCGACGAAGGTCTTGATGCCATCGTTCAGGGCCTGCTCGATGACGCCGCCGTTGACCGGATCCAGAATGATGACGGCGTCTTTCTCCATCCGCAGGGAGGAGGCGGCGTCAATCCAGTAACCCTGCCAGCCAGCGGCTTTCAGGCGTGGATAGACATCCTTGGTGTAGTCGCCGCCTTGGGCGGTGATGATGATATCCTGCTTGGCCAGCGCCTCGATATCGAAGGCGTCCTGCAGAGTACCGGCATCGACGCCGAAGTTGGGGGCGGCCTCACCGGCCTGGGAGGTGGTGAAGAAGGTGGGTTGAATATGGGCGAAATCCTGCTCTTCCTGCATCCGGCTCATCAGAACCGATCCCACCATGCCACGCCAACCGACCAAACCTACTTTTTTCATAATGTCCTACCCTGGATTGCTGCTAATGAAAGGGGTGTTGCACGCCTGCGTCCCTGCTGGCGAAGGCCATTTACAAGGTCTTTACAAGCCATTTAAAAAATATGCGCTGCGAAAAATGCGTCTATCCACATTACGGATTGTGGCGGCTTGCGCAAGTCGAATTGCGCAATATTCTGTGCCGTTTGCTGCATTAACCGGCAGCCAGAGCACCGCTCAGGCAGACGGGGAGGGAGAAGGTCAACATCAGACGAAAAGGCCACCGTTTATGGCGGTGGCCTGTCAATAAAGCGGTTGAGGACGTCCTCTGCTGGGCGTAGTTGGCGAGTGAAACAGCCCGACAGCTTGGGTGCTTAGGCGTAGCGGGCCAGGGTCAACCCCTCATCGCTGATGGCGGGCTCGCTGCCGCTGATCAGATCGCACAACAGCTGACCCGAACCGGCCGCCATGGTCCAGCCCAGGGTGCCGTGGCCGGTATTGAGCCAGAGACCGGGAATGGGGCTCGGCCCTACCAGCGGGGTGCCATCCGGAGTCATGGGGCGCAGACCGGTCCAGAACTCGGCCTTGCTGATATCGCCCCCTTCGGGGAAGAGATCGCCCACCACCATGGCCAGAGTGTCGTGGCGCCTCGGATTAAGGGCGAGGTTGTAGCCCGACAGCTCCGCCATGCCACCGACCCGGATCCGCTCGTCAAAACGGGTGATGGCCACCTTGTAGGTCTCGTCGAGCACGGTACTGCGCGGCGCGGCCTCGGCGTTGATCATCGGCAGGGTGAGGGAGTAGCCCTTGACCGGATAGACCGGCAGCTCCAGCCCGAGCGGGCGCAGCAGCGGCCGCAAAAAGCCGGTGGCATAACTGCCGAGCGCACAGACGATGGCATCGGCGCGATAGCGCTGCTCACCCGCCCGCACCGCCACGGCGAGGCCGCGGGCTTGCTCAATCTCGTCGATGTCGCAGTTGAAGACAAACTTGACCCCGAGCTTCTCGGCTTCAAGGGCAAGGGCCTTGGTGAAGCGGAAGCAGTCGCCGGTCTCGTCGCCGGGCAGACGCAGGCCGCCGACGATTTTGCCGCGCACCCGCGCCAGCCCAGGCTCTGCCGCTTCGCAGCCGCTGGCATCCAGCGACTGGTAGGGGACGCCATACTCCTCCAGCACCTCGATATCGCGTTGACTGGCATCGAGCTGGGATTGACTGCGAAACAGTTGCAGGGTGCCGAGCTGACGCCCTTCGTAATCGATGCTCAGCTCGTCGCGCAGTGCCTTCATGCAGTCGCGGCTGTATTCGGCCAGACGCACCATGCGCCCCTTGTTGGTGGCATAGGCGGTCGGGGTGCAGTTGGCGAGCATCTTCAGCATCCAGCGCAGCTGGAAGGGGTCGGCAGTGGGGCGCACCGTGAAGGGGGCATGCTTTTGCAGCATCCATTTGGCCGCCTTGAGGGGGATGCCGGGAGCCGCCCAAGGGGCTGCATAGCCCGGGGATATCTGCCCGGCGTTGGCATGGCTGGTTTCAAGGGCGACGCCCCCTTGTCGCTCCAGCAGGGTCACCTTGTGACCCGCTTTGGCCAGATACCAGGCGCTGGTTACCCCAATTACGCCGCCACCGAGAACCACTATCTCCATATCGTCTTTCCTTAGACTCGTTTTTCTGATGCTTGGTTGATGGAAACCTTGATGTGGCCACCACCATAATCAGCCGCCACAGGATATTCAACCGCTCTGCGCAGGATTGGGATCTCCGTCTGCCTGCCAGTCACGGAGCGGTTTTTGGTGCGATGACGCGCCTGATTGCCAGCGTAAATCGCTGCGCTGTTGTCAGGGGGCATGTGTCAGGAGGCATGGTCCGCTTACAGCTGCTCAAGATGGATCAGATAGTGCTCCGCCGTCGCCAGAATGGCCTGCTGCTGTTCGGCGGCTTGGCCATCCCAGTTGGCATAGGGGAGGGCGAGGCGGGGATTGCCGCCCAGTTTGTCCCGATTGCGCCAAAGAAAGTGCCAGTAGAGGCTGTTGAAGGGGCAGCTCCCGTCGCCGTGGCGGGCTTTGACCTGATAGTGGCACCCCTTGCAGTAGTGGCCCATCCGCTCGAGATAGGCGCCGCTGCTGGCGTAGGGCTTGCTGCCCATCAGGCCGCCATCGGCAAACTGGCTCATACCGCGGGTGTTGGGCAGCTCCACCCACTCGATGGCATCCACATAGATACCGAGATACCACTGATCCACCTCATCGGGGTCAATCCCCGCCAGCAGGGCAAAGTTGCCGGTCACCATCAGCCGCTGGATATGGTGGGCGTAACCGTGCTCAAGGGATTGGTTGATGGAGTGGCGCACGCAGGCCATCCTGGTTTCTCCATTCCAGAAGAAACCGGGCAGCGGCCGGTTGGCCCCGAGAAAATTGCTCTGCTTGTAGTCGGGCATCTTCTCCCAGTAGAGGGCGCGGACAAACTCGCGCCAGCCGAGGATCTGGCGAATAAACCCCTCCACCTGCGCCTGCGTGATGGTGGCCTGATTGGCCTGCCAGTGGGTCTCGGCGGCGCGGATCACCTCAAGCGGATGGAGCATCTTGCTGTTGAGGGAAAACGACAGTCGGCTGTGAAACAGGCTCCAGCCGCGCTCGCTCAGGGCATCCTGATAGCGGCCAAAGTGGGGCAGGCAGTGGGTGAGAAAATGGGCCAGCAGCTCGCGACTCTGGCGCCGGGTGATAGGCCACGGTAGGGCGCTGGCATCCGCCTTGCCGATGGTGCTGACCCCGTGGCGGGTCAGCATGGCATCGATGTCGCTCACCTCGTTGGCAAAGGTGAGGGGCGCCGGGATCGGCTGGCTCGCCGGCAGTTTGGCGCGGTTCTCGTCATCAAAATTCCAGCGCCCGCCAAGGGGTTGGCCGCGCTCATCGAGCAGCACTTGATATTGCTTTCGCAGGGCGCGGTAGAAGAACTCCATCCGGCTGTGGGGGTAGCGCTGCCAGCCATCACGGGGGGTGAGAAAATGTTCGCTATCTACCTCGGTAGCAGGGATGGCAAGGCCAGCCGCCCAGTTTTTCAACTGGCTGGCGAGGCGCCACTCGTCCGGGCTCTGCCAGGCAAAGCTGTCGGCCTGATGCGCCGCGATTTGGGCTGCCAGCAGGCTGGGCAAGTCGGGCCAGCGGGCGCTCTCATCAAGGGTCAGGTAACAGACGCGGTGGCCCGCCTTGCCAAGGGCCGCCGTGAAGGTGCGCATGGCGGCAAAGAAGGCCAGCACCTTCTGACGGTGGTGGCGGCAGTAGTCGGTCTCCTGACGCAGCTCCGCCATCAGATAGCAGATTGCCGGATCCGGGGTGCGAAACCAGCTGTGACCGGCATTCAGCTGATCGCCGAGAATCAGGCGCAGCTCCATCACACTGGCTCCCCGTTATGTTGGCAGCTGCAGTGACGAGCGTGTCGACAGCGCTCGCTGCAGTAGCGAACCGCCTCCCAACTGCGCGCCCACTTGCGCCGCCAGTTGAAGGGGCGTTGGCAGACGGGGCAGATCTTCTCGGGCAGATGGGGTTTGCGATGCATGATGGCTTCCGGCCTTGGCTGATGGGGGATGTGGCGTGTGGGTAGGGAGAATAACGAACCGGGGGAGCTGGCGGATCAACCTCACTGCCAGTTTGCCGCGCAGATGCGCACTTTGTGAGCGGGCGCACAGCCTGTCAGAGCATCTCTTGTTTGCAAATTAACCAGCCGTTAACGTGGCGAGGCTGCCGTTGGCAGCACCCATCAATGGATCTTGTTGGCCATCGACTGTCTACAACCGATATGGAGGGGAGTGATGCCAATCATGACAGCTACGCCCCGGGCAGCTTGCCTGCTCGCCCACTGGTATACCCGGGATCCCATTCTCACCTTCGACTTTCCTCACCGCTGATTGGCGGCACCCGCCGTTTGAATTTGTCAGCCGGACGACCCTGATCGCCCCGGCCTCTTTGCCAATCCCGATTTCAAACACACTGGCCTTGCGCCGGTGAGGAGTCTTTTATGCGTCGTATACCCGAGCCGTTTCGTATCAAGATGGTCGAGCCCATAAAACAGACCACTGGCGCCGAGCGTCGTGCTGCCCTCGAGGCCGCTGGCTGGAACCCCTTCCTGCTGCTGGCCGAAGATGTCTATATCGATCTGCTGACTGACAGCGGTACCGGTGCCATGTCCGATCGTCAGTGGGCCGGCATCATGATGGGGGATGAGGCCTATGCGGGCAGCCGCAACTTCGTCGAGCTGGAGCGCACGGTACGCGACATTTTTGGTTACCGGCATGTGATGCCCACCCACCAGGGGCGCGGGGCCGAGCAGATCCTCTTCCCCGAGCTGGTCAAACGCTGCAAGGGCAAGGCACCTGTCTTTATCTCCAACTACCACTTCGACACCACCAAGGCCCACGTGGAGTTGGCTGGCGCACGGGCCATCAACCTGCTCACTCCGAAAGCCCTCGATACCACGGCCCCTTATGCCTGGAAGGGGGATTTTGATCTTCCTCGCCTGAGCGATACCATCGAGACCCTGGGGGCCGACAACGTGGCCGGTGTCATCATCACGGTGACCTGCAACAGCGCCGGTGGTCAGCCGGTCTCCATGACCAATATGGAGGCGGTCTCGGCGCTGGCCCGTCGTCACCAGATTCCGGTGGTGATCGACGCCGCCCGTTTTGCCGAGAACGCCTGGTTTATCAAGGAGCGGGATCCGGCCTATGCCAAGCACAGCATCAAGGAGATAGTGCGCCAGATGTTTGCACTGGGGGACATCTTCACCATGTCGGCCAAGAAGGATGGGCTGGTCAATATCGGTGGGCTCTGTTGTTTCAAAGAGGATCTCGACCTGTTCCGCGCGGTGCAGGTGCGCTGCGTGGCGATGGAGGGGTTTGTCACTTATGGCGGCCTCGCCGGGCGGGATATGGCGGCGCTTGCCATCGGCCTGCGGGAGGGGATGGATGAGGAGTATCTCACCTACCGCATCAGTCAGGTGGCCTATCTCGGCGAGCGTCTGGCCGAGGCGGGCATCCCCATCCAGACCCCCACCGGCGGCCATGCGGTCTTTGTGGATGCCAAAAAGCTGCTGCCCCATATTCCGGCCGAGCAGTTCCCGGCCCATGCGCTCGCCTGCGAGCTCTATCTGGAAGGGGGCGTGCGCGGGGTGGAGATTGGCTCCCTGCTGCTCGGGCGCGATCCCGCCACCGGCAAGCAGGAGGCGGCGGACTTCGAGCTTTTGCGTCTCACCATTCCGCGCCGGGTCTACACCCGGGATCACATGGACTATGTGGCCGACTGCCTGATCGCAGTGAAAGCGCGGGCCAGCGACATTCGCGGGCTCACTTTTGACTACGAGCCGCCGCTGCTGCGCCACTTCACGGCGCGGCTGAAACCTGTCTGATCAGCAACCGGTCAGACTGGGTGATCAACCGCGCTAAGCCCTGAGGATCACCGGTCGCTCCCGGTTAAACGGCCAAGTAAAAAGCCCCCGCACCAAGGTGCGGGGGCTTTCGTTTATCGACGCAAAGCAGGGGTCAGACCGCCTGATACTCCAGCTCGACGGAGCCCAGTGCCTTGAGGGTGGACTGGGCGGAGTCACGCTGGCTGATCTGGCCGTTTTTGTTCTCCAGCAGCACGGCGCGGCGGATGGTGGCGAGATCTTCGCCATTAAGCACTGCATGGGCGCAGGCCATCTGCATCGGCGGCAGGCTGGGGTTGAAGGCGGCGTTCTCGGCGTAGCGGCCAGAGAAGATGCGGCCATCGGCAAACTGCAGCGCCACCGCGGCATAGCCCTGACTGTAGGGGGCGTAGCTTTGACGGGCGGCGGCCAGCGCGGCCTGCCACAGCGGGTCTTCGCTTTGAAGCTGAAGCTCTGCGTGATCCTGCGGGCTCATCAGCGCATCCGTGATGTCGAGATCCGCCGGGCCAAACGAGTGGGGCAGGAAGGATTGCAGGGCGCTCAAGTCATCGGGCAGAGAGACTTTCAGGATCTTGGCGGTGCTCAGCTCGTTCATGAACTGACGGCAGTGGCCACAGGGGGTGTAGTTGACGGTGATTTCAGAGATCCCGGTCTCGCCACCCAGCCAGGCGTTAGAGATGGCGGACTGCTCGGCGTGGACCGAGTGGTACAGACCTTGTCCTGCAAACTCCATGTTGGCACCGAAGTACCAGGTGCCACTCAGGCCGCAGGCGATAGCACCGACATAAAACTTGGAGATGGGGGCTACCGAGCAGGCGGCGGCCAGTGGCAACAGGGCGAGGCGCAGAGCGCGATCATCGAGACCTGTGGCGGCTTTCAGGGTGGCGACTTGCTCCGGCGTGAAGCGGGCGTTGAAGTCGGCACTATCCAGCATGGGCTGCACGGCTGCTTTGAGCGGGGCAGAGAGGGTATCGAATGGCTTGGCAAAACGGGGATGCATAGTGTGTCCTCAAAGGCCAATTGGGCGGCCATTGTAGGGAGCAAGCTCGGGTAAATGTGTGAGCAGGCTCACGCCCTGACGGGCAAACGGAGGGGGATGGTAATGGAAACGTTTGTCTTGTGCAAATTGTGCGGCAGGTCGCACCCCGAGAGGCCAGCAGGCCCCCCGGAATAGTCAACAGGTGGTCAATGGGGTGATCAGATCAGCCAGTGATAGATGGCAAACAGCAGCGGCGCGACGGCAGCGGTGAGGATCCCGCACACCACCATGGCGAGCGATGCAAAGGCCCCCTGGGTGATCCCCTTCTCGGCGGAAGTAGCTGTGCCGATGGCGTGGGCACAGGCCCCCATCGCGAGCCCTTGCGCTTCCGGATCGGTCACTTTGAACAGTTTGAGCAGCGGGTAGCCGATCAGGGCACCGACAATCCCCACCACCACTACCACGGCGGCCGCAATGGCGGGAATGCCGCCAATGGACTGGCTGACGCTCATGGCGAGTGGGGTGGTGATGGATTTGGTGGCAAGGGAGGCGAGCAGCGCCGGATCTGTGCCCATAAAATGACCGATCAGCAGGGTTGTGCACACCGAGATCAAGACGGAGGCGAGGGTACAGATTAGGATGGGCTTGAGCTTGGCCTGGATCTGGCGCGCCTGTTGATAGAGCGGCAGCGCCAGCGCCACTACTGCGGGCTCCAGCAGCATGGTAATGGGGCTGCTGCCGCGCTCGTACTGCTCAAGGGGCAGATCAAACCAGAGCAGCAGGCCGATGATCACCGCGGTCGGCAACAGCACAGGGTTGATGATGGGCCAGGGCCGGCGGCGATAGAGGGCACGGGTGGCGAAATAGAGCGCCAGGGTCAGGGGAATGGCTAGCCAGAAGATCATTTGTTCATCCTCTGGTAGAGCCGGCCGACGGTGGCGAGGATCAGTACGATCCCGAGCACGATGCAGAGCATGATGACGCCGAAGGATTGGCGCAGGGGCTCAAGCCAGGCCACCAGTCCGACCGCAACCGGCACGAACAGTACGCCCATGTGGCGCAGCAGCAAGCCTGCCCCCAGCTCGACCCAGTGCAGCTTGATCAGTTGCAGGGAGAGCAGCACGAACAACAGCAGCATGCCGATGATGCTGCCGGGAAAGGCAAACGGCAGGATGGCTGCCACGGATTTGCCTGCCAGCAGGCAGGCGACGATGACCATAAAGTCACGAAAGTACAGCAAGGCGCGTTGCGCGATCACGTGAACCTCATCGACTGGGAAGAAAAATCGCAGTTTACCAGAGAGGCCGGGTCTCGGCATTAAAACAATAACAACTGAAATCAGTTCGTTTGAAGCTGATTTGTATGCAGATTATCTGTTGAACATCGTCTGATAGAACCCTTTTTCGAACTACAAGGAGTAGTGATGACATCCCTCTTGTCCAGAGTTCGCCAGCTGGCGAACGATAATGCGTTGCCACCCCAGCTGCTGCAAACCCGTCAGTGGGACGGGCCCCTGTGCCGGGTGCGACTCGACAACACCGGCGCTGATGCCACATCAGTTGACCGCTGGGTGCTGTTTGACGGCAAGCTTGGCCTGCCGGTGGAGAGCGCCATCTATGGCGAAGGATTCCAGATGCTGGCCCAGACCATGGGTAGCTGGCAATCACCACAACATGTCGGCCGTTGCCCCGATGCCAGCGTCTATCGCATCACCGATGACAATGGCTATCACACCATTCACAACCTGCTGCTGGTGGAGCATGGCAAGGGGTGGCTGCTGCTCGCCTTTGCCAGCTGCCACCGTTTTGGTGGGGAGTTTCGCCTCTACCCCGATGGTCGCTTGCAGATCCTGATGGATTGCGAAGGGCGGGAACTCGCGGCCGGTGAGCACTGGCAGAGCGAGGCACTGATCTGCCTCGAAGGGGCGGAGCGCGAGGATCTGCTGGCTGAGTTGGCACGGTTGATCGAGGCTGAGCACGGCTCGCTGATCGGCAAGGTGAGTGATCGCCCGAGCGGTTGGTGCTCCTGGTATCACTACTACGCCGAGGTGAGCGCTGCCGATATTCGCGAGAACCTGCAGGTCCGTGCCGAGCGTTTCCCGGCCCTGCGATATGTGCAGATCGACGACGGCTATCAGGCCAAGATGGGCGACTGGCTTACTCCATCGGCCAAGTTCGAGCAAGGTGTAGCCTCACTGGCTGCGGAGATCAAACAGGCTGGCTGCGAGCCCGCCCTCTGGGTCGCTCCCTTTATCGCAGAGCCCGGTTCGCGGGTGTTTCAGGAGCACCCAGACTGGTTTGTGAAGGGGGATGACGGCCTGCCGCTCCCTTCCGAGCGGGTCACCTATGGCGGTTGGCGCTGCACTCCCTGGTATGTGCTGGACGGTACCCACCCTGAGGTGCAGGCGCACCTTGAACAGGTGTTCCGAACCCTGCGCGAGCAGTGGGGCATCCACTACTTCAAGCTCGATGCCAACTTCTGGGGCGCAATCCACGGTGGCCGTTTCCACGATCCGGCCGCCACTCGGGTTGAAGCCTATCGACGCGGTATGGCGGCCATCCTGCGTGGTGCTGGTGAAGGTGCTTTCCTGCTCGGTTGCAACGCCCCCATCTGGCCAAGCCTTGGGTTGGTGCACGGCATGCGGGTGAGTGATGACGTGGAACGCAATGGCCACCGCTATCGCCAGATCGCCCGCGAGGCCTTCTGCCGCGCCTGGCAGAACGACAAACTCTGGGCCCTCGACCCCGACTGCATTTGCCTGCGGGATCTGCCAAGCCAGCAGGCAAGCAAGGCGGATTACAGCTTCCATCTGGCAGCGCTGGTGGCGAGCGGTGGCATGATGCTGGCCGGTGATCGACTGCAAGATCTCGATGAGGAGCAAGCGGCGCAACTGCGCAAGCTGCTTGAGCTTTGTGCGTCCCGTGCACCCTCTGCCCGTTTCGAGTCGATGGACTTTGCCTGCGGCGAAGTAAGCCTGCCCGAGGGCGGCACTCTACTTTGCCTGTTCAACTGGGAGGGGCAACCACAGGAGTTTCTGCTGCCGGAAGGGGGAACCGATTTTTGGCAGGGGCAGGCTGTCGGTACGGCCATGACCCTGCAAGTGGGCGAGGGGCGGGTGATCCACTACACCTGATCACAGCGTCACCATAAACAATTCAGGCTCCATAACGGAGCCTGAATTGTTTCAATCAGCAGTTATCAGCCACGTTTTTCAGTAACGCCACTCAAAACCGACGGCGTATTTGGCTGAGCCATAGCCCGGGATATCACTGCCGGAGGCGATCGCCTTGAGGGTCAGCAACGGGGTGATGGGCACCCCCAGACCAAAACCGATGGCCAGTTGATCATTGGGGTTCCCCATCAGATCGACCCGCATCACCCGATAGAGGGACATGTCCTCGCTCAGGTGCATATAGGCTTGCGATGCGCGGTTATAGACCTGACCAAACACCTCCAGCTGGAAACCTGACTGGGCGCTGATGGCCAGCGGTACCCCGACAAACTTGTAGAGATGGGAGCCGTTGAAGTAGCTGTTGGTGATCAGGGGAGTGAAATCAGTCTGCTGATAAAGGGTGTTGAAGTTCTGTTCTACGATGCGATAGGTCTGCTCGGGCAGGCGAGCAAGATAGTCCGGCACATCGAACCGGTATGCGGCGTTGGCTGCCAGCGGCAGCAGTGCCAGTAATCCGAGCAGTGCGTGGTGACGAGGCATCAGCAAATGGCTTCCGTTCGGCCAAAGAGATCTCTTGCTTGGGAGACATCCGCTCAGGATGTTGCAAGATATTGGTTTTTGGGGAAATCCCCTTCGTCATTATGACCTGAAGAAGGGGACGGGCGGGAAGGATTTATTGTGAAACTACTCACAACTCATAAATCTTCCAGATAGTGATAGAGACTCTTTAGAATCGCAAAGTTCCGTTCGTTACTCTGGTTCTGCTCGGCCAGCGCCTCGAGACGGGGCACATAGTCCGGCAGACGGCGGCTGAAGTAGTCGCTGCAGTGCAGGCGCCAGCGTTTCTGCTCCGCTTCGCTCAAGGTGTGCGGCCAGTTGCGGGCGCGATAGCGGAACAGCATCTCCGGCAGCCGGGTGTCGGTAAAGGCGAACTCCCGTTCACCTAGCAGATCCGCGGGGGTGGCACGCACCAGATCCATGGTGGACTTGTCGCCATGGCCAAAGAATCCTGCGTAGAGCTGGGTATCGGGGTCGCTCTCATTGCTGCCGGCGAACTCTTGATTGAACACTTCCACCAGTTTTTCCCGCACCTCGGGGTGGGCGCGCAGCAGATCCAGGCTCTTGCGGCACTGCTCCCGATTGATGCCGAGCTCGTCGGCCCGTTCCGCCGTCAGGGTGGCGGCCGGCGCCAGCACCGGGCACTTGTTGATGTGCACCAGTTTCACCGGAATGCCCGCCAGATCCCCCAGCTCCTCTTTTTTGGTATAGAGGCGCTCGCGGATCTCCTCACTGGAGAGTTCAATGAGCGGGGTGGGGTCACGGGTCAGATCCACCATGATCACCGCGTTCTGGTTGGTGGGGTGCCAGGCAAGTGGCGAGACCCAGCTTGCACAACCCTGCCAGGGAGAGAACATGCCGGAGACATGCACCAGCGGCTTCATGGTCACCACGTCAATCAGCGCCTTCACCTTGTTCTTGTTGCGAAGGTCAAAGAGGTAACCAAACAGCTTGGGTTGGGCTTTTTTCACCAGCTTGGCCATCTCGATGGTGGCCAGCACGTCCGAGAGTGCATCGTGGGCATTGGCGTGGGCCACGCCGTTGGCGACCGTCAGCTTCTCCAGCCGGAAACTCGGCTTGCCCTCATCATCAAAGGCCCACTCGATCCCCTCCGGGCGCAGGGCATAGCAGGCCCGCAGCATGTCGAGGATGTCCCAGCGGGAGTTGCCGTTTTGCCACGCGTAGCCATAGGGGTCATAGAAGTTGCGATAGAGGGTGTAGCGGGTCACTTCATCATCGAAGCGGATGCTGTTGTAGCCAAGCACACAGGTATTCGGCGTGGCGAATTGCTCGTGGATCTGGCGAATGAAATCCGCCTCGCACAGCCCATCCTTCATCGCCTTTTGTGGCGTGATACCGGTAATCAGGCACGCCTCCGGATCCGGCAGATAGTCCGCTGGCGGCTTGCAATAAATCACCAGCGGCTCGCCAATGATGTTGAAATCCGCATCGGTACGAATACCGGCAAACTGCGACGGCCTGTCCTTGGCGGGGCTGATGCCGAAGGTCTCGTAGTCGTGGAAATAGAATGTTAGCTCATTGCCCGGTTGTGCTGTTTTGCTCATGTTGCTCGAGATGAGGTATCCGATGACGGCGGCTAGCGCCTGGGTGGGCGGTGCCAGGCACCACAATTGTGTGCATGGTAAACCATAGCGCAGGCAGAACGAAGGGCGAGCCGTGCAGGTGGCGGTTTATTGGGCGGTTGTTCCCGATATCTTATGCACTTCTGTCTTGCTCACCGGGACTATACGACCAATTTATCTCGTAGGATGCGATGATTTTTTATGACATCAGAATGTTAGCCTGGTCCCATATCCGCTGGTTATAAGGGGTATAACCAGCGTGTGATAGCGGGAGCCTTTAGACTGCAGGCCTCAAAACAGCAATTTTGCAGGTGGTGCAGTTATGGTGATTACTCAGGGTCCACAGTTCAACGGCAAGGCATCCAAGCGGATGCATGTGATGGCCAAACCTATCGGGGCCGTGTGTAACATCGACTGTACCTACTGCTACTACCTCAGCAAGCAGGATCTGCTGGAATACAAGAAGGGGTTTTCGCCCCAGATGGACGAGCAGACCCTTGAGACCTATATCCGCCAATATATCGAGGGGCAGAATACCCCCGAGATCATCTTCTCCTGGCAGGGGGGCGAGCCGACGTTGCTTGGGCTCGACTATTTTCGCAAAGTGGTTGAGTTGCAGCGCAAATACCAGCCGCAAGGGGTGGTGATCGCCAACGACCTGCAGACCAACGGCATCCTGCTCAACGATGAGTGGTGTGAATTTCTGGCCGCCAACAACTTTCTCATCGGTTTGAGCATCGATGGCCCCGAGCTGCTGCACAACGCCTATCGGGTCAACCGAGCCGGGCGCGGTACCTTCAATCAGGTGATGACGGCGGTGGCGTTGCTGCATAAATACAAGGTGAAGTTTGCCACCCTGACCAGCGTCAACAACCTCACCAGCAAGAATGCGCTGGAGGTTTATCGCTTCCTGCGTGATGAGGTGAAGTCGCCCCAGATGCAGTTTATCCCCATCGTCGAGCAGAAAAGTTTTCGCACCACCGCGCCCCAGACTTGGCAACCGCAGGAGCAACTCAAGCAGGGGGACAAGCGCCTCAATCCCTGGCACAAAAATTCGGTGGTCGAGCCCTGGTGCGTCTCGGCCGAGGGGTGGGGGGATTTTCTCATCACCATTTTCGATGAGTGGGTGCAGCGGGATCTGGGACGGGTCTTCGTGCAATATTTCGAGGCGAGTGTCGAGACCTGGATGGGACGCAAGAATCCCCTCTGTACCTTGGGGGAGATCTGCGGCAAGGGGCTGGCGATGGAGCCCAACGGCGATGTGTTTGCCTGTGACCACTATGTCTATCCCAAGTACAAGATCGGCAATATCCACCATCAGCCGCTCAGTGAGCTGGCGTATTCGCCCGCCCAGCAAGCCTTCGGCTTTGCCAAATCGCGCAGCCTGGCCCGCCAGTGCCAGCAGTGTGACTACCAGTTTGCCTGCTATGGGGAGTGCCCGAAGAACCGCTTTATTCGCACTCACGAAGGAGAGGCAGGTCTGAATTACCTCTGTGCCGGTTGGTACAAGTTTTTCAGCCATATCGATCAGTCGATGGCCTATATCCTGCGCCGTGCCGGTTACCCTGTGGCCCATGGCAAGTATCGTGATGCGGGGATGAATAACGGCGTCATGACACATGGTCAGAGGAAATAAGCGATGCAGAGCATGTTGAGTCGCTGCGAGTTCCGTCACGCCCGCTACGGCACCATGGGCGCCTTGTGGCTGGCCCTTGGCATGACCCTGTCTGGCGCAGCGCTGGCGGTAGCCAGCCCTGAGCCGCCGGTCACCACATCAGCGAATGGGGCACCCACCGCATCCGTGGCAGTCACTGCGCCCTCAGCCGCCCAGATCCAGCAGTGGGCCTACCGTGCGCAGGATATCTCCCTGCCAGCGGTGGAGCGGGCCGATGCCCTGCGTCAGCTGGCGTCTTATCCGAACCAGAACAGTCTGGTGGCGGTGGCCAGAACTCTGCGCGACGAGAGTGAGCTGGTGCGAGAAGCTGCGGTCGTGGCTGCTGACCCTTATCAGTTTGCGCACCGCTGGCGGCTGCTCTCACCGCTGTTGGCTGACAGCAGTGCCGAGGTTCGCCGTGCCGCTACCCTCAATCTGGTGCGCGATTATGGCGCCATGAATGAGGGGCAACTGAGCGCCATTGGCCAGCCGCTGGCGGAGGTGAGCGAGTATCTCGCCCGGCAGCAGGACCCTGCGCAGCAGCTGTTGCAGGCAGATCTCTATCGCTGGACCCGGCAGTGGGACAAGGCGCAGGCAAGCTACGAACAACTGCTGGCCAATCAGCCCGATAATCCCCTGATCTGGCTTGGTCTCTCTGACAACTTGCGGGCCCAGCAACGGGATGCCGAGGCGCTGGCCTTGCTCAACAAGGGGATCCTTGTGCTGCCGCAGAATGCCAACCTCCATTACGCCAAGGCGCTGACCCAAGTGCGCCTCGATCAGAAGAGCGAAGCGGCAGTCACCATGGCACGGGCGGCGGAGCTCGCTGGCAATAACAGCTACTTCTGGTATCTCAACGGGGTGCTGCAAGAGCCGCTGGATCTCGAGAAAGCCATCGGCTCGTTCGAGCTTGCCTACCGGATCTCCGGCGCGCCGGAGCAGCTCTATGCGTTGTGCGATATCTACCTTCGCCACGCTCACCCCAAGAGCGACGCCTGCATGAGTGAACTTGGCAAGATAGCGCCCCCCGAGGTGCTGGCCGAGCTCAATAGCAAGCGTGCGAGCAAGACGAGCACGCCGCCGGTTTCCGCTGGCCAGTAATGGCTGCCACTTCTCTTACTGCACAGGTCAGGTTATGACGATCATACCGTTCAAATGCGCAATTCCATTGCTGGTGACCACCCTGTTGGTAGCTGGCTGCACCCTCTCGGTCAAACAGGGCAACCAGCCGCTCCATCCGCTGCGACAGAAGGTTGAAGCGGACATGGTGCTGGTGGAAGGGGGCCGTTTTGAGATGGGCTCCAACGACCCTAGCGCCAAAGCGAGCGAAGGGCCGCAGCATACGGTCTCGCTCAACAGCTTCTACATGGCAAAATTCGAGGTGACCCAGGCTCTGTTCGAGGCGGTGATGGGCCCCTCCATCAGCTATTTCCAGGCGCCGGATGTACCGGTCAACAACCTCAGCTGGCAACAGGCCAATCTGTTTGTGACAAGGCTCAATGAGCTGACCGGTGCTCACTACCGCCTGCCCACCGAAGCTGAGTGGGAGTATGCAGCCAGGGGGGGCAAGCTGAGTAAAGGCTATCGTTACAGCGGCTCCGATCAGATTGACGAAGTGGCTTGGTACAGCGGCAACGCCAAGAATCGCGCCTATCCGGTGGGGCTGAAAAAGCCCAACGAGCTGGGGCTATACGACATGACCGGCAATGTGGGGGAGTTTGTGGCTGATGCCTATGAAGAGACCTTCTATCGCCATAGTCCTCAAGAGAACCCGAACAATGCCCAGGAGAGCAAGAGCCACCTCGCCCATAAGTCGGTGCGAGGCGGCAGCTACGCCTATGAGGCTGAATTATCTGAAAATTTCCGGCGTGATTTTGCCAGCCAGTCGGTGATGATGGCTGACATGGGATTGCGACTGGTGCGTGATGCCCGTTAGGGCTGATCGATGGAGGTGGCCAGCCCCAGCTCGCTGACCACCTCGAACAGCTGCTGGCGCAGCCAGCGGTGGCCCGCCTCGGTGGTCCGGCTGGGGTGCCAGATGGCTGACAGGCTGAATACTGATTCCTCGAAGGGGAAGGGGAGTACCCGCACATCATACATGCTGGCAAAGGTATTTATGATGGAGGTGGGCAAAACCCCGATGATCTCGCTGCACGCAATGATGGGCAGCATCTCCATGGCGGTTGGCACCCGTACCACGATATTGCGGTTGGCCATTTGCGGCAGGTGCTCGGCGGTGATCATGCTGCCTCTGACCTGCCACTGGGCCAACGCCACATGCTCCTCGGTAAAATAGGCCTCCACCGTCAAGTCGCTGCCCAGTCTCGGGTGGTTGCTGGCACACACCACCTTCACCTGCTCGCCATAGAGCACCTCGCTCTTGAGCATGCTGCGCCCGCTCTGGGTCATGTCGATGATGAGATCATAACGCTGCATCCGCAGGTCACTCTCCATATCCTCGGTAAAGAGGGGATGCACCTCGAGCGAAATACCCGGAGCGTGTGCCCGGATCTTGCACAGCAGCGCCGGAACCAGTTGGGCGCTGACCAGTCTGACACAGGCGATGGAGAAGACTCGCTGGGAAGTGCGTGGATTGAAGGTGCGCGATGTAGATAGGGTCGAGCTGAAGTTTTTCAGCGCGGCCGCCATCGCCGGATAGATGTCGATGGCAAACGAGGTGGGCTCCATCCCCACGACCTTGCGATTAAACAGAGGATCACCGTAGATCTCCCGCAGTCGCTTGAGGGCCTTGCTGACGGCGGGTTGGCTGATCTCCATGCGTGTCGCCGCCCGGGAGAGGCTGCGCTCTTCATAGATGGCGACAAAGATCGGGATCAGGTTCAGCTCGGTACTCTGATGTCTAACAAGAGAGGCCTCGTTACATGTTTGTGGAAAAATCACACTGCCTTGGCACTGTCGGGTAGCCGGAGGGGAGAACCTGCTACGCCAGTCAGGTGGCGTGGCAGCCAGCTGGTATCCCACTTTGGCAGTGTAATGAAGTGGGTAAAGTGGGACAACCAGTGCAGGACTGGTTGCTGCGTGGTGCACTTTATTTATCTGTTTGCGTTGCTGGATGATTGACCTGCTGAGGTCGGTTTGCCAGTCAGGGGGGTCAGTTCCGGCAGGGCCGCTTGCCAGCCGATAATGTGGCCCAACCGTGAACGGATGTTGCCAAGACTGGCGCCCCGTTGCCTTTGCAGGCGCACCAGCAGGCGCCAGCCCATCCTGAGCGCATCAGCCCGATCAAGGGGATCTTGCTGGAATACAACCTGTTGTTGCTGCCAAGCCGGATCGGAACTGACACGGCTAAGTTCCAGCCAACCCCTCTTGGCCCGCAGATAGCGATAGGCCAGTACCCGCACCGCCCCCCACTGCCTGCTCCAGATGGCGGCCCCATATTGCCAGCCGAGCGGGCGAGGGTGGTGACGGTAGTAACGGGCTATAGCCAGGAGCGCCAGCACCAGCAGGGCTACACCACCGGCTACTCCAAGCAACCGATGCCAGTAGGCCGCCAGCCAGGAGGCGGGAGTGTGGCGCACTTGCAGGGTCTGCCCGGGGAGTGTCAGGGTCTGCAGCTGGCCAGTCTGGCTGTTCCACCAGGCAAGCTCCAGCGCGGGTAGGGTCAACTCACCACCGCGCTGCACGATATAGGTAGTCTGATCTTCCCGTGTCGAGAGGTACTCCCCCCGATCTTGGGTATCGTTCAGTCGGGCTTGCGCCGGATAGGCCTGTACCCGCCCATCGCTTGCAAGCGGAGTGATCAGCGGCGGGATCAGTACCGAGAGGGTATCCTGCCCGCTGGCGGTCACGGTGCGGGTGATAGCATCCCCTACCCGCAGCTCGCCGTCAGCATGGTCATCCGCAGAGCGCTGCCAACGCTGACTCAGGGTGAGATTGCTGGCGCTCAGCCAACGCCCGCCGACCGTCAGGGCTGGGTCGGGCAGAGCGGCGGCAAAACGCTGAGGGTGGGTGGTGAGAGTGATCTGCCGGGAGCCCCCTTCAGGGCGCGCCACGGTGGCCCGCACCGTGATGGCGGGGATCTCGAACTGGCCGGATTGCTGGGGATAGAGCGTCAGCTCCCAGCGCTGGTGCGACCAGGTCTCGCCATCGCGGCGCTGGGTGAAGTTGGTCGCCAGCTCGCTGCGCTGCTTGACCATGACCCCCGGCAGCTCGAACTGGCCGATGCGGGTACCCGCGGTAAACCAGCGGTTGGTGGCCAGCTCCAGATAGAGGGTGATCTGTTGGTTGACGGCATAGGGGCGCTTCTCCTCCCCCTGATCTTTCAGCCAGCTCTTGAGGGTCACCTGAGTGGCGTCAGTCGCATCAGCAGCCAGTGCTTCGACCGTGAGCAGCACGGCCCCGAGCAGGGTAGCAGTCACCATATATCTGCACAGCCAGTGGCGGAGTTTATTGTGCCGGTTGCACATGGGGAGGCTCCTTGTGGGTGGCAGAACGAGGACGGGCGGTTGCGCCCGTTTGCTGCGCGTGTAGCTGGAGGCGGAATTTGGCTTGCAGGAAGTCACCGGGATCAGACTCCACCCGGCGCAGCCACTTTTCGGCCTGCGCCGGATTGGCCAGGATCTGATCTGCGGTCAGGGTTTCGCGCGCCATCAGGGATGAAGCCACGGTCTCTTCCGCCCCGTCGGCACTGCGTGGCTCATCATCGGGCAGTTCACTGGAGTGATCAGGTCCATCCGGCGTGCCGGTCTGGCTCTGACTGGCGCGGTTGATCTCGTCAACAATCCCGCTCATCACCTGATAGTTATGGGCGGCTGATTGGCGCACGTTCGGGTCGCTGGCCTCGTCAGCCAGTTGTCGGAACAGCCGGCGGGCGGCCAGATACTCACGCTGTCTGGCGAGGGCATTGCCGGCATAGAGCAGAGCCTGTTCGGAGTCGGCTTGCAGGAATGCTGACTGAGCCAGCGTAAACTCGGCGCCATAGTAGTAGGCCACCCCCTTGTAGAAGGGATCTTCATAGTGTTTAGCCGCCTCCAGATAGTCCCCCTGCTGGAAGTACCACTGCCCCTGCTGATCCGGGGTGAGCCAGAGGTTGAACCACTGCTGTTTCAGCTCCTTTGCCCAGTGATTGATCGCAGGCGCTGTCGGCTCTGCGGGCGCCAGCGAGAAGGTGGTGGCCTGCGCAGGCGTCGTCTGTAACAGGGAGAGACCGATGGCTACCACCAGACCCCACTGCACCAGCCAGCCTTTGCGAAACCAGAGCAGCAGCAGGGCGACGACCGGAAAGAGCAGGTAGTAACCCATGTCCTGCCAGGGCATCAGGGAGTCGTTGTGGATCAAAAAGTTGCGTTCAATCCCCCGGTTGATGCGCTCTACATCGCCATTATCCACCGTCATGGTGAGCAGGGTGCCATCGCTGTCACTGGCCAGTCGCCGTAGTGAGGCAAGCTCCAGCGGGCGTTTGCCACTCAGGGCCGGGTCGCCAGCGGCCAGGATCAGCAACTGACGGGATTGACCACGGAAATAGTCAGCCAAGGGGGCGATGGCGGCGGGGCTGATGCCATCACTCACCAGCAAAACGGTGCTGCCGGTCTCATCGGCCAGAAGTTCGGTGAGCAGCGGGATCACCTGTTCGGTGCGCTTGCCCGCTTTAGGCATGATCTCGGGACGGATGGCGGCGAGGATAGGGTCATAGACGGCATTGTCACGGGTCAGCGGCATGGCGGTGTGGGCCGAGCCGGCAAAGACCACCAGCCCGTTGCGCCCGCCATCGCGGGTCGCCAGTAGATCGCTGATCTTCTGCTTGGCCCGCGTCAATCGGTTGGGGGCGATATCCGTTTCCAGCATGGAGTCGCTGTTATCGAGCAGGATCAGCAGGGCGCCCTGATCTTCGCCAAAGGGGGAGGGCTCACGGCTCCAGGTCGGCCCTGCACAGATCAGGATGGCCAGCCCCATCAACAGTCCCAGCACCTTGAGGGGCAGGTTCTTTTTCCAGCCGGTGTCCCCCAGCGTCAGCGCCTCGCGCAGATGGGGCGGCAGCCGCTGTTGCCAGCTGTTTGCTTCATCCATGCGCCAGCGCAGCAGCAGGATGGCGACAAGGGGGAGCAAGGCCAGCAGCCACCAGGGGCGTAGAAAGTGGGCATTCAGCCAGAGCTGTTGCCAGTAGAGAGGATCCATCATGGCGTGTCTCCTGAGAGAGCAGTGCGCAGGTGGTCGCGCCTGAGGGTCAACAGGGAAAAGAGGGTGAGATAGAGGCCAACGCTGACGGCGATGAGGTAATGGTGCAGGCTTTCGCGGGTCTGAAAGCGGGTGCTTTCGTAGCGTTGTGGCTCCAGCTCACCGATCACCTGATAGGCGCGCGTCAGCTGCGCCTCATCAAGAGCCTGAAACAACTGGCCGCCGGTCAGGGTCGCCAACTGTTTCAGGGTATCGAGATCGAGTGCCTGTTCGCCGACGGTTGCCGGATCCCCCATGGCGATAGTATGCAGCCGCACACCGTTGACCGCGGCTACCCGGGCCGCATCCCGCGGGGTGACAAAACTGCCGGTGTCGTTACCATCGGTAAGGATGATGGCGACTTTCTCCCGCTTGGCGCTGTTCTGGTCTTGTTGCCCGTGGCGATCACTGTTGTTGAACACTTTGATTGCCAGGCCGATGGCATCCCCCAGATGGGTACTCTGGCCTGCCATGGCGACATCGGTCTCCTGCAGCAGGGTTTGCCAGGTGTCGAGATCGGCGGTAAACGGCGCCTGGAGAAAGGCGGCATCCCCAAACAGGATGAGCCCGAGTCGATCTCCTTTACGCGTTGCAGCAAATTGTTTAAGCACCTCTTTGGCGGCGTCGAGCCGACTGAGGGACTTGCCGGGGTCGGGGGAGAAGTCGGTCTCGGCCATGGAGCCGGAGAGATCCAGCACTATCATCACATCCCGCCCGAACCGCTCGCGCACCTGAGGCGGGCCATAGATGGTGGGCTTGGCCAGTGCCAGCACTGCCAACAGCCAAACGGTGATCAGGGCGATCCGCTGCCACCAGCTGGCAGTCAGCTGGGTTGCCCCCTCACGCGGCGGTTCATCCAGCAGATAGATCAGCAGGTCGAAGAAGGGCACCTTGATGGCACTCTGCCGGGTGCGATAGGCCGGAATAAGGCGAAACACCAGCAACGGCAGGGGCAGCAGCCAGAAACAGTGGGGGTGGGCAAACTCGAGACCTGCATCAAGCATGATGAGCCTCCGTCGCCAACGAGGCTGTTTGTATTGGAGTCTGGTGGTGGGCAAGCCAGTCGTTGCAGAGGGAAACGAGGCAGAGCTGATCACTGACGCTTGACACCACCTGATCACAGACCAGCGATACCAGCCAGCGCTCCCCCAGTTCGGTCGCGAAACGGGGCTGCCTATCAGCCATGGCATTGTCAAGGGTCTGCAGCAACGCCATGCCAAACAGCTTGCCGTGCCGGGGATCTAGGTGGGTCAACACCTGCTTGATCAGCTGAAACAGCGCCAGACTGGCCCCGGCATCAGACCAGTTGATCGTGCGCAGGGCCGCCTGCGCTTCACGGCGGTAACGCTGTTGCCACCAGCGCTGTGCCCGGTGATAGAGCCAGAGCAGCGCCAGCGCCCCCAGGCTCAGCGCCAGCAGCAGCCAGCCTGCAGTTTGCGGTTGCCAGCTGATGGTGGGTGGTACGGTCACGTCCTGCAATTCGCGCAGCATATAGGTGCCGGGCAGCTTGTGGTTCATCAGTGATCTCCTCCCAATGCGGTAATGAGGCGGGCGAGGTGGTGGCCACCGGTGTCGAGGGTAATAAGCGGCAATCCCTTGAAGGCCATCAGTCGCAGCAGTTGCTCTTTTTTCAGTTGCTGCTGGCGGGCTAGCCCCTGATCCAGCACAGGGATCTGGTGGGGAGCAATATTGAGCTGGTACTGGCCATCGCCGACTACCCAGCTGGCGCCAGCGGCTGTGGTCGACAGGGTCGACTCGAGGGGATCGGCGATGTGCAGTGCCAGCACATCGTTGTGCTGCTGCAAGTAACCGAGGAGGGTCAGGTCGGCCTCGGTGACGCCTGCCCAGTCGCTAAGAAAGATCAGGGTGGTATTTTTCAACTTGAGGCGGCCCAGCATCGCCAGCAGGGGGGCCAGACCGGTCGCCTCGCTGTCGCGGCTGATGGCCGAGAGAGCATGATTGGCGGCACAGAGCTGGCGCAGTCCTGCCAACCAGTGGCCACGGGTGCGCTGGCCGTGCAGCCACGCCACGCCATCGCAGTGCAAAATGGCGAGCCCGACCCGATCGCTCTCTTTGAGTACTTGCCAGCCGAGCAGGGCGGCGACTTCGGCGGCCACCACCGACTTCATCACCTCCACCGAGGAGAAGAACATGCAACTGCGCTGATCAACGCAGAGGATCACGTGACGATCTTTCTCTTCGCTATAACTGCGCACATGGGGGCGGCCGGTGCGCAGGGTCACTTTCCAGTCCAGGGTGCGAATATCATCCCCTTGCTGATAGTGGCGCAGCTCTTCAAAGTTGAGCCCACGGCCGCGAAAGCGTGACGAGTGGCGGCCGCACAGCAGGTTGCCGCTGTTTAGTCGGGGCAGCAGTGAAAACTGGCCGACCAACCCCTGAAGCCGGACCAGTGTCAGGTAGTCGCAGTGGATGCGGGGGTCACCACTGGGCGGTTGCCCGCCCTGTGTCAGCCTGTCATGGGATAAGGAGCGAGGTGTCATGGTATCGCTTACCCGATGACGACGTGATCGAGCAGAGTCATCACCACCTGCTGGTGATCCACCCCATCTGCCAGCGCGTCATAGCTGAGGGTAAAGCGGTGGCCAAGCACGCTGGGCACCATGGCGCGCACATCGTCGGGCAGCACGTGGTTGCGCCCTTGCAGCCAGGCATAGGCGCGGGCGCACTTGTCCAGAGCAATGGATGCGCGGGGGCTGGCGCCGACCGCAATCCACTGTTGCAGCCCGGTGGCCGGGTAGCGATCGGGGTGTCGGGTCGCCATGACCAGCGCAATGATGTAGTGCTCCACCAGCAGTGAGACCGTCATGGCCGAGAGCTCTGATCTGGCCTGCAAGATGAGTTCAGGGGAGAGGGGGGCGAACCCCTCGTTCTGCTGGCGGGTACCGCGCTCTTCGGCCCGCACCAGCCGAATGATGGCAAGCTCTGCCTCATCATCGGGGTAGGCGACCGAGACCTTGAGGGCAAAACGATCCATCTGGGCTTCTGGCAGCGGGTAGGTCCCCTCCTGCTCGATGGGGTTCTGGGTGGCCAGCACCATAAAGAGCTCGGGCAAGCGATGGCTCTTGTCACCGACGGTGACGGTGCCTTCGGCCATCGCCTCCAGCAGCGCCGCTTGTACCTTGGCGGGGGCGCGGTTCACTTCATCGGCCAGTACGATGCTGTTGAAGATGGGGCCTGGCTGGAAACGCAACTGGTGGGCTCCTTCATGCTCCTGATACATCTCGGTGCCGGTTACATCCGAGGGGAGCAGATCGGGGGTGAACTGAATGCGGCCGAAGCTGGTATTGAGGGCTTCAGCCAGCGCCTTGACCGAGCGGGTCTTGGCGGTGCCGGGCAAACCTTCGAGCAGCACGTGGCTATTGGTCAGCAAGCCGATGACCAGGGCGCGGATCACATGGGACTGGCCAACCACACTGTGACCAACCTGTTCGATGAGTTGCGAGATCTGTTGTTGCAAGGGGTTCATAGGGTTTTCCACAGGGTACATTTAACGAGACAGAGATAGGGCTAGGAGGGGGCCAACGGATTTTCAATTTCCAGCTGGCACGGGGCGAGCCGGCTGGAAATTGAAAACGCCCACCAGAGAGTGATGGGCGTTGGAGTCACCGCCTTACTTGATGGTGGCGACTTTTTGCTTGAGTGCATCCAGCTCTGCCAGTTTGCCCTTGAGCATCAGGCTCTGGGAGCTAATGCTGGCCGGGTTCATCTGGAAGCTCTGCTGCATCGGGTAGTTGGGTAGAGTGTCGAAGAACTCTTTCAGGATCCCCTGTGCAGGTACGAACAGCCACATGTTGTCTGCCATCCAGCGCAGATACATGCCTGACTCATGCGGTGCCTTCTCGAACGGATCTGCGCGCAGGTTGATGATCTGCGGCCAGTTCGGAGTCACACGCGCCGCGTCGGTGATGTTGCCCTCCATAGTGGCAAAGTTCAGTTTGAAGTCATTCCAGCGCACGGCGTTGAGTTCGCCGTTTGAGGAGAAGTAGAGCATGGAGTTGCGCGGGGAGGTGCCGGCTTTACCGGAGAGATACGGCATGAAGTTGTAACCGTCCAGTTTCACCCGCCACTGTTTGCCGTTGGCCTTGTAGCCCTTGGCCAGCTTCTCTTTCACATCCGGTACACCGGCTGCGGCCAACAGCGTCGGCATCCAGTCCTGATGGGCCATCATGGCGTTGACCTTGGTGCCTGGCTTGATCACGCCTGGCCAGCGAACCAGTTGCGGAACCCGCATCCCGCCTTCCCATGTGGTGCCTTTTTCGCCGTAGAATGGGGTGGTGCCGCCATCCGGCCAGCTGACGGTCTCGGCGCCGTTGTCAGTGGTGTAGATCACGATGGTGTTGTCGGCGACCCCCAGCTCGTCCAGTTTGTCGAGCAGGATCCCCACCTGATCATCGTGCTCCAGCATGCCATCGGCATAGATGCTGACGCCGGATTTACCCTGATACTTCTCTTGCAGACGGGTCCAGACGTGCATACGGGTGGCGTTGTGCCAGATGAAGAAGGGCTTCTTGGCCTTGACTGCTTTCTCCATGAACGCCAGCGAAGACTCGAGGAACTCTTCGTCAGCATGCTCCATGCGCTTGCGGGTCATGGGGCCGGTATCTTCAATCTTGCCGTCGGCAGAAGATTTGATGACGCCGCGTGGGCCGAACTTCTTCTTGAACTCCGGATCTTTCGGGTAGTAGTAGGTTTCCGGTTCTTCTTCTGCGTTCAGGTGATAGAGGTTGCCGAAGAACTCGTCGAAGCCGTGCTTGGTCGGCAGGTGCTGGTTCTGATCGCCCAAATGGTTTTTGCCGAACTGAGCCGTCATGTAACCCTGCTCTTTGAGCAGATCACCGATGGTAGGGGCCCAATCCGGAATGCCGTGGGTGGATCCGGGCATGCCGATGGTCAGCAGACCGGTACGGAATGGCTCTTCACCGGTAATGAAGGCGGCGCGGCCAGCGGTGCAGGATTGCTGACCGTAGTGATCGGTAAAGAGGGCCCCTTCATTGGCGATCCTGTCCAGGTTCGGGGTCTGGTAGCCCATCATCCCCTGGTTGTAGGCACTGATGTTCCAGTAGCCGATGTCATCGCCCATGATGGCAAGAATATTGGGCTTGGCGGTTGCTGTGGCACTACCAGCGGTGGCCATTAAGGCAAGGCTCATGGCTATTTTGTTTATTTGAATGGCCATTATTGGCTCCACTCCTAATCTGATGTGAATTGGTACACAAAATGGGCGATGAAAGCAGCGTGCGTTTAACGCGGTGGAAATATCATCCCGTGCAGGCTGTTGGAGGGGATGGAATACCCGGATGGGCACATTCCCCTTTATCGCTGTCGTTATGACCTGCAAAGAGTGATATGACCTGAATAGCCCGAGTTAACCGCAGCTTGGAAATCAGCTTTCAACAGTTTCACTCTATAAATCCCGTTTATCCTTGTCGCCTTATAGCGAATATAACCGCTGGTTATCCGATATTTTCTCTCCAACCCTTTGGTCGCAGGCTATCGGGTGGGCTCGAGCGAGCATGGGAAGCGGTGTCCAGAAAGCGTGAGGTGTCTACCGTTATCGATGGCGACAAGGCGAATAAATGGGTGATGGAGTTCACAGTTTTGTTAATTAATTTGGGGATGGTGGTAGTTATGGGCGTTGTGGTGTGCCTTTATTCAAAATTCTTACTGGCAAACCGAGCACTCTTTAATTCTGATTAAGTCATAATTAAGTAAAGTTGGGGTGTTGATTGTTTCGCTCAGATATGAGTTTTTAAAATTGCTCACAATCTCTACGCGAGATTTAAAAAGTCTGCTCGCATATTTTTGAACGGATGAATATAACTTGAATGGGAGTGGCCAAATAAATCCAGCAGTGATCTTTGTCTTTTCAAGGTGCCAGGGTCATAAATGCCTATAAAAACAAGGTAAAAGGCTCGGCTATTGACTAAGTTGATAGAAGGCGAAGCATAAAACAGCGCCAGTTTGATACGACAACATTGCATGGGACCCGGATCATGGACAGAGCGCAGGGCGCAGCCCCCTTTTCGTTGCAAGTGGATCTAAGGCAGGTGGTGTATGCCCTGTCAGCCTCGCTGGATCTGGTGGGCATTGGCGATGTGGCCCACGGTAAACGGGTCGGGATTATGGCTGCCGAGTGCAGCCGGGAGCTGGGGATGAGTGAGGCCGAACGCTGTCTGCTGTTCGAGTTTGGGGTGCTGCATGATATCGGTGTCTCCTCGACCATCACCCATCACCATCTGGTCAGCGAGTTCGATTGGGAGTCCTCCCAGCGCCACTGCGAGGTGGGATATCAGCTGCTCAAGGATTTCCGTTTGCTGGCCCCACTGGCCCTGCCTATCCGTTATCACCACACCCACTGGCACCTGCTGCGCGAGATGGCCGATGTGGACCCCAATGTAGCCCGTCAGGCCAACCTTATCTTTCTGGTGGATCGCTGCGATGCGTTGGCGGCGCCCTACTATGGCGATGGTTCATTGTTGATGCATACCAACGAGATCCGCGCACGCCTGCAGGATTTCCGTGACGAGTTCTTTGCCCCCGAGCTGGTGGATGCCTTCCTCAAGGCGTCTCGCTCTGAGGCATTCTGGCTGCAGCTGGAAGCGCGCTCCATCAATGATTACATGCTGGAGATGCTGCAGGTGCGGGAGCCTTTCCTGACCTTCAACGGGGAGCTAAAAGCGCTGGCGCAGATATTCTCCGGTATTGTCGACGCCAAAAGTCCATTCACGATGACGCATTCACTCGGTGTGAGCAGGTTGTCTCGTGCGTTGGCAGAATTGATGGGAGTCAGTGCCATCCATTGTGACATGCTGGAGATCGCCGGTTTGCTGCATGATCTGGGCAAGCTCAGGGTGCCGGACGAGATCCTCGACAAGCCTGCCAGCCTGACGAAAGAGGAGCGGGCCATCATCAATACCCACAGCTTCGAGACTTACCAGATCCTGCGCCACATCGAAGGGTTTGAGGAGATTGCCTGCTGGGCGGCCTATCACCATGAGGAGCCTGACGGGGAGGGCTATCCGTTCCACCTGCCGGCATCCGCCATGGCGCTCGAAGCGCGGATCCTGCGGGTCGCCGATATTTTTCAGGCCATGGTGCAGGACAGACCTTATCGGCCCGGCCTGCCTGCCCGTGACGCATTGACCTTTATGCAGCAACTGGCGGATCAGGGGCGGGTCGATCCCGCTGTGGTGGCGGTGCTGGCCGATCACCTGCCGCAGATGATGATGGCAGCCATTCCGGATCGCGAGCCGGATCATGCCATCAATTGAGGGAGAGGCTGGCCGCTGACTCATACCGCCGCGAGCCAGCTATGCTTGGAACAAGCCGAGCATGGTGCCGGTACCGGCGCACAAGACGCCAGCTTGATGGACTACCTTAGGGGAGCAGATATGGAATCGCTAAAAGCCAAGGATTATATGCAGAGCAGACCCATCACCTTCACTGCCGACATGATGGTGCAAGCTGCGGTCGAGAAATTTCTGAACAGTCATCAGCTCGGTGGCCCGGTGGTGGATGGGCAGGGCCATCTGATTGGCTGGATCTCCGAGCAGGATTGCATCGCAGTGCTGCTTAAGGAGGCCTATCACTGCGAACAGGTGGCGCAGGTCAAGGATGTGATGCGCAAGGAGGTGTTGTCGGTGGGACCCGATACCAGCATTTTGAGCCTGGCGGAGATGATGATGGGGCAAAAGCCGAAGATCTATCCGGTAGTGGAGGAGGGACGCCTGCTTGGTGTCATCAATCGCCACAACGTCATGCAGGCCATTCACGCCCAGCTCACCACCTGTTTTGTCCATCACACCCACGGTTAACCCTGTTTTCCTCTCTCCCAAGGCAAGTTTCGGCTTGCCTTGGCTATTTCATATGCTGCCATTTATTCATGTTATGCCATCTTACAATGGTTGTTTTGTCATGTTTGAGGAGCGGCCAATCTCTCTGTCTTCCCATATATAACGCTACGTTAAGGCTTGCACCGCCCCCGCTCGCTCTTTAGGATCGCTCCCAGCTTATCGATATGGCCCCTATGGGCACCTATTTAAGGAATTCGTACCTTGTCTCTCTCTATCGAGGCGCTGCGCCGCCGTCTCTCTGCCTGCATGAATCTCGACGCCCGCCGCCTTTCCAGCCGTCTGCACGGGGTCAAGAAGCTGCCTGAAGGCAAACAGGCCGCCGTGCTGGAGACCATCGCCGCTGATTTGGCCGCCGCCGAAGTGCGCTATCAAACCCGTCTGGCCGGAGTACCCAAGGTCACCTATCCGGACAACCTGCCGGTCAGCCAGAAGCAGGCTGAGATCGCCAAGGCCATTCAAGAGCATCAAGTGGTGATCATCGCAGGGGAAACAGGCTCGGGCAAAACCACCCAGATCCCCAAGATCTGTCTGGCGCTCGGGCGCGGGGTGAAGGGCTTTATCGGCCACACCCAGCCACGCCGTTTGGCAGCCCGCACCGTGGCGGCCCGTATTGCCGAGGAGATGGAGTCCGAACTCGGCCACTACGTGGGTTATAAGGTGCGCTTTACTGATCAGGTGAGCGAGCAGACCCACATCAAGCTGATGACCGACGGTATTCTGCTGGCGGAGATCCAGAACGACCGGATGCTCACCCAGTACGACACCATCATCATTGACGAGGCCCACGAGCGCAGCCTCAATATCGACTTCATCCTGGGCTATCTCAAGCAACTGCTGCCCAAGCGCCCGGATCTCAAGGTGATCATCACCTCGGCCACTATCGACCCGCAACGTTTCTCCCGCCATTTCAACAAGGCGCCGGTGATCGAGGTCTCCGGCCGCACTTACCCGGTGGAGGTGCGCTACCGTCCACTCACCAGTGACAAGAGTGAAGGGCTGGAAGAGCGCGACGAACTGCAGGGCATCTTCGATGCGGTGGAAGAGCTGGCCCGCGAGGGGCTTGGGGACATCCTTATCTTCATGAACGGCGAGCGGGAGATCCGCGATACCGCCGATGCCTTGCGCAAGCTCAATCTGCGCGATACCGAGGTGCTGCCGCTCTATGCCCGCCTCTCCAACGCCGAGCAGAACAAGGTGTTCCAGCAACATGCCGGGCGGCGTATCGTGCTCGCCACCAACGTGGCGGAGACGTCGCTGACGGTGCCGGGCATTCGCTACGTCATCGATCCGGGCACCGCCCGTATCAGCCGCTACTCCTGGCGTACCAAGGTGCAGCGCCTGCCCATCGAGCCGGTCTCCCAGGCCAGCGCCAACCAGCGTAAAGGGCGTTGCGGCCGGGTGGCAGACGGTATCTGTATCCGCCTCTACTCGGAGGAGGATTTCAATAGCCGTCCCGCCTTTACCGACCCCGAGATCCTGCGCACCAACCTGGCATCGGTTATCCTGCAGATGCTGGCGCTCGGCCTTGGCAACATGGAGGCTTTCCCCTTCGTCGAGCCACCCGAGTCCCGCCATATCAAGGATGGTCTGACTCTCTTGAAAGAGCTGGAGGCGGTGCGCGAGCTGCCCGCCACCGGCGATCGCGAAGCCAAGTTGCAGCTGACCGAGACTGGTCGCCAGCTCTCGCGCATCCCCCTTGATCCGCGTCTGGCGAAGATGGTGATCAGCGCAGCGCAGACTGGCTGCCTGAGCGAGGTGATGGTGATCACCGCAGCCCTCAGCATTCAGGATCCCCGTGAGCGGCCCATGGAGAAGAAGCAGGCCGCCGACGAGCAGCACAGACGCTTTGAGGACAAGGATTCCGACTTCCTTGCCTTCGTCAATCTGTGGAATTACCTGAAAGAGCAGCAGGATGCCCTTGGCAGCAACCCGTTCCGCCGCATGTGCCAGAAGGAGTTTCTCTCCTACCTGCGGGTGCGCGAATGGCAGGACATTCACTTCCAGCTGCGTCAGACGGTCAAGGAGCTTGGTTTTAAAGCCAACCATGAACCTGCAGATTTCAAGACGGTGCACTGCGCGCTGCTGACCGGCCTCTTGAGCCATATCGGCAACAAGGATCTGGAAAAGCCGGAGTTTCTCGGTGCCCGCAACGGCCGTTTCCACCTATTCCCGGCCTCGGGTCTGTTCAAGAAGCCGCCCAAGTGGGTGATGGCCGCAGAATTGGTGGAAACCTCGCGTCTCTACGCCCGCATCAATGCCAAGATTGAACCCGAGTGGGTGGAGCCGCTGGCAGGCCACCTCATCAAGCTGCACCACAGCGACCCTCACTGGTCGAAGAAAAACGGCGCCGTAATGGCCAAGGAGAAGGTGACCCTCTATGGTCTGACCCTGGTCAACGAGCGCACCATCAACTTCAGCCGTATCGATCCGGCGCTGTGCCGCGAGCTGTTTATACGCCGCGCGCTGGTGGAGGGGGATTTCGAGACCCGTCACCGTTTCTTCAGCGACAATCGCAAGCTCCTGGCCGAGGTGGAGGCGCTGGAGCACAAGTCCCGTCGGCGCGACATCCTGGTGGATGATGAGGACTTGTTCCGCTTCTACGATGCCCGTTTGCCGGAGGAGGTGATCTCTGCCCGTCACTTCGACAAGTGGTGGAGAGAGGCGCAAAAGCGGGATCCCGAGCTGCTCAACTTCGAGAAAGAGATGCTGATGAAGGGGGATGCGGCCCACATCAGCGATCTCGACTACCCCAACTTCTGGCAGCAGGGGCGCCTCAAGCTCAAGCTGACCTATCAGTTCGAGCCGGGGGAGGCCGCCGATGGCGTGACCCTGCATATTCCGCTGCCGCTCCTGAATCAGGTGGAGGTGAAGGGGTTCGAGTGGCTGATCCCGGGGCTGCGCCACGAGCTGTTGGTGGCCCTTATCAAGTCGATGCCCAAGCCGATGCGCAAGAACTTTGTGCCGGCGCCGAACTATGCCGATGCGCTGCTTGCCAGCATCAACCCCGAGCAGGGGCCGCTCTTGGACGAGATGGAGCGTCAACTGCGCCGCATGACCGGCGTCACCGTACCTCGCGAATCCTGGGACTGGAATGCGGTGCCCGATCACCTGAAACTCACCTTCCGGGTGGTGGACGACAAGCACAAGAAGGTGGCTGAAGGGAAAGATCTGGAAGCCTTGAAAGAGTCGCTGCGTGGCAAGGTGCAGGAGACCCTGTCGCAAGTGGCGGATGATGACATCGAGCAGTCCGGTCTCACCCTGTGGAGCTTTGGCGAGCTGCCCCAGGAGTACAGCCAGAAGCGCGGCGGCTTCGAGGTGAAAGCCTATCCGGCGTTGGTGGACGAGAAGGACTCGGTTGCTATTCAGCTGGTGGAGAGCCCTGTGGTGCAGCAGCAGCTGATGTGGGCCGGTCAGCGCCGGCTGGTGCTGCTCAACGTGCCATCTCCCATCAAGTATCTGCAGGAGAAGCTGCCCAACAAGGCCAAGCTCGGGCTCTATTTCAACCCGTTTGGCAAGGTGGCGGAGCTGATTGACGACTGTATCGCCTGTGGCTGCGACAAGCTGATCGAGCAGCATGGCGGGCTGGCTTGGGACGAGGCCGGTTTCGAGGCGCTCAAGGAGTTTATCCGCGCCGAGCTCAACGATGCGGTAGTGGAGGTGGCCAAGCAGGTGGAAGCCGTGCTGACCCTCTCCCATGAGATCAAGAAGCGGCTCAAGGGGAAGATGCAGCTCGACACCGCTTTTGCCATGTCGGATATCCAGCAGCAGCTCGGCAATCTTATTCACAAAGGTTTTGTCACCGAGACCGGCTGGCAGCGGTTGCCTGATTTGCTGCGCTATCTGCGGGCCATCGAGCGTCGCCTGGAGAAGCTTGCCATCGATCCCAACCGGGATCGGGTCTACATGCTCAAGGTGCACAGTGTGGAGTCGGAGTACAAGGCGCTGCTGGCCAAGATCCCCAAATCCCAGCTTGTTCCCACCGAGGTGGCCAATATCCGCTGGATGATCGAGGAGCTGCGGGTGTCGTTCTTTGCCCAGAATCTGGGGACCCCTTATCCGGTCTCAGATAAACGTGTGCTTAACGCCATTGCTCAGTGCTAAGCTGCTATCTAACTGTTTTAACAGCATGATAGCGGGTGCTGAGAAGGGGTTGCCGGTCAGGTAGCCCCTTCAAACCGCAAGTCAGGGAGGCAAGGATGCTGGGGATCTGGTTGAGTGTGGCGCAGGTGGTGATCAGCGGTTATCAACCCATCGCGGAACAAACCTGGGTGCAGTTGAACCCGGAATATTACCCGCTGGCGCGCACGCCGCCAGCGATGTTTGTGGCCTGGCGTGGCAATCAGTTTCCGCCGCTGGCCCAAAAGCAAAAGCACGGTCGCTGGCAGATCCTCTTTCCAGCCCGGCTGGTCCCCCCTTTCGATCTGTTCGAGGGGGAGGCGCAGCTCTCCAAAACCTATCTGGCAAGGCTGCGGCGCATCGACGAGGTGGCTTACGGGGTCGCCCCCGGGCAGGCTGTTGCGGCTGGTGCAATCGTGCAGCAGGGGAGTGGGTCCCCTGCTTATCACGCGCAACCTGTCGCGCCCTTTATTGCCGAGTTCCGCACACCCCAAGACGCGTTCGGTGGTGTTGATATGCCCAGCGACCCCGACGAGAGCGAACCTCTGCTCGCTCAGCTGGGGGTGACCTTTCGCACAGCGGGGATGAGTGGTGCCCAAGGATATGAGGGAGTAGCGAGCGCCGATATGGCGCTCGCCAGCCACACGGCTAGCTTATCCGCAGGCAGTGACGCCATTCTTACCCTCTCGGCTCCTGCGGCCGGCGGTCCACAAACCGTGTGTCATCAGGTCGCCGCAGGGGAGACCCTGTGGCGTATAGCGAATCAGTTATCCAGCGCCCGGGGAGCAGATACCTACAGCTATTTGCTGGCGCTGGTGGCAGAGAACCAGCCGCGGCTTGGCAAGAGCATTCGGGTCAGAACGGGGGAGGGACTCTACTGCCCGCGCGCCGAGACCCTGGCGCGGTTTGATGCCCTGAGCCCAGCCCAGCGTCAGCAGCAGTTCGCCCGGTTGGAGCAGGGGCGCTAAATGCAGAGTCGGTACCTTGTATCCGAATTCGGCCCGTGGTAGTATTCGCGCTCGTTTTGCGAGGTGCTGACCGGTCGCAGTTAGCACCATAAATTCATCCAAAAGAGATACATACTATGTCTTTCGTATTCCAAGCTGAAGTCCGTTCTGACCTGGGGAAAGGTGCGAGCCGCCGCCTGCGTCAAGCTGACCAAGTTCCTGCCATCGTTTACGGTGCAGGCAAAGAAGCCCTGTCCATCACTGTTGACCACAAGAAAATGATCCTGGCTCAAGAGAAGCCGGAATTCTATGAGTCTGTACTGACTCTGGTTATCAACGGTGAAGAAGTTAACGTAAAAGTGAAAGCTATCCAGCGTCACCCGGTACGTTACAAGCTGATCCACCTGGACTTCGTTCGCGTTTAATAGCGAACTGTCAGGTTGAAGAAAAGCCACTCTCAGGAGTGGCTTTTTGCTATCTGGCATCTTGTGAGCGGGCTGAAAGAGCTACCTGGTCAGCCCAGCAAGGCTGGTTATCCCAGCTGGCTAAGGGCTTGTTGGCAACGCTGCTCGGCGGCATCAAGCTCCAGCAGTACCATCCTGATATCTTCCATCTGCTGTTGCAGTGTCTCCCGTTTTTCCTCAACCAGTCCCAGCATGGTCTGTAACTGGGTGCGGCTGCTCTTGTCGGCATCATAGAGATCAAACAGCTCGCGGATCTCGGCGAGGCTGAATCCGAGCCGCTTGCCGCGCAGGGTGAGCTTGAGGCGAACCCGATCCTGCTTGCTGTAAATGCGGGTTTGTCCCTCTCGGGCGGGATTGAGCAACCCCTGATCCTCGTAGAAACGGATACTGCGCGTCGTAATATCAAATTCCCGGGCCAGCTCACTGATGCTGAAGCGCCGTCCTTCATCCTTGTTGTTCATACAGACTTCTTGGCGAACTAAATCCTGTCTGCACCTTACCTAAACGTAAACTGCACTGCAACTCTTGTTCCATCGCGTCAGAACCCCTATGTTATGGCCATGTAACAAACAGAGGCAGGCAAATGGATATTGCAATTGTGGCGGCAAAACGGACTCCGATGGGGGCGTTTCAGGGGGCATTGGCAGAGGTAACTGCGCCTGAGTTGGGAGCTTGTGCCATCGAGGCGGCACTGCAGCAAAGCGGGCTGCGTCCGGAGCAGGTCGATGAAGTGTTTATGGGCAATGTGCTGGCGGCGGGCGTGGGGCAAGCGCCAGCTCGGCAGGCGTTGTTGAAAGCAGGGTTGCCAGATAGTGTGCCTGCTACCACGGTCAACAAGGTGTGCGGTTCTGGCATGAAAGCAGTGATGCTGGCGGCGGATACCATCCGCCTTGGTGACAACAGGGTGGTGGTCGCGGGGGGGATGGAGAGTATGAGCCGTGCCCCCTATCTGCTGGATAATGCTCGCAGCGGCTTTCGGATGGGGCATCAAAAGGTGCTGGACCACCTATTCCTCGACGGTTTGCAAGATGCCTATGATGGCCAGCTGATGGGGATACATGCCCAGCGCAGCGCCGATCAGGCCGGTTTGACCCGCAGTGCCATGGATGAGTTTGCTCTTGCGTCGTTGCAGCGGGCCCGCGATGCGCAGCAAGCCGGCGCGTTTGCATCCGAGCTGGCAAGTGTCTATCGCGGTGAGCGCTTGTTGCTGGCCGAAGACGAGCAGCCCGGCAAGGGCAGACCGGAGAAGATCCCGACCCTGAAGCCTGCGTTTGGCAAGGAAGGCTCTATTACAGCGGCCAATTCAAGCTCCATTTCGGATGGTGCGGCGGCGCTGATATTGATGGATGGCGCCACGGCGCAAGCCTGGCAGGTACCAGTGCTGGCACGGATCGTCGGTTATCAGAGCCATGCAGCATTGCCCGCCGAGTTTACCTCTGCGCCCATTGGCGCCATTTCACGCTTGCTGGCGCGTCTTGCATGGTCGGTGGAAGAGGTGGATCTGTTCGAGATCAACGAGGCCTTCGCCATGGTCACCATGCTGGCCATGAGCGGGGTCGGCATCCCTCATCACAAGGTCAATGTGCATGGAGGGGCCTGTGCACTCGGTCATCCGCTGGGGGCGAGTGGCGCACGCATTCTGGTGACGCTGATCGCCGCGCTGCGGCAACGGGGTTTGCGGCGAGGCGTAGCCGCGCTCTGTATCGGGGGCGGGGAGGCGACCGCTATCGCGGTCGAGGTGAATGACGAGACGAATTAATTGGTGGCTTCCATCGCCAGCAGTTGTTCCGTGACCCAGGTGGTGGCGGCCAGATAGAGGTGACTCACCTTATCCTCGCTCAGCCCCAGGCGGGCTGTTCTGGCCGTTACCCGTGACCAGTTGGCGCTCTCGTAATCTTCACAAAACGCGAGGTAGAAACCGAGATTGCCTTTTCGCTCCAGCAGCGCCAGCCGAATATCGTCGATAAGAGGGATAGTGCCGAGCAGCTTGTCCATCGGCTGCTCCATCAGTACATCCAGCAGGGAGAAGAGACCAGTGATAAAGGCCTGTTGTGCCTGCTGGCTCGGGGCGTGGGCGTGGGCCAGCAGTTCACAGAATCGGGCTCGGATCATCGACATCTGGTAGAGCTCGGCGCTCTTGCCCTTGCCGGCGCTGGTCGCGGCTACCAGCGAGACAAAGCGCTTTAGCTGGGTGTTGCCCAGATAGATGGCAGCCTGGCGAAATGACGAAATAGGGTTGGTGTGACCTTTGAGATGGTTGACATAGCGCAACAGCTTGAGGGAGAGGGAGATATCCTGACCGAGCAGCTGCTCAATCTTGTTGATATCAGGCTCTGCCTCGTTGACCACGTTGAGCAACTGCATCACCACGACTTGCGCCGGCTCCATGGTGGCTTGCTTGACCATCTCGGGTCGACTGAAGAAAAAACCCTGGAACAGCTGGATCCCCAGCTGTTTGACCCGCTCGAACTCCGCCTTGTCCTCTACTTTTTCTGCCAGATAGGTGAGCCCTAGCGTCTGATGCCGCTGGATAAACACTTTGATCTGCATCAGGGGGGTGGCACGAAGATCAAACTTGATGATGTGGATAAAGGGGAGGAAGCGCTCCCAATCCGGTGACATGGTGAAGTCATCGAGTGCCAGTTGATATCCCAGCTTGTGCAGCTGTTTCACCTTTTCCAGCAGGGCATCATCCGGTGGGGAATCTTCCAGGATCTCAATCACCACTTTTTCGGGCGGTAGGCACTCTGCCAATCCCTCCAGCAGCAGTGAGTGGGGAAAATTGATAAAGCAGGGGCGGCCTCCCAACAGCTGATCGATATTTTGTTGGAGGAACTGTTCGACCACCAGGCGTGACGTCGCCTGCTGGGAGGAGATACTCGGGAAGACATTATTCAGACTATCGCGAAAGAGCAGCTCATAGGCATGAGTTTTGAGGTCTCTGTCGAGGATCGGCTGTCTTGCTACGTAGGAATACATGCCTTGCTCCAGTAAAGGTACTGGGTTGATTTTATGGTGTTGCAGAACACTATGCCAGTGTTCACCTTATTGAGTAAGGCAATAATTGGCATAGCGTTTTTTGCAGGGAAGGAATTTAGAAGAGATAGCTCAATTGTGCACCAGCCAGCCAGGCATCCCCTTCAGAAGTGCCGTCAAAATTGGACTGGTAGTGGGCCGGAACGCCGTTGGGCAGGCGAACAGATTGCGTGAAGGATTCATGTACCCCCACTTTTTTGCCATCGATCAGGGTGACGCCCACATCGACCGAGAGCGCCTTGCTGTACTGATATCCCACTCCCAGGCTGTACCAGATGCGATCCGAGTCGGGGATGGAAATGGTGCGATTAGCCGCAGGGACCGGGCTCTCATCGTAGGCAATGCCGGAGCGCAGTTGCCACTTGGGCGCCACTTGATAGGTCATGCCGAGCGCATAGCGCCAGCTGTCTTGCCAGTTTTCATCCTTGATGTGCATCGGCCCCTGATGATCCAGACTGGCATCCAGACCGACAAACTTGCTCCAGTTAGTCCAGTTGACGCTGCCATGGAGCGCGAGCTTGTCTGTGAGCTGCTGGAGGAGGGCAAGTTCGGCGGTGGCAGGCAGTGGCAGCACCAGATTGCCGGTATCTTTGAACGTCTGTCCCTGGTCATCTACCCCGACGGCATCCCCCTTGAGCTTGAGATCGACCCCGTTGCGATAGGTGAGACCCACGCGGGTCCGCTCACTTGGAGTGAGCAGCACACCGATATTCCAGCCAAGCTCGTTACCAGTGCCTTCGAGATGCTTGGCGATCTTGTCTTGGTGGGGGAAAGTGCCACCTACTTCCCCCTCGCCACGAATAAGGGAAAGTCCCATGCCTGCGGAGAAGAAGGGGGTGAACTGATAGGCCAGGGCCGTGCCGAGTTCGACCGTCTTGATATCGGACACATTGCCAAAGTGGCCGGCGCTGTACCCTTTTGGCATCTCGATCCCGAGCCCGTATTGGGAGGAGAGGGAGAGCCCCAGGCTGAGCAGTTCATTCAGAGGGGTGACGAGATAAAGGTTGGGCACCCAGGCATCGCCCGCTACGTCGCTGGCGTCGGCGGACTTGTTGCCGATGGGCAGGCTACCCACTGGGGTCACGAACTTATCGCTCACACGCCCTTCGATATCGACCTGGGGGCGAATATAGATGAAGCCGCCGGAGAAGGCGGTCTCTTTGAAGCGGGTAATGGCACCCGGGTTGCGGCCCAATACGGAGGCGTTGTCGGCAATGGCGGCTTCACCGGCAAATGCGCGGCCGAGGCCGGTGGCAGATTGCTCGGCTAGCTGGAATCCGGCGGCATGGGTTTGACCCGCGAGCACCAACAGGGCGATGGCGGACGGTTTGATGATGGGATGCATGGCAAAATCCTTGCTGTTACCCGAAGGTTCAATCGGTCATATGAATGGAGACAGGATTTTATATGGTATGACCAGTAAGGCAACGGTAATGGCCAGTATCTGGATAAAACAAGATTAAATGCTGGGATGATGCACTCTAATAGCTTGATTAAAAAAGAAAAATAAACACATGTGTGCTACATGTGTGCGCTGAAATGGCTATTTCGGACAAAAAAAGAGCGCCTGACGGCGCTCTTTCAATTTTATCAATAATCAGAACTTCATGTTGAACTGGGCAGAAGCCAGGAAGGCGTTGCCGTGGGAAGTACCTTGCCAGCGGTTCAAACTGTCATGGTTTGGCAGGCCTTCATTGACATCGACTTCTTTGCCGTCCAGATAGGCCATACCAAAGTCAACGCTCATATCGGTATTGATATGGTAGGTAGCACCGGCGCTGTACCAAATACGGTCTGAGTCCGGAATACTCAAACTACGGTATTCAGCTTCAATCGGGGTGTTGTCATAGGCAAAGCCCAGACGAGCTTCCCAAGCTGGATTGATATACCAGGTACCGCCGATGGAGTAGCGAGTGGAGTCTTTAAATTTCTCGGGTTTATTGAGACATACGCCTGGTTGGCCTGGGGTATTACAGCCTGAGCTGGTCGCCTTTAATTCTTGGAACGCACTCCAGTCAGTCCAGTTGACGGAGTAGTGAACGGCGAATTGCTGATTCAAACGGTGATAACCGGCAAACTCGGCCTGAGCAGGGAGATCCAGTTTCAGATTGCCATCAACAGTGCGGTTCCCTGAAGTGAGCCCTTTGAAATCACCATCAAAGCTCATATCGACCTGTGAACGGTAGGTCAGAGCAAAGCGATGGTTCTCATTGACTTCGTACAGAGTGCCAACGTTCCAGCCAAAGCCCCAAGTGTCCCCCTTAAGATGAGCGACATTGGTATCTTTGGGCAAAGCTGTGCCAGTGTAACCCGCAAAACGGTTAAGTTCTGCGGCACCGTAAACGGCGTTGATACCAGCACCGACACTGAAGTGTTCGTTGACACGATAGGCAATGTTCGGGTTGATATTGAAGGTCATCAACTCGGTATTACCTGCGCCAGCACCGGCAGGGAAGGTTTCTGAGTATTCGGTGGAGAGGCCGTAGTTGGAGAAGAGGCCAATACCCCAAGCCCACTGGTCATTCAGCGGCTGAATAAAGTAAGCAGCAGGAACAAAGGCTGCCGGAGCAATGCCTGACTCGCTTGCATCGGTTAATTTGGCAAGTTTGTTCCCGTTTGCATCAACCCGATTTATTGCACCATCCACATCCACATCCGGTTTGATGTAGGTGCCGGAGACAGAAACTGCCATCTTGTCGAAGGTGGTCATGGCAGCCGGGTTACGGGCCAGAACGGAGGCGTTGTCGGCGATAGCCGCTTCACCGGCATAGGCGCGACCCAGACCGGAGGCCGAGTGCTCGTTCAACTGGAATGCCGCGGCATAGACTTGACCGGTGGCCAGCGCGATGGTGGCGGCAATCAGGCTCTTTTTGAAAATTGTTGTCGTCATGGTGTTCTCTCTTGTAGGCAGATTTTTTTGCCGATATTGGCTGCACGTTCAATGCAAACCTCGACAAAATCCGTTTTTATTTCAGCTTCTTCCCAATCAATTCTGGCGTGATTCTATGGATCTGGTAGGAGGTAAGAAATCAGACCAGTGACAGCAGAATACATAAAAGTGATCGATGTGTTAATCATTTGTTTTAACTTGCTGTTTAATTCATCATTTTGAGGGTGTAAAGGTGGATTATTGACCTGGATTGCCGATCTCCGTCACAAAAATAATTTTGTCAATTTTTCGAAATCTTGAGGCAAATGAGTGACAAAGGGGAGTAATCAGGGGGGGAACAGGCAGCGGCTCGTGACCGCCGCCTGCTATTGAGGATGGATCTGAGGTTGTTAACCGGCGATGTTAAATGTCCCACTGCAGACGTGACTGCAGGGCGTTGGCAACGGGGGCAAGTGGCTCTTTCATCTCGCCAATCAGTACCATATTGGCGCCTTTGAGCTGGACTATCTCCCCTTTGAGGGTGCCATCTTCAAAGGTGGCCTGTTGCAGGGTTAATGGAACATGTTTGGGCACTAAAAAGAGGGTGACAGGCCCCATCTTTCCCTGGATCACCATGTGCAAGGCAGGTCCCTGATAAAACGAGCAGTGATTGACATAGGTCACCTTGAGCCCATCCATCCCGCTTAAGGTGGCGCCATACTTCTCCATCTTGGCATTGATGTTATGCAGATTGACCTGCTCATCGACACCTTCAATAAAGGGTTCTTCGCCATAGACATGAGCCATCGCCACCTGTGCGAGGGAGAGGGCCGCAGGAGCCGTTTCTGGCAGCGTGATCCAGCGGGTGCTCATTCCCAGCAGGAAGGCGACCGATGCAGCCAGGGCGATCTGGCGCCAGGATGTTGATGTCCGGATCTTGACTGGCGCCGTGCCAAGGGGGCGGGATGGCGGCAAATCATCTGGCGCGTCACTGTCTTGCTGCATGGCTTGCCTGAGCAGGATCCGCTCGGCCAGTCCGGCAGGAACCTCTACCTGCATGGCGCGCTTGAGGGTTCTGTCGAACTGCTTCATCTCGTCGAGATAGTTCCGATTGGCCTGGCTGGCTTCAGCGGTTTTGAGAAAGTCCGGTTGTTGATCGTTGGGCTGGATCATGGCGTTGCGGCGAAATTCGAGTTCATCCATGTCCGTGTCCTCTTGCTTGGTTCTTCTGCTCCATCGCCTCCTTGATCTGGTTGCGGGCGCGAAACAGGCGGGTCATGACGGTGTTCTTGTTGAGGCCGAGCATCTCGGCAATCTCCTCACCACTGAATCCTCCTACGACTTGCAGCAGCAGTGGCTCCTGATACTCCTCGGGCAACCGGGCGATGTGACGGTGCAACCACTCGTTCTCCATCTCCTGTTCGCTGTGCAGCGCATCGTGCTGGTGCTGAGGGTGATCGTCGAGATCCACCAGCTCCAGCTGTTTGCGTTCAAAGCGGCGGGCGTTCTCCCGTCTGAGGATGGTGATCAGCCACCCTTTGGCCGCCTTGTCATCCTGCAGGGTGTCGATAGCCTTCCAGGCACGCAGGAAGGTCTCTTGCACCAGATCTTCCGCCACGTTGGGATCCCGGGTCAGCCAGTAGGCATACCGGTAGAGATCGCCATGCAGCGCATGAACCAGTGCTTCAAATTTGGTTTGTTTGTCAGCCATGGGATCAGAGACCGGCGAAGTGGCCGGATCATTTCCACCAATATGCTGCTGAGCACGTTTTTTTCTAAAAAACAGCAGTGCCATAGGGCAATCCTTGTCAGGGGGCGTGGCGGCGGGAGCGGGAACTCCCGTGCGCCAGCAGGTAAATCAGGTACGCAATACCGGCGGTTTCATCAGCCCTGAGGGTACGCGCCAGAGCGCACCACTCGATGGGCGGGCCAGAAAAGAGTCGTGCAAAACAGGCTCGCTCGAGTGCGGCGAGCGCATTGCCGAGCCGATTATGCCCAGCGTCGGGCAACTGGCCTAATTGATAATAGGAGACCTGCCAGCGCAAGGTCGCCCATCGGATCAGTGCCTTGCGACTGGCATCCGGCTGGTGTTGGGCAAGGGCACGTTGCAGTTGATAGAAGGCTCGCCAGCGGGGCCAGTGGCGCCATAGCGTACGCAGCGCCACGGCCAGCACGACCCACCAAAGGCTCTCTCGCAGTGCCATCTGTGATGTCTGCTGATCAGGTTGCCGATTTGTCGTTGCCTGAAACGTCAGCGTGATGGCAGGGAGGCTGGCCTGCTCAATCCGGCCGCTTTGGGTATTAAACCAGGGCAGATCAATGGGGGGTAGCTGATAGTCGCCGCTCTGCTCCGCGACCAGAGTCTGGCGCCACTGTCGCTCAAACAGCAGCTTGCCATCTCGGTAACGCTCCTGCTGTTGCTCGCCATCGGGATGTGCCTGTATGCCGTTTGGCAGTTGATGGGTCATCAGGGGGGCAAGCTGGATCTGGCCGCTGTCACCATTTTCCATGGTCAGGGTGAGGATACGGATCAGCGGTTCACCCACTTCCCCCGTGGAGGCCGGTTCAAGCCGTTGACTCAGGGTCAGCCGGGTGGCCACCGGCGTGGCGGGGGCCTTGTCGACCCTTACCTCGAGCGGTGCCGCGCGGGCCGAGAGTTTTTGGGGCTTGCCTCCTTTCTGCGTGAGCTGCCCCTGCAAGCGGGGCGAGTCGAGATGCCAGAGCCCAGGCGCTTTTGCCTGAACGAGCCAGCTGCGGGTGAGCCTGCCGGGCAGACCAGCCTGAGCGGGGGCGATCCACTCGTCGCTACCGAGGCGACGGATGGTGAAGTGGGCAGAGCTGAGCTCGCTCAGCGCCGGGTTTTGCATACTGGTAGGCAGCCAAAGAGTCAGGCGGTAGATCAATGGCTGGCCGGGATAGAGTGGGCCCTGATGATCAAGGCTGGCCTGTATCTCGAGGGGCGAGGGGGCTGCGGGTTGCGGCAGCGAGGCAGTTTTCGCCTCTCTCAATGGCAGGGTGAGCGAGGGGGTAAACTCATTTCCCAGCTTGAGCGGGGCAATCACCACCTCGGTATTTGCAGGTGAACCGCTCTGGTGCAGCGGGATCTGCCAGCGAGTCAGTTGTTGTACCGGGGTGGTGACCCGGCTCATGGTCACTCTGCCTACTGCAAACTGGCGCAGTAGGGGGGTGATCTCCAGTTCGTTGCTCTGGCGCTCGCCATCCGCTTCGATGATCAGCAGCCAATCGCTGGGGGCGGCCCCTGGCAGCACTTCTACCCGGGGGGGCAAGGCCCAGCAAAGTGGACTCGCGAGTGCGAGCAACAGTCCCCATCCTGCCCGCGTCACCAGGGCTCCTCCACCTTGATCAGACCCCGGCGCAGCGCCTCTTTACGCAGTCGCTGCTCCAGCAGCAACACCGGGGGGGAGGGTGGCAGGGGCATTGCCATCACCTGCTGTTCAGCCGATGGCTTGGGTTGCTTGCTGTTGCTGGTATCGGGAGCCGCCGCCGCTGCGCCCTGTAACAGAGAGAGGTTATAGAGCGCATCTTCATGGCCGGGTTCAAGCGCCAGAGCGGCCAGATAGGCCTCTTTGGCTGTGGCAAACTCCCCCAGTTGCAGCAGGGCATTGCCGCGGTTGTAGTGGGCGGTGGCGCTCGTCGCTTCCTGATAGGCTGCGATGGCTGGCCGGTAGGCACCAGCCCGATACCAGGCGTTGCCGCGCCAGACTGGATCGTTGAAGGTGCGGGCAGCCCGCTGAAAATCCCCCTCTTGATAAGCCTGCATCGCTTGTAGATCTCCCTTCTCTGCTGCTTGCAGATCTTGCGGCGCAAGCAGCTGAATTCCCACCATCAGCGCCACCATCAACCGGGCGCCGACTCTGGCCAGCAAGGCGAGCGGTAACAAGGGGATTAGCAACCAGGGGCCAAGATCCAGTGGCGCCGGGGTGAGGGCCGAGGTCGTGGTGGGGAGGGGAGCAAAGTGGGGGGCGTTTCTGCCAAGCCACTGCAGCTCACCGCCGAGGCGATTGGCCAGTGCGGCAATGGCCTGACTATCGGGGGTGGGCAACTGCGCGGGCATGCGGGTGGCAAACCCCAACTCACTGGCCGGAATGGCGGGCATGGGGGCCGGTTGACCGCTGCTGGCAAGCAGAATATCGAGGCGTGCCGACTGGGTGTCGCGGCAAAGAAGGCGTTGCTGACAGGGCCACAGGGCGGCGATTTGGGTCATCTGATTCTGGGTGAGGTCGTCGGTGATCAGCAGCAGACGGGCTTGTTCTCCAGGGGCCAGCTGCTTCATGGCAAGTTCCACCGCCCGTGCCGGGTTGCTGCCCTGCAACGGCATGATATCGGGGCGCAAGTCGGGCAGCAGCAGCGAAAGGGCCTGATGATCCCGGGTGGGCGGCATGGCGAGGTAGGCATCGCCTGCGTAGAGGATCAGCGCAATGCGTTCACCCTTGGCGTGGCGCAGCAGCTGCTGCAACTGCCATCTGACCCGGGTCGCCCGATCCGGTTTGAGGTCGGTGGCGGTCATCGAGCGTGACAAGTCGAGCAGCCAGATATCGAGCGGCGCCGCAGGCTGCTGTTGCAGCTCGCCGCGCAGTGCGGGGCCACTCAGGGCCAAAATCACGGGCAGGGCTGCCAGCCAGAGCCAGGGGCGCTGAGGACGGGAGGTTGGCAGCAGATAAGCCTGCATCGCAGGTGCGAGCAGCGGGGGCTGGCGACGCTGGCGCCACCCTTGCCAGAGCCAGGGGATGAGTGCGATCAGCCACAGGGGGCGGAGCAAGATCAGATCCATCTGCGTGCACCTCGTGTCAGCCAGCTACGCACCATGCGAAACTCCAGCCTGCCGTGCCCTGACGGCAGAAGCAGCAAGCCACAAAGCAGTGCCAACGGCCAGGGGTAGAGCTCGATCACCGGCTGGTACTGGGCAATCGGCATGGGGGCAGGTTCAAGGGCATTGAGAGTCGCGTTGATGGCATCGAGATCGCTTTGGGTGCTTGCCCGAAAGTAACGCCCTTGGCCTGTCTGTGCCAGCTCTTTCAGGAGCGGCTCGTCCAGTTCGCTGCTGGGATCGGCCTGACCGCTGCCCGCCTCATCGTAGGGTTGGATAAAGGTATCGGGATCGGCCCCGACCCCCAGCGTGTAGATCCTTATTCCCTGTGCCGCGGCGAGTTTGGCCTCCTGCAGCGGGTCGGCATTGCCTGCGGTATTGCGGCCATCAGTGACCAGCAGCAGGGCGGTGGGGCGACCCGGATCCCCATGCTGACGTGCCAGCTGGATTGCTTCGCCAAGGGCGGTGGTTCGGCCGACCAGATCAAAATCGAGCTCGTCGCTCAAGGTCAACAACGCAGGGATCTCCTGAGTGAGGGGAGAGAGCAGATAGGCGTGATCGGCAAAGACGATGAGGCCCACCCTGTCTCCGGCCCGTTTGGCGAGCAGCGCCTTGATCTGCTGGCGCACCGCAGTCAGCCGTGCTTGCTGCTCGCCGTTATCGAGCATATCAGGGGTGCGCATGCTGTCTGACAGATCCACCGCCAGCAGCAGATCCCGACTCCCTTCATATTGGATAACCGGTTCCCCCCACCACTGGGGGCGGCAGAGGGCGAGAATAAGAGCGCACCAGAGCAGCATGGTGCGCCAGAGCGGCAATCCGGCCTGAGGGCGCAGCAGCGCAAACCCGGGATGAGCCAGATAACCGCGGCGCAGGGGTGGCAAGCCGAAGCGCACCAGCAAGGGCAGCACCATCGCCAGCGCAAACCAGGGCCAGGCCAGGATCATGGCTGCCTCCGCGCGGCTTTACGCTTCAAGCGGGGATAGCGTTGCAAGAAGAGGCTCTTACCCCAGCGGCGATAATGTTGCCGAAGCTGTTCGCTCTGCTCGCGAGTCGGGTTCTGGCTGCCATAGAGCCAACTGCTCCAGTGAGACGAGAACTGGCTGAAATCGCTGCCGCCGTGACGATCGACGAAGGCGAGCCACGCCTCTCCCTGCAGCTGGCGCGCCTCGGGCCAGCGTTGCAGTGCTTCATGACGCAGGGCCTCCTGTATGCGTGCCACCAGTAGTGCCGGATCTCCCTCCAGCTGACGACACCAGCGGCGGTAACGTATCACCCTGCGGGCAATCAGGACGATCAGCAGCAGCAATAACCCTGCGATCAATAGCCACAATAGCGCCTGCACTCTGGGGTCAAGACTCTGTTCAATCAGATCCGGCCCCGGGTGGATGTCTCGCATCAGGGCGGCCAGCGGCGGAGTGATGGCCTCGGAGGCGGGACTGGCGCTGTCGAGTTCGGCGGGCGAGCTCATCCCTGATGACATAACCCCTCCTGCCACTGCTGTTGCAGCGTCTGGCTGTTATCGAGCAGATAGAGGCGCTGCACCAATGGCAACAGCTGCCGCCTGCCGTGGGCCAGCTGCTGCTCGGCGGCTTGCCGGTAGCGGCGGGAGAAACCGGCATGGCCCCCATCCAGCCAGCCCTGATAGTGTTGCCCTGGCCGATCAATGGCCACCGGCAGCTGGCCATCAGGGGGAAGGGCAGCCTCGAGGGGGTCACGGATCTGCCAATAGTGAATATCGTGGTACCGCGAGAGCAGTTGCAACTGCTGACAGAGCGCCGACTCACAGGGTCTGTGATCGGTGATGATCGTCAGCTTGGCTCCGTGAGGCAGCTTCACGCCGGACAAGGTATCGGCCAGTGAGTGAGAAAGCGCCCGGCGGGCCAGTCCTTGCTGATAGTTATGGCAGAGGGATTCGAGCAGGGGCAGCACGCTGCCGCGCTGGCTCTGGTGATGGGGGATAAGCCCGTGGCAGATCAGGGTGTTGTGCTGCTTCCCCCCTTGCCAGATCAGGGCGGCCGCCAGCTCGCACCCCAGTCGTGCCTTGAGCTGCAGCGTGGAGCCGAAATACATGGCGGGAGAGAGATCGAGCAGCAGCCAGTGCGCCTGATCGAGCTCCTCGCTATAGAGGCGGGTATAGGGACGACCGAGGCGTGCGGTCACTCGCCAGTCGATATGGCGTACCTCGTCACCAGCCTGATAGGCGCGCAGCTCTCGAAACGTGAGTCCGGGAGATCGGCCCGGTTTGCCGCGTTCGCTGCTGCTTCTGCCAGCGTGAGGTGGCTTCTTGGCCTTGGCCCAGAGCCGGATATTGAGCAGCCGTGGCAGCGACAGGGCGATATCGGGATGCAGACCGGGTTCTAGGGGCATGGCACCTGATCCAGCAGTTGGGCGATCAGGATATCGTTATCCAGATTGTCGGCCAGTGCCTGATAGCTGGGGATAAGGCGGTGGCGCAGCACCGGATAGGCTTGCAGCTGAATATCTTCCGGCAGCACATAATCTCTTCCGGCAAGCCAGGCTCGGGCGCGGGCGGAGCGAGCCAGCCCCAGCGTAGCCCGAGGGCTGGCCCCCACGGCAATCAATGGCTCGAGGGCAGGGCAAAGGCCGCTGCCCGGGCGGGTAGCGCAGACCAGCTCCACCAGATAGTGCTCCAGTCTGCTTTGCATGGTGACCGCCAGCACTTCGCTGCGAGCACCTTGCAAGGTGGTCTGACTCAGGGTCACTGGCGCTGCGCCAAGCTGTTCGCCGCTGGCGTTGAGCTGCAAGATGGCGAGCTCCATGGTGGGACTCGGGTAATCCACCATCAGCTTGAGCAAAAAGCGGTCTAGCTGGGCTTCCGGCAGGGGATAGGTACCCTCCTGCTCGATGGGGTTCTGGGTGGCGGCGACCATAAAGAGAGGCGGCAGTCGCCAGCTCTTTTTGCCTACGGTGATCTGATGTTCGGCCATGGCCTCCAGCAGCGCTGATTGCACCTTGGCCGGTGCCCGGTTGATCTCGTCCGCCAGCACCAGATGGTTGAAGAGGGGGCCGGGTTGGAATACAAAACTGGCATCCTGCGGGTGAAACACCTCGCTGCCGGTGAGATCGGCAGGCAGAAGGTCGGGGGTGAACTGGATACGGGCAAAGCGTCCTTCGACGGCGCCAGCGAGCGCCTTGACGGCGCGGGTTTTGGCCAGCCCGGGAGCCCCTTCGATTAACACATGTCCTTCACATAACAGGGCAATCAGGAGCCCTTCTATTAGCTCCTCCTGCCCCAGGATCTGACTGCCAAGATAGTCCCTAAGCGCTCTGAACTCGGCCGCTGCCATGCGATAAACCCGTTGTTTTTATGGAAGTTGATCTTTTTATACTCCAGTTGCTCCCCAAGGGCGAGCAAAGGGGGCTTGCCGTGCTTAATTTAGTTTCAATCAGCTGTATGAAACTTGTGATTGGATTGTTAAGATGTGGCGCAATGAGGTCAGACCTCTGCCTTTTAAACCAAGGAGCCAGGATGAAACAGCCATTGAAACTGACGACTCGCCAGGGCGAACGGATTGCCGTCGTGGCGGGGCTGCGTACCCCCTTTGCCAAGCAGGCTACCGCCTTTCATGGCGTGCCTGCAGTCGATCTCGGCAAACTGGTGGTGAGCGAGATGCTCGCCCGTACCGATCTCGATCCCAAGCTTATCGACCAGCTGGTGTTTGGTCAGGTGGTTCAGATGCCGGAAGCCCCCAACATTGCCCGCGAGATCGTGCTCGGTACCGGCATGAGCGTCAATACCGATGCCTATAGCGTCTCCCGCGCTTGCGCCACCAGTTTTCAGGCGGTGGCCAACGTCACCGAATCCATCATGGCCGGTACCGTAGACATCGCCATCGCCGGCGGCGCTGACTCCTCTTCCGTGCTGCCCATCGGGGTGAGCAAGAAGCTGGCCCGCGCCCTGGTGGATCTCAACAAGGCGCGCAATCTGCAGCAGCGCTTCAATATTCTGCGGACATTGAGGGTCAAGGATCTGCTGCCGGTACCGCCTGCCGTGGCGGAATATTCGACCGGTCTCTCCATGGGACAGACCGCTGAGCAGATGGCCAAGAGCCACCAGATCAGCCGCGAGGCGCAAGATGCGCTGGCTCATCGCTCCCACACCCTGGCCGCGCAGGCTTGGGCTGATGGCAAGCTCAGCGGCGAGGTGTTTACCGCTCATGTACCGCCTTACAAGTCACCGCTGGAGCGGGACAACAATATCCGTGAAAGCTCGGATCTCGCGAGCTACGCCAAGCTCAAGCCGGTGTTTGACCGGGTTCATGGCACAGTGACGGCGGCCAACGCCACCCCGCTCACTGACGGCGCTGCCGCCGTGTTGCTGATGCGGGAAGGTCGGGCGAAAGAGCTGGGCCTCGAGCCGCTTGGTTATATCCGCAGCTTCGCCTTCTCGGCCATCGATGTCTGGCAAGACATGCTGATGGGGCCCTCCTACGCCACGCCGCTGGCGCTGGACAGAGCCGGTATCACGCTCAGCGATCTGACCCTGATCGACATGCACGAAGCCTTTGCCGCCCAGACTCTGGCCAACCTCAAGATGTTTGCCAGCCACGAGTTTGCCCGTGAAAAGCTGGGCCGCGAACAGGCTATCGGCGAGGTGGACATGGAGAAGTTCAATGTCCTCGGCGGTTCGCTGGCCTATGGCCACCCCTTTGCCGCGACCGGTGCGCGGATGATCACCCAGACCCTGCACGAGCTGCGTCGTCGCGGCGGGGGATTGGGGCTCAACACCGCCTGCGCGGCGGGTGGATTGGGCGTGGCTATGGTGTTGGAGGTTGAATGATGAGCGCTAAGACTTTTTCCCTGGATGTTCGTAAAGATGGCATCGGCATCCTCACCATGGATGTGCCGGGCGAGAGCATGAATACCCTCAAGGCCGCCTTTGTCGAGGAGATCCGCTCCGTACTGGACGAGGTAAAACGCAACAAGGATTTGATCGGGCTGGTGATCACCTCCGGCAAAAAGGACTCCTTCATCGCTGGCGCTGACATCACCATGCTGGCCGCCTGTACCAGTGCCAAGGATGCCGAGACCCTGTCTCGGGAAGGGCAGGAGATTTTCGCCGAGATCGAGGGGCTGACCATTCCGGTGATCGCCGCCATTCATGGCCCCTGCCTCGGTGGCGGGTTGGAGCTGGCGCTGGCCTGTCATGGCCGGGTGGTGACCGATCATGGCAAATCTGTGCTGGGATTGCCGGAAGTTCAGCTCGGTCTGCTGCCGGGCTCTGGCGGTACCCAGCGTCTGCCGCGCCTCATCGGGGTGGCCAAGGCGCTGGATCTGATGCTGACCGGCAAGCAGGTCCGGGCCAAACAGGCCAAAAAATTGGGGCTGGTGGACGATGTGGTGCCGCCGTCAATCTTGCTGGATGCTGCCATCAAGCTGGCCAAGAAGGGCAAACCGCGCCATCAGTTGAAGCGTGATCTGCAGGGCAAGGTGCTGGAGACCAACAAGCTGGGCCGCAAGGTGCTGTTCGATCAGGCCAGCAAGGGGGTGAAAGCCAAGACCCGTGGCAACTACCCGGCGCCGGAGCGGATCCTGGATGTTGTGCGCATCGGCGTGGAGGAGGGAATGAAAGCCGGTCTGGCCGCTGAATCCCGCCACTTTGGCGAGCTGGTGATGACTGCCGAGTCTGCCGCTCTGCGTTCCATCTTCTTTGCCACCACCGAGATGAAGAAAGAGGTCACCTATCAGGGGGCCGAGCCGCGCAAGGTGGGCCACGCGGCCGTGCTGGGCGGTGGTCTGATGGGGGGCGGCATAGCATTCGTCACTGCCACCAAGGCGGGCGTGCCGGTGCGGATCAAGGATGTGGCAAGCGCCGGGATCGGCAATGCCCTGCGCTACAGCTACGACATTCTGGCCAAGAAGCTCAAGCGTCGTCACATTCTGCGCAGCGAGCTGGAAAAACAGATGAGCCTGCTGACCGGTACCCTCGACTACTCCGGTTTCCACCGGGTGGACATGGTGGTTGAGGCGGTGTTTGAAGATCTCAATCTCAAACACCAGATGGTGAAGGACGTGGAGCGTGAGTGCGGTGAGCACACAGTGTTTGCCTCCAACACCTCCTCCCTGCCCATCAACCAGATTGCGGCAGAGGCGGCGCACCCAGAGCGAGTCGTGGGGCTGCACTACTTCAGCCCGGTGGACAAGATGCCGCTGGCGGAGATCATCCCCCACGCTGGCACCAGTGCCGAGACGGTCGCTACCACCCTGGCTTTTGCCCGTGCCCAGGGCAAAACGCCCATCGTGGTGAAGGACGAAGCCGGTTTCTACGTCAATCGCATCCTGGCCCCCTATATGAATGAAGCGGCGCGATTGGTGCTGGAAGGGGAGCCAGTGGAAGTTCTGGATAGCGCCCTGCTCGACTTTGGCTTCCCGGTTGGCCCCATCACCTTGCTGGACGAGGTGGGGATCGATGTAGGGGCCAAGATCTCCCCCATTCTCGAGAAAGAGCTGGGCGGCGAGCAGTTCCAGGCGCCCAAGGCGTTCGACAAACTGCTGCAAAATGATCGCAAGGGGCGCAAGAACGGCAAGGGCTTCTATCTCTATGGCAAGGCAGCACCGCGTAACAAGCTGACCGGCAAAGAGGGCAAGAAGACGGTGGATGAAAGCGTCTATGGCGTGCTCGGCATCAAGCCTTCTGCCAAGCTGGCCCGTAAGGAGATCGCCGAGCGCTGCGTGCTGCTGATGCTCAACGAAGCGGCCATGGCGCTGGATAGCGGAGTGGTGGCGTCGGCCCGTGATGGCGATATCGGCGCCATCTTCGGCATCGGTTTCCCGCCTTTCCTTGGCGGCCCGTTCCGCTACATGGACACCTTAGGAATTGATCATCTGGTTGGCCGTCTGGAGTATTATCAGAAGCGCCATGGCGATCGGTTTGCCCCCTGTGCCCGCCTCAAGGCAATGGCCGCAGAGCAGCAGACTTTCTACTGATAACCGCTGCAGATTGACCGCAAGACAACGAGGCCCGCACCCCATGCGGGCCTCTTTCTATGTTGTGGTTTGTTCGGGTTATTCAGGTGGTGCTGTGATGATGCAGGCAGAGGCGAAGGCCGAAAAAATGGCCCACCGAAGTGGGCCATTTGCGAGGTGGTAAGCTTAGATACCTGGCTTGCGCTCCGGGCAGCGGCCAATGATATCTGCGGGTAGATCGCCGTTATCCTGCTCCAGCACCACGTCGAATCCCCACAGCTGATGCAGGTGTTTGAGCACCTCGTGGCGTGAGTCACCAAGAGGGATGCGGTTGTGGGGAACATAGCGCAAGGTAAGGGAGCGATCCCCTTTTACTGCCACGTTATAGACCTGAATATTGGGCTCCAAATTGCTCAGGTTGTACTGGGCTGACAGGGTATTGCGCACCTGACGGTACCCCTCGTCATTGTGGATAGCGGAGACCTTCAGATAGTTCTTCAGATCGTCGTCATCAATGGCGAACAGCTTCATATCCCGCATCACTTTCGGGCTTAAGAACTGGCTGATAAAGCTCTCGTCCTTGAAGTTCTGCATGGCAAAGTGGAGGGTTTCGACCCAGTTGCTGCCGGCATAGTCGGGGAACCAGTATCTATCTTCTTCGGTCGGGTTCTCGCAGATGCGGCGCAGGTCAGTAAACATGGCAAACCCCAGCGCATAGGGGTTGAGCCCCGAGTAGTAGCGGCTGTTGTAGGCCGGTTGATAGACCACGTTGGTGTGGCTGTGCAACACCTCCATCATGAAGCGATCGCTCAGCTTGCCCTCGTCATAGAGGTGATTGAGGATGGTGTAGTGCCAGAAGGTGGCCCACCCCTCGTTCATCACCTGAGTCTGCTTTTGTGGATAGAAATACTGGCTTATCTTGCGCACGATGCGTACCACTTCCCGCTGCCAAGGCTCCAGCAAGGGGGCATTCTTCTCGATGAAGTAGAGAATGTTCTCCTGGGGCTCGGCGGGGTAGCGCCTGTCCTCCACACCCGCGGCTTTATGCTGCTTGGGCAGGGTTCGCCACAGCTCGTTGACCTGAGTCTGCAGATAATCTTCCCGCGCCTTCTGACGCCGCTTCTCCTCGGCCATCGAGATCTTCTGGGGACGCTTGTAGCGATCCACCCCGAAGTTCATCAGGGCATGGCAGGAGTCGAGCAGCTGCTCCACTGCCTCGATGCCATGCTTCTCTTCACACTGGGTGATGTAGTTCTTGGCGAACAGCAGGTAGTCGATGATGGAAGAGGCATCGGTCCAGGCCTTGAACAGGTAGTTGTTCTTGAAGAAGGAGTTGTGACCGTAGCAGGCGTGTGCCATCACCAGCGCCTGCATCGGCATGGTGTTCTCCTCCATCAGGTAGGCGATGCAGGGATCGGAGTTGATGACGATCTCGTAGGCCAGCCCCATCTGGCCGCGCTTGTAGTTGCGCTCGGTATGGATAAAGCGCTTGCCGAACGACCAGTGTTGATAGCCGATGGGCATGCCGACGCTGGAGTAGGCATCCATCATCTGTTCGGCGGTGATCACCTCGATCTGGTTGGGGTAGGTATCCAGCTTGTAGAAACGGGCGACCCGGGCGATCTCCTGGTGATAGGTCTCCAGCAGATCGAAGTTCCAGTCTGGTCCGTCATCTAGTGGCGCTACACGTTTTTCTGTTTCGATCATGTGACCTCCTCACGCCGCTTGTTTCTTGAACAGCTCGCGGAACACCGGATAGATATCCTCGACCTTGCGAATGTGCTCCATTGCAAAGTGGGGGAACTGGCTGGCTACCGACTCATATTCGTGCCACAGGGTCTGGTGGGCACGGGTGGTGATCTCGATGTAGGAGTAGTACCGCACCCTTGGCATGATGTCCCGCGCCAGAATTTCACGGCACTGCGGTGAGTCATCAGCCCAGTTGTCACCATCCGATGCCTGCGCCGCATAGATGTTCCACTGGTTGGCGGGATAACGCTCATTGATGATGTCATTCATCATCTTGAGGGCGCTGGAGACGATGGTGCCGCCTGTCTCCTGGGAGTAGAAGAACTCGTGCTCGTCCACCTCCTTGGCCTGGGTATGGTGGCGGATGTAAACAACCTCAACGTTCTTGTAGGTCCGGCTGAGGAACAGATAGAGCAGGATATAGAAACGCTTGGCCATCTCCTTGGTGGCCTGATCCATGGAGCCCGAGACGTCCATCAGGCAGAACATCACCGCCTGGCTGGAGGGGACGGGCCGTTTGACGAAGTTGTTGAACTTGAGATCGAAGGTGTCGATAAAGGGCACCGCGTCGATCCGCCGTTTCAGCTCCCTGATCTCCTTCTCGAGCAGGGCGATTTCGGCAAAGTGCTCGTTGGGATCGTTGGCCAGCAGAGCCAGCCGATCTTCCAGTTCATGCAGTTGGCGTTTCTTGCCCGCTTGCAGCGCCATGCGCCGCGCCAGCGAATTTTGCAGGGAACGCACCACGTTGATGTTGGCGGGCACCCCGTTTGAGGTGTAGCCCGCCCGATAGGTTTTCACCTCCATCAGCTGATTGAGCTGGGTTTTCTGCAGCCTGGGTAGCTCCAGATCTTCAAACAGCAGATCGAGATACTCATCCTTGGAGATCTGGAACACGAAATCATCGGCACCTTCACCCTGATTGGATGCTTGTCCCTCGCCGGAACCCTGTCCACCGCCCCCTCCTTTGGGGCGGTCAATCTTGTCGCCGGAGACGAACTGGTCATTGCCGGGATGCACCATCTCCCGTTTACCGCCGTGCCCCTGATGAAAATGGGGCTCGCCGATATCCTTGGTCGGGATGCTGATGCTCTCGCCCTTGTCTACGTCCTGAATGCTGCGCTTGGAGACAGCATCCGAGACCGCTTGTTTTATCTGCTTCTTGTAGCGGCGGATGAAGCGCTGCCGATTGACAGCGCTTTTGTTTTTGCCGTTGAGCCTGCGGTCGATAAAATGCGCCATAACTCCCCCTTGAACAGTCAGGGTCAGGATGACTTGCGTACCCTGAGATACCATTCGGAGAGCAGTCGCACCTGTTTACGGGTGTAGCCTTTCTCCATCATCCGTTCGACAAAGTTATCGTGCTTCTTCTGCTCCTCGGCCGAGGTTTTGCTGTTGAAGGAGATAACCGGCAGCAGCTCTTCCGTGTTGGAGAACATCTTCTTCTCGATCACGGTGCGCAGCTTCTCGTAACTGGTCCAGTTGGGGTTACGGCCTGCATTGTTGGCCCGGGCACGCAGCACGAAGTTGACGATTTCGTTACGGAAATCCTTCGGGTTGCTGATCCCGGCGGGTTTTTCAATTTTCTCCAGCTCGCTGTTGAGGGACGCTCTGTCAAACAGCTGGCCGGTTTCGGGGTCACGGTACTCCTGATCCTGGATCCAGAAGTCGGCGTAGGTGACGTAGCGATCGAAGATGTTCTGACCGTACTCGGAGTAGGACTCGAGATAGGCGGTCTGGATCTCCTTGCCGATGAACTCCACATAACGCGGAGTCAGATAACCCTTGATGAACTCAAGGTAGCGATCGTGCAGCTCTTGCGGGAACTGCTCGCGCTCGATCTGCTGCTCCAGCACATAGAAGAGATGCACCGGGTTGGCGGCCACTTCCGCGTGGTCGAAGTTGAAGACGCGGGAGAGGATCTTGAACGCAAAGCGAGTAGAGAGACCATTCATCCCCTCGTCCACACCTGCGTAGTCGCGATACTCCTGATAGCTCTTCGCTTTGGGATCGGTGTCTTTCAGGCTTTCGCCATCATAGACCCGCATCTTGGAGTAGATGCTGGAGTTTTCCGGCTCTTTCAGCCGTGACAGTACCGAGAACTGGCCCAGCAGCTCGAGGGTGCCCGGAGCGCATTTGGCCTCGGTCAGCTCGCTGTTGATCAGCAGCTTCTCGTAGATCTTCACCTCCTCCGACACCCGCAGGCAGTAAGGCACCTTGACGATGTAGACCCGGTCGAGGAAGGCCTCGTTGTTCTTGTTGTTGCGGAACTGCTGCCACTCGGATTCGTTGGAGTGGGCCAGCAGAATGCCGTCAAAGGGGAGGGCGGAGAGCCCTTCGGTACCGTTGTAGTTACCCTCCTGGGTCGCTGTCAGCAGCGGGTGCAGCACCTTGATGGGGGCTTTGAACATCTCGACAAACTCCATCACCCCCTGGTTCGCTTTACACAGCGCGCCTGAGTAGGAGTAGGCATCGGCGTCATCCTGGGCGAAGTGCTCCAGCATGCGGATGTCTACCTTGCCGACCAGTGAGGAGATATCCTGGTTGTTGTCATCACCCGGTTCCGTTTTGGCAATGGCAATCTGATCGAGAATGGAGGGGTTGACCTTCTCCACCTTGAACTTGGTGATGTCGCCGCCAAACTCGTGCAGGCGTTTGGCCACCCAGGGGGACATGATGGGACGCAGGTAACGGCGCGGGATGCCGTACTCTTTCTCCAGGATCTCCCCATCCTCTTCGATATCGAACAGGCAGAAGGGGTGATCATTGACTGGTGAGCCCTTGATGCGATAGATGGGCACCCTCTGCATCAGGGATTTGAGTTTCTCTGCCAGCGAGGATTTACCGCCGCCAACGGGGCCCAGCAGATAGAGGATCTGTTTCTTCTCCTCCAGCCCCTGGGCGGAGTGTTTGAGGTAGGAGACGATCTGTTCGATGGCCTCTTCCATCCCGTAGAAATCCTTGAAGGCGGGATAGCGTGCCACGACGCGGTTGGAGAAGAGTCGGCTCAGTCTGGGGTTGGCTGAGGTGTCTACCATCTCCGGCTCACCAATGGCGGTCAGCAGACGTTCGGCTGCGGAGGCGTAGCAGGCTTTGTCCTGCTTACACATATCCAGGAACTCCTGGATGGTATATTCCTCTTCTCTCGCTTTTTCATATCGCTGTTGGTAATGCTCGAATATGCCCATAACTTTGCCCTCGTTATAGTCGCTTACCCTGAAAAAAGTGGATGACTGCTTTTGTGTTGTGCGCTTTTAAAGCCTAGTCAACAGACTCCAGTAATCCATCACGGTTGATAGGTTAAATTCTGAAGAAACCTGCCCGATCCTTGTGCGGGGAGGGTCAGTCAACAACACCGCTATGTTACTGACTGTTAAATTATTTTTGCCACGATAGTGAGGTAAATGTCAAAGACATAAAAAATAAATGTTTATGGGAAACAGGGAACTTATTGCGAAAAGATTAAGGAGTTTGACGAAAGGCAATGGGGCTGCGGGTTGGCGGGGTTATGGATGAGAATGTCATTACGTGAACGTCAACGTAAATCACTTTGTTTGGAGTTTTAGCTCTAATTTTTACATTGACGCTACATTTTGAGTGCCCTAGATTGGCGAGGTGTGAGCAGCAAGATGCTTTAGCAAGAGAGTTGACTGTTGCCTCACCAAGCTCTGTTTAAGCACGTTTCCGTTGGCTTGACCCTCGCAACCGCGAGGGTCTTCTTTTTCTGTGTCTGTAAACGCTTGTTTCTGCTGGTGGCTATTGACGCCGCCAGCACTCATCTATCAAGGGTAGGCTTGTTGCACTGCCGCGAGGACGCGGGCAAACGGGTGGGCGGCCAACTGGCCTGCGCCTGCCAGCGATTTGGCCTTGACCCGGCTGGTCAGCGGTGTGGCGATACCACACAAAAAACGGGCCAGAACACGAGCATCCACCGAACCTGTCTTGGCAATGAGCGGATCGCACCAGGCGCGGATCCCCGCCTCGTTTGGCATGGTCAGTTGGGGCAGGGGAGGAAGATGTGCCACCTCGCCGCGACAAACCGAACAGTGGCCACAATGAACCGGCGCCACCTCATCGGCAAAATAGCGTGCGAGGCGGTGACTCAGGCACTCATCCGAGGTGAAAAAGTCGAGCATGGCTTGCAGTCTGGCCAGCTCGCTCTGCTCTTTTTGCAGGAACAGGGCATGCAGGGCATTTGCTTCCTGCTCGTTGTCCCATTCCTGACGGGTGATCCGGTAGACCTCGGTCATCTGCTTGCTTTCAAGCTCGATCCAGCCTTGCTGCTGCAGGTAGTCGAGCGCCGCAACCGCCCGCTGTCGCTCCCCCTGATAGCCCTGCCAGAGGGCGTCAAAGTCCATGGTGCACCAACTGCGGGCTTGCGGGGCACAGGCGAACAGCTGCTCCAGAAACTGGCGGCGTTCCGGATTGAAGCGGCTCACTATCTCGCCTTTATCCAGCACAAACTTGAAGCGGTAATCTGCGTAGTAGCTGTAGGCCGGGGTGATGATGCCCGCCATCTCCAGATAGACCAGCAGGGTTTTAAGGGGCAACTGGCGTATATTGGTGTCGTTGGATAGGCGCAGCAGGGTGAATTCCCACTCGTTCCCGCTCTGCTTGATGATGGCAAGGAGCTGGAGGATGGCACTCAAATCCGGCGTATCGCCGTAGACGAAGTTCTCCAGCACCGGCAGCTGGCTCTGGTTGGCCAGCACAATACAGTGCGATGGCTGGCCATCCCGTCCGGCGCGGCCAATCTCCTGGCTGTAGTTCTCGATGGATTTGGGCAGATCGTAGTGAATGACTCGCCGGATATCCGCTTTGTCGATCCCCATGCCAAAGGCGATGGTAGCGACGATGCAAGCCACCTTGCCCGCCATGAAGTCGTGCTGGATCTGGCTGCGCAGCGCCGAGTCGAGTCCGGCATGATAGGCACGGGCGTTGATCCCTTCTCTAACGAGTTGCTCGGCACAGGCTTCGGCGGTGTGTTGCAAGGTGACGTAGACGATGGTGGGGGCCGCCGGATCGTTGGCCAACTCCTGCGCGAGCCAGCCATCCCGCGCGTCGGGCGCCAGGGGAATGACCGCCAGATCAAGATTGGGGCGGTAGAAACCGGTGACCACGACCCCCTCTGGCGCGATGCCGAATTTGGTCTGCATATCCTGAATCACCGCCGGCGTGGCGGTAGCGGTCAGCAGCAATACCTGCGGGATCTTCAGGTCATGGCGATAGCTCGGCAGCTTGAGGTAGTCGGGGCGAAAGTTGTGGCCCCACTCCGAGATACAGTGCGCCTCATCGACGACCAGCAACGAGAGCGGCACTTGCTGGATAAAGCGGCGAAAGCGCTCGTTCTTGAGGCGCTCCACCGAGATCATCAGGATCTTGAGCTGGCCATCCAGCGCCTGCTGCATCACTCGTCGGCTCTCCTCCGGGTTCTGGCTAGAGTCGAGGGTAGCGGCGCTTATTCCCTTGCTTTTAAGGAAGGCGAGTTGATCGTGCATCAGCGCCAGCAGCGGCGATATAACCAGGGTCAGGTGAGGCAGGGCGAGGGCAGGCAGTTGATAACAGAGCGACTTGCCGGAGCCGGTGGGAAAGATGGCGGCGGCACTCTGACCAACCAGCACCCGGCTGATCACCGCCTCCTGACCAGGTCTGAGTGCGGAGAAACCAAAATATTGGTTGAGCAGGGATGGGATCATGGCAAGGCTCCGCGGCAAATGGGGGATGATAGCACAGCGACGCCGGTCACGGATGACACAGGAATGGTCGTGAGGGCAAGGGTAGAGAGTGTCGATAAAACGTACAAAAATGGGTGGTTGCGCTGTGGTTAAGGTTTTGTTGCGGTTTTTTGTGATGGAAACGGGATATTTTTTGGTGAGTCTCTGGAAAAAAAAGATGGCGAATGGGATATTCCGTCATGCAATCCGGTGACTGGCGGATCGGCCCGACAGAAGGCTGGCCACAGACACCACATTCGGGCGACAGGGGTCTCCCGATGAGTGGTTGCAGACAGGACTCATGATTCATGCACTACGGTGCTTAGGGACTTTTTTGATGACACAACAACACCCCCTCCTTCGGCTGGTCAATAGCACCAGTCTGGTCAGCCAGATCCTGGTTGGTCTGGTATTCGGTATCTTGCTGGCACTGTTTGCGCCCGAGTGGGCGAAAACGGCAGGTCTGCTTGGCAGTCTGTTCGTTGGTGCACTGAAAGCGGTAGCTCCGCTGCTGGTATTCGTACTGGTGATGGCGGCCATCATTGGTCACAAGCAGGGTCAGAAGACCAATATTCGCCCGCTGCTGGCGCTCTACCTGTTTGGTACTTTCTCTGCGGCCGTGGTCGCGGTGATTGCCAGCTTCCTGTTCCCCTCCAACCTCCATCTGGTGGCCAATACTGCCGAGATCACCCCGCCCGGCGGGATCACCGAGGTACTGCAGACCCTGCTGTTCAACGTGGTGACCAACCCGGTCAAGGCGTTGATGGATGCCAACTATATCGGGATCCTTGCGTGGGCCATCGGTCTGGGTATCGCCATGCGCCATGCCAACGAGAGCACCAAGGCGCTGATCACTGACCTGTCTCACGGTGTCTCCGCCATCGTGAAAGCGGTGATCCGCTGTGCTCCGCTCGGGATCCTGGGTCTGGTTGCCTCCACTCTGGCAGAGACCGGCTTCGATGCCCTGTTTGGCTATGCTCAACTGCTGGTGGTGCTGATCGGCTGCATGCTGTTTATCGCCTTTGTGGTCAACCCATTGATCGTCTTCTGGAAGATCAAGCGCAACCCCTATCCGCTGGTGCTGACCTGCCTCAAAGAGAGCGGCGTGACCGCCTTCTTTACCCGCAGCTCTGCCGCCAACATTCCGGTCAACATGGCGCTGTGTGAAAAACTGCGCCTGCCCAAAGATACCTACGCTGTCTCCATCCCGCTGGGTGCCACCATCAACATGGCAGGTGCGGCCATCACCATCACTGTGCTGGCCATGGCGGCGGTACATACCCTGGGGATGGAAGTGGACCTGGCAACGGCCATTCTGCTCTCCGTGGTCGCCACCATCAGTGCCTGTGGCGCCTCCGGTGTGGCGGGCGGCTCCTTGCTGCTGATCCCGCTGGCCTGCAGCCTGTTTGGCATCAGCAATGACATCGCCATGCAGGTGGTAGCCGTCGGCTTTATCATCGGCGTGCTGCAGGATTCTGCCGAGACAGCGCTGAACAGCTCCACCGACGTGTTGTTCACCGCCGCAGCTTGCATGGCCGAAGATGAAACCCTGCTGGAACCTTCCGCGCTGCCCAGCAGCGAGGCGTGAGCCGGTAGCTCGATTTTTCGATTCAGCCCCTCTCTGTGAGGGGCTTTTTATATCAGCGGGCCTAAATGTGTTGAGGAGAGGAGTGCGCAAGAAAACATTCATTTTGATGAAATGTTTGGTTACAAATAGCCGACAGACAGTGCGGGTGCTGCCCCGTTAAAATAGCTGCGGAATAATAAGGTTCAGGCTAAAAAACGAGATTAAATAATGAAAAAAACTACGCTTTCGTGGGCAATTATTGGTGCATTAGGTTTGGTTGGTTGCGGTGGTGGTGGCGGAGATAGTGGTGGTGGTACCACGCCACCGGAGCCGCAACCGAGGGCGCTGCCGGTGGCTGGCGTCTATCTCCCCGTCCTGATGGACGCTCAGGGGCAGTTAATCAACCGTCCGGTCAACGACAGTTATCGTGCGGTCGGTCTTGTCTATCCGGCGTCCACAGAGGGTACGGGTTGGGCGATGAACATTGCTGAGAAAAGAAGTGCCACAGTCAGCACTTATACCTTCCCTCAAGGCTTCTCTTCTCTGAATAAAGGTGAGGGTTACCCACTGACGTTGTCGTTGCTGGTGAACAAAAGCCAACCCAGTACCTTCGACTCGGCTGAGCAAAAGTCCAATACCAATGTCGATGGGTTGGTCAAGGTGGCGTCTGTGCCAGATACGGCGGGAAGCAGCCAGTCACTCTGGGTACTCGATTATCGACCCGTCAAAGCCAAAATCGATTCAGCGCTCACTATTCAGAATTGGGGCGGCCAAGTGGCATTGCAGCCGATGGTCACTGCGCCTATCAACGCGGACTCTTGGTACAACCTTGGGGAGAGCGCACTGTTTCAGGATTTCAAAACCGAGCGCAGCAACAATGGCTCGGGAGTCAAGCTGACCATCCAGTTTATAGAGGGGTGTACTGTCAGCGGTGAGACAGAGGCCAACACTCCAGGTCTGAACAAGCTGACGCTGACTGGCTGGAAGGAGTGCAGCTTCAATACTTTGACAGGGCCTGCTGATATCAAAGACGGAAAAATTTATGAGGGGCTTTGGGAAACAAAGATGCGTGATTTTGCCAATCGTAACGCCAGTGTCACTGCTTATCTGGCTATGAAGCCGGGTAACAGCAATGGCCAGAAAGATACGCTGATGATCGGCATTCCTGAAATCACCGGTATCACGCCATTCCTGTTGGAAGTACAGCCACTCTAAGCCAGAGATTGTCAGTGTTCCGCAAGAGATGTCAGTCGCTTACCCGACTGGCATTTTTGTTGGTCGAGGTTCGGTGCGAAGCCCTGAAACATCATGATGTGGTTGCCGGATAAGGGTTGTTTCCTTGGTTGTTGTGTGAGTTCAGGTGCTGTGGCTGCAATAACTGCGTGATGAGTGGCAAGACTATTCAGGACGGGACAACGCAATAAAAAAAGCCAGCCGAGTGTTCGGCTGGCTTTTTGCTATCAGCGGCAGGTAGGGGATTAACCGACCAGCTGATAGAGGATGGCGGAGATGGCGATCATGCCCATGGTTGCAACGAAGACGTTGCTGATATGGCCCTGATATTTCGCCATAGCCGGTACGCGCTTGATGGCGTACATCGGCATGATGAACAGGATGGTAGCGATGATCGGGCCGCCCAAGGATTCAATCATGCCCAGGATGGAGGGGTTGGCAATGGCAGTACCCCACAGGGTCAGGATGAAGAAGGCGATGATGAACATCTCGACTTTCTTGGCGTTCGGCTCTTTGCCGGACTTGCGCATGTTCTGCACGATCATCCCCTTCAGACCTTCACGGGCACCCAGATAGTGGCCGAAGAAGGAGGAGACGATGGCGACGAACGCAACCAGCGGACCGAAGTAGGAGATGATGGGGCTGGCATGCTGGTTGGCCAGATAGGAGAGCACGGCGATGTTCTGAGCCTTGGCTTCCGCCAGCTGGGCCGGAGTCAGGCTCATGACGCAGGAGAAGACGAAGAACATCACGAAGCCCAGCAGCACCATGGCGGTACGCTTGAGGATGGCATCGGCTTTCTCGACAGCCTGATCACCGTGGTCGCGGCGCTGGGCCAGAGAGAAGCTGGAGATGGCCGGGCTGTGGTTGAAGGAGAAAACCAGTACCGGGATGGTCAGCCACAGGGTAGTGGCGAAATCCTTGGCAGAGGGCACTTGCTCCAGCGCGGCACCGGTCCAGTCCGGAATGAGGTACAAAGAGATACCGGCCAGAATGGCGATCAGCGGATAAACCAGCAGCTCGGTCACTTTCAGCATCAGCTTTTCACCGGCCAGCATCACCGACATCATGCCCATGATCAGCACGATGGAGAGGATCCAGCGCGGTGGGGCACTCATCTGCAGCTGATTGACCATAAAGCTTTCCACGGTGTTGGTGATACCCACGCCATAGATCAGCACGATGGGGTAGATGGCGAAGAAGTAGAGCAGGGTGATTAATTTACCGGCACCCACGCCAAAGTGCTCTTCCACCACTTCGGTGATGTCTGCATTTGGCTTTTTGGAGGAGAGCACGAAGCGGGCCAGACCACGGTGGGCAAGATAGGTCATGGGACCTACCAGCAGCGCCATGACGACCAGCGGCCAGAAACCGCCCATACCCGCGTTGATCGGCAGGAACAGGATCCCCGCGCCAACCGCGGTCCCGAACAGACTGATGACCCAGGTAGAGTCGCGTTTTTCCCAACGAGTGGTTTGAGTAGAGCGGATCCCTTGCTCTGTTGACGCCGCAACTCCCTGCGTGCCAGTGACTGTGTTTGACATCTATCTCACCCCGAATGTGTGGTTCTTATTAAGTCGGCGCAAGGATACGGTTTTTCTAATCAAAAATGTTGATCAAATTCATCTTTACGGCACGAAAAACCGCACTTTCTTATGGAAATGTGATCAAAACAAGAAAAATTCAATTATTGTTTATCAATTAGCACGTTATTTTAGTGTTAATGATTAAATCTTGCTCAGCCAAATGTAGGTAAATTGTTATTTTGCGAGATGCTGGGCTAGTTGGTTGATCATGCTGGCGGTAGCCCCCCAGATAAAGTGCTGTTGCCAGGGGATCCAGTAGATGGTGTGCGCTTTCCCCCCTCTGGAAAGGGTCAGGGGGATGTGGTTGCGCCGATCCAGCAGATGGGTCAGCGGCACTTCAAAGGCGTGATCCACCTCATCCGGACTCAGGATGAGGGGATAGTTGCCATCGAGCAGCCCCAGCACCGGCAGCACCTCGAATCGTGACACGGTATTGAGCGGGTTGAGGGTGCCGATCACTTCAATCAGTCGGGCCGGAATGCCGAGCTCCTCTTCGGTCTCCCGCAGCGCCGTGGCAATCAGGTTTTCGTCGCCGGGATCCTGTCGCCCGCCGGGGAAGCTGATCTGCCCCCCATGATGACGCAGCCGTGGGCTGCGCCGGGTCAATAACACGCTGAGCCCCTCATCGCGCATCACCACCGGGATCAACACTGCCGCCGGACTTAGCCCGCCGATGGCGAGGCGATGGGCCGGGGCGGGTCGCTGCAACTGGAAGCGGGTCAGCAGTTCGTGGCGATCCATGGCGGGGAGCTCTCCTGTGCGTTGGCCAGACAGTGGGGAGGGTTACAGCGCCGACAGCGGCGGTAGGATGCGGGCGACCTTGTCATAAGTCTCCTGATATTCGCTGTCGGCGTCGGAGTCGGCGATGATGCCGCCACCGGCCCAGCAGTGCAGACGACCCGCTTCGGCGATCAAAGTGCGAATGCAGATGCTGGTATCCATCCGGCCGTGCTGGCTGAGATAGCCGATGCTGCCGCAATAGGCGTTGCGGCGCTGGGGCTCCAGCTCTTCGATGATCTCCATGGCGCGGATCTTGGGGGCGCCGGTGATGGAGCCACCCGGGAAACAGGCGCGCAGCAGATCGACTCCTTGCCAGCGTGCATCCAGCTCACCGTGGATGGTGGAGACCAGATGATGTACCGCTGGAAACGACTCCACCGCAAAGAGATGAGGCACGCTGACCGAGCCAGGCCGGCTGACCCGACCTATATCGTTGCGCAGCAGATCAACGATCATCAGATTCTCTGATCTGTCCTTGTCGGCCTGTGCCAGCTCCAGCGCGACTTGCTGATCGGTGGCCGGATCGGGGTGGCGAGGGCGAGTGCCTTTGATGGGTTTGGTTTCGATATGACGGCCATCGAGCAGCAGGAACCGTTCGGGAGAGAGGCTCAACAGTGCGCTATCCGGCAAGCGGATAAAGGCAGAGAAGGGGGCCTTGTTGGCGGTTGCCAGCAGGCAATAGGCCTGCCACTCATCCCCCTGATAGGGGGCGCTGAAACGCTGGGTCAGGTTGATCTGGTAGCAATCCCCTGCGGCAAGGTATTCCTGAATGCGGGCAAACTTCTCGCCATACTCGGCGCGGCTCATATTGCTCTGCCACTCCCCCTGCAAGGCAAAAGCGGGGAGCGGGGCGGCCTGTTGTTGCTCAAGCCAGGCCAGCCGCTTGGCAAGGCCCGCTTCATCCCCCCAGTGCACCAGTTGCCAGTCGCCGGTTGCCACATTGCGCAGCAGCGCCCAGTCGTAGATACCCACCGCCATGTCTGGCACTGCGATATCGGCGGCGGCCTGCACTGGCAGTCGCTCGAAGCGGCGGCCGAGATCATAGCCAAACAGGCCGAGGGCGCCGCCAATAAAGGGTAGGTGAGTGGCACACAGATCCAGCTCCCCCAGCAGCTGTTGCTGGGTATGGGCCAGCAGGGCGAGGGGATCTTCGTGGTGTTTGCTGATATTCGCTCCGACACGCAGAGTGGTCACCTCGCCACGGGTTTCGAGGGTCGCCAGCGGATCGGCAGTGATGATATCAAAGCCGTTATCGGCACCGAGTGGCCCCGCCGATTCCAGCAACATGGCCCACGGCTGATGTTGCAGGTGGGCAAAAAGCTGATGGAGTTCAGCACTATGGTCTAGATGATGGATATGAAGTGTTGGCGTCATTTTATGTTACACAGGCAACAGTTTGGTTCCCGAACCCTAGTCGGTGCTGGTGGGCAAGCGTATCATAGGTGTCGGTGACTTAAGAAAAAACTGCCGTGTCGTTCGTTTTTTGCTGGTTGATAGTTTTTAGCCAGCACGTCAGCACGGCCCATCATATGGAAGCCCTTGCCCTGCTCCGTGGCAGAGACAAGGACCAGTGAGGATGATATGAGCATTATAAAAAAACAGGATTTCATCGATTCTATCGCAGATGCCCTCCAGTACATCTCCTATTACCACCCGTTGGATTTTGTTCAGGCTGCCAAAGCGGCGTATGACCGTGAGGCCAACCCGGCCGCCAAAGATGCGCTGGCCCAGATCCTGATCAACTCCCGCATGTCCGCCGAAGGTCATCGTCCGCTCTGCCAGGACACCGGCATCGTGACCTGTTTTGTCAAAATTGGCATGCAAGTCCAGTGGGACAGCGACATGACGGTGCAGGAGATGGTGGACGAAGGGACCCGTCGTGCCTACACGAATCCTGACAACCCGCTGCGCGCCTCCGTGCTGGCCGATCCGGCTGGCAGTCGCAAAAACACCAAAGACAACGCCCCTGCCGTGGTGCATATCGACATGATCCCCGGCAACAAGGTGGAAGTGAGCATCGCGGCCAAAGGCGGCGGCTCCGAGAACAAATCCAAGATGGTGATGCTCAACCCCTCTGACGATATCGTCGAGTGGGTGCTGAAAACCGTGCCGACCATGGGCGCAGGCTGGTGCCCACCCGGCATGCTGGGCATCGGCATCGGCGGTACCGCCGAGAAAGCGGCGGTACTGGCCAAAGAGGCCCTGATGGAGCACATCGACATTCAGGAGCTGATCGCCCGTGGCCCGCAAACCACTGAAGAGAAGCTGCGGGTCGAGCTCTACGACAAGGTCAACAAGCTGGGGATCGGTGCCCAGGGGTTGGGCGGCCTCACTACCGTGCTGGATGTGAAGGTGAAATCTGCGCCGACTCACGCCGCTTCCAAGCCGGTGGTGATGATCCCCAACTGCGCCGCCACCCGCCACGTTCACTTCGAGCTGGATGGTTCAGGCCCTGCCGAACTGACTCCGCCGAAACTGAGTGACTGGCCGGAGATCACCCGTGAAGCGGGTGGCAACGTGCGCCGCGTCAACGTCGATGGCATCACCAAGGCCGAGCTGGCCAGCTGGAAGAGCGGTGATACCGTGCTGCTCTCCGGCAAGATCCTCACCGGTCGCGACGCCGCCCACAAGCGTATCGCCGACATGCTGAAAAATGGCGAAGGGCTGCCGGAAGGGGTCGATTTCACCAACCGCTTTATCTATTACGTTGGCCCGGTCGATGCGGTGCGCGACGAAGTGGTCGGCCCGGCAGGCCCCACCACCTCCACCCGTATGGACAAGTTCACCGACATGATGCTGGGTGAAACCGGCCTTATCGGCATGATCGGCAAATCCGAGCGGGGCCCGAAAACCGTCGAGAGCATCAAGCAGCACAAGGCCGTCTATCTGATGGCGGTGGGCGGCGCCGCCTATCTGGTGGCCAAGGCCATCAAGAAGGCGCGCGTGGTGGCTTTTGCCGATCTCGGCATGGAAGCGATCTACGAGTTTGAAGTGGAAGATATGCCGGTGACCGTTGCGGTCGATTCCGAAGGCAACAATATCCACGAAACCGGCCCGGCCTACTGGTCTGCCAAGATTGCCGAGCTGGATGGCAAGCTCTCCTCCTGAGTAACCGTTTCCGCTGCCGGTTAACGGTATCGGCCCTGTAAAGAAGGCGCGTCCATCCGGATGCGCCTTTTTGCTTTGGCTGGCCTGTTATGGGCTCAAGTTGGCCGTTTGCGGCAAGCGGGTATAAAAAAGGATGGCGTGACGCCATCCTTTTTCGTTGTGCATGTGCTCTGGTAGTAGACAGCAGAGCAATCGCCCTTGGCTTTAGGCCTTTTTCAGGTAGGCCGCAACCAGAACGATCTGCACGCCGTTGACCTTGCCTTCGATATGAAGCGGGTTGTTGGTCAGACGGATGCCCTTGACCAGGGTGCCGCGCTTGGCGGTAAAACCGGCGCCTTTCACGTCCAGATCCTTGATCAGGGTAACGGAGTCGCCCTCTTGCAGCACGGCGCCGTTGGAGTCAACGGTCGGTACGCTGTCATCATCTTCGTCAGCAATACCAGCTTCAGCCCAGGCCTTGGCTTCGTCTTCCATGTACATCATGTCCAGCAGATCCTGAGCCCACACCTCACCCTTGCCGGAGAGCGCTTTGAGCTGGCGCCATGCCATCACCTGCACCGCAGGCACCTGGCTCCACATGCTGTCACTCAGGCAACGCCAGTGGTTGACCACCAGGGTATCCGGTTGTTCCAGCTGACCACGGCAGGTGTCACAGATAGCAACGCTGTGATCATCGTCGCTGGCGGGGGAGTGAGGCACCACGAAGGCGGTCAGCGCCTGCTCGGCGCTGCACAGTTCACACTTGGCGCCCGCGCGCGCTTGCAGAATGGCGTTGATGGTCATGTTGTTGGTCCCATAGCTAGTGTAAAGCGACCCGCGTTGGGCGGGGCGCGTGAAAGAGGGGGCGGAATATAGCATAAAACCCCGCACTTTGTCAGGTCTGCCCTGGGTCACAGGGTTGGCGGTGCTGTTGTGCGGCACAGATCGTCAGGTATTGAGAGTGCAATTTGAAGCGGGATCGCTAGAATGAGCCTCCTTTTTGACTGCAAGGCAGGGGCATTCGTGCTTGCTCAATGTTTTCAACACCTGGATCGACTGCTCACCCGCTACAAACGCTGGTGGCAGTATCAGCCATATCATCATCTGACCATGGCCTTTACCGATGAGGCGCCCGAACTGGCGGCGTTGCTCAATGGGCTGACGCTCGTCCAGTTGGCAGAGCTCGATGCGGATATGGATGCCCTCAGCACGCTACTTGCCCCCTGGATTGCCGAGGGAGCCGAGCTGCAGCAACTTAGCCAACTTGCCCCGTTTACCCCGGAGCCCATCACCTGCAGCAAGGAGATGGCACTGCATATGCCGGGGCGCAAGCAGGCCCAGATCGAGTCGTTCACCGCCTGTTTGCCGGCCCATCAGGGGCCCTATCTGGAGTGGTGTGCCGGTAAGGGCCACCTTGGGCGGCTGGTATCACTTCATCGACAGGCTCCGATCCTCAGTCTGGAGTTGCAAGAGCAGCTTTGTGACGAAGGTCGGCTGCTGGCCGAGCGAGATGGCGCCAATATGACCTTTACCTGCGCCGATGCCTTTGCCCCCGAGTCGGCGGCGCTGATCGCCCCCGAACATCACGCTATGGCACTCCATGCCTGCGGCGAGCTTCACACCCATCTGCTGGAGCGGGTGGCCGAGCGCAGTGCCCGCGGAGTGACCATCTCTCCCTGTTGTTACCACCTGATCCGTACCAGCCACTATCGCCCGCTGTCGGCCGCGGCCAATGCCAGCGAGCTGGTGTTGAGCAAGGCGGATCTCAAGTTGCCGCTACAGGAGACGGTCACCGGCGGTGCGCGGATCGCCCGCCTGCGCGAGCAGGAAGTGGTGTGGCGACTCGGGTTTGACTGCCTGCAGCGTCAGGTGCGCGGGGTGGATGAGTATCTGCCGGTGCCCAATATGCAAAAGAGCCTGCTGACCGGCACCTTCGAGGCATTCTGCGTTTGGGCTGCTGAACGCAAAGGGATTGTGCTGCCCGCCGGGCTCGACTATTCCGCCTGGCTGGAACACGGGGAGCGCCGCTTTGGTGATGTCGCCCGCATGGAGCTGGTGCGCCACCTGTTTCGCCGTCCCCTCGAGATCTGGCTGGCGCTGGATCGCGCGCTCTTTTTGCAAGAGCAGGGCTATCGGGTCGAAGTGGGGGAGTTCTGTGTCAAACCCATGACCCCGCGCAATATCCTGATCCGTGCCGTGCGTGCCTGACATCCGGCTATTTTGAGCATTTTTCTTGAACATTGATGATGGCTGACAGGTTGAGCCTGTCAGCCATTTTTTTCATCACGAACAATGACCGTATGGCAGGCCACCTGGCCGTCTCAACTGTTCTAAAAATGGGCGAAAGATCACGCTCTGGCGTTTTCGTTTGGCTTCTTTTTCTTTGTTTCAGTTGCACTGAATATCACAAGGTGAAATGGCTCACAAATTCTGCTTGTTTCTTAATTCTCATCGTGAATTTAGTTGTTGAAACACCTACTCTTGGAACGCATTAATTCAAACAAGGACGATAAACATGTTCAAACCCAAGCGTTGTGCCTGGCTGATCGCTGCCGCCTGCGCATTGCCAAGCTATGCCGCAATGAGTGCAGCCATGAATATTCAACCCGATCCGCAAAATGCGGGAGGATATGTGATTGCGGCCCCGGATCTGGCCGCCATGGAAAAAGCCAAGACGGCTAATCCCATGTATGCAATATGGGCCAAGGCATTGGCGACCCGGTCAAATAAAATCGTTGATGCCATTGAACCGGGTCTGGCAAGCAATCCTGACAACGTAAAACGGGTTGAACGGGTATTTCCCCAATCTGAATGGGAATATTTAACCCAGATGGCAGCGCCGGAATATACTTATGTCCGCTTCTTGCGAGCCATCGGTAAATTCCCTGCGTTCTGTGGCGAATATACTGACGGGCGTGATTCTGATGCGATCTGTAAAAAATCCATCGTGACCGCCTTTGCCCACTTCTCTCAGGAGACCGGTGGCCATATTGCCAAGGAGAACGTCTCCGATAACCCGCTGGGGCTGGAGGAGTGGCAACAGGCGCTGGTGCATGTGCGGGAGATGGGCTGGTCAGAGGGACAGACCGGCTATACCACCGGCTGTGGCCAGAACGACTGGCAGAACAAGAAGTGGCCCTGTAGTACCGGACAAGGTTACTTTGGCCGCGGCGCCAAGCAGCTTTCTTACCACTTCAACTACGGTGCCTTCTCCGAGGCGATGTTTGATGGCGATGCCTCCGTGCTGCTCAACAACCCGGGGCTGGTGGCGGACTCCTGGCTTAACCTCGCTTCTGCCATCTGGTTTTTCCTCACCCCGCAGGCCCCGAAACCGGCCATGCTGCACGTGATTGATCGTACCTGGGTACCCTCCAAACGGGAAGCTGACGCCGGTATCGGCTATGGCTTTGGCACAACCATCAACGTCATCAACGGCGGCATCGAGTGTGGCGAGCAGAACAAGGACAAGGGGCAGCCGGTCAACCGTATTCGCTACTGGGAAGGGCTGGCCAACCACTACCAGATCCCGATCAAGGCTGATGAGAAGAACACCTGCTGGCAGCAGACTCCCTATGGCAGTCTCAATCTTAACGGCGCCACCGACGTGCTCTACACCAACTGGGATGGCAACTGGAAGTACTATCCGGATCGCCCGGGCGGTTACTCCTTTGAGTGCGAGCTGGTGGGCTTCCAGACCGCTTATTCTGCATTGGTGCCGGGTGATTACGAGAAGTGCGTGACCAACTTCTACGGCTCCCACGCCAACTGGCCGAAAGTGCGTATCGTGGACAAACTGACTCCACCGCCGGTCGATCCGAGCGAACCCCCCATCGGTGGCAACCCGGCCTGGGAAGCGACCAAGGTCTACACCGCTGGCAGCAAGGTGAGCTACAAGGGCGCCGTCTATCAGGCCAAATGGTGGACGCAAGGGGATGATCCCGCCAAAGGCGGCCCCTGGGCGTTGGTGACGACCCAATAAAGAGACAGTCCATCCATTGATTGATAAGGAGAGGGGGCTTAGCCCCCTTGTAATATATTTTTGCGTTGGGGGAGATATGTGGCAGAGATTAAAAAGAGATCCATCAATCTGGAGGGGGAACTGTATTTGTCAGCCAACTTTCTTTCCCATTTAAAGTGATGTAAACGGCCCGCATCAAATTTATTGATGGCTGGATTTAATGTTTCACCCTTGCTGCTTAGTAATATTCAAAAAACATTGTGTGATGTTTTGCTAAACGATGGGTTCGAAGAGCACACCCATGACGCTATCCTTCTCGTATTTATGATGAGGGTGTTTATTCTTCCCATCTATCAACTCATGGTATCACCCGGCTCGCTATTTATTTCTCAGAATGAGAAATGAACATATTAGATGTAAAAGTCATGTGTATCCATTTGTTTACGGATGAGTGTGCGTAGTTCTGCAGATTATTTTCACTGGGAGCTAGGTAATATTGCTCGATTTAAAATAATTGTTAAGGTGCGCAGATGAATGGGGATTGTCGTCTCGTTATCCGAATGGGAAGTCGCATGCGGTTTAATCACTAAGCAGATAGCAGGAAAGAGGAGTGCAACATGGAACTGGTGGTGATCCGCCATGGCGAGACGCAGGCCAATGCGGAAGGGCGTTATCAGGGCGCGCTGGATATCGGGCTCAATGACGATGGCGTGCGCCAGCTCTCTTGTCTGGCTGAGAAGGTGGTTGTGGCACAGCAGCCGTTCGATCGGCTGTTGGCATCCCCTCTGCTGCGAACAAGGGAGAGTGCTGCCATCTTGTCTCGTCAGCTGGGATTGCCTGTGGAGCTTGTGCCTGCCTTTCGTGAGCGGGATGTCGGCCTGTTCGCAGGTAGAGGCAAGAACACGCTATCCCGAGCTGTGGGCGCGCAATATCACCCGGCGCTGGGCTGAATCTCCACCCGGTGGTGAAACCATTGATGAGGTGATTGCCCGGGTCTCGCAGGGACTAACAGAACTTGCTTCGACCATGCACGGGGAGCGGATATTGCTGGTGGCGCATGGTGTGGCCGCCAAGGTGATCCGTGCCGTAACGATTGCCGGATTTGATGACTTCTTCGAGTGGCAATTGCCCAACGGCGGTATGCTGTCGGTGAGGCTCTCTCTGGCTGATGGCGGCCCACTGCGCTTTAGCCGTCCCCTTGATGGTTGTGATTGAAAAGTGCACCAAAAGCAGAATGAAAAAAGCAGCGCTACCGAAGAGAGTAGCCTGCTTTTTGTGTACGTTGTGGTTGGTTATCTCTGCAGGCACTGGTTAGCAGTGTCACCAGAGGGAAGGGCGTGCGCCATCAGATTGGCTCCGGTTCCTCTTTGCGGCAGCAGTTGCGCCCCTGCTTTTTGGCCAGATAGAGGGCGGTGTCGGCTCGTCTGACCATCTTCTCTACAGTGTCATGGCTGCTCTTGCTGGCGCTGATCCCGATACTGATGGTGAGGGTGATCTCAAGAGCCCCCTCCAGTGCATGGTGCTGGGATTCGATGGCTAACCTGATCCGCTCGGCGCTGGCCCAGGCGAGCTCGAGAGAGGTTTCCGGCAGCAGCACGATAAACTCTTCGCCACCCCAGCGACCCAGCATGTCCACCTCCCGCAGCTGTTTGCTGATCCGTTTCACCAGACTTAGGATCGCCAAATCCCCCTGCTGATGGCCAAAGGTATCGTTGACTTCCTTGAAGTGGTCGATATCGATCAGCAGCAGGCTCATGGTATGGCCAAAACGCTGGCAGCGTTGCATCTCGGCGTTGACCAGCTCGTTGAAGCGGCGCCGGTTGGCAATGCCGGTCAGGGGATCAGTGGTGGCGGCAACCTTCAACTCCTCCACCAGTCGGGCTCGCTCCGAGATATCCCGCAAGATGGCGGTCATCTCGGTGGTCGGGCCCAGATTGATCTTGGCGATGGTCACCTCCAGCGGAAATTCGCTGCCGTCTCGGCGCAGACCCATCACCGAAGCGCGGGCATGCATCGGGCGCGAATTGATGGGGGAGCTGCTGAAGGCTTTGAAATAGGTCTCGTGATTGGCGCGAAAACGCTGTGGCAGCAGGGTTTCCAGCCGCTTGCCGAGATAGCTTTCGTCGATCCCGAACATCTCGCAGGCGGCGGTATTGATAAGCTCGATGCGTGATTCGCTGCTGACACTGATGATGCCGTCATAGGCGGAGTTGACCACCGCTTCGAAGCGACGGCGACTGGTGGTGAGCGCCTCTTCCAGCTGCTTTTTGGCAGTGATATCGATGGCGGTCACGATGATCCGGTTGATCCGTGCCTGCTCGGGGATGATCGGGGAGAGAATAAAGCGCCACCAACTGGTGCGCGAGAGGCTGTCGATAGGCAGCTCGCTCTCGAGCCCGGTCTGCATGCGCACACACTCGTGCATTGGCGGCTCGATGGTATTGGTGATGTAGCGGGGAAACATCTCGCTCAGCTGTTTGCCAATGCTGCCAAGGACATCCAGCTCGAACGCCTTGGCAAAGGTATCGTTGGCAGAGACCAGCACAAAGTGATCATCCTTGTCGAGGCTGAACACCGCCACGGCGGCGCCGATGGCGTCGAGAGATGACTTTATGTCGGCATGGGAACCCTGTGTAAACATGCGACCTCCACGGCGAATAACATATTGATATTCAGTATAGTGTGGTCGTTTGGCTAACTACTCTTCGATATCCAGCAACACCAGAATGGCGCTGTCGCCGCCCCATTCGCGGGGGGCCTGATGGAAGGCGCGCACATTGGGGTGCTGGGCCAGCCAGCTGGGAATGCGCTGCTTGAGAATATGTTTGCCGATGCCGTGCATCACCGAGGCGACGTGAATGTTCTCTTTTTGGCAGAGGGTGAGCAGGGCGGCCAGCTCCTGTTTTGCCTGCTGCTGGTTCATGCCGTGCAGATCGAGATAGATCTCCGGCGGATAAATGCCCCGCTTGAGCTTTTTCAGCTCAAATTTTGACACATCTTCCCGCACGTAACGGGTCGGCCCATCATCGTCGAGATGGGGCTGATACTCATCGCTGAAATAGTGGTCAACCCCAAGCTTTTCGCGGGTTTCGCGCAATTCGCGTTTCTGCTTGACCGGGCGTAACTCGGCCCTTATGGTATCTTGCTTGATTTTCCGGGTACCTTTTATCGCATCGCGGAACAGCAGGGTTTCCTCGTCTGTCGGTGAGGGCGTTTTTTTCATCAGATGCTCATGTATTAGGTATGCGTCTTGCCCGCAACGTAAACGGGGCTCGGGCCGGATATTACTCGACTTGGAGGTGGATTTGGACAAGATATTTATCGATGAGGTGGTTGCCGAGATGCACACCATCCAGGACATGTTGCGTTGGGCCATGAGTCGTTTCAACGACGCCGGGATTTTTTACGGTCATGGAACCGACAACGCCTGGGATGAAGCTGTGCAGCTGGTACTGCCCGCGTTACATCTGCCACCGGATGTAGACCCGGCCATGCGCCACTCCCGTCTGACTAGCAGCGAGCGTCACCGTATCGCCGAGCTGATTATCCGCCGGGTACAGGAGCGAGTACCGGCCGCCTACCTGACCAACAAGGCCTGGTATGCCGGTTGGGAGTTCTACGTGGACGAGCGGGTGCTCATTCCCCGTTCCCCCATTGCCGAGATGGTGGCCAACCGTTTCGCACCCTTCCTCAAACATGAACCGACCCGGATCATGGACTTGTGCACCGGCTCAGGTTGCATCGCCATCATCATGGCCCACGAGTTCCCGGAAGCGGAAGTGGATGCCATCGACATCAGCATCGATGCGCTGAACGTGGCTGAACGCAACATCAACGATCACGGGCTGGAGCAGCAGGTCATTCCTATCCGCTCCGATCTGTTCCGCGATCTGCCGGCGGGCGACAAGTACGATCTCATCGTCTCCAACCCGCCCTATGTGGACTCCGAAGATATGTCGGATCTGCCGGACGAGTTCCGTCACGAGCCCGAGCTGGCGCTGGCGTCCGGCTCCGATGGTCTCAAGCTGACCAAGCGTCTGCTGGCCCATGCGGCCGATTTCCTCAAGGATAACGGCGTGCTGGTGGTCGAAGTGGGCAACAGCATGATCCATCTGGAAGCCCAGTTCCCCGAGATCCCCTTTACCTGGGTTGAATTCGAAAACGGCGGTCACGGCGTCTTTGTAATGACCCGTGACGAGCTGGTGCAGTATCAGGATCATTTCGCCATCTACAAGAACTGAGCAGGAGCGCGCATGGCAGGGAACAGTTTTGGTCAACTCTTTCGGGTCACTACCTTTGGCGAAAGTCACGGCCTGGCGCTGGGCGCCGTGGTCGATGGTTGCCCGCCGGGGCTTGAGATAAGCGAGGCGGATCTGCAGGGGGATCTGGATCGGCGAAAGCCGGGCACTTCTCGCTACACCACGCCGCGCCGTGAGCCGGACGAGGTGAAGATCCTCTCCGGGGTGTTCGAGGGCAAGACCACCGGCACCTCCATCGGGCTGCTCATCGAGAATACCGATCAGCGCTCCAAGGATTACTCCGACATCAAGGATCTGTTCCGGCCGGGTCACGCTGACTACACCTACCACCAGAAGTATGGTCAGCGGGACTATCGCGGCGGTGGTCGCTCCTCGGCACGCGAGACCGCGATGCGGGTGGCGGCAGGAGCCATTGCCAAGAAGTACCTCAAACAGGTGCATGGCATCGAGATCACCGGTTTTCTCTCCCAGCTCGGCCCCATCAAGGCGGAAGGCTTTGACGCGGCGCAGATTGAGCAGAATCCCTTCTTTTTCCCCGATGCGGGCAAGCTGGAAGAACTGGATCAATACATGCGTGACCTGAAAAAAGAGGGCAACAGTATCGGTGCCAAGGTGCAGGTCATTGCGCGCAATGTGCCTGTGGGCCTGGGTGAGCCGGTATTTGATCGCCTCGACGCCGACATTGCCCACGCAATGATGGGCATCAATGCGGTGAAAGGGGTGGAGATCGGTGACGGCTTTGCGGTAGTGGAGCAAAAAGGCTCCGAGCATCGCGACGAGATGACCCCGGCGGGCTTTGCCAGCAACCATGCGGGCGGCATTCTGGGCGGTATTTCGTCAGGTCAGGATATCGTGGTGAGCATGGCGCTCAAGCCCACCTCCAGCATCACGGTGCCAGGCAAGACCATCAATACCGAAGGTGAAGCCATCGAGATGATCACCAAGGGTCGTCACGATCCTTGTGTCGGCATTCGCGCCGTGCCCATCGCCGAAGCCATGCTGGCACTGGTATTGATGGATCACCTGCTGCGCCATCGCGCCCAGAACCAGGGGGTGTTGACCCATACCCCTCAGCTGCGCTGATCGCTGTTGCTGCTTATCGACTGATCGCTCCCTGTTCAGGGTGCTGGTTCGTCAACCAAATCAAAGGCGACCTTCGGGTCGCCTTTGTTCTTATGCTCTGCGGTACTTCTATCACTCGTCGGTTATCAAGAGTGATCAGCGTCCTGCGGATCGGCATCGAGACGGCAGTTGGGGGAGAGAACTTCCCATGGTGTTTGGGCATAGCGTGAATGGCCTCGTTGACCTTGAGGAGCTGCTCTTCGCTCATGCTGTTTTTGGCAAACATCAGGCTGACCGGCTGATGGTGCAGCAACAGCTGACAACTGATAAACCCCTCGGCGCCCAATTGGGAGAGCCGATAGCGTGCATATTGCCACTCCATAATGATGCCATCGAGACGGCGGGCCAGCAGCAGTTCGATTAGTCGATCATCGGCATTGTACTCGGTCGCCCCCTTGAGGGCAGGACACTCGTCCATTTGATGAATGGGGCGAGTACCGCGCAGTTTGCCAATTTTGAGATCCTTGTTGTGGCACAGTTTGGACAAGGTATCGAGCTTTCCCCAGCGATCCTGATGGCCTGGAATCGGGTTATTACTCAACAGCACATAGGCGCTCTGGCGATAGGGTGCAGAGAAGCGGGCATACTTCTGCCGCTCCGGTAGTGGTAGTGCGGCCATCGCCACATCCAGCTGATCGTGCTCCACCAGATGGAGTGCCCGCGCCCAGGGGATCTCACGAAATTTGGGGGCAAAGCCCGCCTGGGTGAGGATCTGGCGAGTCAGGCTGACATCCAGCCCGTCCAGCTCACCCCTGTTGTTGATTTGACTGAAGGGGGGCCAGTGGCTCCAGGCCACGGTCAGGGTCTGACTGGCCTGCAGGGAAGGGGTCAGCAAAAGCAGCAGCAGGCAGAGCTTGGCCTGCCAGTTGCCGTGGGGACGATATTGCGTGCTCATAGCTTAACCTCGTTATTCTGCTTTTTGTTCTCTGCTATCCCGTGCGCCTGCGACCCGCGCATCACGATGGCGGGACAGGTAATAAGTTGTCAGTTAATAGTGTGGTGCGTGCTTCACTGGTCAACGGGATTATTCGGTGGAGAGCAGAGGGCTTTTCTGTGCGTGCTGGGAGGAGCATCACATTTTTCTCGTTTATCCGGCACAACTCCGTTAGACTGCGCCCCTATTCTTTCCCCTTTGCTCTGCTCCCCGGGGAAATCGTTGTGTTCTCAACAGGCCCGAGTCTGGCGAGATGGCATCGGCTCAGCAGAGGAGCCCCATCCCGGATTGTCGGCGCCCCTATCCCTAGCAGGTAACTATGAGTTTTACTTCCCTCGGTCTGGCCGAACCCTTGTTGCGTGCCGTTGCCGAACAAGGCTACGACACCCCGTCTCCCATTCAGCAACAAGCGATCCCCGCCGTTCTGGCTGGCCGCGATCTGATGGCGGCGGCCCAAACAGGGACCGGCAAGACCGCAGGCTTTACCCTGCCGATGCTGCAACGTCTGATGGAGAGCAAGCGCAAGGTCTCTCCGAACCGCGTCCGTGCGCTGGTACTGACCCCGACGCGCGAGCTGGCCGCCCAGGTGGGCGAGAGCGTGCGCAACTATGGCAAGCATCTGCCCCTGCGCAGCCACGTGGTATTCGGTGGCGTGAGCATCAACCCGCAGATGATGGCGACTCGCCGTGGTCTGGACGTGCTGGTGGCCTGTCCGGGCCGTCTGATCGATCTCTACAACCAGAACGCCGTCAAGTTTGACGAGGTGGAGATCCTGGTACTAGACGAAGCGGATCGCATGCTCGACATGGGCTTTATCCGCGACATCCGCCGCATCCTGACCCTGCTGCCGAAGAAGCGCCAGAACCTGCTCTTCTCCGCCACCTTCGCCGATGAAATTCGCGAGCTGGCCACTGGCCTGCTGGACAACCCGGCTGTCATTGAAGTTGCCCCGCGCAACAGCACTGCCGAGCGTATCGAGCAGCTGGTGCATCCGTGCGACAAGGCCAACAAGATCGCGCTGCTGAGTCATCTGGTCACCAGCAACAACTGGCAGCAGGTACTGGTGTTCACCCGTACCAAGCACATGGCCAATCGCGTTGCCGAGACTCTCGACAAGAACGGCGTCAGCGCCGCCGCCATTCACGGTAACAAGAGCCAGGGTGCCCGTACTCGCGCGCTGGCCGGTTTCAAGGATGGTAGCGTCAAGGTGCTGGTGGCGACCGACATCGCCGCCCGTGGTCTGGACATCGACAAGTTGCCGCAAGTGGTCAACTTCGAATTGCCCAACGTGGCGGAAGATTACGTGCACCGCATCGGTCGTACCGGCCGTGCCGGTGCTGCCGGTCACGCCATCTCGCTGGTGGCTGCAGATGAAGGGAAGCTTATCAAGGCGATCGAGCGTCTGACCAAGCAGAACATTCCGTGCGAGCTGGTGGCCGGTTTTGAAGCTTCCCGCGAGACCCTCGACAACATCGCCCGTGGTATCGGCGCGCCGCTGCGCAAAGAGCCCCGGGATCCGAGCGAGCAGCGCCGTGCACCGCGTCCGCAAGGTCAAGGTCAGCGTCAGGGGGCCGGTCGTTCCGCCTCCAATGGCAATGCGGGTGGTACACGTACCGGTAACGGTGGCAAGCCCAAGCCGCAAGGTGGTCAGCGTCCGGCTGATGGCGCTGGCAAACCGGCTCAGGCCCGTCGTCCACGTCGCTCTACCCACAACCAGTAAGCGGCTCGGGAGCTTGACTCCCCAGCTGTGCGGTTGACTGAAAAAGCCCTGCCAATCTGGCAGGGCTTTTTGTTTTTTCAGCCATGTAATCGGCACTGTGTGGTGCTGCGAGAACAGCGCTAGATGGCGGAGAGGTACTGCTTTTGCATTGCCAGCCAGCGGCCGTTATTGATAAACGCCAGCTGTACCTTGAGCAGGGCTGCAATTTCCGCTCGGTGCTTTTTATCGAGGTAGAGAAAGACCTGCTCTTTGGTGATCTTCTGCCAGGGGAACGCCAGTGCAGGTTGAGAGGCGGGGCGCATCTTGATGAGCCAGTCCACTTTGCCTCGATGCAGTTGGGCAAGCCCTTGCTTCTCATCGTTCAACCAGATGACCTGATAGTTGCCGAGGAAGCGCTCGCACCACTGGATGCCACGCAGGCAGCCAATCACGGTACCCTCGGCAGGGGGCCAGCTCGGGTTATCCCGTGGCTGACCATAAATCGCCGCCTCCGAGATGGGGGCACCGATCTGCAGCAAGTGGGGATAGGTCTGATCAAAGCCCTTGATCCGGGCCATATCGCCATCGACGGCATGGTCTGCCTCAATCAATTTTTCGCAGCGGGCATAGGTGCAGGGGATCAACTGAAAGTCGATGCCGGCTCGGCCAAACCAGTCATGAATAAAAGGGCGCAATATCGCAGTGTGCTCGACCGCTGCCGCCAGCTTTAGCGGGGTTGCGTGGGCAACGTGAGTCAGCCCGACAAGCAGTAACCAGCCAATCCACTTCATATCGAACTCCTGAATCGGGCTTGTTTAAGCAGAACTGTTGCGACTATCTGTGCAGTGAAGAATAGCCGATTGGGATGGCTGCCAGACCGCTTCGCCAGCAATTCGTGACGGCCGGGTCAGGGGTGCAGGGCAGTGATCAGGATATGGACGGTGCTCACCAGGATCACAGTGAAGGTCAGCCCCATTCCCACCACCCGATAACGGAAGTTCTCCGGCGTGCGGCTCATGCCAAAGGCGTGGCAGAGACGGCCAAGCAGCAAGGCACTCCCCAGCAAATGAACCAGCCAGGGGGCATGGCTGCCGGCTTCGATGAAATAGATCAGCAGCAGGGCGAGGGGGACATACTCGGCAAAGTTGGCGTGTACCCGCATGGCGCGCAACATGGCGGGGTCATCCCCATGCCCCAGCGCCACCTTGCGGCTATGGCGGGTGCGAATGGTACGAATGCTCAGCAACACAAACAACAGGGCGAGCAGGGCCGCGTAAACAGGCAGTATGGTCATGGTATCTGGCTCCTTGTGTGATGATAACGAGTGGCTGGTGTTCAGAGACGCGATATTGCTCGGCATCTCAATGGCTTGCCTTGAGGGTAGCAGCAAACTGCCTTAGCACGACCGTCATCCACTCACTCGCCATCTGCCAAGCGCAGGCGCAAACAAACAGCCCTGCCGAAGTGGCAGGGCTGTATTTTGACCGTGTTGATGGTGGGCTGCGCCCCGTCATTACCCCTCGTAAGGGAGGGAGGAGTGGTGCAGCACGATGCGCACCTTGCCATCATCCCCCTTCTTGAAACCCCAGGTCTTGTCGACAGTGGTCTCCTTGTTATCTCGATCTACCAGATGTACCTTGCCCATGGTCAGCGCCATGTCGCCGTTGATATAGACGGCGGCATTGTCATAGCGATAGCTCTGCCAGTTTTTCAGGGCGAACCCTTTGTCGGTGGGGTAGGCGCTGTTGTTGCCGACAAAGTAGGCCAGCGCCCCCTCGCGGTTGGTGCGAAAGGTCTGCTCGCCACCGGCAAGAGTGGGTTTGAACAGCACCGGCCCCTGCTGGTAGCCATAAGCGCTGTCGAGCACCGACTCGGCAGTCGCCTTGGCGCGCTCAATCCCACCGGCGCGATAGTCATCGCTGATCTTGATAAGCGCCGTGCCCCAACTATCCTGCGCGGCCTTGATCTCCGCCTCGGTAATATTGTTGTTGGCGATTTCGGCGGCGCTAAGTGCGCCGCTGGCGGCAAGCAGGATGAGGGCAAGGGTGCTCTTCTTGAGGTGCAACATCATTGTTTTCAAACTCCTGAACGCGATAAACGAGCGGGCAGTGTAGCGAAGGGGCATGAACGGTTTTTGAACTGATTATTCAGGGTTGGGTAGTAAAAAGGTCGGTATATAGCTGAAGGTTTGGGTGTTTGTTTGGTAAGGGGCGCTCTCTTAATTAATGGCGGATGCCTGTATCCAACTTGATTTCTTTTCCAACAAAAAGCCCCGCCAAGTTAATTGGCGGGGCTTTGCTATTTGGGGCATTCAGTATCGGGGATTACAGCGCTGGCAGCATTCCAAGGCTGACGCTGATCTGGACGCCGACGATCAGCACGCCCATGGCGGCGGCCACTCCTAGCGCCACTACGCCACCCGGGGCACGGTAGTGGTGGGCGGGCGCCTGCTTGCGGCTCTGCCATACCAGCGCCACCGGCAGCAGCACCGCGAGGATCGCCAGCGCAATGGCAGCGTATCCTAGGGCCATGATAAAGCCCTGCGGGAAGTAGAGGGCAAACAGCAATGGCGGCACAAAGGTGATGAGGCCGGTCTGGGTGCGGCCCTGCCAGTTGTCCTTGCGGCGGGTCACCTTGGCCATAAAGTCGAACAGCCCCAGTGTCACCCCGAGGAAGGAGGTGGCGAGAGCCAGATCGGCAAACAGGTGCATCGCCTGATTAAACGCAGGCCAGCTCACCAGCTTGCCGACGTTGGCCAGCAGGCTGTCCAGCGCGCCGCCGGTTTGCAGCAGGGCTTGCTGGCCGAGCAGACCGAGGATCGCCACCTGCCACAGCACGTAGAGGATCAGCGGCAGGGCTGAGCCCCAGACAAAGACCCGACGCAACTGCTTGGGGCAGTCACCGAGGTAAAGCATCACGCTCGGAATGGAGCCGTGAAAGCCAAACGAGGTGAAGATGACCGGCAGGCCCGCCAGCAACAGGCCCTGACCCAGCGGCATCGAGAGCAGATGCTGTCCTTCGGTGCGGGGCAGCAGCAACGCCAGCACCACCACCATGATCACCAGTTTGACAGTGAACATCAGCCGGTTGAGGTAATCCACCGAGCGGGTGCCGACACAGACCATGCCGCCAAACAGCAGGGTAAAGGCCCATGCCGCCTGCTCTTGGCTGAGGGTCATGCCGGCATCGACCAGCGCCTGTGCCAGCAGGCTGCTGCCGCCGCTGATGTAGGCGGAGGCCAGCGAGTAGAACAGCATCAGGATACAGAAGGAGGCGATGCGCTTGCCCCAGGGGCCGAGCAGATGATCCGCCAGCTGGTGCAGGTACCACTTGCCGGTGTTGAGGCTTGCCTCTACTTGCAGCATGGCGGTGAAGGCCATCAGGGCCCAGAGGCCGACCATCAACATCAGGGTGGCGGGGCCGCCGAGGGAGGAGGAGGCCAACGGCAGGGCCAGCATGCCCGCACCTATGGTGGTGCCGGCAATCAACAGGGTACAACCCAGAGTTTTGGTATTCATGTTATCCATCCGAACGTAGCGGTGTCAGTGCAAATAGGCGATGTCAGCATTGACGTCAACAAGAGGGGGCCAATTGGCGTTATCAGAAGGTGCCTCCGGGATAGGGTCGGAGGCTAGCAATATCGGAACGGGAACATCTGTACCTAAAACCTGTCAGTTGTAAAAGATGGTTGCCACGTTAGCGGATCAAAATAGCGGAAACAACCCCTTTTATACGGATCTTGTGCTGGCTTGTGGCAACAAGTGGAAATAAATGATGACAGTGATGGCTAATTGCAGAAAAAAGCACCGAAAAAATGACTGGCAGGGGCTCATTGATACAGAGCAGCCAAGTGGCAACAGTACGGATAAGGGAGCGAGGAGGGGGGCGTTGAGTTGTGCGGCGAACAGGGTGTGGAGGCCGGTTGTTTAGTCGGCCAGACGGTAGAGAAAGCCAAGCGGGCCGGTAGGGGGAAACAATAAGGCTGCCAATCCTGGCAGCCTTATTGTCATCTGCTTTCTTTACCTACCCATTGATAGCAAATCGGGTCTGCTTCGGTCAGGTTAGCGGCGGCGCTTGAGGGTGCGGCTCACATAGTGCAGCCCGCTCTGGTAGTCACCGTTCACCGCCTTGAGCGCCAGCTCCAGCGCCTGGCTGGCCAGGGCATCGTGCTGCTGGGGCAGGGAGTTGATGCCAAAGGGGAGGAAGTCGAGCAGCCGATCGTCCCCGAAGGTGGCCATGGCAAGCTGGCTCATATCGATCTCTTGTTCCAATAGATAGTCCAGCACCCCCTCCATCAGGATATAGGAGGTAGTGATCAGTGCCTCGGGCAACTGGCCCAGCTGCTGGTGCAGATCTTTGATCAGGCGATACCCCTCAAGGCGGGAGAAGTGATCTCCCTCGCACAGGTGGCGAGCCGTGCTGTGACTGGCGACCGCCTGCTCGAAACCTGCTTTGCGCTCCTGACTAATCGTGAGTGCCGGCAGCGCGGTGAGCAAGGCGATATGACACAGAGTCGGGGTGAGCAGGGAGCTGGTGAGATCAAAGCTCGCTTTCTCGTTTTCACTGGCGACGGTGACGAACTTGTCGGCGGCCATCGCCCGGTCGATGGCGAGGATCTGACTGCCTTGCGCCTGCAATTTGCCGTAGAAGGGGTCGTCCGGCGGCAGGCAGCTGGCCACCAGCAGGGCATCCACATGGCGGCTCACCAGCATCTGGGCCAGCTCTTTTTCGGTGGCGGGATCATCTTCCGAGCAGACGATGAGAAGCTGATATCCCTGCGCCCGCGCCCCCTGTTCCAGCCGCTTGGCCAGCTTGGCGTAACTGGCGTTCTCAAGGTCGGGCAGGATAAAGCCGAGGGTCTTGGTCTGGCCGCCACGCAGGGAGGCGGCGCGGCTGTCCGGCTGATAGTTATGGGCGGTGACAACGGCCATCACCTTGTCGCGGGTGGCCTGACTGATGCGGTATTGATCGGCCTTGCCATTGATCACATAGCTTGCCGTGGTGCGCGAGACACCGGCGAGGGCGGCGATTTCATCCAGTTTCATCATATTGGCTCTGTTTGAGTTGCAAGGCCCACGGTCACTGCCGGGTGAGGGCACCGAAAAGTGTGCGCGGGATCATATCATTGAAAAGCACTCTTTGTGGGTACTTGATCAATTCGCTGAAACGATTCAGTCTGAGTGTAAGTGAAAGGATTCAGCCTGTCAGCAACGAAGAGACCCAGTGGCCTGAAAATCAGGCACCGATCACAGACAACCGCGATCGGGTCTATTGTCAGCTGGCGAGTTACTCGAATGTTCAATTGTGATCTACCGGCGCGGCCGGAACCTGATGGAGAGTCTCTATGTTGAAGTTGGCGCGAGAGCAGATCTTGCTGGGGCAGACGGCGGTGACCAAGTCGGACGCCATTGCCCTGCTGGCAGGCAAACTGACCGAAGCCGGTCTGGTGGAAGCGGGCTATGTGGATGGGATGCTGGCCCGCGAGGCGCAACACGCCACCTACCTTGGCAGCGGCATCGCCATTCCCCACGGCACCACCGACACCCGCCATCTGGTGAAGAGCACCGGCGTCATGGTGGCCCAGTTCCCTCACGGCATCGAGTGGGATGAGGGGCAGATTGCCTACGTCGCCATCGGGATTGCAGCCAAGTCTGATGAGCATCTGGGCATTTTGCGTCAGCTCACCCATGTGCTGGGTGATGAGCAGGCGGCAGCCCAGCTCAAAGAGGCCACCGATGCCGACACCATCATCAATATCCTGACCGGCGCCACTGCCGCCAAAGAGGTGCAATACCTGACCCTGGCCGACTTCCCGGCCGATGATCGCGACCAGCTGTTGCTGGGGGCCGCCGCCCGCGCCAAATCCGCCGGTTGGGGCGATGCCGCCATGGTAAGCGCGCTGCTGGCAAGCGAACCGGCCTATCTGGGCGAGGGCATCTGGCTGGCCCGCGCCAATGTTCAGCAAACAGCATCGGCCCAGACCGGCTGGGTACTGGCCACCCCGAGCAGCGAACTTCGCGCAGGGGAGCTGCCGGTCAGTGCCATGCTGCTGCTGTGCGCTGCAGATAGCGGCCATCTGCCGCAGCTGGAGAATCTGGCCAAACTGGCGGCTGCCGGTCAGCTGGCGACGCTGGCGGGCGGCGAGGGACTGGCCATGTTGCAAGCGGGCCCCGCGAGCGGTCTTTCCGAAACCTTCACCATCATCAACCCCCACGGCCTGCACGCTCGTCCCGGTGCCATGCTGGTCAAGGTGGCCAAAGAGTTTGCATCCGATATCCGGGTTGCCAATCTGGATGGCAGCGGCGAGGCGGTCTCCGCCAAGAGCCTGATGAAGGTGATCGGCCTTGGCGTCAAGTGCGGTCACCGTCTGGCATTTCGCGCCGAAGGGGCAGATGCCGAAGCGGCCCTCAAGGGGATCGGTGAGGCCATCGCCGCAGGTCTCGGCGAGGGGGCGCATTGATGAAGATTGTTACCATCACCCTCAATCCGGCCCTTGATCTCACTACTCGCCTCGAGGCAATGAGCCTGGGCGAGGTCAATCTGGTGAGCGAGGCCAACCTGCGTGCGGCGGGCAAGGGGATCAACGTTGCCATGGTGCTCAAGGATTTGGGCCGCGAGGTAGGCGTCACCGGCTGGCTGGGCGCTGACAATGAGCAGAGCTTTGTCTCCCTGTTTGCAGAGCGGGCGCTGGATGATCACTTTGTCCGTGTCGCGGGCAGCACCCGCATCAACGTCAAGATCTCCGAGCAATCCGGTCGGGTCACCGATCTCAACCTGCCGGGGCTCACCATCCAGCAAGGGGAGGTGAGCGAGCTGGAGCAGACCATCGACCAATTGGCTGCGCATGCAGAGTGGTTCGTGCTGGCGGGCAGCCTGCCCAAAGGGGTGGCCCCCGATTACTGCGCCCATCTGATCCGCTTGCTCAAGGCCAAGGGCAAGCAGGTGATCTTTGATTGCAGCGGTGCAGCCTTAAGCGAAGGGATCAAGTCGGCGCCGACCTTGGTCAAACCCAATCTGGAGGAGCTGAGCCAGTGGGCAGGCCGCCCCATCGAGACCCTGAGCGAGCAGGCCGAGTGTGCCCGCGCGCTGCAGGCAAGCGGCATCCCCAACGTGGTGATCTCCAACGGCGCCGACGGACTGATCTGGTTTGCCACAGATGCCGTCTGGCAGGCCATTCCGCCGCGGATGCAGGTGGTCAGCACGGTCGGTGCTGGCGATTCCCTGGTGGCCGGTCTTGCCCATGGTCTGAGCCTTGGCTGGACGCCGGAGCAGACCCTGCGGCTGGCCACCGCCGTCTCGGCCTTGGCGGTCAGTCAGGTGGCGGTCGGCTTTGACGATATCAATGTGCTCAACCCTTTACTTGAACAGGTGCGCGTAGAGCGTCTGGATGCGCTGGCACCGGTTCAGTGCAATACCCCCTCAATGGAAAACTCAGGAGATGCCCAATGAAAGCAATCTTGGTTACGGCTTGCCCGGCGGGCATTGCCACCAGCTTTCTCGCTGCAAAACGGATAGAACAGCAGGCCAAACTGGCTGGCTGGGAACTCACCCTCGACGTCGGCTCCAGCGTGCAACCGCGCCAGATCCCCTCAAAAGAGCAGATTGCCGCCGCCGATTTGGTGCTGGTTGTCGCCAGTGCCCCGGTGGATCTCGCTGCCTATGATGGCAAGCGGGTCTATCAGGGCAGCATGGATCTCGCCCTGCAGGATCCGGCTGCCTTGCTGGAAGCAGCCGCCAGCGGCGCCTGCCTCTATCGCCATCAAGCCGCGCCTGCTGCCGCCAAATCGGCCGCCGCTGGCAAGCGCATCGTGGCAGTGACAGCGTGCCCGACTGGCGTTGCCCACACCTTTATGTCGGCAGAAGCGCTGGAGACCATGGCCAAACAGCTGGGTTATCAGATCCGCGTCGAGACCCAAGGCTCGGTCGGTGCCCAGAATGCCCTGACCGCCGAGGAGATTGCCGCTGCCGATCTGGTGTTCCTCGCCACCGATATCGAAGTGGACATGGCGCGTTTTGACGGTAAGCCGGTCTATCGCACCAGCACCGGCGCTGCGCTGAAGAAAACCCGCGCCGAGCTGGACAAGGCTTGGAGTGAGGCGAAAACCTATCGCCACAGCGGTGCCAGCCAGCCCAAGAAAGAGGAAAAAGCCGGCCCCTACAAGCACCTGCTGACCGGTGTCTCCTTTATGTTGCCGATGGTGGTCGCGGGCGGTCTTATCATCGCGCTCTCGTTCGTGTTCGGTATCGAAGCGTTCAAGGTGGAAGGCACCCTGGCTGCTGCCCTGATGAAGATCGGTGGTGGCTCCGCTTTCGCCCTGATGATCCCGGTGCTGGCCGGTTACATTGCCTACTCCATCGCTGACCGCCCGGGTCTCGCTCCCGGCATGATCGGCGGCATGCTGGCAAGCTCGCTGGGCGCCGGTTTCCTTGGCGGTATCGTGGCCGGTTTCCTGGCCGGTTACAGCGCCAAGTACCTGAGCGACAAGGTGCGCCTGCCGACTACCCTGGAAGCGCTCAAGCCCATCCTGATCATTCCGCTGTTTGCCAGCCTCTTTACCGGCCTGGTGATGATCTACGTGGTGGGTGGCCCGGTGGCCGGCATCATGAATGCCATGACCACCTTCCTCAACAACATGGGCTCTGCCAACGCGGTGCTGCTGGGTGTCATCATCGGCGCCATGATGTGCTTCGATATGGGCGGCCCGGTCAACAAGGCAGCCTACGCCTTCGGTGTCGGCCTGCTGGCCTCCAAAACCTACGCCCCGATGGCAGCGGTGATGGCTGCTGGTATGGTGCCGGCACTGGGGATGGGGATCGCGACCTTCTTGGCCCGCACCAAGTTCATCAAGGCGGAGCAGGAAGCGGGCAAAGCCTCCTTCGTGCTGGGCCTGTGCTTTATCTCCGAGGGGGCAATCCCGTTTGCCGCCAAGGATCCGATGCGGGTCATCCCGGCCTGCATGGTCGGCGGTGCCCTGACCGGTGCGCTCTCCATGCTGTTCGGCTGTGAGCTGATGGCACCCCACGGCGGTCTGTTCGTGCTCTTTATCCCGCATGCCATCAGCAACGTCATGATGTATATCGTGGCGATTGCGGCAGGCTCGCTGCTGACCGGTGTCTCCTACGCCATGCTCAAACGCGGCGAAGAGCAAGCCAAACTGGCCACGGCATAAGCCTTGCCACCCGGCAACACGTCATAACCAAGAGCGGCCTGCGTGCCGCTTTTTGTTTTGCCGGTGATATAGGTGAGTTGTGAGGTGGGGATTGCAGGTAGGCTGAGTTTAAAAATCCCAGCCGGGTTGTGTTTGCGGTTCATTGAGCGCGCCTTCCTGTGCCTTGCGCCGCGCAGCCTCAACCCGCGCCTTGCGGTTGCGGCACAGGCGCATCACCTCTTGTTGCTGGGCAGGGGTCATGGTGAGCCAGTTGAAACGCTCTTCGCGATTGCGCAGGCACCCCTTGCAGTAGCCTTTGTTGTTCACTTCGCAGACCCCGATGCAGGGGCTCTGCAGCGGGAATATTTCGAGCTGTTCCATCCATCACCTCGCACATCCTGTCACCTTGTTATAACCCAGCGGACCCCCTTTGGAGAAATCCTGCTTCAAGTGATTGATGTCGTTTGCTTTCCCCCTGCAAATTTGGCATCTTCCCCGCCGAGCATGGCTCTTGGCGTTATATGAGGACATATGAACAAACACGCGTACTGGCTGACCGCCGCAGTGCTGGGACTGGCCGGTTGTGCGGGCAACTCTGACAAAGCAGAAGTGCCCAAAAAACAGACCGACAACAGATGCTTTCTTAACTGCGAGGTGCCGGAAAATCTGGGCAAGCAGTATCTGGACGGGACCTTGCCAGAGGATCTGGTGAGGGTGGAGCGGGTCAATAGCCGTGCGCGTGCCGACTACAGCAAGTTTGGCCCGCAAAGCAGACTGGTATTGGAGCGCTCCGGCAAAATGACCCGCCGTTATGGCGAGCTCTATCACCAGCTCTCCCGCTGGGTGGCGGGCGGCGGCAATCCTGCCGACATCACCCGTTACGGTATCAGCCTGGCTCAGCTGGGCGGCGCCGATCGCATGGGTAACGTGCTGTTTACCGGTTACTACTCGCCGGTGCTGGAAGTGCGCCACCGCCCTGATGCCAAGTACAAATATCCCATCTATGCCATGCCCAAATGTGGCGGCCGTTGTCCGACCCGGGCCGAGATCCATCAGGGAGCGCTGGCCAACCGAGGGCTGGAGCTGGGTTACAGCAAATCCCTTATCGATAACTTCCTGATGGATGTGCAGGGCTCGGGCTTTGTCCACTACGGGGATGACGGTCGGCTGCAATATCTGGGCTACAGCGGCAAGAACGGCCACGGTTACGTCAGTATCGGCCGGGTACTGATCGACCGCGGTGAAGTGCCCAAAGAGCAGATGTCGATGAAGGCCATCAAGGAGTGGGCCAACCGCCAGCCGGAGGAGAGCGTCAAGGAGCTGGTGGAGCAGAACCCCTCCTATGTCTTCTTCGAGCGTCGACCCACCAATGACGTGATCGGCGCCGCCGGTATCCCGCTGCTGCCGCTGGCGGCCGTTGCTGCCGACAAGACCCTGTTGCCGATGGGGACGCCGATCCTCGCTGAAGTCCCTTTGCTCGATAAAGAGGGCAACTGGACCGGCAAGCACCAGCTGCGGCTGTTGATTGCGCTGGATGTGGGCGGGGCGGTGAAGAAGGGCCACCTCGATCTCTACCACGGTATGGGTGAGAAGGCCGGTGTCGCGGCCGGTCACTACAAGCACTTTGGCCGGGTCTGGAAGCTGGGCCTGCACCACGGGCCGACCGCTGCCCCCTGGTTGTAATCCTCTGAGGGGGTGGGCGTCTGTCATCGGGCGCCCGAGCAATGTGAAGAGACAAAAAAAGCCGCCGGATTGCTCCGGCGGCTTTCTATTTTGTGAGAGTGGCAGCTGGTGGCTGCGTCAGCTTTTCTGGATATCCAGCCGGATAGCGCCGACCGGTTTGCAGCAGCAGGGGAGGCACTCCCCCTGGGCGACAAATGCCAAGGGCACCGCAGGATAGTGCACCTTGCCAGCCATCAGCGGAGTGCGGCAGGCGCCGCAATAGCCGCTGCGACACTGGAACTCCACATGATGACCGTGGCGCTCCAGGGTCTCCAACACGCTTTCGCCGGGATGGGCGTGCAGCACGGCACCATCCCGGGTATGTACCCGTGGTGCCACGACCGCCTGCTGTTCAGCAGCTGCGTGCGGGGCAGGGGGCAGCGTGTTGGTGGCGTCACTCACAGCTCGAAATCACCCAGGTCGTCGGCATTGACTTCGCTGTCGATCTGACCGACCAGATAGGAGCTGACCTCTACCTCTTGCGGGGCGACCTGCACGTTGTCGGATGACAGCCAGGTGTTGATCCAGGGGATCGGGTTTTGCTTGGTGCCGGCAAAGGCTGGCTGCAGGCCGACTGCGCTCATGCGCAGGTTGGTGATGTACTCCACATACTGGCAGAGGATATCCTTGTTCAGGCCGATCATGGAGCCGTCCTGGAACAGGTACTCGGCCCACTCTTTCTCCTGAATGGCCGCTTCCTTGAAGATCTCGAAGCAGGCCTGTTCGCACTCGGCGGCGATCTCGGCCATCTCCGGGTCATCCTGGCCGGTGCGCATCAGGTTCAGCATGTGCTGGGTGCCGGTGAGGTGCAGCGCTTCGTCGCGGGCGATCATCTTGATGATCTTGGCGTTGCCTTCCATCAGTTCACGCTCGGCGAAGGCAAAGGAGCAGGCGAAGCTGACGTAGAAGCGAATTGCCTCCAGCGCGTTGACGCTCATCAGGCACAGATAGAGCTTCTTCTTGAGCTCGCGCAAGGTGATGGTCACTTCGCGGCCCGCGACGGTGTGGGTCCCTTCACCGTGCAGGTTGTAGAGGGCGGTCGCTTCGATCAGGTCGTCGTAGAAGTGGCTGATGGAGCCAGCGCGCTTCAAGATCTGCTCATTGGTCACGATGTCGTCGAACACCTGGGCGGGGGTGTTGACGATATTGCGGATGATGTGGGTGTAGGAGCGAGAGTGGATGGTCTCGGAGAAGGCCCAGGTCTCAATCCAGGTTTCCAGCTCCGGAATGGAGACCAGCGGCAGCAGGGCCACGTTGGGGCTGCGGCCCTGAATGGAGTCCAGCAGAGTCTGGTACTTCAGGTTGGAGATGAAGATGTGCTGCTCGTGAGGCGGCAGGGCCTGATAGTCGATGCGGTCACGGGAGACATCCACCTCTTCCGGGCGCCAGAAGAAGGAGAGCTGCTTCTCGATCAGCCGCTCGAACACTTCGTGCTTTTGTTGATCATAACGGGCTACGTTGACCGATTGGCCAAAAAACATCGGCTCTTTGAGCTGGTCGTTTTGGGTTTGGCAGAAAGTTGAATAGGCCATGGTTACCAGAATATGTGAATAGAGAAAACAGGAGAGCGGGAGCTTCATGCTCCCGCCCGGTTATCAGTTCTTGTCGTGACTTAGATTTTGCAAGCCCCGCCAGCGCAACCGTCATCTTGCAGATCGGTCTGGGCATCGTCTGCACCATCACGGGTGTTGTGATAGTACAGGGTCTTGAGGCCGTATTTGTAGGCGGTCAGCAAGTCCTTGAGCAGCTGTTTCATCGGGACCTTGTTGCCTTCGAAACGGGCAGGGTCGTAGTTGGTGTTGGCGGAGATCGCCTGATCCACAAACTTCTGCATGATACCGACCAGCTGCAGGTAACCGTCAACGCTCGGTTGCTTCCAGAGCAATTCGTATTGATCTTTCAGGCGATCATACTCGGGCACCACCTGTTTGAGAATGCCGTCTTTGGAGGCCTTGACCGACACCAGGCCGCGCGGCGGCTCGATGCCGTTGGTGGCGTTGGAGATCTGGCTGGAGGTCTCGCTCGGCATCAGGGCGGTCAGGGTGGAGTTACGCAAGCCCACGGACTTGATCTCTTCACGCAGACTTTCCCAATCCAGATGCAGCGGCTCGTTGCACAGCGCATCCAGATCCTTCTTGTAGGTGTCGATGGGCAGGATGCCCTGAGCATAGGTGGTCTCGCCAAACAGCGGGCAGGGGCCGAACTCGCGTGCCAGCTGCACGGAGGCTTTCAGCAGGTAGTACTGGATCGCCTCGAAGGTGCGGTGAGTCAGGGCCAGACCTGAGCCGTCAGAGTAGCGGGCACCGTTCTTGGCAAGGTAGTAGGCGTAGTTGATGACGCCGATCCCCAGAGTACGACGACCCATGCTGCCCTTCTTGGCGGCGGCAATCGGGTAGTCCTGATAGTCGAGCAGGGCATCGAGGGCACGCACGGCCAGATCGGCCATCTCTTCCAGATCTTCCAGCTTCTCGATGGCACCCAGGTTGAAGGCGGAAAGGGTGCACAGGGCGATCTCGCCACTCTCGTCGTCGATGTTGTTGAGCGGCTTGGTCGGCAGCGCAATTTCGAGGCAGAGGTTGGACTGGCGTACCGGCGCCACGCTCGGGTCGAACGGGCTGTGGGTGTTGCAGTGATCGACGTTCTGGATATAGATGCGACCGGTACCGGCACGCTCTTGCATCATCAGGGAGAAAAGGTCTACCGCTTTCAGGGTCTTCTTGCGAATGGCCGGATCCTGCTCGTACTTGACGTAGAGCTCTTCGAACTTGTCCTGATCCGCGAAGAACGCATCGTACAGACCCGGCGCATCGGACGGGGAGAACAGGGTGATGTCACCGCCCTTGATGAGGCGCTGGTACATCAGCTTGTTGATCTGCACGCCGTAGTCCATGTGACGGACACGGTTCTCTTCCACGCCGCGGTTGTTCTTCAAAACCAGCAGGCTTTCCACTTCGGTGTGCCACAGTGGGTAGAACAGGGTGGCCGCACCGCCGCGCACGCCGCCCTGGGAGCAGCACTTCACGGCAGTCTGGAAGTATTTGTAGAAGGGGATGCAACCGGTGTGGAACGCCTCGCCGCCACGGATGGGGCTGCCCAGACCGCGGATGCGACCAGCGTTGATGCCGATACCGGCGCGCTGGGAGACGTAACGCACGATGGAGCTGGCGGTGGCGTTGATGGAGTCCAGGCTGTCGTCGCACTCGATCAGTACGCAGGAGCTGAACTGACGGGTCGGGGTGCGCACGCCGCTCATGATCGGGGTCGGCAGGGAGATCTTGAAGGTAGAGACCGCATCATAGAAGCGCTTGATGTAGTCCAGACGGGTATCTTTCGGGTACTTGGAGAAGAGGCAGGCCGCTACCAGGATGTAGAGGAACTGCGGGCTCTCGTAGATCTCGCCGGTGACACGGTTTTGTACCAGATACTTGCCTTCCAGCTGCTTGACCGCCGCGTAGGAGAAGTTCATGTCGCGCCAGTGATCCATGTGCGCGTTCAGCTCTTCGAATTCAGCCTGGGTGTAGTCTTCCAGCAGGTGCTTGTCGTACTTGCCCATGTCCACCAGACGAGCCACGTGCTGGTAGAGGTGGGGCGGTTCGAACTGGCCGTAGGCCTTCTTGCGCAGGTGGAAGATGGCCAGACGGGCTGCCATGTACTGGTAGTCTGGGGTCTGCTCGGAGATGAGGTCAGCCGTCGCCTTGATGATGGTTTCGTGAATGTCGGCGGTACGGATACCGTCATAGAACTGGATGTGGGATTTGAGCTCTACCTGGGAGACCGACACGTTGTCGAGCCCTTCGGCGGCCCAGTCCAGCACGCGGTGAATTTTATCCAGATCGATGGGTTCTTTGTGTCCGTTACGCTTCGTCACAAACAAGTTCATTGGCTGATGACCTTCAGTTGATTCCCGAAAAACCATCGCACAATGGCGCCACCCAGGCCCCGGCGGTGTGCGGGAGTTGGGTAGAGATTGTGCGATGAATCACAAGATGTAGTGTTATTTTAAGTTCGAGCTACAAGATAGTGAGGTCGGCCCGCCATTGCAATGTGTGGATAAGTGACGAGCTGTGGATAAATTGTGAGTCTTGCCCCATCAGTTAGTGACCGCTCACAGTGAGCGGGTTTTCATTCGTCCGCTTCGCTAAATGCAAGTCTCCCGATCGAAGATGGAAAATTTAAATAACTTTTTTTGCTTGCGAAACGGGGGGCTTTTTACTAGCAAACGGCGGCTGATTATCCCTTATGCAACAAGGGTCAAAAGCTGTCCAGTTGTCGCAGCCGCGGGCTCAGCGTGGCAAGGGCTTTGCATTAGACGATGGTGGTTTGTGGCCGTTTTGTGACGGTTTCGAGCTTGTCAAATAGGTATCCAACAGGCAGAAAGCTGCCTTTATTATCCATGAATAGACGAGTGATGGTGGCGCAGGACGCAGGAGCGTAAAGGAAAAGATGCAAGGGGCGGAGAGTCTCTTCGCCCCGTTATCGCATATCAGCCGGTAAGGCTGCGCGTTACGCTTTGGCCGTCAACTCATAGCGCAGCCAGTGGTGCAGGGCTTGCACGGTATCAAAGTGCAGATCAGCGCCCCACTGGGCGGGATCTTCCTCATCATTGAGATAGCCCCAGCCAGCGACCGCGGTGCGCATGCCGGCGTTGCGGCCCGCTTCGATATCCCGCACATGATCCCCCACATAGAGGCAGTGAGCCGCCTCGACCCCCAGCTTCCCACAAGCAAAGAACATGGGGGCGGGGTCGGGCTTGCGTACCGGCAGGGTGTCGGCGCTGACGGTGACGCCGCAACTGGCAAGCTGTGGCAGGGCTGCCAGCAGTGGCTCGGTGAGAAAGCCCGGCTTGTTGGTGACGATGCCCCAGGGGAGCTGTTTCTCGTCGAGCCACTCGATAAGATCCACCATTCCCTCATAGGGACGGGTACCGACGCAGAGATTGGCCGCGTAGTAGTCGAGCAAGGCATTGCGCAGGCGCGTGGCCCCCAGCTCTTCAAGCAGTTCGTCGCCGAGGCCCGCTTTCAGCAGCCCGAGCGCCCCGTGGGAGGTGGTCTGACGAATAATGTCGTCAGAGAGCGGCGCAAAGCCTTCGCTGATCAGCACGTGGTTGACGGCGGCACCCAGATCCGGGGCTGTGTCGAGCAGGGTGCCATCCAGATCGAACAGCACACAGCCAAGGGGCTGCGGGTGAGAGGCGCTCATCAACCGTGCTCCGGGCGGACAAACTCCACCATATAGTTGACGTCGACATTCTTGCCGAGCTTGAAACTGTTGGAGAGCGGTGCATAGTGCACCCCGCTCATATCCCGCACCAGCAGGCCAGCTGCTTCACCCATGCGACACAGTTCGGCCGGGGTGATGAATTTTTTGTGATCGTGGGTACCCTTGGGCACCATCTTCATCAGGTATTCGGCCCCGATGATCATCATCAGATAGGATTTGGGGTTGCGGTTGATGGTGGAGACGAACACCCGGCCGCCCGGGCGCACCAGGGTGGCGATGGCGCGCAGCACGGAGGCGGGGTCCGGCACATGCTCCAGCATCTCCATGCAGGTGACCACATCATACTGGCCCGGCACTTCGGCGGCATGGGCTTCGGCAGTGATCTGGCGATATTCGAGCTCGACACCCTGCTCAAGGGCGTGCAGGCGGGCGACGCCGAGGGGTTCCTTGCCCATGTCGATGCCGGTGACCCTGGCGCCACGGCGGGCCATGCTCTCGGAGAGAATGCCGCCACCGCAGCCGATATCGAGCATGCGCTTGCCAAACAGACCGCCACTTTTGTCGGTGATCCAGTCAAGGCGTACCGGATTGATTTGATGCAGGGGTTTGAATTCACCTTCCATGTCCCACCAGCGGGAGGCGATGGCTTCAAACTTGGCGATTTCTGTCAGATCGACATTGGCATCACTGTTCATTTTTCGAAGATCCTGTGGCAGGGCGCCCGCTTCTGAGTCATGGGCGCAATCTATTGTCCTGGCGGGCATTATAACGGACGGACTTTGTCACACCAGCCCGATCTGATACCCGATTTGTGGCTTAAGGTATTTGGCTCAGTGTGTTACTATGTCGCGCTGTTTAAGCCAAAGAACAACTAATTAGGGATAAGGCTTTCTATGAGCGATCTGGCCAGAGAGATCACGCCGGTCAACATCGAAGAAGAGCTCAAGAGTTCCTATCTTGATTACGCCATGAGCGTGATCGTAGGACGAGCTCTGCCGGATGTGCGTGATGGCTTGAAACCGGTTCACCGCCGCGTTCTGTTTGCTATGAACGAGTTGGGGAACGACTGGAACAAGCCCTATAAAAAATCGGCCCGTGTGGTCGGTGACGTAATCGGTAAATATCACCCGCACGGCGATATCGCTGTGTATGACACCATTGTCCGGATGGCGCAGGATTTCTCCATGCGTTACATGCTGGTCGATGGTCAGGGCAACTTCGGTTCAGTCGACGGCGACAGCGCCGCGGCGATGCGTTATACCGAAGTGCGGATGGCCCGCATCTCCCACGAGCTGCTGGCCGATCTGGACAAAGAGACCGTGGACTGGGTGCCGAACTATGACGGCACCGAGATGATCCCGGCGGTCATGCCCACCAAGGTTCCCAATCTGCTGGTCAACGGCTCCTCCGGTATTGCTGTGGGCATGGCGACCAACATTCCGCCTCACAACCTCACCGAGATTGTCAATGGCTGTCTGGCGCTGATCGAAAATGGCGACCTCACCATTGATGAGCTGATGACCTACATCACCGGCCCGGATTTTCCCACCGGCGGCATTATCAACGGTCGTTCCGGCATCGTGCAGGCGTACCGTACCGGTCGTGGCTCCATCTATGTGCGGGCCAAAGCTGAAGTGGAAGTGGACGAGAAGACCAGTCGCGAGACCATCATCGTTCACGAGATCCCCTATCAGGTGAACAAGGCTCGACTGATTGAAAAGATCGCCGAGCTGGTCAAAGAGAAGAAGATCGAGGGCATCAGTGCCCTGCGCGATGAGTCTGACAAAGACGGCATGCGCATCGTTATCGAGATCAAGCGCGGCGAGTCCGGCGAGATTGTGCTGAACAATCTCTACAAGCACACCCAGATGCAGACCACGTTCGGCATCAACATGGTGGCGCTCGATAACAACCAGCCCAAGGTGATGAACCTTAAAGAGATCCTGGATGCGTTCCTGCTGCACCGCCGTGAAGTGGTGACTCGCCGGACCGTGTTTGAACTGCGCAAGGCGCGGGATCGGGCGCACATTTTGGAAGGTCTGGCGGTTGCGCTGGCCAACATTGATCCCATCATCGAGCTGATCCGCCACAGCGCGACCCCGGCCGACGCGAAAGCGGGCCTGGTTGCCAAGGGCTGGGAACTCGGCAACGTGGCTGCCATGCTGGAAAAAGCGGGCGACGATGCGGCACGGCCAGAGTGGCTGGAGCCCGAGTTCGGTATCCGTGAAGGTCAATATTTCCTGACCGAACAGCAAGCCCAGGCCATCCTTGACCTGCGTCTGCACAAGCTGACCGGCCTCGAGCACGAGAAGATCCTGGAAGAGTACCAGTCTCTGCTGGATCTGATTGCCGAGTTGCTGCACATCCTGGCGAGCCCGGCTCGTCTGATGGAAGTGATCCGCGATGAACTGCTGGCTGTGCGTGAGCAGTATGGCGACGAGCGTCGTACCGAAATCAGCATGTCCAGTGCCGAGATCAACATCGAAGATCTGATCACTCCGGAAGACGTGGTGGTTACCCTGTCTCACCAGGGCTATGTGAAGTATCAGCCGCTCTCCGACTACGAGGCCCAGCGCCGCGGTGGTCGTGGCAAGTCGGCCACCCGGATCAAGGAAGAGGACTTTGTGGAGCGTCTGCTGGTGGCCAACACCCACGACACCATTTTGTGCTTCTCCACCCGTGGCAAGGTCTACTGGCTCAAGGTTTACCAGCTGCCGGAAGCCTCCCGTGGTGCCCGTGGTCGTCCGATCATCAACCTGCTGCCGCTGGAAGAGGGTGAGCGTATCACCGCTATCCTGCCGGTGAAGGAATATGACGCCGAGAAGTATGTCTTCTTCGCCACCGCCAACGGTACCGTGAAGAAGACCAGTCTCTCTGACTTCAGCCGTCCGCTCTCCTCCGGTATCCGCGCCATCAACCTCAAAGAGGGCGATGAGCTGATCGGGGTGGATATCACCGACGGCAGCAACGAGATCATGCTCTTCTCCGACGCGGGCAAAGTTGTTCGCTTCGCGGAAGGCAGCGGTCGCGCCGATGCCGATGTCAGCGATGACGTTGAAACCGACGACGATGCCGGCAATGACGATGATGGCAGCGACAACGGCGAAGGCACCGAAAGCAAGGGTACCTTCAAGGGTGTGCGTCCGATGGGTCGTACCGCAGCCGGTGTGCGTGGCATCAAGCTGGGCGCCGGTGACAAGGTGGTTTCCCTCATCGTTCCGCGCGGCGAAGGTGCCATCCTCACCGCCACCGAGAACGGTTACGGTAAACGGACTGCGTTGGCCGAATACCCGACCAAGAGCCGTGGTACCCAGGGCGTTATCTCCATCAAGGTGGATGAGCGCAACGGCAAGGTGATCGATGCGATCCAAGTCGAAGATACCGACCAGATCATGCTGATCACCAACGGCGGTACTCTGGTGCGTACCCGTGTTGCCGAGGTGAGTGTCATTGGCCGTAACACCGGCGGTGTCCGTCTGATCCGTACCGGTGAAGACGAGACCGTGGTGGGCCTGCAGCGCATCGCCGAGAGCGACGAAGACGAGAACGACGCTTTAGCCGTTGACGGTGAGGTATCTGAAGGTACCGATACCGCGACCGGCACTGATGCGGTCGATGCAGGGGAAGCGGGCGACGAGTAATCGTCACCTGTTACCCGAGCAACGTCTCTGATCAAAAAGAGCGACCCTGGTGGTCGCTCTTTTTATTTGTCTGCTTTTTATGACAGGCAGCTGAAAGTCGGGCAGGGGGCTGGCCTGATCACTCCTGCAGCCACATTCTGGCGCTGCGGGCGGGAATGGCGACCCGTACCCACTGACTCTGCACGTTGACTACGGCCCCTTGATCGAGCACGTCCCGATAGTTGCGATACCAGTTCATCTCGAACCTGGCGGTATCGATCCAGTACTCCTGCTCATAGTCGCACTTGTTGATGCCGACCAGCCCCTGTTTGCCCCGTTTGAACAGCACGAAGCAGTCACCGCTGCCGATCAGCTGCATGGGTTGACCCTGCACCGCATTGTGGAAGCGGATCATCCCCTTGAGATCGGCGCGCTGGTAGTAATCCTGCCAGCGCAGTCCATCCTTGACCTGGGTCTCGCCGTGATCGGAGTAGACCAGCGGCGAGCCACCATCGCGGCCGAGCAGGTAGGCATAGGCCAGCTTCTCGTCAGTCTGGCTCAGGATCTGATAGCGGAAGCCGTCGTTGGTGGGGATGTCATGGGTCACGGCAAAGGTGACGGCACGACTGCCCGGTAGCGCCTGACCATAGGCGCCCGGATCCGCCAGCAGGTTCATGCTGCCACCGTAACTGAACGCGCCGCGCAGGGAGGCAAACAGCGGAAAGTCATAGGCTCCCTGGCCGCTGCTGTCGAGGTAGGGTTTGAGGAAGTGCTCGTAATCGGCGCTGCCTGCGCCCCCTGTGGTGATCACCTCGCCAAACACGTGCATCCCCTGTTTGATTTCGGGGGTGAACACGGCATTGATCTGGTAATCGCTCATGTGCTTGACCGCATCGACCCGAAAACCCTTGATCCCCATCCCCTTGAGTGCCTTGAGATAGGCCTGTTGCTGGCTTACCACCCAGTTGTTGGGATCCAGATCCGGCAGCCCCTTGTCACCGGCACCACCACAGAGTCGCCAATACTGGACATGACCCGGATCGCTCCAGTCGCTGATGCACCCTTCCGGATGAAAATCCTGACCGGAGAGGAAGTTTTGCCCCAGATCGCCAAACAGTTTCTGGCGCTCGAAATAGGCCGGGTTGCTGGCGTAGCTTTGCAGCAGCTCGTTGCCGGGATAGTTGAGGTCTTGGCGTTTCCAGCTTTCGTTGGCCATGTGGTTGAGCACCACATCGGCATAGACGGCGATGCCACGTGCCTTCATGGCGGCGATCAGCTGCTCGAGATCCTGCTTGTTGCCAAGAGGGGAGTCGACAAGGCGCAGATCCTGCGGCTGGTAACGGGCCCACCATTCGTTGCCTGATGACTTGAGAGGCGGCGAGATGAGTACCTGTTTGTAACCGGCCGACTTGATAAGGTCGGCTTTGGCAGTCACTTCACTGTACTTCCAGTTGAAGGCGTGCAGTATGACGTCGGCGTGCGCCAAGGGGGCGATCAGGATGCCTGCGATCGCCCATATTCCCGCTGTGTGTTTCATTATTGTGTCCCTGTTTTTATAGATGCCTGAATGGGCAACCCAGCTTTGGCGGGAACAGGGTGGGTTGCAATCCACAACCTGCAGATTTGTGACCACTTTCAGGATGATTTCGCCGATTATGTGAGCTATTTCGGCTTTTCCTCGCCACCGCCAGTTGTCTTTTTACAAGTGATTTTTTTGTCATTTCCCTGTCATTCCCAGCCGTTATCCTGCCGAGCGAGTGGTGCGTTGTTGCCATCACCTTCACCGTCAGGAGCTGCATATGACCAGTTGGATCACGTGGGAAATTTGGTGGAGCCGGGTATGGGGCGAGTCAGAGGTGCCGCTGTATGAAGAGGATGAGCACGAAGTGGCTCATGAACCCTCGCGACTACCGGTTGAAATGGTGCAGCAGGGTCGGGATCAGCGCGCAGGCTAAGGTGTTAGCCCTCTCTTTACCGGGTAGCGCTTTCTTGTCGCGACAGGCTTTCCTCTCAACCTATTGGCAGGCAAGGGTTGTGCATCTGATGTATGCAGGGCGTAAAAGGGGGGATTAGAAGAGCGACAGCTGCTCCCCGGGGCGGATAAACCCATCAAGCCTGAGCTGAATATGGCGTTTGCCCAGATCAAGGCGCTTGCAGATAAGGCGAAAGCGCTGGGCCAGCAGATCGGCAAAGTGCCCCTCACCGCGCATGCGGGTACCGAAGGCGGTACTGTTGAGCCCGCCACCGCGGCTGGCTCGCAACTGATTTAAAATAGCCTCCTTCTGGCCCGGGTAGTGGGTATCGAGCCAGTCCCCAAATAGCGGCGCCAGTTCGTGGGGTAACCGCAGCAGGATGTAATCGGCGCAGCTGGCGCCTGCCTCGGCAGCCGATTTGATGATCTGCTCCAGCTCCGGCTCATTGAGCCGCGGGATCATGGGGGCGGCCAGTACTCCCACCTGCACGCCAGCGCTGGCCAGCTTCTCGATCACTTTCAAGCGGCCGGCGCCCGTGCTGGCGCGGGGCTCCAGCTGTCGCCGCAAGGCTTCATTCAAGGTCGTCACCGATACCATCACCTGACACAGTCCCTCTCTGGCCAGCTCGGTCAACAGATCGAGGTCGCGCAAGATCATGGCGCTCTTGGTAATGAGCCCGACCGGATGGCGGTGGGCCAGCATCACTTCCAGCAACTGCCGGGTGAGGCGATAGCGCTGCTCGATGGGTTGATAGGGGTCGGTATTGGCGCCAATGAAGATGGTCTGTGGCTGATAGGCAGGTTTGGCAAACTCCCGGCGCAACAGGTCGGCTGCATTGCGTTTGGCAAACAGCTTGCTCTCGAAATCAAGGCCGGGGGAGAGCTCCAGATAGGCATGGCTGGGTCTGGCATAGCAGTAGATGCAGCCATGTTCGCACCCCTGATAAGGGTTGATGGAGCGACCAAAAGGCACATCTGGCGAGCTGTTGTAGCTGATGATGCTGCGTGCATCGATCTCCCGCACCTCGGTGCCAGGCACAGAAGGAGTGAAGGTGGCATCCCAATCGGACGATTGCCAGCCGTCATCAACCGCTTCGACAAGGGGGCCGCTAAAACGGTGATCGATATTGTGGGGGCTGCCTCGTCCTGCCATGGTGTTCACCGATACTGTTTATACATACAGTCATTTTGCAGGTGCCCCGGATAAATGACAACTACTGCTGAGCGACCGGGTGCAAAAAGGGTTGTTGCAGGGATCTCTTGCTTGATTGCGGCGCTACATTTCGTTTACATAGACGAAATGAGAACTGGATCACGGAAATTATCATGAGTCCCACCACTTCCCGTTGGCTATTTATCGGTCTGATTGCGCTGGTTATCTGGCGTCTGCTTCCGCTCTCCACCGAGCAGGAGATGGCTGCTGCCAACCGTGCCTGGCGTACCGGTCACTTCGATGAGGCGACCCGGATCTGGTCGCCACTGGCCGATCAAGGCCAACCTCGGGCGCAAGCCTTGATGGGCTGGAGCCATGAAGTGGGGCAGGGGAGCGAGCAGGATATCCATCAGGCCATCAGCCTCTATCGCCAGTCGGCGCAGGCAGGGGATCCCTTCGGCCAATATCGGCTGGCAGAGCTCTATCTGCGCGGTGTCGGGGTCAAGCGAGATCTGCGCCAAGCCTTTCACTGGATGGATCAGGCTGCCCGCAATGGTGATGTCCCGGCCATGCTGAAAGTCGGCGTCCTTCATCTGATGGGGGTCAGCGGCAGGGTCGATCTGCCTCAGGCGAAACAGTGGCTCTATCAGGCGGCACAAAAGGGCAACAAGCTGGCGCTTCAGGTGCTGCAAGAGCTGGCGCTGGCCGAGGAGGGGAGCAGTGACTTTGACTTCAACTGGCAATCTCTGCTTGGTGAATAGTCGGCAGGCGACTCATTTGACTGTAGAAAATATCTGCAAATCCGATACAGCACGCCCGACTTCTGGTAGCATGGGGCCGTTTTGGCTTGGTTTGTCACGTTAGACATGTGGTTTACGTGTCAGGCCGTCTTCGCAAAGTGCTGTGGAGAACCAGAACATCACCTTTTTGAATCTCTTTTCCATCCCGCATGTGACCTTTGGTAGGGGTCACCACTGTATAAGGAAACACATAATGCCAATCATTACTCTGCCTGACGGCAGCCAACGTCAATTTGCCCACTCTGTTTCCGTCATGGATGTGGCTGCGGACATCGGTCCCGGTCTCGCCAAGGCGTGCATTGCCGGTCGGGTAAACGGTGAACTGGTTGATGCGTGCGAGCTGATCGAAGCCGATGCCTCGCTGGCCATCATCACCGCCAAAGACGAAGAAGGTCTGGACATCCTGCGCCACTCCTGCGCCCACTTGCTGGGTCATGCTATCAAGCAACTCTGGCCCCAGACCAAGATGGCCATCGGTCCTGTCATCGACAACGGCTTCTACTATGACGTTGATCTTGACCGTACCCTGACCGATGAAGATCTGGCTGCCCTGGAAGAGCGCATGCTGGCGCTGGTAGCCAAGGATTACGACGTCATCAAGAAGAAAGTCTCCTGGCAAGAAGCGCGCGATGTATTCGAGGCGCGCGGCGAGTCTTACAAAGTCGAAATCCTGGATCAGAACATTGCCCGTGATGACCAGCCAGGTCTCTATCATCACGAAGAGTACATCGACATGTGTCGCGGCCCGCATGTGCCCAACATGCGTCACTGCCACCACTTCAAGCTGCTGAAGATGTCCGGCGCCTACTGGCGCGGTGACTCCAACAACAAGATGCTGCAGCGTATTTACGGTACTGCCTGGGCTGACAAGAAGCAGCTCAAGGCCTATTTGCAGCGTCTGGAAGAGGCCGCCAAGCGCGACCACCGCAAGATCGGCAAGCAGCTCGACCTGTATCACATGCAGGAAGAAGCACCCGGTATGGTGTTCTGGCACAACGATGGCTGGACCATCTTCCGTGAGCTGGAAACCTTTATCCGCGGCAAGCTCAAAGAGTACGACTATCAGGAAGTGAAAGGTCCGTTCATGATGGACCGCGTCCTGTGGGAGCGTTCAGGTCACTGGGAGAAGTATGCCCAGGCCATGTTCACTACCCAGTCCGAAAACCGCGAGTACGCCATCAAGCCGATGAACTGCCCGGGTCACGTCCAGATCTTCAACCAGGGTCTGAAGTCCTACCGCGATCTGCCGCTGCGTATGGCCGAGTTTGGTTCCTGCCACCGCAACGAGCCGTCCGGTTCCCTGCACGGTCTGATGCGGGTGCGCGGCTTCACTCAGGATGACGCTCACATCTTCTGTACCGAAGAGCAGATCATGGAAGAGGTCTCCGGCTGTATTCGTATGGTCTATGACGTCTACGGTACCTTTGGCTTCGAGAACATCGTGGTCAAGCTCTCCACTCGTCCCGAGCAGCGTATCGGCTCCGACGAGATGTGGGATCGCGCCGAGAAAGCGCTGGCCGAAGCGCTGGAGCTCAACGGTCTGAAGTACGATCTGCAGCCGGGTGAAGGGGCATTCTACGGTCCCAAAATTGAATTTACCCTGCACGATTGCCTTGATCGTGCGTGGCAATGTGGTACCGTGCAGCTCGACTTTGCCCTGCCTGGTCGTCTGGGTGCCACTTATGTGGGCGAAAACAACGATCGCCATGTACCTGTGATGATCCACCGGGCCATCTTGGGGTCTATCGAGCGCTTCATCGGTATTCTGACTGAAGAGTACGCCGGTCTGTTCCCGACCTGGTTGGCACCGACTCAGGCTGTGGTCATGAATATCACGGATAATCAGGCCGATTATGCGGTGAAAGTAGCCAAAGCATTGAATGATGCGGGCCTTCGCGCAAAAGCGGACTTGAGAAATGAGAAGATTGGCTTTAAAATCCGCGAGCATACTTTGAAGCGAGTACCTTTCATGCTGGTCTGTGGCGATAAAGAAGTTGAAGCCGGTAAGATTGCAGTACGGACTCGTAAAGGGGCTGACCTGGGCACTTATCCTGTTGAAGAGTTCATCGCTCTGTTGACCCAGGAAGTTCAGACCCGCGGACAAAAGAAAGTGGAGGAATAAGCTATAAAAGGCGGAAAAAAACTGGGCAAGCAACCGCAAGCCCGCGCTCACCGGATCAATGAAGAGATCCGTCTGAAAGAAGTTCGTCTGACTGGTCTGGATGGTGAAGCCATTGGCATCACCTCCATTCAGGATGCTCTGAACTTGGCCGCAGAGGCCGGAGTTGATCTGGTAGAGATCAGTCCAAATGCTGAGCCGCCCGTTTGCCGGATCATGGATTACGGCAAATTCCTCTACGAAAAGAGCAAAACAACCAAAGAACAGAAGAAAAAGCAGAAAGTCGTCCAGGTTAAGGAAATCAAATTCCGTCCTGGCACTGACGAAGGCGACTATCAGGTAAAACTACGCAACCTGGTTCGCTTTCTGGAAGACGGGGACAAGGCTAAGGTCACCCTGCGCTTCCGTGGTCGTGAAATGGCCCACCAGGATCTTGGTATCAAGGTTCTGGAGCGCGTCAAGAACGATCTGGAAGAGTTGGCCGTAGTCGAGTCGTTCCCGAAAGTCGAAGGCCGTCAAGCTGTGATGGTTCTCGCACCTAAGAAGAAATCTTAAGGCCCACAAGAAATTGACTCATGGGGCAAGCCCCATGAGTTGGTTCGCCTTGCGATTTTGTTGTCACTCACAATGCGGAGTATGAAATGCCGAAGATGAAAACCAACCGGGGTGCTGCAAAGCGCTTCAAGAAGACTGGCTCGGGTCGCTTCAAGTGCAAGCACAACCACCTGCGTCACATCCTGACCAAGAAGAGCAGCAAGCGTAAGCGTCAGCTGGGGCCGAAATTCATGGTTTCTGCTGCCGACCACAAACGTGTTGTTGCTTGTCTGCCGTACGCATAAGGGGGGATGTGAAAAATGCCAAGAGTTAAACGTGGTGTGACTGCTCGAGCTCGTCACAAGAAAGTAATGAAAGCCGCCAAAGGTTACTACGGCGCCCGTTCCCGTGTTTACCGCGTAGCGGTACAAGCGGTAACTAAAGCTGGTCAGTATGCCTACCGTGACCGTCGCCAGAAAAAGCGTCAGTTCCGTCAGCTGTGGATTGCGCGTATCAACGCTGCAGCCCGTCAGAACGGTCTGTCCTACAGCCGTCTGATCAACGGTCTGAAGAAGGCTTCTATCGAGATCGATCGCAAGATCCTGTCCGATATCGCCGTTCACGACAAAATGGCTTTCACCGCCCTGGTTGAAAAAGCTAAAGCAGCTCTGGTTTAATCCAGTTCTGTTATAAACGCTAAAAGGAGGCTCAGGCCTCCTTTTTTGTATCTGTAACCATCTGTTTTGCATCACTATTTCCTTTCTCTCATCCACGTTTTGTTCGCTTTTTGCACGAGTAATAGATTTCTCTACATACAAAGCGATATGTGCGAGATGACCTGTTCTACAAATGGTTTATATGCCAACAAACTACGTGTTTGTTCTAGTATTTCAGAAGTGGCGGTGAACAAATGAGACTCGCTTGATATAACAAAATGATTTGTAGGGAGAAAAGCCCACCTTAACTATGGTCAGCGAAGGGGCTTTTTTTGTATTATTCCCCTCTTGACCTTATTTAGCCTAAAGGCTCCTGTACCGGGAGTGGTGACGAGGAAGACATGCAACAGCTTGAAGAAGTAGTCGGCCAAGCCAGAGCCGAAATTGAGGGCGTGAGCGATATCGCGACCCTCGACGAAATCCGGGTCAAATATCTGGGTAAAAAGGGCTTTTTTACCGAGCAGATGAAGGGCCTGGGTGCCTTGTCTGCCGAAGAGCGTCCCGCCGCGGGCGCCGTGATCAACCAGGCAAAACAGCAGGTTCAGGATGCGCTGAACGAGCGTCGTGAAGCGCTCGAAGTTGCCGTGCTGAACCAGAAGCTGGCCGCCGAGACCATCGATGTCAGCCTGCCGGGCCGTCGCATCGAGAATGGTGGGCTGCATCCGGTAACCCGCACCATCGAGCGTATCGAGCGCCTGTTTGGCGAGATGGGCTTCAAGGTTGCCCGTGGTCCCGAGATTGAAGATGGCTTCCACAACTTCGATGCGCTGAACATTCCGGCTCATCACCCGGCGCGTACCGATCACGATACCTTCTACTTCAATCCTGATCTGATGCTGCGTACCCACACCTCGGGCGTGCAGATCCGCACCATGGAACATCAGCAGCCGCCGATCCGCATCATTGCACCGGGCCGCGTCTATCGTAACGACTACGACATGACCCACACTCCGATGTTCCATCAGGTTGAAGGTCTGCTGGTTGACGAGCATGCCAGCTTTACCGAGCTGAAGGGCATTCTGCACGACTTCCTGCGCAACTACTTCGAGGAAGACCTGACCATTCGCTTCCGTCCTTCCTATTTCCCGTTCACCGAGCCTAGCGCTGAAGTGGACGTGATGGGCAAGAACGGCAAGTGGCTGGAAGTGCTGGGCTGCGGCATGGTTCACCCGAACGTACTGCGTTCGGTCGGCATCGATCCGGAAAAATACTCCGGCTTTGCCTTCGGCATGGGCGTTGAGCGCCTGACCATGCTGCGTTACGGGGTCAACGACCTGCGTGCCTTCTTCGAAAACGACCTGCGCTTCCTCAAGCAGTTCAAGTAAGGGCGAGAGAACATGAAATTCAGTAAATCCTGGGTGATGGAGTGGGTCCGCACCGAGTTGAGTGACAATGCACTGGCCGAGCAGATCACCATGGCCGGTCTGGAAGTGGACGCCGTGGAAGCGGTGGCTGGCCAGTTCAACAATGTGGTCGTGGGTGAAGTGGTCGAGTGCGCCCAGCATCCTGACGCCGACAAGCTGCGGGTGACCAAGGTCAACGTGGGTGAAGCCGAGCTACTGGACATCGTCTGCGGCGCGCCGAATTGCCGCCAGGGCCTCAAAGTGTGCGTGGCCAAAGTAGGGGCGACCCTGCCGGGTGATTTCACCATCAAGAAAGCCAAGCTGCGTGGCCAGCCGTCCCATGGCATGCTCTGCTCTTTCAGTGAGCTGGGTATCGACGTTGAAGCCGATGGCATCATCGAGCTGCCGGCCGATGCTCCCATTGGTACCGATATTCGTGACTACCTCAATCTGAACGACGTCTCCATCGACGTGGATCTGACTCCGAACCGTGCCGATTGCCTCGGTATCGCCGGTCTGGCCCGCGAAATCGGCGTGCTCAACAGCGTGGACGTGGTCGAGCCGACCTGGACGCCGGCTGTTGCCACCATTGATGCAACTTTCCCGATCCGGGTTGAAGCACCAGCTGATTGCCCCCGTTATCTGGGTCGCGTCATCAGGGGGCTGAACTTGCAGGCCCAGAGCCCGCTCTGGATGCAAGAGAAGCTGCGCCGTGGTGGTATCCGCTCCATCGACGCCATTGTCGACATCACCAACTACCTGCTGTTGGAATACGGTCAGCCGATGCATGCCTTCGATCTGGCTACCCTGGAAGGGGAACTGGTGGTGCGTCGTGCCCACACCGATGAGCCGATGACCCTGCTCGACGGCAACGAAGTGAAGCTCAAAGAGACCACTTTGGTGATTGCCGATGCCAAAGGTCCTGCCTGCATGGCCGGTATCTTCGGCGGCAACCGCACCGGTGTATCCGAGACCACCACCGACATCCTGCTGGAGTGCGCCTTCTTCGCGCCGCTCTCCATCACCGGTCGTGCCCGTGCTTACGGTCTGCACACCGACTCCTCCCATCGCTTCGAGCGTGGGGTTGATCCGGAGCTGCAAGCCAAGGTGATGGACAGAGCCACCCGTCTGCTGCTGGATATCTGCGGCGGTGAAGCGGGTCCGGTCATCGAGGTCAAATCCGATGCCCATCTGCCGAAAGCGGCACCCATCAAACTGCGTCGCAGCAAGCTCGACAAGGTGATCGGTATCAGCGTGGCGGATGCTCAGGTAGTCGAGATCCTGACTCGCCTCGGCATGCAAGTCACTGTGGATGCTGACGGTTGGACTGCGCTGGCACCCTCCTGGCGTTTCGATATCGCCATCGAGGAAGACCTCATCGAGGAAGTGGCTCGCATCTACGGCTACAACAACATCCCGAACCTCAAACCCGCTGCCTCCTTGGCGATGGTGGAGCAGGCAGAAGGGCAGGTGACCCTGAAGCGTGTGCGCGACCTGCTGGTTGACCGCGGCTTCCAGGAAGCGATCACCTACAGCTTCGTCGATCCCAAGACCCAGCAAACCCTGTTCCCGCAGAGCGATGCCATCGTGCTGCCGAACCCGATCTCGGTCGAGATGTCCGCCATGCGTATGTCTCTGTTCCCGGGTCTGGTGCAAGCTGTTGTTTACAACCAGAACCGTCAGCAGCCGCGCGTGCGTCTGTTTGAACAGGGTCTGCGTTTCATCAAGGATGAAAGCGCCGAGAACGGCATCCGTCAGGAGCCGATGTTGGCCGGTATCATCACTGGCAACCAGAGCGACGAGCACTGGGACATCAAAACCCGCGCAGCCGACTTCTTTGATTTGAAAGGGGATCTGGAAGCGGTGCTGGACTTGACCGCCGAAGGGGCCACCTTTACCTTCGAGCGCACCGAGCACAGCGCCCTGCACCCGGGCCAGAGCGCAGCCATCCTGCGTAATGGCGAGATCATCGGCCACATCGGTGTGATCCACCCGAGCCTCGAGAAGAAGCTGGGCCTCAAGAGCCGCGCGGTGATGTTTGAGCTGGAGCTGGACAAGCTGACCCCGGCCAAGGTGCCTGTGGCAGCCGAAGTTTCCAAGTTCCCGGCGAACCGTCGCGACATCGCCGTCGTGGTCGATCGTCAGGTTCTGGCAGGTGATGTGCTTGCGGTAATTAAAAAAGTTGGCGGAAATCAGGTAGTTGGAATAAACTTGTTTGACGTATACCAGGGTGCTGGTATGGCAGAGGACAAGAAGAGCCTGGCCATCAGTCTTGTATTGCAAGACACCCAGCGCACCCTGGAGGAGAAAGAGATTGCCGAGACCGTAGACAATGTCGTGCGGGCCCTTGGTGAAGAGTTGAATGCATCCTTGAGGGATTGATCTATGGCGCTTACCAAAGCCGACATTGCAGAGCACCTGTTCACCCAGCTCGGGATGAGCAAGCGTGAAGCCAAAGATATGGTGGAAGCCTTCTTTGAGGAAATCCGACAGGCGCTTGAGCGTGGTGAACAAGTCAAGATTTCAGGCTTCGGTAACTTTGACCTTCGTGAGAAGAATCAGCGTCCCGGACGCAACCCCAAGACGGGCGAGGATATTCCTATCAGCGCCCGCCGCGTGGTGACCTTCCGGCCTGGCCAGAAGCTCAAGGCCAGGGTAGAAAATGTTGAACCCAACGAGTGATAAAAAGCCAGGCAGATGCCTGGCTTTTGTATTCAGATGACCAAATTCCCCGTTTTTCTTCTGGGTGCCGTGCTGGCACTGCCATTGCACGCCAAGTCTTTGCAGACCACAGTGCTGCCGTTGGCGCCGGCGACCCAGGCTTATATAAATTCACTGAGTCAGCTTTCGCTCTGCTATCCTGCGACGCTTCCTCCACCGTACCTGATGGCCGAGGGGGGTCTGCTCAAGGATCGTCTCGCCCGGTTGCAGGAGCTGTTCCCGATTCCGCTTGTGCTCAAAGAGTTGCCCGATTGGCAGACATTGCGCAACGGGCTCGCAGAGGGTGACTGCGACATCATTCCCTATGTTGGAACCCGCAAGAAGGCCGTGGAGGGTATGCGGTTAAGCCGTCCGATGATGGAGACCGATGCCGCCATCCTCTACAAGGGTGAAAATCTCAAACAGGCCCGCTTTCTGGTCTACTCGGTGGCAGACTCTGCCCGCTTGCTGCACGAGCTCTATCCTCAGGCGCGCATAATTTCCCTAAAAAGCGGAGAGAAGGTCTACGACGCGCTGCAGAGCGGCAAGGGTGATGCCTATCTGGGGGACTATCTGCAACTGCGCTATCTGATGCGCGAGTTTCCTGCCGATGGTTTGCGCCTGCGCCGCCTGTTTGGTGAGGATCGGATCATCAGCTATCGCCTGATGATGCGTGATCAGCCTGAGTTGGCCAATCTGGTGGACACCCTGATCCGTCATATGCCCGCCGGTACTATCTATACCGATCTTGCTCGCTATCTTGATCAGGGATCGCTCTACGTCAACCAACCCCACTTCAGCGATACCGAGCAGGCCTGGTTATCCGGCCGCGGGCGTACCATTCGCCTGGTGGTCAATCCCGAGTTGATGCCCTATAGCGGCGTCAATGATCTGGGGGAGGCGAAAGGGTGGAGCGCGGATGTGCTGCGCTGGGTCACCCAGGAGACCGGCCTGAAATACAAGCTGGTGCCTGCCGCCAGCAAGGCGGAGGCCGTAGAAAAGCTGCGCCGTGGTGAGGCGGATATGATGGCCGGCTTGCCGGAATCCCCGACATTGACGGATCAGTTCATTTTCAGCCGGACGATCTCCACCAACCGGTTTGCCTTGATCAGCAAGCGCAAGCTGGCTGCCGATCGCATCACCCAACTCAAGCGGCAGCGTATTCTGGTGCCGGAATCCCTCTACGATCCCTCCTTGTTCGCCCTGCTCGGTGATCAGGAGTGGGTTCGCACCGACGGCATCGAGCAGGGGCTTGCCGCGATCAAACAGGGCAAGGCTGACGCCATGCTGAGCGAGCTTTATCAGCTGCAATATCCCCAGCGTACCAACTTGCTGGAAGGGCTCGATATCGAGGAGCTGGAAGATCGCTTCAGCCTTGGCTTTGCCATCAACAAGAGTCAGACCGAGCTGGCCGGGGTGATGGATCGCAACCTGATGGCACTGACCAGCACCCAGATCGACGAACTTAACCAGCGCTGGCGCCGCTTGCTCGTCGTGCAGCAGCCCGGCGTGAGCTACGCCGCCTGGTTTGGCTCCATTGCCATGGCACTGCTGATCAGCGGCATTGTCATCGGCGGGATCTGGCGTTCCCGCCAGCAACTGGCGAGGGAAGTGGCCCAGCGTCACGCCGCCGAGAAGGCGCTGGCCATCGAGAGCGAGCTGCGGGAAACCATGTTTCAGGCGTTGCCGGTGCCCGTCTATCTGCGCAATAGCCAGGGCAAGGTGATCAAATCCAATAAACAGGGGCGACGTCTGGCCCTGCGCTATTCGCAACAGTTGATGCTGCCACCGGTACAGCCCCAGAAGAGTGAAGGGGAGCTGGTGCTGGGGGATCAGGTCTTCGCCTATGCCCAGCATCCGCTGCGGCTGGACAAGCAGGCACCTGCCACCGATCTTATCGCCCTGTCGGATATCAGTGTGCTGCGTGAGCAGGCCCGTTTTCTGCGTCAGGCAGAGCGCCGCCTGCGCGCCCTGACCAATACCGTTCCCGGCGTGGTGCTGCAGTTTATGTTCGAGCGGGGACGGGTAGGGGGTATCGAGTTTATCAGCCGGGGCTGTTACGAGCTGCTGGGGCTGGCGAGCCAGCAGATCCGTCGTGAGCCCAAACGGGTGCTCATTATGTTGGAGCGCGAGGATCGCCGCCGGGTACGCCGTGAGATGTTCGCCATGTTGCAGGCTGGCAAACCCTTCGCATTCACCATGCGCTACCACCATCCGACCAAGGGTCTGCGCTGGTTGCAGCTCTATGGCCGTGGCCGCAGTCAACCGCAGGGTTGGCGAATTTATGCGGTGATGCAGGATGCCACTGCCAGGGTCGAGCAGGATCAGGCATTGCAGCACTCCCATGAGCAGGCGCAACAGGCAGTTCTGGCCAAGGGGCGCTTTCTGGCCGCCATCAGCCACGAGATCCGCACGCCGATGAACGCCATGCTCGGCTTGCTGGAGTGGCTGGCCAGCACTCCTTTGTCGAGAGAGCAGGATTCGGCGCTGGCGCGGGTGCGTCAGGCGGGGGATGAGTTGCTCGGCCTGCTCAACGATGTGCTCGACTTTAGCCGCAACGAAAACAGCAAACTCTCCCTCTCGCCGCAACCCACCGATTTTGCCGAGCTGTGCGAGCACGTGGCGGCGGTGCACTGGACCAAGGCGCGGGCCAAGGGATTGCAACTGCGCCTTAAGTTGGATCCAGCTCTGCCAGCCCTGCAGACCCTCGACCCTCACCGGGTACGGCAAGTGCTCCACAACCTGCTCTCCAATGCCATCAAGTTCAGCCTGCGTGGGGAAGTAGTGCTGTGGGCCGAGGTGGTCGCATCGACCTTGCGCTTTGGTGTGGATGATCAGGGACCGGGGATCACCGCCAAGATGCGCACCACGCTCTTTATGCCGTTCGAGCAGTTTGCCGTTGAAGGGCAGCTGCGGGCGCCGGGCACCGGTCTTGGTCTGGCGATATGCAAGCAGCTGGTCGAGCAGATGGGGGGGCTTATCGATGTCGAGGGGCGTGTCGGTGGCGGTAGCCGCTTCTATTGCGAGTTGCCGCTGAAGCGGGTGCAGCAGGAGCCGGACTGGCAGCCCAATGTGCGGCAGCTGGCACTCTCTTTACCCCACGATGAGGCGCAAGCGCTGTCGCCCTGGCTCAGTCGCTTGGGGATCGCCACCGTCAGCAACGCCGTTGATACGCTGCAAGCGGAGGTGGACGAGAAGGGGCTCTACTATTGGGCCTGGCAAGGGGAGTCCTGGGTGCCCGGGACCATCATCACTCTGCTGCAGCCACGGTTGACCCCGGATCAACCGGTGGCCGGCACCCAGCCCGGGCTCGGCATGCGGGTACTGCTGGTTGAAGATCACGATGTCAATCGCGAGCTGATCAGCCTGCAACTGGGGCAACTTGGTGCCAGCGTTATCACTGCCGCCAACGGGCAGCTGGCGCTGGAGATGCTGGCGCAGCAAGAGGTGGATTTTGTGCTGACCGATCTGCAGATGCCGGTGATGAACGGGGCCGAGCTGTGCAGGCAATTGCGCCAATCCGCCCGTTGGGCCAGTCTGCCGGTCTATGTGATCACCGCAGATCTCAGTGATCAGGCGGCAAGGGAGCTGCAATCCTGCGGTTGCGATGGCCATCTGGACAAGCCGGTCGCCCTCAAGGAGCTGGCGACCTTGCTGCGCCATATTGCCAAAGAGGGGAGCAATGTTGTCGCCCCGACACCGGTTGCCTCGCTGCTGACCGATGAACTGGCCGCCCTTTATCTGAAGGCTACCCGTGATGATTTGGCCGAACTTGAGCGCTGCAGCACAGAAGAAGATGAAGTTGGCGTGAATGCTGCTTTACACAAGTTGAAGGGGGCCGCCAGAATGGTAGGGGCGACTGCGTTGGTGGCGGTCATTGAAGAGTGGCAACAGGCGCCCCATCCGATGCTGCAAGCCAGATTGAACTGGGCACTGGATGAGTTCAGCCAGCAGTTTTCAAAGAGGGCTCAAGATGATCATCACTGATGAAGAATTACTGGCGTTGCTCGATTCGGAAGAGCATGAGGCGGCAGGATTTTGCCCCATTGTGCTTTATGCCCTCGACAGCACCGCCCATGAGTTGGCCAGCACCATGACATTGCCCTCCTATGTCACGCTGCACCGTACCCGACCGGATGCCTGCTGGCAGTGGGAAGGGTTGTTTGCGGCAGGTGCCATTGCCCTTTACGACCCCGCCGCTCATCAGCAGGCGGACTATTTCCCCCAATTGCAGCAACATGAGGGGATCTACGCTATCGGCGAGGATTGGCTGGGGGGGCTTGCCGCCAGTTACCGTAAATGGTGCAACTGGCTGGCCGCTAACAAGGTGCTGCTGCTCGAGGATCACCCGTTTCAGGGGATGCAACTGCAACAGACCATCGCCGGGTTGGGGCTCTCCTGTCAGTGGGTACAGGATGAATCGGCCTGTCTTGCGGCATTGTCGGCGGGCGACATCAGCCTGCTGGTCTGCGATCTCAGCCTAGTGGAGCAAGATGCCATCAGTCTGCTGATGAACCAGCCCCAGTTGCAGGAGGCCGGGCTGCCCATTGTGCTGCTTTCGGCCCATGAGCAGACGCTGATCGACGGTGCCCGCCGCCTGCTGCACGATGCCGGTTTCAATATTCTGGCGGCGCTGGCCAAGCCGCTTGATTGCGACGAGCTGCTCAGGTTGCTGCGTCGACTCTATCTGGGCCCGCTGCGTCAACAGCGCTTGAGCGGCCAGCGCCGCACCATCCGCCGGTGGCAGGGGGAGGTGCAGGGTCAGCTTGGGCTGCTCTCCAGTCCCGCGACCCCTCATCCGGTCTGGCTGGCGGTAACGGGTTTACCCAGCCGCTGGGAGGCGCTCAAGGATTGGTTGACGGAGCAGTCGCGCACCCCAGCCGAACTGACCCTGCTGATCCACCGTCGTGACCACCTGCTCGGCAATGCCGATCGCTTCGCGCTGGTGCTGCAAGCCAGTCTGGCTGGGAGCAAGCTGGCGCTGCTGCTAGATAACAGCCAGCATCTGCCATTCGATCTGCTGGAGCGTTTGCCGCTGCAAGCCTTGCTGCTGGGGCAGGGGATCTTGCCGGAGATGGAGTCCTTGACCGGTGACTCCCTGCTGGGGCGTTTTATGGCCCGGGTTCGGGAGCTGGGGATCGCTGTCTATCTGGATGATCCTTACAACCTGCTCGACGTCGAGGTGTGGCGAGAGCGCGGTATGACGGGGCGCTGGTAAGCCATGCCGCGCTACCTCTGCTGGCCCATGCACCGGGAGCGCCTTGGCAAAGGGCTGGAGGGCTGGCCTCATCCGGCTTCCCGGACCGCGCTGCCACTGGCGATGCAGGTCTCCGGGGTGCCTTGCCTGCTGCGCGAGCTGCATGGTGTGGCGCCTGCCCGCATGCTGGCAGCTTACGATGCATTGAGTGAAGAGAGCATCTATCTGCGCTTTATGCGTCCGAAACGGACACCGCCACCGGAACAGGTGGCCCAATTTCTCAATTACCATCCCGAGCAACAGATCTCGCTGTTGCTGACCGATCTGGCCGGTGAGCCGCTGGCTCAGGCGCAATCAATCCGCCGCCGCCTTCATCCCGATCGGGCGGAGTTCTCTTGCATTGTGGCGGATCACTTTCAGCACAAGGGGGCGGGGAGGCGCATTCTGCTGGCGCTGGCACTGCTGGCCAGGGAGGACGGGATCCGGGAGTGGACGGCGGAAGTGTTGGCCCAGAACCGGCCCATGCTGACTCTGCTCAAGCGCCTTGGTTTGCCGCTGACCCTGGTGACCGGGCGGGAGATGGTCTTTGTCAGGCTGGATCTGTCGGTACTGGATGCCTGGTTACCCGCACCGCCAGCGGCGCCGCTTAAGACCAAGGGCGAATAGTGACACTTTTTTCCCTGTGCTAAGGTCACATTTATTGTGCGGGGATAGACGGAGCAGCTTATGGCGCAGTCATATAAACATATCGTGATCCTGACCGGCGCGGGGATCTCTGCCGAGTCCGGCATCAAGACTTTTCGTGCCTGCGACGGTTTGTGGGAAGAGCACAAGGTCGAGGATGTGGCGACCCCCGAGGGGTATGCCCGGGATCCCGAACTGGTGCTGCGCTTTTACAACTCCCGCCGCAAACAGCTGCAACAGCCCCAGGTTCACCCCAATCCGGCCCACTATGCGCTGGCCCGCCTCGAGCGACTGCTGCCCGGTTCGGTTACGCTGGTCACCCAGAACATCGACAATCTGCACGAGAGCGCTGGCAGCAAGAACCTTATCCATATGCACGGGGAGCTGCTCAAGGCCCGCTGCCCCGAGTCCGGTCAGGTGATCGAGTGGCGCGGTGATCTCCATCAGGACGAGCTCTGCTCCTGCTGCCAGTTTCCTCAGCCGATGCGCCCCCATGTGGTCTGGTTTGGCGAAATGCCACTCGGGCTGGATCGCATCTACAGCGCGCTGGCCCAGTGCGATCTCTTTATCTCCATCGGTACCTCTGGCGCTGTCTATCCGGCCGCCGGGTTTGTCCATGAAGCGGGATTGAACGGGGCGCACACCATAGAGCTCAATCTCGAGCCGAGCGAGGTGGGTAGCCAGTTTGACGAAAAACGCTATGGCCCTGCCTCCCTGCTGGTGCCCGCCTATGTCGATGAGTTGCTGGAGGCGTGCGGCATTCATCAACCGAGGCAGGTCGAGGGGCACAACTGGATGGAGATGCGCGGTCCCTGAGCTACTGTGCAACGGGACAGTTGCAATGGTTCGGTGAAATCGCCACACTGGCAACCATTTAAAAAATGGGACGCAGTTGGCGCAAATTACCATGACCGCAGTAAAGCAATGGATCGCTTTTTTTCTCCTGATGCTGGCCAGTGCCAGTGCCAGTGCATCGGCCTCCATCCCCCTGATGACCCTGGTACTGCCAGATGGCCAGCAGGTGACCCTCGATGAGTCGGCCCTCTCCGCCTTGCCACAGACCGAATTCACCACCACTACCCCCTGGACTCAGGGCGCCCACCACTATCGCGGGCCTATCCTGTCAGCCGTGCTTGCGGCGCAAGGGATCCTGGATGCTCGCAAGATCGCCGTCTCGGCCCTCAACGGCTATCAGCAGGTGGTGGATCTGGCCCTGTTCGATGGCGTGCCGCTGACCCTGGTGCGTCAGGAGGACGGCAAACCGCTGACCCGGCGCAACAAGGGGCCGCTCTGGCTGCTCATCCCGTTCACCACCTATCCCAAGCTGGACGTGCCAGCCATTCACAACTGCATGGTGTGGCAGGTGACCCGCATCGAGATCGTCGACTGATGGGGCTATCCCGCCAAAATCTGCTGTTGGTTGCGGTGTCGCTGCTGTTTCTGCTCTCGTCGGGCAGCAGCCTCTATCTGCAGCATCGGCAGGAGCAGCTGGTCGATACCTTCTACCGCAATGTCCACTGGAACATCAGCCAGGTGATGCTCGAATCCCAGCGTTTTCTCTACGACCTGCAGCTCTATCGGGCTGGCAGACTGTCGATGGAGACCCTGAGCCTCGATTACGATCTGCTGTGGAACCGGCTCGACATCTTCCTCATCAGCAGTGAAACCGCCGAGATGCGCCAGCGGCACGGGCTCGGCAAAGTGTTGGCCACCCTGTTCGAGCAGATCAAGCAGCTCGAACCCCAGATGGAGGCCGGTGCGCTGCGCGAGGGGGCTGAGCTTGTCCGCTTGCAGGAGGCGATCGCCAGCCAGACCCGTCTCGTCGAACAGATAGGGGATCAGATCCTCTCCGGCCAGGAGCGGGAGCATTCGGTCAGCCAGATCCGCAACAGCCTGTTCTGGCTGCAGATCTGGCAGCTGATCCTGCTACTGACCGGTGGCGCTCTGGTCGCAGCCCTCATTCGCGCCAATCTGGCGAACCGCCGGCTTGCCCTGCTCGATCCCCTGACTCAGCTTGGCAACCGCCGTGCCCTGCAGGAGCAGCTCTCTCGCGCTCTGCATTCTGGCGAGGTGAGCGCTTTGGTGGTACTCGATCTCAAGCGCTTCAAGCAGGTCAATGATCTGCTGGGTTATCAGGTCGGTGATCGGCTGTTGCAGATGGTGGCCAACAAGCTGCAGCAGGCCCATGGCAGCCACGCTTACCGACTCGGCGGAGATGAATTTGCCGTGGTGCTGACCAAGGCGAATGATGTGCTGGAAACCGCCATTCATGAGCTGGTGGATCTGCTCCATTTCGAGTTCGTGACCCGGGAGTGCAGCTTCGATCTGGCCTGTCGGCTCGGGGTCGCCAAGGCGCAACAACAGGATGCCGCCCGGCTGCTGGATCAGGCCATCCTGGCCCTCAACCAGGCCAAGCGTAACCAAGAGGGGGCGATCAGCTGGTTTGAGCCCGCGATGCTGCAGCAGTTGCAGTTGAGTCAGCAGCAGCTTCATCAGCTGCGAGAGTGGCTGGCGGGGCGCGAGCCAGCACCGCTGCGAGTGGCATTGCAGGCGCTGACGGACGGGCAGGGCAACGACATGTGGCAATTGGCGCTTGAGTGGCGTGAGCAGGGGGCGCCCTGCCACATGCGCTGGCTGCAGGAGTGCGGCGTACTGGGGCCCGTGTTGGCCCGTGTGCTGCAAGCGCACGAGGCGCAGTATGCCGATGGCCGGGCACTGCTGGTCCCGCTCGACAACCAGGCCCAGCTGACCCATTTACTGGCCTATTTGCCGGGGGCTTCCCGTACGCCGCTGGTGTTGCAGGTACCGACGCTACAGCCGGATGGTGTCTTGCTGGCGGGATTGCGGCAGCAGGGTTGCACTCTGGCGCTCAGAGAGATTGGCAGTACCACCTCTGCACAGCTGGCAGCCGGCTGGCCTGTTCGCTACTGGCTGCCGCAGGGTGATAAAAATATCGAGTTGCTGCAGCCTCTGGCCAGACGATTGGGGCTGGTGCCACTGCAAGTGCTGGCAGCCAGGGAGACCCGGTCGCTGGCCTGAGGGCAAAAAGCGGTATTGCACCGGCAAGAGACAAAATGAAACAAGGCGACCTCGGGGTCGCCTTGTTTCATTTATTGCCCCTGAACGTCAGGTGCGAGGGGCGCAGGATTGCCTGATCACCAGGTCCGGGTCGACGGTGATCAGGTGGTTCTCCACCACTTCGCCGTTGATCCGCGCCAGCAGGCGGGTGACGGCGAGGCGTCCCAGCTCCTCTTTGGGCTGGTTGACGGTGGTGAGCGGCGGCGACATAAATTCTGCCAGTGCCACATTGTCATAGCCAACGATGGAGATATCCCGCGGGATCACCAGCCCCGCCTGATGGGCGGCACTGATGGCTCCCATCGCCATCATGTCGTTGCAGACAAAGAGGGCGGTGGGACGCTCGGGCAATGCCAGCAGACGGGTCATCGCCTGATGGCCGCTGGCGCAGTCAAAATCCCCCTCCTGAATCCAGTCAGGATTGATCGTGAGACCCGCCTCCTGCAACGCCTGTTCAAAGCCAGCTTGGCGCTGGTTGGCGGGGGCGCGGCTGTGGGGGCCTGTGATGCAACCGATGGCGGTATGGCCCAGCTCAATCAGATGGCAGGTTGCGAGATAACCACCGTGGAAGGAGTTGTCGGCGATAAGATCCACATCTTCGCTGACCAGCCCCCAATCCATCACCACCACCGGCAGGCTCTTGAGCCAGTCGAGCTGGTTGAACACCTCTTGCTGTCCTTCGCTACACATGATCAGCAGGCCATCGACCCGCTTGCGCAGCATCATCTTGAGGTAGGAGAGAGCCGTCTCGGCTTGCCCTTCGGTGTTGCCCAGCATCAGGTTGTAGCCCTGCTCGAAGCAGTAGCGCTCCACCCCGCGCACCACTTCGGCAAAGAAGGGGTTGCTGGAGGTAGTGACCAGCATGCCGATACTGTTGGTCTCCTTCACCTTGAGGCTGCGGGCCACCAGACTCGGGGCATAGTTGAGATCGCGCATGGCCGCAAAGACCCGTGTGCGGGTCTCCTCGGCCACAAAGCGGGTCTCGTTGATGACATGGGAGACGGTGGTGGTCGACACCCCCGCCAACGCCGCCACCTCCTTGATATTGGCCATCAGTGCCCCTGCGCAGTCTGCTCAAGCAGGAAGGTGTCGACCTCCTGCTTGCTCGGGATGGAGCTCTGGGCACCGAAGCGGGTGACGGAGAGCGCTGCCGCCCCGTGGGCAAAACGCACCGCGCTGTGGAAATCGGCACCCGCCAGTTCCGCCGCCAGCAGGGCGCCATTGAAGGTATCGCCCGCGGCAGTGGTGTCCACCGCCTTGACGCGAAAGCCCGGGATCAGCTGTTGCTGCTGTGCGTTGCTGCAATAGACCCCCTGCGACCCCAGGGTGATCATCACATCCGCAATACCCATCTGGTGGAAACGGGCAGCCGCCTCGCGGGCGCTCGCTTCATCGGTGACTTTCACGCCGGTCAACAGCTCCGCTTCGGTCTGGTTGGGGGTGATAAGGTCGACCAGTGCCAGCAGTTCGCTTGTGAGCGGACGGGCGGGGGCGGGATTGAGCACCACCCGAGTGCCGTGGGCGCGGGCCAGGCGGGCAGCTTCATGGACGCTCTCCAGCGGCACTTCCAGCTGCAACAGCAGGGTGTGGGCGTCGGCGATCATGGCTTCGTGGTTTTTCACCACAGCCGGAGTGATGGCACCGTTGGCTTCGGCGGAGATACCGATACTGTTCTCCCCCTCATCGCTCACATAGATGATGGCGATACCGGTCGGGAGCTTGGGATCGAGCTCGACGGCGCTGACGTCGATGCCATCTTTGGCAAAGCCGCTCTTCATCTGGTGGCCGATGGCGTCATCACCGATGCGGGCGATAAAGGAGACGGGGGCGCCAAGGCGGGCAGCTGCGACTGCCTGATTAGCCCCCTTGCCACCGGGCACTACCTGATAGCTGTGGCCGGTCAGGGTTTCACCCGGGCGAGGAAAGTGGGGAACGCGCAGCACATGGTCTGCATTGACACTGCCCAGAACGACGAGACGATTCATGTTGACTACTCCTGATGCATCTTGGCTTGAACACTGTGATGGAGTGAGCTCAAGCCGGGAGGCACCTGAACGAGAGGGAAAGGGGAGGCGAACCTCCCCTCGAGCACTTACTTGCTGACCACTTGCAGCGGTACCGGAATGGATTTCTCGACCGGCTGACCTTTCAGCACCTTGTCGGCAGTCTCGACGCCGATGGCACCGATCAGGGCTGGTTGCTGGGCCACGGTGGCGGCCAGTTTACCCTTGGCAACGGCGGCTTTGCCATCGTCAGTGCCGTCGAAGCCGACGATCATCACCTCTTTACCGGCAGCCTGCACCGCGCGGATGGCACCCAGCGCCATCTCGTCGTTCTGGGCAAAGACTGCTTGAACGGTCGGGTGGGCCGCCAGCAGGTTTTCCATGACGTTCAGACCCTTGGTGCGGTCAAAGTCGGCAGGCTGGGAAGCCAGCACTTGCAGCTTGTTGGCCGCCACGGCCAGGGCAAAGCCTTCGCCACGGTCGCGGGCGGCGGAGGTACCGGCAATCCCTTCCAGCTGGATCACCTTGGCACCGGTACCCAGTTTTTCGGTGATAAAGTCACCGGCCAGCTTGCCGCCTGCCACGTTGTCGGAGGCAATGTGGGCCTTGACCTCACCCTGCGCGGCGCCGCGGTCCAGAGTCAGTACCGGAATGCTGGCGCGGTTGGCCAGACGAATGGCGTTGCCGACCGCTTCTGAGTCGGTGGGGTTGATCAGGATGGCGCCGACCTTGCGTACGGTGAGATCTTCCATGTTGGAGAGCTCTTTGGCCGGGTCATTCTGGGAGTCCAGTACCACCAGCTCGTAGCCAAGCTCCTTGGCTTTGGCTTCGGCACCCTCTTTCATGGTGACGAAGAAGGGGTTGTTGAGGGTGGAGACCACCATGGCCAGGGTTTGATCGGCGGCCTGGGCGGTGCCCAGCACGGACATGATGGCGGCAGCGAGTAGGGTATTGAGCTTTTTCATCATTTCATTCCTTGTGTGTGGCTTGTCTTATCAACGATTGCTTTTGTTATCGATCATCACGGCAAGCAAGATCACGCTGGCCTTGGCGATCATCTGGTAATAGGAGGATACGTCGAGCAGGTTGAGGGCGTTATTCAGGAAGCCGATGATCAAGGCACCTATCAGGGTACCCATGATGCGGCCCTTGCCGCCCATCAGGCTGGTACCACCCAGCACCACGGCAGCGATGGCATCCAGCTCGTAACCCATGCCCGCTGTCGGCTGGGCAGAGGAGAGACGAGAGGTAACGATAAGCCCTGCCAGTGCCGAGAGCGCGCCGCACAGACCATACACCGCCAGCTTCACCCGATCCACATTGATACCGGAGAGGCGGGTGGCAGACTCGTTACCGCCCAGCGCGTAGATGTAGCGACCGAGGCGAGTGTGGTTGAGCATGAACCAGGCGAGCAGGAAGACGATAGCCATCAGCCAGATGGGCACCGGCAGACCGAACAGGTAACCGGTACCGAGCCAGGCGAAGTGATCGGCGCCGTCACTGAAACCGGTGGAGATGGGACGCCCCTCGGTATAGACCATGGTGATACCACGCAGGGCGGTCATGGTGACCAGAGTGGCGATAAATGCCTGCACCTTGCCCTTGGCAATGATGAGACCGCTGACGCCACCCAGCAGGGCACCGGCACCCAGAGTGAGGGGCACCACCAGCCAGATGGGCAGCTCCATGGCGACCATGGTGGCGGCCAGCGCGCCGCACAGGGCCAGTACCGAGCCGACCGACAGATCGATACCGGCGGTAAGGATAACCAGCGTCATACCGACCGCCATGATGGCGTTGACCGAGGTCTGGCGCAGGATGTTGAGCAGGTTGTCGGCGGTGAAGAAGTTGGGGCTCAGAAAGGAGACCACACCAATCAGGACCAGCAGCGCGACCAGGGATTTATTCTCGATCCACCACGCCTTGCTCATAACGCCACGGCGGGAAAGGGTTTGGGTTGTCATTGGGATGCCTCTTGCTCTGCTTGCCACTGTTTACCGACTGCCGCCGCCATCAGCTTCTCCTGATTGGCATCGCGGGTGTTGAACTCTGCGCTGATGCGCCCTTCGTGCATCACCATGATGCGATCACTCATGCCGAGCACTTCCGGCATTTCGGAGGAGACCAGAATGATGCTCATCCCCTCCTTCTTGAACTGGTTGATCAGCTGATAAATTTCCTTTTTCGCCCCCACGTCGACGCCGCGGGTCGGCTCGTCGAGGATCAGCACCTTGGGCCTTGTCAGCAGCCCTTTGGCGATGGCCACCTTCTGCTGGTTGCCGCCTGAGAGCAGCTTTATCAGCTGATCTTGACTCGGGGTCTTGATGTTGAACAGGCGCACATAGTCGCTCACCGCCTGCCGCTCGGCCTTGCCATCGATCTTGCCGTTGCTGATGAACTCATCGAGGGCGCACAGACTCATGTTTTCGCGCACCGACAGCTCCAGCACCAGCCCATCCCCCTTGCGATCCTCGGAGATATAGGCGATGCCTGCGGCCAACCCATCCGCCGGGCTTTTGGGCACCAGAGCATGGCCGTCAACTTGCACTTCACCGGCGCTGATGGGGCTGGCGCCATAGATAAGCTTCATCAGCTCGGTACGGCCGGATCCCATCAGGCCGCTAAAGCCAAGAATTTCCCCCTGACGCAGGGAGAAACTCACCCCGCGCACGCCGGGGCCGGCCAGATCTTTAACTTGCAGGCTGACGGGGCCAAGCTCGCGCTCAAGGCGCGGGTACTGCTCTTCCAGCCGACGGCCCACCATCATCTCGATGATCCTGTCTTCATCGAGATCGCTCACCGCCTTCTCGCCGATCCACTTGCCGTCCCGCAGCACGGTGACCCGATCGCAGATCTCGAAGATCTCCTTGAGGCGGTGGGAGATATAGACGATGCCGCAACCCTGCTCACGCAGCTCGCGGATAACCTTGAACAGCTGCTCGGTCTCGGTATCGGTCAGCGCATCGGTCGGCTCGTCCATGATGATGACGCTGGCATCGAACGACAGCGCCTTGGCGATCTCCACCATCTGCTGTTCGCCGATGGAGAGATCCCCGAGTCGGGTATCCGGCCCGTGTTTGACGCCAAGTCGCGCCAACAGGCCGCTTGCCCGTTCACGCAGCTGTTTGTGGTCGATGCTGCCAAAACGGGTACGGGGCTCGCGACCGAGGAAGATGTTGGCGGCAATCGACAACTCCGGCAGCAGGTTCAGCTCCTGGTGGATGATGCTGATCCCCTGATCCTGAGAGTCGCGCGGCCCCTTGAAGTGAACCGGTTGACCGCGGTAGCTGACGCTGCCCGCATCGGCCTGATAGATGCCGGTCAGCACCTTCATCAGGGTGGATTTGCCGGCGCCATTTTCACCGAGCAGGGCCATCACCTGGCCCGGATAGACCCACAGACCCGCTTCGTCGAGGGCGCGCACACCGGGGAAGGTCTTGACGATCCCGGTCAGCTCCAGAATGGGTGAGAGGGGGGAGGTTGTGCTCATTTGCAGCTTCCTTGAAGAGGCCTTCTTTGAAGAATGTCAGAACGCCACACCGGCGCAGAGGATCAGGTTGGCGTAGGGAGTCACCTCGCCGCTGCGCACGATCGCCTTGCTCTGGCGGGAGCGGGTTTTGAACTCCTCATGCAGGCAGTATTCGATGGCGATGGGCTTGCCCTGGGCGGCTGCGTGGGCCTCAAGCTGATCGACCAGCGCCTGATGGGCGGCGGGGCTGATCTGCTTGATCTCGCTCGCCATGATCACCTTCTCCACCACCAGATCGGTGAGCAGGGCGGTCAGCACGGTTTCAAGGCTGGGCGTCCCCGCCATCAACGCCAGATCGATCCGCTCCGGCCCTGCCGGAATGGGTAAGCCTGCATCGCAGACGGTGATCTCGTCGGTGTGGCCCATCTGTGCCACCAGAGCACTCAGGGGAGCATTGAGCAGTACGCCTCGTTTCATACAGCACCTCATCAGGCCTTGGCCCGTCAATCTGTGAACCGCTAGGCAACCGGTTACGCAACCGGTTGCGTCATGGCGCAAAGATAGGCTTTTTACTAAGGAAGGGCCACGGCAAAACCACGGAAATGTGAAAACGATCTCAAAGGCGGGAGAAGAAGTGCAGGGGAGGAGGCAGGAAGGGTGTCAGTAGAGCCCTGACACCCTTGTTATTCATCGAGCTATTGATTTTATGGTTAGTTGGCCAGTGCCTTGGCGACCGCCGGACGGCTCAGCATGCGCTGATAATGATCGGCAACCTTGGGGAATTCACTGATCTCGACCCCATCGCTTTTCAGCCAGCCCGCGACCACGAACAGATAGATATCCGCCACGCTGAACTGCTCGCCCAGCACCCAGGGGCCTGCCAGATAGTGCAGCTCAATCTGGGCAAAGCCATCGCGCATATTGCTGGCGACTTTCTGCTGCATGGCGGCAATGGCCTGCTCGTCATCGGCCCAGCGGCTGCCACGGCGACCGTGGGCGTGGGAGACATGCACAGTGGAGGCGAGGAAGCTGTTGACCTCCTGCATGCGGGCCAGCTGGAACGGATTGTCCAGCGGCGCCAGCTTGGCATCGGGGAAGCGCTGCGCCACATAGAGCAGCAGGGCCGGGGTCTCGGTCAGGGTGCCCTGCTCGGTGACAAGAGCAGGCACCCGCCCTTTGGGGTTGATGGCAAGATACGCAGGGTCACGCTGCTCCCCTGCGGCGAGGTTGACGAGACGGGGTTGGAACGGGGCATTCGCTTCCAGCAGGGCAATCTGCACGGCCATGGCACAAGTGCCGGGAGCGAAATAGAGGGTCAGATCGGACATGAATACTCCTGATTGGCTCAGGCCACCCGCGATATTGGCGAAAGATTGCTTCGCGGAGCACTACGGGCAGTCATGAAAAAAGAGAGGGGGCAACGTTTGCCCCCCGACCAATCTACACCCCTAAGGGATGATGAAAAAGTGCAGAATTTAATCGGCTTTGAACGCCTTGTAGTTTGCTCACACCTTAAACACCTTTCCTAATAGCACGAAACAGCTGGTGTTTACGCAGTAAAAATGCCACAAGTGCCGAATCACACTTAAATTGTCTGTTATGTGTATTTTACCACGTGGGATAAACTAGCTTTTCATTTTTATTTTTATGCTCATCCGACCAACGCAAGCACAACGTCTGTTTTCGTGCCGTATCAGAATGTATGTAAGCGATGAGCTCAACCGATGCGTGTTTTTCCAAGCATTCATATGGAAATTTATCATTTAATTCGGAGTCACTGACAAATTCGTTACCATTTGGGAAGCTGACCTCTACATTCCTTGCCACGGCACTACCTTTGTTCCAGATTTTTAAACGATAGTTGTTGTTACCAAGTTTAACAATTGAAGCGCCCAAATCAGCTTTTTTATCATCTAGGACTTCTTCGGTTTCCTTAGCAAGCAACAGTTTGTTAAGCTCTCTCTGAGTCTCAATTAGTTCATCTTGTCGTTTGTTAAATTTAACAGTTTTCCAAGTGGCATAACCTGATAGGCACAAAGCGAGAAGAGCAACGATATCACCAAAATCCATACTAAACCTTACCTAACCTTGATATTTTTATTGCCTTTAAAGGCATTTTTGAGCATTTTCTTCATTTCAGCTTGGATCTGTTTCTGAGCTTCTTTTGCTATTTCATGTTGAGTTTCAGTCATTAATTCAGCGTTTTCTTGAATCAGCTCAAACCTGGCCATTTGACGCTCGCATTGAGTACAAGTAACTCGCCCTTCTTCATCATGCTCCACAAATGAAAAGTCTGTACATCCGCAAGTCGGACAATGCAATCTAATTTCTCTGTCGAACTTATTTAGTTTCATATTTCCTCTGAAGCGCATAATAGTTATAAGATGGGCGACATTGTTAATATCAGGCCGTAGGTTCGATTAGTGAAGCGTAATCGGACGTTCGCGGTTTCGATAATACTGTACAGTTATTGCTTATAAACTCGTCTATTTCGCCCGTATTCCCACAATGGGGCAACTCTGAATCTGATCAAGATGGCCATATTTACCACAATCATCACCATACCCCCCTTCAAATCGGCTTTGAAGCTGGCTGTTTGAGAGGCCGGTTGCTGTTCATATATGATCGAGGTTCCCCGTGCCTCTCGGTGTTAAAGACTATTGCGCCGAGAAACCGTGCTGGTGGATAAAAAGCGAAGGGGGCAAATATTGCCCCCTTTATCCATTAACCCCGTCAGGATCGATTAACCGCCGACTTAACTGGCTTTGGCCACCATGGCTTTCAGCTGCAGGAAGTACTGCTCGTAGAGGCGGGAGGCATCCCCCACATCGGACTGGAACTCCCCCTTGCTTTTGATCTCATCGCTCGGGAAAACCATGGGGTTGTTGCGAAACGTCGGGGTGAGCAGGGGAATGGCATCCTTGACCGGGGTGGGGTAGCCAATTGCCTCGGCCACCTTGGCGGCCACATCGGGGCGCATCAGGAAGTTGATCAGGGCGTGGGCCTCTTTCACATGTTTGGCCTTGGCCGGGATGGCGAGGTTGTCCATCCAGAGCACGGCGCCTTCTTCGGGGTAGGTCATCTGGATGGAGGGGTATTCGCGCTGGGCGCCGTAGGCCGAGCCGTTCCACAGCATGCCGATATTGACCTCACCGGCGATAAAGGGGTCGGCCGGGTTGTCGGAGTTGAACGCCTTGACGTTGGGCATCAGCTTTTTCAGGTATTCGAACGCTTCGGCAATTTGCGCCTTGTCTTGAGTGTTGGGGCTATAGCCCAGCTGCACCAGCGCGATATGGAACACCTCGCGGGCATCGTCCATCAGCAGCAGGCTCTCTTTCCACTCCGGCGCCCAGAGCTGCTTCCAGCTGGTCACCGGCTGCTCGATGATATCGGTGTTGGTGCCGATCCCGGTTGCGCCCCAGATATAGGGGATGGAGTAGCGGTTGTCCGGGTCGTACTCGTGGTTGAGCAGGGTAGGGTCGAGGTGCTTGAAGTTGGGCAGCTGGGCGCGATCCAGCGGCTGCAGCATCCCCTCTTTGGCCATTTTCGAGATGAAGTAGGTGCTGGGCACCACCACGTCATAGCCGTCGCCATGGGTTTTCAGTTTGGCGTAGAGGGTCTCGTTGGATTCGTAGGTGGAGTAGATCACCTTGATGCCGGTCTCTTGCTGGAACTGCTCCAGCAGGCCGTCCGGCACATATTCCGACCAGTTGTAGAAGTAGACCACCTTGTCATCGGCCGCGTGAGCGCTCTGGCTCAGCAGCGGGGTGGTGAGGGTGAGGGCGGCTGCCAGCAGGGCGCCGGCCTTGTGTTGGATTGTCATCAACAACTCCTTGGGGTTATGGGGCCTTGCGGCCCACCGTGACAGAGTTCGCCAAAGATGGCGGGGACGAAACGGGCTGGGTTAACCCTGCCGTTTACGCAGTAACAGTTGCGCCAGCAGCACCATCCCGAGGGAGGCGACCAGCATCAGGGTGGCCAGGGCATTGACCTCGGGGGAGACCCCCACCTTGACCATGGAGTAGATCTTGAGCGGCAGGATCTCGTAGGCCGGGCCGGTAACAAAGGAGCTCACCACCACATCGTCCAGCGACAGGGTAAAGGAGAGCAGCCAGCCTGCCATCACCGCCGGCAGGGCCAGCGGCAGTATGATGCGGCGCAGGATGATCCACTCGCCAGCCCCCAGATCCCGTGCTGCCTCCAGCATCCGCACATCAAAACCGCACAGCCGCGAGTAGACGGTGATCACCACGAACGGCAGGCAGAAGGTGATGTGGGCGATCAGCAGCGACCAGAAGCCCAGCGCAATGCCGGTCACCACAAACAGGGTCAGCAGGGAGATGGCCATCACGATATCGGGGGACATCATCACCACAAACAGCATGCCGCTCACGTACTGCTTGCCGCGAAAGCGGTAGCGAAACAGCGCCACGGCGGTGAGGGTGCCGATCAGGGTGGCCGCGGTGGCGGTGAGGGCGGCGATGGTCAGGGAGTGTTGGGCCGCCTGCATCAGGCTGGCGCTGGCAAACAGCTTCTCATACCAGCCCAGGGTAAAGCCGCGCCAGTCGATGCCATATTTCGACAGATTGAAGGAGTTGGCGATCAGCACCCCGATGGGCACATAGAGATAGCCAAACACCAGCAGCAAGAACAGAGATTTCAGTGCGCGCATCATGCCAGCTCCCCCTTTTTGCTGAGCAGCTTGCCCGCCCGCCAGTAGCAGTAGACCAACAGCGCCATCAGTACCGTTAGCATCACGCTGATGGCGGCGCCGAAGGGCCAGTCACGGCTGTTGAGGAACTGGGTCTTGATCAGGTTGCCGATCAGCAGGTGTTTGGCGCCCCCCAGCAGATCGGAGACATAGAACATCCCCATGGCGGGCAGGAACACCAGCAGACAACCGGCGATGATGCCGGGCAGGGTGAGGGGCAAAATGATCCGCACCAGCCGCTGCCAGCCGTTGGCGCCGAGATCTCGCGCCGCCTCCAGCAAACGGCCATCCAGCTTCTCGATGCTGGAGTAGAGCGGCAGCACCATAAAGGGGAGCAGCACATAGACCAGCCCGATGATGACGGCCACCTCGGTATACATCATCTGCAGCGGCCGCTCGATAAGCCCCAGATCCAGCAGCCAACCATTGATCAGTCCCCGGGTGCCGAGCAGCACTTTCAGCGCATAGGTGCGGATCAGGGAGTTGGTCCAGAACGGCACCACCACCAGAAACAGCAGCAGCGGGCGGATACGCGCTGGCAGATGGGCCAGCAGCCAGGCAAAGGGGTAACCCACCAGCAAGCAGATGCTTGTAGCGAGCAGCGCCAGCCAGAGGGAGTGGAGCAGCACCTCGAAATAGAGGGGGTCCAGCAAGCGGCCATAGTTGCTCAGGGTAAAGAGCGGTGCGATAAGCTCGGACTCGTCACGGGTGAGGAAGCTGACGCCGATGATCATCAGGTTGGGCAGGAAGACAAACAGCGTCAGCCAGCCCAGGATCAGCGCGATGGCCCCGTTACGAAAGCCATTGTGGGCAAAGCTGTGCGGTACCCGCAGATTAGTGAGGCTCATAGGGCAGCACCACCTCCCAGCTGTCGACCCAGTGGATCGCCACCTCCTGACCCAGACGGTAGTCAAAGTCGGGGTCATCCTCGTCGAAGAACTCGGAGATAAGCAGCTGTTTGCCACTTTCGAGCTCGATCACCGAATCCAGCGTCGCCCCCTTGTAGTTGCGCTCGCGGATATTGCCCCGCAGCGCGCCGCTCTGATCGTCATCCTGATCGAGAATGCGCAGATCTTCCGGGCGCAGCAGCACCAGCACCTTGTCGTCTGGCTGGAATGGCAGTGTGGTATGAAGCAGGCATTCGCGCCCCTCTACCTCCGCCTGCCAGATACCGGGCTCGCGCTGGCTGATCAGCTTGCCATCCATCACGTTGATCTCGCCGATAAAGCGGGCCACGAACAGGTTGGCTGGCGATTCGTAGATATCGCGCGGGGTGCCGCGCTGGATGATCTTGCCGCCCTCCATCACCAGGATGCGATCAGACATGGTGAGCGCCTCTTCCTGATCATGGGTAACGAAGACAAAGGTGATGCCCAGGCGACGCTGCAACGCTTTGAGCTCGCTCTGCATCTGCTTGCGCAGCTTGTAGTCGAGCGCCGAGAGGGATTCGTCAAGCAGCAGCAGGCGGGGCTTGTTGACCACGGCGCGGGCGATGGCGACCCGTTGCTGCTGGCCGCCGGAGAGCTGATCCGGGCGGCGGTTGGCCAGCTCGGTAAGCTGCACCATGGCGAGGGTCTCCTCGACCCGCTGACGGATCTCGCTGGCCGGTACTTTCTGCATCTCGAGGCCAAAGGCGACGTTTTCAAACACCGTCATATGGGGGAAGAGCGCATAGCTCTGGAACACGGTGTTGATGTGCCTGTGTTCGGCGGGGATATGGGTGATCTCGTCACCGGCCAGATGGATGGTGCCACCGTCGACCGATTCTAGCCCGGCCAGCAGGCGCAGCAGGGTGGTCTTGCCACAGCCGGAGGGGCCCAGCAGGGTAAGAAATTCACCGTCATAGATTTCAAGGTCAAGGTCACTCAGGATCACCTTGCCATCGTATTTTTTGCTGATCTTGTTCAGCGCAACAATTACCTGTGGATTGTTCATCATCCGCCAGTCTCACCCCAGCCAGTGGCCATCGTGTTGAAAGAGGGCCGCATTCTATGCAGCCGACACATGAAATTAAAGGCTTTTTGGCCCGAATTAGCCGCAAGTGCGCAGGAAAAACGGCTACGAATAGCAGACCAAATCGCTATAATGTGCCACCTGATTTGGTCGTTTTCGATATTGGATAGTCAATTGAGTAATAAAATGCGTATTGGCGGCTCCCTTGAGCAGTCTCTGAACCAGGGCTACCGCCTTGATCTGAAAGGGGTCATCCAGGAGGGATGGCAACAGACCCGCCGTACCGGATTTGGCCTGCTGCTGGCGATTGTCGGGGTGACGGCGATCTGGATCCTGCTTAGCAATGTGCTGCTGTTGCCCTATCTGGGGGATGATAGCCAGATGAATGTGGCCATGGTGCTGAGCCTGCTGATGACGGTGGTGATGGCCCCCATGACCAGCTCCCTCGATATGCTGGGGTTGCAGCAGTCGGTCGGGGTGCGCGCCCGCGCTAACCAGGTGTTCGACTTCTTCCGCCACTTTGTACGCCTCGGCATGTTGAGCCTGCTTGGCAGTCTGCTCACCAGCCTGTTTGGCCCGCTATTCGATCTGCTGGGATTGCCCGCCGTACTCTCTTTCATTCCCTCGGCCCTGATCGGCATGGGGCTGCTCTTTACCGTACCTCTGGTGCTGGAGCGTGGCTTGACGCCGCCCCAGGCCATTCTGGTTTCTCTCAAGCTCTTTGCGCGCGGCTGGCCCAGCATTGTGCTGTTCCACGGCGTGATGACCGCGCTCTTCTTCCTGGCTCTGATCCCCATGGGGTTGGGGCTTATCTGGGTGGCACCGCTCTATTTCAACTGCAAGGGGATCCTCTATCGGGATCTCTGCGGGGTAGGTGTAGAGGTTAATGAGGTGACAGAAGGCCCCAACCATTTCAATGCATGATGCAAAAGGACGTTGAATGACCCGTCGATATGGAGTGACCAAGGCTGTGCGCCAGAGCCTGCTGGCCACGCTCTTGCTGCCAGGGCTGGCGCTGGCTGAGCCGATGCTGGATCTGCAATACAGCACCTTCTACAGCCAGATGAAGACCTTTGCCAAAGGGGAGTTTGGTCACGCCAGACTGGGGTTTTATCTGACCGATCCGCAAAATGGTCAGCGCTGCGGCCTCACCTTTGCCCGGGTTGCAACCGACAGCAAGGAAGTGGCGGGTGAGGTAACGGTCGATAGCGAACTGCGCCTGCCTTTTGATGAGGATCTCAACCTCGACAAGGGGATCGTGACCGTCGGCCTGAAAGAAGAGCACGCCACCTGCGATATGGCGGTGCAGGTGATGGCTGATGCGCCGAGCGGGCCCGAGCTGCCGCTGGCTGAGCTGGCGGCACGTCAGCAGCAGATGCAGTCGCTGCTCGACAAGATGGCGGGCATGGTCGGCAAGCACTTCCTGCCGAAGGTGGAAGGGGTGCGCATTACCCTGGTGCAGCAGAGCGGCACCGCTTATCTGATTGATGGCGCCCGTCAGGAGGCGCTGCCCTGGCAGGAAGGCCATCTGCTGCTGAGCAACGAGCAGCTGGCCGCGTTCGCCGCTGGGCAACTGCGCCTGCAGGGTGACGTGCTGCGGCTGACCCCCTGGCTGCACAAAGGGTGAGGCCGGTGGCGCTGTCGCCTCAGTGACAGGCCGATCAAAAAAGCAAAAAAGGAGCGATTATCGCTCCTTTTTATTGCGTGGCATTTGCCATGTGACGGCGGCTTAGCGCACTTCAATCACATCCAGCATGTCCATCTCGTCGATATCCAGCAGCGGCGCCTTTGGCATCTCGGGCGGATCAAACGCCTTGTCGCCACCATCGATGATGCCGGAGTCGCGGTTGATGCTCTTGAAGTCAAACAGCTTGTGGTCGAGCAGGTGGCTCGGGATCACGTCCTGAATGGCGGTGAACATGGTCTCGATACGACCGGGGAAGCGGCGATCCCAATCCTGCATCATCTGTTTGATGGCCTGACGCTGCAGGTTCTCTTGCGAGCCGCACAGGTTGCACGGAATGATGGGGAAGGCTTTGACGTCGGCGTAGCGGATCAGATCCTTCTCTTTGCAGTAGGCCAGCGGGCGGATCACCACGTTCTTGCCATCATCGCTCACCAGCTTGGGCGGCATGGACTTGAGCTTGCCACCGTAGAACATGTTGAGGAACAGGGTCTCGAGGATGTCGTCGCGGTGGTGGCCAAGGGCAATCTTGGTGCAACCCAGCTCCTGAGCGGTGCGGTAGAGAATACCGCGGCGCAGCCGTGAGCAGAGGGAGCAGGTGGTTTTGCCTTCCGGTACCTTCTCCTTGACGATGGAGTAGGTATCTTCCTCGACGATCTTGTACTCGATACCGAGGGAATCCAGATACTCGGGTAGCACATGCTCGGGGAAGCCGGGCTGCTTCTGATCCAGGTTGACGGCAACCAGATCGAAATGGATGGGGGCGCTGGCTTTGAGGCTCATCAGTATGTCGAGCATACCGAAGCTGTCCTTGCCGCCGGAGAGGCAGACCATGACCTTGTCGCCCTCTTCAATCATGTTGAAGTCGGCAATGGCCTGACCCACGTTGCGCCGCAGGCGCTTCTGCAGTTTGTTAAAACTGTATTTTTCTTTGGCGTTCAGCTCTTCTAGCATGCTCGTAAAACCCGGGACACAAATAAGCGCGTTATTATAGCCATGTCCCGGGGGAGGGCAAGGTGCCAGGCACCTTATGATTGATTGCGACGACTGTCGACCGGGCAGCTGTAGTCCGCCGGTTTGAGGATCAGGATGTCGCAGGAGAGGCGGTCAATCACATGTTCGGCGGTATTGCCGAGCAAAGCAGCAGAAAGCCCGGTGCGACCGACGCAGCCCATGATCATCAGGGTTGCCTTGAGCTCTTCTGCCATATCCGGCAACACCTCTTCCGGTAGTCCCTCTGCTACCCGAGTCCAGAGATGACCGATCCCGAACTTGTCGGCATGGCTGAGCAGCAGGCTTTCGTGGTGTTTGCGGATCGCCTCGTTGTAGGCGTTGGGGTCAAACTCAGGCAGTTCGATGGCCACGTTAACCGGGGTGCCCGGGTAGGTGTTGACCAGATAGAGGTTGGAGCCCAGCAGCTCGGCGATGTCGCTCCCCTCCTGGGTGATCCGTTCGTTGAGCAGTTTCTGGTCCGGATCGTCGCTTGAGCAGTTGATGGCTGCGATGATGTTGCCGCCCCGTTGCCAGTGACCCTCCTTGACCAGCAACACCGGACAGGGGCATTTGCGCAGCAGGTGCCAGTCGGTGGGGGTAAAGATGAAGGTTTGCAGGAAGCTGTGATGGTGAGTGGCTTTGACCACCAGATCGTGGCGCTGCTCCAGCACTTCCTGAATGACACACTCGAAGGGACGATTGTGCCAGACTACTTTCACTTCGCATTCTATCCCCTGTGCCCGATAGGGGGTCAGGATCTCGTCCAGCCACTCACGTCGCTGTGAAATGACGCCGTCGCGCATCTCTTGCCGCTCGTCCACCGAGAGCATGGCGGTCATTTCATACGAGAAGTCATAGATGGTGAGCAGCAGGGTCAGATGGGCGTTTTCGTCCAGCTCGGCGACTTTGACTGCCCGTTCGAGGGCGATTTGACGCTCCTCTTCTGGATTGATAACCACCAGAATATTCTGATATTTGACCATCTTCTCCTCCTTGGAAAAGTCCAATGACAGCAGAATCTTAGCCATTACAGCTTAGCGCAGGAGGAGGGTATGGGGAACGTACCGGATCACATTCCAGAGGAAAGGATCCGGCAGGGAAAACAGGAGAAAAGCGGGAGGGTAAGCGGAAAAATCAGCCGCAGGGCGGGCGAGTTGCACCGGCCATCATGCCTAGCGCGACCTGATCCAGCACGGTAATGTATTTGCCTTTGACGCTGATGAGACCGGACTTCTGGAAACGGCCGAGCAGACGACTGATGGTCTCGACGGTCAGTCCCAGATAGTTGCCAATGTCACCACGGGTCATGGAGAGACGGAACTCCTTGGCGGAGAAGCCGCGCTCGGAGAAGCGTACCGACAGATTGTGCAGGAAGGCGGCGAGGCGCTCTTCGGCATTTTTCTTGGAGAGCAGCAGGATCATCTCCTGATCGCCCATGATTTCGCTGCTCATCAGACGCATGATCTGCTGGCGCAGTTTGGGCATCTTGCCGGAGAGATCATCCAGCACTTCAAAGGGGATCTCGCACACCATGGCCGTTTCCAGCGCCTGGGCGAAGGAGGGGTGGGCCTGCTTGTTGATGGCATCAAACCCGACCAGATCGCCAGCGAGGTGGAACGCAGTGATCTGCTCATCCCCTTGCTCGGTGATGGTGTAAGACTTGATGGTCCCGGAACGGATGGCATAGAGCGATTTGAACTCATCGCCAGCCTTGAACAGCTCTTCACCCTTCTGGATCGGCTTCTTGCGCTCGATGATGCTGTCCAGCTGATCAAGCTCGTTGTCGTTCAGAGTGAAGGGAATACAGAGCTGACTGATGCTGCAATCCTGGCAATGAATTGCACAGCCACCGCTCTGGATACGTCTGCCAGGTTTCTTTTCCGGGATCATAGGCTCATACGAATAATTGATTTATATCAAACAAGTTTACCATCAACTCATCCGTTTTGGATAGGGTTTCAAAAGGAAGCAATGCCAATCCAGAAGGTATGCACCCCGAACAAAATGAGCAGCAGGGCACCGCCAAGGCGCAAACTGCGCAGGGTGAGCCAGTATCTCAGGCGATCGGCGAGCCCGCCCAACGCAAACAGGGTGGGCAGGGTGCCGAGACCAAAAAAGAGCATGATGAGCGCCCCGCCGCTAGCCGAACCCGCCGCTGCGCTCCAGGTCAGCATGGAGTAGACCAGCCCGCAGGGCAGCCAACCCCACACCATGCCAAAGGGCAGTGCCTGCACAGGTGAGGTGAAGGGGATAAATTTGCCCGCCAGCGGTTTGATACGGGGCCAAAGTCTGGCGCCGAGCCGCTCCAGCAGCAAGATCCCTTGCCACCAGCCCGCCAGATAGAGAGCAAGCGCAATCATCAATAGCGCTGCCACGAGGCGTAATCCGGCGATGGCGTGTTTGCCAGCGCCCAGCTCGCTGGTGGTGGCGAGCAGGCCACCCACCAAGGCTCCTGCGATGACATAGCTCAGGATCCGGCCGAGGTTGTAGTTGAGCAGATAGGCAAGCCGCCCCCAGAAGTGCTGTTTGTTGGCGGGGATCGCCATGGAGAGCGCGGCGGAGACACCCCCACACATGCCGATGCAGTGGGCGGAGCCTGCCAGTCCGACCAGCAGGGCGCCGGCCAGATCAAGGTTGTGGGTCATGGTCAGCAGACTTTACGGGTTTGTGGGCAGGTTGTTCTTCGTCAAACAGGATGTTGGAACCCTGTCGGTCGAGATCTTCAAACTGCTCGGAGCGAATGGCCCAGAAGAAGACGACCCCGGCGATGATCACAAACAGGATGGCGATGGGGATCAGGACAAAAATTATATTCATGAGAGGTACCTTGGCGTTCATCCTTGGCAAGCGTCCCCTATGGTAACCTTGTTCGGGCAGAGGGCCAGCCGCTATCAATTAGAAATGTGGCCTGCATCGGAGGCAGGCCACATTTTCAGCTATTTTCCGCCACCAGCCTCATCGGTTGAGGCGCATGGAGTTGGTTACCACGATGAGTGAACTGAGCGACATGCCCGCCGCCGCCAGATAGGGGGGCAGCCAGCCGCAGGCTGCCAGCGGCAGCACCAGCAGGTTGTAACCGATGGACCAGGCGAAGTTCTCGATGATGATCTTGCGGGTACGCATTGCCAGCACTCTTGCCTCGAGCAGTCGGCTCAGGTCATCGGCCAGCAGGATGGCATCGGCGCTGTTTTTCGCCAGATCGGTGCCACCAGCCATGGCAAACGAGGCGTGAGCCCCGGCCAGTACCGGGGCGTCGTTGATGCCATCGCCCACCATGATGCTGATATCCCCCTGGGCTTCCCGGGCCTTGAGGTAGGTCAGCTTGCCATCGGGTGAGACCCCCTTGACCAGCTCATCCACGCCCAGCTCGCGGGCAATCTCGTCTGCCTGAAAAGAGCTGTCGCCAGTCAGCACTGTGGTGTGCAGACCTGCTGCCTTGAATGCCGCGATCAGCGCCCTGGCATCGGGGCGCAGGGTATCTTCCAGATTGAAGCGGGCCAAGACCTGCTGCTCGTCGGCCAGATAGATAGCCAGACCGCGGCCGCGCTCTTGCGCTGGATCCAGCCCAAGCCAGCGGGCACTGCCGATGCGGTAGCGTACGCCATCCACCAGCGCTGTTATGCCGTGACCGATGACCGGGGTGATCTCGCTGGCGGATGGCAGCACACTGATACTGTCGGCGGGCAGCCGGAAGGCGCGGGCAATGGGGTGCTCGGATTGCGCCTCCATGGCCCGGGCGATGGCGAGGCAGTGCATCTCGTCCATCTCTGCCAAGGTGGTGGTGCCGGTCAGACTGATCTCCCCTGTGGTCAGGGTGCCAGTCTTGTCCATCACGATCCGGTTGGCCTTGGTCAGCACGTCCAGCACATGACCACGGCGCAGCAGAATGCCGTTGCGGGTCAGATTAGCGGTGGCCGAGGTTAGCGCCGTCGGGGTGGCCAGCGACAGGGCACAGGGGCAAGTGGCAACCAGCACGGCGAGGGTGACCCAGAACGCCTGATCCGGTTGATGGAAGTGCCAGAAGGTCCAGACTGCAGCGGCAATGATCAGCAGCACCAGAATAAAGTGGCGCGACAACTGGTCTGCCATCTGGGCGATGGCCGGTTTGTCGTCGAGGGCGTGATCCTGCAGCCGCATGATCTGGGCGATCCGCGACTCTTCGATACGGTGGCTGACCCGGATCTGCAGCGGCGCATCCGTGTTGATGGTGCCGGCATAGACCTGATCACCGCGCTGTTTGAGCAGGGGCAGCTGTTCACCGGTCAGCATGGATTCGTTGAGGCTGGCTTGTCCTTCGACAATGATGCCGTCCGCCGGCAAGGTGGCGCCAGCCAGCACCCGCACCCGATCGCCGACCTGCAAGGTCTTGGCTGCTACCTCATGTTCCCCTTCATCATCGATGCGGGTCGCCATGATGGGCACCAGTCGCGCCAGGTTGGAGCTCGACTCCGACGCCTTGCGCCGGGCCCGCAACTCGAGAAAGCGCCCCAGCAGCAGGAAGAAGACGAACATGGTGATGGAGTCGTAATAGACCTCACCGGTATTGAACACAGTGGCCCACATGGAGGCGATAAAAGCCCCGATCAGCGCCAGCGACACCGACACATCCATCGACAGGTGACCCTGTTTCAGGCTGCGCCAGGCACCCACGTAAAAGGGCTGGGCCGAGTAGATCATGATGGGGGTGGAGAGCAGCAGGCTTATCCACTTGAAGTAGACCATGAACTCATCTTCAACGCTGATGAAGAGATCCATGTAGAGGGCCACGGCGCACATCATCACCTGCATCGAGCCCAGCCCCGCCAGTGCCAGCCGGAACATATAGCTGCGCACCTCTTTGGCGTAGAGGGCTTCCTGTTGATGGGTCTGGAACGGGTAGGCACGATAACCGATCTGGGCGAACCCCTTGAGAATGTCACTCAGGGAGAGCTGGTCCGGATCCCACTTGATGCGGGCCCGGTGGGTGGTGGTGTTGACGTTGATGTAGCGCAGGCCGCCAAGGGTCATCAGGTGACGTTCGATCAGCCAGGCACAGGCGGCGCAGGTGAGCCCCTCCACCGTCAGCTGGATTTCGCGAAGGGTACCGCTGTCGGTGACAAACTCCTGTTGCACTTCTGCCAGATCGTAGTGGGTGAGGGCGGCCAGCTCCTCGGGCACCAGATCCCCCTTGGTACCGGGGGCGGTACGGTGATCGTAGTAACTGGCGAGGCCGCACTCCATGATGGTTTCTGCCACAGCCTGACAACCGGGGCAGCACATGGGGCGAACAATCCCCTTTATCTCGAGGGCATAGCCACTATTGGCGGGTACCGGCTCGCCACAGTGAAAACAGGGGGTCATGCGTTATGCCCCCCCGAATGCAGAATGCAAGCAGCAGGGGCACTGGCGAGCTCCGGCTCGCCACAGTGAGAAAAGCCGGTCATGGCTTAGCGTCCTTTCGGGTCGAGTTCGACAGGGGCCAGGGTGGGCAGCTGGACGGTCTCTTGCAATCGCCACTCGTGATCGAACGCATCGACCCGAATGTGCCACTTGCCGACCAGCGGCTTGTCGAAATGGAGGCGATAGGTGCCGCTCGCATCTGCGGTGATCATGTGTTCGCTGTCCTGACCGGCCAAGGTCGGGTGAAACAATGAGAGATAGAGAGCTTGCCCGGCAGGAATGTCACCGCTGATGGGTTTGAGGGTCAGCTCGTTGCCGTCAACCTCCAGCCCAAAGCGGATATTGAGCGCTTCGGAGCGGTCAAACTTGCTCAAGTCCTGATTGATCTCTTTCCCTTGTTTGTAATAGTCCTCGGCCACCAGATTGACCCCATCCTTGCTGGCGATGATGGCGGTGGCGATGCTGCCGACAACGGCGGCAGTGGGGAGGGCGATGATAAACCAGGGCCAGAATTGGCGATACCACGGTTTGGATAGAGGTTGGGTCATGATTGCTACTGCCATGAAACGAATGATTAACGTGGAAGATGGTTTTTACGCAACACAAGATAACAAAAAGCCTCGAGGAGTCGAGGCTTTTTGCTGTGTAATCACGTGTTTATCACATGTTACAACGTTACGGGCGAACCTTATTTGGCAGACTGTTGATGAGACAGGCTGTAAACGTAGGAGGCCAGCAGGTGAACCTTGTCCTCACCCAGAATGTCTTTCCAGGCTGGCATCACGCCGTGACGACCGTGGGTGATAGTTTGTACCACCACTTCGCGGGAGCCACCGTAGAGCCAGGTGTTGTTGGTCAGATCTGGCGCACCGACGGCAACACCGCCCTTGGCATCGGCCCCGTGGCAGGCAGCGCAGATGGCAAAGCGTGCTTCACCTTTCTTCGCTTCCACCAGGTCGACCTTGCGACCGGAGAGGCTAAGCACATAGGAGGCCACTTCCTGAACGCCATCTTTGCCGAGGATTTCACCCCAGGCAGCCATGATCCCCTGGCGACCGCCCATGATGGTGGTCTTGATTTGATCAGGCTGGCCGCCCCATTGCCATTCGCTGTCGGTCAGGTTCGGGAAGCCGCGGCCACCACGGGCATCGGAGCCGTGGCACTGGGAGCAGTTCTGCAGGAACAGACGCTGACCCACTTTCAGGGCTTCCGGATCCTTGGCGATCTCGGTGATGGCACGATAGGTTTTGCCATCCGCTTCGTAGGTGAGTTCACGGAACTTGGCGCCGTAGATCTCGTCAGCCTTGGCGACCTCGCGGTCATACTCCACCGCGCGACCTTCAGCCTTAGCCGATTCGGTTGCAGCCTTGGACTCGGCCAGCGAGCGCACGTCCTGGTTGGAACTTTGCCAGCCCAGCAGGCCTTTGAAGTTGCCAAGCCCCGGGAAGGCGACCAGATAGACCAGACCGGTGACGATGAAGAAGAGGAACATGTAAGTCCACCACTTCGGCAGCGGGTTGTTGATCTCCTCGATGCCATCGAAGGAGTGACCCATCGATTTGCCTTCTTCAACACCCATCTTGTCCTTGCGGCACCACATCAGTAGCAAGAAGCAGCCGAGGATGGTTCCCAGACTGATGACAGTCACAAAAATGCTAAACAGAGTGCTCATTATTGTTTCGCTCCTGCGTTCTTTTTATCAGCACCGGGTTGCTCATCATCGGCAAAAACCAGATTGGCAGCCTCGTCGAAAGAGGTCTTGCGGCGTTTGCTGTAGGCCCAGACGATGATGCCAATCATGATGGCCATCAACAGCAGGGTATACAGACCGCGAAATGTGCCGTAGTCCATTTTCGCCTCCTTATTTCAGGGCATGACCCAGTGATTGCAGATAGGCCACCAGCGCATCCAGCTCGGTTTTGCCCTTGACGGCTTCGCCAGCACCCTGAATATCGGCGTCGGTATAGGGCACACCGAAGTGATCGCGGAACAGCGCCAGTTTTTTGCCGGTCATCTCGCCAGTCAGCACATTGGTATCAAGCCAGGGGTAGGCGGGCATGTTGGATTCCGGTACCACATCACGCGGGTTGATCAGGTGAACCTTGTGCCACTCGTCGGAGTAGCGGCCACCGACACGGGCCAGATCCGGACCAGTACGCTTGGAGCCCCACAGGAAGGGGTGCTCCCAGACGCTCTCACCGGCGACCGAGTAGTGACCGTAACGCTCGGTTTCGGCACGGAACGGACGGATCATCTGGCTGTGGCAGTTGGTGCAGCCTTCGCGAATGAAGATGTCGCGTCCTTCCATCTGCAGAGCGGTGTAGGGCTTGAGGCCCTCCACCGGCTCGGTGGTTTGCTTTTGGAAGAACAGCGGAGTGATTTCAACCAGGCCCCCCAGACTGATGGCGAAGATGATGCCGACCACCAGCATGGGAACGCTTTTTTCAAATATTTCGTGACGGTTATTGTTGCTCATGGGTTGACCTCTTCAATCATGCTGGCTGGGCGACAGGTTCCAGAGAACCTTTGGGCGCAGTGATGGTGCGATAGGCGTTGTAAGCCATCAGCAACATGCCGGTGACGAAGAAGCAGCCTCCCAGGAAGCGCACGAAATAGAAGGGATAGGATGCCTGCAGCGCTTCAACGAAGCTGTAGGTCAGGGTGCCGTCTTCGTTGACTGCACGCCACATCAGGCCCTGCATCACGCCGGAAATCCACATGGCAACGATGTAGAGCACGGTGCCCACGGTCGCCAGCCAGAAGTGAACGTTGATCAGCTTGACGCTGTACATCCGGCCCTGACCGAACAGGTTCGGGATCAGGTGATAGACCGCACCGATGGAGACCATGGCAACCCAGCCCAGCGCACCGGAGTGCACGTGACCAACGGTCCAGTCGGTGTAGTGGGAGAGGGCGTTGACGGTTTTGATCGCCATCATCGGGCCTTCGAAGGTCGACATGCCGTAGAAAGAGAGGGAGACGATCAGGAAGCGCAGGATGGGGTCATAACGCAGTTTGTGCCAGGCACCGGAGAGAGTCATGATGCCGTTGATCATACCGCCCCAGGAGGGTACGAACAGGATCAGGGACATCACCATGCCCAGTGACTGAGCCCAGTCAGGCAGTGCGGTGTAGTGCAGGTGGTGCGGACCGGCCCAGATATAGAGGGAGATCAGCGCCCAGAAGTGGACGATGGAGAGGCGATAGGAGTAAACCGGACGACCGGCCTGCTTGGGCACGAAGTAGTACATCATCCCCAGGAAGCCGGCGGTCAGCAGGAAGCCTACCGCGTTGTGGCCATACCACCACTGCACCATGGCGTCCATGGCGCCGGAGTACATGGAGTAGGACTTCATGCCGGAGAGGGGCACTTCCATGTTGTTGACGATGTGCAGCACCGCAACGGTGATGATGAAGGCGCCGAAGAACCAGTTCGCCACATAGATGTGGGAGGTGGTGCGCTTCATCAGGGTGCCGAAGAAGACGATGGCATAGGCGACCCATACCACAGTGATGGCGATATCAATCGGCCACTCCAGCTCGGCATACTCTTTGGCGGAGGTGTAACCCAGCGGCAGAGAGATGGCGGCAGAGAGGATGATTGCTTGCCAACCCCAGAAGACGAAGGTTGCCAGTGGGCCACCAAACAGTCTGGTTTGACAGGTGCGCTGAACCACGTAGAAGGAGGTGGCCATCAGTGCACTGACGCCGAAGGCGAAGATCACTGCGTTGGTATGGAGGGGCCGCAGACGACTGTAAGTCAGCCACGGGGTCTCGAAGTTGAGGGCAGGCCAGATCAACTGGGCTGCGATCAGTACGCCAACCGACATGCCGACAATTCCCCAGACAATCGTCATGACGGTAAACTGGCGAACAACGGTGTAGTTGTACTCAGGATGGTTAGTTGTATGGCTCATCGTTATATTCCGCTTCCGATGCTGCTGTTGTTTGGTTTTGTATCCGGAGGACCGGACTGGCTTCATCAGCCACCGCCGACCAGTTGTTAACATCTGTTAACGAAAGGAAAAGCAAAAGATGGCTAAATGAAAACTGCATGGGAATGATACTGAAGTGACAGGTAAAATAACAGTATAAACAGTGATATATTTGGCTCCGTCCGCTCTCGATATGGCAGTTTTTTACCTTGTTCGAGATCACAAAAAACTATTTTAATTGCATCTTAATCGGGCTGTTTTTGATGAAAGAGAGACTTACCGCACGTAAAGTTTTGCACCTCGTACTGGTATTGGCGCTGTTATTGGCGCTGATGGCCTATCGCACCTGGTTTTCGGCCGATAACAGCGTCTCTGCTGACCAGAAAAAAGATCAAATTTGTGATCTTTCCCACACCCCTTGCAGCGCGCTGATTGGTGACAAGCCACTGACGGTCGCCATCAAGGAATTACCGCTGCGCGCCGAACATGACTTTGCCATCGCTATTAGCGGCGGCGATCCGGCCATCAAGCCGGTGAAAGCGACACTCGAAGGCAAAGATATGTTTATGGGCACCATTCCGGTGAGTTTTGAGCAAATAGACGGACAGTGGCAGGGGGTAACCCAGGTGGGGAGCTGTACATCACCCGTCATGATCTGGTTGTTAAATATCGAGTGGAGTAATGGTCAACGCCAGCAATTGGCGCTTTCCGTTGCCCGGGAATAACGGCGCAAGAGGTGGGGAGTGGAAAAAATATTTGAAATTTCCCGGCCAAGCGTTACCTTCCCCAAACCATCAGGGAGTGAAGTTCATTTAATCATGATTGAAAAACAACCGTTTTATCGCACCCTCAACCAGCAGGCCAAGGCGCTGCTGGAGGGGGAAACCGATCTGATTGCCAATCTGGCCAACCTCTCCGCACTGCTTAATCAGGAGCTGGCGGAGATCAACTGGGTCGGTTTTTATCTGTTGCAGGGTGAGACCCTGGTATTAGGGCCATTTCAGGGCAAACCGGCCTGCGTACGGATCCCGGTCGGCCGCGGGGTGTGTGGTACGGCAGTGGCAGAGGGGAGAACCCAGCTAATTGACGATGTCCACCAGTTCGATGGTCACATCGCTTGTGATGGCGCGAGCAACTCGGAAATCGTGATCCCGGTGCGCCGTGGTGGCGAGATCATCGGGGTACTCGATATCGACAGTCCGATTTTTAACCGTTTCGACCAGCAAGACCGGATTGGCCTCGAAGAAACGGTGCAAATTTTGGAAAGCATGCTCTAAGTCATTGCTAGATGGTTCGCAAAAGGCCCCAAGCTCTCTATAATGGGGCCTTTGTTGTGCTCGGGACGTGCCCGTGCGTTTATATGAAAGCCAAGGTTATACATGGAAAACACTGAGAAGCTGAAGAACAGTAAAGAGATCGTTGCCTACCTGGTCGAGAAATTCCCGGCCTGCTTCGTTGCTGAAGGAGAGGCCAAGCCGCTCAAGATTGGCATCTTCCAGGATTTGGCCGAGCGTCTTGCTGACGATGCCAGAGTCTCCAAGACCATGCTGCGTTCCGCACTGCGTCAATACACCTCCAGCTGGCGCTACCTGCACGGTCTCAAAGCTGGCCAGGCTCGCGTTGATCTGGATGGCAACCCGGGCGAGCTGCTGACCGAAGAGCACATCGAGCACGCCAAGCAAGCTCTGAAAGAGAGCAAAGAGCGCGTATTCGCCAGCCGTCGTACCAATACCAAAGAGAAGGATGAGAAGGCCAAGAAGCCCCGTCGTCCTGCTGTGCGCAAAACCGAGAAAGCTGATGTAGCTGCCAAACCGAAAGCTGCCGCCAAGGCACCGGTCGCTGACGCTCCGCTGGTTAAAGTGGATGCCGCTACGCTGAAAGTGGGCCAGGATGTGCGCGTCGTTATGGGTAAATTCCCGGTTCCGGCAACCATCAAGGAAGTAACCAAGGACGATGTACAGGTCCAACTGCAGACCGGCATGATGGTGCGGGTCAAATCAGAGCACTTGGTTCTCTAAGGAGACAAATGTTGAAGCATGGCGTAATTCGTTTTTCCCTCGTTGCCTGTAGCCTGGCGCTTGCCGGGCTTGCACAGGCCATCGAGCCGGTGCTCAAGGAGAGTGATTTGCCTGTGTTGGCTCAAGAGAGCCAACATGCTACGGCCAGCAAGCGAATTACCAATCTGTTTACCCGCTCGCACTACAAACAGTTCAAGCTGGACGATGCCTTTTCCTCCGTGATTTTCGATAAATATCTGGAGAATCTGGACTACAGCCGCAACCTGTTTTTGGCCTCTGATATCAGCCGTTTTGAAAAGTACCGTAACGGTTTTGACACCGACCTCGAAAGAGGCCGTCTGGCTCCCGCCTACGAGATGTTCAACCTGAGTCAGCAGCGGCGTTATGAGCGGTTCGAATACGCCCTCAAACTGCTTGATACTCCTTTCGATTTTACCCAGACCGACAACTATGTGTTTGATCGGGAAGGGGCGGCTTGGCCCAAAGATGAAGCAGAGCTCAACGAGCTGTGGCGTCAGCGGGTCAAGTTCGATGCCCTGAGCCTCAAGCTCAGTGGCAAGGAGTGGCCCGAGATCAAGGAGCTGCTTGGCAAGCGTTACAACAACGCTATCAAGCGGATGTCCCAGACCGAGAGCGAGGATGTCTTCCAGCTCTTCATGAACTCCTTCGCTCGCGCCATCGAACCGCACACCAGTTACCTCTCACCGCGCAGTGCCGATCGTTTCAACACCGAGATGAACCTCTCGCTGGAGGGGATTGGGGCCGTGTTGCAGGCGGAAGATGACTTTACCGTCATCCGTTCTCTGGTGCCTGGTGGTCCTGCTGCCAAATCCAACCACCTCAAACCCGATGACAAGATCACCGGGGTGGGGCAGGAAGATGGCAAGATTGTCGATGTGATCGGCTGGCGTCTTGATGACGTGGTCGAGCTCATCAAGGGGCCCAAGGGGAGCAAGGTCAAGCTGGAGATCCAGCGCGGCAAGGGCGCAACCGCCAAAACCGAGCAGATCGAGCTGACCCGCGACAAGGTGCGCCTTGAAGACCGGGCGGCCAAGTCCAAGGTGATTAACGCCGAAGGCAAGAAGATTGGCGTCATCGAGATCCCGAGTTTCTACGTCAATCTGCATGACGACGTGATCAAGGAGCTCTCCAGCCTGAACAAGAAGAAGATCGATGGCTTGATCATTGATCTGCGCGGTAACGGCGGCGGCGCCCTGACCGAAGCCTCCGCCCTGAGCGGTCTCTTCTTTGCCAGCGGTCCCGTGGTGCAAATTCGTGATCATATGGGCCGTATCACGGTCAATGGCGATGACGATGGCAACGTCTACTACGGCGGGCCCATGTCGGTGATGATCGACCGTTACAGTGCCTCGGCCTCCGAGATCTTCGCTGCGGCCATGCAGGATTATGGCCGCGCGTTGATTCTGGGTGAAAACTCGTTCGGCAAGGGGACGGTGCAGCAGCACCGCAGTCTCGCCAAGGTCTATGACTTCTACGAGCAGCCGCTGGGTCACGTGCAGTACACCATCGCCAAGTTCTACCGGATCGACGGTGGCAGCACCCAGAACAAGGGCGTTGCGCCGGATATCAGCTTCCCGACACCGGTTGCTCCGGAAGAGACGGGCGAAAGCCGTGAGTTCAATGCGTTGCCGTGGGACAAGATTGCCTCCGCCAACTACGAGAAACTCGGCAACTTCGCCAGTGTACTGCCCAAGTTGCAGGCGGCGCACGATGCCCGGATCGCCAAGGATCCCGAGTTTGCCTATGTGATGCAGGACATCGCCGACTACAAGGAGGAGAAAGACAAGAAGTCGGTCTCCCTCAACGAGGCGGAGCGTGTTGCAGAGCAGGCGAAACAGGATGAGAAAGCGCTCAAACGTACCAACGAGCGTCTGGCTCGTCTTGGCAAGCCGGCGGTGAAGAGTTTGGATGAACTGCCCGCTGATTTTGAAGCGCCCGATGAGTATCTCATCGAAGCGGCCAATATCACGGCGGATCTGGCCAAGGTCAGCAAACGCAGCTGACAAGGTGACCTCCAATGCACAAGGGCGACTGCGGTTGCCCTTTCTTTTTGTCTGGCGTATCTGACGTAATGCAAATTGTTTGACCCCGCCAGTTGGTTGTGACAGCCTCTTTCTCGCCTTTAACAAGCGTGGAAGCAGACAATAATGACCGATCACTCCCAGGCCATGACGGCCAAATATCGCCAGGATTATCAGGCGCCGCTCTACTGGATCGACACCATCGACCTCGATTTCCAACTGCAGGAGCCGCTGACCCAGGTCACCGCCATCACCCGCATTCGTCGCAACGGTGAGCACAATGCGCCGCTCGTCCTCGATGGTGAACAGCTGACTCTCAAGAGCGTTGCCATCGATGGCATTCCCTGCGACCACTACGAGCAAGGCGAGAGCAGTCTGACCCTGTTCAACCTGCCTGCCGAATGTGTACTGACCATTGTCACCCTGCTGGATCCGGCTGCCAACACCGCGCTGGAAGGGCTTTACAAGTCTGGCGATGCCTACTGCACCCAGTGTGAAGCGGAGGGCTTTCGCCGCATTACCTATTATCTGGACCGCCCCGACATTCTGGCGCGTTACAGCACCCGCATTACCGCCGACAAAGCCCAGTTCCCCTTCCTGCTCTCCAATGGCAACAAGGTCGACAGCGGTGATCTGGATGGCGGCCGTCACTTCGTGCAGTGGCAGGATCCTTTCCCCAAACCCAGCTACCTGTTTGCGCTGGTGGCCGGTGATTTCGATGTGGAGCGCAGCCACTACACCACCAAGAGCGGCCGCAAGGTCGCCCTCGAGATCTTCGTCGACAAGGGCAACCTCGATCGCGCCGGTTTTGCCATGGAGAGCCTCATCAACTCCATGCGTTGGGACGAACAGCGTTTCGGTCTCGAGTATGATCTCGACATCTACATGATCGTCGCGGTGGACTTCTTCAACATGGGAGCCATGGAGAACAAGGGGCTCAACATCTTCAACTCCAAGTTCGTGCTGGCCAATCCGGCCACCGCCACCGACAGCGACTACCACGGTATCGAACGGGTGATCGGCCACGAATATTTCCACAACTGGACCGGCAACCGCGTCACCTGTCGTGACTGGTTCCAGCTCAGCCTGAAAGAGGGGCTGACGGTATTCCGGGATCAGGAGTTCTCCTCCGATCTGGGCTCCCGTGGCGTCAACCGCATCAACAACGTGCGTACCGTGCGCGGCCCACAGTTTGCGGAAGATGCCGGCCCCATGGCACACCCGATCCGCCCGGATGTGGTGATCGAGATGAACAACTTCTACACCCTGACCGTTTATGAAAAAGGGTCGGAAGTGATCCGCATGATGCACACCCTGCTGGGGGAAGATGCCTTCCAGGCCGGTATGCGTCTCTACTTCGAGCGTCACGACGGCTCGGCCGCCACCTGCGATGATTTCGTGCAAGCGATGGAGGATGCTTCCGGTGTGGATCTCGGTCGTTTCCGTCGCTGGTACAGCCAGTCCGGCACCCCCGAGCTGACCGTTACCGACGAGTATGATGCCGCCAGCGGTATCTATCGCCTTCATGTGAGCCAGCACACCCCGCCGACTCAGGATCAACCGCAGAAGCTGCCGCTGCATATTCCCCTCGACATCGAGCTTTATGACGAGCAGGGTGCCGTCATTGCGCTGCAGTATCAGGGAAAGGCCATCGGCAACGTGCTCGACGTGCTGGAAGCGGAGCAGACCTTCGAATTCGATCGGGTGCCGGTCAAGCCGGTTCCCTCCCTGCTGCGGGACTTCTCCGCGCCGGTCAAGCTGCACTATGACTACAGCGACGAAGCGCTCGCCTTCCTGATGCGCTTTGCCCGCAACGAGTTTGCCCGCTGGGATGCGGCCCAGATGCTGATCAACAAAGCGGTCATCGACGGGGTGGCGCGGGTCCAGCACGGGCAGGGGGTTGAGCTCTCCCAAACCCTGCTGGCCGCCTTCGTTGCCATTCTTGACGACAGCGATCTCGATTTGGCCCTCAAGGCGGAGATCCTGGCGCTGCCCGGTGAGGCGACCCTGGCCGAGCTGTTCGAGGTGGCCGATATCGATGCCATCCATCAGGTGCGCGACGCGATCCATACCCGTCTTGCCGAGGCCTTTGGCGCGCGCTTGGCGGCAACCTATCAGAGTCTGCGTCTGAACGGTTATCAGGTGGTGCATGCCGACATGGCCAAGCGGGCCCTCAAAGGGGTAGTGCTCGGCTATCTGGCGGCACTGGATGCGGAGCATGCCGATGCGCTGGTGCGCGAGCAGTATGCAACTGCCGACAACATGACCGACACCCTGGCGGCGCTGCAGGTGGCCAACGGCTATCTGTTGCCATGCCGTGCCGCGCTGTTGGCCGATTTTGAAGGCAAGTGGGCCAAGGATGGACTGGTGCTGGACAACTGGCTGCGGCTGATTGGCTGCAAACCGGCTGCCGATGTGCTGAGTGAAGTGAAACAGGCGATGAGTCACCCCACTTTCAGCATTCGCAATCCGAACCGGCTGCGGGCGCTGATCGGCAGCTTCGCCATGAGCAATCAGGTTCAGTTCCATGCGGTGGATGGCAGCGGTTACCGCTTCCTGACCGATCTGCTGATCGAGCTCAACGAGGTCAATCCGCAGGTGGCCTCCCGCCTCATTACCCCGCTTATCCAGTTCAAGCGACTGGATGAAACACGCAAGGCCCTGATCCGCGCCGAGCTGACCCGTCTTGCCAACCTTGAGGGGCTGGCACGGGATCTGTTCGAGAAGGTCAGCAAGGCGCTGCAGCAGTAAGTGTCGACGGGGCAGGGGCGTTAACGCTCCTGCCTCCATTGTATGATTTGCCGTGTGATCAGGAGCAAGCGTGAAGCAGTTTACTTTTCGGCTCTCATTGAATAGCGATGAGGTGATGCTGATGTATCAGGGCCATGCCAGACGGCTGGTGGTGCGCAGCGAACAGGGATTGACCCTGGAACTTGGCATAGAAAAAATACGCCCCTTTGTCGCCATCAATGGTGTGCATGGCTATTTTCGGCTCAAAACCCAGGACGATTACCGCTTTATCAGCCTCGAACGCATAAATTAACAAAAATCGAACAGATTACCGACTGTTTATCTGCTTTGCGTCACTATCTATCCGGTAAACTGGCACAAAGGTAGTGGGAATTTCTGTATTTTTGGTTATTTGCAAAATTTCTCACAGTTTAAGCCGTGATCCGCACCTTGTTTTTAACATCTCGTTAGCACCTTTCCTCGCCTTCCCTTATCCAAGCCATTACACTTCGCAACAACTCTGCACCAGCGGGTAACCAGGGTGGTTGCCTCTGCGTCGGTGGTTAATGTCGTCCGATAAGGAATATAAAAATGGCATTGAAAGACGCCCCTACCTCAGTTCTGCTCGAAAACGTTCTCAGTCTGATCCATCAGAAGTTGCCCAAAAACAGTGCCTCTCTGGTCGAGCGCTTCGTTGCCAAGTTCTACGGCAACATGGCGAGCTCCGACCTGCACGATCGCAATGACAGCGATCTCTATGGCGCGGCCCTGAGCCTGTGGAATGCCCTCAATCAGCGCAGCGGTACCGATCCCTACATCCGGGTCTACAATCCCGAGCTGACACGTCACGGCTGGCAATCGCCCCATACCATCGTCGAGGTGATCCTGCAGGACTCGCCCTTCCTGGTGGACTCCATCCGGATGGCGCTTAAACGGCTCAATATCACCGCCCACATGATGCTGCACCAACCGCTGCACCTCATTCGTGGTGCGGATGGCAAGATTGACGCCATTCTGGAGCTCGACAACACCGACGGGCAGACCTCGGTTGAAACGGCATTCCTTATCGAGATCGATCACCTCACCAGCGAGGAGCAGATGGCCGCGCTGGCTGCCGAGCTCAACTCGGTGGCCGGTGAAGTGGCGCTTGCCGTGGGCGACTGGCAGCCCATGCTGGCCAAGCTCAATGAGATCATCGACGAACTGCCCAAGCGCAAGCACCCGGTCAGCAAGGAGGAGGTGGCCTCCTGCGTTGCCTTTCTCAAATGGGTGGCTGCCCACAACTTTACCCTGATGGGGTATCGCCGTTACGACGTCAAGGCGGTGGAGGGGGATCACGAGATCCTGCCGCAGGCGAGCTCCAGTCTGGGGCTGATGAAGAACTCCATCAAGGAGGTGGGTCAGCGCCTTGGCAACATGCCCGCCAGCGCCCGTCACGCCGCTCTGAGTTCTGACCTGCTGATCCTCACCAAATCCAACAGCAAGTCCCGGGTGCACCGTCCGGCTTATGTGGATTACATCGGCATCAAGCGCTTTGACGAGCATGGCAAGGTGATCGGGGAAGATCGCTTCATCGGCCTCTACGCCTCTTCCATCTACAATACCAGCGCGACCCAGATCCCGCTCATCAGCCATCGTCTCGAGCGCATCATGGCCGCCTCCGGTCATGAGAAGGGCTCCCACGCCTACAAGGCGCTGTTGAACGTATTGGAAACCTATCCCCGTGACGAGCTGATCCAGGCCCGCGAAGAGGAACTGCTGGCTACCGGCCTTGGCGTACTGGAGATGCAGGAGCGTGACATGTTGCGGCTGTTCGTGCGCCGCGACGTGTACGGCCGTTTCTTCTCCTGCATGGTCTATGTCACCAAGGAGCGCTACAACACGGCGCTGCGGATCAAGACCCAGCAAATATTGCAGAAGTATTTTGGCAGCAACGAAGAGGTGGAGTTCAACGTCTACTTCACCGAAGGCGTGCTGGCGCGGACCCACTACATAGTGCGGGTCAACAACAACAACGTGGATGTGGATGTGAACGAAGTACAGAACAACCTGATTGAAGCGGCCCGCAGCTGGGACGACAGACTCGATTCCGTGCTGCTTTCCCACTATGGTGAGGCCCGTGGCAACGAGCTGCGCCGCCGTTTCAGCACTGCCTTCCCTCGCGCTTACAAAGAAGATGTGCTGCCGGGCTCGGCCGTGGCCGATATCATGGCGCTCGATAACCTGAGCGAAGCCGAGCCGCTGGGCATGCTGTTCTACCGCGCGCAGGAGGAGGAGAACGACCGTCGGGTACGGCTCAAGCTGTTCCACCGCACCGAACCCATTCACCTCTCCGATGTGTTGCCGATGCTGGAGAACATGGGGCTGCGGGTGATCGGTGAGACCCCGTATCAGGTTCGCACTCCGGGGGGCGATCTGTTCTGGATCCTCGACTTCTCCATGCTGCTGCATGGCGAGCAGCCCTTTGATCTGGCCCAGAGCCAGCAGCGCTTCCAGCAGGCTTTTGCTGCCATCTGGAACAAGCAGCTGGAAGATGACGGCTTCAACCGGCTGGTGCTGGGGGCGGGTCTCACCGGCCGTCAGGTCTCGGTGCTGCGCGCTTACGCCAAATACATGCGCCAGACCGGCGTCTCCTTCAGCCAGTCCTATATCGAAGAGACCCTGACCCGCTACCCCGATATTGCTCAACTGCTGTTTACCCTGTTTGAGCAGCGCCTGGATCCTGCCGGAAAGCAGGACGCCAAGATACAGGCCAAGCTGCACGAGGAGCTTGCCGCCAAGCTGGATCAGGTGGCCAACCTGGACGACGATCGCATCATTCGCCGCTATGTGGAGATGATCGACGCTACCCTGCGCACCAACTACTACCAGCTGGACAAGGCGGGCAACATCAAGCCCTACATCTCCTTCAAACTGGCCCCCTCCAGTATCACCGACATGCCGCTGCCCCTGCCGAAATTCGAGATCTTCGTCTACTCACCGCGAGTGGAAGGGGTGCATCTGCGTTGGGGCAAGGTGGCCCGTGGTGGCCTGCGCTGGTCCGATCGAAAAGAGGACTTCCGCACCGAGGTATTGGGTTTGGTGAAAGCCCAGCAGGTGAAGAACACCGTCATCGTGCCGGTGGGGGCCAAGGGCGGTTTCTACTGCAAACAGATGCCAGTGGGGGCAACCCGCGCCGTCATCCAGGAGGAGGGCAAGGCCTGTTATCGCCTGTTTATCCGCGGTCTGCTCGATGTGACTGACAACATCATCGGCGGCGAGGTGATCCCGCCGACATCCGTGGTGCGCCACGATGAGGATGACTACTACCTGGTGGTCGCCGCCGACAAGGGGACCGCCACCTTCTCGGATATTGCCAACGAAATAAGCCTCGAATACGGCCACTGGCTCGGCGACGCGTTCGCTTCCGGCGGCTCGGTCGGTTACGACCACAAGAAGATGGGCATCACCGCCCGCGGGGCCTGGGAGTCGGTCAAGCGCCATTTTCGCGAGATTGGCGTCAACTGCCAGACCACCGATTTCACCTGCGTCGGGATTGGTGACATGGCCGGCGACGTGTTCGGCAACGGCATGCTGCTCTCTGAGCACACCCGGCTGGTGGGCGCGTTCAACCACATGCATATCTTCGTTGACCCCACTCCGGATGCGACCAAGAGCTTTGTTGAACGCCAGCGCCTGTTCGATCTGCCGGGTTCCAGCTGGGATGACTACAACCGCGAGCTGATATCACAAGGGGGCGGCATCTTCCTGCGCTCTGCCAAGTCCATCAAGCTGAGCCCGGAAATGCAGACCCTGCTTGGCACCGACAAGGCCAGCATGGCCCCGAACGAGCTGATCAAGGCACTGCTCTGCCTCAATGTCGACCTGCTGTGGAACGGCGGCATCGGCACCTATGTGAAGAGCGCTCGCGAGAGCGATGGGGAAGTGGGCGATCGCAGCAATGACGCATTGCGGGTCAATGGTCGCGATTTGCGGGCCCGCATCGTGGGCGAGGGGGGGAACCTCGGCTTTACCCAGCTCGGTCGGGTGGAGTACGCCAGTCAGGGCGGTCGCATCAACACCGATTTTACCGACAACGTCGGCGGTGTGGATTGCTCCGACAACGAGGTGAACATCAAGATCCTGCTGAACCAATTGGTGGCGGCAGGGGATCTGACCCTCAAGCAACGTAACCAGATGCTCTACGAGATGACCGACGACGTGGCGCAGATTGTCATCACCAACGCCTATCGCCAGTCCCAGTCCATCTCGGTCACCAGCTTCCGCGGTTCTGAACAACTTAAAGAGCAGCAGCGCTTTATTCAGGGGCTGGAGCGGGAAGGCAAGCTCGATCGTGCACTGGAGTTCCTGCCATCCGATGAGGAGCTCTCCGAGCGGATGGCGGCAGGGCAGGGGCTGACCCGCCCCGAACTGGCGGTGTTGGTAGCGTACGGCAAGATGGTACTGAAAGAGCAGCTCAACTGCCCGGAAGTGACCGACGAGCCCTTCCTCGCCAACATGCTGGTCACCAGCTTCCCGGCCAAAGTACAGCAGCAGTTTGGTGCCCAGCTGGCCGATCACCCGCTACGCGGCGAGATAATCGCTACGCGGGTGGCCAACATGCTGGTCAATGACATGGGGCTCAACTTCGCCAGTCGGATGAAGGACGAGACCGGTGCCTCGGTCGCCGAAGTGGCTTGCTGCTTCGCCATGGCCCGCGAAGTGTTTGGTATGAACCAGCTGTGGCGCGATATCGAAGGGTGCGACAACCTGGTGGATGCCCAGACTCAGCTCGAGCTGATGTTCTACAGCCGCCGCATTGTGCGCCGAGCCACCCGCTGGTTCCTGCGCGCCCGCAATCGCAGCTGGAGCATCAGCGAGAACATCGCCTTCTTCCGTCCGGCGTTCGAGACTTTAGGGAAGCACCTCTACGAGGTGATGGATGAGAGCGAAGTGGCCGAGCATCGTCAGGCTGTTGCCAAGTGGATGGAGAAACAGGTGCCGGAGGCCATTGCCCGTCAGGTCGCCCATATGAGCAGCCTCTTCTCCAGCCTGGATCTGGCGCAGATTGCCGCGGAGCACAAGACCGATATCCTGCGTGCCGCCAATGTCTACTATCGCCTCGGAGCCAAACTGGATCTGCACTGGTTCCTCGACCAGATCAACCATCAGCCAGTCGGCAACCACTGGCAGGCGATGGCGCGTGCCTCCTTCCGCGAAGATCTTGACTGGCAGCAACGCAGTCTCACTTCTGTGGTACTGGAAGGGTGCAAAGATCAGGGAGAATGCGCTACCATACTGGCCGACTGGATTTCGGAGCATGAGCAACTCTTGTCCCGTTGGACCCACATGTTGGCCGACTTCAAGACCACCAGTACCCACGAGTTCGCCAAGTTCTCGGTGGCCTTGCGAGAGTTGAACCTGCTCCAGTTGAATTGTCGGGCACTTTAATTGCCAGATTAAGGCATGACACCGACATTACACCCAAAGCCCCGGCCAGTTGCCGGGGCTTTCTTTAAGGAGCAAAGATGTTGTACCCCATCGCCAGGCATTTCCTGTTCAAACTCAATCCGGAACAGGCTCACGATCTCTCCATGAAATATTTGCCCCGCCTTCTCGGTACGCCACTCGATTGTTTCTTCCGCCAGAATTTGCCGAAACGCCCCGTCACTGTCATGGGGCTTTCTTTTGCCAATCCGGTGGGATTGGCGGCCGGTCTGGATAAAGATGGTGAGTGCATTGACGCGCTGGGCGCCATGGGATTTGGTTTTATCGAAGTCGGTACCGTCACCCCCAGACCCCAAAGCGGCAATGACAAGCCGCGCCTGTTCCGGGTTATTCCGGCAGAGGGGATCATCAACCGGATGGGATTCAACAACAAGGGGGTGGATCATCTGGTGGCCAAGGTAAAAGAGGCCAAATATCAGGGAGTCATCGGCATTAATATCGGCAAGAACAAAGACACTCCCATCGAACAGGGCAAGGATGATTACCTGATCTGCATGGACAAGGTTTATGATCATGCCGGTTATATTGCCGTCAATATCTCTTCCCCCAACACCCCGGGTTTGCGTTCGCTGCAATATGGCGAGGCGCTGGATGAATTGCTGGCCGCCCTCAAGGTGCGTCAGCAAGAGCTGGCCGCTCAATATAAAAAGTATGTGCCGCTGGCGGTTAAAATTGCCCCGGATTTAAGCCTTGAAGAAATAGATCAGGTGGCTGCTTCGCTGGTACGGAATGGTATTGATGGGGTTATCGCCACCAATACCACCCTCGAGCGCGAGATGATTTATGACATGCCCCACGCCGGTGAAGCGGGTGGCCTGAGTGGTCGTCCGCTGCAGCACAAGAGTACCGAGGTGATCCGTCATCTGGCCAAGGCGCTCAATGGTGCTCTGCCAATTATCGGTGTGGGTGGTATTGATAGTGCCATGGCCGCTCGTGAAAAATTGGCCGCCGGTGCCAGTCTGGTACAAATTTATAGCGGCTTTATTTATAAAGGGCCGGGGTTGGTCAAAGAGATTGTGACCAATATTTAAGAAATAGATGGCGGAGCCCTTTATTTGACGTTGCTGATTTCCTGCATATGGAATAAAGTCAACTGGTAATTATCAAGTAAGGGCTCCAACATGTTTATCCAACCGACCGATAGCTGGCAATGGCACTATGATGCCCAGAGTGACCGTCTGATGTTGGACCTGTCTGATAACATGTTATTTGCGACCGAGTATAAAGGGCGACAATTGGTGCCCAGCTCGTTTACGACCCAACCTTTTTGTGTCGATGATGCCGCCCTCTATTATCAGTTGATGGATAAAGCAGCCGAACTTGAGTGGAGTATTCCCCATCAGGTTCAGTTGGTGCTTAATGCCATCGCGGTAAGTCGCTTTTATAAACCCCTGATGCCGCAAAGCTGGTTTTTTAGTGAACAGCATCCGCAAGTGATCCCGCAAAACGGTGATCTGGTCCTGATGAATACACCTCATGGTAACGGCGAATTTATGGTCATTGAGGCAGGGGATCAGGCCAGCGTCTGTTTGAACCTCACAGCCGATCTGGTATTGACCACCAGTAAAACCTTGCCGCGTTTCGGGGTGATCAAGGTGATGAATAACCGGATGAAACCGCGTATTACCGTGACCGAGCAATATCGTCAGGTCAGTTGATATATATTCATCAATCTTTTTATCTCTGTGATTACACCGCTGCCTGTTTTAACTGTGGACACCTCAATCGCGCCTCGTTTCTGATCCTTCATTGATCCGCGAACATCTTGCCCATTCTCATTGATCTTCATGGTTGTAATTCAGCCTATCTTGAGGCTTGTTACATCCACTTGCACCTTGTGTTCTGACCCACGCAGTATCTTGGTCTTCCGTGCTATAAGCATGGTGTCTCATTCTTGTTTCGTTCTGCTTGCGTAGTGCTTCCACCTCGCTATCAACACATCACTCACTGCTGCGATTTTCTTCATACGACATTTGATGCTTGAAACGAGAGCTATTCTCACTTACATTTTGTTATAACATAACAAAATGGAGTTGCCATGAAGCCTCATATTCATCCGGATTATCGTTTGGTGCTGTTCCATGACACGGCGGCAGATGCCTTTTTCCTGATCGGTTCAACCATCAAGAGCGATCGCCGCTATACGTGGCAAGACGGGAAGGAGTATCCCTACGTATCGCTCGATGTTTCCAGCCAGTCGCACTCGTTCTATACCGGCAAGCAGAAGCAGGTATCGAGCGAGGGGAGTGTGGCCCGTTTCAACAAGCGCTTTGGCGCATTTTCAAGCAAGAAGGAGTCCTGAATGCAGGTCGTCTGTTCACTCAAATCCGCACGGGCGCGTCATCCCGATTGTCAGTTGGTGCGCCGTCGGGGCAAATTGTTCGTGATTTGCAAAAGCAATCCCCGTTTCAAGGCTCGTATGAAGTGATCCGCTAAATGATGTCTGGCCCCATGATCTCGCCATCGGGTAGTCATGGGGCCTTTTACCTTTTCACCACCTATCAATCTGTTTCCATCCTGCTGTTTGCGCCGACTTTTGCATGCTCCAGCCCGCCTGATGAGGTATAATGCGGCACTATTTTTATGGGTTCCCCGTGAGCGTGATGAAAGAATTTTTTGCAACCTGCCCCAAGGGGCTGGAAAACCTGTTGGCCGACGAGCTGACCACCCTGGGCGCAGAGCAGGTCCGTGAGACCGTGGCTGGCGTTCACTTCAAAGGCGAACTGGCAATTGGCTACAAGGCCTGCCTGTGGAGTCGTTTTGCCTCCCGTATTGTGCTGGTGCTGTCCGAATTCCAGATGAACGACGATCTGGATCTCTATCTGGGTGCCCACACCATCCCCTGGGAAGAGCACTTCTCCGGTACCTCTACCATCGCGGTGGACTTTACCGGTACCAACCCCGCCATTCGCAATACCCAATATGGCGCGCTGAAGATCAAGGATGCCATCGTCGACCGCTTCACCAAGCGCGGTCACGTGCGTCCGGACGTGGACAAAAAGTCGCCTGATATCCGTATCATGGCGCACCTGGGCAAAGGCAAGGCCAATATCACGCTGGACTTGTCAGGCCCGGCGCTGCACCAGCGTTTCTATCGTCAAGGCACAGGTGAAGCACCGCTCAAAGAGAACCTGGCCTGCGCCATGATTGCCCGTAGTGGCTGGGCCGGTGAGCCCATGATGGACCCTATGTGCGGTTCCGGTACCTTGCTGATTGAAGCGGCCTTTATCGCCGCCGACATGGCACCGGCGCTGCGCCGCGAGCGCTTCGGTTTCGATCGCTGGCTGCAGCACGATAGCGAGCTGTGGCAAAGCCTGATGATGGAAGCGCAAGTGCGCGCCAAACGCGGTATGCAGCGTTGTGAAGTGAAGCTGTTTGGTTGCGATGCGGACTCTCGCGTGCTGATGAAGGCGCGCGACAACGCCAAGGCGGCCGGTGTGGCCCACCTCATCACCTTCAAACAGGCCGATGTGACCCAGCTGGAAAACCCGCTGCCGATGCCGACTGTGGAAGGAGAGGCCCGTCAGGTCGGTATGCTGATCTCCAACCCGCCTTACGGCGAGCGTCTTGGCGAGTTCCCGGCCCTGCTGGAAGTGCATCAGGCGCTGGGCGATGCTCTGCGTCGCAGCTTCCAGGGTTGGAAAGTCTCCATTCTTTCTGCATCGCCCGAGCTGCTTAGCTGTCTGCGCCTGCGCGCCGACAAGCAATACCGCCTGTTCAACGGCGCCCTCGAGTGTCAGCTGCGTAATTATCAAATCGCGCTCGATGCCGTCGCCTCGCAAAAAGAGGTGGCGCAGGACTTTGCCAACCGTCTGCGCAAGAATCTGAAAGCGCTCGAGAAGTGGGCCAAGAAAGAGAATCTCGACTGCTATCGTCTCTACGACGCCGATCTGCCTGAGTACAACGCCGCCATCGACCGCTATCAGGACTATCTGGTGGTGCAGGAGTATGCCGCGCCCAAGGACATCCCCGCCCAGAAGACTCGTCAGCGTCTGCTCGACATGGTTCAGGCCGCCATCAAGGTGACCGGGATGGACGGCGAGAAGGTGATCCTGAAGGTGCGCGAGCGTCAGGAAGGCAAACAGCAATATCAGAAGCTCTCCGAAGAGCAGCACCGGATGGAAGTGCAGGAGTACGGTGCCCGTCTGTGGGTCAACCTCTACGACTATCTCGATACCGGCCTGTTCCTCGACCACCGTCAGACTCGCCGCATGCTGGGTCAGATGGCCAAGGGCAAGCGCTTCCTGAACCTGTTTGCCTACACCGGCAGTGCCACCGTGCACGCAGGTCTTGGCGGTGCCAGCGAAACCACCACAGTCGACATGTCCCACACCTACCTGAACTGGGCGCAGGACAACATGCGTCTCAACTCGCTGGTGGGCCGTCAGCACAAGTTTGTCCAGGCAGATTGCCTGAAGTGGTTGTCTGAAGCCGATGATCAGTACGACCTCATCTTCATCGATCCGCCCACCTTCTCCAACTCCAAGCGGATGGATGAGAGCTTCGACGTGCAGCGCGATCACCTGTTGCTGATGCAGCACCTGAAGCGCCTGCTGGCGGCGGACGGCACTCTGGTGTTCTCCAACAACAAGCGTCACTTCAAGATGGATCTGGCCGGTCTAGAGGCCACTGGTCTCAAGGCCCAGAACATCACCCAGAAGACGCGACCGAAGGATTTCGAACGTAACCAGCACATCCACAACTGCTGGATCATCACCCATGCGCCGGAGCAAGGCGAGGCGTGATGCTGACCCTGTTTCATACCGACGGTTGCCACCTGTGCGAGCAGGCCTGGGCGCTGGTGGAGGAGGCAGGCCTTGCCGCTACCACCCGCCAGTGCGACATCATGGATGATGAGCAGTGGCTTGCCGCCTATCGGGTGCGCATTCCGGTGCTGTGTGACGAGGCGGGCCGCGAGCTCGGCTGGCCCTTCACGCTGATGGAGCTCAAGGGCTGGGCCGCCCGTCAGGGGTGAGAGTGATTGACGATAAAACGGGGGCAGACCTAGTCTGCTGCCCGTTTTTTTCATATGAAATAAGGAACACACATGGCTCTTTTAACATTGCACGGCGCATGTCTGTCGTTCAGTGATTTCCCGCTGCTCGACAATGCCGAATTGACCATCGAGCGGGGCGAGCGCCTCTGTCTGGTTGGCCGCAACGGGGCGGGCAAGTCCACCCTGATGAAGGTGATCGCCAGCGAATTGCCGCTGGACGACGGGCGTCTGGTGCTGCAACAAGATTTGAAAGTGACCCGCCTTGAGCAGGATCCGCCTGCTTCCAGCGAGCTGACGGTGTTTGACTATGCCGCCGAAGGACTGGCCGGGGTAGGGGAGCTGCTCAAACAGTATCACCATATCTCCATGGAACTGGCGCATGATCCGTCAGATGCCAACATTCGCAAGATGAGCGAGTTGCAAGAGCAGCTCGACTATCAGAACGGCTGGCAGTTCGAGACCCGCATCAGTCAGGTGTTGACCCTGCTGGGGCTGGATCCCGATGTGACCCTCGATAGCCTCTCCGGTGGCTGGCTGCGCAAAGTGGCGCTGGCCCGTGCGCTGGCTTGCGATCCCGACTTGTTGCTGCTCGATGAGCCGACCAACCACCTGGACATCGAAGCCATCAACTGGCTGGAAGATTTCCTCAAGGATTTTCGTGGCGCCATCGTCTTTATCTCCCATGACCGGGAGTTCATCCACAAGCTGGCAACCCGGATCATCGATCTGGATCGAGGCGCCATCACCTCCTGGCCGGGCAACTACGACGAATACCTGCAGGGGAAAGAGGAGTGGCTGCGGGTCGAAGAGCTGAAAAATGCCGAATTCGACCGTAAGCTGGCCCAGGAAGAGGTGTGGGTGCGTCAGGGTATCAAGGCTCGTCGTACCCGTAACGAAGGCCGGGTGCGCGCCCTTGAAGCGATGCGGATGGAGCGCTCCCAGCGTCGCGAGTTGCAGGGCAAGGCCAAGCTGCAACTGGACGAGGTCAATCGCTCCGGCAAGCTGGTGTTCGAGACCGAAGGGCTTGGGCTGGACTTTGGCGATCGCACCCTGTTCAAAGGGCTCGATCTGCAAGTGCTGCGCGGTGACAAAATTGCGCTGGTCGGCCCCAATGGTTGCGGCAAATCGACCCTGATCAAGCTGTTGCTGGGTCAGCTTGAGCCAACCCGTGGCACCGTCAAGGGGGGCACCAATCTGGAGGTGGCCTACTTCGATCAGTACCGCGAGCAGCTCGACCCCGAGCAGACCGTGGTGGACAACGTGGGGGAGGGTAAGCAGGAGGTGATGGTGCGTGGCCGCTCCCGTCACATTCTTGGTTACCTGCAGGACTTCCTGTTCGAGCCCAAGCGGGCCCGTACGCCGGTCAAGGCGCTCTCCGGTGGCGAGAAGAACCGGCTGCTGCTGGCCAAGCTGTTCCTCAAGCCGAGCAACCTGCTGATCCTCGATGAACCGACCAACGATCTGGATGTGGAAACCCTGGAACTGCTGGAAGAGCTGCTTTCCGACTACCCCGGCACCCTGCTGCTGGTCAGTCACGATCGTCGCTTCATCGACAACACTGTGACCGGCTGCTGGCTGTTTGAAGGGGATGGCCGCATCAGCGATTACGTGGGTGGTTACGCCGACATGATGGCGACCCGAGAACAGCAGAACGCTCAACAACAGGCTAAGAGTGCAGCGGTCAAGGCCCCGGAGCCGGTCGTTGCCGCCGCGCCAGAAGCGCCGAAGAAGAGCAAGAAGCTCTCCTACAAGCTGCAGCTTGAACTGGAAGGGTTGCCCGCTCGTCTCGAACAACTGGAAGCCGAGCTGGATGCGCTGCAAAGCGAGATCAACCAGCCAGGGTTCTTCTCGCTGCCGGCAGATAAAACCCAGCCGAAACTGGATGCGCTCAATGCCGCTGAAGCCGCGCTGGAACAGGCATTTGCTCGCTGGGAAGAGCTGGAAGGACTCAAAAATCAGGAGTAAGTTCCTTGTAATTAAAACTTAATCCAGTTCAGTGCCTTGTGTCACATAGCCCGGTTAGGGTGGAAGTTTTTGTTTGACCCAGTGCGCTCGCAGGAGTAAAGATGAAAGCGACCGATGCAGAATTGGTCGCTTTTTTTGTTCCACGAAGAGGGTCGTAGATGATGAAGAGACAGAAGCGGGACCGTCTGGAAAGAGCTCGTGCTCGTGGTTATCAGGCTGGCGTGGTCGGCAAACAGAAAGAAGCGTGTCCGTATCAATGCCTGGATGCCCGAGGGCATTGGCTTGGTGGTTGGCGTGACGCCATGGAAGGGCGGGGCTCAGGCCTCTTCATGAAGTAGCAGTTACTTCATCACTCATTACAAAAGGAAAGGGGCCGTTGTGGCCCCTTTGCGTTAATGCTGTTTTACCACCAATCAGAGAGATCAGAATGCGGTGGTATCTTTGAACAGGCCCACTTTCAGGTCGGTGGCGCTGTAGATCGGACGGCCGTCAACTTCGACCACACCATCAGCAATCCCCATCACCAGCTTGCGGTTGATGACGCGCTTGAAGGTGATCTTGTAGGTCACTTTCTTGGCAGTCGGCAGGATCTGGCCGGTGAATTTCACTTCACCTACGCCCAGAGCACGACCCTTGCCAGGACCGCCTTTCCAGCCAAGGAAGAAGCCGACGAGCTGCCACATGGCGTCCAGACCGAGACAGCCAGGCATCACAGGATCACCCGGGAAGTGGCAATCGAAGAACCAGAGATCCGGAGTAATGTCGAGCTCAGCCAGGATCTCGCCCTTGCCGTGTTCGCCGCCGTTGTCATTGATCTTGACGATGCGGTCCATCATCAACATGTTGGGGGCAGGCAGCTGACTGTTACCCTCACCAAACAGTTCGCCACGGCTGCAAGCCAACAGCTCTTCACGGGTAAAAGAGTTCTTGCCCTGTTCGCACAGGGAAAGGCGGGCTTCCATGGTGGTATTGTCTACGGTCACGCGGTATTTCCTTCAAATGGGTCAAAGCCGGGTCAATTTAGCTTACAGTTGTTCGCTAAACAACTCCGATCACTTCATCAGCGGCCAAACAGGCGCCCCAGCAGGGATTGCAGCAGTCCGACTTTGGCAGTGGAGCCGTTCAACTCGTCCAACCGCTCCTGAATACGGCCAAACAGGGTATCGGGCATATCAGGCTCACCGGCGACACAGCCTGTGAGCAACTCGATGGCCTCTTCCACATGATCCACCGGGTGGATGTGGAACTGGCCTGCTTCAACCGCTGCAATCACCTCGTCAGAGAGGTTCAGCTGCTGGATGTTGGTGCCCGGCAAAATGATCCCTTGCTTGCCGGTGATGCCGTGGATTTTGCACACCCGGAAGAAGCCTTCAATCTTCTCGTTCACGCCACCAACGGCCTGCACATTGCCAAACTGATCGACCGCACCGGTCACGGCGAAGTGCTGATAGATAGGCTGGCGGGCGAGGGCAGAGAGCAGGGCACACAAGCCGGTCAGGGAGGCGCTGTCGCCATCAATTTCGTGGTAAGACTGCTCGAACACCAGATTGGCCGACAGGGGGGAGGGGTTCTCTGCACCAAATTTGTTGGAGAGATAGCCGTGGATAATCATCATCGCCTTGGCGTGGATATGACCGGCAAGCTCCGCTTTGCGTTCAATATCCGCCACATCGCCATCACCCAGGTGTACGGTAGCGGTGAGGCGCACCGGCTCGCCGAAGTCATAAGGGTGACCGGAGACCTGAATGACAGACAGGCCGTTGATCTGGCCAATCTCTTCGCCATCGGTTTGCAGCAGGATCTGGCCGTCGATAACCCCCTGATCGGACTGCTCAACCAGATAGTTGAGGCGGTAATCCTGCTCCTCCAGTGCGCCGCGGATATGCTCGTCGGTGACCACATCAGATTCCAGCTCCCGGGCCAGACTGTCAGCCATCCGCATGATGGCGGAGAGTTGCACTTCGGAGAGCGACAGCCACTCCTGATGGTCACAGAGGCGGCTGGCATGACGACAAAGGGCGGCGAGGGCAGCTGGCGTGAAGTCCAACAGGCTCCAGCGCTGGCGCAGCCAGGCCAGGTACTGCAGAAATTCCTGCAGATCCTCTTCAATATTCACCTCTGACACCAGATCCGCGCGCAGGAAGATGCGTTCGGACATATCCCGATCCAGCATCTGGAACTCGGCCACGTCGAGTCGGTCACCCACCAGGATCAGCTTGAGCTTGATGGGGGTCGCTTCGGGCGCGAAGAAGGGGGTCAGAGTTTTCCCTTCCTGATAGGCGTTCCAGTCCAGCTCACCTTTTTGCATGGCATTTTTCAGTTTGAACCAGAGATGAGGCTGATCCAGCAGCTCATCCAGTTGCAAAATGAGGTAACCGCCGTTGGCTTCGCGCAGCAAGCCGGGCTCCAAAAGGTGCTGGTTGGCATAGACAGAGCCTTGTTCGGTCTGGTAATTGATAGAGCCAAACAGGGTATCCCAGTTGAGATCACGGCCATAAATTACCGGCGCTTCCTGCGCTTCGTGGTGGATCAGCAGGTTGATCAGAATGGGGTGCTGGAACTCCAGACCCAATGCCACGTGAGCCGCCAGATCGGAGAGGAAATCATCGATTTTCGGATCATTGTTCTGCTTGCGCATGATGCGGGTCACGATACGTTCGGCATCGAGATGGTGGCTCAACAGCTTGAGCAGCTCGCCAACCATTTCGCAAAACTCAACGCCGGTGCCTGGTTGCAGGCGCAGCCAGATAGGCTTGTAGGGGTTGTTCAGATTCTCGGTGTAGCAGAGATCAAACAGGTCACCATCCTTGCCATGGGAGTCAGCAATCAGCGTCTGGCACACGCCTTCGTAATCTGCGCCGGGGAATCCGTTGAGCAGCATGACCGGACAGTCACCATCAAAACTGGCAAGACGTTTGATGCCGGAAATGGCTCTGGGTTGCAGCGCAGCAAAGGGGATAGGTTCAAGCTCGCTAAGCGTGGGGAACTGTTCAATCGCAAAAGCGGGTTTTAATTGTTCTGATGTTAATTCAGCCACTTAAGACATCCGGTCGAAGATAGGATCAATTGTTGCCATTATACACAGTTCAATAAGTGGTGACAGGAAACAAGAAACCCAATTTAACTTATGTTTAGCTTCATCTAGGTTCATGGGTTTTTATACACAAAACCTATGTATGTTGTTGATTTTTATAAAAAATAAATATCATAAATTACATTTTAAAAATTTTGCTTCATGAACTAGAGAGATAAGCCTAAATTATGAGACTCATATCACATTTCTGAACGGGGGAGTTCATGAAGTTGATTTGACTCTATCGCTCTATGATGAAGGTACTCGGAACTGCGGGATTACCTGATCGAGGTTTGCCAAACCTGTATGCTGGGTTCGGTAGGTTATCTTCAAGATATTCTCAGAAGACTAAAACAGGTCAGACTAATCTGAGGCCATTTCACAACTTTGACATCTATCTTGAGCACCGATATTCTGCATAGGTTTCTGGCACACAGGACACACAGTAGAGATGACAGTAGTAGCACCCCGCACCTTGGCATACGGTGTGGGTCGGCTCGGGATCTTGCCCGGTTGCACAGACGGTTTATAGTGACGACTGACGATACAGGCTCGGTTTCCACAATATCCAACTAGGGGCGTTTGCTTATTACAGTGCTTGCAATAGATAGGTTCACTGTATTTAAGTTCTAAATTTCGAGCCCTCATCTGCTCAGTAATCTGGGCTTCCCTGAGCCTAGTCAATACGACTTTGGTCTCTTCATTTAGCTCCGCTTGCCTTGTTCTATCCACTTCAGCCGGGACTGCCTGCTTGGCTCGTAAAGCTTCTTCATCAATTGCTTTCTTGTATGCTTTTTCAGCCAGTCTTTTTTGTTCCAGAGCTTCACGAGGATGGTAGAGCCAAACCAGGCAGGTTGGGTGTTCGCTCAATATGTTCAGCATCCAAGAAATGGTATCTATTTCTTTGGGGCGTGACATGTCGAACATGTAGCGGGAAAACGCGTTATATCGGACAGCCAATACACCGTATTTGGGGTGAGCCTTCACATAGCCTGCTAACCAATCTGGGGGCTGCGTCAACTTGTCACTCGCAGCGGGCAAATGGAGAGCGAAATAGTAATCAGGCCAGTCCAACAGCTGGTACAACGCAGTAGGGGAACCATGCGGCTCGTCCTGAGCTATGCGCCTAACCTTGATACCAGGATGTGGTTTGGCAACTGGATACGGTTGCCCTTCAAATAGGGTTGTTTTGGCCGGGGTGTTTAACGTCGCAATATCATCCAATTTGGTCATCAACATCAGACGCACACTGGTCTCGAAGGCGTAGAGGCATTCCTCCTTGCTCGCATCATGATGTCGAAAATAGTGTGTATTGATATTTCCCTTCGCTGCCACCAGTCGGCCATGACAACTTGGACATTGGCATCCACAACGAAGACCCCGCTCAACATCATCGATCGCCACAAGTGCACCGCTGTCGGTCTTGATAGCAAATGGTATCAGGGTAGGCATGGCCATAACTGTAGTCCTTACTCAAGAAGATGTACGTTGAGGCACGCCTCAAAGCCAAACTCATTGCCGAATCCATAGCAAAAAGTGATAACGTCATCTGCCTGGGATGGCCACCATAAATATTTGTATATCGGGCGTTCGTTGTTAACCCATGTCCGAAAGAAGACGTCTCATTTCCTCTTCAGGGTCATATTTTTTAGCTGGTTCTTGCTTTTTCAGGGTGTGGTTGATCTTACGGGAGAGACCATTATGTGTATTGTCAAAATCTTGCTGACAACGATCAAGGGCTCGTTCTATTGCAATATGAGCCATTACTAGGGCCTTGCCAGTTAGCAGTTTCTCCGCTTTATACAGCGCACCCTTATACATAACGTCCAGTGTGTCTTCTGACTTAGCCCGTTTGAAACGGCTAACTAGGTCATCATATTCAAATAACATTATGCTTTCTGGCGTGACAGATTCTTTTTTGTTCATGGTGGTTGCGGTTGCTTTCATATGTATATTACGAATTCTCTATTTGAATAGAACACTTGCCACACCTCATAAAAATAAAGCCTATGAAGTGGTTCAACAAGATTTGCTCGATATAAAGTCTACATCAGGTTGTGGGATAACAAGGTCAATGTTTCGGTTAACCCGCTTGATATCTCGATACGCTTGAGACGGTTTTGCGATAAGGCATCCTCGCACTGGATCCCACGTTGTATTGTTTAGAATGATTGTGCCGGATTGCTCTGTGTGGGTCCATTCAATTAGTCCATAGGCAGTCTGTTGTAAGTACGAGCGTCCTGTTGTCATCACGGTTAACACAGATAGTGGGATCTGAGAGATCCATCCATGCATACTGAGTGCGCTCTCCAAGCTGATGTACGACAGTTCACGAGGACGCAGTCGATTGATTAGATGCTCTAAACGATACATGGGCGTTGAGCGAGCATCAGGCCAAGCATACAGCCCTCCACCAACTTTTAGCAGGTTTCCTGCTTTACACTGGCGAGTAAGAGAGTTCTTGAACTGCTGGGGCTGTTCGCCCGGAGAGAGTAGGGCGAGTTCGTGCACGCTGTAAAGCCAGTAGTCGTGCTTCTGGTCAAAGTGTCTTAGCTGCTTGATAAGGTCGGAAGACTTCATACACATATCATAATCGAAAAAGGTTACTTTATGTGGATTGTGATGTCGATAGCAATTGGCTCTTATGTCATCATTATATACTTCGTGAAATTCATTACATTAGCTACATCTGCTCTTCGAGTTTTAAGCTGAGCCAGGAAAGGGTGGATAGCTGTGATGTCAGGTAGCTAGGGTCAGTAGCTCGGATGAGCAGCGGCACTGAGTAACTTGGGACTCACCAATACTGTGTCCCCAATGGCAGACCCTTTGGTGGCTTCTTGGCGCGAAAATAGGGTCAATGTTAATCCTCAATAAATTAGAGCTCCGCTATACGACGAGGGAAATCATGCAGGTAAAACGTGTTGAGATTGAAAATTTTCGACTGCTTCGAGATGTGAGCCTCGGTCTTGAGGAGCGTACAACCCTTATCGTAGGCCGGAACAATTGCGGTAAGACTTCCATAGCAGAGGTTTTTCGGCGGCTTCTATCTGAAAAGACTCCATCGTTTCGATTGGAAGACTTCTCGCTTGGCTGCCATGAGGGTTTTTGGGGGGCATTTGTTGCATTTCATTCCGGGTTATCTCGGTCAGACGTTACTGCTCTTCTCCCTGTAATCCGAGTAACGGTGGACATTGCATATGATACTGCTGCACTTGATCTGGGGCCTCTGAGTGAATGTATCATCGATTTAGACCCCGAATGTGATTTTGCACGAGTAGTTCTGAGTTATGGGCCAAAAGCTATCGCTCTTGATTCTCTCTTTGTCGATATAGCGGCTCCAGGAGATGAGCCAGAAGCCCTGCGCCTGGTATTCTTCCGGCAAATGAAAGCCCGACTTGAAAACACTTATGAGGCTAAGTTAGAGGCGGTTGATCCCTGCGATCCAAGCAATCGAAAGATGCTGGACTTGAAGACGCTCACGACCTTGATACGAGGCGGTTTTATCAATGCACAACGTGGTCTTGATGATGAAACTTTTCGCGAGCGGGATGTTTTAGGAAAGGTTGTAGAAGTCCTATTCCAATCAGCTTTGACCGATCCAATTGATCCCGATAAACGTTCAACCGCTGAGCAGCTTCAGGTTGCGGTGGAAAATATCCAAAACGAGTTGCATGAAGGTTTCAATAAAGGGTTGACTTCACTTTTCCCCACCTTCGAGCTGTTTGGTTACCCTGGACTGGATGACCCTGGCCTTACTACCGAGACAACTTTTGATGTCGCGCGACTGTTAAAAGATCATACCCAAGTAAGGTACGTCGGCGTAAACGGCCTTACTCTACCAGAAAGTTACAATGGTTTGGGTGTTCGCAATCTGGTCTACATCCTTCTCCAGTTATTGAAATTTTTCCGCGAATTCCAAGCTACACCGGCAGCTGCAAGCGTTCACCTGATCTTCATTGAAGAGCCAGAAGCTCACCTTCATCCCCAAATGCAAGAGGTCTTCATACGTCAGCTGCATTTGATAAAGAATACATTCGAGCAACAATTAAACGAAGGTCGGCCATGGCCGGTTCAGTTCGTGATCTCAACACATTCACCGCACATGGCCAATGAAGCTCGCTTTGAAACCATGCGGTATTTCTTGTCTGTGACTGACACAGGGGGTATTAGGGAGACTAAGGTCAAAGACCTGCGAAATGGTTTGGGCGGTGCCCCTAAAGCTGATCGCGACTTCCTTCACCAATATCTTACACTGACACGCTGCGATCTATTTTTCGCCGATAAGGCCATTTTGATTGAAGGAACATCTGAAAGACTTTTGCTTCCTTCGATGATTGCCAAAACGGACGCTTCTGCGGCTGGCGGCCCTCTGCTTGCTTCCCAATATCTGACAGTTATGGAAGTCGGTGGAGCTTATGCGCACCGTTTTTTCAACTTACTTAATTTCCTTGAGCTTCGTACGCTGATAATCACAGATATCGACTCGGTTAAGCCTAAGGAAGGAAAACGGGTGGCCTGCCCAGTGGCGGAGGGAATGTTCACCAGCAATGGCTGTATTAAGGATTGGTTCGAGGCTGGAGTGACCCCTGCCCAACTGCTGGCAAAAACACCGGCAGAGAAGACCCATGGGATTCGGCGTATTGCTTATCAGATTCCTGAAATTGAGGGTGGGCCTTCGGCGAGAAGCTTTGAGGACGCGTTCATCTTGGCTAATCTTGAACGCTTTACTTTAGGGGCGGGTGATGTGGCGGTGCTCGCTTACGAGTTCGCTGCAGACCAAAAAAAATCGACGTTTGCACTTGCTTATGCCATTGAGGTCAGTGATTGGGCAGTACCGAGATACATCACCGAGGGACTACGGTGGCTGGCTGTAGACGAACCTGTGTTACCTGTGGCTGGTGCAATAGCGGAGGTGGCTGAGGTTGTTGCCCTTGAAATCGTTGCTGATGAGGTTGATGAGAATGCCTAATCGAGTCGAGAGCCCGGCCGATGAAGCTGGTCGTCAGGCATTGGAACAGATGTATGCTTGCTTAGATGAAGATCAGAGTTTCCGGCTTGAGGCCGGAGCTGGGGCCGGTAAGACATATTCCCTAGAGAAGGCGCTTAGCCACCTGATTGATAGCAGGGGCGCTGAGTTGATTCGGCAGCGTCAACAGGTAGCCTGTATTACCTACACCAACGTAGCGAAGGACGAAATCATTTCTCGTTTCCAAGCGCATCCTGCCATTAGAGCAGAAACTGTGCATGGCTTCTGCTGGTCATTGCTTAGAGATTTCCAAGTTAATTTGCGGGGTTTTCTCATGGAGCAGCCGTATTGGCAGGAACGCCTAGAGCCTATAGGTGGCATTGGTGGAAGGCTGGTCCGCTATGAGATGGGGATACCGCGTGTATCGGACGAGGAGATCTCTATCCGGCATGAGGATGTGCTTACTCTAATGATTCAAGCCCTTGCTCATCCCAAATTCAGGAGGCTGTTTACATCTCGATATCCAGTCCTGCTTATCGACGAGTATCAGGACACTGATGCGCAGTTTTTCGGCGCTATCAGCAGTTGGTTTTTGGACCATGATGAAGGGCCTATGATTGGCCTGTTCGGTGACCACTGGCAGAAAATATACGGTGATGGCTGTGGCTTGGTCGTACACGATGCTCTTCAAGTGATCGACAAAAATGCAAATTTCCGTTCCGCCTCTCGAATAGTCGATGTGCTCAATAAGATGAGACCTGCATTGCCTCAGATGGTCAGTGACCCAGAACTCATTGGCGAAGCTCGTGTATTCCACACAAACCTTTGGCCTGGTGTACGACGCAATGGGAAAGGGGGAGGGCATTGGACGGGCGATACTAGTCCAGATGCTGCGCGTGCCTACTTTGGTTATTTGAAAATGCAGCTCCAAGCAGAAGGGTGGGATTTTTCTCCTAGGAAGACGAAGATCCTGATTTTGAATCACAGTGGAATTGCACGAGAACAGGGCTATGCATCGATTCCACCCATTTATGGGCAGTACAATGACGCATGGCTGAAAAAAGAAGATCCACACATAAAATTTTTACTCGATCATTTGGAGCCGGCATGCGCAGCGTATACCGAGCGTAAATACGGTGAGATGTTTACTTATTTGGCTAGTGGCAGGCCGACTATTCATCGACATCAGGACAAAATAGCTTGGTCTACTGCTATGGCACACCTGAATGACCTTAGGTTGACAGGCACTATTGGTGATGTCATCGATTACTTGGGGACAATCCAACAGATGCAGCTTCCAGAAGCTGTGATGCGAAATGAGCAAAAATTAAATGAAATTGGTAATGAGCCAGTGGAGGATGAACCTAGGAGAATCACACAGCTTAGAGAACTTAGGGCTGTGCGATACACCGAGATGATCGCTCTTGAGCAATTTGTCGATGGCCATACTCCTTTTGCGACCAAGCATGGAGTCAAAGGCGCTGAATTTGAGAATGTGATCGTAGTCTTGGGTCGTGGGTGGAATAAGTACAATTTCGGACAGATGCTTGAATGGATGCATACAGCACCACCGGCAGATCGACAGGAGATGTTTGAGAACAATCGGAATTTGTTCTATGTCGCATGCTCTCGCCCTAAGGTTCGACTCGCTCTCCTGTTTACTCAATTGTTAAGCGCAAATGCTCTCGGAAAACTAACCGAATGGTTCGGTGACGAGAATATTGTGCAGCTGCCGGCGACACCAGAAGAATGATCTAGGACAACTAGGATAGATTAGGACGAGGTTGAAGTGACTCAAAAACATAGTCAGGTGCAGCAGGTCTTTCCTTTCTGGAGGGCAGTGGAAGCATTAACCCCACAGAAACTGGATAAAGACAATCCTGACGATAATTTTAACCCATCTTATAAGATGGGATTTAACGGTGTATTGCCTTGGAGTGATGCAAAACATACTCGTAAAAAGTTGGCATATCAGAAGGTGTGGCGTTACACTGTGCAGTTCGGTGTATATGACCTCTCTCAGCTGTCTAAGTTGCTGGAAGATAAGATAGGCCGTCATGAGGATGTATTGGAAGGTAGGGTAGGGGGTAAAAGTCGTCTATTCGATATTAGCTTCAATGAGCTCGGGATACCACAATATGAATCCTTCATGTTGTCTCTACCTGTATGGGCCGCAGGGCAGATCTTGCAACACGAACGCGGCGTTTCTTCACTCGAACAAAGCATCCCTACTAACTTGGTGGGCTTACCTTCGCCAAGCGATAAAATTCCGTTTATAGATAGCGGTTTTAGTGATTTCGACCAGCTAACTCAGCACCTTATGCAATGGATCTCTAACGAGGCCGCACGCTTCAAGCACGAGCAGATAACAGCTGATGTGGTTTGGCTTAAACATTTGGCAGAAGTTATACTGGATAAAACGAAATTTCCGATTTCCGTTATGGATAACGGAAAAGTTTGTCTTGTTAAATGCACTCAGGTTAATGCATGTCAACACGGTGTGGATTGTAAACAAGACAACAAAGCCGATTCACAGAAATCAAAAAATAAGACAGAGAAAAGTAATAAAGAAATATCATCCGTGGCGTTGCCTGACGATATGTTAAACAGCTTCTTTATTCATGATTTAGGAGTAATTAGTTCAGCATGGCAGCGTAAAAATTACGGCTTAGGCTTTTCAGAATACATGTGTGCGATCGCGGATCCTGAGCGACGACGTATTAATATCCGTTCAAAACTGGGCCTAAAGAGTGCCTTTGAGGGGTTACTGCCAACACAAGCCCCCCTTGGAGCTTGGCCATCACAATATCCGTTGGCGTTTAGCCAGCAGCTTGCTGTCAACGAAATTTGGCGTTCTCACGCTAACCATTCTGGAATCTTTGCCGTCAATGGTCCACCAGGGACTGGTAAAACCACCTTACTTCGTGATGTGGTCGCCGCTGTGGTTACTCAGCGAGCGCTCAGTCTTGTTACTAACATGGACGACGTATTTACTGCTAAAAAGACAATAAAAATTGGGGACAAAAGGATTCCATACCATCCGCTTCACTCAGCAATAAAGGGAGCTTCAATTGTTGTCGCTTCTGCCAATAATGGGGCTGTAGAAAATATCTCCCTTGAGCTTCCGGGTGAAGATGCCGTGCCAAAGAGCGTCCTTGACCAGAGCGATTACTTTGCTGATTTGGCTTCAGAATTGATGGGCAAGCGGGGCTGGGGACTACTCGCAGCCAAGTTGGGGAATAAAGGGAATAGAAATGATTTCATGAACATTTTCTGGTGGCGCAGGCCTACAGAAAAAAAGAATGACGCCACCTTATTACCGGATATTTTCACTCCTAAGCGAGGGGAGGGGCTTTCCTACCACCTAAAGTTGTTAAAAGATGGGAAACGAGCTCCAAGCATAAAGTGGTCTGATGCTGTCTTACGATTTGAGAATGCGCGGAAATTGGAATCTAATATCCGTAGTTTGATGGTCAAGTTTTCAACCTTGAATGCGCAGATAGATACACTTCAGCGAAGCATCCAAGAATCAGAACCAACATGCCAATCCATAATTTCTAAACTAAACCAGGCTCGTACAGAGCGACAACGGCTAGATTCAGAAGTCTTCCGATTTGAAGAGGATTGCCGTGAGCGACTCAGTCGACTTGGTCTAGCAGAGCAAAGGCTTAAGCAACATGAGTCCAATAAGCCTGGATTTCTTGCTTGGATAGCCACTTTTGGTCGAACGCATCGAGCATGGTGGGAAAGATATCATTCGCTCTCACGTGAGCTAGATTTCGTATACGCAGAAGTACAATCCCAACAGCATGTCATTAAATCGCTGAAATCAAAAATTACTAAGGTGCAGGGCGAAATTAAAAAACTGGATTTGAAATTAAATGAAGTCAATGGTTTTATTATTAATTTGAAAGATGAGCTAAAATCAACGTCAATTCTATTTGAACAGGCCAAAAACACTATGGGTGACTGCTGGCCAGATCCTAATGCTTCAGATGATGTGAGGGAAAAGTCTACTCCATGGGCACATAAAGACTGGCTGAAGGCTCGGGAGGAAATGTTTTTGGCTGCACTTGATGTGCATCGTTCTTTTATTGAAAATAATCCAAGCCAAATGTTAGCTAACATGAATCTGGTTAGCGATTGGCTACAAGGAAAAGATCTACCAGAAGACCTGGCTGCTATAGCGCTTGATTCTCTGTGTCTGATAGTTCCTGTGATTTCGACGACCTTTGCGTCCATTCCACGGATGTTCAAAAACATAGGCCGCGAAGCGATAGGGTGGCTATTGATTGATGAAGCTGGTCAGGCGTTACCACAACAGGCCGCAAGTGCTATTTGGCGAGCGTCACGCACAGTTGTTGTTGGTGATCCAAAGCAATTGGAACCGGTGAGTGGGCTCCCGCCATCAGTGGAAGGAGCCCTAGCTAAAACTTATTGTGTACCTTCTATCTGGTGGCCTAGCGAGGTATCGGCACAAGTTTTAGCGGATCAAACTATGGGATTGGGTACTCATCTTCCAACGCCTGATAATGGCAAGGTTTGGGTTGGATGCCCCCTCCGAGTACATCGTCGTTGTGATGATCCGATGTTCTCAGTCAGTAACAAAATTGCGTACGATGGATTGATGGTTCATGGTAAGAAGGAAACTCATACACAATTACCCGAGAGCGGATGGATAGACGTAGTAGGGAAGAATTGCGAGGGTAATTGGATTGTTGAGGAGGGGGAGGCGGTCAAAAAACTATTGCTCGAACTTCGAACCGCCTATGGGGTTAAGCCAGAAAACATCTTTCTTATTTCTCCATTCTTGGATTGTGCGAAGCAACTACGACGTCTTGCTGCGCAACTTGGATTTGATACGCATAAAACAGGAACCGTACATACTACTCAGGGCAAAGAAGCTAGCGTGGTGGTATTTGTTCTGGGGGGAAACATACAGAAACCAGGGGCTAAGGCATGGGCAGCAAGTCGGCCTAATCTGCTAAATGTCGCTGTTAGTCGGGCCAAGCAACGCTTATATGTCATAGGCGATCGATCTGAATGGAAAAAACAACGATATTTTTCCACATTGGTGCAAGATTTACCAAAGATAGAAGGGGTTTCGCCTGAGGCTCTTCTGGCTGAGGACGTACTTTGATTAAGGGGGCTCTCGCTGAATATTTACTTTATCCATATTCAACGGATGCACTACATCAGACGGGGTAGGCGTTAAAGGCATGATGTAAATTTTGCTGGATGGCAGTAGTCAAGGTGACCGGTTTTGTTTGAGGCTTGCCAGGGTTGAGCTTTATGCAGTATCTTCACCAATCTTTAAAAAATTTATCACGGACGGGGGGAGTTATGGACATCCATGATAACGACACCAGCGCTGAAAAATCGTTCATAAAACAGACTGGTGAAGATTTTTTTGCAATTATAAATGATCCTGGTTTTAAAAAAACAATAAGTAGAACTACGTGGGCAATTATTAAAAAGTTTCCTATTGCAGGGGATTTGCTAGAGGTATTAAGTGAAACGGTTGCTGGACTAGCTGATCAGGAAAGAGTTTTCCGGCAGCAACGTTTGGTGGATTACATTCGTGGTGTTGCACAAATTAGACGAGACCATCTTGATATTCAGGATGAGGATTTGCTGATAGCTATACGTCGTGTGATCGATGACGATGAAGCAGGGAAGGCTGAATACTATGCACGTTTAACTGTCAACATGGTGGAAAATAATGTTAAACAGGCCGAGAAGCTTCATTTTCTTACTATGCTTAGTGAGCTTACTTGTTCACAGATTAACTATGCTCTGGAATTTTATATCCGCGATACGATACCTCTATGTGGCTATTCTGACATCGATTCAGCTGTCGGTGAACTGGTAAATAAGAATGATGGTCGAAGCTTACGAGCAAGAAGTATCTTGGTCAGTTGGGGAATCTTGCATGAAGTGCAGGATGGTGCATCTGGGGTGATTTATAAGCGAACAGAGGATCTAAACAAGCTGGTCAGTTTTTTGTTCCACGAAATGGACCGTCAGCCTAATGCAATAGGGAAGGACCAAAAGTTGGCATTTGATGTGATCATTGTAGATTGCATGAAATCAACGGAAAATCTCTACTGCACATACTTGCACAAACGGCTAGAAGAGGCGGGCCTAAGGGTGGACATTGTTGAGCGTGTTTCCGATCATCAATTACAGAAGATCGCTAAACGCTATGTCTGGAACAACAAATTGGTAGAAATGTCAGGAGGCCATAAAGAATACATACAGATAGTGACTCTTGACACCCCTCCTTCTGTGGGAAGTCCTCAGTCAGAAAGTCTAAGGCAATTTAGGTTGGAAATAGATAAATTTAACTCCAATTTTTCTCGTGGAAGTAATATTTCCAAGTCAAAGGCTGAATTGATGAAAATTCTTGATAAGGTGGCTGTGAGTCCTTAACCATCCCCTCATATGAGCGAGGCGTGGCGCGGCTTCTGAGGTATGATCGCCATCCTTGACCAGCTAATACCCAACAGACTATCCCCATGTTTAACCACGAACTAATCCTCAACCACATCGACGATATATTTGGACAGGACATGCATGCTAAGCGTGTTCTTTCCCTCGCCAATGCTACCCTCGGGGTTATCGAGTCAGGTTCACTGGCCATCCACGCCATCGGTAGTGGCCTCTCCTTGGCCAACGGTCTCGAACGTAAACATGCGGTTAAACAGGTGGATCGCCTGCTCACTAACACCAAGCTCAATGTCTGGAGCCTCTTTGACGATTGGGTGCCCTATGTGGTCGGTGAACGTACCGAGATCGTAGTCTCCATGGACTGGACCGAATTCGATGCCGATGATCACAGTACCTTGGTTATCAGCCTGCAAACCAACCACGGTCGCAGTACTCCGCTGCTGTGGAAAACCCATCGGAAATCGTTGCTCAAAGGGCAACGCAATGCCCATGAGAAAGAGCTGCTCACCAAGCTCAAGCAGACGTTGCCAGAGGGTATCTTCGTGACGGTAGTAGCTGACCGCGGCTTTGGTTACATGGAGCTGTTCGAACGCCTGGAGCAAGAGCTAGGCTTTGCTTATCTCATTAGATTTAAAGGAAATGTTTTGGTTGGTTACCCTGGTGTAGAGCAGGTTCCAGCTCGGGACTGGCTAACGCCGACCGGGCGCACCCGAACCCTCAAAGCGGTGGAGCTAACTGGGCAGCGACAGCCTGTCGAACGGGTCTATTGTTGTCATAAGAGTGGCATGAAAGACGCGTGGTTTCTGGCCAGTAACCGGACCGACCTGAGCGCCGCCAAGGCGTTGCAACTATACGGCCAGCGCTGGGGTATCGAGACCAGTTTTCGTGATATCAAAGATTACAAATTCGGCATGGGTATGGGAGATGTGCACATCAGTAATCCGGTCCGGCGCGACCGACTGTTTTTATTCAGTGCCCTGGCCATCGTCTTGCTGACGCTGCTGGGTAAGGCTGGAGACAGTGTCGGTCTAGAGAGAACGATCAAGGTCAATACCAGCAAGAGCCGAACCTATTCGTTCTTTCGGCAAGGGGTCATCTATTACCAGTTGTTACCTAAAATGAAAGAAGCCAATGCGGTCTTGTTGATGGATAAATTTATCTACTACCTGAAGCAACACCGCTTATATACCCGCACACTTGGAATTATTTGAGTCTCTAAAAATGAGGGGATCTCTGAGCTGTGAGTCTGATGGAATCACTCAAAAATAATTGAATCGCCCTTAGATGGATCGCTTATGAAACTGCATGCTTTACGGTTATCGAACTTCCATTCTTTCGGTGCTGCGCCTGTCGAAATTCCACTAGAGGAGATTACTTACCTCATCGGGCACAATGGGGCCGGTAAGACAGCTGTTCTACAGGCTTTGTGTCGACTATTTGCCTTTGATCCATCACTGCGCCGAATCTTACGCTCGGACTTTCATATCCCATTTAATGAGGAAACGCCACCTACGGAACGGCAGCTATGGATCGAAGCCGACTTTCTGTTCCCGGAACTTGGCGATGACGAAGACAACAGTACGGTTGCACCTCATTTCGGCCATATGCGCCTCGACGAAGTCGATGGCTCGCCACGTGTGCGTTTTCGCCTCAATGCAGCCATGGGGTTGGATGGGGACATAGAGGAAATCATGGTCTATGTGTTGGACATCAATGCTGATGGTTCGCCACTGACCACCGCTCAAGTACCCCGATCTGAACGTAACCATATTCACGTCCACTATCTGCCTGCACGCCGAGATCCCGCCGATCACATTGCCTACGGCGCCAATGCATTGCTGGGTCGCATGCTGCGGGCTGTAAACTGGAATGCAGAGCGAACTGTCATCAAGGGGCTGACCGACCAAATCAGCGATAGCTTGGCGACCAATCCGTCAATCAATGCGTTCAGCACAAGCTTGAAAGTGGTTTGGGGTACTTTACACAAGGGCAGCTTCTTTGCAGATCCAAAGCTCACTTTTGTAGCGTCTGAGATCGAGGCCTTATTACGGCACATGTCGGTGTCTTTCACACCAGGGCATGGCGAGCAACTAGTTGACTTCTCACGATTAAGCGACGGCCAGAAATCGATGCTGTATCTGTCGCTAGTGCTATCTTCGCAAGCCATCGGTCACGCTGTCTTGGCCGGAGATGACGATTCATTCGATGCAGACAAGCTACGCCCGCCCGTGTTTACGATAGTGGCGGTCGAAGAGCCTGAGAATAGCCTCTCGCCGCACTACCTTGGGCGGATTGTCAATGCGCTCAATGAGATGACTAGCGATGGTGATGCGCAAGCATTGATTGCGACCCACGCACCGTCAATGCTACGACGCGTCGCCCCGGAGCGCATACGCTATCTGCGGTTGACGCAGGTACGGACATCGCGGGTCACACTCATTCAGCTACCGGAAAGCACGGACGAAGCACATAAATTCGTACGGGAAGCCGTCCAAGCGTTTCCCGAGATCTATTTCTCGCGCCTTGTCGTCTTAGGAGAGGGGGATAGCGAAGAGATTGTGTTGCCGCGCTTGCTGCATGTCAAAGGAGCGCCGGTTGATGAGTCCGCAGTCACGATTGCGCCGCTAGGGGGCAGGCACGTTAATCACTTCTGGCGCCTTCTTTCCGCTCTTCAGATTCCTTATCTGACATTGCTTGATCTGGATGTGTCGCGTTATCAAGCTGGGTGGGGGCGAATCAAGTACGTGAATGATCAGCTCAAAAAGTATCGGCCCAAAAATACGTTGCCGAAGGATCACTGCATTCCACCATGGAACTCAAAGGAGTATCATGTCAGACGCTACAGCCACTATCTTGATCTGCTTGAAGATCGAGATGTGTACTTCTCATACCCTATGGATCTAGATTTCGCTATGTTACTTGCCTATCCAGATGCGTATGACGTGCTGAAGGAAGAGCCTGAGGTATCAACTGTCAAAGCTGTATTGGGTAAAAATCACCACGATGCAAGTCAGTACAGCAAAAGCGAACAGAAGTTGTTCAGTACTTACCATCAGCGCTTCAAGCTTGGCAGTAAGCCCGCAGCTCACATCGATGCACTGGCCCAATTGACCGATGAGAAATTACTGGCAGACATGCCAGCATCTCTACACAGACTAGTAGATGCCGTTATCACCAAGCTCGCGGAGCTGCCGGAATGATCGCAATTTATGCTTGGAAGCCTGCAGATGGGCTGACTCTTGAGCCGAATGCGCTACTTGCTGCCAAGGAGCAGGTGCGCAGCCTCGCGCTGACAGCAGGCCCTGGAGCGGGGAAGACAGAAATGCTTGCGCAGCGAGCCGACTTTCTGCTTCGCACTGGCACTTGTCGTTATCCCAAACGGATTCTGGCTATTTCGTTCAAAGTCGATGCCAGTAGCAACCTGAAAGAGCGAGTCAAGCGGCGCTGCGGTTCGGAGCTTGCTACGCGGTTCGACAGCTATACTTTCCACGCATTTGCCAAACGCATCATCGATCGTTTCCGTCCCATTCTAGTGGGGCAAGACGCTCTGAACGCTAACTACAAAATCGTTGAGCGAAAGGCTAGGCCGTCCCCCCAAGAAATTGAGTTTGGCGATCTCGTGCCTCTGGCAATCAAGATCCTTCAGACTTCCGCCGTTGCAAGGAACGCTATCCGTCAAACCTATAGCGACGTCTTCCTCGATGAATTCCAAGACTGCACTAACCTACAGTACGAGCTGCTCAGGCTCGCGTTTCAAGGCACGATCATTCGTCTGACCGCTGTGGGTGACACCAAGCAAAAGATCATGGGTTGGGCAGGAGCTTTGGAAGGTATCTTCCAGGACTTTGTTGCTGATTTTGCAGCGACTCCGCTCAACATGTACCGTAACTTCCGCTCTAAACCACGTTTGCTGTGCTTGCAGAATGAGATCATTCGCAAGCTTGACCCCTCATCCGTTATGCCTGATGAGCAGCTTGCAGGTGACGAAGGTGAAGTATTCGCGTGGCGCTTCGAAGACAGTCGTAAGGAAGCTGGCTACCTCGCAGACTTGATTACTGGTTGGATAAAGACCGAGCAGCTGCCTCCTGCAGAAATTGCGATCCTGATTCGTAATCAGCTCAACCTGTATGCCGATCATCTGATGGCGGCACTGGAGGTTCGTGGCATCCCCTTCCGTAATGAGCAGCAGATGCAAGACATCACGGTCGAGCCGGCTGCACGTTTGATCGTGGACTATCTCTCCTGCCTCTATGGTCAACGCGAGCCCAAAGCATGGATTCGGCTCATGAACCAGCTGATTCCTTTTGCTGATGAAGAGATTCAGTCGAACGTGCGTAAGGACTTTGATCGGCTCGTCAAGCAGCAACGAAAAGAGATAGCCATTGCCGGGCTGATCGACGAGTCCTTCTCCGGCTACTGGGAGTTTGTTCGAGCATTCCTGAAGCAGGTCAGTATCGAAACACTGGTGTCGCTTTCCCCGGACTACGAGTCGCATGGTCGGTTGAAAGAGGTTGTCCGTGATACCAAGGCCAGGATCGAGGAATTGCTAAAGCTGGAGCCTAACTTACCCAAAGCCCTTGAGCGCTTCTCAGACGACCAAGCAGTACGAATACTGACCATTCATAAGAGTAAGGGCCTTGAGTTTGATTCAGTCATTATCATGGCCGTCGAAAATGAAACCTTCTTTTTCAAGAACGAATCGGAACAGAAAGAAAATCTTTGCGCCTATTTCGTTGGGGTTTCACGTGCTAAGAAGCGCTTAATCCTTACCCATGCGGTTCAACGAGAGCGCCCAGCTGGATATACGCGACGCTGGGATGTGCAACGCTCGGCTCAAACTGAATATTTCGGTTATGTTACACCATTTGTGAAGTAAAAAAACAATATATGGTGTTAAGGGTGAACAGTATGGCAGGCCATAAAATGGTATCCAGACCGGGCAGGTGACTAACGTTGATCTTGCGAGAGTTATTGATAATCAGAAGATAAGATATTTAATAGCGCTGATTCGGATATTTTCATATTTATGCTATTACTCTTGATATGAATGAGTTGTTTGCCATGTATCAGTCAGGTCCATGAGGTAATACAACACTATTTTATCAAAAAAATCTACATCAGACGGATTAACTACAAGGTCAATATTTCGACCAACTCGTTTTATATTTCGATACGCCAGAGACGGTTTTGCGATAAGACATCCTCGCATTGAATCCCATACTGTACCGTTCAGAATGATAGTGTCTGATTGCTCTGTGTGGGTCCATTCGATTAATCCATAGGCAGTTTGTTGTAGGTACGAGCGTCCTGTTGTCATCATGGTTAACACTGCCAATGGGATCTGAGAGATCCATCCGTGCATACTGAGAGCACTCGCCAAGCTGATGTACGACAGCTAACAAGAGTGCAGTCGATTGATGAGATGCTCTAAACGATACATAGGGGTTGATCGGGCATCAGGCCAAGCATACAGACCTCCGCCCACTTTTAGCAGATTTCCTGCTTTACACTGGCGCACTAGAGCGTTTTTGAGCTGCTGTGGCTTCTCACCCGGGCAGAGTAGGGCAAATTTGTGCACACTGTAGAGCCAGTAATCGTGTTGCTGGTCAAAGTGTCTTAGCTGCTTGATGAGATTGGAGGACTTCATGCACATATAATAATCAAAAAAAATTATTTTATGTAAATTGTGAGTTTGGTTGCAATTGACGCCTGTGTCAATGTTGTACAATTCGTGACGTTTGTCGTATTTGCAGTCTCGACTGTGAGGTCTATGGCTTGTGTCTCAAGTGAGATTTTATGTCTTGGGGCATAGTTTGGTTTGCTATAGGATTTGGCTCTTATGAGCCTTGACCATCAATTATTTTAGACTTTCAAGTACCCCTAGTGGTCAGAACTCTTTAAATCGCATGAACGCCTTAATGGCCTCGCCCAGGTTATCCACCCCTCTAGCAACCGGAGGCTGTGAAGCCCCTAAAGTGTTCTTCACGTAAATCGCAACGGACTTAAAACAATGTGGCATGACAACGAAACAACCGTCGACTACCTCAATTTTGGCGTAGTGGCTGATGCGTGTGCCAGCCTTCTGCGGCAGAGCCATGGTGAGCCGATTTCTATTGGGGTGTCAGGTGGCTGGGGGGCAGGAAAATCATCCCTAGTTAAGATGATCGCAGCCCGCTTGGAAGCTCCCTTAGTGCCACCATATCCAGGAATAATCGACACCAAGATACCGTCAGTGGAGCACCAATACGTTGTCGTTACTTTCAACCCATGGCTTTACCAAGACTTCGAAAGTGCTCGCAGTGCCTTGTTGCAGATCGTAGGCGATGAAGTTCTGAAGCTGGCTAAGGGCAATGAATCTCTACAGAAGAAAGCTTTCGATCTCTTGAGGCGAATAAATCTCCTACGGCTGGTCCAAATCGGGGGTGAAGCTGCGATTACGATCACAACTGGTGTACCCGTTGGTACGATCGGCAGGGCCATCGGCAAGTTTTCAGATTTTTGGAATCCCCAAAGGGACGGCCCCCAAGTTTCAGAAGCCAGCAAGAAAGACGAGGAGACATCGTTGGATTTAAAGGCTGATGGTTTGTTGAGTCCAGCAAAATCACTATCGTTACCGAACGAAATTCATGCGTTTAGGCTAGCACTTGAACAAATATTGGAAGAGCTAGGTATCACTTTGGTGGTGTTTGTTGACGACCTCGATCGGTGTCTACCAGAAACTGCTATTTCTACCCTTGAATCCATCCGTTTGCTCTTATTCCTCAAACGTACTGCCTTCGTCATCGCTGCGGATAACGACTTTATCCATGGCGCGGTGAAGAAGCATTTTGAAGGCACCGGCATCACGGGAAATATCGCCACAAACTATTTCGACAAGTTGATCCAAGTGCCACTGCATGTACCTCGTATAGGTGTCAACGAGGCGAAGGCATATCTGGTTCTCCTCTTGCTGGAGCGTGAGGCTAGGGCTGGGTCATACCCTCAAGATAAATTCGATCAAGCAAAGCTGGAAATCCCCAGACGTCTGTCGAGAAGTTGGCTCGGAGAAACGATCACCTCCACATTTTTGCACGAACTAGTGGGAACTGATACACGCCTCCTGGCGCTCATGGAGCTGGCTCAAGGATTGGCAACCCTTATGTTTAAGTCGACCAGCATCAGTGCAAACCCACGGCTAATGAAGCGATTTCTCAACACTGTGTACCTTCGTGAATCGTTGGCTATGCCTCAAGGTATAACCTTGGACATCCCCTCCTTGGCTAAATGGCACTTACTGGAACGCTACAAAGAGGAGCTGGCCAACACATTATCCTCTATGGTCAGTTCCGAAAATGATGGCCAAGTAGCGGAGCTTTTGCGAGCAGAGGAAGCTGCTCGAGATGGCGTCGCATTAGCCAAACCCTTTGGGGATGACCCGTTCGTCATTGAGTGGTTGCAGTTATCTCCGCCGCTAGGTGCTACCGACTTGCGTCCTTTACTCCACCTCAGCAGGGATACTGCGACACGCGATTTTGGCGATGACAACATGACACCCGCTGCACGCGAGCTTCGAGATGTATTGAAAGTTGCGACAGGGCCAAACGAACACCTTACGAGAGCTATCGCAGCCGTCGACTGCGAGCAAGCTGAGCTGGCAATGGTGAAGGCCTGGCAGAGTAATGCATCGTCACGAACATGGAAGGCCAATGCCGAAATGATAATCCTGATCGAACCCTGTAAGGTTCATCCATCTCTCGGTAAGCGTGCATCTGGACTTTTAAGCCTTGCCCCTATTGGTGCCCTTGGGCCTGGAATTATTCCCGCATTGGCTACCCAGTCTTGGGCTAAGGACATGTTGCAATCGTGGATAGGAGATTCAGCCATTCAACGGAATACAAAGAGGGCCATTGAGGCTGTATTAAGGAGTAAAGTCTGATGGGAACTTCGACATCAAGTGGTGGTGGTAAAGCAGGCTCTCCATTTGATCCTGAATGGTTAGGTCAAGTCGAGTCCGCCGGTGGCGCAGGGCCTGGAGAGGGTACTGCAGATGGTGATCCGGATGGAGAGGAGGGGGTCAGTCAGGACGTCGCAGAAGATGGCAGCGCGGCTTTAGAACCAGCCCAGGATCAGGACGTCGCGCCAGATCGTAGATTTATGCCGGCCCGCTCAAAAATGGGCAAATACCTTTCAGGCGGCGGCCGTGAAGCCCTGCGTGGTGCTGCTAGTAGCATGATCAACAAAGGTATGGGCGGTGCGGGGCGAGCAAATAATACCTTACGTGGGGTAGCCCAAGGCGCCGGACGCCTGGGCTCGTTCCTCGAAGCTGTTAGGGTTGGTACCGATCCTCAAGTCGTTGATTGGATTCAGAGGATTCGCGGTCTGAATCTCTCAGCAAGCGATCTCGCGCTTGAAGTCATCAAAGAGGTCATGCCCGAGACCGGTAGCGTTGATGATGAGTCGTTGAGAAATGCTGCAGCTGATGCATTAGCGCAGTTGTATGAGCAAGAGCCCAACGTGGATATCTTCCAACTAAATGATGAGCAAATCACAGCTGTCATCGGGTTCACTATTAGCAATGAGGTTTGTAACCGAATAGATCTGCAGTTGGGCCAGACCTATGAAAAGCTCAAGTACTCTCCAGTCGAGATCCAAGAGTTACGAAACGATATCAAGGAATGGGTTCACGGAGAGGTGCAGCGAATCATGGAAAATTTTATGGGGCAGAGAGTTGATCCTCAAACGCTTGCCCAAACAGTGCTTCAAACTGCGTTGGAGGTATTTGCAGAATGATTAAGGTCATTTGTACAAGTGTGGCCCGTCTTCCTGCTGAGCTTGCCGAGGGCGAACGGGTATTCACCTACTTCAAAGGGGCTAAACGCGAGGGTGTTGGCACTATTGCAAAGAGTTGGCACGGCTCCTTGAAGCGCAGGGGATTCCGCCCAAGTCCTGCCACGTGGGATTTCGTTCAGTTCTGTTTGGCGGTGTGCGCTACTGATCTCTGCGCCATGAGAAACACAAGCGCGGATGGCTGGACGAGAACGATCGAGTTGAGCGTCGGGTTGTACGAACCTGAACGTTGGCAACCATGGAAGTCAGAGCTAGAGCAATTGCTTAAGGTTTTGACAGGCGATTACTGGACGCTGATTTTTACCGACGCGGGTTTACCTCCCCCCCAGGGGCGGCTCACCGCCAAGGATCAAGATTGTGTTTCTCTGCTCTCCGGCGGCCTAGATAGCTTAATCGGTGGGCTAGACTTGGTTGCTCAAGGACGCCGTCCGCTTTTCGTTTCTCAGCTTGCTCACGAGGATTCTGAGCGTCAGCGCCGCTATGCAAGTCTCCTCGGTGGTGCCGATGCTCACTATCAGTGGAGTCATGGCATTAGCTTTAAAGGCCCCCGTGAGCCTTCAACTCGTGGTCGATCATTGGCGTTCTATGCCTTTGCAGTGCTAGCAGCCTCCCGGCTGGATGTTGTACGCCCGACAATATACATTCCAGAGAACGGCTTCATCTGTGTTAATCCACCGCTTGTTCCGGGGCGAGTGTCGAGCCTGAGTACCCGCACTACGCATCCGTTGTTCATCAGTAGATTGCAGCAGGTGCTGGACGGCATAGGGGTAGCCGTGCGATTGGAATTGCCCTATCGGTTCAAGACCAAAGGGCAGATGATGAATGAGTGCTTGGATCAGGCGAGGCTTATTCAACTTGCCTCTGATACGACAAGTTGTGGGCGGTTCCGCACCTATAATCGAACTCATTGTGGGCGATGTGTCCCTTGCATGATCCGCCGGGCAGCCTTCTCTGCTTGGAGATCACAGGTTGATGCGACCGAATACGTGTTTCCCAGTCTACTCGGTAGTGACAAGTCTAGTGGGCCTGACGACCCGATGGCAGTTGCATTGGCGGTGCTAACGGCGAGAGAGAAGGGTATCGACAGGTTCTTGGGGGCATCACTTGCTTTTGCATCAGTCCCTGAACGATCTCAGTATCGGTCTGTGCTTACCAATGGAATTCATGAGTTGGAGGCTCTGCTGACCGGAGACGGACTGCTTTGATGGATTTTCACTGTCATCTCGACCTCTATCCAAACGCGAGGGATGTGTGTTCCCAGGCGGCTAAGAAAAACGAGTTCACTTGGTTGGTAACAACAAGCCCACGAGCATTCACTGCCACCAGTGAAATTCTAGGAGGGTATACAAATGTCCTGATCACTCCCGGTCTGCATCCAGAAATCGTACATGACCGTTATGGCGAACTTGACAATCTACTTGAGCAAATTAAGCATGTGTGTGCCGTTGGAGAAGTGGGGCTGGATGGTTCCAAGCGTTTCCAACACAGTTATGAAACTCAGTGCAAAGTATTCTCAGCTGTTGTATCGCTATGCGCGAGCGTGGGTGGAAGAGTTTTGAGTATTCACTCGCGCCAAGCTGTTAGAGATGTGTTGTCGATCCTTCGTGCTCACCCAGGCTTCGGGACCGCCGTGCTTCACTGGTTTACCGGAACAGCAGCAGAGCTCAAGGCTGCTTCTGATATGGGGTGCTGGTTTAGCATTGGCCCAGCAGCATTCAACTCTGCATCTGGAAAAGCACTTGTTAAAAAATTGCCTCGGGAAAGAGTGGTTCCGGAAAGTGATGGACCATTCGCCAAAGTCAATGGAGCTACCGTTATGCCGTGGAGTTCAGATCAAACTGCGGAGTTGCTGGCTCAGGCTTGGGATTTACCATTAGATGAGGTGAGGCTCTGCCTTGAACTCAATTCGAGGCGGCTCTTAAGCTTGATAGCGCATCCTATTGTGATCCTATGAGTGAATACAACCGCTAGGTGGTGCTATAAAAAAGCTGGCTTTCTGTCTACGAATAGTTCCTGAAATTTACGAAGACAGAAAGCCAGCTTGACGAAGATTGCAACCCACCGCCAGCGGCTCATTTTTTATTGCGAGTTAGCGAGATTTCCTCAACCTTACGCACGACAGGATCACCACATGTCGCTTGCTATAGTTCTTCATTTGTTCTTCATTTGTTCTTCATTTGTTCTTCATTTGTTCTTCATTTGTTCTTCATTTGTTCTTCTTTTTGGCTAAGATACTTCAAAAGTTCTTCAAAAGTTCTTCAAAAGTTCTTCAAAAGTTCTTCAAAAGTTCTTCAAAACTGCGTGGCATGCCCTTGTGTTTAGATCTCGTTAGAAGAGGGTTAAACCTTAAAATGGTTTTCACTGCCCTAATCACGTTCCATTTTTGTTTTTTTGAAGCTCTCTTATCATATGTTCAGACAATAAGCTTTCGATAGGGATCATGGTGTTAAGCTTTACTGCCTTGACGATATCAATTAAAGAATAAATGTTCCGTGCTAAGTGTTCATGTGCCTCTATTACCTCATCTTGGAGTTGTTTATTTCTGGATAATAAGGCTTGGCGGGTTTTTCTGTTAACGTATTGTTGCTTTTCCTTAGGCCGTAGGTTCAGAGGGCTAAGTTGTTGATCAATATATGCAGCAATTAGATGCTTGCGAGATATAGTACTCAATGTGCTTAACCCACCACCAAGAATACCTTTTGTTTTTAGACGTGTATGCAGAGCCTTAGCTGAAATAGGAGCTTTTTCAAATCCTTCAAGCAGCATCAATTGTAATTCATTTTCTATGAGAGCATCTAAATCCTGTCCACGCATTATTATTTCCCTTTTTTAAGGTTCTTATGTTCAAGAGCGAAAAGCTGCGCTAATGTTTTTATTTTACCATCTCCACTTAGATCACCACTCAGCAAGTTTTCTGTACTAACCGGCCGGTTAGATTCTGAAGATCGTAACCATTTGGTCTCCATAACATTAAGTTGAACCATGCTTTTATTTATTTGGCTTAATGATTTTTGATATCCAGGTGTATCTTTGGAAAGCTTCTCCAGTTGAGTTTTTGCTTTTTGTAACATTTGTTGTTTTATAAACAAGTTGGGTAATTCATCTATCCTGCCGGTCAATGTGAAGTGTTCACAGAACATGGATGACTGACATTTCATACGGTAAGGACATCCCCAGAGAGCAATCTCACGCATGCATGAACCAAATTTAAGAGGGTGCAGGGTTGCATGGCGCGCGACCATAGCAGCAGCTTCTTTCAAACCTTCTTTATTTGTGATCTCCTCGAATGCTGTTGCTATATCATCGAATAAGTTGTTATTAAATGATGCTTCGATGAAGGCTGAAACCTCATCTCTATTATCGAATGTATGTAAGTTGGCTTTTATGTTATGTTCAAGATTAAGTCTGTCAGACAGAACAATATGCCCAGTTTGCTTAACTAAATCTATAGGTAATGTCGTATTGGCCGTAGGCGAGGCGGACTGAGCAGTAAGTTCAGTCGAATTGCTTTTCTGGTTGGACAAAGATGCGTTTTTTCTACGTTCCGCTAAAGCAAGATGTTGGTAATGGTGGTTCTGTGATATATCCATACGCCCCATTAACATGGCCTGTAAGTGGTCAGATACCTCTGCTATAGCTAGAAAAGTATTTATATTATGTCTGGGTATGTGGGTGCGTAAACGGGTAGGAGAGCCACTATCTTCTAGCAGATTGTATTTGCTAAAAATTGAATTGTTACTATCTAAGTTGCCAAGGAATTTATTTATTAGGTCATTTTTAAGGGGGACCGGATTGGCTTTAAACACCATCGTTCGTTTTAATGAAAGCGACCCTAAATTATATAAAAAAAGAAGGTCCTCATAATTTACGACATACCTCTTACCATTTTCTACCCATGAGTGAGTGCAGGGAGTATTTAAATCATGCCGATCAAACTCAGACTTTATTAATGAATTAATGCTGCTTTTAGAATAAAAAAATAACTTGCTGCGTCTTGGACCGTCTTGTTCATGTCCTGGGGTCACGCCACGCTTTGCTAAAGCTTTGGAAGCCTTGTCACGTAAACCTGACTGTCCACGTAACTTAGTTGTACTATGCGCAACATGGGCTACGATATCATCCAACTCAATCATATCTCCGGGTAGGGCACTGATAGATCTAGGTAGATAATCGCTAAATGATTTTTCGCGCAGGTATAGCAAATGCTCTCGCATTGGTGCTGTCAATGCTTTCACTGCTGAGAAGATATTTTCAACTAATGGTACAGCCAAGGGTTCTACCCAGTGAGTTCTCTCACCCGCACCTTTCACGCCTACGTATTTAATGCCGAGAAAATAATCAGGAGACCTTTATTTCGTAGTCTTGCACTGATTGTTGGATCATCAACATGGCGCTTTATCAGTGCATTATGCCTGAGGTTGAATGCCTCTACAGAACGGAAACCGGTAACTATTAACAGTAACAAACAGTTAAGTGCAATTTTTTCGGCATCACTTTCAACTCGTTGAATGAGTGCCACAACATTTAAAAAACCACGAATGGTAATCAGGGTATTCTCGTCTTCCCCCGAACTATCATCTAACCTCTCTTGGTGCTTAAGCGCTATAGTTTCTTTAGCTTTACGAGTTAGGTTGGTTTTGTTGGTGTATTTTAGATCTGACACATAATTTAAGCTTACCAAGCTAAATGACTGATGATTGACTAATTTTTGTAGGCTAACGCATCTCCCTTTGTAGTTGGCTACATTAGGGTCGCCTGGCATTGATACGGCACTGAGGATATCCATTGAGCGTTGAATTACCTCTGTGGTCAGATACATTGGATGATTTTGACCAGTATGTTCAACAAGCGAATGATACCAGCGCTTCAAAACCATCAATGTTGCTACAGCAACTGAGGGTGACATGCGTCGGTTATTGCTATACGATAAACAATAACTAACATGGCTTTCATAAAGTGACAATACTCGTTAGCCACTACATGCTTACGATCAATTCCTTTAACCCTATTTATCTCGTCAAAACGCAGGGGGTTTTTACCATTGCCTCGAAGCCATCCAGTACCTTTGCTGCCGCTTATCCATACAGGTTCATCCCATGCGTGGGCAAAATCGAGAGCTAAATTCAGCTCAAACCAATCCTTCTGCTCAGTGATGAATGCATTAAATCGGTCAAGATGTGCTTTCATTTCACATCCTCCATTGCCGAAATGTACTTACAGCGATTGATCACGGACTGGATTTCTAGTTGAGTTGTTTCATGTACCATTATCAATGGATTTCGTGCATTTCCGACAGAGTCTGATAATTCAATAAGTTCATCTTCTTCTCTGTTAACACTGTTAAGTACTGCTTGATGGTCACCGTCCAAAAAAGGTCTGTAATAAAGACAGCCATAGCAGCAGCGTACTTCAGCGAAAGGACATTCATTATCAACGTTGGCTCTGGAACAACCACCAACCTCACTATGCAGCTGATCCCCAATAATACCCGCAACTCGTTTTCCTCGCCATTTAGCTGAAGACGTCACTTCTCCCGTTAGCATCATTGCCACCATATTTTGCCAGACGGGGTTAACCCCAAGAGCTTTTGCTCTGACTAGGGCGAGGGCTGGGGTTGCAAGAATGTAATGTTTTGCAACAACTAAAGCTGAGTGTCCTAAGATGTGCGCAATCTCTTCAGCGCTAACACCTTGCATGGCTAGGGAATGGCCAACATTGTGCCGTAAATCGGTAGGGGTGATCGTGGGGAGAGCGGCTTCGCCTCGAGCTACTGCGGCTTGGTAATCTGGAGGGCTGAAGCGAAGGACCGCTTGATTAATGGCTTGGGATACATATGCTGGGGCGGAGGCACCCATTTCGAAAAGTTTATCGCTCCTATCACGATTTGTTTGCTCAATATAGTGTTGTAACAGGGAGCCAATTTCTGGTGGTAATGATAAAAAAAGACGCTCAGTGGTGACTGTCCTTTGCTTCGCGTATGGTAAAAGTACACTGTACCGGACTAATCCGCTTGTCACATCTCTAGTATCGACGCGGATATCTTCAATCGCTAATCTTGAAAGCTGGACAGGTCTAGCTCCAGTTGTATAGATTAGACCAAGAATAACAGCATCAATTACTTCTTGTAATTTGTAACATTCACCATCTTTAATAGCTGCAGCCATTTTAAACAGACCATTCACAATCATGTTTTTTTCTAATGGTGGTATAATATTGTCTATTTCTTGATAAACATCCCAACGATCTGAACATGGACGTGGGATGAATTGCAATTCTTCATACTCATCAATACTGAAACCAGGAAATTCCTCCTGGCACAAAACTTTTAACCCAAAAATAATAGAGTAAAATCTTCGGCTGTCAATGGCTGGATTCTCTATATATCTTCGTAGTGTGGCGAATGAAAATTCACCTTGTTCGATACAAAAATCAATCGTATGTCGCCAATCATATAACAAGTTTTGGAGGTGAGTTGGTATTTTTGTAGATGCATATTTAAAACAAAAATATTGAGTTAATTTTGCAGTGTTCTCATTGTGAGGGAATAAAATATAACGGCGACTTCCTGAGTAGTCAAAAACCCATCTATTGCCAGTCGTCAAAATAAATTTATCATCAAATTCACTCGCGGTCTTTAAAAAAATCCGTTGTGGAATTTTTATATCTTTTATTTTCAAAATAAACCCAGGGGAGTAGATTGCGCTCTCTGGCCTATTTTTAGTAATAGTGTTAATCGGCAGCATGATTCATACCATCCATAACATAGGTCATTAATTCTTCTGACATTTTTGTATCTTGTTCAATTCTTTTTAGGTTGGCAGCATTAGCTTGTTTTGATAAGAAACGTTTGGCATAAACATCTGGCATTCGACTTTTCATGCTCCAACCTCCAATCAGGCGCAACTCTTCCTTTGCTTCTTCCATCAGGCCATGGATTGAAAAATCGACATCAGCTAATTGTGCAGTCTGGGTGTATTTTTGATATTTGTCCCAGTATATTCTATGCAATGTAAGAGTTGCCCAGGTATGCCGAGTTACATGAGGTGTTAGACGTTGAATAGCATCAAAGTGTGCTACTGATTTATACTCAGAAAAAGTCTTTTCAAAAACCTTGTCAATTTGTGAAAATATTGCATACACTGCATTATAAGATAGTGGATTCAAATTGTGTTGAAGTGATGTGAATATAAAATCATGATGTTTAATCGAAGGTCTAATCTTATCTATATATATGGTTAGAAATTTATAATCTTGTGAGTCTAGTTCTAACACTCTATGTGCATATACATTTTTAAGAGAGGGTACTCTTTTCCTGGGGTCTTCTACTTCACCTGTCGAAGTTATGATCAGACTATATTTATCCATACGAATATTTGGTTTTATTGAACTACATTCCAATAGTAATAATTCGCTGATGCGAAGACCATAATTCAACAAGAGTCGAACAATCAAAAAATTACGAAATTGAATATTGCCAGTAGGGAAGGGGTTTAATAGATTGGTTTTTCTGCTTGAATCAGGCGTTATTATTTTATACATGCTCATCACCATATCGGCAGTCATACTCTGAAAGCCATGATAGCTCTCGTTTCTATCGACAACCTTCTTAGGTGACAGCGATCGATATTCCTCTTTACAAAGAAGCAATCGTGTATGTAAACGAGATGCCAAACGGGACAATTCTTTAGGTGAGCCATCCTGATATGTAGGTGATATATATGTGTTTATCAAAAATGAAATAAAGCGGATTACTGCATGGATCCTGACTCCATTGGTAATACGGTTGGCTCCTGTCGCTAATGGAAAAGCCAGTAGGTTTGATTGGCAGGTACGACCATTTTCCAAGTAGTGAAAAAATGAGCCCATTTCATGAATAGCAATCAAGGGGTCGTGGCCAGAGGTGTGAAAGCTGTAGCAAAAAGTAACTTTATGTTTTTGCAGCCAGAATTCGTAAAAGAATTTGATTGCCTGTAGCGCTGCTGACTGAGTTGATAACGCACGAAATCCGAGATGATCGGTACAGTATCTGAGTGGATACAGAAGAGGTAAACAGGTCTGGCAATCCATCAGGATCCATTGGCGTTCTCGACCAGCTGCTGCCAGTTGAACAAGTGAGTACATGAATAGTTTGCCTCATAAACATAAAGGATATGAAGCAAATCTACTGTAAACATAAGGTAGGAAAAGAGAGGGCTGTCAAAAATCAGTAACTTGTTGATTTAACACAGCATAGGTGGTCTATATGAAGTAGTTTACCTCTGTAGGCTTTTTAACATAATATACATTATGCGCAGTCATGCCTGTAGATAGGACAAAGGGGCCGGAGGCCCCTAGATATGAGATACATCAATGCGTTGTATCATTTTTCATCTATGTTATTGGGCTTAGAGCTATCACGATTAGCACGAATATATTCAACATCATTCACCACAATAACATGATGATTTGGATGCTTTTTTTGCTTTACCTCTGTAACCGCTTTACTACGAGAAATCGTGCCACGACCAGGTATGGTGTAGCTCTGATTTTCACCATTTTTACCGTCAGCATTGCCTCTAATGATTTTAGCCATAATCATTGTTCTCAACGTTGAGCTGCTTTGAGTCGTTCTTCTGGCGTAAGTTGCTCAAACTGCAAGTAACGGCCTTTTGGAGATTGATGCAATGGCTGCAATCCACTTCCCAAATCAACAATCCCAACGATTTCGCCCGAATCCTGCAATGCCCACATGGCTACAGGAAAGACAGCAACATTAACGGCATCTACACGATAGTACCAACCATCAGCAGGTGTGATCTGCATGATTTTTTTTGGATTATCCATACGCCTCCAGGCTATTGAATGATAAAAATCGAGTTCAAGAGAAGAACCAAGCTACAAGATGCCGATAAATAGGGTTATCGGCATAATGAGTAAATCCTACTTCTTCCAAACGTTTTCTGGTTTCGAGGCCGCATAAAGTACGTTAAGCGCATCCTGTTCCTCTTCCATAGTGCTGCCAGCCTTCAAATTCTTTGGTAGCTCTACGGCAACAGTGAACTTTACCCTGCTGGTTTGCTGATATGCGTTGGATTCCTGAGCTGATCCACCAAGGCTAAAAACCTTTATCAATGACACTTTCCCCTCCCCCTGCAACTGCGAACCTTCACTTACAACCAGCGCAACATCAAAATCTATATTGGTAAGACGTGGAGAGCTTGATGGATTATGAGGGTTCACTCGCCCTCCTAGGCTGGCAACATCCTCAGACGCATTGGATACGCCTTTGGCTATTTGTTGAATAGCCGATTGAACAAATTTCTCTAGCTGCATCACGATACCTCGAGTCAGATTCTCTATTAAGCGGCATGCTCCATACGGATATTGGGGCGGTTGCTTGCAAAACAAGAGCTTAATGATAAAACCTTCACTTAGTGAGAGATAACACCCCTCCCCCGTGGATGTTGTGAGCATGGTTGTCTGGGAATTCCCCCCGTATTACGTTTTGGAGGTTTTTCGATGAAACACAGCCGTCGCCCACAGGATCGACTCTCGCTGGATGCGTTAACCGCCGGTGTCGACCTGTTGGCACAACTGCGGCTCCATCGGTTTCGGCGGCTAGATGTCACTGTGCCCGATGACCACCAGTTGCTGTGGTTCGACGTGTTCCCGTTGGCCGGTGCGTTGGTGCTGGTTCATCGGGACACCCCGTTGTGGGTCTGCCGCTGGCAGTTGGTCGACCGGGTGGCGGTTATCCACGACTGGCGGGCGTTCTGGTACACCCATCAACAAGACTTGGCCCATCTGCCGCTGGAGGCGATTTTCTGGCTGTCCGGTCGTTACCTGGTGAAATGGGCAGCCCCCAGTGGCGAGCACTTTTGGCGACGTTGCCTGCGGGAGGCCCACACCCGGGGTCTGTCGGTGAACTCTGGTGCCATCGGCCAGCCCTAAACATTGCTCACCGGGTTGCATGGCTCAGGCATGATCGATTGGCGCGACCTCGCGGCGTGCCGCATGCAGAACGTCGGACATTGTTCCCGGGCTGACCCCTCGCACCACATCGGCCGGACTGGCACTGCCTAGCCAGCCATTCGCCGACTGGAACCACACCGCAAGCGCCACAGGGCCGCGCTGGGTTTGCAGGACGCTGATGATCTCGTTCAGTTCCGGTGATGTTGGCAGGTTCAACTCGGACAGGCTCAGCACATATCCTTTGGCCAGCAGCTCTTCACGGGTTGCGACCCGAAAAACTGGTTTGGCTATGACGTGTTCACGTTCTGCCAGAAATTCCGGATTAACGGGGTCCGTTGAATCGCTGAAATCGTTCCAATTTCCCATATTGTGCGCCTGCTCCGTTAGAGATGTTGAAGGTCAAAATGGAGATGTTGAAGGTCAAACTTCACAGAATCTTTACAATTTATGCCGATAAATAGGTTATCGGCATAATTATAGGTAACTGTTACCGTAATTATATTGATGACCGGCCATCCGCCTGTCCGCCGCCCGCTAGCGGTCGTCGCCCAGTCGCACGGCCCTGCGCCTGCGGCGCCTACCGATTTGCCATCAGCGCGTCTGCGTCCTGTTGCAGATACCCGACCAGATCAGCATCCCGTATCACCCACTGGGCCACATCATCTCCAGCGTGAGCAAGCAGCAGCACGTTGGCGCCCTCGATCCGGTACGCCGGGAACGTATCCAAATTCGCATACCCCCCGCCCTCCCCCAGTTCGACGCGGTATTCGGGGTGACCGTTCACCACTACTCTGGAACGGAAAAACGCCTGCGGGATCGGCGGCGGCAGGCTGGGCTCGGCACTGGAGACGGCGGCGGACACCGCCCCCTGCTCGGCGGTGGTGACGGTGGCGGCCTGCTCTGACGGGATATCGCCCTGCCCCTGCTGCCAGATAGACCAGAACGACCAGGCAAACAGCGAAACTGCCGTCAGCAGCGACCCGATGAGCAGTGCAAATTTTTTCAGTGGTGGCCGGGATTTATGGGTATGAACCTCGGCCGAGGTATACAGCTCATACAGCGTTTTATCAAAGGGCTTTTTGGTGATCAGTGCGTTTTTCTCTCCCTGGGATGGTTCCGGATCCTCGTTACATGAGTTCCACTCGAAAACTTTCCGGTGCTCCATGCCAAAAGGCCTGTACGCGTGCAGGTGCCGCCCGACAGTTTTACGAGCCAGCACGTCGATGAGTTTCGGGTCTGGGGTCATCAGGATCAGGTCGATCCCTGCGTGACGATGCTCGTTCAGGTACTGCACATGGTGCGGCACTCGGGCACCGCTGGCGCGGGGGGGCATAAGTTTTTGGCATTCGTCGATCACCACGATGGACCCTGCTGGCAGATCTGGCCAGGTGGTCGGGTCCTCCAGTGGAAAACAGCGCAGACGGTCGTAGGCCAGGCCATCTATGTTCGCGAACAGCGGCCGGATCCGCTCGCCGTTCGCGTTGTCGCGGATCATCTCAACGGCCAGCAGGGTTTTGCCGCTCCCTGGGCGGCCGGTGATGAGGGTGATCATATGTTACCTCACACGCATCGTGGTCAGCGCCGCCATGGCCAATCGTGCGGCATAGGCGGACAGGATCAGGTTGATGCACAGATCGATGCGGGCCAGCCCCATCAGCCCCAGCGCCGTTGCAGGAAGCCCGGTGACCAACGCTCGGATCTCCGAGGTAGCCAGCGACAGAATGGCGTCTAGTCCCTGATAGGACACGACAGCAACACCCAGCGCGAGCAGAATTCTGGCCACGAAATTTCCGGCCATTAGTGTCCCAAATGCACCCCACATCAGCTAGGCCTCCCCACTCCGACGATCAAGATCGATAGGAACCCAAACAGCGAAAGCAGTCGCATAACTGGGGCGACAGCGCTCTCGATCAGCCCGCACAGGGTCGTGTAGTCGATGGAAAAATTTTGCCCCATGACTGGGACAACCGTGGGCGCTGGGCACTGGCGGGGTAACCAGCCGCTCCCCCAGTCGTAAAAACGGCGCACGTCGATCACATCCCTGGGCACATCGGCCATCGAGGCCAGATCGGTCTGAGCCTCGGGGTCCGGATCCGGGTTGGGTTTAGTCCCCTCGCCCGGATTTGGGGCCGTCTCATCGACGATGACTGGCTCAAAAATGTCGGGATATAGCCCTGGACTGATCTGTATCGCGGCAGGGTTAGACAGGACCATATCGGCAAATTCGGCATCGGAAATTTCACCGCCGTTTTCCGGCTCGACCTGTTGTTCCCCGCGGGCCCAGTTACGTTTGTAGTTCCACAGGTCGCCAGGCTGCGGGTTATTGAGGTCGCCCCAGGTGGTGTAGAAGATCCCGCGCTGGACACTGGGTGGGATGTCCGGTGTACGCCAGCTGTCCGCTGCGCCACTGGGGCCAGCAGTTTTGAGGACCCAATAGCCGGTTTTTTTCTCGATACAGGGCAACCCCTGGAGCGTTTTGACGCGTGTGCCATCGGGGCCAGGCAGAAAAACCCAGTCACGGGGGCATTCCCCAGTAGCGGTCGATGGCCGCTGTAACCAGCCGTTGATCAGATCGTACCCGGCGTAGGCGGCTGCGGCGGTGATGGCGCCGACCGCCGCACAGCGAGCTGCCCCCGCAGGTGACAGGCAGGTGCGACCGAACCGCGCCAGGGCGTCAGGCACGACCCGTAAAACGCGGTTAACCCTGACCGCGTTCCCGAATCGGTCCCGAGCATCGATAACGGCGCCGACGGTTCGGGCTGTTCGGTCGATGCTGGTGACACCAACGATCCGCCCAGTGGTGCCGTTGGCCACCCGAACTGTGCCCGCCCCAGGGAACAACTCGACCACATCCGCGTGCACCGGTGCAGTGAGCGCGATCAGTGGTAGAGCAGCCAAAAGGCTCCGATTACTGCTGATATGTACAGCCACCATTCACTCCCCATACTGTTGGCCTCCGATATAAAGAGGGGGGCTGCGGCCCCCCTAGTTCCTTACTTAAACGCTCCGCGCACCCAGGTGAACGTGCGGATCGTGACGTACACGGACAGACAGGCCAGCCCGATCGTGGTGATCTGAGTGACAGCGCCGGTGATCGCCGTGGTGATGGATGTAAGATCCATAAAAAACTCCTCATAGGTTGTGATTTAGCGGATTATTTTCCGCAGTTGACGTAGGACCCACGCAGTGGCCCAGAGCAGGCCGATGGCCTGCACCAGTTCGACCGCCTGCGCGGGGGTAATATCGGGGAGCAGATCCATTGTCTGTCAGACCCCCAGAATCGGTGTTGTGGCCAGCCGTCTCTCTGCCAGCATCAGCTCTGCGCCTCCGGATCCCGGTACTGTGTGTCCAGCACGCGAGCGCCATCGATCTCGTGCCCCGGCACGACGTAAAACCCCATCTTTTCCCCGACCAGCCGCTCAAAATGGGCCACGGGATCGGGCAGGAGTTGCAGTGCTAGCGGCGGGATGATCACATCGACGTCGCCCTCTGCTGTGCGCACGATAACGGCAAAATCCGGTGCATTTTTAACGCCGGCCAGCACGCCGGTGACAGTGGTCGTGTGCATACCTAGAGCCCCAAAATTTTCTGTTTAGAGTCCAGCATCAACGCGTGCCCTGCCCCGCGTTTTCCGGTGTAGGGCTGCACCCAGACAGGCAGACTGAGGATCTGACCGCGCAGCCCATCGAGCTGACGCGGCAGACCTGCATCGACGGCGGCCTGCGGCAGCCTGACCTCGACCAGCTCACTGGTCTCACCGCCATAGGCGTCGACCGTGGTGATCCGAACGCCGACGGTGTGTCGGATGATCTGCTGCTCCCCGTTGCGGAATGAGTCCTGCTTTACCCCGGCGATCTCGCCGACCAGGTACAGGCCGGATGCGCCGACAGTAGGTTGCGTTTTATCGTTCATCTGAATCAGTCCTTTTTGGTAACAGTTACTAAAATTGGTGCCATAAAAACCCCTCACACCAGCCGTAGCTGCGGATGGCGGGGTACGGCGGGAACACGGAGATCGGCCACATCGGACTGGACAACGATCAGATCCCAGTCGACCTCGGGCGGGAACAGACCAGCGTGGGAGCCCAGGCCGTGGCCGGCTGAGCGGTCGAGGAACGCTCGGATCTCGGCGTCGGTGTCGGGTCGGGTATCGACCGGACCGCAGAGGCCGTCGTCGGTGCCAACGCAGGCAACCAGACCGTCGCCCACGGCGAGGCGGTGACGGAAAGGGACCTGCATTAGGTCGCTGTCATCCATCCAGCGAGACAGGTCAGCTGGTTTGAACCATGTCGGGGCCGTGTTGACGGCTTGGACCTCGAGCACGGAGCGGATGGACACCACGACACCAGCGGCGAGGCGGCTCTCAGCCGTCCCCTCACAAGACTGGAGGGCTGCACGGGAGATCCCGGCGTCGATCAGCTCAGCGACGGTGCGATACCAGCTGGCCTGACTGGCTGGCGGCGATTTTTTTGCCGCAACCCAGCCGCGATCGATGATCGCCCGCAGGTGACACAGGGCCCGGCGCAGGCCCATAGAACGGGCTCGGCCAGTAAAATTTTGTTCGTAATAGTCGGCGAGTTTTTGCTCGAGCTCGGTCTCGTTTGCGAGCGACATGGTGGGATCTCCCCAGAGTGCAGATAAAACCGGGCGCCAGACGTGTGCCCAGAGGCTGTGTGTGAGTGATGTACCAAGGGCCGAGAGCTGATGCTCGCAGCGGATGAGATCGACGGCTGTGCCATCCCAGTCAACGATGCCGAGCCGCTCGAGCTGGCCGAGGATGCCCCGACGCATACTGCGGGCCTCAAAACGTAAGAGTTTTTCGCAGTAGCTCTGGTAGGCGGGGTCAGACAGGGCCTCGACCCGGGCAGCCAGGGCGACGTTGCTGGGGTCGCGACGGGCCTCGGCAGTCACGCGCTTCAGTTCCTCGCGGGCCTCGGGGCCCTTTGGGTAACAGACGCCGCGCTGGTGCTCGGAGGTGGCGTTGAAATAGACGCTGGTGCCGCATTTTTGGCGGATTTTCTGCTCGGCATCGGCGTAGTGATCCATTGTGCCAGCAGCGTGGACGTGGCCGATCTGCACGTGGCCAACCCGGTCGAGCATGGCCCCGACATCGGCCACGGTGGCGCACTGCACTCCGGAGGTGGAGTCGATCCGCATTACCCGGGCACCGGCCACGTCGACCAGCGCGGCGAGTTCAGGGCAGGCGCGGACAAACGCGCTCAGCGCGATCGGCAGAGCCTGGGCGAGGGTGCGAATGTCGCTATATGCGTTGCAGCCGTAGGTCAACTTTGTGGGATTTAGCTTCACGGATACGTAAGGATCGCGACCGAGCCGGGAATTGCCCCGGTTATAGATTTTGACCGCCATCGATCCTAGGTGTGATTCAACAGATTCAAACGGCGTGCGCAGATCGTCAGCGGTAAACGTACCATCCGGCTGGGGTTGGACCTCTGCGCACAGGCGCAGGTCAGGCACCAAAAGCGCCAATTTTTTCAGGTCGAGGTCGAACGATTTTTCGGTGGAGAGGGAGACGATGCCATCAGACTCGACCGCATCGGAGGCGCCGACGCAAAAACGGGCATCCCAGGGGAAAACAAAATCGAGTTGCAGGAAATCGCAGAACGGCCCGAACGACGCCAAAAGCGCCTCGAGGCTATCGTGATCGGTGGTGTGCTGTGATACGGAGTTCATGCGCCTGCCTGCAATGCGAATAATGAAAAATTCGGCCTCGGCGCCAAGGCCGAACCAGAAAACAATTTTCATTACCCCGGAGGGTGCATTGCCCGAAGGCGTCTTATCCCGAAGGATTGGATTGAGACACGAACGTGTCTCGAACTGACCGCCCCGCATAAAAATACGGGACTCGATCATCCTGCCACAGGGTCAGACGGAACACAACGAATTTTTACAGGTGAAAACAGACCCCAAAACAGGCCAAAAGAAGAGCCTCAAATGACATCGAATTTATCGCGGTGAGAATTGGGTGGGAGATTACAGTACTCCCACCCGACCCAACCACCCTCCCCCAGACCGACCGACACACAACAACAAAACCGCCCCCTACGGGGTCGCGCTCTCTGCCGCTGGGCAGGCCGACCGGCGTAGGTGGTCGCACAGATGACCACCTGTGCGGACGGCAAAATCAGGGCTCTGACTTACCGGTAACCGCCCGGTTGAACTCGGCGAACTCCTCTGCCCGCTCCTCCCAGTGCTCGATGCTAATGGACAACTGCTCTATCAACTGCTGATTGGCGTCATAGTCATCAACCAGCGCATCCATCAGCGCCAGCGCCTGCTCATACTCCTCCCGGCTAGAGATCTGCTCGTTCATGATTCCGCCAACGGTGCCAGCTGCGCTAGGGTGGCGGCCCGGATCGATTCCAGGATAGAGGCCGCGTGCTCTGGGGGGATGGGGGCATCGAGACCGGCCACGATGGCGCGAATGTGGGTGTCGAGCGCATCGATGGCCGCTCTGTCAAACGTCACAGTGACGCTGCGGGCCCGTTGGCGTTGGCGGTATCTGGCCTGTTTCTGGGCTGGGGTCAGTGCCGTTCCGGTGCTGGGGCGGCCACGGCGGCGGGGTGTAGGGAGCAGGTCATGGGTTTGGGTGTCGTTAGGGTCGCGCATCGGATATCCATTCTGGTAACGGTGACCAAAATAGAATAACACCATTTATGGTAACTGTTACCAAAAAAAATAAAGGCAGGCATCCATGATGCCCGCCCTGGTGTAAGAGATACCGCAAATTTATCAGATCAGGGTTGCCTTACCGTCGATGAACACCAAGCGCTTGCCATCCTCACGGGGGGCTACACGCGGCAAAACAGTTTTGGTGTGACCGACGACATAAGCGCCGTTACGGAACTGGAATACATGGTCAGTGGTATCAGATTTGATTTCAACGGTGTTCGGAGCATCTATCAGATAAACACCATAGTTACCCTTTTGAATGCTCAAAATATCACTGAATTCCATCCCATTTGCAGGTCGGACAGCAGCTATATAAAACTTATTCTTTGGAAATGCAGGATCCGCACACACATAGTCGAAGCCCTGAAGAATCGTACCCTCGCAGACCACATCGTTGAGCGTACCTTTTGCCATGAATGGCCTGTCATAACTGGCATGACTCTTCGCACTGAAATGTGTCACATCAAGCACTTGGTAGCTTGATTTCAAAACCCGTAATGCCGTTGCTTGATCGTCGTATTTCTCGCCTGGATTGAGCCGGGCAGTCCAGACATCGGAGATATTCAGAGGATATAGGGCTGTCAATCCAGACATAAATCCCAACGCCAGCCCCATGCCACCGCCCAGAGTTGCCCCCATATCTGATGACAGAAGCAGTACATTGCTGGTTGTTGTAGTAAGGGTATCTAAGCTCTTGCTGTAGTTATTATCCTTGAGTACACCGTAATACCCTGCATATGCCCCTACGTTCCCTGCATAGCTCATGTTTTTGTCTTGCACATAGAATTGCCCTGGATCCGAAGGGAGAGTAGCGCACCCGGACAAGGTGGTTACGGCCAACACAGAAGCAACAATAAAATTCCCTTTCATTTTTCTCTCACAGAGTCGGACGCACCGGCAAGTTTGATGGAGTCATTTGATTTCGCAGGGGATTCTAATGGAAATTTTTTCGCGCGATCTAGGCCTTTTTCTATTTTTTCTCACAGAACGTGATGGAGATAGACAATGACGCCTAGTGGTGGGTGCGGAGAGAAAGGATGCAACTGACGCATAATAGACATTATGTTACGGGCGGGAATTGGTATAACGATGCCGCTTCGCGGCCCACGTTCTACCAACCCCCGTCAGCACAAGTGCTGCAAACCCTCAACATAATGCTCGCATTATGCGCAATGACGGATGCAGGAGGACAGAATGAAGAAACCTGAGCAATGGAGCCGTTTTGATGTGGCTGACGGCTTGGCCACCGAGGTCGACATGGTTGCCTATCTGCAAGCAGCTCTTGAAGATGGTGATCCGGCGCTGCTGAAAGTTGCGTTGGATTATGTAGAACGTGCTCGCGTAAAACTGAATGGTCAGCCGCGCTACACGCTGGAAGAACTGACTGTTGGCTCAGTGTGACCCCAATGCCACGTCACTAGGTGAAACAGATTGGGGAACCGATGTGGGTTTAGAGCGTCAGAATTATCTGCCGGAGCTACTGGCCAAGGTCGATCCTGACGAAATCGGTTGAGATTGGGATGCATCCGACAAGTCACCGAAATCAACTGAACAATAAAGAATTACTCATCAGGAGCCGCTTCTGACGGATTTTCTTCCTAGTCTGGTCCACGCATTGTGATGACATCCTCGCGCTCAGTCAGGAAATCTGGGGATGCCGGTTCGGTATCAAAGAAACCATTCAAGTCACGTGAATTTGACGGCTCTGATCTAGAACTGCGCTGAGCTTCAGACAGGCTGTAAGTGAGCCCCTGTTCTATATCTGCCATGGACAATTCCAGCAGCTGAATCAATGGATCTTTTTGATGTTCGGACATGCCTGACCTTTTCAGCCGATGCCGATAAATGGGGTTATCGGCATCATTGTGAGAGATAACAAGGCTTATTGAAAGCAGTAGCCCGCAGCTTTTCCTTAGCTTAAAGGTTCGGAAATCGATCAGGATCGAGGCTGCATACAGACCTCCAGCGATCTGACTGCCCAAAGCAGAAAGACAATATCTGGTTGATTCCTCCTGCTGATGCTCTTGCAGCGACAACAGAATAACACAGTCAACCGCCCTGCCCCACATCACCGAAATGTCCCATTTTGAGACAAGAGTCCACTATTAAATCAATAAGTTGTGCGGAATTCCCCTCACTTATTGAACGTTATGTTTGATTTTCACAGTTATAACCTTCGTTATTACAATGAATATTCTTAGAAATATCTGTCCCTTACTTGAGAGGTCTCTCTCTGGAAATATTGATACTCCTTCTTGTAAAACAGCCATAAAAATGCCGACTATCGCGATAGATTCCCCTCCCCTTAATCCTCACGGCTTATTGTTGTGGCTGGCATGATTGCGACTTTTTTGGAAGTCGGGTCAATTCATATTCAAGGCACGTTTGGCGATGGCCAATGTGGGTGGCTGGCAGGTCAAGTAGAGGTTGCTGTTGAACTGCTGCAATATGCGTTTGAGCTCGTTCATATCATCGGGATGGAGGGTTAAGGACCAGAGTGCTCTGGGCTGGCCGTGATGGAGGCCATTGGTATAGATAATGGTGCAATCTTCGATACGCAACTCTTTGCAGTGGGCCTCCATCTGCAGGCCCACATCCGGAAACCAGATATGCAGTGTGCCTGAAGAGATAAAGGTGAACTGGGCCATGAGCGACCCTTTGCCAACGATCCTGAAGGTCTTTTCCACCACTGCCACTTGCATATCCGCTCCTTGGCCTCTCGTTAATATTAACATCAATATCACCAATGATGACTGGATATGCAAGTGTGATAACAAGGCGCAGTTCAAACCGAATATGATTGCTTCCGGCATGTTACTTAGCTTTCGGCATCAGGTGGTCTCGGTGTTTCAGCAAGCAATTTCGTTTTTTGCTTCTCTGTTATGCGATAAATATGTATGCCACAGATGGCAAGGTGCCTGTTCTGAATCATCCATGTGAGCCAAAAATATTTCCTGAACCGATTGCCATCCAGAGAAGTACAACATTGCCGCGCCAACTTCTATGACATCCCAAACAAGCCATTCTGTGTTCTAAGAGCAGTCAATACAAATCAGGGTCATGTCACGTTGTTCGTTAGCTTTTGTGAGCGTTATCTCTCACTTGTTGGTTCAATCGGTCCAGCGGCTTTTGCTGGGCGCTCTCATGTCGTTCACTGTTGCTGGTGTGCAGGTATTTCGAAGTGGTGTCGATGCTGTCATGTCCTGCATCGGCTTGTACGTGGGAGAGCGGCCGCCCGTGCAGATTGATGTCATGGGTGATCCCGGTATGGCGGATTGCATGGGGAGAGAGTTGCCGCATTTCGGCCGCATCCTGGACAAATCCATCCTGCTCTGCCAATTCTGCGCCTTTACCGATGATCACCATGATCAAATCCCGTAACTGGCGAATACCTAGATTGGCGTTTAACTCGCCCTGCTCGCGGCCGTGGGCTGCCGCTTTATGGCGAACGAACAGTGGCGTTTGTTCATCCGGTGTCGGAAAGGGAGAGAGACCGAGGAAGCGGCGGTAGCGTTCGAGTGCCGCCAACAGCGCTTGGGATACCGCCACGGTACGCCGTTTGCCCCCCTTGCTTTGCGGAATAAAGTAGCCCCAGACGCCGGTTTTACGATCCCGCCTGAACTGCCCCATCACAGGGGTAAAGCCCGGCCGGGCTGCAACTTCAGAGATCCGCAGATAGCAGGCGTACATCAGAATGGTGAGAAAACGGCTGCGCTCGTGCTGCTCCGGATGGTCGTTGGCAAGGGTATCGGCAGCTTGCATCACGTATGACCACTGCAACTCGCTGAAGGCCTGCACCTGATCATCGGCTTCCTGCTGTTGCGGCCGTTTGACCCGCTGCAGCAGCAGAGCGGGATTCCTGTCCATGTACTCCTCCTGGATCAGGAACTGGAAGAAGGCCGACAGGATGGCGAGCTTGGTCTTCATCGCCTGCTCGCTAAGACGATAGGGCAAGGTGCGGCCCAGCTCCCGCTTGCCGAGAAACGGTCGCCATTGCGGATTAGGCAACCGCTCTCCCCACTCCTTGTCGAGAATAAACTGCGCCACGTTGCGATAGGCGATCAACTCGTCAGGGGGCGACTGACAGTAGTCGAGATAGCGGATCATGATGCGGCGAGTGAGATCTTTCGGGCTGATGGCCGCCTCGCGAAAGCACCAGTGCAAAAAAGTGGTCAGTTCGCTGCGATAGGTTTTGTAGTTGTTTTCGCTGTTGCGCTGCTCCAGCAGCCAATCGACCGCCAGTTCGTAAACCAGACCGGCATCGGGCACATCGTTGAGGCTGAGGTTGGCAAGGTACTGATTGACCTGTGGGTTACCGGCCTCCAGATAGATAAGGCTGTCAAACAGCGGCATGGCTGGCGGCAAGGATAATGGTTGTTGAGTCATGGTGTTGCTTGTTGATGCTGAGATGAGTCGATATGAGCCTGTGAGCCGAGTTGATAGAAAAGGGCTCGTGATAGATGAAGCGGCTTCTATTGGGATTGGTACTGCCTCTTGTTGCTGATTAAGGTCACCGGGAGCGATCTGGATAACGTTCTCTCCACCGTTTGCTTAATTATTTCCTCATAGACTTGGCTGATGTCGCTCAGTGGTGCACGCTATTCAGTTATGCATTCGATATGCACCGTTGTTAAAAAATTCTCGGGGTAAATAGCCGTAAAAATGGTTTTAAATGCAAATAAAGTGAATGTCGCGAGCTGTTTATCCCGAGAAATAGCAGGTCTGTGCAATCAGGCCACCTGTTTGAGTGGCTTCTCCTTGCGCTTGGCTGCTGGAGTCTCTTCCTCTTTCGTGCCTGCCTGAACCTTGCCGCCGCGCAGCAGGGTTTGCAGCACATCGCGCTGCTCTGCCAGGTAGAATGCCAGACTCTCTTGCTGCTCTGGGGCCAGCTCGAGCGGGGCGCCAGCCAACAGGGTCATCAACTCGTCGGCCGTATCCAGCAGCTTGTCATAGGCATCGGCCTCTTTTTTGCTGGCAAAGGTCATTTTTTCCACTCCCCCACGAACAACCACATATTTGATCTCGACAGCCATGATGGCCTCCTCTTGGTGATGATGGATAGAGTATATGTATGGATATACAGTATTGCAAATAACCTCACCGGAAAAGAGTTCGCCAGGGTTTAGCGACAAAAGCCGAGCTGGATCAAGCTGTCTCAAAGTGCCATTTGACTTCCACGCCTGACTGGTCGGATCATGGCCATATGACGATCGTACGACACCTGTTTATCCTGCTGATGGTAGAGGTGCTGCTCCTCGGGAGTATCGCCCACTTGGTCGTGGGACTTCCCTGGTTGCTGACCCTGCTGTTTGTCGTGTTTGCCCTGCTTGGGTTGCGTTGTCTGGTGGTGCTCGGTAGCTGGCTGTTTACCCGCTTCTACCCCTCCCCGGCTATCGGCCCCTGGCGCAGGGTGAAGATGATGACGCAGGAGATGCTGGCCTACCTTTACACTTTCACCTTGTTGTTACCGTTCGAGCCTTTGCTGATGGCACCCGATCGGCTGCGTCCATGCCAGCGCCCCGTATTGCTGGTGCATGGTTACGGTTGCAGTCGCGGGATCTGGCGCACCCAGCGCGCCCGATTGGAAGCCGCAGGCCATGTGGTCGCCACCATTACCCTGATGCCACCATTTGGTCATATCGATGAGATGGTGCCGCTACTGGCCACCCGGATTGACGATGTGCTGGCGCAGACCGGGGCTGACAAGCTGGTGCTGGTCGGTCACAGTATGGGCGGGCTGGTCTGCCGCGACTATCTGGCTATCCATGGTGGTGACAAGGTCGCGCGCCTGATCACGCTGGCTACGCCTCATCAGGGCAGTCAGCTTGCCGCCCTTGGGCTTGGGGCCAATGCCCGCGAGATGGAGCCCGGTTCCGGCTGGTTGCAGCGTTTCGCCTCGGTTCCTCTCTGCGTACCCGGCATCTCGGTGCGCACCAGTCACGACAATGTGGTGATGCCGCAGGAGCGGCAACGATTGGCGGGAATGGAAGATATCGAGTTGCCCGCCATTGGCCATCTCTCTCTGCTCTACTCCCGTCGCACGACAGATCTGCTGCTTGATCTGCTGTCCCGAGTCTGACCCTCCTTATTCGTCCTTCAACTGTTATTCCAAATAAAACAGGGGCCTGATTGCTCAGGCCCCTGTTGATCTCTTTATCCCATCATCCGGTTAGAAGTGTATCCCCTTGATCAGGGTCGAGACGGCAACCTGATCGGCGGTCGCCTTGGACTTGTCGCCATCCTTGGGATCGGCAAAGGTGCGGAAGCTGGTGTTCATGATCACCTGGGCAACCCGCGGTGCCAGAGCGTGAACCACCTGGCCAAATACCCCGAGGCGTGTGGCCAGTCGCACATGCTTGTTGATGATGGTATCGCACACCAGATCGGCCGCCTCTTCCGGCGTCATCATAGGTACCTGCTCATAGACCTTGGTCGGCGCGACCATCGGCGTTTTCACCAGCGGCATATTGATGATGGAGAAGCTGACCCCCTTGTCGGCAAACTCGGAGGCGGCGGTACGCACCCAGGCATCGAGGGCCGACTTGGAGGCAACATAGGCGGAGAAGCGCGGCGCATTGGTCAACACCCCGATGGAGGAGATGTTGATGATGTGCCCTTTTTTCTTCTCGATCATGGTGGGCAGTACCCCCATGATCACCTTGAGCGCACCAAAGTAGTTGAGTTGCATGGTGCGCTCCAGATCGTGGAAGCGATCGAAGGAGTCCTCGATGGAGCGGCGGATGGAGCGGCCGGCATTGTTGACCAGAATATCGACGCCGCCGTGATCGGCCACGATGCGAGCGGTGATCTCCTCGGCCTGCGCCAGATTGGAGAGATCCCCCTGATAGATCTCGATGGTCAGCCCCAGCTCGGCAAACTCGGCTTTAGTCTCGGCAATCTTCTGCTCGTCGCGGGCGATGGTAACGACGTTGGCCCCCGCCCCCGCCAGCTTGCGTGCGGTGGCACGACCAATGCCGGAGGTGGCTCCGGTCACCAGCACTACCTTGCCCTCTACCCGACCACGCAGGGAGCGATCGATAAAGAGCTCGGGGTCAAGGTGGCGCTCCCAGTAATCCCACAGCCGCCAGGCGTAGCTGTGCAGCGGCGGTACTTCGATGCCGGTGCCTTTCAGTACCCGCTGGGTTTCGCGACTGTCGAAACGGGTGGGATAGCTGATAAGACGGAACACATCCTTGGGCAGACCCAGATCGGCGATGGCAGCATCGCGGATGCGGCGCACCGGCGCCATGGTCATCAGCATGGCGGTCAGGTGGCGGGGAATGAAGTTAAAGAGAGAGGCGTTGATGCGGATCGCAGGCTCTGGCGCATGGGCGGCGCGGGAGAAGGTGCTCAGCATGTCGCCGACCCGCATCGGGTTGGGGTCGGTCAGGTGGAAGGTTTTGTTCTCCTCTCCCTCCTGATGGGCGATATGCACCATGGCATCGACCACGAAGTTGACCGGCACGATATTGATACGGCCCCCTTCCACCCCAATGGCCGGCATCCAGGGCGGCAGCAGACGGCGCAGCTTCTGGATGGTCTTGAAGAAGTAGTAAGGGCCGTCGATCTTGTCCATCTCGCCGGTATTGGAGTCACCGACGACGATCCCCGGTCGATAGACTCGCCACGGAACTGTGCACTCGTTTCGCACAATCCCTTCCGCTTCGTGCTTGGTCTGAAAGTAAGGCATGTCGAGGTGCTCGGCCTCATCGAACATGTCCTCGCGAAACAGACCGTCAAACAGGCCCGCAGCAGCGATGGAGCTGCAGTGGTGGAACTGCCCCGCCCCCAGCCGCTCGGCAAGTTGAACAGCCTGACGGGTCCCTTCGGTGTTGACCTGCTGCTGGATCCCTGCCTTGGCGTTGAGGTCATAGATGGCCGCCAGATGGAAGAAGTGGTCGATCTTGCCGATCAACTGCTCCTGCATCTCGGCCGATACCCCCAGCAGCGGTTGCGTCATGTCGCCAAAAACAGGGACTGCGCGCGATTCATCCATATTCCAGAATGAGAACAACTCTGACAATTTCTCCTGATGAGAGGCGCGCATCAGAAAATAGACGGTACAGTCGGGATGCTGTTGGAATAACTTTTTGATCAATCGACGCCCGATAAAACCACTACCGCCAGTAATGAAATAGTTCATAAAGAGAATCCTGCTACTGATTAGGGTGTTACTAGGTTGTTAGATATATCACGATTCATATGGGAATCCGCAATTTGATTGTCGGTTCGTGAGCAAACCCTAATTTCGGTGGTGTGCCTGTTCCGTTATTAGGTAGAACCCTCTATTTTTTGTCCCTAGACTGGAGTTGAAAAATCAGTAATGCCACAACCCGATTGCAGTTTCGTTGTCGCCATTACATTTAACAGTCGTTATTCAAGGAGAAGATCATGGCTAAGAAATTGAAAGCGCTGGCAGGGTCAGTGACCGACAACCAACTCACCTCCACCATCAAGGAGTCTACCCAGCAGATCTGGTTGGCCGGTCTGGGCGCCTATGCCAAGGCGCAGGAAGAGGGTGGCAAGATCTTTGAAGCCCTGGTGCAGGAAGGGGAAGCATTGCAGGCCAAAACCCGTCAGAGCGCAGATGAGAAGATTGCCGCTGTGACCGACAAGACCGCCAATACCTGGGGCCGTCTGGAGCAGGTGTTTGAAGATCGCGTGGCCCGCGCTGTTGCCAGCCTCGGCATTCCGACCCGCAAGGATATCGACAAGCTCTCCAAGCGCATGGCCGAGCTGACCGACGTGGTCCAGCAACTGCTGGATGCGCAGGAAGAGGAGGCCCCTGCCGCTGAAGCCAAACCGGCTGCCGCCAAAAAGCCCGTTGCCCGCAAGCCTCCGGTAAAGAAGGCTCCGGTAGCCAAGGCCAAAGAGGCCGTGGTTGAGCAGGCCGCTGATCTCCTTTCCGCCGCTGAAGATGCGGTGAAAGAGGTGAAGGCCAAAGCAGAGAGCGTCCTGCCCTGATCCCTCGCGGTGACGGAAGGTGATTGATACCGGCCCATGCCCTGCGCTGGGCCGGTCTTGTCATGGTGAATGTCATGGATAGAGAGGCGACGCTATGAGTACCATCGCAATTGCCCTTGCTGGCGGCGGGCCGCTCGGCGGCATCTACGAGATCGGTGCCTGCGCAGCCCTCTCTGACAGCATCAACGGCTTGCGCCTTGACCATGCCGATATTTATGTTGGCGTCAGTTCGGGGGCCGTGGTGGCGTCAGCGCTGGCCAACGGCATCTCGCCGGCAAAGCTGGTGCGGATCCTGCTCAGCGATGATTCGGGGGAGATGTTTGACCCGGCCACCTTGCTGCGACCCGCTTTTCGTGAATATGCCGACCGCCTGACCTCGATCCCGCCACTGGCGTGGCAGAGCCTGACCTACTATCTGGCGGCGCCCTGGAAGCGAAGCCTGTTTGAATCGCTGCAGGGACTCTCCAAGGCCATTCCGACCGGACTGTTTGACAACCGCGGGGTGGATCGCACCCTGACCCAGTTTTTCTCTCGTCCCGGCCGCAGCAACGATTTCCGCCAGCTGCGCAGCCGACTGTTTGTGGTCGCTACCGAGCTCGATACCGGCCATCCGGTCGCCTTCGGTAGCCCGGGGCTCGATGATGTGCCCATCTCGGCGGCGGTACAGGCGTCAGCCGCCCTGCCCGGTCTCTTTCCGCCCTCCTTGATCAACGGTCGTTACTATGTGGACGGGGCGCTGATCAAGACTCTGCACGCTTCGGTAGCGCTGGAAGAGGGGGCGGATCTGGTGTTCTGCATCAATCCGCTGGTGCCCTATGATGCGGACATGGCCGCCGGTGCGCCGACCAATCTGGTGGACAGCGGTCTGCCGGTGGTACTGGCCCAGACCTTTCGCGCCATCATCCACTCCCGCATGCATGTGGGGATGGATCGCTACAAACACCAATATCCCGACGCCGACGCCCTGCTGTTTGAGCCCTCTTCTGCCGATGGCGAGATGTTCTTCACCAATGTGTTCAGTTACCGGGATCGCCGCCGTCTCTGCGAGCACGCTTACCAGCATACCCGCCGCGATCTCTGGCTGCGTCGTGACGAGCTGGCGCCGGTGCTGGCCAAGCATGGCCTCGAGCTCAATCTGGCCGCGCTAGCCGATGAAGATCGCACCCTGCTGGCCCCCGGCATTGGTTCGGTCGCCGCCCTCGACAAGTCGCTGGAGCAGTTGCAGCACTGGCTTGCCAAACGCTATCGCCACGGCGTGCGTCGTTCATCACCAAAGGAGTAGCATGGATCGCAAACCCAAACGTCGTACCCGGGAGCGGATCCTGACCACTGCCCTCGCCTGCTTCAATCGACAAGGGGAACCCAGCGTCACCACCTCGGCCATTGCGGCCGAGATGGAGATCAGCCAGGGCAATCTCTACTACCACTTCCACAACAAGGAGGAGATCGTCAACGCCCTGTTCTGCGAATTTGAACAGCAAATGGATCGCCTGCTGGAGGCGGTCAGCACCCCGTCCGATGAGCCAGAAGATATCTGGCTCTTTCTCCACCTGATGTTTGAAGCCATCTGGCAGTACCGTTTCCTCTACTACGATATCGCGACCCTGATGAGTGGTTATCATCAGGTGGAACAGCGCTTTTCCGCCCTGCTGCGCCGCAAGGAGCAGACCGCCATCGCCATTTGCAACCATCTGCAAACGGCTGGGCTGATGGAGGGCACGGCGCAACAGATGCGCACGCTGGCGGCCAATGTGGCGCTGGTCGGCACATTCTGGATCTCTTATCAGCGGGCACTGCACCCCAAGGCGGACGCCGATATTGCCCTTGGCGTCTTTCAGGTGATGCAGCTGGTCGCACCCTATTTGCGGGCCGATGCCCGCGCTCATCTGGGCGCCCTCGCCCATCACTACACCGACAAGGTTTGATTCACATGCTACAGGGAGAACAAGCATGACCACTTCACAACTCGAATTTGTCCCCTTCCCCTACGCGGATGCGGCCTATGACTATGCCGGCCAGAAGCTGGCGGACAACTGGGATCGTCTCCATCAGGGGGATGCCGAACCCTGGCCCGAGGATGAACAGGTACAGGATGCCTGGCGGGCCTATCATGCCGGGGATTTTGCCCGGGCCGTCGCCCTTGGCGAAGCGGCCGGTGAGGAGGGCCTCAATGTGGCGAACAAAGCGCTGGTGATCCACGCCAGCTACCTGCTGGAGGACAAGTATGCCAAGCGCGCCGCCTTCGAGCGGGCGGCCAGCCATGCCGAGAAGCTGCAAAAACGCCAGCCCAAGAACGCCAACGCCTGGTATTTCCACGCGCTGGCACTCGGTCGCTACAGTCAGGTCATTTCCATCTCCAAGGCCCTCTCGCAAGGAATTGGCGACAAGATCAAGGCAAGCCTTGAGAAGGCGCTGGAGCTGGCGCCCGATCACGCCGAGGCCCATATTGCCTTTGGCGCCTGGCACGCGGAGATCGTCGACAAGTTGGGGGCCATGATCGGCGGCCTCACCTATGGCGCCAAGAAGGAGGAGTCCGAGCGTCACTTCAAGGAGGCGCTGGCGCTGATCCCCGACTCGGCTATCGCCCGCATGGAGTACGCCAACGCTCAGGTGATGCTGCACGGCAAGAGCCACCTGAAAGCGGCCGAAGCCCTCTATGCCGAAGCGGCCGAGTGCGAACCGATGGATGCCATGGAACGCCTCGATGTGGAGGCGGCGCGGGAAGAGTTGGAGGATTAACCGCCACTCCTGCCACTAAGAGGTAGTAAAGCAAGAGGCCAACCCGCGGGTTGGCCTCTTTTATTATGGGAGCTGACCGGTTGGTTACGTCGTCACCGGTCGCTCAAGTGCACACTCAACCGAGCAGCGCATCCAGTCCGTTGGGGTCAAACAGCAGCTCCGGTTCCATCAGAACCAGCAACAGCAGTTGCTCGAACTCCACCGCAAACCGCTCGACCACCCGATCCGGATCCGGTACCAGCTTCTTGTCGGTGATAAGGCCCAGCTGCACCTTGTGATCGTAAGAGAGGATGGAGACGCCGACGCCGATATCTCCCGATTGCGGCACCCAGAACAGCGGCTGACGCAATTTTGCTCCAGCCAGATAGAGGGTCTGCTGCGGACCGGGCACGTTGGTGATCACGGCACTGGCTTTGGCTGTGAGCAGCTCGACGGCCTGCTGTTGCACCGCATTGGGGGCCATGCCAAGGGCATGTAACAAGTTGAGCACCACCACGGGTTGCAGCGAGGTGCGTAGCGCCTGCATCCGGTCACGCACGGTATAGAGCCGCTGCAACGGGTGTTCAACATCCAGTGGCAAGTCCAAGGCCACCAGCCCGAAGCGGTTGCCAAGTGCCCCCTCATCGTCCGGTGCTCGCATATTGACTGGCACCAGGGCGCGGATCTTGACCTTGTTGGCATCATCCCCCTTCTCCTGCAGGTAGTGGCGAAACGCCCCTGCGGTGGCGGCGATCAGCAGATCGTTGACCGAGCAGCCCAGCACCTTGCCCACGGCCTTGATATCCGGCAGATCAATTTGCTCCGACCAGGCCACCCGCTTGGTGCTGGTGGTCTTGCCCCGCAGGCGGCAGGGGGAGTCATCACCGAGGGTGGCGATATTGCACAGCTCGCTCGCCACATCCCGCCCGGTCTTGAGGTAATCCACCGCCTTGGTGGGATGGGTGACCACTTCGACATATTTGGACCAGAGGCTACCGGTCAGCTTGAGACCGGCCCGCACCAGACGGCTGCCCTGGTGGCAATCCTCCTCATCCTCGTCATCGCTGTCATCCAGTGGCTCCGGTGACGGTTGTCGCGGCGCCCCTTCCGGGGTGTTATCCATCATGGTCAGCATGGCCCGCACCAGCGAGAAGCCGTCGCCCATGGCGTGGTGAATGCGCACCACCAGCGCTTGCCCACCCAGCGAAGTGTCGGTGAGGTGCATATCCCACAGGGGGCGCTGGTGGTTGAGCGGCGTCGAGGCGAGATCGGCCACCAGCTTCTCCAGCTCCAGCTTGCCCGCTTCACCCGGCAGGATCACTCGCTTGAGGTGCTGATCGAGATCGAAATCGGGATCATGACGCCAGTAGTAGGAGCCCCCCTCCAGCACGGCCCGCTGGTGGAAGCGGGGTTGCACCGAAATGGTATGGCGTAATCCGGCCCGCAGACGCGCTTCATCAAGCTCTCCTTCAAACATCAGGACACCGATGATCTGCATCAGGTTGTTGGGTCTGTCCATGCGTAACCAGGCGGTATCGACGCAGGAGATAAATTCACTCAGTGGCATGGTTGTTTCCCTACAAAATGAATTTACCGAGGCGGCAAATTGCTCCTTCCCTCATATCCGGATGAAGGATTGATGCAATCAGAATGACATTAATGAGTGCCGACTCGAAATATGAAATAAAGATGAAAGATTACTTACAAAATAGAATCGAGACCTCGCCGAATAATAAATCTGACAAACCATATGGCTTGCCAACTTATTTCAAACAGCCATCGTTTACAGCTGGTTTATTTAAAGCCAGTACAACGAAAAGTTTCAAACACGTTTGGGGCAAGGTAAGCGATTGTCGACATAATCGAGGATCTCTTGCTCCAGTACGCTGCGTACCGGTAACAGCATCAAACCAAGATGCACTTCCAGTTCCAGGGTATCTTCGTCCAGGGTGAGAGTGCCATGTACCCCTGAGCCGCGAAAGTGTAGCTCGGTCTCCTCTTCATCTGCCCATTCGCAATCGAGTTGATAGCTCTCGCTCATGTCCGCAGCGATGGCTTCGGCCGCGAGCCGGGCGGCGGCCAGTCCCAGCGGATGCTGACGGCTGATCTGGATGGTAGATAGTGCGTTGCTGCCAGCGAGCGAGTTGAAGAACATGGTCGTTACTCTGGGTCATAAGTTAGTTATTGATATTAAACACATGTTCACAACAAATGAAAGGATGGTTCACATAAATGGGACTCACTTAACAGAGTCGAGAGGGATGCAGGCCATCAGCGGGGCATGGCATTTATTCCCTCCCTCGTGCGCGCTACACTTGTCACGGAACGGTCAGTAAAAGCTGCTTGTTTTTCATTCACTTGTATCTTCGTATCACCCAATCCCCATCAATGGGCCCAAGGCCAGAGAGCTGTAGATGACGCATCAAGAACATGCCCACGACGACGATAGCACCCTGGGTCGGCTATACCGCCAGCTCAAGCGGGTTGCAGCCTTGCGCGAGCAGATGCGTGCCCACCCGGAAGATCAGCAGGATCGGGATCGGCTACGCCAGTGGCAGGCCGACCGGTTGGGGCGAACCCATCGTGATCTGCTGGAGAGTGACCGCTACGGCCCTGCCGCCGAGTTTTTCCTGACCGATCTCTATGGCCCGGGGGATTGTGCCCGCCGCGATGCGGACGTAATGCGGGTGATGCCGACCGCCGAGCGGCTGTTGCCGGAGTCCGGCCTCAAGGTGCTGGCCCAAGCGATCGAGCTCGATGCCCTCTCCGAAGAGCTGGACTACCTGATGGTGGTGGCGCTGCGGCGCATTGATGGTATTGATCCCATCACGCCAGACCACTACACCATCGCCTATCGTGCCGTAGGTGAACAGGCGCGCCGGGAACATCAGATTGCGTTGGTGAGCGAGCTTGGCATGATGCTGGACAGGCTGGCGAGAAAACCGCTGCTGGGGGCGACCCTCAAGCTGGTGTCAGGGCCCGCCCATCTGGCGGGGCTGGGCGAGCTTTTCTCCTTTGTCGAACGCGGCTATCAGGTGTGTCATCAGATGGGGCGTGCCAACGAGTTTCTCGAAACCATCGCCAGTCGCGAGACGGCCATCATGACGGCGCTTTTTAACGGCGACAGCAGTGCGCTGGGGTGAGGCTTATCGAGGGATCAGCCGCCGGAATAACAAAGCGGGCCGATGAGCCCGCTTTTCGTTTATCACTGTTTGCCGATATGTTGGCCAATGCAAGAGCGATCAGATCACCAGCAGATCCATAAAGGCGTGCACTGGGGTGGCGGCAAGGCGCGGCCCATCCTGACAGAGGGCCAGAATGTCGCTGACCCGTTTGGCCGGGAAGCGGGTGGCCAGATTGTGCTGGAATTTCTCCACCAGCAGCGGGATCCCCTCCTCCCGACGGCGACGATGGCCGACCGGATACTCCACCTCCACTTTGGCGGTGTGAGTGCCGTCCTTGAAGAAGATCTGGATGGCGTTGGCAATGGAGCGCTTGTCCGCCTCCAGATATTCACGGCTGTAACGCTTGTCCTCCTGCACCACCATCTTGCCGCGTAGCGCGTCGATGCGGGGATCGGCGGCAACATCATCCTCGTAATCCTCGGCAATGAGGCGACCGAAGATGAGCGGCACTGCCACCATGTACTGCAGGCAGTGATCCCGATCGGCCGGGTTATTGAGGGAGCCGACCTTGCTGATGATGCGAATGGCCGACTCATGGGTAGTAAGTTCGATACGGTCTATCTCGTCGAGCCGCCCCTTCACCTGAGCGTGCAGCTTCATGGCGCACTCCACCGCAGTCTGGGCGTGAAACTCGGCGGGATAGGAGATCTTGAACAGCACGTTCTCCATCACATAGCTGCCGTATCCCTGATGCAGGGCGAACTGGTTGCCCTTGAACAGCACATCGTAGAAACCCCACTTGGGGGCGCTCAGTACGCCGGGATAGCCCATCTCGCCGCTCATGGTGATAAGGGCGAGGCGCACCGCGCGGGAGGTGGCATCCCCCGCCGCCCAGCTTTTGCGCGACCCCGCATTCGGGGCATGGCGGTAGGTACGCAGGCTCTGGCCATCGACCCAGGCCTGGGAGACCGCATCGATCACCTGATCACGGGTGCCACCCAGCATGTGAGTCACCACGGCGGTGCTGGCGACCTTGACCAGCACCACGTGATCGAGGCCAACCCGGTTGAAGGAGTTCTCCAGCGCCAGCACCCCCTGAATTTCGTGGGCTTTGACCATGGCCACCAGCACATCGGCCATGGTGAGCGGTGCCTTGCCATCGGCGACGCGAGTACGGGAGAGCCAGTCGGCGGTGGCGAGAATACCGCCCAGATTGTCGGAGGGGTGACCCCACTCGGCGGCCAGCCAGGTGTCGTTGTAATCGAGCCAGCGGATGATGGCGCCGATATCCCAGGCTGCCTTGACGGGGTCGAGGCAGAGCTGGGTGCCGGGCACCCGGGCACCATGGGGTACCAGTGTACCGGGGACTATGGGGCCAAGGTGTTTGGTGCACTCCGGAAAGCGCAGGGCCAGCAGGCCACAGCCAAGGGTGTCCATCAGGCAGTAGCGGGCGGTGTCGAGGGCCGCCTGGCTGGTAATGGGGTGGTGGCAGACATAATCGGCAATATCGACCAGCACCTGATCGGGGTCTGGTCGGTGGTTGACGTCGACGTTGGCGGACATCGTGATTTCCTTATCGTTGTTGTAGGGAGACAAAGTGACGGGGGGCCGGGCCGACATAATCGGCGCTCGGGCGGATGATCCGGTTGTGTTCGCGTTGCTCCATCACGTGGGCGCACCAGCCGGTGACCCGCGAGCAGACGAAGATGGGGGTGAACAGCTTGGTCGGGATCCCCATGTAGTGATAGGCGCTGGCATGGAAGAAGTCGGCGTTGGGAAAGAGCTCTTTCTCCTCCCACATCACCTTCTCCGCCTCGCAGGAGACGCGATAGAGGCGATCATCCCCCACCGCCTCGGCAAGCTTGGCCGACCACTCCTTGATGATGACGTTGCGCGGATCAGAAGTGCGGTAGATGGCGTGGCCAAAACCCATGATCTTCTCCTTGGCCGCCAGCTTGGCCAGCAGTTCGCGCCTTGCCTGCGTTTCATCTTGCCAATGTTCGATCATCGCCATGGCCGCCTCGTTGGCGCCACCGTGCAGTGGGCCACGCAGGGTACCGATGGCGGCGGTGATGCAGGAAAACATGTCGGAAAGGGTTGAGGCGCAGACCCGCGCCGCAAAGGTGGAGGCGTTGAACTCATGCTCGGCGTAGAGGATGAGAGAGACATGCATCACCCGCCGCTCCAGCTCGCTCGGTGCCTTCTGGTGCAGCAGCGCCAGAAAGTGGCCACCGATACACTCCTCGTCGCTGTCGAGGGCGATGCGAACGCCCTCGTGACTGAACTTGTACCAGTAGATCAGAATGCCCGGAAAGGCGGCCAGCAGCCGATCCGCCACTTCATGCTCATGTTCGAAACCATCTTCCGGCTCCAGATCGCCAAGCATGGAGCAGCCGGTGCGCAGCACATCCATGGGATGGGCATCGGCGGGAATCCGCTCCAGCACTTCCAGCAGCGGCTGAGGCAAGCTGCGCAGGCGGCGCAGCTCGCGCTTGTAGGCGTCAAGCTGCTGCTCACCGGGCAACTCCCCCTTGAGCAGCAGATAGGCGACCTCTTCGAACTGGGCGCTATCGGCCAGCTCCTTGATGTCATAGCCGCGATAAGTAAGACCGGTGCCACTCTTGCCTACTGTGCAGATACTGGTCTCCCCCGCACTCTGCCCGCGCAGACCTGCCCCACCCAACGGTTTTTGCTGTCCCATAAGCTGCCTCCTATTCCTTGGCTGTAAACAGACGATCCAGTGTCTGCTCGTAGTTGTGATATCCGAGGAAGTCGTAGAGCGACTCCCGGGTCTGCATGGTCTCCACGACGGCCCGTTGATGGCCATCCTGGCGAATATGGTGATAGACGTTGAGGGCGGCCTGATTGGCGGCCCGGTTGGCACTCAAGGGGTAGAGCACCATGTCGACCCCGTGGGCGGCCAGTAGCTCTTTGTCAAACAGCTCGGTTTTGCCGAACTCGGTCATGTTGGCGAGGATCGGCACTTTGGCCGCCTGCTTGAACTGGTCGTACTGGGCAAGCTCGGTCACCGCCTCGGCGAAGATCATGTCGGCCCCGGCGGCCACATAGGCAGCGGTGCGTTCAAGAGCAGACTCCATCCCCTCCACCGCCAGTGCATCGGTGCGGGCCATGATGACGAACTCGCTATTCTCACGGGCATCCACTGCGGCCTTGATGCGATCGCACATCTCCTCAAGCGTGACCACCGCCTTGTTGGGACGATGACCACAGCGCTTTTGGGCCACCTGATCTTCCATGTGCACGGCGGCAACCCCGGCCCGCTCGAACGCGCGAATGGTGCGGGCGATATTGAATGCCCCGCCCCAGCCGGTATCGATATCGACCAGTAGCGGCACTCGGGTGGCAGCAGTGATCCGCTCGGCATCGATCAGCACGTCGTTGAGTGAGGTCATGCCGAGATCCGGCAAGCCGTAGGAGGCATTGGCCACTCCGGCGCCGGAGAGATAAAGAGCTTGAAAACCGCTGCGTTCGGCCATCAGCGCCATATAGGCATTGATGGTGCCGACGATCTGCAGGGGATGTTCATTGGCAAGGGCGGTGCGAAAGCGCAGGCCTGCCGAGGGGGGCAAACTGGACATCATGACTCCTTTCACCTGTCTAGTCTGGCTATCTAATATCACGTTTACGTTAACGTCAATTATACTTTCGTAACATTCCGGCCGCAGGCAAGACAGGAAACCGGTTTTAGGGTAAATTTCACCAATTCCTTCAACAGGTTGAATTGTATGATGGAGCCCGGTTCCGTGATTGTCTGTCCGGCGTGCGACTTGCTGATCCAGCGCAAAGCGCTGCCGCTGCGTCGCCATGCCCACTGCCCGCGATGTCACCAGCATCTCTATGGCCGTTATGCCTTTCGTCCCTCCCAGTTGATGGCCCTGACCATCACCGGATTTCTGCTGCTGCCCTCCGCATTTTTTGAGCCGCTGATCTATCTGCGGCTGGCGGGGGTCAACACCGACGCCGACCTGCTGCGCGGTATCCTGGTACTGTTTGGCGAAGGTGAATGGTGGGTAGCCAGCCTGGTGCTCTGGTGCGCCGTGTTGGCGCCGGTGGGGTTATTGGCGGGGATCTTTGCGCTGGCTTCGGGTCTGGCCAAACGTTGGCACATTCTTCCCGTCACCTTGAAGCTGGTCGAGGTGTTTCGCCACTGGGCCATGCTGGAGGTCTATATCGTCAGCCTGCTGGTTGCCCTGTTCAAACTGATCGACATCGCCGATGTGCGCCTCGGTGGCGGCTTGCTCAGCCTCGGTATTCTGATGCTGCTCAACATGACCCTGCTGATCCTGTTTGACCCCGCCCCCTACTGGGCGAGGATCCCGTTAAAGGAGCCGGAACATGACCAGCGCCCGTGAGATGGGGCTCTGCCGCTGCCATACCTGTGGTTTGCTGGTGCGCTATCAAACCGGGGCAGTCTGCCCCCGTTGCAGCAGCAAATTGCAGGTGCGCATTCCCCGCTCCCTCGCCTGGTCGTGGGGCTTGCTGGCGCTCGCCACCTTCATGTTGCTGCCTGCCAATCTGTTGCCCATTACCCATTTCTACAACAAGGGGTTACTGCAGTCAGATACCATCTTCAGCGGTATCATGATGCTCTATCGCAGCAAAATGAGCGGGATTGCCACCATTGTCCTCACCGCCAGCATACTGGTGCCGGTGGGAAAAATATTGGGGCTGGGCTGGATCTGCTGGCAGTTGCAGCGGGCCAAACCGGTGCGGCGCAAGCGCCAGCTGGTGATGTATCGGGTGATCGATTTTATCGGTCGCTGGTCAATGCTGGACTTGTTCGTGATTTCGCTGATGGTGGCACTGGTCGATCGGGGTGTGCTGCTGAGTGTTCGCGCAGGCCCGGGGGCCACCGCCTTTGCCGGTGTGGTGGTGCTGACCATGATGTCGGCCCGCATGCTCGATACCCGCTTACTGTGGGACAAGGCGGCCCGTTGATGATTTCTCTGTTTTTGTCTGATGTGCTGTTTAATCCAGCCAATAAGGAGTCACTATGATCGGGGCTGAACCCGTCATCGAAAAGCGCCGCTGGTTATCGCCGGTCTGGCTGTTACCCCTGATAGCCCTGCTGCTGGCAGGTGGCTTTCTCTATCAGCAGGTATTGAGCCGTGGCCAGCTTATCCAGATCAACTTCGCCCAGGGCAACGGCATCTTGCCGGGCAAAACCCAGATTCGTTATCAGGGGGTGGCCATCGGCGTGGTGCAGGAGCTGGAGCTGGCTGAAGATGGCCGCAAGATTGCGGTGATGGCCAAGATTGACAGCCGTGCCAGACCGCTGATCCGCAAGGGATCCGACTTCTGGCTGGTGAGCCCCAAGGCGTCGCTTACCGAGATCTCCGGACTCGATACCCTGGTCTCCGGCAACTACATCAACCTGCAACCGGGGCGTGAAAGCAATCCGCTGGAGGAGACCTTTGATGCACTGGAAGGCCCTCCCCCCGGCTATCAGGCACAGGGACGCATGCTGCACCTGACTGCCGATTCGCTGGGTTCGGTGGGGATTGGCGCCAAGCTCTATTTCCGCGGTATCGAGGTGGGCAGCGTCATCAATACCCGCTTGGGTCAAGACAACCAGAACGTCATTCTGGATCTGGTGATCGAGCCGCGTTTCGAACATCTGGTCAAAGCTGATACCCGCTTCTGGAACATCAGTGGCATCAAGGGCTCCTTCAGTCTGGCCGGGGTGAGCGTCGAGGCCGGCAGCCTCACCTCCATTCTGAGCGGCGGCATTGCCTTTGACTCGCCCAAAGATTCACCGGAGCCTGAGAAGGGACAGACCTTCGTCCTCTATAAAGGGCTGGCGGAAGCGGCGCGTGGCGAGCGTATCGACATTGCGGCTGGCGATCTTCCGGTCAAAGAGGGGATGCCCATCCTCTATGAGGGGATCGAGATTGGTCGTATCGACCCCATTCACCTCACCGACAAAGGCAGGGTGGTGACGGCGCTGATCAACCCGGAGCAGGCTTACCGCATTACCGACAAGAGTCAACTGGTGTGGGAGAGCGTCTCCCTCTCCGCGACCGGCGTGCAGCATGCAGATCGCCTGCTCTCCGGCCCGGCCATTCGCCTCGACTATGTGGCGGGCAAACCGGTACAGAAGATGACCCTGACCGATCGCGCCCCCCAGAGCGGCACCAAGGTGGTGCTGCAGGCTGACGATCTGGCGGGGCTCAATCAGGATGCACCTGTCTGGTACAAGGGATTGCAGGTGGGCCGCATCAGCCAGCTCACCCTGGATGCGCGCGGCAATGCCAGCGTTGAGCTGATGATGGCGCCGAACTATGGCCATCTGCTCAATCGTGCCCGCTTCTATCGCGCCGCCCCGTTGCAGATCGATGCCGATCTGAGCGGCATCAAAGTAGAAACCAGTCCGGCCAGTGCCTGGTTGGGAGGCGGGATCAAGCTGATACAAGCCAGTAGTGGAGAGCGGATTAACCGTCTCTACCCGAGTCAGGAGCTGGCACTGCTCGGTACCCGTGATGCCAAGCCGAAGCGCTGGTTGCTCAAAGCAGATCAGGCCGATGGCATCGGCATTGGTTCGCCTGTGCTCTATCTGGGGTTGGAAGCGGGCAAGGTCAAACAGCTACGCGCCGCCAAAGAGGGGGTCGAGATCGAACTCGAGATTGATGGGGTCTATGCTCCCCTCCTCGCCCAGCAACCTCAGTTCTGGAAAAAACCGGCCATCGACACCAAGGTGCGGGTCGATGGGGTGCAGGTCAAGGTGGGCAACCTCGGTACCTTGCTGCGCGGTGCCATCGAGTTCGATCGGTTGGCCAATGGCCGCAGCAGTCATCAACTGTTCGATTCCAGGGAGCAAGCCAAGGCCAAGGTGCGCCAGCTGTCACTGGTGGCAGAGAGCAATCCGGGGCTCGGGATTGGCAGCCCGATCCGCTATCGCGGTGTCGATATCGGCAAAATTGAAGAGATCGAGCTGGAGCCGTCACTGGGTCAGGTGATCTTCAAGGCGGAACTCGATGGCCACTACGCCGAGCGTTTCCTGCAGTCCGGTGCCCGCTTTACTCTGGTGCAGGCCAAGCTGGGGCTGGGCGGTGTCGCTCACCTCGATACCCTGATCAAGGGGGCGTTTGTAGAAGCACAACCCGGTAAAGGCGCTGGCAAAGATCGTTTCCCTTTGAGTCAGACCGGTCCTCTGGGTCTGGCCCTGACCCTCAAGAGCCCCTCCGTCAATGGCCTGAGCGTCGGCAGTCCGCTGCTGTTTCGCAAGATGGTGGTGGGCAGTGTCACCAAGGTGGCGCTGGCTCGGGATGGCAGCGAGGTGGTGATCGACGTTAACGTAGATCAGGAGTATGCCCATCTGGTGCGGGCCAACTCCCGTTTCTGGAATGTCTCCGGGGTCAAGGCGGATATCGGGCTGACCGGCGGCACTATCGAAGTTGAGACGGTGCAGAGCCTGCTGGCCGGCGGCATTGCTTTCAATACGCCGGAGAGAGAGATGGGTCCAACCGTCAAGGCTGGCCACAGCTATCCGCTCTATGGCAAGGCCGAGAAAGAGTGGCTGGAGTGGAGTCCGCGTATCCAGCCCTGATCTCTTCCCTTTGTATCTCATCCAAGCCCGGCACAGTGCCGGGCTTTTTTATATTCCGGTGCCTGTTGATAGGGTTCAGATTCAGAATATTCTTAGCCTTGTGGTAGGATATCGCCCCTCTTTTTCGGTCAACGAGACGGCACAGTGCACGACAACACCTTCCTTCCCGATTACTTTTTACGTCACATTGCGGCCATCATGCCGGCCCATCTCTCGATGGATGAGTTTGTGGCCAGTTGTCGACGTCCGCTGCGCCGCAGCATTCGGGTCAATACCTTGAAGATCGCCGTCTCGGATTTCGTCGCCCAGATGGAGCCACTGGGTTGGCAGCTCGACCCTGTGCCCTGGTGTGATACCGGCTTCTGGCTGACCCGCAGCGATGAAACCGTCCCCCTTGGCAACACCGCCGAGCACTTGAGCGGGCTCTTCTACATTCAGGAAGCGAGCTCCATGCTGCCGGTGACGGCGCTCTTTGCCAGCGACAAGATCAAAGCGGATGGCATGTTGCTGGATGCAGCGGCGGCCCCCGGCTCCAAGACCACCCAGATCGCGGCCCTGATGAACAATCAGGGAATGCTGGTTGCCAACGAGTTTTCCAGCAGCCGGTTGAAAGTGCTTAGCGCCAATATCCAGCGCTGCGGCGTGACCAATGTGGGGATGACCCATTTTGATGCCAAGGTATTTGGCCAGTGGTTGCCGGAGACCTTCGACGCCATCCTGCTCGATGCCCCCTGCTCCGGTGAAGGTACGGTGCGCAAGGATGAAGATGCACTGCGCAACTGGAGTATCGAGAGCATCGACGAGATCGCGGCGGTGCAGCAGGGGCTGCTGGAGAGTGCCTTCCATGCCTTGAAACCGGGTGGCGTACTGGTCTACTCCACCTGTACCTTGAGTGAACAGGAGAATCAGGCGGTCTGCCAATCCCTGCTGGACAAGTTTGGCGATGCCTTGAGTTTTGACTCGCTGGCAGACCTGTTCCCCCATGCAGAGCAGGCCTGTACATACGAAGGATACCTGCACGTTTGGCCCCAGATCTTCGATAGTGAAGGCTTTTTCGTCGCCAGATTGCGCAAGCATCACTCGGTGCCCAACACCATGTTCAAACCTGGCAAGCTGGGTAAATTCCCTTTTGCGCCGCTTCCTGCCAAAGAGGCGGAACCCATGTTGCGCGAGATCGAAGCCAACTTCGGGGTGGCACCACAGGGTCAACTGTTTGGCCGCAATGACGAGATCTGGCTCTTCCCCCAGCTGTTTGATCAGGTGCAGGGCAAGCTGCGCTTCGATCGCATCGGCATCAAGTTGGCCGAGACCTTCAAGAAAGGTTATCGCCTCACTCATGAGTGGGCACTGGCCTATGGCGATAAAGCGAGCAAGGGCGTCGTTGAGCTGGATAGCACCAATGCGCGGGAATTCATGATGGGGCGGGATGTCTGGCCAGAACAGGATGTTGGCACTGGCGAGGTGATCGTCCGCTATCAGGGGCATACCCTGGGCATGGGGAAATGGGTGGGGAGTCGGGTCAAGAATGCCCTTCCCCGCGAGCTGGTGCGTGACAACAATCTGTTCAATGCGTAGTGGGTCGTTCGGTGCATCAGCACTTGAACGAGTCTGAAATACCCACACTCTGGTTGAACTTTTCTTCGGATCTTGAAAAGCCTTGAGCCTTGTCTAAGCTTAAGGCAATCCGAACACCAGTTAGCGCACGGCTCTGCAAGGAGCCAATTCCCCTATGCCAGGTACAAGGAATTCGTACCTGGCTTTTTTTATCTGTTCACGTTTCGCTGTTACTTCACTCTTGTGTCTATTCAACGGTCTCTTCGAGCTGTGTAGCGACTCTGTTTTCAAACGGAGGTTCTCTACCCAGCTCATGTTGGTAGAGCAGATCGATCGCCTGCTCGATGAGTGATGCCTGACTGTCTTCGAGATGAAGACCCAGTGCGGCCAATCGTTCGGCGTGGCGATTGCTGATCCAGCATTGCAGCCGGGTATGGGTCTCCTGCTTGCGTTTTACATGTTGGCGCTGCCGCTCGGCATTGTTTTGGGGCCCCACCTCTTGCTCTTCACGCACTGTTATTTCTTGGCTCATATGTCCTTGCGATATTACGTTTCCGAGTTTGTTATCTCTCATCACATGCCATTATCCATTGGAAGATACCCTTCCCCTTTGGGCTGCTGGCTGCACGGCAAATATATCATCAGATCAACAAGATATCATTTAACATAAAAAATGAAGTGACGCAGTTGTGTCAAAGCAAGCCATCAAGGGCATGATCGGAGAATTTGTGGGCGTCATCGAAGTACTCCTGCAGGGTTCGCATATCCTTGTGGCGAGTGACTTCTATGATCTTGTTCATCGGCTTGCCGGCAGTCACCGCCGAGGTAATAAATCCACGGCGCAGGCTGTGGCCACTGACGTAGAGATCGTCGATGGTTTGGCCTGTTCGCCGCTTGATCATCAGATTGATGCCCTGGGGGCCGAGTGGTTCAGCCATCAGTTGACCCCAGCGGTTCATGCGCCGAAACAGCGGCCCCTCGCTGATCCGGCTTTTGTGTAGCCACTTTTGCAGTGCCGAGACGGGACAGTAGTGCTTGCCCGGGATCAGGGCGATCTCGGTTTCATGCAGCTGATGTTTGCTCGGTTTGAGGCGAAGGCGGATCCCCTGCCCCATAAAATCGAGATCGCTCACTTCAATTCGGGCCGCTTCCGAACGGCGCAAGGCGCCACTGAACATCAGCAGTATCAGGGTGTGATCACGCAAACCCGCGAGGTCATTGGTGTCGATGCCATCCAGCACCTGGGTCAATGGTTGCAGCGTCAGGGCGCCGGTTTTGCGTTTACGGTTATCCCCCAACCTGACAATACCGCGCATCATCTCCTTGATTTCGGGATGTTCGGTGGGCATGGGGTGAATGCCTTTCTGCTTGAAGGCATAACGGATCCCCGCCAGCCGTCTCACCAGGGTTGCTGGTTTTCGAGGCTCGCCATTACGCAGTTCTCCTTTCCCCTCCTCTTTATCCAGCCATACCCAGTCGGCCAATACGCCGTCGGCCTGATCAGCGAGAAAATTCATGATGTCGTGATGGGTGGTTTGCAGCGGATCCAGCCCGTGCAATTGACACCAGAAGACAAAAATACGGGTATCCGCCTGATAGGCATTGAGGGTGGAATCCGCTTTTGCACTGCGCAAAAAGCGGCGTGCCCGACTATTTAGCTGTGCATCGAAAACAGTCTGCAGTGACTGATGAGCCGGATTGGATAAGGATGGATATGCCACGGAACACTATGATTCATATGAAGTTTGATAGGATCTTACAGGATCCTCCACACACATCAAGTATCGATAATGAATATTATCGATACTTAGATCATCCTATTTTAATACCCATTGACCACGCTGAATAAAGGAAACATAGGAATATCATTCGACCCGGTTTAGCAAAAACGAAAATGTAAAATTGGCAGGAAGAAGTGAGAGATAACGTAGCTCGGTATTGATATTCAGGTGGGTAATCAGCTTGGTATCTGAAAATTAAAAAGCCCCGAATAACGGGGCTTGGGGATTATTTTTTCGCCAGCTTGAACAGTTCAAAGAAATTCCGGCTGGTGGCTTCTGCCAATTCATTGAGCGGAATGTGACGCAGGTCAGCAATAAACTGCGCAACGTCTCGCACAAAGGCTGGTTCGTTCTCCCTCCCCCGATGCGGTACGGGGGCAAGATAGGGTGAGTCGGTCTCGACCAGCAATCTGTCGAGGGGCAGAGCCTTGACCACCTCTTGCAGGGCGGACGCATTTTTGAAGGTGGCGATCCCGGAGATGGAGATATAGAACCCCATCGCCATTGCTGCTTCTGCCATTTCGAGGGATTCGGTGAAGCAGTGCAGCACACCGCCAACCTGATCAGCGCCCTCTTCACGCATGATCTGCAAGGTATCTTGTTGAGCATCGCGGGTATGGATGATCAGCGGCTTGTTCAGCGCGCGAGCAACCCGGATATGTTCGCGGAAAGAGGCTTGCTGAACTTCCTTGTTCTCGGGCGAGTAAAAGTAATCGAGACCGGTCTCACCGATGGCCACCACACGTGGATCGGCAGCTTGCTTGAGCAGCAACTCGGCATCGACACCGGGTTCCTGATTGAGCGGGTGTACCCCGCAAGAGGCAAACACTTGGGGATAGGGAGCGATCGCCTCGAGCATGGTCGGGAACTGTGCCTGAGTCACACTGACACAGAGAAAATATCCCACGTCCAGTTTCGCGGCCTTGGCCAGTACATCAGCCATGCTGGTCTGCTTGCTGCCATAGCTGAGGCGATCGAGATGACAGTGGGAATCAACGAGTAACATATAAAACCTTTCTGCTTGTCGGTACTTATAACCAGCGACTGAGCCAGTTCATCAGATGGATGGTGGGATTGGAGAGCTGACCCGGCTGGCATGCCGCTTTCAGGGCAACAAGATCTTGTTCTGTTGCCAGCAGTTTTTCGCTGGAGTGCTGCTCCGCCAACCGCTGACTCAAGATGGCCAGATCAGGCATTGCCAGCTGATGGTGACCACATCCTGCCTGGGTTTTCAGGGCATCGCACAAGAAGAGCTGCAACCAGTGCAACCTGACCTGCGTCTCCTGACCAAGCTGGCTGCACAAAGCCATTGCCTTGACCGGACTTTGACTCAGGGCGACAAACTGTTCCAGCAGTTCGCGGCGAGTCCCATCCTGTTGCTGCTCGATATAGTCGAGTACCCGCAGCGGGGCACCCTGACAGATCCGCACCTGAGCCAGAGTGGCCTGATGACCCTGCTCGGCCAACCAGCGTACTGTCTCCCTTTCTGCAGGCAACTGACAGACATGTTTGTGACAGCGACTGAGAATGGTGGGAAGCAACCGGGAAACCTGGGAGGCAATCAGCAACAGCAAGCTGTCGCCGGCCGGCTCTTCCAGGGTTTTCAGCAAGGCATTGGCTGCCGATTCGGTCATCCGTTCCGCATCAGGAATGATCACCACCTTGCCACGGCCGAGCTGGGCAGAACCCTGCAGCCGGGTGCAGATCTCGCGAATGGCCTCGACCCCGATGGTCTTGCTGTCACGCGTTATGGTGCCGAGATCCGGGTGGTTGCCCTTGTCAAACAGCTGGCAGGAGTGGCAGTGGCCGCACGGCTCTCCGCGATCCGGTTGCTGGCAAAGGTGTAAACGCGCCAGTCGCTCGGCCAGTTGCTCCTTGCCAAGCCCGGGATCGCCCAGCAACAACCAGGCGTGGCCGAGACGACCGGACTGTGCCGTCTGGCTCAGGGCATGCCAGTCTGAGATCAGCCAGGGATACATAGCGACTCGTTCGACAGATAGTGATCCAATGCACACTCGATGGCAGCTTTGACCTGTTCCGGCGTTTGCGCCGCATCGATCACCACAATGGAATCATCCTTGGCGGCCAGTTCGAGATAACGAGTTCGGGTACGCTCGAAGAAGCTCAGTTGCTCCAGTTCGATGCGATCCAGTTCGCCGCGATGGCGAGCACGCTGCAAGCCAAGGGCAGGATCGATATCGAGATAGAGGGTGAGATCCGGCTTGAAGTTGCCGAGCACTGCCTGCTTGATGGCACCGATAAGAGCAGCATCGATGCCACGTCCCCCCCCCTGATAGGCCTGGGAGGAGAGATCGTGGCGATCCCCCACCACCCAGACACCGTCGGCCAGTGCGGGTTTGATGCGGGTCTCCACCAGTTGTACCCGGGAGGCATACATCAGCAGCAATTCCGCCTCGATGGTGAGGCGCTCGTCGTGCACCTCTTTGACGATAGCTCGCATCCGCTCGGCCAGCGGCGTACCACCCGGCTCACGGGTGCACTCGATCCGGTTGATGCCGTGACGCTGTAGATAGTCGGTCACATAACGAACGGCCGAGCTCTTCCCTGCCCCTTCCAATCCTTCGATCACAATAAATTTAGACATTAGGGTTTCTTCAATATGTATTCGCGAACCGCCCGATTGTGTTCATCGAGGGTCTTGGAGAAATAGTGGGCACCGCCCCCCTTGGCGACAAAGTAGAGATAATCGGTCGATTTGGGGTTAAGCGCAGCTTCGATGGAGGCCTTGCCCGGCATGGCAATAGGCGTGGGCGGCAGGCCGTCGATCACATAGGTGTTGTAGGGATTCTTGTCGGTCAGATCGCTGCGGCGAATATTGCCATCGTAGCGATCCTTCACCCCGTAAATGACGGTGGGATCGGTTTGCAACTTCATGCCCAGACGCAGACGATTGACAAACACCGAGGCGATCTGTGCCCGCTCGTCCGGCTGACCGGTCTCTTTCTCGATGATGGAGGCCATGATCAACGCCTCGTAGGGGGTCTTGTAAGGCAGGTTGGCCTGACGTTTCTCCCAGCTCTGCTGCAGGAAAGCCTCCATATCCTGATGGGCACGACGCAGGATCGAGAGATCGCTGGCATGGGTGGTATAGGCGTAGGTTTCCGGCAGGAACCACCCCTCCAGCTTGCCATTCTCGATGCCGAGCTCCTGCGCCAGGTCGGCTTCTGATTGCTCGACGGTCAACCGCTCAAGATATGGGGCGCTGGAGAGCTGCTTCTGCCAATCCTCGAAACGGGAACCTTCGACGAAGGTGAGGCTGAAGTGAAACTCCTTGCCCGATGCGAACAGAGAGAGGGTCTCCTTGAGAGGGGCCCCTTCCTTGATTTCATAGGTGCCCGATTTGATGGCCACCAGTTCGGGATGGCTGCGCAGCCAGAGCCGCACCGCCCAGGGGCTGGTTTCACCCTCCCCCAGTTCGGCGATGAGGCGCGCCGCATGGGCGCCCTTCTCCACTGTAAAGAGCCGGGTCGGTCCCTTGTTGGTGAGCGTCTCTACCTGTTGCCATTTGTAATGTACATAGCCCCCGGCAGCGGCTACCGTCAGTGCCGCCCCCGCGAGCAGGGTGTAAAGCCGATTAAACTTCAATGACCAAACGCTCCTGTAAACGGCGACTCAATACCGCTGTGGGATAATGGATATCCTCGATGCCATTGACCGGCACGACCCCCATCAGGGTATTGGTGAGCCACACCTCTTCCGCCTGCCATAGTGACTCCAGCGGAGCCTCTACCACACGCAACTCAATACTCATCTGTTTCAACATCGCCATCACCTGGCGGCGCATGATGCCATCGACACCACCGCGGGCGAGATCGGGCGTAAACACCGTCTTGCCCCGACGCCAAAACAGATTGGCACTGACCCCTTCAATGAGAAAACCACGACTGTTAAGCACTATCCCTTCGACTGCATTTCGGCTGACAAGTTCGCTTTTCAGCAATACCTGCTCCAGACGATTCAAGGTTTTAAGCCCGGCCAGCATGGGAGCATCACCGATCCGCTGGCGGCACACCACCATCTCGATCCCCTCCTGTTGCCACTGGCCATAGTGAGTGGGAAACGGCGCCAGAGTGACAATCCGGGTTGTGTGCTGACATCCGCTGCCGTCATAGCCCCGCCCCCCCTCGCCGCGGGTCAGGATCACCTTGGCCACGCATTGTGGCTGGTCGGCCACCATCTCTTCAACCTCTCGGGTCAAGAGATCCCAGTCCGGTTCAACCAATCCCAACCGGTTGTTCGCCTGCTGCAACCGTGCCAGATGGGCAGGCCACTGCAACACGCGACCTTCCCTGACCGCCATGGTGGTGAAATGGCCGTCACCATAGGCCAGCCCCCGATCATGGGCCGAGATGGTATCAAGCTTCATGCCATTGATAAGCAAAGGGATCCCTCCGATAAAAAAGGCCCGATACCGGCAGTATCGGGCCTGTGTCTTTGCCCTGCGGCAAATTATACGCGTTTGAAGATCAGTGAGCCATTGGTGCCGCCAAAACCAAACGAGTTGGAAAGGGCGTACTCGAAGCTGCCTGACTTGGCCACATGGGGCACCAGATCCAGGTCGCACTCATCATCCGGGTTGTCCAGGTTGATAGTGGGCGGAGCCACCTGATCACGTAGGGCCAACACGGTGATGATCGCCTCGATGGCACCAGCGGCGCCCAGCAGGTGACCGGTCATGGACTTGGTGGAGCTGATCATCAAAAATTTGGCGTGCTCACCAAACACCGACTTCATGCCACGCAGCTCGGCCACATCACCCAGCGGGGTGGAGGTACCGTGCGCGTTGATGTAACCAATCTGCTCGGGGGCAATGCCGGCATCCTTGATGGCATTTTTCATTGCGCGAGCGCCACCATTGCCATCTGCGGGAGGCGCAGTCATGTGGTACGCGTCACCGCTCATGCCAAAACCGACCAGCTCGGCGTAGATCTTGGCGCCACGGGCCTTGGCATGTTCGTACTCTTCCAGCACCAGTACACCGGCACCGTCACCCAGCACGAAACCATCGCGATCTTTATCCCACGGACGGCTCGCTTTTTGTGGCTCGTCGTTGCGGTTGGAGAGTGCCTTGGCGGCAGCAAACCCACCCATCCCCATCGCTGTGGAGGCTTTCTCGGCACCGCCGGCGACCATCACGTCGGCATCACCGTAAGCGATCATCCGGCCAGCCATACCGATGGCATGGGTACCAGTGGTACAGGCGGTCGTCACGGCGATGTTCGGCCCTTGCAGACCTTTCATGATGGAAAGATGACCGGACACCATATTGATGATGGTGGACGGAACGAAGAAGGGACTGATCTTGCGCGGGCCGCCGTTGACCAAACTTTCGTGGTTCTGTTCAATCAGACCCAGACCGCCGATACCGGAGCCAATCGCCACGCCGACACGTTCGGCATTCTCTTCATTGATGGTCAGGCCGGAATCATCCAGCGCCTGCATACCGGCCGCGATGCCGTATTGAATGAAGAGATCCATCTTGCGAGCGTCTTTACGGTTGATACCGTACTGCTCGGGATCGAAATCCTTGACCAGACCTGCGAAGCGGGTTGCAAACTCGCTGGCATCAAAGTGTTCGATAAGGGAAATGCCGCTCTGCCCGTTGAGCAGTGCTTGCCAGCTGGATTCGGCAGTGTTACCCACCGGGGAAAGCATCCCCAAGCCGGTCACCACGACTCTGCGTTTTGACACTGAGGTAGTCTCCGAGAGGTGTTTTGAAAAGGAACAAATACAAAAGAAGCGGCCCTTGGGCCGCTTCTTTCAGAACAGGAACTTATTCCTGATTAGCGGTGATGTAGTCGATAGCCGCTTGAACAGTGGTGATCTTCTCGGCTTCTTCATCAGGAATTTCGGTATCGAATTCTTCTTCCAGCGCCATTACCAGTTCAACGGTATCCAAAGAGTCAGCGCCCAGGTCGTCGACGAAGGAGGCAGCGTTCTTAACGTCTTCCTCTTTAACACCCAGTTGTTCGATGATGATTTTCTTTACGCGTTCTTCGATGTTGCTCATGACCTGAATTTTCCTTTAAAAATACGCTATTTGCGTCTGGTTGGGGTAGTTTATTCAATTGACGTGAGTTTGCAAGTAGCTTGCCGCTGGTCAAACCACGAAATGTGCCAAACTTCGGCGTACTATCGCAAATTTGAACAGATCTCACGACAAATTGATTACACCATGTACATCCCGCCATTAACATGCAGGGTTTCGCCGGTGATATAGGCTGCTTCATCAGAAGCCAAGAATACCACAGCTGCGGCAATTTCTTTTGGATCACCCAAACGGGCGGCAGGCACCTGACTCATGATGCCGGCACGTTGATCGTCATTCAGGGCACGGGTCATGTCGGTTTCGATGAAACCGGGGGCAACCGCGTTCACTGTGATACCACGGGATGCCACTTCCCGCGCCAACGATTTGGTAAAACCAACCAGACCGGCCTTGGCGGCAGCATAGTTGACCTGACCGGCATTGCCCATGGTTCCCACCACGGAGCCAATGCTGATGATGCGACCGTGACGTTTCTTCATCATGGCACGCAACACCGGTTTGCTCAGACGGTAAAGCGAGGTCAGATTGGTATCGATGATCTCGTTCCACTCGTCATCTTTCATCCGCATCAACAGGTTGTCACGGGTGATCCCCGCGTTGTTGATCAGGATGTCGATGTCGCCAAAGCGCGCCTTGATGGCGGCGAAGACGGCTTCGATGGATTCCTGGCTGGTCACGTTCAGTGCCATGCCGCAACCATTGTCGCCCAGATAGGCGCTGATCGCCTCGGCACCGCTCTCGCTGGTCGCCGTACCGACCACTTTCGCGCCACGGGCCACGAATGTTTCGGCAATCGCACGGCCGATGCCACGACTGGCACCGGTCACCAACACAACCTTATCGGTAAAGCTCATCTCTTGCTCCTGTTTACTTGATCTGGGCCAGCGCCTGCTCGAAAGAGGCGGCATCGTTGGCGTGAATACCTTCCACGCGCTTGTCGATACGCTTGGCGAGCCCGGTCAACACTTTGCCCGGTCCCATCTCGATCTCGAGGGTAACCCCCTCGTTGGCCATCTGCTCGACAGTCTCGGTCCAACGAACCGGGCTGAACAGCTGACGTACCAGCGCTTGCTTGATGGCGGCCGGATCCTGTTCACAGGATACGTCGACATTATTGATGACCGCGATGGTTGGAACCTTGATCTCGATCCCGTCCAGCGCAGCTGCCAGTTTTTCTGCGGCAGGTTTCATCAGCGCGCAGTGAGACGGCACGGAGACCGGTAGCGGCAGCGCACGCTTGGCGCCCGACTCTTTCATCAACACGTTGGCTCGCTCAACGGCCTCTTTGTGACCGGCGATAACCACCTGGCCCGGGGAGTTGAAGTTGACCGGAGAGACCACCTGCCCTTGTGCCGCTTTTTCGCAGTTGGCGGCGATGGATTCGTTATCCAGACCGATGATAGCCGCCATGGCGCCGGTGCCTTCCGGTACCGCTTCCTGCATGGCCAGACCACGCAGCTCGACCAGTTTGACCGCATCGGCAAAATCGAGTGCGCCGCTGCAAACCAGCGCGGAGTACTCACCCAGGCTGTGACCCGCCATGACGGCAGGGGTTGCCCCACCCAGCTGTTGCCACAGGCGCCACAGGGCGACAGAGGCAGTCAGCAGTGCAGGCTGGGTGCGCCAGGTTTTGTTCAGATCTTCAACCGGACCATCCATCACCAGGGCAAACAGGTCATAACCCAGCACCTGACTCGCCTCGGCGAAGGTCTCCTTAATCACGGCATGTTGTTCGGCCAGCTCGGCCAGCATGCCAACGGACTGGGAACCTTGTCCCGGGAAGGCAATGGCAAATTGGGTCATCATTGATTCCTTTTAGATAAGACAAAAATGAAATCGGTGACGGGATGATGGAGACACCATCCCGCCGAAGATCAGAGGCGAACCAGCGCCGAGCCCCAGGCAAAACCGCCGCCAAAGGCCTCCAGCAGTACCAGCTGACCCGGTTTGATCCGGCCATCCCGCACCCCTTCATCGAAGGCGACAGGGACGGACGCAGCAGAGGTGTTGCCGTGCTTGTCGAGGGTCAGTACCACTTTATCGAGGCTCATACCGAGCTTCTTGGCTGTGGCGCTGATGATGCGGAAGTTGGCTTGATGCGGCACCAGCCAGTCCAGCTCGCTCGGCTCGATGCCAGCAGCGGCCAAGGTTTCGGTGACGATCTCGCTCAAACGGGTGACAGCGACCTTGAAGACATCGTTGCCCTTCATGTACATATAGGCTTCGAGCTCGGCACCCGGCATGCCGCGGCGAGGGTGCGGCAGCTTGAGCAGCTCGCCATAACGGCCATCGGCATGAAGATGAGTAGAGAGGATGCCCGGCGTCTCGCTGGCACCGACAATCACGGCCCCTGCCCCATCACCAAAAATAATGATGGTGCCGCGATCTTGCGGATCGCACATGCGGGAGAGCACATCGGCCCCAACGACCAGCACATGGCGGGCTGCGCCGGATTTGACGAACTGATCGGCAATGGAGAGCGCATAAGTGAAGCCTGCGCAAGCAGCAGCCACGTCAAAGGCAGGAATGCCCGGAACGCCGAGCAGCCCCTGCAGCTCACAGGCGGCAGCCGGGAAGGCATTTTCAGCACTGGTAGTGGCCAGCACTATCATATCGAGATCGGCAGCGGTCAGACCGGCTGCATCCAGGGCGCGCAGGGCGGCCTGGTAAGAGAGGGTGGCAACGGTTTCGTCAGCCCCGGCAATACGGCGCTCACGGATACCGGTGCGTTCCACGATCCACTCATCACTGGTCTCAACCATCTGCTCGAGATCGGCGTTGGTACGCACTGAACTCGGCAGGTAGCTGCCAGTACCCAGAATTTTGCTATGCATAGAGTTCTTATAGATCCCTGTCAGAGAAGACAGCTTCAAGGCGATCTGCTATTTGCAGTGGAAGTTGATGTTTGGCCTCTTGTGCGGCCAGCAGGATCGCATTACACAGAGCGCGCCGTTCGGCCCGCCCATGACTTTTTACCACAATGCCGCGCAATCCTAACAGACTTGCCCCGTTATACTGGTCGGGGTTCAGGTAAGAAAAACGTCGTTTGAACATAAATCCGGCGATCCGGCCAAGAAAAGTGCGTTTCTTGCGGGGATATCCGGCCAGCTGGGCCATCATCCGCACCACCCCTTCTGCCGTCTTGAGGGCGATATTGCCGACAAAACCGTCGCAGACGATCACGTCGCTGTCGCCGCTGAAGATGCGATCCCCTTCGACAAACCCGACATAATTGAGCGCGTGGCACTGACGCAACAATTCGGCACTGTGGCGCACCAGATCGTTGCCCTTGATCTCCTCCTCGCCGATGTTGAGCAAGGCAACACGGGGGGATGCAATGCCTTCTACCTTTTCGGCAACGACAGAGCCCATCACCGCAAACTGCAGCAAGGTATCCGCATCGCAACTGACGTTGGCGCCTAGATCCAGCATCACGGTACGTTTGCCGCTCAATGTCGGCAATGCCTTGATGAGGGCGGGTCTGTCTACCCCTGGCAGGGATTTGAGCACGCACTTGGCCATCGCCATCAACGCACCGGTATTGCCGGCACTGACGCAGGCATCGGCCTCACCGGCTTTCACCAGATTGAGCACCACCCGCATGGAGGAGTCTTTCAGAGTACGCAGCGCCACGATCGGTTTATCGCCCATGCCAACCACCTGGGATGCATGTACGAAACGAACGCGGGGATGATTCAGCAAGCCATGTTGCTGCAGCAGAGAAGAGGTCTGGTGCTGGTCGCCGACCAGGATCAGTTTTAGCTGGGGTAAAAGAGACAGTGCCTGCACGGCGGCAGGCACTGTTTCCGAGGGGCCAATATCTCCCCCCATGATGTCTAGCGCGACAGTTTGCGTAGACAAAGGCAATCCTTAAGCGATTACCTTTTTACCGCGGTAGAAACCATCGGCAGTCACGTGGTGACGACGATGGATTTCGCCACTGGTCTGATCAACAGTCAGGGCAGCGGTGGTCAGCGCATCGTGGGAACGACGCATGCCACGCTTGGCACGGGTTTTACGGTTCTGTTGTACGGCCATTGTAGGCTAACTCCTAAATTCACTTACGTTTAAGCTCTTCAAGAACTGCAAAGGGATTCGGCCGCTCATCAGCAGGTTCGATTTCACCCCAAGTCATCTCCATGTTTCCTCTCGGGCATGCATCCAGAGAATGCATTGCGACTTGAGGCAACGAGAGGATGAGTTCATCCTCCAGGATTTGATGAAGATCTATCTCGCCGTTTTCGTCCAACTCAATGGGCTCATAAGCTTCCGGCAGTTCTTCCTCGTTTGTTCTTTCGAACAGCGGAGTGTAGATAAATTCAGCTTCACAGAGGTGTTCGAATGTCTCTCCGCAACGTTGGCAAACCAGGTCAACCTTGGCATGGGCAGTGCCTTTCATAACGGTCAACTTCTGGACATCTTTGCCAAAGTGCAGTGATACATCGATATCACTCTGCAAGCCAGCGGTTGATTCCTCCAGCCTGGGCATCTGCGACTTTTCCACTATCCCGATGTAATCGAGCAGCTTCAAGGCACTACGGACTGGATCAACCTTAACGGGCAACTTCACCTTTTGCATAGGGCGCGAATAATATAGGTCCAACAACTGATAGTCAAAGGAAAAAGTCCTTACCGCCGATGATTTTAACGTCACAAGTCCCTAGAATGCCGGTACTCGCTTTCATCGGTACCTGATTATGCCACAGAATCTGATCCTCGCCTCAACTTCTCGCTATCGCAAAGCCCTGCTGGAGAAGCTCGATCTCCCCTTTGAATGTGCGGCTCCCGACGTAGACGAACGACCACTGGCAGATGAATCCGCTCAGGAGCTGGTGGCCAGACTTGCCCGGGCAAAGGCCCAGGCCATTGCAGATAGTCGTGATCACGGGCTGATCATCGGATCTGATCAGGTGTGTGTCTGCGATAATCACATCCTCGGCAAACCGGGCACCATAGACAATGCCATCGCCCAGCTGATGGCGGCTCAAGGTCGCAGCGTCACCTTCTACACCGGCCTGTGCGTGGTAAATGCCGCAACCGGTGAGGCCCATCAACTGGTGGAACCTTTCACCGTCCATTTTCGCAACCTCGATGAAGCCGCCATTCGCCGCTATGTAGAAGCTGAATTGCCCCTAGATTGTGCAGGCAGCTTCAAATGTGAAGGGATGGGCATCGTGCTGTTCAAGGGGCTGGAGGGGCGCGATCCTAACGCCTTGATCGGTCTGCCACTGATCGGCCTGATCGAGCTGCTGGAGCGCCACGGTATTGCCCTGCCCTGATTGCGGACGAATAAATAAGCTAGATCGAGGATATAAAAAGCCCGGTCAATACACCGGGCTTCTGTTATCAATCAGATTGATGTCTCTTAAAGAGAGGCGTCTACAACAGCGCGCGAAGAGCCGTCATGGAGTCCACCACCGCTACAGGTCCGTGACGACTGAGGGCATCGCGGCTATCTACACCCCAAGTAACGCCAATGCGCGGCATGGCGATCGCCTCGGCCATCGCCATATCGTGAACAGAGTCGCCGATCATTACCGCCTGCCGGGGTGACAGCCCCAGCTCGTCCAGGATCTGCTCAAGCATCAGCGGATCAGGCTTGGAGCGAGCCTCATCGGCCCCGCGACTGGTTACAAACAACGGGCGCAGTCCGGTCTCATCCAATACCCGATCCAGCCCGCGGCGTGATTTGCCGGTCGCGACGGCCAGTTGCAGCCCTCGTGACCGCCAATCATGCAGCAACTCCCCTGCCCCGGAAAACAACGGGCTGGGGGTCGCATCGTGCAGATAGTGATGACGATAGCGATCGATGAGTGCGGCAATCTGGCGCTCATCAAAGGCACTACCACTACCACTACCACTACCACTACTTAAAGGGAACAGACGGGACATGGCGACATCAAGGCTCAATCCGATGATCTGCCGGATCTGGGTTGGTGCAGGAACCGCCAGCTCACAATCTCTGGCGGCCCCCTGCACACAGGCCACAATCCTGCCCACCGAATCCATGAGGGTACCGTCCCAATCGAAAATGGCGAGCCGGATATCCTGCATCAGCGTGGCAAGCCGTTGAGGAAGTTGTCGAGTTCAGGTGCCAGCGGCGCTTCTACCTGCATCTCGCGACCATCGGCCGGATGGGTGAAGCTGAGCTTCCAGGCATGCAAAAAGAGCCGTTTTAGCCCTTGGCTGCGCATTTTCTCGTCAAACGCCGCTTCACCGTACTTATCGTCACAGGCGATCGGGTGACCGGCATGCAGGGTGTGCACGCGGATCTGGTGGGTACGGCCAGTAATGGGGCTGCACTCGACCAGAGTCGCTTCGGCAAATTGACGCACGATGCGGAACCGGGTTTCGGAGGGCTTGCCATCGGCACTGACCCGCACCACCCGTTCACCGGATTGCAGGTCGTTTTTGCGTAGCGGCGCATTAACCACCTTGACGTGAGCCTGCCACTTGCCACGCACCAGCGCCAGATACTGCTTGCGCATGGTCTTGACGCGCAACTGCTCATGCAGGCTGCGCAGGGCGCTGCGTTTTTTGGCAACCAGCAATACACCAGAGGTGTCGCGATCCAGTCGATGAACCAGTTCGAGGAAGCGGGCTTCCGGACGCAGGGCGCGCAGCCCTTCAATCACGCCAAAGCTCAGACCGCTGCCACCGTGTACTGCCATGCCGGAGGGCTTGTTCAGCACGATCATGGCATCGTCTTCGAACAGGATCTGGCTCTCCAGACGCTGGATAACCCCGAGGTTTGCCGAAGGCAGCTCATTCTTCTCGGCAACGCGCACGGGGGGCACCCGTACCTCGTCACCTGCGCAGAGTTTGTACTCCGGTTTGATGCGCTTTTTGTTTACTCGCACTTCGCCTTTACGAAGGATGCGATAGATCAGGCTCTTGGGGACGCCCTTTAGCTGAGTCTTGAGAAAATTGTCGATGCGCTGCCCGTCATGCTCAGCTTCGATGGTGAGCAGCTGCACTTGTTGATGTATCTGTGTCATGGCGCGGATTTTACCACTGCCAGCGCCCCTTGGCTGCTGGTTTGTTGAAAAATGGCGCCTTGCTATAAAAGAGGTTTAAATGGGATAATAAACAAGGTTTTGTCATTGTGTTCAAGCCTTGTACTAAGTGGCCAAAAAGTATGCCACCCAATCCCGAAACACCGTGTATACAAGAACATGACGGTTCCCGGGTGCGAGGTACAACGCATGGAGAACACAAACATCACCGTTTATTTGTCTCCATTTCGGCATCCTTATTCATTCCTTCTCGAGAAGTGATGACCAGAACGCCCTTAGTTTGCGCCTCATGCATACCCCAACCGGGAGGTTGCCCCAGTATGCTGAAGACCCGAGGCCGGCGCTGGCAGGACCCAGATGGAGGAAATCAAAATGACACAATAATGAGAACTCAATGAAAAGAATGCTTATCAACGCAACTCAAGAAGAGGAGTTGCGCGTAGCGCTGGTTGACGGACAACAGCTCTACGATTTGGATATTGAAAGTCCGGGACACGAGCAGAAGAAAGCGAACATTTACAAGGGTAAGATCACCCGCGTAGAACCCAGCCTTGAAGCTGCTTTTGTCGACTACGGCGCCGAGCGCCACGGTTTCCTGCCGTTGAAGGAGATCGCCCGCAATTACTTCCCCTCCGGTTACTCCTATCAGGGTCGTCCCAACATCAAAGAAGTGGTCCGCGAAGGTCAGGAAGTTATCGTCCAGATCGACAAGGAAGAGCGTGGCACCAAGGGTGCAGCCCTCACCACCTTTATCAGCCTGGCAGGTAGCTACCTGGTACTGATGCCCAACAACCCCCGTGCCGGTGGTATCTCCCGCCGCATCGAGGGTGATGAGCGGACTGAACTGAAAGAAGCCCTGAGCGGATTGACCGTGCCGGAAGGCATGGGCCTGATCGTACGTACCGCAGGTGTGGGCAAGTCGCCAGAAGAGCTGGAGTGGGATTTGAACGTCCTGCTCAATCACTGGGACTCCATCCACAAGGCCTCCCAGGAGCGCGCCGCGCCGGTACTGATCCACCAGGAAAGTAACGTCATCGTGCGTGCCATCCGTGACTATCTGCGTCGCGATGTGGGCGAGATCCTGATCGACAATCCGGTGATTTTCGAACGCGCCAAGGCCCATATCGAGCTGGTGCGTCCGGATTTCCTCAACCGTGTGAAGCTGTACAAGGGTGAAGTTGCCCTGTTCAACCACTTCCAGATTGAGAGCCAGATAGAATCTGCCTTCCAGCGTGAAGTGCGCCTCCCCTCCGGCGGCAGCATCGTTATCGATCCGACCGAAGCGCTGACCTCCATCGATATCAACTCCTCCCGCGCCACCAAGGGCGGCGATATCGAAGAGACTGCGTTGCAAACCAACCTGGAAGCCGCCGACGAAATTGCCCGTCAATTGCGTCTGCGCGACTTGGGTGGCCTGATCGTAATCGACTTCATCGACATGACGCCGGTTCGCCATCAGCGCGAAGTGGAAAACCGTCTGCGTGAAGCGGTTCATCAGGATCGTGCCCGCATCCAGCTGGGTCGGATCTCCCGTTTCGGTCTGCTGGAGATGTCTCGCCAGCGTCTGCGCCCCTCCCTCAACGAATCCAGCAGCCATATCTGCCCTCGTTGCCAGGGTCAGGGCGTGATCCGTGACAACGAATCCCTCGCCCTGTCCATCCTGCGTCTCATCGAAGAAGAGGCCATGAAGGACAACACCGAGCAGGTTCACGGTCAGGTGCCGGTGGATGTTGCCGCCTATCTGCTTAACGAGAAGCGTGCCGCCATCGCCAGTCTGGAGCAGCGCAATGATGTGCGTGTTTACATCATTCCGAACCAGCATCTGGAAACCCCGCACTACGAAGTGACTCGTATTCGTCAGAACGAGATCCCTGAAGCGGCCAGCTATGAGCTGAAAACCGAGATTGCCAAGCCGGTCTACCAGCCGAAGCAAGCTCAGGTGATCGAGCGTGAGCAACCGCTGCTGCAAGGCTTTGCCCAGCCGACTCAACCCGCGCCAGTTGCAGCACAGCAGCAGACAGCCCCGGCCGTTGCCGCTGCACCTGCCGAAGCAGGTTTCTTCAGCAAGCTGATCAAAGGCATTACCGGCCTGTTCAGCAGCGATGCAACCCCTGCCGAAGTAAAAGCTCCGGCTGATAAACCGGCTGCTCGCGAAGCTCGCAAGGAAGAGGGTCAGCGTCATCAGCGCGAAGAAGGTCGTGGCCGTGGTCAGCGTCCTCGTCGTGACGACAATCGTGGCAACCGCAACAATGCGGAAGCTGGTGAAAACCGCAATCGCCGTCCCCGCAAAGAGCGCGAGCCTCGTCAGGAGCGTGAAGCTCGTGGCGAAGTACGCAGCGAACAACGCATGGAACGTGAACCCCGTCAGGAGCGCGAGCCTCGCGAGCCGCGTCAGGAACGTGCGCCACGTCCGGCCCGTGAACCTCGTGCTCCCCGTGAGCCGCGCGCCGAAGTCGTTGTTGACGCAGTAGATACCGTCGATGCATCTGCTGCCCAGCCACGTCAGGAGAAAGAGCAGAAAGTAGCCGAGCGCCGCGAACGTCGCCAACTGCGCAAGCAGATCCGCGTCGATGTCGCCGCTGCTGACACCCCTGCCCTGCCGGTTGACGAAGTACCAGCGCAAGCTGAAGTGATCGATGCCACCGTGGGTAACGAGCAGGAAGAGCAGAGTGAAGGCCAGCGCCGTTCACGCCGCACTCCGCGCAGCCAGCGTATCGAAGGTCAGCGCCGCAAGCGCATCAACGAAGATGCCCGCAGCCAGCGTGACGAAGAACAGCAAGATACCACCACTCTGACCACCGCAGCTCAGGCAGATATTGCCAAAGCGCAGGTCGAAGAGCCGGTAGTGCCTGTTGTTACCATCCCGAGCGCTGAAGCCGTCGCAGCTGCCCTGCAAGCTTCTGCGGCACTGACCGAGCATGTGGTTGTCGAAGCCGTTGCTGAAGAAGCTGCCGAGCAGGCTGCTGCCCAGGTCGAAGCAACTCAAGCAGATCTGATCGCTAGCCCGGTTGTTGCAGCTGTTGCAGAAGTCGTGGTTGCAGCAGAGCCGGAAGTTGTCGCCGCTCCGGCTGTCGACATGGCTGCCACTGAAGTCGTTGAAACTGCTCAGGTTGTTGAAGAAGCCCCTGCTGTCAGCACTCCTGTCGTGGAAGCTGAACCGGCTGCAGTCGAAATGCCAGTTGCTGTTGTCGAAGCCCCGGCACCTGTCGCTGCGGTTGTGGTGGAAGAGACTCCGGTCGTGACCAAACAGGTAGCTCACGGTGCCGGCCTGCTGGCTCGTGCCCGCAAAGCATCCGCCCCGATGGCAACCCCTGCCGAAGCCCCTGCCCTGCCTGCTCGTGAGCCGGTTAACTACCCGCCGCTGGTACGCAACGAGGTGAGCACATCAGGTCGTCATGGTGGCAGCACTGCCGCCGTCAACGTGGCCACCTGCCCGGCCGGTCGCCCCTAAGCAACCCTGGTTGACCTCCTAAACAAAAGCCACACCAACCGGTGTGGCTTTTTTATTTCTCGTGTCCCGTCCTGAATATGGTTTACACCTTTCCCCCAATAAATGGAGAACCCGATGGGACAAGGTGTGAAACGGACACAGCGCGATTACTCGCTGACTTTTAAACTGTCACTGGTCGAGCAGATTGAAAAAGGCGAGCTCACCTACAAACAGGCTCAGGTGCGTTATGGCATTCAGGGCCGCTCCACCGTTCTGGTATGGTTGCGTAAACATGGTCGGCAAGATTGGAGCCAGGGGGCTTCTGTGCGCGCCGGCAGGAGCATCACCATGCCTGACCCCGACAACCAGACGCCCGAACAGCGTATCAAGGAGCTCGAGCAGCAGCTGGCGCTGATGAGCCAGAAGGCCCAGTTCTTTGAGGCCGTCGTCGATGTACTGAAGAATGACTACGGCGTCTCCATCGTAAAAAAGCGACCCGGCAAGTCCTCTCGCAGCGGCAAGACCATTGTCAGGGCTTGCCTGTTTCTGGGGATAAGCCGGCAGGCTTACTACAAGCGCAATCGGGTCGCCGACGAGCGCCATGCACAAGGGCTGCAGGTGGTGCGCTTTGTGCGTCAGGTTCGACTGCGACAACCTCGGGTGGGCACTCGCAGGCGGCATTATCTGCTGCAGGGTCAGGATGATGGCGGGCTCAAGGTCGGGCGGGACAGGCTGTTTCAAATATTGGCCGAACACCGCCTGCTGGTGCAGCCTAAGCGGGCGTATCACAAGACCACCCACAGTTTTCACCGTTTCTATCGTCATCCCAACTTGCTCAAGGCGGGGCCAGAGCAGGTCACACCGGTGGTCCCGGAGCAGGTCTGGGTCGCAGATATCACCTATCTGCCCGCCAGGAGCGGGCCGCTGTACCTGAGCCTGGTGACGGATGCGTACTCACGCAAGATAGTGGGCCATCATCAGTCACTACATGAACGGGATTTTGAAAGGAGTGTTGCTATAGGAAAACGCCGTACTCAACTCTGTGTTTGCGCTTTGGGTATCCCTGAGAAAGTTCATTCCAAGCGTTAATGTTCAGCATCACGACTGTTGATAGCTTTAGTACATAAACATGTTTGTTGGCATATTAATGCGGATCGCAGATATGAAAAAAGGGCCCGCAGGCCCTTAGAAAAAATAGCGATGTTATCCACCAAACAGATGGTGGCTGACGATAAACAGGCCACCGGAGAGCAGCATTGTCAGCGGCAGGGTCAGCACCCAGGCCATCAGGATGGTCTTGATGGTCTGGCTCTGCAGGCCGGATTTGTTGGCTACCATGGTCCCCGCCACCGCAGAAGAGAGGATGTGGGTGGTGGACACTGGCATACCGGTCAGACTAGCGACCCCGATGGAGGTTGCTGCCGTGATCTGGGCCGCAATGCCCTGGCTGTAGGTCATGCCGGTGGTGCCGATCTTCTCGCCCACGGTATGAACGATACGACGCCAGCCCACCATGGTGCCGCAACCCAGCGCCAGCGCGATGGAAACGATCACCCAAGTCGGTGCGTATTCAGCGGTCGCGGTCAGATCCTTGCGCCATTTGGCCAGATCGGTCAGCTCCTTGGCGGGCAGCGGCAGCTTGGCAGCCTTGCGGGCGGTGTCATCGATACAGAGCAGCAGACGACGCACTTCGCGGCGGTCGGTCAGGCTCATCTGGTCATAAGTACGCACGGCACCCAGACGGGCATCCAGGGTGGCCATCGCCTGCAGCACGCCATCGGCGGAGCAGTGGGTCATCAGCTCTTCCTGAGCCGTTGCCGGTGCAGAGAAGTTGATGACGCCAGAGAGGGCGGACTGGTTGCGCTGGTAGATCTCCATGATGCGCTGGTTGGCATCCTGGGTCCGGTCCAGATCATAGGCGCGGCTGTTCATGTCCAGTGCGAAATAGGCGGGTGCCATGCAGATCAGCACCAGCATCACCAGACCGATCCCCTTCTGACCATCGTTGGAGCCGTGCACGAAGCTGACGCCCATGGCCGAGGCCACCAAGGTCAGACGCGCCCAAAACGGCGGGTGCTTCTTGCCATCCACCAGCTGACGCTCTTCCGGTGTTTTGTGGATCTTGTTGCTGGTCCAGATGCGCTTCATCGCCAGCAGCAGCAGTGCCGCGATGATGAAGCCGATGGTGGGAGAGATGATGAGGGAAAGCATGATGTCGATCGCTTTGCCCACGTTGATCCCTTCTGTCACCGGTTTATGGGTGATCCAGGCATAGGCGCCGCCTACCCCCAAAATGGAACCGATCAAGGTATGTGAACTGGAGGCCGGGATCCCGAAGAACCAGGTGCCCAGGTTCCACACGATGGCGGAAAACAGCAAGGAGAAGACCATAATCAACCCTTGGGTGGAGTCCATCCCAAGCAGCAGGTCGATGGGCAGCAGATGGACAATGGCATAGGCCACACCCAGACCGCCGAACATGACGCCAAAAAAGTTGAAGATCCCCGATGCAACGACCGCCAGGTGAGCTGGCATCGCCTTGGTATAGATAACCGTTGCTACCGCGTTGGCGGTATCGTGAAAGCCGTTGATAAATTCATAGGCAAGCACAAAAAAAACGGCCAATACCAAACCGATTGACCACCACAAACCCAAACCACTAAACATTTCAAACATAAAAAAAAGCCTGTTTATGAGTTGCGGCGGATTATGCCAGATGGCGGCCAACACCATAGCCACCATTGAAATATTTCAGCCATAAAAAAAAAGAGCTTTTTGGAAAAAAATATCCTAGAGCCAGTCTTCATGAGGCTTGCCATCGATTAATTAAAGCCATCAATGATTGCGGGAAAGGGCAAAAATAGCTGACAATTAAGCCAATAATTTCATTTTTATGACGCTTTTATGACAGGAAAACGGGCGGAAGTGGTGATAAAACGTCCCTACCCCGCCAATCTCATCCGACCAGCACCATCAACCCCATATCCGTTTGATTCCAGATGCAAAAAGGGAGCACCTTGTGCTCCCTTGAATCGTTGCCGTGTTGCCAGTTATCAGTCCTGATTGATGCGACTGGCAACGGCGCCCTGCTGGCTCTTGTACTTGGCATTTTCCCGCTTGTTGTAGGGGCGGGCCGCGACGCCGGAGAGCATCTCGAAGTTCAAGGCGCCGATCTTCATCTTCGGACGCAACGCCAGCGGCAGTTTGCCGCCGTTGTAGAACTCCAGCACGATGCGACCGGACCAACCCGGATCGATGCGGTGCGCCGTCACGTGCACCATCAAACCCAGGCGTGCCAGTGAAGAGCGGCCATCCAGCCAGCCGACGATATCGGCAGGCAGGGTGACGGATTCGTAGGTCACCGCCAGCGCCAGCTGACCCGGGTGAAGGTAGAAGGCTTCGCCATCGGGGATGTGGATCTCGTCACTCATCACCCGATCGATGGCATCGGCCATCTCGCTGCTCGGGCCGCTCAGGTCGATATAGGGCGCGGTATGATCGCGAAACACCCGAAACTCGTTACCCAGCAGCACATCGACACTGACACCACTGATCCGCTCTACCCCGGGCCGTGGCTCAATGACGATCTTGCCTTCATCCAGATGGCGTTCAATATCGGTATCACACAGACGCATTGGGCGACTCTCCTGACAAATTGTGCTTTTAAAAAAGCCGGGCATCACCCGGCTTGTTTCATCTTAACCAATCAACATGTGGCGGATACGCGCTTTGAGCATGTCGATGGCGATGCGGTTCTTGCCACCACGGGGCACGATCACATCGGCGTACTGTTTGGACGGCTCGATAAACTGCAGGAACATCGGACGCACCGTCTTCTGGTACTGCTTGAGCACGGAGTCCATGGTACGGCCACGCTCCTGCACATCACGCACCAGACGGCGCAGCAGGCAGATGTCGAGCGGGGTATCCATAAAGATAGAGGCGTCCATCAGATCCCGCAGACGGCTGTCGGTCAGCAGCAGGATCCCCTCCAGAATGATCACCCGGCGCGGCGCAAACGGGGTCACTTCGCTCATCCGGGTGTGTTCGGTGTAGGAGTACTGGGGAATGGCTACCGCGTCACCTTTGACCAGCTGGCTCAGGTGCTGTACCAGCAAGTCGTGATCCAGCGCGTTGGGGTGGTCATAGTTGGTCTTGACCCGCTCTTCCATGGTCAGGTGGGTCTGATCACGGTAGTAGCAATCTTCGGTGATCACACCAATCTGACCTGCGCCCAGTTCGGCCACCAGCTCTTCATAAATGGTCTGGGCTATAAGACTTTTGCCAGACGCAGATGCGCCCGCAATACCGATGATCACACACGAATGTTGAGTATCAGACATGACAAATACCTAAAAGAGAAGAGCAGTGGGGATGGTTTAAACCGATCCATTATATAAAAAAGGGTGGGTCATGCCCACCCTCAATTCCCTTTCAAGTGACCGACCGCCGATTATTCATCCAGCGCCATGGCATAGAGGGGGGTCGCAATCGGTTTTGCGCTGAAAAAGAGTTCAGCCCCTACCCTGCGCGCCAGCTTCAAATAGGCCTGAGCCAGGCTCCCTTCCGGTGCGCCGAACACCGTCGGACAGCCATCATCCATGTGTTGGCGGATATCGATGTGCAGCGGTAATTGACCAAGCAGTGCCACTTGATACTGCTCTGCCATCTTCTGGCCGCCACCGGTACCAAACAGCGGCTCATGGTGACCACAGGCGCTGCAGACGTGATAACTCATGTTCTCGATGATGCCGAGCACCGGCACATGGACCTTGTTGAACATGGCGATCCCCTTGCGGGCATCGGCCAGCGCCACATCTTGCGGGGTGGTGACGATCACTGCCGCCGAAGTCGGCACCTGCTGGGCCATGGTGAGCTGGATATCGCCAGTGCCCGGCGGCATGTCTACCACCAGATAATCCACCTCGCCCCAGCGGGTCTCATGGAGGATCTGCGCCAGCGCCTTGCTCGCCATCGGGCCACGCCAGATGGTGGCATCCTGCTCGGAGACCAGATAGCCGATGCTGTTGCTCTTTAGGCCGCAGGCCATCACCGGCTCCATCAGCTTGCCGTCATGGCTGACCGGGCGCTCTTTGAGGGTGCCCATCATGGTGGGAATGGAAGGGCCATAGATATCGGCATCGAGAATAGCGACCCGCGCCCCCTCTTTTTGCAGGGCCAGCGCCAGATTGACCGCGGTGGTGGACTTGCCTACCCCCCCCTTGCCGGAAGCAACCACGATGATGTTGCGAATGCCCTGCACGGCATTGAGGCCCTGCGCCCGCGGCATGCTGGCGACGTCAATCTCCAGTGCCCAGTCGATACGGGCGGCACCGGTGGCGCTGCGCAGTCTGGCATCGTAGTTCTCTTTGAGCTGATCGAGCAGCGAAAGACCGGCAAACGGCAATACCAGCCGGATAGTAAGCTCCTGACCCTGATTGATGATCTCGCGAACGAATCCGGCATCCACCAGATCCTTGTGCCAGCCTGCTGGCTTAAATTCGGCGAGGATCTGTTTTACTGAATCAATCACCATTAACTCCTCATTATCTTGTCATTATCTTGAGGTGAACGGTTACCGCACACAAATCAGTGGCTTGCCTGCCATCGTAACAGCAGGTGCTGCCAAGGTTGGCATAGCCACAACCCTAGGCAGGCTACCCCCAATTCGGGTAACATGCACGGCACTCTATCATCCCAACAAGCACATCAAGAACGTAATATGGCAACTGATCCTCGTAAAATGCTGGTAACCTGCGCCCTCCCCTATGCCAATGGCTCCATTCACCTTGGCCACATGCTGGAACATATCCAGGCCGATATCTGGGTTCGTTATCAGCGAATGCGCGGTCATCAGGTGCACTTCATCTGTGCCGATGATGCCCACGGCACCCCGATCATGCTCAAGGCGCAACAGATGGGGATCACCCCGGAAGAGATGATTGCCGCTGTCTCTCAGGAGCACCAGGCCGATTTCGCCGGGTTCAACATCAGCTTTGACAACTATCACTCCACCCACAGCGACGAAAACCGCGAGCTGGCGGAGCTTATCTATGGCCGCCTGAAAAATGGTGGTTTTATCAAGAGCCGCACCATCTCCCAGCTGTTCGATCCGGAAAAATCCATGTTCCTGCCGGACCGTTTCGTCAAGGGTACCTGCCCCAAGTGCAAATCTCCGGAGCAGTATGGCGACAACTGCGACAGCTGTGGCGCCACCTACAGCCCGACTGAGCTGATCGATCCGAAATCTGCCGTCTCCGGTGCCACTCCGGTGATGAAGGACTCAGAGCACTTCTTCTTCGACCTGCCGCAGTTTGAAAAATGGCTCTCTGAGTGGGTGCGCGGCTCCGGCGCCATTCAGGAAGAGATGGCCAACAAGATGCAGGAGTGGTTCGAAAGCGGCTTGCAGCAGTGGGACATCACCCGTGACGCCCCCTACTTCGGGTTCGAAATCCCCGGCGCCCCGGGCAAGTATTTCTACGTCTGGCTGGATGCCCCCATCGGTTACATGGCCTCTTTCAAGAACCTGTGCAACAAGCGTGGCGACATCGACTTTGACAGCTACTGGAAAGCGGACTCCGACGCCGAGCTCTACCACTTCATCGGCAAGGACATCGCCTACTTCCACTGCCTGTTCTGGCCGTCCATGCTGGAAGGTGCCAACTTCCGCAAGCCGACCAAGGTCAACGTGCACGGCTATGTGACCGTCAACGGCGCCAAGATGTCCAAATCCAAGGGCACCTTTATCAAGGCATCCACCTACCTGAACCACCTGGATCCGGAGTGCCTGCGTTACTACTACGCCGCCAAGCTCAACAGCCGCATCGACGATCTGGACTTGAACCTCGAAGATTTCGTGCAGCGCGTCAACGCCGACGTGGTCAACAAGCTGGTCAACCTCGCCTCCCGCAACGCCGGCTTTATTGCCAAGCGTTTTGGCGGCAAGCTGGCTGCCACCTGCGCCGAGCCCGAGCTCTACGCCGAGTTTGCCAATGCCCGTACCGCCATTGCGGAAGCCTATGAGAGCCGCGAGTTCAGCCGCGCCATCCGCGAAATCATGGCGCTGGCCGACAAGGCCAACCGCTACGTGGACGACAAGGCGCCCTGGGTTATCGCCAAGCAGGAAGGGGCGGATGCCGAGCTGCAAGCGGTCTGCTCCGTTGGCATCAACCTGTTCCGCGTGCTGATGGCCTATCTCAAGCCCGTCATGCCGCTGCTGGCCGAGCGTGCCGAAGCCTTCCTGGCCGAAACCCTCAGCTGGGATGGCATCGAGATGCCGCTGGTCGATCACACCGTTGCCCCGTTCAAGGCCCTCTTCTCCCGCATCGAGCCGGCGAAGATTGAAGCCATGATCGAGGCCTCCAAGGAAGACTTGGCCAAGGAGCAGGCACCGAAAGTGACCGGCCCGCTGGCTGATGACCCCATCAGCGAAACCATCACCTATGACGATTTTGCCAAGATTGACCTGCGCGTCGCGCTGATCAAGAAGGCCGAAGCGGTACCGGAAGCCGAGAAGCTGCTCAAGCTGCAACTGGATATCGGCGGCGAAACCCGTCAGGTGTTTGCCGGTATCAAGTCCGCTTACAACCCGGAAGATCTGGAAGGCAAGCTGACCGTGATGGTGGCCAACCTGGCGCCGCGCAAGATGCGTTTCGGCATGTCCGAAGGCATGGTGCTGGCTGCTGGCCCGGGCGGCAAGGATCTCTGGATCCTGGAGCCGCAAGAAGGTGCCCAACCGGGCATGCGCGTCAAGTAAGCGTATCGCTGACTGCGACCACAGCCAGATAGAGAAGAGAGGCCAAACGGCCTCTCTTTTTTTGTCTCGCATTTGTGGCTTGGAGAGTTTTTGTAGATGCTGGTCGCGGATGACTTTCGTAGATTGCGGCCTCGGGGCTATCCACCGCTTGACTTGGCGGACGATACATTGTGTTCTGAATACCTGACCATCCGACTTGGCATGTCATCCACGTTGTGGCCTGCCTGCATCGCCAGTTTGAGCGCCACCAGCTCTGCCTGCTGGCAGTCTAGTTGACGCAAACGGGCGGTGATCTTCCCCTTCAACTGCTGCCGCAGTTTCGTCTGCTTGCGGGTGTTCCCCTGCTCTGCTCGCAACCTCCGCCGCCATTGACGCCAATCCTGCAACTGGCCGAGTCGCTCCTGCCAGTGAGTCAGAGTACTCAACCAGCCGGGATCTCCACTCCCCAGATCCAGCAACAGTTCCACGCCATAACGGGCCTGCTTGATCTCGAGGCGCAACCGATGCCAGCGGCGCAACTGTTGCTGACGGGAGCAGGCAGATTTCCCAACGCAGGGAATAGGTTCATCGCGAGCGCTCTGCGCCTCATCAAGGCGCAGGGCCAGATGCTGCTGATAGAGGAACGCCAATGCCCGTGCATCCGGCACCTGCGCCACCGCTGCAAGCCAGCGGGCCAGTCGCCGCGACAACAGGGGCACGCGACAGGCCGATTTGTGGGTATTGCCCGTGCTGGCAGGCAGCTTGCCAAAACGCTCGGCGTAGACCTGAGCATCCCGCAGCGCCGAGAGCCGCCCGACCGAGCGCAGCAGACGCCGCTCCAGCTCGGGATGATAGGTGAGTGGCCGCCACAGGGCGAGCAGCGCCAGCAAGCGGCGCGCTGCGATACGGTAGCCATGCACGGCCGGTTCGCTGGCCTCTTCGCGCACCGCCCGCGCCGCCTCCTGATAACGGGCGACCCAGCTTGTTGCCTGAGTCAGCAACAGACCTTCCTTGTCAGCGTCCATCTCATCCCCGCCCCTTCAGTTGGTGTGAAAGCCCTGACCGGTGGGCGGCAGCGCCTCCTCATACTCCATCCGGGTCACCCGAGCGGTGCGCGGGCCATGTTCCAGCCAGCCCAGCATCATCTGTACCCCCTGCGCGGGGCCGCTGATGAGGATCTCCACCGAGCCATCCTCCAGGTTGTAGGCATGGCCCCGCAAACCCAGTTGCAGCGCCCGCTCGCGGGTGAAATAGCGAAATCCCACCCCCTGCACCTGCCCCCACACCCGAATGACAAACGATTGCTCTCCCATTTCTCACACCTTCTGCTTAAGAAAAAAATTCCCGAGACGATAATGTGCGCGACACTCTATCTCTGCAGGATGCAGCTCCATTATGAAAGAAGTTAAATTCCGGTGGGTTGACCGCTATCTCATTCACCTTACCATCAGTGAAAAATTCCATATCGCGTTCTGGTTACCTCTCTTCATCATCGCCTTTCTCAGCTGGTATATGCTGGCGGCCAGCCATCAGCAGGAGATCTCCCTGCGGGTAGCGCAGTTGCAGCAACGGGTCGAGACCACGGCGCAGCTGGTCAGCCAGCAGCCCACTCTGGTATTGCCTGCTGATCTGCGTCTGGCCCGGCAAGGCAGCAGCGGGTTGCAGCAGCAAGGAGATCACTACCTCTTTAGCGCGCCAGCGGGTCAGGCAGGCTACGTCACCGGTGATCTCGATACCGGCAACCTCTCCATGTGGGAAGGTCAGGGCTCGACCCTGCTTCTGATCGGCGCGCTGGCCGCCCTGATGGCGCTGGTGATCCACTACATGATGACCTTTGTCTCCGGTGCGCTCTACTCCACCAACAAGGCGCTGCAAACCGTGGCGGACGGGGATCTCACCTTCCGTCTCAACTTCTTCCCGGTGCGGGACGAGTTCTCCACCCTGGCGGGCAGCATCGACCGCTTTACCGACCGCCAGCACCAGATCGTCAAACTGGTGGAAGAGTCTGCCGAAGCGCTGACCATGGCCGCCGACGAGTTTCGTGATCATGCCTGCGAAGGCGAGACCATGGCGCGTTCCCAGCGCCAGCACATGGATTCACTGGCCACTGCCATGGAGCAGATGTCGGCGGCGATCCGCGAAGTAGCGCGCAATGCCAACGACACCCTGCTGCAGACCCGCCAGTCGAGCGAAGAGGCGGCCAATGGCGCCAACCGGGTAGCCCGCACCATCGAAGCGATCCGTACTCTGGCCGACGAGATTAGCAACGCCTCCGGTGCAGTCGAGCGGCTCACCCACAACGCCAACCGGATCAACGAGGTGGTCAACGTCATCAACGCCATCTCCCAGCAGACCAACTTGTTGGCCCTCAACGCCGCCATCGAGGCGGCCCGTGCCGGTGAGCAGGGTCGCGGCTTTGCAGTGGTGGCGGATGAAGTGCGTACTCTCGCCAGCCGTACCCAGCAGGCGACGGTGGAGATCCAGCAGATGATCGAAGAGCTGCAGACCGGTACCGGCGCGCTGAACGAGATCATGGAAAAGACTGTAGGGCGCGCCGCCAACAGCCAGCAGCTCATCAGCGAAGTGGGGCTAGATATCGAAAAACTGAGCAACCACAGCGATGCGGTGCTGGAGATGAGCACCCAGATCGCCACCTCCAGCGAGGAGCAGAGCTCGGTTGCCGCCGAGATCACCCACAATCTGGATCAGGTGCGCCATGAAGCGGCGCAGGTGGAGGAGTCTGCCAGTGCCTCGGTAGCCGGCACACAAGGGCTGAAAGCCACCGCCAGCGAACTGACCCAGGCACTCAAGGGGATCACTCTCTGACGCTGCCGAATAACATCCGGCAACAAGAAGCAATAAGAAAAGAGGCCACCCATTGGGTGGCCTCTTTGTCTTTATGGATAGTGACCATGAATGATAGCGACCAATTGCTATGCCGGCTGGCAGTCCCGCTCAGGATTGCAGCAAACTCAGGGCCGCATTGGGGCGACTGTTTGCCTGACTCAAAATCGAAGCACTCGCCTGCTGCAAGATTTGGGTGCTGACCAAGCGCGCCGATTCCACAGCCATGTCGGCATCCCGGATCCTTGAGCGAGCAGCGCTGAGGTTCTCATTGGCATTGGCCAGATTGCGTACCCGTGAATCCAGCGCGTTGGCTTGGGCCCCGAGCCGAGCGCGCTGAACACCCAGCTGTTTCATACCCACATCCAGGGTTTTGATGGCCCTGCTGGCGTTGTCGTAACTCAGGACATCAATGTTATCAACGGTATATTTCTTCTTGTCCTCTTGATAAAAGCCAAGCGCATGCAAGCTGGATCCCTGCATATCAATATTGGAATACTTGTCGCCTGATGAGCGCAGCTCCATCTGACCGATATACGTCGTCGATGTAACGTCGGGTAGCAAAGCGCTCAGAGAGGAACTACTGATCACCGGAGGCGCCGGTGGTGCTGGCTGCGGAGGGGGAGTTGTGCCATTGGCCAGCGCAAGGCTGTTGCCCTGAGCGCTATGCATGGTCAACGCATTGCTGGCGGGATTGCTGTTGTTGGAGGCACTCACATAAAAACTCAGACCTGCCGATTGCGCAGTACTGTTGATGCGTTGAACCACGGTTGCCATGATGGCACTATTTTTTGCTGTCGGATTGACCGGATCCCATCCGGTCATATCAATGCCTGTGGTCAAATCCACAGAGTGACCCGCCACATCGATATAGGAGGGTAATGCGGATAAATCGACCGCGGAGGCGACTGAAAATGGCAGTTGTTGCGCTTGTACCGGCCCCTGATTATTGGGAAAGGTGGTGCCATTAATATCTGCCACGAACGCTTCCAGGGTTGAATAGTCCTTGTCAAAAGTGACGCCATTAAGGGTGATAGGCTGAGATGAAAGCTTGAGATCAGCAATGTCATACGCCCCTGGCTTGCTTCCTGCCGGACTGCGCGCTTGCCACTCCATCTCCCCCAGATTTTTGGTCTGGGCATTGAGATCGGTAATGACGGTATTCTGTCCTGCATAGGCACCGACCAAGAAGATACCTTCGTAACTCCCCGCCAGCAGGTCCTGTCCGGCAAACCGGGTACCTGTAGCAATCCGGTCCATCTCCAACTGCAGTTGCTTGAACTCAGCATTCAGGGCTACGCGATCCTCTGCCGTATTGGCACCGCTTCCCGACTGCAGTGCCAGGGTGCGCATCCGCTGCATCAGGTTCACCGACTCATCAAGCGCCCCATCGGCGACGTTGATCACCGAGATCCCATCATTGGCGTTGCGAATAGCGGTGTTGGTCCCGTTCACTTCACTGGTGAGGCGATTACTGATCTGCAAGCCTGCTGCATCATCAGCGGCACTGTTGATGCGCAAGCCGGATGAGAGTCGTCGATATACCGAATCCAGCGTGTTGGATGATTGACCAAGATGGCGAGAAGCATTGAGGGCAGAAATATTAGTAGCGATGGAGAGGAACATGGACAGCTCGATACAGGAAAGATTCAAAATGGTCTCCCCCACTATCGACATCATCAAATGACTCTTTAGCGAAAATCACTATAAAGTAAGGTTAAAACGCTTTATTGACTACATTGCGCACACATAGCGACCAGCAATGAACAAAAAACAAGCACAACCAACTGTGGCATATAAGATAAACAGCGTGAAACGCCAACATTGAGATTCTGCAAATCTTGCATATGCAACACTCGGGCGTTGTCCAGATGTACAATTCGTCACTCTGCCATATACCAGCAAAGGCTGGCTTAGCCGCACTATTGCACATAGAATGTGGCCCCTTTTCTTTCTACCATCGGCAAACATCCATGAGCGCTTCCATCTATCTCGTCAAAGGCCGCGAAAAATCCCTGCTGCGTCGCCACCCCTGGATCTTCTCCAAGGGGATTGAGCGGGTTCAGGGCAACCCCATTGACGGCGATACCGTCGAGATCTATGCCAACGATGGCAAGTGGCTCGCCCGTGGCGCCTGGTCAGGCAGCTCCCAGATCCGTGCCCGAGTCTGGACCTTCGACAAGGATGAGACCGTCGATCTCGACTTCTTTATCCGTCGTCTCAAATATGCGCAGGAGTCTCGCGATCCGCTGATCAAGCGTCAGGGTCTCACCGGCTATCGCCTCTGCGCCGCCGAATCCGACGGCCTGCCGGGTCTGACCATCGACCGTTATGCCGATTTTCTGGTGTGCCAGATCCTCTCTGCCGGTGCCGAGTTCCAGCGTGAGCTGATAACGCAAGCACTGCGCACCCTCTACCCCGAGTGCAGCATCTATGAGCGCTCCGATGTGGCAGTGCGCAAGAAGGAAGGGCTGAAAGAGCGCACCGGCGTTATCTATGGCGAGACCCCGAACGAGCCGGTGGTCATTGAAGAGAACGGTGGCGTCAAGATCCTGGTGGACATTCGCAATGGCCACAAAACCGGTTTCTATCTGGATCAGCGGGACAACCGTCAGGCTGCCGCCAAATACACCGAAGGCAAACGGGTCCTCAACTGCTTCTGCTACACCGGCGGTTTTGGCGTTTATGCCCTCAAGGGCGGCGCCAAGGAGGTGGTCAACGTCGATCTCTCCCAGAATGCGCTGGATATTGCCCGCCAGAACGCCGAGCTGAACGGGCTGGATACCAGCAACACCCAGTTTGTCCGTCACGACGTGTTCAAGCTGCTGCGTGAATACCGCGAAAAGGGCGAGAAATTCGATGTCATCGTGCTGGATCCGCCCAAGTTCGCCGAGAGCAAGGCGCAGCTGCTGGGTGCCTGCCGTGGCTACAAGGACATCAACATGCTGGCGTTCCAACTGCTGGCGCCGGGTGGCGTGCTCTTGACCTACTCCTGCTCCGGCCTGATGGAGCAGAGCCTGTTCCAGAAGATCGTTGCCGATGCAGCGCTCGATGCCGGTCGCGATGCCCAGATCCTGGAGCTGCTCTCCCAGGCTTCTGATCACCCTATCGGTACCGCCTATCCGGAAGGCTTCTACCTCAAGGGTCTGGTGGTACGCGCCCGCTGATCGGCAACCACCCTCCCCTTGTGATCAATCAGGCCCCTTGCGGGCCTGATTGTTTTGCTTTACGCCTATAGACCTGCCCCTTGCTCCGTTGACCACCCTCTCTGCTTTATGGGTGTTCTCTCTCCTCCTCTTTCCCTGCCTGCGTCCCACGTTCTTATCTGTTTAAATTTTTTTGCACAATAACTGCACATTTATGATTTAAATCACACCCGTATGGCTCTCTTTTCCGTAGTGTGATTCCGCCTGCGGCAGCCAAGCCGGGGCAACCGTCCCATCAGGATTGATGGACGGTACAACAACAAAAATCGATGTCAGGCCAAGCTGAACATCACAAGGGATCCTGTTATGAATCAATCATTGCCGCTGTTAACGCCGCTGCGGGGCATCGCTGCCCTGATGGTGGTGCTGTTCCATGCCCGCTTGCTGCTCTTTCCCCAGTGGATGGAGTCGATCGCAGGCCACACCCAACTCATCGAGAATGGCTACCTCTGGGTCGACCTGTTCTTTATTTTGAGCGGCGTGGTGCTGGCCCATGTCTATGGCGAGGCCTTCACCCGCACGCCCCGCACCGTGAGCTATGGCCGCTTTCTCTGGCTGCGGCTGACCCGTGTCTACCCCCTCTATCTGGTGACCCTGCTGCTGCTGGTCGGCTGGGAGCTTTACAAGGCGCAGCACGGGGTCGGCTTCTATGCCGGCCCCTTGTTCAAAATGTGGGAGTGGGAAGGGATGCCCCCCTTCGGCTCCCCCTTCACCCCGGCCGAGGCGCTGCCGAGCGCCTTCCTGCTGCTACAGGTGGTGACCGATCACGGGCTGACCTGGAACTTCGCCGCCTGGTCCCTCAGCGTAGAGTGGATCAGCTACCTGCTGTTCCCGCTGCTTATTCCGCTGGCGGTCACCCGCAGTCGCTGGAGCCATCTCGCCCCCCTGCTGGCGCTGACGGTGCTGGCCTTTATCGTGCACAGTCGCGGCACCCTGGATGTCACCAGCGGCGCGCTGGCGGTGGGGCGCGGGGTGAGCGAATTTGTGCTCGGCCTCTGGCTGCTGCCGAGGGTCAAGGCTGCGAAAAACTTCCCCATGATGAAGCGGGATCTGCCGCTGCTGGTCGCCTTTGTGCTGCCCTTCGCACTGATGCAGTTCACCATGACGCCGCAGCTGACACTGCTGCTGATCGGCTCCTACGTGCTGCTGATCTGGATTTCAGCCGCCCAGGGGGAGCGCCAGAGCCCGCTGCTGCACCTTTTGGATAACCGCTTCACCAACTGGCTGGGAGATCTCTCCTACTCCATCTACCTGCTCCATGCGCTGGTGCTGCTCACTGGCTGCGAGCTCATCCACTATCTGGCACCGGGGTTCACCGAGTGGTGGTATGGCCAGACCAACCCGCTGCTGGGGGTAGTGGCCACCTTGCTGATGCTGGCGGTGCTGATCGGGCTATCGGCGCTGAGCTACAACCTGCTGGAGCGGCCACTGCAACGGCGCCTGCGCCGCTGGGGCAAGGCGCGGCAACCGGCGCTGGAGCAAGCCGGATAAGTTAATCTCGCCCTGTCTGGATGAGTTGACGGGCTTATGCCAACTCATCCAGTACCAGTTCATCCAGACTGCTCATCACCCAAGCGCTCGGGTGCTGGCTAAATCCGAGCTTGGGGTAGTACGCCACTGCCTGCGGTGCGGCCAGCAGGATCAGCTTGCAGCCCTGCTGCAATTGCAAAAACGTCTCGCGAATAAGGGCTTTACCAATCCCCAGCCCCTGCACCGACTCGGCTACCGCCAGATCCGAGAGGTAGCAGCAAAAATGAAAATCGGTCACTGAACGGGCCACCCCGACCAAGGTCTCGCCCTGCCAGGCGGTGATCAGCAAATTGGCGTTATCCAGCATGCCCTGCAGGGTGGCGGGACGGTCCAGCGGCCGTCTCGCCCCCAACGAGGTCTGCGCCAACAACTCCGCGAACTGCGCCGTGGTGATGGGGTGGTTAACCAAAAGTGTGGTGGTCACTAAGCTCTCCTGTTGTAGATCGGCTGTTGCGTGCTGTTGGTCTCTTTGACGTTCTTTTTGCTGCATCTGCACTGCAATCATTCAGTCAGCGCCGGATCCAGACCGATGACAGGGAAGTGAGGGCAATTCCCTGCTGTTTATGTGAATTCCTGTTCGAACCCCAAGGGGCAAATGTGGCATAATGCCCCGTCCTGTGGCCCTTGGCGGGGCTGCGCTGGCGCACCTTGTCGCCCTTTTCTTCCCCGTCCGGCCTGGCGGTCCTTCATAACTGCCAGTCATCGCTGCCCCTGTTGGCACCGAGGCCACCCATATTTGCGGCTTCTTGTCATTCTCTCTACAAGGCCGCCCATTGACCAAGACGGCTCCACAGAGCCTCTGCTCTGTTTGCAAATAAAAGGGGTAAGTATGTCTTCCATTCGTCTGACCCAATACAGCCACGGCGCTGGCTGCGGCTGCAAAATCTCTCCCAAGGTACTCGACACCATCCTCAAGAGCCAGATCCCGGGCTTCAACGACCCGACCCTGATCGTTGGCAACAGCAGCAAAGATGACGCGGCCGTGGTCGATATCGGCAACGGTCAGGGCATTGTCTCCACCACCGACTTCTTCATGCCCATCGTCGATGACCCCTTCACTTTTGGCCGCATCGCCGCCACCAACGCCATCAGCGATATCTACGCCATGGGCGGCAAGCCCATCGTCGCCATCGCCATCCTCGGCTGGCCCATCAATACCCTGCCCGCCGAAGTGGCCCAGCAGGTGATCGACGGCGGCCGTCAGGTGTGCCATGAAGCGGGCATTTCGCTGGCCGGTGGTCACAGTATCGATGCCCCCGAGCCCATCTTCGGCCTCGCGGTAACCGGTATCGTGCCTCTGAATGCCATCAAGCAGAACGACACCGCCAAGGTGGGTGACACCCTCTATCTGACCAAGCCCCTCGGTATCGGTATCCTCACCACCGCCCAGAAGAAGGGCAAGCTGAAGCCCGAACACGAGCAGCTGGCCCCCAACGCCATGTGCACCCTCAACAAGATTGGCCAGCGTTTTGCCGAGCTGCCGGGTGTCCACGCCATGACCGACGTGACCGGTTTTGGTCTGGCTGGCCATCTGCTGGAGATGTGTGAAGGATCTGGCGTCAGTGCCCGCCTCGACTTCAAGGCGCTGCCGCTGCTGGATGAGGTGGATTACTACCTCGCCGAGGGCTGCGTACCGGGCGGTACCCTGCGCAACCACGACTCCTACGGCCACAAGCTGGATGCCATGGACGATCGCACCCGCAACATCATGTGCGATCCGCAAACCAGCGGCGGCCTGCTGGTTGCCGTGGGTAAAGAGAGCGAAGCCGAGCTGCTCGCCATCGCGCACGAAGCTGGCCTTGCGCTCTCGCCCATCGGCCAGATCAAGCCCCTTGAAGGCACCCGCTTTATCGAGATTGTCCAATGAGTGAATTGCCACTGGCCACAGACTACGCCCAGATTTTTTTAGGCGATGTGCCGTTGATTGATGTGCGCGCCCCCATCGAGTTCAAGGAGGGGGCCTTCCCCTGCTCGACCAGCCTGCCCTTGATGACAGACGATGAGCGCGCCCAGGTGGGGACCTGCTTCAAGAAGCAGGGTCAGGCCGCCGCCATTGAGCTTGGACACAAGCTGGTGGGGGGAGCAGTACGTGCCGAACGACTCGAAGGCTGGCTGGCGCAGTTGCGCAAGCAGCCCGATGCCCTGCTCTACTGCTTTCGCGGCGGCCTGCGCTCGCAAACTGTACAACAGTGGCTGGCGGATGCCGGGGTGACTCGCCCCCGCGTCGCCGGTGGCTACAAGGAGCTGCGCCGTTTCCTGATCGACACCCAGGACAAGGCCTCTGCCGAGTGCCGCTGGACTGTGCTGACCGGCATGACCGGCTCCGGCAAGACCCATATGCTGGACCATGTTGCCCAGGCGCTCGATCTGGAAGGACACGCCCATCACAGGGGGTCGTCGTTTGGTCAGCTGCCCGGCGGCCAGCCCAGCAACATCAATTTTGAAAACAACATGGCCATCGAGCTGCTCAAGCGCCGCCATCAGGGCGAGCATGCCTTCGTGGTCGAAGATGAGAGTCGCCTGATCGGCCGCTGCTGCCTGCCCCTCTCCCTCCATGAGGCCATGAGTCAGGCACCGCTGGTGGTGGTGGATGTACCGCAGGAGGAGCGCGCCGAGCAGATCCGCGAAGATTACGTGCACGATCTCTGGCTGCGCTATCAAGCCATGTATGGCCAAGAAGAGGGATGGCCGCTGTTTGCCGCCTATCTCACCGATGCGTTGGCCCGCCTCAAGCGCCGTCTTGGCGATCTGGCCCACCGCGAGCTGGATGCCCTGATGCAGACCGCCCTCACCGAGCAGGAAAAGAGCGGCGATACCGGGCTGCATCTGGCCTGGATCACGTTGCTGCTGACCCGCTACTACGACCCCATGTATCTCTATCAGCTTGGCAACAAGCAGGAGCGCATCGTGTTTCGCGGTGACAAGCAGGCCTGTCTCGACTATTTCGCCGAGCAGCATGCCAGCTCGCTGCGCGGCTGACCCATCCCAAGAGAGGAACTCTATGTTGAAATTCGAGGTGATCCCGGTCACCCAGTTCGCCCAGAACTGCTCCCTCATCTGGTGTGACGAGACCCATCAGGCGGCCCTGATCGATCCGGGCGGCGAAGCGGAAAAACTGCTGGCCGCCATCGCCAAGCGCGGCCTGACCCTGACTCATATCCTGCTGACCCACGGTCATCTGGATCATGTGGGTGCCGCCGCCGCTCTGCGGGAAAAGACCGGCGTCGCCATTACCGGCCCCCACAAGGAGGACGCCTTCTGGCTCGACATGCTGCCCCAGCAGAGCCAGATGTTCGGCTTTGCCCATACCCCCGCCTTCACGCCGGATCGCTGGCTGGAGCAGGGTGACAAGGTGCAGGTTGGCCAGTGCGAACTGGAGGTCTACTTCTGCCCCGGCCACACCCCGGGCCATATCGTGCTGCTGAGTCAGGCCGAAAAACTCGCCTGGGTTGGCGATGTGCTGTTTGCCGGCAGCATCGGCCGCACCGACTTCCCCCGTGGGGATCACGGTACGCTGATCAAGTCGATCACCGAGACCCTGCTGCCGCTGGGTGACGAAATCGTCTTTATCCCGGGCCACGGCCCCAGCTCTACCTTCGGCCGCGAGAAGGTGAGCAACCCCTACCTGACCCAGCCTATCTGGTGATCAAAAAAGGCAGCGGTGTTAGCCGCTGCCTTTTCTTCTCTGCTCTCTTTTTCATTCTCGACTCCTGCCAACCGGCCAGCCATGTCCCCTCTGCGTTCTCCAGTTCAGCATGCCTGTTTGTCTCTTTCGCCCAATAAAAATCCCCACCCGAGGGTGAGGATTGATTTATAAGTGCAACCGTAAGGTGGCTTATTGTGCCAGCAGGTGACCGACCAGCTCATGACGCCACCCTTGCAGCAGCATCGGCTTGTCGCTGCGGGCCCGCTCTTCGTCGTTCATCCGCCAGCTCCAGGTGAAGTACTGGTGAATGATCTTCTTGCTGGCAATCAGCTCGGGCGGAATATTGCTGGCCTTGGCCTTCTCTTCCACCATGGCCTTGATGCGCTTGAGCTCGCCCTTGTACTGGGGATAGTCCACCAGCCGGCGAATGGGCTCGGGCCAGCTGTCAGGATCGCTCTGCTGCGCCTTGGCGACGATATCGAGCATCCGCTTGCCGTGGATCTTGATCTCGATGGGCGAGAGGCCGAGCTCGTTGAGATCCCGCAGGGAGGCAGGACGACGCTCTGCCACCTTGAACAGGTGCAGCTCTTTGACCACGAAGTTGAGGGCCAGATCCCGGCGCACCGCCTCTTGCTGGCGCCAGGCTGCCAGTTCACGCAGGATGGCCAGCTCGCGGCGCCCCAGTTGCCAGGCGTTGACGATATCGAGATAGGCCTGACGGGGATCGCTACCCTGGGTCTTGCGGGCGGAGTGGTTCTGACACTCCTGCTCGAACCAGGCAAACTTGCCGCTTTCCCGCAGTTTGGTCATCACCTTCTCGTAGAGCGGCATCAGGTAGAAGACATCCGCCGCCGCGTATTCAAGCTGACGTGGCGTAAGCGGGCGGGCCAGCCAATCAGTGCGCGCTTGATCTTTTTCCAGCTCGACCCCAAGGAATTCGTTCACCAGCGCACCAAAGCCGACCGAGACGCCGTAACCGAGAAAGGCGGTAGCCAACTGGGTATCGTGCATCTGGTTGGGCAGGTGGCCCGCCTGATGCTGGATAAGCTCCAGATCTTCGCCAGAGGCGTGCAGGATGGCGATCTGCCCTTCCCTGCCCAGTCGCTGCCAGAGGGCGGAGAGATCCAGGGTCAGCGGATCCAGTAGCGCCAGATGCTCGCCGTCATAGATCTGGAACAGGCCAAGCTGGGGGTAGTAGGTACGGGTGCGAACGAATTCAGTATCGATAGCCAGGGGAACGTCGGCCAGAGAAGCGAGATACTGCTCAAGTTCGTCTTGCTGAGTGATAAGTTGATAGTGCATCTGTGCCTGCGCGGTTGATCAGGGCCAAAAAGAAAAAACCGTGGGATGACCCACGGTTTTGCATAACGACGGTGCTGGTTTGCAGATAATTCTGCAGCTGCAGTCCGGTTATTGCTTGGCAATCTCCTCGTCGCGCAGTACGCGGCGCAGGATCTTGCCCACATTGGTCTTGGGAAGTTCGTCACGAAATTCTACCAGTTTCGGCACCTTATAGGCAGTCAGATGTTTACGGCAGTGGGCAATAATCTCGTCCTCCTGCAATTTTGCATCTTTCTTGACCACAAAGATCTTCACCAGCTCACCGGAAACCTTGTGCGGCACACCGACGGCGGCCACTTCCAGCACTTTCGGGTGCAGGGCGACGACATCTTCGATCTCGTTCGGGTAGACGTTGAAACCGGAGACCAGGATCATGTCCTTCTTGCGGTCAACGATCTTGAAGAAGCCCTGCTCGTCGCACACCGCGATATCACCGGTACAGAGCCAGCCATCCTGCATCACTTCGGCGGTCGCCTCGGGACGCTGCCAGTAGCCCACCATCACTTGCGGGCCGCGCACCTGCATTTCGCCCGGGGTGCCGAGGGCGTGGATCACCTGACCGTTGTCATCCACCAGCCGGATCTCGGTAGAGCAGACCGGCAAACCGATAGAGCCGTTGTAATCAGTCAGATCGTAGGGGCAGACGCTCACCAGTGGCGAACACTCGGTCAGGCCGTAGCCTTCCAGCAGCGGAGTGTCGGTCAATGTCTTCCACTTCTCCGCAACCGCGCGCTGCACTGCCATGCCGCCGCCGATGGTCAGCTTGAGCTTGTCAAAGGCGATGCCCTGAAACTCTTCGTTGTTGACCAACGCATTGAACAGGGTGTTAACCCCGGTAATGCAGGTGAAGGGGTACTTCTTGATCTCTTTGACAAAACCCGGGATATCGCGCGGGTTGCTGATGAGCAGGTTGTAACCGCCAAGGCGCATAAAGAGCAGGCAGTTCACGGTCAGGGCAAAAACGTGGTAGAGCGGCAGCGCGGTGACCACAAACTCCTTGCCACGCTCCAGCATGGGGCCGTAGACGCCGAGGCACTGCTCGACGTTGGCAATCATGTTGCGATGGGTCAGCATGGCCCCTTTGGAGAGACCGGTGGTGCCGCCGGTGTACTGCAGGAAGGCGAGATCGTCGTTAGTGATCTCCGGCTTGATGTACTGCAGGAAACGCCCCTTGGAGAGGGCCTGACGCATGGTGGTGGCGTGGGGCAGATTGTATTTCGGCACCAGCTTCTTGACGTACTTGACCACGAAGTTGACCAAGGTGCCCTTGGCCAGCCCCAGATTGTCCCCCATCCGGGTCAGGATAACGTGCTTGATCGGGGTGTCGTAGACCACTTTTTCCAGGGTATGGGCGAAGTTGGAGACGATGACGATGGCTTTGGCACCGGAATCTTTGAGCTGATGCTCCAGCTCGCGCGGGGTATAGAGCGGGTTGACGTTGACCACGATCATGCCGGCGCGCAGGATGCCGAACACGGCGATGGGGTATTGCAACAGGTTAGGCATCATCACCGCAACCCGATCCCCTTTCTCCAGCTTCAGCTCGTTTTGCAGGTAGGCAGCAAAGGCGCGGGACTGCTCTTCCAGCCGGCGGTAGGTGATGGTTTGGCCCATGTTGACGAAGGCGGGCTGATCGGCAAACTGGGTCACCGAGGATTCGAACATCTCGACCAGGGAGCTGTATTGGTCTGGATTGATCTCGGCGGGGACCCCTTCCGGATAACGTTTCAGCCAGACTTTTTCCACAAACTTCTCCTGCATAACTAGCACCTGTGCGCTCACTGTGTTGCCTCCGTCCCGGTTCACATCCATTTTAATCGGTTGTTTTAAGCTGATGCTCTAATGCCGCCCATATTTACACAGCGCAACATCAATTAACAGCAAATTAACAACAGAAAAATGTGAGGGAGAAAACAAACCTGGAATTATTGAAAGCTGGCGATTCTACCGAACTTGACAAAACTTTACGATACAAACGGCCGTATCAACCGAATTTTCCATATGAAAATGGTGGTTTCCACCCAATATGACCCGCTCGATCTGCTGGAAGGCATCCTGACGAGCCTGCCATTGGGCTTCCAGCGCAGCAAAGCCCTGCTCCCCCTGAATCAACAGCACAGGACAACGGATAGCCGCCATCAATGCCCGAGCCTGTCCTTCGCTCATTCTCAGGGGCGACAGATCCCGCAAACGGGGATCGCTGCGCCAGTGCCAGCGCCCTGCCCGCTCTTCAAGCTGCCGTTCACAGATAAGACGCGCCGCCTGCGGCGTGATATCCGCCACTTTGCAACGGGCGGCGACAGCCTCATCGATGGAGGCAAAGCCGTTGGCACTGCGCTCCCGGGTGCGACTGCGGTTTAAAATCGCACGTCGCAGCTGGGCAGGTACCTCCTCATCGGGTTGGCTCAGCGGCCCCAGCCCCTCCAGCATGATCAACCGCTCCACCTGTTCGGGGAACACCCCGGCATAGGCGGAGGCGATCAACGCCCCGAGGGAGTGACCGAGCAGAGTGAAGCGCGACCACCCTGCCGCCTGCACGATCTGGTAGAGATCGTCCAGCCAGTCGACAAAGACATATGGGGTGGTTTTGTGATCGGAGTGACCGTGCCCCGGCAGATCGACACAGATGAGGTGAAAATCCCCCAGATGCGGCGCCAGCGGCAAGAAGCTGGCACTGTTGTCGAGCCAGCCATGCAAAGCGATCAGCAGGGGTTTGCCCTGCTGATCATGCTCCGCAGACTGGTTATCCAGCAGGGCTACCCGCCGCCCATCAGCCAGGGTCAGCAGACGTTCGTACAGAGTACTCATCATGGGGTTGATCATGGCAAGCCTTAGCGACGCAGCGGCCGTCTCGGCCAGAAGGGATCATAGAAGGGGTCGTAGAAGTAGGGGTCCATATAGCGCACCTCCACCTCCTTGACTGGCGGCCACAGCTTGCTGCCCGTCACATTGAGCACCGAGAAGCGGTACTTGTGCTCGCCAATCTGGCTATCAACCGGTTGGCCTATGGTGCCGAGCACCGTCAGGCTGCGCCCCTTGGCATAGAGGGTCGGATCGACAAAACCCTTCATGATGGCCAGAAAACGGCCCGGGCTCTGCTCGGTCTGCTCCGGCACACCGTTGGACTTGAGCGGCAAATAGACCACTTCAATAACGCTCTGATCCGCCTTGTTGTGCACCGCCGAGATAACGCCGCTCCAGCGGGCCGGTTTGCCCTCCATCCCGCCAAGGGCGGGCTGATAGGCCACCAGCTGGTTTTCTGGCTCATAGTCCAGCTCCTTGGGTACCGAGCTGCAGGCCCCGAGCAGCAGAGCCAGCGCCCCGACCACCATCCCGCGTTTCATCATGTCGCTTCTGCTATTACGCATCATGTCACTCTCCTGTTGCCGGCGTGGCCCGTCGGGCCATCCGCTTTTATTGCAGCTGATGAGCGGCAAGAGCGACATGACATCAGTGCTCCTGCCCTTATTCGCGACCCGGCAGTTTTTTCCAGGTCACCTTGTCACGCAAATAGACCGGCGTCGCTTGTTCAACCGGCACCGCCTCCCCCGCCAGCCAGGCGGCGCGGGCCAGCGGCAGCATGTCTTCTGCCGCCGGGAAGCGCACCTGACTCACCGCCAGCTCATCGGCCAGACCACTCAGGGTCTCGCCATAGGTTTCAAAACCGGTGCCGACGCAGGTCACCCGACCCGCCAGCTTGCCACGGACGTCAACCAGTGCCGCGGGCTCGCTCACCACCTCATCCCCCACCAGCTGCATGCGGTCATCAATTAGCTCATAGCGGCCGAAATAGACCTCGTTCATCCGCGCATCAATGGCGGTCAGCACCTGCTCGGCGCCATCCAGTCGATAGGCGCCTTGCGCCATGGCGGCCAGGGTCGAGATGCCAATCAGCGGCACTCCCGCGCCAAACGCCAGACCTTGCGCCACACTGATGCCGATCCGCACGCCGGTAAAGGAGCCCGGGCCGCGACCGAACGCGATGGCATCGAGGTCACTCAAACTTATCCCGGCATCCTCTAACACAGCCTGAACCATGGGCAGGATTTTTCGGGTGTGATCCCGTGGCGCCTCCTCCCAGCGGGAGAACAGCTTGTCACCCACCAGCAAGGCGGCGGAGCAGGCTTCAGTGGCGGTATCAACGGCCAGGATCTTCAACTCATTCATGCTTTCCAATCTCTATAAAATCAGTCAATTACATAACCGGCAAGCGAGATATGCTCACCCGTTGTTCAAATCTGTTAGCTGGCGGCACACTTATTCACCGCGTTCAGTGCGATCGAAAAAACTCCCTAACGTTCCCAACTCCCGGGTGCGAGGGATGGCGGGCAGACTCTTGATAAAGGTGGCGCCGTAAGGCTTATTGACCATTCGGGGATCACAGATCACCAGCACCCCGTGATCACTGCGATCACGAATAAGCCGCCCCACCCCCTGTTTGAGGGCAATCACCGCCTTGGGCAACTGCAGCTCGGCGAAGGGATCGCCCCCCTTGAGCTTGCAATCATCCACCCGCGCCTTGAGCAGCGGATCATCGGGGCTGGCAAACGGCAGCTTGTCGATGATAACACACGACAACGCCGCCCCTCTTACGTCGATCCCCTCCCAGAAACTGCTGGTCGCCACCAGCACGGCACGGCCATTCTCGACAAACTCCTTGAGCAACCGCTGCTTGTTGTCCTCCCCCTGCAATAAGACGGTGCGGCCAATCTCCCGGCGCAGCACCTCGGCCACCTGACGCATCACCTGATGGCTGGTGCAGAGGAAGAAACAGCCCCCCGGCGTTCTGTTGATGAGGGGGATCATCAGCTTGGCCAGCTGCTCGCCACGGCCAAAGGCGTTGGGCTCCGGCAGATAACGGGGCACACAGAGCCGCGCCTGCTCGCCATAGTCGAACGGGCTGTCGAGAATAAGCTCGGCGCTGCCCGCCAGCCCCAGCTCGGCTTTGAAGTGATCAAACCGCATATCCACCGTCAAGGTGGCGGAGGTGAAGACCCAGGCCACTTCCGGTCTTTGCACCTCGGCACTGAATCGCTCGGCCACCGACAGCGGCGTGAGATTGAGGGTGAAATGAAGCCGTGAGCAGTCGTACCAGTAGGAGAAACCGGTCTGGTTAACCGCCAGCACCTCGCCAAGACGGGTGCGCAGTTCACTGATGCGCTCGAAGGCGTGATCCAGCTGCTCGCCACGGCCGAGAGCCAGTTTCAGCACCTCGTAGCAGAGCCCGATGGCATCGTTAAGACGAGCCAGAGCCTGCCCCCAAAGCGGCTGGCGCAGCATGTCGCGGGTATTGCCACGACCGCCATCTACCCCGAAGGCCAGACGCAGATCCTGACTGGCGATGGCAAGCCGGTCCGCTGCCTTGCCGAGCTGGGCCATATCGTGGGCCTCGGCCCGATAGGCGAGCTGGATATCCTGTGCCAAATCCAGAATGGTACGGCTGCCCACCGACTTGCCAAAGTAGCTGGTGGCGATCTCCGGCAGCTGATGGGCTTCATCAAACACATAGACCTGAGCTTCCGGTACCAGCTCGCCAAATCCGGTGTCTTTGACCGCCATATCGGCGAAGAAGAGGTGATGGTTGATCACCACCACCTGGGCGTCCATGGCGCGGCGGCGGGCCACCACCAGATGGCAGTCGTCGTAATAGGGGCAATCCCGACCGAGGCAGTTGTCGTTGGTGCTGGTGACGTGGGCGAGGATCTCGGCGTTCTCCTGCAATCCCGGAATATCCCCCACATCGCCGTTATCGGTAGCAGTGGACCAGGATTTGACCTTCACCAGATCGTTGAGAATTTCAGGCTTTTGCAGATGGGATTCGCTCAAGAGCCGGTTCATACGCTCGATGCAGAGATAGTTGCTGCGCCCCTTGAGCAGGGCCACCGGTGGGGTGTAGGAGAGCGCCCCTGTGATGGTCGGGAGATCCCGATAGAAGAGCTGCTCCTGCAGGTTCTTGGAGCCAGTACTGATCACCACCCGCTTGCCGGATTCCAGCGCAGGGACCAGATAGGCGTAGGTCTTGCCGGTACCGGTTCCTGCCTCCACCAACAGACGGCCACCACTTTTGATGGCGCGTGCGACCGCTTCGGCCATCTCCAGTTGGGGAGCGCGGGCTTTGAAACCGTCGATATGGCTGGCCAGAGGGCCATCTGGCTTGAACAGGGTCTGGATGGTCAAAAGGGCGTCCCGCAGCAAAAGCGGCCATTATGCCAAAAGCGGGGCAAAAGCGGGACAGATAATCTGCCTAGACGAACAGATCGATCTGATGCTCGGGGTCCGGCTTGTGATCACCCTCCTCCGCCTTGGGCTGATCACGTTTGGCGGGCGTATTATACGCCTGCTGGCGCTGCTGGGAGTCACTGTTGTCAGTGCCGGTCTTGCGCAGCTGGTGCTTTTTGCTGATCTGGTTCACTTCCCGCTTGATCTCTTCGCTGCCGGGCGCAGCGGGTGCCCTGGGCAAAATGGGAAACAACAGGTCCTGGCTGGGCATGATGGCGACTCCTGCAAGGGGTTATTGTCTAGTTATCGGCCAGAAAACCGTTTTCGCCACTTTAATCGATCAAATCACAATTTCGGGTTGCATTTTCTGTCAAGGCAGGTAGTGTAAATCAGGCGTCAATTACGACATATTATTTTGTAAAGGATTGATTACATGAAGTTCACCACCCTGAAGACTCATCACCACCATCATCATCCCGAATAGTCTTTCAGGAGGTTGACTGCTGGAAGACACGTTACTGGTGACTTCCAAAAGGACCGCAAGATTCATAAACCCTCGGAAGCACCCACTTCCGAGGGTTTTTTCGTTTTTGACTAAAAGGAAATCGAGCAATGGAAACACAACGTCTGCGTATCGCCATGCAAAAGTCCGGTCGTCTGAGCCAGGACTCCCAAGCTCTGTTCAAGAGCTGCGGCCTCAAGATCAACCTGCGCGAGCAGCGCCTTATCGCCCATGTCGAGAACATGCCCATCGATATCCTGCGGGTGCGCGATGACGACATCCCGGGGCTGGTAATGGAAGGGGTGGTCGACCTTGGCATCATCGGCGAGAACGTGCTGGAAGAGGTGCAGCTGATCCGCGCTTCTCAGGGTCAGCCCTTTGCGGTCAAGACTCTCAAGCAGCTCGATTTTGGCGGCTGCCGCCTCTCGCTGGCGGTGCCGGAAGATGTGGCCTACACAGGGCCAGAGAGCTTGGCCGGCAAACGCATCGCCACCTCCTATCCCGGGCTGCTCAAGCGCTTCTTTGACGAAAAAGGGCTCAATTTCAAGAGCGTGATGCTGGGCGGCTCGGTGGAAGTGGCACCGCGCGCGGGTCTCGCCGATGCCATCTGCGATCTGGTCTCCACCGGAGCGACCCTGGAAGCCAATGGTCTGAAAGAAGTAGAGGTGATCTACCGCTCCAAAGCGGTGCTGGTACAGGCCCCCAACCCCTTGTCCGATGCCAAGCAGAAGATCATCGACACCCTGCTGCCCCGCATTCAGGGGATGCAGCAGGCGCGCGAGAGCAAGTACATCATGCTGCACGCCCCCAAAGAGAAGCTCGATGCCATCACCGATCTGCTGCCGGGTGCCGAGCGCCCCACCATCATGCAACTGGCCGGTGACACCAATCAGGTGGCCCTGCACGTCGTCTCCAGCGAGACCCTGTTCTGGGAGACCATGGAACAGCTCAAGGCGCTGGGTGCCAGCTCCATTCTGGTGCTGCCCATCGAAAAGATGATGGAATAAGGAAGGGACATCATGCAGACCCTGATCTGGAAGACCCTCTCCCCCGCCCAGCAGGCCGATGTACTGACCCGGCCCGCTCTCAATGACGAGGCCGATATTGGTGCCGTGGTGCGGGATATCATTGCAGCGGTACGCAGCCGGGGCGATGAGGCCCTGCGCGAGCTGAGCCTGCGCTTCGAGCGCGCCCCCCGTGAGCAGTTGCGCGTCAGCGAAGATGAGATTGAAGCCGCCTGCACGCGGCTGGATAACGACATCAAAAATGCCATCGAAGCGGCCATTGCCAACATTCGAACCTTTCATGCCGCACAAGTGCAGCCGGTGGTAAGAGTGGAAACCCAACCCGGGGTGGTGTGCGAGCTGCGCACCCAACCCATCAGCCGGGTCGGCCTCTATGTGCCGGGGGGCAGCGCGCCGCTCCCCTCCACCGTGATGATGCTGGCCATTCCGGCTGCTATCGCCGGTTGCCGTGAAGTGGTGCTCTGCACCCCGTCTCCGGCGAGCGACGAGATCCTGTTTGCCGCTCGCGCCTGTGGGGTCGAGAAGGTGTTCGCCATTGGCGGCGCCCAAGCCATCGCCGCCATGGCTTACGGCACCGAGAGCATTCCCAAAGTGGACAAGATCTTCGGCCCGGGCAACGCCTATGTGACCGAAGCCAAGGGGCAGGTTTCGCGCGACTGGCGCGGCGCCGCCATCGACATGCCGGCCGGCCCCTCCGAGGTACTGGTGATTGCCGACGAGAGCGCCAACCCCGCCTTCGTGGCAGCGGATCTGCTCTCCCAGGCCGAGCACGGCCCAGACAGTCAGGTAGTGCTGGTGACCACCTCGCCGCTGCTGGCCGATGCCATCGCAGGGGAGATCAAGAGCCAGCAGGCCAAGTTGAGCCGCCGCGATATCGCCGCCCAGGCACTCGGCAGCAGTCTGGTGATCCTCTGTGACGATCTGGCCGAGGCGTGTGCCATCTCCAACGCCTACGCGCCGGAACACCTGATCGTTCAGACCCGCGCACCCCGCGAGCTGCTGGACCAGCTTGAGAATGCCGGTTCCATCTTTCTGGGAACATGGACCCCCGAGTCGGTCGGCGATTACGCCAGCGGCACCAACCACACCCTGCCCACCTATGGCTATGCCCGCACCTGCTCGAGCCTTGGCCTCGCCGATTATCAGCGCCGCTACACGGTGCAGGAGCTGAGCGCCGAAGGTATTCGCGGCCTTGGCCCCATTGTCGAGCGCATCGCCCAGGCTGAGGGGCTCGATGGCCACAAAAATGCCGTCACCCTCAGATTGAACGCCCTGGCCGCCGCGCCCCAACCAACAGCACAGCAGAAGGATTTGTCATGAGCATTGCCAATCTGGCGCGCCGCGTGGTGCGGGCCCTCACCCCTTATCAATCCGCCCGCCGCATCGGCGGCAAGGGCCACGTCTGGCTCAACGCCAACGAGGCGCCGCAGGCCTATCCCTTTACCATCGAGGGGAGCCGCCTCAACCGCTACCCCGAGTGCCAACCGGCCGAGGTGGTGAACGGCTATGCCGCCTACGCCGGGGTCAATCCCGATCAGGTGCTGGTGAGCCGCGGCGCCGACGAGGCCATCGAGCTGCTTATTCGCACCTTCTGCGAAGCGGGTGAAGATCAGATCCTGATCTGCCCGCCCACCTACGGCATGTACGCCATCAGCGCCGAGACCTGTGGCGTCGGCATCGTCGAACAGCCGCTGACCGCCAACCGCCAGCCGGACTGGCCCGCCATTGCCGATCGCCTGTCCGACGTGAAACTGGTGTTTCTCTGCTCCCCCAACAACCCCACCGGGGATTTGGTGGGTCGCGACGGCCTTATCGCTTTGCTGGAAAAAGCTAGGGATCGCGCCATCGTGGTGGTGGACGAGGCCTATATCGAGTTCTGCCCGGAAGCGTCCGTGGTGGACCTGCTGGCCCGCTTCCCCAATCTGGTGGTGACCCGCACCCTCTCCAAAGCTTTTGCCCTGGCGGGGATCCGCTGCGGCTTTACGCTGGCAAGCCCCGAGGTGATCGCCATGCTGGCCAAGGTGATCGCCCCCTATCCCATCCCCGAGCCTATCGCCCAGATCGCGGCGCAGGCCCTCTCCCCCATGGGACTGGAGCTGATGCAAGAGCGAGTGGTAGAGCTCAACAAGCAAAAAGCCGCCTTCAAGGCAGAGCTGACAAAGCTTGCCTGCGTGAAGGAAGTATTCGAGGACAAGGGCAACTTCGTGCTGGTGCGCTTTGTGGATGGCGCCACCGTCTTTGCCGCCATGAAGGCCGCCGGCATCATTCTGCGGGATTTCTCCAGCAAGCCGGGTCTGGACAACAGCATTCGCATCACCATCGGCTATCAGGGCGAGATGGATGCCGTGCTGGCGGTATTGCGTGACCTGCCCTCTCCCTCTTTTTAAGACAAGGATGTAGCGATGAAGACCCCGTTTTTGTTTATCGACCGCGACGGCACCCTGATTGAAGAGCCGGTGACCGACAAGCAGGTGGATAGCCTCGCCAAGCTGCGCTTCGAACCCATGGTCATTCCGGTGCTGCGCGAGTTGCAGGCCGCCGGTTACGTGCTGGTGATGGTGACCAATCAGGATGGACTGGGCACCGCCAGCCTGCCGCTGGAGAACTTCCAGCCACCCCACGACCTGATGATGCACCTGTTTGAATCGCAAGGAGTGAACTGGGAACAGGTGCTGATCTGCCCGCACTTCCCCACCGACGGTTGCAGCTGTCGCAAGCCCCACCTCGGGTTGGTGAAGGAGTACCTCGCCTCGGGCCGCATCGACTTTGCCAACTCCTTCGTGATTGGTGACAGACAGACCGATCTGCAGCTGGCAGAGAACATGGGCATTAGCGGGATTCGCTACCACCCGCAGGATCACGACTGGCTCGCCATCCGTGATCAGCTGTTATCCAAGGGGCGCGTAGCCTCGGTGGAACGCTACACCAAGGAGACCCGCATTCAGGTAGCAGTTGACTTGGATAAGAGCGGCGGCAACCAGATCGCCACCGGTATCGGCTTCTTTGATCACATGCTGGATCAGATAGCGACCCACGCCGGTTTCCAGCTCAAGCTGAACGTCAGCGGCGATCTGCACATCGATGATCACCACACGGTGGAAGATGTCGGACTGGCCCTCGGTCAGGCGCTGCGTCAGGCCCTTGGCAACAAGCGCGGTATCGGCCGTTTCGGCTTCGTGCTGGCGATGGACGAGGTGCAGGCGGTGATCGATGCGCGTCCGCTGACCGAGCAGGAAGTGAGTACCGCGCTGGATCTCAGCGGTCGCCCCTACTTCGTGTTTGACTGCCCGAGCGGCTTTGGCCGCGACAGCGTGGGCGAGATGGCCACCGAGATGGTGCCCCACTTCTTCCGCTCCCTCTCGGACGCCATGGCCATCACATTGCAGATGAAGGTGGGCAGCGGCAACACCCACCATCAGGTGGAGGCGCTGTTCAAAGGCTTTGGCCGCGCCCTGCGTCAGGCCATTCGGGTGGAAGGGAGCGAACTTCCCTCCAGCAAGGGAGTGCTGTGATGGATGTGAGCAAGCAGAAGCTGGTCATTATCGATACTGGCTGCGCCAATCTGGCCTCGGTCAGAATGGCGTTCGAGCGCCTCGGCGTGCAGCCGCTGGTCTCCAGCCAGGCCGCCGATATCGAGCAGGCGAACAAGCTGATCCTGCCCGGTGTCGGCACCGCGGTGGCCGCCATGAAAAACCTCAACGAGCGCGGACTGGTGCCCCTTATTCGCGCCGCCAAGCAGCCGCTGCTCGGCTTTTGCCTCGGTATGCAGATGCTGGCTGAGGCCTCCGAAGAGAGCATGGGTACGGATGACTCGTCAGAGCAGCTTATCGACTGCCTTGGCATAGTGCCGGGCAAGATCCGGCTGATGGAGGTCGGCACCTTACACCAGTCAAGCATGCGCCTGCCCCATATGGGCTGGAACCAGATTGAGCATGACGAGACCCATCCTCTGCTCAAGGGGATCCCGAGCGGCAGCTACTTCTACTTCGTGCACTCCTATGCGCTGGAGGTGACCGACGCGACGCTGGCGACCTGCGACTACGGCCAGCCGTTTACCGCCATCGTTGGTGGGGTTGCAGAGCACAGCAACTTCTTCGGCGCCCAATTCCACCCGGAACGCTCAGGCGCAGCCGGTGCCCGTTTGCTGCAAAATTTTCTGGAGCTGTGACTAGCATGATCATTCCCGCAATTGACCTTATCAACGGTCAGGTAGTTCGCCTCTATCAGGGGGACTACCAGCAGAAGACCGAATACAGCAGCAGCCCGCAGGCCCGCTTCGACGAATATGTCTCCCAGGGGGCGGTGCAGCTCCATCTGGTGGATCTGGACGGTGCCAAGGATGCCAAGGCGCGCCAGCTGCCCCTGCTGACCCAACTGCTGTCGGCCACCGAGGCGCCGGTGCAGGTCGGTGGCGGCGTGCGCACCGAACAGGATGTGGCAGATCTGCTGGCCGCCGGTGCCAGCCGGGTGGTGATTGGCTCCACCGCCGTCAAATCCCCGGATCTGGTAGCCAGCTGGATGGAGAAATATGGCCCCGAGCAGATCGTGCTGGCGCTGGACGTCAATATCGATGCCCAGGGCAATCGCCATATCGCGGTGGCAGGCTGGCAGGAGAACAGCGGCGTGACCATCGAAGCACTGATCGAGCGCTTCCTCCCCGCTGGGCTCAAGCATGTGCTCTGCACCGACATCAGCCGTGACGGCACCCTGGCTGGCACCAACGTCGAACTCTATCGGGATCTCTGCGCCCGCTACCCGAGCATCGCTTTTCAGGCTTCCGGCGGCATTGGCGGCATCGCAGACATCGAGGCGCTCAAGGGCTCCGGCGTCAAGGGGATCATCCTTGGCCGCGCCCTGCTGGAGGGCAAGTTCTCGGTGGGTGACGCCATCGCCTGCTGGCAAGCCCCCGCAGCCGACACCACAGGAGGCAACTGATGCTGGCAAGACGCATTATCCCCTGCCTCGACGTGAAAGATGGTGTGGTGGTCAAAGGGGTGCAGTTTCGCAACCACGAGGTGATGGGCGGCATAGTCGAGCTGGCGCGCCGCTACGCCGAAGAGGGCGCTGACGAGCTGGTGTTCTATGACATCACCGCCTCCAGCGATGCGCGGGTGGTAGACAAGAGCTGGGTGAGCCGGGTGGCGGAGGTGATCGATATCCCCTTCTGCGTCGCCGGTGGCATCAAGAGCGTGGAAGACGCCCGCCAGATCCTCGAATTTGGCGCCGACAAGGTCTCCATCAACTCTCCGGCCCTTGCCGACTCGACCCTGATCAGCCGACTGGCCGAGCGCTTTGGCGTGCAGTGCGTAGTGGTGGGCATTGACTCCTACTTCGATGCCGAAACAGGCCACTATCAGGTCAAACAGTTTACCGGTGACGAGAGCCGCACCCGCACCACCGCCTGGCACACCCTCGATTGGGTGCAGGAGGTGCAAATGCGCGGCGCGGGCGAAATTGTGCTGAACGTGATGAATCAGGACGGCATGCGTCAGGGTTATGATCTCGACCAGCTCAAGCTGGTGCGCAGCGTCTGCAAGGTGCCGCTGATTGCCTCCGGCGGCGCCGGTGCCATGGCGCACTTTCGCGATGCCTTTACCCTCGCCGATGTGGACGGGGCGCTGGCCGCCTCTGTGTTCCACAAGGGTCTCATCCCCATTCCCGAATTGAAACGCTGGCTGAAAACCGAAGGAGTCGCCATCCGTGAATAACTTCTCAGATAACACACAAACAACCGCCAGCGCGCGCCCCCTTGCCGATCAGCTCGATTGGACAAAATGCGATGGCATGATCCCCGCCATCGTCCAGCACGCCGCCAGCGGCGAGGTGCTGATGCAGGGCTTTATGACCCGTGAAGCGCTGGAAAAGACCCTGACTACCGGTCAGGTCACCTTCTTTAGCCGCAGCAAACAGCGGCTCTGGACCAAGGGTGAAAGCTCGGGCAATGTGCTCAAGCTCGTGGCTATCAGCACCGACTGCGATCAGGATTCCCTGCTGATTGCCGCCAACCCCGTCGGCCCCACTTGCCACAAGGGCACTACCTCATGCTTTAACGGCCACCCTCTGCCACCGCTCGGTTTTTTGGCAGAGCTGGAGCAAGTGCTGGCCGCCCGCAAAGGGGCCGATCCGGCCACCAGCTACACCGCCAGCCTCTACGGCAAAGGGACCAAGCGCATCGCCCAGAAGGTGGGTGAAGAGGGTGTGGAAGTTGCGCTGGCCGCCATGGCCAAGGATCGGGAGGAGCTTATCAACGAATCCGCCGATCTGCTCTACCACCTGACCGTGCTGTTGCAAAACGAAGGGCTGGGATTACAGGATGTCGTTCAGCGGCTTTATAAGCGGCATAATAAATAAGCGGATAGTAAGGCCGGGTTATCCCGGCTTTATTTAGTCAAGATGCACGGCCAGCTCAACTAAATTTTTATACGTTGTTAAGCGTCGCTCCAATAGTGACAGTTCCTTTTCTGCCAAAATAGTATTTCCTTCTACAGTCAAATTCCGCATACGCCTAACACAATCTATTGTTAACGAGATAAAACGAGATGAATATTCATCATCTAAAGTCGGCTTCAATAGCCCCTCATAAGACATGACTAAAATTTTTCTCAAGGAAACCATATATTCACTATCTTTAAATGGATTTGCATATCGTTCACCATCGACATCCTTAATATAACTTCCTACAGTACTCCCTGCTTTTATAAAACATTGAAAATGTTGTTCTTCATACTCACTTGTCAGACTATTAAAACCTTTCAAAGTAGGATGGTTATCTGTCTTAGGCATTTTGCCATCCGCTACAGCGCGATAATCTTCATTATTTTTCTCGCATAGAGAGAACAGGTAAACAAGAAAAATCAGATTTAATGTGCAACCTTGGTAATTTACGATGGACGCGATCGTTCGATCCAACACTTGCGCTGTTTTTCTTAAGCTCAATGAAAAATGATCACAAACAGCAGTTAATACATTTACCAATACTTGGCTATTAGTGATCTCAGGCCATACAGTGACATGCTCAAAATGCAATTTTTTATCTACAACTGCCTGCTTAATAAACTCTCGCCGAGAGATACAGCCTAACGTAAATCGTCTATGAAAAAATCGGCCAAGATAACTTTCTGCATCAAAACCATCGCCATAAATGACCTTGATAGCATGCTGTAACTGCTCGGTATCGGTTGCAAGTACAAACACCACGCCGGGAATATCAAAAATATGTTTTATGGTCTCCAGCATTTCTACCGCATAGGAGGGGCGACAGCGATCCAGCTCATCAATCAAAATAAAAGCAGGATAATCTAACTCTCCGTTACCTAAAGCAACAGCACCTTCCACCCATTGCCTAATTTCTTGTTTAAGATACTGGATAGATTCATAACGCTCTTTGTGATTGCTACAAAGCGTATCAACCAGCTTATCTGCATCTTCGCCTTCCACAGAAAAATCACTATCTTCCCATCCAGCTTTTTTAATGGCTGACTTGAGCACCAATTTTCCGCCCACCTTGAGCAAACCCAATAGTTTGGACTTGATGCCATCAGGTATTGCAACCTTATTTCCTGTTGCATCTCTCAATTGATCAATAATCGACGAAATCACCGTCAGCAAGGGATCGTCGGAAAAGTCCTGCTGCCAGGCATCGATATAGACGGTGGGATAATGCGCTTTCAGCTCCATATACCAGCGCTTGATAAACCAGGTTTTACCCGCCCCCCACTCGGCATTGAGGTTGAGCACATAGTTGCGCTGCTTGCCTTCGGCGGCCAAGTAGTTGGTCAGAAACTCTGCATAGCGGGCACGATCAAGCCGATCGGCACTCAAGATCTCTTCGCTACCCGCAATGGCCCCCGGCCCGTCCCACTGAACAACGTCATCCCAATTAAACGGTGCCACTGCCATCTCGAATCTCTCCATATTGCGTTGCTGAGGATGATATCAGGGGCACAGTGAAAATTGTTTGATTAAAGACCTGTTTGTTGCCCTTTCTGCCGCTCGGGCTGGCGTATTTAACTGCCGGGCAATTGCTCTGCTGCTGGCCCACGATGCCGGGCCGATATAGGTGGGACGGTTATCTGCATAGCCACGGACTCAGTTGATTTCCTTTGACCACACCAACGATGACAATCGTGTGACATGGCGCAGAACTTGCGGAAATAAACACGAAATATGGCCTGTTCAGTGCTTAATTTAAACCGTTGGTACATATATTAGCGCGGTATACAACGACTCCATTGACCAAGGATGGTTAACCCCATGAAGAATGAACCCTTCTCTATCCAGTTACAGCATGAGCTGGATCACCTCAAAGCCATCTTCAACGAGACGGACGCCTACATGTTTACCAAGGATCTGGCGGGCCGTTACACCTATGCCAATCAGGCGGTGCTGGATCTCTTTGGTTGCACCCTCGCCGAGTTGCAGGGGCAGGATGATCGGGCCTTTTTTGATCTCGAATTCTCCGACACCATTCAACGCAACGACCGGTTGGTAATGGAGCAACAACTCGCCATCGCCCAGGAGGAGATCAACTACCTCAAATCCACCGGGGAAAAGCGCTGCTACTGGACCGTTAAAAAGCCCATCCATGACAAGGATGGCAACCTGATCGGCCTGTGCGGCATCTCCACCGATATCACCGAACACAAGCTGATTGAGGCCCGCATGGCGGAGCAGCATCAGCTGCTGGAAATCATCCTCGCCAACGTGGATGCCCATATCTATATGAAGGACAGCCTGCACCGCTTTCTCTACGTCAACCAAAAGGTCGCCGATCTGCTGGGCCTTCCTGCCGAGCAGATCATCAATCGGCGCGATGATGAGGTGATCCCGGCTGCCAGCGCCTGCCAGCTGTGGCGGCTGGACAACCGGGTATTCGAAACCGGCGAGCTGCAAGCCGGGGAAGAGATGCTGACCGATCCCGAAGGCAATCAGCACTACTACTGGTCGGTCAAGGTGCCCTTTCTGCTGGGGGATGGCACCCCGACCCTGATCGGGATCTCCTCCGACATTACCGAACTGCACCAGCTCAAGGAGCAGCTACACCAGCAGTCGGTGCGCGATGGCCTCACCGGTCTCTACAACCGCCGTTTCTTTTTCGAGATGTGCGAGAAGAACCTCAGTCTGGACATGCGCCACCACCTCACCTCGGTGCTGATGGTGCTGGATGTGGATCAGTTCAAGTGCATCAACGATCGCTTCGGTCACCCCCTTGGGGATAGCGCGCTGGTGCATCTGGGCAGGGTGATGCAATCGGTGCTGCGCAGCGAAGATGTGCTGGCCCGCATCGGCGGTGACGAGTTTGCCATCTTGCTGCCCAACACCACCCTCTTGGCCGCCGCATCCCTGGCCGAGCGGCTGCGCCTGCAGGTGATGCAAAGCCCGCTGCCCCTGCCCGATGGGGATAAGCTGGTTATCACCATCAGCGCCGGACTGGTGGAAAATGGCGAAGGGGAGCTGATGGAGAGCCTCTACGCCCGCGCCGATCAGATGCTCTATCAGGCTAAACAGAGCGGCCGCAACTGCGTCGCCTGCAAGGCACCCTAGCCATACAACGGGAGGGCCAGCAGCCCTCCATGCTCCCTCGTTTCTCCCTTCTATGAAAGTCTGTGCTGGCTCCTTACGAACAGACCGCTACCCCAGCTGTTTGCGCAGCACGAATTTTTGCACCTTGCCGGTCGAGGTCTTGGGCAATGGGGTGAAGATGATGCGTTTGGGGGCCTTGAAGTGGGCCATCTGCTCCCGGCAAAAGGCGATCAACTCCGCCTGGGTAGTCTCTCGCCCCTCTTTCAATTTCACGAAGGCGCAGGGTACTTCCCCCCACTTCTCATCGGGCATGGCGATCACTGCCGCTTCGTCCACATCGGGATGGCGATAGAGCACATCTTCCACCTCCAGACTGGAGATGTTTTCCCCACCGGAGATGATGATGTCCTTGGATCTGTCCTTAATCTCCACATAACCATCCGGGTGCCACACCGCCAGATCGCCACTGCGAAACCACCCCTCCGCCATCGCCTCGGCACTGGCCGCCGGATTTTTTAGATAGCCCTTCATCACCACATTACCGCGCAGCACTATCTCCCCCATGGTTTTGCCATCTTTGGCCACCGGTTCGCCGCTGACCGGATTGATGACCCGCATCTCCCCCTGCAGAGGCGATGCAACCCCCTGGCGCGCCTTGAGGCGGGAGAGCGCAGTGGCATCCTGCCCCTGCCAGCTTCTTTGCGGTTCGCACAACACGCAGGGGCCATAGGTTTCGGTCAGGCCATAGACGTGGGTCACAGCGATCCCCATCGCCTCCATCCCGGCGATCACGGTGGCGGGGGGCGCAGCGCCAGCGGTCATCACCTTGATGGGGTGATCCAGCCCCCGCTTGAGCGCCGGATCGGCATTGTTGAGCATATTGAGCACGATGGGCGCCGCGCAAAAATGGCTCACCTTGTGCTCGTGCAGCGCCTCATAAATGGCGGCGGCCTGCACATGGCGCAAGCAGACGCTCACCCCGGCGGTGGCCGCCAGCGTCCAGGGGAAGCACCAGCCGTTGCAGTGAAACATCGGCAAGGTCCAGAGATAGACGGGATGTTTGGGCAGCTCCCAGGAGAGCACGTTGTTGATGGCGTTGAGGTGGGCGCCGCGATGGTGATAGACCACCCCCTTGGGATTGCCGGTAGTGCCGGAGGTGTAGTTAAGGGAGATGGCCTGCCACTCATCTTGTGGCAGCCAGCCGGGTTCATCGCCGTTACCAGTGGCAATAAAGGTCTCATAGTCGAGGTCACTGACAAGCGCCCCTTCCCGGTAGAGGGGATCGTCGATGGCGATGATCAGCGGTTGGCTCTTCAGCAGATCCAATGCCTTGCACACAACGGCACCAAACTCCCTGTCCACCAGCACCACCTTGCTCTGGGCATGCTGAAAGATAAAAGCCATCGACTCGGCATCGAGCCGGGTATTGATGGTGTTGAGCACGGCGCCGCTCATGGGCACCCCGAAGTGTACTTCAAACATCGCAGGGATATTGGGCGCAACGATGGAGACGGTATCCCCCTCCCCGATGCCGCGCAGCCGCAGGGCTGAGGCAAGCTGGCGGCAACGGCGGGCGGTCTCGCCCCAGCTCTGGCGCAGCGGGCCGTGGATCAGCGCCGGATAGTCGGGATAGACCCGCTCCGCCCGCCCCAAAAAGCTGATGGGGGTCAGGGCCTCGAAATTGGCGGCAGTTTTGGCAAGGTCGCGCTCATAGATGTTCTGCACTGTCATCGGATTCCTTCCTCACAGGTGGCACAAAACGGGCTGTTTCGGGATGATTCAGAGATCAGCAAGCGACATGGGCATCCTGCCCGTCACTGGTCTCTTATGGGGATGACAGCCTAACAGTGAGCCTGCGGCGGCAGGTATTAGCAAAACGTCTTAGACAGGGGCAGCCTGCTGCCAACAGAGGCCCCCTGTTTTCGTTGCAAAAAATATTTCATTACGGGAAAGCGTGCCATTTTTTTCACAGGCTGTTTTTGGCGAATAACGAAAAATGACGATAATGGAATATTATACCGTCAAAACTGCTTTATATGTCATTTCATTCATCTCGGCACGCACTATTTTCATGACCTTTATTTAAGGTAAACCGCATAAAACGAAAGCTGAAATAGTTATTGCATAATAACTATTATTTCATATCAGCTGTTAAATCCATGGAAAATAAATTTTGTGAGCCATCCCATAAAGCGAGCATGGCACCATGTTCATTCAGCCACACACGGGTTACGGTTACAACGCGAAACAATCCACCGGATGTTTAATATCAGGCCAGATTTCTCGCCAATCACTACGCAATCCACAGTGAGTTTGCGTACCTTGGATGTATGACGCAGAAACCCTATCGACCCGATATTCCGCCGAGCCCAAACCTGCTTTATCAAGGAGCATTTTATGTGTGCCGTGCCGAATACCACACCACGCAGACAATTCCCTACTGCATTTACCATTCTGTTTCTTATTATGTTACTGGCCATTGCGCTGACCTGGATAATTCCGGCGGGCGCCTATGCCAAACTCTCTTATAATCCGGCCAGTGAAAGCCTGATGGTCAATAGCCCACAGGGGGAAATTAGCCGACTTCCCGCAACCCAGGATGCCTTGGCAAAACTCAATATCAATATTGCGGTGGAGCAATTTACCAACGGCACCATCCGCAAGCCCATCGCCATTCCCGGTACCTATGCACGGCTGGAGCAAGCGCCCAAGGGGCTCAGTGACGTGGCAGTCAGCATGGTCAAGGGCACCATAGAGGGGGCGGATATCATCGTCTTTATTCTGGTGCTCGGGGGGCTGATCGGCGTCATCAACAAGACAGGTGCCTTCAGTGCGGGGCTGGTCGCCCTCTCACACAAAACCCGGGGCAACGAGTTCCTGTTTGTAGCGCTGGTCTGCTTCGTGATGGCGCTGGGAGGCACCACCTGCGGACTGGAGGAAGAAGCGGTCGCCTTCTACCCCATACTGGTGCCCATCTTTCTGGCACTCGGCTATGACTCCATCGTCTGCGTAGGAGCCATCTTCCTCGCCGCCTCCATGGGCACCACCTTCTCCACCATCAATCCCTTCTCGGTGGTGATCGCCTCCAATGCCGCCGGCATTCCCTTTACCGAGGGGCTGATCTTTCGCGCCATTGGCTGTCTGGTGGGCACCCTGGTGGTGATCAGTTATCTCTACTGGTACTGCAAGAAGATCAAGGCCAATCCTGCCTTCTCCTACACCTATGAGGACAGAGAGAGTTTTCGCGCCCGTTTTCTCAAAAAGGGCTCTATGGACGAAGGGGTGCCCTTCACCCTGCGCCGCAAGATCATTCTGACCCTGTTTATTCTCGCCTTCCCGCTGATGGTGTGGGGCGTCTCCATAGCCGGTTGGTGGTTCCCGCAGATGGCGGCCTCCTTCCTGACCATCGCCATCATCATCATTTTTATCTCGGGTCTCAGAGAGAAAGAGGCTGTCGAGGCCTTTACTCAGGGGGCGTCGGAGCTGGTGGCCGTCTCCCTCATCATCGGGCTGGCGCGGGGGGTCAATCTGGTACTGGATCAGGGGATGATCTCGGACACTATTCTGGCCTACGCCTCCGATCTGGTCTCCGGCATGCATGGCGCCGTGTTCGCGGTGGCGCAGATGCTGGTGTTCACCCTCTTGGGGCTGGTGGTGCCCTCCTCCTCGGGGCTCGCGGTGCTCTCCATGCCCATCATGGCGCCGCTGGCAGATACCGTCATGATCCCGCGCTATATCGTGGTGTCGGCCTACAACTGGGGGCAATACGCCATGTTGTTTCTGGCCCCCACCGGACTGGTGCTGGTCACTCTGCAGATGCTCGGCATCCAGTTCAACAAGTGGGTCAAGTTCGTGCTGCCCATGGTGGGTTTTGTGCTGGGATTTGGCGCCCTGATGCTGGTGGTGCAAGTGATGTTGGCCTGATGGGCCTGTGATACATGAGTGACAACACCCCGAGCCTGGCGCGGGGTGTTCTTTTGTCAGTCTTAGTGGCGTACCCGCCCCTGCTGGCGAAAGCAGTAGAGTTTAAGGCTGATGTCGGCGATATCGGCGGGAAGCTCCTCTCCCTGCTCGGGCAGTGGCCGGTAGAGGGATGAGAGCAGACGTTCGGCCTGCTGCGCCGTGATGATGTTGGCCTGGATGGCCGGGGTGATCCAGCTGGGTAACATTGACATATCTCCCCCTCGTTGATCCGGTGATCTCGGGTGAACATTTTCATTTCAGGTCTTACGCCGTTGTCGGCCGACCCGTTCACCCTCTGCTTCACCCAATCAAAGCAAAATGCTTGCCGTGATCTCTTATCGGCCAACATCCGATGGGGCTGGAGCCATTTATCAACCACTTGCGTGGCCATCTCAACGAACAGAGCCCTTGTTCAAGATCTCCCTTGACCTGTCCCCGTCAGCACTTTGCCACTCTGGCATTCTGCTCACCGCCCGCCTTGCAAATTGCGACTCGAATTGCCCCTTATCACAAAAGCAAAGCCCGCCATGCGTCGGAAACTGGTCACGTTTAGTCCGTTGTCGCCAAAGCCAGACACTTTTTCATGGTGGCTGTTTTTTGACCTTGCCAGCGCCTGTCGCAGGTCCATCCCCCTCGCCTTGTCCGGCCAGCCGGTTGTGACAAGATGACGCCAGATTGGAACAGCCCGTATGGGTATGCAGGAGAACAACAAGATGAACAGATCCATGATGGCAGGTATCGGTATTGGCATCGCCTCGGCCCTGGCACTCTCGGCCGCGGCCAGCGGCTCCCTCTTTACACCCCAGCCCACCTTTGCCGAGGTGATCGCCAGCAAGCCGCTCACCGAGACCATCAAGACTCCCCGACAGGAGTGTCGCAACGTCACCGTGACCCACCGCAAGCCGGTACAGGATGAGCACAAGATCCTCGGCACCGTGGTGGGCGCGGCGCTGGGGGGCGTGGTCGGCCACCAGTTTGGCGGCGGCAGCGGCAAGAAGGTGGCCACCGCAGCCGGGGCGGTCGCGGGTGGCTACGCCGGCAATCAGGTGCAGAGCAATATGCAGGCGGGGGATACCTACACCACCACCGAGCAGCGCTGCAAAACCGTGCAGGATACGAGCGTCAACACCATAGGTTATGACGTGACCTATCGCCTCGCCGGTCAGGAGGGGGTGATCCGCATGAAGCAAGTCCCCGGCGCCACCATTCCGGTCAAGGATGGCAAATTGGTGATCGACCAGCCAAAAGTGTGATTTCTCCTGACCCCACTCAGCAGCAGGCCCGCCTCTTTCGAGGCGGGCCTGTGTTTTTGGGCGGCTTGATTTCCTTTCTCACACAACAGCACGCACCACTCACGGCACCCGAACTATCACCCTTTGCAGCACTTCTTCACCGCCCGCACCACGTTCTGATACCCGGTGCAGCGGCAGAGGTTGCCCGACAGCCCGCGGCGGATCTCCGCATCGGTCAGCGGACGGCGTTCGGTCTTGTCGAGCAGAGCCGCGCTCGCCATCACGAGGCCCGGGGTGCAAAAACCGCACTGCACCGCCCCCTCGTCGATAAAGGCCTGCTGCACGTCGGAGAGTTCGTTACCTTTGCGCTCTCCCTCCACGGTGCGAATGGATTTGCCATCGGCCCACACCGCCAGATAGAGGCAGCTGTCGATGGCAGTGCCATCCACCCGCACGGTACAGGCGCCGCACTCACCGACACTGCACCCCTCTTTCACACTGATAAGCCCCTGCCCGCGCAGGAAATGGAGCAACGACATGGTGGGCGGCACTGCATAGGAGTAAGGCTTGCCGTTGATCTCGCACTGGATCTCCACTGCGGGACAGCTTTGCGGTTGCATCATAGGATCTTGCCTCCGGCACGTTCGACTGCGCAGGCGACCACCCGCTGCGCCAGGGTTTTGATAAGGTGCAGGCGAAACTCCTTCTCTGCCCGCCAGGAGGATCGCGGCGCCACATCGGCTACCACCGCCTCGGCAATGGCGGTCAGTGTGGCGCTAGTCAGCGGTTGCCCTTCGGCCGCCGCTTCTGCGTGCGGGGTACGCACCGGGGTCGGGGCCGCCACCCCGTAGGCCAGCCGCAGACTCTTGAAGTGACCATCCTCAATCTGGCAGTAGGCGGCGCAGCCGATGGTGGCAATATCCATGGCATCGCGCATGGCATATTTGAAGTAGTGGGAGCCCACATGGGGGTGCGAGTCCGGCGCAAAGTGGAATGCCACCAGAATTTCCGCCGGTTGCAGCGCCACCTTGCCGGGGCCGGTATGAAAACCGGCGATGGGGATGCGGCGTGTGCCATCGGGGCCCGCAATTTCAAGCTCGGCCTCGAGCGCGACGGTAGGCGCCGCCGAGTCGGCACTGGTGGCGCCGTTGCAGATATTGCCGCCATAGGTGGCGACGTTGCGGATCTGCGGGCCGGCGATGGTAGCGGCCGCCTCGGCCAGCATTGGCAGGCGGCGCTGCACCAGTTCGTTTTCAATCAGCTCGGTAAAGGTGGTGCCGGAGCCGATACGGATCGATCCGTCCGGCAACTCGCTCACCCCTTTGAGTTCGGGCAAGTCGTGAATATCGACGATATGGCGATAGGCGGCGTTGAGGTGATGCAGCTGGATCATCACATCGGTGCCACCGGCCAAGAGGCGCGCCTCAGGGTCGGCCTGACGCAGAGCGACCGCCTCGGCCACGCTGTGAGCCTTGTAGTAACGGGCAATATCAAACATGGTGTTGCTCCTCCCCTGATCCCTCGCCAATCAAACCCGCTGCGACAAACTCCCGGAACAGGGTTTTGGGGGTGATGGGCAGCTCGTTGATGGCCACCCCGGTCGCCATTCGAATGGCGTTACGGATAGCGGGGCCCGGCGAGATGATGGGCGGTTCCCCCAGGGATTTGTGGCCATAGACCGACTGGGGCTCATAGGTCTGCACGAAGTCGCATTCAAGCTCCGGCAAATCCAGCATGGTGGGGAACTTGTAGTCGAGCAGGTTGGGGTTGCGCACCACGCCGCTCTTGGCGTCGATGATCATCTCCTCGAACAGTGACCAGCCGATCCCCATCCCCATGCCGCCGTGCACCTGTCCCTCCGCCAGCTGCGGATTGAGGATCTTGCCCGCATCGTGCAGGTTGATGATGCGATTGATGGTTACCTTGCAGAGATCGATATCGACGCTGAGATCGACAAAGGTACAGCCGAAACTGGGCGGGTTGGTGGTGGTCTTGTGGGAGACCTCGGAGGTGATCTGGCCGCCGATAGTGAGGTGGTAGTAGGCGTTGACCGACACCTCGGCGACGCTGATCAGCACCTTGTCCGGCGCACCGGCCAGCACCACGTAGCCGTCGATCAGGGTGAGCGATCCCACATCCTGATGGCAGAGCTGGGCTGCCAGCGAGAGGATGCGGGCCCGCAGTTGCAGCGCCGCCTGATGAATCGCGGGGGCAGCCACATAGCTCTGGCGCGAGGCGAACGAGCCCGGATCATAGGCGGTAATGTCGGTATCCTGAGTCGAGATGACCCGGATCTGCTCAAACGGAATGCCTAACGTCTGGGCCGCCATCTGGGCAAAGACGGTGTCCGACCCCTGCCCTATCTCGGTGGCACCGATCTGCAGATTGACGGTGCCATCCTGATTGAGCAGCATGCGGGCACCGGCAATTTCGACCCCCACCGGATATGTGTTGGAGCCGTAGCTAAAGCACGCCACCCCGATGCCGCGCCGCACCCGGCTCGCCGGATCCTGCCCCAGACATTCGGCCTTGAGCCGATCCCACTCGAACATCTCGCGACCACGCAGCAGGCAGTCGGGTAACCCGGCGCTGTAGATGGTCTTCTGGTTGACCTGATTGACATCCCCTTCCCGCGCCACGTTGGCGATACGCACATCGAGTGGATCCAGCCCCAGTTCGGCGCAGGCGTCATCCAGCATGCATTCGAGGGCAAAAATCACCTGCGGCGCGCCGTAACCGCGCATGGCACCGGCGGTGGGCAGGTTGCTGTAGAAGGTCTTGGCGTCATAACCGAAGGCGCTGCGCGGATAGAGGTAGCTGATCTTGTTGCCCCCGGCGCTGGCGATGGAGTGGCCGTGAGAGGCATAGCCGCCGGTGTTGGAGAGCACGTCGAGCTGATAGCCCTTGAGGGTGCCGTCGCGGTTGAGGCCCATCTTGCCATCGATGGCAAAACCGTGGCGGGTACGAGAGGCAAAGAAGCACTCCTCCCGGCTCAAGGTCACCTTGACCGGCACACCGCCGAGCTTGTAGCTCAAAAACGCCGCCATCGGCTCTTCCAGCACATCCTGCTTGTTGCCAAAGCCGCCGCCCATATAGGGCTTGATCACCCGCACGCTCGACCAGGGCAGGCCGAGAGATTTGGCCACCCGGCTGCGCACTATCTGGGGGATCTGGGTGCTGCTGACGACGATGATGTGGTCCGGTTGATCCATGTAGGCGTAGCAGGTCACCGTCTCCAGATGGCAGTGCTGCACCACCGGCGTCCGGTAGTGCCCCTGAAACTGCAGATCGGCCGCCGCTATAGCATGCTCCGGGTCATTAGCGCGAAGCTGACTTTGGCGCAGCAGATTGCCACTCGGGTGGATGGGATAGGCACCGTCGGCCAGCGCGCTTTGGGCATCCGTCATCACCGGCAGCGGTTCGTAGGTCACCTTGACCAGCGCGGCCGCCTTCTCGGCAGTGAGCGGATCGCGCGCCACGACTATGGCGACCCCATCGCCGAAGTGGCGTACATGGTCGGTGAGCAGACGGCGGTCTTTCACATCCCGTTTGGCCTCATCGAGAGACCAGGCGTGACCGGCGGTGCGAAAACAGGTGGTGGGGACATCTTCATGGGTAAACACGGCTTCGACACCGTGCAGGGCCAGCGCTTCGGTCGCATCGATGGCGAGCACCTTGCAGTGGGCGATATGGCTTCGTACGTACTTGGCGTGGCGCATCCCGAGCATGATGTTGTCATCGGTATAGCGGGCGCTGCCGGTCACCTTGGCCTCGGCATCCACCCGCTTGAGCGGTAATCCTATGGACATATTCAAGTCCTTTTTCAAATGGAAAAATCTGGAACCGGCATAAAAAACAGCAAGATATGCGCCTGTTTCCCGCCATCGTCAGGAGAATGGGGAGAAGTGTGAAGGGGATCCCATCTAGCCCGCTTTTGTTGGCTCGCAGCGACAAGCCAAGGGCAGCCCCTGAGCAAACGGGGCACATTTGCGGTGAAAAAAACGGCAGAGCGAGGAGAGCAAGGGTGGGAGCCTATCAATCTGGTAGGAGGATTTATCAAAATGGTATCGCGATGGCACCAGCGGCTAAGGCATGGTAACCAACGTTGACGATCAGAGCGCCGCAGATATAAAAATGGGGCCGCCAGTGCGACCCCAAACGGGCGGGTTATCCCTAAATAGCCCACCCCCCAGCATAAAAGAGCACCAGCGCCAGGGCGATGACCACGGTGCCGACGTTGAGCTTGTGCCACTCCTTCGAGCAGATGCGGCCGATCACCAGCGAGCTGAAGCCGAGCATGATGCCGGTGACGATATTGCAGGTGAGCACAATAAATACCGCGCACACCAGCCCGGACATGGCCCCGACAAAGTCATCGAAATCGAGTTTGGTGACGTTGCTCAGCATCAAGAGCCCCACATACATCAGGGCTGGCGCGGTGGCATAGGCGGGCACCAGATAGGAGAGCGGCGAGAGGAACAGCATCAGCAGGAACAGGCCACCGACCACGGTCGCGGTGAGGCCGGTTTTGCCCCCCGCCGCCGTGCCCGCGGCCGATTCGATATAGACGGCAGCCGGGGCCGCCCCCACCAGACTGGAGAAGATGCTGCTGACCGAGTCGGCACTGAGTGCCTTGCCGCTGTTGATGATGTGACCATCCTTATCGAGCAGGTTGGCCTGCCCCGCCACGGCGCGGATGGTGCCGGTGGCATCGAATACCGCTGTCATCACCAGCGCCAGCACGCTGGGCAGCACCAGCGGCGAGAGGGCCCCCATGATATCCAGGCTGAAGATGAGGGACTTGCCCTGATCGTCCGAGAGGCTCGGCAGGGCGAACAGCCCCTGATACTTCACCGCCGGATCGAAAATCAGGCCGAAGATTGAGATGGCGATAATCACCAGCAAGATCCCCCCCGGTACTCGCAGCTTCTCCAGCCCGAAGATCACCGCAAGGCCGATCAGGGACATGATGACCGGCATGGAGGTAAAAGCCCCCAGCGCCACCGGCAGCCCCTCCAGCGGGTTCTTGATCACCAGCCCCACCCCGTTGGCGGCGATAAGCAGCAGGAAGAGACCAATCCCGATGCCGGTACCGTGGGCAATTCCCATCGGCAGGTTGTCGAGGATCCAGCTACGCACCCCGGTCACCGAGATGGCGGTAAAGAGTACCCCCATCAGGAAGACGGCCCCCAGCGCCACCGGAATGGGGATCTGCTGCCCCAGCACCAGACTGAAGGCGGTAAACGCTGTGAGGGAAATAGCGCAGCCGATGGCCATCGGCAACTTGGCCCAGAGCCCCATCAAGAGCGAACCGAAACCCGCCACCAGACAGGTGGCGACAAACACGGCGCCTGGGGGGAAGCCCGCCTTGCCGAGCATGCTTGGCACCACGATCACCGAGTAGACCATGGCAAGGAAGGTGGTGAGGCCCGCCAGCACCTCCTGTCTGACGTTGCTGCCCCGCTCGCTGATCATAAAGTAGCGATCAAGAGCCGTGAGCGGCTGTTGCTTTGCTGCGCTCGGGCTGGCGTCATCATTGGCCAGCTGTTCCACGCTGTTTGTCCTGCTGTTTGCTTGGGTCATACCCAACTCCTTCACACGCGCCTGAATGTTCCATGACGAAATGGCGACAGGATCTGCGGGTCTGCCGAGCGCCAGTCTGATGAGAAACAGGCGATGGCGGCAGAGGATGCGGCAGACAGACCAGGGCAGGCAGCCTTGACTCAAACGTTTGCCTTACTGGTCAAAAAAACCGGGCCATTTCACGTTCTATGCGGGGAGATCCCCTGTGGTGCGGCAAGACTGGCGCCCCTGTGGGGCACGCCAGCCGCCGTATTCGTTGGGCAGCGCCGCGGCAGCCCACTCCAGCCCCTACCCCCGTTCATGCACCAGTTGGCCATCCACATAGGTGCGGTAGATGGATTGTCATCCCCCAGGGTCAACAGCACAAAGAGCTTGTCCCGCAGGGTGGTGGAGTTGTCATAACGCAGCTGCTGCAGCGGGGTGGCGACCGGGTCGAGCACCACGAAGTCCGCCTCCTTGCCCACCGCAAAGCTGCCGATCTTCTCGTCCAGCCCCAGCGAATGGGCGCCGCCCAGGGTCGCCAGATAGAAGGCCTGATAGGCCGAGAGCCGCTCGCCCTGCAACTGCATCACCTTGTAGGCCTCGTTGAGGGTCTGCAGCATGTTGAAGGTGGTGCCCGCGCCAATGTCGGTGCCCATCCCCACCTTCACCTGCTTGCGCCACGCCTTGTGCAGCTTGAAGAGCCCGCTGCCGAGATAAAGATTCGAGGTGGGACAAAACGCGATGGTGGAGCCGGTCTCCTTCAGGCAATCCCACTCCTGCTCTTCCAGATGGACGCAGTGGGCAAACACGCAGTTGTGGCCGGTCAGGCCATGCTGGTGATAGACATCGAGATAACCCTTGTGCGCCGGGAAAAGAGATTTGACCCAGGCGATCTCGTCCTTGTTCTCGCACAGATGGGTGTGCAGATAGGTGGTGGGAAACTCTTCGCGCAGTCGCCGCGCCATCGCCAGCTGCTCGGGTGTCGAGGTGGGTGCAAATCGTGGTGTGATGGCATAGAGCAGTCGACCATTGCCGTGCCAGCGCTCGATAAGCTGCTTGCTCTGCACATAGCTGCTCTCGGCGGTGTCGAGCAGATAGTCGGGCGCATTGCGATCCATCATTACCTTGCCTGCGATCATCCTCATATTGATGCGACTGGCCGCCTCGAACAGGGCATCCACCGACTCGGGGTGAACGGTGCCGAACACCAGCGCCGTGGTGGTACCGTTGCGGAGCAGCTGCTTGATAAAGAAGGTGGACATCTCGCGGGCATATTCGAGAGCGTTGTAACGCCGCTCGGCCGGGAAGGTGTGGCGGTTGAGCCACTCCAGCAGCTGCTCGCCATAGGCCCCCACCATCTCGCTCTGGGGATAGTGAATGTGGGTATCGACAAAGCCCGGCACTATCATCTTGCCGCGATAATCCCGCACCCGCACCTCGGCCGGAATACGCGCCTTCCCCTCCTCCCACTCACCGAACCAGTCGATGCAGCCGTTGCGAATGATCAGCAGACCATCCTCGATAAGGCGGGCGTTGGACTCAATCTCCTCGGGCTGATCCACCACCCGGGTGATATCGAAGAAGCTGCCGCGTACCGCTTTGACAGAGTTGTCGTTTTTCATAACCGTTTCCCTGTTTTTCTTGTTCTGTTGACGTTTTTTGCCGGTTTAACCGTCAGATCCGTTCCACTTGTGGCGCCACCGCCTGCCCGGGTACTGGCTCTGGTGAACCCTCCCCCTTGCTGGCCGATGACAGGCCCGCACTGCGGGCGGTAAAGATCACATCCGGCTTGTCGCTCAGCTGGATCACTTCAACCGCCTCTGCATCCCTGACGGCCGCCTTGCGTTTGCGGCTTTGCGGCAACACCAGATTCATGATGATGGCGGTGATGCCGCCGGCGCAGATGGGGTTCTCCACCAGCATGTAGATACCGGCAGGCAGCACCTTGAAGACGTTCGGGTCATAGGAGACACCGAGCCCAAGACCCAGCGAGGTGGCGACAATCAGGGTCTCCCGCCGATCGAAACCGTGGCTGATGATGATGCGACCACCGGCGATGGCGATCATCGAGAACATGATGACCATGGCGCCCCCCATCACAGGTGACGGTATGGTGGTAAAGAAGCGCCCCACAACCGGGAAGAGCCCCAGCAGCACCAGAATGACGGCGATAAACTTACCCACATGGCGTGACGCCACCCCGGTCATCTGGATGACGCCGTTGTTCTGGGCAAAGGTGGTGAGTGGCAAAGAGCCGAGGGCCGAGGCGATCACCGATACCAGACCGTCCGCCAGCACGCCGCCGGAGAGCCGCTTTTGAAACTCGGGGCCCTGAATATCCCGGTGAGAGACCATGGCGGTGGCGGTGATGTCCCCCACCGCCTCCAGCACGCTCAACAGATAGATGGTGCCCGCCAACATAAAGGCGTGAAAATCGAAGGAGAAACCGTACTTGAACGGGATCGGCACCGTAATAAGCGGCAGGTCCTCAAGGGCGGAGAAATCCACCATGCCAAGCATCAGGGCCACCGCATAGCCCACCATCAGGCCGATGGCGATGCCGCTCATCCGCAGCAGCGGGCTTCGGCTGCAGTTGAAGGCGACGATGACGCAGAGCACCAAAAGCCCCAGCCCGATGTGCTCGTATTTGCCGAAGGTGCCGCTGCTCATGGCAGAGAAGCCGCCGCCAAAGTCGATGATCCCCACCTTGATAAGGCTCAGACCAATCATCAGCACCACCACACCGCTCACGGTCGGGGTGATCACCCGCTTGAGGTAGGGCAGCACGAAGGAGGAGCCCATCACCAGAAAGGCACCGACAAAGGAGACCCCGAGCAGGGTCGAGACGATCAGCTCCTCGTGGATGCCATCTTTTTTCATGGCGCCGCCGAGCGCGATCATCACGGTGACGAAGGAGAAGTTGACCGACTGGATGGAGAGCAGCCCCGATCCTATGGGGCCATAGCGGTTTACCTGCAGCCAGGTGCCGATACCGGAGGCGATCATCGCCATGGAGACCAGATAGGCGGTGGTCTCGGTGGAGAGGCCCAGGGCGCCGCCGACGATCAGCGCCGGGGTTACCATGGGGACAAAAATGGCCAGCAGATGGGTCACTGCACCCATCAGGGTTTGATAAAACGGGGGTTTGTCTTCCAGCTCGTAAATAAGATCAGAGTGCTTGCGTGTTGTTTTAGACATCGTGTTTGTCCCATCACACAGAATGGAGGCGGAGTACTCATTCCGCCGTCAGGCGCTGGGGGCGAGCTTGCGCCCGCCCCTCACCTTTTCTTTTGTTATGCCGACACGTTTTGCTCCAGCTTGCCCAGTTCGCGCAGGATCTGCTCCGGCGTGAAGTGCCACTTGCGCAGCCAGACACCGCAGGCGTCGTGGATGGCGGTGGCGATGGCGGGCGCGGCGCCGTTCACCCCAATCTCCGAGATGGACTTGGCGCCGTAAGGGCCGACCTTGTCATCACTCGGTACCAGGAAAGCCCGGAAGTCGCGGGGAATATCGCCAATCTTGGGCGCGCCATAGCTCTTCAGATCCCGGGTCAGCGGGATGCCCTTGCTGTCGTAGCAGATCTCCTCGCTCATGGTGTGGCCGATGGCCCGCATGGTCGCCCCGTAGATCTGGCCGAGGGCCAGCTCCGGGTTGATGGGGGTACCACAGTCGAGCAGAGCGTAGAACTTGTCGAGCCGGATCTCGCCGGTTCTGACGTTGACCGCCACCTCGGCGAAGTTGGCCCCATACGGGAAGGCAAGCTCCGAGGTGATGTAGCTGGCGATGCCCACCAGAATGCCGAAGCCGGTACCGGTCTCCGCCTTGTGGGCCAGCTTGGCGAGGCTCACCTCCCCCTGCTTGCCGCGCACCACGCCCGGGAACGCCAGCTCAACATCTTCTACCGGCTCGCCCAGCATGGCGGCGCCGTGGAACAGGATCTTCGCCTTGAGGTTCTCGGCCGCCATCTTGGCCGCGTTGCCGGAGAAGCAGGTACCGGACGAGGCATAGGCCCCCTTGTCGAACAGGGCGTGGTCGGTGTCGCCAGAGATCACATGCACATCGCTGAGCGGGCAACCGAGCACCTCGGCGGTCAGCTTGGCGACCACGGTATCGAGGCCGGTGCCGATATCGGCGCCACCGGAGTGGACGATAAAGGTGCCGTCCGATTCCAGCTTGACCATGCAGTTGGCCTGATCGATATCGGGGATCCCCGATTTTTGCATGATGATGGCGACGCCACGACCGATGCGCCAATCCCCGTCAGCGGGTTTGGGGCTATCCCAGGCAATCAGTTCGCGACCCTGTTTGAGGATAGGCTCGAGGGCGCAGCTGGCCGCATGGGGCACAGAAGTCGGCATCTTGCCCTCGCCGATGGCACCGAGCACCTTGAGGATATCCCCTTCGTGCACCCGGTTGTGCTCCACCATGTCGAGCTGATCGATGCCCAGTTTCTCGGCCAGCTCGGCAATGGCCATGGTCAGGGCGAAGTTGCCCTTGGGCGCGCCATAACCCTGATAGGCGCCGGTCGGGCAGATGTTGCTGTAGTAGGTGTTGACGGTAAAGCGCACGTTGTCGCACGGATAGAGCGGCAGGGAGAGCGCCGGGCCGTTGCTTGGCACCGTCAATGAGTGGTTGCCGTAAGGGCCGGTGTTGGCACGAAAATCCATGTCGATGGCGGTGATGGTGCCATCTTTCTTGGCCCCCACTTTCACCTTCACCTTGGCCACGTGGCGGGAGGTGTTGCTGATGAACTCCTCTTCACGGGTGTAGCGGAAGGTGACCGGACGGCCGGTGACCTTGGTCGCCCAGGCGCACACCTCTTCCAGCAGGATGTCCTGCTTGGAGCCAAAACCGCCCCCTACCCGCTCCTTGATCACGTGCACCTGATGTTGCTTGAGGCCGACGATCCGCGCCACCTGACGGCGTACGTGCCACGGCACCTGAGTAGAGGCGTGAATGACCAGACGCTCCCCATCCATGTAGGTGAAGCAGATGTGCGGCTCGGTCGGGCACTGCTGGGCCTGAGTCGATTCGTAGGTGCGCTCGACTATCTCGTCCGCCTCGGCAAAGCCTTTTGCCACATCGCCGATCTGGCCATGGACGCTGGCGGCCAGGTTCTCGTGCGGGCGAGAGCCGATGGGGAAATTGATGATCATGTGCTCGTCGCCGCGACGCACCGAGCAGGCGTTCTGCTGCTCGAGATCCGCAGGCGCACCGGCCATGTAGACAATGGGTTCATCGTGGACCAGGGGTGCATTGGGGGCCATCGCCTCATCGATATTCATGACCGCTGACAGCACCTGATACTCGACCTCGATGAGTTTGAGGGCCGCCAATGCGATGGCTTCGCTCTCGGCCACCACGGCGGCGACCCTGTCACCTACGTGGCGCACCTTGCGGCTGAACATACGGCGATCGAGCGGTGACGGCTCGGGGGCACTCTGGCCACCCGGGGTGTAAAACACATCCGGGCAGTTGAGGTGGGTGATGACGTGCACGACGCCCGGCAGCGCTTCGGCACGACTCACGTCGAGTTTGGTGATCACCGCATGGGGATGGGGGCTGCGCAGCATCTTGATGATCAGTGCATCCTCGGTAACCCGATCCTCCACGTAGCAGGGCTTGGCCTGCACCATCTTGGCGGCGTCCACTTTCGGACAGCTCTTGCCGATATGGCGCAGATCGTCGCGAAACTCGGGGGCAATCTGGCACAGGTAATCGGGATCCTTCATCCGTGAACAGGCAAGCTCGATGGCCTGATAAAACTGCTGATAACCGCCATCGCGGTGAAACAGGCCCGAGAGGGCATCGTCGATTTGATCACGGGTGGGCTCGGGGTGGCGATCAAGCAGGTCGGTGACGATGAGCGCGGCGGCCGGATCGTTGTAGCCGGATTGCACCACGCCCACATCCACCATTGCCTGCTGCACCAGACTGAGCTGGTTCCAGCTGCCCAGCGACTCGGCGGTGCGCACTTCTGATCCATCCAGCTGGGCGGCGATCAGCAGGGAGGCGTTGATCACCTTGCCGTTGAAGAGAATGGCGTCGGAGCCGGCGAAGCCGAAGCCGTCGTCGCTGTTGCGCACCGAGTGCATCCGGCACTGGTTGAACAGCACCCGCTGGGCATTGTCACCGGCCTTGCAGATGACGGTGCGCAGGGCACCGTTCAGGGTAAAGTTGAGTTCCATCATGCTTGCACCTCCTGCTGCTGGCAATCCACCAGCAGATCCGCCACTACCACGCCGGTGATATACCGCTTGTAACTTATGCTGCCCGCCAGATCTTCACGGGGCGCAATCAGCTCGCTTACGGCGGCCTCCAGCGCGGCATCGTGCAGTTCGCGGCGCTCCAGATCACGCAGGCGCATCGGCTGCGGCGTAACGCCAGCGACGGCCACCCGCATCTCGCCAATGCTGTCGAGGGCCACGGCGGCAGTCATCACCGCCAAGCCATCGGCGTTGCGGCTGATGCGGCGAGTCGCGCAGCGCAGCGCAGGCTCAGGCAGTACAATCCCCAGCACCAGGGCATTGCGCTGCCCCGCCAGATAGGCGTCGATGGGTTGCAGCAGGTTGTTCTCCAGCACCACTACGGCTTCAAGCACCAGCAGTACCGGCAGCAAGGGGGAGTCCTGCTGCTGGCAGGCAAGTTCGCCGCCGATGGTGGCTTGATTACGCAGATGGCGGGAGTAGACAAACCCCAGCGCCTCGCACAGGGCGGCCGGAGTACGGGGATCATCTTTCAGGGTCTGCAGGGTGACGGTAGCGCCGATATGGAGCTGGCCGTGCTGCTGCTCAATCTGGTTCAGTCCCAGCTTGTCCAGTGAGATAGCGACCTTCTTGTCGGTGCGAGTCGGAGCGGCGTTAAGCTTGCTGCCGCCTCCCATGTAGACGGCGTCGTTGCCGAAACTGGCCTTGAGTTCCAAAGCCTGACCCAGTTGCTCGGGTCGGAAGAATTGCTCAATCATGTGTCGTCCTTACTCTTGCAGCCCGCCGCCGGGGAGATCCACAGGGCGGGCAATCCGGTCCAAAACTGTGGAAGGTGGCCTCAGGCCAGCTGATCCATCCGTTGCCACAGGCGGCTCGCCACCTTGCTGGCCTGCTCGTAAATGGGCGCGACATCGAACGGGAACTCGCGGTCCTGATAGACCATGCGCCCCTCCACCATCACGCTGTTGACGCTGTTCGATCCCATACCAAAGGCGAAATGGCCACCGAGGTTGCGCGGCGCCAGCGGGGTCGGTGCATCGTAGTCGCAAATGGTGAGGTCGGCCTTGTAGCCCGGCTCCAGGCGGCCAAATTTGGCGCCGAAGTTGCGCTCCAGCAATGTGTTGCCGTTCCACAGGAAGCGGGCAAAGCTGTCGGGCCACAGCGCGCCACCGGCATCCTTGTGCTTGAAGTAGGCGAACTTGAGCTCTTCGAGCATGTCGGAGCCGATGCCATCGGTGCCGAGCGCCAGATTGCGATACTCCGGCAGGTGCATGTTGTAGCCCACGTGGTTGTTCATGTTGGAGCGGGCGTTGTGCACCAGAAAGGCATCGCGGCTGTTGAGCAGCTCAATGTCGGCCGGGCTCAGGTAGATGCCGTGGGCGATCAGGCTCTTGCTGTCGACAAGGCCAAACTCGTCCAACCGGGCGATGGGCTCCTTGCCATAGTGGTGGTGTCCGTGGGCCATGTCGTAGCGGTCTTCCGCCACATGGATATGCAGCCCGCGACCGGTGACCTGCACCGCTTCGCGCAGCATGGCCAGCCCCTCGTCGGGGACGGTGAAGGGGGCGTGGGCGCCAATATGGGCCTCCACCAGATAGGGTTCGTTCCCCTTGGCTTTGGCCGCATCGATCTGTTGAGCGAACAGGATGTTCTCCTCCACCCCGGCCTGCAGCTCGGCGAGGCCGCCGTTGCGATCCGTGGTCTCGAAGCAGGTCATGCCGCGCAGACCCGCCTCCATAAACCCTTTGCGCAGCACATTCAGGGAGCCCTTGATGAAGTTGGGCGAGGCGTGGTGGTCGATCACCGCGCTGCAACCGCTCTTGATCGCCTCCAGCGAGCAGATGAGGCCGCTGTAGTAGAGGGACTCCTCATCGAGCGCCCGATCGAGCCGCCACCAGAGGTTTTTCAGGGTGGAGATAAAATCCGGGCAGGGGGCGATATTGGCCATGATCCCCCGCGACAGGCCGGAGTAGAAGTGGTTATGGGCACAGACGATGCCCGGCATCACCAGCTTGCCGCCCATCTCCCGATAGTTGGCCTCCGGGTAGAGGGCCCGCAGATTGGGCCCCACCGCTTTGATAAGGGTGCCTTCGATGGCGATATCCACCCCTTCCAGCACCCGAGTCGGCTCCAGCTGGACGGCGGTGACGTTTTTCAGAATAAACATGGTGTGCTCCTTCGCTTATTCGTTGTTCGTTCAGGCCTCGACGGCCCCCAGCAGGTAGTGGTGATGAGCGTGGACATGGCTGATGATGCGGCACATGTCGCCAAGGGCCGCTGGCGCATCCTTGATCCGGCTCTGGGCGTCTATGGTCAGGCGATAGGTCTCGCCATCCTGACGCACCCGCAGCTCACCGCCATCCGCCAGATAGAAACCGGGGTTGCGGCTGTTGTCGAAGTCCTCGGGCAGGCTGAAGATGGTGACCTTGTCCTGGTAGGGCTTGCCCTGCCACGGGCAGAACTGGGCGCAGTTGCCACATTCGTTGCAGTAGGCATCCAGGTGCAGGGTCTGGAACTGGTCTTTGAAGCCCGGTACCGCGATGGCGATGTTGGCCCGGTTGGGGCAGACATCCACGCACTTGCTGCAGAGGTAGTTGCACTCGAGGCAGCGGTGAGCCTCTTGCGCCACGAAGGCATCCCGCTCGCTCTTGTCGACCAGGGTGACAGCGATGCTTCCCTTGCGGCGATAGATCTCATCCTTGCCCGACGGCTGGATGGCCACTTCACTCTGCTGACTGGCGATATGCTCGCGGGCCAGCACCAGATCCGCGGCGCGGCGGGCGCCACCGATGGCACCGACGATGGAGGACGGGCCGCTCTGTACGTCACCGATCAGGAAGACGTTGCGACGGCTGGTTTCGCCGGTCTGGCCATCCACCTCGGGCCAGCCATCGTTGCCAAGAGGAATCCCCATCGCTTTGAGCACCTCGCAGTCAGGCTGCTCGCCGATGGCGGTGATCAGGGCATCCATCTGCATCACTTCGGTCTGCTCGGTAGGCACCGGACGGCGGCGGCCCTGCTCGTCAGGATCCCCCAGCGCCATCATCCGCACAGTGAGCTTGCCATCTTTGTCAAAGCGCTCCGGATTGGTGAGGAAGCAAAAACGCACCCCATCCTCCACCGCTTCCAGATACTCCTCGCGATAGGCGGGCATCTCTTTTTCGCTGCGACGGTAGATCACGGTCACATCGCTGACACCGGGTACCTTGAGGGCGGCGCGGGCGCAGTCCATGGCGGTGTTACCGGCGCCGATCACCGCCACATGGCGGCCCAGCGGCAGCGGTTTGCCCTGATTGAAGCTGCGCAGGAAGTGGAAGGATTTGTAAATCCGCTCGTGACCCCCCTCGAGGCGCATACCGCCATTCTTGTCGGCGCCGATGCCGACGAAGACATAGATAAAGCCCTGGGCGTGCAGCTTGTCGACGGTGAGCGCCGGATCGCAACCAAACTCGAACTTGACCCCGTGGGCGGCGACAAAGTCGATGTCATGCTGGATAAGTTCGGCCGGAATGCGGAACTCAGGGATGATGTGCTTGACCACGCCACCGGCATCCGCTTCGCGCTCGAACACGGTGACCGGATGGCCGGCGCGGGCCAGAAAGTAACCGGCGGAGAGACCGGCCGGACCTGCACCAATGACCGCAACCGGGTGCTTGTCACCACTGCCTGCCGGTTTGTGCCAGCGGGCCTTGTACCCTTCCCAGCCGCGCTCCAGCGCCACCTTTTTCAGCTCACGGATATTGAGCGCGCTGTCGTAGTCGAGGCGGGTGCAGTTGTACTGGCACTGGTGATCGCAGATATGGCCGGTGATGGCGGGCAAGGCGTTGCGCTGATAAATCAGCTCAAGGGCCGCGACATACTCCCCCTCGCCCATCAGGCGAATGTACTCGGGGATATCCTGATGCACGGCGCAGGCGGTGACGCAGGGCGCTACGTAGCAGTCGGTCAGCGGCAGGCCGCCACCCACTTCAATGCGATCGTCGGACTTCCACTCCTTCTGGGTGTAATCCATGGTGAGGGCCTTGGCGGCAAGCGCTTCCAGCTTGGCCACATCCACCTGACTCATGCCCCAGCTGTCAGAAGCGTCGATCTCTTTGAGACACTCAATCTGGCGCAGGTAGCCACCCGGTTTGAGCAGGTCGGTGGCCATGGTGATGGGACGAATGCCGGTCTCAAAGATCTCGGCGATGTTGAACTTGCTGGCACCACCCGAGTAAGAGATGGGCAGCTTGCCATCGAAGGCGCGGGACAGCACGGCGGCCACGTTGATGGAGAGCGGGAACAGCGCACGGCCGGACATATACATCTCATCCCCCGGCAGCGCCCCTTTGCGGTTGATGGTGCCGAGAGTGTTGGTGAGCTTGACCCCGAAGGTGAGCCCCTTCTCGGCCCCCAGCGCCATCAAGCGGGTCAACATCGCCTTGGCCTGATCCAGCTTGAGGTCGTGATCGAACGACGCTTCGCTCAGACCAATGTAATCAAAGCCGCAGGTATCGAGGATCTCGCGCACCCGCGGATAGCCCAGCAGGGTCGGGTTGAGTTTGACGAAGGTGTTGAGCCCCTTCTCTTCCAGCATGTAGCGGCAGATGGCCTCAATTTCGTTCGGCGGGCAACCGTGCATGGTGGAGAGGGTGACGCCGTGCACCAGCTCGGCCGGGATGCGCTCCACCAGCTGTTGCAGGCGATCGCGCCGCGTCCCCAGTCCCAGCTCGGCGATAAACTGCTCGTCGGCCACCAGCTCGCGCAGCACCTGCTGGTACTCGGTAAATTTCGGACTTTGGCTTGCATCCATCAGGCTGTGGATGAACTGCTGCATCGGTGGCTGTTTGATGCCATCGAGGTTGTAACCCACGCTCATGTTGAAGATAAAGGACTTGGCCTCTCCGTCGAGACGGGGGTCAAACACCTCCTCCAGCAGGTAGAGGGCAAACCAGGCTTTCAGATACTCGTCAAATGCCTTGGGCAGGGTGAACTCGGTGGACCACTCGGTATTGAAGCACTCATCCTCGGCATCGATACAGGGCTTTTCCAGTTCGAGACGGTCCAGGATCTGCACCGTCTTGAGCTCGATAAAGCGCCCGCCAGTCAGCCAGGAGGTGACGATGTTCTGGGCCAACTGGGTATGGGGGCCGGCTGCCGGGCCAATGGGGGTCTCGCAGGTTTCACCGAACACCTTGATCTTGCGCTCGTCCTGCTTGCGATAAAATTGTGCGGCGGGAATACCGAAAATGCTCTGACTCTCTTTATATTCCGCGAAAATACGGGTCAGCAGGTTCTTGAACGGAACGGGTCGCATAATATCGCCCATGGCTATCTCCTTGCAGCTGTTCTGCGCATTGGCAGCATGAATAAATGGGGTATCCCGCACGGGTGTTCCCCCTTGGCAAGGAGAAGAGCAACAATCAGGCCACTACAGTTACAAAACTATTTTTTACGGTAAAAGCGTGAGACAGCTCCAATTAATGGAGAGAATTTACGATGCCACCATTATGGGTATTGCGAGTAGTTATCAATCACTCTGGAATTTACTTAATGAACAGTTCAAAAAGAACTCGCTCTATCAGATTAAGTGCGAGGAATATCACTTTGATACGCCATTTATCTCCCCGTTATCTTTTTAAACAGGGTTATTTCGTGGGCTCGCTCTCATTTTCAAGAATGCCACCCAGCAGCGCCTGATAGCGCTCCGGGGTATCCACATCAAACAGGATGGCGGGGCTGTCGACGGGTACCATACGGTGCGGATGCCCGTGCAACCAGCGCCGTACCGACGACTGCACCGGGGCCGCTGCCAACTCGCGGGCAAGGGATTTTGGCAGCAACACCGGATGGCCCGCCTCCCCCAGCCAGGTGGGAAAGAGTGTCTCACAGCCCCGTGCCTGCCAGAGCTGTTGATAGACATCGCGAGGGATACAGGGGAGATCCCCGTGGCTGATAAAGAGATAGTCAGCATCGCTGGCCGCCAGGGCGCAGCGGATGGAGCTGCCCAGCCCCTGCCGATAGTCGGGATTGTGGACGACAACAATATACGGCCGTGATCCGTAGCGCGTTTGAAGCTCCTCGCCACGATGGCCCACCACCAGAATAACCCGCTGACAAAAAGCCAGGGCATTTTTGAGACTTGCATCAAGCATTGTCCCCTGGCAATAAGGTAGCATCATTTTCCAAGTACCCATTCGGGAAGATAAACCCGCCGCCGTTATTATACAGTCACACTGCACTTGTTCCTGGCAACGTTGTTTCCCACTCCCTTCGATATGTATTTTGGTCGTCATTATGTCGCACCCACACGCTGTTGCTGTCGCATTTCCAGATATAGATCCGCTATTAAACCCGCTCACCAAAAATATTGATAGCCATACTACCTTAATTAGCCTCTGCGGTGCCGGTGGAAAAACCAGCACCCTGTTCTGGCTGGCGGAATATTTTTATCAACAGGGTAAAAGGGTGCTAATTACCACCACCACCCGGATGTTTCTGCCTGCCCCGTCACACTATCGGGAATTGATCCTGGAAGCCGATCCCGTCCGCCAGCTGACCCGCTGTCAGCAACTGCCCGATGAGCCGACTCTGGTCGCCCTGTTCAGCCATATCGATCAGGCCAGCGGCAAGGTGGCGGGCCCCACACCCCAGCAGATTGATCTCATCAAGGGGCAGCAGCGCTTCGATCTCATCCTGGTCGAAGCGGATGGCGCCCATCACAAGTTATTGAAAGTGCCAGCTTTGCACGAACCTTGCATTCCCCAGAGCAGTGATTGGGTGATCGCCCTGACAGGCGGCGCCATGGTGGGTGCCAAGGCCGACCCGCAGCAGATCCATCGCTGGGCAGAGCTTCAGGCCCTGTGCGGGATAGAGGTCGGTGACCCCCTCGACTGGGCCCTGTTTCACCAACTGCTCTCCCACCCCGAGGGGCTGTTCAAAGGCACCCCGGCCAGGGCGCGCCGGATCTGGTTTATCAATGGGGATTATCAAAATGAGGCGTCGTGGCTGGCTGAATTGATAAAGCTGCATAGCCGCCACCCCGAGCTCCATGCCATCTGGCAGGGGGCGGTTCACGAACCACAGCCCATTCGCCTCGCACTCGGTTACTTCGCTCAGGATGAGGCACAGCCGCCTCGCCCATGATGGTTTAAGGATAAGAAGAGGTACCTTATGAATCTGTTTGCACACGCAGCCCGACTGGAACAGGAGAACACTCCCTTTGCCATGGCCCAGATCATCGAGAGCCGGGGCTCCACCCCGCGCCATCAGGCCCAGATGCTGGTGATGGCCGATGGCCGGATCCTCGGCACCATAGGCGGCGGCATGATCGAGCGGCTGGTGATCGAGGAAGCGATGGCCGCCATTGCCGAGCGCAAGCCGCGCATCTTCCACGGCCGGATGGCGCGCAACGGCGAACATGCGGTCGGGTCGGACTGTGGTGGCGCCATGTCGGTCTATATCGATGTCTATGGCCTGCGCCCCCGTCTGGTATTGATCGGCGCCGGTCACGTCAACCGGGCGCTGGCCCATGCCGCCTCGCCGCTGGGTTTTGATATCCATGTGGGCGACTGCTTTGAAGGGAGCCTCAACCCCGATCACTTCCCCGCCGGCACCCATCTCAAACAGGCCGATACCATCAGCGCGGTGATCGAGGCGCTGGCCATCGAGCCCGCCAACTTCGTCATCATCGCCACCAACCATCAGGACAAGGAGGCGCTGGAGCGGCTCATCAACCGCCCCCTCGCCTATCTGGGGCTGCTCGCTAGCAAGCGCAAGGTACAGACCTTCACCCAGGCCCTGCGCCAACAAGGGGTGAATCAGGAGCAGTTGCAGCGGCTGCACGCCCCCATCGGCTACAACATAGGTGCCGAGACCCCCGAGGAGATCGCCATCAGCATTCTCGCCGAGCTGCTGCAGGTGAAAAACGGCAAATCGGGTGGGCTGATGCAGGATGACGTGCGCCTCAAGCGGGATCAGCTGGTGGTGATGCGCGGCTCCGGCGATATCGCTACCGGCGTGGCGCTGCGCCTGCACAATGCCGGCTTCAAGGTGGTGATGCTGGATCTCGACAAACCCACGGTGATCCGCCGCACCGTCGCCTTCGCGCAAGGGATGTTTGATGGTGAAACCAGCGTCGAGGGTGTGAGCGCCAAGCGGGTCGAGAGCGTCGAGCAGGCGTTCGAGCAGCTGGATCGGGGCATCATTCCGCTGCTGGTTGACCCCGACTGCGCCACCCTCACCGAGCTCAAGCCCCGCTATCTAGTGGATGCCATCCTCGCCAAGCAGAACCTCGGCACCCACAAGGAGATGGCCCCCATCACGGTGGCCCTCGGCCCGGGATTTGAGGCGGGACGCGACTGCGATGCGGTGATCGAAACCAACCGCGGTCACCATCTGGGGCGGGTCATCTATCAGGGCCCCGCCCAGCCCAATACCGGCATTCCCGGGGTGATCGAGGGGCACTCCGCCCGCCGGGTGGTGCGCGCCCCCGCCCCCGGGGTGATGAAGAGCCTTATCAAGCTCGGCGATCTGGTGCAGGAGGGAGATGTGATTGCCCACGTGGGGGATGCCCCCATTATCGCGCCGCTCTCCGGCATGGTGCGGGGGCTGCTCAGCGATGGCATCGAAGTGCCGGTCGGCTTCAAGATTGGTGATATCGACCCGCGCGGCGAGCGCGCAGATGCCACCACCGTCTCTGACAAGGCCCGCGCCATCGGCGGCGCCGTGCTGGAAGCCATGATGCATCTGGCCCAGCGCAGATAAGAGAGTGTTATTAAAACCAGAAGGGCCCGCCATGATGGCGGGCCCTTTTTATCTCTTCGCTGGCAATCGGCTCAGCCGTGCTTGATACGGGTCTCCCCCGCCACCGACACCACGGAACGCTTGCCCTTGCGGCTGATGATGAGAAGCGCAAGCACGATAAGGGCGATGCCGCTCCCTTCCACTGGCCCCGGGTTTTCCCCGAGCAGCCACCAGGAGAGCAGCACACCGGTCACCGGCACCGCCAGGGTGCTGAGGCTGGCAATCCCCGCAGGCAGCTTTTTCAGCACAAACAGCCAGAGACTCCAGGCGATGGCGGTGGCGAAGATGGCGCTATAGGCCAGCGCCCCCATCACGTAGGGCTGCCAGTCGATGGGGCGCTCCGGCACCAGCGCCGCCACCAGCGCCATCACTATGGTGGCGTAGATCATCTGCCAGGTGGTGAGGGACATCAGATCCACCCCGGGATGGCGGGCATACATCCGCTTGGCGATGATGGCGCTGATCCCCCAGCAGATGCCGGAGAGGATTGCCAAGAGGGCACTCTTGAGGGATTCAAGATGCAGCAACCAGGGCTGGATCACCAACAGCAGGCCGCAGGCCGCCACCCCGACAGCCAGATAGTGCAGCTTGCGCATCCGCTCGCCGAGAAAGAGCGCCGCGAAGATCACCACCCAGAACGGCATGGTGTAACTCAAAATGGCCACCTTGCCCGCCCCGCCGCTGATCAGGGCCCACTGGGCCAGCCCCACCATGCCGCAGGTCTGGAACAGGGCGATGGCCAGGGTATAACGAAACGGGGTAGGTTTGAGGTAACGGCGGCCACGCAAGGCCAGCACCAGCAACAACACCAATGAACCGCACAGGCAGCGCAGGGCGGTGAACTCGAAGGCTCCCGCGAAGAGCATCACCTGCTTCATCACGATCCAGCTGTAACTCCAGATGGCGGTGAGCAGAACAAGCCCCCCCAGCGCCGCCATATTGATCTTTCCGCTCATTTGCTTGTTACTCACCTCTTGTCACTCATTGCGCCGGGTCTGCTCTCGGCGTCTTGCCCGCGCTTGAAGGCGGCCATCTTACGCCTCCCATCCTCTGCTGACCATGGCCGCCCCGAAATGAACAAGGGGGCCGACGGCCCCCGCAATCACACTCAACCCGAGCTGGAACGCCTAGCGGCTGATAAGGGTTCCCGTCTTGCCGGCAATGCCCTCGGCCGCCTTCTCCAGCAGGGTGATGAGGGATTTGCGCCCCGGCAAGGAGGTGGCGAACGAGAGCGCCGCCTCCACCTTGGGCAACATGGATCCTTTGGCAAACTGCCCCTGGGCGATAAAGCTGTTGGCATCGGCGACGCTCAGCTGATCGAGCCACTGCACATCGGGCTTGCCGAAGTTGATGGCAACCTTCTCCACCGCGGTGAGGATGATCAGCATGTCGGCGTCGATAAGCTCCGCCAGCTTGGCACTGGCCCAATCCTTGTCGATCACCGCACTGGCACCGCGCAGGTGATTGCCCTCCCGCAGCACCGGAATGCCGCCGCCACCGACGGTAATCACCACCTGACCGGCAGCCAGCATGGCAGAGACAGTCTCCTTCTCGATGATGTCGACGGGTTTGGGGGATGCCACTACCCGACGATAGCCGCGACCGGCATCCTCTTTGAGCCGCTCGCCCTTGGCCATCAATGCCTCGGCCTCCTCCTTGCTGAAGAAGCCGCCGATGGGCTTGCTCGGGTCAAGGAAGGCGGGATCGTTTTTATCCACCTCCACCTGGGTCACCAGAGTGGCGACCGGCTTGTGGATGCCGCGCTCCAGCAGGGCTTCGCGCAGGGCGTTTTGCAGGTCATAACCGATATAACCCTGACTCAGGGCCACGCAGACCGACATGGGCAGATGGGGCGCCTTGGAGTCATGACGGGCCGCCACCTCGAACGCCTGCTGGATCATCCCCACCTGCGGGCCGTTGCCGTGGGTCACCACCACCTCATGCCCCTGGGCGATCAGGTCGGCAATGGTGCCCGCCGTGCTCTGCACCGCCTTCATCTGCTCGGGCAGGTTGTTGCCCAGCGCATTGCCACCAAGGGCCAGTACGATTCTCTGTTTCATCTTGTTATCTCCAGTGATGGGACAAGCCGGCGCGATACCGGCCCACCTTTCGTTGTTCACATAACCTTGCTGCTCTGCGTGTTTCGAACGGATTGTCAGCCTGCAGCCGCGGGGCAAGGCGAGTGCAGATCCGGCGCCAACGCCGGATCAAAGGGCGCTCTGGCCAGAAAGCGGCCATGACCACGCTGCCCCAGAAACTCGCCATCGCGAGCGACTATCTCGCCACGGCTCAGGGTCAGCCTGATCCGGCCGGGGCAATGCATCCCCTCGTAGGGGCTGTAGTCGCCGTTGTCGTGCAACTGTTGATGGGAAATCAGGGTGTCACCACAGGGATCCATGATCACCAGATCGGCGTCAGATCCCGGTTGCAAGTTGCCCTTGCGCGGCCAGAGGCCAAACAGGCGCGCCGGGTTGGCGCTGGTGAGGGCCACGAAGCGGGACGGCGAGATGCGCCCGCCCAATACCCCGTGGGCAAAGAGCAGCAGCATCCGGTTTTCGACCCCGGGCAAGCCGTTGGGGCAGCGGCTGAAATCGCCCCCCGAGAGGGTCATGCGCTGGGCGTGGGAGAAATTGCAGTGATCGGTCGCCACCGTATCGATGTCACCCGCAGCGATGCCGACCCACAGCTTGTCCTGCTCGCGGCGCGAGCGCAGCGGCGGGCTGAGCAGATAGTCGACACCGTTCTCCTTGTAATAACACTGCTCATCAAGCAGCAGATATTGCGGACAGGTCTCCACCCAGACTGGCTGGCCCTGACGGCGCGCCAGTTTCAGATACTCCAGCCCCAAGCCGTTGGAGAGGTGGACGATATAGAGCGGCGCATTGCCCGCGAGCCCCGCCAGATTGATCATCCGGGCGATCGCCTCCGCCTCGCACTCCAGCGGACGGCTTTGCGGGTGATACCAGGGCTCATGATGGCCGGCGGCCAATAGGGCCGCCCGGCGCGCCGCGATGGCGGCATCATTCTCGGGATGGACGGTGGCAAGCGCCCCCACCTCTTTGAGGCGGGCCAGGGCGCGCAGCACGTCATGGTCCCCCAGCTTGTACTGGTAGGTGAGATAGAGCTTGAAGCTGCTGATCCCCTCCTCCTGCACCATGGCGGCCATCTCGTGGAGGATGGCGTCATCCACATGCTGGATCACGCCGTGAAAGCTGTAGTCGATCACCGCCTGATCGGCGGCGTAATCGTGATAGCGGGCCAGCTGGTGATGCAGATTGCACCCCGCCGGGCCAAATCCCATGTGGTCGATGATGGTGGTGGTGCCACCACAGGCGGCGGCACGGGTACCGCTGAAGAAGTCATCGCAACTGCGGGCAATCCCGACATCGATGTTGAAGTGGGTGTGGACATCGATGCCACCCGGCATCACATAGCAGCCGCTGGCATCGATCACCCCGGTTTCGCCATCGGGCTGGATATCGGCGGCGCGGGCGCGGATCACCCCGTGCTCGATCAGCAGATCCTGACGATATTCACCCTGTGCATCGACCAGCACACCGTTTTTGATCAGCCGTTTCATTCCCACCACCTCGAACATCACTTCAAACAGCAAAGCCCCGCCTCAACACAGACGGGGCACTTGCCACACTTGCGACAGCCGGGCGGCGATGGCAGCCACCACCCGGCAGACCCCTTACTTGTCCAGCTCGGCCAGATAGAGCATGGGGATCACGGCGTACATGGCAGCGCACTTGACCAGATGCTCTTTCCAGGTCTTCTCGTTCGGTGCGTGGGCCTCCGGCTCTTTACCCGGGCCAAAACCGATGACCGGAATACCGTGACGGCCCATGATGGAGACCCCGTTGGTCGAGAAGGTCCACTTGTCCACCACCGGCTCCTTGTTGAACAGCTCGCGATAAGCCTTTGAGAGGGTTTTGACGGTGATGTGATCCTCTTCCACCTTCCAGGTCGGGAAGTAGCACTCGGTCGGGTAGACCAGACCGGTATAGGCCGGACGATCGTACTGATACATGGAGACCTCGGCACCGGCGGCTTGCACCGCTGGCAGGGCGCGGATCTCGTCGAGCGCCCCTTGCCAGGTCTCGCCCCAAGTCAGACGACGGTCGATGGAGATGGCGCAGCTGTCCGCCACGGCGCAGCGGCTTGGCGAAGTGAAGAAGATCTCGGAGACGGTCAGGGTGCCCTTGCCGAGGAAGTCATCGTTGCCAAGGTTTTGGCTCAGCTCCTGCAATTCACCGAGGATCGGGCCCATCTTGAAGATGGCGTTATCACCGCGCTCCGGCGCGGAGCCGTGGCAGCTCACCCCCTGCACTTCCACACGGATCTCCATGCGGCCGCGTTGGCCACGGTAGATCTGGCAGTCGGTAGGCTCGGTACTGACCACAAACTCGGGGCGGATCTTGCTCTGCTCGATGATGTACTGCCAGCAGAGACCGTCGCAGTCCTCCTCCTGCACGGTACCGGTCACCAGCAGGGTGTACTGATCTTCCAACCCCAGATCCTTGATGATCTTGCCCGCGTAGACCATGGAGGCCATGCCGCCTTCTTGGTCAGATGCACCGCGGCCACCGATGATCTCGTGATCTTCCATCCCCTCATAGGGGTCGAAGGTCCAGTTGGCGCGGTTGCCGACCCCCACGGTATCGATGTGGGCATCCATGGCGATCAGGTGCGGGCCGTGGCCGATATAGCCCAGCACGTTACCCATGGGGTCGATCTCGACCTTGTCAAAACCAACCTTCTCCATCTCCTGCTTGATGCGCAGCACGACGCGCTCTTCATCGCAGCTCTCGCTCGGGATGGCGATCATGTCGCGCAGGAACTGACTCATCTCGGCCTTGTACTGGTAGGCCTTCTCCAACACCATTTCAAACGGAATTTGCTTGCTCATTGTGATTCTCCATAACAACTGAGAGTGCGCGGCCTGTTCGTCGGCAGCGCCCTGTGCCCGTTACCGCACCCCATTGGCGAGGCGCGATCAATGCTTCAATTCGTGTCTCTGCTCTGGCGGGAGAGTTAGTCGCAGGCAGGATGCTTGCCTTCCCACACCACTTCCCGGTAGTGCTTCACATCGGTGTCCCCTTCGGTGTTGATGATCAGCACGACCGAGTTGCTATCCAGCCCGAGACGCGCCATCAGCGCCGCGCAATCCGGGTGGTGACGCACTGCCGCCAGCACGCCTGTACCGACCGAGCCGGATTCGCCGGAGATGATGCGGGGGTCATTGCCAAGAGGGTTGCCGAGCACTCTCATCCCCAGCGCCGACACCTTGTCGTGGCAGGAGATAAACTGGGTGGTGCAGCTTCTGAGCAATGGCCAACCGAGGGGATTGGGTTCGCCGCAGGCAAGACCGGCCATGATGGTGCGCATATCGCCCCCCACGTTGACCATCTCCCCCGCCACGCCGGAGCGGTAGATGCAGTCGGCCTGATCCGGCTCGACCACGATACTGTGCAGGTTTTTCGCCCCGAAGCAGTCCACCAGATAACCGAGCACCCCGCCCGCCAGCGCCCCGACCCCGGCCTGCAGCAGCACATGGGTCGGCTGCTTGATGCCCATATCCTGCATCTGCTCGACCGCTTCGTCGGCCAGAGTGGAGTAACCCTGCATGATCCAGGTCGGGATCTTGGTGTAACCCTCCCAGGCGGTGTCCTGCACTATGTGCCAGCCGCGCTCTTCGGCCATCTTCATGGTCAGGCGCACGGTGTCGTCATAGTTCATGTCGGTGACGATGCACTCGGCACCGAGGTTGAGGATGTGGTCAACCCGCTCCTGGGCGGAGCCCTTGGGCATGTAGACCACCGCATGCTGACCCACCTGTTTGGCGGCCCAGGCAACGCCGCGACCGTGGTTGCCATCTGTGGTGGTGGCGAAGGTCATCGGCTCCTTGATGGTGCGTTTGATGAGATCGAAGGAGAAATCCTCGATGGCCACCCCGTATTTCTCACAGAGCAGGTTGGCGATGGCATAAACGCCACCCAGCATCTTGAAGGCATTGAGGCCAAAGCGCTTTGACTCGTCCTTGACCAATATATTTTTCACCCCGATATAGGCGGCCAGATCTTTCAGGTCGCACAAGGGGGTCGGCTCATAACCGGCCAGTTTTTTATGAAAAGCGCGAGCCTTTTGTGCTTCGGCGCGAGAAAACAGCGGAGATGGCTCGGCGGTAAAAAAGCGGTTATCGGCAATATCCATCTTCAAAGAAAATTGGGACATGCTTACCTCACTAGGCGTTACCTGACAAAGAGCTGCCTCGCCGAGAGATCCGTTATTCAGATACCACGGGGAGAAAACTCGAAATAATGGATTCGACAGCGTGGGCAGGATGAATATTCACCCTGCCCTGCCGTTATTTATTTCACCCGCTTTTGCGCCTCTTTAATCAGATTTTCCAGGGTTTCTGCCGGGGCGGAGAATTTACGGGCCATGATCATGGCGGCGATAATATAGGGCTTCCAGCTCGCCTCTTTGTAAGTGGCGATACGGTATTTCTCGAATACCCCTTCGGTTACTTCGCCCTCTTTGCAGGAGACACCGGAAATATCGGCGGGCAGGCAGTGCATATAGAGCGCTTCGCCCCCCTTGGTCAGCTTCATCATCTCCTCGGTGCAGTGCCAATCCTTGTGCTTGGCGTTCTGCTCCAAACAGTGTTTCTCCAGATCTTTGAGGCCAGCGTGGTCATTGGCACGCAGCAACTCGGTGCGCTGCTCCATTACCTTGTAGGGAGCCCAGGACTTGGGATAGACGATATCTGCATCCTTGAACGCCTCTTCCATGGAGGTGACCTGGCGGAAGCTGCCACCGGATGCCTTGGCATTCTCCTTGGCCACTTCGATCACGTCCGGGATCAGGTCATAGCCTTCCGGGTGGGCCAGGGTCACGTCCATCCCAAAACGGGTCATCAGGCCGATGATGCCCTGCGGCACGGAGAGCGGCTTGCCGTAGCTGGGGGAGTAAGCCCAGGTCATCGCAATCTTCTTGCCCTTGAGGTTTTCCAGGCTGCCGAAGTGCTCCTGCAACCAGGCGAGATCAGCCATGGACTGGGTCGGATGATCAATGTCGCACTGCAGGTTGACCAGCGCCGGACGCTGGGGCAGCACTCCCTTCTCGAACCCTTCATCCAGTGCGGCGCCCACTTCGCGCATATAGGCGTTACCGGCACCGAGGAACATGTCGTCACGGATGCCGATGGCATCGGCGCAGAAGGAGATCATATTGGCCGTTTCACGGACGGTTTCGCCATGGGCGATCTGGGATTTGCCCTCATCCAGATCCTGCTGGGCCAGACCGAGCAGGTTCAGGGCAGAGGCGTAAGAGAAGCGGGTTCGGGTGGAGTTATCGCGGAAAACCGAGATACCGAGCCCGCTGTTAAACAGTTTGGTGCAGATATTTTCGGCGCGCAGGGTCTTGAGTGATTCGGCCAGTTTCAATACCAGCTCCAGCTCCTGAGGGGTTTGCTCCCAGGTCAGCAGAAAATCTTTTTCATGCAGGTTGGATTTGAGTGCTCTGATCTCTTTGATTAATTCGTTAACTGCTTTCATCGTTCGCCCCAATCATTGGATGAGATATGGATAGCTCCCCTTTCACTCACGATGTCACCAGCATCCCGGTTGTGGGTGAGCGCGTCGGTTAGCGTCGATATGAGGCAATCAATAACCGTGCCAAACCAATAAAATGCAGGCAGATATTAATAAATGGCGAAAGTGTGTGATGCCACCCACAAAATCAGCGGCTATTTAAGCGGTTTATTCAATAAAAAGGTGAGCGGATCAGCCAAGCCATAAAATAGCCGAGTGATAATAATCAGAGGTGATATCTCGGCATCGGTGAGAATTATCATCAAAGGTCAGTTTCAAGGGCTGAAATGATATCACTGCGGCTGCCGTTATCATTATGATAATGCCGTACAGCACCTTTTCTCTTGATGGGATCTCTCCTGCGGTGACACTGCAGCCATCTTGCCTCCCCTGCACTCCCCACCGCATCGCCTGGCGCGAAGTGACATCGCTGGGCGAGGTTGGCCCGAAGTGCTAACGTGAATACGCCAGCTGCGCATCTGTATCGGATGCTCAGAAGAAGCCGACGTTCACGACCGCAACTGCGCGGATGAACCTGAATGACTTACATCTTTGAGGGATTATCTATGTCCAGGAATGCTGCTCTGCTCATCACCCTGACCCTGCTCGGGATCGCCCCTGCCCACGCCATCAGCGCCAAATATGCCGAGCAGCTGGAGCGCTCCGGCTGCACCCAGGTCACCGAGGCGCAGGGCTGTGACATTCACAAAACCAAAGCGGAAAATGCCAAGGCGGGATTTAGCGCGGCCGCCCCAGCCGCGGAGGGCGGTCTGAATCTCAGCTATGAGCAGAAGCTGGAGCGCTCGGGCTGCACTCAGGTGAGCGAGCTCAATGGCTGCGATATCAACAAAACCAAGGCTGAGAACGCAGCTGCCGGTGTTGGCAATGCTCCGGCCGCGGCAACCAGCGCCAGCCCCTATGCGGGCAACTGGATCGCCACCTTCCCCCAAACCGGCGCCACCGTGGCTAATATCCGCATCGATGGCAAGGATCAGGTGTGGGTCAACGACAAGAAGGTCAATGCCAAGAAATCCGATGGTGCGCTGGTGTTCAAGGATGGCATGGTCATCTACACCATTCAGGGGGATCGCCGCATCAAGGGTGAAGATGGCTGGGTCGATAATGATGCCGGCACCAAGGGGCCCATCAACGCCAAGTAAACAGCTGACCACAAAATGACGGGGAGCGCGGGCTCCCCGTTTCACACCTGATTGCCCATCGCTTCCAATGACCAGCTCCACCAGCGAGGCGCCAGAATCAATACCTCCTGCTCCAGCCAAGTCCCGTCTGTGATCAGTTTATCGAGCCAGGGAACGCCTGCCAACGCGCCATGACTATCGACCTGATCAGCCTGCTTAGTCACACGCCAGGGCACCTTGCCACTGTCCGTCGCAAAGGTGCGTACCGGACGGGCATAGTGATCCAGATAAGGTTGCAGCTCACAGGGAAGCCAGAGCATGGTCGGTCGATTTAGCTCGCGCGCCAGCTCGATGGCAATATCGATACCCCGTTGATCGAGATCGCCAAAATGGGCCCACTGCACGCCCGCAGGCAGCAGCGGGATCAGCTGTTTGGCCAGGGTGGTATTGCGACCGGGGGCAAAAAGCAGCAGTTGCCCGGGTTGCAGCGGGTAGTCGACAAAGGCCCCCTTGTTCTCCACCGTAATGACCCGCTCCCCTTGCCAACCGATGGCAGCCAGCATGCCCAGAGTCCGCTCCGGCAACGCCAACTCTCCCAACAACGCCATCATTGCAGTCATATCGTGCTGCTGACCCTGCAGATCGACCAGTGAGAGCGGTTCAAGGGTACGGATGCGGATCACCTCATCCTGCGTGAGCGACAATTCCGCAAGCAGTGGCGCGGCAAGGGATGCTGACCGCGGATGCTTGCTGTCCCCATGCCAGAGGGCATAAAAGCAGGCCTGATTGAGCCGTGCAGGCAAACTCACTCCCATTCGTTGCAGCTGCTCCCCCTTGTCCGGTTCGGGGGGCGCAGCCCGTGCCAGTTGTCCGGTCAGATAAGTCCGCCCCGCGTCGGTCAACGCATAATGAGCACCTCGGCCAACCGGCTTGATCCCGGCCACTGCCTGCAACAGATCCTTCAGCTCCCTACCATGCCGACTCTCAAGAGAGCAGCCCTTTCCGTTCTGGCTATCGAGCAACCGTGCACACAAATCCTGTACCCGCATCTCATCAAACAGCGACATCCTCACCTCTCCATGTGGCGTCATCTGACGAAGTAGAGGTGATTTTCCCTGTCATTACCGTGACCGGCTTCGCAAGCGGTTCTTATCAACCCCGCCATGCATGGCCCGTACTGGTAAACCCGCTACAAAGGGCGCAAGCTGGTTTGATATAGAGATACGCTGCGCTCTTCGCGGCACGACAACGCGACACCCGCTTTCACAAGGGCTTGCCATGACCGACGCCACAGACCCCTCGCCATCCTCTTCCTGGCATCTTTCGGATATCCGCGAGCTGGCGCACCTGCTGATTCTGGCGCTGCCCGCCGCGGTAGAGATCACCGAAGCGGTACATCAGGCGGTACTGAGCGGTATGGGGCTCAAGGGACGGGATGAGGGAAAAACAGCCGGGATCACCGGGCTGGTCTACAAGGGGGTACATGGCGGCGCCAACACCCTGGGCAGCGGCATCAACCATCTGCTCAGCCGCCTGCCAGCCACTCCGCCGCCCCACCAGATCCCCGAAACCCCGAAACGTGCGGCCCTGATCGCCACGCTCAACGGCGTGTTGGGGGACAAGCTGGTCGAACACCACAATGCTCTCGCCACCCCCATGACCCTGCGCTATCAGGGCAAGCCCCTCGATTGGCAGGCGATGCCAAAGGATCTACCCCGTGAGGGACGGGCGCTGCTGATGATCCATGGCCTCTGCATGAACGATCTGCAGTGGCAGACCGAGCATCAAGGCAAGCCGGTCAATCACGGAGAGCAACTTGCCAACGCGCTTGGCTATCAGCCTCTTTACCTGCGCTACAACTCGGGCCTGCCCATTGCACAAAACGGGCAGCAACTTGCCCTGTTGCTGGAGCAGCTGTTCGCCCACTGGCCGGGAGAGCTCAAAGAGATAACGATAATGGGCTACAGCATGGGCGGACTGGTTGCCCGCAGCGCCTGCCACCATGCCAGCCAGGCCGGGCTCACCTGGCCTGTGCACCTTGCCAATATGATCTTTATTGGCACGCCACACCACGGCGCGCCGCTCGAACACGCCGGTCACTGGCTGGAGCAGTTGCTGCCCGCCACCGCCTACAGCGAGCCCTTCGTCAGACTGGCGCGGCTGCGCAGTGCTGGCATCAAGGATCTGCGCCACGGCAAGGTGAGCGATACCGTTGCACGGCCGGATCCCGCCGTCCCCTCACAGGATCCTCGCTCGCCACTCCCCTTGCCCTGTGGCGTCAACTGCTATGCCATTGCCGCGACCACTGCCGCCAAGCGCAGCCTGCTGGCCGACCGGCTGATTGGCGATGGACTGGTGCCGCTACGCAGCGCCCTCGGTCAGCACAACGAAGCGCACCATCAGCTGGCTTTTCTTCCTGCCCATACCCTGATTGTCTATCGCACCAGCCATATGGCCCTGCTCGGCAACCCGCAGGTTGGCCAGCAACTGCTGCGCTGGCTCAGCCCCTTGCAGTTATAGCGAGCTGGCTATTAAAGCAACAGAATGCTGGTTCACAAAGGAGCCCTGTGGCACTCTGGGACGTCAAAGGGAAGACCCACACTGACACCTCATGTGTCCCCACTGCAAAGGAGCGCCACCGATGGCCAAAGCAAGCAAGAAAGAGATCAAGAAGAAGATCGCCGCTCGTCTTGAGAAAATTGCCAAGCATGAAGGCAAGATCAAGAAGCTGAAGAAGGCCTTGAAGTAGGGCCCATTGCATAAGAAAAACCGCCAATAGGCGGTTTTTTCATCCTCCTTTTCGCCCCTTTCCCATCGCTTTTGATACCAATGACCCTGATGTAAACGCCTCAAGCGCCCCTCAGCAGAACAACCCGACTGAAGCCACGCACGTTCTCATCACTGATATTTGGTCTAACAGCGCCAATCGGACGCCGCGCGCGCCCATGCCAGCAACTACCTTCAACGGAGTGTTTGATATGAGCCAGTAGTGGAGCGCCATATGTACTCTTACACCCTCACCTTCAAGGAAGATGTCGATCGCCTGACCGCCCCCGAGCAGGAGATCACCTTGCAGAGCCCCGCCCAGGCGGGGGATTTTATTATCCTCTCCGACGGCAGCCGCCATCAGGTGATGTTTGTCACCCACAGGGCCAACTACAGTAGCCTCTATCTCGATAAAGGGGTCAGGGTGCCGCAGAGTTAGTGGCTATCGCCTTCAATTGATGGGGCTGAGTGAAATATTCACGCTGTTGACATAATAATCATCGCATCATGTCAATGTTCCTTTATCTCTATCACGATGTATCTGAGGAAGCGCGATGAAAAAATACAACATTGTCTTATATCAAATTCAATTTATTTAGCCACGAAAAAGCAAATCATACCTCACAAAAATGAACCACCATCACTCAATATCATTGACCACATCCTTGGTCCGTTATAACAATTACTTTGCTGAACATATTTATTCGCAAGCCATTATTAGTGATGGAGTTATCACAATGAATAAAGTTATCTTACCCATAGCATTAATTACCTGTGCCACGCTCGCTCACGCAGAGTCCAGCACTATTATCAACGGTCTGGATTTTGGTCCATTAGCTCAGTTGGCTGGCACATGGAAAAGCACCGATGCTGGTGGTGTAGATGTAGCACCCGGCCAGGAGGGTAGCAAAGTTGGCAAAGGGGGGCCGGCAGTTGAACCCTTTTACGAAGTCATTACTTTTGAACCGGCTGCCGATGCTAAAAATGCCAGCGAACAATATCTGGTAGCCATGTATTACAAGCAGGAAGTATTCAGAAAAAGTGATAATGGAAAATTTCATGACCAACGCGGTTATCTGATTTATGACAAGACCAATCAGCTTGTTTACAACTCATACTGTATACCTCGTGCAGTCTGTGTGGTCACTGAAGGCAAAGCGGGTAACAAAATCGAGTTCAAGACGGGCAAGCGCGGTATTGCGGAAAGCAATTATATGACCATTAATGATTCCACCACGGATTTCTCGATGACTCTGGACTTCTCAGAGAAAGATCTCCTCAAATACGGTCAAACCACCAACCTGATGGTGTATGGCAAGCCATTCGCACACTCCGATAGTGCATCCCTGACCAGAACCAATTGATGTTTCATAGCCAAGGTATTCATTACCTTGGCTTTTTTATATTCGTCGATAGTCTATCCTGATGGCATCCCTATCCCACTCGGGATTGAGCACACCGGCATACCAGAGTGTCAGAATGACATCCATCTGATTGTTATGCTTCACAACCTTGCCGCTCTTACAGGCCGAGATCACCTCCAGCCATAACTGCTCGGGATTAATCGGTTTGGTAATATCCTTGTGTGACAATAAATCAATGGCAGCCAACACATATGCTCTGGTTTTGGTCGCAGCTACATAATGAACTGGCATGATGCAACTGATACAACCAAGACTGCAAAGAGTCAAAAAAGTTACCTTTGGATTATTTTTGAATTTTCCTGTACTGATATCACCACCAAATGCTTCAGCAATAGCCATATCCCAGGCGGTGGCATGCCCATAATTATTCTGCACCATCAGATGAACAGCTCTCAGCGCTGCACCACCATATTTACCATAAATAATCATCACTAATCCCTCCGTTTGCCCCATAGTAAGGCCGAACAGGCGAGATAAGCTAAAATAAATATCAATCACGATCATCGATTTTTTCCATTGATAACAAATCCATTTTTAGCTGAATTAAATATTGATCCATGTCAATGTTATATCTTTATCTACCGAAAGGCTGACTGGTCGATGTCAGCCTTCCAATATCATTCATCAACATCCATTTTCGTGTATAAACGGGTTCACCCAGCCTAGAGCACCTCTATTTTTACTTTGATAATCCCGTCGCGAATATTGCCGATGGCGCTAAAGGCAGATTTGGAGAGATCGATAATACGCCCTTTTTTAAAGGCGCCGCGGTCATTGACCTTGACCACTACGCTCTTGCCGTTGGCGAGGTTGGTGACCCGCACCATGGCGCCAAAGGGCAATTCCATATGGGCGGCGCTATTGAGGTTGTTGCGATAGATCTCGCCGCTGGCAGTCTTTTTGCCATGATAGCGGTCGGCATAATAGCTGGCGTAACCGGTCTCGCTATAGCCGCGCCAGCTGCCGCCGTGGCTCTCGTCATAACGGCTGCTACAGGCCGCCAGCAGCAGGCAAAGAGATAACAGCAGCCCTTTCTGGATATGTTGCACCTTTCCCCTCTCCTCTCTTCTTCTTTTCGCTATGCGCACTTTTTACTCTTCGATTCAACCGATAATGCTGGCGACACACTTGCAGGCGGGAGCCCTCACCTTGCCATAGCTCCAAGGCACTCACCATGTTACTCGCCTTGCTGTCAGGCCGCAGCGACGGTGCGGCTACTGTGCCATATCTTCCATGTAAAAAGGGAGGCAAATGCCTCCCTTTAACCTATTTACCGGTCATCCCGTATCGGGATGGGCCAGAGACCTCTCAGGCAATCAGCTTGTCATCGCTAAAGCCGAAGCCGCGCAGACCCACCACATGCACATGCTCGTGCTTGCCCTGCACCTTGCGGATGAGCTTGTAGGTGGTGCCCTTCTCGGGGCTGATGTTCTCCGGCGCCGCGATAAGCAGCTGCATATCCTGCCGCTCGCACAGCTCGAACAGGGTGGCGATGGATTTGCCATCCAGACGGGCCGCTTCGTCGAGGAACAGCAAGCGGCACGGGGCTATATCCTTGCCGCGCAGACGGCGGGACTCCTCCTCCCAGCTGATCAGCACCATCAAGAGGATGGCCTGACCGGTACCGATCGCCTCACCGGTGGAGAGCGCGCCGCTCTCGGCACGCAGCCAGCCATCGGCCCCGCGCTGCACCTCGATCTCCAGCTCCAGATAGTTGCGATAGTCGAGCAGCACGTCGCCCATCACCTGATAGCTGCGATCCCCCTGTTCGATCTGCGGGTTCAGGCGCTGGAACAGCTTGGCCATCGCCTCGGAGAAGCTGAGCTCCTTGTCAGCGAACAGATCGTTGTGCATGGCGGTTTGGTCGGCCAGCGCCGTCAGCAGACGGGTGTGGGCCTCGCGGATATTGACGTTGAGGCGCACCCCGCGCACCAGACCGAAGGCGATGTTCTGCAAACCCTGGTTGAGCACCCGGATGCGGTTCTGCTCGCGGCGGATGATATTGGTGATCTTGGCCGCCACCTCGTGGGAGGAGAGCGACAGATGGGTTTCCCGCTGCTTGAGCTCGTCAGCCAGACGGGCCAGCTCGATCTCCATCTCCTCGATCGCTTCCACCGGATCATCGGAGCGGATGATGTCGTTGCGGATGCGATCCTTGAGGTAACGGTAGACCTGCACGTAGAAAGCGACCTTCTGCTCGGTGCTGCGGTTGCCCTCAGAGAGACGCAGCGCATCGCGCAGGGCCTCGTCGTGGGCCACCGCTACCCGCAAGGCGCCAAGGGCCTTGTCTGACATAGAGCGCAGCTCGTCGCTGTCGAGGTACGCCAGTTCACGCTTGTTGAGGCGCTTCTCGACATCGGTCTCCCGCGCCAGGCGCACCACCCGTGACCAACTCGCCTTGTGACCCACCAGAGATTTACGGGCGCTGTAGTAATCCTTGCCTTCGAGCTTGAGACGACCGCCGAGGGATTCGATCTCGCGCTTGGTGACCTGCAACTGGGCCTCGGCGCTGGTGCGACGGGAACGGGTGCGGATCAGCAGCTCTTCAATCTCTTTCTTGTGGGCGCGCGCCTTCTCTTCCATGTCATCAGAGAGGGTCAGCCCCATGGCCGCCAGCTCCTGCTCAAACTCGGTCAGGGTCTGGCGCTTGGCTTCGACGCTGGAGTTGAGGGCGGTGCGCAACTGCAACGCCTCGGTGTGACGCTGGGCAATCTGCTTGTGCTGCTCGCCAGCGGTGCGGGCAGCCAGCTCAGCCGCTTTCAGCTTCTCTTTGAGTCGCTCGCTCATTTCAGACGCCTTGCCCAGCAGGTCTTGCGCATCCTGATAGGCAAAGTGCGGCAGACGGGCCACCAGCTGATCGAGGGCATAGCAACGGCGCTTCTGCTCGGCCAGCAGGTCGCTCACCTCATCGTAAGCCGCCTGCAGCGCCGCAAGATCCTGCGGATCCTGACGCAGCACCTGCACCATGGTTTCCAGTTTTTCCAGCGACTTGCCGTGCTTGGCGATAAAGGCTTCGGCTGTTTTAAGGGCCTCAACGTCGGCGTGAGCCGCTTCGAGGCGGGCGGCCAGGTCTGTCTCGGCAAACAGGTGGGCAAAGGGCAGCATCCCCTGCACCAGCTGGATATGGCGAGTCAGCTGGGCGCCGGCCGCTTTGGCATCACTCAGCTGCTTGTCGCACTCACCTATGGCACCTTGCAGCGCGCGCAGCTCAGCCTGCTTGGCCTGCACTTCGGCTTCCGGGTCGGGGCGGAAGGCAATATCCAGATGCTGACCGATAAAATCGCGGAAGTGGCCGTAGAGACGGTGGTACTTCTGCTGCTCGAAAGCGGCCTTGGCGTAGCCCTCGATGAGCCCTTCGCGCTCAAGGTCGAGCTGCTCGATCCGTTTTTCCCGGGCGGCGCGACCAAACAGCGGCAGCTCGGGGTAGCGGGAGAAGCGCACCTGACGCTTGCTGGTGCGCACCAGCACGGCGTCTCCCAGCTCGTCCGCTTCCACCAGATCCTCGTCAAAGGAGTCGGGGTTGCCCTGAATGAGATAGATATCCTCCGGGCAATCTTCCAGCTTTTTCAGCCGCTCGATGGAACCTTCAAGGTCGAGCACCACCAGGGCGCTGCGAGCCGGGCCGTAGAGCGCGGAGTAGTAAGGGGCATCGTCGATGGAGATGTCGTCGTAGACATCGGAGAGCAGCACGCCCCCCACCTGCTCGGCGATACGGGCAAGACGTGGATCCGCCTCGCCAGCACCCAGCTGCAGGTTGCGAATTTGCAGCTCCAGCGCCTGTTTCTGCGCCGCGATGCGGTTGCTCTCCTGCTCGAACTCGCGCTCCTTGTCGAGCACTGTCTGCATGCCGGCCGAAAGCTCTTCGGCGGTGGCGAGTGGCAGACCGCTCTGCTCGCGCAGCTGCTCGAGTTTTTCAAAGGATTTCAGCCAGCGCGGCGCCAGCTTGGTGAGCTCCGCAATATCGCGACCCAGCTGGGTGCCCTGATGCTCGAGGCTGGCGCGGCGCTGGTTCACCTCCGCCTGCTGTTCGGAGAGCTCCTCCTGACGGGTGCGTTGGGCTTCGAGGAAGATCTCCAGCTCATCGCTGCTGGCAATCAGCTGGCCAGAGGCCTGCTGCAGCTCGTCACGCAGCTTGAAGAGACTCTTCTGGCTTTCGCTCTCTTTCTCGAGGCGAGCCAGCGCGGCGCGCAGCCCCTGCCCCTGGGCAATGCGAGCCTTGTCTTCGATGTGACGCTTGAGCAGCGCCTGCGCGGTGGGCCAGGCGGCCTCGCGCACTGTTTCCGGGGCGATGCTCAAAAGCAGCGCCAGCGCCGCTTCGTGCTCGGCCACCGCCGCCTTGGCCAGCGCCAGCTGCTGCTCGGCCCCCAGCACCCGGCTGGTAAGGCTCTGCTCGGCGGCGCGGAACTGGTGCAGGGTGTCGCTCGCCTGTTCGGCGGTCAGCCCCGGCAGCTCGCACTGCTCGCGGGCAGCATCGAGGGCCTGCACCGCCTGACGGTACTGGATGGCGCGGGTCTGCTGAATATCGAGCGCCTGCTGATAATCGGCCAGCTGGGTCTTGAGGCTGTCGACTTCTGCCTGCGCCAACTCCTTGCGCTCTTCCACTTCCAGCAGCTGGCCGTGGATCTCTTCCACCACCGCTTGCTGCTGCTCGAGTTTGTCAGAGAGATCCGCCAGATCGGCGCGGTACATCTCGATCTTCTTCTGCAAGCTGACAGCCGCCATCACCTTGGCCAGATGCTCGGAGGCAGACTCCAGCTCGTCGGTCAGCAATTTTTCGCGGTTGGTGAGCTGCTCCACTTCATCGGCCAGATAGATAGCGCGCTGTTTCTCTTCGGCCAGAATGCGGCGCTTGTCGGCCAGCTCCTGACGCGCCTTGAGGGCCAGCTCGGAGAGGCGGCTCTTCTCGGCGGCATTGCGCACATAGTCCGCTGCCACATAGTGGGTGGTCTCGGTGATCAGGTTCTTGAACAGATCCCGCTGACCTTGCGTCTCCTTGATCGCTTCCAGCGTGCGGCGGTTTTCATAGATGGCCGCCTCCATGTCAGCAAACGCCTTGCGCACCCCGGAGTTCTCCGGCAGCAGGTATTCGCGCAGGGAACGGCTGATGGACGAGGAGATGCCGCCATAGAGGGAGGCTTCGATCAGGCGATAGAACTTGCCGCGATCTTTTTGATCACGCAGTTTCTTCGGGGTGATGCCGAACTCGAACATGAAGTTGTGATAGTCGGTCACCGTATTGAATTTGGCGACTTTCAGCGCCCCCAGCTCGGCGGCCGCCCCTTTCAGATCGGTAAAGGCGCGTACCCGCCCCTTGCCGCCATCGAGCTTCTCCAGTAGCAGATCGGTCGGTGCCAGATTCTCCGGCACATCCACCAGCGCAAACGGGGTGATGTTGACCTTGTTGTCGCGGTTGGCCACCTGCTCGAGGTGGACGCCGACCCAGATCCGCTGCTCGCGGCTGTTCATCACTTCCAGAAGTGAGTAGCAGTGGCCGCGCTGCAGTTTGCCGTAGAGCCCCTTGTCACGGGAGGCGCTGCTCGATCCCGCTTCCGTGGTGTTGCGGAAATGGAGTAGTGACTGGTCGGGGATGAGCGCCGCGATAAAAGCCGCCATGGTGGTGGACTTGCCCGCGCCGTTGCCACCGGAAAGGGTAGTGACCAGCTGGTCGAGATCGAAGGTCCGGGCAAAGAAGCCGTTCCAGTTGACCATGGTCAGGGATTTGAACTTGCCTCGCACCGGTTATACCTCCAGATCCAGTTGTTCTTCATCGAGATCCGCCTCGATGTCATCAAAGAGCGAGTCGCTGCTCGGCATTTCGTCGTCGTGGAAGATAGCTTCACCCTCCTGGATCATCCGCAGCTGAACGGCGCGCGGATCTTCATCGGAGCGCACATCGGCGGCGAAACGGAACACCGATTCGTTGACCCGGAATTTATCCCCGTTGCCAAGGGCGGTGATCATGCCAAGGCGGCGCAGACGGCGCATGGAGGTACGGATCTTTTCGAGCAACTTCTTCTTGTCGAGATCGGTACCGCCAGAGCGGCTGTTGACCATCCGCAGCAGCTGCTTCTCGTCGGCGAGGCTCAGCACCTCTTCTTGCAGCTCGGCCATGGCGAATACCCCTTCCGAAGCCAGACGATCCGGGCTCAGGTAGAGGTAGCAGAGCACCTTGCCCACCAGCATATCGAGCTCGGAGAGCACAGTGGTGCCGATGTCGGAGCTCGGGCGCGGACGCAGGTAGAAGAAGCCTTCCGGCGCCTTGATCAGCTCCACCTGATAGCGGCCGTAGAAGATCTCCAGCTCGCTGTGATATTCGACCAGCGCCGAATGCTGCTCGAACTCGTCGGCACTGATGTGGCGACCGGAGCGCAAGGCGGTGTCGATGCGCGGAAACAAGGGGTTGGCAATCGCCTCTGCGAGCCGCAGCGGCAAGGGAAACTCAGTATTGATCAATGACATAGGCCTGAACCTTGGATCCAGCTTGGTTAATGGGTTTCCATGCGGGTTGGCGATGCAGTTCGCGCTCGCCACTGGCATGGCCCAGGCGCACGGCCTGGTCGATCAGAAGACGCGCCACATCGAAGTGGGCATGGGCCGGGTAGTCCAGCAGGTATTCCCGCAGCACATCGGCTAGATCCAGCTGCTGCCCCTGCTCGGGGTAGCGGGCCAGATAACGCTCGATGCGCTCGGCCAGCTCCTGGTTGATATCCACCATCTCCATGTACTCCATCTCGAGGGGCACCTCACCGGTCACCTCCTCGTCGTGGATAGCGATGGTTTCGTCGCGCAGCTCCAGCAGACGGGGCTCTTCGGCCACCCGCAGCTGCCAGTTGTGCTGCTCGAAGTTGCGGATGGACTCGCGCAGCCGCTGGCTGAAGGCGCGGTTCTTGTCCATGTCGATGGCGTTGCGGATAAATTTGTGGACGTGTCTGTCGTAGCGGGACCAGAGCTCGATGCACTGCTGACCCCAGCTGGTGATGACATCAAGACGACCTTGCAAGGCGTGAGTCAGCTCCTCGACGTGGAACAGATCATCGCGCCCCTGCGCCGCTTCCTGAATATTGAGCAGCCCCGCCTGCAAGCGGTGGCCGGCGGCATCCAGGGTATCCTGCAGCTCGCGCAGGGTCTGGCCGGTCTCGTGCAGCAGCTTTTCGCAGCTGTGAATGGCATCGACCCAGTTCTGGGTCAGCAGGGCCGCGATTTCGCTTTTGACCTGATTCTGCTGCTCATCCATGGCACGCTGGGTGAGATCGATGCGCCCCAGGGTCTCTTCCAGCGAGAAGGTGAGGCGCGGCAGCACCTCGGCATCCCACTGTTCACGGGTGTTGGTCTCAAGCGCCGCCTTGCGGGCGGTGTCGAGCTCGGCAGCCAGGTGTTCGAGCAGAATGGAGAGCTTGATGGAATCAACCTGACGCTGATCCATAAAGAAGTCGACGATGCTCACACCCAGGCGCGACAGGCGGTAGAGGCTCTCCCCCGCCACCATGTCGGTGTTGAAGCGCGACAGCAGCTGCTGGCGAATGAGATCGTTGATGGCGTTGTTGGCGCGACCGGTGAGGGTCTCGTCCATCTGGCCGAAGGCGCTGCTGACATAGCCGAAGGCGTCGTGCAGCGCCGCTTCCGACAGGTCCGACTCATCTTCGGATAGCGTCTTGATTGCAATCAGAAAGGCCAGCCGGTCGGTCGGCAGGCTCAACGCCAACCCCTCCTGCCTGACCCACCCTACTAGCTCCGGCAAAGAACGCTCTGGCAGGGTACGGGATGTACTCATCATGATGTTGTCATCTCGTTGTTGTATTGGGCGCAAAATCGTGCGCGCGGCTACATCCGGTAGCATCGAAAACATGGTTCACATCGACGTGAACCGCGAGCAATCAGCTGGCCGGCTTCTGGGCCATCACATGGATATAGCGACCGAGGGCGACAAAAGGCTCCTGACGGCAATATTGCTGCTCCATGGCCAGCAGATCGTCGAACTTCTCCACCTGATCCTGCTTGTGACGCATATAGTCGTGGATCACCCGCACCCCGGTCTTGCCGATGATGCGCAGCCCCCCGCGACCAATCCAGTCATAGACCTGTTCCGGCAGCTGGGGATTGGTGGGCGTAAGCGCAGTCTGGCGCTTCTTGCGAAGGCCAAGGCGCACATAGTCAAAATTACCCACCACCAGGCTCTGGAACAGCAAACCATGACGGTTGTAGAAAAGCAGCGACAGTATGCCCCCGGCATTGACGAAAGGGAACAGACCCAGCAAGGTCTGGCGCGGCTCGGCGAGCCACTCCAGCACCGCATGGCAGAGCACCAGATCAAAGGTCCCGGTCACGTGTTGCTTCAGATCCTGAATGGGGCAATGGATGAGACGGATTTTGTCTTCCAGCCCCTTCTCGGCGATCTGGCTGCGGGCCAGTTCCAGCATTTCTGCTGACAGATCGCACAGCTCCACCTGATGGCCCATGGCCGCCAGCTTCTGGGCGAAATAGCCAAAACCGCCCCCCGCATCGAGGATGCGCAGCGGACGGTTGCCAAGGCGGGCCAGGCAGGCTTCGATGTCGCTCCAGACAATGGTGGTGCGGATGCGCCCCTTGGTGGAGTCGTAAATGTTGCGGGCGAACTTGTCGGCGCGCCCGTCAAAACTCTGATCGTGCTTCAAGGAGAAACTCAACATTAGCGCCACAGGGTTGTGGCCATCCCAAAAAAGAGAGGTATTCTGTCACATCCCGAATTTGCTGAAAACTCAAGGAAGTGTCTGTCGTGTTTGTGCTCAAAAAGTGGCTGGGTCAGCTGTTGATGCCGCTCCCCTTCTCCCTCTCCCTGCTGCTGGTCGCCCTGCTGCTGCTCTGGTTCACCCGTTTTCAGAAAACCGGCAAGCTGCTGGCCACTCTCTCGCTGCTCATTGTAGCGCTGATGGGAATGCGGCCGGTGAGCTACGAACTGGCCCGCGGGCTGGAGCAAACCTTCCCGCCGTTCGAGGTGAGCCAGCATCCCAACATCGATGCCATCGTGGTGCTCGGCAATGGCCATGTCAGCGATCCGGCGGTACCGATGCGCAGTTGGCAGAACAATATCGCCCTGGCCCGCACCCTCGAAGGGGTTCGCCTCGCCCAGGCCTATCCCGACGCCGAGCTGGTTTTCTCCGGCTATGTATCGGGGGATCCCCTCTCCAATGCCGAGGTCAATGCCCGGATGGCCGAGAGCCTCGGCATATCCCGTTCGCGGATGACGTTGTTTGAAAACAACAAAGACACTCATGATGAGGCGGTCAGTATCAGTCGTCACCTCAAGGGAAAAGAGGTGGCGCTAGTCAGTTCGGCCACCCATTTACCCCGGGCCATGGCTCTCTATCAGGGTCAGGGACTCAATGCCGTGCCGGCCCCCACCGATTACACCGCCAAGCAGAGCCAGGTACCCCAGCCCCTCTACAGTTATTTACCCAAAGGGCGTTATCTGATGTATTCCGAAGCTGCCATCCACGAATGGATTGGGGTATGGTGGGCTCGCTTGCGGGGGCAGGTTAACGAATGAGCGATCAAGCGTTTCATTCCTGATTTGGATCAGGAAAGCGAAAAAAAATTACGTCATTTGCCGCCGGGTCAGCTATCTTGGGCTCGGTTCAATTCATATAATGTCGCGCAATCAAATGCCTAGGAGATATACAAGATGAGACAGCACCTGGTAATGGGTAACTGGAAACTGAACGGCACCAAAGCTTCTGTAGAAGCTCTGATCAAAGGACTGACCCCGGCTGCTGCCGCTCATCCTTCTGTACAAGTCGCCGTCTGCCCGCCGGTTATCTTTTTGGGTCTGGTTGAGCAACTGACCGCTGGCAGCAAGATTGCCTACGGTGCCCAGAACGCTGACGTTCACGAGTCTGGCGCCTTCACCGGCGAAAACGCCCCCTCCATGCTGAAAGCCTTTGGTTGCACCTACTCTCTGGTCGGCCACAGCGAGCGTCGTACCCTGCACGCAGAGACTGACGACGTGGTTGCTGCCAAGTACGAAGCGATCCAGAAAGGCGGCCTGATCCCGGTTCTGTGCATCGGTGAAACTCTGGAGCAGTTCGAAGCCGGCGTGACCAAGAACGTGGTTGAGACCCAGCTGAAAGCTGTTATCGACCGTTGCGGCATCGCCTCCTTCAACAACGCCGTTATCGCTTACGAGCCGGTATGGGCCATCGGTACTGGCAAGACTGCCACTCCGGAAATCGCTCAGTCCGTTCACGCTCACATCCGTCAGTACCTGGCCGGTTTTGATGCCGCCGTTGCTGCCAAAGTACAGATCCTGTACGGCGGTTCCGTCACTGGCGCCACTGCAGCCGACCTGTTCGGTCAGCCGGACATCGACGGTGGCTTGGTCGGTGGTGCGTCCCTGAAAGTGGACGACTTCTCCCAGATCATCGCTGGCGCTGCCAAGTAATCGCTGATTACGGCAAAGAGAGGGGCTCATCCCCTCTCTTGTATCGCTTTTCCTATGGTGGCCCCCGCATCCCATATGAAAGCCGATATAGTAAAAGTGGCTTGTCTATTTAAACATTCGTATTTGACAACTCAGATCCAGAGGCACTCATGACCAAACAAATCAAACGTATTGGTGTTTTGACCAGTGGTGGCGACGCACCGGGTATGAACGCAGCCATTCGCGCCGTGGTTCGCGCCGGTTTGCATCATGGCCTGGAAGTTTACGGTATTTATGATGGCTACCTCGGTCTGCACCAGGATCGCATCGTCAAGCTGGAGCGTCACAGCGTCTCCGACGTGGTGAACCGTGGTGGTACTTTCCTCGGCTCCGCCCGTTTCCCTGCCTTCAAAGACCCCGCTGTGCGCGCCGAAGCGATCGAAAACCTGAAAAAGCACGGTATCGATGCGCTGGTCGTCATCGGTGGTGACGGCTCCTACATGGGTGCCAAGAAGCTGACCGAAGAGGGTTTCCCCTGCATCGGCCTGCCGGGCACCATCGACAACGACATCGCTGGTACCGACTTCACCATCGGCTTTGATACTGCCCTGAACGTGGTTGTTGACGCCATCGACCGCCTGCGCGACACCTGCAGTTCCCACCACCGTATCTCAGTGGTCGAGATCATGGGTCGCCACTGTGGCGATCTGGCCATGTCTGCTGCCGTTGCCGGTGGTGCCGAGTATGTGATCGTACCGGAAGTGGCCTTCGACAAAGAGAAGCTGCTCAAGCAGATCAAGGAAGGCGAAGCCAAGGGCAAGAAGCACGCCATCATCACCATCTGCGAGCACGTAACCGACGTGAACGCACTGGCTAAAGACATCGAAGCCCTGACCGGTCGTGAAACCCGCGCCACCATCCTGGGCCACATCCAGCGTGGCGGAGCCCCGACTGCCCGTGACCGCATCATGTCCAGCCGTATGGGTGCCTACGCCGTTGAGCAGCTGCTGGCTGGTCACGGTGGTCGCTGCGTCGGCATTCAGCGCAACGAGCTGGTACACCACGACATCATCGACTGCATCGAGAACATGAAGCGTCCGTTCGATCAGGAGCTGTACAACCTCTCCACCACCCTGTTCTAAGCCTCGCGGCTTTTTACCGGCTGTTGATGACAAAAACCCTCCATCGGAGGGTTTTTTTATATCTTGCAAAAACGGGGGCATCGGCACGCTGTGTGACCCTCACCATATGGGTTGCCTGATTCCCCAGCCTTGCGCCATCTGACTGATCACCAGCCTTCCTCTCCTCACACCAACCGGCATCAGCCTACGAACAGAGTTCCGGTATCGTCGTGGATGTTTTATCACGGCGAACCGGATTGCGTTGACCTGTGCTCTGTCGCCCCTGAAACCAGCTTGTTCAGCCTCCTCGTCATACGCCGCTTTTTATATCTCAATCTTGTAGAGGGGATTCAGATATCTTCCCCAACCATGCTCCGGCGCAGTTCTCGTATTGCACTCACATGACTCACGCAGATGCACCGGCTACGCGGATCGCTACTCGCGCCCAGCCCAGCCCAGCCAGAGAGTACGCCTCTGGCCTATTGCGCACCTCACTCTTGCTGCGGCCATGTCTATTCCGAGGCCGACGGGAAAATTGGCGGTGGTAAAACAGCCAGTTACCACTCTGAATCCCCCCGATGCACCGCTCTACTCCCTATCAACCCAATGTATTGCTGTAAAAATGCGGAGCCTCCAGACTGATAAAGTGATGGTGTGACAAGGGTTGGCAACCAGACTCTCTCCATAGACTTCTTTTGGATGGGCTATCTACGTCAGGAATCGTCAAATCATTGCCTCGCACACTTTTTATGACCTTAATGACGCTATTACGAGGAGGAAAACTTATAAAATGCCACTTAAGCCCCATACAAAACCCATTACCAAGCCAACCACTAACCAACCAACCAATTGAATTTAAATGAAATAATCATAAAAACAGAGTCTTGAATGCCTACCATGCCAGAGCAGGTGATAAAATCAGCTCAATATGACAAAAATAGCCATCTCAACCAACCTAACAAGAAAAGAAGCTATTTTATCAATTTACACCTTGTTTTACCCCCTTCTTATGGTATCTTGACTACATCAACCAACAACTTAGGGAGAGAAAAATGAAAGAGTTTGTCGTTACTGCCGTTTTCACGGTGTTTTTCACCCTGGTTGCTGTCTCTCTGCCCTCACTGTCACAGTTCTGAGCCGGATAGAGAGGCATCAATCCGGACCGACCCTCTTTGCCATGTCTGTTTAATCGCCATCAACTGGCGTTTTTCAGTAATAATGCCGAGATGGTCAACATAGATATGATTTCATCACGTTGACGCTGTTTCTTTCGCCACAAGGGTGTAACCAGGATGGTTTAACCATATGGCCTGATGGAGTAGAACCAGCAGCAGATCATATCCGAGGGGAGCAAGGCTCCCCTTTTTGTTACCCGCCGTTTGACAATCCCCTACCCCGGCATCTATAACAGGCCGGTTGACGCCATACGGCCCATGTCCACAACTGATGTTTTCCCCTCCTGTACTCTCCATTCAACACAGCTAAATCCGTCAGCAATCTCTTGTGCACACCTTTGCTCTGATACTTGTCAGACAGATATAAAAAAGCCCCCGCCATCATGGCAGGGGCTCGCGTTACGCAGTGTCAGCTTAAGGCTGTTATATCTCAGCCCAGCTCAAAGCAGTTATGCCTTGTTCCAGCGCTGTGGGTCATATTCCGGGCTGAAGCGGTCAACAATGACAGCACAGGCCGCATCGCCGGTGATATTGAGGGAGGTGCGGATCATGTCGAACAGACGGTCCAGCGCGAACAATAGCGGCAACCCTTCGATGGGGATCCCGGCCGCCAGCAGCACGGCAACCACCAGGAAGCTTGGGCCCGGCACACCGGCCTGACCGATCGCCCCCAGAGTGGAGGTCACAATGATGGCCGCCCAGGCACCGACGCTCAGATCGATGTTGTAAACCTGCGCGAAGAAGATGGCGACCAGACCGTAATAGATGGCGTTGCCGCTCATGTTGATGGTGGCTCCCAGCGGCAACACGAAGGAGGCTGTCGCGTTGGTCACTTTCAGATCATGCTCGCAGGTCTCCATATTGACCGGCAGGGTCGCCATGGAAGAGGCGGTGGAGAAGGCCACGATCTGCGGCTTCTTCATGGCAGATAGGTACTTCATCACCGGCGTGTTGGAGAACATCATCACCAGCAGCGGATAGACCACAAAACCGAAGATGAGGATGGCAGCCACATAAACCACGAACAGCTTGAGCACCAGGGTCAGCACGTCGAAGCCATAGGTACCGATGGCCTCTGCCATCAGACCGAACACCCCGAGCGGCGCGATGATCATCACCTTGTTGATCATCCAGACGAAGGCATCCACCAGGGTATTGAGCCCATCGACAAGTGGCTTGGCCCGCTCGCGCGGCTGTTTGGCCAGCGCAATGCCGAGGAACATGCAGAACACCAGGATCTGCAGGATGTTAGCCTCGTTGAGGGAGTTGAAGACGTTGGTGGGGATCATGCCAAGCAGGGTGGCGACTGCATCCGGCAACGCCCCTTTATCGGCATAGTCACCGCCAAACATGGAGGCAACGGAAGCGAAATCGACCCCGACACCCGGTTTGAAGATCTGCCCCATTACCAGCGCCAGCAACACGGCCAACGCGGAGGTCACGAGGAAGAAGGCCAGCGTCGCTGCACCGATCTTGCCCGCCGCCGGGCTGGCGCCCAGATTGGCGGCGCCGGAGAGGATGGCAACCGCCACCAGCGGGATCACCAGCATCTTGATCAGCTGGATAAACAGGGTACCGAGCGGTGCAAACACGGTGGCTTGTTCACCCATGAACGCGCCGACCACTGCGCCCAGTACCATGGCGACCACAACCTGGAAGCCGATGTTTTTAATGAGTCCTTTAGTTAACACAATATGTTCCTTTATGTAGCAAAATTCACACTTTTCCCAGTGCAATTAACCAAACAGGGGAATGAGCGGCTGCCCATTCCCCTGTTTGCGCGTGTTATCTCACATTTAATTGCTGTTTTAAATCAGCAAATCATTAACCTTGGCTATTAATAAGTTTGCGAAAAAGTGAAGATTCAAAGCGGTCTCGGCGATTTTTACCTCATCCCCCATGACAACTGGCAAAAGATTGTGCTAGTTTGGCTGTACAAACGTACACACAGGGATGTAAAGATGCTGAAAGTTAACGAGTATTTCGACGGAAATGTAAAATCCATCGGTTTCGAACAAAAAGGCGATAAATCAACCGTCGGGGTGATGAACGCAGGTGACTACCTGTTCAACACTGCCGCCCCCGAACGGATGACAGTGATCAAGGGCGCCCTCACCATCCAGCTGGCTGATGAAGATGAGTGGCACACCTACAGCCAGGGTGAATCCTTCCTGGTGGCCGGTCACTCCTTCTTCAAACTGGAAGTGAAAACTCCCACCGCCTACCTGTGCGAATTTCTCGACTGATCAAGCCGGTTGAAGGGGATCAGCCCCTTCAACCTTCTTGGGCAATCCCCAGCCCCATTATCTGTGTCCATGTCACAGCACCGCACATCCCCGCTTTCCATCCACGTCAAAAATCCTAGAATAAACAGACATAAACCATCACCGGATTGATGTCATGATCAGCGTGTTTGACCTGTTTTCCATCGGAATTGGCCCCTCCTCTTCCCATACTGTCGGCCCCATGCGTGCCTCCTATGCCTTCGTCCAGCAGCTCAAGCTGCAAGGCCATCTGCCACAAGTCACGCGGGTCGAAGTGGAGTGTTACGGCTCGCTGGGCCAGACCGGCAAAGGGCACGGTACCGGCAAGGCGATCATTCTGGGGTTATCGGGCTTTGAACCGGAATCGGTCGATATCGAAGCGATTCCCGCCATTCTGGCTCGAGTGGAAAAGGAACAGAACTTGCAGCTGGCAGGCGAACAACCAAGCCATTTTCCCCGCACCGGAGCCATCATCTTCAACCGCCGCAAAACCCTGCCGGCCCACACCAACGGCATGACTCTGCGCTCCTTTGATAAAGAGGAAAACCTGCGCTTCAGCCAGACCTACTACTCCATCGGGGGCGGCTTCATCATTGAAGAGAGCCACTTTGCCACCGCCAAAGAAGAGGCCGCCAAGTCTGATGCCAAACACCCAGTCCCCTACCCGTTCGACAGCGGCGCCCAACTGCTGGCCCACTGTCAGGAGAGCGGCCTCTCCATCTCGGGGCTTATCCTCGCCAATGAGCGGGTATTTCGCAGCGATGAGCAGATAAAAGCGGGGCTGCGCAAGATCTGGCAGGCGATGCAGGGCTGCGTCGAGCGAGGCTGCAAAAGCGAAGGGGTGCTGCCGGGCGGCCTCAAGGTTCGGCGCCGCGCCCCGGGGCTGTTCCGCCAGCTCAGCTGCGAGACCAACTTCAACAAGGATCCGCTGATGGTGATGGAGTGGGTCGATCTCTTTGCGCTGGCGGTCAACGAAGAGAACGCCGCCGGTGGCCGGGTGGTCACCGCCCCCACCAATGGCGCTGCGGGCATCATCCCCGCCGTGCTGCACTACTACGATCGCTTCGTGCACAAGGTGGATGACGAGACGCTGATCCGCTACTTCCTCACCGCGGCTGCCATCGGCATCTTATATAAGAAGAACGCCTCCCTCTCCGGCGCCGAAGTGGGCTGTCAGGGGGAAGTGGGTGTCGCCTGCTCCATGGCGGCTGGCGCGCTGACCGAACTGCTGGGGGGCAGCCCGGCCATGGTGGAGAACGCCGCCGAAATAGGCATGGAGCACAATCTCGGCCTCACCTGCGATCCCATTGGCGGGCTGGTACAGGTGCCCTGCATTGAGCGCAACGCTATGGGCGCAGTGAAAGCGATCAATGCCGCCCGCCTCGCCCTGCGCGGCACCGGCGAGCACAAGGTGTCGCTGGACAAGGTGATCAAGACCATGTGGGAGACCGGCAACGACATGAAGACCAAATACAAGGAGACGGCCCGTGGCGGCCTCGCCGTTAACATTACCGAATGTTAAAAAACGGCAAATGACTCCATTTGGTTCCGAAATGCCCGGCATCGCCGGGTATTTTTATGGGCAAACGCTTAACAAAATGGATAAGCACAAAAATAAATTTTATACTCGCGCCTCAGATTCAACAAAAATAGATCTATTTCAACTTTTTTTAGGTCTGGAGCCGTTACACTACGGTTATCTGGTTCTGTGACCTGCGCTGACAAGCGCGTTCCATGGATCTCCCAAATTTCTGTGAGTGGGCATGCCGCCCCCTTCTACCCTGAGGTAATAGTGACATGATCAGCGTTTTTGATATCTTCAAAATCGGTGTAGGCCCCTCTTCTTCCCACACTGTTGGCCCGATGAAAGCGGCCAAACAGTTTGTTGACGAGCTGCGCGCGGGCGGCAAGATCCGCGATGTAACCCGGATCAATGTCGATGTTTACGGCTCCCTCTCCTGGACTGGCAAAGGCCACCATACCGACACTGCCATCATCATGGGCCTGGCTGGCAACCTGCCGGAAAATGTTGATATCGATGCCATCCCCGAGTTTATCTCCCGTGTTGAGCAGACCGAGCGCCTGCCGATCGGCCTGCACTGCCACACCGTCAGCTTCCCGCGTGACGCTATGGTATTCCACGACGAAGCCCTGCCGCTGCACGAAAACGGCATGAAGCTGACTGCCCTGATCGAAGATGAAGTGGTTTACAGCAAGACCTACTACTCCATCGGTGGTGGCTTCATCGTTGACGAAGAGAACTTCGGCAAGGCTGACAGCGGCGACATGTCCGTACGCTATCCGTTCAAGAGCGCCGCCGAGCTGGTTGCCCATTGCAGCCAGACAGGTCTCTCCATCTCTGCCCTGATGATGGAAAACGAGAAGTGCTTCAACACTCCGGAAGAGATCTACAAGAAGTTCGGCAAGATCTGGAACACCATGCGTGAAGGTATCGAGCGCGGCTGCCGTACCGAAGGTGTTCTCTCCGGCCCGCTGCGCGTACCCCGTCGTGCCGCGCCGCTCTACCGTCAGCTCAACACCAACGAGAACCTCTCGAGCGATCCGATGAACATCGTTGACTGGGTCAACATGTTCGCTCTGGCCGTGAGTGAAGAGAACGCTGCCGGTGGCCGCGTGGTCACCGCCCCGACCAACGGCGCTGCCGGTATCATCCCGGCCGTACTGGCCTACTACGACAAGTTCATCCAGCCGGTTGGCCGCGACGAGTACACCCGTTTCTATCTGGCTGCCGGTGCCGTCGGCATCCTATACAAGATGAACGCCTCCATCTCCGGCGCCGAAGTGGGCTGCCAGGGTGAAGTGGGTGTTTCTTGCTCCATGGCCGCTGCCGGTCTGACCGAGCTGATGGGCGGTAGCCCGGAGCACGTCTGCGAAGCTGCCGAGATCGGCATGGAGCACAACCTGGGTCTGACCTGTGATCCGGTTGCCGGTCAGGTACAGGTGCCTTGCATCGAGCGTAACGCCATCGCAGCCATGAAGGCTGTCAACGCCTCCCGTATGGCCCTGCGTCGTACCTCCAAGCCACGCGTCTCCCTGGACAAGGTGATCGAGACCATGTACATCACCGGCAAGGACATGGACTCCAAGTACCGTGAAACCTCCCGTGGCGGTCTGGCCATCAAGGTGATGCAGGTTGCCTGCGAATAAATAGGGGTTGCGACCCTCATCTGAACAAAGGCGGGATATCCCGCCTTTTTTACTGCCCAGATGGGATGCCGGGCACTTAAACCGGCATACCGACCATTTCACTGTAGGGCGTCGCTGATATGTCCCTGCTACGCCACTGCGATGCTGATTGCTTTTTCTAAATACCTCTCTAATTACATACCTTGATTAACTCTTCTCAATGCATTGAAAGGGACATTACGCCCCGACATGAAACCTTTTACCCGCTATCTTGCCCCAGCCACGATTCCACAACTAATCGATATCGAGATGCCCCCTCAGCTCAATATCCCCCCTTTGGTCATACCCTTGTTTGGCAAGACGCGGTTACCGCTCACCCTGCGGATTATCACGCCGCCACATTGATTGCCTCCTATGTGATACTTCGTGATCAGGGCAAACAATCAAGCACACAAACAGGGGGTTAGCTCATCATTTTGGCCACAGCGCATCGCTCAAACTGGTTTTAGCACCGTTATCACCGCCCTCTTTACGCGCCCTTTGATGGACAACTCATCACGCAGTGGAGGCCAAAAAAGCGCCCAAGGAAGAGGCTGAAATAATCGATGAATAAGCCAATAGCCGTTGAAATGGCGGATATGAGAGCACGCCGCTCGCTATTTTTGTGAGCGCCAGCAAAGGTTGAGGATATGGTGTTGGGAGTAGATTGACTTTCTATTTAAACAGCGAAAAGTGAATATCACCAAAGGGAGGGTTTAATTTGGCCAGATCCTGTCACGGGATTATCGCAGGCCACCTCTCCGGGGCCGGAATGCGTCATGCAGAGTCACAAAGAATTAGCCCCGCTGGGCAGATCACACCACGGGGCTGGATATTCAGGATGGTTTTTTCAGGCTGGCCTTGTGCTGCTCCAGCAAATTCTCAGGGGGCGGCGGCACCTGCAGGTAGAACCCCTGGTTGGTCAGCGCGGCCATCACCTTGCCGACATCAGCCAGCCCCAAGGGCTTGGCCGGATCCAGCTTGGTCATTAGCACCAGCTCGGGACGCCCGAATGCGCTCAGCAGTGGCTCGGGAACGCGGGAGAAATCCTCTCTTTTTTCAACAAAAAGATAGGTCTCGGCTTTTTTGCGACTTTTATAGACTGCACACAACATGGAAATTGATATAATCCGACGAGTTTATTGCCTCTGATGGGGGCAAACTATAACATCAGGAATTGAATAACAATAACGGATTAGCATCTCTGCCTCGGGGAAGATTCATGGTTGAGCGCGATAACGAATTGAAAGGGACCACCTTCACTATTTCTGTGTTGCATATCAGCGATGGCGAGCCTGAGCGGATACGTCAGTTGTTGGCCGAAAAAGTCGCCCAGGCACCCTACTTTTTTAATTGTGCGCCGCTGGTGATCAATGTTTCCCGACTGGAGCATATTCCCGATTTCGAACAGCTCAAGGAGCTGGTGGAGTCCGAAGAGTTTGTGCTGGTTGGCATCACGGGGGCGCGCAGTGAAGAGATGAAGACGGCCGCCAAGGCGGTGGGACTGGCCGTGATGGCCTCGGGCAAGAGTCGCAAGAGCGAACCGGAACCCGAGCCTGCCCCCGCGCCAGCCGCTCCTGTGGTGGTTCCCGAGCCCGAACCCGCCCCCTTGATCCCGAGCAAGGTACATGTGGGACCGGTTCGTTCCGGCCAGCAGATTTACGCAGCCGGCACCTCGCTGGTGGTACTGGGGTCCGTCAGTCCGGGAGCTGAAGTGCTCGCCGACGACAGCATTCATATTTATGGCACCCTGCGTGGCAGAGCCATTGCCGGTGCCCGGGGAAACACCCAGGCCCGGATCTATTGCCAGCAATTACAGGCCGAACTGCTCTCCATCGCGGGCACATTCCAGCTGAGCGATGCATTGCCGGCAGGCCTGATCCAGCAACCGGTACACGTCCGGCTGGACAACGAACAACTCCGAATAGACCGTATCAAATAGAGTTACAAGGAAGCGAGAATGGCGCGAATCATAGTCGTAACATCGGGTAAAGGTGGCGTTGGCAAGACCACAACCAGTGCGGCCCTGAGCACCGGCTTAGCCCAGCGTGGTCACAAGACAGTGGTCATTGACTTTGACATCGGTCTGAGAAACCTGGATCTCATCATGGGCTGCGAGCGGCGCGTGGTGTATGACTTCGTCAACGTCATCAATGGGGAAGCAAACCTCAATCAGGCGCTGATCAAGGACAAACGCTCGGAAAATCTGTTTATCCTGCCCGCCTCCCAGACCCGGGACAAAGATGCCCTCACCCGTGAGGGGGTCGAGAAGATCCTGGATCAGCTGGCGGAGATGAAGTTCGATTACATCGTCTGCGACTCCCCGGCGGGGATCGAGGCGGGCGCGCTGATGGCGCTCTATTTTGCCGACGAAGCGATCGTCACCACCAACCCGGAAGTCTCTTCCGTGCGTGACTCCGACCGCATCCTTGGCATCCTGGCCTCCAAGTCCCGCCGCGCCGAGCGTGGTGAAGACCCCATCAAGGAGCACCTGCTGCTGACCCGCTACTGCCCGACCCGCGTCAACCGCGGCGACATGCTGAGCGTGCAGGATGTGCAGGAGATCCTGGCCATCCCGCTGCTCGGGGTGATCCCGGAGTCCCAGGCGGTGCTGCGCGCCTCCAACTCCGGCGAACCGGTCATTCTGGACAAGGAGTCCGATGCCGGTCAGGCCTACGAAGATGCGGTGTCCCGCCTGCTGGGCGATGCCAAGGAATTTCGTTTTCTGGAAGAAGAGAAGAAGGGCTTCTTTAGCCGACTGTTCGGGAGTTAAACATGTCATTATTGGATTATTTTCGTTCCAACAAGAAACAGAACACCGCACAACTGGCCAAAGAGCGGTTGCAGATCATTGTTGCTCACGAGCGTTCATCCAGAGGGGGGCCGGATTACCTGCCCCAGCTCAAGCAGGACATCCTCGATGTGATCCGCAAATACGTCAACATTGATCCGGAGAAGATAACCGTCCAACTGGATCAGAAGAGTGATGAGCTGTCGGTACTGGAGCTCAACATCACCTTCGCCGATGACAAGAAGGGATGAGCTGACGCCCTATGCGTGACCCCTTCCCCCAATGAAGACCGGATCCTGTCACTGGATCCGGTTTTTTATTGGCACAAAAACAGGTCACAGCGGCTCGCATCATCTCGCCAAGGGGTCTGCCGACCGCTAGAATAGCGCCGCCCCGCAGGCTGTGATCTGTGATGGCACCTTTTTCTCTTTTCTGGAACAGACCGCTTATGTCTATGAATGACGAAATGCACAGCGTCGAGGAACTGCTCGATACCGCCCTCGAACTCTTTATGGAGCTGGCCTCTGACAACCTGCCGGAGCAGGAGATCGCCCGCTTCAATCAGGAGTTCAACGACCGCGGCCTGCTGGCCGAAACCGACCCGGCCGATGACTGGGAAGCGGACGTGGGTTTTGCGGTGAGCGATACCGACTATGCCGAGATCTGGGTAGGCCTTGGCAATGAAGAACAAGAGTATGAGCACTTGTTTGCCCGCATGCTGCTCTCCCGCCGTGTTGACGAGAAGTTCTGCCACATCGAATGGCTGCCCCAATAATTCCGGATCCCGATGATCCCAGCCACTATCAATGGGAGTCTGGCCCTGACGCCGTGGCCCCCGTGCGCCCATCTGCATCCCTTGGGCGCCGGGTGTTGAGGTGGGCAGGCAAGATCGCGCTGGCCGGGCTGATCTGCTCGGTCGGCTCGGTCGCCTTGCTGCGTTTTATCGATCCGCCGATGTGGAGCTGGCGTATCGAGCGGGCCCTCTTTCCGCCCGCCAAGATCACCCAGGTGCGCCATCAATGGGTAGATCTGGAGTCCATCTCCAAGGAGCTACAACTGGCGGTGATCGCCGCCGAGGATCAGCGCTTTGCCGATCACAACGGCTTTGACATGGATGCCATCAACGCGGCACTCAAGCACAACCAGCACAGCGAACGGGTGCGCGGTGCCAGCACCCTCAGCCAGCAGACCGCCAAGAACCTCTTTATGTGGAGTGATCGCAGTTTCCTGCGCAAGGGGCTGGAGGCCTGGTTTACCCTGCTGATGGAGCTGGGTTGGGACAAGGCCCGCATTCTCGAGGTCTATCTCAATATCGTGGAGTTCGGCCCCGGCATCTATGGCGCCGAAGCCGCCGCCCGCACCTACTTTGGCAAACCGGCCAGCCGCTTGACCCGCTACGAGTCATCCCTGCTGGCCGCCGCCCTGCCCAATCCGTGGCGTTATCGGGTCAAGCCCCCTTCACCCTATGTGCAGAAGCGCTCGGTCTGGATCCGCCGCCAGATGGGGCAACTGGGTCAGATCACCCTCAATCGGGTGCATCAGGCCGACTGATCCTCAGGGCTCATCGGGTTTCTCCGGTGGGCCCAGATGACCGCCCACCGTCTCGCGGTGAAGCGGCAGATAGTGCCACCACCAGGCCTCGCGCCGTCGCTTGATCTGTTGCCGCCGTCCCCGCTGCTTCATCCCCTTACTCCCTGCCAGATGATCCGCGCCTTAACCATACTCCCCCAACGGCAACTTGGACAGGTCAGGCACGCCCGGCGCACTGGTCTGGCCGCCACAGCCAATAATTGTTACAGTAGCGAACCTCGATGTATCTGGAGTGATTTCATGGAACAGCGTACCCCGGATCAGCTGGTCGAATGGGCCTATGATCAGTTTCTTGAGCAGGCCGCCGACATGCTGGCCCCCGAACAAATAGTCGACATCACCCTGGAGTTTGAGCAGCGTGGCGCCGTGGAGGCGACTCTGCCCAATGCAGACTGGTCGACCGAGCTGGGTGAGCCGGTCGATATGGAGCGCTGGGTCGAAGTGTGGGTCGGTTTGCTGGATCATCAGGATGAGTTTGAGGTGATCTTCGCCACCTTCCTGCTGCCCCGTCTGCTGACCGAAGATCAAGTGCATGTGCGCTGGCATCGCCAGCAGCAGGCATAAGAAAGGCGCCATCGGCGCCTTTCTTGTTTCCGTGCACTCTTATTGCTGTTTTCTGCTAATCCTGCGCCGCGATGGCCTTGGCCAGACAGCGGCGGCACCAGCAAGCGCTGGCCTCCTGCATCGGCATTGCCGGCAACTGGCTGCACCAGCACTGCGCAATGGTCTGACCGGCAGAGACGGCGCAATAGGCCGGTTCGCCACAACCCGGGCAGCGGTGAGTACTTTTCGAGCCATTCAGCTCGGCCATCACCGCCAGCTGGGCCTTGCTATCCATCGCCGACCAGTGGCCGATCTCGGTCAAGGTGCGGCCACAACCCAGGCAAAGCCCATCTTTCGCCTTGCAGAGGCCAACACAGGGGCTCGGCATCTTATTCGCTATCCACTGCCGAGTCGGTCTCTGTGGCCACCAGAGTGATGGCGTTATCTTCGATGACAATCTTGCCCTGCTTGTAGAGGCCGCCGATCGCCTTCTTGAAGGTGCCCTTGCTCATGCTGAACAGCTTGTAGATGAGCTCGGGTTCGCTCTTGTCACCCACCGCCAGACTGCCGCCCTGCTTTTTCATCCGGCTCAGAATGCGTTCACCAGCGTCATCAACCCGCGCCAGACCCGGCTTTTGCAGGGTCAGATCCAGCTTGCCATCTTCGCGCACCTGCTTGACCCAGGCGGTTTGCGGCCGACCGGTCATCACCCGGCCAAACACCTCGTTCTTGAACAGCATGCCGGGATACTGACCGTTGACGATCACCTTGATGCCAAGGGGCGAGTGCTCCCCCGGTAGCGCGGTCACTTCGTCACCAACCTTGAAGTTGCTGCCGGCCGGGGTCAGGAAACGCTCGATGCGGCTGGTGCCGACCATGCGCCCTTCGTTATCCAGTTGCAGACGTACCAGATAAACGTGGCCCACCTGCATCGGCTTGTTCTGCTCGCGGCTGGGCACAAACAGATCCTTTTTCATGCCCCAGTCGAGGAAAGCACCAATCTTGTTGGCATTGACCACTTTCAGACCGGCAAATTCGTCCACCATGGCAAATGGCTTGTCGGTGGTGATCACCGGTTCGCAGTCGGCATCCAGATAGAGGAAGACCTGCACGCTATCCCCCTCTTTCACCCCTTCCGGCAGTTGACGCTTGGGCAGCAGCAGTTCACCGTACTCATCGGCCGCAAGCCAGGCGCCGCGATCTTCGAGTTCAACAACGGTGAGGGTGTTCATCTTGCCAATCTGTATCATGGTGCTCTCTTTTTTCATTACCCGGATGGGCCAACTGAACATGGCCCCTATGGGCGCGCATGTTACCTCAAGAGCGGTGATCCGGCCTAGTCCCCAAGCCACCACTGGCAGCTCTTTCGCCCCTATCTTATCCGCCAATGGTGATTAAATCGCCAAACAGGCGGCCATTTGCTGCAAATAACCCCACTTTTAGGTAGACTTCGCGGCTGTTCAAATCCAGAGGAACTGTCGATGAACCCATCCACTCGTACCCGCCATCTTAATCAATGGATCCAGAGCCACAGCGATCAGGACATGACCTACCCGGCCCTGCACGGTTTTCTCTGTGCTCGTCTGGTGGGGCCGGAAAGCCCTGACTGGCAACGCCCGCTGGCTGGTTTGCTGGAACAGGATGCCGAGTTGGATGAAAAAAGCGCAGAAGCCCTCAACCACCTGATCGCCGAGCTGGAATCCCAAGCCGACGACGCCCAGCTGGCCCTACCCAGCCAGTGTCGCCTGCCCAGCGATAACCCCGAGCAGGTGTTCGAACAGAGCCACCCCCTCGGTCAATGGTGTTATGGCTTCAGCATGGGTTTTGCCACCTGGCCCAAGCCGAAGGATTTGAACGACCCGACCACCCAGTACCGCTTCAGTCTGGCCGCAGAGCTGAGCCTGTTTCGCGACAAGCAGATGGCCCATATGCTCTATAGCGCCGCCGCCAGCGAACTCCCCTTTGTCGAGTTCTGCAAACGACAGCGCCAGAATATGAAAACCGCCCTCAACCAGTTGCTCAACCTCGACCAGTATCAGGCCGCCCCCAGCGCTGATGTGGCCCTCAATGGCGAGCAGGCCCAACAGTGGCAGACCTGGTTCGAGCTGGCCGACAGCTGCCGCGATCATCAGGCCCGCCTCGGCTGGTTCGAGAAGATCATCGCCGATGCCACTCCGCTCTTTGATGAAGCCTTCTGGCCGCAAATCGCCGGTCACGGCTGGAGTGCCCCCGAACTGCGCCCTCTGCTGGCCGCCAGAGCCGGCCGCGCCGACTGCCTGCTACGCCTTGGCAAGCTGGGCGAGGCCAAAGCGGAGTATCTGGCGCTGCTGACAATCTGCATGGCCGATGAGCTGGGTTGCCGCTACAACCTCTCCACTCTCTATGCACTGCAAGGGGATTGGCAGGCGCTGGCCGCCCTGCTGGTGCGCTTCGACGAAGCCTCCAGCTGGTTGCTCTACAACAAGGCGCTGATGGTCTTTGCTACCGAGGGTGCCGAGGCAGCCAAGCCCCATCTGCTGGTCGCCATCGAGGCCAACCCGCACATTCCGGCCTGCCTGCTGGGTCAGCGCAAGCTGCCCAAACAGGAGCCACAAAGCTGGCAAGCGGGCAGCCGCGACGAGGCCGCGCTCTACGCTATCCACACACGCGAGGCCTGGCTCAAGCAGAACGCCCTCATCTGGTTGCGTAAAGGCTGAACAGCGTTGGCTTAAAATCCCGTCGGTCAGACCCGGTTTTTCCTTGAGGGCGTGCGCCACCGCACATTTCATCGCAACCGGGTCAGACAAATCAGCTTGAGTTTCGTATCATCAATGTCAAAGTATCAAAAGAAACTGCATCTGATGCAGCCGTCACAGCAGGGTGTAATATGTCAAAAATCATAGCGTTACTCGCTCACTACCCGCCCTATCAGTTGGTACATGCCGCCGAGATGCTACGGGATACCTTCGAACAGTTTTATGAACAGCGTTACCAGCTGACCGTGCCGCAATGGCGCCTGATGATGGTGCTCGGCCCCAACTACCCCATCAGCCAGAAAGAGCTGGTCGAGGCGAGCGGCATGGACAAGGTGCGCATCTCCCGCGAGATCCGCCGTCTGGTCGAAAAAGGGATCATCTTTACCGAGAGCAGCGAGCAGGATAAACGCATCAGCCTGGTCTCCCTCACCAATGCCGGGCTCGCCCTCTTCCTGCAGCTCAAGAGTGAAGCGGGCAGCTGGCAACATACCCTGACAGACTATTTGCCTAGCGAATCCCGCGAGGCGATCCGCCAGCATCTGCACAGCGTCAGCGCCGCCATCGAGCAGTTGCAATCACTGGATCGGGAGAAATAATCATGGATTTGAAAAAGTTCGCCACCATGGACATCAACATGCTGCTGAGCGTCGTCAATATGCAGTTGCGTGATCGCTATGACGATCTGGATGATCTCTGCAAGGCGCAGGAGATCGATCAGGCAGCACTGGAAGCGCGGCTCGCCAGCGGCGATTTTCACTACCAGCCAGCGCAGAAACAGTTCAGATAAAGAGAGCTAGCGGGATCGGGATCACAGCGCCAGTGATGGCGCTGGCTCTGCGGTAAAAACCTGATATGGTCTGAAGAGCCCCAACAGGGTGATGCACGGATACATCACCCTGTCACAAGAGGGCATTAAAATCGTTTCAGGTGAGCAAACCAAGGATGACCCCATGATATTGATGACCCGACAGAGCCTGTTGATCACGCTCTGTACCCTGTTGATGATCAGCCTCTTCACGCCCCACATGCCGCAAAGTACCGAACAGTGGCTGACCACCCTCTTGCTTGGCCTGCTGGTCACGGTGGCATTGCTGCTGGTGCGTGGTTGTCGCCGCTTTATGATGGAGTAGTGACTCCGCCAGAACGTCTATACCGACCACTTGCCGCGATACTCACTGTAACATTATGGTCTTGTCGCAATAACGTCTGTCGCAATCACACCAAGCCAAAAAACAAACGCAGCCTGATGGCTGCGTTGTGGTATCTGGCGGGCAACCCCTTGAAGAGATAACCCCTGACGGGATAAAGAGCCCTTATAGAGAGAACCCTTAGATAGCCAGAGCCTCAAGCTGCGCTTTGGCCGCTTCCATCCCCTTGCTCTGGGCATCCGGGCCCATCCCCATCCCCTCGGCGTAGATGAAATCCACCTCTTTGATACCGATGAAACCGAGCACGGTACGCATGTAGGGAGTGACCAGATCGGTGGCACTGCCAACGTGCATGCCGCCACGAGGGCTGATCACCAGCGCACGGGTATTTTCAACCCCATATAATGCGCCTACTTATCAGCCTTTGGGACGTTGGGACGGTATTTTTCACTATATACCCCCAAGTTTTTAGACATGAAAAAAGCTCGATATATTATAAATATATCGAGCCTTTAAGTTACTGTTTTTCAATATCGTTCAAAATCTTGATAATTACAGTATACGGTTTTATGAAGTGGTATATTTGCAAATGCTTATTTTGCAAGGTCTATTTGCTTGATTTATCCTACAATCGTAATGCAAAACCCATGACCGGAAGCAACGAACTTAGGTTCAATCTCACTCAAATCCGAGGATAGCTTTTGTCCGGATTCTTGATTGGGCAATGTATCTGCGCCGCTTGATTTTACCGCTGCGTCCCAACTGCTTTCGATAACTTGTCCGTGATTCTCACCCATGCCGAACATGAGGTCGCTGCTAAAGAAAATACCACGTTTCTTTTCAAAAAATAAAAGTCCTTCCCACATATGCATTTCAGATGGGTAACTGATAGCTTGAAATTCAAAATCATCTCCGGCAAATATTTCATTCGGCTTTTTAATAAGCACATTGTTAGTAATACCAAACCCCATCAGTTGTCTTGCTGTGGTTTCGGAACAAACCGCGACAGCTTCGGGATGTTCTTTGAGAACCAAAGCAAGTCCGCCACATTCGTCTGATTCAAAATGAGAAATTAGAATGTATTTTATTTTGCGTTCACCGAGCAACTCTTGCAACTTAGGAATGGTAGTTTGCGCTTGTGATACGGCTCCGGTCTGAATGAGAACAGGCTCATTTGTCATCAATAAGTATTGGTGCACTGAAAGCTTAATCGGCTCCATTACCTCTGTAAATTGGTATAAATCTTTGATAATCTCTGTCATTGTCAAAACACCTTTTTCTATTTATAGTCTAACCTAAATTCCACGTGTGTTTTTTATTAGCTTCAAAAATCACTATTTCACGAAGAATTTAGACTGCTTCTCACACATTGTAACATTATTTACAACCACCTTTCAATCATTTTTGATAAATCATTGATTTCATCTTTGCTGCAATGATACTTAATAAACTCTGCAAGTTATCCACAGAGCAACACTCAATTTTATTGATGATATTCTTATTATACCAGACATTTTTCATACACTCCCTTGTACGGATAGTTTTCCGACAACTTCATGATTACATATCTTGCGGTTTTGATTATTTTTGCTGCAAGAAATACATACTTCAAACGAAAGGTCTTTATTTGCTGTCTGTATTCTGAAGAGTCCAAGGAATCAAACTTGAACAACAAAAATAGGTTATATGAAAGCATCATCATTTGAAACACGGCTTCATTCGCCCAAAATGACTTTAGCAAGAGATGACCCACCGCCATGTCGTATTTGGCTTCTTTGATATAGTTTTCAGCATTACCACGCTTTTCATAGTATATAACTACTTTTTCAGAAAGCAAGGTAGTATTTGTTACAAAGAAAAAGTAGTCGTATTCGGAACCTTCTAAAAGTGATAATTGTGCTCTTTCTTTTTCTGGTTTCAGTACGCGAGATACGACAAATCTTCTGTCTTTTTCCCATTTAACTAATTTTGTATACAGTTCTGTAGTTTCTCTACCTTCTTCTCCTTTAACGAATACAATTGATGAATTCGTTGCTTGTGAGGTGAGTGTAGAATAACTTTTGGCTTTAATTAAATATTTGCATCCAAGAGATTCTATCGTTTCGATAATTTTTTCATCAAAGTAGCCACTATCCATTCGAAATAAAATTTCTAAATCGTCTGATTTGATGTTAGCAACAATTTCTTTGATCATTTCCGCAGCACCGTTTGCAGTGTAAGTATTGCCACTTCTTACAAATCCGGTAACATATGCTTTTAATTCGTCGCAAAATGCAAATTGGATATTGTAGCATCGGTTTCCCAGTTTCTTAGGATTATATCCTTTTGACGCACCTTCTTGATGACCTTCTACGTTAATTACACTACTATCAATATCAATCGTAATGGATGTCAATTTACTTTTAGTGAGCAGTTTTTTAAAGACTTTAAAATTAATGTCTCTAAACATTTGGGTTGTCTTGAAGTTGAAGTTTCCTAGAAACCGTGACACTGTTTCAGGTTCTTTTACGGAAATATCAAACTCGTTGACGAGGGGATCATTTTGAAGTAGCTTTAGACGTTCTAACTTATCAATGCCAATGAAGTGACCGCAGAGCATGGTCTTTATATGATTCATCTTGATTTTATTTGTTGAGTCATTATCAAATACGAGGTCATTTTCAATAAAATCAAAAATCCCATTGCTTTTTGCATTCTCAAGGAGCAGAAAAAGACCTGCATTTGATGTTAGATTCTTAGCTTTGAAATCAATTTTATTAATCATAATTAGAACCCCTTTTTACTACTTTTCTTACTATTATTTTACCATATATCGAGTCATAAAAGCTGATAATTTAACATATTTTTGAGCACTTTTCTTTCACCCAATGGGTGAAAGCTGAATTTCGAAGGAATGCATATTTATCAAGGCTTTGATTATGCTTTTTGAAGTACTGACGTAGAATCTAGGTCAACCATACCGACCGGACCGGTCTCGGTATAGCGGAAGGTGACGCCAGCGCGAGCCACCAGATCGATCCAGTTTTTCAGCTGGGTCGGGATGTTGAAGTTGTACATGGGGGCCGCAATCACCACCAAGTCGCTCGCTTTGAGTTCGGCGATCAGCTCGTCGGACTGGGCGATCACCGCCAACTGACGCTCGCTCAGGTTATCACCACCGCGCAGGCCGGAGGCCAGCTCGCCATCCAGCACCGGCAGGTTGAGTGCTGCCAGATCACGCACGGTGACGACATCATCCTGATGGTCAACCAGGAAGCCGTCGATCAGGGCGTTGGATTGGGAATATTGACCCAGGATGCTGGATTTGAGTACGAGGATATTGGCCATGGTGAAACTCCATTTGGTTGTCGGTTGAACAGCCTTGCTGTCGATGGAGGTCACTCTAAACATTGTGCTTATTTGCTGATAGCGAAAATAGATGCTCAACTTGTTCAAATTTTTTGATGCAAGGCCACTTCCTCGCCAGCCAACCCTGCGGCCGCGCTTCAACCCTTGGCAGAACAAACGATTGCCGTTATGATCCGCCGCACTTTTTTCCAGCGACCCGGATCCCATGATACCCTCGCGCAGGCACTCTCCTTTGGCCGGTGCAGTCTGGATGATGGTGGCAGGACTCTGCTTCGCCGCCGTCAACAGCCTGAGCCAGTATGTCAGCTTCAAACTCGGCCTTGCCTCTACCCAGGTCGCCTTCCATCAATACCTGATCGCCCTGATCTGCCTGCTGCCCTGGCTGGTTCGCCATGGCTTGCGCCACTCCCTGATGACCAATCAGTTCCGGTTGCACCTGTTGCGGGTATTGCTGGCGGTGATCGGCATCCAGCTCTGGCTCTGGGCACTGGCGTACCCTGTACCCATCTGGCAGGGGATCGCCCTGCTGATGACCTCGCCGCTGTTTGCCACCCTGGGTTCCGCCCTGCTGCTCAAGGAGCAGGTGAGCCGCGCCCGCATTCTGGCCACCCTGGCGGGCTTTGCCGGCGCCATGCTGATCCTCGCCCCCTGGACTGACGAATTCAACTGGGCCTCCCTGCTGCCGGTGGCAGCGGCGCTGTTCTGGGCCGGCTACTCCCTGATGGTGCGCTATCAGGCAGCCAACGAATCATCCCACACCATAGTGGTGTATCTGCTTATCTTCAGTACCCCGTTCAACGTCATGCTGGCCCTGCCGGAGTGGCAGTGGCCAAGCGAGAACCAGTGGCTGCTGGTAGCCGCTTCCGGCGTGCTGACGGCACTGGCCCAGATGTCCATCGCCCGCGCTTACAGCGTGGCGGAGGCCTCCTTCGTACAACCTTTCGATTTTGCCAAGCTGCCGATGAACGTGCTGGCGGGCTGGCTGGTCTTTGGCTGGGCGCCCCCCGGCCGTCTGTGGCTTGGCGCCGCCATCATCATTGGCGCTATTACCTTGCTGACCCATCTGGAGCAGCGCGCTCACAAACCCGTTTCCTGAGGTACGCCATGCGTGCCTCTTTTTTTGTCCGCTATTTGTGTAATAGCGATCATCAACAATGACCATTGACATCAGGAGAGATCGTATGTTTGGAACCGCAACCCGCCCCGGCGCCACCCGTGCCCTGCTGCTGGGCTCCGGCGAACTTGGCAAGGAGGTCGCCATCGAGTTGCAACGGTTCGGGATCGAAGTGATCGCCGCCGACCGCTACCCCAATGCCCCCGCCATGCAGGTGGCCCACGCTGCCCACGTGCTGGACATGCTCGATGGCAACGCCCTGCGTGCCCTGGTCGCCGAGGTTAAACCCGACCTCATCATCCCCGAGATTGAAGCGATTGCCACCGATACCCTGGCTGCCCTTGAGCAAGAAGGGGTCAAGGTAGTGCCCAACGCCCGCGCTACCCAGCTCACCATGAACCGGGAAGGGATCCGCCGCCTCGCCGCCGAGACCCTGGGTCTGCCCACCTCACCCTACCGCTTTGCCCAAAGCAAAGAGGAGTTTGTCGCCGCCGTCGAGGCTATCGGCCTGCCCTGCGTGGTGAAACCTGTGATGAGTTCGTCCGGCAAGGGACAGAGCGTGCTGCGCGATCTCACCAAGCTGGATGAGAGCTGGACCTACGCCCAGGAAGGCGGCCGCGCCGGTCGTGGCAAGGTGATCGTCGAGGGCTTCGTTCCCTTCGAGTACGAGATCACCCTGCTCACGGTACGCGCCGTCGATGGCATTCACTTCTGCGAGCCGATCGGCCACCGGCAGGAAGATGGCGACTACCGCGAATCCTGGCAGCCACAAGTGATGAGCGAGCTGGCGCTGGCCCGATCCAAAGAGGTAGCGGCCAAGGTGGTCGAGGCGCTGGGCGGTTACGGCCTGTTCGGGGTCGAGCTCTTTATCAGGGGCGATGAGGTGTGGTTCAGCGAAGTCTCCCCCCGCCCCCACGATACCGGCATGGTGACCCTGATTTCCCAAGATCTCTCCGAGTTCGCCCTGCATGTACGCGCCATTCTGGGGCTGCCGGTCGGCACCATCACCCAGTACGGGCCGAGCGCCTCCGCCGTGGTACTGCACGAAGGGCACAGCCAGAATATCCGCTATCAGGGGATTGGTGAGGCATTGGCGCTGGTGCCGGGCGCCCAGCTGCGGCTGTTTGGCAAACCGGAGATCGCCGGTCGCCGCCGTCTTGGCGTGGCGCTGGCCCGCGCAGCGGATTGCCAGGATGCGGTAGAGAAAGCCAAAGCCGTGGCCGCCAAGGTCGAGGTGCTGTTCTAAGGGCTTTTTTGCCACAGCAAAACAAACGTTTGCTGATGTGATCGGGCGCAAGGGGCATGGCAATGCCCCTTTTGCATTTCCTCGTCAGGCTTATAATCCCCTCTTCAAATTTGTCAGGAGTACAAGATGTTAGCTGCCGTGATCTTCGATATGGATGGTGTTCTGATCGACTCGGAACCCTTTTGGCAACGGGCCCAAATCGCCGTTTTCTCCGAACTGGGTCACCCCCACACCGTCGAGGATTGTGAATCGACCATCGGCGTGCGCATCGATCAGCTGGTCGCCCACTGGTATCGCCTGCGCCCGTGGAGCGGCCCGACTCAGGAAGAGGTGGTACAGCGCATTCTGGATCAGGTCAACGCCCTGATCCTCTCCGAAGGTCAGGCCAAAGCCGGTGTGCTGGAGGCGCTCGACCTTATCGAAGCCCGCGGCCTGAAAGTGGGTCTGGCCACCTCCTCCCCCTTTGCGATGGTAGAAGCGGTGCTCGGCAAACTTGGCATTCGCGATCGCTTTATGGCGGTGCACTCCGCAGAGGTGGAGCGTTTCGGCAAACCGCACCCGGATGTCTATATCCACGCCGCCGAGAAACTGGGGGTTGAGCCGGTTCATTGTCTGGCCATCGAAGACAGCTTTACCGGCCTGCTGGCGGCCAAGGCGGCCTCGATGAAGGCGCTGATCGTGCCGGATCCGGCGCTGGTGGGTGACCCGCGTTTGGCCATCGCCAACTACCAGCTCGGCTCGCTGGCCGAACTCAATGCCGACATGTTGGCCAGCTGGGTCAAGTAGCGCCAATCGGCGTCTTGTTGCGCTCGCATTCTCATACTCGCGGGGGGCTCCAGCCCCCTGTGATTGCCAAACAACTATTGGCAATCCCCTCCTTTTCACTCGTCATTCACAACCAGATTGTTCTTCTCGCACACGACCAGTCCAACCGGTTGCACCTTGCCATCGCTCAGGCTTGATCTCTGTCATAAACGTGCGTTTGCTCGCGGTTAACCCCCTGCAGCCCGACTAGAATCAGGGTAGATAGGCGGCCTCAGGGCCCGAGGAGGTTATCATGATCGAGTACACCAGCAAGCGCATCGTCTGCCCCCACTGCGGCCACCATACCCGGGTCGAGCTGGATGCCAGCCAGGGTGATCAGGAGTTTTACGAAGATTGCATGGCCTGTTGCAATCCGATCCACCTGCGGCTTCACCGCGACGAAGCTCGCGACTGCCTGCAACTCTTTGTGGATGCCGACGACGAGCAACTGTTTTGATTGCGAGTCACAAAAGGCCGAGCAGCTGTTTTGCCTGCAAGTCGCAAAGAGCTGAGCAGATGTTGTGACTGCGAGTCATAGAAGGTTGAGTGGATATTTTCACCATGTAAAAAACAAGGGCCTGCACACTGCAGGCCCTTGCTTATGAGGCGATTGAAACCGAGCCGTTTCCTTTCAGTGACCCGCGCGTGCCGCCAACACCCGCTCCACGGTATCGACGATGGCCTGGGTCTGGGGATCGATCTCGATATTGGTCTGCCAGCCAGCCTTGACCCAACCCAGGTTGGTGCGGGCCAGGGTCTCAGGGATCAGGTGAACGCAAAACTCCCGCTCGCGCACCTCGCCGATGGTCAGGCTGATGCCGTCGATGCCGATATACCCCTTGGTCAGCACATATTTCATCAGCTCGGGGGCGAGGCGATACCACACCTGACAGTTGTTGGGGGTGTCGATCACCGAGGTCACTTCCGCCATGCCGATAATGTGGCCAGACATGGCATGACCGCCGATCTCGTCGCCAAAGCGGGCAGCCCGCTCCACATTGACCTTGTCCCCCACCTGCAGCTTGCCGAGGTTGGTCAGGCGCAGGGTCTCCTGCATCAAATCGAAGCTGACCAGATCCCCCTCAACCCGGGTAACGGTCAGGCAGCAGCCGTTGTGAGCCACCGAGGCACCCAGAGCCAATCCCTCGCCCCACTCCCGGCTGGGCATGCGGATCACGTGGGTACGAAATGAAGCATTCTCTTCGATGGCGACCAGCTCGGCCACACCTTGCACAATTCCGGTAAACATCATCACCTCTTTGTTTCTGGTAACACGCTCTGTTTTTTATCGCGGCCTGTGGCCGCTTCTTTTACATAATCCGTTTTTTACACAATTCGTTTCGTACAAACTGTCACACCTGCTCCGCCGCCTCAGACCGCGCCAGCACTCGAGCCCGGCGCTGGGAATGAATGACCACTATGCCAGCCAGCACGATGAGCAGACACCCCGCCATACTACTGAGGGTCGGCATTTCACCAAACATCAGATAGCCGCAGAGGGTAGAAAAAAAGATCTGAAAATAGAAGAAGGGCGCCAGAGTAGAGGCCTGCGCATACTGCATCGCCTTGATAAGGCAATATTGGGAGAGCAGGGTCACCACTGGTAGCGCCAGCAGATAGGGCAAGTCAGCAAGCCTAGGGTAGCGCCACAGTGCAGGCTGCCAGCAGAGTGCGACCATTGCCACCATCCCCAGCATGAAGCAGGTGACGATCAGGATATCGAGGGTGGTCAAACGTGGATCCACCAGCTTGGTGATGAGGTTGTAGCCGGTGTTGGCCAGTACAATGACCAGTGGCAGCAGATAGTAGAGGTTCGCGTCGCCCCCGTCAGGATGGGTCACCACCAGCACGCCAAACAACCCCAACAGCACGGCCGCCACCTTGGTCCGGGTCAGACGCTCCCTGAAAAAGATCACGCCCGCCACCACGAAGGCCAGCGAACCAAGCTGGCATATGATGGTGTAGACGTTGAGTGGTACATGGGCCAGCGCAATAACCGAGACCAGCGCACAGACCAGAAACAGCAGCGAGCGCAACAATAGCCAGCGATCCACCGCCAGCAGCGCCGACATGGTGCGCCTTGGCAACAACAGCAGCAGACCGAGGAAAGGAACAAAGAAGCGAAACCAAACCATCTCCATCACGGAGTAGCCATGGAGTACCAGATATTTGTCCGCGCCATCCTTAAGCGTCAGGGCGAGAAGTGCAAACAGCGTCAGAAAGATCGCCAGTGAGTTGCGCGAAGAGAACAGCATCAAAGAGGCCGAAACAGGAAAAGGGGGTAACCAAACTAACGGGCTTGCCGCAAATTACAACCGCGAGACTGACAAAATGGGAGCAAAACCGCTATATTTGCTCGCCTTTTTACTTTCAAGGAAGCAAATCATGATGGTTTATGAGTGCTGTGAAGCGATCCGTATCGCCTATAACCAGATTGGCTCCGGCGAGCAGGGCTATGTGCCAAACGCCATCGCCGCTACTATCCGTGCCCTCAACGCGGTCGCCGCCGATGAGCGGGTACCCGCCGAACTGCGTGAACAGGCCGCCTATGCCGCTGCCAACCTGCTGATCAGCGATCACGAAGACGCTTGATCCTGCCCCTTGGGGTGGCAACTATTTCGTCCTGGCTGAATTTCAGGCTAGAATGCCTCCCCCACCCTTTGCACTTTCGTCCGAAAGTGCAAAGGCTCTTCCCGATTTCCGCTCTTTTTTACTCTTATCTGATCCACTCGGAGGTGTCAGTGCAACGTTATTGGTCCGAGGCGAAGCAGCTCGTCCGTCTAGCCAGCCCCATTCTGGTCGCCCAGGTGGCCCAGGTCGCCATGAACTTCGTCGATACCGTGATGGCGGGTCAGGTGAGTGCAGTCGATCTGGCAGCCGTGTCGGTGGCGTCCAGCTTCTGGCTACCGGTGATCCTGCTGGTGCAGGGGATCATCATGGCGCTCACCCCCATCGTCTCCCAACTCAATGGCGCCCGTAAACGGGAGGCAATTCGCCCGGCCGTTCATCAGGGTTTCTGGCTGGCACTGATCGTCACCCCGCTGGCGATGATTGCGCTTTATTACAGCCCGCTGGCGTTGCAGTTCATGGATGTGGAGCCAGTGATGGCGGCCAAGACCACCGGCTATCTGCACGCCATCCTGTGGGGCCTGCCCGCGTTCGTGCTGTTCCAGGTGCTGCGCAACTTGAGTGAGGGGCTCTCCCACACTATGCCTACCATGGTGATCGGCTTTGTCGGGCTGGCGGTCAATATTCCCGCCAATTACATCTTCATTCACGGCCACTTCGGCATGCCGAAACTGGGCGGGGTGGGTTGTGGCGTGGCCACGGCCATCGTGCTGTGGGCCATGCTGCTGGCGATGATCCTCTATGTGAAGCTCTCCCGTCACTTCACCGAGATCCGGCTCTTCTCCCAGCTGGCTCGCCCCAACGGCAGCCGGATCTGGCGCTTGTTCCGCTTAGGGTTCCCCATCGCCATGGCGATCTTCTGCGAGGTGACCCTGTTTACCGTGGTGGCCCTGATGCTGGCCCCCTTCGGTGCCGAGACGGTGGCGAGCCACCAGATTGCGCTCAACTTCTCCAGCCTGGTCTTTATGCTACCCCTCTCCATCGGGGTGGGTGTCACCATCCGGGTTGGCCATAGTATCGGTGAAGGGCTGCCCCATCACGCCCGGGTAGCTGCTCGCACCGGCTTGATGCTGGGGATGGCCATCGCCGCTGCCACTGCCGCCATGACGGTGCTGCTGCGCGAACAGATCGCCTCCATCTATACCGATGATCAGCAGGTGATCGTCCTGGCGGCCATCTTGCTGTTCTTCGCCGCCATCTATCAAATCTCCGACTCGGTGCAGGTGGTCGCGGCCGCCGCACTGCGCGGTTACAAGGATACTCAAGCGATCTTCTACGTCACCATCGTCGCCTACTGGGGACTGGGGCTGCCAACCGGCATGATCCTGGGTCTGACCGACTGGTTGGTACCGCGGATGGGGCCGCAGGGTTTCTGGATCGGCTTTATCGTCGGCCTCACCAGTGCGGCCCTGATGCTGGGGGCGAGATTGCGCTACATCTATGGCCGTTTTGCCACTCCGGAAGCCTGCACTACCCTGTCGCGATCTCAGTAACAGGGCTTGGCAAGCGACAACTCGCCTGCAAAATCAACAGGCTGCGCAAGAACTGGGCAAACAGTCTCCTTTGTGCACATGGCCTGTTGACAGCCTTGGGGGGCATGGGTAGTATGCCGACCACGTCAGCAGCGCTGGCGTAGTGAAGTAAGAGAAAGTGGGTTTATAGCTCAGTTGGTTAGAGCACTACCTTGACATGGTAGGGGTCGTTGGTTCGAATCCAATTAAACCCACCACTTTTCTGTGATGCGTCCTTAGCTCAGCTGGTTAGAGCACCACCTTGACATGGTGGGGGTCGGTGGTTCGAATCCACTAGGACGCACCATCACAGAACACTGATTATGCGTCCTTAGCTCAGCTGGTTAGAGCATCACCTTGACATGGTGGGGGTCGGTGGTTCGAATCCACTAGGACGCACCATTCAGTTTGAAAGAAATGCAGATATGGGTTTATAGCTCAGTTGGTTAGAGCACTACCTTGACATGGTAGGGGTCGTTGGTTCGAATCCAATTAAACCCACCACTCCTGCATAAAGAAATAAAAGCCGCATTGCGCACCCTGCGTCCTTAGCTCAGCTGGTTAGAGCATCACCTTGACATGGTGGGGGTCGGTGGTTCGAATCCACTAGGACGCACCAGATTATAAAAAGCCCGCTCATCGAGCGGGCTTTTTGCATTCTGTCCAGCCACTCCCCTGCCCCGCCAATCCGTTCAGTACCGACCGGGCAATGGCGCAGAACCTTGTTCCCATAAAAAACCCGTGCCATCCGATAAACGACACGGGCCGGAGAGATGCCGCCAGCGCCTCAGCTCTGAACGGCAATCTCGTACTTCTTTATCTTGCGATAGAGGGTGGCAATCCCAATCCCCAGCGCCTGTGCGGCCAGTTTTTTGTTGCCAAGCCGCTGCAGGGTCTCTTCAATCATCTGTTTTTCCATGCTCTCAAGGCCGCTCTCACCCGGTACGGGTTCAGGCAGTTTCTCCGGCGTGGCGGAAAGCGGCGCTGTGGCAGGCACATTGAACGCCGCATCCAGGTTGGTCACCGGGATCGACTGGGCCGCCACGCGATGGGGCTCCTGATTGCGGATGATGTTGGGGGGCAGCAGGCTGGCGTCAATCACCTCGCCCGCCTGGCTGACGTTGACCAGATATTCGATGAGGTTGCTGAGCTCGCGCACGTTGCCCGGCCAGCGATACCCCTTGAGCAGCGCCATCACCTCGGGCGCCAGACCGGGATAGACGATACCGATACGGCTGGTGTGGAGGTTGAGGAAGTAGTGGGTCAGCAGCTCCACGTCCCCTTCCCGCTCCCGCAGCGGCGGCAGGTTGAGAGGGATGACGTTGATGCGGTAGTAGAGATCCTCGCGAAACTTCCCTTCGGCGATGTATTGGTCGAGATGCTGGTGGGTGGCGGCGATGATGCGGATATCCACCGGCACCGGTCGGCTTGCACCGATGGGGGTCACCTCCCGCAACTCCAGCACCCGCAGCAGCTTGGCCTGCATGGTGAGCGGCATGTCGCCAATCTCGTCAAGGAACAGGGTGCCCTGATGGGCCGCCTGGATCAGGCCCTGTTTGCCACCGCTGGAGGCACCGGTAAAGGAGCCCTTCACATAACCAAACAGCTCGCTCTCCAGCAGTTGTTCGGGAATGGCGGCACAGTTGATGGCAATAAAAGGCTTGTCCTGACGGGGACTCAGGCGATGGACAGCGCGGGCCACCACCTCTTTACCGGTGCCGCTCTCGCCGCAAATCAGCACGCTGGAGGGGCTCTGGGCGATGCGGTGCAGCAGTCGTTTGAGGGTGCGCATCGGCTTGCTCTCGCCGATCAGCTGATCGATCCGCACATCCGGATCCGGCTCCTGAACCTGACCGGAGTGGGACTGGTGAAACGCCATCAGAAAGAGCTGCTGGCCCTGCACATGGTGTAGCTGGCCGATGATCAGCTCCTGACGACCTTCAAAGGTGATGATGTGCTGAAGATGACCACTCAGCCCCTGTTGGGAGAAAGTGAGCGGGCGGATCCCCACTTCGCGCCCCTGCAGCTGTTCCTGCTGGCAACCCAGATGATGGAGTGCCGCCTCGTTGGCGTAGAGCAGTTGACTCTTGTCATCGAGCAGCAGGCAGCCCTGATCCATGTTGGTCATCAGATTGAGGAACACCTTGTTGACCCCGTCCGACAGCCCGCGTGAATCGAGCAACTTGGCTACAAAGATGGTGGAGATATGGCGCACATAGTCGCACACATCCTGCAGATTGTTGTTGAGGCGCGCCTGCTGTTCGTCGCTGAAGGCCACCAGACTGATCACCCCGATGCAGCGCTCGTCCACCATGATGGGGACCCCGAGGAAGGCGCGCTCACGACAGCTCTCCTTGCAGGTACAGCCGTCACACACGGGATCATCACTGGTGTGGGTAACGATCTTCTCCCGCTGGTTATCAATCACATAGCGCAGCAGGCGGGAATCCCCCTCCAGCTGACGTCCGAAGAACTTGCCATAGGGCCCGGTGCCAGCCACCCGAACCATATCGGCATCCACAATCTCGACCTCAAGCTGCAGCACACTCGCCAGCATCTTGGCAAAGCGCAAGATGGTCGGCTGGATCTGCATCAACAGACACTGGTTGCTCACGGATCTCATCCATCATTCCTTTTTGTTCTTGTTATCTTCCCCTTAAAGGGAGTCATGCTGGCCAGATACTAAGGGATATCAGGAGGAACTACTTCGGGGAGGATCACGAAAAGGGAAAATGATCTGCATCCTCCGCGACTTCAGATGCACAGATAAAATTCAATAAAAACATAAAGATGAAAACACATGCAGTGAGATAAACAACTCGGGACAGCCAAGCCTGCGGATCTGCGGAATCCATCGAAAAATCATGCTGAAGGTGGGGAAAACAGCCACTGAAATGGCATCTGGCTCACGCGCCGCGTACCTGTTTCAAGACTTGGCACTCATGGTCGAAATCCGCTTTATCTTGCGGCTGAATGTAACTTTGCCAGCGGGCAAACAGCTCGGCCGTCGGATATCGATGCAGACGAATACCGGTGCGATAGAGTTTGGGAAAGAGTGGGTCTGGCTGGGATCTCACGACCAGACCGCGCAGCATCTCGCCAGAGGGAATGGCAATCACCAGCTCATCCCCCTCTTTCAACCGTATTGCCCCCAGAATACCGATGCCGCCGATGGCTATGTCGCGCACCACCACATAGGGCACGGGGTTGAGCAACTCCAGAAACCAGTTGCGACGGTGACATTCCGCCTTGTAACCACCGCCACTGAGGATAAAACGGCGGTGTCTGCGCCAGTCATAACCGGTAGGCAATGCCGGGTCATAGCGCGATTTTGCCTGCCCCACAGGCTCAGATTGCTCACTTGTGCTCATCCGCTTTCCCTCACTGGCATTGGTTAAACAGTGTCAGTCAGCTCTTTTTCATACTATAGCTGTCGCCGTTAGCCCTTGGGCTCAGGGCCGGATACGGGGACGACAGATGTATCACGGAGGCAATAATGGACAGAGATGGCATGGAACAGCTTGCTGATCCTGATAGGCTAACTTTCCCCTGCAAGGATGAGATGCGAACGACTGTGACTCGGTTCGATCAAGCAATTGGCCAGTGAGTCGCACCAATGCAGTCTGGCTTAGCCGGGCAGATGAAGTGCCAGCCAGACCGCCAGCGGGATCACCAGCACAGAGAGGGCATTGCCGCCGAGCACGATACTGGCCACCTTGTCCGGCTGACAGTGATACTGCTCGCAGAGCATGTAATTCAACACCGCAGGGGGCAAGGAAACCGACAACATCAACAGCGGGATCCACTCCGTCTTGAGCGGCAACAGCCAGATCGCCAGCAGCAGCGACAATCCCCCCGCCAGCAGATAGAGCAGGTTGCACTTGAGCGCGAGGCCCAGGTGATCGAGTTCTCCCTCCATCAGGCGAATACCCAGCGCAAAGAGCATCAGGGGCACCGAGATCTGGCCGAGTAGCGAGGCCGTGGTCACCACATATTCCGGCAGCGTAATGTGCAGGTTGGCCACCAGCAAACCGGCCAGCGCGGCCCACAGTACCGGGCTGCGCAGCCACAGCCAGCGAGAGGTATTGGCCGAGAGGATAAACATGCCGACCGAGAAGTGCAGCAGATTGGAGAGCACAAAGAGGATCACGTGTAGCCCGCCGCCGAAAATGAAAAAGACTTGCGGGGAAAATGAAAAGCTACCAACCCGGCTGTTTATCAATCTTGGTGGCACCGGAATCACTGAGTTTGATAACCCCGTTAAACCGGCATTAAACCTCTATCTCATAGGTCGGTAAATCCGGCGCCTCTCCTGCCAGCGCCCCTCCTCTGTAAAACGCCTTCTTGCCGATGGTTACCCCAGTGCCCCGTACTGTGACCGTTCCACCGGCCAACGTACTGATAGTGGTGGTCGTGGCACCGACTGCGGTCACGGTACCAACCAGCAAGGGATCAGCACCCGGTACCAGCTCCAGGAATCGCTTAAACAGGTTCATACAAATCGCTCCACACTCAGTTGCTGGCGCACCGTCATGGCCCTGTTCTGCAGCGCAGCAGAGACCCTGACGCCCCGGTTGTAACCCTTCCAACCGTCCACGGCGAGCAGCGCACCCGGCAGGATCAAGCCGGTATCAGCTGACAACGGCAGCTCGATGGTCTGGGTACGCTTGGGCATGGTCTTGGCCAGCCCCACCACCCCCTGGGCACGGGCGGCCGTCACATCACATACCAGCGGGTGGGTAATGGTCGGCCCTTGTTGCTCGCCAGCCGTCCCCTGGCGAACCACCCGCGCACTGATGCCCTGATGGCCTCCAGTCACCCAGATCCCGTTGGCGGCATGACCCGGCTGGAAGTCACTGCCCAGGGTAGTAATGATGGTGCGGGGGATCGCCACATCGGCCTGCGCTGTATCGAGCTGCCACGGCACGGTGGGATAACGCGGTTTGATGACCAGATGGCGGTTGCGCTGGTGTGGCAACACAAAACCACCGGCCGCCTCGGCCAGGTACCTGACCACCTCGATCGGGGTCTGGTTGTCCAGGCTAAAGAACCCGGCAGGCACCAACCAGTCAGCCGCTTGCCAATCCAGCGTCCAACCCACCGGCAATACGGCGGCCGCCAGCTGGGCCATGGTCGCTGCAGCACGCTCACTCACCGCCTGTGCCAATACATGGGTCGGTGAGAGATAAGCGGTACGCGAGCGTCCAGTCAGCGTTGCCGACTCGCGGTCAAAGCTCTGGCTCGATTGCCAGCCATCGCACACGCAGTCCCATTGCTGACCGTTGATATGGATGCTGACCTCTTCCTCATCGGTCAACGCAGCTGCCGCAATACGGGGGATCTGGGCGCTGAACTGCCACGCCCAAGAGTCGGTATCGAGCTCGATACTTACCGCCGTGGCAGGGATATCGAGCCCATCGCGTACCCGCACGATCTTCGCTGTATTGCTCACCAGATAAACCCTCCGGGTTGGAATGACGATTGCTGCATCACTGCCCTGCCAAACGAACTCCAGCTCTGCCGTGTCGTGCTTGCGCCCGAACGCCAGCCGCAGCATCCGCTTATCGGGGCGGATGGGTGGCTTGGGTGGTTCTGGCGGCGGCGTCTTGCCCTTGGATGGCCACATGGCCTCGTCCCAGCCATCACGCCAGCCCTCTATCAGCGGCTTGCCGTGGTGCCAGACTTGGGCGGCCACCCCTTTACCGATAGGGATGCCCTCTTGCCACTGGTCAGCCTGCCAAACCCGGTCAAAGCGCGGCGGGTTGGTGAACCCGACCAGGCGCCAGCTGCCGACTGGCGCCGCCTCAACCCACAGGGACTGATTCGCCACATGGCCAGCGGCCAGGCTGTCATAGCCCTGGCGGTTCTGCTGGCTGACCGGCAGCCCCTCGGCAAAGCGCTGTTGATTGGCCATAAACGTCTGGGGCATCTGCTCGCCCAGCTCAGCCACCTGCTGCTGATGCGCGGCGGCCTGTTGCCACAGGGAGCGGCTGCTTGCCCGCTCTGTACCTGCCTTCTGCCATTCGCTACTGAGGTGCTGAGAATAGCTATCTGCCCGCTCCCACTCATCCCCCATTGCACTGGCAGGGCCCCGGAATACGTTCTGGTCATACTGCCCGGCGATCACCGGCAGCGGGGCGCGGGATGTGCTGGCCATGGTGCATTCAATGACGAACGCGCCGACCAGCTCCCCACGGCCATGTGTATGGCTGGCAAGCACCGCATCAAGTCCCACAGAGCCGTCCAGCATCGCGCTGGAGCGATGCGGGGCGCCATCCAATACCGATGACAGCACCAGACCCGGTGACGCACTCAGGCGTGGCGGCAAGTTGGTACTATTCAGGATGCCTACCAGGCGCACCACGTCGGACTGGTTCAGCTCCAGCTGGCCATTGATGCTGCGAGCCTTACGCAGCGCTAGGCTGGCATCCTTTCTGGCCATATGGCCCCCCGGTTACGGTTCGGTGATGGTAGCGGTATTGATACGAATCAGCGCACCGGCAAAAAACTCCGCAGCGGGTAGCTCCAGATCGGCGCCGCTGCCCGGCACCCCGACATCGAGATCCGCAACAAAGGCCCCATCCCGGTCAACAATGCGCCCCCAGGTAGGGGCACCGCTGGCGGTGGCCATCTGCTCGGCCAGGGGCTTCAGGGTCAGCACCCCACCGCGGATCGTCTTGGCACAAGGGTGGCTGAACGTCAGCGCCACCAGAGCCTGCTGGTCTGTCGTAGCCGCCCCTGGTGCCGGTTTGGTGCCGGTATAGATGGTCAGCTTGGCACTGGCCCCAGTGCCCGTATCAATGGCCGTGGCCAATAGCTGGGCGCGACTGGTGCGCAGCCCTTCGGCATAGGAGATCATGGTTAGTTCCTCTGGAAAGCAGCGAATGGGGATGTGATGGCTCCACCGCCAGGAGGGTATGGCTTTGGCATCTGAAAATCCGCCGCCACGGCATTGTAATCCGCAGGGCCAAAGGCGGGGTCATCCTGAGCGACCAGCATATAACGCCGGTTCAACCAGAGGTGATCAAACCGGTACACACCATCTGATTCACGGCTGAAGGTCTCCCCAACCAATTCGCCATCTTGCAGGTAACAAAGTACACGGCGACGCACCCCAACCCCGCTGATGGTCACCGTGCTCTCGATAAACCCCTGCTCAGTTTGAACACCATCCCGAACAATAAAAAAGTCTCTGCCCTTGCTGAACAGTGACATTTTTTGCGATGGGAACGCGGCTGATTTGCCCGAAAAAACAGGAGGAATACCAACAAAGCTGACCGGCTGCGGCCAATACTTCTCTTTTGTCTCCTCATTGGCGGCAAGTAAGGTAGGTAGCTTTATGGGTACCAACTGCGGATCGCTATAACTGCTATCAAACTTGAGGCTATGGATCCTCACGTTGGTGTTATAGACAAAAATGGCAGGCATCACCTTGGTTGTATCCGCAATGCCCAGGTAGTCAAACGCCAGCTCGTCATTGATGTAAACGCTGATCTTTTTACCAGTGCCAAGTCGTACCGCTTTCATCCGATAGCGACCACCTATCACCATAGGGCGATAGGTGTAATTACTAATTGGCTCGTTCCCGTTATTCCATGCACCGGCAGGGTTTGAATAGTTCACTCCATACAGTGCCACACCGTTGGATGGCTTGTAATGAACCAACTGCCATAGCTCATCACCATTCCCAGATCTAAGGTGGAACCCGGTGTGAGTCTCACCTGTTGAACTGGCCAGCACCTCAATATCCACCTCCAGGGTAAAATCAAAAACACCAGCGGCTTGTAACAGAGAGCCAAACTGGAGGCGCCACTGACCATGGATATTGCCGCTGTTGTTGATGAGATCAACCGCCTTCTCTGCCGCTCTATAGTTAACACCGACCGGTGTCGCCCCCCCTTTAGCCGCAGCAAGAGCAAAATCAGCAGGCGGCGCTACATCAAACGATTCTTGAATGTTAAGCGTCATGACTCACCTCCATGGGCCAGTCAAATCAAAGCCAAACATAGCGAGAGGCTGGCCACCAAACGTACCCACCAAAGACTCGGAGCGGGTCGCATCCAGAAAGCGGACTATCTTGCCTGGGATAGCTGGCAGGTTTCGGTAATTGCGGTTTATCAGGCTGGCTTGGGTGGTAAATGGCATCACAATGCCCGGCATACTGCCACGCAAAACACTTCCAGCCGCCTCCATGACCAATAACGGATCAGCAGACACATAAAACGCATTATCTGCGGGGTTTGGGAATGGCAGTCCTGAGCCCCATACCGAAAAAATGCCAAGGGTCTGAAATGCGATAGAACCAAACATCTGATGATAAGGACGCGCTAATTGCTTGTAACCGTTATTACCGTTCACGGGCAAAATGTTGTAGTACATAGACATGTTCCAACCATCCTGCCACTGCCTACTGGTGTTGCCAGTTCCATTCTCTGGGTAAAAGGCCAGTGCAGCATGGTAACGATCTCCAGGCCGAACCGTCTTGATATAGCCAAAGTAAAGTAAGCTGCGGCCACCTGTAGCCCCATAAGCCGGGATGAAATAAAACATCTGGCTATCACCAACAAGATCCCAGCGCTTATCGCCAAAGCGACCAGTGCAAGGCCATGCCCAGGCGAACGCGGTGGTAAAGGTATTGATATCTATCACATCCTCAACCATGGCCACCTTTGCCAACCATTGGTTGTTGGCCGCCCATCCGGTATAGGCGCTGTTGTCAATGCGCAGGGATATATTGCCTGACGCGCTAACATCGGTTGGCCGCACGATGAAGATTTTCCCATCCGGGCTCTCATGGGTGATCGTCCAACCCAGCGGAGCAACCTTCACCATCATGGTGCCAGTGCCTGGGCTGCCGGGGTTCCCTCCATCTATCTCGAACCAGACGTTATTTGAATCGACCTGCATCACTCGATGCTCACCGTTGTAGGCAACTGGGGTCACGCCTTCAACATGGATCACTGAATCTTGCAGGTACTTATGGCCACTCTGAAAATTCGCTTTTGCCCAACCTGTAGCCGGATCAAATGTGATACTGGTCGCTTGCAACTGGCCAAAGCCTGTAACCAGCACAGCCTTGATCAAAGCGGTTAAGGCTCCTTCTGTGGTGTCACCCAAACTCGGGGCGCCCTGCATGCTACTGTGAAACCACTTCACCGGATAAACAGCCATATATGTACTCTCCATGGCGGGGCGCGGTGCCCCATTGCCAAAAGGTGGTGGGGCGCTCTCTGAGAAAAGAGTGCCCTACCCGGTTTGTTAACGGTTGACGTTGCCCCTGAGCTGGGCCTCGAAACGGTCGATATCTACCGCAGCCACCGACTGCAAGATGGTGCGGATAAACCAGATCGGGTAATTGGCGGCGTAGGTGTTGAACCGCAGCACGTTGCCCGCAGCCCACCCCGCGCCCCAGCCACGCCGGTCAAGCCTGAAATAGGGCTGGCCGTTGTTGGGGTTGATGGGGGCAAAATCGGTATTCACATCCCCCACCGCGATTTGGCCCACATGCTCGCCGACCAAAATAAACGTGGTGGTGGTCTGGAAGATGATGGCCCAGCGCTCTTGCAGGGTGGCCCGGTTGGTCACCACGATCGGGAAATCCGTGTCGTTGTATTCCGCCGTGCAGGGGTCGCCAATCAGAAAATCAGACCAGTTATTTGTCCAGGTGCGCTGGTCAAACAGCGCCCCATAGCGGGCCCACAGGTCACCGATAATGAGGGCGCTGGAGACCAGGGTATCCGCCGCCTCATAGTTGTGACTGAGTGGCCTGGCCAGGGTGATGCGGCCCGAGATCTCCACATCGGTGGCCAGGCTCATATCCTCGATCCGGTGAACCACGGTCAGCGGCTCCACATAGCCGGTCAGGTTCAGCGGGCTGGCCAGGGTCACCATCCCGCTATTCATGTTGACGCTGTAGAACTGCGGCGCGAGCTCCTTGCAGTTCTTATCCTCCACCCGGCAATAGGCCAGCCGTTCGCGCCCGGTGTTGAGCTGCTGCCCCGCCTGTACTCCCATGGGGAAGGCGCTGCGCTTGGTGGAATGCACCACCACGATGTACCCCTTGCGAATGAAGGGCACCCGGCCATCGGATGGCAGGCGCACCGGATCCAGCTTGATCAGATCCGCATCGAGCGGCAGATAGCTATAGACCACCGCATTAAACCGGATGGTGTCAGCCACCACCGACAAGGGGCGCCAGATCTTGCCATCGACCACCATATCCGGGTCAAACCAGGGTTTACTCTCGTTGCCCGCTGCCGTCACCAGGCGGCCAAAGCGCACCGATACCACCCCGGTCTGATAGTCCACCTTGCCGGTTACATCCGTGCTGGTGATGGTGCCATCGCCGTTGGCGGTCACCTCAAATCGGCGCCCGTCTGCGGTGTTGCCGCTCAGGTAGAGGCTGGATGGCGCAATGGGTGCCCCCGGCGTCCTGAACGTCACCTCGTCCACCGTCTGGGCCACCAGGCTGGTGACCAGCGAACTCAGGGCCGGCACTGGCGCAGCGCCGGGGTTCCAGACCGTGACGGTCGCCTTGCCGGTAGCGTAATCCAGTGTCCCGGCCTGCTCACCGGCCCCGGTGGCGGGGTCGATGTTGCGATAGAGGATCCCTTGCCTGTCCACATAGACCGACCCGCCCAGCGCAAAGCGCACTGAGTTGGCCAGGATCGCCTCGCCGTTGCGCGGGGTGATATCCAGCACCAGCGGGGTAGCCTTCACGGTATCTTGGCCCGCTTGGCTTGCATTGTTGCTGCGGTACTCCACCTCGACCCAACCACTGTCGTCCACCGGGAACAGGTAAGCGGCCTGCACGTAGTAGATCTCCACCAGTGTCCAGCGCTGGCGGGCAATGGTGTTGCCTTGGCCATCGCCATAGGTGCCGATGGTGCGCCACTCATAGCGGGTTTTCGGAATGCCGCCCTGGCCATCCGGCTTGATGGTGATCTGGCCGGTGGTGTAGTTGACGCTGCCCCGTTCCACCCCTGCCGCATCCAGCAGCTTGCCCGCGCCGTTGTCGCGCACACTGATGATCGGGTCACGGGTAGCGATCACCAGTTCGGTGTCGTCCTTCACCTCCTCATAAAGGGCATTCCAGCGTACTGATACCATCCTCGGGGTCAGGTTCTGCTTAGCCAGCTGCATGGTGATCGTCCCGTCCGGGTTACGGGCCGGGTAGTCAAAGCGTTGGGTATCCGGGTCGCCGTACTGGTAAACAACCTGGTACTCCTGACCGCCATCCGGCAGGGTTGCCACCCGCAGGGCCAGATCGCCGGTCACATAATTGATGATGCCGGTGGCATCGCCGGTCAGCTGGCCCGCCCCGTTGTCGATGGCGGTTTTGGCCGCGCCACCGGCTTGCCAGGTCAGGGTCAGGCTGTTGGGGGTGATCCCCTCATGGGCCAGCTTATGGGTCAGCTGCACCGGATCCAGCACCATGCTGGCGCGGTTTAGGTAAGAGACCTTGGTACCCCAGCTGAACATGATCGAGCTGTTCACATCCGGCAGCGCCCCCAGGGTCAACACCACAGAGCCGGTGGTGAAGTTGAGCAGCCCAGAGCCATAGGATTTGTCCTGGCCAAACAGCTCCCCGCGCCCGTTGTCTTTCAGGTCGTACCATTTGCCCTGGGCAAGATAGCTGACGGTCAGCGAACCGGGGCAAGGGGTAGGCAGCAGGGTCGCGGTGTAGGCATAACCCCGGTTGTTGGCGGCGATCTGGATCTGGGCCGTGTCAGCGATGCGCGATGGCATCACTGCCGGGCGAAAGCTCACGGTTTTGCTGGCGGCGCCATAGTTTGGGCACTGGCTGTTGAAGGTCAGCAGGCCACGCCCGTAGTCGATAGCCCCCACCACGGTACCGACCAGGAACAGCTCGCCGCCCTTGTCGGTGATCACCGCCGCGCCGATGGTGACCGATACGCTGCCCGGCATGGCACCAATCCCCAGGAACAGCCCTTGGCTTGGGCTGACCGGTGAGGTGGTGGTGAAGGTGTGGGGACTGCCCACCCCGGATTCCAGCAGGGCGCCCAGCTCACCGGCTGCGGTCAGATCCACCACCGGGGTTTCACTGCGGGCGCTGGGTACCAGCTGGGTGAAAATGGTCTTGGCCTGCACCCGCATTGCCCCCAGTGCCGCATCCGCCACCAGCTTGGTGGTCGAAAAGTAGTTCGCGGCATCGGCCACCACGGTTTCCCGCAGGGTGGTCTTGGTGGTGGCCTGGTCATAGGGGCTGGGCTGCTCCCCTTCAAAGGTGTGGCGCAGCGGGTCAGTGATGACGCAAGTGACCACGTTGCGGGTGAACTCGCCCTGGTAGCCTGCTACCCCGAACTTGCGCAGCTCGGCGGTTACCCGGTCAACCCGCACATACTGCTCAACCTCGTTCCCCTTCCCTTCGTTACCGACCAGCACCAATACTTCCCCGACCTCCGGCAACCGTACCTCGACCCGTTGCAGGATGCGGATCGCCCGCTGCCCTTCCAGCTGGGTATCGTAGAGCACTCCCTGCCACTTCGGGCCTCGGGCCTGATAGCGCTCCAAAGTGTTGCGGGCGTTATCGCGGGTGTCGTTGTGGTCTTTGGTGGTCATCAGCGTCAGGTTGACGCTGGGGTCACTGGGCGGCAGCAGCACCATGGCATTGGCGCCATAGTAGGTGTCGGTGTCGTCCGTCTGCACCGCCAGAAACGCCTTGCGCATATTCACGGTGCCATAGGCCCGATCCATGTCGCTTACGTCAGGGAACAGGCTGTTATGGTTGCCGCTGATGATCTCGCGGCCAGTGATGCGACCACCGCCGTCATCGGTATCAACCAGGCGCTGGCTGGCCAACAACACGATATCGCCAGAGAGAATGGTCATGGGGTTACCTCTGTGAGATTCAGGGTCAAGGCATAGGGGTCGCCCCCTTCCGGGTCGGCCATCTCGACCAGTGGGGTCGCCACCACGCCAGGGCGGCGCCACACCACGGTGCGGGCCACACCATCGAGCAGGGTCAACGTCATCAGCTTGGCCACCTGCGCCTCCAGCACCTTGATCTCCTGCACCTTGGCGCGGGAGCAATGCCCGCTCAGGGTCAGCGGCCGTCCCTCGGGTTTGGCGGTCTCCTCCACCAACAGGGCGCCGCTCAAGGTCGGGGTCACCACCTGCTCGACCGGCGCCCACTCGAACTCGTCGCGCCAGACCAGATCATCTGGCAGCAGCACGCTGTTTAGGGTCACGTTCATTGCCGCAGTCCTTGCTGTTTAAGAAGGGAAATCAGGGCATTCGCATTGGCCTCATCGGCCTGCAGTTCGGCCGATCCCCCTGCCCCTTTGAGCTCGATGGTGATCCGCTCGGACAAGGGCCTGCGTGTCCCTGGGGTGTTGGCGCTGGGGGTAGATGGCTCTGCAGTTGGGACTGGTTGCTGGGCGGCGGCCTGATTGGTTTTGGCACTCTCTTTGGCCAACGCTTTGTTGAGCTCCTCTTTGAGGCGGGCTTGCATCGCCTCCATCTCTTTTTGGAACTTCTCGCCGTAATACTTGCTCCACTCGCTGTAGGCCGGAATGTCCTTGACCTTCTGGCTGTAGCGGGCCAGCTCCTCCTCCACCCCGGCCAGGGTATTGGCCAGCCCCTCGGCATTGCCGCGCAGGCTATTGATATCCACGCTCTTGTAGTAGAAAGAACCGGCGTTCACGGTGCGGGTGATATCGCCTCGACCACCGCCCCCGCCACTACTGGTGAGGCTGGCATTCGTCTGCTTGGCTTCATCCTGTACCCCTTTAAGCCCCGCCCGCATCGCATCGGTGGCCCCCTTGGCCCGTGCGGCCGCCTCGTCAAAGCCATCACCAATGGCCGCAACGGCCTGCTTGGTATCGCTACTCCCCCCTTTCACCTTGGCCATGGCATCGGCGGCGATGGCCATGGCGCGGGCCAGCGCATCCCCGGTGATTTTTCCCTGGGCGGCCAGTTGCTTTTGCCGCTCGATCACCGCATCGATCTCGGCGGTGGTCTTGGCGCTGTTGTAGGCAGCGGCCAGCGCCTCCTCGATGGCGGCACTACTGGCCCCCGTGTGCGCCACCAATACATCCAGGGCGCCGATGGTCTTCTGAAAGCCCGCACCGATACGGCCATTGGCCTGCTCGAAATCGAGGCCAAGCACCTTAAACGCCTCAGCCAGTTTGGCTGGGCCATCGGCGGCGGTTTGCTTGGCCACCGCATTGATCTCGGCCAGATGGTCACGGGTGCTCTTGGCCTCCGTCCCCAGCGCTTTTACGGCGGCGGCGCCTTGTCGCCAGCGTCCAGCGGCCTCGTCGTAATGCACCTTGCCCTCGGCGACCAGGCGATCGAGATCCCCCATGCTGGTGATGACAAAACCCAGCTCCGTTGACAGGGCGGCAAACTGACCATTGAGGCGGGCCTGAGTCTCGGAGCGCAGCGCTTGCGCCTCCCTGAGCGCCAGCTCAGCCTGCACCAGCTGGCGCAGGGCAGAGGCGAACTGGGTGATCTGGATGATGGACTCGACCGCTACGGCGGCCAGCAACCCCTTGACGGCTGCGCCCAGCACCCTGACCCCTATCGCCGCACTGGCTGCAGCCGTGCCCGCAGTCGTCATGCCGCCTGCTGCTGTCGCGGTCGCCACAGGCATGGCAATAAACTGGGCATAGAGGCTGCGCAGATCACCAATCCAGCCTGCGATTTTCAGGCCGACCCAAGCCTGAGCCAGCACGGTCAGCGCGGTGCGCCACTCATAGAGGGTCTGGATCAGAGCCTTGAGGGTTTCCCCCATGATGATAAAACCATCGGAGAGGCGCTGTGCCCACTCCTGCAGGCGGCCATCCCTGGCCATCGCCTCAAATTCGGCATTAAGGTTCGCCAGCTGGTTTTTGAGCCAGGCCAGCGCCCCGTTCTCTGCCACCATCCGGTAAAACTTGGCGAGGTTGTCCTGGGCATTGGAGATAAGCCCGGAGAGCAGACTCATGTTGTCGGCAGCGGCACCGCGCGATTGGGCAGCAATCTCGTTCATCAGGGCAGAGATGGTCTCGCGGCCCAGCTTGCCCGCCTCAGAGAGCTTCTGCAGCTCGGCGGTATTCTTGCCAGTCACCTGCTCCAGCATCTGCCAGACCGGTACGCCACGCTCAATCAGCTGCAGGATCTCCTCTCCCTGCAGCTTCTGCTTGGCCCAGGCTTGGCCGAGCGCCAGGGAGATGCCCTGAACCTCTTCAAAACCACCGCCCAACTTGAACGCTTGATCGACAATGCCCTGCATAGCCCCCGCCATGGGGTCGATGCCGAACGCCTTGAGACGCACGAATACCTGGGTGACTTCACTAAGCTGCAGAGGGGTGTTCTTGGCAAAGTCCTGGATCCAGGCTGACGCCTCTTTGCCACCGGCAATCGACCCCATCACCGCCTTGAGCTGCACATCGAGGCGCTCGGCCTGATCGCCGGTCTGGAACATGGCGAGCAATTGGGTAGTCAGGGTCTGGATACCGAACCAGGTACCCGCCAGCGCCACCAGGCGCCCGGTCAGGCTGCCGATGGCCCCCTGTAAGCCACCGGCCTGCTGACTGCCCTGGCGAAGCTCGCGCCCCAGCCGCTCGGTCTGGGCAACACTCTTGGTCAGCTCACGCTGCAGGCGCTGCTGTTCCTGAGCAAGGTTCTTGGTATCGAGCCCGGACTGCTTGAGCCCTGCATGCAGGCGGGTATGACTGGCTGACTGAGCGACCAGCTGACGCTCCAGCTGCTTGACCTCGGAAGCCAGCAACCGCTCTTGTTCGGCCAGCGCCTTGGCATCTCCGCTGCCCGCTTGTTGCTCACGGCGCAACTGCTCCAGCTTGTCACGGCTGAGCACGGTCGCCAGTTCGAGCTGGGTCAGGGCGGCCTTTGAGTCATTGAACTGCTGGATCAACGCCTGCTGGCGGCTTAACGATTCGAGGGTTTCAGCCAGCTGCGCCGTTTCGGCGGCCGTCTCGTCCGAGATCGGGCCCAGCTCCTGCACCTCACCCGCCAAGGCGGCCAGGTCTTCCCGACCAGTGACCTTGGCTGCCAGCTCCAGGGCAAGTTTGAGAGTGGTAGAGGTGGACATGGGGCTATCTCGTTAAAGTGCGATAGCTCCCATTTTGAAATTCATTAGGAGGATTAAGGGTTTATGGTGGGTTAAAGATCAGCAAAGGGAAAGAAGACGAGTCAACACGAACCAACAAGACCAAAAAACAACCCGAATACTTTACGATTTCACAAACAATGGTTACAATAAATCGTAAAGATGGTAGAAATTCGTAAACGGAGAAAACTATGAGTAATCAATCATTACTTCATGAGTCAGCACAGATGCTGATCGAAAAATTTAACGGTGATGCTACGGCATTAGCGATCTGCACAAGAGTACTAAACCTGCTCAACGAAGTAGCTCATGAGATCAAAACTCAATCTGAACGCTTTGCTGCGTTGCCGGATGAACAGCTGCTCAGTGAGCTATTCTTGACTCTTGCAACACATAGGACAATGGTGAGTAAAAGAGATCTACGCAAACAAGTTCAAAGATTACAAGCAGATAAATATTTCCTAGATACGATTAAAGATAATGGTGGTTTGTATAAAGCTGGTGAAGTTGCAAATATTATGGGTGTATCTAGACAAACCATAAACAATCAACGTTCATCTGAAAAATTAATTGCAATTAAAAAAGGGGGGGAATACTTGTATCCTGCATTTCAATTCAATGACTCAGGGAAGTTAAATGGTTTAGATGAAATTTTAGAAAAATTAAAGGGACTAGGTACAGTAACAAAATGCTCATTTTTGACCATGAAAATTGATTTCAACGATATGTGTATTAGCCCTATTGATATTCTAAAGCTTGGATTGGATGGTGATTACTTATCATATATTCTTAGAGAAGCTAGTCTCTATGGCTTGCATACTGCACGCTAGTGCGCTGGTAACCAGCGCACTTTCGTTAATCCATACATCCAGGAATACTGAAACGGAGCACCTGAGTCAGAATTTCTTCCGCATCAATTGTCGATTCATCCCAGCCCCTAGGGACTTCACTAGACTCAAAGTCTTGAAGCGAAGTAATGGAACATGTTTTTAGCAAAACTTCATCGCGTTTGTTCAACCACAGTGCATAGCAGTATTCGCTAACATAGTGTGTCGATATGTATGCAATGCCATCAACATCCAGTTCAGGATGTGCTGCAAAGAATGCAACAAGACTCTGAGTCACAGAGTAGTCTTTCGACGTAATCTCCGACAGTGTAAGCCCCAGTGGAATAAGTGCTTTGCTCAGGTCAAACAATCTCAAAGGACGAGTAGGTTCCACAACTGACACACTTCGACTAATGAAATCTTTTCTGTCAATTTGGACTAGACGTTCACCATTTCCAGCATCTCGCCGGCCATACACTTCAGCAAGTGCAGTCGTAGCCAGATCTGCAACGTAACAAACGGGCAATGACCCCGTTGGGTCGTTATAACGACCTAGGTTATCGCAGGGTGTGGAAAAGTGGAAACCTTCCAGATAAGGTTGTTCCTGTTTATTACAAGTCAACTGCACTCTAAACATCTTAGATTGTACCGATATAATCGGTTCATTCTTAGATGCAAAAAGTTCACTCAACAAATCATGGAGATGCCCCCCAGCCAATTTTTTGTTCATAGATTATGTTCCTTCTCAAGATAGATAACTTTTTCATAAGCATTTCCTTTTTAGGTGGTTGCTTATTGAGCCGTTGCTCATGCATGCTTGCCTACATGAACGTTTCTGCATAACGCAGGTGGCAGATAATACAAAAAGCGGGCCTAATCATACAGTTAAAATTATCAATTATTTTTGACGCTCATTTTTTAACCACAACAATGACGCACATCATTATTTTGTCACGATCGTCACACTACGAATGACCTTTATTGAAGTGGGTGACCTCTCCATCTACGACCCTCCGCTCCTAACAACAAAACTAACGACATAGTCAACCTGTCGTTTCTAACAGTGGCAAGTGGGCCTGGATGGCCAAAACTTAGATTTACTTGAGTTGAAAGGTATGGGCGGAATGCATCAATTTGGCGTCTGGCATGAGGGGGGGCGCCACACCATACAAGGGCTGCCGATCCTGAAACATCTACTGCGTACACTTCATGGCGATGTGATGGTGCGCTATGTCTGCCGTGCCGATACGCCTTGCACCCTGTTTCTGACCATCAAGGATGGCATGCCACACCAGAAGTTTAAGGAAGGTACTCCGCCGCTGGACTGGCAATGGTTAGAGAACTCCATCCTGTCCCTTTCAGACTCATCCCAACCACTGGTCATGATTAAGCGACTGGCATTTCGTTAAAACCAAGTTCCCAAACTGGTATGCTGCGCCAGCGATATGGTGTAGCACATGATCAAGTGATGACTAGATGACGGATTTTTAATATTTTCAGAGGCTCATCACAGGAAAACGATAAATATTTAATTACGATTCATTTGTATACATCTCTGATTACATCCTTATACCTCAAAAATAGGAATCATCGTTTGGATACAATTAAAATGGCAACAATTGCGGGAAAAGTTGCTTTTGCCACGATAGTCCCTGGCTATGTCAAAGCAATCTATTCCGCACTATCAGACTCTCAAGATGAAGTAAAGTCAGCGGAATCAAAGGGGCTCGATACCCTAACAGAGGAAGCGAACAAGCAGCGTATCGTCATGGAGTTCCAGGCTCATCAAGCTCGAGTTGCCCAAGAGCTTGCTATCGCAGAACGAATAGCCTCATCTCACGAAGTTCAAATTGAGGAATTTTATGACGGTTCTGGAAAAGGCAGTCTAGGCCTGAAGACTGAGGGAGAGTCCATCTCTTTAGGTGCAAGTGGTGAAGGTCGACGGGTTACAAGGCGTATTATTCGATTCACTGGTTGTGGGCCTGTAGAAAGAACTGTGGACGATAAAATCATTCAAGTCGAAACAGAGCTGTAGGCTAAACTCACAAGAAAATGTGAGCGGATATTCACAATTGAGTTCAAAACGGCGGTTTTTCCGCCGTTCTTCAATCCGATACTACACTGCAACACAGCATAGAAAGTGTTTACAACTCTAGAATTAATCGACATAATGTTCAGCTGAGTGTTTTTAGGCCAACATCTGTTGGGGTCTCCCAAGAAGGGCTAACATCCTTCGCGCTTTACAACGTTGCGGTTCTTTTACTTCTATCTGCCATTCGTTTTTTCGGGTGTTTTTTGAGCGATATAACTTTAGCTCCAGATAATTTTAGAGAGGTGTCTATGACTCAACGTTTTTTCACAACATTTAAAAAAATCACTGGCTGTGCAATCGAAACCGCATGGGCCGCACTTGTGAGCGTTTGGGCTGGTAGCCTGTTGACCTAAAAGCACTCAATCTCATCAGAAAAACGGCGAGTATCCCCGCCGTTTTCATTCCCCCGTCACACCATCACCGGCCGATCCACATAGAAGGGGGCTGTTTCGCCATCCACGGCCAGCAACTCCCCCTCCAGCTCGATCTCGATGGGCTTGTCGCTCATAAAGTCCACCGCCTTCTTGGGGGACAGGCTGGCACGGGGCACCGTCAGTTTGATGGCCTCACCGCTGACGATACTGCGGCCATCGAGCAGCAGCCGCGCCTTGATCTCCGGCTGGATGTTGCCCGCGATGCGGGTACCGGTCACCGCGTTATAGGTACCGCTGACCGTCAGGCTACCGCCATCCGCTACCGAGCCCCCCTTAATCGCCCGTACCAGCCCGAGCGCATAGTTGACCTCGATATCGGTACCCACCACCAGCGCGGTGACCCCTTCCTTGATGGCCAGGCCAGTCGAGGCAATATTGCTCTTGCCCAGCTGGGCCCACTTCGGCCAAGCGGGCAGCACGACCTGCAGATCAGTCATCGTCCCGGCCCCCTGATTGATGGGGCTCTCCAGACCCATAAAGGCAGCGGCCAGCAGCACGGGCGGGATCTCGGTGGTCTTGATGGTGACCATGGCAGGCTTGGGAATGTGGTAGTTCTCCCGCGCCTGACCGTATTGCCCCTTGCGCTTGCTGGGAATCGAGATCTTCTGGCTGTCGGGTTTCACTTCCAGGCTATCCACATCGATGGGGCCAATCACCCCGGCCGAGACCCCGTTGGTAAAGGTCTCGATAAAGAGATCCCCTTCCAGGTGCAGTGTTTCGCTCATCATCGCTCTCCTTTGAATTTCACTCGGGTAGTAAAGGCAAGCGGCAAATAAGCCGCACCGCCGCTGTAACTGGGTTTGACCGGTGGGGTTTCGCGGCGAAAGGTACTGTCACCACATGCTCGCCCACTGATGGCCTGCAGGATGCGGCCAAGCCACACCCCGGCACTGACCTCCTTGGGGCTAGCACGATGCACCAGCACCAGCAACCAGAGCTGATCAAAGCTGCTGGCTCGGCCTGACTGAGTGCCTTCGCTCTCACGTTCGCCCTGATAGACCACATGCACCGCCGGACTGTGCTGGCCCAGATTGGCGATGGCCGCCACATCGGTGGCCACAAACACATCCTTGAGCCCTTTCGTTTTCAGGGGGGCGAGCAGCTCACGCAGCCGCTCGCCCGCCTGCAGGTAGTCGAGTTCGGTGCCAGACGGGTTGGCGGGTTGGCTCATAGAAAGCCCCCCTTGTCGCGCCCCTGACTCCGGCCAAAGACGCGCCCATCCGACTGCAGTTGAGCCAGATTCTGGCTCTCCAGGGTGGCGCCATCGGATGCCAACCCCAGCGCCAGCTCACCCTTGCCAACCGATTTCAGAAAGGCCAGGGCCGCCTCATTACGCTTGGCTATCTGCTCCGGGGCCTGTTCACCATAGAGACGGTGACGGGCGATATCGGCGCAGATAGGTACCAGGGCACTCGGGATATGGGCCAGCGGCAAGGGATAGCGACCCGCCAGATAGCCATCGATCAAGGCGCCTGCATCCTGCAGGGCGATGGTGATGGCCGCCTGATCCAGCTCACCGGTCGGCGTCATGGCCAGGCGCAGCAACTCGGCCTCGCCAAAGCGGATCACCATGTCATTGACGCTGGCATACATATCACTGCTCTCCGTTCTGGCCAGATGGCTGCTCATCCTTGACCGGGTATTGCACTTCAGTCGCCGCGATCGCCGTCACCAGTTCGGCCTTCTTGAGCTTGGCCGCCTCCGGGATACCCATCTGCAGCGCCAGCTCGCGCAGCTCATCGACCTTCATCTCGGCCAGCGGCGTGACCTTGCCAGCCAAGGTGGCAACCCCTGCCAGATAGCCCGAACCGGTCAGGACGCCCAGTGTTGCGTCCAGATCCCCAGGCGCCGATGGTGCATCACCTGCCTGAAAGCTGGTGTCTTCAGCCAACCGGACGACCACCAGACGCGGGTCGTTCTCCAGGGTCGCGCACTGCTCAGGCGACACAACCATCTCAGACTTGCCCGGTACAATCGGCAGGCCCGCGCGAAAATAGACCTGACGAACTGTTGACGTAATCCCCACTCGAATAGCCAGTTCCATCTCTTGTTCCATCTCATGTGTTCCTCGTCGTATCTGATAGAGAGGCTGTTTAAACCGAGGGTTAAACCGGGCTTGGCCGCTGTTTAACCCCCGTCTTTTAAACAAACAGCAAACAGGCATAACGCAGGGTTAGAGGTAGTCAGCCACCACCAGCTCCAACTTGCCTTTCAGCTCGTTGCTACTGCTGCTATCCAGCTCTCGCTCCAGCATCTGGGTCGCCAGCTTCTCAAGGGAGGGCGGTACCACCAACATGGTGGCCTTCACCCCAAGCTTGCGGCCGCCATCGGCTTGAAACTCCCGCATCTTGGAGAAGGAATCCCACAGGTTGTCGGGGGTCAGCGCCCGCTTGTTGGCAAAGGCCAACTGCCAGAAGCCAAAGCCTGCGGCATCACGGCAATCGACCCCGTAGCGGAACTCCTTGCGGGTGAACACCGCCTCGTCATCGATCTTGGTCATAGCGACCAACTCCGGTGACTTGCGATCCTGGAAGATGACCGGCTTGAGGGCGCGGCTGGTATCGAGCAGGAACCAGGGCTCCCCCTGGTAACCGGCATCCACCACCACGTTGGCAGTCAAGACAGGGGTACCGGTACCATCGGCCTTGGGATAGACCGGGTGATCGGTGTCGAAGAAATACTGCCCGTCATAGCAAGGCGTGGTGAAGCCAGCACCGAGCAGACCGAAACAGAGCTCATCGGGGTGAATGCCCGCCGAGCGGCCCATCTCGGCAAACATCGGCGCGTAGATACCCAGCTCGTCATCTTCGATATCGTTGCGATCGACGCCGACGGTGGCCTCGAAGTCTTCGTTGACGATCTGGTAACCGTGCGCCTTCATCGACTCGATCACCCGATCACCGACCCACTTACGCAGATTGGGGAACTTGCCCAACCAGCCATAGGTGTTGGACTTGGTAGTCGATTTGATCACGGTGGCGATCTTGGTGTACTGGGCAGGCGCTTCACTCTTGGCGTCTTCAAAGTTCTTCTTGAAGCCGGTGAAGAGGGACTGCAACAGCGCGGGTGTAATCATGGCCATACGGGTGTTCCTTCTCTGGATAAATGGCGTGGTAGGGTCTGCGCTTAAGCCTGCTTGGCCTTGGCAAACTCCTCGTGGCTGATACCGAGCTGGTCGGCGGCATACTTGTCATCCGCCGAGAGCACCGCATCCCCCTTCTTCTCGGGCAGGGTCACCTGAGTGGTCTGGCTGGCGGACAGTGCGGCAATCGCCGGACGGGGATCCAGCAACGCCTTGAGGGCAGCTACCCCTTTCTGGGAGGCATAGGCGGTCAAATACTCCTCTTCGGCGGCCACCACCTTGCCCTGGGTACGGGCTTCCTTGATCAGGGTTGCGGCATCCGTGGTTTCCACCTTGGCGCTTAAACTCGCTACCTGGGCAACCAGGGCGTTATAGGTCGCCACCGGCACGAATTGCGCCAGGTCAACTTGGCCACCCGGCTGCGCTTTGAGCGCGGCCAGCGATGCCTTCTCGGCAGTGAGTGCCGCCTCCAGCTCCGGCGCTTTCTTGGCGCTGGCCTGCAGGCTATCGAGCTCGGTGAGCGCCTTCTGCAGTTGCTCGTCAGTGGGATCGCCGGTCAGCTCGATGCCGAGCTTGGCCAACAGCTTTTTCAGCAGTTCATTCATGGATGTCTCCTTGGAGGGGTTGGCCAGCTGGCCAGGTTGGGAAGCGGGTAGCGCACTGAGCGCCGCCAGAGCCTGCATACCCACCACACCGGGATCATTGGTGATGGCGGCCATTCGCAGTTCTAGCGGGCGGCCCTGGGCGTCATAGGGAAAGACGGCAGAAAGGAATCGGTACTCTTTGGCAGCCACCATGGCAGCGGCACGATCCGTCCAGCGCGGTTTGATAAAGAGGCCCAGCCCCTCACGCCATTCGATCTCGTCACCGTTGAACCAACCGGCAGCCGGAGCCTCCTTGCCAGTCTTTTCGATATGGAGGGTCTGGTGGTCGTAGTCGATCAGGATGTCTTGCCCGAGCGCTTTGGCTCGATTGATCAGGGTGGTGGCGATGCTCTTGTCGAGCTGCCAGTGACCACCAGGAACATCAAAGGGGCGGCCATCGCGGGCCTTGAACGGGCCGACCGGTAGCAACTGGTGCCAACCGTCGTCGCTCGGGCCAAGGGCTGCATCGAGCACGGCCAACCCCAGGGCGGTTGGTCTTGCATTCAAGATGGCCACGGCAATGGCGGAACTGGCGGCAGATAGGGGCATCACTCTCACTCCGGCTGGTCACAGCAAACCTCATTGCGGCCAGTGTCATCGAACTGAGAATTGGGTGGGGTTTATGGTGGGTTACTGCAACAGCAGGGGTGGCGGCGCTGTTTAATGGTGTTTAAACGCTCTTTTGCCGTGCGAATAGCAGACGGGCCATGCCATCGTAGCAGCACAAGGCCCCAAAACGCGCTCAGGAGCATTCAGGACGTTTCGTTATCTTCCCGCTCAACCTCCTATTTCCCTATGGGCTGTTATGGGTAGCAATGCCACAGTCTGACCCGCAAGATCATGGGAGCAGTCAGAGAGAAATTGCGCTTCCCCATCGGTTACCCACGTATGGCATCGGTGGAGGTGTGTTTCTGATAAGATGCTCGGGCGTAGCGTCGGCTTGTCCGTATCTCCATTCCATGACCAGCACCCTGTGCCATCGCGTGTCCCACGCAGAATAACGGGCAGATAGCGCTGAGGTAGCGGCCCCGGCATATTCAACTCTACATGCGTAGCTTCGCTTACGGGGCATTCAAAATACCCTTGCCCATACACCAGCTTTACTGGTTTGGCTTTCATTGCCATTTGTTATTCCTCAAAGTAGGCCCCCACCAAGTCGAGCACCTGTTGCAAGTCGGTGGGTGAAGCCCCTAACCAAACACGCTCCGGCACACCTAAGCCTAACTGGTGATATTCACCGTACCCCATCGGCGTGCCGAAATAGAGTGCCAGCGGATCTACCTGATAGTTGAGCATATCCCTTAGGTAGTCATGCTCTCGCAGTATCAAGTCGTGCCCTTTACGCTCGATGGTCTCCTCGGAGAGGGGCTGCCAAGGAGTACCGTCAGGGGCCTGCTCTACCTGCCAGCGCTTTTGGTGGCTGATCAAAAACATTTCCCCGATATCTGCCAGCACCGGGCTCAGGTCACCAGTCTTCTCATAATACAGCTGTAGTTGTTCGAGCACCGGCTCATAGCCCGATGGGGTAATGGTGAGAAATGCCCCTGCCATGTTGCCTCCTTTATCATGTTACCGTCATACTTAACTCGATCCGAGACGGGTGCGGGCCGCCGCTATACCTGAGCAGGAGAGCCCGCCCGGCGGTCAGGGAGTGAGGGCCTCACCTTCTGTGTGAAGCAGTTGCCCAATCCGTTGGCGGTTTACATACTTCAAGTCGGACGTGCCAATCAGCGTCCACGCAGTCAACACTCCCCTTACAGCATTAAACGCCACCAAGATCGCCTGGTCTTTTCTCACCTGGTAAACCGTGACAAACCGAGTGCGTAGCACTATCTTGCCGGTTCCTTGATGCTGCTCGAAGCTCTGCCAGATCTCTTGCGGGTTGGTCAGCGCATCCATCAGCAAAGGCAGATACGCGGTTCGCTCAGCCTCGATGTGCGCCCCCAGCACCGATGCATCGACCAGCACAGTGCCAACTGGTGTGGAGATCAGTACCTCATCTGCCCCTAGTGCAGACTGCACCGCCTTGATGACATCCGCTTGGTCAACCGGTTGTTGCAGTGGTTGAGGCAGCTCCCTTGAGGTCAAACGCTCCGGGCGCTTTGTGCTCTGCCAGTTTCCCTTGCTCAGGCTCTGCCAAGCACTCCCCTTTTCCCCTTGCCACTGAGCAAACTCTTCTTGGGCTAATCGACGGCCAAACTTGGCCTCACCGACCGAGTAGTCAAAGCCGGGGTCTATCCCCTTCGGCACCTGCAGTACCTCGCCGGTCTTCTTGTTCACGTACTCATAGGTACCATCATCTGGCGCCTCGCCTATCTCGATCCCCTTGAGCCGGGCCCGTATCTTGGAGTATCCCTCAACCCGGCACTTGCAGCCCCAGCCGTTCTGGGGGAAGTGCGCCCGCCACCAAGGGTCATCCTTTGACAAAGTCAGTCCGTTCCAAGATAGGTGTAACTGACGGGGGTTGCGGCTGTCGCCGTGGTGATATACCCAGATAGGGAACTGCTGTAACTGCTGCCAGCGGCCCGCGTTGTAGGCTTGCCGAACGTTGGTGTCATAGATCACCTTCGTCCGCCAGGCCATCCCGGCCTCGCTCCCCTCGCCCCTGAAACCTGTCCAACCCCGCTTGGTAACAATGTCTTTGAACTCATCACGAAACTCCGCAAGGCTCATGCCCTCGGAAATAGCCTTGTCCACGCTCTGGCGCAAGTCACAGAGCAGATCGTCTTTCATGGCTCCCGCCACGGTGAAGGCAGTGGCATGCTGCCCTTGCCAGAGCGAATCCCACGCATCACCCTTGACATTGACCTTGTCGCGGAAGTAGTCGATCGCCTGCTGGAAATACTGGCTACCAGAGCGGGCATCCATCGGCCCCTCCGGGCCGCCCATAAACGGGCCAAGGCTCTGGCGACTGCGTTTGGTGCTTTCTGCCATTATGCCTCCTCAGACGAACCCACATCCGCCATTCCAGCCAGCTCAGCAGCAACCAGCGCACGCTGCATCAACATAGCCAGCTCCTCAGTCGGCAACTTGCGATAGCGCTCAAGCAACCGATCTCGAAACTCATCGAGCGAGTTAACTTCGCCCAGCAGATGCTCGACCTCTTGCGTCCATCCCTCTATCGCATCCTCCCCGGCTGCGCTTAACCGACCTGTCAGCAGGTCTGCCCGATCCTGCATCTGACGCTCTGCAGCTAGCGCGGCCAGTCCCTTTGCCTTGAGCGCGGCGTCTCCCTGCCCGGCCTGTTTGTCCACGATGATCAGTACCTCTTCCCCCTCTTTGGGGGCCGGGATCTGCAACTTATCCCGCACCCACTGCGCCGGGATCTGCATTCCCATCCCCACCAGGGCCCGCAGCGGATACGCCAAATCGCGCATATCCTCCGGCTCGGTCACATCAAACTCCAACCGGGGGCAACGGCGCGGCCCCTGGTAGCTCTTGCCGTTCAGGGCATAGAGCGGATAGACCAGATCGCGGGTCAGGGTAGCGGCCAGCTGGCGGAGATCTGCATCCCGTACCTCCTGACGCACCTCGTTATGAACATTACCCAGAGCATTGGTCGAGCTCTTGCCATCGGCCTGTGAGGTCAAGGTGCCCCCCAGAATGGCCTTGCTCATGGAGCGCTCGCACCACTCCATCATCACCACGAAGGGATCAGCCTGACCACTGGCGGCGTTCTGGAACTCAATCTCCATCCCGCGCGGGATAATGCCCCCGGCGTTATGACCGATGGAGAGCACCGCCTGCAGCAGAGTGGCCTTCTCTTTCTCGGTCGCCCCTTCCGGGTATTTGCCCAGCCGCACCGGCAGGCCGTAGATCTCCAGAAACTCGGCGAGATCCCGCACACTGTAGTTTTTGAACAGGAACGGCCAGACCAGGGTGCGGATAAGCCCGGTGCGGGCCAGATACCCCGATTTGGACTTGGCCTTGTGCAGCAGCCAGCCAAAGGGGTTGAGGGCAACCCCTTCCTGGCTGCCGTCTCGCAAGCGCAGCTGATTGCGATCATCCGGGTGGGTCTGGAACCAAGCAGGGTCGCGCCAGACGATGCCCTTGGGAAGCTGTAATCCCTCGACCATCTCCCAGCCGCAGAACTCCTGGGCACTGAACCCCTTGAGGATCCCGTCGGTGGCATCAAAGATGGCATCATCCAACCAGGTGAAGTCCTCAATCAGCTCGCGGATCATCTCGCTGTCGCGCTTCTCCGCCGAGGTGGCGTTGCGAGGCGGCTCGATTGTCCAGCTCACCCCCAGCAGAGCGCGGCGACGTTTGCCGAGTTCACTCTGCAGGTGGGCGTCTTTCTCCTCCATGTCTTCGGCCAGCTCGCACTGGGCGATCAAGTTGCCCTGTTCTGCCTCCTTCAATGCGGCTGCCGCCCTGCTCGGCGTGAGCCCCACCGTGGGGTGTTCACTGTAGTAACGGCGCAACTGGGCAAGCGCCGCCGAGTTCTCGGTCTGCGACTCCTTTTCAAGCCGCAGGGGAATGCCGTTGATATCGATGATCCTGCCCATTACCAGGCCCCTCTCTCGAACGAATGATGGTTATCGCCCCTTGCTTCATCGCGCTTGTTGGGCAGCGGGGTGAACTCGATGGCGCCCCCCTCCATCCAGCTGGCCCGCACCGCCATGGCCAAGGCCACCGCAAAGTCACCGTGGCGCTGTTGGCCCCCTTGGCCGGTGTTCTTGCCCTTGTCGATCTTGGGGATGCCGTTGATGACCTGGATTTTCCCCAAGTCATCCTGCACGTCTGCATGGCGCGGGATGGTCAGGTTGCCATCCTCAAACTCTGCCTTGAGCTTGGGCATCCACTCCCGATACCAGGGGTCATTGAGCATCACGCACTCGATCATGCTGGCGCCCCAGCGCAGTCTGGCAGCCTCTGCCAGATAGCCGCCGTTACCAGTGGCATCGAAAGCGGCTGCCGTGAAACGGTGTAACCCCTGCAGCAGGTAGAACAGGATCTGGCGCTGACTCTCATAGGGGGCATTGACCAGCTCCACCACAAAGGGCACCTGTTTGCGCAAGTTGGTGGCGATGGAGAGCGGCACGAACACCGACAAGTCCCCCTTGCGGGCGAAGTCCTCTCCAAACGCATGGCGGCAACTGCGGTCGAGTGCTTCCAGACAGGGCTTGAGGTTCTCCTCGCACCAGATATCCACCACTGCCTTGCGACTCTCCTCGCTCTGCAGTTCGAAGTCTTTGGGGGCGGTAAAGCGCAGGATGGGGATATCCGGTTGCATCGCACGCTCAATCAGGGTGCGCTTGATATAGACGCCGCTGCTCTGCTTGGGTACGCAGAAATACTCCTCAAGGGCGTCCTCTTCGGTGGCTGTGGCCTTGAGCAGCCCCGCCTTCCAGGCGTCTTCGGCTTCCTGTGTCCAAAGGCCACCCTTGACCTGGCAGATCCGACGATAGAGCCCCTGGCGGCAGGCATCGTCCAGGCTGATGGTATGGATGGAATACTCTTTGCGGCCCGCTCGGCTGTCGTTGATGAGCTGGTTAAACAGGTTATCGACGCCGTTATGGGTACTGATCAACCGCACCTTGGCGCCCCACATGGTCAGCGCCATGGCGGCCTTCAACACCTCGGCCAGTCGGTCGTGGAAAGCAGCCTCGTCGATGGTCACATTGCCCTGCATCCCCCGCAGGTTGGAGGGGTTGCTGGAGAGCGCCTGCACCTTGAAGCCCGAGGCGAAATAGACCACGAAGGTGAGGATCGCCTTGTCCTCGTCGTCGGTGAATACCTCCTCCTGGATCTCACCGGCCGCCTTGTTGTACGCCTTGGCCCACATGGCCACCGCATCGATAAACTCGCGGGCCATCTCCTTGTTGCTGCCCACATAGAAGTGGTGGCAACCGCCAGCCGTCTTGGTCTTGGATGCCGTCAGAGCCGCGTCAGCCGCCTCCGCCCAGGTGATACCGGTACGGCGGCTCTTCTCAGCAATCTTGAGCGGGCTCTCGTCGGCAATCCAGATCCGCTGGTACGGCAGCAACACCTCGTCGGGGTTGTATTCGGTACCCAGGGCCTGGGCCAACTGCTGGGCGATCGTGCTCATCAGGCAATCCCCAATATTTCACGGCGAATGGCGGCGGCGGCCTCACCACTCAAGCCCGCCTGAGTCACGATGGCTTCGGTCTTGGCGGCGATCTCTTCGGCAAATGCCTGGCGGATCTCTTTCTCCCGCTTATGGCTCTGCATGGCGGTCGATTCGAGCCGCTGGGCCGCCAGCATGGCGTTCTTCAGCATGTCGATATCCACCGCCTCCTCCGGGTTCTGCACCTGAGCCAGCATCGCCTTGAACAACTGGGAACGGCCCAGCTCCAGAATGAGCTTGGTGGTCTCCCCCATCGGCTTGTCGCCAAGCTGGGAGGTCAAGGCGGCCGTGGTTTCGCGCAAATCCCGCAGGTGCTGGCCGACCTGTTCAACCTGGCTGGCATGACGGCTTAACCCGGAGCGGGAGAGCTTGAGATCATCGGGCAACCCCGCCTCCTCGATCAGGCCGTTGATTTCATCCAGGATGGCGGCCTGACTGTTGCCTTTGTCCCGCAGCATCTCGTTGAGCGCGTTGCGGATAGACTCAGGCAGCAGCCACACCTTGCTGGCGCGGCCTCGGGTCGGTTTCTCGGCCATGCTTAATCCTCCGCTCGGGGCTTCTTGACGCCGGGCACCGTTGCCCGGCCCTCTGCCGCGTCCTGGCCACGACCGGTCAAGTGAGCCACCTGCACCGTGGCCAGTCGCTCGATGCGCACCAGCCCCTGCTCTTCCAGCCAGGCCAGCAGGGTCTTCACCCGATCCCTCGTCACCCGGCCGGTACCCAGCTGGTCGAGGCAGTCATTGAGGATTGACTCGTTGGCGGCACCACCGATATCCAGCAGGGAGCGCAGGATCACCAGCCGCTGCTGGGCGTCCAATATCGCTTGAATACTCATGCCTTCTCCTTGAGTTCATTTTCCAACAGCAGATCGGCAAGGCGACGGGCTTGGCGCAGCTCCGGCTTCACCTCCCGCAACTCCCCCCGCAACTCGCTGATCTCCAACTGCAGCTTGTGCAGCTCACGCTCGCTCGGCAGGTCAGCCAGTACCTGCTCCACCCGCTGGACTCTCTGCACCAGGGCAGTGAGGTCTTCGCGCTTGGCGTAGGTTTTGGAGAGCAAGATGATGACCACCAGACCCACCAGGCTGGCCAACGCATAGAGCGGGCCCCAGTTCTTAACGATGAATTCCCACACGGGTCGCCTCCTTGCGCTCATACAGGGTCTGGCACTCGATACAGCGCTCGGCACCAGGCTCGGCTGCAAGGCGGGAGGGCGGGATGGCTTCGTCACAATCGCAGCAGATACCATCGCCGTGTGGCCTTGCCCTGTTCTGGTGGGCTTCGATAATGCGCCCAGTCCGATCGGCATCGGCCTGCTGGGCGCGGTCTATGAGGTTTGTCACATGACCTCTCTCGTATGGCTACTAACGGACGGTATGAGTCGCCTTGATGCGGCCCCAGATGGCGAGCAGGCCACCCACCGCACTGGCCAGATCCACCAGGGTGGATGCCAAGCTGGCTTGGGTACCCGCATCGACCGGCACACCGAACAGGCCCGCAATACCGGCCCCCACGGCAATCACACCACCGATCACGGTGCGGCTTTTGAAGGCAGACTTCGCTTGAGGTAACAGGGAATCAGGCATGATGGACTTCCTTTTGTTGAGGTTGGGAATGACGGGCACGGGCCCGCAGGCGATCCAGTTCGGTCACCGAACGCCACCCTTTCTCGAACAGGGATTGACGGGTCTGGTGGTGGCTATAGAGCGGGATCGCCTTCGGGTCAGCGATCTGATTGGCCAAAGCGGCCTTGAGATGGGCTTTGCGCCCATCCTTGAAGCAAGCGAGATAGCGGGGGTTCTTGAGCTCAGGAATGCCAAAGTAGCCCGCAGCCTGGATTGCGGCCGCCGCCTTCTGTTGCTTGATGGTCAGCACGCTCATGCCACCACCTCGCCAACCACGTCGGAAAGGAGGTAGCTCTGCAGACGCAGCAGCCGGTTGATCCAGCCATCGGCATTGGCCCACTGGCTCGGGTCTTTGCGCACAATGCCGTGCATGAAGCTGGCCCGCTGCATCATCAGCGCCAGCAACAACTGGCCCTCTCCCTTAGCGCCCAGTTGCTGCTTGAGCCTGCCAATCGATACCGGGCCAAGGCGACCATCTGCCATCACCCCCAAGACCTGCTGCAGCTGTTGGATGGCGCGTTTTGGCCCGTGATGCACCGCTGCATCAAACACGGCGATAGAGAGTGCAGGGCTTAAGCTCGCAATCAGGTCACAGCGGGCGGGCATCCAGTAGTTCTGGCGGTAAAAGGGCTCGGTATGGGCAGGAGTCAGATCACCGATAGCGATATCGGGCACCCCATCCCGATCGAGGTCGGCCATGCCGTCCTTCTTGCCATCGGCGGCATCGGCGATGCCGTACTTGGTATGGCCACCCCGGTCTGCCGGGTGGTTGACTTCGCCCCCTTCCACATCGGGACGAAGCAGCCATTTAAGTGCGAGTGATAACATAAAGGCCCCTCGGTGAACTGCGTTATCAGCAGCGTACCGAGGGGCCTCTATGGCATGGGTTTATGGTGGGTTAGTGGGGATCTTGTATATATCCGGTCGCATCTGTTGTTTTATCGAAGGGGGTAAGTGTGATAGCGTCTTTCATATGTCAATATGACTGGGCAAAGTAAAAATACAGTCTTTATCGGAGAACTCTCGTGGATTGGAACGTATTCTTTAGTACTATCAGCCAGACCTCTGGTGCAATAGTAGGTATTTTTTCAGCATTCCTAATTACAAAAATAATTTCCAATCAGTCTGATTTTTCAAAATTGAAAAATCAGGCAACCCACAACATAATAGATTCAGAATCTGTTGAAGCCGAGGCTAAAAGCCGATACTTTGACTGGTATAACAGAAGAGCAAGGGAGAAAGCCATAAATAAAATGGGTGAAGATTTCTGGGAAAATGAAAAATTCTTACCATTAGAGAAATATATCTCAATGTATGATTTTTCTCCCTTTGACAGTTATGAAGAAAAAATTAACGCCGTGACCAATAAAATAACTGAGCTTTCTGAAAGGCTAGAGATAAAACGAAAGCGAGAGGAAGAACAGCGTGTCAATCCTTTTGCTTACTCTCTTGGTATAAGCCAATTGTTTAACGATAACATATCTACATACATTATATCACCAGAATTACGTGCACAAGAGAGCGAAGAACGAGAGCTGATTGACCAACTAGCCATAAAAGTGGAGCGCCAAGCGAAAAAGAACGTTGCGCTATGTGAAGAATTGAAAAGTGGCGTAGACTCAGTGAATCTAGTAACTAGCTCCATCGTAACCGTATTGATTCTTTTTTTTGTGGGTGTCATCTATCCTTTAAGTTTTCTTCCTTGGCAACAAGGAAAGGATATAAGCCTTTCCCTGTCAGCTTTTTGGGACATACTTTTTTCCCTGCAAGGTTTCATGCTTTTTTTGATATCTGTAATATTTTCCGCACTGATGATGGTTTTTTTAGTTATAAATATGAAGCTAAAACATAGTGTTGACGTAATTGACAAGATCACACACTACAGTGACATATCAAATTACTCACCATACTTGGCTAACTATAAGAAAAACAAGGCTGGCTAAATTAACCAACATATAAACCCCGCCACAGCGGGGTTTATCTTTGATATTAGTCGTCTCCTTATTCATGACCAAACAGGTCAGACTGATGCCGCAGCCGGGTCAGTTGCCGCTGTTCAGCCACCACTGCATATGTCTGCGGCACCGACAGGCCATGCTTGCGCGCCAGCTGGTCGATATTGCGGCCATTGAACTCATCCCAGATAGCCCTATCCCGCAGTGCGGCTTTGAGATGATCCCCGGTAGGGATGTAGTAGGCACGGCCACCCATACAGTGGGCCTGCACCAGCGCCAACTTGCGGGCCTGAGCCTTGGCCTGCTCGGGCCCCATACCTCCTCTTGCCAACTCGCAGGCCAGCACATCCACCAGCTCGCTCAGGGCTTTGGGCCATTTGGCCGTCAGTTCGGAGGCCGGGATCTGGTCGAGGCGATCGACAAGTTGCCCCAGTGAGGCGTGATCATCGGCAAAGAGATCCTGATTTTGTTCCATGACTCCCCCGGCAAAACAGAAAAAGCGGTGCGCCGATTAGAACACAGGCCATTTTATGCGCACATTAGTTGCACTGCAGCCAGCCACCATGGAATCAACTGCCATGTGTGAGTCCCTTACCGTGACCGAATTAACAATGTCATCAATTTGCCATTGAACAGGTATGAATTGGGTATACATTACTTCTCTGCGTGTTTTTTTGTAGCCATATGGAGATATGTGATGAGTAAGGAAGCTATCTATAAAAATCTGGAATCTTTGGCACCGGTCGTAAAGGTACTCGGGGAAGTGGACAAAGCCTTAAACGATAAGGAACGAATTGATTCTGACAGTGATGATATCAAGGAAGTGCTGGCTGCCGCTGGCGGTGTCGGTGCCGGTGCGGGTATTGGGTTTGCAGGTCTTTATTTCGGCGGCGTAACTGGTCTCTCCGCTGCTGGCATTACCTCTGGTCTGGCTGCAGCAGGTGGCCTCGTGGGTGGCGGTATGGCTGCAGGTGTAGCTGTTCTGGCGGCACCTGCCGTGCTGCTGGGTGTTGGCGCTTACGCTTTCGTATCACAACGTAACAAACGCAAGTTGAAAGAAAAGAAAGAGATGTTGCTGCAAGAAGCGATGAAAAAGCAGAACGCCATCATTTCAGAACTGCGCAAATCCTCAGACGACAACAAAGCAAGGGCAGACTATCTGACCAAACTCAACACACTCCTGCAATCAATCATCATTGACCTTGAGGGTGACTTGAAGGTGGCTGCCTGATGAGCAATGACAAGGGTGATTATCTCACCGATGGATTGAGGGTTGCAGTTCATCACAAGCAAATGCTTGATCAACTAGGCTCCGAACATGATGAACAGCGTCATAGCCTTGATGCTGCGATCAACTCCAGTGAAGCCTTGCTCCGACGCTTGGGTAAGGCATTACCGGTAAAGGACTCCAGCACGTCAAACTCTTTGCACGTAATTACCCCTGTCAGGACAAAATCATGGGAAGAAATCCTTGCAGAGGCTAAACAAGCAATACCTGGTGAGGTCGATTTTAATGATGTACTGACGCCAGCGGAAATTGATGCTGTATTGGCAAAACATCAGAAACTCGGTGAGCACCTGGGTTGGCTCGGCAGCCTTGATCGATACGATGTTGCACTGGCTGTTTCTGCGGGCATCCTCTCCGGGCTTATCGATATCTTTCTTGTCCAGGTGCCCGCACATCCGGGGTTTTTGGGTAGCCCTGCTTCGGAAGGGGGATGGCTATCCAACAAGGTCAAGGAGCTTTTTGGCGAAGTTCTGCCACCAGAAAAGATCAAAGAGCTTGAGGGGTTGTACAAAGTCTCTTTCGATCCCTCAACTAGCAAAGGTCTGGAAGAAGCGGTTGCTGGATTGGGCCCTCGCACCCATCGTTACCAATCATTGGGACATGACCCCATCCTAGGTTTCATTTTTGGGGTCAAAGATGTGTTGTGCGGTGAATTTACTGCCATTGATAAGTTTGGCAACGTGATTGTCCAACAAACTGCTGCGCCATTACTGGAGGGGGAGCATTTTATTATTAGGCTCCTGGAGGCCATCAGAAAAGTTGGCGGTCATCTGGCATCAGATGTAGCAACATCAGCAGGCCTGCCCGCCCCCCTGATGCCCCTTCTCTCTTTCTTTCAATTCGGAACGATAGGAAAGCAAGGCTACACCATCGCAGAAGTTGCAAGACAGATGTATCGCAGTGGATATGACCTGCGTCATTTCATTGCGGCATCAGTGCCATTGGCGATCAGTGAATTGATTGTTCGGCTTGGCTTTATGGTGAGAAAGCTCAATGCAGGAGCGACACTGGCCGAGGCATTTCCCAATTCAGCTCATCCGCAACTTCGTCGCCAGCTGCTGATTGCACATGGGGTGGCCGGTGTGATCAATGCAGGCAAAGTGACAGTGACCAGCAACCCCTTATCTATTAGCTGGCCACTCGTTTTAACGCTGCTGCGCTATGGTATGCCAGAAATGATGTATTTGATTTATGGCCAAGAAAAAGAGAGAGCAAAGCTGGTTGAGACCGAGATAATGGCTGACTACAGAGCCATTCATCAGGAGCTGGATACACAGCTTAAGATGCTCCCTCACATCGTGATATAGGCTTGGTAAAATGCAGCCCCGCATCGCGGGGCTTTCTTAAAGGTAAATATATTATCTTGCAGACCACTTCTTCAGCGCCTCAAGCACTTTGACGGCCAGAGGCGCATCCAGCCAGCCCACCTCGGCCACCCCTACCCCACCGTTTAAACGGGCAGTCATCCGTTGCACCCAATGGTTTAATGCGGTTTCCGAGCCATCCCTGACGATGCCAAGGCGGGCCATCTCGCACCAGATGGCCCTGATCTTGGCAATTTCATTGACCCGTAGATGGCCACCGGGCGCCGGACTCAGCCGTCTGTTGGCTGCATGGCGAGCAGGTTTGGGAATAAAGCCCGCCGCCTTGAAGGCAGTCAGCACCTGTTCCAGCTCCTGTTCGCTCAATAAGGCGGCGCTACGCTTGCCGGTGTGGCTGGCCAACAGGTCGCGGTAACACTCGTCATCGAGCGCCAACGCACGGCGCCCTACCTGTACCAACCGGATCAGTCTGCTGCGCTTGTCCATCAGCTATCCCCTCCCCGTTCTGCCTTGCTGTCATGGTGCTGCCCGGCCACTCTCAGCTGTTGGTAGTGCTCATTGAGGCACCCCCGACACCAGCTGGAGAGCCGGGTGGCATCACTCGCCAAACCGAAAAACTCGGTATCCCATGGCCAGAACTCGCCACAACGGGGGCACCGCTGCTCCAGCCCCAGTTCGGTGATGCAGGCCCGACCGCTTTGCAGGCGACGGGCCAGAATATGGGGAGCCAACAGGGGGCTATAGATGGCCATGGCGATCCCCGGCTTCGTGTACCCCGCCACAATCTCTGGCCGATTTCGCCTGCTGTAATTCGGCCACCAGCTGCCAGCGCATCTGGCAGGCTTCTCCGGCCAGCGCATGAAAACCACGGGCGCGCGCCTCTTTATCAAACTGTTTGAGCTGTTTGCACACAGCCCGTTTGTCAGCCGCTACCAGTGCAATGGCTGCGCTGCTGAATATCTTGGTAAGCCGAATATCCATCTCTGTTTTGGTCATCGCCGTGCTCCTTGTATCAAGACGGTGAAGACCTGGGCCCAGATCGTTTGGTTGCTCATCAGTACCCGGCCACCACACCGGGTAGACAGGGAGGCAGCGCCGCCCTGTTTCGCAGCGGGCCATTACTCGAACTGCAGTGGCGTCACCCCTTGATACTCCTCGGCATTGAGGGGGGCAGGCCCCAGCCCCAGCGCCCAGAGCAAGGCGGCCTTGATGCCATCCTCATAGGTGTCGTCGGGGTAGCAGGTGCCCTCGGTTTCGGTGATCTGCTCACAGAGCAGCAGCTGCTCTTCCGCTTTTTCCACGTTGATTTCCATCACGCCTCCTCCCTATACCTTGGCCAGATCCAGGCTCATCTGGATGTAACGCCCGTGAGCGTCACGCTCGTAGAGCCGCAGATATTGGCTGGTGCCGGTCACCTGGATGGCATCGACAGCGGCTTGCATGGCCAACAGCCAATCCGGGTCATCGATATTGAGCTGGCGCAGGGAGAGCACCTGATTCACGTCGATATGACCGCTCTTGGATACCCGAAAGGCATGGTCTACCAGAGCGCGGATCTCGCTGCTGGCGCCATCGCTCCAACGTTCGATGCACTGGTCAATTAGCGCTTTGGCGGCCTGAATCCGTTCATCAAATTTGCGGTGCTCCCCCACTGCCCGAATGAGCTTGTAACGGCCATCAAAACTGAGCAGGGTCACGTTGCCCTTGGTACCGCCCCATGCCACGCCGTACTGCTCGGCGGAGAGATCCACAAAGTCGGCGATCTGTTGCATGGCGCCAATCTTGAAGGCAGCCAGCTGTGCGCGCTGCTCGCGGGCAGCAGCGATAATGGCCAGCACCACTTCATCGCGCAGCTTGTCTGCCGGGGCGATCAGGCTTTCCGGTACCCAGTGCCCCTGAGCGTTCTGGCGCATCGGGGTGGTACTGCTGGTTTGTGCTTCTTGCATGGGCTTCTCCTTAATGGATCTTGTTGCTGCCAGGCACCGGAGGGCACATCACGGCGCTGTACTGCTCTGTTGTCGCGCTCGCCAGCTCCTCTTGGTGGGTCGCGCTGCAGAATTCGAGAAACTTGGGTAACTGGCGCAGTACCACCCGCGCCAGCGCCTCGTCTTCTATCTCAAGCTGGATCTTGCTCATCTCATCCCCCTTGCCGGTTTCAGGATTCTTGACGCCAGTGGAGCAGGCAGCCGCCAAAGCGCACCAGGGCGACTTCACGCACCACGCCCGCCAGACATTCACGGCTTAACACGGCGCGCGCCTGCATCTCTTTGGGTAGTGGCCCGGTAACCGCCAGCAGCGGGGTATGGCAAACCCGACTGGTGCGAACGTCATATCCCTTGGCCGTCAGCCAGTGGCTGAGTTGCTCGGCGGTCTTTTGCAAATTGCTGTGCAGATGCTTTTTCATCCCGTTCTCCTTGTGATCTCGTCACCGGGCCCACCGCGAAAGAGCCCTTCCAACCCTTATTTGCCTTCTTGCTTGTCGAGCAGCCGGTTGTATTTGATGGCCATGATTTTCAGCTCTTCGGCCAGCAGTTCACTTAGAATGCGCAGGCTGCTGCTGGCATTGTCGCCATCGCTTTTAGCCTGACGGCGCAATCTGGAGAGGGTTGCCTCGGCGTCATAGCGAGCCATTTTCTGCGACCCTTTGCCCTGCTCTACCGATAACCGCATCGGGCGGCGCAGTTGCTGCGCCTCGGTCAGCTGGCTATGGGGGCAACCGCTGCGGCATGCCTTCCAGAGCTTGATATCCATCGGACTGCTGCCCACTTCGCTGGGGCCTCGGCGTTGGTGCGCGAGACACTGATGCGCCGGGATATCACCCAGGATGGGGCACCTCACTTTGTTGCCCATCAGTGCCCCTTCCACCAGGGTCTGTACCCTTGCCATATCGCCGGGATACTTTTCGTTGCAGACCTGGCTGATGGTGGTGCGAGAGAGCCCGAGCTTCTCGGCCACCTGGGCCAGCGAGCTGGCCGCCACTTCGGCCTGCAACACCTCAAGCCACGTTTCCATGTGTCTCCTCCTCCCGTTGGAACGGGTATAACTGCTGCTGGTTTTGATCCCAGCAACCATGGTCACGACACAGCGGGGCATAACGGCCTGTATCCCTGACCAGCTGATAGCGTCCTGTCAGGCCGTGTCTGGCGGGAACAGGCAGCAAACTGTCAACTTTGAACAGCACTTTGACGTAACCGGCTTTCACCAACCTATCGGTGTAAAACCAGGCTTGTTTCTGACCCGTCTCTGCCGTCAACATCAGGTCTGTCAGGGTGAAGAAGCGGCTGATCTTCATGGTGTTCCACATTTTCTGTTGATTGGTTTTGCGCTTGTTCCGGCATTTTGGCCGCTTCTGGCAACTGCTTTTGCCAATCGGTGGCACGTATTGGGCGCTAACCACTTTGAAATAGGCCGGGCGGGATACCACGCCGTCCGGGTGTTTAATGAGGTGGCCAGCGGCCAACCAGTCACGCACGACCTTGTAGATATGTGCCTCCGACATTCCCGTCACGGCGATCACGTCCTTGATCAGAAACGTCTCTTGCTGGCACATCCATTCCCAGGCTTGCAACGTCATTAGCGTTGCTTTTGTATCAACCACTGGAATCCCTCCCGTGCTTTGTTTTTATTGGCTGTAGCCTGACGGCTAGCGGCTGCGACGCACGTCATGGAGCAACTCGCTGGCGTCAACGTCCTCCAGCCGGATAATCCGGGCATCAGAGGCCATCGCCATTTTTTCAATCTTGTCGAGGGCCGAGACGATGGTGCGCACCACGCCGTTGGAACGCTTGCGGATCAGATCCAGCAGTGCATCGTCGATCTCCACGTCCACCTCCAGCATTTCACTGGCAATCAGGGACACGTCATCGAGATCGGCCGGTTTGAATTCGATCCACTGGGAGATGCGGTTAAACAGCTGCTTGCGCTGGCTGATGCGTCGGGCAATCTCTTCCATCCCGACCAGGATCAGGGGTTGTTCGGTGGCATCGTAGATATCGCGCAAGGTCTCCATGATGCGGGCATTGCCGACCACGTAATCGGCCTCGTCCACGAAGATGGCCAGCTCTTCGGCGCGCACGGATTCGATGATGCTATCGACCTGAGCACGCAGGTTGTGGCGCTGGGGAATGCCGATCTCTTTGGCAATCTGCTCCAGCAGGCTGGTCACCGTGTCGGCCTTGTAGCAGCGGACATAGATGCCGTTCACTTCGTCCTGGTTGAACAGCCATTCTACGGCGGTGGTCTTGCCAAAGCCGGAGGGGCCATGGATCAGGCCAATGCCTGGCACGATGCTGGAGCGGTTGAGCAAGTTGTCGAGCAGCTGCTCGGTCTTGATCATGTTTTTGACTTCAACGATCTTGTGTTTCATAGTGGGTTTGTCCTTTTTTTGGGCCTTTTCGGGCTACTCGCTAACTTTTGCCTGGGTGCGGCGGATAGCCCGAACTTCATCCAGATGGCGGTTAATGCGTTTTGCCATCAACTTGTGGCTGTAGAGGTATCGGGTCAGCCACTCCTTCTCCCGCTCTGTCAGCGGGGTATCCAGCTCCCGCTCTGCTAGATAGATGGCTTGCTCGTACTCGGTCTTGAGTGCTCTCGATTCCTGCCCTGCGGTGGCTTGCGCCCGCTGCGCTTTCGCTTCTCGTCTGGCTTCTATGGCGGCCAGTTCTGCCGCATTGAAACGGGCGGGTTCAGCGGGGGTTGAAACCCCGCTGAGCGCGGCCAATGCCGGGTTATCGAGGGTGAGATCGCGCCGACTGAACGCTTCAATACCCTTGGCCTGATCGACGAAGTGGCGCACCACATCCTGATGGAGCTGGTCGATGCCAAAGGTTTTGGCAAGGTTGCGCATCTCGCGGCGAAAACTGGCCAGCGCCTTGGCATCGGCTTTTTGGCCGCCCGGAAGGCATCGGGGCTGATGCCATTGCCCAGCAGGTCGATGTTGATGGCCTCGATCCGCTCGTTCCAATCGCCGGTGCGGTACAAGATGGCGCGGCCCACATCGCACGGATCGAGAAAGACGCTGACCCGCTGGCTCTTCCAGTTGTGCTCCAACAGTTCGGGGGCGCTGTATTTGAGGCCACCAGCCTTGATAAAGCCTTTGGAGACGGTCGCCTCACCGATATGGTTGAGCAGCAGATCCAGCGCAGCTTCATCGGGAATGGCGCGGCGCTGGTAACGAGCCAGCTGGTACTTTTCATTGGGACTGACCCCGAGGGCACTGTGCTTGCGGTTGTGGTAACGGGCATCGAGCCAGTTATCGAGCAGGGTTTGCAGTTCGGCGGCCGTCATGGCCAGCTCGTAAATCTCTTTTTGCGCATCCGGTTTGCGCTTCTCCTCCAGCCGCTGGGCAAAGCTCTTGCGCGCCTCGATCACCTGACGGTCTGCCACGCAGTGGCCGATATAGGAGGGCAACAGCTCGATCAGGCCGTGGCTCAGGGTGCGGAAAAACCGCTCAATATGGGGTTTCTCCCAGCCCGAGTAGGCGTTGGAGCGGCTGACGTTCATACCAAGCAGGGTGCAGATGGACATGACCCGCTGGCTCACATAGTCAGAGCCGTTATCGGTGCGCATCACGCCGTTATCGTTGAGGGTGCCCCAGGCCAGCAGGGTCTTGCGCAACAGCAGGCAGATCCCTTCGCTCGATGAGCTCTTGGCCACCAGCAGACGAACGCGACGGGTATACACGTCGATCACCGCGATGATGCTGTGACGACCATCCACCAACATGGCATCGACCGGGGTGCTATCGAACTCCCATACGTCGTTGGGCTGGGCCATCCAGGGGTACATCTCCTCGATCGCGCTGCGGTATTTGTTGTTGTAGGCATCCGGGTTGGTGGTGTAGGTAAAGGCCACCTTGTTCTCTGCCAACCATTTCACCATCCAGCGACGCAAGGAGGATTGGCTGGGGATCTGCCATCCCAGCCGGTTCATTTCGCTGTATTGGCTGGCCAGTTCGTGCAGCGCCCCCCACTTGTTGGCCAGATGGGGCTTGGTGGTGACCAGTGCGGTGAGAAACTGGGCCAGATCCGGGCTCTGTTCGACGGTTGATGGCCGCTCCCGCTGATAGTTACCAGCCAGAGCTGCGGGGCCTTCATCCGCCAGCGCACTTTGCCAGCGGCGCAAGGTGATCAGACTGAATGGCTTTTGCCTTTCATAAACGCTGACAGGCAGAGCGAGAGTGCGGGCGCGGTATGCCTCGATAAAGGCGCGGCGACCCACCTCCCCTTGTTGGCAGGCGTGATAGGGGGCCAGGAAGATATCGGCGGCCTGCAGGATCAGCAGTCTGGCATCGACCTTCTGGCGAGCCCCCTCCCCCAAAGTCAGCAATTTGCGGCCAGCCTCCGGTTTGACTGGCACCTCGCGCGCCAGCAACTTGGCCATGGCCTTGCCACCCGCTGCATGATCGGTCACTGCATGGCCCTGTGCGGCCACAGCCTGTTCTGCCAGGTAACGGCGGGTTTCAATCGGCAGTGACCCAATGTGGTATTCGGCCCCTTTGCCTTTCTCGCGCTTGCGGCTTTGCCACTCTTCACGCTCGGCCTTTTTGCGCACACCATCGGGGTAAGCGGGCATGCCGACCAATCCGGCCAGCGCCTGGGCGGTGTACCAGGTGCTCATTGGTCACCTCCCAGCAGGTCGATCCCCAGCGACTCGGACAGCAGGGCCATGATGGCGCGGCTTTCCCGACGCTTGGGGCTAATCCCTCTGGCCGGAGCATAGTGTTTGATGCAACGCTGTACGGCTCGGGGGTGCAACCCTTTAGCGCGGGCCCAAGCAGCTTGGGAATATCCGCATTTTATGAGCTCAGCCCTGATCCACTCTGGTGTTTTCCCTGACATACTCACCCCGTTTCGGTATCATCAAGTGTCGCAGTGCGTATCTTCATCATTCATAAAAGAATGATTTTATGTCGCAGAGCGTCACATATGAATGATTAATCACCCCAAAAAGATTGACAAGTCTTTTTGTGCGGAATTTTTTGTCTACCGACTCACCAGCATTAGCCACTAGCCGAGAATTCCTTGTATGTCAGAGCGTTATGAAGAAAAACCACAAGCAGCACAAAAAGACGGTGAGGTATCTTTTCTGACGGCGGGAATGGATACTTTGAGTGACCGTCTGGATGAGCTGCGCGGGAGCTTGAGCTACAAGGCATTTGCCGAACTGGTGGGGATGAGTGAGTCGGGGATGCGCAAATACTTCCCACCGTTTAATTCGCTGCCCACCATCGACAAGGCGCTGCGCATCGCGCGGACGTTCAATGTGAATCTGGAGTGGCTGGCCACCGGTCAGGGCCCGAAACACCCCGATGGAGCGGCCGAGCAGATGGTGCAACGTGAGGAGTTTGATGAGGAGTACGCGCTGATCGATGGCTACCATGTCACCGTCAGTACTGGCCATGGTGCGTTTAACGATGATCATGAGGTTAAACGCAAGCTGGCCTTCCGCCGCAAGTGGCTCACGTTTCGCAAGTTAAACCCGGATAACCTGGTGGTGGTCTTCGCCAAAGGCGACAGCATGGAGCCCACCATCCACTCTGGTGACTCTATCCTGGTCGATATCAGCAAGAATCAGATCGAAGATGGATCCATCTTCGTGTTGCGCCTGGGGGAAGAGCTCTACGCCAAGCGCCTGCAGAAAAACTTCGATGGCGGGATCACTATCATCAGCGACAACCGCGATGATTACCCCCTGCAGGTCGTTCCAGCCAACCAGCTGGAAAACCTGGCCGTGATCGGCAAGGTAGTCTGGGCCGGGCACGATTTTTTTTAACTGTAACTATCTGATTTTGTGATACCCCGCTGCTGATATTATCTAGCCAGTGATTATTTAAATGGCTCTAGGCAGCAATCACTACATTTTTCATTTTCAGTGCATCGACTCGCAGCCTGACTCTAAAGTTTTCATTTTGCGGTTAAACGGCTTGGTTTAACCGCATCACGCCACAAGCCCCGCCATTCCTGAGTTTGTCCCGCCATCTCCCACTTGTTTTCACCAGCTCCCGGTTTTTCATTCTTGGTGATGGGTTACATCACGATGGCCCCCAGTTGCTGCTCACCAAATGCCAGCACCATCAAGGGGATACCGAGATTGCCGGTATTTCGGAACATGGCGGGCAAGATCAGCGCTGCCCGCTCAATCCCTTTGAGTTTGAGCAGCGCGAGCAGCAGACCGGGTAACAGAATAACCAGCGCCCCCGCCGCAATCAGCGGCATATGCTCCGCCAGCGCCAGCGGATACTTGACCAGCGCGGAGAAGACCAGCGCCGGGGTAAACAGCTCGATATTGGCCCGATTGACGTAACCGAGCGCGGCCCCCGGTCGCAATCGCCCATAGAGGGCGCCGAGCCCGACCACACCAAACACCGGGATGACGATATTGAGCAAGGCGCTGAACATGGGCGGCGTCCGTTACAGTTCGCGGGCCGGCTTGCCCATCAGCACCACCGGATCCAGCGTCACTTCCAGTGCGCCGTTACTGACCCAGAGCTGACCATCGGAGATAGTGCAGGTGAGCTGCATGGTGCGCTCGACCATGGCGGTGAGCGGCAGAGTCTGGCTGTCGGAGAGTTCGATGATGCTGAGGTTGTCATGCTGGCTCAGCTTGCCCTGGTTCTGCTTCCACCAAACGCTGGTGCCACGACCGCCGTAGAGATAGAGCACCACCTGACGGGCGCGGTTGCAGGCTTTTTTGAGCCGTTTTTCATCGGGCTGGCCCAGCTCGATCCAGAGCTCTATTTCGTCCGAGTAGTTCTTACACCAGAGCTCGGGTTCATCATCGGCGCTCAATCCCTTGGTGAATTCCAGTCGCTCGGCGGCGTGCCAGGCAAAGGCCGCCAGCCGGATCATCATCCGCTCATCGGTTTCGGAGGGGTGGCGCGCCAGCGTGAGGGAGAAGTCCTGATACAGATTGCGATCCATATCAGACAAACTGATCTGGGCCTTGAATACGGTTGCCTTGAGAGCCATAGAAAACCTTGAACACCTGGATTAGAGAAGGGTGAGTGGGAAATACGGGCGCCAGTGTAATCAAAATCGGCGGCAGGTTCGACCATCCTGACCAAAGATTTCCCCTTCCCTGCCGGGATAAGTGCTTTAAAAGACACAAAAAACAAATGCCAGTCCGGAGACTGGCATTTGGCGGCATGGAGAAGCGACTCACTTCTCGGCGGACTGTACCCCGAACGCGTTCAGCAGCATGCAACAGGTCACTGCCACCGCCACGAATCCGCTCAGAAAGATAAAGGGCATGGCCCCATATCCTAGTACTGTCCAGATGGTGTGTTCAAGAAGACTCATTGTTGTGTCCTTCATCCGGTGAAAGGTGTGTTCCTTCTGGCGGATATTGGCTCCGCTCTTGATGCCTCCATTTGACCTCAATCAGCGGTTGGGTCCTATGCCACCAAAGTGATAAATGCAGGGTTCATTTGCGCTGGATCAAGCTTTTTGGCCAAATATCCATGCAGTTCAAGCAATTACCACCGCCAATCAAGGATAGACACAAACACGACAGAATAAAAAAACGCGCCGGATGGCGCGTTTCTTGGACAGCACAGGCAAGGGATCAGTTGTCGCACAGATCGCTTGGCATGTCCTGACGCAGGCGGGTCCACAGCTTGCCGGACTCGATACCATACTGACGCACCGTCATGAACACGGCTTCGTGGTTCTTGGTCTCCGCCAGATTGAGCAGGGTCTTGTAGTAGGCATCTGCGGTCTCGCGGGCCTGCTTGTCGGAGAAGTAGTAGCTGCCAACCCGGCTGTACAACCCTTTGAAACCGTTCAGGATCAGGGCGTAGATCGGATTGCCGGAAGCAAACGCCAGCTGGTGGTGCAGGCGATAATCGAACTCGGCATAAGCCTGTGCGTTGTTCTCGACCCCATCGGCGCCACGCAGGATCTCGGCGGCCTGCTCCGGATTGTGACGGATCGCCCCGCGGATAAAGATGGTGCAGATGTGGGTACGGGCGGAGAGCAGCTGAGCTATCAGATCAGGTACCTTGTCCTGATCCAGACGAGCCAATGTCTCCAGAATATTGAGGCCGGAGGTTTCCCAGAAATTGTTCACCTTGGTCGGCTTGCCATGCTGTATGGTCAACCAGCCATCACGGGCCAGTCGCTGCAGCACTTCCCGCAAGGTCGTCCGCGTCACCCCGATCAACTCGGATAATTCACGCTCGGCGGGCAGAATAGATCCGGGAGGAAAGCGATTGTTCCAGATGGACTCGATGATGTATTCCTCGGCAAACCCAGCTGGGCTCTGCGCTTTTATAACCATGAATTGACTCTGTTGTAATGCGTAAAAAGGCTGACGAATGATATCAAAGCGATGATGGCTGGCAAGCATAAGGTCAGTCCTCTGCTCACATATGGCAAATATAGTGTTGGGAATATGTATCTAATCGCCGCAGGGGAGCCAGCCAACCCCGACAAGGTGGTTATAAAACAGACACATGGGCAGAGATCCATCGGCTATCATTTATAATCGTCACGCTTTTTGATTAAAATCACGAGGAATCAGACAGATAAAGGCCAACATCCGGAGGCACAGGTCGAATCATCCTTGACTGCATAGAAGCAGATCCTAACAACAAAGTTGAGACCCATTATCATGCCAATAAGCCTAGGGCAGGCATTCGCCAAGAACTTCTTGGGCAATGCACCACAGTGGTATAAAAGCGCCATCTTGCTATTTCTGGTGATCAATCCGATTGCCTTCCACCTTGATCCTTTCATTGCGGGCTGGTTACTGGTCGTTGAGTTTATCTTCACCCTGGCCATGGCCCTCAAGTGCTACCCCCTGCAACCGGGTGGTCTGCTCGCGATCGAAGCCGTGTTGATCGGCATGACCTCCGCCGATCAGGTCAAACACGAGCTGGTCGCCAATATCGAAGTGCTGTTGTTGCTGGTGTTCATGGTGGCAGGCATCTATTTCATGAAGCAGCTGCTGCTCTATGTCTTCACCAAGCTGCTGATCGGCGTACGCTCCAAGATCCTGCTCTCCCTCTCCTTCTGTCTGGTCTCCGCCTTCCTGTCGGCTTTTCTCGATGCCCTGACCGTGATTGCCGTTGTGATCAGCGTCGCCACCGGCTTTTATGCCATTTATCACAAGGTCTCGTCCGGCAAGGAGTTTGGTCACAGCCATGACCATACCGATGATAAGGAAGTCGCCGAGCTCAATCGCCAGGATCTCGACGATTTTCGTGCCTTCCTGCGCAGCCTGATGATGCATGCCGCCATCGGTACCGCGTTGGGCGGTGTCTGCACCCTGGTGGGCGAGCCGCAAAACCTCATCATCGGCGAGCAAGCCAGCTGGAACTTCGCCGAATTTGCCATTCGTATGTCCCCCGTCACCGTCCCCGTCTTTATCTGCGGTCTGCTGACCTGCGTACTGGTAGAGCAGTTCCGCTGGTTTGGCTATGGTGCCCGCCTGCCGGACACGGTGCGCGCCATCATGGAGGAGTACAACCGCTACGAAGAGGCAAAACGCAGCCCGCAAGACAAGGCCAAGCTGATCGTTCAGGCATTGATTGCGGTCTGGCTGATCGTCGGTCTGGCCATGCACCTGGCTGCCGTTGGTCTGATTGGCCTCTCGGTCATCGTGCTGGCCACCTCCCTGACCGGGATCACCGAGGAGCACTCGCTGGGTAAAGCCTTCCAGGAGGCACTCCCCTTCACCGCCCTGCTGGCGGTCTTCTTCAGCGTGGTCGCCGTCATCATCGATCAGCAGCTGTTCAAGCCGGTGATCCAGCTGGTACTGGCAGCTAAACCGGAGAATCAGCTGGCCCTCTTCTATCTGGCCAACGGGGTGCTCTCTATGGTCAGTGACAACGTCTTTGTCGGCACCGTCTACATCAATGAGGTGAAGACGGCCATGCTCAATGGTGCCATCGACCGCGCCCAGTTCGATCTGCTGGCGGTAGCCATCAACACAGGTACCAACCTGCCGTCGGTCGCCACCCCCAATGGTCAGGCCGCCTTCCTGTTTATGCTCACGTCGGCATTGGCGCCGCTGCTGCGTCTCTCCTATGGCCGCATGGTCTGGATGGCGCTGCCCTACACCCTGGTGCTAGGGCTGATCGGCTTTTTCTCTGTCGAATTGCTGCTTGGTCCTGCCACCGAGTGGTTCTATCAGCATGGATGGCTGGTAATGGAGAGTGCGCTGCCAGCGGTACAGCCGGCACTGCATTAATCCGTTGCGACGGTTTCCGAGGGCCCTTTCAGGGCCCTTTTCTTTTCTGCCCCGCTCTGCTCTAATTCAGCCACTGTTTTTTCTGAGAGATCAATGAGATGATCGAGTTTCTCCGCCGTATCGCCGCCCATCGGCTGGCCTGGGGCTTGTTGGCAGCATCAGCCCTGTTCCTCGAGTTGTGTGCCCTCTTCTTCCAGCATGTGCTGGGCCTCTCCCCGTGCGTGATGTGTGTTTACGAACGGTTGGCGACCCTGGGTGTGCTGGCCGCTGGTCTGCTCGGCATGGTGGCGCCGGATAAGTGGTATGTTCGCTGGAGTGCCATGTTGCTGTGGGGCTATAGTGCCTTCCGTGGCTTCCAGCTGGCCCTCAAGCATGTGGACTATCAGGTTAACCCCTCCCCGTTCAACGTCTGCAGCCCGTTTGCCGACTTCCCGAGCTGGGCACCGCTCGATCAGTGGCTCCCATGGCTCTTTATGCCAGAAGGGGATTGTGCCCAGATCACCTGGCAGTTCTTCGGTTACTCCATGCCCCAGTGGCTGGTCGTCATCTTCGCCGCTTACCTGTTGGTCTTCACCGTGGTGGCCATCGGCAATCTGGTGAAAGGGCGCTGCTGCAACTGAGAGTCATACCCGCGTGAAGATAAAAAGGGGGAGCCATTATGGCCCCCCTTTCTCGTTCTGGCTGACCGTATTCTGGTTACGCCCTGGCTGTACTCATCTTGGCCTTGACCGCACCAATCACCATGGGCAACAGGGAGATACCGATGATGCCGAAGATCAGCAGGGTAAAGTTGTGACGCACCACCGGCAGATTGCCAAAGAAGTGGCCGGCATAGACGAAGGAGAGTACCCACAGCAGGCCGCCAACCAGGTTGAACGCCAGGAAGCGCGGATAGGTCATGGCCCCCATCCCTGCCACGAACGGCGCAAAGGTACGCACGATGGGCAGGAAGCGGGTGATGATGATGGTCTTGCCGCCATGCTTGGCGTAGAAAGCATGGGTCTTCTCCAGATAGTCGCGGCGGAAGATTTTGGAGTCCGGGTTGCGGAACAGCTGCTCGCCGAAGAAGTGACCAATGGTGTAGTTGACCACGTTGCCCAGCACGGCAGCGATGATCAGCACGGCCGCCAGGGTATGGACGTCCAGCACGCTGCCCACGGTAAGCGCACCGGCGGCAAACAGCAGGGAGTCACCCGGCAGGAACGGCGTCACTACCAAGCCGGTTTCACAGAAGATGATCAGAAACAGGATGGCGTAAACCCAAACGCCATAGTTCTCGAACAGCTCTTTCAAATGCACATCTACGTGCAGAATAAAGTCGATTGCAAAGAGGATCAGATCCATTTTTTCCATACCCATAAAGTGAACGGCGTGGAGTCTACGCCAATGCCATTCGGGCGACAATCACCGGGGCAGCCTCTTTTTCATCCTGCAGTATCCACCTTCAAATGAAACCGTTTTTCTGCTTCCTTCGAGGGTGGGAGCACAAAGAGAGATGCCGAGCATGGCGTTGAAAAGGTGAACTAGGAGGCCTGTTCCAGATCGCTGCGCACTTCGGGGGGCAAACAACGCTCCCAGCCCCATAGCAACACCAGCAGCAGGGTCACATCATCGAACCATCCCAGCAAGGGCACCACGTCAGGGATAAGATCCACCGGGCTGATGCCATAGAGCAGGATAAGGATCACCAGTCCCCTCGCCCACCAGGGGGTACCGGGATGGCGAAAGCCCTGATAGAGACGACGAAGTCGTTGCCAAATCAGCCAGCGTTTGCTGCTCATGATTCGATCAACTCGCTGCGCAGCCGCTGGATCTGATCCCGCAGTGCCGCCGCCTGTTCGAACTCCAGATCCCGGGCATGTTGGAACATCTGTTCCTCCATCCGCTTGATCTCTTTGGCAATCTCGCCGGCAGAGCGGGCATGGTACTCCCCTTGCGGCTCGGCTGCCTTGCGCATCCCCTTGCCTGGTTTGCCTGCCGTGCGGCTGCCCCCCATGTCCATCACATCGCCAATGGATTTGTTGAGCCCTTTGGGGGTGATCCCATGCTTGAGGTTATGGGCATGCTGCACAGCGCGGCGCCGCTCGGTCTCCTCAATGGCTACCTTCATCGAGTTGGTGATGGTATCGCCATAGAGAATGACCTTGCCGTTGAGGTTACGCGCCGCCCGGCCGATGGTCTGGATCAGCGAGCGGGTCGAGCGCAGGAAGCCCTCTTTATCCGCATCCAGAATCGCCACCAGCGACACCTCCGGCATGTCGAGGCCTTCCCGCAGCAGGTTGATACCCACCAGCACATCGAACTTGCCAAGGCGCAGATCGCGGATGATCTCCACCCGCTCGACCGTGTCGATATCAGAGTGGAGGTAGCGCACCTTGACGTCGTGCTCCGCCAGATACTCGGTCAAGTCTTCCGCCATCCGCTTGGTCAGGGTAGTAACCAGCACCCGTTCCTCGACGGCGACCCGCTTGCGGATCTCGGAGAGCAGATCGTCCACCTGAGTAGTCACAGGACGCACCTCGATCTCCGGATCGAGCAGGCCGGTTGGGCGTACCACCTGCTGCACCACATCGCCGCCGGACTTCTCCAGCTCGTAGGGGCCCGGAGTCGCCGAAACAAACACCGTCTGCGGCATCAGCGCTTCAAATTCGTCGAACTTGAGTGGCCGGTTGTCCAGCGCCGAGGGGAGCCGGAAGCCGTACTCCACCAGGGTCTCCTTGCGGGAGCGGTCCCCTTTGAACATGGCGCCAATCTGCGGCACCGTGACGTGGGATTCATCGATGATGAGCAAACCATCCCCCGGCAGGTAGTCAAACAGGGTGGGCGGCGGCTCCCCCGGCGCACGGCCGGAGAGGTAGCGGCTGTAGTTCTCGATACCGGAGCAGTAACCCAGCTCCTGCATCATCTCCATGTCGAACTGGGTACGCTGGCTGATGCGCTGCTCTTCCACCAGCTTGTTGAGGGACAACAGCTGCTCGCGGCGACTGCGCAGCTCCTCCTTGATATGCTCGATAGCCCCCAGAATGGTCTCGCGCGGGGTGGCGTAGTGGGTCTTGGGGTAGATGGTATAGCGCACCACCGTCTGCTCGATGGCGCCGGTCAGCGGGTCGAACTGGGAGAGGCGCTCCACCTCTTCATCAAACAGCTCTACCCGCAGGGCCAGCTTGTCCGATTCGGCGGGGTAGATGTCGATCACTTCACCGCGCACCCGGAAGGTGCCGCGTTGAAACGCCATGTCGTTGCGGGTGTACTGCAGCTCGGCGAGGCGACGCAGGATATCCCGCTGGTTGATCACATCCCCCACTTTCAAGTGCAACATCATGCTCAGATAAGCCTGGGGATCCCCCAGACCATAGATGGCCGACACCGAAGCAACGATCACCACGTCGCGCCGCTCCAGCAGCGCCTTGGTGGCCGACAATCGCATCTGCTCGATGTGATCGTTGATCGAGGCATCCTTCTCTATAAAGGTGTCGGTGGTCGGCACATAGGCTTCGGGCTGGTAATAGTCGTAGTAGGAGACGAAATACTCCACCGCGTTGTCGGGGAAGAACTCCTTCATCTCACCATAGAGCTGGGCGGCCAGGGTCTTGTTGGGAGCCAGGATCATGGTCGGGCGGTTCAGGGTGGCGATGACGTTGGCCATGGTGAAGGTCTTGCCCGAACCGGTCACCCCGAGCAGGGTCTGGTGGGCCAGCCCCGACTCGATGCCATCCAGCAGTTGGGCAATCGCCGTGGGCTGATCCCCGGCGGGTTGAAACTGGCTGGCTAACTTGAACAATTTGCTCATGAACACTCCCGACACAAAACAGCAGAGGAGCAGTGTAACCGAGGGTTTGGCAGCGGTACACCCGTGCCATCATCCCGCGAATGGCTTGACCACCTCGGACACCTTCTGTATCATGCTCCTCCTTGCCTGATGTTCCCCCGTAGTTCAGTCGGTAGAACGGCGGACTGTTAATCCGTATGTCACTGGTTCAAGTCCAGTCGGGGGAGCCAATTCCTCACCATCTCGGTGCAAGTTATCCACTTTAGTGCCCTCTCTTGCCAATTTTAATGCACAAGATCCTTCTTGCTGCTGACGCTCCCTTTTGTTACCCGTTCCTGCTCGACAGAGTTTTCTCCTGTCGCACCTAACTATTTGATTTTTATAAAAACATTTTTCTTCCGGTATTTTTTGAACAGCCCTTGCATCCCAGTGCTGGCGCGGCTTTCAGGGCGATGAACAAGTTTCATGAACAGGCTTATCCACAGATTCTGTGGGTAAGTGCAGCAAGCCCTGTCAGGACGTGGGATTGCCCTTGATGGCCCCCGGCAAAGAGTCATTTTGCTGGCCAACCTGATTTTATGCTGTTTTTTAGCCCCCTCAGGAACAGCGGGGTGACAGGCTCTATTGGCACTTTTCAGAGGCATCTTTTTGCCAACCCTTTTCCCGTGGGCGAACGGGTAAATATCAAGCTGATTTGCCCCTCAGCCAACCATGGTGGCCATCGGTTGAATCTGCTGAAACTGATCCCCGCCAAGCGGCCGGACAGCAGAATCTAAAAAATCGTCCTGCGCCAGAGCACTTCGGTAGCGGGCAGCAGATTTCACTAATTGACAACGGCGGTTACAGCAAAAATTGCCAGATTTCATCCGCTTGTCTCCCTATCACGCCGCCGGCTCCATAAATAGCGTCCGATAACGTCCGATTAATCGCACCCTTGCGCTTCTTTATTGGGGATAGATCCGGCACAATATCGACCCCACTTTTTTCCTCGGTTTTTCCGGGCATGACCATAGATTTCGTGACACTGCTACATCAAAGCGACTCCCTGCTGCTGTTCGTGGTATTGGCCTTCGGCCTGCTGCTGGGCAAGGTGCGAATTGGCAACTTTCAGATTGGCAACACCATAGGTGTGCTGTTTACCGCCCTGCTGTTCGGCCAGATGGGCTTCGAATTTGCGGCCACCACTGAAAACGTCGGCTTTATGCTGTTCATCTTCTGTGTGGGGATCGAGGCGGGCCCTCACTTCTTCAGCGTCTTCCTGCGCGACGGCATCCACTACATCACTCTCACCCTGGTGATCTTGCTGACCGCCCTGCTGCTGACAGTGGGGCTCGCCAAGTTCTTCAATCTGGGGCCGGGGATGGCGGCGGGGATCCTGGCAGGTTCCCTCACCTCGACCCCCGCACTGGTGGGTGCCCAGGATGCCCTGCGCAGCGGTCTGCTCAACCTGCCCCATCAGACCGATATGCAGGCGGTGCTCGACAATATGGGCATCGGCTACGCCCTGACCTATCTGGTGGGTCTGGTCGGCCTGATGCTGGTGGTGCGCTACCTCCCCTCGCTGGCTCGCCTCGACCTCAATACCGAGGCACAAAAAATCGCCCGTGAGCGGGGGCTCTCCGACAGCGAGAGTCGCAAGACCTATCTGCCCATCATCCGCGCCTATCGGGTCGGCCCCGAGCTGGCAGCCTGGATCGGTGGCCGTACCCTGCGGGAGACCGGCATCTATCCCCATACCGGCTGCTATGTAGAGCGAATCCGCCGCAACGGCATTCTGGCCAGTCCCGATGGCGATGCCGTCATTCAGGAAGGGGATGAGATCGCCCTGGTGGGCTATCCCGAGAGCCACGAGAAGCTGGACGTCAACTATCGCAACGGTAAAGAGGTGTTCGACCGCAATTTGCTTGACCTGCAGATCGTCACCGAAGAGATAGTGGTAAAGAATGACTCCGTGGTAGGCCGCCATCTGGTGGAGCTCAACCTCACCGAGAAAGGGTGCTTCCTCAACCGGGTAGTGCGCTCCCAGATCGAGATGCCGTTCGATCGCAACATCATGCTGCAAAAGGGCGACGTACTGCAGATCAGCGGCGAGAAGCAGCGGGTCAAACTGCTGGCCAACAAGATCGGCTTTATCAGCATCCACAGCCAGACCACAGATCTGGTGGCTTTCACCACCTTCTTCGTACTCGGTCTGCTGATCGGCTCCGTTTCGCTGGTGTTCGGTCAGATCGAATTCGGTCTCGGCAACGCCGTCGGCCTGCTGCTGGCGGGCATTCTGATGGGTTACCTGCGGGCCAACCACCCGACGGTCGGCTATGTGCCGCCCGGCGCGCTCAGATTGGCCAAGGATCTCGGTCTGGCGGTCTTTATGGTGAGCACGGGCCTGAAAGCCGGTGGCGGCATCCTCGACCACCTCAGCGAGGTGGGTACGGTAGTGCTCTTCTCCGGCATGCTGGTGACCACCTTGCCGGTGCTGGTCGGCTACCTGTTCGGGGTCTGGGTGCTCAAGATGAACCCGGCGCTGCTGCTCGGTGCCATCACAGGTGCCCGTACCTGTGCCCCGGCGATGGATGTGGTCAACGAGGCAGCCAACAGCTCCATTCCGGCGCTCGGATATGCCGGTACCTATGCGGTGGCCAACGTGATGCTGACCCTGGCGGGCTCCTTTATCATCGGCTTCTGGTTCTAGCCAGCAGCCATCACATTACCGCTAACAAAGAAGGGAGCCTCAGGCTCCCTTCTTGCTATCTGCCTTTCTCCCAAGTGCGGAGCAGGCTTATTGGTGTGGCGTCACATCCCCCCCACCATCCGCGATGAAATCTGCCACCAACCCACTCTTCCTATTCCACAATGGCTGATGCTCTGCCTGCTCTGCCTGCTCTGCCTGCTCTGCCTGCTCTGCCTGCTCTGCCTGCTCTGCAACGATTGATAGCTAATCCCGAAGACAAAAAAAGCGCCCTGAGGCGCTTTTTTCATATCAACCGGATATCAGCCTTTGAACTTGCTGAACACCAGAGAGGCGTTGGTACCGCCAAAGCCGAAGCTGTTGGACATGACGGTATTGAGTTCGGCCGCTTCGTACTCGCGCACGATGGGCAGACCTTCCGCTTTCTCGTCCAGGGTCTCGATGTTGATGCTGGGGGCGATAAAGCCGTGCTCCATCATCAACAGGGAGTAGACAGCCTCGTGCACTCCCGCAGCGCCCAGCGCATGACCGGTCATCGCCTTGGTGGCAGAGATCTTGGGACCGTTGGCGCCAAACAGAGTCTGGATAGCTTCCAGCTCTTTGGTATCACCCACCGGAGTGGAGGTGCCGTGGGTGTTGATGTAATCAACCTTGCCCACACCCTGCATCGCCATCTTCATGCAACGCACCGCGCCTTCACCGCTCGGGGCAACCATGTCGTAGCCATCAGAAGTAGCACCGTAACCGGTCAGCTCGGCATAGATGTGAGCGCCACGGGCCAGCGCATGTTCCAGCTCTTCGATCACCAGAATGCCGCCGCCACCGGAGATAACGAAACCGTCGCGGTTCGCATCATAGGTACGGGACGCTTTTTCCGGCGTGTCGTTGTACTTGGTGGAGAGGGCACCCATGGCGTCAAACTGGATGGTAGAGGACCAGTCCAGCTCTTCACCGCCACCGGCGAAGACCACATCCTGTTTGCCAAGCTGGATCAGCTCAAGCGCGTGACCGATGCAGTGAGCAGAGGTGGCGCAAGCTGAGCTGATGGAGTAGTTGACACCCTTGATCTGGAACGGGGTCGCGAGGCAGGCAGAGGTGGTGGAAGACATGGTACGCGGCACCATGTAAGGGCCCACACGCTTGACCCCTTTCTCGCGGGCGATGTCCACAGATTCCGAGGTGTTCTTGCCGGAGGCACCACCTGAACCGACCACCAGGCCGGTACGCTCGTTGGAGACCTGATCTTCCGCCAGACCGGCATCTTCAATGGCCTGCTGCATGGAGAGGTAGGCGTAGGCCGCAGCGTCGCCCATGAAACGCATGACTTTACGGTCGATCAGTTCAGACGGATCGAGTTTGATGTTACCCCAGACACGGCTGCGCAGGTTGTGCTGCTCGAACTGCTCGGAATAGGTGATGCCGGATTTACCTGCTTTCAGGGAGGCCAGCACTTCTTCCTTGTTGTTGCCGATACTGGAGATGACGCCGATACCGGTGATCACTGCTCTTCTCATTAATTCATCTCGTCTGGAAAAACTGGCGCCAAGTCTACCCGCTTTCGGCTGCCAAACTGGTCTGCTTTCACGTAGAATGCCCGCGATTTTGTGACGCGAGCCGAGGAAAACGTGAGTCAAACATCCTTACATCATGCCCGATTGGACTGGAATGAAGCGGGAACTCCTGTCTCCAGTGACTTCGGGGATGTGTACTTTTCCAATGATAACGGTCTAAGTGAAACCCGCTACGTCTTTTTGCAGCAAAACCGGCTACCTGCGCGATTTTCGCACCACGATAGTGACAGTTTCGTGATAGGTGAAACAGGTTTCGGCACAGGCCTTAACTTTCTGGCGACAATGCAAGCCTTCCTGGAACAGGCGCCTCAATCCGGCAACGGCTCCCGTCTGCACTTCATCAGTTTCGAGAAATACCCTCTGACCCGGGACGATCTGCGCAAGGCGCTGGCCGCCTGGCCTGAACTTGGCCACTTGAGTCAGGATCTTGTCGCCCAATGGCCGCTGCCGGTCTCCGGTTGCCACCGCCTGCATTTTGCGGGTGGCCGCATTCGCCTCGATCTCTGGTTTGGCGACATCAAGGATATGCTGCCGCAGGTGCCTCACCGGGCAAAGGGGCTGGTGGATGCCTGGTATCTGGATGGTTTCTCCCCGGCCAAGAACCCGGAGATGTGGACACAGGAGCTGTTTGATGGTCTCGCTCGCCTCGCCCGTCCCGATTGCTCCATCGCCACCTTTACCTGTGCCGGTTTTGTCCGTCGCGGCCTGATTGCCGCCGGTTTTGCCATGAAGAAGGTGAAGGGCCACGGTAGCAAGCGGGAGATGCTGGTGGGGGATCGCACCGACAAGCAGCCGCAGCAGACCATCGCCCCCTGGTATGCCCGTCCTGCCGGACGCGCTGGCGAAGTAGTGATCATCGGCGGCGGCATCGCCTCGGCCATGACGGCACTCTCTCTGGTGGAGCGGGGTCGCAAGGTGACGTTGCTGTGTGCAGATGGCGAACCGGCCATCGGCGCCTCGGGCAACCGCCAAGGAGCCCTCTATCCACTGCTTAACGGCGAGCACGATGCCCTGTCACGCTTCTATTCGCTCGCCTTTGGCTATGCCCGCCAACGGCTGCTGGCGTTGGCCGAGCGTCATCCCATCGCTTTTGCACTGTGCGGGGTAACCCAGCTCGGTTATGACGACAAATCGGCAGCCAAGCTAGCCAAGATGAGTCAGGGCCCCTTCCCGTCCGAACTGATGCAACCCCTATCGACAGCGGAAGTAGAACAAGTAGTCGGCCTGCCCTGCGGCCACAGCGGCGTCAGTTATCCGCTGGGAGGCTGGCTCTGTCCGGCCGATCTCACCCGAGCCGCCCTGAAAGAGGCGCAAGCCAGCGGCCTGCTGGAGGTCGTGTTCAACACCGAGGTGGTCGCTATTACTGAACTGGCCGATGGCTGGCAAGTAGAGAGCCAGGATGGCCGCCACTGGCAGGCCCCCAATCTGGTGGTCGCCGCCGGACACCAGTTGCCAGCACTGCTCCCCTTTGCCGAGCTGCCGCTCTATCCGGTGCGCGGTCAGGTGAGTCATGTGCCAACCTCAGCCAGCTTGAGTCAGCTCAACACGGTGCTCTGCTACGATGGCTACCTCACACCTATGCACAACGATCAACACTGCATCGGCGCCAGTTATGGCCGCAACCAGAGCAGCCTTGAGTTTCGAGCCGAGGAGCAAATCCAGAATCAGGTGCGGTTGCAAGCCTGCCTGCCGGAGCAAACCTGGCCCGCCGAAGTGGATGTGAGCGGCAACGAGGCGCGCGTAGGGGGGCGTTGTGCCAGTCGGGATCACCTACCGGTGGTGGGGCCAGTGCCCAGATTGCAAGGTCTGGCGGATCACTACGCGCAGCTGCAACATGATCAGCACAACGCCCAGCCACTCCCCCTTCACCCCGGCCTCTATGTGCTGGGGGCTCTCGGTTCTCGGGGTCTCTGCTCGGCGCCGCTCTGTGGCGAGCTGCTCGCCAGCGAGATCTGCGGCGATCCACTGCCGCTGGCCGCCGATCTGCTGGAAGCGCTCCACCCAGCCCGTTACTGGGTGCGCAAACTGCTCAAAGGCAAGGCGCTGGTCTGAACCGGACTCTGCAAGCAAATAGAATGGCCGCCCATCGGGCGGCCATTCTATTTATCAAATCGTGCGATGCTGGATATTGCGTCTTGAGATAGCGCTTACTTGGGCCAGTGCACCCCGAGTTGTTCGCCGTAACCTGTCTGACGCTGGAATCCGTCGAGCCGTCCCTTGATTTTGTTCAGCTCGCCACTGCCTGCTGCCCACGCGGCATAGCGCAGTGCCTGACAATCTGCATGTCCGGGTAGCCCAGCAATAGCGCCACCCACCTGATTGGCCCCCTGCAGCACCATCTCCTTGAAGCGGGATTCGTAGTCAAACATGCTGGAGAGCAGCCGCCCCCAGCGCTGGCGGGCAGGATCGTTACTGTTCGCGCTCTGACGCCAGCGGGGCAGCAACACAGTGGCGTTGGTGGTCACCGTCACCCGGTTGAGCTGGCAGCGCCCCGGCAACTGCTCGGTATCCAGCTGCCAGTCCACTTGATAACTCGCCTTGCCGAGTACGGGCTTGCCATTCACCTTGGGAGCACTCTGGGCAATCGCCCGGGCAAGCTGCTCCGGACTGGTTGCATTGACCTCATAAAAACGGACATTGATGCGGGACTCTGGCACCACTTGCGGCCGGCTCGGCTGAGCCTGACTCATCAGGGGCAACAGCAACAACCCGACCCCCACTACTCCATAAACCTTGCTGACCATGCCAGACTACCTTCCTTGATTGCACGGGCGGAGTACCAACCTTGGTGAAACCCACCGCCACACAGATGACGGGTATAGCCTATGTGTGACGACGAGGCGGCGCAATACAATGATGCGCCCAGAAATCAGAGCACGCTCACAGGTTGCGTGAGCAGAGTATGGCACAAGGCCAAAACTGTATTTTTATTGAGCATGACGGCTGATGCGCTGCCAGTCGAGGTGATAGTTTTTCACATTGATGTCATGACCATCTATCTGAATAAAATGATCATTTTTAAGGCGGTTGGCAAAAAAGTCCTGATCTGCCCCCTCATTGAGCCACAGCTCGCAAAGTCCCCGTTTTCCCTCTCTGGCATAGAATCTCGGGGTGACCAGCAGCGCAACCCCATCTACCCGGATGGCATGACGGGCCAGGCAGTTTGCTTCGGTGGTTTTGGATGCCAGCGCGGCAAAACGGGGTCTGTTCCCCTCGGCAACCACCAGTACGCCGTAAGAGTGAGGAGCCATGAGACGCCGCATGGCGACCGCCTGATGAGGACCGGTTTGATGAAAACCGTCATTGGTTACCGCAAACACGCAAGTAGGTGAAAATAGCATTGCAAGCAGAAAAAGAGAGCGTTTAATGCCTGAAAAATCACCAACCACCATATAAAAGCCTCAAAAGACAACCAAGGCTGGCAAGGGTAGGTAGCCAAACCCGCTGGGTAAAGTACCTTTACCTTTCTTTAATTCTGTTCATGGGGTTAAACGTTGATTTAGCTCACACAACATCCTGTTTCCAGTCGCCACTCTACCCCTATCGGAATAGACTCCCTCCACTCTCATCCAATCAGAAGGCAACATATGCTGGAACTCATCGTTGGCACCCTGATCACCCTGGTGGTGGGCCGTGCCATTTTCAAAGGATACTCCGCGACCGGGGTGCTGCTGAGCGGCGGCTTGCTGCTGCTGGTCATCACCGCCATGATGGGCAAGCCGGTACTGCCGAGCAAGGTGGTCAGCACCGGTTATATCGCTACCGATATCTTCGAATACGTCCGCTTCCTGCTCAATGACCGTGGCGGTGGACTGGGGATGCTGATCATGGTGCTCTGCGGCTTCGCCGGCTACATGAGCCATATCGGCGCCAACACCATTCTGGTCAAGCTGGCCAGCAAACCGCTCGGCATCATCAAGTCCCCCTATATCCTGTTGGTGGCTGCCTATCTGGTGGCCTGCGCCATGTCGCTGGCGGTGAGCTCTGCCACCGGCCTCGGCGTGCTGCTGATGGCAACCCTGTTCCCGCTGATGGTCAACATGGGGATCTCCCGTGGCGCGGCGGCGGCCGTGTGCGCCTCGCCAGCCGCGATCATTCTGGCACCAACCTCAGGGGACGTGGTGATGGCCGCTCAGGCCGCCAACATGCCGCTGCTGGACTTTGCCTTCAAACTGACCCTGCCCATCTCGCTGGTGGCGATCGCCTGTATGGCGGTGACCCACTTCTTCTGGCAGCGCTACCTTGACCAAACATCCGGTGAGCACAACGAGCCGGTCGCCCCAGGTGATCTGGTGACGACTGCGCCTGCCTTCTACGCCATCCTGCCCTTTACCCCCATCATCGGGGTGCTGGTATTTGACGGTAAATGGGGCCCACAACTGGATATCGTCACCATCATCGTCATGTGCATGGTGCTGGCCAGCCTGCTGGAACTCATGCGTATCCGCAATGGCAAGGAGCTGCTGGACGGTCTGCAGGTCTGCTGGCGCAACATGGCTGACGCTTTTGCCGGTGTGGTCATGCTGCTGGTCGGTGCCGGCGTCTTCGCCCAGGGTCTGATGACCATCGGCTTTATCGACACCCTGCTGGCTCACGCGCAGGATCTCGGCTCCGGCGGCCTGATCATGATGCTGTCGCTGGTGGTGATCACCACCCTGGCTGCCTTCACCACCGGCTCGGGCAATGCCCCCTTCTACGCCTTCGTGGAGCTGATCCCCAACCTGGCCAGCAGCCTTGGCATCAACCCGGCCTATCTGGTGATCCCGATGCTGCAAGCCTCCAACCTGGGTCGCACCATTTCTCCGGTCTCCGGGGTGGTGGTCGCCTGTGCCGGGATGGGCAAGCTCTCGCCGTTTGAGGTGGTCAAGCGCACCAGTATGCCGGTCGCCGTCGGCCTGCTGGTGGTGATCGTCGCCACCCAGATCATGGTACCCGCCTGATCATTGACCAGCCCGGCACCCTGCCGGGCTGGTATCCTCCCCCCCCTTTGCAGTAGACTCGGTGCTCATTTTCCCCTAAGGAGGACCGAGATGAGTATTACGGTTCAACTTGCCCATTTCAGTGATTGCCACTCCCACTTCGATGGCGCGCCCATGAGCTTCTCCCCTGTCGGTGAAGGCCAATGGCGCACCCAGTGCGGCGGTTATGCCCGGATCCTGACCCGACTGACCCAACTGCGTGCCCAAGCCGCAGCAGCCGGCCAGCGTTTTCTGTTTCTGCACGGTGGCGACTCCTTTCAGGGCTCTCTCTATTTCAACCGCTTCAAAGGGCGCGCCAACGCCGACCTGCTCGCCATGCTGGCCCCCGATGCCATGGTGCTCGGCAACCACGAGTTCGATCTGGGCAACGGCCCACTGGTGGAGTTCTTGCGCCAGCTCGATTTTCCGGTGCTGGCCGCCAATCTGGATAACAGTCAGGAGCCTGCCGACACAACCCTCGGGCTGTGGGATATTCCCCACCTCTACGACGCCCATCAGCCCTGGCATCGTCGGGTGATCGACGGGGTTCCCTTTGCGCTGCTCGGCATCACCCTCGCCCAGATGGCTGCCATCGCCAACCCGGATCCCCACACCCGTTTCCACGCGGTCGCCGACACCCTCACCAAGGTGCTGCAGGAGATCAAGCGCGAAGGGATCCAGCATATCGTGCTGCTGAGCCACCTCGGGCTGGATCAGGACAAGCTGCTGGCCGAGCGCTTCCCCGAGCTCAGTCTCATCATCGGTGGCCATACCCACAGCCTGCTCGGCGATCTCGCGCCGCTGGGTCTGCCAAGCGAAGGCAGCTATCCGCTGATGAACAACGGGGTGGCTATTTTGCATGCTGGCCACAGCGCCCTCTGCCTCGGTGTCTGCGAGCTCACTTTCGATGAGGCAGGCCGCGTCGTGCAAAGTGAGGGGCAGCTGGAGTGGCTCCCCTGGCAGCCCTGGCCATTTGCCTCCACGCCACCTGTCGGGCTCACCTTCTGCGAGCCGGATCCACAGCTTGAACAACATCTGGCCAAACGCTATCGGCCTGAGATAGAGACAATGAGCCAGCGCATCGTCACCCGACTGGCGGCGCCACTTCCCCATCAGCGGCTGCCAGATGCCACCCTGCCCCACGGCAGCCAGCTCGCCCCGCTGGTGGCCAGCGCCATGCTGACCGCCGCCCGTGAACAGGTAGGCGAGGTGGACTTTGCCCTGCACAACGCCGGCGGCGTGCGCTGCTCGCTGGAGCCGGGCCCCCTGAGCGAAGCGGATATCGCCGGTCGCCTGCTGCCGTTTGCTATTCCCCTCACCCTCTATCGGGTGCACGGTCACGAGTTGGCGGAGGCGCTGGAGAATGCCATCGACAACGCCACCAACAACGGCGTGGTCGGCAATGGCAACGGCAGCTTCCCCTACACCGCAGGGGTGCGATTCACCTATCAGGCCGATCGGCCCAAGGGTCAGCGCATCACCCGACTGGAGTGGGAAGCCGCCCCCGGCCAGTGGCAAGCGGTCAATGCCGAACAGGTCTATCGCGGAGTGTCGAGCGCCTATACCGCCTCCGGCAAGGAGGGCTACACCGCACTGGCGCGGACCCTAACCCAGCACAATCAGGAGCTCGGCATCACCCTGGCCGACGCCTTTATCCGCTGGGCCCGTCACCTTCCGACACTGGAAGCGCAGCCGCCCCTGGTTGAGTACTTCAGTTGATATCGGAGGGATGCTTTGCCACATCCCCCTGACGGCCAATATTGCCGCAGCCAGCGCCCGGTTCCCTGCAAGAACCGGGCTTTTTCGAGAATATTTGCCCCACACGGGCCTGCCCCATTGCATCGCACTCACTAGCTCGGCAAGATAGGCCCGCTTTCAAGACCAGCTGCAGGAACAGGCGACTTCATGAATCACTCCATCCGTTTCACTCCCCCTCGCGTCAACCCGGGTATCAAGCCAGCCATTGTGCTGCTGACCGCCTTGCTGGCGCTGCTCTTCTGTCTGCGCAACCCGCTCTTCCACGCCATGGCGCCAGGCTTTGATGCCTCGCTGTTCGCGGTGATGGGCAAGATGTGGAGCGAAGGTGGCGTGCTCTATCGCGACATGATCGACATCAAGGGGCCGATGATCTTCGCCCTCGATGCGCTGGGCTATCGAATGGGGGGTTTTGTCGGGATCTGGGCGCTGGAGTGGGTGCTCTGCTGGCTCGGACTGCTGGCCAGCTGGCAAGCCTTTGCCCAGCTTGGACTCTCGTTCAAGGCGCGTCTCGGCGCCATGCTGGCGGTGCTGGCTCTCTACGGCACCCGTTACTACTACGGCAACATGACTGAGGACTGGACCTTCCACCTCGCCCTCATCGCCCAGTGGGCCTTCATCACCCTGCTGCTGGACAAGGGGTTTCGCTGGTGGCCGGCACTGGTGGCGGCCCTTACCTTCGCCATCGTCGCCTGGATGCGCACCAACAACGGCGCCTTCTGGGGCGCCTGGTATCTGGTGCTGTTCTGCCACTGGTGTCTGCATGAGAAGTGGCGTGATGCCATCTTGCTGCTCATCTCCAGCCTACTCGGTCTGGCGCTGATTGGCGGCCCGCTTTACGCCTACTTCCAGCAGCATGATCTGCTGGCGGCCTTCAAATACTACGCCTTCGACATCTTCTTCGAGGGGAGCTACGGCAATGGCTTCTCCCCCATGGTGGGCGCCGTCGGCCTGCTACGCACCGGCCTTATCATGCTGCTGCCCGCCTTCATCATTCTGATGCTGAGCCGCCGTCAGGAGTGGTATCTGCCCGCCCTGCTGGCAACCCTGTTTGGGGTGCTGTTTACCCTGATCGCCAACTCGGTCTCCGGCCATGTGTTCGATCACTACGACGTACTCTATCTGCAACTGGCAGTGCTGCCGCTGGCGGTATTGCTGGATCGCAGCGAACAGCAGGCTGATGCCATCGGCCTGCTCTGCATCTCGCTGGTGGTGCTCACCGCCAGCTGGCTGCTGGCCCAGCAGCTCGCCTTTGGCTGGAGCACCAAGGAGTGGTCCCTCGAGCGGGTCAACGAGGTGCTCGGTACCAGCCTGCTGTGGGCGCTGCCGGTGCTGATCCTCATCCCCCTCTGGCGAGCCTGGGATGTGCGCAGTGCCACCCCCTGGCTGGCAACGCTGGCCATGCTGCTGCTGATGATCAACAACGCCTGGGAAGGCACCCTCAAGGGTCGCCCTTTCAATCCGGCCGCGCAGGTACGGGTCGATCGCATCACGGCCGAGACAGTCCCGAGCGACAAGATCTGGGTCGATGGCATCCAGCCGCAATATTATCTCTGGACCGATCGCCAGCCGGCGTCCGCCTACCTCTTCTTTGCCAACGTCAATCCGCCCTATGACGTGCGCGAGCGGGTGCTGGCCGATATCCAGCGCCAGAGCCCGAAGTTCATCATCGCCAAGCCGGATCGGGTGAGCGAAGAGCTGAAAAAACCGAGCTCGCCTTCCCATCTCGCCTTCTATCAATACCTGACCAGCCACTACGAAGAGGTGGATCCGGGTCTCTATCGCCGACGCTGATCGTCAATACGCCCCGCAGGGCGGCCATTGTTGCAATGGCCGCCCTTTTTCTTGCGCCAGAGCCCCTTGCAGCAGCGGCCCGCAGTAGGCAAGCCCGCCCGAGATAACTACAATGACGCTCTTTTTGATGTAACGAGTAACACCATGGCGGAACTGACTTATCTGGGCGGCTATCCAGACCCCCTCAAGGCACAGGTACAACAGCTGATTGCGGCGGGCAAGCTGGGGGAGATGCTGGCCAAACGCTATCCGGAAAGCCACCAGATCCAGAGCGACAAGGCGCTGCTTGCCTACACCATGGAGCTGAAGAACCGCTACCTCAAGAGCTCGGCGCCCCTGTCAAAGGTGGTGTTCGATGGCAAGATCAACGTGATCAAGGATGCCCTCGGCCTGCACACCTACGTCAGCCGGGTACAGGGCAGCAAGCTCAAGGCCAAGAACGAGATCCGCATCGCCGCCCTGTTCAAGGAGGCGCCGCCCCCGTTCCTGAAAATGATCGTGGTGCACGAACTGGCCCATATCAAAGAGAAGGATCACAACAAGAGCTTCTACCAGCTCTGCCAGCACATGGAGCCCGACTATCATCAACTGGAGTTTGATCTCAGACTCTGGCTCACCTGGCGTGATATCGACAAGGCCAACCGCTAGGCTGACAACCGTTTCAGGGAGGAAACATGTCATTTGCCGCAACCCCCTTTGGTGCCACCCGCTTTATTGCCACTTTGGTAATGGCCAGCTTGGGCCGCGCTGCCCGTCCCCGCCGCGCGTCACGCGGGCTGCTGGCGCTGCTGCTTTTGCTCGCGGGCCACTGCGCCCGTGCCGATGAGCGCTGGCAGAGCGACAGCTATCTGGTCGAGAGCTTTATGGCCATCGTCATGGAGCGGGAGTATGGCGAAGCCAGGCAGACCCGTTTTGCCCGCTGGCAGCAGCCGATCCGGCTGCAACTTATCAACGAGTCGGGTGACAAGCCGCTGCAGGCCGACGTGGTGAAGGTACAGGCAGCCCATCTGGCCCGCATCACCGGCCACCCCATCAGCATGGTGGCCGCAAAGCCCAACCTCACCCTGATCATGACCGACTACAGCAAGATGAAGAGCTGGGCCAACCGCACCATGGGGGGCGATCCATCGGTCAAGATGGCGCTCAAGGAGGGGCTCTGCCTTGCCAATTTCGCAACCAATGCAAAACACGAGATCAGACGTGCCACCATCATCATTCCGGTAGACTACAGCAGAGCCAAGGGGCGTTTTCTCGACTGCGTGGTGGAGGAGTTCACCCAGGTGATGGGGCTGCCCAACGACTCGGACAAGGTGTTTCCCTCCATCTTCAATGACAACAGCATCGACAGCTTTTTGACCGGGCTGGACTATGTGCTGCTAAAGATGGCCTATCACCCGGCCCTCAAAGCCGGAATGAGCAGTGCCGAGATCCGCACCGCACTGCCTATCGCACTGGCCGATCTGCGCGCCAAAGGGGAGATCAGCGAAGCCAATCGCCGAGTGCAGCAGCAGAGCCTGAAAAGCTGGGCGGGGCTGTAACGGGCATGGCTCAACCCAGAGTCAGACAAGCCACCGCGAACCTCTCTCTCACCACCAACAAAAAACGCAGCCACCTGGCTGCGTTTTTTGTTGTCCGAAGGTCAACGGATCAGTAGCGGGCATACCCGTTTATCCACTGACAGTGCGGGATCAGGAGGCGACGTTCTCTTCCGGCATCCAGCTGTCGGCGTTCTCCCACACCTCCTGCACCATGGCTTCGGCCAGCTCTTTGTCTTCCTTGCTGGCACGGCTGACGGTCAGAGCCATGGAGCTGCCCGGCGCGACCCGCACATGGATGTCGGGGAATTTTTCGCCAAGCTGCTTGAGCAGCTCCTGACGCAGCGCCTCCATGGTCGAGGTCGGGATCTGATGTTTTCTGTCGATGATGATTTCAAGACGCATAGGAAACTTCTCCATGATTTATAACTGTATTTTTATCCAGTATTCATGGGAAGTAAAGTGCCAACTTGCACCAATCAGAAAAGATCCAGCTGCTGACCACAGATCCGATCGAACGATTCGCCGATAAAGGGCAGGATGGCATCGGCAATGGGCCGCAACTGCTTGTCGATATAGTGCTCGTAATCGATGGCGCTGCGCCGGTACTCCAGCGGCTCGGGGCCATTGAGGGTCATCAGATAGGCGATGGCGCCCCGATGCTGATTGCGCTGGGGCAGACCGCGGCGCAGGTTCTCCTCATCGGCCAGCCGCGCCGCCCGCACATGGGGCGGTACATTCTTCTGATACTCCTCGAGCTTCTGGCGCAGCCGTTTGCGGTAGATAAGCAGATCGTCGTGACGACCGGCGCGGGTCTCATCGACCATGGTGCGCACATAACCGCTGGGATCTTCATCGTGAAACACCAGCTCATAGAGGCGGGTCTGGAACTGCTTGGCCAGCATGGTCCAGTCGGTGCGCACCGATTCGAGCCCCTTGAACACCAGCTGTTCACTCCCCTCACTGGCCTTGCCAACCAGCCCCGCATAGCGCTTCTTGCTCCCCTTCTCCAAGCCGCGGATGGTGGGCATCAGAAAGCGGCGATAGTGGGTCTCGTACTGGATCTCGAGATAACTCGGCAGGTCGAACTCGCGCCTGATCAGTGCAGCCCAGTTATCGTTGATCATTTGAGCCAGTCGCTGGCCAATCTCGTCCGCCTCATCCGAGCTGGTCTCGCGCCCCAGATGGACAAAGGTGGAATCGGTGTCGCCATAGATCACCTCGAACCCCTTCGCCTCAATCCACTCGCGGGTCTGCTGCATGATGCTGTGGCCACGCAGGGTAATGGACGAGGCTAGGCGCGGATCATAGAAACGGCAGCCCCCTGAACCCAGCACGCCGTAGAAAGAGTTCATGATGATTTTGATGGCCTGGGAGAGCGCCTTGTTGCTGGCGGCCTTGGCCCGATCCCGCGCCGCCCACAGGGTGGCGATGAGATCCGGCAGGAAGTGCCGCTCGCGGGAGAACATGGCGCCGCGAAAGCCGGGAATCGCGTGCTCGGGATGCTGCAGCCCCTCGATGAGCCCCATGGGATCGATGCAGAAGGTGCGGATGATGCTGGGATAGAGGCTCTTGAAATCGAGCACCAGCACGTGGCGATAGAGGCCGGGTTTGGAGTCCATCACATAGCCGCCGGGGCTTGCCAGCCCCCCGTCGGCCGGCAGATTGGGGGCCACGTAGCCGCCACGATGGAGCCGCGGCAGATAGAGGTTGGTAAAGGCCGCCACCGAGCCCCCCACCCTGTCCAGCTCCAGGCCGGTAAGGGAAGCGCGCTCGATGGCAAAAGGGATGAGGTGGCAGTAATCGAAGATCTCCCACACCAGCTTGCAATCTTCCAGGTTGTAGCGGGCCAGCGCCTCCTTGTCGGAGTGGAACAGCTCGGTGATCTTCTCCCCCCGATTGGCCACATCCTCGATATCCTTGCCACGGCCGAGCAGTTCGCTCGCCACCGCATCCAGGCTGTAGCTGGCAAACTGCCAGGTGGCGCTTTTGAGGGTATCGATGCCATCGAGCACCATGCGCCCGGGGATAATGACGTTGCCGGTTTGGGGATCGCCCCGTGACGAGCGCCAGAAGCAGAGCTCACGACCCCGCCCGAGCCGCAGCCGCCGCTTGTTAAGCTCGGCGCGGCGTAGCAGCAGGCGAAAATCAAAGTTGACCACGTTCCAGCCGATGACCAGATCGGGGTCATGGTGACTGAACCAGCTCTCCAGCGCACTCAGCAGGGCGCTCTCGTCCGCCACCCACTGGACTTGGGTGCCCCAGCTCTCGGCATCCGCTTCCGGGGTGCCAATCATGATGACCCGCGCATCCTGCTCGCTGTAAAGGCCGACCGAGAACAGCGCCCCGTCCATGGCGCACTCCACATCCAGCGACACCCAGGAGAGGGTTGGCGTCACCGCCTGCGGCGCGCAGCGCGCCTCGTTCACCTCCCAGTAGCCCTGCTTGCCCCCCTTTTTTACCGCCCGGCCATCGAAGCGCACGCCAGCGGTGATGAAACGCTCCATCAGAAACCGCTCCGGCAGCCGGATATCCGCCTCGAAGTGCTCCAGCCCGCGAATAAGCAGTAGCTCGATGGCACGGTGAAAGGCACTCAGAGTGATGAAATAGCAGCCCACTACAGGCCGACCGTCGAAGGTGTGCATCGGCAGGCGGCGAAACCGCCCGCTCACCCCGGCCCCTTTGAACAGCTCGGCGGCTTCTGCCATATGGCTCTGCGGCAAAAAGAACACCGGCTCCTGCCCCGGCACCACCACCCGCACCGGCCCCTGCGCGCTCCAGAGCCACATCACGATTTCGGTGGTTGCAGGCAGCCCGTTGCGGCCGCGCACGTCCCGACCGTGGCGGGTCAGGATAAAACCGTCGAGGGGCGGGGTGGCGGGTACGGTGGGCTGGGTTGCAGTCATGAAGCGTAAAGGGGCTGTCCGAGAATGGGACTATTGTACGTTCATACAGTGCCTGCTCGCAATCATCACGCTGGCTGCGAGGCGGGAGTCAAACTGGTAAGCTCGATCCGGTCGTTATTCCCGCTCATCCCGTTCTGACCACTCTTCGCCGACGAAAGGAGTATCTGTGGCAATCTATTCTCTGCTGGATCAGCTGGCGATCCCCTACCAGCGTGTCGATCATCCCCCCGTATTTACCTGTGAGGAGGCGAGCAAGCTGCTGCCCGACCTGCCCGCAGCCAAGACCAAAAACCTCTTTTTGCGCGATCCGAAAAGCGAGCGGCTGTTTCTGGTGGTGAGTCCGGAGGATCACCGGGTCGACCTCAAGGCGCTGGCTGCCATGCTCGGCGTCAAGCGGCTGAGCTTTGGCTCCCCCGAGCGGCTCGATGCGGTGCTCGGCCTCACCCCGGGATCGGTGACCCTGCTCGCCATGGTGCGCGACAGGGAAAAAGCGGTAGAGCTGGTGGTGGACGAGGCCATATGGCAGGCCGAACAGGTGCAGTGCCATCCGCTGGTCAACACCGCTACTCTGATCATCCGCCTCGACGATGTGCGCCGTCTGCTGACCCATCTGGGCCGGAAGGCAACCATGATGCGCTTGCCAGCTGCGACCTGCGATTAGCACAACGTCTGGCGGTTGGGTTTACCCTGCCGCCAACACCACCTTTCACGCAGCGAAATTGACTGACAAGACAATAAAATGGCTCCTTGTGCGCTGATAAATCGAGTCAGCAGTTGCCATCGTGCAAGAAGTCGGAGATGAGCACATTCGGCCATTTAACCCATTGATAATAGGTTTGATTCATGTTGTGATCGGCCACTGCCAGCGGGCGATACCCCATCGCCTGTTCGTTCACAGGTGACTTCCCAGAGAGCCCCTTGATGCCAAGTCTGTTTTCCTCGGCCCAGTTGTTGAGTCTGGTGCTGTTCGTCACGCTGTCACATGTGGGGGTCGCCACCATTTTCGCCGCCATGTGGCACACTCATCGCCAGATCAGGGCATTGATCTACTGGTCAGCGGGGGAACTGGTTATCGCGGGGGCTTTTTGCTGCCTGCTGCTGCGCCCCCTCGAGGGAAATGCATCCCTTGCCAATATTCTCTGCACCAACCTGCTGTTGATGTCGACCACCCTGCTCTATGAACGGGGGATGCGCCACTTCTTTCGCCGTGAAGCCGATCAACTGGGCTGGCTGCTGCCCGCCGTTACCCTCGGCGGTTTCGTCCTGTTTGCCCTGACCGCCCTGCAGCAACCCCTCTTTGATGTGCATAGCCGGATCATCGTGCTCTCCGGCGTGCTCTCGCTGCAGATTGCACTGCTTATCTGGCAGCTCTGGCGCTACCAGCGGCTGGCCCCCGTCTATCGGGTGCTGCGCTTTGCCATTCTGCTGCTCGGCCTGCAACTGCTGTTGCAACTGCTGCGGATCGCCAAACATCTCTGGCAGCCAGAGCTGGCGGCCAACTCCTTCACCGACCCGCTGCTCGGGCCTGTGATCCTGCTCAGCCTGCTCTTTACCATCGCCCGCAGTTATCTGCTGCTGAGCCTGGTCCACACCCGCCAACAGCAAGCCCTGCTGGCCACCCAGCGCAAGCTGGAGCGGCGCGCCAATCAGGATGAGCTGACTGGCCTGTTCAGCCGCCACTATTTCGAACGCCAGGTTGCCCTGCGTGCCCGCGAGGTGACGAGCCCCGGCCAGCTGCTGCTGATCGATCTGGACAACTTCAAACAGATCAACGACCGCCACGGCCACCCCGCCGGTGATGCCATGCTGCGGGCCGTGGGTCGGGTGATCGCCAATACCCTGCCTGCCGAGGGCATGGCCGGTCGGCTTGGCGGCGATGAGCTGGCCCTGCTGCTGATGGCGGACCCGCATACCCTGCCCGACTACTGTCACAGCCTGCAACAGCAGATCGCCGAGGCGACCCGGGCGCTGGCCGGTGGCCCCATCAGCCTCAGCATCGGCCTCACCTCGCTGCACCCTGACGAGGGGTTTGAAGCGGCCTATCTGCGCGCGGATCGGGCCCTTTACGCCGCCAAACAGGCTGGAAGGCAACGGGCCTGCGTACAGGAGCTCCACCACAACGAGCCGCAACCGCTGCCGCCCTGCGCGCTCCTGTCATGAGCAAAGTGCTCGCTCTGCAATGCCGACCGGCCAGGCTGGCAGATGCCCCGGCTTACCGGCGCTATGTCACCGAATGCGCCGAGGACGGACAGCCGCTCTATCAGGTGGCGCAATTTGACCCGGACGGCTGGCTACAGAGCCTGCTGGATCACGCAGAAGCGCGCAACTTGCCCAGTGGATACCTGCCGACCACCACCTATTTTGCCCTCGATGGCGAGGAGATCATCGCCACCCTGCGACTGCGTCACGGTGACAATGAGGCAACCCGCCAGTGGCTGGGTCATATCGGTTACGAAACCCGCCCCTCTCACCGTGGCGAAGGGGCCGCTACCGTGCTGCTGCGCTGGGTACAACAACAGGTGCTGGCAGCGCCGGTACTGATCAGCTGTGACCAAGACAATCTGGCTTCCCGCAAGGTCATTACGGCCGCCGGGGGCGTGTTGCTGGGGCGGCGCTTCCATCCGGGGGATCGCAACTGGCTGGAGATGTATCAGCTAGCCCCCTGCCCCGCCCGGCAACAGCAGGTCTATTGACTACAGCAGCCAGTGATCAGTTACAGGTATGATGACCTCAACCGAGACTCCAACAAAAAGAGCGCCCCGAAGGCGCTCTTTTTGCGAACGTGGCAAGACCGTTAGTAGCTGTCTTCCTGCTCCGCCTTCATCCGGGCCTGACGGGCATAGGCCTCCTCCTCGGCGCTCTCGATCTCCTGCAGCACCGAATCGAGATCGATGGCGGTGCTGCTCTCTTCAAAGTGACCGGTCAGCTCGCTATCGGGGGTGAGTTTGCCATCTTCAAACAGCGCCCACATCTCCTGGGCATAACGGGTCTTGAGCAGCTCGGGGGCATACATGCCGTAGTAGTTGCGCATGTTGTTGACGTCCCGCTCCAGCATCGCCTTGGCCTGGTTGTTGGCGGCGGCATCCACCACCTGGGGCAGGTCGATGATGACCGGGCCCTGTTCATCCACCAGCACATTGAACTCGGAGAGATCCCCGTGGATAAGGCCGGCGCAGAGCATGCGCACCACGTAACGGAGCACCTTGGCATGGTCGATGACCGCCTGCTCGGGGGTAAGCGCCACATCGTTGAGGCGCGGCGCGACATTGCCATCCTCATCGGTGATAAGTTCCATCAAGAGGACGCCATCGAGGCAGACATAGGGCTGCGGCACCCGCACACCGGCCGCCGCCAGCTTGAACAGGGCGTCGACCTCGGTGTTCTGCCACACCTCTTCATGCTGCTTGCGGCCGTACTTGGAGCCCTTCTCCATGGCGCGAGCGCTGCGGCTGTTACGCACCTTGCGCCCCTCCTGATAGACCACGGCCTGCTTGAAGCTGCGCTTGGACGCCTCTTTATAGACTTTGGCGCAACGGATCTCGTCGCCGCAGCGCACCACATAGACGTCGGCCTCTTTGCCGCTCATCAACCGGCTGACGACCTCATCGACCAGGCCGTCATCAACCAGAGGTTGGATTCGATTTGGAATTTTCATGGCCGCCCTTTTACCCTATTTCCGCTCTCGAAGATAGCTCCGCGCACGCTCACCTGCCTCTCCCTTTCATAAGACACCCTGTTATCCCCTGTTTGCGCTGTTTTTGTCCACCCGTTCGCCTTAAAAACCACCAGCAGCAGACCAAATACGAAAGGCGCTTGTGCCAACAAAAATGGCCCGCAAGCGGGCCAATTTTCAAGGTTCGGGCGGCAAACCCTGACGAATGCGCTGGATCCCTGCTTCATAGAGGCCGTCATCCCCCTCCTGATGCTCCAGGGTTTCGAATATCTTGAGAAACCACATGTACTGCTCGGGATGGCGCGCCACCTGCATCTCCACCACCCGGTTCATGGCTTTGACGTCTGCCAGCAGATCGGCGGTGGGATAAGGGTCAAACGGCGGCTCGATCTCCAGCAGATAGCGCCCCTCATCCTCGTCATAGCTGGCGAAGATGGGTACGGCTCTGGCACCGGTCAGCTTCACCAGCTTGGGCAAGGCTGGCAGGGTTGCCTTGGGGCGGCCAAAGAAGGGAACAAACACGCTCGCCTCGCGGCCGTGATCCTGATCCGGTAGATAAAAGAAACTGGCACCAGCGCGGATCGACTTGATCGCCGGTTTGATGCCGGCGCTACGCTCATAGACCTTGCCTGCTTTGGCCCGCTCGCGGTTGATGTACCAGTCGAACACCTGATCTTTCGGGCTCTTCATCATGGTGCACATCTCGATGCCCATCATGGAGAAGTAGCGACCAATCATGTCAACCGCCCAGGTGTGAGGCACCACCAGGATCACCGGGCGGCCTGCAGCCTGCTCCGCTTGCACATGCTCCCAGCCGGTGACCTTGATGCGGCGGGTCAGCCGCCCCTTGCTGCGCCAACTGAGCTCGCCAAAGCCCATAAAGGTCTTGAGCCCGACCCGGATCGATTTGAGCAGCAGCGCCTGCCGTGCAGCGGCATCCAGCTCGGGAAAGCAGATCTTGAGGTTGGTATCGGCGATATAGGCCTGCTTTTTCGAAAAACGCAGCAGGGTAGGAGAGACCAGATCGGCAAAGCGCTCCCTCAGTCTCGCGGGGGTAAATGCCAGCAGGGAAAGCAGGCCCAGCGCACACCAGCTGCCCCACCATTTGGGATGCAGCAGGCGGCTATGAAATGAGGTATCAAATACCGGATCTAACGCAGACATGGCAGCCATCAAGTCATCAAAAACAAACGGTTATTGTAGTTATCCTGACATTTTTTTCTACCCTGGGGAGGCTGGCCATCGACCTGCAAGGCACTGATCAGACTAGTTATCATAAAAAATGGCCCACCTGGGGCCATTTCAATCAATCCAAATTCTGGGTCAGCCGTGGGGCGACAATCCCTTGCGGATCCGCTGGATCCCCGCCTCGTAAAGGCCATCCAGCCCCTCCTGATCTTCACGGGTATCGAAGATCTTGAGGAACCACATATACTGGCCCGGATGGTGCATCAGCTGCTGTTGCACCATGTCGTTCATGCGACAGGTATCGGCCATCACATCCTCGGTGGGATAGTTGTCGAACGGTGCCTCAATCTCCAGCCGGTAGTAGTGGTTCGCTTCGTCATAGCAGGCGAGCAGCGGCACCGCCTTGGCACCGCTGACCTGCACCAGACGGGGCAAGGCAGGCAGGGTCGCCTTGGGATAACCAAAGAAGGGGGCGAAGATGCTCTTCTCGCGGCCATGATCCTGATCCGGCAGATAGAAGAAGCTGCGACCGCTCTTGATGGTCCTGATCACTGCCTTGATCCCGGCGCTGCGCTCATAGACGCGGCAACCGTTCTTGGCTCGTGCACGGTTGAGGTGCCAGTCAAACACCGGATTGCGCGCCCGTTTCATCATGGTGCACATCGGCACCCCGCGCTGGGTGAAGCAGTAACCAGCGGCATCCACCGGCCAGGTATGGGGCACCACCAGGATCACCGGACGGCCGGCTGCCCGCTCCGCCTCGATATGCTCCCAACCGATCACCTGCATCCGGCTCATCAGATAACGCTGGCTGCGCATGGTGAACTCGCCAAATCCCAGCAGACTCTTGAGGCCGACCCGGATCGAGGTCAGTGCAATGGCATCCCGCTCTTCCGGGCTCTTGTCCGGGAAGCAGATCTCCAGATTGGTTCTGGCGATATAGATCTGTTTTTTCGAGATACGAAACACCAGCGGTGCCAAGGCTTCGGCCAAACGGTCGCGCAATCGCACCGGCACAAAGGCGAGCAGCATCAGCACACCGAGCGCCAGCCAGCTGAACCAGTAGCGGGGATGCAGAAAACGGGCTTCAAAGGAGGAGTCAAATACGGGATCTTGGGACGACATGTATTGGGGTCGAGCGAAAAAGTGGTGCTGCATTGTAGTCGTCCTGACAGGTAATACCAGTTAAATCCATGGCAAATCGCCCGCCACGGGCGCCACATCAAAAAACCATAAAAAAATGCCCCGCACTGCGGGGCATTTTGCTCGTTACACAACCAGGGTGGAGGCTCTTTGTCCATCCATCGTATGACTGGTCGTTTATCCCGTCGCTCTCGGAGCGCACTGCTTATCCATTTCCCGATGTCACATCATCAAGATTTATCGGTGAGCACCCTGGCGGGCCATGCCGTTATTCATTTCGGTATTACGCTGCGGCAGAAAAAACATCAGGTAACGCAGTGCCACATACCCGACGATGACGGTAGCCACCCCCAGTTCGAAGTGGGCCAGCAGTCTGATCTGCTCGACGTAGTGACTCCCTTGCGCAAACCCTTCAACCAGATGAGCCACTTTGAACAGGGCGGTTGCACCGATCACCAGCGGGAAGGTGAAGGCGGCATAACCCGGCGAGAAGGGCAGACGCAGCAGTTTGATGAAGGCCAGATAGATGATGCCTGTCATCAGGATGGCGATCCCCAACAGCACGGCCACCAGCAGCAGTGACGGCTCCTGACTGACGGTCAGGTAACCGGCCAGAGAGAGGCTGGCAGGAGCCGCCAGAATGGCGATGGTCGGTTTGGCGGCATCCGGCACTTCATGGCTGAAGATCAGGCGATAGAGCATCAGCGGCAGCATCAGGCCATAGCAGATGATCCCGAACCAGAGCAGACCGTTGGCCAGCGGGGCAAACTGACCACCCGGGAAGGCGACGTCAGCCACGATGATCCCCACCGGCGGCACGAACCAGCTCGGCACCATGTGGTGGATTTCAAACTCTTTGGCGCGATGCCAGATAAAGGTGGCCAGGAACAGCAGATGAACCGCCACGGCAAACAGCCAGAGGGCCTCGCCCGCTTGCGGCGCAATCATACCGAGCGCTTTGGAGACCACCATGGTACCCATGGCATAGGTCGGTACCACACTGCCCACCACGGGGTGAGCGAGATCCTGCAACAGCAGGCGGGGGTGAAGCAGAAACTTGAAGGTCAGGATCACCAGCAGCACGGCAGCAATGGCAGCGCCCAGCAGTTGCATCCGGCCATCGAAGTGACCGGCATTTTCCCAACACCAACCAAGGCTGGCGATGCCCAGCGCCAGACCCGCCATGGGGGTTGGGGCGGCAGCCAGTGATTTACGGGTTCTTGCGATCATGATGACACCTTTCTATTGATGACTATGGCGATAGGATAATGGCCCCTTATCGTTTACGATATCTAAATGAATTGAATCAATCATTCAGGAAAACCAAACACAATGAAACTGACCCTGCAGCAGCTGAAAGTGTTCGCCACCATTGCCCGCTATGGAAACCTTGGCCTTGCCGCCAACGAGCTCTGCCTGAGCAAGGGGGCCGTCTCCCAGTCGCTGCAGGAGCTGGAGCGCCAGCTCTCCACCCCGCTGTTTGACCGCATTCACCCCAGATTGCAGCTCAACAACGAGGGGCGCCTGCTGCAACCGGCCGCCGAAGAGCTGCTGACCCGGATGCAGGATATCGAGAACCTGTTCAGCCCCGATGCCGAGCCGAGCGGCCAGCTTCGCCTTGGTGCCAGCCAGACCATCGGCAACTACCTGCTCCCCACCCTGCTCGCCAGCAGCAAACAGGAGCTGGGGCTCCCCCCCAAGGTGACCATCAACAACACTCACCTGCTCTGCCATGCGCTGGCCAACTTCGAGCTGGATATGGCACTGATCGAGGGGGAGAACCACCACCCCGACCTGCTCGCCGAACCTTGGCTGCAGGACGAGATGCTGGTGGTGGCCACACCCGGTCACCCACTTGCCAACAAGAAAGAGCTCTCCCTCTCCCGACTTGGGGGCGAGACCTGGGTATTACGTGAAGCGCAATCGGGCAGCCGCGAGCAGTTTATCCAGCAGATCCAGCCCGAGCTGCCCCGCTGGCAACCAGGGCTTGAACTCAACACCCTGGAGGCGGTGATGCTGGCGGTGGAGAAGGGGCTTGGCATCTCCTTTATCTCCCGGCTGGCAGCCTCGGATCGCCTGGCAGATGGGCGGCTGATCGCCCTGCCCCTCTCCCGTCGCTTCCCGCGCCAGCTCTCCCTTATCTGGCACAAGCAGAAGTACCACTCCACCTCCCTGCGCCACTTTATCCACTTCTGCCGGGCTCAGGTGAAGGATGCCGAGGTGAGCCGCGCAGAGTAACGCCCGCTCGGAGCGCCGCTGGCAGGCCCGCTCGCCAATAACGGAAAAAGCAGAGAGGGAGCCACGGCTCCCTCTCTTTGATTCGCTTCTGAGTATCACTTCGCCAGACTGCGCAACCAGCTGATCTCCTCGCCCCAGATAGACTCGTCTATGGTCTCGAGGATCAGCGGAATGCGATCGAAACGATCATCATTCATGATGTGGTGGAATACCGCCTCTCCCAGATTGCCCTCCCGCAAGCTGTGGTGGCGATCGACCCGGCTACCGAAGGTACACTTGGCGCCGTTGATATGCATCCCCTTGAGATAGTGAAAACCCACCGTGCGGTCGAACTCGGCAAAGACGGCAGCGCAGCTCTCGGCGGTGTGCAGATCGTAGCCAGCGGCAAAGGCGTGGCAAGTATCGAAACAGATCCCGACCCGGCTCTTGTCCTCCACTCCCTCGATGATGGTGGCGAGGTGCTCGAACGACCAGCCGAGGTTGGTCCCCTGCCCGGCGGTATTCTCGATCACCGCCGTCACCCCTTCACTGCGCTCCAGCGCCCAGTTGATGGACTCGCTCACCAACTTGAGGCTGGCCGCCTCAGGGATCTGCTTGAGATGGCTACCGGGGTGGAAGTTCAGATAACAGAGCCCCAGCTGCTCGCAGCGTTTCATCTCGTCGAGAAACGCATCGCGGGATTTGGCCAGACCATCGGGATCCGGGTGACCCAGATTGATGAGATAGCTGTCGTGGGGCAGGATCTGCTCCGGCAGAAAACCGGCCTTGTCACAGGCCGCCTTGAAGGCACGGATGGTAGCATCCGACAAGGGAGCCGCCTGCCACTGACGCTGATTCTTGGTAAAGAGGGCAAACGCGTTGGCCCCGATGGCCTGGGCGCGGGCGATGGTATTCTCCACCCCGCCGGCCGCACTGACGTGGGCTCCGATATATTTCATACAATCTCCTCGATACGGCAAGCCGCCATTATGCCGATCCAGCCCGGCCACGCCAAACCGGGATATCCGATAGCGGGTATCGACAAATAGTGCCGCCTATACAAGGCGCTGCGTTTCATGGCGTAATCGGCCTTCGCTGTGGCAACCTCTCCCCAGAAGGGATAGTTAGAGCCCGCCCGCGCCAGCATGGCGCCCATAAAAAACGCAGCGTATCGCCTGAGCAATAACGCTGCGTCTTTGGGTCTCTCGGCCGTCCCCCTTGCCGTGACCCGAATGGCCAGCGACAAGGGAGCAAGAATGCGCGGGGAGAGTCGCCTTAGAAGGGCATCTTGAAGCCTGGCGGCAGTTGCATGCCACCGGTCAGCTCGCCCATCTTGGCCTTGTTTTGCTCTTCCACACGACGCACGGCATCGTTGCAAGCGGCGGCAACCAGATCTTCCAGCAGCTCCTTGTCATCTTCCATCAGGGAGGGGTCGATCTCGATGCGACGGACGCTGTGGCTACCGGTCATGGTGACCTTGACCATGCCAGCACCGGCTTCACCGGTCACTTCCATCTGAGCCAGCTGCTCCTGCGCCTTCTGCATACGCTCTTGCATCTGTTGGGCCTGTTTCATCAGGTTCCCCATTCCACCTTTACCAAACATATGTCGTCTCTCGTCTTGAAATCCGGCATCCAGCGCCGGGCTGTGGGCTTGTCTGTCCTAGATGGGGACAGCCAAACTGCTTTTCAACCGGAAGCGAGCTCCCGGCCACGGAATTTAGCGGTTGAGGGGCTCGATGCTCTCGTGATGGAGCACGGCACCAAACCGCTGAACTAAAAACTGCACGTTGGGATCCTGCTCCAGATCCCGGGTCACCTGCTCGCGCACCCCGAGATAAAGGCGGTGCTCGATCTCAAGGGGGGTCTCCTGGTCAGGCACCACACCGAGCGTTACCTCGACCTGCACCGGTTGACCCAGCGCTGGCCCGATGATCTCGGCCAGATCGGCGCGCGCCTTGTCGCTCACCAGATGGCGCTGCTCGGGCTTGAGGGTTAGCAGTACCTTGTCCCCTTCCCGCGTCATCACCGAGTTGATGGCCAGCTGGCGCAGCCGCCCTCCCACCTGAGTGTGAGCGATCAACTCGGCCCAAGGTTCGCCGCAACCATTGAGCAGCGAGGAGGGGATAAGGCGAGTCGCCTCTCCCTCTTGCGGCTCGCTGTCGCTCTCGAGCTCATCCCAGTCGATGGTCTCCATCACCGGCTGAACGGGCTCATCCTGCGTCACAGGGGTAGCAGCCACCGCCGTGGTGGCAACGGGTGGCTGGGTCGCTGGGGCGGCCGTCACCGCAGGCGCCGCAGCGCTGCGCTCGCCGGGTCGATAGCTCGGCTGCCCGTCGAGATCCCAGGGGGGCAGATCGGTTGGCTGGGCCGGTGCCGTGACAGGGGCGTGGCTCATCACCTGAGTCTGCTCGGCAAAGCCCTGATTGAGGTACTCCTCGTATTCCCCGTTGTCACCCTGCGGCTCGTAACCGTCGCCATAGAGATCCACCGGCGGCAGATCATCATAGTGACCCATCGCCGCCATCCCCTGCCCGACCGATTGGCTGACCGGAGCAGGTTGTTGGGTGACGGCCGGTGCAGCAGCGGGCACAACAGGGCGAGCTGGCGCAACCGGCACCGCGCGCGGCGCGGGCGCCGCCGGGGCATCCTGACCACGCTGGCGGCTGCGCAGCATGTTTCGCTTGCCAAGCAGGCTCTGCATGCTCGATACAGCTGATACCGGTTCAGCAGCGGCAACAGGCGTTGCTGTCGCTTCGAGCGCGGGCTCGAAGGGGGCGGTCAGCGGCTCGCCACGGGAATAGTCGGTATCGGCTGCGGCAGACGCTCGATCATCCGCATCTGCGGGCTGTGCGTCTGAGTGCGCAGACACATCGGGCTGCGCATGGGGCAACTCGGGCTCGGGTTGATACCCCATGCCCGCAGCTTCACGCAGCAACTCATCCTGCTGACTGAACAGCTCGGCGGCTTGCGCCTCCTCCTCGCTGTCGGCGGGGTTGCCGATGTCATCCGTCATCGCAGGCAGGGAGACATCAACCGCGGGCACTGCACTGGTAGCAACAGGCGTGCTGGCAACAGGGCTGGCTAGCGGTGCAGGCACGGCGCCGCTGATCGGTGCCACTGCGGCCGATTCAGCGGCCGGGGGCTTTCCCGGCAAGGAGGCTACCGGAGTGGCATTGCTCGTCATTGACGGGGGCAGCGCAGTGAGGCTGGCCGGATGCAGGGCATCGCGCCTTGGGGAGAAGGCGAGCATCCGCAGGCAGGTCATCTCCAGCGCGGTGCGGCCATCGGGGGCCCAAGGCAGATCTTTACGGCCACCCAGCACAATCTGGTAGCAGAGCTGCACCTCTTCTGGGCTCATCGCCTTGGCCAGTTGCAGCAGGGAATCAGCATCCGCCCCCTGTTCCTGCACACTGGCAGGCAGCAGCTGTGCCATGGCGATGCGATGGAGCAAGCCTTCCAGCTCGGCGTGGAGCTGATCAAAATCGGGGCCCAGGGTGGCGATCTCGGTGATCTTGGCCATAGTCGCGGGGGCATCTTGCCGCAAAATGGCTTCCAGCAGCTGGTGCAGATGGCGGTGATCGAGCGTGCCCAGCATCGCCAGCACGCTGTCGAGGCGCACGCTGCCATTCCCGTGGGCCAGCGCCTGATCGGTCAGGCTCAGGGCATCGCGCATACTGCCGTCAGCGGCTTTGGCCAGTGCCAGCAGGGCGCGCGGCTCGAAGGGCTGCCCCTCCTGATCCAGCACCCATTCGAGCTGCTTGGCGATCTGGGTCTGATCCAGACTCTTCAGATGAAACTGCAGGCAGCGCGAGAGAATGGTAATGGGCAGCTTCTGCGGATCCGTGGTGGCCAGCAGAAACTTCACATAGGGAGGCGGCTCTTCCAGGGTTTTCAGCAGCGCGTTGAAGCTGTGGCGCGACAACATGTGCACTTCATCGATGAGGTAGACCTTGAAGCGGCCGCGGGCCGGACGGTACTGCACGTTGTCGAGCAGCTCGCGGGTATCTTCCACCTTGGTTCGCGACGCCGCGTCAATCTCCAGCAAGTCGACAAAGTTGCCCTGATCGATCTCGCGGCAGGTATCGCAGACGCCACACGGGTGGCTGCTGATCCCCTGCTCGCAGTTGAGGCTCTTGGCCAGAATACGGGCGATGGTGGTCTTGCCGACCCCACGGGTACCGCTCAGCAGATAGGCGTGATGCAGCCGTCCCTGATCCAGGGCGTTGGTCAAGGCGGTCAGCACATGTTGCTGGCCTACCACTTGTTCAAACGTATGGGGGCGCCATTTACGCGCCAGAACCTGATAGCTCATAAATCCATCATGCAGGGAAGACAGGGCATTGAGGCCGGATGCTAACACAAATGGCGGGCTGGCTGTATCGGCTATCGGTGAGAGCGGGAGGGATCGCTTGATTTTCAAACCGATGCCCGCACGGGCACCGGTTCAATGCAGGCCCGATGCAGAGGATCGGGCCGAAGAGGCATTACTCGCCGGCCAGCTCGACCAGTGAGACCACCTTGATGCCAGCGGCAGTCAGGCGGGCATCGCCACCCAGAGACGGCAGGGAGATGATGAAGGCCGCATCGGCAACTTCACCACCAGCACGGCGGATCAGCTTGACGGTCGCATCGACGGTACCGCCGGTCGCCAGCAGATCGTCCACGACCAGCACCTTGTCACCGGGTACGATGGCATCGGTGTGCAGTTGCAGGGTGTCAGTGCCGTACTCGAGGGCATAGGACTCCTCGATCACTTCGCGCGGCAGCTTGCCCGGCTTGCGGACCGGCACGAAGCCCAGCCCCATGGCATAGGCAACCGGCGCGCCAAAGATGAAGCCGCGAGCTTCGGTGCCAACAATCTTGGTGATCCCTTGATCACGATAATGATTGGCCAGCAGATCGATGGTGGCCTTAAAGGCCTCGGCGTTCTCAATCAGGCTGGTGATGTCACGAAACAGAATGCCCGGCTTCGGATAGTCGGGAATGGTCTTGATGCTTGCTTCGATAAATTTCAGGGTTTCCGGATTCATGTGTTGACCGCTTATTTTTTGACCCAAGGGTGGCCATTTTTTCTCAATTCCCTTCTGCGGGAAATAAAAAAGCCTGTCACGCAAAAATGACAGGCCGACTCCATAGCATTATTGCTGCAATAGCTTAGGGACTTCACTTCACCATTGCAACTGGCTCCAGCACCGGCAGGCGCATTAACCAGGTGAGCAGGATCACCATTATGATAACCAGCAACCCCTTGACCCACAGCAGTGGCACCACCGCCAGTGACACCGAAAAGGTGAGCAAAATGAAGATAATGGCGCGCCGTCTGGCCTGACGACGAATGCCGCGATACTGCTGCCAATCCACGATGGGCGGGCCAAACCAGGGATGGGTCAACAGCCAGCGATGAAAACGGGGCGATGAGCGGGCAAACAGGGCGGCAGCCAGCAACATGAAGGGGGTAGTCGGCAACAGGGGCAGCACAATGCCCACAATACCGGTGACAAATGCCAGCCACCCGAGCGCCATTAGACACCAACGCTTCATTCCTTCTCCTTGCGTGATTTATCTCCCTCTAGCCTAACAGAGTTTGAGCGGGTGCTGACAGCGGGCCGCAACCCCACTACAATCTGCGCTCTTTTTTCTTGCCACTCTCGTCGGAAAGCCGTTATGCGCGTTATTTTGGCCCCCATGCAGGGGGTACTGGATCACCTGATGCGGGAGGTTCTCACCTCCGTCAATGATTACGATCTCTGCGTGAGCGAGTTTATCCGGGTCGTCGATCAGCTGCTGCCCGCCAAGGTGTTCTACCGCCTCTGCCCTGAACTGCTGCAAGATGGCAAAACCCGCGCAGGCACCCCGGTGCGGGTACAACTGCTGGGGCAACACCCCGAGTGGCTGGCCGAGAACGCCGTGCGCGCCATCGAGCTGGGCTCCCCCGGCGTCGATCTCAACTTCGGCTGTCCCGCCCCTACGGTCAACAAGAGCAAGGGCGGGGCGGTGCTGCTCAAAGAGCCCGAGACCATCTACCGCATCGTCAAGGCGGTGCGTGACGCAGTACCCGCCCATCTGCCGGTGAGCGCCAAAATTCGCCTCGGTTACGACGACAAGGATCTCTATCTGGAGAACGCTCAGGCGGTCTTCCAGGGGGGGGCCAACGAGCTGGCCGTTCATGCCCGCACCAAACGCGAAGGGTACAAGGCCCCCGCCCACTGGGAGTACGTGGACGCCATTCGCCGCGCCCTGCCCATCCCCGTCACCGCCAACGGCGAGATTTGGGATCATAAGGATGCCCTCACCTGCGCCAGCGTCTCCGGCTGTGATGCCCTCATGGTGGGGCGCGGCGCCATCTCCCTGCCCAATCTGGCCAACGTGATGAAAACCGGCTGCCCGCACATGAGCTGGGCCGAGGTGCTGCAGTTGATGGTGAGCTATACCGAGCAGGATCTGGCCAGCGAAAAAGCCGACTACTACCCCAGCCGCATCAAACAGTGGTTCAGCTATCTCAAGCGGGAATATCCCGAAGCGGACCTGCTGTTTCAGGAGATCCGGGTGCTCAAAGAGACGGATCCGATCCGCGATGCCCTGCTGCAAGCAGCCAAAAGCCACAGCTAACCACGTTTAACTTGACGCATATCATCTTGATAAAGTTATCGGATCCCTATACTGCCCCGAATCTGTCGTCTGTCCTGTGGGGGATAATGTGTGTGAAATGACGCAAGCACAGTTGACTGTCTGGCGTAATCGCCTGCTGTCAGACTGGGCCCAAGTACGAGAAACGCTGATCGGTCAGCTTAAAGCCTGCCGCCGTGACGAGTGGGCCGAACAGGTCGGTCACTGCGAGCAGGATCAACTGGTGGAACTGACCAGCCGACTGGATCTGCCGAAGGTAGAGCAGAGTGTGGCCCGCCTCAAGCGGATCGATGCGGCACTCTGCCAGATGGATCTTGGCCTCTATGGCCTCTGCTCCGATTGTGAAGAGCCGCTTTCCATCGAACAGCTGGAACAGGATCCGACTCTGCAACGCTGCCCGCGCTGCGAAGCCCGCTATCGCAAGGGATTCCACGCCCACGAACTGTGAGGGATGCACATCTGTGCATCCGCTCAACCCTCAGCACTGGTTACTCCGTCGTTCCTGTCCAATACTCAACCGTATCAGCCTGTTCGAGGGTATGCGTTGTGTACAGACTCTTGTTGTTATGGTGTTTGTGTTGCCAGGCTACGGCACAAGAGTCATTGGTCGTGGGCTGGGTCGACTGGCAGCCCTTCAGTTATCGCAATGAACAGCAACAGCTCCGCGGACTGGATGTGGAGCTGCTCAACGCCATCTTCCTGCGTGCCGGTTATCAGGCCAGATTCAGTGAAATGCCCTGGGCTCGCGTGTTGCACGAGCTGAAATTCGGCACGGTTCAACTGGCCATGTCAGCCAATATCACCGCCGAGCGGCAGCAATATGCCCGCTTCAGCCACCCCTATCGGGAAGAGGAGACGGCCATCGTCATCCGTCGGCAAGATGCCGCTCGCTGGCGCGGGATCACCACCCTGGAGCAGTTGATCAACACCCCTGACTTTCATATCGGGGTGCTCAAGGGCTTTGATTACGGCAATACCTTCCGCCAGTTGATGGCAAGGCCCGAGCTGCAGCCCCGTCTGCAGATGCGCCTGCGGCTGGATCAGCTGCTGAAGATGTTGCAAGGGGGACGGATCCAGGGGTTTATTCTGGATCCCTACGGACTGCAGGAGTGGCAGGGTAAGGATGGCGTGCAGGACAAACTGTATATTCTGCTGCATATCGAACAGACACCTGTTCACCTGATGCTGAGCAAAGAGAGCACCACTGAGGCGCAACTGCAGCGGATCAATCAGGCTATCGATCAATTGAAACAGAGCCCCGACTATCAGCAGATCCTCGATCGCTACCAGTTCAGATCCCTGCATTCACAGGAAAACACTCATAAGTAAGGGGAGCATCAGCTCCCCTTGCAGTCTCAAGCAAACCCAATCCTGTTTCAAACAACCCTGGTTGCAACTTGCCAGGACGTTTTGGTCACCGATAACGTGATGGGTTAAGCCTGGCTATCAGCGTCCCAGCACAATGTCGGCAAGGTGGGCGAAGTGGTGGATTTCGTGGGTTGCATCGCACTCGCCCGCTTGCCGCGCCGGGTTGTACCAGCAGGTTGCCAGCCCCTGCGCCGCCGCCCCGGCAATATCGGTTTTCGGGTTATCCCCCACCATCAGCACCCGGGCCGGATCTGGCTGCCCCATCAGGGAGAGGGTGTGCTGGAAAATAGCTGGCGCCGGCTTGGTCACCCGGATCTCGTCGGAGATCACCAGCGGCTCGAACCACTCGCTCCAGCCCAGTTTGCCGAGCCGCCCCCGCTGAGGCACGCTGAAACCATTGGTGATGATCCCCATCCGCACCTTGCTGCGCAGCTGCTGCAGGGTCTCGACCACCCCTTCGAGAGGCATGCTAAGGGCAATGATCTGCTCCAGAAAGGTGTTGTTCATTGCCATGGGATCGGCGGCGACCTGCTGGGCAAAGAGGGAGAAGCGGGTCTGCTGCAACGCCGTTGCATCGATCTCGCCGTCGTTGTACTGCTGCCAGAGCCCGTGGTTGAGGGCGTGGTACTGCGCCATGCTGGCGTCATCAGCCTGTACGCCATAGATCTGCAGAGTGTGCGTCAGCGCAGAGGCGACCGGAAAATCGAGCAGGGTTTCATCCAAATCGAACAGCACCCAGTCATAGCTTGGTTGTTTCACAGAAATCCTTGTTATCATTCAGATTGTTCAGAGGCTTGGCGACCAACTCTGCCAAGCGGGCTGGCCAGCAGATCCAGCGTGAGACGCACGCCAAAGCCGGTCACTTCGCTGGAGACCACCCCATTGCCCCCCTTGTTGCGAAAACCGCTCAGGTCGAAGTGCAGCCAGGGGGTCTGTTCGGGCACGAAGTGGGCGAGGAAACGGGCCGCATCGATGTGATCCGGCGAACTGCCAGGCGCACACTGCAACAGATCCGCCCACTCGCTCTCGATGTTGTCGTCGTAATCGTCATCAAGCGGGAAGGGCCAGACTCGTTCACCGCTGCGCTGACCCAGATTGACCAATGATGCCATCCATTCGCTGCGATTGGTAAAGACGCCGCTGTAGCGGCTACCCAGCGCCCGTTTGCAGGCCCCGGTCAGGGTCGCGTAATCGAGCAGCAGATCCGGAGTATCCTGCACCGCCATCGCCAGGGTGTCGGCCAATACCATTCGCCCTTCGGCATCGGTATCGACCACCTCGATGGAGGTGCCATTGATGGCAGTCACCACCTCGCCGGGGCGATAGGCGTGAGGGCCGATATGGTTCTCGGCAATGGCCAGCCAGCAGTGTACCTCGTAGGGTAGCTGAGCTCGGCTGATAGCGTAGAGGGTGCCGAGCGCCACTGCACTCCCCCCCATGTCCAGATGCATGCCATACATGCTGCCAGAGACCTTGAGGTTGTAACCGCCAGAGTCGTGGCAGATCCCCTTGCCCACCAGTGCAATGCGGCGCACCGGCTTGGGTGGATAGTAGCTGAGCTTGACCATGGCCCCCTGATTGTCTTCCGAGCCACGAGCAACGGCCAGAAACGCCCCTGCCCCCAACTCGGCCAGCTGCGCCTGATCATAGTGATGGCACTGCCACCCCTCATCTTGCGCCAGCTTGCTGACAAACTCGCGATAGCTGGCGGCCGTCAGCTCGGAGGCAGGCAACACCGCCAGATGGCGAGCCAGCCCGTTCCCCCCCGCTTCGCTGTAAAGGCGTGCCAAGTCCAGCACCACCGCGGGTGAAACCTTGATCTGCTGATAGCTCCAGCTGCTTTCACTGCGGCGCTTACTGGTGGGCAACGAAATATTGGCGGCAAGCAGGGCTGACAACATCACTTCGGCCAGCATCACTCGCTCGGAGGGGGAAAAACCTTCCAGATGCAGCCCGAGGCGCTCCACATTGAGCCCAGAAAGAGGAGAAATCCAGCCTCGGATCTGTTTATAGAGGCGGTGATCCCGCGTCACACTGCCGGCCACAAACATCACCTGCAACAGGGTATTGCCATGCATCAGGGTAAAGGGCGCTTTTTTCCCCAGCGCAAGCTGGGTCTGGAGACCCGCAAGGGCGGGCAGCGAAAGCAAGGACTCCTTCTGCTCTTCGGCGATCAGCAGCAGTTGCAACGGCAGCCCTTGGGCAAGGGCTTCGGCCAGCGTGGCATCCCGGCTTTCAATAGCAGGAGGAAGATAGGTGAAGGGAGTGATCACAGGCGCGTGCCTCATCCATGAAGAGATACCTGATGATACCCAACAAATGGTTGATACGACCAGTTTTGGTCTTGAAAAAGCGTCAGAAATAGCAGCAATCACCAGATGGTGACGAGCATCAAGAAGGATTGTTCAATGATTGGCAATGCAGGAAGGGAACGTACAGAAAGTTGGTTGCGGGGGCCGGATTTGAACCGACGACCTTCGGGTTATGAGCCCGACGAGCTACCGAGCTGCTCCACCCCGCGTCCGAATTGTCACCCCAAGCCGAGCAGTAGCTTGGTAGCGTTTGTCTGCTTTCGACTGTTTATACAATCGCAAGCTGACGAAAGAGTTGGTTGCGGGGGCCGGATTTGAACCGACGACCTTCGGGTTATGAGCCCGACGAGCTACCGAGCTGCTCCACCCCGCGTCCGAATTGTCACCCCCAAGCCGAGCAGTAGCTTGGTGGCGTTTGTCTGCCTTCGACTGTTTACACAATCGCAGGCTGACGAAAGAGTTGGTTGCGGGGGCCGGATTTGAACCGACGACCTTCGGGTTATGAGCCCGACGAGCTACCGAGCTGCTCCACCCCGCGTCCGAATTGTCACCCTCAAGCCGAGCAGTAGCTTGATGGCGTTTGTCTGCTTTCGACTGTTTATACAATCGCAAGCTGACGAAAGAGTTGGTTGCGGGGGCCGGATTTGAACCGACGACCTTCGGGTTATGAGCCCGACGAGCTACCGAGCTGCTCCACCCCGCGTCCGAATTGTCACCCTCAAGCCGAGCAGTAGCTTGATGGTGTTTGTCTGCTTTCGACTGTTTACACAATCTCAAGCTGACGAAAAGTTGGTTGCGGGGGCCGGATTTGAACCGACGACCTTCGGGTTATGAGCCCGACGAGCTACCGAGCTGCTCCACCCCGCGTCCGAATTTTTCTCGAAGTGGCCGAGCAGTAGCCAGTTCGATTTCTCCTTTCCCACCAACCGGTTACACCGGCTTGACTGGTCAGGATCTCAGATGGTTGCGGGGGCCAGATTTGAACTGACGACCTTCGGGTTATGAGCCCGACGAGCTACCGGGCTGCTCCACCCCGCGTCCGAATTTTTCTCGAAGTGGCCGAGCAGTAGCCAGTTCGATTTCTCCTTTCCCACCAACCGGTTACACCGGCTTGACTGGTCAGGATCTCAGATGGTTGCGGGGGCCAGATTTGAACTGACGACCTTCGGGTTATGAGCCCGACGAGCTACCGGGCTGCTCCACCCCGCGTCCGAATTTTTCTCGAAGTGGCCGAGCAGTAGCCAGTTCGATTTCTCCTTTCCCACCAACCGGTTACACCGGCTTGACTGGTCAGGATCTCAGATGGTTGCGGGGGCCAGATTTGAACTGACGACCTTCGGGTTATGAGCCCGACGAGCTACCGGGCTGCTCCACCCCGCGTCTGAGGTCGCCAATAATAGGCGCCAGCGCACAGATTGCAAGTAAATATCTCAAAAAAAGTTTATTCGTAGATTAATCGGACAAATAGTGCGGTCATTAGCAGCATCATGCTGTTTTTTCAGGCAATCGAGCCCTTGCCAGGCATCCGGCACTACACTCAATAAGGTGAACACTCCTCATTTTGGGTAGGTAGAATATGCGCATCTCCGCCGGTCACTGCCGTCAGTTGGGGGCCACACCCGACAGTAACGGCGTCAACTTCGCGATCTGGGCACGCCTCGCCAGCCGGGTCGAACTACTGCTCTTCGCAAGCGCAGACGATGCGACCCCCGAGGTGATCCCCCTCTCCCCGCGCCTAAACCGCACCGCCTACTACTGGCATATCCATGTGGAGGGGATCTCGGTCGGGCAACGTTACGCCTATCGCATTCAGGGCCCGTGGCGCCCATATGGCGGCACCCGCTTCGATGCCGAGAAGGTGTTGCTCGACCCTTACGGCCGCAGCATCGAGCTTGGCGCCAATTACGATCGATGGGCGGCGGCCCGTCCAGGCAGCAATCTGGCTTGTTGCGCCAAGAACAAGGTGGTCGATACTCGCCACTACGACTGGGAAGGAGACAAACTGCCCGCTCACTCCCTCTCCCGCTCGGTGATCTACGAATTGCATCTGGGGGGCTTTACCAAGTCCCCGAGCTCCGGGGTCGATCCGGCGCTGCGTGGCACCTATCTCGGGCTGATTGAGAAGATCCCCTACCTGCAATCTCTCGGTGTCACCGCCGTCGAGCTGCTACCGGTGTTCCAGTTCGATCCTCAGGATGCGCCCAAAGGACTCTCCAACTACTGGGGTTACAGCCCCATGTCCTTTTTCGCCCCCCACGCCCAATACGCCTGCGGCGATGATCCGCTGACCGAATTTCGCGACATGGTCAAGGCGCTGCACAAGGCCAATATCGAGGTGATCCTGGACGTGGTTTACAACCACACCGCCGAAGGGGGTGATGATGGCCCCACCTTCTCGTTTCGCGGCATCGACAACGAGGCCTACTACATCCTCGACAACAACCAGAAGGACACCAACTATTCGGGCTGCGGCAACACCTTCAACGGCGCCCATCCGGTGGTGCTGCGGATGATCATGGACAGCCTCCACTTCTGGCGTCAGGAGATGCACGTCGATGGCTTTCGGTTTGATCTGGCTGCCATTCTGTCGCGGGATGAATCGGGTCAGCCGCAGGCCAATGCGCCTACCTTGCGCACCATAGATACCGACCCCAACATCGCCGACATCAAGCTGATTGCCGAAGCCTGGGACGCGGGGGGGCTCTATCAGGTGGGGTCACTGGCCGGCGCCCGCTGGCGTGAGTGGAACGGCCAGTTCCGGGATGATGTGCGCCGCTTCCTGCGCGGGGATGACAACAGCGTCACCGCCTTTGTCGAGCGGCTCTGCGGCAGCCCCGACATCTACCACTATCACCACGCCGATCCCGAGAAGAGCATCAACTTCGTTACCTGCCACGACGGTTTTACCCTGTGGGACTGGGCCAGTTACAACAGCAAGCACAACGAGGCCAACGGGGAGGAGAACCGTGACGGCTGCGATCACAACTTCAGCTGGAACCACGGCCACGAAGGGGTGACGGAAGATCCCCAGATCAACGCCCTGCGGATGCGCCAGGCCAAAAATATGATGGTGGCGACCCTGCTCTCGGTGGGCTCCCCCATGCTGCTGATGGGAGACGAGCTGCTGCGCACACAGCGGGGCAACAACAACGGCTACTGTCAGGACAACGCCACCTGCTGGATGAACTGGCTGCCCAATGCCCGCAGTCAGGAGATGTTCCGCTTTATGAAGGAGCTGATCCAATACCGCAAACACCTGTTCCAGCGCCCGGAGCAGGAGAGCATGCCGCTGTCGCTCACCGAGATCCTGCGCCACAGCGAGATCTGCTGGCACGGAGTCAACGCCGGGCAACCGGATTTCAGCCCCCACTCCCACGCCATCGCCATGTCGGCGCTGTCGAGCGAGACCAAGCTGGCGCTCTATGTGCTGTTCAACGCCTACTGGGAACCCCTCACCTTCAACCTGCCGAGCCCCCCCAAGGGGGTCGGCGGCTACTGGCGGCGGATCCTCGATACCGCCCTCCCCTCGCCACAAGATATCTGCACCTTCGGCATGCCACTGGAGGGGTTGACCCGCGAATATCTCGCCCAACCGCGCAGCAGCTGCCTCTTTATCTGCGGGGCCGACGACTTCTATTGATAGATAACTGCGGCTTAATTGCTGCTAATGGATGGCTGCGATACCGGCAAGCCAGATATGCAAAAGCCCCGAGTGTTGGCTCGGGGCTTTCTCTTTTCAGCGCCAGTGTCAGATCAGCTGGTGCAACACGCTGGTAGCGGCAATCTGGGCGATCAGCAGGCCACACAGGGAGGTGGAGACCACCACTGGCGCGGTATCACGCTGCAAGTAGAGCGGGCTGAACCAGAGCAGCAGAGAGGCCACCAGCAGCGCTGCCTGGGTCACCACCGCCGGGATCAGGGCATCGAGATTGGCCTCGCCCCCTTGCCAGCCCACCAGCACTGCCAGCCAGACAAGGCTGGCCATCGCACCCATCAGACCGGCCAGCGGCAACAGGGTGTTGAATGCCTTGAGGCGATGACGGGCCCGCAGCAGCATCAGATGGGCAAAAGCCGCCCCCAGCATCGCCATCTGCAGCAGACCGCTCACCCAGCCCTGCAGTTGCAACAGCCCGATGCCATAGAGAGCGAGCGGCAACGCCGGTAGCCAGAGCAGTGTCGAGGGGACTGAGCGCTTGCCCTCCAGCCGTGACTGGGCCAGCGACAAGCCAACTCCGAGCACCAGTGCGACCCCACCACTCCAGATGAGCCAGCTGGCCGCCTTGGCTTCCACCGCCAGCATCAGAGAGAGCGCGGTAATGACCCAGATGGAGAAGAGCTGCTGACTGATGCGCGAGCGCTGGCCAGGGCAGATATCACCGCGCCACAGCACGATACCGAGGGCGATCAGCGCGCCAAGCGCCATCAATCCGGTGAGAGGAAAGAGCCAAAAAGGGAGTTGGACGAACACGACGCCTCCAGCAGTAAAGATTCGAGGTGCGCCACCGGGGCGCCAGAGAGGGGCAAGTATACCCAAACCGGCGGCTATCCCCAATCGCGACAAACAATCGCGGGCAAACAATCCGGGGCAATTTGCGCCAGCAGGGCCCACCTTGAAGGGTGCCCTGCTGGCAGCCATGTCCATAGGGACGGGATACGGCGCTGGCTTTAGCCCTGACCGCGGGCCAGCGCCACCACCCGGGCAAACATCTGGCGGATCACCGGCGGAATATGCTCGGCGCCGAGCCGCTCCGCCTCTTCCACCACCGCCAGCGCCATTCCCGGCTTGCTGCGGTGATGGATCGCCTTGTTGATGATGTGACTGGCGCTCCACATGGCGCGCCCGCCCACCCCGGCCTCGCGACGAAACACAGCTTCAAAACCGTTGTGATAGAGGTAGTGCTCTATGTCCGCCGCCGGCAACTGGGTCAAGCGATCCCGCTCCCGCTCGCCCTTGAGCTGGCCACGGGCCGAGGCGGCATACTTGAGCCCCGCCTCGTCGCCATCGGTCAGCAGGTGCCACTCGATGCCAAAATCCCGCGCCACCTTGATGAGCGGCGACTGGCCGCACTGGGCAAACTCGATGATCCGTACCCCCTCGGCCCGCAGACTGTAACCGCAGATCTGCGCCAACTCGGAGAGCAGCCAGATCTCGGTCTCCCCCTCCACCAGCAGCCAGCAGCGGGCAAACAGCGACATGGGGCGGTTAATCCGCACGTGGAAGGCGATCTTGCGCAGATCGTCGCTGCTGTAACGCTCGCCCCCCAGCTGATGACAGAGGATATCCTGCTGACGGCGCACCAGCCGCCGCACCTGATTGAGCGGCAGGGAAGAGAGCAGATCCCCCGAGTTGGTGGTGAGCAGTTTCTGGCCCGGCAGTTGTTCCAGCAGCCCCCACGCCAGAGCCAGCATGGTCGGGTGCAGCCGGCTCTCCGGGTCCTCCAGGATCATGATGGGGCGGGCCCCCTCCTCCAGCTCGCGGTTGCCACGCGCTTGCAGCAGGGTAGCCGCCATCCCCGCCATCGCCAGCTGCAGCGCGCGGTTATCGGCGCGGCGCAGCAGGGTATGCAGGTTGCCAGGATTGCGCAATGTCATGGGGCGATTGATGATGTCACGCTGACTGCGCGGCTTGTTCTTGATGGGGGCCAGGGCGTTGAAGTAGTGATCCATCAGCTGGCGCACCGCCTGCAACGCCTCTTTGAGCTCCGGCTCGCCGATCCGCTGGGGTTCGTCGATCAGCTTGTCTGCCAGCTCGCTCAAGCGATGCTCGGAGAGATCTCCCCACTGCAATGTCTCCACCCCGTTGCGAGCGGTACGGGCGTCCCGCAGCCGGAACACCGGGTTCATGGTGATCAGCATGCAGACCAGCTCGTGGGTGTTGGCGATGGGCAGGCTCTTGCCTACCCCGTCGAGAAAGTCGTGAATGGTGAGCACAGAGCCATCCGCCTGCAGCTCGGCGCTGGCGCGATAGTGAATGCGGTGGAATTTGTCCTTGTGCAGCACCCAGGAGGGGCAAAGACGGGCCAGCCGACGGGAGTGCTGACACATCTGGGGTCTGTGCTCACTGAAGGTGAGCACCAGTTGCAAGTGGCGCGCCGGGGCCAATTCGGGATCTTCCGGTTGGTGAAAATCCTCGGCGGTGAACTGATAGGGCTCGGCATCCTGCCCCAGCAGACACCAGAGGGCGCGCAGCAGGCTCGATTTACCCCAGGTATTCTCGCCGATCAGCACTGTGGTGTGATCCAGCCCGAGCGATAGGCGATTTATACCGCGAAAACCTTTGACTTCAATACGTTCCAGAAACATCCAGCCATGTCCACATCATTGTGATGGGGCAATAGTGGCAAAGTTACCGGAAAAATCCTATCGCAGGCGGGGCTTTTTCAACGTGAACTGTGAGGCACTGCAGGTTCGGGAGGGGTAACAACAGCGGTGCGATCTTGCGGGGCATTCCAGTGGCTGAACCAGAGATGACGGGTACGGATTTGACGTTTGCGATAATTCAATGGGCATTCCTTTCAATGGATAAGTGGTAGAGAGTACACCTCTTTTGTCCAAAGTCTCAGGGTTATCTGTGACGAGAAGATGACAATTGCGCCCGCCACTGCCCCGGCGTCAAACCAAACGCCTCGCGAAAACGATTGCCGAAATGGGCCTGGGAAGAGAAGCCACACTGACTGGCGATACTGGCCAGCGGCTCGGGGCCGGCCAACAGCTGCTTGGCCCGTTTGAGCCGCAGCCCCAGCAGATAGCGGTGGGGCGGGCAGCCGAGACTCTGGCCGAACATGCGGGCAAAGTGATACTCGCTCAGCCCCGCCTGCTGGGCCAGCTCTGTCAGCGTGACCGAATCGGCCAGATGGGCCTGCAGATACTCCTGCACCCGCTTGATCACCACCGGCGCCAGCCCGCCGCGCAGAGGCGGCAGACCGGGAGCCTCCTCGGTGTGGTGGCGATAGGCGTGGAGGATCAACATCCAGGCGCCGTGGGAGAGCGCCAACCGATCGACCCCGTGCTGCCACTCCAGCTGCATCAACTGGCGCTGCACCAGCGAAGCCGCCTGCGGATCGTCGATAAAGGTCTTGTCCACCAGTTGCAGGTGGCGCCCCTCCTTGTCACACACCTCCTCGGCGATACGGGTGAGGTGAGCCGGGGTGAAGTAGAGATGAAAGAATCGGAACTCTTCGCGCACCAGCCACTCGGATCTGTGGTGATCCGGCATGATGCACACCTTGCCGGTGCCGCCGTGGCCACCCGGCCCGTCGAGTCGCTCGGTCTGCTCGCCTCCTTGCAGATAGACGCTCAGGGTGTGGTGGCCCGGCTTGTGATAGCGGGTCTGGTCATAGCAATTGCGCCAACTGGCCACCCCGAGCCCGGGTTCGAGCCAGCAAGCGTCCTCCAGCCGGGCGCCGGTGCTGACCAGTGCATAATACCCCTGCTGTTTTCATTCGCCCCTGCCACCTGTTCCGGTTATGTGTACGGGTTATCCCGCTGCCATCCATCTTACCGACCGCGCCCGCAGATGACAGCGCAGGGCGATGAAAAACCGCAAGATGGTGCAATCCAGCCATCAGGGCTCGCCCCATAGTGGGTCATCTCTCCCTGACTCACCGGAACTGTGATGAACCTGATGCTCTATCTTGCCACCGTGCTTATCTGGGGCAGCACCTGGATTGCCATCGCCTGGCAACTTGGCCCCATCCCCATCGAGGTGTCGGTGCTCTACCGCTTCTTGTTGGCGGCGGTTGCGCTGTTTGCCCTGCTCACCGCCAGCGGCCGCTTTCCACGCCTCCCCTGGCACGGCCAGCGCTATGCCGCACTGCTCGGTGCCCTGCTCTTTTCCACCAACTTTCTCTGCTTTTACCACGCCACCCGTTATATCCCGAGCGGCATGTCGGCGGTGATCTTCGCCAGTGCCAGCATCTTCAACGGCCTCAACCTCTGGCTGTTCGAGCGCAAGCACCCCACCCAGCGCTGGTTGCAAGGCTCCTTGCTGGGACTCTTTGGCACCCTGCTGCTGTTCTGGCCGGTGCTGGCAGATGCGCAACTGGGTGCAAACGGCTGGAAGGGGCTGCTGCTCGCCTGCGGCGGCACCCTCTGCTTTTCGCTGGGCAATCTGGTCTCGGCCCGGGGCCAACGCCACGGCTATCACGTACTGCAACTGGTGCCCTGGGGCATGGTTTACGGCGTGGTGCTGTTGCTGGGCTGGGTCACATTGCTCGGGCAGCAACTGGTGGTGCCGACCGATGGCCACTATCTGGCGGCCATGGTCTACCTCGCCCTGTTTGGCTCGGTGATCGCTTTTACCGCATACCTGACCCTGGTGGGGCGCATCGGTGCCAGCAAGGCCTCCTACGCCACCGTGCTCTTTCCGCTGGTGGCGCTTACCCTATCTACCTTCTATGAAGGCTTTGTCTGGCAGCCGGTCTCGGTGGCCGGGGTGGTGGTAAGCCTCATCGGCAATCTGGTGATCTTCGCGCCGCCCTTAAGCGAGTGGCGCATTCGACCGGCCAAGGCAGCAAACGACCCTTGCTCCTGAGCCAGTCAGCCCCTAAGGTAGCGCTGATCAATCTGTGACGATCCTGATGGCGATAAACAAGGGGGCGAGATGTTACTGGAAGGGCTGGAGACGCTGAGCCTGCTGGCGAGCGAAGGGACCATGGCCAAGGTGGCCAGTCGCCTCTATATCAGCCAGTCGGCGGTGAGCAAGCGAATTGCCCAGCTGGAGCAGCGCCTTGGCAAGAAGCTGATTGAGCCGGAGGGGCGCCAGATCCGCCTAACCCCGCAGGCAAAGGAGCTGCTTGAGCGAGTGGCCCCGAGTCTGGCAGAGATGAAAGGAGTGCTGGCCGATAGCCAGGATCTGGCGGATCAGAGCCCCCTCCCCATCGCCTGCTCCGAAACCCTGCTGGCCGGTTATCTCGCCCACTTTATGCGCGACTATCTGGAGCGCGATCCCCACCTTGCCCTCTCCACCCACCACACGCCGGTCATTCTGGCACGGGTGCGCAGCGGCGATGCCCTGCTCGGCATCTGCGCCGGTCGGCTCCCTCCCGGCCATGGCCTCGGCGCCGATCTGCTGCTTGAGGAGCCCTTCTATCTGGTGGGCGAGGCGCAGCAGAGCCTGCCGCCAGCCAGCGCAGAAAGCAGGCGCAAGATCCTCACCATGGATCTGGAGAACCCCTCCAACCGCTACCTGCGTCAACCGCTGGCTGATTTGGGGCTGGAGCCCGCCATGGAGCTCGACTCCTATCTGGCGCTCATCGAACTCGCCAAGGCGGGCATTGGCCCGGTACTGCTCCCCGCTGGCCTGCTGGGGCAGGTGGGAGAACAGGGGGATATGGCGCGTCCAATGCCCGGGCTGGGCCGCCCCCTCCATCTGGTCTACCGGCCAAACAGCCTCAAGCGAGAGCGGATCGCCAGGCTGGTGAGCGCCCTGCAACAACACTTTCGTCACCGCAGCGACACGCCGAGCTAGCGCTGTAAAACACCAGATGTGACAACGGGGCCCAAGGGCCCCGTTAACAATTGCGATGCGGCAAGCAAGGCGCACATCAGATCCAGGCAAACAGCTCCGGATACTGGCTCCACACCAGCTTGGCAGACATCAGCAAGGAGACGGTCACCAGCAGCGGCTTGATCAGCTTCACCCCTTTTTTCAGCACCATTTTGGAGCCAAAACGAGCGCCGATAAACTGCCCCAACGCCATGCAAAAACCGACACTCCACACCACCTTGCCACCAAGCGCAAAGAACAGCAGAGAGGCAATATTCGAGGTGAAGTTGAGCAGCTTGGTATGGGCGGTGGCGCGCGCCATGCCAAAGCCTGCCAGCGCCACGAAACCGATGGCAAAAAACGAACCTGTGCCCGGCCCGAAAAACCCGTCATAAAAGCCGACCCCGCCCCCCACCAACAGCGCAAACAGCATGGGAGTCAGACGGCGGGAGCTCTCGGCATCGCTTACCCGCGGCGAGAAGTAGAAGTAGCAGGCAAAGGCCATCAGCAGGAAAGGGAGCAGGCGCTCGAGAATGGCAGCGTCTATAGTCTGCACCGCCAGCGTGCCGATGGCAGCACCAATAAAGGTGCAGATCACCGCAGGCCAGATCATGGCCCACTCCAACAACCCCTTGCGAGCATAGAACCAGGTGGCAGAGAAGGAGCCAAAACTGCTCTGCAGCTTGTTGGTGCCGAGCACCAGCGCGGGCGGCATGCCGGTGGCCAGCAGAGCAGGCACCGTCAACAGGCCGCCGCCACCGGCGATGGCATCGATAAAGCCGGCGACAAGCGCTACACCGAACAGGGCAAACAGGGTAACCAGTTCCAATTCCATCCATAGACCTCACGAGAGTGGGTTGCCCGAAGGGTCGAGCAACCGGATATAACCAAAACGACGTTGTGCGGGGGGGCACAGGCTGTCCGCTATCCTAGCGAGCCACTGACCATGAATCTAACGAAACAGTGGCAGCCAATTGATTCCTGATTTTCATTAATTTGAGCGGCCATGCCCCTGGCCCCCCCCTCAGAAGGCCAGTTAGCAAGCCGTTGAAGCGACGTTCGCTTCCTTGATGGCCGCCAGCGCCTCACAGAGATGATCCTCATCGGCACCGGGGAAACGGCTGACCCGCCCGGCCATGTAGCGGCTGCTGAACAAGTTGAACCAGTGCTGCAGTGCCTGCCCCGCCTTGAGCTCTCCCGCCACTTCCAGCACGCAGGCCGCCACCTCGGCGGTACAGAGGTGCTCCTCGCAGTTGGCCACCCGCATACCGTAGGTGGAGAGCGTATCGGGTTTGATGGCGAGCACCGGAAAACCGTCCAGATAGGGGCTCTTGTTGAACATCTTGCGCGCCTCCGGCCAGGTGCCGTCGAGCAGGATAAAGAGCGGTTTTTTACCCGGTGCCAGCGTCACCTCGCCGGTCAGGCGGGCAGGCGCCTTCTCGCAAGCGGGAAAGACCACATAGGGCTGCCAGGCGGGATCGGCCAGCAGGGCCAGCAGCTCGGGATGGGGCTGGGTGCGCGACCAGAGAAAGGCCCAGGTGGTATCCGGCAAGACATCGGCGATGAGGCGACCGGTGTTGGAGGGCTTCATCGGCTCGCTGTCATACATCAGGAGGCAGAAACCGGCCTCCGCTTTGAGCTCGGGGCGCCACTCGCAGGCACACCAATCCTCGCGCAGCTGACAGGCCGGACAGCGGGCCAGGGTGCCGCCACGGGCAAGAAACGGTCGGGTAGAGATACTCTTGCGCCAGGCCCGCAGGCGGTTGACGGCGTGATCAGGAACAGGCTTCATCTAGGTTCACAACTGGAGTCAAAACAGGAACGGCTGCGGTGCCAACATGTCACGGCGCCATAGGCGCGATAACAGGGGGCTGCCGGAAAAGCGCAAGATTGTACCGAGTTACGCGCTGGCGGAACAGCAATCCCTGCCCCTTTCGCCAGATGCAGAGCCAACTCCTCTTGCCTTACGACTCCTGACAGCTGCGCAGCAGCTCCAGCAACAGGCTGCCATCGCGCAGTGCCTTGTGCACCTGCACCGAAGTGGGCTTGGTGGGATCTTCGTAGAAGTGGGTGGATTCAATCTGCAGCCGCACCAGATATTCGGCTGGCAACTGGCTGGCCAGCGACTGGTGCAGCATGGGGAACAGCAGCCGATCGGCACGGGTGATTTCCCCCCCAGCAGCAGCTTGCCCGGGTTGAGTAGGCAGATGAGATTGGAGAGCACCTTGGAGAGGCGGCCCGCCGCCTGATGGAGAATATCCTGACAGAGGCTGTTGCCTGCCAGCGCCAGCTCGCACAGCTCGCGGATGGTGACGCTCTCGGGCAAGTCGTGCTCCTGCATCCGCTCGCGCAGATCCCGGTATTGCGCCTCCAGCGCCTGATTGGTCACCAGGGTGCAGGCGCAGCCAAAGCCGCCGCAGTAGCAGCGCTGGCCATAGGGTTCGAGCTGCAGGTGGCTGAGATCGCCAAGCAGCGCATTCTCGCTCTCGATGAGCTGACCATTGACCACCATGCCGACCCCGATGTCGTTGTGGACAAACACCAGCACCGCATCGGCACAATTTTTGGCGGCACCCCACTCCCGCTCAGCCTGGATCCAGGTGCGCACGTCACCGCTCACCAGCACAGGTACCGAGAACGCCTGTTGCAGAGTCGGGCCAAGGGGCCAGTTGCGCAGATCGTAGAAGGGGAAGTGCTTGACCATACCGGAGTGGCGCTCTACCTGACCCGGCAGACAGAGGGCGATGCAGGCCAGACTAAGGGACTTTCTCGGCAAAAACACCTTGATGGCATGCACCAGACTGCCCAGCAGATCGGCGCGCTCCTCCTCGGTAAAGAGGTGGCGCTGGCGGGCCAGCGAACGGCCGGAAAAGTCAAACAGCGCCATATCCACGTAGCCACGGCCGAGACGCATGGAGAGAAACTGGAAGCGGCGCTCGTTAATGCGCAGCAAGGTCTGACGACGGCCGCGCCCCACTGAACTTTCACCACAGGTGACCACCAGCCCCCCATCGAGCAGTTCCCGGGTGATCTTGGTGATACTGGCTGGCGAGAGACCGGTCAGGCGGGAGAGATCGGTGCGCGACAGCTCCTTGTGCTCTTCCAGACTGGCATAGACCAGGCCGTAGTTGAGCTGCCGGATCAAATCGATACTACCTTTCACGATCTCATTCATAGGGTATGGGGCAAAGGCTGAAAAAAAGAGGCTGGCAATTTTCACACATTATTGGTCAATCCCCAAATAAAGTGCGGCCTGAACCGGGGGTCAGGCCACATCTTGTGGTTGCCGTCACGGACCATTGCAAGATCAATAACGGAATTGCGATACCAGTTTGCGCAATTTGCCGCCGGTACTGGCCAGATCGCGGGTGGTGCTGTTGGATTCCACCGCCGCGCTGGTCAGCTCGCTGACAATCTGCTGAATGGCCACCAGGTTCTTGTTGATCTCCTCGGAGACCGCGTGCTGCTCCTCGGCGGCGGTGGCGATCTGGATGTTCATGTCGTTGATGGTACTGACCGCCATCACCATGCTGTCGAGGGAGCTGGCGATATGGCTCGCCTCCTGCACCGTCTCCTGGCTGCGATCCTCGCTCGCCTGCATCACATCCACCGCCTGCTTCACCCCACCCTGCAGACGTTGCAGCATCTCGTTGATCTCCTTGGTGCTCTGCTGGGTACGGCCGGCCAGCGAACGCACTTCGTCTGCCACCACCGCAAAGCCGCGTCCCTGCTCACCGGCGCGGGCCGCCTCGATGGCGGCGTTCAGCGCCAGCAGGTTGGTCTGTTCGGCAATGCCGCGAATAACCTCCACCACCGAGCCGATCTTGGCGGTCTCTTGCGCCAATTGTTCGATAACGCCGGAGGCGGTATGCACCTCCCCCACCAGCCGGTTGATACTGTTGATAGCCCCGCTCACCACCCCCCGGGCGGCGTCCGATTCACGAGCCGCATCGCTGGTTGCTGTCGCGGCATTGGAGGCACTGGCCGCCACCTCCTGCGCGGTGGAGCTCATCTCGGTCACTGCGGTAACCACTTGGTCGGTCTCGCGACTGTGGCCCTGCATCTGATGGTCATAGTGTTCGCTCAAATGGTGCAGCTTGTCGACCGCGCTAAAGAGGTGGTTGCTGGTCTCGCCCACCTGACTCACCACCGACTGGATCCGCTCGACAAAGCGGTTGAAAGCGCTGGCCAGCTGGCCAATCTCGTCCTGGCTCTGCACCTTGAGGCGCTGGGTCAGATCCCCGTCGCCGTTGGCGATATCGTTCAATGCCAGCACCGCATCCGCCAGCGGCTTGGTGACCCGGTTGCCCACAATAACGGTCGCCGCCAGGGTGATACCGAGGATCAGCAGGATCACCAGCACACTGCTCTGCAGCGACTCGTGCATATTGCTCTCGCGCTCTGCCCGCAAGGCTGCCAGCTCGTTGTCGATATCATCGATATAAAAACCGGTACCAATGGCCCACTGGTATTTGTCCAACACCAGAGTAAAGGCCAGTTTGGGAGCATCGCGACCGATGGAGGGCTTGGCCGTCCAGTATTCGGTAAAACCATCCCCCTGACGGGCCGACTTGAGGATCTCCTGGATCAGCAATTTGCCCTTGGCATCCTTGTCGTTCCAGCGGTTTTTCCCCTCCAGCTCGGTACGCACCGGCAGCAGTATGGTGTTGCCCTCGAAGTCATAGACAAAGAAGTAGCCGTCACTGCTGTAACGCAGCGGCCTGAGCAACTCTTTGACCTTTTGACGATTTTCCGGTGAATCCGGCAGGGAATACACGGCATCGACGGCGGTTTTGGCCATCATGATGTAACTGCTGAGCAGCGCTTTACGCTCCTTGATGGCATTTTCCCTCGCCACCACCAGATCAGACTCCAGATCACTCTTGGAGACCATGTAGTTACTGAGATTGACCACCAGGGCCATCAACAGTACGGGGACTGCACCCAGTAACAGGATTTTCTGCTTTAGCGTCATCTTTCACATCCTTGCAGCTGTTTTTATTGGAATTCCTTGCTTACTCATCAGTATAGGTGCTGGCAGGGCGAGCCCAGCTTTCGTTACAATTCCCTTAAACAAATCGGCCAGAACGTGAAAATCATGAATCTTTGTCCTTGCGGCTCAACCCTTTCTCTCGAATTGTGCTGTGGCTCACGTCACAGTGGCGCTGTAGCTGACACCCCGGAGCAGCTGATGCGCTCGCGCTACAGTGCTTTTGTGCTCGGTCTGGGGGAGTATCTGGTCCATAGCTGGCACCCGGCCCACCTTGGCGGTCTCACCGCCGAAGAGCTTTCACGCATCGACACCCGCTGGGATGGTCTCGAGATCATCGCCAGCCAGGGCGGCCCGGAGGATGAAACCGGGATGGTGGAGTTCAAAGCCTGGTTTCTGGACGGGGATGAGCGTCACTGCCTCCATGAGCGTTCTCGCTTCGTGCGTTATCAGGGGCGCTGGGTCTACACCGAGGGAGAGCAGGATCCGGCGCCCCTCAAGGCAGGACGCAACGATCCCTGCCCATGTGGCAGCGGCAAAAAGCACAAGAAGTGCTGCGGCTGACGCATCACACACCCACCAAACTCGTCAAACAGTGACAAGGGGCATCCGATGCCCCTTTTTTGTGCCTGTTATTCGCCACCAGCCCACAAACCGATGCGATAACAAGCGTGACAAATGTCACATAATGCTCATTAACGCGCGAGCAAATGAGCGCTTGCGAACGCAAATTTGGCCCATATCAAACATTTCCACTCAGAAGTAGGCCACACTGGCCTCATCTGGAAGAGATGAGACGGGCAACAATGAAAAGAATAACTACACAAGTCGTCATCATAGGCGGCGGTGCCACAGGGGCCGGCATCATGCGCGATTGCGCACTGCGCGGCATCGACTGCATCCTGCTCGAGCGCGATGATATCGCCGCCGGCACCACCGGCCGCAACCACGGCCTGCTCCACTCCGGTGCCCGCTACGCGGTGACGGATCAGGAGTCCGCCCGCGAATGCATCCAGGAAAACCGTATCCTCAAGCGGATCGCCAGCCACTGTGTCGAAGACACGGGCGGCCTCTTCCTCACCCTGCCGGAAGATGACATCAATTTCCAAACCACCTTTATGGATGCCTGCGCTCTGGCCGGTATCGAAACCCGCCAGCTCGATCCCGGTGAAGCCCTGCGCATGGAGCCCAACGCTAACCCGGCGATGATCGGCGCCATCCATGTACCGGACGGTACGGTCGACCCGTTCCGCCTCGCCGCCGCCAACGTGCTGGACGCCAAAGAGCATGGCGCGCGCATCTTCACCCACAGCAAGGTGCTGGGACTCTTGCGCACTCAGGATCGGGTACACGGCGTCAAGGCGATCAACACTCGCACCGGCGAAGCGTTCGAGGTGGAGTGTCAGGAGGTGATCAACGCCGCAGGCATCTGGGGCCAGCAAATTTGCGAATACGCCGATCTCGGCATCCGCATGTTCCCGGCCAAAGGCTCCCTGCTCATCATGGATTACCGCATCAACCAGTTGGTGCTCAACCGCGCCCGCAAACCGGCGGATGCGGACATTCTGGTGCCGGGCGATACCATCTCCCTCATCGGCACCACCTCCAGTCGTATCGATTACAACAAGATTGACCAGCTCACCGTCGAACCGGAAGAGGTCGAAGTGTTGCTGCGCGAGGGGATCAAGCTTGCCCCCATCATGGCGCGCACCCGTCTGTTGCGCGCCTACGCCGGCGTTCGCCCGCTGGTAGCGGTGGATGGCGACGAGAGCGGCCGCAATATCAGCCGCGGCATCGTGCTGCTCGATCACGCCGAGCGCGATGGCCTCAAGGGCTTCAACACCATCACCGGCGGCAAGCTGATGACCTACCGCCTGATGGCCGAATGGGCCACCGATCTGCTGGCCAAGAAGCTCGGCAACAACAAGCCCTGCCGCACTGCCGAGCTCAATCTGCCCGGCTCGCGGGATCCGGAGAAGGTCTCCGCCCCCGGTCTCTCGGTGCCTGCCGAAGGGTCGGCCCAATACCGCCACGGCGAGCGGGTCATCGCCTTCTTCCGTGACAATCCGAAAGCCAACGCCCTCATCTGCGAGTGCGAAATGGTCACCGCGGGCGAAATTGAATACGCCCTGCGCGAGCTGGATGTAGACAACCTCATCGACCTGCGCCGCCGCACCCGTCTGGGCATGGGCCCCTGTCAGGGCGAGCTGTGCGCCTACCGCGCCGCCGGTCTGATGCAGGAGTACGGCAAGGCCGATGGCCGTCAGGCCTGCGTCATGCTGCGCCAGTTCCTTGAGGAGCGTTACAAGGGAACCCGCCCCGTTCTGTGGGGCGATGCCCTGCGCGAGGCCGAGTTCACCTACTGGATCTACGAAGGGCTGTTTGGCCTGGGGGAATGGACGGCGCCACAACTGGTTGCCGATACCCCACGCGGCTCAACCAGCGCGACCACTCACAAGGAGAGCCGTCATGAAGTTTGACAATATCGTTATCGGCGGTGGCATGGCGGGGCTCTCGGCTGCCCTGCGGCTGGTGGAGGCAGGCCAGAAGACCCTGCTGATGGCATCCGGCCAGAGTGCCCTGCACTTCTCCTCCGGCTCGGTCGATCTGCTGGAAAGCGAGGGAGATCCCCGCGCCGCCCTGCCCGCCTTTATGGCTGCCCATCCGGATCACCCCTACAGCAAAGTCGGAATGCAGAATATCGAAGCGAGTCTGGCCGATCTGCAGCGCCACTGCGCCGAACAGGGATTGCCGCTGGTTCGCCACGACACCAATCACCTGCGCCTGACCCCCATCGGCACCCTCAAGCGGACCTGGCTCTCCCCCGATACCTGTGCCTGCGTGACCGATGCGCCGATCCCGGATGTACTGCTGCTGGCCACCCTCGAGGGCTTTCGCGACTTTCATCCGGCACTGGCGGCCGCCAATCTGGCGACCCATCCGCGTTTTGCCCACTGCCGCATTCTGACTGGCGAAATCCGCCTGCCCCAGCTGGCGGAATTCAGCCGCAATCCCCACGAGTTTCGCTCAGCCGACATCGCCCGTCTGTGTGACAAACATCATCTGGTGGCCGATCTGGCCCGCGAGATCAGCCGCATGGTGCAGGAGAGCGGTGTACCCGGCTGCCGCCATATCGTGCTGCCCGCCTGCCTGTCGCTGGGGCTGGTTGGCCCGCGTCTGGCGGAGCTGGAGCAGCGTACCGGCTGCACCATCAAGGAGGTGGCCACCATGCCGCCATCGCTGATCGGGATGCGGATGCAGGAGGCGCTCAAGCGCCGCTTTATGGCCCTTGGTGGCACCTTCCTCACCAGCGAGCGGGTGCTGGGCGCCCGTTACGAAGGTGACCGGGTGGTCGGCGTACACACCCAGAATGGCGATGATCAGCTGTTTGAAGCCGACAACTTCGTGCTCGCCTCCGGCAGCTTCTTCAGCCGTGGGTTGGAGTCCCGTCTGCGCGGCATTCGCGAACCCATCTTCGATGCTGATGTGCTGAGTCTGGAGGAGCGTGACGCCTGGGCCGGTCGCCGCCTGTTCGATCACCACCCTTTCATGGGCTTCGGGGTCAAGACCGACGACAAGCTGCGGGTGCTGCGTGGCGGCAAGCCGCTCGCCAACCTCTATGGCGCAGGCAGCGTGCTGGCGCACTATGACCCCATCAAGGAGGGGTCTGGTTCTGGTGTCGCCATTGCCACCGGCTGGCAGGCTGCCGGCCATATTCTGGGCGCGGCCCAATGATTACTACGTCCCATATCCCGTGTCTTCATCATCGCCGGGAGGAGAACTGACATGCTACTGGATCACGCCAACCAAACTTTCGATCAGTGCATCAAATGCACCGTCTGTACCGCCTACTGCCCGGTGGCCAAGGCCAACCCCGCCTACCCCGGCCCGAAACAGGCGGGCCCGGATGGGGAGCGGCTGCGGATCAAGAGCCCCGAGCTCTTTGACAGCGCCCTCAAGCACTGCACCAACTGCAAACGCTGCGAAGTAGCCTGCCCGAGCGGGGTGCGCATCGGCGACATCATCGCCAAGGCCAAGCACCAATACAGCGGCTTCAAACCGGGGATCCGCGAGTTCGTGCTCTCCCACACCGATCTGATGGGCAGCATGTCTACCCTGATGGCCCCGGTTGTCAACTTCACCACCGGCCTCAAGCCGATGAAGCTGGTGCTGGACAAGGCGCTGGGGGTCTCCTCCCACCGCGACCTGCCCAAATACTCCCAAGGCACCTTCCGCGGCTGGTACAAGAAGCAAAAAGAATCTCAGTCCCGCTTTGCGCGGCAGATCGCCTACTTCCACGGCTGCTACGTCAACTACAACCATCCGCAACTCGGCAAGGAGCTGGTACAGGTGCTCAACGCCATGAACATCGGCGTGCAGTTACTTGAGCGAGAGAAGTGCTGCGGCGTGCCGCTGATTGCCAACGGCTTCATGGACAAGGCCAAGCAGCAGGCGGCTTTTAATATCAAGCAGATGGAGAACTCCCTGCTGGGCAACGAGATGCCGCTGCTGGCTACCTCCTCCACCTGCGGCTTTACCCTGCGGGACGAATACCCCCACCTGCTGGAGCAGGATAACCACAAGGTACGGGATCGCATCTCGCTGGTGACCCGCTTCCTGTGGAACGAGTTCTACAAGGGCAACAAACCGGCGATGAAGCCGCTCAATCTGCACATCGCCTACCACACCCCCTGCCACATGGAAAAAATGGGGGGCGTCATCTACACCCTCGAATTGCTGCGCGCCATTCCCGGGGTCAAGGTGACGGTACTGGAGTCCCAGTGCTGCGGTATCGCCGGCACCTACGGCTTCAAGTCGGAGAACTACCAGACCAGCCAGACCATCGGCGAAGGGCTGTTTGATCAGATCAATCGCCTCTCCCCCGATCTGGTGATCACCGACTGCGAGACCTGCAAATGGCAGATCGAGATGAGCACCAGCTTCCGCTGTGAGCATCCGATCCACCTGTTGGCACAGGCGTTGGCCTGACTACTCCGGCCCTTGCGGCCGTATAAAAAAACAATCCACGCAGAGATAAACAAAGAGCCGGCAATTGCCGGCTCTTCTTTTTTACGCTTCACACACGCTATCAGGGGTGCTGGATGATCAGGCTATGTTGATCTTCCAGCATGCTCTGCAGGATATCGTGGGACGAGGTGCTGGTGAGATTCCAGCTGGTCAGGTCCACATCCTTCAGGGTGATCTGCTGAGTTATCTGGCCATCACCCGCGGGGGAAACCGAGAGATTCACATCGCTCAGGCCATTGCTCCCCGTGGTCACCGAGGCGGAGAGATGCTTGAGCAGATCATCGACACCATTGCCAGTGAGCCCTTGCAGCATATCAGCCAGATCGATCTTGTCCCCTTGCTCCGGATGGAAGTCGGTGATGGTATCGATGGCGGGCAGCCCCTGACTCCCCTCGTCCCCGTGCTGCCAAACGAAGAGATCGCTGCCAGCCCCGCCGGTGAGAATGTCGTTGCCATGGCCCCCCAATAGACGGTCATCGCCAGAGGAGCCAAACAGCCAATCCCCCTGATCGGAACCGACCAGCTCATGACCACTCTGGCCGTGCACCGTAATGGTCTCAAGGGGCGTACTGACTGTTGAGCCGCCGACACTCGACTCGGCACTGATCCCCAGCACATGGTCACCGTCGCCAAAACCGCTGAAGTAGAGCGGAACCGAGTGATCGGCCGGGATCAGCCAGTCGCCATTGCCATCGGCATGACCGACGCTCTGACCATGCTCGTCCTGCACCTGCGCCCCATTCAGGCCGCTGATGCGGATGGAGAGCTCGCCGGTGGCCGGATTGACCACGCTGGCGTTGATGCCAAGGGGGATAATGGCCCCCTGCAAGGCATGGAACGCATGCTGATCCACCGTCAGACCAGGCATATCCGGTTCGGGAGTGACAGTGATGGTCACCTGATCGGTGTCGCTCAGAGAACCGCCCGCACCGCTATTGCCCTGATCGGAGGTAGTGACGGTAAGGGTATCTTCTCCCCAGAAATCTTTGGCCGGTTCATAGTGCAGGTTGCTTGCCAGCAACTGGTTGAGATCAGCCAGCGACCCCACCAGGGTGATCTCGCTGGTACCCGCCCCCTGCACCATCACGGCACCGGTTGCACCCAGCAAGGTCAGTACACCATGCTCGACACGCAGCACCATGGAGACAGGCGCACTGCCTGCATCCACATCCTTCACGCTGACACCGGATAGCGACAGGGAGCCATCCTCCTTCACCGTCATGCTGCCAGGCAGCTGATTGACCGGGGCATCGTTGACCGGCTGCACCTCGATAGGCAGCACATCGGTATCGCTGAGTGCCCCGCCACTACCCGTGTTCCCCTGATCGTTGGTGACCATGGTCAGGGCGTCATTGCCGTAGAAATCACTGTTGCCCTGATAGGTGACCCCGCCAGAGAGCAAGGCATTGAGATCGGCCAGCGTGCCGGTCAGCACCAGCGAACCGGTGCCGTTGCCGACCACTGTCACGCCGCTGCCAGCAGGCAGCGTCAGGGTGCCATGCTCCACCGAGAGGGTGATCTTGATGGGGCTGTTGCCCGCATCCACATCTTTCACCTGCAAACCGTGGATGACGAAAGGCTGATCTTCCTGCGCGACTTGAGGGGTCGTTGGCAATACGTTGATTGGCGCATCGTTGACCGGGCTCACCTCCACATGGATGGTGCCATTGACCTCGGGGCCAAGGGCGCCGTTGTCGAGGCTCTGGGCGGTGATCTTGAGATCCAGTGCACCGTTGGCATCATTGGTCACCAGCTCGACCGTACCCAGCTTGCCGCCCTCGGTAGTGACCTGCCAGCGACCGCCACCCAGATCAACAACCGTCCCCGCCACGCCATTTGGCAAGCGGATCTCGGCACCATCAGGCACCCCTTCGATAGTGACCCGCACCTGCTCGGGCTTGTTCTCATGCACATTACCCGCACTGCCGCCGGTTGGCTGGGTATCCCGGGTCTCCAGCCCCAGATCAAGAGTAATCACATCCCCTTCGGTACCGCTTGCCTGACCCTGAATGTCAGCGATAAGGGCATCCCCCACCGGATTGACGGTGACGGTAAAGCTGCCACTGGTTTCGAGCGGAATGGTGAGCCCCTTGTCGAGGGTAAAGGCGCTCAGCGACAGCTCCACGGTGCCGCTGAAATCAGCTGGCGGGATCAGGGTCAGCTTGGCAAAATCGGTGCCTACAGGTACTTGCCAGACACCACCACCGTTATTCACGGCAGGGGCCGAGAGGGTGAAACCATCCGGTACCCCCTTGATCTGCAGCGCGACGATCTGCTCCGAGCCATCGTTATCGATAAGGGTTGCGCCAAATCCGGCAAGGTTGACCGTGCCATCCTCGCTCCCGGTGACGCTATGCACTGAGAGCTGGGCCGGATCGTTGACCGGCCTCACCTCAAAGCCGACCTGCCCGCTCCAGCTGCCGCTGTCGGTCACCTGCTGGCCACCAACCAGCGCGGTATCGACGATATCGACCTTGATGTCGAGCGGTATCTGACCGCTGAAGTGCTCTTTGGGCACAAACACCAAATCCTTGAGGGCAGCCACATCGTTGACCACCAGGGTGTTGACCGGCTTGCCACTGCCATCGAGGAAGTAGCCATATTTCGCATCCACCGTGATGGTGACCCGCTCAACGGTTTCGAGACCGCCGCCCGCGATGGAGGGGCTGATATCGGCCAGTTTCACCGAGAGATCGAGGTGGATCTCGCTATCTTCCAGATTGTCCGGCTGTCCATCCTGGTTGGTGTCCTGCACGGTCAGTGTCAGTTCCGGATGCTCGCCACGACCACCATTCACATCGACTACGGGGGCCACATCGACCCTAACCGTGCTGCTGTCAACCTTGATATCGCCACTGGCGGTATCGGTATTCACCACCTTCACCTCAATATTGAGCGAACCGGCAAAGTCCTGTGGCAAGCCAAGGGTCAACCCCTCCAGGCCCGCCAGTGACGGCGGCACCTTGATGACGTACTCACCGGTCGAGATGTTGTACTCGGCCCCGCTGATGGTCACGCCCGCCGGCAACCCCTTGAGGACAATGGTCACCTCGTCGCTCGCCTGGTCGGCGGCGCCGATATGGATCACGCCTTTGAGCTGCTGACCAAAATCAACCCGGATATCCTCCTTGCCCACCAGCACGGCGTTGTCGTCGATATCGACAGTCGCCGCCGGCGTCTTGGGCGTCACTGGCTTGTTTTCAAATTCGGCACTGGTTTCCAGGCTCACTTTGACATGGGCACTGGCATCGCCATCATCGCCCCGGTCGATCACCATGGCATCGATGCGGATCGGTTGAACCTTGCCGACAAACCCGTCCGGCGCATGCAGCTTGAAGCTACCGAGATTGCCCGCCGGCACGATCCAGCTGCCGTTACCGTTGTTGATACCGCCAACCACCACGAACTGATCGCCTGCACCACCGTTCAACACCGGCAGGTTGATCACCAGATAGTCGATCTCCTCCACGCTCGAGGGATCGAGGTCGGTAAAGATGAAGCGTCCACTCAGGTCTATACAGCCCCACTCTGCCCCACGAGAGCTCCACCGCTCTGGGTCAGCACGCCATCGGGCTCCACCACGGCCTGGATATCGACATGCAGATTGCCATCGATCACCTTCTCGGCCATCGCGCCAGAATCCACATCATGCTGGGTCACGGTAACATGGCTCTGGATAGTGGTATCCCGATCGCTATCCTCCGGCGCCTTCACCAGCAGTTGCCCCCCGTTGAGCAGGCTGTCGAGCTGGGCGGCAGTCAGGGTGACCTTGCCACTGACCACGGTCAGCTGGCTCTCCACGCCGCCGACTCGCAGCCAGATCTGGTAGCCATCCTCCACCCCGGAGAGACTCAGCGCCGTGACTTTCTCGGCGCCGTCAGTAAGGGTCGGATGCCAGTCCAGCACGGTGAACTGATCTTCCAGGCCATGGCTGGTCTTGCTGTAGTCGGTGGCGTCAATCTCGGGTTCCACCTTGATATGCAGCGGCACATCGAAGCTCTTGTGGTCGCCATCGTTCTCGGTCACCACCACCTTGGCGATCAGGTTCAAATCCGCCGTGCTGTTATGGGGCGGCTGAATAAGCAGGTTGCCAAAATCGGAGACATCGACTTGATAGGTCGGCTTGCCATGGGCGTCGAGTCCGGCAAAGGTGAGGGTCAGCTCCTTGCCATTGGCATCAAAGACCCGAGCACCTTCCGGCAGCCCTTGCAGCACCACGTTGAGGCTCTCGGAGGTGTCGTGCGGGGTATCGACCCACTCGCCCGAGGTGAGGGTAAAGTTGAGCGGTGCCCGTCCATCCTCACCCACTGTGGTGGCATAGCCTGTCCCTTCGGCCTCCCAGCCAGTATTGCCAAGCTCGAAGTGAGGCTGATCCACCACCCCCACCAGATCCACATGAAGGGTCTGGGAGCCCGTCTCCTTTTCGTTCACCACGGTATGGGTCTGGCCACTGGCATCGGTCAAGGTCGCCGTGTCTTTCACCACCCCCTTGATGGTCAGATCGAAATCGACGTTGCTGTTTTTCGGCGGTTGCAGCTTGAGTTCGCCAATCCGATCAAAAGGAACCTCATAGTAACCGGCTATGTTCTGTGCAACGGCGGAACCACCCAGCAACAAGGTTGCACCGTCAGGCAGACCACTGATGCGGACAAACATCTGCTCGGAGCCATCGAGTTTGTCACCCAGATGAGCAAGGGAGATCTTGCTGCCCAGATCGAGCAGGGTGTCTTCCTTGCCCTGAATGTCACGCACGGTGAGCTTGGCGTCATCGGCCACCGGATTGACGTTGATCACCAGATCAATTTTGTCTCCCTGCGCCGTACCCTGCCCCTGAGCGATCGGGTTCTTCTCGGTGCTGATCGGCGTCACCGACAGCTTGATGTCACCACTGAAATCCTTGCCCGGAACCACAGTCACCTTGTTGATGTTGCCGGCCGAAACTGTGTAGATGCCACTGCTATTTGGCTTGAGCTCGACTCCGTTGAGCATCAGGGTTCCCTTGCCCGCTTCCAGCTTGATCTGATAGGTCAACGTCTCGGATCTGTCTGTATCAGTCAGGCTCGCCTTGACGTCCAGCTTGATACCCGTGCTGTCTTCATTGGTGTCATAGTGGCGAGTGGTGTTGGCTGTGTCCCACAACGGCTTGTCGGCCACGCCGCGCACTGTCACAGCCAGATCGCCCGTTACAGCCGCAGGTGCTGCCCCTTCGGTGACACCGACCTGCAGTTGCACCTGGAAGTGCAGCGGCTGACCGCCAATGCTCCAGCTCGACCAGTTGCTTGAAGGCACAAAGGTCACCCCCTGAGTGGTGTAGTGAACATTATCACTGGTCACCATGGCCGCTGGCGGCACGATAAACCACTTGCCATCAGCCGTGGTGGTGAGGGCAACGCCGTTGTAATAGAAGGTGCCATGGGCATTGGCTGGCGCCTGGATAAGCAACTGATCCACATGCTCACCGCGATCGAAATCGCCAATATCGAGCTGCATGTTGATAGGGATACCCAGCCTCGGGTCTTGCGCCCCCTGATCTTCGTTACCAATGGCTGTGCTAACGGTAAAGCGCACCGCTTCATCCTGCAGATTGAGGGTCAGTGTGCTGTCTGCACGATCGCCATCGCCATCGACCAGATGGGCTGTCACCACCTGACTGAGCTGACTTGCATCGTGATTGAAACCGGCCGCAGGCTTGAAGGAGTAGGACCCATCGGCAGAGATGGTCAGGGTTCCCATCACCTGCTTGCCATCGGGGCTCAGCACATCTTGTATCAAAGAGCCATTGATGGCGTACGTCAGGCCATTGATGGTAATCGACTCGACGCGGGCACCATCCGCACCTTCATTGGCAGTAGGCAGCAGATCGCCGGTCACGGTACTGCTCCCTTCGCTCAGGGTATGTGCCAGCACAGTGCCGATAGGCATGTCATCTTGTACCGTCACGGTCACACTGACGTTCGGACTGCGATCGCCATCATGATCGGTGACAAACAGCGGCACTTCGATGGTCAACTCATCCTTGCCCTGTGCACCGTGATCAAGCTGGCCTACCAGATGGACGCTGTAACTGCCGTTAACATCGAGGTGGACCCAGAAAACGGGTTTGCCCCCCTCGGCCGTAGCCAGATACCAGCCGGTGCTGTGTGCCGCCAGCGTAACCGCTTTGCCACCCGACGTGAGATGATTGGCCTGATTGAATGCAGCCACATCCAGCTCAAGGGAGGCAACCCGATCCGAACCGGCAGTGATGGTCACCTTGCCACTATCGGTTTCTCCACTCTCTGCTGGTGTGGTCCCCGGATGCTGACCGTTCACTGCATCGAGATCAGACTCCTCGACCCGAACCGGTTCAATGGCGGATATGATCGGGTTGATGCCATCAGTCACCGTGACAGTGGCGGTGCCCTGATTTTTGCTGCCATCGCTGTCGGTGACTTCGACCGGAAGGGTCAGCTCCAGCTTGTTGTCTGCACCGTGATCCAGGTTGGTATGCACCGTCACCTGATAACCTATCTCTGCGCTGGTATGAGCGGCGATGGTGGCAGGGGCAGTGGGGATGGACACCGTCATCACTACCAGACCGCCACTGGTCACCGCCTGGAAGGTGTGACCATCGGTGCCAACCGCTTTCCAGGTCAGGGTTTCGCCGTTATGGGGGATGGGCTTGCCACTGGCATCCATGACCTGGCTGGAAAGGGTCAGCCGCACATCAGTCACCGGATCCGAGTCAGCTTTGATGGTGATCTTGCCGCTGGCTTGCTGATCATCCGCCGTCTGGTTATTGGCGGCGCCATCGAAGCGCCCTTCATTGAGGGTCACTCCGGTCAGGGTGAGGGTCGGTTTCCCCCCTTCCCCAATCTGGATATTGAGGGTGCCGCTGGTGCTGTCGTTGTTGCCGCCCGCCTTGTCGTAGTCGTTGACGATCACCTTGATGGGCAGCTCGGTCACGGCGTTGCTGCCCTGATGAAGCCCCTGATAGAGGGTCACCTGATAGTCAAACCCGTTCTTGCCCGCCTGCTCGAGGCTGCCAATCAGCTTGACGTCGAACACCTCGACCCGCTGGCCATCCACCATCACATACCCCTTGAGCAGCTGGCTGCCCGGGATCAGCGGGTCACCATCAACCAGCTCGTACTGCACCGGTTTACCCAAGGCGGTCAGCGCAGGTTGTTCGCTGGCATCGGCAAAGGCCACCTCCACCACCCGATCCGACCCGGCTTGCACATCGAAGTGACCGGTTTGGCTCAGGCTGTTGCTGCCGGTGAGGTCCCCCTCATCCAGGGACACGCCTTTGCCCGGGATAAAGCTCGGCGCCTTACCATCCACGGTGGTGAGCGGCAACGTGGTACCGATGCGATCGCCATCCTTGTCGGCCAGGGTGATGGCCAGCGGCAGGTTGAGGGATTCACTTCCCTTGTGATCCAGCTCGCCGCTCAGGGTGACCTTGGCGGTGACGCTCCAGTTGCCGTTGTTATCGACCAGGCTCAACTCGGCGCGCAGCACCACCAGCCCACCGGCGGTTCCGACCAGTTGGCCGGTCGCGGGATCAACGACGAAAGTGACCGGGTTACCGTGGCTGGTGAGTCCGGTCAGGGTGCTCTGGATAACGGCGATATCAAAGCCAAGGGAGTTGGGGTCAAGGGCATCGCTGCCGTGCGCGACCGAGAAACTCATGGTGCTGACGGCAGCCGTCTCCCCTTGCGCCATCTCGGTGATGGTGGTGCCAGTCACTGCGGAAATGGTCGGGTTGGCGCCATCCCCCACCGCCACGGTAATGGTAGAGGAGACCTTGTCACTATCGCTGTCGAGCAGGGTAAAGCCCGCCTTGAGCAGGCTGTCGGCACTGCCCTGATCCAGCGGTTGATGGAGGGTGAAGCTGTATTTGCCATCGTTGCCGAGGCTCAGCTCAAACACCAGCTTGCCATCTGGGGTACGCCCCTCGATACGATGATCGGCCACCGTGATGGTCACGGCCTGCTTGCCCGAAGTGAACCCTTGCAGCCCAGGCTGATTGGCGTCGAAGGTGATGCTGGCCAGCGGATCGCTGCCCGCGGTGATAGCCAGATCGCCGTTAAGGGTCTGGCCCTGCTGCCAGTTGCTATCTTCGGTGAGCGTGAGGGAGACAGGATCGACCTGCGGCAAGGCACCGTCGGTAATGGTGATATTGAGGGTGCCGAGGTTGCTCTTGTCACCGTCAAAATCTGAGCCCTGTACCTTCAGGCCAAGGTTGAGGCTGTTGGTCGCTTCCGGTTCGTCAAACACCCCGGTCAGGGAGACACTGTATTTGCCATCCAGTCCGATGGTAACGGTGAGGATTGCCTTGCCCTGCCAATCCTTGACGATCAGCTGGTTGTCCTGAACCTCGTAAGTCGTCGCCTTGCCCTGGCTGGTGAGCCCCGCCAGCGCCGGTTGGTTAGCCTCAAAGTTGAGGGAGACCAGACGATCGCTGCCCACCGTCACCGGCAGCTGACCATCGATGCTCTGGTTGCCCCCCTCTTGCAGGGCGACCCCCTTGTCGATGCCCAATGCGGGATCACTGCCATCATTGACAGTCAACGTCAGGTTGGCACTGGTGCTGTCGCCATCGATCTCGTTGGCGCTAACCTGCAAACCGAGGGAAAGCGTGTCGCTGCCCTGATGATCGAGCGGGCCGGTGAGGGTGACCACTACCCGACCAGCCAGATCGCTGCCCTGCTGCTGCGCATTCAATTCGGCGCGCAGCACCTCCACCCGTTGGCCACTGCCATCCAGGTAGTAACCCACCAGGGTGCGATCATCGGCAAATTCAAAGGTCAGCGGATGACCATCGCTGGCAAGACCCGAGCCGTTGAGGGTAGTCAGGGTGCTGCTCTGATTGCTGAACACCAGCGAATCCACCAACAAAGGATCGACACCGTGTTTGACTACAAAGCGACTCTCACCCACTACGGCAGCACCGTTGATAAAGGCATCTTCGGTCAGGGTAATGGGCGGGAGATCAACGTCAAAGTTGGGCGGATTGCTGTCCACCAGATTGATCACCAGCGGCGCCTTCACCAAATCGCCGTCGCTGTCTCGATATTCGAGGTTGAACGGCAGGCGCAACACGTCCTGACCGTGATCCAGGCTTTGACTCCAGACGATGCGGTAACTTCCGTCATTGTTGAGGGTCAGGGTGAAGACAGTCGCCCCACCAGCACTGGCGGTCAGGGTCTGACCGTTGATGGTGTAGCCAAGAGGCGCGCCATGGCTGACGAGCCCCAGCCCTTCCAAGGCACTCTGATCAGCGGAGAACTGGACTTGCAGATTGCCATCCTGGCCAGCACCGGTATTTAGACTACCGGTCGCGGTGATCGGGCCACCGGCCAATCCGGCTTCGGAGAGCGTCAAGGTTTCGCTCTGACCGATCAGCGGCGCCCCATCGCTGGCGCTGTTGCCCGCCAGATCGGTGACACTGGCACGCACTTCAAAGGATTGATTGATACCGGAGAGATCAAGACTGCTCACCTGCCAGCGGCCATCGGCCCCCACCAGTGCCGAGGTGGTCAGCAGCGGCTGGCCATTGCTGTCAACAAGTGTGATGGTGACACTCTGACCCGCTTCCACATTGCTGGTGGAACCACTCAGGATGGCGCTGCTGTTGCCAAACAGGGCTGCGGAATCGAGATCATCGATATCGATAAAGGCCTGGGTATCGACATTGATAACAAGGGTATCGCTGGCGCGGTTGCCGGCAATATCCACGGAATTGACCTGAAACTGGTACTGGCCATCGGCCAGGGTCTGCGGCAGCTGATATTGCCAGTTACCGGCGGCATCCACCGTCAGGATGGTGAGCACGCTGCCGCCAAGGCTCAGGGTTACGGTGGCGCCGGGCTCCCCCTTCCCTTGCAGCAGCGGGGTATTGTCACGGGTCAGATCATCGGTCTGGCTGGCGCCGGTGTCGCTCTCATCGGCGAGATCGAGGGTAATGGTGGTGATGGTATCGAGCAGGGTCTGTCCGGTATCACTGGCGTTGTTGCCCGCCTGATCCTGGGTATTAGCCACAATCTGCAACGGGCCATCCACCAGCTTGCCGGTCACATCGCCAAAATTGGCTTCCCACACCAGGCCGGGCAGCACCACGGTCGTCACCGTCAGTGAATTTCCCGCCTGATCGATAAGGGTCACAGTGACCGGCTGGCCCACCTCCACATCATCCACCACACCACGAATGATGACGCCAGCCGCTTCATCGGCGTTGATAATGTTGTCGCTGGTTTGGGGTTCGGTGATGGTGATGGCGGCAAAGAAATCACGCTCTTCGGAAAACAGCAGCTCATCGCCCACAGATTGCACCGCATGATCGGTATCAAAACCGGCCTCGGCCAGGGTGGCATCATTGGTACGATCGACCACCACAAAACCACCCGAGCTGGAACCGGCAACACCACCTATATTGCCAGCGGCTGCGGCAGCGTTACCGGCGGCGGTCTCCTTGAACAACTCGGTCGGGTCGATACCCTGACGGATCGCCTCTTGCAACGAGGCCAGTTCCGGATCGGCCGGTTGTCCATCAACTGCAGGTTTGGCGGGCACTGGTTTGGCGGCCATATCTTGCTCACCAGCAGGCTCACTGCCCGGCTTGGCTAGTTGAAAGTGGCCCCCTTGGGCAGCTTGCAGGCGATCCCCCGGCTGCAATGCCATCCCCACCTTTGCTCGTATGACAGATCCATCTGCACTGATGACAAACACGGAGCCCTCGAGTTGGGTGATCACCGTGGACTTTTCAATTTGCAACTCTGCCATACAACCTCCAGCAAAACCTTAACCACCAACATCAGTACCTACAGGGTACTTGTCTGTTCAATAATCATACCGCACCGCACCAGACTAAGTGGGTCTTTTCGCTATTTTCGACAATGATTGCCATAAAATGGCCATAACTTACAAGATTGTGCATCTAACAGGCCTTTTTAAATGAAATGAGATTTGGATGACCCCAATCGCATCACCTTTATTAACAGGTCTATCAGACTCCATGTGACTATTTCTGTCGTTTGACGATAAATCCACTGCAGCTTCAATAAATGGATCATAATCCGAAGGTCAAAAGCTCACACCACAACACCGATAATTTGCATATTTAGTCAATTATTGGCATAAGTCATTGCCAGAATCTATGAACAATACGGCAGCAATCAGGATCAGCAGCAAAAAGTGCCAGTACGTAACTGTATCGATCAAACTCCTGCCATCGAATGCTCGGCAGTTAACAAGAAGTTGAGTTTCCATAAAATTTAATCCAGATCTCATTTCAGCGATCAATCCTGTGCACCAATTGATCTGGCACAACTCTCCCTCCGATAAATCATCATTAAATTTACCTATTTGTTAGGGTAACCCTCGAGCAATCATATATTGCGCGGTTTTATTCACCCGCAAGCGAATGTCTGCCCACCCCGCCCGACGGGGGGAAGATCCACACCAAGATGGAACGGGTCAGACGAGACCAAAACATTTATCTGGGAGTGATAAACGTGGGTTCACAACACAGGCATATCAAACTGGGCCTCGCCGCCCTGCTGCTGACCAACTGGCTTGGCACCAGCGGCTGGGCACTGGCTGATGACGCAACCACCAAGGGCAAGATAGAGGCGCGCAGCGAGCTGTTCGCCAAGGATCACGCCGATCAGTTCACCAGCTGGCAAGCCACCAGCGAGAGCAAGGAGCGCACCGATGCGCTGGCGGAAGATCCCAATATGGTGGTGCTGTGGGGCGGTTACCCCTTTTCCAAGGATTACAACAAGCCGCGCGGTCACTTCTATGCGCTGACCGATGTGCGCGAAACCCTGCGTACCGGCGCCCCGAAAACAGCCGAAGATGGCCCCCTGCCCATGGCCTGCTGGAGCTGCAAAGGCCCGGATGTGGCCCGCGTCATCGACGAGAAGGGTGAGGATGGCTACTTCAAGGGGATGTGGGCAAAAGGCGGGCCGGAAGTAGTCAACACCATCGGCTGCGCCGACTGCCACGATACCGCCTCGAAGGAGTTCAAGGAGGGCAAACCTGCCCTGCACCTCTCCCGTCCCTATGCCGATCGGGCCATGACCGCCATCGGCAAGCCGTTCAAGGAGCAGGGGCGCTTTGATCAGCAGTCCCAGGTGTGCGGCCAGTGCCACGTGGAGTATTACTTCAGCGGCCCCACCAAGGCGGTCAAATTCCCCTGGGACAAGGGCACCACGGTTGAGCAGATGGAGGCCTATTACGATGAAATCGGCTTTGCCGACTGGACTCATGCCCTCTCCAAAACCCCCATGCTGAAAGCCCAGCATCCCGAGTACGAAACCTGGCGCGCCGGCATTCACGGCCAGAACAACGTCGCCTGTGTCGACTGCCACATGCCCAAGGTGCAGAACGAGCAGGGCAAGGTCTACACGGATCACAAAGTGGGGAACCCCTTCGATCGCTTCGAGCAGACCTGCCGCAACTGCCACACCCAGAGCAAGGAGATGCTGCAAGGGATCGTCAAACAGCGCAAAGAGGCGGTGATCGAGACCAAGCTGAAGGTCGAGAAGCAACTGGTACACGCCCACTTTGAAGCCAAGGCGGCCTGGGATGCCGGCGCCACCGAGGCAGAGATGAAGGATATTCTGCAGGACATCCGTCACGCCCAGTGGCGATGGGACTACGCCATCGCATCCCACGGGGTGCAGATGCACGCCCCCGAAGTGGCCCTCAAGGTACTTGGCAGCGCGCTGGATAAAGCCGCTGACGCCCGCACCAAGCTGGCGCGCCTGTTGGCCAGCAAGGGGATCAGCCACGAGATCGCCATCCCCGACATCTCCACCAAGGAGAAAGCGCAAGCGGCCCTTGGCATGGATATGAAGCAGTTCAACAGCGACAAGGCCCAGTTCCTCAAGACCACGGTCCCCGCCTGGGATGCCGAGGCCAAAGCGGCCGGACGGCTGGCACAGTAACGGCGCCTGCGGGCCCGGCGCCAAGTCGGGCCCGCAGCGGATGGAGGCTTCCTATGGGTGATTTAACGATGGATTTTTTACGACTGATGCTGATGGCAGCCATGCTGCTCACCAGCCTGCAGGGTCAGGCGGCCGAGCCGGCAGCAGCCCCTGTTCCAGCTACACATGAGGTGGAATTTTTACGCAATCCCGACAAGGCCTGCACCGACTGTCACAAGGAGCAGAGCGAGGGAATGCACGGCAAGCATGGTCAGGCGACCAATCCCAACAACCTCAAGCCGGTGACCTGCACCAACTGCCACGGCCAGCCCTCCCCCCAGCACCGGGAAGGGGTCAAAGATGTGATGCGCTTCAGCCACAGCCTGAAGGATAAAGAGAGCATCAAGCTTTATCCCATCAGCGAGCAGAATGGAGTCTGCATGAGCTGCCACGAGCCCAAACCACTGCGCGAGGCGCTCTGGGCCCACGACGTGCACGCTACCAAGCTCACCTGCACCAGCTGCCACCAGTTGCATCCGGCCAAGGAGCCCATGGTGGGGATCCCGGAAAAATCCCGCATCAAGCTCTGCGTCGACTGTCACAGCAAGCAGCATGAGGCCAGCAAGGCCCGGCAGGAGCAGTCCAAACCGGCTACCGGCAAGGAGGCATCATGAGCTGCTCTCGCCGTGACTTTATGGCGGGCATGGGCGCAGGGGCCCTTATCATGATGACGGGGACTGCTAGTGCCAACACCCGCTCCCTTGCCACCCCCCTTGCCCATAGCCAGACCATCGACGGGGTCCGCTATGGCATGATCCACGATGAGACGGCCTGCATCGGCTGCACCGCCTGCATGGATGCCTGCCGGGAGGTGAATCAGGTGCCACAGGGGGTCTCGCGCCTCGAGATCATCCGATCAGGCCCGGTCGGTGAATTTCCCGACGCCGAGTACCGCTTCTTTCGCAAGTCCTGCCAGCACTGCGACAACGCCCCCTGCGTGCATGTCTGCCCCACCGGCGCCTCCCATATCCGCAAGGAGGATGGCATCGTCGATGTCAACGCGGATCTCTGCGTCGGCTGCATGTATTGTCTGGCCGCCTGCCCCTATCAGGTGCGCTTTATCAACCCTGTGACCCGAGTGGCAGACAAGTGCGACTTTTGCCGCAAGACCAACCTCGCGGCGGGCAAGGAGCCGGCCTGCGTGGAATCCTGCCCCACCAAGGCGCTGGTGTTCGGCAATCTGGATGACCCGGACAGCCCCATCGCCAAACGGCTGGTGAAGGAGACCACCTATCGCTACAAGCAGGCGCTCGGCACCTCGCCCAAGATGTACCGCGTGCCCAAAGGGGAGATAACGTCATGACCATGCAAGCGGCATTTCACTACCCTTCCCTTGTCTGGGAATTTGTCCGATCGCCATCTACCGCAGTAACAGAGGGAGGAATGGATCATGTTGCATGACGCATTTCACTTCCCTTCACTTGTCTGGGACTGGCCCATCGCTATCTATCTCTTTCTGCTCGGCATCTCCGCCGGGGCCACCACCCTCTCGGTGCTGCTGCGCCGCAAGGGGGCCGGCAGCGAGAGCGGCATCATCAAGGCAACCGCCATTCTGGCGCCAGCGAGCGTGATATTGGGGCTGCTCATCCTTATCTTCCATCTGGCCCGCCCCTGGACCTTCTGGAAGCTGATGTTCCACTACCAGTTCGACTCCGTGATGTCGATGGGGGTCATGCTGTTCCAGCTCTATATGGTGGTGCTGTTCGCCTGGCTGGCTGTGGTGTTTCGCACCGAGATCGAGACAATGCGCTGCCGGTTGCTGAAAGAGAAGTTCGCTTTTGTGGATGGGCTGATTGGCTGGCTTGCCCGCATCGAGCGGCTGCTGGCGCCGCTGTTGCTGCTGCTCGCCGTGCTGCTGGGGGCCTACACAGGCTTTCTGCTCTCGGCGCTCAAGACCTATCCGCTGTTGAACAACCCGGTGCTGCCGGTGCTGTTTCTGGTCTCGGGCATCAGCTCAGGTATCGCCTCCACCATCTTGCTGGCGGTGACGCTCTTCAAGGAGAACCATCACAGCCAGGGGGTGAGCTTTGTGCACCGCTTCGAGCGGCCGGTACTGGCGGTGGAGGTGTTGCTGCTGGTCTGCTTCTTTACCGGCCTCTACTTCGGTGGCGGTCAGAAAGAGGTGGCCATGTGGGCCGCCATCGGCAGCGGCTTCTGGGCTCAGGTGTTCTGGCTCGGGGTGGTGGGGATCGGCATGCTACTGCCCCAGCTGCTGGCCCTGCTGACCCCGGCCCCCCTGCGGGAGCGAAACGGCCATCTGGTGCTGGTCTGCAGCTTGACCTTGGTGGGGATCCTGCTGCTGCGCTACTTCGTGCTCTATGCCGGCCAGATGACGGTAGTTTAAAAACCGGTTCACGCTCCTGTTGCGAGGCCGTGATCAAGGCTCATGTGCTGCTCGGAATCCTCATGTATTCACATACACTCCGGTTCCTGCGCTGCTCTTTACCTTGCTGACGACCTCTCACGACGGATCGTGAACCGGTTATTGAAACTGGGGATAAGCGCCAGCCACCCTCGGGTGACTGGCGCTGGTTTGTTGCTGGCCCAATGAATTTCTGGTGATGCCACACCCGTTGCTTGGCAATGTTCTCCGCCAAAGGGAGACGACGCGGCGTGTGTGCCATGACATGAATGAGATCAAAGATTGAACCGGAGGTTGTGTGCTGGCGGAGCTCGGCTATCTCTCACTGTTGCTGGCGGCGGCACTCTCTTTGCTGCAGGGCACACTGCCCTGGCTGGGATTACTGCTCGCCTCACGCCCGCTGCTCGGCTGCGTAAAGCCGCTGGCCCTCCTGGTCGCGCTCCTGCTCGGGGCCTCCCTGCTGCTGCTCGCCAGCTGCTTTGGCCAGGATGATTTCACCGTCAGCTATGTGGCCCAGCACGCCAACAGCGCCCTGCCCCTTGGCTTCAAGCTGGCGGCGGTGTGGGGCGGCCACGAGGGCTCCATGCTGTTCTTCGTGTTTGCGCTGGGGCTGTGGGGCGCCCTGGTGGCCCTTTGCTCCAGGCGGGTCGATCCGCTGATCACAGCCCGGGTATTGGCCATAATGGGGCTGATCGTCGGGCTGTTCGGCCTCTATACCCTGATCTTCTCCAGCCCGTTTGACCGCCAGTTTCCGGGGCCGCAGGAGGGGCGCGATCTCAACCCCATGCTGCAGGATATCGGCCTTATCATCCACCCACCCCTGCTCTATCTCGGCTACGTCGGCTTTGCGGTCAACTTCGCCTTCGCCATGGCGGCGCTCCATTCGGGCAGACTGGATGGCGCCGTTGCCCACTGGAGCCGCCCCTGGGCGCTCGGCTCTTGGGTGTTTCTCACCGCCGGTATCGTGCTGGGCTCTTGGTGGGCCTATTACGAACTGGGCTGGGGCGGCTGGTGGTTCTGGGATCCGGTAGAAAACGCCTCCCTGCTGCCCTGGCTGCTCGGCACTGCATTGCTGCACGCTCTTGTCGTCTGCGAGAAGCGCGGCGCCTACGGCCACGCCGTGCTGTTGCTCTCCATCTTCACCTTCGCCTTGAGCCTGCTCGGCACCTTTGTGGTGCGCTCCGGGGTGCTCACCTCGGTGCACGCCTTTGCAGTCGACCCCAGCCGCGGCCTCACCCTCTTGTTACTGCTCGGCTTGCTATTGACCTGCGCCCTCACCCTGTTTGCCCTGCGGGCGGACATTCGCGCCCCCTATGCCCGCTTTGGCTTGCTGTCAAAAGAGGGGCTGCTCGGCGCCGCCATCCTGCTGCTCTGCGTGGCCTGCGCCAGCGTGCTGCTCGGCACCTTCTACCCCATGGTGTTCCAGTCGCTCCATCTGGGTTCGCTCTCGGTGGGCGCCCCCTATTTCAATACCATCTTCGTGCCGCTGGCCCTCTGCCTGATGGCGCTGATGACCCAGCTGCCGCGCCTGCGCTGGCAGCAGCTTGCGCCACATTCCCGACTCAACGCTCTGTTGCCGCCGCTGTTTGGGCTGCTTGGCGGCGGGCTCATTAGCCTTGCCTATCTGGAACAGGGATCGTTTTCCGGTAGCTGGATTGGCATCCTCGCCAATATGGTGAGCCTCTGGCTGATGGCCAGTCTGTTGCTCCCGCTCTTGCAACCGACGTCGTTGCGCGAGCTCACCCTCAATCGGCTCGGCAGCTTGCTGGCCCACCTTGGGGTAGCGGTGTGCGCCCTTGGCATCGCGCAGGTGAGTGACCACAGTCAGGAGGGGGGCACTGTGCTTGGTGCCAACCAACCCTACCAACTCGGCGCCTTCGAGTTTCGCTATGAGGGGCGCGAGCCGGTGATCGGCCCCAACTATACCGCCGAGCGGATCACGCTTAGCGTGCACAAGAACGGTAAAGAGGTGGCGCGGCTGACGCCGGAGCGGCGCCATTACAGCGTTCGCACCATGAACATGAACGAACCCGGCATCGCGTGGGGAATGTTCGGCGATCTCTACGTGGTACTGGGTGAGAAGATGGGACCAGATGCCTATGCCATGCGGCTGCACTACAAGCCGCTGGTGCGCTGGATCTGGTTCGGCGGCCTGTTGATGATGGCGGGCGGCACCCTGCGCCTGCTCGCCCGTTGCCCCTTGCTTGCCTCTCGTTCCGTTGCGGTTCGCACCTCCCATCAACGGCTCGAACAGGAGGCGTTATGAGATCCCGCCTGCGTCTCTTTCTTCCCCTGCTCCTTACTCTGGGGCTCGGCACTCTGCTCTGGCTCGGCCTTGGCAACAATCCATATAGCCAAGATGAAGCGACGCTCGGGCGTACCCTGCCTGCGTGGCAGAGCGACAATCTGCTGGACGGGAGTCCGATCCAGACCGCCAGCCTCAAGGGCGAACCCTTTGTCCTTAACGTCTGGGCCAGCTGGTGCGCCAACTGCCGCGCCGAGCATCCGCTGCTGGGTGATCTGGCCAGCGCCGTGCCCCTCTACGGCCTCAACTACCGGGACAAGGGAGACGCCGCCCGAGCCTGGCTCGCACAGACGGGCAATCCCTATCGCGCTGTGCTGGCCGACCCCGACGGCCGACTCGCGCTGGAGCTCGGCGTCTACGGCACGCCGGAAACCTATCTGTTTGACGCCGATGGCGCCCTGCTTGCCCGCCATACCGGCGAGCTCACCCAGAACATCTGGCAACGCCAGTTTGTCCCGCTGCTGGACAAGGCGCGAGCGGATGCGCAAATGAAGGCCGCCACTACTGCACCAACTATTGCAATATCAGCTCGGGAGACACAGCCATGATGCGCCGTTCTCTTGCCTGCACCCTGCTGGCCCTCGGCATGCTGCTGAGTGCAACTGCATATTCCAGCGGGGTCGATACCTATCAATTTCGCCACCCCGAGTTGCAAAACCGCGCTCAGGAATTGGCCCGCGCCCTGCGCTGCCCCCAGTGCCAGAACCAGAATCTGGTGGAGTCCAACTCCCCCATCGCCCGAGATCTGCGGCTAGAGGTCTACCGCTGGGTGGACAAGGGACAGTCTGATGAGCAGGTGATCGCCCGCATGACGGAGCGCTTCGGCGATTTCGTCCGCTATGATCCCCCCTTAAAGGCCAGCACGGCGCTGCTGTGGGGCGGCCCCCTGCTACTGTTGGGGCTGGCGCTGTTGATCCTGTTTCGCCGCCTGACGCGCACAAAGGCGCAACCCATCCCTGCCGTTAAGGCCATCGTTGAGGCCTCCCCTCAACCCGCGGCCGATCCGCGCAGCGAATTGAATTTGCTGATCATGCACGGGGAGCAGACAGGCCTCTCCCCCGACCAACCACTCTACAGGGAGCTAAGCGCCGCCCGCCTGGCCAACGCCATCCCGGCGGCTGAGCTGACCCTGCGCGCGCAACTGGCCAGCCAGCATGACAATCGCGGCCGCAATCATCGGCACGGGCGGGCCTTGTTGCTGCTTGGCATCATGGCATGCGTAGCCGTTGCCGCTGTGTATCTCAGCACCGGCCGCTATCAGGCATGGCAGGATTATGCATCCCGTCCCGATCCGCTGGCGGGGTTGAGCCCGCGGGATCTGCAGGACAAGGAGCTGGGGAGTCTGCATCAGAAGCTTCAACGCAGCCCCGCCGATCTCGACAGCTGGGCGGCGCTCGGCCAGCTCTATCTCTATCGCGGCGAATATGACAACGCCCTGCTCGCCTACCAACGTCTCGCTCTGCTGGAGGGGGGGCCAGCGCGGCGACTCAAGCCGCGCAAGCCACCGTGCTCTACTATCAGGCGGGCCAGCAGCTGACTCCCGAGGCAACCCGCCTGCTGGAGAGCGCCCTCAAGCAGGACGCGGGGGAAGTGAGCGCCCTGATGCTGCTCGCCTCCGATCACTTCCTGCATGGCCGCTACAGCCAGGCCATTGCGCTGTGGCAGCAACTGCTCGATGGCGAGCGCCCTCGCATCAACCGGGCTGCACTGATCGAGGCGATCCAGACGGCAAGCATAATTGGCGGGTAACCCCTTGATTGAAGGAGGGTAATCGTGGTGATATGGCGCCGCGACCACGCAAGTGGCTCAGCCCCCTCTTTCAATAGACAAGGATGTCTGGATGCAACTCACCCTGTTAAACGACTCGGGCAAATTCGATGGGCTCGATGACACCATTAGGCACGTCTTTGCCGAGACGGCGCACAAACTGAATGCCTTGTTCGATCTCTCCCAACTGGATGTCACCTTCAGCCCTTTTGCCGAGGGGGATGCTCCCGGCTCGGGTATCGGTGGCTGGGCCATCAACATGTATCGAATAGAACTCCAGCTTGATCTGGAACGGCCCGATATCAAAGAGGTGATCATCACCGAATTGCCTGCCGTGCTGGCCCACGAAGTCCACCATATCGTGCAAAAGAAGAACAAGGTGGAAGCAGAAACACTGGCCGAAAACCTGATTTTTGAAGGGCTGGCCTGCTACTTTGAGCAGAGGTTCAATGGTGGCACCCCCCCCCTCGCTGTTCAAGGCGTCTCAGCACCATGACTGGCAAGCGCTCCTGGCAGAGATGACGCCCCATCTGTCCAGCAAGCAGTTCAACTTTTTTGACTTTTTCTACTGCCGTGATAACCGGCCATTTCCCAAATATGCCGGTTACTGGGTGGGGTTCAATCTGGTGGCCAACTATCTGGCCAAAAATGGCCTGAATGAAATAGAGGTCATGGGCCTGCCCGCCGAGGCGTATTTCAATTAACACGCCTTCACACTGTTCATGGCTATCACAGAGCCCAAACCCGGAGAGAAGATCATGATCCCCATTCGCTGCAAGGCCGTCTCTGGCGTTGCCCTTACCACTGTCGATGGCGAAACCAAATTGCTGGTGATGAAACGGGTCAAGGGGGGCTTCTGGTGTCATGTGGCAGGCACGGTGGAGGCGGGTGAAACCGGCTGGCAGACCATTATTCGGGAGTTTGGCGAAGAGACGGGGATCAGGGTCACCGAACTCTACAACGGCCAGTATCTGGAGCAGTTCTACGAGGCGAGCTTGAATACGGTGGAGGTGGTGCCGGTCTTTGTGGTCTATTGCCCGCCCAATCAGGAGGTGACCCTCAACGACGAGCACACAGACTATCGCTGGTGTTCTCTGACCGAAGCCAAGGCGCTGGTGAGTTTCCCCGGCCAGAAGGCGCTCTACGACCATATCTGGCACCACTTTGTCGACAACGCCCCTTCTCCCCTGATGCGGGTCGATATCCGCTGACCGCGCACGGCTTCCCCCTGTAAATACAACACGCCCCCGGATGGGGGCGTGTTGTATCTAAACCAGCCAAGCGCTTTTGATAGACCAAGCAGATGGCCTACGGCCGATCGCCAGCCGCCAGACGGCGGTTGATATCGGCGATAACCGGGGCGATGTCGGCCAGGGTATCAATCACATAGTGTGCCCCCGCCGCCCGCAGTTTGGCCTCGGCCGGTGCGCGCCGGGCGGCGATCTCCGCCTCGCTCATGGCGGCAAACTCTTCCCAAGTGGCACCAAATTCGTTGCCGGAAACCGACAATCCCACCGTCCACATGCCCGCGTTAAGCCCTTCGCTGATACCCGGCACGGCGTCATCCACCTTGATGCAGCGATGCACCGCACTCACTCCGAGCTCAATTACGTTGGCCAGCGCCATCCAGGGACCGGGGCGACCACCGGCTTTGAGGTCATCGGTGGCGACCCAGTGATCCGGCCGATAGCCGTGATCGGCCGCCGCAGGTACCAGCGCCTCCATCACCGGACGGGGGTAACCGGAACAGGAGCCGATTCGCAGCCCCTGCCCCCGCAAAGCATCCAGCACCGGCAGCACACCGGGGATGGGGGCGGCAAAGCGGGTCACGGCGGCAATCTGCAGCGGCATAAAGGTGTGATAAATGTGGTCCACCTCGGCGTGGCTCATAGGATGGCCGAAGCGAGCCTGCCAGCGCGCATCCACCGAGGGCAGACGGCCCAGCGCGGCGATATGATCCCACTTGCCAAGGCCCATGGGCTGGCGTGCTTCGTCCAGAATCACGGGGAAGTCATAGGCGCGGGCGAAGGCCTCGACGAAGATGGAGGTGGGGGCGAAGGAGCCAAAATCGACGACGGTGCCGGCCCAGTCGAGGATCAGCGCCTCTACGTCGGTGATCGGATCTACAGCAATCTGCAAGTCAGTCATGGTGGTGTTCCTGTTTCGGTGAAAGTGCGATCTCGCCCAATGCGCGATCGAGAATAGAAATGGCGCGCACCAGATCGGCGCGGGCGATATTGAGCGGTGGCGAGAGCTGGATGACGTTCCCCTGGGAGACCTTGAAGCTGAGCCCCAGCTCCAGACAGCGGTAGAGCAGCCGCTCGGCGGCCTGGCTATTGCGGGTGCGGCTCTGGTGATCGACCACCAGATCGAGCGCCCACAGGAGGCCGATACCGCGCACCTGCCCGATCAGCGGGTGACGTTCGGCCAACTTGCCGAGCTCGGCCGCCATAAAACGGCCATCCTCCTGCGCTTTTACCAGCAACCCCTCTTCGCGGATGGTCGCGATGGTAGCGAGCGCCGCCGCGCAGCCGATAGGGCTCTTCTCGTGGGTGTAGTGACCGAGCGAGATGGCCGCAGCCTGATTGAAACGGTCGCGGGTAATGAGAGCCGCAAACGGTACCACCCCGCCCCCCAGCCCCTTACCCAGACAGATGATGTCGGGTTCGATGCCGAACTCTTCAAAGCTGAACCAATTGCCGGTGCGCCCCAGGGCATTGGGGATCTCGTCGACAATCAGCAGCACCTTGTGGCGATCGCAGATCTCCCTTACCCGCTGCCAGTAGGCCTTCGAGGGCACCTGTACGTCGGTGTTGCGGATGGGCTCGGCGATAAAAGCGCCGAGCCCCCCCTCCTTCTCGATGACGTACTCCAGATAATCGGCGTAGTGCACATCATCCCCCTCCCCGCGATACCAGACGCCTCGATAACGGGTGGGCGGCGGGATGCGCTCCACTCCGGCCATCAAGGGGCCCATGCCGGCGCGAAAACAGGCCTCGCCGCCGACCGAGATGGCATCGAGGGAGGCGCCGTGAAAGGCATCCCACAGGGACACCACCTTGCTGTTGCCGGTGATGAAACGGGCGAGCTTCAGGGCAATCCCCACCACCTCGCTGCCGCCGGGGGCGAACAGCACCCTGTTGAGATCGCCGGGGGCCAGTTCGGCCAGAGTGCAGGCGCAGTCGATGGCAACCTGATGGGTGTAGCGGCGGGGCGCAAACGGCAGATCGGCAAGTTGCTGCTGCACCGCGGCTACCACCCTGGGGTGACCGTGCCCCAACTGATGGACGCTGTTGCCGTGAAAATCGAGGTAACACTTGCCCGATACGCTGGTCAGCCAGCTCCCCTGCGCCCCCTCAAGCAGATCGAGACAGGGGGTGGAGAGGGCCTGATGGAGGAAGTAGCGGCTATCCTCCGCCAATCCGGCCTGTACCTCTTCGCTCTGACCTGCCCACCAGAACGCCCGCCCCTCGCCAAGGTTGATATCCCCTTCGCTGTCGGCGCGGCCGCTGCCGTGCAGCTTATGGTCGTGCTGAACGCAACCGTGAGGCGCCATGCTGGTCATCACGCAGCCCCCTGCCAGTAGCAGGCGCTGGCCATGGCGGCGAGCAGATCGCGCACCCGCTCAGGGGTCACATCACCGATATTGCCGATACGGAAGCAATCGGCTTGCGAGACTTTGCCTGGATAGATGACAAAGCCCTGCGCCTTGAGCCGCTGGTAGAAGTCGGCGAAGCGGTAGTCCGGGTGGGTCGGAGAGTAGAAGGCGGTGATGATGGGAGATTGCCACTGCTCGGGCAGCAGCGGCGCAAAGCCGAGGGCAGCCATCCCCGCCACCAGGGTGCGCTGGTTCTCGCTGTAGCGCTGATGACGGGCAGCAATGCCCCCCTCTTCGTCCAGCTCGCGCAGGGCCTGGGCAAAGGCAAGCACGGTATGGGTGGGCGAGGTAAAGCGCCACTTGCCCCCCTGCTGCTCCATGGTCTGCCACTGGGCGTGCAGGTCGAGGGAGACCGAGCGGGCGCGACCGGCGCAGGCCGCCAGCGCAGCGCGGCGGGCGATGACGAAGCCAAAGCCCGGCACCCCCTGAATGCACTTGTTGGCCGAGCTGATAAGAAACTCGATGCCAAGTCGCCCCATGTCGATGGGGATGCCGCCAAAGCTGCTCATGGCATCGACGATCAGGCGGATGCCGCGGCGCTGGCAGAGCTCAGCTACCTCCTCAAGGGGGTTGAGCATACCGGTGGTGGTCTCGCAGTGCACCATGGCCAGATGGGTGATCTCGGGGTGGCGCGCCAGTATCGACTCGATGGCGGCGGGCTCCGGGCGGGTCGTCTCGCCGCAATCGAGCTCGTGGTGGCGCAGGCCAAGGCAGCGGGCCATCTCCCCCATGCGGGCACCGTAGGCGCCGTTGTTGATGATCAGCAGACACTCATCGACGCCTATCGCCGAGCCCAGCACGCTCTCCACCACATAGCTGCCACTCCCCTGCAGCAGCACGGCGCTGTAGTCACTTTCATATTCAGGGCCAGTGGCGAGGCGCACCAGCTCGCGGCGGATGGGCTCCACCACCCCCTGGTTGTAGTCCGCATCCCAGGTACAGCTGTCTTGCAGCATGGCGGCACGCACAGTCGCGGTGGTCGAGAGGGGGCCCGGGGTCAGCAGCAGGTAATCGACGGCGGCAGGGGCCGCAGGAATATGGGTCATGACTTCGCTCCTTTTGGTATATACCAGAATGAGCGCATTGTGGGTAACTCCCCCGTCAAGGTCAAAGGGGTGGCGCTACGTGCAACAAAAAATTCATTTTCAGCGCCGGGATCGCGATAATCTAGGAGGCCTGAACAACAGGGGCGATGCTGGTATCTACCAACGCATGTTGATGTTGCCGTGTAACGACCGGGTAGATGACCTGCCCTGTGCCCAGCCCATTGCCCAACTCATTGCACAACTTATTGCACAACTTATTGCAAAACCAGGGATTTTCATGAGCAAACCGCAATATCTGCAGATCAAGGATGCCCTCGCCAACCAGATCCTGGCGGGGGGTCTGGCCCCCAACGACAAGCTCCCCTCCGAGCGCCTGCTGGGAGAACTCTATGGCACCACAAGAGTCACCATCCGCGAGGCGCTGGTGCAGTTGGAGGCGAACGGCCTTATCTATCGGGAGGATCGCCGCGGCTGGTTCGTCACCCCGCCACGCTTTCGCTTGAACCCCAGACGCACCTCCAACTTTCACCAGATAGTGCGGGAGCAAGGGGGTGAGCCGCGTACCGAGCTATTGGAGAAAAGCCGCCAGGCGGTGCCGCCCGCGTTGATGGCGCAGTTGCAGCTCAAGCCGTTCGACAGCCTGTTTCTGCTAAAACGTCTGCGCTACGCCAACGGACGCGCCATCTGCTACTGCGAGAACCACTGCCTGCCAGAGCGGGTGCCCGGCCTGCTGGAGCTGGATCTCAACGGCAGTCTGACCGAGATCTACCAGGCCCATTACGATCTCCACTACGCCCGCATGCAGGTGCGTTTCTTCCCCACCGCCCTGCCGGACGAGGTGGCCAAGGCGCTGGGAGCCACTGCCGGTCTGCCCGCCCTGCGCCTTGAGCGACTCAACTTCGATCAGCACGGCCGGGTGCTCGACTTCGATCTGGAGTACTGGCGCCACGACAGTCTGGAGATAGAGGTGGATACTCAGGATTAGTCACGGATAAATCAGGAACGGCAAAACGTCACGGGGCTGTCACGGTCACGTCATAAAGATCCCCTAGCCTCTCTCTCGACCAATCTGGTTTATACCAAACCAATTTAACTGGAGAAGAGGATGAAACAGGGAACCCATCTGCTGGCCGCCGCCGTGCTGGCTGCCATGACCGCCCCGGCACTGGCCGCGACCGATCTCACCGTCTACACCGCCTTCGAACCGGAGCAGCTCAACGAGCTGAAAACCGCGTTCGAACGCCAGCATCCGGATATCAACATCAAGTGGGTGCGTGACTCCACCGGCGTGGTCACCGCCCGCTTGCTGGCAGAAAAAGCGCAGCCCAAGGCGGATGTGGTGTGGGGACTGGCCGCCACCAGCCTGATGCAGCTCGATCAGCAGCAGATGCTCAATGCCTATGCACCGAAAGGACTGGAGAAGCTCGACAGCCGCTTTCGCGACAGTAAGGCCGAGCCGCACTGGATCGGTCTGGACGCCTTCTTAAGCGCCATCTGCTTCAACAAGGTAGAAGCGGAGAAACAGGGGATCCCGGCCCCCACCAGTTGGGCCGACCTCACCAAGCCCATCTACAAGGGCAAGGTGATCATGCCCAACCCCAGCTCCTCCGGCACCGGTTACCTGAGCGTTGCTGGCTGGCTGCAGACCATGGGCGAGCAGCAGGGCTGGCAATTCATGAACGGCCTGCACCAGAACATCGACCGTTACACCCACTCGGGCTCCGCCCCCTGCAAGCTGGCCGCCAGCGGTGAAACGGTGATCGGTATCTCCTTCGACTTCCCGGCTACCAGCCTCAAAGCCAAGGGTGCCCCCATCGAGGTGGTGTTCCCGAAAGAGGGGTCGGGCTGGGATATGGAAGCTGCCGCCATCATCAAGGGCACCCCCAAGCTGGATGCCGCCAAACAGCTGCTCGATTTTGCCGCCACCGAACAGGCCAACGCCCTCTACAACAAGTCGTTCGCCGTGGTCGCCATCCCCGATGTAGCCCAACCGAGAGCGGGCTATCCGGCGGATATCAAAGGCCAGATGATCGACAACGACTTTAGCTGGGCAGCCCGCGAGCGTAACGCCATCCTGGCCCAGTGGAGCGCCAGCTTCGACGGCAAGACCGAAGCCAAACAGTAAGCGTGAAGGGCGGCGGTTTGTTCACGCCAGACACACCGCTGCCAATAAACTGCCAGTCGAAGGCCAACAGCTGTTGGCCTTCGCTTTTTGGTTTTAACTTCCCGAGTGTGTAGTGCCTTCAATTAGCGATGCTTAGTCCATCCACACAGGGCCCAACCACTTGCTGGCGACCCGATCTCATTTGACTGTCATCAAGCTGTCATCCCCCGATCACCTGACCGTCACACTTCACCCGCAAACTGGTATATACCAAATCAGTAGCGAGTCGAACCATGACCCAGCCCTATCTGGACATTCAACATCTCAACAAGCAGTTCGGTGCTTTTCAGGCCCTCAAGGGGATCTCTCTGACCATTGAGCCGGGGGCGTTTATCTGCTTTCTCGGCCCCTCCGGCTGCGGCAAGACCACTCTGCTCAGAGCCATCGCCGGACTGGATCTGCCGGACAGCGGCGAGATCTGGCAAGGGGGGAGCAATATCTCCCGCCTACCGCCCCAGGAGCGCGATTTTGGCATCGTGTTTCAGTCCTATGCTCTCTTCCCCAACCTGACGGTGGCCCAGAACATCGCCTTCGGCCTTGAGAATCAGGGGTTGGCGCGGGATCTCATCAAGGAGCGGGTGGACCACTGGCTGGGGCTGGTGGATCTCACTGCCCAGTCCCACAAATACCCGAGCCAGATCTCCGGCGGCCAGCAGCAGCGGGTGGCGCTGGCCCGGGCCTTGGCCCTCTCCCCCGGTCTGTTGCTGCTGGACGAACCGCTCAGCGCGCTGGATGCGCTGGTGCGCACCCACCTTCGCAGCGAGATCCGCGCCCTGCAGCAGCGCCTTGGCATCACCACCATCATGGTGACCCACGATCAGGAAGAGGCGCTGACCATGGCCGATCGCATCGTGGTGATGGAAGGCGGCCGCATCGTGCAGGTGGGCACTCCGCAGGAGATCTACCACCAGCCTGCCAGCCGTTTCGTGGCAAGCTTTGTCGGCACCATGAACTTCCTCGACACCCTGGTGCTGAGCCCTACTCAGGTGCGCCTAAACGAACAACCGCTGACTCTTGCCAACCTGGCGGCGGCCGGCAGCAAATTGCAGGTGGCGATCCGCCCCGAGGCAATCACCCTGAGTGCGCCGAGCGAGCCATATCTTGGCCAACATGGCGTTGAAGCAACCATCGATCAGGTGGAGTTTCTCGGCGCTGCCCAGCGTCTTATCTGCACCGCCGACACCTATCTGGGCCCGCAGCAAATTCTGGTGGAGCGCCCGACCCACGAGCTGCCCCGCCACGAACAGGGTGGCTGGCGCAGCGGCATGCGCTGCTCGCTGCACTGGCCCGCCGCGGCGATGCAGCTGTTTGAAGGAGATCGCCCATGACAGCCCCCTTTGCGACCTCCTCCCTGTTGCCGCCAGCGACAGCTCGCCAAGACTCTCGTTGGTCGCGGCTTTGTCGCGGCTGGAGCCGGGATCAGCTGCTGCAACTGATCCTGCTGGTGCTCGGCATCGCCCTGCTCACCGGCGGTCTGCTGCTGCCGCTGCTCACCATGCTGCAAAAGAGCCTGCAGGATGAGAACGGACTCTGGGTGGGCCTTGCCAACTTCAGCGCCTACTTCGACTCCCCTCATCTGGGGCGCACCATTGGCAACACCCTCTGGCTCGGGGTGCTGATCACCTCGCTGGTGGTGACCCTCGCCTTTGGCTACGCCTATGCCCTCACCCGCACCTGCATGCCGGGCAAGCCCCTGTTTCGCCTCATCGGTTTGATCCCGCTGTTGATGCCCTCCCTGTTGCCCGCCATCAGTCTGGTCTACTGGTTTGGCAATCAGGGGATCGCCAAGGGGCTGCTCGGCGGCGAGAGCATCTACGGCCCCATCGGCATCGTCATTGGCCTTGGCTTCTGGTGCTTCCCCCACGCCCTGATGATCCTTATCACGGCGCTCGGCCAGAGCGACGCCCGCCTCTATGAAGCCTCCCGGGTGCTGGGCAGCAGCGGCTGGCGCACCTTTGTCACCGTCACCCTGCCTACCGCCCGTTATGGCCTGCTCAGCGCAGCCATCGCGGTCTTCACCCTCACCATCTGCGACTTCGGGGTTGCCAAGGTGATTGGCGGCCAGTACAGCGTGCTGGCCACCGACATCTACCGGCAGGTGATCGGGATGCAGAACTTCTCGCTGGGCGCCGTTGCCAGCGTCACCCTGCTGCTGCCGGCGCTCGTGAGCTTTGCCCTGGAGCACAGAGTGCGCAGCAAGATGCAGGAGCAGAGCAGCACCAAGGCGGTGCCCTATCAGCCCAAACCCCATCGGCTGCGTGACCTGCTGGCGCTCGGCTGGTGTACCCTCTGGGCCCTGCTGTTTCTGGCGCTGGTGGGGATGGCGGTTTACGGCTCCCTGGTGCAGTTCTGGCCCTACAACCTCGAGCTGACGCTGGATCACTACGCCTTTGACAGCAATAGCGTCTACGGCTGGCAGCCCTTTACCAACACCTTGCAGCTGGGCCTCTATACCGCGCTTATCGGCACCGTGCTGGTGATGGTGCTGGCCTGGGCGCAGGAGAAGGGGCGCCACTTTGCGCCGCTGCGCCAATTGCTACATCTGCTTGCCATGCTGTCGCTGGCGGTGCCCGGCATGGTGCTGGGGCTGGGTTATATCTTCTTTTTCAACGGCAATCCGCTCTTTGGCGGCCTATACGGCACCCTGCCGCTGATGGTGCTCTCCTGCGTCATCCACTACTACACGGTGGGCCATATGACGGCGCTGACCAGCCTCAAGCAGTTGCCCAAGGAGCTGGAGCTGGTGGCCATCTCATTGCGCATTCCGCTCTGGAAGGCGTTCTGGCGAGTCACCCTGCCCGCCTCCCTGCCCGCGCTGCTGGAGATCTTCATTTACCTGTTCGTCAACGCCATGACCACCACCTCGGCGGTGATCTTCCTCTACTCGAGCGACAGCGTGCTCGCCTCCATCGCCGTGCTCAACATGGAGGATTCCGGCGATACCGCCGCGGCTGCCGCCATGGCCACCCTGATCCTGCTGGCCGCCGCCACCGTCAAGCTGCTCCAGCTCTTTTTGAGCCGCGCCCTGCTGGATCGCACCCAGCGCTGGCGCCACCAATAACCTTATCGAGGAGTCATCATGTCCACTCTCCCCTTCTGGCTGGCCGAAGCGCTCGCCGCCGAACAACCCGCACCGCCCACGCCCCTAGTCGGCAACCACGAGGCCGATGTCTGCATCGTCGGTGGCGGCTTTACCGGGCTGTGGAGCGCCATCGCCCTTAAACAGGCCGAGCCCCACCTGCACGTCATAGTGCTGGAAAAAGATCGCTGCGGCAGCGGCGCCTCCGGGCGCAACGGCGGCTGTTTGCTCACCTGGTCGGCCAAGTATTTGACGTTAAGGCGCCTCTTTGGCGAGCAGCAGGCAGCCTGGCTGGTACAAAGATCCGAGCAGGCGGTGCACGAGATCGCCCACTTCTGCGAAACGCACAACATAGAGGCAGAGCTGAGGGTCGAGGGCACCTGCTACACCGCCACCAGCGAGGCCCAGCGTGGCCTGATGGAGCCGGTATTGCGGGAGCTACAGCGCGCAGACCTTAACCAGTGGCAGGCGATTGAAGAGGGTGAACTGGCGAGCCAGTGCGGTTCCCACGTTCATCTGGAGGGGCTCTACAGCCCCCACGCGGGCTCGGTGCAACCGGCGCTCTTGGTGCGCGGCCTGCTGCGGGTAGCGCGGGAACTGGGGATCGAGGTCTATGAGCACTCCCCCATGCAGCGCCTTGAGGCGGGCCAGCCAGCGCGGGTGCAAACACCGCAAGGTGAGGTACGTGCCCGCAAGGTGGTACTGGCCCTCAACAGCGCCATGGTGCAGCACTTTCGCGAGTTTCGCCGCAGTATCGTGCTGGTCTCCTCCGATATGGTGATAACCGACCCCGCGCCGGATACACTGGCTGCCCAGCAGCTTGAGCACGGCCGCAGCGTGGTGGATGGCCGCACCTTTGTCCACTACTACCGCTCCACCCCGCAAGGGCGGCTGATGCTGGGCAAGGGGGGCAACACCTTCGCCTTTGCCAACCGCCATCTGGCCGAGTTTGATGCCCCCAGCCGTTATCTTGCCCCCCTCACCCGCACCCTGCGCCGCTTCTTTCCGGCGCTTAAAGAGGTGCCCATCGCCGCCAGCTGGTGCGGCGCCTCCGACCGCTCGGTAGATGGCCTCCCCTTCTTCGGCCACTGGCGAGGGCAGCCCAATATCGTCTATGGTCTCGGCTACTCCGGCAACGGGGTGGCGCAGAGCTGGATGGGCGGACAGATCCTGGCGGCCCTGGTGAGAGACGAGATGCGAGAGGAGGACAAGCCGTGGCGCGAATGCGCCCTGGTCAGCGGCCCGCGTGGCTATTTTCCGCCCGAGCCATTTCGCTGGCTGGGCGCCATGGCGGTGCGCAACGCCATCCGGCGCAAAGAGCGGGCGGAAGATGAGAACCGCCCGGTGGCCTGGTATGACAAACAGCTTGCCAAACTTGCCGATGCAGCGGGCAAGGCGGATAAATAAGTTATTGCACTTGACCTTGATATTGCACCAGGCTCTAACGCTTGGCCTCTCAGGCGACCTCATCGTGGATGAGCTATCCACATCTTCATCGGCAATCATCCATAACAATGTGCTGACCAGAAGGTCAGCACATATATAGTTACAACACTAATTAAAAATTCACTGCGGCGTTAAATCTAATATCCCAGAGGTCAAGGTCCTGACGCCCGATACTGTAATAACCGGTGATAACTTCAAAACGCTGATGACGCTGAGGGGCTACCGCCAGTGCAATCCGTGCAGATCCACTCCACGGGGTCGTACTTTCCATTGTTAGATTTTCATTCAGGATCTGACCATCATTGGGACGCTCAATATCATAACGAACCCCAAGACGCAGGGCCGGTATAATTTGAACACCATCGGTTGTGGTGAAAATACGACTGATATCCCCTGATGCTTCACTGGTGGCATATTCAAAAGAGTTTTCATTAACCCGCAATGTCACGTTATAAATCAGGTTTGCATAAGGCAATGAGCCTGTGTAATCAAACGCATCGGATTTATTGTGACTGTAAAAGAGGGCAAGCTTGGGCCGCAGCAGATATTCACCAACGTCGTAGCCACCGGTCAGGTTGGCTGAGATCAACCCGGTCGTTGTCTTGAAACTCCCTTTAAGGACATCGAGTTCGGTATCGTTATCAGTTCGTCCCCATGCAGCCCAGCCATCCAGCAGCCAGTGCGTATCCAGCCTATAGCCACCATATGGCCCAACAAAGAAGCTGTCCCCCTCATTTCGTACCGAACTGCCAAACGTGCCAAGAGAGGTTTTGCTATTGGCAAATGCAATACCGCCCAGCCCGTCTTTACCAAGGGATCTGTGTATACCGATCAAAAAGCTGTTGGCATGTCCAGATGTGTCTATCTCGTTACGATCATCGGAGACTCCGGTATGGCGTACATCAGTCCATACCTGCCACAACCCCTTTTGACTGGCAATATCTTCAAATTGGTCAAGCCCGACAACGACACGATCTGAAATACTGAGGGAACCGCTCAAATAGCCCATCAAGGCATCTGCACTGATACTGGTCACAATATTGCGGATCGGGTCACTCCCCCCGCCGGTTCCGCCACCAGTGCCACCGTTACTGTCTCCCCCATCGATCGGGGGAATATTTGGAAATACCGGATTGGTCTGGTTTCTCGAATCGAGGAAGCAGTTGAAAGAACCATCTGCATTGAGGAGATCCAGTTTGTGAGTCCCGTTAAGGTCATCAAGTACTACAGGTGAGACACTCAAGTGCAACGACGCGCGGTTTGCATTCCAACTATCGATTTCAGATACCCCGGGAGCAGAGAGGCGAAAATTACCGCCGGAACCTGGACTTGAAAGCCATAGTGATACCGAATTGTCAGCCGAACGCCCAAGAAACTCTAGATGCTGCCCCGGTTGCCTGTTCGGGCAATCCGCCGCCCATGCTGTTGGCAAGCAGATACTGGTAAGGCAGCCAATTCCCAAAATACGTGAAATCATTATGTCCTCCTGACACTACGTTATCTCACTGACATCCTTGCATGACTTTTAGCATTACCCACAAACAGGTCACTCGATGCAATGGGTAAAGGAACAAATCAATCTGACAAGTTCAAATCGCAGACTATTTTAGTATCCACACTGTTTCTGGTCTCCTGTAATAAAATTCGTTTAGCGCCTGACTCGCGATGATTGATTAAATCAAACCACTTTAAAACCCATAAAAAAAGCCGCCCATTGGGCGGCATTTTTATTAGAGATAACGGGCTAACAGGAATTACCAGCCGGTCACTTCGCGCAGAGCCTTGCCGATATCGGCCAGGGAGCGGACGGTTTTCACGCCAGCATCTTCCAGCGCAGCAAATTTCTCGGCGGCGGTACCCTTGCCACCGGAGATGATGGCGCCAGCGTGGCCCATCCGCTTGCCGGGAGGCGCGGTAACACCGGCGATATAGGAGACCACCGGCTTGGTGACGTGAGCCTTGATATAGGCGGCCGCGTCTTCCTCGGCGTTGCCGCCGATCTCGCCAATCATCACGATCGCTTCGGTCTGCGGGTCGTTCTGGAACATCTCCAGAATGTCGATAAAGTTGGAGCCCGGGATGGGGTCGCCACCGATACCGACGCAGGTGGACTGGCCAAAGCCCTCGTCAGTGGTCTGCTTGACCGCTTCGTAGGTCAGGGTGCCGGAGCGGGAGACGATGCCCACCTTGCCCGGCTTGTGAATGTGGCCCGGCATGATGCCGATCTTGCACTCACCCGGGGTGATCACACCTGGGCAGTTGGGGCCGATCATCCGCACGCCGGTCTCTTGCAGCTTCACTTTGACGTCCAGCATATCCAGCGTCGGGATGCCTTCGGTGATGGTGACGATGAGCTTGATGCCCGCGTCGATCGCTTCCAGGATCGCGTCCTTGCAGAACGGTGCCGGCACATAGATGACGGTGGCGGTGGCGCCGGTCGCTTCGACTGCGTCACGGACGGTGTTGAACACCGGCAGGCCCAGATGGGTGGTGCCGCCCTTGCCCGGGGAGACGCCGCCGACCAGCTGGGTGCCGTAGGAGAGCGCCTGCTCGGAGTGGAAAGTACCCTGACCGCCGGTAAAGCCCTGGCAGATGACTCGGGTGTCCTTGTTGATCAGTACGCTCATCAGTTGGCCTCCGCTGCTTTGACGACTTGCTGCGCGGCATCGGTCAGACTCTTGGCCGCAATGATGTTGAGGCCGCTCTCGGCCAGCTTGATACCACCCAGCTCGGCGTTGTTGCCTTCCAGACGGACCACGACGGGCACCTTGACCCCCACTTCCTTGACCGCACCGATAATGCCTTCCGCGATCATGTCGCAGCGCACGATGCCGCCGAAGATGTTGACCAGCACCGCTTTGACGTTGCTGTCGGAGAGGATGATCTTGAACGCCTCGGTCACCCGCTCTTTGGTGGCGCCGCCGCCGACGTCAAGGAAGTTGGCCGGCTTGCCGCCGTGCAGGTTGACGATATCCATGGTGCCCATGGCCAGACCCGCGCCGTTGACCATGCAGCCGATGTTGCCATCGAGGGCCACATAGTTGAGCTCCCACTGGGCAGCGTGCGCTTCGCGGGGGTCATCCTGTGACGGGTCGTGCATTTCGCGCAGCTTGGGCTGACGATAGAGGGCGTTGGCGTCGATGTTAATCTTGCCATCCAGGCAGTGCAGGTTGCCCTGCGCGGTGATCACCAGCGGGTTGATCTCCAGCAGCGCGAAATCGCAATCCAGGAACATTTGGCCCAGACCCATGAAGATCTTGGTGAACTGTTTGATCTGATCGCCGACCAGACCCAGTTTGAAGGCCAGTTCGCGGGCCTGATAAGCCTGCGGACCCACCAGCGGATCGATAGCCGCCTTGTGGATCAGATGGGGGGTTTCGTGGGCGATCTTCTCGATATCCACGCCACCTTCGGTCGAGGCCATGAAGACCACGCGGCGAGAGCCACGGTCAACCACGGCGCCCAGGTAGAGCTCTTTGGCGATGTCGGTGCAAGATTCCACCAGGATCTTGGTGACCGGCTGGCCGTTGGCGTCAGTCTGGTAGGTCACCAGATTTTTGCCAAGCCAGTTTTGGGCAAAAGCACGGATCTCATCCTTGCTCTTGGCCACTTTCACGCCGCCCGCTTTACCGCGGCCACCGGCGTGTACCTGGCATTTGACGACCCAGGTATTGCCGCCAATCTTGTCGGCCGCTTCGGCCGCTTCTTGTGGGGTAGCACAGGCATAACCTTCGGAGACCGGCAGGCCATACTCGGCAAACAGCTGTTTTGCCTGATATTCATGCAGATTCATAGATGCTCTATCCGTGTTGTAGGTATTTCCGTCCGGGGCTGGTGTTTCTCAATCCCCTGTGAATGGGGGCCTGGGCGGCCCCTCGTTATCTTTCAATCGCTCGGGTATTACTCAAACGTCCAGCAGCACATACGGCTCGGGGCACAAACCCCTTGCCCGGGTGCCACAGGCTTAGACGTCCAGCAACAGACGGGTCGGGTCTTCCAGCAGCTCCTTGACGGAGACCAGGAAGCCTACCGATTCGCGTCCGTCGATGAGACGGTGATCATAGGAGAGCGCCAGATACATCATCGGCAGGATCTCGACCTTGCCGTCAACGGCCATCGGACGATCCTGGATCTTGTGCATGCCCAGAATGGCGCTCTGGGGCGGGTTGATGATCGGGGTGGACATCAGGGAGCCGAACACGCCACCGTTGGTGATGGTGAAGTTGCCGCCAGTCAGTTCATCCACGGTCAGCTTGCCGTCACGGCCCTTGCCCGCCAGATCCTTGATGGCCTTCTCGATGTCCGCCAGGCTCATGTTGTCGCAGTCGCGCAGCACCGGCGTCACCAGACCACGGGGGGTCGAGACGGCGATGCTAACGTCGAAGTAGTTGTGGTAAACCACGTCATCGCCATCAAGCGCCGCGTTCACTTCCGGATAGCGCTTGAGGGACTCAACTACCGCCTTCACGTAGAAGGACATAAAGCCGAGCTTGATGCCGTGCTTCTTCTCGAAGATCTCGCCGTACTGCTTGCGCAGATCCATGATGGGCTTCATGTTGACTTCGTTGAAGGTGGTCAGCATGGCGGTGGTATTTTTCGCTTCCAGCAGACGCTCGGCAATGCGCTTGCGCAGACGGGTCATCGGTACCCGCTTGTCGGTGCGACCACCCAGCGGGGCAACCTTGGCTGCCGGGGCTGCAGTTGCGACCGGTGCGGCTGCCGCAGGCTGGCTCTTGGCCTTGATGAAGGCTTCCACATCATCCTTGGTGATGCGACCACCCTTGCCGGTACCGGTCAGCTTGGTCACGTCGATGTCGTGCTCACCAATCAGGCGGCGCACCGAGGGGCTCAAGCCATCTGCACCATCATCGGCCACCGCTTCAGTGGGTTTCTCTTTGGTCTCTTCACCGGCCACCGGGGCTGCGGTGAGGATGGCAATCAGTTGACGGGACAACACGGTCGCCCCTTCCCCTTGCAGAATATCCCCCAGCACACCGGCTTGCGGTGCCGGCACTTCCAGCACCACCTTGTCGGTCTCGATGTCGACCAGCACTTCGTCACGGGCAACCATATCACCCGGCTTCTTGTGCCAGGTGGCAATGGTGGCATCCGCCACTGATTCCGGCAGGTCCGGTACCTTGATCTCGATAGTCATCTAATCAGTTCCTTGTTACTTCTTGTTCAGGGCTTAGGCCAGAGTAAGGGCATCTTCCACCAAGGCTTTCTGCTGCTTGGCGTGGACGGACATGTAACCAACGGCCGGTGAGGCTGACGCAGGGCGACCGGCATAACGCAGGGTGGCTCCGGCTGGCAGCACGCCATCGTAGTGGTGACGGGTGCAGTACCAGGCGCCCTGGTTCTGCGGCTCTTCCTGACACCAGACAAAGTCGGTGACATGGCTGTAATCGGCCAGAATGGCGCGCACTTCCTCTTCCGGGAAGGGGTAGAGCTGCTCGATCCGCACCAGTGCCACATCTTGCTGCTCGGCCTTGCGACGGGCATCGAGCAGGTCGTAGTAGACCTTGCCGGAGCAGAACACCACACGCTTGACTGCTTTCGGATCCAGCGCATCGATCTCGCCAATGGCATTCTGGAAAGTACCTTCCGCCAGCTCTTCAAGCTTGCTCACCGCCAGCGGGTGGCGCAGCAGGGATTTGGGCGTCATCACGATGAGCGGACGGCGCATCGGACGCACTACCTGACGACGCAGCATGTGGAATACCTGTGCCGGGGTAGAGGGCACGCACACCTGCATGTTGTGCTGGGCACACATCTGCAGATAACGCTCCAGACGGGCGGAGGAGTGCTCCGGCCCCTGCCCTTCGTAACCGTGCGGCAGCAACATGGTCAGGCCGCACATCCGCCCCCACTTCTGCTCGCCGGAGGAGAGGAACTGATCCACCACGACCTGGGCGCAGTTGGCGAAGTCGCCGAACTGGGCTTCCCAGATGGTGAGGCCGGCCGGCTCGGCACTGGCGTAGCCATATTCAAAAGCCAGAACCGCGTTCTCGGTCAGTACCGAGTCGTAAATCTCGAACGGCCCCTGCTCGTCGTGCAGGTTGCACAGCGGGGTGTAGGTGCTGGCGTCGGTCTGGTTGTGCAGCACGGCGTGGCGATGGAAGAAGGTGCCACGGCCGGAGTCTTCACCGGTAAAACGGATGCGGGACCCCTTGTCCACCAGAGTGGCGTAGGCCAGGGTCTCGGCAAAGCCCCAATCCACCAGCTTCTCGCCGGCGGCCATCAGACGGCGGTCTTCGTAAATCTTCTCGACCTGGCGCTGCAGCACATGGGTAGCCGGATACTGGCTCACCCGCTCGCCGAGGGCTTTGAGGTGATCCATCGGCACTGTGCTGTCATAGGCCATGTTCCAGTCGTGGCCAAGATAAGGGGTCCAGTCGACGGAGTGTAGCTCCATCGGCCGCCACTCCTTGCTCACCCGCTCGCCGCGATCCAACGCTTCGCGATACTCGTTGACCAGTTCGGTCGCCCGCTCCTGGGCGAGGCTCCCCTCGGCCACCAGCTGATCGGCGTAGATCTTGCGCGGGGTCGGGTGCTGCTTGATCTTCTGGTACATCAGCGGCTGGGTTGCACTCGGCTCATCCGCTTCGTTGTGACCGTGACGACGGTAGCAGACCAGCTCGATCACCACGTCGCGTTTGAAGGTGTTGCGGTAATCCAGTGCAATCTGGGTAACCAGCACCACGGCTTCCGGATCATCCCCGTTGACGTGCAGCACCGGCGCCTGCACCGCCTTGGCGATGTCGGTGCAATATTCGGTGGAACGCAGGTCACGGATATAGGAGGTGGTGAAACCGACCTGGTTGTTGATGACGATGCGCACCGTCCCACCGACGCCATAGGCACGGGTTTGTGACATGTTGAAGGTCTCGGCCACCACGCCCTGACCGGCCATGGCCGAGTCACCGTGAATGGTGATGGGCAACACGCTGGAGCCATCTTTGTCACCGCGACGATCCATCCGGGCACGCACCGAGCCGATGACCACAGGGTTGACGATCTCGAGGTGAGAGGGGTTGAACGCCAGCGCCAGGTGGACGTTGCCACCCGGGGTGGCGAAGTCGGAGGAGAAGCCCATATGGTACTTCACATCACCGGTCCCCAGGATTCACCATGCTTGCCGGCAAACTCGTCGAACAGATCCTGAGCGCGCTTGCCCAGCACGTTGATCAGCACGTTGAGGCGACCGCGGTGGGCCATACCGATAACGGCCTCTTTGCAGCCCTGCTCACCGGCGCGACGGATCAGCTCCTTGAGCATGGGGATCATGGCGTCGCCACCTTCCAGCGAGAAGCGCTTGGCTCCCGGGAACTTGGCGCCCAGATATTTCTCCAGCCCTTCGGCGGCGGTCAGGCTCTCGAGGAAACGGGTCTTCTCTTCGAGGGTGTAGCTCCCCTTCCCTTCAATGGATTCGAGACGCTGTTGCAGCCAGCGCTTCTCTTCCGTGGAGGTGAGGTGCATGTAGTCGGCGCCGATGGAGCCGCAATAGGTCTTCTTCAGCGAGGCGTAGAGGTCGGAGAGCACCATGGTCTCGCGACCGATGGCGTAGGAGCCCACATTGAAGGTGGCCTCCATATCTGCGCCCTGCAGGTTGTGGAACGCGGGATCCAGTTCAGCGACGGTTTCACGCTGCCACAAGCCCAGCGGGTCCAGATTGGCATTCTGGTGACCACGGAAACGGAAGGCGTTGATCAGCTGCAATACCCGCACCTGCTTGGCATCCACTTGCGGATCGGAGACGGGGGCACTGTAGCGAGAGGGATCCTTGGCCAGACGACGGAAATAATCGCGGACCTGGGAGTGGGGTTGTTCAACCGCATGGCCATTGACCTGGGGCAGCTCGCTAAACAGGCTGCGCCACTCGTCGGACACGGAGTCAGGATTTTCCAGGAAGGATTCGTACAAATCCTCGATATAGCTTGCATTCGCACCAGCCAGGTGAGATGACTCCAACCAGGCCTTCATCACGCCGTTATGCATTTCTATCCCTTGTACTTCTTGTTACTGCTGCGCAGCTTGTAGGGGTCAAATAGCCATCCTGCCATGGGTCGGATGGCTATCCAGAGGTCGGGCCAGCACCTGGCCGGCCCTGATACTAAACAGCCCGATTGAGCAACATCGACTTGATCTGGCCAATCGCCTTGGTCGGGTTCAAGCCTTTCGGACAGACGTTCACGCAGTTCATGATGCCATGGCAGCGGAACACGCTGAATGCGTCGTCCAGATTCCCCAATCGTTCGGTGGTCGCGGTGTCGCGGCTGTCAGCCAGCCAGCGGTAGGCGGCGAGCAGCCCGGCCGGACCGATGAACTTGTCGGGATTCCACCAGAAGGAGGGGCACGAAGTGGAGCAGCAGGCACAGAGAATGCACTCGTACAGGCCGTCAAGCTTGGCGCGCTCTTCGGGGGATTGCAGGTGCTCACGCACCGGCGGCAACTTGTCATCATTGATGAGGAAGGGTTTGACCTTCTCCCACTGGGTGTAGAACTGGGTCATGTCGATCACCAGATCACGGATCACCGGCAGGCCGGGCAAGGGGCGGATAACGACGTTATTGCCCTTCTTCAGCAGGTCGGAGAGCGGGGTGATACAGGCAAGACCATTCTTGCCATTCATGTTGAGACCGTCTGATCCACAGACCCCTTCGCGGCAAGAGCGGCGGAAGGCGAGCGTGGGATCCAGCTCTTTCAACTGGATCAGTGCGTCGAGCACCATCATGTCGGAACCTTCAGGAATATCAAGACGATATTCCTTCATATGGGGGACGTTATCAACATCCGGATTGTATCTGTAGACAGAGAATGTGACGTTCATAGGGCTGGCTCCGCAATCAGTAAGTCCGGACCTTGGGCGGGAACGCCTCACGGGTCTTGGGTGACATGTTGACAGCGCGACGGGTCATGGACTCGGTGTCCGGATGATAGAGGCTGTGGCAGAGCCAGTTCTCATCGTCGCGATCCGGGAAGTCGAAGCGGCAGTGAGCACCGCGACTCTCGGTACGGAAGTTGGCGGCAACCGCCGTGGCAAACGCCGTCTCCATCAGGTTGTCCAGCTCCAGGCACTCGATGCGCTGGGTGTTGAACTCTTTGGAGGTGTCATCCAGACGGGCTGACTTGAGGCGCTCGCGGATAACCTTGAGCTCGGCCAGCCCTTCTGCCATCGCCGCACCTTCGCGGAATACGGAGAAGTTGTTCTGCATGCAGCGCTGCAGGTCTTTGCGGATCTGCACCGGGTCTTCCCCGTCACGGCAATTTTCCCAGCGGTTGAAGCGGGCCAGTGCGGCATCCAGATCCGACTCGGAAGCATCGCGGCCGTGATCCATCTCGCCCAGGGTGTTGACCAGATGCATGCCGGCAGCGCGGCCAAACACCACCAGATCCAGTAGGGAGTTGCCACCCAGACGGTTGGCACCGTGTACGGAGACGCAGGCAATCTCGCCCACCGCAAACAGACCGACCACCGGTACATCGTTGCCGTTCTTGTCCTGAGTCAGGCACTGGCCATTCACGTTGGTCGGCACGCCGCCCATCATGTAGTGGCAGGTCGGGATGATCGGGATCGGCTCTTTGACCGGATCTACGTGTGCGAAGGTGCGAGAGAGTCGCAGATGCCAGGCAGACGGGATTCCAGCACCTCTTTGCCGAGGTGATCCAGCTTGAGCTTGATGTGCGGGCCCCAGGGACCATCGCAACCGCGACCTTCGCGGATCTCGATCATGATGGAGCGGGCCACCACGTCGCGACCGGCCAGATCCTTGGCGTTGGGGGCATAACGCTCCATGAAGCGCTCGCCATCTTTATTGAGCAGATAGCCGCCTTCACCACGGCAGCCTTCGGTTACCAGCACCCCTGCCCCGGCGATGCCGGTCGGGTGGAACTGCCACATCTCCATATCCTGCACGCCGACGCCAGCGCGCAGCGCCATACCGACACCGTCACCTGTATTGATGTGGGCGTTGGTGGTGGACTGGTAGATACGACCGGCACCGCCAGTCGCCAGCACGGTGGCCTTGGCCTTGAAGTAGACCACTTCACCGCTCTCCATGTCGATGGCGGTACAACCCACCACATGGCCATCCTGGTTTTTCACCAGATCCAGCGCATACCACTCGGAGAAGACGGTGGTCTTGTTCTTGACGTTTTGTTGGTAAAGGGTGTGCAGCAGGGCGTGACCTGTACGGTCGGCCGCAGCGGCAGTACGGGCAGCCTGCTCGCCACCGAAATTCTTGGACTGACCACCAAACGGACGCTGGTAGACAGACCCGTTGTCGAAACGGGAGAAGGGCAACCCCATGTTCTCCAGCTCATAGATAGCCTCGGGGCCGGTTTTGCACATGTACTCGATGGCTTCCTGATCACCGATGTAATCGGAACCTTTTACCGTGTCATACATATGCCACTGCCAGTTGTCATCGTGGGCATTGCCCAGCGCAACCGTGATCCCGCCCTGGGCGGAAACAGTGTGAGAACGGGTTGGAAAAACCTTGGACAACAGAGCGCAGCTCTTGCCGGACTGGGCAATCTGCAGCGCGGCGCGCATACCGGCACCACCGGCACCAATCACCACCGCATCAAATTCACGAGTTGGAATAGTCACCTTACACACCCCACAGCACGACGAAACCCGTCATCAGATAGACAAACAGCACCACGACCAGGGCAAATTGCAGCGCCCCGCGCAGCCCTACCGGCTTGATATAGTCAGTCAGCACCTGCCACAGACCAATCCAGGCGTGGATCAGTACGCAGAGCAGGGTCAACAGGGTGAATACCTTGGTGAATGTTTTGGCGAAGAAGCCTGACCACACCTCGTAGGTGATGTCGTTGAACGCGACAAAGCCCACCAGATAGAGGACATAACAGGTCATGATGAGGGCGGTGGCGCGGATCAGGATGTAATCGTGAACGCCGCTGCGCCCGAAGGTTGCAGAATTGGTTACCATACAAGCACTCCCGCCAATACAGCCAGGATCGCGGTGATCACGAATGCCACGCGGGCGCTCTGATTGCCGGATTCCAGCTCTTCCCAATAGCCCATATCCATGACCAGATGACGCAAGCCGCCCACAATGTGGTATGCCAGCGCAGTCAGGATCCCCCACAGCACGAGTTTGACCAGGAAGTTGTCCATGATGGCAACCACGGTTGCAAACCCTTCGGGAGAGGCGAGTGAAGTACCAAGCATCCACAGCAAGATGCCCAGTGCAACAAAGGTAATGACCCCTGAAACACGGTGCAGGATGGATGCAATGGCAGTGACAGGAAAGCTGATCGTCTGTAGGTCGAGGTTGACCGGTCTCTGTTTGTTTTTCACGCTTGCCCACTCAGCTCCATTGAGCACGTTAGTTATTGTTTTAACTCACACTTGAGGGCACGGAATGGTGATTGTTGGTTTTTTGTTACCAAAACACTCTGAAAAAGCCAAAACGCGAGTTTTCGGTTTCACATCAGGCTTTGCCAAAGCGTTTCAAACACCCGCAGCCATGACCCACGTGGCGCAGTATATCGGCGGCCTTAACCGAAGACAATCAATTAGCTACAAAGAAAACACAAAACCGCAAACTCGATCGCATATTTAATTTAACATTTCATTAATGCCATTAATGGGGTTTCAGCAAAATTGACATTGATAAGGAACTCTGTTTCAAATAAGGCGCTCCAGCCACTTCGGTATGGGTAACAACCTTTGCCAGCGTCATAAAAGTCGTAATAGAGTAGGACTGGAACCAAATTATAAAGAGCAAAGGAGACGTGCTATGGCTGATAAGATAGCCACCCTACACCTGCCCGGAAAAGATCCGGTCGAACTGCCGATCCTCTCCGGCACCATCGGCCCGGATGTTATCGATGTCAGAAAATTGGGATCACAGGGGTATTTCACCTTTGACCCCGGTTTTATGGCCACCGGTTCTTGCAAATCTGCCATTACCTACATTGACGGGGATCAGGGTGTCTTGCTGCACCGTGGTTACCCCATCGCCCAGTTGGCCACCCAGGCCACCTATCTGGAAGTCTGCTATATCCTGCTGTACGGCGAAGCGCCGACCAAGGCCCAATATGCCGAATTCGAACGCCTGGTCACCCGCCACACCATGGTGCACGAGCAGATCGCCTTCTTCTTCCGCGGCTTCCGTCGTGACTCCCACCCCATGGCCATCATGTGCGGTGTAGTCAGCGCCCTCTCCGCCTTCTATCACGATGCCCTCGACATCAATAACGAGCAGCATCGCGAGATCTGTGCCTTCCGTCTGCTCTCCAAGATGCCGACTCTGGCAGCCATGTGTTACAAGTACTCCATCGGCCAGCCGTTCATGCAGCCGCGTAACGCCCTCTCCTATGCCGGTAACTTCCTGCACATGATGTTTGGCGTGCCGACCGAAGAGTACAAGGTCAACCCCATCGTTGAACGCGCCATGGATCGAATCTTTACCCTCCATGCGGATCACGAGCAGAACGCCTCCACCTCCACCGTTCGTCTGGCTGGTTCCTCCGGTGCCAACCCGTTCGCCTGTATCGCCGCGGGGATCGCCTCCCTGTGGGGACCGGCCCACGGTGGTGCCAACGAAGCCTGCCTGCGCATGCTGGAAGAGATTGGCTCGGTGGATCGCATCCCCGAGTACATCGCCAAGGCCAAGGACAAGAATGATCCGTTCCGTCTGATGGGCTTCGGTCACCGCGTCTACAAGAACCACGACCCCCGTGCCACCGTGATGCGCGAAACCTGCCACGAAGTACTGACCGAGCTGCAGATCAAGGATCCGCTGCTGGACGTGGCCATGGAGCTGGAACGTATTGCGCTCTCCGACCCCTACTTCGTCGAGAAGAAACTCTACCCGAACGTAGACTTCTACTCCGGTATCATCATGAAGGCGATCGGCATCCCGATGAGCATGTTCACCGTGATCTTCGCCATCTCCCGCACCATCGGCTGGATTGCCCACTGGAACGAGTTCCACTCAGACCCGGACAGCAAGATTGGTCGCCCACGCCAGCTCTACGTAGGCCACCCGCTGCGCGAGTTCACTCCACTCGAGCAGCGCTAACCACTGCGCTGATATGGTTTGTTACAAAGGCGGTCATTGACCGCCTTTTTGTTTGCCGCTCTAATGCCCCCTTTCGCGTTAAGGAGTCCATTATGAAACCACTGTTTATCAGCGCAGCCTTGCTGCTGACCGCCTGCCAGAGCACCCCCGCCTCGTCACAGGGGGAGACCCTCTATATCAACAGCCAGTTGGTCGATTGCGTCGGAGTTGGCCCAATGCAGTGCATGCAGGTTCGCAGTGATGAGCAGCAGCCCTGGACGCTGTTCTACCAAAATATTGAAGGTTTCCAGTTCGAGCCTGGCTATCGCTACCAGCTCACTGTCAGCAAGGAGCAGCTCACCGATGTGCCGGCCGATGCTCCCTCCGTGCGCTATCAGCTGATCCAGGTGGTGAACAAGGTCGCCAGCAAGTAACAAACACGATCAAAAAAACGGGGGATGGCTGATGCCCCCCCCGTTGGTTTATGGGTACTGCGCCTCATCAGGCACGATCAGGTCGGCGCCAGCGCCATATGCAGCAGCGGATAGGGCTTGCCCTGACCATCCAGCGGCGAACGACCCGTCACGGTGAATCCCATCTTCAGATAAAAGCCCACCGCCTGTTCGTTCTGCTCGTTGACGTCAACCTGCGTCGCGCCGCACTGGCTGATGGCATGTGCCACCAGCAAACGCCCCACACCACTGCCGCGCGCCTCGGGAGCCACAAACAGCATCTCCAGCTTGCCCTCGTACACTCCGCTAAAACCCGTAATCTGCCTCTCTTTTGTGCGGACACTGTGCAGTGTCACCGCATCGAAGTAGTGCTCCAGAATAAGCGGTTTAAGCGCGAGGATCTCGGCCTCTGGCAGGAAGTGGTGGGTCGCCCGCACCGAGGCCTCCCACAGATCGATCAGGGCCGGATAATCAGCCCGGGATACCGGAACAATCGTCATGAAATGACTCGATATGATAACCAGCGGGAAGAGACACCTTCCCGCTGGCAACGGTGATTAACGCGCCTGCACCGCCTGCAGCAGCACCGACATATCAGCGCCAAAGTTGCGGCTGCAGATCGCTTCGCGAATATCCGCTTCGCTATAACGGCTGCCCGGATAGACCACCACGCAGGAGGTGTCGCCCGGTTTGAGGAAGTGGGTCTCGCCAAACGGGGTATAGCGGGTGGCACCGATACTGATGAGCGCATGGGGAGGATGTCCCGCCTGCGCCAGCAGTCCCTGAATGTGCTCCGCCGGCCCTTCATCCTGCTGATGATTGAACTTGTCGATGGCCCAGTCGAGCAGCTTGCCGTGGAAGTAGCTGTAGTCGATGGCGGCGCTGTCTACCCCGTAGGCGTGCAGCTCGCCATCGCGCTCCAGATAGCAGGCGATACGATAGTCATCGAGCTCGCAACCAGCTGCAAAACTGGAAAGCGGCAGCAGCTTGGCCGCCAACCCCTTGCTCTCTTCGCCCCAGTTCTTCTTCTCGCTGATCTTCTTGGCGTTGGGACGACGGATGGAGCAGTCGTTATAGGCACCAAAGGCGCGGGGATGGATCGCCACCACCTGCTTGCCGGCATACTCCAGCTCGCACCAGAGGGCTACTTCCGGCTCGATCTGCACCTTCTCGTCACCGCTGACCGCCGCTTCCGGCAGGAAGATCGCCTTGTCGCTCAACGGGAATACCCCGAGCTGACCCGGATGGCCCGGCACAAAGAAGGGAAACAGCGCCTTGGGCGCCGTGGTGTCGCGCACGACTACCGCTACGAAGTCCGATGCTTCGCCCGCCTGCTCCAGATGACCGGCGAAATTGCCCGCGACCCCGAGTCCGATAAACTTGCTCTCTGCTGCTATCTGCATCTTGCTCACCTGCATCTTGCCAACGCAAGGTAGCAGGCTCGTCGCCTACTACCGCTAAAGTGGCAAGATTAAACCACAAGGACCCCGCCTTCGCCCAGTCCGGCCCTGTAGTGATGTGCGCCAGTGCGCTTTTTTAGGGACGAGAAGGCTGTGGTGAACCAGCCATTGCGCACTCATTCAGCTACGCGGTCACCGCGTTGGAAACAGTGCGTTTCCGGCATCTCCCCTCTTTCTCCTTGGGACTCAACTTCATCTTTGTTAGGCTGCCGGCATGCAAAACAACTGTGCGCTTGAATGCGCCACTGCTCATCACGGCAACCCCATTGGAGAGAAAACGGATGATAGACAAACTCGCCTGGCTCACCTTTAAAGATCAGCAACTGCTCTGCGCCCGCTCCCACGGCAAGGGCATCTATTACATCCCGGGCGGCAAGCGGGAACCGGGCGAGAGCGACGAGGCGGCGCTGATCCGCGAGATTGAGGAGGAGCTGGCTGTCACCCTGCAACCCGACACCCTGCGCTTTGCCTGCGAATTCAACGCCCAGGCCGATGGCAAACCGGCAGGTGTCGAGGTGAGACTGCGCTGCTACACCGGCGAAGCTAGCGGCACCCCAATCGCCTCGGCCGAAATTGCCGAGCTGCGCTGGCTCGATAGCTCTCACCTCGATGAGCTCTCCCCCGTCTCCCGCCTGCTGTTTACCTGGCTGGTTGAGCAGGAGCTGATCCGCTGACTAGCCGTACTCGCGGCGAGCATAAGTACCTACCGCATATGAACCAACGGTGGCAATCAGCCACATAACATCGCAACGACAAGGATGTCAGATGGATATTGTGGAAGTTAATAGCGCAGCGACCTACCAAAGCGCGCTCATCGCCCTGCTGCAAGATTGTGTCGATAGCGGCGCCTCGGTCGGTTTTTTACCGCCGCTGACCACGGAGGAATCTACCCGCTACTGGCAAGGAGTTGAAGCTGATCTGGCGGCAGGTCACCGCAAGCTGTGGCTTGCCCTTGAGCAACCACAGATTGTGGGAGCGGTTCAGCTCGCGCTCTGTGGCAAGGCCAACGGTCGCCACCGGGCCGAAGTGGAAAAATTGATGGTACTGCAAACGGCGAGAGGTAAAGGTGTCGGTCGTGCGCTGATGCTAGCAATGGAACAAGGCGCCCATGCCGCGGGCCGTTCGCTGCTGGTGCTGGATACTCGCGCCGGTGATGTGGCCTCCCACCTCTATCGTCAACTCGGCTATCTGGAGGCGGGCCAGATCCCGAGCTTTGCACGCAACGCCGATGGCTCCCTTGCTGCGACCGTCATCTTCTAAAAACCGCTCTGACCATCCCCTATCCCTTATCCAAATACAGCAGGGCCGCACCAAGCGGACCTGCTTGTTGCCAGCGTGACTGTTTGTTGCAGCAATATGGCTTGCGACGGATTGCCACGATACGGCCATTGCTCCTGCATGTCTCAACACCGCCAATTGCTCGCCCCAAAATACAACCAAACAAACAGAAAGATTAATTAATGATTAAAACGCCCCCCTTTTCTTCTTCATCTATTGCCTCATCAGGCGTATCGTGAGAGACCCATTTGATAATCAAATCTATGTTGTTCACTGCCTTGAGGAATAATGGATGCCCACTTTGCCCCGTACAGTTACCTCCCCCAAAAAGTTCATCATCGGTCAACACCTTCTCCCACAACTCCATGAGCACGTTAAAGATTTTGGTGACTATGCGTTGCTCATCAGCGATGAGTTCATTCTGGAGCGGGTACGGGAAGAAGCTTTGGCGGGGCTCCTGCAGGCAGGCCTCAGGGGAGTGGTCGACAAGTTTCGCTACGAATGCACCGAACAGGAGATCCACCGCCTGACCCACCTTGCAGAGCAATATGGTGCGAACGTGATTGTCGGGATCGGCGGCGGCAAGACGCTGGATGTCGCCAAGGCCGTGGCCTTCTATCTGCGCCGTCCGGTTGTGCTGTTCCCGACGATTGCCTCCACGGATGCCCCCTGTACGGCGCTGGCGGTGATCTACAACCAGGCGGGTGAATTTGAACGCTATCTGTTCCTGCCGCAAAATCCGGACGTGGTGCTGGCTGACACGGCCATCATTGCCGCCGCCCCTCCCCGCTTCTTTTCCGCAGGCGTTGGCGATGCCCTGGCCACCTATTTCGAGGCGCGCGCCTGCTATCGGGCGGACGGGCTCAATCTGGTCGGCAAGCGCCCTTCACGCACTGGCCTTGGTCTGGCACAGCTCTGTTACGAGCTGCTTGGTGAGAACATCGAGCTGGCCATGGATGCGATACGCCACCATGTCTCGACTCCGGCGCTGGAGCAGGTTATCGAGGCCACCATCTACCTCAGCGGGGTCGGCGCAGAAGCCGGTGGACTGGCCGCAGCTCATGCCGTCAACAACGGCATGTCACTGATCCCGGAGCTCCATCGTGCCCAGCATGGCGAGAAGGTGGTCTTCGGCCTGCTGACCCAACTCGTGCTTGAGCGCGCCCCACAACATGAACTTGATGAGGTGTTTCGCATCATCGACTGTGCAGGTCTGCCCATGACGCTGCAAGAGCTGGGGCTCACCCACTTTGATGAAAGCGAGTGGCGCAAGGTGGCGCAGCTGGCCTGCGATCCCCTCGATACCATGGGCAACATGCCGATGACAGTGAGTGAACAGGATGTCTACGCCGCCCTGGTAGCGGCCAATGCCATGGCTGAGCGTTATCGCCTCCGCCATCCCCGCATCTGATTGCTTGCCGCACTAAATAGGCAAACAGTAAAAAGGCTTGCCCATTGGCAAGCCTTTTTCATCTGCATCCCACCCCTTGTCGGGATAGACGAAAGTCCGCGTTGACTCAGGGCAGTTTCACCGCTCGCACTGCAACCTCTGGCAGGGCGAAGGCATCTTGCGCGGCGATGAGTTGCAGCTCGTAAGCCTGCTGGCGCCAGGTCTCCTGCAGCACCGCATCCACCGAGGCGTTGGTGCGCTCGAACGCGCTGACCGCATCGTGACCGGCCAGCAAATTGGCCAGCATCAGGGCGCTGATAAGATCGCCAACCCCCACCGGCTGGCGGGCAAAGTCATAAAGCGGACGGGCAATCAGGTAATCCCCTTGCGGGGTGGCCAGCAGCATCTCGAAGCGGCTGGAGTCCTGCGCCGCACGACCGAGATGCTTGACCAGCACCAGCTTGACGCCGCGGGCCAGCAGCTGATGGGCTGCCGCGCGGGTCTGATCCAGATCAGCCAGATGGGTATCACAGAGGGTCTCCAGCTCCAGCAGGTTGGGGGCCATCATGTCGGCCACCGGCAACGCCTGCTCGGTCAGGAAACGGGTGACGCCGGGAGCGACGATACACCCCTTCTCCGGATGACCCATCACCGGATCGCAGAAGTAGATGGCATCGGGGTTGGCCGCCTTGACGGCGTTGACCACGGTCAGGATTTCGTCCCCCTGCTCGGCGGAGCCAAGGTAGCCGCTCAGCACGGCGTCACACTGGCTCAACACCTCGATATTGCCCAATCCTTTCACCAGCGCACTGATATGACCCGCCGGCATCGCCATCCCCTGCCACCCCTGGGCATATTGGGTGTGGTTGGAAAACTGCACCGTGTTGATGGGCCATACATCCATACCAAGGCGGCGCATGGGGAAGACGGCAGCGCTGTTGCCGGCACAACCAAAGACCACGTGGGACTGAATAGAGAGAACGGATTTCATCGGGAATACCACAGCAAAGGATCAGCAAGGTGGGCAATATATCGGATGAAGATAACGATGCGCCACCTTGGCGCGGGATGAACAGGCAATTTCCTGACTAAAGACAGGTTTTTTACGCCATTTGGCCCACGTCGACAAGGTGAGCGGAGCCATGATGCGCCGCGTCCGTCCGTCACATGCCGCTCTGCTCTACAGCATGACGGGCAAAGTGATAGATCCATCCCTCATCACACGGCATGTCACCGGGTGGAGAAATAAGCTCAGGTAATACCGTCACCTTGCCACCAGCGGCATATTGCAGCGCCATCAGGGCGCAGAGCGCCGCATCATAGCGATCGGTGCCGACCAGCACATCCGCAGGCAGCAGCGCCGCCAGCTCGGGCCGTGCCGGGGCGGCCTTACCGCCCACTTTGGCCAATGCTGGATAGACCTCCAGCACGGCACGACTGGCCTTCGGGGCAACGGTCGGCACCAGTTGCAGATCCGAGAGCCGCGGCAGCATGGAGAGCGCCAGGGTTGCATTGTTACCGAGCCGATCGAAGGTGGCCGACAGCGGCTTCTTGCAGTACTGCTGATACAGCCAGCGCTCGCAGTCGCGATAGGCATAGGGGTTGTCTATCTCCCGCTCGGGCACGGCGCAGCTGTGTGGCTGGCCGTTGAGCAGATCCCGCAAGGCGCGGGGAAAGGCGAGCGGCGCATCGATACCGAGCGCCAGTTGCGGGCAGGCTTCTACCTGCATCAGGGTCAGCTCATTTTGCAGGGCGGGACGCAGCAGAGCGGCCAGATCTGGCGCCACCCGCGAGCTCAGACGAAACAGCGGCGACACCCCGAGCCAGTGCAGGCGGTTGGATTCGGCCTGCCAGCCCACCACGGCCACCGCCTGGGCACTGCCCTGCCAGCCACGCACATCCCAGCCGATCCCGATTGCGCTCATCTGCCCTGCCGTCATCAATTACCTCTGTTCGCCTGTCACAAGTTGCAAGAGGCACAGGGTAATCAGCAGATGCCTTTAACGCAAAGCGAACTGCCTTGGTCAGAACGATTTCTGGAAGTTCACCAGCGGCAGAATGGGGAACACGCCGTTGGCGGCATAGTTGGCCAGCCCGATCTGCAAGCCATCGAGGTGCTTGGTCGCATTGATAAAACCAATCTGGAAGGTGGTGCGCTCGGCATAGTTAACGAAGCCGACGTTGGCCAGCGCATTGCCCTTGGCGATATTGACCGCCCCCCAGTTAAGCCCCTGCACATTGTTGGTCAGGTTGACCAGCCCCAGATTGACGCCGGTATCCTGCCCTTCGTGCCAGTTGATGGCGTTGATGGCGACCCCGCCAAACTGGTGGCGCACCCGACCAGCCCCCAGGAATACCCCGAGCTGCAGGCCGCTGAACTGATCCACATCAGAGAGGGCGAAGATCGGCAGATCAATACCCTTCACCTGACCGGTCCGACCGTAGAGCAGCGAGGCGCGCGCTCCTTCCACCTGATGGGACGCGGGCAAATTGACCCCGGGCAGCGAGACCTGCACCGGAGTACTGGCCTGCGCAACACCGCACAGAGTAAGGGCGCTGCATGCCAGCAGCAGGCGGGAGAGTGTCATGGAAAGTTCCTTGGGCCATTGAGAGTGGCCCGATCCTAACAGTCAAGGGAGAGTGTGGGCACACCAGCAGGGACGAGGTGCGTCACGATACGTCACGGGTGGCCCTCTCACCTCTCCATCAGGTCTTGCGAAAGCGCCACCTTAAGGACAATCGGCCACTTTTTCGCAGCGAGTGGCCCCTCTTCCTTTCTTTGCCTGAGCGAACTGCCTAAAATAGTCGCCCTGCTGTATCCGGCATTCATCCATCTAGAGGATTTCCCATGGAGACGTTTCTGCTCGAAGGTCACCCCTTCGTTGCCTTGTGTGACCTTATCAAACATCAGGGGTGGGCCGATTGTGGCGGCGCCGCCAAAGCCCTCGTTGCCGAAGGGCTGGTCGAGGTGGACGGTCAGGTCGAGACCCGCAAGCGCTGCAAGATCGTGGCCGAACAGGTGGTCAACTTCAACGGCATGAAGGTCGTGGTGAAAGAGGGCGTCAGCCCGGAGATTGGCTAAACCCGGTTCAGGGAGCCACTCTCCGGCAACCCGCTAGCTGGCCTTGATCGACAGGGTCAGCACAAAACGCGCCATCGCCTCATCCCCGTTCAATGACGGACAGGTGGCCACCACCCGGATGGGGCGATTGATGCGCTGACCGCTTGCCAGCGATTCATCGATCATGGCGTCAATCTCCTCCCCCGCTGCGCAGTCGAACTGCACATCCCCCTCCGGTCGTTTCAAAAACTCCCCCTGCACATCCTTGAAGGCAAAGTGCACCTTCTTGCGCCGCTGCCGCCCCTTCTCCATCACCAGTAGACCACCTACCAGATCGGCGCCGGTCGCCAGCGCGCCAAAATACATGCTGCCCAGGTGGTTGCGGGTACGCCAGCCAAGGGGAATGCGAATGCGCAGCGCCTTGGCGTTCATCTCTTCGATGATCGGGGCACAAAACCCGATGACGGGAATGTAGCGCCAGGCAAACAGCCGAAGCGCCAGATTGGCTTTGAAGCGTTGCAAATCCATATGCGAACTGATCCGATGAGTTAATGTAAACAACATGTTGCCTGCATCTACGCCATTCGACAAGCACAGGGATCACGGTTACGACCTTTTGCCCAACCCAAAAAAACAGAGGGAACCGCACCGGTTCCCTCTTTTCGTTCATGTCGCCGTTACAGCAAATGTGCCGCTCAGGCGCGCTTCTCTTCCAGCCAGGCCCCCTGACTCTGCATCTCGAACAGCTGGGCATAATGGCCGCCGAGGGCCATCAACTCACCATGGGTACCCCGCTCATTCACCTGACCGCGGGAGAGCAGCAGGATCTCGTCCGCATCGACGATGGTCGAGAGGCGGTGGGCGATGGCGATGGTGGTGCGGCCACGACGGGCAGCAGAGATCGCCTGCGACAGCGCCAGCTCGGTCTGGGAGTCCACGCTCGCCGTCGCTTCATCCAGAATGAGGATACGCGGATCCCCCACCAGCGCGCGGGCAAAGGAGAGCAGTTGCCGCTGACCGGCGGAGAGGTTCTTGCCTCCCTCCTCCATCAGGGTGTTGATCCCCTGTGGCAAGCTGCGCACAAACTCGGCCAGCTGCACCTCGCTCAGCGCCTGCCAGAGCCGCGCGTCGTCTATTCCGGCCCGACCGAGACGCAGGTTTTCCGCCAGAGTGCCGACGAAGATAAAGGGATCTTGCTGCACCAGCCCGATGCTGCGGCGCACCGCCGCCAGCGACAGGGTATCCAGTGCGTGCTCATCGAAGCGGATCTGCCCCTGATCCAGCGGATAGAAGCCCATCAGCAAGCTGATGATGGTGGACTTGCCGCTGCCGGTATGGCCCACCAGCGCCAGCATCTGGCCCGGTTTTGCGGCAAAGCTGACCTCCCGCAACACCTGCTGCTCGCCATCGTAGGAGAAGCTCACCCGCTCGAAACTGACCCGCCCTTCCAGCGGGATCATCTCGCCCTCGGTGCTTTCGCGGGTTTCATCGAGCAGAGCAAAGACCCGCTCCCCCGCCACCATCGCCTGCTGCAACTGGTTGAGCTGGTTGGTCATCTCGATGAGCGGCTCGATCATCCGCCCCAGATAGCTGATAAAGGCGTAAAGCACCCCTACCTGAATAGCACCCGCGTGGCTCCCCCCCTCATGGGCAAACAGCGCCAACAGGCCGATCAGCACCATCATGTAGAAGAGATCGATGAGCGGACGCAGCAAAATGCCGTTGATCTTGAGGCTCTTGATCCGTGCCGACCAGTGTTGCTGGTTCACCTCGGCAAAGGCGTTGGCAAAGTGGCGCTCCTGCACCATCGCCTGGATCACCGGCATCCCCTGCAGCGACTCGTTGAGGCGGCTGTTGATGTCGGAGAGCAGACTGCGGGTCGCTCGCACCACCGGCACGCTCAGTTTCTGGTAGAGCCACATCACCCCACCCACTGCGGGCAGCAGCAGGGAGCAGACCAGCATCAGCCGCAGATCCAGCAGCGCCATCGAGATGAGGATGCCGCACAAGAGCACCACTTTTTGCACCAGCAAGCCGATCACCTGCACATAGAGGTTCATGATCGCCTCGGTGTCGTTGGTGATGCGGGAAATCAGCGAGCCGGAGCGATGCTTGTCAAAGTAGCGGGCCGGCAAGCGGATGGCGGTGGCAAACACCTGCTCGCGCAAGGTTTGCACCACCGCCTGGGCGATACGGTTAAAGCGCAGGGATTGCAAATAGAAGCCCGCCGCCGAGAGTACCTGCAAGCCCAGATAGCCCGCTGCAATCAGGGCTATGGTGGGCAGCACGATATTGCGAGGCGCCAGATAGTCATCGATAAAGAGCTTGATCAGCAGCGGCCCGGCCACTTCGGCGCCGGTGGCGAGCAGCAGGCAAATCCCCGCCTGGATCAGCCAGCGAGGATACTGGGCGCAGTAGGCGAGCAGTCGTTTAATGGTCGGATTCACAGGCTCTCCTCCACCGCTTCTTCGAGACGCTGATAACGCACCATATCTGCATACCAGCCATTGTGCGCCATCAGGGCACCGTGATGACCTCGCTCGCTAACGGCCCCCTGCTCTAGCACCAGGATCTCGTCGGCCTGCTCCACCGCCGTCATGCGATGGCTGACCAGGATCAGGGTGCGACGATGGGCTTTGAGGGCATGCAGAATTTGCTGCTCGGTGTGGGCATCTACCGCCGAGAGCGCATCATCGAGCACCAGAATGGGCGCATCCAGCAGCAGGGCGCGGGCAATGGCCAGCCGCTGTTTCTGGCCGCCGGAGAGGGTCACCCCTTTCTCCCCCACCTCGGTCTCATAACCCTTGGGGAAACGCACAATATCATCGTGGACACAGGCAATGCGCGCCACCCGTTCGACCTCCTCGCGGATCGCATCGGGTTTGCCCAGGGCGATATTGGCGGCGATAGTGGTGGAAAACAGGAATGGCTCCTGCGGCACATAGGCAAACTGGCTGCGCAGTGTGGCGAGCGGCAGCTGGTCAATCGGAACGCCACCCATGACAATCGAACCGTGAGTCGGATTGGCAAGGCGCATCAACAGCTTGAGCAGGGAGCTCTTGCCTGCCCCGGTGCGCCCCACCACCCCGAGCATCCCCCCTTGCTTGAGGGTAACGTCGATATCCGCAAGCAGGGTGCGCTGCTCGAGTTGATAGCTCACCCCTTTGATCTGCAAAGGAAAGGCAGAAGTAAACGCGGCCGGCTGGGCGGGCTCTTCGATATCGCTGCGCTCCCCCAGCAGGCTTTCGATACGGGAGTAGGCGGCGCTGCCCCGCTCGATGATGTTGAACAGCCAGGCGATGGCAAACATCGGCCAGATCAGCTGCCCAAGGTACATGGTGAAACTGGTGAGCTCACCCAGGGTCAACTCACCCTGCAGCACCAGCACACTGCCCCCCGCCACCGCGAGGAAGTAGGAGCAACCGATACAGAGATAGATGACCGGATCGAACTTGGCATCGATGCGGGCCACCGCCATATTGCGCTCCCCCGCCTGTTTGGTCAGCTCGGCAAAGCCTTCATCTTCCAGCGATTCAACCGCATAGGATTTCAACACCCGCACGCCGGAAAGGGCCTCCTGGGTCTTGTTGTTGAGCCTGGAGAAGGCCCCTTGCGCCGCCTTGAACTGGGTGTAGATCTGGGTGCCGAAGCGGTTCATGAAATAGGCCATCACCGGCAGCGGCAGCAAGGAGACCAGCGTCAACTGCCAGGAGTACTGGCTGCACATGATGGAGAGCACCAATACCCCGACCATGATGGAGTCCACCAGAGTCAGCACCCCTTCGCCAGCGGTCATCTCCACCGCCTGAATGTCATTGGTGGCATGGGCCATCAAATCGCCAGTACGGTGGCGCTGATAAAAATCGGGGCTCATCCGGGTGAAATGGCTGAAAAGGCGATTGCGCAACACATAGGCCAGACGGTAAGAGGCACCAAACAGCATCACCCGCCAGACGTAGCGCAGCAGATAAATCAGCACACCCAGACCAAACAGCCCCGCCAGATAGCGCATCAGGGTACCATTGTCGAGACCACCCTTGGTGATGCCATCCACCACCCAGCCCACCACTTTGGGCGGAATCACGGTCAACAGGGCCACCATCAGCAGCAGGGAGATGGCGGCCAGATAACGGGGCCACTGCTCCTTGAAAAACCAGCTCAATCGTAAAAATACGCTCACACCACCAACCTTTAGCGCTCTCTGCCCGTGACCGCTCCAAGGAGCGGCCATCAGAGAAGCCACGCAGAAATAGAAGAATGAAAACAATCGCCTCCGGCTGGAGGCGATTCGAACGAAAGCTCATCATATCCCGAACCGGGATGGTTGAGAATAATTACTATTTAATTCACTGTGACATGCGATCATCCCCTGATGAATAGGGATTATACGAATTTTCATGCTGCTCACCGGTCAACAGGAAGTGTGACACCTCTTCCCGGGTCTGGCTGAACACCTGTTGCAACTGCTCCAGATCTGACTCGCTTAGCACCTCGTTTTGCCGCAGGCGCCACTCCAGCTCGCCAGCCACCAATTGCAGACGGGCCGCCGAGATATTGGCCGACACCCCCTTGAGGGTGTGCAGCAGCTTGCTGGCCACCTCGGGCTGCTGACGGCGCAGGGCGGAGCGGATCTCCCACAGGTCGTCCTTGTGTTCCGACATGAACAGCTTGAAAAGGATCTGCAACGCCTCCTTGTCCTGCTCCAGCCGCTTGAGGGCATCCTGCAGATCGAGGATCCCGATCATGTCCGGCGGTTTAACCTCCATGATCCCCGCCTGCTCTACCCCTTGCGGCTTTACCCACTGCAGCAGGTTGTTGTAGAGATCCAGCTTGCTCACCGGCTTGGTGACATAGCCATTCATCCCCACCCCCAGGCAACGCTCCTTGTCACCGGGCATGGCGCTGGCGGTGAGGGCAATGATGGGCACATCGTGTTTGTCGACCATCTTGCGGATCTGGCGGGTGGCATCGAGTCCGTCCAGCACCGGCATCTGCAAATCCATCAGGATCACGTCAAAAGGCTGCTCGGCGACCCGCTCCACCGCCTCCCGACCATTGCTGACCACACACACCACCGCATCGACGCGCCGCAGATACTCGATGATGAGCTGCTGATTGACCCGGTTGTCTTCCGCCAACAGCACTCGGGTACCCTGCAACAGGGATTTGAAGTGTTGCTGATCCCCCTGTGCCTCGGCCTTGCGCAGGTTGAGCTCGTAAGAGCTACCGTTGAGCAGTTCGTCCACCTTGGCCAGCAGGGCATTTTCGGTCATCGGTTTGGGCAGAAAATGGGTCAGCCCCATGCTGTCCATCCGGGCGTGCAGCCCCTCTCTGGCCCAGGCGCTGATCATCAGGATGGGGATCCGCCGCCACTGGCTGTGCTGATACATCTCCAGCGCCAGATCGAGCCCATCCTCCTGACCCATGCGCCAGTCGAGGATCGCCAACCGCAGATTCGGTCCCTCTTCACGGAGCAGCTGACGGGCACGGGAAAGGGAGTTAACCGGCAGCACCCGCACTCCCGCGCGAGTCAGAATGTCCCGGGCCAGATCCAGCACCAGTTCGTTGTCATCCATCACCATCACCAGCGGCTGGTTTTCGAAGAAGACTTTCCGTCCAGCCACGCCGTAGACCGCCTGCGCCATCGGGATATCGAACTTGAACAGAGAGCCGACGCCAGGCTTGCTCTCTACGGTGATCCGCCCCCCCATCAGCTCCACCAGCCGCTGGGAGATATTGAGCCCAAGACCCGAGCCGCCATATTTGCGGGTATTGCCCGCCTCCAGCTGGGTAAACGCCTGAAACAGTTGGGTCTGCTTCTCTTCGGCAATGCCGATGCCGGTATCGCGCACACTGAAGCGGATCCGCATTGGGTGAGGATTGGCCAGCTCGATGCAGACTTCGACTTCACCGCGTTCGGTAAACTTGATGGCATTGTTCACCAGATTGACCAGCACTTGTCCCAATCGCAGGGGATCCCCACGCAAGAAGACCGGCACCTCCGGTGACTTGCGAATAACCACCTCCACGTGTTTGCGCTCCGCCAGATCGGCAAACATGCCCGCCAGCGAATCGAGCTGCTCGCTGAGATCGAAGTCGATCTCCTCCAACGTCAGCTTGCCTGACTCCACCTTAGTCAAATCAAGGATGTCGTTGATCAGCAGCAGCAGGGTATCGGATGAGGATTTGATCTTGCCCAGATAGTCCCGCTGTTGTTGATCCAGTTCAGTCTGCAGTGCAAGCGAGCTAAAACCTATAATGGCATTCATGGGGGTGCGGATCTCATGGCTCATGTTGGCCAGAAAATCGCTTTTGGCCTGGGCCAGCAAGCCGGTCTGGCGCGACAACTCGCTCAGCTTCTGGTTGCGGCGCCACAGGGTGAAGGCCACCAGCGCAAAGCAGATCAAGGCCCCGCACAACACCATCAGATAGAAGCGGTTCATCAAAGAGGAAGCGCGCTCCAGCTTGTCGAGTTTCCAGCGCACCAGACTCTCGATCACATGCATGTCGATGAGCTGGTAACGCAAGGTGTGATAAGCAATCACCTGCTGGCTCATCTCCTTGCTCAGGCGGATCAGGGTGGCGATCTCCGGCAAGTTGCCATAACGGGATTGCAACTGCTGTTGCAGCTGGTCCAGCGTAGTCTGTTCACGTTTGTCCCAACTGCGCTGCAGATAGTTGCTCAGTTGCGCCAACTCCTCCAGGTCGCGATGGAGAGCACTGTCTGACGGGCTTATCCCCCGCACCTTTTTAATCTGGGCCTGCAGGGGCGCATTGAGGTACTCGATAGCCATCTCAATGGCATGAAGCCTGGCCAGCGCCATCAGATAGTTGTCCATGTCATCAAGCAGAGCCTGGGAAAGGTCGTCTTGCACCAGCTCGGGATCGCTTCTGACTTCCCGTACAAAACCGTCAAGGGTGATGGATAACTGGTTCAGGCGCTGCTGGACATTGCTGTCATTGGCCTGCTCCCGCCCAAGCAGATAGAGGGTATCGGCGTTGATCCTGTTCAGCACCACCTCGGCCGCTTCGTTCAGGTTGTGGGCCTGCTGCTGCTGACTGAGCGACTGCCAGCAGTAGCCCGAAAAGGCAAGCAGCAGGGCAACAATCAGCCCTGGCACAGCACGGTTTTTCCGTGATCCTTTATTCATCCCGTCTCGACTCTCATCTGGTGGTCGCTGAATTATCCGGTCAGGCAATGAACCCAGGGGGAATTATCCACTCCCGCTGGGCACTGTGTTACCGTTATTGCTCTGATATTTCGCTATTGTTTCGCGATTGCTTCATTCTGGCTTTTCATCATATCCCCGGCCAGAGCTGATTTAGAAGGAACCAATTATGTCATTTATCACTACTTATTGTAGCCACTGCTTTACCAGGAACCGCCTGCCCGTTACCCATATCGATACATCTGCCAAATGCGGGCGCTGCAAAGCCCTCCTGTTCAGCCAGACCCCTTGCCTCGGGAAGGCGGATAACTTCGATACCCTGATCAACTCAGATATCCCGGTCGTGGTCGATTTCTGGGCCAGCTGGTGCGGCCCCTGCCAGCAGTTTGCTCCGGTATTTCATGAGGTTGCCCATGAACTCGAACCACGGATGCGCTTTGTCAAAGTCGATACCGAGCAGCAGAGCACCATTGCCGCCCGTTACGCCATTCGCAGCATCCCCACCCTGATGGTCTTCAAACAGGGTAAACTGGTGAACCAGATAAATGGATCCTTGCCCAAGAACATGTTCAAGCAGTGGCTGGAACAGTTCATGGATGTATGATTTATATTTCGCACATGTTTTATTTATGTGTTCATTTCCTCATTTTTATCAATGAGTATGTGAGTAGAGGCTGATTTTCAACATGTGAGTCTGTTTCAAACAAGTGAATGGATGTAATCTCGGCAACACAAAAACAACCATAAATTAACCGAGAGAACATTATGCACACATCAGCTGTACCCTCTGCTCCATCTCGCTGGCTGGACATCAAATCAGGGATCGTCATCCTGGATGTTTTGCTACTTTGTGCCATGCTCGCCTGGCTCCCGTTTGACCCCATGGTCAACAAGGGGCTGGGCATTCTGGTCTTTATCGCCATCCTCTGGCTGACCGAAGCACTGCACGTCACCATCACCGCGCTGCTGGTACCCCTGCTGGCTACCGTGCTCGGGGTGTTTGACATGAGCAAATCCCTCACCGATTTTGCTAACCCGATCCTGTTCCTCTTTTTTGGCGGTTTCGCCCTCGCGGCAGCCCTCTCAAAACAGGGACTGGATACCCTGATGGCAGGCAAGGTGATGCACCTGGCAAATGGTCATCTGGGTTGGGGCGTGATCCTGCTCTTTACCATCACAGCCGCCATGTCGATGTGGATCAGCAACACCGCTACCACCGCCATGATGCTGCCACTGGCGATCGGTATGCTGGCACGCCTCGACAGCAAAAAGAGCGCGCCACCTTCGTCTTCGTATTGCTGGGGATCGCCTACAGCGCCAGTATCGGCGGCATCGGTACCCTGGTGGGTAGCCCACCCAATGCCATCGCAGCCGCCCAGATGGGGATTGGCTTCACTGACTGGATGAAATTCGGTGTTCCAGTAGTGCTGATCCTGATGCCCTGCGGCATTGCCCTGCTCTATCTGGTAACCCGCCCGCGTCTCAGCCACCGCGTCGAGATCCAGGATGTCACCATCAACTGGACCCGCGAGCGTAAAGTGACGCTGGCAATCTTCCTGACCACCGTTGTGCTCTGGATCGGCTCACAACCCATCTCCAACGCCTTTGGCGGTATTCCGCAACTCGACACCCTGATTGCCATGGGCGCCATCGTAGCCATCGTGGTCAGCCGTGTCGCCAGCTGGGATGACGTCAACCAGAACACCGACTGGGGCGTGCTGATGCTGTTTGGCGGCGGTCTGACCCTGAGCGCCATTCTCAAGGCCACTGGTACCAGCGCCTTCCTGGCCAGCCATCTGTCGGCCGTGCTCTCCAACGCCAACATTTTTGTCGTGTTGCTTATGCTGGCCGCCTTCGTGGTGTTCCTGACCGAGCTGGTCTCCAACACCGCCACCGCCGCGCTGTTGGTTCCCCTGTTTGCCGGTGTCGCCGAGGCGCTGGGTGTATCACCTGTGGTGATGTCTGTGTTGATCGCTATCGGTGCCTCCTGTGCCTTTATGCTGCCAGTCGCCACGCCGCCCAATGCCATCGTCTTTGCCAGTGGCCACATCCGCCAGAGGGAGATGATGAAAGCCGGTATGGCTCTGAACGTGGTCTTTACCGTGCTGCTCGCCCTGCTGGCCTACTTCGTTGGCGATATCCTCTGATCCAGCTCCCCCCAATAAACAAAAACCCCCGCATTGCGGGGGTTTTCTCATTTATGAATCCGATTAGCCGATGTTGCAGGCCTTCAGATCCCAGATCCGATCCACATAGTCCTGAATAGAGCGGTCGGAGTTGAACTTGCCCATGGTGGCCGAGTTGATGATGGCCTTCTTCGCCCACAGTGCCGGATCCCGATACCAGGTATCGATCAGCTTGTGTGCATCCGAGTAGGACTGGAAGTCCGCCAGGGTCAGGTAAGGGTCTCCCCCTTCCAGCAAGGAGCGCTTGATGGAGGCCAGCTCACCCGGACGGCCAGGCGTGAAGTAGTCGGTATCAAACCAGTCCAGCACGGCTTTGAGCTCGGAGTTGGCATAGTAGAAGTCGTACGGGTTGTAACCACGCACCTTCAGCGACTTCACTTCGTCCACGTTCAGACCGAAGATGGCACAGTTTTCGGCACCCGCCTCTTCAGCGATCTCGATGTTGGCTCCATCCAGCGTCCCGATGGTGATTGCACCGTTGAGTGCCATCTTCATGTTGCCGGTACCGGATGCTTCATAACCTGCAGTAGAGATCTGTTCGGAGACATCTGCTGCCGGGATCAGCTTCTCGGCCAGACTCACGCGGTAGTTCGGCATGAACACCACTTTCAGCTTGCCCTGGATACGAGCATCGTTATTGACCCGATCCGCCAGCTTGTTGATGGCATAGATGATGTCTTTGGCCAGCTTGTAACCGGGCGCAGCTTTGGAGCCGAAGATAAACACGCGTGGGTGCATGTCATAGTCCGGGTTGGCCAGCAGGCGACGATAGAGCGCCATGATGTGAATAAGGTTCAGCTGCTGGCGCTTGTACTCGTGCAGACGCTTGATCTGAACGTCAAAGATCGCCTCGGCACTGACATCGATACCGGTTTCGTCTTTGATGACCTTGACCAGCTTCTCTTTGTTGTGACGCTTGATGGTCATGAACTGCTGCTGGAACGCCTTGTCGTCGGCAAACTTCACCACGCCACGCAGTTTGTCCAGTTGCAGCGGCCACTCCTTGCCCACTACTTCGTTGTAGAGGCCAGCCAGTTCCGGGTTGCACGCCAGCAGCCAGCGACGCGGGGTCACCCCGTTGGTCACGTTGCACATTTTTTCCGGCCACAGCTCGGCATACTCGGGGAAGAGATCTTCCTTCACCAGCTTGGAGTGGATCTCGGCCACACCGTTCACTTTGGACGAACCGATCACGCACAGGTTGCCCATGCGAACCTTGCGCACATCTCCCTCTTCGATGATGGAGAGCTTGGCCTTGATGGCATCGTTGCCCGGCCACTTGGGCTCCACCAACTCGTTCAGGAAGCGGGCGTTGATCTCGTAAATCACCTCCAGATGGCGAGGCAGTACTTTCTCGAACAGGCTGACCGACCACTTCTCCAGCGCTTCCGGCAGCAGAGTGTGGTTAGTATAAGAGAAGACCTGATAGCAGATAGCCCAAGCGGCATCCCAGTTCAGATCTTCCTCGTCAACCAGCACCCGCATCAGTTCCGGGATGGCGACAGTCGGGTGAGTATCGTTGAGCTGAATGGCAATTTGCGCGGCAAAGTTGCTGAAGTCACTGCCATGGACCCGCTTGTAGCGGCGCATGATGTCCTTGATGGAGCAAGCACAGAAGAAGTACTGCTGGATCAGACGCAGCTCTTTACCTGCATCGGTCTCATCGTTCGGATACAGCACCTTGGAGATGGTCTCGGCCTGGGCTTTCTCAGCCTGGGAGTCGATGTAACCACCGGCGTTGAACACGTCCCAGTCGAAAAACTCGGAGGCGCGGGATTCCCACAAACGCAGGATGTTGACGGTGTGACCGCCAAAACCGACCACCGGAATATCCCAAGGCACCCCTTTAATCTTGCGACCGGCGTGCCATACCTTCTTCAGGCCGCCATTGTCACCAAACACGGTCTCGACGTAGCCATAGAGCGGCACTTCTTGCACCGACTCGGGGCGGCAGATCTCCCAGGGGTTGCCATATTCACGCCAGGAGTCCGGACGCTCGATCTGGCGGCCATCCTGGATTTCCTGACGGAACAGACCGTGTTCGTAGTGGATACCGTAACCAACCGCCGGATAGTTCAGAGTGGCCAGCGAGTCGATAAAGCAGGCAGCCAGACGACCCAGGCCGCCGTTGCCAAGTGCCATGTCCGGCTCTTGTTCGCACAGGTCGGTCAGTTCCAGACCGAGTTCGCCCAGCGCCTCTTCGCAAGTCTTGTAGAGGGAGAGGTTGTGCAGGTTGTTGGAAGTCAATCGTCCCATCAGGAATTCAGCAGAGAGATAGTGAATCGCACGAGTATCTTTCTTGAAATGAGTCTGCTGAGTGCGGGTCAGGCGCTCGTACACCTGTTCATTGACAGCCGCAGCAGTGGCTTTCCACCACGCTTCGGGAGAGGCTTTCTGTTCGCTTGTTCCCAAGGTAGAACGCAGGTGACGCACGATACTCGCCTTGAGCTGATCTTTATCCAGTTGGAGATCCTGGTCTGTCTTCTTCTTGGTAGCCATAAACCATATTCCTTCGTTACAAATAAAATTGTTATCCCGCTTGCGGGACCGGCGCTGTTGTTATCTCAAAATATGTACCGGCGTGAGAATACTAACTAAAGCGGCAGAATTAAAAGTTAACGCAAGTCACACTTTAACCGATAAAAACAGCCTGAAAAGCTTGAAAACCCTTTCCTTTAATTGATCGCATAAAAACAAACATTTCCTTTATTATCATGAACTTAATGAAACAATAAAAATATTCTGGCATGAATAGGTTTTCAGAGATTGCCAAGCCTTGAAAATCCCTGAAAATAGGCAGCAAGACGGCACATTGAAACCGGTTTCAATGTGCCTGAAAAATTACCGTATAAATATGAAGCAATCATTGCACCCTTAAAGATGTGCTTTGAACTGATTGCTCAATGGATCGTAATGGTACCCAATCTGATCCAGACGTCCTGCCAACTGCTCTTCACTCATATCGTAATAGGCCAGCAACTCCTCCAACCCGTCACACTCAAGCCTTAGCTTCTCATTGATGATGCCCAGCAAGATGTTGGCATCAAGACGTTGCAAGGTACTGATATCCATGGCGGCACCTCCTGTAAATGACCTGTATAACCATGGGCGGTTACACAAGGTTTGTCCATAGTACGAAAAACACCCAACCAGCTTTATATTAAATAGTGTTTAAAAACATAACCTTACTAACGACACATGCCAACACCATCACATTTTTCAGCAAAAACACCTTGTCACTGCCACAGGATAGAACTACTGTATGCGCATACAGCTTGGATATTCATACAGGAAGCCCATATATGAACCAGCCCCTGCACTCACTGCCCTTTGCGATGAATCGTGTCATGAGCAAGCCCTGGCCAACCAGAACCGCCTGCAAAGCGGAGTTGGCTCATTATGGTGTGACTATCCAGTCTGATGATCAGTTTCTGAGCGAGCTGACAAAGCTTGGGGAGGCTCATACCGGCTGGATCTTGTTGATCGCCCCGCCGGGACGCCCCACAGTCAGCCGTCTGGAAGAGCGAGGTATCGATCCCAAGAGAGTGCTGGTGGTACATAGCCCCAAAATCAAGAACTGGCAGCAAACCCTGGAGCGCAGTCTGGGCAATGGTCACTGCGCCGCTGTATTTACCTGGCTGCCTGAGCAGATCGAGCTGGATCACGTCAAGCTGCAGCGACTGGGACAGCAATCTGGCGTACTCACCCGCTTCTTTGGCGCGAAACGGACTAAACTCGGCACACCTCTGCTGGCCTATTCAGAGCAAGATATCTATCTAAATCACTAAGTTAAAATTTGGCCCATTATTGGGCATGGCTGCAACGACAAAGCCATTGCCATCATTACTCAGTAAAATCCCAGCAAAATGAAAAGCGCCTGCATTGCTGCAGGCGCTTTTCATTGTCGGCCAAGCGGGCCATTGGGCCCATCTACGCTTTCGCGCAAGATTACTCTTCGGGGCAGGGTGCCAACACCACCCGGCGGCGACCCATCGCCACCGGACGCACCAGCAACTGTGCCAACAAGACACCCAGCAGGGTCAGCCCACCCCCGATCAGGTGATAGCTGGTCAACCGCTCACCCAGCAGGGTGATGGCAAGGCCAGCCGTCATCACCGGCAGCAGGTTCATAAAGATGGCGGTACGGTTGGCACCGAGCAGGGCGATACCCTGCATCCAGAGCCAGGGCGAGAGCGTCGAAGTGGGGATACCGGCATAGAGGATCAGCCACAGGGCCCGCCCATCTGGCCACTGGCCATCCACCAGCAAAAAGAAGGGGGTCAGGATCACCACACTGCAAATCACCTGACCGTAGAGCAGCGACCAGTTGTCGAGCCCCAGATCCCACTTCTTGAGCAGCACACTGTAAAGAGCGTAAGTTCCCGCCGAAATCAGCATATAGACAGAGCCGATATGAATGCCTTGGGTAAACAGCCGGGTCGGATCCCCCTGCCCCAGCAAGATAGACAAGCCTAGGATGGAGAGCAGCGCCCCCAGTACAGCGCCCCAGGTGGGCCGCTCGCGCAGCAGCCAGATGCTGAACAACACGGTCAACAGCGGCGTCAGACCCATCATCAACCCCATCTCGGTGGCTCCCAGGGTTTGCGCCGCGTAGTAACCAAAAGTCTGGTTGAGCACCATGCCCAGCGAGGCCAGCATGGCGATCTGCCAAAGGCCAGCGCGCAGACGGGCACGCGCACGCCATACCCGACGGGCCAGAAACGGACTTAATACCAGAGCAGCCACCACCCAGCGCGACCAGGCCAAGGCTGCAGGAGACAAAACGCCAACCGCCAGTTTGCTGACGATGCCATTGCCAGCCCAGATGGCAATGCAAGAGAAGGGAAACAGAAAGGCAAGGGGCATGAGAGGATCCAGACCGAAGAGACAACAGCGGGCCAGTATAGGGGGCGATGGGAAAGAAACAAAGGTGTGGGCCTGAACAGCCACATGGTGAACGCCAGTCGCCAGAAACAAATATGCCCGCAAAAGTGCGGGCATATAAGTGCAGAAACAGGTTCAGAAGCGCATCACGCGGCATCCATGTGCAGTCTGGAGATCAGCTCGTTGACCTCGGTGACTGTCTGGCGGTGGGGAATATCCGCCGGATTCGGCATCAGCAACAAACCGGATTGGAAATCAAACCGCCCCCGACCATGGATGTAAATCCGACCTTTAAAGAAGGTTTTGACATGCTTTGCCACCATCAGTGGCAGGTACTTCTTGAACACTCTCATCGTTTGCAACCTCTTGCAGTTGTATCCGTATGACAGCAGCTTCTGCGAATTAATTCCGTAAAATATTTATAAAAATCCGGAAAACTCGCCCATCTCTTCCCAAAAAATTCAATCTATAACTTTTTATTAACTTTTAGCCTATTGTATGTGGCCCTTCGAGCCAGAGCAAGGTTCCTTTGCCATCGTGCCACTCGATACAGGCGATCCCTGAGGTGGCGAACATGGGGGCTCCTGCGGCCGGGCAGAGGCTTTGCACCAGATAACCCACCAGCGGCAGATGGCTGACCATCAGGATCTGGTCATGTTGCTGCGCCAGGGTGGTGAGGTAGCTGGCCACGAAAGCGGGATCACCGTAAGGGGTAATGTCGCCACTCTCTTCAACGGCTGCTGCGTCAGGCAATTCACTGCATATGGCTTGCCAGGTCTGGCGTGCCCGCAGATAGTTGCTGTGGATCACCCGATCCAGCGGGCCAATCAGCTGAGGCGCCAGCCAGCGGGCCATCTGGATAGACTCTTCAATACCCTGCTCGGTCAATGGACGCTGTTCATCTGTTTTCGCATTCATGCCAGCCTGGCCATGACGCATGATATAGATCTTCATTACAACCTCGCCCAACGGGCCTGTTTTGATAGCCGGGGGATCTTACCCCGCCACGGGAGTGGAAACAATTGCGCTACCTCTCAGAAAAGGGTTTGCCTGACGGGATAGCGGGGTCGATAATCATGTTTAAATTCAAATAAATCCAACGTGAGTCACACGCCAATGAGCCCATATGCCAGTCCCAATGACCATCGGCAATACCATTTTCTGGAGCTGGCCAACCGGCTCAGGGTCTTGTTGATTTGTGATCCCGACACCGACAAATCTGCCGCCTCGCTGGCGGTCAATACCGGCCATTTTGACGATCCCGCCGACCGGCAGGGAATGGCCCATTTTCTGGAGCACATGCTGTTTCTCGGCACCTGCACCTACCCCAAGCCTGGTGAATACCAGCAATTTATGAGCCGTCATGGCGGCAGCAACAACGCCTGGACCGGCACCGAATTCACCAACTTCTTCTTCGAGATCGACAACGGCTTCTTCGAAGCAGGGTTGGATCGCTTCTCCCAGTTCTTTATCTGCCCCACCTTTGATCCGAAGTGGGTGGACAAGGAGCGCAACGCGGTCGACTCCGAGTATCGCCTCAAGCTGCAGGACGACATGCGCCGCAGCTATCAGGTGCATAAAGAGACGGTCAACCCGGCGCACCCCTTCTCCAAATTCTCGGTGGGCAACCTCGATACCCTGGCCGATCTGCCGGGACGGGATCTGCGCTCCGACCTTATCCGTTTTTACGAAAGCCACTACAGCGCGGATCGCATGGCGCTGGTGATGATCTCGCCGGAATCCATCGATACCCAGTTGCAGTGGTGCTGTCGCTACTTTGCTCCCATTTTGAATCGCAATTTGGGAACCCCGACCCTCACCATGCCGCTCTACCGGCTCGACGATCTCGGCGTGCGCATCCACATCAATCCGGTCAAGGAGACCCGCAAGCTTTCGCTCAGCTTCCCCCTGCCCAATGTGGACGAGTTTTACGACAAAAAGCCGCTCACCTTCCTGAGCCATCTGATTGGTTATGAGGGGGATGGCAGCCTGCTCTCCCTGCTCAAGGCGAAAGGCTGGGTCAACCAGCTCTCGGCGGGCGGTGGCATCAGCGGCGCCAATTTCAAGGATTTTGGCGTCAACTTCGGCCTCACACCTCTGGGCCTTGAGCATGTGGACGACATCCTCGCCGCCCTGTTTGGCTATGTGAAACTGATCGGCCGCGAAGGGCTGCAGAGCTGGCGCTACGACGAAAAACGGACCGTGCTCGAATCGGCGTTTCGCTTTCAGGAGCGCGGCCGCCCCCTCGATACGGTGTCAGGGCTGGTGCTCAACCTCTTTAGCTACAAACCAGAGGATCTGCTCTACGGCGACTACATGATGCGCGAATATGACGAGGGGCTGATCCGCCGCTTCCTCGCCAAGCTCACCCCGCACAATTTGCGTATCACCATCACTGCGCCGGAAGTGGCGACCGATCGGCTGGCCCGCTGGTATCAGACCCCCTACAGCGTGACGGCCATTACCGAGGCCGAGAAAATTCGCTGGCAACAGAGCGAGCCGGACTCGGCGCTGGCGCTGCCCAAGCCCAACCCCTTTATCAGCAGTAGGCTCGATCCGCGCACACCCGAGCTTGCCGCCGACATGCCCGCCTGTCTTATCGATCGCCCCGGTTTTCGCCTCTGGCACCTCCATGAGCACCTGTTCAGCGTGCCCAAGGGCAATCTCTACATCTCCATCGATAGCGAACATGCGGTCAAAAATCCGCGCAATATCGCCATGGCGCGCCTCGCCGTGGAGCTGTTGGCCGACCATCTCAACGCCCTCACCTATCCGGCAGAGCTGGCGGGGCTGGGTTACCAGATCTATGCCCATCAGGGGGGCTTTACCATCAACCTGAGCGGCTTTGCCGACAAGCAACCGCTGTTGCTCGACATGATCCTCGGCAACCGCACCCTGGGGTATCCGGATCCGGGTCGCTTCGCCGAGATCAAGGAGCAGCTCATCCGCAACTGGGACAACCAGTCCAAGGCGCGCCCCATTTCCCAGCTCTTTAACCAGCTCACCAGTTTGCTGCAACCGAACAACCCGCCGTTCGAGCAGTTGCTGCGCCACCTGCGCACCGTCGAGCTGGAGGAGATGCCAGGCTTCGTGGCCCAGCTGTTTGGCGAGGTGCATGTCGAGGCGCTGGTGCATGGCGACTGGACTGCCGCCGAGGCGCTGGAGCTGGCCGCCCTGATGGAGCGCCACCTGAGCGACATCAATGGCACCAGCAGCAAGCCGAGCGGCGAGACCCGTCGTCCGCTCATCTCCATTCAGGACAGGGGCACCCTTATTCGCGAGCAGGGTTGCGATCACGAAGACTCGGCACTGCTGGTCTACTACCAGTCCCGCACCACCCGAGCGCGGGATCTCGCCTGCTTCACCCTGGCGAACCACATCATGTCCTCTACTTTCTTCCACGAGCTGCGTACCCGTCAGCAACTGGGGTATGTGGTGGGTGCCGGCAACCTGCCCCTCAATCGCCACCCGGGCCTGATCTTCTATATCCAGTCGCCGGTGGCAGGGCCGCAGATCCTGCTCGATGCGGTGGAGGAGTTTATCGACCTCTTCCCGCTCGCCATGCTCGAATTTACCGAGCAGCAGTGGCAGGAGAGCAAGGCGGGGCTGCAAGCCCAGCTGAGCGAGCGGGATGCCAATCTGCGCAGTCGCGGCCAGCGGCTGTGGGTCAGCATCGGCAACAAGGATCTGGGGTTTGATCAGCGCGAAAGAGTCTGCGATGAGGTGGGCAAGTTGAGCCGCGCCGATCTGGTGCGCTTTATCACCCAACTGCGCTCGCGCACCTCCGATCGACTGATCCTCTGCAGCTATGGTCAGGGGCACGAACATGACGAGCGGATCACCGGCCAGTTTATCGACGATCCACGGGCATTTCGGCTCAATGCCGCCACCTTCGAGGCCTGATCAGGCCTCGACATCCCCCGTTTTTCCTTCCCACCGCAAATCACAGACAATAAAAAGCCGACCCATCGGGGTCGGCTGGAAAAACCATAACAATTGCGACCAAAGCCGCCAAAAGTGAACATGAGCGTGAAAATCAGACACTGAGTTGCTGATCAGCAAGCGGGACAGACCCGATACTCGCTTTGCAATGCCAACAGTGATTGAGAAACAGCCTCATATTAGGCACTCCCCCCGTCAGTCACGTTGATCTACGTCAAAGGAGGTAGCGAAGAGCGCACAGCCCGACGATTTGTCGGCGCAGATCACCCTTTGGCCGCCCGTTAGCTGCCCGTTAACCCCGGCGAACCAGTCGGTAGGCCACCTCATCGAAGTAGGAGAGCTGACCCGACAGCACCCGCGGGTGATCCACCTCGGCGGCGCGCCCCAACACCTCGATACGAAAGTCCCGTTCGAACAGCGCCCGCACTTCCATCTCCCCCACCGAGAAGGGGGGCTGACTCTGCTGCTCCGGCTGATATTCAAGGGTCACCAGCAGGATCTGGCCACCGGTCTCGACCAGCGAACTGATCAGGGCTGCATACTGGCGGCGCATCGCGGTCGGCAGGGCGATCAGCGCCGCGCGGTCATAGACCAGCCGGTAACGGCGACCCAACTCGGGGGCGGCGAAAAAATCCCCCTGAAAAATGCGCAGGCTGTCCACCTGATGGCACTGATAAGGGCCCACTTCACTCACGGTCGCGGCGAGCTGGTTTTCACTGAAGAACTGGCTGACGGCAAGGCTCGATAGCTCGAAACCGTCGACCGGATGGCCCTGAGCGCTCAGCCAGAGCATGTCACGGGACTTGCCGCACAGGGGAACCAGCACCGGCTCGTCCGCTTGCTGGGCTGACCACCAGGATTGCAGCCAGTGGTTGAAGTCCGCCTGATGAAAGCCAATCCGGTTCTCTTCCCAACGCTGATGCCAAAACGCAGCTTCCATCGTTATTACCCTTCTGTACTAAAGATGCCTCAATATCACAACTTAACCGGCACCGCGCAACCCTCTGCCCTCCCCTTTTTGCCGCGCTGCCTCTGCGTGTATCGGGCGAATGGCGGGACGTCCCCTTGCCCTGCGCCTCGCAGTCGCAATGATCGCTATTGGGTGCGTTTATAACGGACAAGGCATACCAACTCATGCAAAAACGTCATGGGTGTATGGCGATGAATGAATAAAGGGAATGACGTTGGCAGGCCAAAACCTGCCTGCCAACGCCAGAAAGATCACGACAGCGTGGCGCAAGCGGCCGCCAGCTGACGCTCGATATAAGCAAAATCGGGACGATCGGCGGGGAGTTCCGAGAGACAGGCCGCTTTGAGCTGATGCAACCCATCGAGCGGTGAGTCTTGCGTATCGCAATGGGCAAACAGCTCCTCCAGCAGGCAGCCAAAGGCGCGCACTTCCAAACGCTCAAGGCCCACGGCCCGCTCGCGGTCGCAGCGGTCATATAAGGAAGCGGCGCCAAAATCCCCCAGCAGGGCGTGGGCCGGAGCGTCAGGCCCGCGGGCAAACAGGATATTGTGGCCGTAGAGATCCCCGTGCATGATGCCCGCGCGGTGCAGATGGCCCGCCACCGAGGCGATGCCATGGGCCATCGCCAGCGCATCTGGCACACTCAGGCGCAGCCCCTCGGGATAGATATCCCGGGTGCAGGAGTCCAAGCTCGGCGGCCCGGCCAGATTGGCAAAGGCCGGGTCGATCAGCTCCATCACCAGCGCCGGAATGCCGGAGGGGTGATCCGCCACCTTGCCCATCACCTTGATAAGGTTGGGATGAGTGCCCGCCGCCAGCGATGCCGCCATCTCGCAGCGGGGCAACCCGTCGCTGGTCACCGCCCCCTTGAACAACTTGACAGCCACCTGACTGGCATCGCCTCTATCGCTCGCCTGAGTCACTTCATCAGAAGGATTAGCCACAAGGGTGGCGCGATGGATAACGCCGGATGCCCCCTGACCCAGCAGCTCGCCCAGCGCCAGCGTTTCCCAGGCAAGGGGAGCGACATGGGCATCATCGATAGCCCGCGCCTCCTCCCCTTCGCTAAAGGGGTTACCGGAGTAGGCAAGCCAGGAAAGGCGCGGCAGCGAGAGCAGCCACTCGGGGAAGCGTTCGATGCGATTGGCGGCGATGCGCAGCAGCTCCAGCTTGCGGCAATTGGCAAGGCTGGCGGGCAACTCGCGCAGGCGGTTGCCCGCCAGCATCAGCTTTTGCAGGGCGTCGCACTGGCCCAGCTCATCGGGCAGCTGCTCAATTGCGTTATCGGTCAGGATCAGCCAGCGCAAACCGGCGGGCAGCGCCTTGGCCGAGACGGTAGCAATCCGGTTGGCCTTAAAACCCACCATGGTGAGCGCCGGACAACGTCCCAGTACCTCGGGCAGCTCGGTAAAGCGGTTCTCGGAGCAGAAGATAATGCGCAGTTTGCCAAACCCGGCCAGCTCGTCGGGGATCGTGCTTAGCTGGTTGCCGGTCAAATCCAGCACCTCCAGCGTCTCTTTCAGGCTCAAAATCTCGGTGGGGAACTCCGTCAGGTTTTCAGAGAGCTTCAGATGGCGGGCACCGCACAGTTTACCTGCGCGCAGCTGTTCCAGAGTATGCATAACCGTTTCTCAATCCTGATGATCTGCCTGATGGCGTTGCCAGCCATCAGCGCGCGCCGAACCCGGGTCCGGCGATTTTAAAGGGGGGCATTATAAAGAATTCGGGGCGCAGTTCGCCCCTTTTGTTGCCGCAAAGGCCTGTATCGACATGTAGCAAAACGAGTTGGAGAGAAAGAGAGCAAGATTCGGGTCGTTCCAGCGAGGAGTGGTTGCCATAGTGGGGGCCAAACCCAAGTCGGTTGGAACCTATTGGAGTTCCAACCCACAGCCAACCCTGTGCCCCACTGATTTGGCGCACAACACACCTGCGAGGGAACTGCCATGTCATTACTGTCCAACAAGGTCGCCATCATCACCGGCGCCAGCTCCGGCATCGGTCGCGCCAGCGCCATCCTGTTTGCCCGCGAAGGGGCCAGCGTCGTCGTCGGCGCCCGCCGCCAGCCCGAGCTGGACTTGCTGGTGGAGGAGATCCGCCATGAGGGGGGCCAGGCGGTGAGTCTGGCGGGAGATGTGAAAAGCGAGACTTACGCCCACGATCTGGTGGATCTCGCGTTAACCCGTTTCGGCGGGCTCGATATCGCCTTCAACAACGCCGGTACCACAGGCATGCCGGGCAGCGTAGAGGAGCTTGAGCTGACGCAGTGGCAGGAAACGCTGGATACCAATCTCACCAGCGCCTTTGTGGGGGCCAAGTACCAGATCCCCGCCATGCAGGCTCGCGGCGGTGGCTCGCTTATTTTTACCTCTACCTTCGTCGGCCATACCCTGGGGCTGCCCGGCATGGCGGCCTATGCGGCGAGCAAGGCGGGCCTCATCGGCCTGACCCGGGTGCTGGCCGCCGAGTATGGGGCACAAGGGGTGCGGGTCAACGCCCTGCTGCCGGGAGGCACCGACACTCCCATGGGGCGGGCTTTTGCCAATACGCCAGAGAGCCTCGCCTTTGTGCAGAATATGCATGCCCTCAAACGGCTGGCCCAACCGGAGGAGATCGCCCGCTCGGCCCTTTATCTCGCGTCCGATGCATCCAGCTTTACCACCGGCATTGCCCTGCTGGCCGATGGTGGGGTATCAATTTGTCGCACATGATGTTGTCGCCCCCAACACACTGCGACCGCAAACTTATCGTGAGAACGCCTTATGTCTGATTACGCCCGCATCGCCGATGCCATCCGTTTTATCGCAAGTCAGGTGGAGCGACAGCCCACTCTGGACGAGATAGCGGCGCACGTTCACTTAAGTCCCTTTCACTTCCAGCGGCTGTTCAGCCGCTGGGCCGGAGTGACGCCCAAACGCTATCTGCAGGTGCTGACCCTGGAGCGGGCCAAGGTGCTGCTGCAGGAGTCGCGCCCACTGCTGGAAGTGGCCGATACTCTGGGCCTTAGCAGCGGCTCGCGGCTCTACGATCACTTTGTGCAGCTCGAAGCGGTAACGCCGGGCGAGTACAAACAGCGCGGGGCCGGGCTGGTTATCGATCACGGGGTGCACGACACCCCCTTCGGTCAGGCATTCGTCGCCCTGACCCAGCGGGGGGTGTGCAACTTTTCGTTTCTCGATGAAAAGGCCCCAGAGGCGCCACTGGCCGCCCTCGCCCAGCACTGGCCTGCGGCAACGCTGCAAGAAGCGCCATCACGCACCCTGAACGTCATCAACACCATGTTCGATGGCAGCAAGGCGCCGGATCGCCCTATCTCACTGCACGTGAGCGGCACCAACTTTCAGATCAGCGTCTGGCGGGCGCTGCTGCAGATCCCGCCCGCCAAGGTGGTGAGCTACGCCCAGGTGGCGAGCGCCGTCGGCAATCCCAAGGCCGCCCGCGCCGTGGGTCTGGCGGTGGGCGCCAACCCCGTCGCCTTGATGATCCCTTGCCACCGGGTCATCCAGCAAAACGGCAAACTCGGCGGCTATCACTGGGGCGAGATCCGCAAACAGGCGATACACGCTTGGGAAGCGGCGAGGTATGAGTGAAGGTGGCCTTTTCTGCTCGCCTGATGGGGGAGAAACAGAACTGTTGGTAGTGAGTCAGCAGGCAATCAGGCTGCGCCAGACAGCGTGCGGCGATATAAAGCGGGGAGACCTGAAGAGTCGGGGCGCAAATCGCCCCTTTTATTGCTTTGGCAAGACATGGCGCTTAGCAACAACACCACCCCAGCGGATTGACGAAACACGTAGGGTGCAATAAGCGCAGCGCATTGCACCATTTTCAAAGCGACTTTTGTGCAAGATATGAAGAAAAGTAGAGGTACTACGATACTTGTTGTACAGAGATGGAGAGGAACGAGGCGTGCACCGTTGGCCGTCTTGAGTTTCTGGTCTGGCCGTCCACTGCGAATATTCAGGAGCTGGAAGCCTGTATCAATCGACTCGAACGTGAAAAGGACATTCTAAAAAAGGCTACTGCTCTCTTGATGGCAGATGAGTTCACACGTACGCGCTGATAGACCGACTAAGGGAGCAAGCCCCCATCACTCTGGTCTGCTGCGCTTTCGATGTTCCAACATCCTGTTTTTACGACTATCTGGCTCGCAGGCGGACGATTAACCGTGAGCGCATGCGGCAGCGCGGTGAGTTACGCCGCTTGTTCAAAGAGAGCAGGTGCTCGGCAGGCAGCCGCGCCTTGATGTCGATGATGAGGGAGTTGGGGTATCAGATTGGTTGATTTAAAGTACGTAACCTGATGAAGGAAGCCAGGTTGGCATCCAAACAGCCGGGCGCACACCGTTATAAGGTGGCGCAGTCTGAACGACCGGACATTCCCAATCTGTTGGCCCGCGAATTTGATGTCCAGCAACCCAATCAGGTGTGGTGTGGCGATATCACCTACGTCTGGGCAGGTGGTTGTTGGAATTACCTGGCCGCAGTGCTCGACCTTCATACCCGGCGGGTCGTGGGCTGGGCGATGTCTGATAAACCTGATGCAGAATTGGCAATCAAAGCACTGGAGATGGCCTATCAGCAGCGGGGTTGCCCATCCGGTGTGCTGTTTCACTCTGACCAGGGCAGCCTATATGGCAGCCGGGCATTTAGGCAACGAGTGTGGCGCTATCGCATGACCCAGAGCATGAGTCGGCGTGGCAACTGCTGGGATAACGCCCCGATGGAGCGGTTGTTCAGAAGCCTGAAGTCAGAGTGGCTCCCGGCTATGGGATATATGAGCTTGCGAGAGGCGAAGCGGGATATCAGTTACTACCTGATGGCTCACTACAACTGGCGGCGTCCACATCACAACAATGACGGGATACCGCCAGCAAAAGCCGAAGATCGGCCTAACCAAGTGTCCGGATTTAGTTGACCACTACAGTATTGCTTGGGTCAGGGGCGCAGAAGAGCCGACTTTAAAATAGTCCGGACTTCTCTGGGGTGTTCTGCCCTGCCCTGCCCTGCTTCGAGTTTCCCCCATAGGGCCTAGGTGGCTTGTAAATACCTGACTGAATGAGAGGAACTGAGCAGATGCACTAGGAAAGAGCAGGCATCCAGAGGGCTAACAATGTGCTAGGTGAGCTGTCTAGCTGGTGTCATCAAACATCCGTATGTTGACACCAGATAGCTAATATCACTGGAGGTATCAACTAAATAGCAAGATAGACTTGTTGACACCAGATGCATTAATGATACCATTAGATGACACCACATCTTTTGGAGCTTAACTATGTCCCGCATCTTTGCTTACTGCCGCGTATCTACTATAGAGCAGACTGTCGAGAACCAAGTTCTTGAGATTGCTAAGCGTGGATACATTGTAGAGCCTAACCGGATTATCCCTGAGACCATATCAGGCTCGACCCAAGCCAGCACTCGCCCAGAGTTCAAGAAGCTGCTGGAGAAGATGGAGAAGGGCGATACCTTGGTTGTGCTGAAGCTAGACCGACTGGGCAGGGATAACATTGACGTTCAGACAACTATCAGCAACCTGACCGAGCAGGGGATAAAGGTTGTTTCCCTTGACTTGCCTGTGTCTGACCTGACATCACCAGAGGGAAAGCTCATGCTGCAACTAATGGGCGCCTTTGCCGAGTTCGAGCGCAACCGCATCAGAGAGCGCACTCAGGAGGGCTTACAGCGAGCCAAGGCCGAGGGCAAGCAGCTAGGCCGCCCAGTTGCTACGGACACCACTGAGGAAGTCCAGCGAGCCAAGGCGGATGGCCTGAGCCAGAGCAAAGCTGCCGAGAGACTGGGGCTATCCCTTGCAACCGTAAAGCGTCACTGGAACAAGTGAGCAGTGGCACGGCTAGGGGCCGTCATTGGGCCATAGGCAGCTTGAGGCGGCCAGCCCCTTGTCAGTGCATCAGGTGACAGAAGAAGTGCAGAGAGGGCCGTAGGCTGCTCTCACATGAAGCACGCCACTGACGTTCAACACTGGGTATCTGTCTGCACGTTCTACCTGTTCCCGACTGCTTGCCAGCCACTCCTCCCTACCCTCCAGACAACCCTCCATCAAGCCTCCTGCCACACCCTGAGCCGTTCCATTCTTCGGCTATGCCATGACATGCCCAGAGACGAAGGCGAGCCCTGAGCCCTCCCTGTGCGTCTCTTGTGTACTCCAGTAGACACCCGATGAATTGCACACAATAGATAGAGGCTGCCGAGCAGCAGCTTGAATACAACCGAATAAATATGCTCTATTGTCGAGTAAATGATTAAACACACACAATAGATATGACGCTAGAAATAGACCGCATGGCCAGCCCCTGCTGGTCAGGATTCATACAGCTGCAAGACCTGCCCGATGAGGGCTGAGCTACCGCAAGGTAGGCTTTCTCCATAAGCGCAATGGAGCAGCACAGAGACTTGAGCAAACCGTCTGTAACAAGATGGAGTGCTCATATTGATTAGAGTTTAGAAGAGACGGCATACCCAATTAAGTTGGATTGCTTGAGCGTAATGAACCGGCGCTTCTTCCTTTGGCTAATCAGTACCCAGATACAGCTACCACAGCCCAGCACCCTGCTGCAAGTTGATTGGTAACGAATATAGATGATACAGAGAATTGAGGCCCCTCTGTCACTCGCTATATTCGGGCTGTATCTGGGAGGCTTTGGTACTAGAAATAATAAGAAGAGTAAGAGCATTAAACTCATATACTCTTCTTCTTTATATTTCTTTTCTTTTCCCATCGTAGATGGAAAGCCATAAGTAATCTTTAGTAACCACTAGAGGTTTATATCGCACACCTGTCATGCAATATGGAATAGCTAACAACCTGCCATTCTCAAGAATGGTAACTCTCCATGCAAGCATGGGAAAAGAAAAGAGATATACGATGCAAGAGAAAGACCATAACATCAATAGCCTTATCGGCTGTTCCTGCTGGAGGGCTATACATGACTTATAAACTTACAGAATTACCGTCACTCCATGATTTGCTTTCCCGCATCGAGAAACTTGAGAAGGAGTTAGCAAATGTATCAACTAAATGAAATCCCAGAATATCGATTAGTATGGAGTAGCATATGGAGTAAAACCAGACCTAAACCAGAAATTGGTAATCTGCCACATGGCTTTACAGTTTGCGAAGAATGGCGAGAGTTATCTGATTTTGAACCTTGGTTCGAAGCAAACAAGATAGATGGCTATGAGCTAACTTGTGACATTTACGATAAGGACAATAAGCATTATTCACCAGATACAGTTTTATTTGTTCCACCACAACTAGCTATCTTACTTAGAAATAGAGGATCTGGACTCCCTATTGGTGTTTGGAAACATGGTGATGATTATCATGCAACTTACTGGTTTGGACAACGCCATTCTCTAGGTGGCTTTGTAGATGAGCCAAGTGCATGGAAAGCTTATGGACTACATGAGCTTAATAGATACCGAGGGAAGATAGCTGATGCGTTATATAACCACATCGAGAAGCAAATCACATTAGGTATTCGATAAGAAACCGCAACTTATAAGGAGCCCAATATGGCCATTAAAATGACTAACCCTGTAGCAGCACAGGCAGAGAAAGCCGCTGCATCTAGCAATCCTCAAATCCCTTCTCGCATGACCAAGGATGTCTATCAAGAAATGATGTCTCATCCGGCATATAAAGCAAACCTTAACTTTGCACAAAAGGTTGACCAAGTTCGTCGCAACTCAATTGGCATTGAACAGCGTGAATATGAAATTCAGCTTCGTAATGCTGCCCTCGGTCAAACTAATCTGCGAGGTGGTAAATAATGCCTGTAACTGGAGATAAGATTGGAAAGAGCGTTCAGACCTTTTCTGTTTCTGGTGCAGCGAATGCGCTAGTTACCGAGGTGAACCTCAAGAGTGCCACGCACCCCATCAATATTAAACACCTGTCCGGCAAGTACCCTGGCTGCTATGTCGCTGTGAAGTTGGCATCTGGCAAGATTACATTTGCTGTAGCTCAAGGTGATGCACCTACCGATGCATGGTCAATCCTTAGCCTAGTGGCTACCGATGTCGTACCCGTCTGATAAGGATCGCCAGTGGCTCAACAAGGCCAAGCAGTTACTGGCCCTTGCCTTAGCGTGGTCGAGGTTTCCCCTGCTCACATACACCCTCTGGTGGGCAATACAGCGCATTGCTAACAGGGGCAGCTAATGGCCCAACGATGGGAGCCAAACGCTATTAAACACACACAATAGAACAAGCACCAGAAAGCCTAATCGTTGCTGCTTCACCTCTGGCTGCTTGTTCACCCAATGACCCCGCAAGGTCATACATTCGACCGCTGAAAAGTCGTTGTCCTTCCTGCCCTCACGGTTACCGAGTGTAACGGTGGTCGAGGCCGGAGAGGGATGCGGCTTGAAAGGGCAACTACTTTTGAGGAAGTTACACATGAAGACCAAGATGAGTAAGACAGAGATGCTGGCAGCGATTAACCAGCAGCATGGGACGATGATTGAGCTGGGCCTTGATGGCGAGAATGCTGTTATCAGTTTGGTTAAGATTGCCGAGATTACTGGTCGTCGGCACGATGATTTGCTAAAGCGTGCTCGTTCATTCATTGCTGAACAGAAGTTAGGAGGGCTCGGAAATAATTCCGAGTCACCTTTCCGGTATGAGCTTACATCGTATGTGAATCAGCAAGGTAGAGAGCAGCCAACCTATAACCTTAACCGAGAGGCTTTCTACGACTTCACTCTGTCGATGAACGGAGAGAAAGAAGATGCAATCCGGAAGACTTACATCATTGCCTTCAAGGCACTTGAGCAGATGGCATTGGATGAAGCTCACCATGAAGTTGCTGACCTTCGATTGAAGTTGGCCCAGAAACTGGACACTGAGCAGTTAAGGGCCATTGCTCAAGAGATGGTGTGGCGCAAGGTAATTCCTAGCCGATGCTCTCGGGCTGATGCCTATCGTTGGCTCAAGGCTAACAGTGAAGACTTTCAAAGTTATTTCCGCACAATGAAAGAGTTTAACGAGGCTCTACATTGGGCTGAGATTATCTATTCTGAAAAAGGGAAAACTTGGCACGAGACTTGTGGTGATATAGCACTGAATAATGGTGTAGTTATTGAGGCATCCTTAACTAGGCAAGGTCACAAAGGCTCACCCCACCTAACTGCTTATGGAATCTTGTATATCCAAAAGAAAGCCAGTCAGTTGCACTCCCACTATATCAAGCATCGCCAGTAATAACCAAACTCATCTAGGAGATTCATAATGTTTAATAGTAAATATGTAGCCATTGTCAGCCTGCCATCAAATGAAGATTGTGAAATTGATTACGACATCTTTGAGGCTGATAGCTGTGACATCCGAATTGATGGCTCACTCCTTATTACCCTGCATGGTAAGCAAACCTGCTTGCTAGATTCTGGGTGCTGGTCTAACGTTTCTCTTGCCCCTGCATCTTCAATCAGTTGCAATAAGCCGAAAGATAATTCATTCCTGAGCAAAGACTTTCAGGAGTGATAATGGATAACGGCAAGCTCTTTAAGATAGAAGAAGATTTTCCAGATGACTTGCCAGCATCCACAATTAAGATGACAGAAATACCTAGCACAAGATGGGGGGTTAAAGGTAAACAGCTTTTACCAGAGACTAACCTAGGCCTTAGGAATATCTACCTCATTGCAGCACAGCAATACATTGAATACTGCAAGTCTCAGACACAACCAAGTTAACCACTATTATTTCCCTGCAACTCAGGTGCTCTATTTTCATCTGGGTTTTCTTATTCCATTTATTCAAGGAGACCGCACATGTCCTTTATCAATCTCGACCACAACACCCAGAAGCAAGTAATCATCAACATCCTGAATGCTAACCGAGCAGATATTAAGTCTGAGGCACTCGGCAAAGATTCCATGTCTATCGCCTCTTCTCTCTCCCCTATTGAGCTGCGCCATGATGGCGTTAACTTCGACCGTAACACCGTAGTCGATACTCTTGATTTCGAGATTCGTTGCCTACAGGTGACTGGCAAGTACAGCCATGATTCTGGCTTCCTGCCGAGCACCGAAGGAAAGACCCCAGCCCAATGGCTGATTGAGCTGGTAGCCCTTCGCCGTAAGGTTGATGGCTTTGCCAAGCCTGCCCGCACAATTGAGGAATGTGACCAACCCGCTGATAAGCGATTCGTTGAGAAGTTCGCTGGGTGGCGAGCACCGTTGCTTGTATCCCTGCACCCCACTTGGGCATCTTCTGTCTACAAGTGGCTGGCTGATGGCTCCGAATCTGACTATGCAAAGGTTCTGCGCTTCGATGCTGAGGCACCCAAGCAAGCCCTCGCTGACCTGAAGAAAGCGGCGGAAGCTAAGAACCCTGTTGCCGCTCATCGTCTGGTGACTACTGCCATGCACTCTGTGCGCCTGAGCCCTGCTGAAATTGAAGCGAACTATGCAATCATCAAGGCAGCTAGCATCACCCAGCCTGTCTACATGGAAGTTGAAAGCCAACTGTTCGGCATTGTAGGCACCCAGCAACTGCAAGTATCCCTTGCCAAGTATCTGGGCATCGACACCGAGAGCAAGCTGGGCCACCTGAAAGAGACTGTCTTTGCACAGAACAAGGCAGACTTTGATGCGCTGGTGCAGAAAGAGCTTGATGACGAACGAAAGGCAGCAGAAGCTGCAGCCCGCCAGTCAGAGATTGAACAGGCTATGTCACTGTCTGAGAAACTGGAGAAGGCCCGAGCTGCTGTAGCCGCAGGAACAGCAACCAAAGAGGAACTGGCCCTGTTCATGGCTAATTCCTGATTATGGTAACAGTAACCCAAATCAAGGGGGCGCTTTCACTGGCGCCCCAGTTTGCTAGGGGCGGTTCTGGCTTGGTCTGGCTAACAGGCCCGCGATGCGGACAGATGGCAGGGACAAGAACGAACCACGGTTACTATCAGGTTAAGTTCAAGGGGGAGCGCCTATATGCTCATCAACTGGTTGCCATGCTGGCTGACCTCAAGGACTGGAGATTACCAAGACGTGAGCCACTGAGATTTTGCATTGACCATCTAAACGGAATTAGGGATGACAACAGGCCAAGCAACCTTAGAGTGGTTACATATCGTCAGAATGCAGCCAATCAACAGTGCTACCGAGAGGGCAAGCTAATAGGTGCATGGTTTGAGAAACGAACTAGGAGATGGCGGTCACAGATAAGGGTGAAGGGTAGCCGGATTTGCTTAGGGACTTTCCCAACAGAGAAGGCTGCACACTGTGCTTATGTGAAGAAGTTAGGTGAACTTGGCATGACCTTAGCGAGCTGATAATCTTTGTAGGTCATCCACATAAGTTGGATCACCTAGCAGATATACATGCTAAGTAATTGATATATAAAGAAAAGTGGTGGCCCTACCAGCCACATCCCGGCACTCGAGTCCCCCGCCTTGGCTGCTACCTTCCGGTCCTGACCAGGTCGACGGGTTATCAATGCGAGCCCAAATAAATCAGGCACTTGGGGATGGAACTGATTGCCATCACAGTGTTCTGAAACCTCAACAAGCGAGAATCCGCCGGAAGTACGGTCATCCACATCAAGTGGACATGCTTAAGTTGGTAACAAACAGGCCAATCCTACCCGCCCTCTCCCGTACACTGCAAGCACCTCATTACAGGCCCCACCCCCGCCCTCAGCAGCTCAACAATCAACCCAATATTGAGCAAAATGAAATCTAATGGTAACTTTGGGTCTCACTTAAACCCGAGGTGACATATGGCTACGAACACAGGCAAAGGCTATCGACAAGGTTCCGTCAACGACCGTACCCAAGTTCAGAACCCGGTTAATGGGAACTGGACGAAACGCGATACGGATAGCGGCAAGTTTATCGAGCAGAAACAAGGTGGGGAGCCCTTCAAAGGGGTAGCCAAAGAAACCGACAACCGCCGGAAGTGAGTTTATCGATGACCGACCAGTGTTCTTGTGGCCAGCCCCTCAACCATTCAGTTGTGTTCCATCAAAACGGGCAGAAACTCAAAAGCTGCCCGAACTGTTCAGAACAGGCTGGCGTTCATGTGTTCTATCGGGCAGGAGAATTCGGATTCAGACGGATGGCTGGTGTAACCAGGATACAATCATGGTGCCGTGGTTGCCGAGCCAAGCACCGCTACCGGCTTGATGCCTTGCATACCTGCTAAAGAAAAGGAGCTCTGATGTGAGCTCCTTCAAGTCTACTAGGCCAGAATCGCCACTGCCGGAAACAGCAGAAGCAAATGGAACACCAACAGGATCGGGGTAGGATAGCCCTGTGCCTTCCCTAGCGCCTCTTTCGCCTCTTCTGCAAGGTTATCGCTGTTGCGGTAACTGGGGATCAGGAAGAGCAGAGCCAAGCCAATGTAGACCATCACTTGGCCTGCCAATATCCATGAATCGTAACCCATTGAGGACAGCTGCTCTGCTGTCTTGGCTTTCACATCAAAGCCCCGCCCATAGACCTCTGCATTAATTCTCGAATGTTCGGCAAACATTGTGAACCACGCTGACCGCTCAATGCTTAGGAACCACCCAAGGATCACCCCTGCAGCTGTCATCGCTACGGTCGCTACACCAATCATACGGCTCAGTGGGTCTGTGAGTGCGGCTGCCTGGAGGCGTTTCTCGTAGCCAATAAAGACCAGAATGGCCCAGTGCAATGTCCCAACGACAACTGTGCTCATGATGAGCCATAGCCCTGCTTTGTAGTTAATGCTTAACCCCATTCGAGGCAGCAGAAACTGCCAGGCGAGCACGAGAAGTGCCGTCAGCCACAACCCCCACAGGTGAGCCCTCAGCATGCCCGAGAGATAGGCGTTATAACTGCAGATCCCGCCCCGCAGATAAGGGTTGTTGTTGACCTCGCTTGAATTGGACGGAAGTTCCAGTCGCACAGATTGCTTTAGCCAATCGCGATAGCGGGCCCACTTACCTGCGACCTGTGCCGATGCAGTTTCCCGCTGCTCGAAGAACCGGCCGGACTCTTGTTTCGTCTTCTCTTGTTCCATGTCGTTTTCCTTGTTGTCAAAACTATTCATTCGCCAGACAGTCCACGCAAGATCCGCTGCACACTGGAGAGACTGATCCCCGTTCGACGTGCGATTTCGGCCTTGGCTAGTCCCCGTTCAGCGAGTGACAGCACCTCCTCCCCTTTAGCCATGGCGGTCGGCTTGCGACCTTTGTAGACCCCACGCTGTTTTGCCATAGCAATCCCTTCTGCCTGACGCTCCAGCATCAGCTCCCGCTCAAACGTGGCGATGGCACCGATCATGGTTAACATCAGTTTTCCGGTAGGTGTCGAGGTATCGATACCCAGATTCAAAATCCTCAGAGCAACCCGCTTAGCGTGCAGGTACTCCGAGATTTCCAACAGATGGCGAGTGTTGCGAGCCAAACGATCCAGCTTGGTCACCATCACCACGTCTCCCTCACGAACAAAATCCAGCATCAACGCGAGCTGCGGGCGGTCATCCTTGGCCCCGCTCACCTTCTCCCTGAATATCTTGCTGCACTCGGCCAGTGCCTGAAGCTGGGCATCCAGGCTCTGCCCCACAGTGCTGACACGTGCATATCCCACCAGTGCCATGGTCTCCTCCTGGTCAATAGGGCAAGGTACACTGACGCGACCGGTCAGAAGGTCGAAAGGAACCCATATGACCGGCAAAAAGTGGCACTTTCGCTCGCGTCACACGGGCTTGGTCTATTGACCTGTGCCAGTGATACAAATGAAAACGGGCCGCTCCGTGATGGAGGGCCCGCAGGGGTAGTCAACCAGATGCTCTGGCTGCTCTATCTATTGGTCATGCAGGGTGCCGACCGGGGGATCTCAATGACGTGTCGCCCCGCCCGGCATCCGTAATACCTTGGCCAGCTCCTCGGCGTGAGTCTTGTCACGGGCGATTAGGCGGATCATCAGGGTTCCCCCTGCAATGGCAACCAGCGTCACCGAGGTCAGGATCATTTTGTTCATAGGTAGTCCTCTTCGTTCATGTTGTAGAAGTGTGGCGGCATGTAGCGGGCCATCATCGCGTTGACGATGACAGACGCGAACGCCGTCAGGGCTGCTTTCAAGGCGTCCAGCAGCAGGGCTTTCGTGAAGTCGTTCATTTCGATTACTCAGGGGTTATCTTCAGGCGGTAGACCTCCATCCGGTGATAGTCGAGAAAGTTCCTCTCCCAGAGCCGGTAGAGGTCCATGGTGGTGGCCAGCGGCCGCTCTCCACACCAGAGCTGGGAGGCCAGCCCGGCGTTGAAGTCAAAATCGAGATCCTTGACCAGCTCGCCACCGAGGTAAGTGAACTCGGTGACGTAGGCCATCCCCCAGCTCCCAGCCCGTTTCTCCAGACGGATTTCGACCGGACGGTAACCGCCCGTGTCGGCGGAATAATCGGGACTACGGAAGTTGAGAGTCAGGGCGGTAGCATCGGGGTGGAGGTCGATTAACTTGGCGAACAGGGCCTGTAGCGGTTTGGATGGGGTCATAGCAGTCTCCTGTCGGCAAACGAGACGACGTCGTGCTGTCCCACCACAAAGTGGTCGAGCACTCGCACGTCTACCATCTCAAGCAGATCCTTGAGACGAGTGGTAATCGCTTTGTCTGCATCTGAAGGGTCGACCATACCGGAGGGATGATTGTGGGCCAGAATGACCGCTGCGGCGTTTTTGTTGAGGGCCGCCTTGACCACCTCACGGGGGTGAACAGTGCCCGCATTGATGGTGCCGAAGAACAGCTCCTGGTAATCGAGCAGTCGGTGTTGATTGTCGAGCAGCATGACGGCGAACACTTCCCGCTCGTACTCCCCCATCTTGAGCCGAAGGAAGTCTGCTGCCGCTTTGGGTTGAGTGAATACATGGCCCAGATGCCGCTGTCGGCTTTCCAGAATCGCCAATGCCTGATTGATGATGTGATCGCCCTGTCCGGGGTGATCGTCGTAGTGGTGTGACATAACAGTAACCTCGCGTCGTTTGGGTACATGAGTTACTTATGCCAGTATATTTTCCAATTATTGGAGCCGTTCGAAATCGATATAACAAGCGTATGCGAAATATATAAAAACTCTCATATTTTAAGATCTAAATCACGGATTTAACTATAACCAGATGATAGCTTTGACATCGTGGCGAAACATACTTTAAACTTTAGAGTAGTAGTTCGCTGAACCGATAATAAAATAACAAATTAATACTAAAATCTCTTTTCTGGAATGTGCAAACATCATGTAAATCATGTCACTAATCATACATGGGAGACATAGTATGGAATATAAATGCATCATTCCATCTCAATTTGAAGAGTTTGGTTTTATAATCGAAAAGCCGAATCAAAACCATGAGGTTACTCTCACTAAGACCCCCATCATTGGGTATTGCATCTATCTATCAGAGACGAAGAACGAAGAGATTAATGTATTCACATTACCTCTATGTACGGTCGGTGAAAATCGTGATCCTACGTTCATTCAGCGCTACGACAGGACATTCACAGATGTGAATGGAGAACAGCAATTTTATTCCTTGATCGAAGTTATGTCTTATTATGGTTACGAGCCAGACGACCTAGAGACTCCCTTTCCACTAAATTCTAACGACCTATCTAAATATATCTGGCGACCACAGAGAAATCCAACCGACAACTCGCCACAGATTTAACACCATATAGAAGAATAAATAGACCCTATCCTTAACAAAGGATATGGGTCTATCTAAATTATTGAATCATAATCACATCAATATCAACATAGCAGTCTGTAGCTCCAAGAACAAACTAACTTAGTTTTAATTCACTATTGAACACATGTAACATAACTATAATATGTATCACGTCCATGCCCAATGGTAACACCATTACGAAGATGAACATTATAATGCCCCTTTGAGGTGGCAAAAGTTGATGTCCAATAAACGACATCTGTTTTCCATCCAAGCAAGGTATTGACTTTATTGTCCGGATATGACGTGTATAATGTCTCTAATTCAATTCTAGTCGGTAATCGCCAGCCAGTCTCCAACTCCGTTGCACAATAATCATTCGCGCTAACCCAATTTCGAAAAACAAAATCCGGTACAGAAAACTTTCCCACAGAATCCACTACGACCCATTTATTTATCTCAACTGAGACACTATTACTTGTAATACCATCTTTACTAGCCGTAATGGTTGTTCTTCCGGCCTCACTCCCTCTTAGCAAGCCTTCTTGGCTTATCGTAGCAAGGTTTACATCTTCGACAAGCCAAGCAACTGAGTTAGTAATATCTCCCGTAGTACTATCACTGTATGTGGCAGTTGCTACTAATTGCAGACTTTGACCCTTCGCGATAGAAATCGTGACAGGTGTGACCTGAATTGAGTTTATCACTGCATCCGTTATCTCAACTGAGACACTATTACTTGTAATACCATCTTTACTAGCCGTAATGGTTGTTCTTCCAGCCTCACTCCCTCTTAGCAAGCCTTCTTGGCTTATCGTAGCAAGGTTTACATCTTCGACAAGCCAAGCAACTGAGTTAGTAATATCTCCCATAGTACTATCACTGTAGGTGGCAGTTGCTACTAATTGCTGACTTTGGCCCTTCGCGATAGAAGTTGTGACTGGTGTGATCTGAATTGAGTTTATCACTGCATCCGTTATCTCAACCGAGACACTATTACTTGTAATACCATCTTTACTAGCCGTAATGGTTGTTCTTCCGGCCTCACTCCCTCTTAGCAAGCCTTCTTGGCTTATCGTAGCAAGGTTTACATCTTCGACAAGCCAAGCAACTGAGTTAGTAATATCTCCCATAGTACTATCACTGTAGGTGGCAGTTGCTACTAATTGCTGACTTTGGCCCTTCGCGATAGAAGTTGTGACTGGTGTGATCTGAATTGAGTTTATCACTGCATCCGTTATCTCAACCGAGACACTATTACTTGTAATACCATCTTTACTAGCCGTAATGGTTGTTCTTCCGGCCTCACTTCCTATTATCAAGCCCTCTTGGCTTATCGTAGCAAGGTTTACATCTTCGATAAGCCACGCAACTGAGTTAGTAATATCTCCCGTAGTACTATCACTGTAGGTGGCAGTTGCTACTAATTGCTGACTTTGGCCCTTCGCGATAGAAGTTGTGACTGGTGTGATCTGAATTGAGTTTATCACTGCATCCGTTATCTCAACTGAGACACTATTACTTGTAATACCATCTTTACTAGCCGTAATGGTTGTTCTTCCGGCCTCACTCCCTATTAGCAAGCCCTCTTGGCTTATCGTAGCACTGAGTTCATTACTTGAGTACCAAAATACTTGCTTTGTGATTTTTTCTGTAGTGCCATTCTCATAATAAGCCATTGCAATAAATGGTTGAGAACCACCCTTTGCAACTTTAATATCACTAGTCCCTAAATTAATTAACGGGTGCGGTGTAATAGATATTTTCTGTAGTGCGCCTTTATTATCACCACCTTTATTTTCATCTCCACAAGCGCCCAAAAAAATGACAAGAAAAATTGACAAGATAATTTTTACGCCAACCATTTATAAAATCTCATACACTGTACCATTCATTATTTTTACATTAAAAAAACACTAAACTTGGAGGTAAAAACACAAGAAATACATAGTTTCAACAAATAATAATTTCCTTCCATAAATACCCCTGTCCAAGTGTACTTCCAGATTTGATAGAAAATTCATGCTGCTCTTTTGTTTCAATGCCTTCCATTATAATATTTTTTGTTATCTTAGATATGTAAGAATCTTTGTTTAAAAAATCATAGTTGCCCATCAAAAAAACCTTCCAAAAATACTTCCTATCAACCTTCACCCCTTCAATGTAATTACTGTTTATCACGAGAGGTCGGCCATAATAATCATCAATCCAGATACCAACTCCCATATCCTGCATTTTTTCAAAACATTTTTTTTCTGCATCACTTAATGGAGCACACAAATCATTAAATTCAGAGCAATCGAATTCCAAAGACATCTCATAAGTTCTGCAAAATGGTATAAGCATAGAAGTGAAATCATTGTCACTGACTAAGCTTCGCCTTATGTTAAAGTAGAATACTTTCCCAGAATATATCTCTGGATGCTGACCCACCCATTTTTGAATTACTTCAAATTGCCTTATCAAAATCGATAAAAACTCATCATCACTAAGAACAGCAAAAGTGCTTTCATAATCAAATCCATTAACTAAACCAACATTATATACTTCATCAACTTTTGATAAGACCTCAAAGCCATGAACTATACAATTTTTTAATGCAACTATTGGTTCCAGCCTAACGGACATATCTATATTATTAACAAGATATAAGCCCATCACTACTCCTGTATTGTTCAGCTCAAACTGAATCCTATTGACTTCTATTGATAATATGACAATGTACTAAAACACATTCAATCTACGTTTAATTGCAAGTGTGTTCAATAGCAAAAAATCAAAAACACTATTCGGAATAACTAAAAAATGCTTGATAATCTTAATGTATTTTTAACCATTGTAGAGAAAGGGAGTCTTTCTGCCGCAGCTAGAGAACTTGGATTGTCTCCTGCAACTGTATCTGAGAGATTATCCGCATTAGAGAGGTTTTATGAAGTTTCATTAATTCAAAGGACAACTCGCTCGATAAGACTGACAAATGAAGGCAGGCTTTTAGAAGAGGATAGTCGGAGGCTTTTACAGGATTTTGACCTGATAAAATCCAGATTGAGAGATCAAAATGAATCCGCGTCAGGCGTAATAAAGATAAGCGCCCCTATTGACTTTGGCTTATCCAGATTAGTACCGATGTTAGAGTCATTTACATCCTCAAATGAAAACATTGTAATTGACCTAAACTTAACTGATGAATATGAGGATCTTATAAGCAAAGGCATAGATTTGGCTGTTCGTTATGGGAACTTATCCGATAGCACACTTCGTAAAAAACTTCTCGCTGTAAATCAGAGAGTTGTTTGTGCATCTCCTGAATATTTAATAAAGAATGGTGAGCCAAAACATCCGAGCGAACTCATTAAACATGACTGTTTAGCTATGCGTTTTGGGTCTTATACAGAAAAACGCTGGGATTTCTCTGAAGATGGAAAACTTTTCACCATGGATTTAAATTGTAAAAAGTTAAGTAACAGCGGCTATTTGATCAGACATTGGTGTTTGCAAGGAAAAGGTATTTGCCTTAAATCTATATGGGATGTAGATGATGACATTCGTAATGGAAGACTTGTTGAAATATTATCTACATATAGGCAACCAACTAATAGCCTTCAACTTGTATATCCATTTTATGGAAGAATGCCAATTAGAATAAGGATGCTTATTGAACACATATCTAACTGTTTCACTGAACTGAAAAAAATAGCTTAACAGCGACTATAAATCCTAGACTTCGCTGGCAGAAGGTTTATCTTACCTTCAAACTACTGGCATAAGTTTCTACGATAGCTTATATCGAAGAGATACATACATATAACAACATAGTTATAATATAACTTTTGAAAAAATATTATACAATTAAACGTTTATGTTCAAAATGTCATGAAGTAGTCACAGGGATGGTGACTACTTCATTCTAATTACTTGGGTCACACTTCCAGAAAATCCCTTCATGATATTTATGAAAATAATTCATATTTAAAATTTCACGTAGTTAACAACAAAAACTCGATTACAGACCAGAATGGGGCTGAATACAACGATTGTATTACATCGGCTAATCCGTATAGTCGGGGTTATCGGCGGGCCGACGCCCCCGCACATGCACCTTGGCTCACGCCATAAGCCCTCGGGGGGCGCCAATTACCCGACCTGATTACCGCCGCTTGGAACGCCTACACAACTGATTTTAGTTCCACAGCAGCGGTCATCGAAGGAGAGACACCATGTCTCAAACCCAACAAGTTGACCTTGAATTTGCCTTGGCCGATGCTGGCCACTCCCTGACTATCGACTTTGCTGCCATCAAAGAGCACTTCCCCATTATGGATGTCGCCTCGGCCCTAACCGGGCAAGACGTCAAGAGAGTCGGCTGCAACACCTATCGACTGGACGATGCCAGTTGCCCACTGTGCGGCCATAACGACTGCTTCACCCTCTATCCTGACGACGATAGGTTTAAGTGCTTTAGCTGTGATGAACATGGGGATGTGCTCGATCTGGTCGTCAAGTGCGACAAAGCCCGTAGCCCTGCTGATGCAGCCCGCTTGCTTCTGCTGGGCGAACTGACCGTCACCCCGACCGTTCGCAAAGTGGTGAAGCTGGAGCAGCCGATCTACACGGCCCCACCTGCTCGCCTGCAAGAGCTCTTCAAGCTGGCCGCCAACCACTATCAGACTCGCCTGGATTTAGACGAACTGATGGAGCGGCGTGGACACTCTGAGGAGGTGTTGGTGGGGTTGGATATCGGCTTCTCCGGTGGCCTGAACAAGGCTCTGAAGGATGCCGGGTTCAGCCAAGAGGAGCGGCTGGCCTCCGGTCTGGTCAAGCCCCGCAAGGATGCCCCTGAGCAGCTTCGCGACTTCTTCCCGAGTGGCGTCTATGTGTTCCCGCACTTCGACCGCAACGGACAAGTCAGTCGCTTCACCTTCAAGGATCCAAACAAGGGTCAGCCGTACCAACTGCCGAGCCGTCATTGGCTTAACGGGGTTCAGTTCTACGGGGAAGATAGTCTGAATGCCCCTGGCCCTGTCGCCCTGGTAGAGGGAGAGAATGACCGACTGTCGCTGGTGGACGCCGGTTGGCCAGGCCCTGTGTTGGCTACCATTGGCACGCTGTCACAGACCCAGCTGGAGTGGCTGAAGCGTGAGCTGACTGACCGTGACGTCGTCACCTTCTTCGACACTGATGAAGCTGGCGACAAGTACCGTTCCAAGGTGGCTCGGCTCGGCCTCAAGCTGACTCAGGTCAAGCTGCCGGATAGCGTCAAGGACATCGACGAATATCTACACGGCGACAACCCGTTGCCTCTAACCGAGCTGGTGGCGTCATTCACTCTGGTTGAGTCTGTGGCTGAAGCCGAAGCCGAAGCCGAAGCCGAAGCCGAAGCCGAAGCCGTTCAGGACGATGATCAGCAGCCGGAAGTCGTCAAGGTCATGCCACGTACTGCCATCTTTGAAAACGAGCTCAACGATTCAGCCAACGCCGAACGGTTTGTGCAGATGCACGGGCATAACCTGAAGTTCGTCCCTGAGTTAGGTGGCTTTATCCACTTCGATGGTACGCACTGGACCCAGAATGACTTGATGCCCATGACCCTTGCCCAAACCGTGGGCAAAGAGATCCAGGAAATCGGGCAGGCCCTGATCAAAAAGGCGTGCAAGAAAGAAGAGTTCGCCTGGGCATATTCGGTACACAGACACGGTTCTAGCAGCCTTAACCGGGCAGGTATTCAGAACATGCTGGAGCTGGCCAAGCCGATGATGACGGCAAGACTGCACGAGCTGAACGCCAATCCGATGCTGTTGGGCACGGCCAATGGTGTCATCGACCTGAAGTCGGGTCGCCTGTTGGCACCGAGACGGGCATTCATGATGACCCACCACAGCCCAGTGGCCTATGACCCGACCGCCACCTGCCCACGATGGGAGCAGTTCATCGGCGAGATCACCTGTGGTGATGCCGAGTATGCGGCCTTCCTGCAACGTTGTGTGGGCTACTGGATCACCGGCCGCACCGACGAACAGCTCCTGTTCTTCCTCCACGGGGGCGGCTGCAACGGCAAGAGTACCTTCATGTCGGTCATCCAGCAGTTGCTGGGAGAGTTCAGTCGGCAGATCAGCAGTAACGTCTTGCTGTTCAACCGCAACGGCAATAACGGGCCGAACCCGTCCCTGACCAAGCTGGTGGATGCACGTCTCGTGGTCGCCAACGAGCTGCCAGAGGGTTCTCGCATGGATGAGAACTTGGTGAAGGCCATGACAGGGGATGACGTGATTGTCGCTCGTGCTCCCTACGCCAAGAAGGAGATGGAGTTCCACCCATCCTTCTCTCTGGTGATGGTGGGCAACCACAAGCCCGAGATCCGCGATACCAGCAATGGCATGTGGCGTCGGATGCTGATGCTGCCTTTCAATGCCGCCTTCACGAAGGCACAGCTGGACCCCATGCTGATGGAGAAGCTGCGGGCCGAGATGCCCGGCATTCTGAACTGGGCCATCCAGGGCTGCCAGATGTGGCAAGAACAGAGACTCAAGGCATCGATTCCTGCTCGCCTCAAGCAGGATGTCGAGACCTACCGTGCTGAGTCGGATATGGTCGGCTGCTTCCTGGAAGAGTGCACACAGGCCAGAGCAGTGGCCAAAGTACCCATGAGTGAGGTCTATGCAGTCTACAGCCGCTGGGCACAGCAGAACGGTGAATGGGCCATGAAGCAGTTGGCCCTCAAGAAGAAGCTGATTGAGAAGGGCTTTGCTGTCCCCCGCTACAACAGCAAGGCAACCGTCATCGGGTTGACCCTGCTCGATAGCGAGATGGCGGGCATGACGGTCTCAACCCACCGAGAGCAGCCGGAGACAGGAGCGAACTACACAGTATAACGAATGGGGGGCCTGTGGGCCCCTCTGCCGTTTTTGACTTTCCCGTTTTGCCCGCCAACAACGGAAAATGGACCAAACCAAACAGTCAATCTGCCGAAGTTTCAGCATCTCGGCAGACCCATCCTTCCCTTTATCCGGCATCAGCAAAGGATGAAAGGGCCGCCTCTATCACCTCTTTGAGCTTCTCCAGCGAGACATCCCCTCCGTATCGGTCATAGCTGATCGCCCCGTTGGTGTGACCCAGGATCGCCGCCGCATACTGCAATGGCACTCCGTGATCTTTGAGGGCTGTTCCCACGGTATGCCGCAGGCTGTGGAAGTCCTTATCTAGAGGGCGATGGCGGCTAAACCACTGCCCCCACAGGTGGCTGTATCCATCCTGGCGATGTGGCAGTTCAGGGAAGAGGCGTCCCCCTATCCTCCCCTTCACAAACTCGATGAAACCGTTCTGGAGGAGGTGTCGATGGAGAGGAACCAGACGAGCACTGTTGGCCGTCTTGAGTTTCTGGTCTGGCCGTCCACTGCGAATATTCAGGCACCATATACCGTCAACCTGTTGCACATCATCGGCATAGAGCTGGCAGATCTCGTTGGCTCGAGCCCCGGTGAACAGCCCCAGCAGAACAATCCACCTACGGTGGGGCTCTTGCTGCTTAGCCCACCCGATAAACTTGCGACGTTCTTCCGCTGTGTACCCACTTCGTGAGTTCACCTCCTTGGCTCGCTGTAGCTTCAATCCGGCGAAGTGATTGATGACCCCATCCTGATGGTTAGCCAGCCAGTTAAACAGCAGGGAGAGCTTCTGGAGATACTTGTTGATCGTCGTTGGGCTTTTGCCGGAGTTCAGCAGGTCCTCCTTGAACTTGACCACATCCGCTTTCGCATAGTCAGCGGCCGGTCTATCACCCAGCGCCTTGATGAAGCAGCCGATGTAGTTCTTCTGGTTGCTGAGCTCTTTCGGTGCCCAGGAGAGGGCCTTCTCTTTCAGATAGCGGTCACTCAAGACCGACAGGAGCGGAGCAAGCGGTTTGGCCGCCGGAACAGCAGGCTTGATATGCGGCTGAGGTTGAGGGTTCTCTGGCTCGCTTGCGGATTGTACGACTGGCTGAGCTCTGGAACGCACACAGGCAAGCAGTTTCGCAACAGCTGCACGGGCCGTCAACTTGTCTCGGGTATGCAGGGATTTTTTGATCTCTTTACGACGACCACAGGGGAGCGTGGTGACTTTCCGGTAATACCAGATGCCGTGGGGACTGAGCCAGAGATTCATCGATGAGCTCCTCGTCGTCCACACAAAGTGGATGACCAAGGGCTTTAGGAAGCTAACTTATTGAATTGCAGAAACAAGTGGTGGCCCTACCAGCCACATCCCGGCACTCGAGTCCCCCGCCTTGGCTGCTACCTTCCGGTCCTGACCAGGTCGACGGGTTATCAATGCGAGAGGACCAATAGGACCACCGGCGAGGAGAATAGGCAAACTGGGCGTTCAATGCAACGGCTTTCTACCATCCAACAGATCGTTTGCCTTATTTTTCAACAATCTGCCGAATGAATCAGCTAAACAGCATAAATTTCGCCCCCACCAGCAGCATCAGCAGAGCAAATGCCTGCTTGAGGCGTCTTGGTGACAATCGGTGTGCCAGCTTGGCACCAAGGCGGGCGAACTGGGTACTGGTCAGCACAATGCCCAGCAGGGCGGGCAGATAGATGTAGCCCACACTCCACTCGGGCAGATCCGCATGCCCCCAACCCGCATAGAGGTAGCTGAGGCTCCCCGCCAGCGCGATGGGCATGCTGCAGGCGGCTGAAGCCGCTACCGCATTGCGCATTGGCACCGAGTTCCAGCTCAGATAAGGGACGGTCAACGAGCCACCGCCAATACCAAACAGCGCTGACATCCAGCCAATGATGGTACCGGCGATGCCTGTGCCGAGCGCCCCCGGCATATGGCGCTCCGCTTTGGGCTTGAGATTGAGCCCCATCTGTAGCGCCATGCTCCAGGCGAAGCAGCCGATAATGATATTGAGGGTACTGGCACTGAGCAGATTGGCCGTCATACCACCGAGCCAGGCACCAACCAGCATGCCCGCCCCCAATCTGCGGATCATCACCCAATCGACGGCGCCCGCTTCCTGATGTGCTCTAAGCGAGCTGAATCCGGTAAAGATCATGGTGGGCAACGAGGTGCCAAGGGCCAGATGAGTAATGATTTCAGGGTCGATGCCCTGGGCGCGAAAGGTCATGACCAGCACGGGGACAATGATAAGACCGCCGCCGATCCCGAACAGTCCCGCCAGCATACCGGCAAAGGCGCCCAGCAGGAGGTAACCCATAAACAGCATAAAAATTCCTGTGTTAAACAAAAACTGGCCAACACGGCCGGGCAAGAGTGGATATCTGCATGAAAAAAAAGAGATGGCGTGAGGGCCATCTCTTCATTGTGCCGGTTAGTGCAGTGGAATGGTACCGTCCATCACCTTGTAGAAGGCCAGTACGGCACAGCCAAGCAGGGCCGCCGTCATCCCCTGCTCCAACCGGTTAAGGCCGCGCAGACCGTGATGCTGACGCGCCTTCCAGTAGATGAAGATGCCCGGACTATAGAGCAGCGCCACCAGCAACAGGTACTCCACACCGGCTGCGTAGACCAGCCAGCAGCCGTAAACCGTCGCCACCAGGGCCAGCAGCAGGTCACGCTTGCGCTGATGGGGTTGACCCTGATAAGTCTCCCCTTTCAATGCCAGCTTCAGGCCATAAGCGCCCGAAAAGACGTAAGGCACCAGCGCCGCCGAGGTTGCGATGTTGACCAGCGCCAGATAGGTGCTGCTCTGGAAGTAGATGATGATCAGGAAGATCTGCACCAGACAGGTGGAGCACCAGAGGGACACCTGCGGCGAGCCGTTCTTGTTCTCCTTGGCAAACCAACCCGGGAACACACCGGTCTTGCCTGCGATGTAGGGCACTTCAGCGGCCAGCACGGTCCAGCTGAGCAGCGCCCCCATCACTGACACCACCAGACCAATGTTGATAAGCCAGGCGCCCCAGGGGCCGACCACTGCCTCGAGGATCATGGCGGTCGAAGGGTTCTTGAGCGCCGCCAGTTGCGGCTGGCTCATGACACCAAGCGAGAACAGGGTCACCATCACATAGAGTGTCAGGGCGCCGAGCAGCGCCAGCACGGTGGCACGGCCCACATCCTTGCGATGACGGGCACGGGCAGAGACCACCACGGCCCCTTCAATCCCGATAAAGACCCAGAGGGTCACCTTCATGGTGGACTTGACCTGATCCATGACGGAGCCCAGCTCCATGTTGTTCTGGCCCCAGATATCAAGAGTGAAGGTATCCATGTTGAAGGCCAGCAGGATCGCGACACAGAAGACGATGAGCGGCACCATCTTGGCGATGGTGGTGACGATATTCACCAGTGCAGCAACCTGTACCCCGCGCAGCACCAGCGCATGCACTGACCAGATCAGGATGGAGGCCAGCGTGATGGCCACCGGCGTATTGCCGTCACCGAAGATGACGTTGTCAGGCGTATCGAAGAAGTAGCTCAGGGCGCTGAACACCACGATGGCGTAGGAGACGTTGGCCAGCAGTTGGCAGAGCCAGTAACCCCAGGCGGCGTTGAAACCGATAAAATCGCCGAAACCGGCTTTGGCATAGCTGAAGATACCGCCATCGAGATCAGGGCGGCGCATGGAGAGGTTCTGATAGACCAGCGCGAGACAGATCATGCCAAGACCGGTGATGGCCCAACCCAGGGCGACCGCCCCGGCACTGGCATGCGCAGCAATGTTTTGTGGCAGACTGAAGACCCCGGCGCCGACCATGGAGCCGATCACCAGCGAAATGAGGGCGCCCAGCCCTAGTTTCTTGTCCATTTCAATCCTGTTTATTTAGGCGGCGGCAGAGCGTCCGTATTCATACTGCGCGCAATATGGGAGGGGCTGGGAATCCTGACCCCGTGAAAAAGGCGGCAACTATATTGCATGACTATTCCGACCGCAATCCCTCGTCCCGTCAATCATGCACCGCCTTGACCACGCGCAATTTTACAGCACTGACCCATATGGCCTGTGAGCTGGCTCAAATTAACCAAGACCCATTGATATTTCTCATTTTTCTGCCAACACAACCTGACTCGCATGGTTCCTATGCATCGCCATTCAGGCACTCTCTGTATAAATAATCTGCATAAAAAAGCCCCGGTGGAAACACCGGGGCCCATTATGTAAATCCCTATAAACGCAAACCGCCATCCAGTTCAATCATCCGCCCCGACAGATAGTCGTTGGCAAAAATAAAGCTCACCGTCTCGGCCAGCTGTTGCACCTCGCCAAGGGTGCCGACCGGAATGGCCTGCTGCATCCGCGCCATCGCCTCCGGCTTCATCGCCGCCGTCATGTCGGTGGCAAACACCCCGGGGGCAATCCCCATCACCCGAATGCCATGGCGCGCCAACTCCCGCGCCCAGGTCACCACCAGCGAGGCAACCCCCGCCTTGCTGGCGGCATAGTTGCTCTGGCCAATATTGCCGGCGCGGGCGATAGAGGAGATGTTGATGATGACGCCCCCCTGCCCCCCTTGCGCCATCAGCGCCGCCCCCTCGCGACCGCAGAGGAAGGTACCGGTGAGGTTGACGTCAATCACGCTCTGCCACTGGGCCAGCGTCATCTTCTCCACCAGCTCACCCTCTTTCACCTTGATCAGCATGCCGTCGCGCAGAATGCCGGCGCAGTTGATAAGACCGTGCAGCACCCCAAAACGCTCCTTGATGGCAGCAAAAACCGACTCAACCTCGGCTTCGCTCGCCACATTGCAGACAAACAGCTCGCACTGGCTATCTTGATCGCACTGATCATTCTGGCTGCGCACCATGGCGGCGGTCGCCTCCAGATCGGCGCGATTGATGTCGAGCAGTGCCAGCGTCGCCCCCTGTGCGCCCAGGGCCAGCGCAATGGCCCGTCCCAAGCCACGTCCGGCGCCGGTAATAACGATGACCTTATCTTTGATATCCATCAATGCTCCTTGTAGCTGGTCGAAGGGAGATGCCTTGAAGAGAGGTGGCCCGTCAGGCGGGATCCTGTTTATCCAGATAGAGTTCGACGATGCTGGAGAAATCGCGGCTCCCCTGCCCCTTAGCGGCATGCAGGTTGAACAGGTTGCGGGCCAGCGCCCCCATGGGCACCGTACTGTGGCCATGCTCGGCCAGCGCCATGGCCAATCCCAAATCTTTCACCATCAAACGGGTCATAAAGCCCCCCTGATAGTTGCGGGCGGCAGGGACATTCTCCATCACCCCGGGCCAGGGGTTGTAGCGCTCCAGACTCCAGTTGTTGCCGGAGCTCTTGCCCATGATGGTGGAGAGCACGGCGGGATCCAGCCCCTCCTTCACCCCGAGGGCCAGCGCCTCGGCAGTGCCCGCCATATGGATCGCAAGCAGCATGTTGTTGCACATCTTGGCGATCTGCCCGGCACCCAGCGCCCCGGCGTGAAACAGGTTCTGCCCCATGCAGGCGAGCAAGGGTTTTGCCGCCTCGAAATCTGCCGCGTCGCCGCCAACGATAAAGGTGAGCGTCCCGGCGGCCGCACCGGCGACACCGCCCGATACAGGGGCATCGATAAAGCGCAAACCGCGGGCGCGGGCCGCCTCCCCGACCTGACGGGCAGAGTCGACATCGATAGTGGAGCAGTCGATCACCAGTGCGCCAACCGGCAGGGCTGCCAGCAGATCCTGCCCCTCAGACAACCAAAGGTCGCGCACATGCTCCCCCGCAGGTAGCATGCTGATCACCACCTCGCAGCCGGTCACCGCCTCACGGGCATCCCCCGCGGCTATGCAGCCAGCGGCGATAGCGCGCTCAATGTTTTGGGCAACCAGATCAAACACCTGCACCGTATGCCCGGCCCTGGCCAGATTGGCCGCCATGGGCCCCCCCATGTTGCCGAGCCCGATAAACCCTATCCTTGTCATCCCGCTTGCTCCTTGCGTTGCTGATGGCGGCTTCCGCCGGTTGCCAAGATGTTATTCCTTGCAGGCCAACGGATTGCGCCCCTGAGGCCAGCGATAGAAATCATTCAGCCACTCCCCCTCCGGTGGCAACTGTTGCCAGCGGGGATCTTTATCCTTGTCGATCAGCAGTGCCCGCACCCCTTCCACAAAATCCCCCTTCAGCACGCAGTTGACCGAGAGGGTCAGCTCCTCGGCAAATACCTCTGCCAGTGAGTTGCGGCGAGCCTGCCAATATTGACGCCACAAAATGGCGCGGCTGATGGGGCTGCCGGTGCGGCAGAGCTTCTGCGCCTGCTGGAGTAACGTCTCCTGTTCATCGAACTGAGCTTCGAACAACCGCGCCAATACCCCATGCAACGTGCGCCCCGCCAGCAGGGCATCGATCCTCTGTTGATGGGGCAGCAGCACAGGCGCTGGCAAGCGGGCCGCCACCTCACCATGCAACCCCGTGAGCAGCAGATCGATCTGCTCACGGGGATCACCACTGCCAGTCCAGTCGAGCACGGCGAGGCGTAATAACAGCGCACTGCGCTCGCCACTGGCGATGGCGTGATCCGCCAACCCAACCCCAAGGGCATCTGCGCCATTAAAGCGGGCGCCAGTCAGACCGAGCCAGAGCCCGAGCCGCCCTGGCATCCGGCTTAAAAACCAGCTCGCCCCCACGTCGGGGTAGAGGCCGATGGTCACCTCCGGCATGGCAAACAGGCTTCTTTCGGTGACAACCCGAAAATCGGCTCCGGCAAACAGGCCAATGCCTCCCCCCATGCAGATACCGTCCGCCACGCAGATCAGGGGCTTGCGGTAAGAGTGGATGTGGTGGTCGAGCCGGTACTCCTGCTCGAAAAAGTCGCGGGCATATTCGAACAGTTCCGATCCGCTTGCCTCCTGCTTGCGGTAATAGAAGGAGCGGATATCGCCACCGGCACAAAATGCCTTCTCACCCGCCCCCTGCAGCAGCACACAGACGATGGCGGGATCCTGCTCCCAACGGGTCAGCGTCTGTTGCAGGATCTGGATCATCGGCAGGCTTAATGCGTTGAGAGACGCAGGGCTGTCGAGGGTCAACACCCCGATCTGATGGCCATCTTCGGTGGGATAACAGCTAACCTTGACCGGCTCACTCATAAACGGCTCCGTATGGATTTATTCTGTTGGGCCATATTGCCAGCGCGGTAAGCGTTTCTCCAGGAAGGCGGCCACCCCTTCACGCTGGTTGGCATCGCTAAAGAGATCGAGAAACAGCGCACGCTCAAGGGGCAAGGCGGCATCCCGCGGGCCACTGCGGCCCTGATTGATCAGGGTTTTGCAGGCGCGCAGGGCGCTCGGGCTCTGGCGCTCCACCAGATGGGCCATCTGGTGCGCCGCCTCCCACGCCTGACCGGTTTTCACCACCTCCTCCACCAGCCCCATCTCGTAGGCCAGCGAGGCACTCACCTTCTCACCGCAGAGGATCATCCGCTTGGCCCAGCCCGGCCCCACCAGCTCGGTCAAACGCTGGGTGCCACCGGCACAGGGAAGCAAGCCCACCGAGGCTTCCGGCAGTCCCAGCAACGCCTGCTGCTCGGCGATGCGGATATCACAAGCCAGCGCCACTTCCAGCCCACCGCCCATGGCATAACCATTGATGGCGGCGATACTGACGCCGTGAAAACGAGCCAGCGCCTCGAAGGCCTTGCCAAAGGCCTCGGCTACTTCGCGGGCCAGCTCGACATTCCCCTCGACAAACATATTGAGGTCGGCACCGGCGCAGAAAAATTTGTCGCCCGCACCACGGATCACCAGTGCCACCACATCGGGACGACTGTCGAGCTCCACCATCATCTGCAAAAAGGCCTGCAGGCTGGCGAGGGTCCAGGTATTGGCAGGGGGATGGTCGAGGGTGATATAGGCCACGTGGCCATGATATTCGAGTCTGATCCTTGTCATAACATTGTCCTTGTCGATGAAGCTGCTGCCATGATGACAGGCTTGAATGACGCCAACCTGTGGCTGGCTCACAAAGCCGAAACCGGCATGGCACAGTGCAAATCGGGTGGCAGGCAACACACCCTTGATGCGACCACCGGTTAGCCCAGCGACAAACCGGGATCGGCCAGCAGGCGGCGCGCGATGATGAGTCGCATCACCTCGTTGGTGCCCTCCAGAATGCGGTGTACCCGGGTATCGCGCAGGTAGCGCTCGAGCGGATACTCGCGGATATAACCATAGCCGCCAAAGAGTTGCAGAGCCTCATCACAGATTCGATAACCCACATCGGTGGCAAACCGTTTGGCCATGGCACACCAGGCACTCTTGTCGGGTGCCCCGCGATCCAGCTTGTCGGCGGCCTGACGTACCAGCAGGCGGGCGGCAGCCAGCTCGGTCGCCATATCGGCCAGGCGAAACTGCACGCTCTGGAATTCGCTGATCGGGTGACCAAATTGCTGGCGCTGCTGCACATAGGCCAGCGCATCGTCCAGCGCCTGCTGGGCTGTGCCCACCGAACAGGTGGCAATATTGATGCGCCCCCCATCGAGGGCCTGCATGGCGAACTTGAATCCTTCCCCCTCTTCGCCCAACCGATAACAGGCAGGAATGCGAACCCCGTTGAAAACAACCTCCCGGGTCGGCTGGCTGTTCCAGCCCATCTTCTCTTCTGCCTTGCCATAGCTCACGCCGGGGGCATTAGCCGGCACCATAAAGGCTGAGATCCCCTTCGCACCTTCACCACCGGTGCGCGCCATCACCACCAGCACATCGCTGCTGCCCGCGCCCGAGATAAAGACCTTGGTTCCCTCAATAAGATAATTGTCACCCTCGCGCACCGCCCGGGTCTTGAGGGCCGCCGCATCGGAGCCAGCGCCCGGCTCGGTGAGGCAATAGGAGCCCAGCAGCTCACCGCTGGCCAGTTTGGGCACCCACTCCTTGGCAACCTCGGTGGGCAGCCAGCTGCCCAGCATCCAGCTCACCATGTTGTGGATAGTCAGATACGCCGTGGTCGAGGTACACCCCATGGCGAGGCGCTCGAAGATGAGGCTCGCATCGAAGCGAGGCAGCCCCAATCCGCCAAACTGCTCCGGGGTATAGAGGCCACAAAAACCTAGCCCGGCCGCCTGCTTGATGGTCGGGATCGGAAACTCATGCTCCTTGTCCCAGCGAGCGGCATGGGGTTTGAGCGCCTCATCGGCAAAGGCGGCGGCCGCCTCCACATACGCCTGTTGATCATCGGTCAGGGTAAAATCCATCTAGTCGTTCACTCCCTTGTTGCCCCACGCTTATTTTCCCGCGCTTACTTTCCTGAGTTAGTGCTTTATGACGCGGCGCCCACACACTGGTCATTCGGATCTGCCACTATGGCGCTGTTGTCGTGGTAGCTGATAACGCTCTCACTACCACCGCTTTATCGACACACAACAGATTAACAATTGATTTACGTTTACGCTAACGTAAACTTGTGGCAGAAGTGAAGTACAAAAATGGACCGACCACTGCCAGCCGTAACGCCGAGTCAGCCGGTCGAACCAACCTTCCTACCCGACTGTCATATCCGCAAGGAGAGCATGGATGCAGATGGATGAGACCCTGAATGCCCTGACCGAACAGGTTGCGGCCTTCTGCCAGAAAGTGATCGCCCCGCGCGCCAGCGAGATCGATCAGAGCAACGCCTTTCCCCGTGATCTCTGGCCCCGGATGGGTGAACTGGGGCTGCACGGCATCACGGTGGCGGAGGAGTATGACGGGGTGAACCTCGGCTATCTGGCCCATGTGCTGGTGATGGAGCAGGTAAGCCGCGCCAGCGCCTCGGTCGGCCTCTCCTACGGCGCCCACTCCAATCTCTGCATCAATCAGATCCACCGCCACGGCACGGCGGAGCAAAAAGCGCGCTACCTGCCCCCGCTGGTGAGCGGCGAGCATGTGGGGGCGCTGGCCATGAGCGAACCGGGCGCCGGGTCCGATGTGGTCAGCATGCGCCTCACCGCGGAGAGCGAGGGCGATCACTTCGTGCTGAACGGCAACAAGATGTGGATCACCAACGGCCCGGATGCCGACACCTTCGTCATCTATGCCAAGACAGATACCAGTGCGGGCCCCAAAGGAATTTCTGCCTTTATCGTTGAAGCCGGCACTCCCGGTTTTTCTACCGCCCAGAAGCTCGACAAGCTGGGGATGCGCGGCTCCAGCACCTGCGAGCTGGTGTTCGACAACTGCCGAGTGCCACAGGAAAACCTGCTGGGCACCCTGCACGGCGGGGTCAAGGTGCTGATGAGCGGGCTCGATTACGAGCGGGTGGTGCTGGCTGCGGGCCCCCTTGGCATCATGCAGGCCTGCATGGATGTGGTGCTGCCCTATGTGCGTGAGCGCAAGCAGTTTGGTCAAGCCATCGGCGAGTTCCAGCTGGTGCAGGGCAAGCTCGCCGACATGTATACTCGCCTCGCCAGCAGCCGGGCGCTGGTCTACTCGGTGGCGAGCGCCTGCGATCAGGGTCGCACCAGCCGTAAAGATTGCGCCGCAGCCATCCTGTTTGCCGCCGAAAACGCCACCCAGATGGCCCTCGACGCTATCCAGCTGCTCGGCGGCAACGGTTACATCAACGAATACCCCACTGGCCGCCTACTGCGGGACGCCAAACTCTACGAGATCGGCGCCGGCACCTCGGAGATCCGCCGCTGGCTCATCGGCCGCGAGCTGATGGGAGAAAATGCATGAGTCGTATCCACTCCCGCCTCGACACGGCGAGCCCGGAATATGCGGCCAATCGGGCCGCCATGCAGGGGCTGGTCGATGATCTCCATGCCCGCATTGCCGAGATCGCACAAGGGGGCGGCGCGGCCAACAACTCCCGCCATCAGGGCCGTGGCAAGCTGCTGCCCCGCGAGCGCATCAATCAGCTGCTGGACCCGGGCTCCCCCTTTCTCGAACTGTCGGCACTGGCCGGCTGGCAGGTCTATGATGAGCCGGTGCCCGCCGCCGGCATCATCACCGGCATCGGCCGGGTCTCTGGGCGCCTGTGCATGCTGGTGGTGAATGACGCCACCGTGAAGGGCGGCACCTACTACCCGCTCACGGTGAAAAAACATCTGCGCGCCCAGGCCATCGCCGAGCGGCTGCGCCTCCCCTGCCTCTATCTGGTGGATTCCGGCGGCGCCTTTCTGCCAATGCAGGACGAGGTGTTCCCCGACCGGGATCACTTTGGTCGCATCTTCTATAACCAGGCCCGCATGTCGGCCCAGAATATTCCCCAGTTGGCGGTGGTAATGGGGCTCTGCACCGCCGGCGGCGCCTATGTGCCCGCCATGGCGGACGAGTCGATCATGGTCAGGGAGCAGGCCACCATCTTTCTGGCCGGCCCGCCGCTGGTCAAGGCCGCCACCGGCGAGGAGATCAGCGCCGAGGCCCTGGGTGGCGCCGAGGTGCACTGCGCCCACTCCGGGGTGGCTGATCATATGGCCCGTGACGATGCCCACGCGCTGGCCATCGCCCGAACCCTGCTCACCCATCTGGGCAGTGACCATGTTCCGCTCTCGGGTTTGGCATCGACCTACGATGAGCCAAGCTACCCGATAGAGGAGCTCTACGGTCTGGTGGGCACCAGCCTCAAACGCCCTTACGACGCCCGCGAACTGATCGCCCGACTGGTGGATGGCTCTGACTTTGACGAATTCAAGGCGCTGTTCGGCACCACACTGGTGACCGGCTTTGCCCGTATTTGCGGCATGGAAGTGGGGATCCTCGCCAACAACGGCGTGCTGCACAGCGACAGTGCCCAGAAGGGGGCCCACTTTATCCAGCTCTGTAACCGGCGTGCCATCCCGCAGCTCTTTTTGCAGAACATCACTGGCTTTATGGTGGGCAGCACGGCAGAGCGCGAAGGGATCGCCAAGCACGGCGCCAAGCTGGTCACCGCAGTGGCCTGCAGCCGGGTGCCCAAGATCACCCTGATCGTCGGCGGCAGCTTTGGTGCTGGCAACTACGGCATGTGTGGCCGCGCCTATGAACCCGATTTTCTCTTTAGCTGGCCCAACAGCCGCATCTCTGTCATGGGTGGCGAACAAGCTGCCGGAGTGCTGGTGCAGGTGCGTCGGGACAAGCTGACTGCCGAGGGCAAAGATTTGAGCGAGCAGGAGGCGGCCGCCATCCGCGCCCCGGTGATCGAGCAGTATGAGCGCCAGGGTCACCCCTACTACGCCAGCGCCCGCCTCTGGGATGATGGCGTCATCGACCCGGCCCAGAGCCGCACCGTGCTGGCGCTGGCACTGGCCGCCTGTCAGGGTGCCCGCATTGAACCCGAGCAGTGCGGCATCTTCCGGATGTAAGGAGCAAGCATATGTCCGATCCACTCACTTCCCCTGCACTCAGCTCGTCAGCCCAGAACCCGTTTCGGCTGGAGCGGCACGGTCCGCTGGCCGAGCTGGTGCTGTCGCGCCCGGCCCACCACAACGCCTTTGATGCCGACCTGATGCTGGGGCTGCTCGACTGCCTCGATGACCTGGCCCATCTCCATGGTCACTCACTTGCCGAACGCCCCCACGCTCTGCTGCTGCGGGCAGAGGGCAAACACTTTTGCGCGGGCGCCGATCTCAACTGGATGCGCAATCTGGCCCACGCCGATTTCGAGCACAATCGCGAAGATGCCCGGGTACTGGCGCGGCTGATGCAGACCCTCGATGAGCTCCCCTTCCCCACGGTGGCGCTGGTGCAAGGGGCCGCCTACGGCGGGGCGCTGGGGCTGATCTGTGCCTGCGATCTGGTGCTGGCCAGCGATGATGCCCGCTTCTGCCTCTCAGAGGTGAGCCTGGGTCTGGTGCCTGCGGTGATCAGCCCCTACGTGGTGCGCACTATGGGGATGCGTCAGGCGCGCCGCTACATGCTCAGTGCCGAGCCGTTCGATGCCATTACCGCCTGTCGGCTCAATGTGGCACACCAACTCTGCAAACCGGATCAACTGCTGGCGGAGGGACGGGCACAGGCCTTGCGTCTGTGCCGCAACGGGCCAGAGGCAATGAAAGAGACCAAACGGCTGCTGGCGGCGATAGAAGCCCATCCTTCCCGCCTGCACGAAGAAAAAACCGTCGAGACCATCGCCCGGGTTCGGGTGGGGCTCGAAGCCCAGGAGGGGATGCAAGCCTTCTTTGACAAACGCCTTCCCGCCTGGCGTCCCCGTTTCAAGGATGAGACATGACCCATCACACTCAGATTAAACGCCTGCTGATTGCCAATCGCGGCGAAATCGCCGTGCGCATCATCAAGACGGCGAAACGCCTCGGCATTCACACCATCGCCCTCTACTCCGATGCCGACGCCCACGCCATGCACACCCACCTGGCCGATGAGGCCTGGCATCTGGGGCCCGCACCGGCCAGAGAGAGCTATCTCGACACAGGTAAGGTGCTGAAGATTGCCAAAGAGGCGCGCGCCGATGCCATCCATCCCGGTTACGGCTTTCTGTCGGAAAACAGCGATTTTGCCACCGCCTGCGAACAGCGCGGCCTGCGCTTTGTCGGCCCAAGCGGCGCCGCCATTCTCGCCATGGGCGACAAATCGGGCGCCAAGGCGCTGATGCAGGCTGCCGGCGTACCTGTGCTGCCCGGCTATCACGGCACGGATCAACGACCAGACTTCTTGCGCGATCAGGCGAGCCAGATTGGCTTCCCGCTACTTATCAAGGCGGCCAGTGGCGGCGGTGGCAAGGGGATGCGCCGGGTCGATCAGCTGGCCGACTTTGACGAGTCGCTGGCGGCAGTCAAACGGGAAGCCAAGGCTGCCTTTGGTGACGATCTTGTGCTGCTGGAGCGCTATCTGCCCCGGGCTCGCCACGTGGAGGTGCAGGTCTTTGCCGATAGCCTCGGCAACGCCATCTATCTGGGGGACAGGGACTGCTCCTTGCAGCGACGCCATCAGAAAGTGATCGAAGAGGCGCCCGCCCCCGATATCCCTCCGGCTCTGCGCCGCGCCATGGGGGAGGCAGCCGTGGCCGCAGCCAAAGCCATCCATTATCAGGGGGCTGGCACCATCGAGTTCCTGCTCTGCAAGGATGAGTTCTTCTTTATGGAGATGAACACCCGGCTGCAGGTGGAGCATCCGGTCACCGAAGCGGTGACCGGGCAGGATCTGGTGGCCTGGCAACTGGCCGTGGCCGAAGGCAAGCCGCTGCCACTCACTCAGGAGGAAGTTGTGCTGCGCGGCCATGCGGTGGAAGCGCGCCTCTACTCCGAGGATGTGGCGGCCGGTTTTCTGCCTGCCAGCGGGCCTATCCACTGGCTGCAGTGGCCGGATGACGTGCGCATCGACACCGGCGTTACCGTTGGCGATGAGGTGAGCCCCTATTACGATCCCATGATCGCCAAGCTGATCGCCCACGGCCAGAGCCGCACCGAGGCGTTCGCCAAACTGGCAGATGCGCTGGCGGCACTGGATCTCGGCCCGCTGGTGCACAACGGCCCGTTGCTGCTGCGCCTGTGTGAAGAGCCCGACGTCATGGCCATGGGCCACCATACCCAGTGGCCCATTCCCACCACAGCACAGCCCATTCCTGAGCTCGCCTGGCCGCTGGCAACCCTCTGGCTGGCGAGCCGCCCTGCGGGCACCTCCCCCTGGCAGCAAGCCTGCGGATTTCGGCTAGGGCCGGTTCGCTGCTGGACAGCGGCGGTGCGCATCGGTGATGAGCACCGGGTATTGACCCTTCACGATCATGGCAGCCAGTTTGAGTGGCAAGGGGAGACTCATTGCTACCAGAGAGGTGACGATCATATCCGGCTGCAGCAGGGTGGCTGCTGGCAACAGATCCCCATTCAGACGGTCGCAGGCCCGGAGGCAGCCTTCATCATGACCCTGGCGGGCCAGCGCATCCGCTTCGCAGCCGATGATCGGCAGCACAGCCACCACCATGATCAGGCAAGCGAGAAGGCGCAGGGCGCCATCGCCCCCATGCACGGCATAGTGGTAGCCGTGCTGGTCGAACAGGGACAAGCGGTCAACAAGGGGCAACCCCTGCTGGTGCTGGAGGCGATGAAGATGGAACACCAACTGCGTGCAGAGCAGAACGGGGTAATTGAAGCCCTGCAGTGCAAACAGGGCGAACAGGTAAGCCAGGGGGCCGTGCTGGTGCGCTTTGCCGAAGAGATAGCTTCACAGGAGGATCACCCATGAACCGATCACAGGACGTCCGTGACGACAGGGTCAGTCTGGTGGAGATGGGGCCGCGCGATGGTCTGCAAAATGAAGCCGCGCCCCTCTCCCTGGTGCAACGGCTGGAGTTGATCCAGCGCCTTACCGACAGCGGTCTGCAACGCATCGAGGTCGGTGCCTTTGTATCGCCCAAAAAAGTGCCGCAGATGGCAGACTCCGCCGCACTTTTTCAGGCACTGCCGCGCAAGGGCTCAACCCGTTACGGCGCTCTGGTGCCCAATCTGCAAGGCTTGCAGGCAGCCATTGCCGCCCGCGCCGACGAGATTGGCCTCTTCACCGCCTGCTCCGACGGTTTTACCCGGGCCAATATCGGCATCAGCGTGGAGGAGTCGCTGGTGCGCTTCGCCCCGCTGGTGCAGGAGGCTCGCCGCCTCGGCATCAAGGTGCGTGGCTACCTCTCCACCGTCATCGCCTGTCCGTTCGATGGCCCGACCCGCCCGAAACGGGTCGCTGCCATGGCCGAGCAACTGCTGGATCTCGGTTGCCACGAAATTTCGCTGGGGGACACCATAGGCGTTGGCACCCCGGGCACGGTGGCCCCCATGCTGGATGCGGTGCTGCACGAGATCCCGGCGGGGCGACTCGCGGTCCATTTTCACGACACCTACGGCCAGGGGTTGGCCAACCTGCTACCCGCGCTGGAGCGCGGCATTCGCACCATCGACTGCTCGGTGGCGGGACTTGGCGGCTGCCCCTATGCGCCGGGCGCCTCCGGCAATGTGGCGTCAGAAGAGGTGGTCTACCTGCTACACGGCCTTGGCATGACGACGGGGGTGGATCTCGACAAACTGGCGGCCACCGGCCAGTGGGTGAGCGAGCTGCTCGCTCGCCCCAACGGCTCGCGGGTCGGTCAGGCCCTGCACGCCAATGCCGAGCGGCTGCGTGCCCGCCTCTGCCAGCCACACGCCCAGCAACAGGAGTCATGACCATGTCCCGTTCCCTGCCCGGCAAGGAGATCACCTACAGCATTTCGGAGCTGGCCCACGAGTTCGATGTCACGCCGCGCACCATCCGCTACTACGAGGATGAGGGGCTGCTCACCCCGCTACGGGAGGGGCAAACCCGCATCTACAGCCATCGGGACAAGATCCGACTCAAGTTGACCCTGCGCGGCAAACGGCTGGGGTTTAGCCTGGCCGAGATCCGCGAGCTGTTCGATATGTACGACACCGACAAATCGAGCAAAACCCAGCTCCACTCCATGATCCAGCTGATCGAGGCAAAACGCGGCGCCCTGCGCCAGCAACTGGAGGATATCCAGATGGTGATGGCCGAGCTGGAAGCCGCCGAACAGCGCTGTGTTAATTCCCTTAACAGCTTGAAAAGCGGCGCAGATTAACCGAATCTGGGAGCAAGCTATTGCCCTGGGGATCCCATGAGATATTGGTGCTGGTTTTTGCTCTTGTTCAGCCTCTCTGGCTGGAGCCATCCCCTCATCAAGGTTGGTGGATACCCCTATGCCCCCTTTGTGGTCAAACTCCCCGATTCCCGCTATGAAGGACTGACGCTGGATCTTATCGACCAGCTCAATGCCGTACAGAAAGAGGTGACCTTCGTCTTTGTCCCTACCTCGGCCGCCAACCGTTACAAGGCGCTCGATCTGGGCCGTTTCTCGCTGATGCTGTTTGAAGACACCAAGTGGGGCTGGGACACCGATAAATTCAAGATGACAACCCCCTTCCTCGGTGGTGGCGAGGTCTATGTGGCCCTGAACAAAGCGGGCCGGGATCAGCGCTTTTTTGACGATCCTGCCAGCCATCACCTCATCGGGGTGACCGGCTATCACTACGGCGTCGGCCAGTTCAATGCCGATCCTCTCTACCTGCAGCGCAAGCTCAATATCACCCTGGTCAAAGACAACGTCAGCGCCCTGCAAGCGCTACTCAAAGGGCGCGGCGAGGTAGCCATTCTCAACGTTTCGTACCTTAACCAGTATCTGCAGGCCAATCCCGACACAGCCGACCAGCTGCTGATCTCGCAAAAATGGGATCAACAGTATCAACACCGCGCCATCCTTCACCCTGAGGCCCCCATTACCCCTGCCCAGCTGGAACAGTGGCTGGCAGTGCTGCAACAAAAGGGTGAACTGGATCGCCTTTGGACAAAGTACGGCGTACAACAGCACGCAACCCCATGATTACTATCCAGCTTTTCTGTACCATGGCGGGAACCAAATGGGAGTGCACCAAATGAATACCACCGAGCCCGCGTCCCCCAAGCTCCGCTTGCTGCGCTACCTTGCCTACGCTTTCCTGCTGCTTCTTATCCTGATGACCCTGCTGCTGTGGCAAACCCCCCGTCTGGTCCAGCGCTATCTGCCCGGCTGGCTGGCTGAGCACTATGGCCTGCAACTGACGCTGGGAGAGATTGACGTAGGGCTGCGCAACCCTTCTCTCACCCTCGGCGCGACTGCCCTGCTCGATGCCAAGCAGCAGCCCATCATCCGTTTTGAGCAGCTCTTTATCACCCCCGACCTGCAAGCCAGCTGGCAGCAGAAAGGGGTCGTGCTTTCCGCCGTCACCCTGACCAAACCCATGGTGCTGCTGCAACGGCTGACAGACAAAAAAGGGGATGTTCGACTCAATCTGACCGATGCGCTGGCCACCCTGCTCACCCCTGCGCCCTCCCCCGAGCCCGAAACAGCCAGCGCCCCGCTGCTGGTCGATATTGCCAGCGTCAATGTCACTGACGGGCATGTGCGCTATCAGGATCAGCGCAAGGAGAGCGAACCCGGCTGGTTGCCGCCCCTCAATCTGGAAAAAGTGACCCTCAAGCTCGATAACCTGCGCACCGAGGCAAATCACCCGACCGCCTATCAGCTGAACGCCGCCATCAACGGCAAAAGCAGCCTCGCTGCCCACGGCAAACTCGATGTGATGAGCGGCATGGGTCAGGGTAAGGTGAGCCTCAAGCAGGTCGACCTGAAACCCTTCGCCCCGCTCTGGGCACCCTATCTCAAGCTGGATCTGGCCAAGGGCCACGCCAATGCAGAGCTGGAGTACCAGCTTAAAGAGGGCAAGCAAGGGGTACTGTGGCAATTGTCCAAAGGCAAGCTGACGCTGGACAACTGGCAGCTTAAAAAACACAAGGGCGACGAATTTGCCCGCTTCGGCCAGTTGGCCCTTAGCGAGCTGGCGGTCGATGGCCAGAAACAGTCGCTCCAGATCGGCAAGGTGACCCTGCAACAGCCCCTGCTCAAGGCCACCCTCAACCCACAGCAGGAGCTTGATCTGGCTGACTTGCTGATTGAACAGGCTCCCGCCAAGCCCGTCAAAGGGGCCCACGCCGCAAACGAGGTGGCCAACAATGCGGCGCCCAAGTCGGCACAACAAGCAAAGACAGCCGGTAACAGCAAGAAGCACGGGGCAGACAAACCCTGGCAGTGGCAGATCAAGCAGATCCTTATCGACAAGGGCGATCTCACTCTCACCGAATCGAGCAGCGGCAAACCGCAGGCACGCCAGCTCTCCGGCCTCAAGCTGGCATTGGGGCCACTGGGCAGCAAGGGGGAGCAACCGAGCAAACTGACTCTGGCCACCCAGTTCAACCAGAGCAGCCCCCTCGCCTTTGATGGCCACCTGACCCTGACTCCTTTCACCTTAAGCGGCGACATCAACCAGCAGGGGCTGCCCCTGACGCTGGCACAGCCCTATCTGGCCGATCTGGTACGCATTAAGGTGCAAAACGGGCTGCTGAGCAGCAAGACCCGCCTTGATCTCGCCACCACCGCCCAGGGAGATCTCAGCAAACTGACCCTGCAGGGGGGGCTCGATATCAACGGGCTCAAGGTGGTCGATCGGGCAGACAATCAGCGGCTGCTGGAGTTCAACACCCTGGCTCTCACCGGTCTGACGTACGACGGCATCAGCCAGCAGATGCGGATCAAGGACATTGCTCTGAACAAGCCCTTCGCCCGCATCGAGATCAACGAAGATGGCACCACCAACCTGCAACAGCTGCTGTTGCCGCAACCGGCGGCAACCAAAAGTACTCACGCGACGGCAGGCAGCAAGGCTCCCGACTTTCGTTTCACCATCGACCAGCTGCGCACCGAGCAGGGCAACCTGCGCTTTGCTGATCGCAGTCTGAGTCAGGATTTTGTGGCCGATATCGCCTCGCTGGGCGGCCAGAGCCGCCATATCAGCAATATTCCGGGGCAACGCTCCGATCTCGCCTTCAACGGCAAGGTGGATCGCTATGCGCCGGTGACCATTCGCGGCGGTACCAACCTGCTGGTCGCCAACCCTATCCTCGACATCGCGGTCGCTTTCCACAATCTGGAGCTCACCACCTTTACCCCCTACTCGGGCACCTATGCCGGTTATGCCATCGACAAGGGGCAGCTCTCCATGAAACTGCACTACAAGCTGGAGGGCAATCGGCTGGAGGGGGATAACGACATCACCATCAAGAAGCTGCAACTGGGCGAGAAGATCAAGAGCGATCAGGCCAAGGATCTGCCGCTGGGGCTGGCCATCGCCCTGCTAAGCGATGCCAACGGGGTGATACAGATGAACCTCAAGGTGAAGGGCGATCTCGATCAACCGGACTTCAGCATCGGCAATATTTTCTGGGATGTGCTGGGCAACACTCTGAGCAAGGCGATCACCTCCCCCTTCTCCCTGCTCGCCTCGCTGGCCGATGGCACCGAAGATCTCGACGAACTTCCCTTCCTGCTGGGGGATCCCGATCTCACCCCCACACAGCAGGAGAAACTGGTCAAGCTGGCGCAGGCCCTCAAGGATAGACCCAAGCTCAGCATGAACATTCGCGGCAAGGTCAACTTCAACGAGGAGCGCCCCATCCTGCAACGGCAAAAACTGGAGCGGGTACTGGCCAAGCTCACCGGCAATCAGGCGGATCTCGACCTGCTGGAACAGGACCCCGCCCTGCAAGAGGCGCTGGCCCAAGCCTATGAAGAGCGCTTTGGCGAAGATCTGGATGATCTGGCCGATCGCCTCCATCTGGATGAAGAGAGCGCAGCACTGCGGGCCCAGGCGGTGATCCTGCTGCGGGATCAGCAGCTCATCACCGCCAAATCCCTGCGCAATCTCGCCATGCGCCGGGCGCAAAATACCAAGGAGTTTCTGGTCGACAGCCAGGGGATCGCCCCGGAGCGGCTGTTCGTGCTCGACAGCCAGGTCAAGGAAGAGGACAAGGAAGCCAAAGTGATCCTGACACTGGATCAGTAAGGCCGCCGCACTGCGCAAAAGCGTAAGAAAAATACAACCCCTCAACTATTTTGACACCTTTTGCTCACCAAACAGCCTGTCTTGGTGAGCATTTGGCCTCTGATGCAAATAATCACGTAGTTTTTTTACGATTTATCCCCCTTGCCCCCTTGCGGGCGCGCCACAGCCTGCCTAAAATCGCGCGTCTTTTGTTAACCCCCACCTCTATTTTTGGAGAACGCCACGTGAGCGAAAAATTGGCCAACCCTGCCCCTCTGGGTCTGATGGGTTTCGGTATGACCACCATCCTGCTGAACATCCATAACGCAGGTTTCTTCCCCATCAGCGCCATGATCCTGGCCATGGGCCTGTGCTACGGCGGCATCGCCCAGATCATTGCTGGCATCATGGAGTACAAGCGTGGCAACACCTTCGGTGTGACCGCGTTCACCTCCTACGGCCTGTTCTGGCTGAGCCTGGTGTTCCTGCTGATCATGCCGACCATGGGTCTGGCCGAAGCCACTCCGCACGCCTACATGGGTTGGTATCTGCTGATGTGGGGCATGTTCACCCTGTTCATGCTGGTTGGCACCATCAACTACCCGCGCGCCAAGCAGTTCGTGTTCGCCTCCCTGACCGTGCTGTTCTTCCTGCTGGCCGCCCGTGACTTCACCGGCAGCACCCTGATCGGCACCATCGCCGGTTTCGAAGGCATCATCTGTGGCGCCAGCGCCATCTACCTGGCCATGGCCACCGTGATCAACGAGCAGTTCGGCCGCACCGTGATGCCGATCGGCGATCACAAGAAAGCCGCCGCCGTACAGCTGAAAGCCGCTGCCTGATAGGCAAGCCACTCAGATTGTGAAAAAGGCACCCTCGGGTGCCTTTTTGCTATCTCGAATAACCATTCAACCGATCGGTTATCAGCTAAGTGACCCGGCGTCCACCTCCCCCGCCAGCAAGCGGGTCGCGGGAAAACGCTGCGCGGGATCCTGGCTAAAGAACTGGCTCAGTTGCCGGTATACCGCGGGATAGACCTGCTGCAGCCGCAGCGGATCAGTAAAGAAGCACTCGCAGCTGACGGCAAAAAACTCCGCGGGATGTTCGGCAGCATAGGGATCGATATCGGTCACTTCGTCCCGATCAAGCTGCTGGCACAGCGTATCGAAGGCGCTCTGAAATGCCTGTTGCCACAGCAGGCTGCTCATCTGCCCCGGCAACGGCGGCGCGCCGTCCGCCTCACCGCCCAGCATGTCGAGCTTGTGAGCCAGCTCGTGGATCACCAGATTAAAGCCGTCCCAGTCACCATCCTGCTGCAGTTCGCTCCAGGCCAGCACCAGCGGCCCTTGCGGCCAGGATTCACCAGCGTTCTCCTCTTCAAACTCGCTCACCAGCCCGAACTCATCCTGCACCTCCTGACGCCGGGTGACGGGTTCGGGAATGATGATGATTTCGTGAAAGCCGCGATACCAGTCGATACCGAGATGAAGAATGGGCAACGCCGCCTGTAGCGCCAGCACCGCCTGTTGGCGTGGGCTGAGCTCGACCCCGATCAGGGTCAGGGTCTTGCGCTTGAGCAGCTGTTGCCCCAAGCCGATAAGCGTTGTCTGCTCGGTGTCGCTGAGCCCTTGCAAGATGGGCACTGCCGCCAGCGCCTGACGCCACAGCGCCAACTCATCCTCACTCATGGGCGTTTGCGGGCGACCACCCAGCCATTTGAACCATCCCAGCACGCCTACTCCTTCTTTTGATGCAAACAACAGGTCACAACAGTTTGACGAACCGTTTCGGCCGCTCCTGATAATCCTGCGCCAGATAGAAACGGTGGGCCGCCTCGCGCTTGAGGCTGCTGGATAGCTCCAGCTGGGCGCAACCTGCGGCCCGCGCCATCGCTTCTGCTCCTTTGAGCAAGGCTGCGCCCACTCCCGCCCCTCTTGCCCCTTCATCGACAACCAGCGCCGAGATCAGGCCCCAAGCTGGTGCAACATGCAGCGGTGCCAGCTTGTGCCACACCAGCACGCCAACCACCTTGTCGGCCAGGGATGCGAGCAGCACAACGCTCGCGGGATCCGGCGCCAACAGGCGCGCCGTCACGTCAGCGCCTTCGGCAGGATACCCCAATTGGGTGAACAGGTGGGCGATGGCGCTCCCGTCGTCGGCCTCGGGGGGACGGATCGTCAACGTCTCAGGGTCATTTTTCATTGTTGGCCTCATGTTTGCTTTCCATTGTGTTACGCCCGTCACATTGTCCGGCGCAGATCAACAAGGAGGATCTCATCTTTACTCATAGAAAACGCTGCCTGCCATTATCCCCCCACCCTTGTCAATTCACAAATTTGCAACAAGGCAACATTTTTCGCTGGGAAGCACCGATACAACTCGATATGTTACAAGCCATGCATGGCGCGTGTTTGCGCTCTGCTTAACCCCTCAACCTCGCGCTCATTTGTTAACTGGATTGTTAACAAACAGGGCCGAAAACAGTGACAGAGAGCGAGGCCAAGATCTCGCCAAGACAGCGCCACAAACACAACAAAGGAGTTGTTGTACATGAATGAAATCGTCAATGCCATCAATGGTGTAATCTGGAGCCCTGCGCTCATCTACCTGTGTCTGGGGGTCGGTCTTTACTTCTCCCTGCGCACCCGTTTTTTGCAACTGCGTCATATCAAAGAGATGGTGCGCCTGATGTTTGATGGCAAGAGCACCGATGCCGGTGTCTCCTCCTTCCAGGCGCTGGCCATGACCCTGGCTGGTCGCGTTGGTACCGGTAACATCGCCGGTGTGGCCACCGCCATCACCTTCGGTGGCCCGGGCGCCCTGTTCTGGATGTGGATGGTTGCCTTCCTCGGCGCCAGCTCTGCTTTCGTGGAGTCCACCCTAGGTCAGGTTTACAAAGAGAAGATCAACGGTGAATACCGCGGCGGCCCGGCCTTCTACATCGAGAAAGGGCTTGGCATGAAGTGGTACGCCTGGACCTTTGCCATCGCTACCGTCTTCGCCTGCGGCGTGCTGCTGCCGGGCGTGCAGGCCAACTCCATCGGTTCCAGCCTGCAGACCGCCTTTAATATCGATCCGAACGTCACCGCCGCCGGTCTGGCGCTGCTGCTCGGCTTTATTATCTTCGGCGGCGTCAAGCGTATCGCCAGCTTCGCCAGTACCGTGGTGCCCTTTATGGCGCTGGGCTACATCATCGTGGCTTGCGTCATCATCGCCCTGAATATCGGCCAGCTGCCGGGCGTGATCCTGCTGATCTGGAAGAGCGCCTTCGGTCTGGATGCCGGTTTCGGTGCCATTCTGGGTCTGGCCATCATGTGGGGGGTAAAACGCGGGGTCTACTCCAACGAAGCCGGTCAGGGTACCGGGCCGCACGCCTCCTCTGCGGCGGCAGTGAGTCACCCGGCCAAGCAGGGTTTGGTTCAGGCGTTCTCCGTCTATATCGACACCCTGTTCGTCTGCTCCGCCACCGGCTTTATGCTGCTGATCACCGGGCTCTATAACGTACAAGGGCCGGACGGCGCCGCTATCTACACAGGTATTGCCGGTATCGCAGCAGGCCCGGGCTATGTGCAGACCGCTATGGAGAGCATGATGCCGGGCTTTGGCAGCATTTTCGTGGCCATCGCGCTGTTCTTCTTCGCGTTCACCACCATCGTTGCCTACTACTACATCGCCGAAACCAACATCGCCTACATCAACCGCAAGATAAATCGCCCCTGGCTCACCTTCTTGCTGAAGATTGCGCTGATGGCTGCCACCGTCTACGGCACCGTCAAGACGGCGGATCTGGCGTGGGGCATGGGTGATATCGGGGTTGGCCTGATGGCATGGCTCAACATCATCGCCATCCTGCTGCTGCAAAAGACCGCCTTCACCTGTTTGAAGGATTATGAAGCGCAGCAGGCACAAGGTATTGACCCCGTATTCCACCCGGAGAAGCTCGGCATCAAGAACGCCGATTACTGGGTGGGCAAGCGATCCGAAGAGAACCTTGAGCGGGAGAAATCGGGCCATCAGTTCGAACCGGATCAGGATCGCAAGACCTCCTGAACCAGAACGACATAAAACATCAATAGAAATGGCAGCCTCGGCTGCCATTTCTTTTTCCTGTCACCTCATCTCAGAGCGGATTGCGGCGCGGCCCGAAGGGCAGCCGCCAGCGAAACAGGCTGTTAAGGGTGGCCCGCCACTGATTGGGTCGCCCCAGGATCTGCTTTTGCAGGCGGGTCTCCTCTTTGAGCATGGCTTCATCGCTGCGGGCCCAGGCCTGGCTGTAGAGCTGCTTGATCCCCGCCAGGGCATCGGGCGACTTGGTGATGAGGGTGCGGGCAAACTCCCGCGCCTCCACCAGCGGATCGGCGCAGACCCGGCTCACCAGCCCGAGGGATTTGGCCTCGACGGCATCGAGCTCACGCCCGCTCATGGCCAGCTCCATGGCGGTATCCAGCCCCATCAGGTTGCGCATGGTGACACTGCCACTCATGTCGGGAATGATCCCCCACTTGATCTCCATCACCGAGAAGCGGCAATCGGGGGTGCTGAAGCGAAAATCAGCGCCGAGCGCAATCTGCAGACCACCGCCAAAACAGACCCCCTGGGTGACTGCAATCACCGGCATCGGCAGCTGGTGCCAACCATAGGCAACCCGCTGGGCCAGATTGGTCGCCTCGTCCGCTTCACGCTTGAGAATATCGAGCGCCGCCACCGGCTGTCTCAGCATGGATTTCACATCCAGCCCAGCGCAGAAGGCCCGCCCCTCGCCGTGCAGGATCACCGCCCGCAGCCCCTTGTGCCGGGCGAGTTGCGTCAGCGTCTCGTCGATGGCGCTGAACATGGCGCGGTCCAGCGAATTAAGTTTGTCCCCCCGCGTCAGCATCACTTCGGCAATCCCGTCGTGGATCTCGCACTTGACCCTTGGTTTTTCCATCTCCCTTGTCCTCTCCTTGATCCCTGAAACTGACTCACTGGTCATACCACCAAGTTATCAGAGTGTGAACAGGCGGTACAGCTGAGACTAAAGTCGGCTGGTCGCCTCCCCCTCCCTTTGTCACACTGGGAGCTGCATGAGTGCCGCAAGCCAGCAGAGGACGCTGTCATGTCAACCCTGTTCAATTTTGCCAGACCACCGTTCGACCGACTGGGCGAGGAGGCGCGCGAGCGGCTCTCCCGTCACCTTTCGCTCTGCTATTTTCGGGCCGGGGATCTGCTGCTAAAAGAGGGGGACGAGCCTCCCGGCCTCTATCTCATCATCAAGGGGGCGGTGGAAGAGTCGGCCCCTCACCACCAGTTTGGTGATTACGGGGTCGATGACCTGTTCGATGTGCGCGCCCAGTTTGATGGCCGCTGCCGCCACCGCTTCACCGCGCTGGAAGATAGCCTCTGTCAGCTCATTCCTCGCCACACCTTTCTTTCGCTCTGTGAGCAGGATCCGCAGTTTGCCAGCTACTTCACCGCCAATCTGGCCGAGCGTCAGCGCCAGCAAGAGCAGCGCGAACAGCTGGGTCAGAAGAATCTGGCGGAATTTATCCTGACCCGCATCGAACCCGGCCACCTGCAGGCACCGCTTATCGTCGACAGCAAGCTGTCACTGCTGGCGGCGACCGAAGCCATGGTGAGCAAGGGAACCGATTGCCTGCTCTACCCGGCCCACGACGGCTCCCTCACGCTGGCAACCCGCAAGACCTTGCTCCACGCCCTGACCCTCAAGGGATTGCCGCTGACGGCGCCCCTCTCGGTGCTGACCCCCACGCCCCTGATTGGTCTGCCGCTGGAGAGTTATCTGTTTGATGCCCTGCTGCTGATGACCCGCCATCGCATCAAGCGACTGGTGGTGTGGCGCGGCAACGAGGTGGCGGGGATCCTGCAACTGACTCAGGTGCTGGGGCTCTTCTCTACCCACTCCCACGTGCTGACCCTGCGCATTGCCCGCGCCGACAGCCTGCCGGCACTGGAGGCGGTGGCCCGCGAACAGCAACAATTGACCCGCTCCCTGTTTGCCCAGGGGATCCACACCGCCTTTTTGATGAAGCTCATCGCCACCATCAACGAGCAGCTGATCGCCAAAGCCTTTGCGCTGGTGATCCCCCCCGAGGTGCAGGATAAGGTCTGCCTGCTGATGCTGGGCTCGGAGGGGCGCGGCGAGCAGATCCTCAAAACAGATCAGGACAACGCCCTGATCCTGCCAGATGGGCTAGCATGGCCAACCCAGGCAGCCGCTCTCGCCGAATTCAGCGCCCTGCTGGAACGCCTCGGCTACCCGCTGTGCCCCGGGCAAGTGATGGTGAACAATCCGGCCTGGGTGAAAACGGGCAGCGAGTGGCAAAGCGCCATTGCCAGCGCCTGCACCACGGCAAAGGAGGATGAGCTGCTCTGGCTCGCCACCTTGGCCGATGCTCACCCCATCGCGGGGGATCGACAGCTCCATCTGCCGGTTGCCAGAGCGCTGCGCGAACAGTTGGCGGACAGACGGGATCTGCTGGCGGAGATGGTGCGACCGGCAGTGGCCTTCCATGCCCCGCTAACCCTCTTTGGCAGGCTGGAGCAGCCACCGGAAGGGCTGGATCTGAAGCGGGGCGGCCTGTTTCCGCTGGTGCACGGCATCCGGATGCTGGCCCTTGAGGCAGGCATTCTGGAGACCTCAACCCTGGGGCGTATCGATGCGCTGGTGGCCGCCGATCGGCTCAGTGCCGACTATGGCAGCAATCTGGCGGAGGCGTTCCGGCTCTTTATCCGGCTGAGGCTGCGCAGCCAGCTCAAGGGGGGCAATAGTCGGGTGCAGACAAGCGAGCGGGATCTGCTGCGTCAGGCGCTGCATCAGGTGAAGAAGTTCCAGCAGTGGCTCACCTTGCACTTTCGTCTGAGACAATAGACATGTTGAGCCGCGCTCGACGCTACTGGTATGGCCATGCGTTCCGAACGGGCGAGTTCGCGCCGCTCTTTGCCACCCCACCGAAAGATGAACGGATCGCCCTCGATTTCGAGACCACCAGTCTCGATCCCGAGCAGGCCGAGATCGTCTCCATCGGGGCGGTGCGCATTCAGGGTAACCGGCTGCTGACCGGCGAGGCCCTCGCCATCAAGGTACAGCCACCGGCCAGCCTGACCAGCCAATCGGTGGTGATCCACGGTCTGCGCCATCAGGATCTGCAACAGGGGATGGAGCTGGAAGCCGCGCTGCGCCTGCTACTCGACTTTATCGGCCCCCGTGAACTGGTGGGCTATCACATCGCCTACGACCTGCGCATTCTCAATCTCGCCTGCCAGAAATTGTGGGGATTGACCCTGCCCCAGCGAGGGATCGAGGTAAGCCAGCTTTATCATGACCACCTCTATCGCCGCTATCCCGATGCGGCCATCAACCTGCGTTTAAGTTCCATCTGCAGCCACCTTGAACTGCCATCCCTGCCCGCCCACGATGCCCTTGCCGATGCCACCACGGCCGCGCTCATCTATCTGCGCCTGACCTGCGGCTCGCCGCTGGCTTATCCCAAAGTCTAATTGTCGACAAATAACATTTAATTCACATTTTGCTTACATGAGCGGATTGCCTGCTCGTCGGGGTTACCCCATCCACCGCTGACACTCATGTCATGGAGAACTGCAATGGAACAGCAAAGCTATCTGAGGATCCAGCAAGATCCCAACTTCCAGGAGCTGGTCGCCAAGCGCCAGCGTTTTGCCTGGGCCCTCTCGGCTCTGATGCTGGGACTCTACCTGGCGTTTATTCTGCTCATCGCCTTTGCCCCCGGTTGGCTCGGCACCCCGCTCAGCGACAGCACCACCGTCACCCGTGGCATTCCGGTCGGGGTGGGACTGATCCTCTCCTCCTTCGTATTGACCGGCATCTATGTGTTTCGGGCCAACGGCGAGTTTGACGAGCTGAATCAGAAGATCCTCAAGGGAGTGCAGTCATGAGCGCAAAAAGCATGAAAGGCAAATGGCTGCTGTTGGCCTCACTGGCCTCCTCCCCCCTGCTGGCAGCGGATGCGCTGACCGGCGAAGTACAACGCCAACCTCTCAATGTGTCGGCCATCGTGATGTTCGTGGTCTTTGTGGCCGCTACCCTGTTCATCACCTACTGGGCCTCCAAGCGCAACCGCTCGGCTTCCGACTACTATGCGGCCGGTGGCCGTATCACCGGCTTCCAGAATGGTCTGGCCATCGCCGGTGACTATATGTCCGCCGCCTCCTTCCTCGGGATCTCCGCGCTGGTCTACACCTCCGGCTACGATGGCCTGATTTACTCCATCGGTTTTCTGGTGGGCTGGCCCATCATTCTGTTCCTGATCGCCGAGCGGCTGCGCAACCTTGGCAAATATACCTTTGCCGATGTCGCCTCCTATCGTCTCAAACAGACTGAAGTGCGCACCCTCTCCGCCTGCGGTTCGCTGGTGGTGGTCGCCCTCTACCTGATTGCCCAGATGGTCGGTGCCGGCAAACTGATCGAGCTGCTGTTTGGCCTGCAATACCATGTGGCCGTGGTGCTGGTCGGTATCCTGATGGTGCTCTACGTGCTGTTTGGCGGCATGCTGGCCACTACCTGGGTGCAGATCATCAAGGCAGTGATGCTGCTCTCCGGTGCCAGCTTCATGGCCATCATGGTCATGAAATCGGTCAACTTCGATATCGGTGCCCTGTTTAGCGAAGCGGTCAAGGTGCACGAGAAAGGGATCGCCATCATGAGTCCGGGTGGCCTGGTTGCTGACCCCATCTCCGCCATCTCGCTCGGTCTGGCATTGATGTTCGGTACCGCCGGTCTGCCCCATATCCTGATGCGTTTCTTCACCGTGAGCGATGCCAAAGAGGCGCGTAAATCGGTGTTCTACGCCACCGGCTTTATCGGCTACTTCTACATTCTCACCTTCATCATCGGCTTTGGCGCCATCTTGCTGGTGAGCACCAACCCGGCCTTCAAGGACGCCACCGGCGCCCTGCTGGGCGGCACCAACATGGCGGCAGTCCATCTGGCCAATGCGGTCGGTGGCAGCCTGTTCCTCGGCTTCATCTCCGCCGTGGCATTTGCCACCATTCTGGCGGTAGTTGCCGGATTGACCCTGGCCGGTGCCTCTGCGGTCTCCCATGACCTCTATGCCAGCGTGTTGAAGAAGGGCAAGGCTAACGAGACCGATGAACTGCGCGTCTCCAAAATGACGACTCTGGTGCTGGGTGTGGTTGCCATTGGTCTGGGGATCCTGTTCGAGAAGCAGAACATCGCCTTCATGGTGGGTCTGGCCTTCTCCATCGCCGCCAGCTGCAACTTCCCGGTGCTGTTCCTCTCCATGTTCTGGTCACGCCTGACCACCCGTGGCGCCGTCTACGGTGGCTGGCTGGGGCTGGTGAGCGCAGTGACCCTGATGATCCTGGGTCCGACCGTGTGGGTGAAAGTGTTGGGCCATGCCCAGGCCATCTTCCCCTACGAATACCCTGCCCTCTTCTCCATGGGGTTGGCCTTCGTCGGGATCTGGTTCTTCTCCATCACCGACAGCTCCCAGAACGCCGCCGACGAACATGCCAAGTTCCTGCCGCAGTTCGTTCGCTCCCAGACCGGGCTGGGTGCCTCTGGCGCCACCTCCCACTAACAGATCAAGTTCATACTTCCAAGCCGGCCTCGCGCCGGCTTTTTTTATTGCCCATCAATCGGCTGCACGCCCCGCTTGCCCCGATCAAGATCACACTTCTCGCTAAAACTTTCAGGGGATCTGTGCCATAATGCGCGCCATTTGACAGACCAATCGGGACACATACCTTGTTAAGTAGCAACAACATCACCATGCAGTTCGGCGCCAAGCCGCTGTTTGAGAACATCAACGTCAAGTTTGGCGGCGGCAACCGCTATGGCCTTATCGGCGCCAACGGCTGTGGCAAGTCCACCTTTATGAAGATCCTCGGCGGTGATCTGGAGCCCACTGGCGGTAATGTAAGCCTGGACGTCAACGAGCGCATCGGTAAGCTGCGTCAGGATCAGTTCGCCTACGAAGATATGCGCGTACTGGACGTGGTCATGATGGGTCACACCGAGCTGTGGGCGGCCATCGCCGAGCGCGATGCCATCTACGCCAACCTCGAAGCGACCGACGACGACTACATGAAGGCCGCCGAGCTGGAAGGTCTGGTCGCCGAGTATGACGGCTATACCGCCGAGTCCCGCGCAGGCGAACTGCTGCTGGGTGCCGGTATTCCCATCGAGCAGCACAACGGTCCAATGAGCGAAGTGGCCCCAGGCTGGAAACTGCGGGTGCTGCTGGCACAGGCGCTGTTCTCCAACCCTGACATCCTGCTGCTGGACGAACCGACCAACAACCTGGATATCAACACCATTCGCTGGCTGGAACAGGTGCTCAACGAACGTGAAAGCACCATGATCATCATCTCTCACGACCGTCACTTCCTGAACTCCGTCTGTACCCACATGGCGGATCTGGACTACGGCGAGCTGCGCGTTTATCCGGGCAACTACGATGACTACATGCTGGCCGCCACTCAGGCGCGCGAGCGTCTGCTGGCCGACAACGCCAAGAAGAAAGCCCAGATCGCCGATCTGCAATCCTTCGTCTCCCGTTTCAGTGCCAACGCCTCCAAGTCCAGCCAGGCGACCTCCCGCCTCAAGCAGATCGACAAGATCAAGATTGAGGAAGTGAAGGTCTCCAGCCGTCAGAACCCCTTCATCCGCTTCGAGCAGGAGAAGAAGCTCTACCGCAACATTCTGGAGATCGAAGGCCTGTCCAAAGGTTATGGTGAGGCGCCCCTGTTCAAGGGCCTCAACATGATGCTGGAAGTGGGTGAGAAGGTCGCCATTCTGGGTACCAACGGTATCGGTAAATCGACTCTGATCAAGACGCTGGTCGGGGATCTGGCACCGGATACCGGTACCATCAAGTGGTCCGAGAACGCCCAGATCGGTTACTACGCTCAGGATCACGCCGAAGATTTCGACACCGACCTCAACGTGTTCGACTGGATGGCCCAGTGGAAACAGGATAACGAAGACGAGCAGGCTGTGCGCTCCGTATTGGGTCGTCTGCTCTTCTCCCAGGACGACATCAAGAAGCCGGTTAAGGTGCTCTCCGGTGGTGAACAGGGCCGCATGCTGTTCGGCAAGCTGATGATGCAGCGCCCCAACATCCTGATCATGGATGAGCCGACCAACCACCTGGACATGGAATCTATCGAATCCTTGAACCTGGCACTCGAGATGTACAAGGGCACCCTGATCTTCGTCTCCCACGACCGCGAATTCGTCTCCTCTCTGGCGACCCGCATTCTGGAGCTGAGCGAAGATGGTATCCGCGACTTCGGCGGCACCTACGAGGATTACCTGCGCACCCAGGGCGTGGTATAACCCCGCACCTGCGCAAGTGCGCAATGCAAAACCGGCACTCAGGTGCCGGTTTTTTTATATCCCGTTTTTAGACGACTGAGATGGCGTATAACCGCGGTGTGACTACACGCCACAGAACAGAGCACAGGGCACAGGGCACAGGGCACAGGGCACAGGGCACAGGGCACAGAGCTTGAGTCTCCTCCTCTTGCCTACAGATAAAAAAACGGCTCCATCAAGGAGCCGTTTTCAATGGATTGCGCAGTGCCGATTACTCGACAGTCGCTTCCACACTGGTGAAGTACTCGATCTTGGCCGCTTTGCGCAGCTCGTCGATCAGAGACTTGTAATCCACTTGGGCTTTGCCCTGACCCAGCTGAGCTTGCAGCATGGCGGCCATGCCGGATGCGGCGGCAGGTACGTTGACCTTGTCCAGCGCAACCACAACGCGGTCACCATTGGTCTCGGCAACCAGAGCCACACTCGGCTTGCCGTCGATCGGATGGGGCAGCGTGAACGCCTGAGCAATCAGGTTCTGATCCAGCTCGCGATCGAAGCGGGCAACCCCTTTGTGGGTCTCCACTTTCAGACCGAGTGCAGTCAGATCGGCGGTGATGCTCTCACCGACTTTCAGCTTGTCCAGCAGGCCCTGGGCCTTGCCACGGGCCACTTCGCTAGCCTTGTCATGCTTGATGGCGGCAATCACCTGCTCTTTCACCTCAGCCAGCGGCTTGACCGCTTTGGGCTTGTGACCAGTGATGTGCAGCACCAGCGCCTTGCCGTCAGCCAGCTCGATCACGTCGGAGTTGGTGTTGTCATCGCGCAGCTGTTCGGAAAACGCCACGGAGAGCACCTTGGGATCGTTCAGCGGAGCCGGAGCAGTCGCCTGGGTGAAGAAATCGGAAGATTGAACCTTCATCCCCATGGCATCAGCGGTCAGATCCAGCGAGTCCGGGTTTTCGAAGCTGTTGTCAGCCATCTTCTGCTGCTCGGCGAAGAACTTCTCCTTGGCCTTGTCAGCTTGCAGACGAGTGATGGTCTCTTCTTTCACATCGGCAAACGGCTTGGTCTGGGCTGCTTCAACCCCCAGCAGCTTGATGATGTGGAAACCGAACGGGCTCTTCACCACGCCGGAGAGATCGCCAGCCTTGTTCAGGGCGAACGCGGCTTTCTCGAAGGCCGGATCCATCACCCCTTTCTCGAACCAGTCCAGCTCGCCGCCTTTTTGGGCAGAGAAGGTATCGGAAGAGTCCGCCTTGGCCAGCGCAGCGAAATCATCACCCGCCTTGGCTTTGGCCAGCACGGCTTCTGCTTTCTGCTCGGCCGCTTTCTCATCCTTGCCAAACGGGATAAGGATGTGAGCCACGTGGCGACGCTCGGCACGCTGGAACAGATCCTGGTGCTGATCGTAGTAATCCTGGGCATCCTGCTCGGTGACCTTGATATCCTTGGCGAGGTTGGCAGCGTCCAGCAGCAGATAGTCGACCTTGACCTGCTCGTCGTTCATGAAACGGGCGCCATTGGTCTTGTAGTACTGCTCCAGCTCGTTGTCGGAGACCTGAACGTCAGCCATGTAGTTGGCGGCAGCCAGACGCACCAGACGCAGATCGCGAGTCTGGTTGTAGAGCTTGTCGAGCTGCTCCGCTTCGCCCTTGAGGGAGAATTCGGTGCCCAGCAGGGCGCTCATCAACTGTTGACGCACCATGTCCTGACGCAGGGAGTCACGGAACATTTCAGGAGTCATGCCGGCACGACGGATCAGCTGCAGATAGCGGTCATTGTTGAACTTGCCATTCTCGGCAAACTCCGGCATGGCCACGATGGCTTGCTTGATCTGTTCATCGCTGATGCGCAGACCCAGTTCACGGGCCTTGCTGTCCAGCAGAGCCTGATCGATCAGCCGATCCAGCACACCGCGACGGAACTGTTTCATGTAATCGGGGTTCGCGGCCAGCTGGCTGAATGCCTCTCCCATCTGGGATTCCATGCGGGCGCGCTCGTTACGGTAGGCATTTTCCAGTGCCGCAGCACTGATCTCGGTGCCATTGACGGTGGCGGGGGCGGTACGGGCCGGGCCGTTCAGGTAACTACCTACACCAGCCAAGGCAAAGGAGAGGATGATCAGACCCAAGATAACCTTGGCTACCTTGCCCTGCGCCCCTTCGCGTAGTTTATCCAACATCATGTTTGTACTTATGCTCCCGAACTCGATGGGCGTAAACAATAAAAAGGCGCACCGATTGCGATGCGCCTTGGTCAATCAGTATGAGAGAAGACTCTCTAACTTGTCTGGTCTGCGACCAAGGACGGTAGCCGACGGATATCAGCGACCGACTTAGTTAACAGCGTCTTTCAGGGCCTTACCGGCTTTGAAGGCAGGAACTTTACCAGCAGCGATTTCGATGGTCGCGCCAGTCTGCGGGTTACGGCCTGAACGGGCAGCACGCTCGCGTACAGCGAAAGTACCGAAACCAACCAGAGCAACCTGGTCACCCTCTTTCAGCGCTTCACCAACAGCATCAATGAAGGCATCCAACGCACGGCCAGCGGCAGCTTTGGAGATATCGGCACCGTCTGCAATCTTGTCAATCAGTTGAGATTTATTCACTCTTATATTCCCCTTTTATCAAACACCGCTGCGGCGCTGATTTCCCTGGCCACAACAAGTGGAGGTTTTATAGCAAGCCTCCTGATCAGTTGCAAGTGACAATCTGGCGCAAACCCGCGCCACACAACGCATTGCGACTCATCACGAGTACCCGATCGGTGGTCAAGGCTACTTCCGTTATCGGGCGCATGCAAGCCTTAACCACCCGCCGAATGCGCCAAATTTGCGGCGCATCAACATTTACACGACAGAAACGCGCTCAAACCCCTGTGGATTGTCCTGCAACGCCAGTTCCAGCACCTCGTCAATCCAGCGAACCGGATAAATTTCAAGGTCTTGTTTGACGTTTGCCGGGATCTCCTCAAGGTCACGCTCGTTCTCTTTCGGAATAAGCACTCGCTTGATGCCGCCACGATGGGCTGCCAGCAACTTCTCCTTGAGACCACCGATGGGCAGCACTTCGCCGCGCAGGGTGATCTCCCCTGTCATCGCCACATCAGCACGAACCGGATTACCGGTCAAGCTGGAGACCAGGGCGGTACACATGGCGATACCGGCGCTCGGACCATCTTTCGGGGTTGCCCCTTCCGGTACGTGCACGTGGATATCGCGCTTCTCGTAGAAGTCGGCGTTGATGCGCAGCTTCTCGGCACGGGCTCGTACGACCGTCATGGCCGCCTGGATGGACTCCTGCATCACGTCACCAAGGGAACCGGTATAAGTGAGCTTGCCCTTGCCCGGCATGTTGGTGGTCTCGATGGTGAGCAGGTCGCCCCCCACTTCGGTCCACGCCAGACCACATACCTGACCAATCTGATTCTGGTCGGTCGCCTTGCCGTAATCGAAACGCTGCACCCCGAGGAACTCCTTGAGGTTGGCCTGATTGACCTGAACATGCTTGATGCTCTTGTCCAGCAGGATGCGCTTGACCGCCTTGCGACAAATCTTGGAGATCTCGCGCTCCAGACTCCGCACCCCCGCCTCGCGGGTGTAGTAGCGGATCACTCCGACCAGGGCAGAATCTTCGATGGTGATCTCGGACTCTTTCAGGCCGTTGCGCTGGATCTGCTTGGCAACCAGATGCTGCTTGGCAATGTTGAGCTTCTCATCTTCGGTGTAACCGGAGAGGCGGATCACTTCCATCCGGTCCAGCAAGGGGCCCGGGATGTTCATGGAGTTGGAGGTAGCCACGAACATAACGTCCGACAGGTCATAATCCACTTCCAGATAGTGATCGTTGAAGCTGTTGTTCTGCTCCGGATCCAGCACTTCCAGCAAGGCGGATGCGGGATCGCCGCGCATGTCCGAGCTCATCTTGTCGATCTCGTCGAGCAGGAACAGCGGGTTCTTCACGCCGACTTTCGCCATCTTCTGGATAAGTTTGCCGGGCATGGAACCGATATAGGTACGGCGGTGACCGCGGATCTCCGCTTCGTCACGCACCCCACCCAGAGCCATCCGCACATATTTGCGGCCTGTCGCCTTGGCGATGGATTGGCCCAGCGAGGTCTTGCCCACACCGGGAGGCCCAACCAGACAGAGGATGGGGCCCTTGAGCTTGTTCACCCGCGCCTGTACCGCCAGATATTCGAGGATGCGATCCTTGACCTTCTCTAGGCCATAGTGATCGGCATCCAGCACCTCTTGCGCCTTGCCAAGGTCTTTCTTGACCTTGGATCGCGCCTTCCACGGCACCTGTACCATCCAGTCCACATAGCTGCGAACCACGGTAGCCTCGGCGGACATGGGAGACATCATCTTCAGCTTGGCAAGCTCGGCCTGGGCCTTTTCACGGGCATCTTCCGGCATGCCAGCCTCTTCAATCTTGCGATTGAGGGCTTCAAACTCATCCGGGCTATCTTCCAGCTCACCCAGCTCTTTCTGGATGGCCTTCATCTGCTCGTTGAGGTAATACTCGCGCTGGCTCTTCTCCATCTGCTTCTTGACGCGAGTACGGATGCGCTTCTCGACCTGCAGCAGGTCAATTTCCGACTCCATCATCGCCATCAGGAATTCGATGCGCTCGGAGACCGAGACAATCTCCAGCACCTTCTGCTTGTCTTCCAGCTTGAGCGGCATGTGGGCCGCCATGGTGTCAGCCAGACGCGCAGCATCGTCGATCGCCGAGATCGAGGTCAGTACCTCGGGCGGGATCTTCTTGTTGAGCTTGATATAGCCTTCAAACTGGCCGATGGCGGAGCGAACCAGTACTTCCTGATCCTTCTCCTCAATGGCTTGGGAGGGGATGTACTGGGCCTCGCAGACAAAGAAATCCTTGTCGTCGATCATCCGCTCCAGGCGGGCACGCTGTCCCCCCTCTACCAGCACCTTGACGGTGCCGTCCGGCAGCTTGAGCATCTGCAGAATATTGGCCACTGTCCCGACGGTGAAGATCTCCTCCACCGTTGGCTCATCGGTTGACGCATCCTTCTGGGCCACCAGCAGAACTTTCTTGTCCTGCTCCATGGCCGCTTCCAGACAGCGAATGGATTTTTCCCGCCCCACAAAGAGTGGAATGACCATGTGGGGATAAACCACCACGTCACGAAGAGGCAGGACGGGAATCTCGATGCGTTCTGAACGCTCTAGGTTCATATATGTCCTCTCGGCTTGTTATACCGTTGGCAAAGCGCTTGGCTGAGTATATGGGGGCGCTGAGATGAGATTCAATCGCCGAAACCGTAAAAAGCATGAAAGGGGCAAAAAGCCCCTTCCATTTGATTAAAAATCAGACATTTACTCTGATGCAGCAGCCTGAGTTTCGGGATTTTCGTAAATCATCAAGGGCGCAGAGTCCCCTTTGATCACGGTCTCGTCGATCACCACCTTGCTGACCCCTTCCAGAGAAGGCAGGTCATACATGGTATCCAGCAGCACGGCTTCCACGATGGAACGCAGACCACGAGCACCGGTTTTACGCTCCATCGCCTTGCGGGCAATGGCGTTGAGCGCATCGTCACGGAACTCCAGCTCAACCCCTTCCAGATCGAACAACGCAGCGTACTGTTTGGTCAGCGCGTTTTTCGGCTCTTTCAGGATCTGGATAAGCGCGGATTCGTCCAGCTCGGTCAGGGTCGCGACCACCGGCAGACGGCCGATGAACTCGGGGATCAGACCATACTTGATCAGATCTTCCGGCTCTACCTTGGCGAAGGTCTCGCTCAGGGTGGCCTTGGCATCCTTGGATTTCACCTCGGCGCCAAAACCGATACCGGTTCCCTTCACGGAACGCTGCTCGATCACCTTGTCCAGACCGGCAAAGGCACCGCCACAGATGAAGAGGATCTTGGAGGTATCAACCTGCAAGAACTCCTGCTGCGGATGCTTGCGACCACCTTGCGGCGGCACGGAAGCGATGGTCCCTTCGATCAGCTTGAGCAGTGCCTGCTGTACCCCTTCCCCGGAGACATCGCGGGTGATGGAGGGGTTGTCCGACTTGCGGGAGATCTTGTCGATCTCGTCGATGTAGACGATGCCACGCTGAGCCTTTTCTACGTCGTAGTCGCACTTTTGCAGCAGCTTCTGGATGATGTTCTCCACGTCCTCGCCCACATAACCGGCTTCGGTCAGGGTGGTCGCATCGGCCATGGTGAACGGCACATCCAGCAGACGAGCCAGAGTCTCGGCCAGCAGGGTTTTACCGCTACCGGTCGGGCCAATCAGCAGGATGTTGGATTTGCCGAGCTCAACACCACTGTTTTCGCCGCTGTTGCGCAGACGCTTGTAGTGGTTGTAGACGGCTACAGCCAACACCTTCTTGGCGTACTCCTGCCCGATCACATAGTCATCGAGATGAGCGCGGATCTGATGAGGGGTCGGCAGCTCGTTACCATCGCGCTTGGGAGAGATCTCGCGGATCTCTTCGCGGATGATGTCGTTGCACAGCTCGACGCACTCATCACATATGTAGACGGAAGGGCCAGCGATCAGCTTGCGCACTTCATGCTGGCTTTTGCCGCAAAAAGAGCAGTAGAGCAGCTTATCACCCTCACCCTTGCGTTTCTCTGTCATTCAGCAACCTCGTTTTATCAATAGAGGATGGATCGGCCTGTTGAGTTTACAACAGACCGGGACACCCTGCTCAGCTACGCTGGCTCAGGACACCGTCTACCAAACCATAGGCCACAGCCTGCTCGGCGGACATGAAGTTGTCACGATCGGTGTCACGCTCGATGGTAGCCATGTCCTGACCGGTGTGGAACGCCAGGCGCTCGTTCAGGGTATTTTTGATCTTCAGGATCTCCTGGGCGTGGATCTGGATATCAGATGCCTGACCCTGGAAGCCACCCAGCGGCTGGTGGATCATCACGCGGGCGTTAGGCAGGCAGAAACGCTTGCCCTTGGCGCCACCGGCCAGCAGGAAGGCACCCATGGAGCAGGCCTGCCCCATGCAGACGGTGCTGACATCCGGCTTGATGAACTGCATGGTGTCATAGATAGACATGCCCGCAGTCACCGAACCACCCGGCGAGTTGATGTAGATATAGATGTCCTTGTCCGGATTCTCGGACTCGAGGAACAGCAACTGGGCAACCACCAGATTGGCCATGTGATCTTCAACCTGACCAGTCAGGAAGATCACCCGCTCTTTCAGCAGACGGGAGTAAATATCGTAGGAACGTTCACCCTTGGCAGTCTGTTCGACCACGATGGGGACCAGCGCATTGCTGGGAGAATCGGTCATATCGTTATAGTTCTTGTACATAAGGCATTGTCCCTAAAATAAAATGGCCCGAGTGGAGATCACACGAGCCATTATACTTAACAGTCTTGACCTTAAGTCAAATGTTCTTAGGCAGCGGCGCCAGACTTGTTGATCACTTCGTCAAAGGCAACTTCTTTTTCGGTCACTTGCGCTTTGGACAGGATCAGGTCGATGGCTTGATCTTCTACTGCCAGGTTACGAACGCCGTTCAGCATCTGTTCGTTCTTCTGGTAGTACTCGATCACTTCCTTCGGATCTTCGTAGGCAGTCGCCATGGACTCGATGATGCTGTTTACACGGGCATCGTCAGCCTTGATCTCGTTGGTACGGATCACGTCACCCAGCAGCAGGCCTACGCGTACACGACGCTCGGCTTGAGCCTGGAACAGTTCAGCCGGCAGCTCGGGAGCGTTGCCGCCCTGGAAGCCACCGAAGCGCTGCAGAGCCTGCTGACGCAGTACGTCGATCTCTTGAGCAACAGCTGCTTTCGGCAGGTCGATTTGGTTGGCTTCAACCAGACCGTTCAGAACCTGCTCTTTCACGCTGTTTTTCAGGGCTTGAGCCAGTTCGCGCTCCATGTTCTTGCGCACTTCGGCTTTCAGCTCTTCAACAGAACCGCTTTCGATACCGAAACGCTTCACGAACTCTTCGGTCAGCTCAGGCAGGATCTGCTCTTCAACCTTGATCAGCTTGGAAGCGAACTTGGCCTCTTTGCCTTTCAGGTTTTCAGCGTGGTAGTCAGCCGGGAAGGTCACTTCGATGGTGAACTCGTCGCCCGCTTTCTTGCCCAGGATGGCGTCTTCGAAGCCCGGGATCATGCGACCAGCGCCCAGCACCAGGTTGAAGCCTTCAGCTTTGCCGCCGTCGAACTCTTCACCGTCGATGGAACCGACGAAGTCCAGGGTCACACGCATGCCATTGGCAGCGGCAACATCGGCATCAGCCCAGGTAGCGTGCTGCTTGCGCAGGGTGTCGATCATGTTGGCCAGATCTTCATCCTTCACGGTCGCAACCGGCTTCTCGACCTTGATGGTCTCGAGACCAGCAACTTCGAACTCCGGGTACACTTCGAAGGTGGCGGTGAATTCGAAATCCTGACCTTCCTGGATCTCTTTCGGATCCATGGTCGGGGCACCGGCCGGGCTCAGTTTGTTTTCGATGATGGCTTTGATGAAGTTGCTCTGCATCATTTCATCAGCAACGCGGGCGTGAGCCATGGCGCCGAACATCTTCTTGATGATGGCAACCGGAGCCTTGCCAGGACGGAAACCGTCGATGCGACGAGTTTTGGCCAGGCCATTCAATTCTTTACGCACAGCGGCGTCTACGGTAGCGGCCGGTACAGTGATGGTAAGACGGCGTTCCAGACCCTGGGTTGTCTCTACAGAAACTTGCATTCTTCTACCTCGTTCAACTCAGCACTGTGTGCTGACCCTTATTGCCCCTGGGCAAAGCCCGGAGTCTTCCTGTTTATAAAGACAACAATATGTCTTTGTGATGAGAAAATATGACGCGGCATTATAGCGGCGCACTTTGGTCGAGTCGAGCCACACATCCCCCACATTGAGCAGCGTGAAAGCACAATTCGTGCAAAACTGCCCTTTATATGGGGAGAGAGGCACCCGACTTCAACTATCCGATGGCAATAATTTTGCGTTTGCTCACCTTTTTTCATCCGAACGCCGCTTTATTGCCCATCTTTCGCCGAAAAACAGCCCACCGTTGCGGGCGGCGACTCAATTTGACCAGCCAAATGGCGATTGGACCAATCAACCATTGCGTCCCTACCCCTCCCTCGTTATGGTGGCAACCAAATTGATGATCTGGAGTCACTCACATGGCCTTTTTCCGCTTCTTGTTCAATCTGCTCTGGTTTGTACTGGGAGGTGTCTTTATGGGCCTGGCCTGGTGGCTGGCCGGTCTTGTCTGCTTTATCTCGCTAGTAGGCATCCCCTGGGGACGTGCCTGCTTCGTGATCGGCACCTTTACCTTCTTCCCGTTTGGCAAGCAGGCGGTCAACCGCAAGACCATAACCGGCCAGAGCGATATCGGCACCGGCACTCTGGGGCTGATTGGCAATATCCTCTGGTTCGTGCTGATCGGTGTCTGGCTCGCCATCGGCCACATCGCTTCCGCGCTGGCCTGCTTCGTGACCATTATCGGTATCCCGTTCGGTATCCAGCACCTCAAGCTGGCACTCATCAGTCTGGCGCCCATCGGCCAGATGATTGTGACCAACCAAGAGGCGGAATCGGGCCGCTATATCCGCTAACTACGGGAAATGCGCGGGCAGACGCTGCCCTGCAACGAAAAAAAGGGCAGACTAGGGTCTGCCCTTTTCTATTCTCTTTTGTTGAGGCCATCATGTTACCCAGCCACTTTTTCGCCAATCTCGCCCGCATGAAACTCATCTACCGCTGGCCCCTGATGCGCAACATCCAGCCCGAAAATATCGCCGAACACAGCCTGCAGGTCGCCATGGTGGCCCATGCCCTCGGCATCATCAAAAACCGGCTGTTTGGCGGCAGCGTGAATGCCGACCGTGCCGCGGTGATGGCCCTCTATCACGACAGCAGTGAGGTGCTGACCGGCGATCTGCCTACCCCGGTCAAATACTTCAACCCCGAGATCGCCCGCGAGTACAAGAAGATCGAGCTGGCCGCCGAACAGCGTCTGCTCGGCATGCTGCCGCCGGAACTGGTGGAGGACTTTCGCCCCCTGCTCGATTCGGCAGCCCAGGATGGCGAGCTGGCCAGGCTGGTCAAGGATGCCGACACCCTCTGCGCCTATACCAAGTGTCTGGAGGAGATCAACGCGGGCAACCGGGAGTTCGAACCGGCTCGCAAGCGCCTTGAAGCCATGCTGGCAGCCCGGATGAGCGAGGAGATGCGCTACTTTATCGACACCTTCGTGGCCAGCTTCTCCCTGCCGCTCGATGAGCTGAACGCCCACTAAGCCACGTCACTCGACCTCAAAACAGAAGGGCCCGCCGGTTTGCACCGGCGGGCCCTTCGTTCTTTATTGCGCATTAGATGCAACGCATCAGTGACCCAGCTCGCGGGAGGGTACCAGACCGCTCGCCCGCCAGGCGGGATAGAGGGTCGCCACCAGACTCATCAGGATGGCGGCGCCCGTCACGATGAGCAGGTCCTGCATATGCAACTCGGTCGGCAAGAAGTCGATAAAGTAGATATCCGGATTGAGGAAGCGATGGCCGATGAGCTTTTCGACAACGCTCAGGATCTGGGTCAGCTTGCTCGAAAGCAGCCCGCCCAGCAGGGCGCCAAGCAGCGCACCGGCCACGCCGTTGACCATGCCCTGAATGACGAAGGTAAGCCGGATCTGGCCGGGGCTCGCCCCCATGGTCTTCAGGATGGCGATCTCGCTGCGCTTCTCGTTCACCGCCATCACCAGAGTGGAGACGATGTTGAAACAGGCGACGGCCACCACCATCAGCATCACCACATACATGACGGTACGCACCATCTGGATGTCCTGATAGAGGTAGCCCTGGCTGTTCATCCAGCTGCGGATGTAAACATGATGAGGGAACTGCTGCGCCGCGGCTACGGTGATGGATTGCGCCTTGAGCACATCGCTCACCCGCAGGCTGAAGCCCTCCACATCGCTGCCCATACCAGTGATCGCTTGCGCATCGGCCAGATGCATAAAGCCGAGCAACCCGTCGAGCTGACCGCCGATCTCCAGCAGCCCCACCACGGTCAGGGCTTCGCGCCGGGGATTCTTGATCCCGGTCTGATCACCCCCTTGTGGCAACAACAAACCAAGAGTGTCACCCACCTTGACGCCCAGTTTGTCGGCAATGGTCTTGCCAAGGATCACCCCACGCTCACCCGGTTGCAGCTCACGCAGGCCGCGGCCCGTCATGTATTTGCCCGCATCCGACAGATTGGCTTCCAGCTCCGGCAATACCGCGCGCAGTTGCACCCCCTTGAGGGCGGAGCCGTGCTCCAGCAGGCCATTGAGGCGAATGACCGGCGCAGCGGCCTCGACGCCCGGTTGGGCCAGCAGGTAGTCACGCAGACGGGGCCAATCCGGCAACGGCCGCTCGACGGCGTCCAGCTCACCTTGCGGCACCACGGAGAGCACCCGATCTTTGAGCTCCCGCTCGAAACCGTTCATGGCGGAGAGGCCCAGGATCAGCGCCATCACCCCGAGGGCGATACCGATCAGGGAAGAGGCAGAGATAAAGGCGATAAACCCGTTGCGACGGCGGGAGCGGCTGTAACGCAGGCCCAGAAAGAGGGGCAGCGGTTTGAACATCAGGCAACCTCCGCCATCACGCCGCTCACCAGGGTCACCCGGCGATGGAGCTTGGCCGCCAGGCTCAAGTCGTGGGTCACCACCACAAAGGCGGTGCCCAGTTCACGATTCAGTTCACACAGCAGTTCGTACACCGCAGTGGCACTGGCGTGATCCAGATTGCCGGTGGGTTCGTCCGCCAGCACCAGGCTCGGTTCGTTGACCAGCGCCCGGGCGATCGCCACCCGCTGACGTTCGCCACCGGAGAGCTCGGAGGGACGGTGGTTCAAGCGATGGGAGAGCCCCACCCGACCCAACATTCTGGTCGCCTTCTCGGTGGCAACCGCCACCGACTCACCGGCGATCAGCAGCGGCATGGCCGCATTTTCCAATGCACTGAACTCGGAGAGCAGGTGATGAAACTGATAGACGAAACCCAGCTCGCGGTTACGAAAACGGGCCTGGGTGCGGCTATCCCAATGGTGGATATCCTCCCCCTTGAACAGCACGGCGCCGCTGGAGGGGTTGTCCAGCGCCCCCATCAGATGCAGCAAAGTGGTCTTGCCGGAGCCCGAGCTCCCCACCACCGCCAGCATTTCACCGGGCGCGACACAGAGATCGATCCCCTTGAGCACCTGAGTCTCCAGTTCCCCCTCTTTATAGACATGATTGAGCGCATGGCAGCGCAGCAGAGGTTCACGGGATACGGCTTCATTCATAACAGGGGCTCCACTTGCCTCAGTAACAACGCTGGCACCCGCAACAACGGGGGCACCAGTCACAACAGAAGATGCATTATTCACGGCATTACTCATAACGCAGCGCCTCGGCCGGTTTCACCCGCGCAGCGCGTGCCGCCGGATAGAGGGTGGCACTGAAGCTCAGCAGCACGGCGCCCAGCAAGATGGTGATGACCTGAGCCGGCTCGACAATCACCGGCAGGCCACTGCCGCCCGCCGCCATATAGAGGTTGAGCCCCACCGCATTGAGCAGAGGGTTGAGACCCAAGGAGAGCGCAAGGCCTGCCAGTCCGCCAAACAGGGCGCCAATCACCCCGCTGGAGGCGCCAAGCACCATGAAGATTTTAACGATCCCTGATTCACTCATGCCCATGGTGCGCAGGATGGCCACTTCGCCCTCCTTGTCCGTCACCACCATCACCAGCGCGGAGAGGATGTTGAAGGTAGCGACGGCGATGATCAGCACCAGCATCAGCCCCATCATCCGTTTTTCCATGGCGACCGCTTGGAACAGCTCGCCCCGCTCGCGGCGCCAATCCTGCCACAGCAGCCCATCCGGCAACGGTGTCTTGATCACCTCGTCGGCGGCAAAGGGATCATCGAGCCAGAGGCGAATGCCACCGACGGTTTCTGTCGGCAAGCGCAGCAGCCGCTGGGCATCCCCCAGCGCGATCAGCGCAATCTGGTTATCCACATCAGCGCCGACCCCGAAGATGCCGGAGACGGTAAAGAGGCGCTGGGCCGGTACCCGGCCAAACGGGGTGAAGCGGGTCCCTTCGGTCAGGATCAGGCGAACCTGATCGCCGATGGAGGCATTGAGGCGGCGTGCCACCCCCTGCCCCAGCACGATGCGGTAGTGACCCACCTGCAGGGTATCGAGTCGCCCCCCCAGCATCTGGCTATGGAGGATGTCATCCTTGGGCCACTTAGCAGGGTCGATCCCCTGCACGCTCACCCCGGTCAGCTGGCCGGGGCTTTGCAGCATTCCTTCGCTGTCGAGCATGGGGGCCGAGGCGACCACATGGGGTAATTTGGCCAGATCAGGCAACCCTTGCGGGTCGGCATCAATGCGGCCAGCCTGATTGGTCACCACCACATGGGGGATCACCCCGAGGATGCGCCCTTTGAGCTGCCCTTCGAAACCGTTCATCACCGAAATGACCACCATCAGGGCGGCAACCCCGATGGCGATGCCAAAGGTAGAGAACAGGGAGATAAATGAGACGAAGCGATTGCTGCGCTTCGAGCCCGCATAACGCAGGCCGATGGCCAGCGAAAGGGGCTGAAAAAGTCCGGTCTTCAAGGATATGTACGTTGCCAACAAAATAAGATACCGGATAATAAAGGGAAACCGTCCATGACAACAAGGGATAGCCTCCATGCAGGAACAGTTCTTCAGCGTCACTCATGCCACGCCGGTCAATGTGATCCCCATGCCGGCCGACTTCCACCTCCCCTCGCTGGAGGAGCTGGACGCTGAGCTGCCGGAGCCCTTTCGGATCTCTTCGGCCATTACCTCCATCGATCTGGTGACCACCCGCCTGCTGCGCAACCAGAACGAGTCGATGCACGATCTGATCGAGATCGTCAATCAGCAGTCCCGCAAGATCGACATGATCATGGGCTATGTGCTCTCCCTGCAGGACCATCCGGAGCAGCGCTTTCACACCCTGCGCTTCGGGGCTGGCCAGCTCACCTACCTGCACCCCTATCATGATCACGGGGCTGCGCCGCACCTGCACCAGATAGTGCGCCTCAAGATCTTCCTGCGGGAAGAGGCGGCCGCCATCTACTGCTATGGCCAGGTCAAACAGCTCGACGGCGGTGAACATGGCACCCATGTGCAGCTCGACTATGTGCGGATCCGCGAAGATGACCGTGAACTGCTGGTTCGTGCCAGCCTCCACGTGCAATCGAAACAGCTCAAGCTGCGCGCCCAAGAGCGTCAGCGCTAACCATAGCGAACGTCAGCGATAGATAACGTCAACGTTAAAAGAATCGAACCATGCCAATGAAACTTCCCGCCTTGCCCGCCAAAGCGGGCCAAAAGATCGCGCTCGGCCAGCTGGTCGGCAGCAGCCTCTCGCTGATTGCAGCCCGTCTCACCAGTGAAGCCAAGGGGCCGGTACTGCTTATCACCGCCGATACCCCGAGCGCCCTGCGCCTGGAGCAGGAGCTTCAGTATTTGCTGGCAGACAAGCAGCTAGCCGATCAGTCCGCCCCCGTATTGCTGTTCCCCGATTGGGAGACCCTGCCCTACGACACCTTCTCCCCCCATCAGGACATCATCTCCCAGCGGCTCGAGACCCTCTACAAGCTGCCGCAGATGAACAAGGGGGTACTCATTGTCCCCATCTCCACCCTGATGTTGCGCTGCGCCCCCCGGGTCTATCTCGACAAATACAGCCTGATGGTGAAGGCCGGCCAGCGCCTCAACCTGCAACAGCTGCGCGGACGCCTGGCCGAGGCGGGTTATGTGGCGGTGGATCAGGTGCTGGAACATGGCGAATTTGCCGCCCGCGGCTCCCTGCTCGATCTCTTCCCCATGGGCAGTAGCAGCCCCTATCGCATCGACTTCTTCGACGATGAAGTGGACTCCATCCGCCCATTCGATCCCGAAACCCAGCGCTCCAGCGAACCGGTCAAGACGGTCAGCCTGCTGCCCGCCCGGGAATACCCCACCGACGAGGCGGCCATCGAACTGTTTCGCGGCCAGTTCCGCGAGCAGTTCGAGCTGTCGCGGGCCGAGGGATCCGTCTATCAGGAGGTGAGCAAGGGACGCTGGCCCGCCGGCATCGAGTATTATCTGCCGCTCTTCTTCAACCAGACCGCCAGCCTGTTTGACTACCTGCCGGAAGAGACCCTGCTGCTCACCGTGGGGGATATCTACCCCGCCGCCCAGCGTTTCTGGAACGATATCGGCCAGCGCTATGAAGACAGACGCTGGGACAACACCCGCCCACTGCTGCCACCGGCCCAGCTCTATCTGCCGGTGGAGCAGCTCTTTGCCTCTCTAGGCCAATATGGCGCGGTGCGGCTGCAAGAGGCCGCCACCGCCGGTGATGCAGGTCAGCACGATCTACCTATCTCGGCGCTGCCGGATCTGCAACTCGATCACAGCAAGGAGCAACCCTTGCTGGCGCTCAACCAGTTCCTCCAAGGCTTTGCCGGGCGCACCCTGTTTGCGGTGGAATCCGAAGGGCGACGGGAGGTGCTCGGCGATCTGCTGGCGCGTATCTCGCTGCAACCTAAAGAGTTCCCCTCCCTCGACGCCTTTATGGCGAGCCCGGATCGCCACGGCCTGCTGGTTACACCGCTTGAGCGTGGCTTCCTGTGGCAGGAGGTCGGTCAGGATCCATTGGCGCTGATCACCGAGACCGAACTGCTGGGCGGCAAGGTGCGCAGCAAGCGGGCGCGGGAGAAGAGCAAGAACCTGAGCTCCGATGCGGTGATCAGAAACCTGGGCGAGCTGACCCAGGGGCAGCCAGTGGTCCATCTGGATCACGGGGTCGGCCGCTATCTGGGACTGGAAACCATCGACGCCGGTGGCCTGCCCACCGAGTTTTTGACCCTCGAATATGCCGGCGGCGACAAGCTGTTCGTGCCGGTCACCAGTTTGCACCTTATCAGCCGCTACACCGGTTCTGATAACCCGCCCAGCCACAAGCTCGGCGGTGAAGCCTGGAGCAAGGCGCGGCGCAAGGCGGCGGAGAAGGTGCGCGACGTGGCAGCCGAGCTGCTCGATGTCTATGCCCACCGCGCCGCCCGCGCCGGTTTTGCCTTCAAGCACGACAAAGAGGCCTATCGCCAGTTTGCTGCCAGCTTCCCATTCGAGGAGACCGACGATCAGCTCAACGCCATCAATGCGGTGCTGGGGGACATGTGTCAGGCCAAGAGCATGGACCGACTGGTGTGCGGCGACGTGGGTTTTGGCAAGACCGAAGTGGCGATGCGGGCGGCGTTTGTGGCCGTGCATGGCGGCAAACAGGTCGCCGTGCTGGTGCCCACCACCCTGCTGGCGCAACAGCACTACGACAACTTCCGCGACCGCTTTGCCAACTGGCCGGTGCGGGTCGAGGTGCTGAGCCGCTTCCGCTCCGCCAAGGAGCAGAGCGCTGTGATGAAAGAGCTGGCGGAGGGCAAAGTGGACATCATCATCGGCACCCACAAGCTGCTCGGCTCCGAACTCACCTTCAAGGATCTGGGGCTGCTCATCGTCGATGAGGAGCACAGATTCGGGGTGCGCCAGAAGGAGAAGATCAAGGCACTGCGGGCCGATGTGGATATCCTCACTCTCACCGCCACCCCCATTCCGCGCACCCTCAACATGGCGATGTCCGGCATGCGGGATCTCTCCATCATCGCCACTCCGCCCGCCAAGCGGCTCGCCATCAAGACCTTTGTCCGCCAGCACGAACCGGCGGTGGTGCGCGAGGCGGTGCTGCGTGAACTCAAACGTGGCGGCCAGGTCTACTACCTGCACAACGACGTCGAGAGCATCGAGAAGTGCGCCGCCGATCTGGCGGAACTGGTACCCGAGGCCCGCATCGGCATCGCCCACGGCCAGATGCGCGAGCGCGACCTTGAGCGGATCATGTCCGACTTCTACCACCAGCGCTTCAACCTGCTGGTCTGCACCACCATTATCGAGACCGGTATCGACGTGCCGAGCGCCAACACCATCATCATGGATCGGGCGGATCACTTGGGTCTGGCCCAACTGCACCAGCTGCGGGGTCGGGTTGGCCGCTCTCACCATCAGGCCTATGCCTACCTGCTCACCCCCCATCCCAAGCTGATGACCAAGGATGCGGCCAAGCGGCTGGAGGCGATCGCCTCGCTTGAAGATCTCGGCGCCGGTTTTGCGCTGGCGACCCACGATCTGGAGATCCGTGGCGCGGGCGAACTGCTCGGCGATGATCAGAGCGGCCAGATCGAATCGGTCGGCTTCACCCTCTACATGGAGATGCTGGAGCAGGCGGTCGAGGCGCTGAAAAATGGCAAAGAGCCATCGCTGGAGCAACTGATGAGCCAGCACACCGAGGTGGAGCTGCGCCTGCCTGCGCTGCTGCCGGATGACTATATTCCGGACGTCAATATGCGCCTCTCCATGTACAAGCGGATCGCCAGCGCGGCAGACGAGCAGGAGCTGCGGGAGCTCAAAGTGGAGCTGATCGACCGCTTTGGCCTCTTGCCGGAGGCGACCAAAACCCTGCTGGAGCTGGCTGCCTTCCGTCAGCGTGCCACCGCCCTTGGCATTCGCCGGGTGGAGATGAGCGAGCGTGGCGGCTATCTCGACTTCACCCAGGAGACCAAGGTCAATCCGGCCTATCTGGTCAAGCTGCTCTCCAGCCAGCCACGGGTCTACAAGATGGACGGGCCGACCCGGCTGCGCTTCCAGGTGCCGACCCAGGATCGTGCGATGCGCCTGAAACTGGTGGATGGTTTGCTGGCTGATCTGGCCAACAACAGCCTGTGAATATCTGCAACGCTGGCGGCGAGCCAGCACGATAAAGCCAACTAAAACGGGAGCCAAATCGGCTCCCGTTTTTTATTCGCTATCAGTCAGCTGCGTACTATCAGCCCTGGTTAGCTGGATCCTCATGGGCGGAGAACTCGCGCATAAAGGCCTCGGCCCGCTCCACCATCTTGGTCGAGCCAACGAAGTAAGGGGTGCGCTGGTGCAGCGCGGTGGGCTGGATATCCATGATCCGGCCAAAGCCGTCGGAGGCCTTGCCACCAGCCTGCTCCACCAGAAACGCCATCGGGTTGCACTCATAGAGCAGCCGCAACTTGCCATTCGGCGAGTTGGTGCCGGACGGATAGATGTAGATGCCGCCCTTGAGCAGGTTGCGATGGAAATCAGAGACCAGGGAGCCGATATAGCGGGAGGTGTAGGGTCTGTGGGTCGCTTCGTCGCGCTCCTGACAATATTTCAGGTACTTCTTCACCCCGTCCGGGAACTTGATGTAGTTGCCCTCGTTGATGGAGTAGATCTTGCCCTCTTCCGGAATGCGGATGTTCTCGTGGGAGAGGCAGAAGCAACCGATGGAGGGGTCGTAGGTAAAGCCGTTGACGCCAAAGCCGGTAGTGTAGACCAGCATGGTGGAGGAGCCGTAGACCACATAACCGGCGGCGACCTGACGGTTGCCCGGTTGCAGGAAGTCCTCCAGGGTCACCGGCGAACCCTGCGGGCTCAAACGGCGGTAGATGGAGAAGATGGTCCCGACCGAGACGTTGACGTCGATATTGGAGGAGCCATCGAGCGGGTCGATCAGCACCACATACTTGGAGTTTTTGGAGAGTGGTGAGTCAAAGGCGACGAAGTCCTCTTCCTCTTCCGAGGCCATGCCGCACACCTCGCCGCGCGCTTCCAGCGCCGCCTTGAAGCGTTCGTTGGCGTAGACATCCAGCTTCTGCTGCACCTCGCCCTGTACGTTTTCAGCGCCCATGGAACCGATGATATCCGCCAGTCCCGCCTTGTTGATCTCCCGGTTCACCACCTTGGCAGCAAGGCGGATCGAGCTGAGCAACGAGGTCAGCTCGCCGGTCGCGGTAGGATAATCCGCCTGCTTTTTGACGATGAACTCACCCATGGTGATCATGTTTCGCATTTTTGTTCCTTTAGATCGCATCCGTTGGCATTGAAAACGTTTGCAGGCATCGGCAAAAAAAATGCCGATCACCGGCGGCCTTGATTTGTAACCTAATGTAACGTCTGTTTTTTGTTTTTGCAGCGAATTAAGCGGCCTATTAAATAGACTATTTCGCCTCACGTTATGGTAAAAGACGCGTTTTATTCGGTTTCATTCGATAAGTTTCGGCCCCTTAATTCGTGGCAATAACCTGCTGCGAGCCATGATCCGACTGGCCTTGGGCCATTAAAAATGGAGTCTGATGGGCCTGCTGCTCCCTTAGCCATTGCCTCTTGAGATCCGATCGCCAATCCAGCACACTGATTTCGCTTTGGAAGCAAATAAAACTCAAGGATTATCAATGAACAAGACTCTCATTGCCGGCATGGTAGCCGGACTGTTTGCCCTTCCCGCCTTGGCTGCCCAGGTGCCTGCCGGTACCAAGCTGCTGCCGGATGCCCAACAAATCTACGTGACCAATATCGGCACCGAACCCACCACCATCGACCCCCAGCTGGTAGAAGAGACCGCCGGTAGTGCCATCGTCAACGATCTGTTTGAAGGGCTCTATGAGCTGGATAATACCGGCAAGATCAAACCAGCAGGCGCCGTCAGCTACGAGGTCGACAAGACAGGTACCGTCTACACCTTCAAGCTGAGGCCCGAGGCCAAGTGGTCAAATGGTGAACCGGTCACCGCCGCCGATTATGTCTACGGCTGGCAACGGGCGGCCGATCCCAAGACGGCCTCCAACTACGCCTGGTTTATCGAATTGACCGGTGTGGTCAATGCAAGGGAGGTGACACAGGGCAAGAAGAGCCCGTCAGAGCTCGGGATCAAGGCGCTCGATGACTACACCCTGCAGGTCACCCTGAAAAATCCGGTTCCCTTCTTCCTGAAGACGCTGGCCCACTACACCACGTTCCCGGCCCCCAAGGCCACCATTGAAAAATTCGGCAAGGATTGGGTCAAACCGGGCAATATCGTCTCCAACGGTGCCTTTGTACTCAAGGAGTGGACCCCCAACGAGCGGCTGAGTGCCGAGCGCAATACCCACTACTGGAACAACCAGCACACCGTCCTGAACAAGGTGATCTATCTGGAGATCGTCTCGGAAACCGCCGCCTACAACCGCTATCGCACCGGTGAACTGCACTACACCACTTATCCGCTGGAGCAGTACAAACAGCTCAAGAGCAAGAGTCCGGAAGAACTGGTCAGCGTCCCCACGCTGGCCAGCTATTACTATGTCTTCAATACCCAGCGCAAACCGTTCGATGACCCGAAAGTACGCAAGGCGCTCTCGCTCGCCATCGACCGGGAGACCATCACCGACAAGATCCTGGGACAGGGACAAATTGCCGCATATAGCTTCACGCCCCCCATTGTGGACGGTTTTGAATTGAAAAAACCGGCCAGCCAGCTGCAGAGCAAAGAGGAGCGGATCAAGCAGGCCAAAGCCCTGTTGGCCGAAGCGGGCTATGGCCCGGACAAGCCACTCACAGTGGACATTCTCTACAACACCAACGAGAGCCACAAAAAGATTGCGCTGGCCGTCTCCTCCATGTGGAAACACAACCTGGGGGTCACTGCCACCCTCAACAACATGGAGTGGAAGACCATGGTCTCGGCACTCAACGAGGGGGATTTCGGGGTTAGCCGCTATGGCTGGAACGGGGATTATAACGATGCCTCCACCTTCCTCGACATCATGACCTCCAGCAGCAGCGCCAACAGCGGCAAGTGGTTCAACAAGGAGTACGACGCCCTGCTGGCCAAGGCCCACGACTCGCTGGATCCCGCTGAACGCAATGCCCTGTATCAACAGGCAGAGGCACTCATTGATGCGGATGCCCCCATCGCCCCCATCTATTTCTCGGTCAAATCAAGGTTGCTCAAACCTTTCGTGAAAGGCTATCCCCACCTTAACCCGCAGGATGTGGTCTACAGCAAGGAGCTCTATCTGGTTGCCCAATAGACACTGACTGAACAGATCAATCAGACTTGCTGACCTTTGTTGTTGTGATGGTCAAGAGAGGCAGCTTCAAGTCCAGGTAATCTGAGTTGGACCGCTGATATCTGCAACAAGCGAACGCCAGAACCGCCTTCTGAACGACAAAACCCCCGATACGCTGCATCGGGGGTTTTGAGGTAGAAAACACAAGCTAAAAATGGGTGACGTTTTCAGCTTCTAGCTCAGGCCACATTGCACTTGATCACTTGGCTCAACTGGCCCAAGTGATTATGTGATCAATCCACTCACCAGCCTGCTCCTCGTGAACCACTTTGCCACGTACAGATTGACCCGCCTGATGCATGGCAGAACGACTGCCGGTCAGCAGCGGATGCCACTCTGGCAGAGTATCCCCGTCAGCCAGTAAACGATAGGCGCAGGTAGAGGGGAGCCAATCATATTCGGCAATCTTGTCGTGAGTTATCTGCAGACAGTCAGGCTCTTTTTTGAAGCGATTAAGATAATCGGAACACTGGCAGGTCTTGGTATTGAGCAGGTTACAAGCCACATTGGTGAAAACCAGTTCATCTGTATCTTCATCAATGAGCTTGTTAAGGCAACATTTACCGCAACCATCGCAGAGGGATTCCCACTCGGATTCAGTCATCTGCTGCAGACTCTTGGTCTGCCAAAAGGAGGATTGCATCATACCGCTCACTTAATATGCCTTCTCAAACGCGTGGTTATACCTATTGTCATCCTGAGTTTCAAGGTTGGCATTGTCCACGGAGTTCTTTAGCAATAAAAACCAAACATAAAAAAACCGACGCCTTGGCGCCGGTTTTTGCTCACTATGTCTCGATTACAGAGAAGCAGTGAAGGTACGGGTGATGACGTCTTGCTGTTGCTCTTTGGTCAAAGAGTTGAAGCGAACGGCATAACCGGATACGCGGATGGTCAACTGCGGATATTTCTCCGGGTTTTCCATGGCGTCCAGCAGCATTTCACGGTTCATCACGTTAACGTTCAGGTGCTGACCACCCTCTACGTTGGATTCGTGGTGGAAGTAACCGTCCATCAGGCCAGCCAGGTTGGCTTTCTGGGCTTCCATATCTTTACCCAGTGCGTTCGGAACGATGGAGAAGGTATAGGAGATACCATCTTTAGCGTAAGCGAACGGCAGCTTGGCTACGGAAGTCAGGGAAGCAACAGCACCCTTCTGGTCACGACCGTGCATCGGGTTTGCACCCGGGCCGAACGGAGCACCAGCACGACGGCCATCCGGGGTGTTACCGGTCTTCTTGCCATATACCACGTTGGAGGTGATGGTCAGAACAGACTGGGTAGCAACAGCACCACGGTAGGTATTCAGCTTCTGAATCTTCTTCATGAAGCGCTCAACCAGATCACAGGCGATATCATCGACGCGAGCGTCGTTGTTACCGAACTGCGGGTATTCGCCTTCGATTTCGAAGTCGATGGCAACGCCATCTTCGTCACGAATCGGCTTGACCTTGGCGTACTTGATGGCAGACAGGGAGTCAGCGGCTACGGACAGACCAGCGATACCACACGCCATGGTGCGATATACGTCACGGTCGTGCAGCGCCATCAGAGAGGCTTCGTAGCTGTACTTGTCGTGCATGTAGTGGATGATGTTCAGCGCAGCAACGTATTGCTTGGCCAGCCAATCCATGAAGTGGTCCAGACGATCCATTACGTCGTTGTAGTCGAGGTACTCGGACTTGACCATCTCGGTTTTCGGACCGACCTGGATCTTGAGCTTCTCGTCCATACCACCGTTGATTGCATACAGCATGGTTTTGGCCAGGTTGGCACGAGCACCGAAGAACTGCATCTGCTTACCAACGATCATCGGGGATACACAGCAAGCGATGGCGTAGTCATCGTTGTTGAAATCCGGACGCATCAGATCGTCGTTCTCGTACTGAACGGAAGAGGTCTCGATGGATACCTTGGCACAGTACTTCTTGAAACCGACCGGCAGCTTCTCGGACCACAGGATGGTCAGGTTCGGCTCAGGGGACGGGCCCATGGTGTACAGGGTGTTCAGCATACGGAAGCTGTTCTTGGTAACCAGAGTACGGCCATCAACGCCCATACCAGCCAGGGTCTCGGTCGCCCACATCGGGTCGCCGGAGAACAGTGAATCGTATTCCGGAGTACGCAGGAAGCGAACCATACGCAGCTTCATGACCATGTGGTCCATCAGCTCCTGGGCTTCTTGCTCGGTGATCAGGCCTTTTTGCAGGTCACGCTCGATGTAGATATCCAGGAAGCTGGAGGTACGACCGAAGGACATGGCTGCACCGTTCTGGGACTTGACTGCCGCCAGGTAGGCGAAGTAGGTCCACTGTACGGCTTCTTTGGCGTTCTTGGCCGGTACGGAGATATCGCAACCGTACTTGGCAGCCATCACCTTCATCTGTGCCAGGGCACGGTGCTGCTCGGAGATCTCTTCGCGCAGACGGATGGTAGCTTCCAGGTTGACGCCGTTTTCCAGGTCAGCTTGCAGGGACTTGAACTGGGCCAGTTTGTCGGCCATCAGGAAGTCAACACCGTACAGGGCAACACGACGGTAGTCACCGATGATACGGCCACGGCCGTAGGCATCCGGCAGACCGGTGATAACACCAGACTTACGGCAGTTCAGGATGTCTTTGGTGTAAACGTCAAACACGCCCTGGTTGTGAGTCTTGCGGTATTCAGTGAAGATCTTCTCGACCATCGGGTCCAGTTGACGACCGTACACTTCGCAAGAAGTTTTAACCATCTTGATACCGCCGTTGGCGATGATGGCGCGCTTCAGCGGCTTGTCAGTCTGCAGACCAACGATCTGCTCCAGGCTCTGATCGATATAACCGGCATCGTGTGCGGTAATGGTGGAGGGCAGGTCAGTATCAAAATCAACCGGCGCATGAGTGCGGTTCTCGATTTTGATCCCTTCCATGACCTTGTCCCACAGCTTGGTGGTCGCTTCGGTCGCGCCAGCCAGGAAGGACTCGTCACCTTCATACGGGGTGTAGTTCTTCTGGATGAAGTCACGGGTGTTGACAGAGGTCTGCCATTCACCGGCTGCGAAGCCTTCCCATGCTTTTTGGAACTGTTCGTTAAGTTCTGCCATTTTTCATTACCTCACACGGTATTGATGTAGTATCCCGCAATCATCCTTAATGATGACGACGGAAGATAAACCAGTAAGTCAGACCAACCATCACGCCACCACCGATGATATTGCCGATGGTCACGGGGATGAGGTTGTGTAGGACAAAGTTGGATACGGTCAGGTCAGCAAAGGTTGCCGGATCCTGGCCGATGGCCTGCCAAAATTCCGGACTAGCCACGCTGTGGATAGCGATACCAACCGGAATCATAAACATGTTTGCGATGCTGTGCTCGAAACCTGATGCAACGAACATGGCAACCGGCAGCAGCATAACCACTACCTTGTCAGTCGCGCTGCGGGCACCAAAGGCCATCCAGGCAGCAAGACATACCATCAGGTTACAGAGGATACCCAGCGCCACCGCTTCAAAGAAGGTGTGGTGAATTTTGTGTTGGGCCACTTTGAGGGCGTTAAGGCCCCACTGACCGTCTGCTGCCGTGTACTCGGCAGAAACGATGATCAGCGCCACCATGAGCAGGCCGCCAATCAGGTTGCCGAAGTAGACCAGACCCCAGTTCTTGAGCAGCTGAGCCCAGCTGATGCGATTGGCAGCCTTGGCCACCAGCGTCAGGGTGGTGGAGGTGAACAGCTCGGCTCCGAGCAGCACACAAAGAATAAGTCCGAGAGAGAAGCAGAGACCGCCCACCAACTTGGCCATACCCCAAGGCATGGAGCCGGTTCCGGTCGTCACTGTGATGTAGAAGATAAATGCGATGGCGATGAAAGCGCCTGCGGTGATGGCCAGTGGAATGACCTTGTATGCCGGCTTGGTAGCCTTGGCATAGGTGATGTCTTCAGCCAGTGCAGCGATGGCTTCGGGCTTGAGACAATCGAATGGAGATTCAGCTTTCAATTATTTTCTACCTGAATGTTTTGCCTGTTGAAATCATAACAAAGGGCCAAATAGCCAAAATTGACATTGATCAAGTTTATCAGAGTGCGAATGTAATTTTACTACAAATATTTTAGTGCGATGGCTACGCCACTTTACACCAGGTATCAGCTGAAACAGAAATATCACATTTTTAATGCAATGATTTTAAAGAATTTATTCCAGAGCATGGAAATATGGTATTGGCAAGATATCTTTGCAGTTCAACAGCACATCCCCTGCCCTGCCATCAACTCCCTTAGGGGTATTTTTTGTTTTTTATTTCATCTTTGAATAACAATCCCGTGCTTTGCCGCACGATAAACAGAAGGGGCCACACGGCCCCTTCCTTTACAGCAACAATCACGCCCAGTGATGGGCTCGCTTGGCCTTCTGCAGCTTCTCGTAGGCCGCCAGCAGCTTCTGGTGCAGCGGGAACTGGGAGAGCGACAGGTCGGCCGCCTCCAGACCGTGGAAGCGAGCTTCGCCACTGGCGTTGGCCCATGCCTGTGCCAGCGTCTCTTCGCCATACATGCGGGTGAAGACGGCGCGATACTGCTCCGGATCCCGCTCCTCGTCGAGGAACAACTCGACGCAGGCACGCAGGGCGCGGTAGTAGCTAGCACGCTCGGCAGTGAACACCGACTGGTTGAACTCCATGGTCCAGTCGATGAGATCCAGTGCGGTCTCCAGCTCACCGGCGGCCAGCGCCAGCATGGCTTTCAGCTCGCCAACGCGCAGGGTGTGCAGCGCGGTCCCCTTGGCAGCGGCGATGCCCAGCAGCTCGCGTACACGGGTGCGCTCGTCGTGCCCCTCTTCATCCAGTTGATCAAACAACGCCATGTACTGCTCGGCATCCCAATCAAGTGATGGCAGTGCCAGGATCACTTCGCGCAGGTTGGCGCCCATGTTGTTGTTGGCCAGCAGCAGATCTTCGGCCGGATAGATGTCGGACATGCCCGGCACCAGAATGCGGCAGGCGTAGACACCTAGATGCTCGTAGTCGGCGATATAGACCGGCTGCTCCAGCTCATGGAAGATGCCGATCAGGTGATCGAACTCCTCCTGCGAGGAGCCACGGAAGTCCCAGTCGGCAAACTCGAAGTCCGCATCCTGCTTGAACAGATCCCAGCTGATAAGGCCCGAGGAGTCGATGAAGTGGGTCTCGAGGTTGTGGTGATCCGCCACCTGCTCGTTGTCGAATGACGGCGGCACAAACACGTCGAGATCCTTGAGACCGCGGCCCTGCAGCAGCTCGGTGACGGTACGCTCGAAGGCCACTTCGAAGCGCGGGTGGGCACCGAAGGAGGCAAAGCAGGTGCCATTGCTCGGATTGAGCAGCACCACGCAGATGACCGGATAACGGCCACCCAGTGAAGCATCGAAGCTGTAAATGGGGAAGCCTTCCGCTTCGAGCGCCGCGATGGAGGCGGCAATCCCCGGATAACGGGCAATGACCTCGCCCGGGATCAGCGGCAAGCTGATGGCCTCGGCGATGATCTTGTTCTTCACGTGGCGCTCGAACACCTCGGAGAGCGCCTGGGTGCGCGCTTCAGTCTTGGTGTTGCCAGCGCTCATGCCGTTGGAGACATAGAGGTTGCCGATGATGTTCATCGGGATGTAGACGGTCTCGTGATCGGACTGACGCTCGAACGGCAGCGCGACGATACCGCGCTCTTCGTTGTTTGACTGCAGATCCACCAGCATGTCGGCAGTCACTTCACCATCCGGGTTGTAAAACTTGCGGGTGAAGCTGTCGAGCAGACCGACCGGGAACTGGTCACCCTCGATGGGGAACCACTTTTCGTTCGGGTAGTGAACGAAAGCGCCGTTGGCGACCTGCTCGCCCAGATAGAAGTCGGCGAAGAAGTAGTTGGTGGAGAGACGCTCGAAATATTCGCCAAGGGCAGACGCGAGGGCCGCCTTCTTGCTGGCACCCTTGCCGTTGGTAAAGCAGAGGGCGCACTCTTTGTCGCGAATATGCACCGACCAGACGTTCGGCACGGGGTTGAGCCAGGAGGCCTCTTCAATATCAAAGCCCAAGGCTTGCAGCTTGGTCTGGAAGCGTTCGATGGAGTCTTCCAGCGCCGCGTCCTTGCCGGGAATAAAAGTGTGGTCAGTCATCACGATATCCTGATTTTTATTGGCTCATGTTCGGCCGCAGATAATAGCAGGGGTCGGCGGCTTTGGCAGGACAAAAATCAGCAAACAGGGATGAGTCGCACGTTGAGAAACCGGCTTATCCCCGCTCCCCCGTCACAAACAGCGCGGGCCCGGGGATTGCCCGGGCCCGCTGGTTACGCGACGCGATACATCGTCAGAGCTGCTTGCCCTGGCTCGCAATCACCTGGCTGTACCAGTGGAAGCTCGCCTTCTTGATCCGGCGAAGGGAGCCCCCCTGCTCGTCACGCTCCACATAGACGAAGCCGTAACGCTTCTGGTAGCCGTTGAGCCAGCTCAGGATGTCGGTGAACGACCAGGCGCAGTAGCCGAGCAATTCCACCCCATCCTGCATCGCCTCCTGGCACGCCTTGACGTGGCTGCGCAGGTAATCGATGCGGTACTCATCGTTCACCTTGTCGCCCGCCTCCAGCTTGTCGAACTCGCCAAGACCGTTCTCGGTGATCATCAGCGGCAGACCATAGCGGGAAGAGAGGCGACGCAGGGCGATACGCATCCCGGTCGGGTCGATGGCCCAGTCCCAGTTGCTGGTCTCAAGGTGCGGATTGGGCGCCGTCTTGTAGAGGCCGGGGATGCCGCTGGACGGGGTAGTGCCCTTCTTGCCGGTGGTGTTGATCCGCTGCAGGGTCTGACCGCCCAAGGGGTTATCTGTGTAGGTCAGGGTGTAGTAGTAGTTGACGCCGATGTAGTCTGGCGTCCCCTCGCGCAGCAACTCCATATCGCCCGGCAGGATCTCGGGCGCCTCGCCGTTTGCTCGCAAGTAAGCGAGCGACGCCTGGGGATAGCGGCCAAAGCAGTAGGCATCGAGCCACCAGAGGTTGCTGAACTCCTCGGCGTTCTCATAGGCCAGCATATCTTTCGGATCGCACGACGCCGGATAGGCAGGGGAGTAGGCAAAGCTCGGGCCGATGAGGCCATTTGGCACATGCTGGCGAAAGGCCTTGATCACCCGGGCATTGGCCAGAAACGCGATGTGGTTGGCGGCAAAAAAGCGCTTGCGATCCTGCACAGCGGGCGGATGGGTGCCGAGCTGATAGGCGTTGGTCAGGTTGTAGTTCTGCTCGTTAAGCGACACCCAGTACTTCACCTTGCCGGCAAAACGCTGATAGAGGGTCACGCAGTAGCGCTCGAAATCCTCGATAATGCGTCGGTCTTCCCAGCCGCCGTACTCATCTTGCAGCGCCTGCGGCAGATCCCAGTGATAAAGGGTCAGCACCGGTTCGATCTGGTGGGCCAAGAGGGTGTCGATCAGCTTCTCGTAGAAGGCCAGCCCCGCCTCGTTCACCTCACCGCGACCGGTGGGATAGATGCGCGGCCAGCTCACCGAGAAGCGATAGGCCTTGAGCCCCATCTCTGCCATCAGCGCCACGTCCTCTTCCATGCGGTGGTAGTGATCCACCGCCACATCGCCGTTGCTCCCCTCAAAGGTCTTGCCCGGCAGCTTGGTGAAGAGATCCCACACCGAGGGCCCCTTGCCATCGGCATTCCAGCCTCCCTCCACCTGATAGGCGGCGGAGGCGGCGCCCCACAGAAAATCGCTCGGGAAGTCGTTGAACTTGTGGTGATGCATCTGGTGTTGCTCCTTCTGCGCTGATGGTGTCAGCCATCTCTGATAACTCGGCGCCCCCTGTCTGGGCGCCCGAAATGAATTGGCATAAGCATCCATCACTTCTAAAATTCCGTCCAATGACAAATTTGACCACTCAACATTCCCAACAGGAATGAAAGGAGCCCTGATGGAGCTACGGGATCTGAAAGCCTTCGTCACCCTGGGGGAGGTACTGCACTTCGGCCAGGCGGCGGTGCGCCAGCATGTTACCCAGTCGGCCCTGAGCAAACAGATCAGGCGGCTGGAGGAGGAACTGGGCGGTGAGCTGTTCGAGCGCAACGCCAGCACCACTCGCCTCACCGGACTGGGCAGGGCGCTGTATGAGGATGCCCGCGCTGTGGTCATCCAGAGTGAGCAGCTCTCGCGCACCGCCCGCGACGTGCTGGCGGGCAATGTCGGCACCCTGCGTATCGGCTTTGGCGTAGCCACCAAGATCCTGGTACCCGCCGCCATCGCCCGCTTTCGCGCCGAGCGGCCGCAGGTGACCATAGAGCTCAACGATCTCTCCACCCACCACCAGCTACTGGCGCTCAGTGAAGGCAAGCTGGATCTCGGTTTTTGCCGCCTGCCCGCCCCCAAGGGGTGGCACGCCCTGCCGGTGGTCGAAGCCCACTTTGTCGCCGTGCTGCCCGCCAGCTATCGCGATGTGAGGGAGTTGGCGGATCTGGTGGACAAGCCGCTGGCGATCCTGCGTCGGGACAAGGCGCCGTCGTTTTACGATCACCTGATGAACTATCTGGCCCAGAGCGGGCTGCGTTTTCGCGATATCCAATACGTCAACGACTTCGCCGCTGGCGTCGCCACCGCGGCGGCAGAGATCGCCTGGACCCTGGTCCCCTCCTCCACCACCATAGAGCACCCGGATGTGCTCACCCTCCCCCTGAGAGACGGGGAAGCCTGCTGGACCATTGGCCTTATCCGTCCGCCCCACAGCAAGGGGCCCTTGATCGACGCCTTCTGGGCAACCATCGCCGATATGACGCCAAAATAGACACGCCCTTGGCAAACAGCAGATGACGGCAACGCATCAACGATAGCGTTCGACGATACGCGCCAACTCGCCGCTTTGTCGCAGCTGTTGCAGGGCACTGTTGAACTCGGTTATCCGGGTATTGAAGCGGGAGTGTTTGCCGATGCAGATATTGAACGGGGTAGAAGCAAGCTGCAGCGGCACCTCGACCACCAACCCGGAGAGACCCAGCTGGTTGAGTTTGAAGCGTGCCACCAGTGGGTCGGTCACCATCAGGTCCCCCCGACCCGCCGCCAGCATTTTGAAGACATTATCAACATTGATGGTGTGATGAACGGTGAAACCCGCCAGGTTCTCCTTGCCCCAACCGTTACCGAAATAGTCGAGAAAGGTAAGCGATTTGAAGTCGCTCAAGCGGCTGGCACGCTGAAAATCGCTCATCCGGGGGTGGCCAAGCCGGGTAAATACCGTCAAAACCGTCGTGGTAACGGGCTCCTCCACCACCAATGTGTAAGAGCGGCGCTCCCGGGTGGCGATGGTGACAAAGCCATCGGCCTGCGCCATCCGCACCAGTTTTTGCGCCCGTTGCCACGGATAACCTTCATGGCGCACCCGCAGCCCCATCTGCGCTGCCACCCGATCCATCACGTCTATCATCAGCCCGCGCATCCTGCCCTGTTCGTCACGCCACGAATATGGGGCAAAGTCGTCAAAGTAGACCATCTTCAACTCGGCCGCTGGCGCCGCCCATGCACTCTGCCACATCAGCAATCCCCACAGGATTGCGCTCCCCAGACTGACTCTCATGGCCGCGACTCCATCCACTTCTGCCAACTCTGAGCCTAGTGCAAAGCGGGCTGCGGCAAGGTTCAGGATCCAGTGGAAAAGTGGCCAACGAAAAAAGAGAGAGGAAGCAATGGCTTCCCCTCTCTCGTTCGTTTGTCAGCACGCCACCTTACCGATGGCGGTCACGGCTAGCCGGTTACGCCAGCTCGGCCCGCAGCGCCCTGGTGGCATCGACCATCACCTTGAGGGCGGCCTCAGTCTCTTCCCAGCCCCGGGTCTTGAGGCCGCAATCCGGGTTGACCCAGAGCCGCTCGGCCGGGATCTGCTTGGCCGCCTTGCGCAGCAACCCCTCAATCCAGCTCTGGCTCGGCACGTTCGGCGAGTGGATGTCGTAGACGCCCGGGCCAATCTCGTTGGGGTAGTTGAAGCGTTCGAACGCTTCGAGCAGCTGCATCTGGCTACGGCTGGTCTCGATGGTGATCACATCCGCATCCAGCGCCGCCACCGCCTCGATGATGAGGTTGAAATCGCTGTAACACATGTGGGTGTGGATCTGGGTGCGGTCCGCCACCGGGCTTGCGCTCAGACGGAAGGCCCGCACTGCCCAGTCGAGATAAGCCTGATGATCCTGCTTGCGCAGGGGCAAGCCTTCGCGGATCGCCGGTTCGTCGATCTGGATGATCTTGATGCCAGCGGCTTCCAGATCTGCCACCTCGTCACGAATGGCCAGCCCGATTTGCAGGGCAGATTGCTCGCGGCTCACGTCTTCGCGCGGGAAGGACCAGCAGAGGATGGTCACAGGGCCAGTCAGCATCCCCTTCACCGGCTTGTCGGTCAGGCTCTGGGCAAATCGGGTCCATTCGAGCGTCATGGGGGTCGGGCGGTCGATGTCGCGGGTGATCACCGGCGGCTTGACGCAGCGGGAGCCATAGCTCTGTACCCAACCGAAGCGGGTGATGGCAAAGCCATCCAGCAGCTCACCGAAATACTCCACCATGTCGTTGCGCTCGGCCTCACCATGAACCAGCACGTCCAGCCCGATGGCCTCCTGACGCGCGATGGCATCGCGGATCTCGGCCTGAATGCCCGCCTCGTAGGTGCTGTCATCGATGCGACCGGCGCGCCAATCCTGCCGCAATACCCGGATCTGCGAGGTCTGCGGGAAGGAGCCGATGGTAGTGGTGGGCAGCAGCGGCAGCTTGAGATCCGAGCGCTGCAGCTCGGCCCTGACCGGATAGGGGCTGTGGCGCTCAAAATCGCTATTGGTGAGGCTGGCGAGCCGTGACTGCACCGCTTTTTTGTGCACCCGGCTGTCGGACTCCCGATCGACGATGGGCTGGCTGTAGGCGGTGATTTTGTCGAGCTCGCCCCCATCCAGATACTCTCTGAGCAGCCCCAACTCGAAACATTTTTGCAAGGCGAAGGCGAACCAGCTGCGGGTCTGGGGATCCAGCTCCTGCTCCTGGGTCAAATCCACCGGGCTGTGCAGCAATGAGCAGGATGAGGCCACCCAGAGCCGCTCGCCGAGTTTGGCTTTCAGTGCCTTCAGAGTCGGCGCCAGCTTGGCCAGATTGGCGCGCCAGACGTTGCGGCCGTTGATCACCCCGGCGGAGATAACCCACTGGGCTGGCAGATGCGGCACCAAGGTCTCCAGCTGCTCGGGGGCGGCCACCAGATCCAGATGCAGGCCATCCACTTTCAGGCTGGTGATGATGTCGCGCTGATGAGCGACCGAACCGAAATAGGTGGTGAGCAGCAGCTTGCAAGGGCCAGCCAGACGCTCGTAGGCGTTGAGGTAGGCCAGCCGCCACTCGTCCGGCAAGTCCAGCGCCAGCGCCGGTTCATCGATCTGCACCCACTCCACCCCTTGGGCGGCCAGTTTGGCCAGGATCTCCTGATAGACGATGAGCAGGCGATCGAGCAGTTCAAGGCGGGAGAAGCCGCTCTCTTTCTCCTTGCCGAGCCAGAGGTAGGAGACCGGTCCCAGCAGCACCGCCTTGACCGGCAGCCCCAGCGCTTTGGCCTCTTCCACCTCGTCAAACAGCTGGCTCCAGCCCAGCTTGAAGCGCTGATCACGGCTGAATTCCGGCACCAGATAGTGATAGTTGGTGTTAAACCACTTGGTCATCTCGGCGGCGGCCGCCGCCGGGCCGGTCGGCGCACGGCCGCGGGCCACCCGGAACAGGGTGTCGAGATCGGTCTCGCCATGACGGTGACGGGCAGGCACCGCATCCACCAGCAGGCTGGTACCGAGCACCTGATCGTACCAGGCAAAGTCGCCCACCGGCAGCAGATTGACCCCGGCGCCGTGCTGGGCCTGCCAGTGGCGCTCACGCAGCGTCTTGCCCACGGCAACGAGTTCGGCCTGAGTGGTCTCGCCACGCCAGTAGGATTCGAGGGCAAATTTCAGCTCGCGCTTGGCGCCGATACGGGGGAAGCCCAGGGTGTGTGCTCGTGTCATAGGTTCATTTCCTTATGCTCATTCATCTGATGGGAAACTGGATGATTTAGCCATCCAGATGTTTACACATCCAAAATGACAAGATAAGGTGACGCTGGCTATTGAATCCTCTTCAACTGGCTCTCAAATAATCCTCAACTGACCGCCAATCAGGTTCACCGCGAGGATACAGAGGCCGATTTTTACAGGTGCAAGAGGTGCCGGAGTCAAGAAGCGCTGCAGGCCACCGCCGACCGTAACCTCAGCGCCATACGCAATCTCACAAGGAGCCATCTTATGGCAGTGCCAAGCAATGCAGGGATAGAGATCAAACACTTGAAAACATTGACCGCGCTGGCCGAGCAGGGCTCGCTGGCCGGTGCGGCGCTGACCCTCAACCTTACCCAGTCCGCCCTCTCCCACCAGCTCAAAGAGCTGGAGACCCGCCTCAATCTGGAGCTCTACCTGCGCAAAAGTCGCCCGCTGGTACTGACCGCAGCCGGCAGCCAGCTGCTCGCCCTCGCCCGTCAGGTACTGCCCGCTCTGGCCCAGACCGAGAAACAGTTGCAAGCCCTGCAGAGCGGCGATGCGGGCAGGCTGCATCTGGCGCTCGATTGCCACAGCTGCATCCAGTGGCTGCTGCCGCTGTTGCCCGATTTTCGCCGCCAGTGGCCCGGGGTGGATCTGGAGGTGGAGTCGGTGCCGGGCTTTGATGCCATCAATGCCCTGCTCGGCGGCCAGCTCGACCTGCTGCTCACCTCGGACGTGCAGGCCCGCGGCGATCTCCACTTCGAGCCGCTGTTTGCCTTCGATCTGACTCTGGTGATGGCGCCGGATCATCCCCTCTGCCACCAGAGCCGCATCGAGCCGGGCGATCTGGGGGCGGAGGTGCTGCTGGTCTATCCGGTGGAGCGCAGCCGCATGGATATCTTCAGCCGCTTTTTGCAACCCGCCGGGGTGGAGCCCGCCCGTTGCAAGCCGGTGGACAACACTTCTGTGATGCTGCAGATGGCCGCAGCCGGCCTCGGGGTTGCCGCCCTGCCGCGCTGGGCCAGCGAGGAGTTTGTCAGACAGGGAATGCTCTGCGCCCGCCCCCTAGGGAGCGGTATTCGTCGCCATATGTACGGCGCGGTGCGGGCCGCCGATCGGGATCAAGCCTGCCTGCAGAGCCTGTTCGAGCGCATTCGCCGCAAGATGGAGGGATAGCTCTCCTCAGCGTGGCTGACCAACCTCTGCCAGCAGAGCAGGCAACTGCGCCTTGATAAAGTCGATGAGGGCCCTGACCGCCGGTGACAGACCGCGCCGCGCGGGATAGAGCATCACCAGCTTGCCATCTTTGGGACGCCACTCGGGCAGCAGTTGTTGCAGCCGCCCATCCGCCAGCTCATTCACGCAGGCGTAAAGTGGCAAGCCCACCATCCCGAGCCCCGCCAGCGCCGCCTGTTTGAGGGTTTGCACATTGTCGCTGCGCAGCAGCACATTGACCGCCACCTCCTCACTCTCCCCGCTATCGTGCCGCAGCCGCAGCAGGTCAGCCTGACGCTCCAGCGAGCTGAAAAGCAGGGCATCTTCTCCCTCCAGCTGGCGCGGATGCATCAGTGCACCGTGGCGGGAGAGCCACGCCGGGGTCGCCAGCACGCCCCACTGCACCGTGCAGAGCGGCACCTGCACCAGACTGGAGGGGGCCTGCTCGAAGGCCACCCCGCGGATCACCACATCCAGCCCCTCCTCCAGCAGATCCACCTGCCGATTGCTGGCTTGCACGGCGAGCCTCACCTTGGGGTATTGGGCCATGAAAGCGGGCAGCAAGCGGGCAAGCAGCGCATCGGCCATGGTAATGGGCACGCTGATGCGCACCAGACCGCTCGGCTCCTGCTGCCGTTGCCGCACAGCCGCCTCTCCCGCCTGCGCTTCGGCCAGCATCGCCTGACAGTGGCGATAGAGCACCTCACCGGCATCGGTCAGGCTGAGTTGGCGCGAGGTACGTTGCAGCAGCCGGGTATCCAGCCGCTCCTCCAGCAGCCGGATCCGGCGCGAGATCCGCGACTTGGGCACGCCAAGCGCCCGCGCGGCTGCAGTGAATCCCTGTCGCTGCACCACATGGGTGAAGAGATAGAGATCATTCAAATCAAGTTCCAGTGGTGTCATCGAGCAGCCTTGGTCAGGGTGAGGTGCATTCACATCGTTCCACGAATGGAACGATAAGAACCTATTTCACCAGATTGTCGCCATTTTTGCAGCCATCATAATGGCCCTGTTCCCATCAGACGGTTGCTGCTCGGGCAATCCGCCCCACCAGCAAGGGCCGTTTGACTGTTCCGATATCACAAGGAGTTCACCATGAAACTGCGACAAATCTGCTCTGCCACCCTGCTCGGTCTGGCGACCCTGACCGCCACGCTGGCCACCACAGCGACACCGGCCATGGCCGCCGAGGCTGCCAGCCATCCGACCGTATCACCCAACCGCTATCTGGAAATGCTCTCCCGAGACAATGCGGTACTGCTGCTGGTCGACCATCAGGTCGGCTTGCTGAGCGGCGTGCGCGACACCACGGTGGGCGAACTCAAGCACAACGTGGTGGCGCTGGCCAACGCCGCCCGCGCCCTCGGCGTGCCGGTGATCGTGACCGCTACCATGCCCGATGGTATGTGGGGCCCCACCATGCCCGAACTGACCAGTGCCCTGCCGGATGTGAAGGTGATCAACCGCACCGTCATCAACGCCTGGGACGATCCCGCCGTGCGCGCCGCCATTGAGAAGACCGGCCGCAAACAACTGATCATCGCCGGGGTATCCCTCGAGATCTGCGCCAGCTTCCCGGCCCTCTCTGCCAAGGCTGCCGGCTATGATGCCCGGGTGGTGCTCGATGCCTCCGGCACCTTCAACGAAGCCAAGCGCACCACTGGGCTGCAACGCTTGCTGGGGGCCGGTATCCCGGTCACCGACTACGCCTCCGCCGCGGTCGAGATGCTGCGCAGCAACGTCGACCCCAAGGCGCACGATGTCTACAGCGCCCTCGACATGCCTTTCGCCACTCTGGTGTGGCAGATGCAAGAGGGTGCCAAGAAGTCGTAACTCGCCCCGCCTTCGGTCAGATGACCGAAGGCTTCTTTTGTCTTCAAGAGGTTATATCGATGACCAGACGCCTGACGCTCTCCGCCCCCGTCAAGGGCCAACCGCTGCGCATTGGCAGCGGCTTTGCAGCCAGCCATTTTGGCGAACACTTTTTCAACGGTCTGATAGACCCCGTGGTGATGGTGGATCACTTCCAGATGACCGCCCCCACCTTCGAGCCCCATCCCCACGCCGGGATCTCTGCCGTCACCTATCTGTTCGAGGACTCGACGAGCCCCCACGTCAACTACGACTCCCTCGGCAATCAGGGCCCCATCGAACCGGGGGCACTCCACTGGCTGGCGGCCGGGCGCGGGGCCGTACATACCGAGCAGCCGGAAGGGGCATCGCCCTATGTCCACGCCCTGCAGATCTTCGTCAACCTGCCTGCCCGTCAAAAGATGATGTCGCCTTTTGCCGTCCACGCAGCCGCTGCCACCATCCCCGAGTTTCATAGCGAAGGGGTGCGAGTACGGGTGGTCGCAGGCCACAGCAACGGGATAACGGCACCACACTCGGCAGAGCTGCCCCAACCCTTTACCCTGCTCGATGGCCATTGCGCGCCCGGCAGCCGCTTCACCCATCTGCTGGCGGCAGGCTGGAATGCCATGATCTATCCCCTGACCGGGTCGCTGACTTTGCAGGCTGAGGGAGAGCGGCACCTCATCCCGGCAGGTCACGGGATGGGTGTCAGCCTCTCTGCCGAGGGCGGCGAGGCGGTGGCTCTGCAGCTTGAGGCCACCGAGCCCTGCCACTTCGTGCTGCTCTCAGGCCAGGCGCTCAATGAAACCCTGGTCAAACATGGCCCCTTCGTCATGAACAGCCACGACGCCATTGCAGATCGGCTGCATGCCTATCAGCGCGGCGAATTTGGTCAGCTCAACGATGAGTGGCTGCGCAACGGCCAATATCGGCCATGAGCACGCTCGCTGGCTACCAGCCACAAAGCACGCGCTGGCCTCTGGTCTTCCTCGCCATTTTTGCCGGTGCCAGCGGCGCCCTCTGCCTTGGCAAAGTGCCCGCCGTACTCGGCATACTGCGCAGCGAGCTGGGGCTGACACTGGTCGAAGCCAGCTATCTCGCCTCAGCTTTCAATACGCTGGCGATCCTCTTCAGCCTCTTTCTCGGCCTGTTGCTGACCCGCTGGAGTGGGCGGCAAACCGGGGTTGTCGGGCTTTTGGTTATCGTCACAGGCGGTGCGTTGGCGCTGCCCGCCACCGGGCTGGCCATGATGCTGCTGTCGCGCATTGTCGAGGGGATTGGCTTTTTGCTGGTCTCGGTGGCCATGCCCGCCTTTATCGTAGCGGTGACCCGGGAGGAGGATAAACGGCTGGCCATAAGCCTGTGGGCAGTCAACCTGCCTCTCGGGGCAGCGGCGGGTATGCTGCTCACCCCCTGGCTCACGGCACAAGGTGGCTGGCGACTGGCCTGGCTGATCCTGATGATCCCGCAACTCTCTGCCCTGCTGCTTCTGCTCGCCAGTCGCTCAGCAGATAAACTGCGGGTCTGGGCATCCCAAAACTCGATCAACTCGGGCCACCCGCTACGCCAACTGACGGTGCTCCGGCAGAAGGCACTCTGGCGCTACGGGTTGGCGTTCACGCTCTACAGCCTGATGCTCTGGGCGCTCTTTGTCTGGCTGCCAACCATGTTGCAAGGCAGCCCCGGGATTGGCCAAAGCCAGATCGCCCTGCTTTCGGCGCTGGCGGTGGTCGCCAATATTCCCGGCAACCTGATGGGGGCATTGCTGCTGCGCCGGGGCGTGGCACGAGATCGGCTCATCAGCTGGGCACTGGGTCTGATGGCGCTGTGCGGCATGCTCGCCTTCTGGCCCGGCCTGTCGCCGTGGTGGGCCTATGGATTGTGCCTCGTCCTCTCCCTTTCGGGTGGCATGGCGCCGCCAGCGATCCTCTCGTCTGCGCAGGGAGTGAGTCAGGGGCCGGTGCAACTGGCCATCGTGCAGGGCTTTTTTGTCCAGCTCGCCAACCTCGGTCAGCTGCTGGGGCCTTTGCTGCTGGCGGCCCTGATGACGGACAGCGGCCATTGGGGGAGCGCTCGCTGGCTCTTTCTGGGCGGCTTGCTGCTGGTCGCGCTGCTCTATGCCGCGGGCCACCTGCCGGACTCAAGCATGGCTGCGAAACAGGCTCGATCGCATTCGCGGCAAGATGGAAGATGACGAATAGAGAGGGAAACATCACAGTTATCGCAGGGAATGCTGGCCGGACAAGAGGCTGTTCAGTATGTTAACTGTTTAATCATGCTTAACGGTAGCCACCATGTCTCAAGTCGATCTCAATCTCTTTCGCGTCCTCGATGCGGTGATCCGCTATGGTGGTGTCACCACGGCCGCCGAGATGATGGAGATGACCCCCTCGGCCATCAGCCAGGCCATCAGCCGCCTGACCAGCCTGGTGGGCGAGCCGCTGTTTGTCCGCCAGGGACGCGGCATCACCCCCACGGCGCGAGCGCTCAGTCTGCACCACGAGATCATGGTGCCGCTGCACGACATGGAGCGCAGCCTGCAGCGCACCGATCTCTTTGATCCCCAGACCAGTCGGCGCACCTTTCGCATAGCGGGGGTGCCCGATATCGATATCTTCTTCCTGCCGGAGCTCAACAACCTGCTGCAGACCCAAGCCCCCAACTGTCAGCTGGAGTGGAACACCCAGGTGCAGGACGAAGCCCTGCGCCAGAACAGCCTCTATCTGCACAGCGTTGATCTGGTGCTGGCCACCAAGCCGATGGCGGAGCAGGGGATCGAAAACGAGCAGATCATGTCCCAGGCCCTGCGCATCGCCTGCCGCAAGGATCACCCCAGGATCCGCCAGGCCCCCGACATGGCCACCTTCTTCAACGAAAAGCACGTGGTATTGCAAACCAGGCGGCTCGACAGCTTGCTGCTCAACACCCTGACCAAGGCGCCGCTGCCGCCGCGCCAGATTGCCTACGAGAGCGACTCCCTGCTCACCGCTCTTCATCTGGTGAGTCGTACCGACTGGCTCTGCGTCGCCAGCCAGTGGCACATGGAGAAGCTGGGGCAGGCGCTGGATCTGGCCAGCTATCCCCTCCCCTGGCTCTCGGAGGATTGCCCCGTCTACATGAGTTGGCACAAGAGCTCCGGTCAGGATACCGGGCTTAATTGGCTCAAAGATCAGGTGCGGGCCGTCAGTTCGTTTTAAGGATGCTTAACAGTCAAGCATGCCCATCTCCTCATCCGGGCTATCGCTCTTCTCGACAAACCACCTTATGGATAATCCCCCCTTCAGGATAATCGGGGGCCTTTTCTCAACCATTAAGGCGCAGCTCATGACGACATCGTCGTGCCGAAATAGCTGCGCAGTGCCTCCACCACCCGCCGCACTTTCTCCGGGATCTCCCGCTGCGGCGTGATGGCGTGGATCTCCATCGGTGCCACCCGAAAACCGGGCAACAGTTCGAGCAGACGCCCTTGCGCCAGATCCTCGCCAATCTCTCCCTCCGGTTGCAGCGAGATCCCCTGCCCCGCCAGCGCAAACTGGCGCAAGGGCAACACGTTATTGCAGAGCACCTTGGCCTTGAACCTCACCCTGTGCTCCCCCCCCTTCTCATCCTGCAGCAGCAAACCGTTGCCCAGCATGTCGCCGCAAAGCCAGTCGTGGGTGGCCAGATCGGCGGGCGTGCGCGGCGTCCCCTTGCGCGCCAGATAGGCGGGGGCGGCGCAGAGCAGCATCCGGGTTTGCCCCAGTTTGCGGGCCACCAGAGTCGAATCGGGCAAAGTGCCGACCCGCAATGCCACGTCGATCCGCTCAGCAATGAGATCCCGTTTCTCGTCGTCGGCGATGATCTGGATAGTGAGGCCGGGGTGGGCCTGCAGCAGCGGTGAGAGGGCCAGAGCCAGCGGCTGGCCCGCCATCCCCACCGGGGCAGTGATCCGCACTTCACCGAGCAGGGCGTCGCGCACCTCCGAGAGGCGCAGCTCGGTCTCGCTCAGGGTCTGCTGCAACGCCCGGCACCCTTGCCACACAACCTCTCCCGCCTCGGTCAGACTGAGGCGACGGGTGGAGCGATGGAGCAGGGGCAGCCCGAGCAGGCTTTCGAGCTGGCTGATATGCTGACTGACGGCAGAGGGGGTCATGCCAAGGGATTTAGCCGCCCCTGTCATGCTGCCCGCCTCCACCACGGCAGCGAAGATGGCGTAACGTCTGAGCTGTTCCATTATTAAACCCAGCTTATAAGTGAATGCATTTTTGAGGTGATTATTAAATCATAAATGGCGGCGTAGGATAGCCCCATTCCAACAGTGAAGGAGAGTTCCCCATGAAGATTGCCCTGATCGGTGCCAGCGGTTTTGTCGGTTCAGCCATCCTGAACGAGGCCGTCAGCCGCGGCCATCACGTCACCGCCATCGTCCGCGATGTCAGCAAGGTGGCCGCCCATCCGCAGGTCACCGCCGTGGCGGTGGATGCCCAAAACCCGCAGGCATTGGCCGAGGTGCTCAAGGGGCACGATCGGGTGATCAGCGCCTACAACCCGGGCTGGACCACACCGGATATCTACGACCAGTACCTCAAGGGCGCCAACGCGATCGTCGCAGCAGCCAAAGCGGCCAACAGCTGGCTGCTGGTAGTAGGTGGCGCCGGCAGTCTGGAGGTTGCCCCCGGCGTGCAACTGGTGGATACCCCTGAGTTTCCGGCCGAGTGGAAACAGGGGGCGCTGGCGGCCCGCGACGGTCTCACCGCCCTGCGTCGTGAAACCACCCTCGACTGGCGCTTTGTCTCTCCCCCGGTGTTCCTCGAACCGGGCGAGAAGCGCGGAGGCTATCGGATTGGTGGCGATCAGGTGCTGTTCAGCGGCGAACAGCCTGTCGGGATCACCGCCGGTGATCTGGCTGACGGTGTGCTGAACGAGGTGGAAAAACCGGCTCACCAGCGCCAGCGCTTTACCCTGGGTTACTGAGAGCCAGCAATCGGTTAAGGCCAGAATGCACGGTCACTCACCTGCGCAGCCGGTCAGGTGAACACCCGCTCAACCAGAAGGGAGGCATCCGCCTCCCTTCTGTTTTGGCCATTTTCTGTTTTGGTCATTTTTGCCGCTGGTAACTTACCTCTGGTTATCACTCTCCCCCTCATCGTTGCCCCTTTACCTCGCAATGGCTGCGCAAAAAACCTTCAGCCCATCAGGCGCCGAATTCCATTTCGAATTTTGTATATAACTAAGAATAATTTGTTGTTTCCGTCTTATAACACCGAACAGTAGCATCCCCTTTATCCCAGATGGCGCCACACTGTCGCGCCATCCCGTTTGCCGCTTATCAGGTCTGCCAACAGCGGAGGCAGTGCAAGAGATGGCGCCAGAGATAACGAAAGAGTGAGGAGGTGCACATGGAACATTCACCACTGCCGATCATCGATCTGGCTGCCCTCAACGGGGCACCCGAGGTGCGTCGCCCTATGCTGGCCCGCCTGGCCGTGGCCGCCCGCGACGTCGGCTTTTTCTATCTGACAGGGCATGGCCTGAGTGACGCCGAGCAACGAGAGACTCTGGCGCTGGCAGAGCGCTTCTTTGCCCTGCCGGAGCAGGAGAAGCTGGCGGTGCAGATGGTCAACAGCCCCCACTTTCGCGGCTACAACCGGGTCGGTGCCGAGCTGACCCGAGCGCGGCCGGATCTGCGGGAGCAGTTCGATATCATGAATGAGGCGCAACCCCTGCCTGCGGACCTGATCCGTGAACCATGGCAGCGGCTGATCGGCCCCAACCAGTGGCCGACCGCCCTGCCAGAGATGAAAGCCCATCTGCTGGCGTGGCAGGATCGGCTGAGCGATATCACCCTCACCCTGCTGGCCGCTTTTGCCGAGGTGCTGGAGCAACCGGCCAACGTGTTTGACGACAGCATCCGCGGCGCCCCCTACCAGCACATGAAGCTGATTCATTACCCGGGGCAAGAGGCGGGCGGCAGCAGTCAGGGAGTCGGCGCCCACAAGGATCCCGGCTACCTGACGCTGGTGATGCAGGACAATCACTCGGGGCTTGAGGTCGAGACGGCCGACGGCTGGATCTCCGCGCCCCCCCTGCCGAGAGCGCTGGTGGTCAATATCGGCGAGCTGTTGGAGCTGGCCTCCAACGGCTATCTCAAGGCGACCCTACATCGGGTGGTAAGCCCGCCGCCCGGCGTATCGCGCCTCTCCTGCGCCTTCTTTATGGCGGCGCGGCTCGATGCCACCGTGCCACTGCTCAGCCTCTCCCCCGAGCTGGCAGCACAGGCGCAAGGGCCGGAGAGTGACCCGACCAATCCGCTCTTCTATCAGGTGGGGGAGAACGTGCTGAAAGGGCGGCTGCGCTCCCACCCGGATGTAGCGGCGCGGCACTATGGGCCGGTGGAACCCGCTCGCCTCCCGCGCACTGAAAGCGAAGCGATAACGGCCTAAGCAGCGCAGAGATCCGCCGGCGGGTATATGCATAAGCCACAAGCAGCATGGATATACCCGCCCAGACAAAACACAACATGTAACGAACAACAAAACACAACCAGTCATGGTCAGAGCCTGGCCATCACGGAGCAACACGATGAAATTCAAGACCATGAGCGTACACAGCGGCCAGCGGATCGACCCCCAGACCGGCGCCCTCACCACCCCGCTCTACCAGAGCAGCACCTTCAGCTACTTCAACGCCCAGGCAGGCAAGGAGCGCTTTGCAGGTCAGGCCCCCGGCTTTATCTACAGTCGCTTTGGCAACCCCACCACTGCCGAGCTGGAGCAGAAACTGGCGGCGCTTGAAGGTGCCGATGAAGCGCTGGTGGTGGCGAGCGGCATGGCGGCGGTGAGCGCCATCATGTATGCCCTGGCCGACAGCGGCGATGAGGTGGCCTATATCGGCCCGCTCTACGGCGGCACCGATGCGTTCCTCAAGCAGACCTTCAGCCGCGCCGGTATCAAGATCACCGCTTACGAGAGCGACCGGGATCTGCTGGCCAATATCCGCCCCGCCACCAAGGTGGTACTGTTCGAAACCCTGACCAACCCCACCCTCAAGGTGGTGGATCCGCGGCTGGTGGTGGAAGCGGCCCGCAAGGTGGGCGCCATCACAGTGTGTGACAACACCTTCCTCACCCCCTACCTGCTGCGTCCGCTGGAGCTCGGGGTCGATGTGGTGATGCACAGCGGTACCAAATATCTGGGCGGCCACGGCGACATCATCGCCGGGGTGGTGGCGGGCTCCCACGCCCTGATGAAGTCGATCCGCACCGTGGCCCTCAAACATATCGGCTCCCCCATAGGCCCGCAGGAGGCCTACCTGCTGCAGCGTGGGGTCAAGACCCTGCCCCTGCGGATGGATGCCCACCTGCACAATGCCCAGAAAGTGGCCGAGTTTCTGGCCGCCCATCCGGCGGTGAAGAAGGTGATCTACCCGGGGCTTGCCAGCCATCCGGGCCACGATGCCCTCGGCGCCTTCGCTAGCGGCTTTGGCGGCATGGTGAGCATTGAGCTGGAAGGCGGGTTTGAGCGCTGCGCCACCCTGCTCGATAACCTGCAACTGTTCGTGCAGGCGGTGAGTCTGGGGGATCTCGAGAGTCTCGCTTGCCATCCGGCCAGTACCACCCACGCCGCCATGGACGAGGCGAGCCGCCTCGCTGCCGGAGTCAACGACGACCTCATCCGCTTCAGCATCGGGGTGGAAGATGCGGACGACCTGATCGCCGATCTGGCCGCCGCGCTGGCGCAGATCTAACCGGGCGCGCTTTTACTCGCCGACAAAACAGCGGCGAGTGATATGCCTCAAACACAACAACGGCCCATCAAGGGCCGTTGTTGTTTGTTGCGCTATGGAAAGACGGGATTTACTCCTCCCACACCACCACCTGGGATGAGGGCCAGCGATCCCCGACCTGGGCGTACTTTTGCTCCAGCAGGTGACGCTTGATCTTCATGGTGGGAGTCAGCACGCCGTTCTCGATATTCCAGGGGGTTTTCACTACCAGAATGCCGCGAATTTTGGCATGAGATTCCAGCTGATCGTTGACCCGTACCCGCGCCGCTTCCAGTCTGGCGTTCACCTCCTCCCGATTGCCCTTCATAGCGCTCTCGGCCAGTTGCACCAGCGCAATGGGCTGCGGCATGCCGTAACCAATCACGCAGAGCTGTTCGATAATGGGCTCCTGCCCCAGCAGTCCCTCGATGGGCACCGGCGCCACATACTTGCCCTTGGCGGTCTTGAACACATCCTTCATCCGGCCGGTGATGGTGAGATAACCCTCCTTGTCCAGCTTGCCCATGTCGCCGGTGTGGAGCCACCCCTCGGCATCGATGGCCTCGGCGCTGTGCTCGGGATCCTTGTAGTAACCCAGCATCATCCCTTCACAGCGGCAAAGGATCTCCCCCTCGTCGGAGATCTTGATGGTCACTCCGATCCCCGCCTTGCCGACGGTGCCGATCTTGTCGGCGCGGAACGGGTAGTTGATGGTGGAGTAGGCGTGGTTCTCGGTCATGCCCCAAGCTTCAGTCACCTTGAGGCCGATGCTCAGATACCACTCAAGCAGCGCAGGGGAGACAGGAGCGGAGCCGCAGCCGAGTACACGGGCCTGATCCAGTCCCAACCCCTTTTGCAGCTTGCGTTTGATAAGGCCGGAGATAAGCGGGATCTTGAGCAGCAATTCGAGTTTCTTCTGGGGCAGCTTCTCGTGGATCTTGATGCGGAACATGGCCCACAGCCGCGGCACCGAGATAAAGACGGTGGGACGGCAGCGTTTGACATCTTCGATAAAGGTGTCGAGGGATTCAGGGAACGCGATGGTAGCGCCGCCATAGAGACTGCCGCCGTAGATGTAGACCCGCTCGGTAATGTGGGCCAGCGGCAGGTAGGAGAAGCCCCGATCGGCCTGGCTCAGGCTCACCGTCTCCACCAGTTTTTCGCACGACCAGGCGTAACGCTCGACGCTCAGCATGGCCCCTTTCGGCTTGCCGGTACTGCCGGAGGTGTAGACCAGACTCAGCAGGGAGTCAGGAGCCTGCACCGGGCTGTCAGGGATCGGCTCGTGCGCCTCCAGCAGATCGTCCCACTGGTGGCTGGCCGGCATGGTGTCATAGGGGAAGGCGATGCGCAGCAGATCGGCGGGTACGCCAGCCTCCTGACTCTTCCAGTCATCCAGCTTGCCGACGAAGATCGCCTTGGCCTCGCTGTGGCGCAGCACATATTCGATGGTGTCGACGTTGGCAGTCGGGTAGATGGGCACGCTCACGTATTGCCCCATCTGCATCGCCAGATCGGCGATAAACCACTGGGCGCAGTTCTTGGAGAGCAGCGCCACCTTGTCACCGGCCACCAGACCGAGGTGACGCAAGGCCGTCACCATCCGCCGCGCTTCATCGGCCACTTCACCCCAGGTGAAATCGACATATTCGCGGTTGATGGTTTGACGCAGGTAGGTTCGATCAGGACACTGCCGCTCCCAGTGATAGAGCATCTCGAGCGGCAGTTTATTGGCAATGCGTGAGGAGGAGGCCATAGTTTAATCCCTGAAACAAAAGGCGAAACTTATTATTAACCTTTCACTAACTTCAGGGGAAGGATAAACTCAAACTTCAGTTTGAATTGTGTATCCGATCAAGCTTCTGCGTCTTGTTGCAAACGACTCCACATCGCCTGCACCAGTTTTTCATCCTCTTCAGAAAGCTCACCTTGCAAGATCGCCTCGTTGAGGCTGCGCAGCACATAGCTCTTGACGTCCCGCACCAGGGTCTTGCCTTCCAGCTCGGCCCGGGCAACCGCCAATGAGATATGACCTCGCAGGTAACCCCCCGCAAACAGCTCATCGTCGGTCGCGGTGGCAACCATGCTGTCGATCAGTCCCAACAACTTGTGCTCAAAATCGTGAATCGTCATGTAACGCAGCCTCATTTGCGGCAAAAAATTCGGGGGTATGGAACCGCAATCCGGTTGATTGCAGCTCTCTGGCGCCAGGCCAGCAGCGTCCTTGGCGTCCTATTCCGGGTTGGCCACCGGGTAGATGACCTGATCCTTGTATCCCGTGGTTATTCGCAGATAACCACGCAACGCCCGGTTTAATTCGGGATCATCGGTGTCCACCAGCAGCGGCCTGCCCGCAAGGGCGGCAAGCTTGGCTTTGGTTGCCAGCACCTGGATATTGTCCAGCCCGACACACCGAATCACCTCAGGACTCAATTGCTGATTTCCGCGCCCGAACAGATGTCCCTGTCCGCCTATCAGGGTAATGATCAGTCGGCAGCGACGGCCGCGGATCCGGGTCAGGATCTCGGCGGCGCTGAGATCCTGCCCGATAAGTCGGCCATTTTCCACCAGATCCACACCGAGCAAAGTATTTTCCAGACCGAGCTCAGCCATACAGGCTGCCACCGTGCTGCCGGAGCCCATCAGATAGAGGGTATCAGGCTCCATCTGCTCGACCACACCGGCGGCGAGATCCGCCAACACCAGCTCTTCGGACTCCTTGCCCCCCTGCTTGACCGCCTGCACATAACGCAGATCACCGGGCACCTTCAGCTGGCCGTAGTGGCGGGCCCGCACCTTGCCCGCGCGAAACGCCTCCTCGTCGATGTCGCGCACCTCGGCATCGATCAGGCTGAGCAGTTCCCCTGCGATCATCCGCGCCACCACCCGCCCGCTGGCGGCGGGGGTCACCCCGTAGACGCCGGAGTGGATCTTGCACCCCGCGGGAATGCCGAGCACATGGCAAGACTCCCCCACCGCGGCGCAGATATCCCGCGCCGTGCCATCGCCACCGGCAAACAGCAGCAGATCGACCCCGGCTTCGCGCATCAGCCCGGCGGCGTGGCGGGTATCATCGGCCGAGGTGCTCTCCCCGGCCGGTTGATAGATGACCCGACAGGGCAACCCCAACTCGCGGGCCACCGCCTCCCCCATCTCTCCCGCTACCGTCAGCAGTTCAAACGGGACGCTCAGCTCGCACAGTGGCAACAGAGCTTGCCGCGCCCGATCCTGCGCTTTGGGCACGGCACCACGAGCAAGCGCCTCGGCTACCACGCCGTCACTGCCCTTGAGCCCCACTGCGCCGCCAATCCCGGCGACCGGATTAATAATGAACCCTAATCGAAACATGCCAGCCTCCCTTGCGATGGCCACCATTTTTATCTTTTCCCCCCTCTGGGACAAGCAGTGGCGCCCCTGCTAGAATGCGCTGCTTCAATTTTCCAACCAATTTTCAACCAAGGTTCAATCATGCTGGAATGGGTTCTTGATCCCTCTGCCTGGGTCGCACTCGCCACCCTTACCCTGCTCGAAATCGTGCTGGGCATCGACAACATCATCTTTATCTCCATCCTGGTAGGTCGCCTGCCGGAGGCGCAGCGTCAAAAAGCGCGCATTCTGGGTCTGGGGCTCGCCATGGGTACCCGGATCCTGCTGCTGCTCTCGCTGGCCTGGGTGATGCGCCTCACCGATCCGCTCTTCACCGTGCTGGGTGAAGCCATCTCCGGCCGCGATCTGATCCTGCTGCTGGGAGGCCTGTTCCTCATCGGCAAGAGTGCTCACGAGATCCACGTCACCCTGGAAGGGGCGGCCGAGCCGGAAAGCGTCAGCAAAGCGGCCTCGGGCTTTATCAGCACCCTGATCCAGATCGCCATCCTCGATATCGTCTTCAGCCTCGACTCGGTGATCACCGCGGTCGGCATGGCCGATCACGTGCCGGTGATGGTGCTGGCCATCATGATCGCCGTCTTCATCATGATGTTTGCCGCCAAATCCATCGGTGATTTTGTCGATGCCCACCCCACCATCAAGATGCTGGCCCTCTCCTTCCTCACCCTTGTTGGTTTCGCCCTGATGGCCGAGGGGATGGACCTACACATTCCGAAGGGCTACATCTACTTCGCCATGGCCTTCTCGCTGGTGGTGGAGATGATCAACATCCGCCTGCGCAGCCATCACGACAATAACGGGCAAAATAGCGCGCAGTAACCCTGCCCCACATGCCCTCGCGACCCCAGCTGTCGCGATCAAAAAGAGCGCCGGTCGGGCGCTCTTTTTTATGGGTAACGAAACGATGAAAGGGTTATTGATCGCTGATGACGATGGCAACCCGGCGGTTGGCGGCCCGGCCCTCTCTGGTCTTGTTATCCGCCAGCGGCATGGTCTCGCCACGGCCATGGATCTCCAGATTGGCTGGCTTCATGCCGACCGAGACCAGCACATCGGCTACCGACTGGGCCCGCTTCAGGGAGAGCTGCTGGTTGTAGCTGCTCTCGCCGGTATTATCGGTGTGGCCATCCACCCGCGCCTTGTCCAACCCTACGCCAAGCAGTGTTTTACCCAGTTTTTCAACGGATTGGCGAGTCTGGGGATTGAGCGCCCCCACGTTGTTGGCAAACAGCACCCGGTTGGCCAGATCCAGCGTCCACCCCTCATCGGTCAGATAAAAGCCCTGCTCCTTGAGCACGGCGATCTGCTCCGGGGTCAACCCCTTGGGGGCGCTCTGGCAACCGGCCAGCAGTGACAACATCAACCCCAGCAGGGTCACTTTCAACAGGTGGGTGATCTTCATGGTTTGCTCCTTGTTTATGTTGTTATTCTTGCCAGTCAGGCGATGGTTTGCTGTTCACTGCGGCGCGCCCGTTTCGCCAGATACATGGCTGCATCGGCCTGATCACACAGCACGCTGGCACTCATGCCCGCCTGATAGACGGCAAAGCCGACACTCACCTCTGCCACCAGCTGACGACCGTCACGCAGCGCCACCGGTTCGCTCATCGCCTGCTGGATGCGGCCAATCACCTCTTCCACCTCATGCTGTCGCTGGAGTGAACCAACCAGCACCGCAAACTCGTCACCACCGAGGCGAAACACCAGATCATCCGGACGCAGCTGATGCTGCACCCGTCTTGAGAGCGCGATCAGCACATCGTCACCGGCGTTGTGCCCCAGCGTGTCATTAATTTGCTTGAAGCGATCGCAGTCGAGATAGAGCAGCGCAAACCCCTCTTGCTCGCCGAGGGAGATGGCCTGCGCGAGCCGCGCTTCAAACAGGGCGCGATTGGGCAGTCCGGTGAGGGCATCGTGGGTAGCCTGATGGAGCAGGCTGGCATTTTCGCGGGCCTGCTGGGCCTGCCAGGCTTGCAGCTCGTCAAGCAGGGAGTTGAAGTCATCCCCCAGCTCGTTAATCTCGACGATATCGGCCGGTGGCGCCCGCATCCCCAGGGTGCGCTGTCGGCGTACCGAGTGGGCGACAAGTGCCAGTTTGCGCAGCGGTGCGGTGATGGAGACCTGCATCCGGTCAGCCACATAGAGTGCCACCATGGCGCTCAGCATCAGGCAAACCACCATCACCAGCAGCGCCGAGAGCAAGAACAGCAGCAGGTATTCACCGTGGCCCCGCAGCTCGATGGTGGCGATCTGCTCACCACCCCGCAGCATGGGGAGTTTGACAGGCCCCGGCATCAGCAGTTGGGCCAGATAGTCTTCGAGCGTCACCAGCGGGTTGCTTCTGGGGCGCTCCCAACTGGCGAGCAGCTGACCATTGGTCAGTACGATAGTGGCTTGGGCCACCTCTTCCTTGGCAACGATACCACTGAGCGCCTCGCTCGCCGCCTCCTCATCATGGAACACCACCGCCGCCTCGGCGCTGTAGCTGATGGCGCGGGCTACCAGCTCCAGATTGTGGTCGGCGTAAAAACGCACTACCAGCAGGGCCACCAGTGTAAAAAAGAGTCCCGCCACGCTGACGGCTGTGATGGCGGCCACCAGATGGGTTCGCCCCAGGCTCTGACGCAGGGTCAGACGGCGGGGAGCCGCGCTCACCTGTCGTCTCATGGGACCCCCTTGTCGGCATGGGCCAGCTTGAGCACGGCGGGATGCACCCGCACGCCGCTCAGGGCCAGGGCATCGAGGTTCACTTTAAACCGCACCCGCACGCTGTCCGGCGAGGTCTGCAGGCAGAACACCGAGCTGGTGGAACAGTCGTGGTTGTATTCGCTGATGCTGAGCACTGGGTGTCCCTGCAGGCGGGCAAACAGCGCAATCCGGGTCGGCTCGTCGAGCACTCCCAGATAGAGCACATCGCAGTGATCGCTGATGGCCGGATCGCTCGCCTCGTAACGATGGACCTGCACGGTGCGCCCATTGGCCTGACGATCGATGGTAAAGAGGGCGCCGGCATATTCGGTCGGCGCCGCCACACACATGCGCAGCACCGCAGGCTCGGTGGGCCAGCGGGTATAACTCATGATATCGAGCACCAGCTCCCTGACCGCCGTCGCCCGGCTCTCTGCGGCCGTTTCCGCCAGCGCGCGGGGCAACAGCAGGCCAAACGCAATCAACAGGAGCGCCAGACGGGCAGTTAAACGGGGGGAAAAGAGTAACAGCATGATCGGGAGGTGGTCGCCTTGACAATACCGCTGCTATGGCATTGCGGTTCGGGTAGATGAACCCAGATAGTAAGTTGGCTGACTCTGGCCTGACAAGTCTCACCCCGCCATCAACTACCGAGTTCGTGTAAAGAAAACGGAGAGCCCGTCTGGTAACGGGCTCTCTGGTGGCAGGCAACAAGACGGAAATCACTTCTTGCTGATGCCGTATTCCCGCAGCTTGTTGGCGATGGCGGTATGCGACACGCCCAGGCGTTTGGCCAGCTGACGGGTCGACGGGAAGGCGGGATAGAGCCGGGCCAGCAGCTGGCTCTCGAAGCGCTTCACCGCATCGTCGAGATTCCCCTCAAACCACTCGTCGATCAGCGGCATGGTATCGGCCGCCACCGGCAGGTCGATCTGCTCGGGCCCCAGTTCATCCCCTTCCAGCAGGGTCATGGCACGGTAGAGACAGTTGCGCAGCTGACGCACGTTGCCCGGCCAGCGGTAGGCGGTCAGGTAGTCGGCCATGTTGCGGGTAAAGCGCGGACGGGGTCGCTGCAATTCGCTGGCAAAGCGGGAGACAAACTGCTGGGCCAGCACCATGATGTCCGCCTTGCGCTCGCGCAGGGGGGGCAGCGCCAGACTGAGCACGTTGAGGCGGTAGTAGAGATCCTCGCGGAAGGTTCCTTCGTGCACCAGATCCAGCAACTGCTTCTGGGTGGTGCAGATGAAACGCACGTTGACCTTCACCTCCTGCTCGTCACCGACCCGGCGGAATACCCCATCCTGCAACACCCGCAAAAACTTGGTCTGCAGATGGGGAGACATGTCGCCGATCTCGTCCAGCATCAAGGTGCCGCCGCTCGCCAGCTCCAGCACACCGCGCTTGCCCTCGGTGTTGTTGCCAAAGGCGCCGGGGGCATAACCAAACAGCTCGCTCTCGGCCACGTTATCGGGCATGGCGGCGCAGTTGAGGGCCATAAAGGGGTGGCTGGAGCGCAGGCTGGCCCCGTGACAGGCGCGGGCCAGCAGCTCCTTGCCGGTGCCGGTCTCGCCGACGATCAGCAGCGGCGCATCCTGCATCGCCAGTTTGCGCGCTTGCGACAGCACCTCTTTCATCTTGGGGCTCTCGGCCTGCAGATGCTCGAAGCCCCCCACTTCCACCGCATGAAGCGCGCTGAAATGCAGGCCGACCCGACGGGCAGATTTGAGCACCACCACGGCCCCGGCCAGCGCCTGCTTGCCGCGGGCTTCTGCCACGAACAGCGGCATCAGATCTGCCAGATACTCTTCGCCATTGAAACTGAGCTTGCAGGTCTGCGGCTTGATCTCGCTCGCCTCCAGCCAGCGGGTGAAGGAGAAACCCTTGACCAGCGAACCGAGCGCCACGCCGCGCACCTCCTCCACCGGCAAGCCGAGGGTGGTGAGGGCAGACTGGTTGGCCTGGGTCACCTTGCCCTTGCTGTCGAGGGAGAAGACCAGATCCGGCAGCGCCTTGAGCAGCGCCTCGATCTCGTGGTGCTCTCGCTCGGAAGGCATGTAGGGGATAGTCTTGACGTCGTAGACGCCGGGAATACGGCGGATCTCCGGCATCAGGTGCTGAAAATCACTGAACTCCAGCTCGGGAAAGTTGAGATAGATGATGCCTGAGGTATCGATTTCGATGCCGCGCAGATCGATATTGTGCTCCACCAAGCGGTCGAGCAGTTCCCGGGTCAGGCCCAGGCGGTCTTCACAGCTGACTTCAAGACGCATTCGGGACACACTTCCTAGCTAACTCTATGAATGAGCGGATAATACAGTCTCGATCCCCCCAGTGCGAGCGCCAGCCCATAAAAATGCGGGCCTGCCCCGCTTTCGCAGGCAGGCCCGGGTCAACCGATGACGCTGGTGTGGGGTGCGATTACCGAAGCAACTGATCGGTGCGCGCCGCCATGATGAAGTCGTTGCGATGCAAACCGCCGATCTTATGCATCCACCAGCTGACGGTCACCTTCCCCCATTCAGTCAGAAATGCAGGAAGGGGGATACTCCGCCTCAACCTGTTCTCAGATTATCTGGGCAATTGGTCTGTACGCGCAGCCATGATGAAGTCGTTGCGGTGTAATCCGCCGATCTTGTGGGTCCACCAGCTGACGGTCACCTTCCCCCACTCGGTCAGGATCGCGGGATGATGGAACTCCGCTTCCGCCAGCTCCCCCAGGCGGTTGGTAAAGGCCAGCGCTTCCTTGAAGTTGCGAAACGTAAATTCCCGCCGCAGTTGCAGCGCCCCCTCCTCCACCAGCGGCTGCCAGTCGGGAATAAGCTGCATCAGCTCGCGCAGCTCCTCATCGCTCACCTTGGGGGCATCGGCGCGACACGCTTCACACTGTTGGCTGGCCAGTTCGGACATGGGTTACTCCTGCTTGAATTAATGAAAAATTAATGACAATGAAATAGGGTTGTTTGCTTTTGGTCAGCTCGCCTGTTTGCCAGCAGGAACCTCAAAACGTGGCGGATAGAGGCCAAGCCGACTGGCCTCCGCCAGAGCAGCCATGATCTCCTCCCCAGTCAACTGGTAGAGATGATCGAGACTCGGCAGCACAAAATAGGTGGGCTGCATGATGTCGATGCGATACGGGGTGCGCAGCACGGTCAACAGATCGAAGGGTTGCAGCAGCGGTTTGCCACAGAGGGCATAAGCTGTCTCGCCGATGGAGGAGAGAATGCCGCCACCGTAGATACGCAGCCCGTCCGGCGTTGCCAAGAGGCCAAACTCCACGGTGAACCAGTAGAGCCGCGCCAGAAAAACCCGCTGCTCCTTGCTCGCCTGCTGCCCCAACTGACCGTAGAGGTGGGTGAAGTGGGCAAAGGCCGGATTGGTCAGCATGGCGCAGTGGCCGAAGATCTCGTGAAAGATATCGGGCTCTTGCAGGTAGTCGAGCTCGTCCCGGCGCCGGATAAAGGTGGCCACCGGAAACTGGCGATTGGCCAGCAGGGCGAAGAAGCGATCGAACGAGATAAGCGCAGGCACCGCCGCCACCGACCAGCCGGTCGCAGGCTGCAAGACGGCGTTGATCTCGGCCAGCTGGGGGATGCGATCACGGGGCAGCCCCAGTCTGTCGAGACCGGCCAGATACTCGTTACACCCCTTGCCAGCAAGAGCGGCGAACTGACGTTCGATCAGGATCTGCCAGGTGCCGTGCTCTTCGTGGCTGTAGTGGATCACCCCGTCAGCATCCGGCTGGTGGGCGGTGTAAAAGGTTGCCATAGCGGTTCCATCCTCTGGCGCCACATCAAGGCGCCTTGCCGTTTCATCACGATTTCACTGTAACGAAATGGCAACAAAAAAAGCAGCCGACCCATGAGTCGGCTGCCTGAAACAGTTGTAAATAAATTGTGACAACCGCTATTAATCTCCAGCAGCCATCAAGGCTTATTGAGATACCCCGCCAGCTGGCCGATCAGCCGCTTGCGCAGCTCACCCAGTTTCGGCTTCTCGTCCGCACACCAGGGCAGCGGTCGGCAAGCCTCTATGGTGCGCAGGCCAAGGCGGGCGGTGAGCAGACCGGCACCCACCCCTTGCGCCGCGCGGGCAGAGAGCTTGGCGGCAAACTCGGCGCCCAGCAAGTCCATCCCCACCTCGGTCACCAGCTCGGTGGCACCGGCGTAGAGCATGTTGCGAAACACCTGACGGATCAGACGTATGCGGCTCCAGTAGCCAAGTTCGATGGCGTAGACATCGGCGATATCCTCGATCATCCGCAGGTTGCGCCACAGCATCAGCATCATGTCGACGGTAGCGAGCGGACTCAGCGCCACCAGCACAGCGGCCTCCCCCGACCATTTGGCCACCCGCGCCTGTGCCAGCTTGTCGCGCTCGCCGAGCACCAGCTGGCTATAGAGAGTCAGCACTTCCCGATCGCTGTGGCTCTCATCGAGCTGGGCCAGCCAGGTTTGATACCCTTCGCGCCCCTTGTCGCCACTTTTGACCGCCAACCCTTCGCAAAAGGCCTGCCCCTGCCCGACTCCCTGATGGGCCAGCAGATCTTCTGCTCGCGAGCGCACATCCTGACGCCGCTTGAGGGTGCGCAGCCGCAGCCACTCGCGCCCCACCACGCTGGCGGTCCCCGCCGCCACCAGCGCCGAGGCCGCCAGCCAGGCGCTGCCCCAGAGCGGGGTGGTGAGGAATTGATCGTAAAGAAAGGCGCCATACTGGCCCAACGAGAGCAGACCGACTGCCCCCAGCCCCCACGCCAGCAGCCGATGGCGGCGGCGCGGTTTGCTGACGAGGGCGCTCTCCACCTCGGTGAACTCGTCCAGCTCATCTAGACGCTCGAAACTCGCCTCCTCCAGCCGCTGGGCTGGTGCGGGCGGTCGCTCGTCACTGGCCACCGTCAAGGCAGGCTCAAGGATCACCTTGCCCTGCAGCGGTGGCCGCTCTTTTATCTGATCGTTCATCGCCTTGTTCTCCTGAAAACAGTCTCCTGCGGGCGGCGCAGGAAACAAACCCGAGCCGCACACCGTTATTCGAGGTGATCCCCGAGCAGAAACTCCAGCGCCGCATCGAGCCGGATATGGGGCAGAGCCTGATGGGCGCTCATAGGCATAGGGCGAAACGCCTGAAAATCAAAACCCTGACTGTTCCACCACTGCGCAGGGGGAATATGGGGCGGCACCTCCCCGGGGAACAGCAGCAGCGGCTCACCGCTCAGGCTGGTGCCGCGGATGGCGGGGAACTCGCGGCCATTGGCCACCCCCTTGCCCACCTCGGTCGCCTTGATGGCGGCGAGCGCCAGACACTCGGTGGTGATCCCCTCAAAACGGGCCTGGCCGCGGCCACTGCGCACCAGATGCTGCAGCAGTGAGACCATGGGCGCATGCTGTTCGGGGGTGACGTGATCGGCCTTGCTCGCCACAAAGAGCAGCTTGTCGATACGGGGCGAAAAGAGCCGCCGCCACCAGTTGCTCTTGCCGTAGGCAAAGCTCTCCATGATGCGGGCGATGGCCTGCTGCATGTCGCCAAAGCTGGCCGCCCCGGCGTTAAGCGGCTGCAGGCAATCCACCAGCACGATCTGGCGATCAAAGCCGGCAAAGTGCTGCTCATAAAAACCCTGCACCAGATGCTGCTTGTACTGCTCGAAGCGCTGCTTGAGAGTGGCGTAAAGGGTGCCATCGGCGGGCTCGCCGACAGGCATCTCCCACACCCAGGGGACAAACTGCAGCATGGGGGCACCGGCATACTCCCCCGGCAACACGAAACGGCCGGGCTGGATCAGGTGCAGCCCCAGCTCCTGTTTGCAAGCATGCAAGTAGGCAGTGTAGCGCTCGGCCAGCTCAGCCACCGGCCGCTCTTCGAAGCGCTGATCGGCCTGCCACCCGGGGGTCAGCCAGCTGGCGGCGAGTGCCTGCAGCTCTGGGCGACGAAGCTGCTCGCGCACCTGTTCGCTCCACTGCTCGTAGCTCATCTCAAGGAGCGGCAAGTCGAGCAGCCACTCCCCGGGGTAGTCCACCAGATCCACGTAGAGGGTGGAGATCTCCCCCAGATGCTTGCGCAGAGGGTGACGGGTGCGATAGCGGATTTCGAGGCGCACTTCGGCCACGCCGCGGGTGGGCTCGGGCCAGGCAGGTGGATCGCCAAACAGGGAGTCGAGGCCACGCTCGTAGGCAAAGGTGGGGATGTGGGCATTGAGCTGCGGCACCCGGCGGGCACCGAGGATGCGCCCCTGACGCAGGGCATCCCACAACGGCAAACGGCCGTCGATGGCCGCGTGTTCCAGCTGGTTGACCAGCGCCGTGATAAAGGCGGTTTTACCGCTGCGAGAGAGGCCGGTCACCGCCAGCCGAATATGGCGATCCCGCACCCGGTTCACCACGTCGTTCGCCTTGTGTTGCAGGCGAGTCAACTTCTGTTCCAGTTTATTGAGTATCAAGGCTTGACCCGTTCTCCCTTGGTGGTTGCATCTGGATAGCTGGTGTCGATGGTGGCGCATCACGGGAGGCGCCGCCATCGACATGGGGGCTTCAGCAAGCACTACAGCTTGCGAAATTCCCGCTGCAGGGTGAACTCCCTGGAGGTCACCAGTTTCTCGATCCGCTGAACTCTGGGCTCCAGCGCGTCAAGTTCCTGCGCGATGCGGCCCAGCGCCTGATGCGGGGTGATCCCCGCCTGCCAGCTGCGGGCCTTCATCCGCACCTCGGCAAAGTCGGCGTCCTCTTGCGAATAGAGGGTGACCGGCTTTTTGTCGAGCAAGAACCAGGCGGCGATATAGGCGGTGAAGGTGATGAAACCGGCGAAGATAAGGCCACTGATGGCGAGCAGCCGCACGATCCAGGTCTCCACCCCGAAATACTCAGCCAAACCGGCACAGATCCCGGCTATCTTGCCACGCTGGGGATCACGATAGAGGTTACGCCCTTCACGACTGACACTGCTCATACCTTGTTCCTCCAACCGGGTACTTCCGCATCCAGAATCGACTCCAGCGCGCCCACTCGCTCCTGCATCTTCTCGGTGCGAGCCAGCAGCCCTTGCAGCTGTTCCCGCTCGCTATCAGCAAGACCGGCGCCAATCCGCCCCTTGGCACGATAGTGCAGCACCAGCCAGATGGGGGCTACCACCACCATGAAGACCACCATGGGAACCATCAATACGCCCAGCAGATCTTCCATCTGTTACTCCCCCTGTTTGCCTTCGCTTTTGCTGTCGCCCTGGCCCAGCTTCTGGCGCATGGCTTCCAACTCGCGGCTTATCTGATCGTCCACTTCCAGCTCGGCAAACTGCTGCGCCAGCGCCTTGTCGGACTGTCCCAGATCGGCGCGCGCTTCCATTTCGTCGATGCGACGCTCCATCCGCTCAAACTTGCTCACCACCGCCAGGCTCTCGCCACGGGCTACCTGGCTCTGCACATTGAGACGGCTGCTGGCCGCTTCGGTGCGAATGGCCATCGCCTTTTGACGGGCGCGGGCATCTTCCAGCTTGGCTTCGAGCTGGCGGATCTCCTCACCCAGCTTCTCGATGCCGCTGTCGACCGCCTGCTGCTCGCGGTAGAGGGTCTCTGACAACTCGGTCTGTTTCTTCTTCTCGATAAGGGCCGCGCGGGCCAGATCTTCACGCCCTTTGGTCAGGGCCATCTCGGCCTTGGCTTGCCACTCGTCGACCCGCTCCTGATGACGGGCGACCTGACGGCCAATCTCTTTCTGGCTGGCGAGGAAGCGGGCCAGATTGGAACGCTCCTTGACCAGCTCGTCCTCCATCTCCTGGATGATCAGGCGCACCATCTTCTGGGGATCTTCTGCCTTGTCGAGCAGGGCCGTCAGGTTGGAATTGATGATGTCGGCCAGACGGGAAAAAATACTCATGATTGCACTCCTGTTATTGGCATGGCGTTGTTTCTCCATTGACAATGGCAACTTGTGTGCCAATCTGGAACAAAATTTAACTTGTTGATTTATATGGGGCAGAATAGCCGGATTGCAAGATGCCTCGCGCAAGTGATGATTAAAATCACCAACTTTTGGTAAGATTGACCAGCTTTTACAACTGACAGGGATCACTATGACCACGGCCACGGAAAGCCTGCTGGGGGAATCCAACGCATTTCTCGAGATCATTGAGCAGGCCTCACGGCTCGCCCCGCTGCGCAAACCCGTGCTGATCATCGGTGAGCGGGGGACGGGCAAGGAGCTGATCGCCCACCGCCTACATTATCTCTCGGCGCGCTGGGATCAAAGCTTTGTCACCATCAACTGCGCCACCCTGAGTGAGAGCCTGCTGGAGACCGAGCTGTTCGGTCACGAAGCGGGGTCGTTTACCGGTGCAGCCAAGCGCCATCAGGGCCGCTTCGAGCGGGCCGATGGCGGCACCCTATTCCTCGACGAGCTGGCCACCACCAGCGCCCGGGTGCAGGAGAAGCTGCTGCGGGTCATCGAGTATGGCGAGTTCGAGCGGGTGGGTGGGGCCAAGCCCCTCAAGGTGGATGTGCGACTGGTCTGCGCCACCAACGAGGATCTCCCTGCGCTGGCCGACAAGGGGCAGTTTCGCCACGATCTGCTCGACCGGCTCGCGTTTGATGTGATCACCCTCCCCCCCTTGCGGGAGCGGCGGGAAGATATCCTGATGCTGGCGGAGCACTTCGCCCACAGCATGACCCGGGAGCTGGGCTATCCGCTGTTTGCCGGTTTCTCGCGCAAGGCGACCCAGTTGCTGCTGGATTACCACTGGCCGGGCAACGTGCGGGAGCTGAAGAACGTGGTGGAGCGAAGTATCTATCGTCAGGGCAATCCCCAGCTGCCACTCTCGACCCTGGTGCTCAACCCGTTTGATTCCCCCTGGCGACCACAGGTCACGCAACCTGCGCAAGAGGCCCGAAGCGAGGTACAATCTGCATCCCCCCTCGCCTTGCCGCTCGATCTCAAGCAGGCGGTGGCGGAGTACGAGATTAATTTACTCAAGCAAGCGATGCAGCAATCCCAGTATAATCAGCGCAAAGCCGCTCAACTGCTGGCCTTAAGCTATCACCAGTTCCGTGGCATGCTACGCAAATATCAGCTGCTGGATGGCGATAACGATGCAGAACAAGAGTGAAGGAGCGCGGTTGATGCCGACTCCAGCAACACGCCAGCCTTCGCGCTGGCACATTTGTATCAAAACGTGCGTACAAAACCCCTATAAGAACATGGTTCAACAATGAGAATGCTCACACCCTTGCTGCTGGGTCTGCTGGTACTGGTCACCGGCTGCCAGAAGCAACCCGAGGCCTCCAAAACCGGACTCATCTATTGTGCTGAGGGCTCCCCCCTCTCCTTCAATCCCCATGTTTCCAACTCCGGGGTGACACTGGATGCCAGTGCCCGTCCGCTCTACGACCGCCTGCTGGAGGTGAACCCCAACACCCTGGCGCTGGAGCCGGCGCTCGCCACCAACTGGCATGTCAGCGAGGATGGCCTCACCTATACCTTGACCCTGCGCAAGGGGGTGACGTTTCACCATACCCCCTGGTTCAAGCCCACCCGCACCTTCAATGCCGATGACGTGGTCTTTACCTATGCCCGTCAGCTTGACGAACAGCACCCCTATCACAATGTCTCCGGCGGCGATTACCCCTACTTCTACAGCCTGGGGCAAGATCTGCTGATCAAGCGGGTGAGCAAGAAGGGGCCGCAGACGGTGGTATTCGAGCTGAACCAGCCGAACGCCTCCTTCCTCGCCACCCTGGCCAGCGACTATGCGGTGATCCTCTCCGCCGAATACGCCGAGCAGATGTTGCAGGCGGGCACGCCAGCCCTGCTGGATAGCCGCCCCATCGGCACCGGGCCGTTCAGCTTCAAGGAGTATCGCCACAACGAGTTCATCCGCTATCTGCGCCACCCTGGCTACTGGGGCGGCGATGCCAAGATTGAACAGCTGGTCTACGACATCACCCCCAAATCCGCCAAACGGCTGGCCAAGCTGCTGACCGGCGAGTGCGACGTGATGAGCACCCCTTCCGCCAGCCAGCTCTCGGTGATCAAGCAAAATCCGGCGCTGAGCCTCTCGGTCCAGTCGGGGATGAACGTGGCCTTTTTGGCCCTCAATACCCGCAAGCCGCCGTTCAACAACGTCAAGGTGCGTCAGGCCATTGCCAGCGCCATCAATATCGACAACCTGCTTCAGGCGGTCTATTTCGATACCGGCCTGCCCGCCAACAGCCTGCTGCCGACCCTCTCATGGGGGTACAACCCCAGCCTGCCCGAGCGCAAACCCGACCTGAAACGGGCGCGTCAGCTGCTCAAGGAGGCGGGTCTGGAGAAAGGGTTCGAGATGCAGGTGCTGGTGCAACCGGACGCCCGCCCCTACAACCCGGATGCGGTCAAGACCGCCCAGCTGATCCGCAGCGATCTGGCCAAGGTCGGGATCAAGCTCAAGATCGTGCAACGGGAGTGGCCGGTGATCGAAGGCCGCCTCACCAAGGGGCAGTACGACAGTCTGCTCTCCGGCTGGATTGCCGACAACGCCGATCCGGACAACTTCTTCCGCCAGCTGCTGAGCTGCTCGGCAGTGGAGCGCGGCAACAACTACAGCCGCTGGTGTAGCCCGGCCTTCGATCAGTTGCTGGATGATGCGGTCACCACGCCCCAGCTCTCGTTCCGGCTGCGCAACTACTACTATGCCCAGACCCTGCTTAACGAACAGCTGCCGCTGATCCCGCTGGCGCACGCCTTGCGTACCCAGGTCAGCCGCAGCGACATCGAGGGCCTGACGCTGATGCCCTTTGGCGGCACCTCCTTCAACCAGGCTCACAGGGAGTAAGCATGCTTCTATACACCTTGCGCCGCATCAACCTGCTGCTCATCACCCTGCTGGCGCTGACCTTTGTTGCCTATCTGCTGGACTATCGGCTGATCGGCCATCAACTCAGCTTCTGGAGCGGCTACCCCGATTTCCTGCGTCGCATTTTCGCAGGTGACCTGGGGCTCTCCAGCGTCTCCGGGCTACCGGTGCTGGACGAGATCCGCCACTACTTCCCGGCGACCCTCATCCTCTGTCTGGCGGCGTTCGCCATCTCACTACTGGTGGGGATCCCTCTCGGCACCCTGGCGGCCCTGTCCCAGGGCAAGACGCTGGATCTCTCCATCATGACTGCCGGTCTTATCGGCTATGCGGTGCCGGTGTTCTGGCTGGCGCTGCTGGTGGTAATGCTCTTTTCGCTGGATCTCGGCTGGTTGCCAGCCTCCGGGCAGATCAGCCTGCTCTACGACGTCCCCCCCATTACCGGCATCGCGGTGATCGATGTGCTGCTCAGCAACGAACCCTGGCGGCAAGCGGCGCTGCACGATGCCCTGCGCCACCTGATCCTTCCGTCATTGGTGCTGGCGGTGGTGCCCACCACCGAGGTGATCCGCCATGTGCGCAGCTCCCTCATCGACGTGATGAAGCAGAACTACATCAAGGCGGCAGCGAGCCGGGGCCTTTCCAAAGCGCAGATCGTCTGGCGCCATGGTCTGAAGAACGCCCTGCCGCCGGTACTGCCGCTGCTGGGTCTGCAGCTAGGCAGCGTACTCACCTCCGCCATGATCACCGAGGTGGTGTTCGAGTGGCACGGGATCGGCCGCTGGCTCATCAGCAGCATCGCCCTGCAGGATTACGCCGCCATTCGCGGCGCGACCCTGGTGGTGGCCAGTTTCGTGATCCTGACCAGCGTCAGCACCGAGTTGCTGACCACCCTTATCTATCCGGCACGGCGCAAAGAGTTGTATGCCAAACAAGATTGAACGCGCTCATGGCGTGACCAGGAGCCAAGTATCCTATGCAAGATAAATCGAACATCTATCCCGAGCTCAAGATCCTCTCGCCCCTTGAGCAAACGTGGGCCTCCTACAGCCGCAATCCGCTGGCGATGGCGGGGCTATGGTGCTTTTTGCTGTTGCTGCTCATCACGCTGGTGGGGCCGCTGGTCGTCCCCTATGGCATAGATGAACAGCACACCGACAAGCTGCTGCTGGCCCCCTCCTGGGCGGCGACCGGCAACATCGACTACTTCCTCGGCACCGACGATCTGGGGCGCGACATGCTCTCCCGGCTGGTGGTGGGGGCGCGCCTCACTTTCGGCTATGCGCTGGTCGTGGTGGTGATCGCCATGGTGGTGGGCTCCGCCATCGGTATCCTCGGCGGGATGAGCAAGGGACTTAAATCGAGCGTGCTGCACCACCTGCTCGATACCCTGCTCTCCATCCCCTCCCTGCTGATGGCCATCATCATGGTCGCCATCATGGGGCCAGGTTTTGGCAATACCCTGATAGCCATTACCCTGGCGTTGATCCCGCCCTTTATCCGGGCCACCTACAACGCAGTACATGCCGAGATGCAGAAGGAGTACATCACCGCCAGCCGCCTCGATGGCTCGCCCCCCTTCCGGATCATGCGTCTGGCTATTTTGCCCAACATTGTCGAAACCCTGGTGGCCCAGACCACCCGCACCTTGTCGGCAGCTATTCTCGATATCTCGGCAGTCGGTTTTCTTGGCCTCGGCGCCCAATCTCCCCAACCGGAGTGGGGCACCATGCTGGCCGATTCGAGCGACCTTATCTATCTCGCCCCCTGGACAGTCACCCTGCCCGGCATCGCCATCCTGTTCAGCGTGCTGGTGACCAATTTAGTTGGTGAAGGCATTCGCGAAGCACTCAAAGAGGGGAACGACTGATGCCGCTGCTCGACATACGCAATCTCACCATCGAGATAGATACCCCGCAAGGCAAGGTCAAGGCGGTGGACAAGGTGAGCCTGACCCTGACCGAGGGGGAGATCCGCGGTCTGGTGGGTGAATCCGGCTCCGGTAAAAGTCTGATCGCCAAAGTGATCGTCGGCATCGAGAAGGACAACTGGACGGTACGTGCCGACCGGATGCGCTTCAACGACATGGATCTGCTGACCATGGCCCCCAAGGAGCGCCGTCGCATCATGGGCCGCGAGATCGCCATGATCTTCCAGGACCCCATCAGCTGTCTCGACCCCTCCGAGGAGATCGGCACCCAGCTGGAAGAGGCGATCCCGACCGATTCGTTCGAGGGACAATTCTGGCAGCGCTTCCAGTGGCGCAAGAAGAAGGCCATCGCCCTGCTGCACCGGGTAGGCGTCAAGGATCACCGCAAGGTGATGCGCGCCTATCCCCACGAGCTGTCGGATGGCATGTGCCAGAAGGTGATGATCGCCATGGCCATTGCCAACCAGCCGCGTCTGCTGGTAGCCGACGAGCCCACCAGCGCCATGGAGTCCACCACCCACTCCCAGATCCTGCGACTGCTGGACAAGATGAACAAGCTGGGTAATACCACCATCCTGATCATCAGTAACGATATCGCCGCCATCGCCAACCTGACCGATACCATCAACGTGATGTACTGCGGCCAGATGGTGGAAGTGGGCACCCGGGAGCAGATCCTCGAGACCCCGCATCACCCCTATACCGATGCCCTGCTCAAATCGATCCCCGACTTTGACAAGCTGGTGCGCCACAAATCGCGCCTCGAGACCCTGCCCGGCGTCATCCCGCCGCTGCAACACCTGCCCATCGGCTGCCGTCTGGGGCCGCGCTGCCCCTACGCCCAGAAGCAGTGCGTGCAGACTCCGTTGATGAACAAGATCAAGGGCCATCAGTTCAGCTGCCACTTCCCGCTGAACATGGAGGAGCCGAAAAAATGATGACCGTTAATGCCCCCATGAAGGAGCCCCGCTTGTGATCGAGCCATCCCTGTTGCAGGTCAGAGGCCTTAGCAAAACCTACCAGAACCGCACCGGTCTGTTCCGTCGTCAGGCGGTGGAGGCGATCAAGCCCCTCTCGTTCGATCTCGAAGTGGGTCAGACCCTCGCCATCGTCGGCGAAGCTGGCTCCGGCAAGAGCACCCTCGCCCGCATTCTGGCTGGCATGATCGAGCCCACCAGCGGCGACATCGCCATCGACGGCCAGCTGATGGTGCATGGCGATTACCAGACTCGCTGCAAACTGCTGCGGATGATTTTTCAGGATCCCAACACCTCGCTGAACCGCAAGATCCGGGTCGGCCAAATTCTGGAAACCCCGCTGCGTCTCAACACCGAGATGACCGAGGAGGAGCGCCGCGAGAAGGTGGTGCAGACCCTGCGTATGGTGGGGATGCTGCCGGATCACGCCCTGTTCTATCCGCAGATGCTCTCCTCCGGTCAGCAGCAGCGGGTGGCGCTGGCGCGGGCGCTGATCCTCAACCCCAAGATAGTGGTGGCCGATGAGGCGCTCTCCACCCTGGATATCTCGGTACGCTCCCAGATCATCAATCTGCTGCTGGAGATGCAGGAGACCATGGGACTGAGCTATGTGCTGGTAGCCAACGACTTGGGCATCGTCAGCCATATCAGCGACGAAGTGCTGGTGATGCACGAAGGTCGGGTGGTGGAGCGCGGCAAGACCCTCAAGGTGTTTGCCGATCCCCAGCATGAGGTGACTCGCCGTCTCATCCAGAACTACAACAACGAATACCGCAAATAGAGAGGCGCTGGCCGCCTCCCTCACCGCTGTGTTTCGACGAGCTCACACGGCGGGATCAAAAAAGCCCACTGCATGCAGTGGGCTTTCTGTTACCGGCGTTGCTGCTTAGGCTTGCAGCAACAGACGGTTGATGCGGGAGACGAAGTTCGCCGGATCGTTCAGCCCGCCCTGCTCGGCCAACTGGGCCTGTTCGTGCAGCAGGGTGACCCACTCACCGAACAGTGCCTCGTCTTCAATGGTGTCGAGTTTCTTCACCAGCGCGTGATCAGGGTTGAGCTCCAGAATGTACTTCTGCTCCGGTACCGGCTGGCCGGCTGCACGCATCAGCTTGATCATCTGGGTGCTCATACCGTAAGCGTCGGTGACGATACAGGAGGGGGAGTCGGTTAGACGGTGAGTGACACGCACCTCTTTCACTGCATCACCCAGGCTCTTCTTGACCCGCTCCACCAGACCGGCGTTGGCCTTCTCGGCCTCCTCCTGCGCCTGTTTGGAGGCTTCGTCTTCCAGATCGCCGAGATCCAGTTCGCCACGGGTGACGGAGATGAGCTGCTTGCCGTCGAACTCGGTCAGGTGGCTCATCAGCCACTCGTCCACGCGCTCCCACATCAGCAGCACTTCGACACCCTTCTTGCGGAAGATCTCGAGATGCGGGCTGTTCTTGGCAGCGGCATAAGAGTCGGCGGTGATGTAGTAAATCTTCTGCTGACCTTCCTTCATGCGGCCAACGTAATCCTCGAGAGAGACGGTCTGGGCTTCGCCCTCACCAGCGGTGCTAGCAAAGCGCAGGAGCTTGGCGATCTCTTCGCGGTTGGCGTAATCCTCGGCCGGGCCCTCTTTGAGCACGTTACCGAACTCTTTCCAGAACTTGGCGTACTTCTCGGCATCATCTTTCGCCAGCTTGGAGAGCATGGTCAGCACGCGCTTTGAGCAAGCCTTGCGCAGGGAGGCGGTCACCTTGTTGTCCTGCAGGATCTCGCGGCTGACGTTGAGAGGCAGATCGTTGGAGTCCAGCACCCCTTTGACGAAACGCAGGTAGGTCGGCATAAACTGCTCGGCGTCATCCATGATGAAGACGCGCTGTACGTAGAGCTTCAGACCGTGCTTCTGCTCGCGGTTGTAGAGGTCGAACGGTGCGCGGGCCGGTACGTAGAGCAGGCTGGTGTACTCCTGCGCCCCTTCCACCCGGTTGTGGCCCCACAGCAGCGGATCTTCAAAGTCGTGGGCGACGTGCTTGTAGAACTCCTGATACTCCTCGTCCTTGATATCTTTCGGGTTGCGGGTCCAGAGTGCCGTGGCGCGGTTGACCTGCTCCCACTCACCCGGGGTGCCGACGATGGTCTCACCATCCTCTTCGCGATCCGGGGTGCCTTCTTTGTACATCTCTACAGGCACGCTGATGTGATCGGAATATTTGCCCACCACGGAGCGCAGACGCCAGTCGTCGAGGAACTCGTCCTCTTCGGCGCGCAGGTGCAGGATAACGTCGGTTCCGCGACCCTCTTTGGTCACGTCAGCCACAGTGAAGGAGCCTTCCCCTTCCGATTCCCACTGTACGCCCTGCTCCGGAGCAGTACCGGCGGCACGGGAGACCACGGTCACCTTGTCGGCCACGATAAAGGCGGAGTAGAAACCGACCCCGAACTGGCCGATCAGCTGAGAATCCTTACCCTGATCGCCGGAGAGGTTTTTGAAGAATTCTGCGGTGCCGGACTTGGCGATGGTACCCAGGTGCTCAATCACCTGATCACGGGTCATACCGATCCCGTTATCGGAGATGGTCAGGGTACGCTTCTCTTTGTCCACCACCAGACGCACACGCAACTGGCCGTCGTTTTCGAACAAAGAGGCATCGGAAAGCGCCTTGAAGCGCAGCTTGTCCGCCGCATCGGATGCGTTGGAGATCAGCTCGCGCAGGAATACTTCTTTGTTGGAGTAGAGGCTGTGAGCCATCAGGCTCAGCAGTTGTTTGACTTCAGTCTGAAAGCCGTGGGTTTCGGCATGAACACTTTGGGTCATGGACCAATCCTCAGAAACATCGGGTTGAACATATGCCCAACCTAGATGGGGACGGCCAATCAAATATCAAGGGGCGAGTGTGCAATCCCGCTCACTCGCCCCTTTAAATCCGCTCAAACGGCTATTTCTTACCCAGCGCGACCGCTATTAATGCGGGGAAACTGGCTGGCACCTTGCTATTTCAAGCGTTGGCGCCCCATCAGGGAGTGGGAGAGCGTGGTGCCATCCACCAGCTCCAGCTCGCCCCCTACCGGCACCCCGTGGGCGATGCGGCTCACCTCTACCCCGGCGGTGCGGGCCATATCGGCGATATACCAGGCGGTGGCATCCCCTTCAATGGTGGGATTGGTGGCGAGGATCAGCTCGCTGATGTGCTCTTCCTTCAGACGGCGCTCGAGAATATCGAGCCCCAGCTCCTCCGGGCCTATGCCGTCCAGCGGCGACAGATGGCCCATCAGCACAAAGTAACGACCGGAAAACTGACCGGTCTGCTCGATGGCCGCCACGTCCGCCGGGCTCTCCACCACGCAGAGCAGGCCATTCTCTTCCCGCTTGGGATTGGCGCAGATATCGCAGCGGTCATTCTCGGTAAAGGTGCGACAGTGGCTGCAGTGGCCAATCTCGGTCAGGGCGCGAGAGAGCAACTGGGCCAACCGCAAACCGCCGCTGCGCTCACGCTCGAGCAGGGTAAAAGCCATCCGCTGGGCAGACTTGGGCCCCACCCCCGGCAATACCTGCAGGGCTTTCATCATCTCATCGAGCAGGGGACTGAACTTCATAACACTCCTTACACGGGCCTGCCTCTCGCCACCACCAGGGCCACGACGGGTCAGCAAAACAGGATAACGCCATTGGCGCAGGACTATACCCGAGCCCGCCGCCCATCGCCATCGGCTTGCCCACAGCGCTCGCAAAAAACCGGATAGCAAAAAGCCCTGATGTTTCCATCAGGGCTTTGCAAGTTGGCGGTGAGGGAGGGATTCGAACCCTCGATACGTTGCCGTATACACACTTTCCAGGCGTGCTCCTTCAGCCACTCGGACACCTCACCAAATTTTGGTCTGTGGTTTAACGTGTTCAGCCAACACGGTGTTCGCTACGCTGTTGCGCTGGAACGGGGCGTAATTTAGGGGAAAGCCCCGCCCGCGTCAACGGCTTTTTTCACCTGGCGAACCGTTCGAACACTTAATGCACAGATTCCGGTGCGACCTGGATTTCCGGCAGGTTGAGGAAGCCGGAACGTTCGCATTCGGCAACCAGTTCGTGGGTGGCAGCGATGGTGCTTTGCACGAACAGCAGGAACTGCTCGACGCTGAGTCCGGCCTTGGTAAAGACGGTGTGGCCGACCACCAGCCGCGGCAGGTTGTCATCGATGATATCGAGAAACACCTTGAGGGAGGGGTACTGCATATTGAGTCGGCCCAGTTCGGCAACCAGCGGCAGCATTGCGGAGGGGCGCACTTCCAGCTCGGAGGAGAACAGCAGGCCTTCCTCTTCCACGAAGATCCGGCTCTCCTGAATACCATCGACCGACTGCAAAGAGACAATGTGGATACCGTGACACTGGTCGCAGACATAGTGCTCGATACGAGCCTGTTGCAACCAACGCATTATCATTTCGGAGCTGGGGATATTCATCATTTCCACGACAAGATTGGGATCAAGGGGCGCAGTCTAAACCAATTTGCTATCAACAAAAAGCACGCCAACCCGATAACCCTGCGGCTCGCTTTTTTGGCAAGCGCTATGCATATACTCAGCCAAATCCACGATGACGCTTGCCCCACAGGGGGCCCCATGACTATCCAAGAAAAGTATCGCCTTCATCTGAAGTCACTCTCGGATGAGCTGCTCACCCTGCAAAAACCCATCCGCATTCTGGATGCCATCAAATGGCCACGCCATCTGCAGGATCGCTTTCTGGCAAGCGGTGGCAGGGAGCTGCCCGCTATCGACAGGCACTTCTATGATGCCCTCCCCCTCGGCTTCGATCCGCGCAACAAGTATCTGGAGCTCAAGGAGCTGCGGGACCGGATCCGCAGAAAACTGGGGCCACAGGACGATCTTGGCCGGATCCTGCAAGAGACGGTCGATCAGTACATGGTGGTGATCGAGATGCTGCGCCAGCGCGGCCAACCCGATTTTCAGCGTTACAGCCAGCTGCTTTATGGCTCTGCCAGCGATCACCTGCGTGGGGATCGCAAGACCCTCAAGGAGCTGGGCGCCCGCCTGTGCGATATATTCTCCCTGCCCGGCGCGCGCCATCTGGTGCGCCCCTACCCCAAGGAGTTCGAAGGAGAAGCCGCGGTCGCCAAACTGCAGGGCAAGCTGTCGAGCTACTTCAGTGACGGCACTGTGCAAGTGAAGCTGAGCGATGGCATCGTCTCCGATGCCGCTGCCGGTGGCGACTACATCAAGCTCAACTCCCACGCCCGTTTCTCCGAGCTGGATTTGCAGGTACTGGAGGTACACGAGGGGTGGGTCCATGTCGGCACCACCCTCAACGGTCGCCAGCAGCCTTATGCCACCTGGCTGAGCGCCGGTTCACCGCGGATCACCGCCTGTCAGGAGGGGCTGGCCGTCCTGATAGAGACCCTCACCTTCAGCTCCTTTCCGGATCGGGCCAAGCGTATCTCCGATCGGGTGATGGCCATCGACATGGCCGAGCGCGGCGCCGATTTTATCGAGGTGTTTCAGCACTTCGTGCAGCAGGGCACCAGCGAGCACGACGCCTACAAGATCACCCAGCGGGTCTTTCGTGGCGGCATGGTGGGCGGCGGCGCCTGCTTTACCAAGGATCTCTCCTACGTGCGTGGCTATGTGGAGACGGTCAACTTCATCCGCAGCGCCGTACTGGAAGGGGTGCCCGAGATCCTGCCGATGCTGTTTGTCGGCAAGGTGACACTGGATGACATTCCGGTGCTCTATCAGCACTATCTGGAGGGGCTGATCGCCGCTCCCCGCTATCTGCCGCCGATGTTTCGCGATCTCACCGGCCTCTATGTCTGGTTCGGTTTTGCCTCCGGCATGTCACTGGTCGATATCGGCCGGGTACAGCACCATTTTCGCCAGCTGTTTCAACACCTGCCGGTGGCCGACCCCATCATTGCGCCGGTAGATATCGAGATCGACTGAACATCAGAGAAGCAAGCAGGAAAATAAAAAGGGCGCCAGATTGGCACCCTTCTCGACTATTCAGATATCGCAGCCGACTTACTTGTAGGCCCGACCTTCGAGATAGTGCTTGCGACAGAGCGACACATAGCGATCGTTGCCGCCGATCTCCACCTGTTCGCCATCACGCATCACCTGACCCGCTTCGTTGACCCGGGAGTTCATGTGAGCCTTGTTGCCACACCAGCAGATGCTCTTCAGCTCTTCAAACTTGTCGGCCAGACAGAGCAGATGGTAGGAGCCCGGGAACAGCTCGCCGCGAAAATCGGTCTTGAGGCCATAGGCCATCACCGGAATATCCTGCTCATCGACGATGCGGGCCAGCTGGTAGACCTGCTCACGGGTCAGGAACTGGGCCTCGTCCACGATGAAAACATCGATATGTTTCTTCGCATGGCGCTCTTTCACCATTTCAAACAGATCGCAGCTGTCGCTGAACACGTCCACCTTCAGTTCAAGGCCAACCCGGGCACTGATCACCCCGACCCCGAAACGGTCATCGATGGCTGGCGTCATCGCCAGAGGATGCATGCCCCGCTCCAGATAGTTGAAGTGCGCCTGAATGAGCTGGGTGGATTTGCCTGAATTCATGGTGGCAAATTTGTAGTGCAGTGAAGCCATGATACTGTTCCGAAACTGAATTTATGGGGCGCATGCTAACCAAAGCCCCTGACAAAACCAAGGGGCCCGCGGGCCCCTTGCTCTATAAATGTTACGCGGTGGCCAGCACTGGCCGCGCTTTGGCCTTTTTCAGGTGATAGCCGGTAAAGAGCACGAACCAAAGGGCACTGACACTGAAACCGGCCAGGCTGGAGTGCATCAAGCCCATCGCCAGGTAACCCATGGCCGCACCAAAGGCGATGGCCAGTGCATAGGGCAGCTGGGTCATCACGTGATCGATGTGATGGCAACCGGCACCGGTGGCAGAGAGGATGCTGGTGCTGGAGATGGGTGAGCTGTGATCCCCGAACACCGAGCCAGCCAGTACCGCAGCCAGCATCGGCAACATCAGGCTGATGTCGCTGGCGGCGGCCATGTCACCGGCCAGCGGCAGCATGATGCCGAAGGTACCCCAACTGGTGCCGGTAGCAAACGCCATGGCACAGGAGAGGATAAAGACCACAGCAGGCAGCACTTCGATCGGCAGGTTACCGTTAGCCAGCGAAGCCAGATACTTGCCGGTCTCCACGTCGCGCACCACGGCACCTATGGTCCAGGCAAACAGCAGGATGTTGATGGCTGGCAGCATGGCCATGACGCCTTGCGGAGCGGCTTTGATCCAGTTTTTGGCACCCAGCTTCAGGCGCATCGCCAGACCGATGGAGACCACCAGACTGCACAGGGCACCGTAAACCAGCGAAGAGCCGACGTTGGTGTTTTCGAACGAGCCGAGCACGCTGAACGGCAGTCCTTTCTCGCTCAGCACCGCGGCACCGGAATCGATCATGAAATAGATGGTGGCCGCAGTCAGGGTCAGGATCGGCAATACCATGTCGATCATGCCGCCGTTGCTCTCTTCCGGGCTCTCCATATCCAGACCGATAGGGCGGCCCTTGGACTCATCCCACAGCTTGCCTTCCAGCGCCCACGCTTCGTGTTGACGCATCGGGCCGATATCGAGTTGGAATGCAATCACCACCAGCACCATGATCAGGGTGAAGACGGCGTAGAGGTTCATCGGGATCATCTCGACAAATGCCGCGATGGGGCTCTGTTCGGTCAGACCGTGGGCCGCCATGATGCCGCCCACCAGGGCGATGATATAGGCGCCCCAGGAGGAGATGGGCATCAGCACGCAGACCGGCGCCGCGGTGGAGTCCAGCAGATAGGCCAGTTTGGCACGGGAGATCTGGAAGCGGTCGGTCACCGGACGGCAGATGGCCCCCACCGACAGGCTGTGGAAGAAGTCATCGATAAAGAAGGCAAACACCATCATGCCAGTCAGGGCTTTGGCGCCCTTGCGGGTCTTGGCACGACGCTCGGCCCACTCGGCAAAGGCACGGGTCGCCCCGGAGACGCTCATCAGGCTGATGAGGCCACCCAGCAGCAGCATAAACAGGATCATGTTGACGTTGTCACGATTGAGCGCGCCATCGACCCAGAAGATCTTGAGCACGGTATTCAACATGTAATGCAGGGATTCGAGGGGTGAAAACTGATTGAGCAGCAAACTGCCGGTGACGATGCCCACACCAAGGGACAGCAGCACGCGGCGGGTCATGATCGCCAGCGCGACAGCCAACAGGGGGGGAAGAACGGACCAACCGGAGTCGGCGAAATGACTAATGTCCATGATCTCTTTGCACCTAAAGATTACAGGTGGAGATCTACCGAGAGGATCTAAAGAAACAAAACCTATGGGGAGGTCATACTCCTCAGCCCCTTCAGGTAGCGCTCCATAGTGGATGACTATGGCAGTCCTGCACCTATTAGATGCAGAACCAGCAGCCCGGTATGATGGCCTGGCCACTTCGGCGCTGACTCCTTTCCTTGTGCATCACAGGCATCACCCTCCGCACAAATACTCATAGGCAGCGCGCCTCTACTTAAAGGTATTCGCCGCACATTTTATCGAGATGGCAGCTTATAGCAAGTTTTTTGATTAAATAGTCACGATAAACATATCAAGGTCGGAAAATGGTAGTCAAATGATGCAACAACGCCAGCTTTGACGCTATTTTCACCTATTGCGGCTTCATTGGCATCCAATCACCAAGCCTATTGCAGGCCATATTAAATATCTGTATTGATGTTCCCCACGGATATTATATTTAACCCGGCTTGACTTATTTAAATCACCAAGCAAGAATCTGCTGGAACATAATATTTTTCTCTGACTCGACGTGGTAACTCCTATGAATGAATTTTTAAAGGTACTGCTTAATATCCGCAGTCTGCGTGCGACCTGCCGCGAGCTTTCTCTGGAACAACTGGAAGAGGCACTGGAAAAACTCTCTACTATCGTTGCTGAACGTCAGCAGGATGAAGCTGCCGAGCGTCAGGCCCGTGAAGAGCATCTGCGGAAAATTAACGAATATAGCGAAATGCTGAAAGCCGCCGGTATTGACCCGGCAGAATTGGTAAGCGCTGTCGCCACCAACCCCGGCAAATCAGAAAAAGCCAAGCGGGCGCCACGTCCTGCCAAATATCGCTATCAGGATAATGGCGTAGAGAAAACCTGGACCGGCCAGGGCCGTATGCCTTCGGTCATTGCCAGCGCAGTGGCAGCAGGCAAATCACTGGAAGACTTTGCTATCTGATCTCAATCTCGTTGCTAATAAAAAACCTCGCCAAGGCGAGGTTTTTTATTGCCGCTTAAACGTGAAATATCAGATAGCTGATTGCGGGCGATCTGCTGCCTTGACCCATAGCACTTCACGCTCCCCTGCCACGCAAATGAGATAGCGGGCAACGGTAAAGAACCAGTCACTCATCCGGTTCAGATAGGGCAGCACCTCGGGATTGACCCGCTCTTCCCGGCTCAATGTCAGCAGCAAACGCTCGCAATGACGCACCAGAGTACGCACCACATGTGCTTGCGCCGCGGCACGGGAACCACCGGGCAATATAAATTGGCGCAGCGGTGGCAATGGCTCGCTATAACGATCTATCTGCTGTTCAAGGCGAGTGGTCCAGGCGGCATTAACTTGCCAAATTGATTCATTCTGGGCGTCGCTGGAGAATGCCAACTCCCCCCCAGATCAAACAACTCCTGTTGCAACAGCTGTAAATCAGCCAATAAGCCGACCTCTTGCGACGGGACGTCACAAATCAGCAAGCCAATATGGGAGTTGAGCTCATCGATATAACCGTAGGTCTCGACCCGCAAATGATCCTTGGGCAATGGGATACCATCGGCCAGCCGGGTCATGCCCTTGTCGCCCTGCCTCGTATATATTCTCATACCGACATCCTGTTAATAATGGGAATAATCATGGACTCGAGTCCATTGAGTTTGATTTCGTAAGCCAACGCCAGCGTCTGGCCCAATTTACCCGCCGGAAAACCGCTGCGCGCCATCCACACCAGATAGGGCTCGGGAATATCGATGATACGTCGACCCTGATATTTACCGTAAGGCATCTTGTTGGTCAGGGTCAGCAGCACCTGTTCGTCGGATAGCCAATCCATATTAATCGATATCCAGATATTTATGAGTCTGGATTGAGAGTCGCCAGTTACGCGCGATACAGGTATCCATCGCCAATTGGGTGGCCCTTGGCTTCTGGCTGATCGGCTGCAAGGCAATGACCACATCAGGGCGTAGAGTAGCAGTAGCGAGCAGCGTATCCAGCTCTTCAATATGGTGCTCGGTGGCCACCGGATGCTTGATCTCGTTGGCCCGCTCCAGCGCCGAGACCAGCACAGGCAGCCCCCCTTTCATGCCAATTTTGGGGGAGACGGTCACCCAGGTCTGCTCATGGGTCTTGATCTCGCTGGTGCCACTGGTTTCAATCTGCACCTGATAACCCGCCGCCAGCAGGGCAGACGAGAGTTCGTGCAGATCGTAGAGGCAGGGCTCGCCACCGGTGATCACCACATGGCTCGCCTGATAACCCAGGTCGGTAAAGCTCTTGATAATCTGCGCGGTGCTAAGTTGGCTCCAACAATCGGATTCGTTGGAGCGATCCAGCACCGCCGCCTTGCCCACTTCACGAGCCGGATCAACAACCCAAGTATGACGGGTATCGCACCAGGGGCAGCCCACCGGGCAACCCTGCAGGCGAACAAAGATGGCGGGCAGGCCGGTAAAGATGCCCTCCCCCTGGATGGTCTGGAAAATCTCGTTGATTGGGTAGTGCATCTCGATCACGGCTTGTTGCAAAAGTCGCGGATTATACCCCAAGCCACGACAAGACGCAGGCTCACTCTGCGCTTTTCTCGCCCAGCCCGGTTTTCTCAAACAGTCTGGCCATAATGCCCGCCTTGTCGGCTAGATAGTTGTTCAGGCCGCGACTGCGCAGTTCACACGCAGGACACGTGCCGCAACCGTCACCGGCAATGCCGTTGTAGCAGGTCAGGGTCTGCTGGCGCACCGTGTCGAGGTGACCATAGTGATCCGCCAGTGCCCAGGTCTCGGCCTTGTCGAGCCACATCAAGGGAGTTTCAAAACGGATGCCGCGATCCAACCCCAGCGACACCGCCTGATTGAGGGCCTTGACGAACTCGTCACGGCAATCGGGATAGCCGGAGAAGTCGGTCTCGCAGACACCGGTGATCACAGCTTCGGCGCCCACCTGATAGGCATAGATGGAAGCCAGGGTCAGGAACAGGATATTGCGACCCGGCACGAAGGTGTTGGGCAGCCCGTTATCCTGCAGCTCGCAGCTGACCGGGATGTCGTCACGGGTCAGGGCAGAGACCGCCAGCTCATTGAGCAGCGTCACATCCATCACCTTGTGGGCGGCGATCCCCAGAGCACTGCCCAGACGACGCGCGGTGTCGATCTCTTCCCGATGGCGCTGGCCATAGTCGAAGGTGATGGCGTGCACTTCATCATACCGGGCCAATGCCTGTACCAGACAGGTGGTGCTGTCCTGACCGCCACTGAAAACCACGACTGCTTTTTTCATCTTGATAACTCCTTCAAATGTCACGCGCGGCGGCCTTCGGCAAAGTCCTGCCACTGGGTATTCAACCGGTTAAACAGGGTCAGCAAGGGCGTATAGTGCTCCGGCCTCCCCTCCCACAGGGACAAGAGGTGATAGCCCGCCTCTATGGTAGAGAGGGCATCGGGAAAGGGTTTCTTACGAATGGCATATTGACCGGCAATGGCACCAATGCCGATGCGGGGCAAGCGGGCCAGTGCCGGGTTGCTCTGCAACATGCGATAGGCTTTGCGCCAGGTGCCGTCAAGCAAGATAAAGGCGACGGATGCGGAGCCAGAGGATTCACTCTCCCACTGTTGGCGAAGATCGGTCAGCGAAATAGCATCCTCATCCGGCCAGAGTAGATAGCAGCGACGGGAAAGATCTGCAAGCAACCCATTGAGCCACTCATCGCGGGAAAAGTCCTCCCCCACATGGATCTCGCACTGTTGCAAAGAGGCCGCCAGCAGTGCCGCGGTCCCCTTGGGATGTGCCACCTCGTTGGGGTGCTGCAAGATGTAGAGGGGCGTGTGATTGTCAACCGGCACAATATAATCGCACAGGCAGGCTTTGAGGGCTCGGGTGCAACGTGTACAGTATCGACTGTTCTTGTCGTTGGACTGTTTCATGTTGTCAGACAAATCTGGATTGCTCTGGGTTATCACGCTCTCTCTCACCAGCTTGCTACTCTTCTTTACCGTTCCCAATCTTCAGCTCTCCTTCGATCGGCCCTTGATCGCCGGGGGCGAAGGGTGGCGGATCATAACAGGCAATCTGGCTCATACCAATCTGTGGCACCTGCTGCTCAATCTGGGCGGCCTCGCCATCCTCTATAGCCTGTTTCGCGACTATCTGGGTGGGGCTCGCCTGCCGCTGCTGATGTTGCTGCTCTGGCTGGCAGTGGGCTTGGGGATCTGGTGGTGGTGCCCGCAGACCCAGTGGTACATGGGACTATCCGGCTCGCTGCATGGTCTGTTTGTCTGGGGGGCAATGCAGGATATCCGCCACGGACGCCGCACGTCGGGCTGGCTACTGTTGGCAGGGATGGGGCTCAAGCTGGCGATGGACTTCTACAACGCAGGAGAGAGCCCGATATCCACCCTGATCAATGCCAAGGTACACATCGGCTCTCATCTTATCGGGGCAGGTGCAGGCCTGTTGCTCGACCTGCACCGTGTATCACTGAGTGAGCCTGTTACGCACCAACCAGCTCGGCATTGATGCTGGCCAGCATGGCGGCCGGATCGGCAGCCTGCGTAATGGGGCGACCGATAACCAGATAATCGGACCCCGCCTCGACCGCCGCTTTCGGTGTCATCACCCGGCGCTGATCCCCAGCCGCTGAACCGGTCGGGCGAATACCCGGGGTCACCAGCTTGAAATCTTCGCCCAGCAAGGCTTTCAACTCATGGGCCTCGTTGGCAGAGCAGACAACCCCATCCAAGCCGGATGCCTTGGTCAAGGTAGCCAGCCGGATCACCTGCTCGGCAGGGCTCACATCCAACCCGAGGGGGATCATGTCGGACTGCTCCATGCTGGTCAGCACGGTCACGCCGATAAGCAGGGGGGCCTTGTCGCCATAAGGCAGTAGCGCCTCTTTGGCGGCACGCATCATCCGCTCACCACCACTGGCATGCACGTTGACCATCCAGACACCGAGCTCGGCACTGGCTGCCACCGCTTTGGCAACGGTATTGGGAATATCGTGAAACTTCAGATCCAGAAAGACATCGAATCCCTTGGCCACCAGCTGGCGTACAAACTGCGGGCCAAACAGGGTAAACATCTCCTTGCCTACCTTGAGACGGCACTGGGCCGGAGAGATACGTTCAACGAACGCTAAGGCATCTGCCTCGTGCTGATAATCCAGCGCTACCAGTACTTTGGGATCTTGCATCTCACATCCTATTGCTTGTTATTCACCGTCCAGACCGCGGATCGGCTTGATGGAACCCCACTGGCGACAAGACGGGCACTGCCAGAACAACGAGTGAGTGGCAAAGCCGCACTGCCGACACTTGTGGGTTGACTTGATTTTTATCTGCTCGCCGACCAGCTGTTGCAGCAGTTCGAGGCTCTCCTTGGCAGGCCCCTCCTCCGCACTGGCCAGTTGAAAACCCACCAACTGGTAAAAACCTTTCATCGAGGGATGACGACGCAGCTGACGCAGCACCAGTGAACGGGCCTGGCTCAGGCCATCACGCTCTTCAACCAGCTTGGCAAGGGCCAGGGTCACGCTGACACCGGCGTGATCTTCCACTGCCTTCTCAAGCAGCGGGATCAACGCAGGCGTGCGCCCCAACTGCTGATAGCACTCGAGCAATTTGGGCATCGCCTCGGAGGCAAAGTCGATATCCTGCTCGAACACACGCAGCAGCTCCTTGCTGGCCTGCTCATACTCCCCTTCCGCCATGGCAAGCTCAGCGAGGCGCAAACTGGCCCGGGCACATGCCGGATTGATACTGAGCGCCCGTTTGAGCTTGGCCAGCCCCTCCCCTTTATTGCCCTCACGCAGCGCGATCTCGGCTTGTTCGCAATAGAAATGGGAGATGGGGTCGGCCAGCTTCTTGCCCTGGAATTTTTGCAGACGCACCGCCACATCGATGGCTTTATCCCAATCCCGCAACTGCTGATGGATGATCAACAGCTGTGCCAGCGCCGTCTCTTCAAAATCGCTGTCGTCACACAGCTCATTCCAAAGCGCTTCCGCCCGGTCCAGCAGACCAGCAGCCAAAAAGTCGCGCGCAAGCTCCTGCAGGGCAAGCTGGCGCTGCTCCCGGGTCAATTGGCGGGTTACCAGGTTCTGGTGGATCTTGATGGCACGATCGACCTCCCCACGCTGGCGAAACAGGTTGCCGAGGGAGAGGTGTGTTTCGATGGTTTCACTGTCCACCTCAAGCAGTTGGATAAAGAGATCCACCGCCTTGTCGGATTCATCGGACAGCAAATAGTTGAGGCCCGCCACATACTGGCGGGAAAACTGGTTACTCTGTTTTTGGGTGTCCTGGCGAACACTCCTGCGGCCCATGTACCAACCATAACCGGCGGCGATGGGCAACAGCAGGAAAAGCAGTTCAAGCATTGAGGAACATTATTCCTTACCCGGTGACCGGGCCAGCTCCAACTCGCGGGATTGACGACGCATGGTGCGGTTGAGGGTGCGGTTTTGCATTTTCAGGCGCAGGAACAGCAGGCCGAATACCAGCCAGCCCAGCAAAAAACCGCCAGCGAAGAAGAAGCCCAACAGCATGGCAAGTGAAAACTCACCCTGAGCGATCAGGTAATTGAACTGAACCAGCTGGCCATTTTGTGAGCCCAGCGCCAGGGTCAGAACAAACACCAGCACCAGCGGAATGAGGGCCAAAATACGCTTCATAAGAGCTCCCTGTCAGTATCTAATGAGAGGCTGATTATCCTTAAAATCGCAGGCAGACTCTAGAGTGAATGGGAAAAGAGTTTAAGAAACAAGACGATTGGCACAGGAATCGGTGCCAAAAAGAAAAAAGGCATACCCGAGGTATGCCCATTTCTGCATTATTCAATGATGTTGACGCGCTCGCGCAACTCTTTACCAGGTTTGAAGTGCGGGACATATTTCCCGGTCAGTTCAACCTTGTCCCCAGTCTTGGGGTTGCGGCCCACACGGGGCGCACGATAGTGCAGTGAAAAACTGCCAAATCCGCGGATTTCAATCCGGTCGCCGTTTTGCAAGGTCGACGCCATCTGCTCAAGGATCTCCTTGATGGCGGCTTCGACATCCTTGGCCGGCATATGCATGCGGCTGGCTGCCAGTTGTTCGATGAGATCTGATTTGGTCATAACGTTAAATCTCCTTCCCCGATCACATGCAATATTCATTTTGCCAGGATAAAAAAGGGCGGCGCAATGCCGCCCTTTTCTTGCATCAAGGATTACTCACCCTTGGCGGCTTTGAACGCTTCCATCATAGCATTGCTGAACACAACTTCTTCTTGCTGGTTCAGGTTATCGATAGCAACACGCTCATCAGCCTCGTCCTTAGCACGGACAGACAGGCTTACGGTGCGGTTCTTACGATCAACGCCCATGAATTTAGCTTCAACTTCGTCACCAACAGACAGCACCAGAGTGGCGTCTTCTACACGGTCACGAGCAGCGTCGGAGGCACGCAGGTAGCCTTCTACGCCATCAGCCAGTTCGATAACGGCACCTTTGGCATCAACCTCGGTAACCTTACCCTTCACGATAGCACCTTTCTTGTTGTCAGCCAGGTACTTGTTGAACGGGTCTTCTTCGATCTGCTTGACACCCAGGGAGATGCGCTCACGCTCCGGATCCACTTGCAGAACAACGGCTTCGATCTCGTCGCCTTTCTTGAATTCACGCACGGCTTCTTCGCCCTGGTTGTTCCAGGAGATGTCAGACAGGTGAACCAGGCCGTCGATGCCGCCATCCAGACCGATGAAGATACCGAAGTCAGTGATGGACTTGATCTTGCCGGAAACACGGTCGCCTTTGGCGTGAGTTTCGGCAAACAGCTGCCACGGGTTGGATTTGCACTGCTTCAGACCCAGGGAGATACGACGACGCTCTTCGTCGATGTCCAGAACCATCACGTCAACCACGTCGCCAACGTTAACAACTTTGGACGGGTGGATGTTCTTGTTGGTCCAATCCATCTCGGATACGTGTACCAGGCCTTCAACGCCTTCTTCGATTTCAACGAAGCAGCCGTAGTCGGTCAGGTTGGTCACGCGGCCAGACAGACGGGTGGTCTCCGGGTAACGCTTGGCGATAGCAACCCAGGGATCTTCGCCCAGCTGCTTCAGACCCAGGGATACACGGGTACGCTCGCGGTCGAACTTCAGAACCTTGACAGCGATCTCGTCGCCAACGTTGACGATTTCGGAAGGATGCTTAACGCGCTTCCACGCCATGTCGGTGATGTGCAGCAGGCCGTCAACACCGCCCAGATCTACGAATGCACCGTAGTCGGTCAGGTTCTTGACGATACCCTTAACTTCTTGACCTTCTTGCAGGTTAGCCAGCAGGCTTTCGCGCTCGGAGGTGTTCTCGGTCTCGATCACGGCACGACGAGAAACAACAACGTTGTTGCGCTTCTGGTCCAGCTTGATGACTTTGAACTCGAGTTCTTTGTTTTCCAGGTGAGCGGTGTCACGGATCGGACGCACGTCAACCAGAGAACCCGGCAGGAAGGCACGGATGCCGTTCAGTTCAACGGTGAAACCACCCTTGACCTTGCCGTTGATGATACCGATAACGGTAGCTTGCTCTTCGTAAGCCTTCTCAAGCTGCAGCCAGGCTTCGTGGCGCTTGGCTTTTTCGCGGGACAGCTTGGTTTCGCCGAAACCATCTTCGATAGAGTCCAGAGCCACGTCAACGGTGTCGCCGACGTTGATTTCCAGCTCGCCCATGGCGTTCTTGAATTCTTCAGCCGGGATAGCGGACTCGGATTTCAGACCGGCGTCAACCAGTACGAAACCGTTCTCGATAGCAACGACAGTACCCTTGACGATGGAACCTTGACGGGTTTCAACGGCGTTCAGGGACTCTTCAAAGAGTTGAGCAAAAGATTCGATCATTGTTTATGTCACAAATGAAACATCCACTTGCAATCCGGCACAAGCGGGGCTGTTTTAAATAATCTGCGCCTTCCTTGGTGCAGACGACCGGATGTCAGCTTGCGCTGGCATCACCAAGTTGTTGCTCTGCATAGGCGAGCACTGTTGCCAGCACTTCATCTATGGTCATGGCGGTAGAGTCTACCACCAGAGCATCTTCTGCCGGTTTCAGGGGGGCAGTAGCGCGATTTCTGTCGCGATCGTCACGTTCCCGAATCTCGGTTAAAAGACGCTCAAAGTTAACATCAAAGCCCTTATCTTGCAACTGCTTATAGCGACGCTGGGCCCGTTCTTCGGCACTGGCGTCGAGGAAAATCTTCACCTCGGCCTCGGGAAAAACCACGGTACCCATGTCACGACCATCGGCAATCAGACCCGGGGCCTGACGAAATGCCCGCTGACGGCGCAGCAAGGCTTCGCGCACCCGGGGGAAGGCGGCGATTTTACTGGCAGCATTACCCACTTCTTCGGTGCGGATGGTGCGGGAGACATCTTCCCCTTCCAGGATCACCTTGACCAGATCGCCCTCAACCTGAAATTGCACATCCAGATTGGCAGCCAGTGGCACCAGTGAGGCTTCACTGTCCAGCTCTACATCGTGATGCAGGGCGGCCAGGGACAACACCCGATAGATGGCGCCCGAGTCCAGCAAGTGCCAACCCAGCTTCTCAGCAAGCAGCTGACACAAGGTGCCTTTACCTGCACCACTGGGGCCATCAATTGTCATTACGGGGGCCATCTGAGGCATAACTTCTCTCCTGCACTGTGTTGCTCCCATCCCGAAGGGGTGGGTTAATGGGCGCCGATTATACCCGAATGTGGTGAGCCTGGCAGTCATCAATCCGCACAAAGGGCCAAAACCCCGCCGGACAGCTGTGCTTGTATCTCATTTGGAGATTTCATTAAGCAATGCAGGGACTTGTTCTTATGGTCGTTCCTGACAAGGCGCGCTAAACTGGCCCCCTTTTTTGAGCCGTTAGTAGTAAGGAGCAACCTATGAGCAGCGTTACCCTCGTGGCCAAATCCAACTTGCCAACCCCCTGGGGCACCTTCACGCTGGTAGGTTTTCAGGAAACCGGCACAGGCAAAGATCACGCCGCACTGGTGATGGGCGACATTACCGGTGAAGAGCCTGTGCTGGGCCGGATCCACTCAGAGTGCCTGACCGGCGACGCCCTGTTCAGCCTGCGTTGTGACTGCGGTTTCCAGTTGCAGGCGGCCATGGAAAATATCGCCAAAGCCGGTCGTGGCGTGTTGCTGTATGTGCGTCAAGAGGGCCGTGGCATCGGCTTGCTCAACAAGATCCGCGCCTATCACCTGCAGGATCAGGGGGCCGATACCGTGGAGGCCAACGTAGCCCTTGGTTTCGCCGCCGATATGCGCGACTACACCATCTGCGCCGATATGCTCAAGCAGCTTGAGGTCAAGTCTCTCAAACTGATGACCAACAACCCGCGCAAGATGAAAGCCATGGAATCCTTCGGTATTCCGGTGGCCGAACGGGTACCGTTGCAGGAAGGGCGCAATCCCCACAACGAGTTCTATCTGTCGACCAAGGCCAACAAGCTGGATCACATGCTCAAAAAATGAGCCTGCATTGACGAATGCCAGATAGTCAAACGCCTCCCAATCGGAGGCGTTTTTCTTGGAACGACCACACATCAACCCTGGCTATAGCTGTGGTACGGTCAGATTGGCCAGCAGAGCTTCAAGCTCTTCGCCAGTGCGGGCAGCACAGTATTGTTCGACCCGCTCGCGGGTCAATTGCGGCGCGAGACGTTCAATCAGATCGTAGAGATAGCCGCATAAAAATGCCCCTCTGCGCAACCCGATAGCGGCCACACAGCCTGGTAGCCAGGGCGCCGTTTTGAGCACCAGATCGCCATCGCGCTGGGGCTCCCAGGCAAAAGTTGCCATCACCCCGATGCCCATCCCTTGTCTGACATAGGTCTTGAGCACATCGCTGTCGCTCGCACAGCAGGCGATCCGGCTCTCGGCATGAGCGCAATCAGTGCCATGAGCTGTGGAGAGCGCCCTTCCATCGGTCACCAATGCAAACTCCACCAGCTCGGCCGAGGTCAGCGATGTTGCTTTGGCCAACGGATGATCCTTGGGTAGCACCAAGCCCCGTTGCCACTGAAAAGAGGGGAGCATGAGCAGATCGCTCCCCTCCTCCGGTTCATCCGCCAGCAGCAGATCGGCCGCGCCATCATGCACGGCTGCGCGGCACTGCGCCGCACTCCCTTGCATCACAGTTACGGCAACTTTGGGAAAGCGGGCCATGAAACCCTTGAGGATGGCGGGCAGAATATAACGGGCTTGCAGATGAGTGGCGGCAATGGTGAGGGTTCCCTGCTCCGGATGCACATGCTGCCTGGCCATGACCTTGATGGTGGCGACCTTGTCCAGCACCTCCGCGGCCACTTTGATCACATCACGACCTATGGGGGTGATTTGGGTCAAGTGTTTGCCGCTGCGCTCGAAGATCTGGATCCCCAGCTCATCCTCCAGCATCCGCACCTGTTTGCTGATCCCGGGCTGGGAGGTAAAGAGGCTCTCGGCGGTGGCCGACAGATTCAGCCTGTGGTTGGCCACCTCGACGATATAGCGCAATTGCTGCAATTTCATGGTGTAGCCCTCAAGCGAACCCACCGTTAATAGTAACAAACTTTCAGCAATGGCCCGCCGCCATCAGGCCGGGCGATCCTTAAGTAGAAAATCGCGCAAGGCACGGTTGGCCATGGAGAGCGGATCGCCACGCCGCCACGCCACGCAGAGATCGAGATAGATGGGCGGGTCGAAGGGCACGCCACTCAGATCTGGCTCCTCTTCCAACACCATCCGCAAGAAGGTGGTCACCGCAAAGCCTTGCCGCACCACCGCCTTGAGCAGAGGGATAAGATTGCTCTCGAAGGCGATATCGGGTTCAACGCCCAGGCTCTGGGCCAGCGCCTCCATATGCTCCCGGTGATAAAAGCCACGGCGAAACAGCGCCAGCTCCTGAGCGAAAAACTGCGAGAGGGTGACGGCCGATGCGCCACGCAAGGGGTGATCGTCCCCCACCACCATCAACATCTCTTCGCTCAGCAGATGTGCCCCCTCAATGGCGGGGGGAGATCACTGGTGATGAGAATGGCCAGATCGAGGGAGCCATCCACCATCCGGCTGAGCAGCTCACGGGTGCCGGCCTCTTCGACCCGGATCTTGAGGCCGGGATAGCGATGCTTGAAGGCCATCAGACGAGGGGGGAAATAGTAGGAGCCCATCATGTAGGGGATCCCGATCCGCACTTCCCCCCGCTCCAGCCCCTTGAGCTCGGCCATCTCGGCCTCGGCCTGATGCATCTGCAACAACAAGCGCTCGGCATGGCGACAGAGCACCTCTCCCTCCGGGGTGAGCCGTACCGCCCGATCCTGTCGATCAAACAGGCGCAATTCGAGCTGCTGCTCCAGCTTGGCGATGGCCATGCTGATGGCCGGTTGTGCCACATGCAGACTGTTAGCTGCCTTGGTAAATGAGCCGGCATCCCTGACCGCCAGCAGATAGGTGAGCTGTTTCAGATCCATGTATCAATTTATCTTATGAGATAGATAACTTAAATATATTATATTTATAACCGCAAGGGCTCTACCCTGACCAAAAGTAGTCAGGACAATACGCAATGATTGAAGTTGGAAGTCGCGAGTGGATACGTGCAACCCAGGCCCTCAGCCTGGGCTCTTTTCTGGTGTTTCTGAATCTCTACCAGACCCATCCCCTGTTACCCCTGATCGCCGAGGTCTTCTCGGTCAACTCCCTCTCGGCCAGCTGGACCCTGGCAGGATGCACTGCTGGCCTCGCCGCCTCCCTGCTGATCTGCGCCAGACTGGCGGATCGCCATGGCCGTCGGCAAGTCATGCTGGGTACCCTCACCCTGGCGATCCTGCTCTCACTGTTAATCCCGCTGGTTGAGCAGTTTGGCACCCTGCTGCTGCTACGCATCCTGCAGGGCGCGCTGCTGGCAGGACTGCCCGCGACCGCGATTGCCTATATGGGGGAAGAGTTCAGCAAACGGGCGCTGCTCTCGGCGGTGGGTGTCTATATTGCCGCCAACTCCCTCGGTGGCATTGCCGGTCGGGTGGTCGGCGGTCTGTTGGCGGGCTGGTTTGGCGACTGGCAGCATACCTTTCTGGGGATCGGTGTAATCAGCCTGTTACTGCTGCCGCTGGTCTTCTGGCTGCTGCCCCATCAGACCCGCTTTGTGGCGAGCGCCCCCGTTCGCGGCCAATTTGCTCGCGCCTTGCAACAACACCTGACCAATCCCTTGCTGGTAGGGGCCTATCTGATTGGCGGCCTCAACTTTATGGTGTTTCTGAACCAGTTCAGCTACCTCACCTTCTTGCTGGCCAAGCCCCCCTTCTCCCTGCCCACCCAATGGCTCGGCATGCTGTTTCTCACCTATCTCTCGGGGACTGTAGCCTCCTCACTGAGCGGCCGCTTTGCCAACCACTGGGGGGCACAACGCATGCTGCTAGTGGGGATCGCGCTGATGGCTATCGGCAGTCTGTGGCTGCTGCAAGCTAGCCTGCTCGGTATCCTGAGTGGCTTGCTGATCTCCAGCTTCGGCTTTTTCCTGGCACACGCCTGCGCCAGCGCCTGGGTCGGTCATCATGTCGAACACAACCGCGCCCTCGCCTCCTCCCTCTATCTGGTGGCCTACTATCTGGGAGCCAGTCTGGGTGGGCTTTACCTGCACCCGTTCTGGGAGCAAGGCGAGCTGGTCGGTCTGGTCATGGGAATTGAACTGGTCCTCATCCTGACGGCGGGCTTGAGCCTCTGGCTCGGCCGTCTCAAGCAGCGAAGCCAGTCGCCACTGCCCGCCCAGCAACCCCACCGACACGGGTAATTGGTTCAGCGCAAACAGGGTCACTCACGAGCAGATGGCGATCTCGCAACCCTGCACCGCCAGATAACAAAAGGGGTCACACCGGTGACCCCTTTTGCTGTGTTATTCAAGAGCCTGTCAGGCTCGCACCGCATTTAGAGCAGGATCACTCCTGATCGAAATAATCCGCAGGCACCGCGACCACTGCACCGGTCTCCACCTCTTCGGCGATCACCTCAGCCAGCGAGCGCAGATGAAACTTGATCTGTCCGGAGGGCAACATCAGGCCAATATCGGGGTTGCGGGTATCCTGCATGTTGCCGGTTTTGAATGGCAGCTCGGGATAGCACGCTACCAGATCTTGCAGTGAAGTGACCACCAGCTCGATATGTTCCAGCCCCGCCTGATGGGCGCGACCCGGTTTCGGCGCTGCCAGCTCGATACAGGGTACCTGTACCTCACCAGCCAACAGCGGCTGATGCAACTGATAAGTGGCGATGGGACGTCCGCCAATCATACCCTCCACCAGCAAGGTACCTGCCTCAGCCAGCACAGCACATAGCGCGCGGTACTCCTGCAGGGTAGCCGCCCGATAACAGAGGTGATCGACCGTTGGCTGTGAAATTGTGACGCCAGTGGCGGCCAGTTCGGCCAACAGCTGAGAAACAAATGGGGCCATTGGCCCCAGTGTGGAATCGAGTGGATGGGACATGCTTACCATTTCTTCTTGGGTTGAAACAAGACATCGAGCTCGTCGGCTTCCTTGTCCTTGATGTTTTGCAGATCCTGCGCGCTATTTTGCTGCTGCAGCTCTTCAAGCTCCTTGAGCCCCTGACGCATATCTTCTTCACGGGCCAGCAGATAGGGATCCTTGTCGCCCACGCTCGCCATGGCCGACAGACCCTTGGTATAGAGCTGGCGGCATGTACCATATTGGCCCTGAATGCGGGCATCCATCGCCCGCTTGACCAGATTGGAGATGTTGATCTTGAGCTGCATCAGCTCGAGGCGGCGCTCTTCCTGAGCAAATCCCTGAGGGTCAATCTTGCCCTTGTTGTGCTCGACCCGCAGCACGGCCCGCATCTTCTTGACCAGCTGCAGCATCTGGATCGCCTGACGATCGGACTCCGGGGTCTTGAACTGCCCCTCATCCTGCACGCTGTAGTTCTCCTGCACATTCTTGATCTGGGTCTGTACATCAACGATGCGCTGCTTGATCTGATTGTTCGGCATCACCTGGGCGATAGCGCGATAGGCATCGAGGATCCGGTGCTGCAACAGCAACACCATGTTCTTGGAGAAAGGCACCAGATTGACGTTCAGCAACACCTCTTCGGTCTCGTCAGCCACCGTCTTGTGTCTGGCAACGGCGTGACGCTTGTCCGCCTCTGCCTTCTGCTTATATTGCTGCACCACGTTATAGGCGATAACCAAAAACAGGAGTGCGCCAATAGACAGCAATACCAAAGTTAAAATCATAGGATGTCCAAACCCCTGTTCCTATCCAATTGCGTGATCCTACAACAGCTTACCCACTTAAGGTAGCCTGCAGATCCCCCCTTGCCCACGATTTGTCACCAAGCTGTGCCCCCGGTCTCAGGGAGAGATTGCAGGATCAGGGGATGATGACCATGACGGTCACCTCCCCATAGTATCGCCCATCAGCGCCATTACTTGAGGTTAAAGCCCCGCGATTGCAGGAATCCCAGCATGAAAGGGCGGGACTCCTTGCCCAGAATGGCGCGGATCTGGCCGCTCCAGGTCTGCTGCTTGTTGTTGCTGCTGCGGGCCTGATAGTAGTCCGCGATCTGCTGATCGTACCGGGCCAGCAGGTCGCGATCCAGCTCGTGCTGGTAGCGCTCCTGATGCACCACCAATCCCCTGGGCAGACGGGGTTTCTGCTCCGGCTGCTGGGCAGGATGACCAAGGCAGAGGCCAAACAGCGGGATCACCTGATGGGGCAAGCCGAGCAGTTCGCTCACCTCGGCCGGATGGTTGCGAATGCCGCCGATATAGACCCCGCCCAGCCCCAGCGACTGCGCCGCCAGCAAGGCGTTTTGCGCCATCAGGGCGCCGTCGATGGCACCGATCAGCAACTGCTCCGCATAGGGTTGATTGCCCGCCAGCATGGCCAACTGCTGACGCGCCTCGGGCTCGCAGACTCGCACAATACTGGTCACCTGCAAAAAGCTCGAGGTCGAGGCTGACTGGGCGGCGGCGAGTATGGCATCCAACTGCTGCGGTGCGATCGGCTCGGCAGTGAACTGACGAATGGAGCGATGGGAAAGGAGAAGATCGATGGTCTGATTCATGGCACCTCCAAAATGAGGTAACACCATAGCGAAAAAAACGAGGGAGCCCAAGGCTCCCTCGCACACCCAGCTTAAGGGGCCGGATAGACGTAAGGGGCTTGCAACCCGAGCGGGAAGCCGAGCGCCCAGTAGAGCAGCAGGAAAATCGTCCAGCTCACCAGGAAGGCCAGCGAGTAGGGCAGCATCATGGAGACCAGGGTACCGATCCCGGTGCTCTTCACATACTGCTGGCAATAGACCACCACCAGCGGGAAGAAGACCATCAGCGGGGTGATGATATTGGAAGCAGAATCCCCGACCCGATAGGCCGCCTGGGTCAGCTCGGGGGAGATCCCCACCGCCATCAACATGGGTACCAGGATCGGGCTGATCAGCGCCCACTTGGCGGAGGCCGAGCCGACTACCAAATTGACGGTGGCGGTGAGCAGGATCATCCCGACGATAGTCACCTCACCGGGCAGCGCCAGCGCATGGAGCACTTCGGCACCGGAGAGGGCCAGCAGGGTGCCCAGATTGGAGTCACCAAACGCCTTGATAAAGAGCGCGCAGAAGAAGGCCATCACCATGTAGGAGCCCATCTTGTTCATGGTGGCCGCCATGGCATCGATCACATCCTTGCCACTCTTGAAGCTGCCTGCGACAAAGCCGTAGACAATCCCGGGCAGGATAAAGAGCAGGAAGATGAGCGGCACTATGGACTTCATCACGGGTGCAGCGAAGGTGGTAAGAGAGCCATCAGCAGCACGCAGCGGTGAGTCGCTCGGGGAGAGCGCCAGCGCCAGCAGCACGATAGCCGCCAGCATGGCAAAACCGGCCCAGTTGAAGGCTCGGCTCTCTTGCGCGCTGTAGCGCCCCATCTCGTCGGCACTCTCCAGATCCTCGTTGAGCGCCACATGCTTGAGGCGCGGCTCCACCACCTTTTCGGTGATGAACCAGCCGACACAGATGATCAGCAGCGAAGAGGCACCGGTAAAGATGATGTTGCACAGGGTGTTGACCATGTAGTCAGGATCGAGCAACTGAGCGGCGGACTGGGTAAAGCCCTGCAGCAGCGCATCCCCGCCGGAGGGCAGGAAGTTGGCGGCAAAACCGCCGGAGACACCGGCAAAGGCAGCGGCGATCCCCGCCAGCGGATGGCGTCCGGCAGCGTGGAAGATGATGCCACCGATGGGGATCACCAGCACATAACCCGCATCTGCGGCGGTGTGGCTGACGATCGCTACCAGGATCAGCATGGGAGTGAGAAAACGGGCAGGCGTCACTTTCAGCAACTTTTTCAGACCGGTATTGATAAAACCGGACTGCTCGGCCACCCCGACCCCGAGCATGGCCACCAGCACGATCCCGAGCGGGGCAAAGCCGGTAAAGGTGGTCACCATGGTGGAGAGAAACTCGGCCAGACCGGCACCGGTCAGCAGGTTGTTGACCACTACCGCCTCCCCGGTACGGGGATTGACCAGATCAAACTGGAATTGTGACAACACCCAGGAGCCGACCCAGACGATCAGCAAGGCGTAGAGGAACAGCATGGCGGGGTCGGGTAATTTGTTCCCGGCTTTCTCGACGCCATTGAGGAAACGGTTCAGCCAACCTTTGGGAGGGCTGGCCGGACGGTCATTGACAGCAGCATGACTCATTATTGCGATACTCCTTTCCCTAGAAACGAGGTCGCATGCTAGCAATTCCAGCCAATCCGTCTCATGACCGATCGCAAAAGAATGATTAATTTTGATTAAATATTGCGGAATAAAATCCCAAGTTGTGGCCTAACGCACACTTGTTACTCTGCCATCACGGCATCTAGCAGTGGATAACGCCCGACCTGGCACTCCACCACAAAACCGCTCGCCTCGACTTGCGCCACCGTCAGCGGCTTGCTGAACAGATATCCCTGGAACACATGGCACCCCTGGGTCTGCAGGGCGGCCAGCTCGTGAGGCTCCTCCACCCCTTCCGCCATGATCCCCAACCCCAGATTGGTGGCCATGGCCGCAGTCGCCCGGATCACCGGCAAGTTGAGACCGACCACGAAGGAGCGATCCAGCTTGATGTTGTTGATCGGCAACCGGTTGAGATAGGCCAGCGAGGAGTAGCCGGTACCGAAATCATCGATGGCAATCTTGATCCCCTGCTCGCTCAAATCATCGAGAATGCCGAGGCACCCCTTCATATCGAGCATCAGCACGGTTTCGGTCAGCTCCAGCGTCAACAGGGAGGCATCCACCCCGTGCAGCTCCAGCTGCTGGCGAACTTGCCCGGGCAAGGCCGACGAGAGCTGGAAACCGGAGAGGTTGACGGAGACCGGCACCCGCTGATGGAAGCGCTTCTGCCAGCTGGCGACCTGTGCCAGCGCGGTGGAGAGCACCCAGCTGCCGATCTCGCGGATCAGCCCCATCTCTTCGGCCAGCGGGATAAACTCCACCGGCGACACATGGCCGAGCACCGGGTTGTACCAGCGCAGCAGCGCCTCGTAACCGATCAGACGCCGTTTGGCGGCATCGACCTGCGGCTGGTAACAGAGGCTCAGCTCCTGGCGGCCGATGGCCTTGGCCAGAAACTGTTTGAGATTGAGCTTGCGCTGCAGGGTCTGCTGCATGCTGGGGGTGAAACGCTGCCAGCGCAGCCGCCCCATCTGCTTGGCCTGATACATGGCCATATCGGCACGGGTGATGAGGTTGTCCCCGTCATCCGCATCATCGGGATAGATGGCGATACCGATACTGCCGCCGATGGTCACCTCCGGCAGCCCGCTCAGTTGCAGCGGCTTGGTCATCTGGGAGAGCATCTGATCGGCCACCTCTTGCGCCCGATCCCCCTGATTGCCCAGCGGCACCAGTGCTGTGAATTCATCGCCACCGAGGCGAGCCAGCTCCACATCCCGCGGGCAAATCTGTTTGAGGCGACCGGCGACCCGCTCCAGCAGGCGATCTCCCGCCTTGTGGCCGTAGTTGTCGTTGACCAGCTTGAAGTTGTCCAGATCCATGAACACCAGCGCGAAACGCTCCCCCAGCCCGCAATAGGCCTCAAGGGATTTCATCAAGCCATACCGATTGAGCAGGCCGGTCAGGGAGTCGTGCCAGGCGAGGTGGCGATGCTCCAGCTCCTCGAGCTTGCGATCGGTAATATCCCGCATGGTGAGCAGAATGCGGGCCCCCTGCTGGATATAGCGGAACTGATACTGGAACCAGCGCATCCCCTTGAGGGTACGGCACTCCCCCTCGGTCACCACTTCATCGAGACGGGAGAGCTTCTGGTAGAAGCTGTCATCATTGCCGGAGAAAACCTGGGAGAGCTTGGCGATCTGGTGGCCGAAACACATTTCGAAGTGATAGTTGCCACTCTCGAACACACCATGGCTATCGAACAGGCAGGCAAGGGTATCGCCGGTTGCCAGCGACGACTCCTGATAGAGGGTATCGGAGTCGAGCACCGCTTCGGTCATCATCATCAGCCTGCCAGCCAGTTGAATACCAGATAGGCGCAGATAGATCTGCTTCTTGACCCCCTTTGGGGAGAGGGTCCACCACTCGTTGTAACTGCGCCCCTGCTGAAAATCACCCAGATAGCGCTGCAGCAGCAGATCGATGGCGGTTGCCATATCGGCAGAGAAGTCGCGGGAGCAGAGTTCGTCTAGAGACGTCGCCTCCCACACGGAGAGCGCGGCGCTGTTTGCCCAGAAAATATGGTGATGCTCGATGTCATAAACCCAGATCGGGGTATGCAGAACATCCATCGTCTTCAGTAACCGTTCGTCAAGCGTATTCATCTGGTCAAGGTCATTCATGCTGGATGGTCACTGGTTAACCGGAAAACAGATCTGGCAAACCGCTAGCTGCAGAATGCAAGGTGCAAATACCTCTCGGCCATTATCCCTTTTCACATAGCCAAGAGCGGACAAAACTATTTCAGATATCAACAACAGGGCAGCCCGTACGGCAATACTACAAAGGACTCAGCCAAGGACCCTGTTAATCCAAGCAAATCATATAGTCGATTTTTAACTTTTTTCCCCAGTAAAAACAAGCACTAAGAGCTATCCACTCGAGACCTTGAAAGAGCAATTGCATATTTGCTGCGACAAATTTTTTATTAACATTTAAATCAATGGTGGAAATAGTCATCACTCTCTGTCACAAAGCTTCCATTAATTAACCAAGCGGATGGATAAACAGCCAAAAAAACGCCAAAACGGACAAAAATAGTTCACTAAGGCGGAATTGATATACCCCAAATTCATTTTTCAACAGGCAATGAGCAAAACCCGAATATATGATCTGCATCACATTGGCAGTGGATGGCAAACCACCCCGGCTGAGTACGCAGAGCAACCCGGTGCCCTTCCATCAGGTTGCAATATCGGCCTTCGCCTGCGGTTATAGCGGAACAAATCAGGGAATATGGCAAACATCACTGCCGCAGTACCATTTGGCATCGTGCCGGAATAATCACCAGCTCGGGGAAACTGAGATGACGGGCGGGTGGAGAACTGGTATCAACAGAAATCGAATCCAGATCAATTAAACGCTGAATTACCCTTGCCAACCCGGAACGCTCTTTTTATGGTTGCCCCCTTGTTACACCCAGAACAGCGTTTATGAAGCACATCGAAGAGTTCTACCTGTTCGTCAAGGTGGTGCAAGAGGGAGGATTCTCCCACGCTGCAGCCGCACTGGGCATGCCAACAGGCACCATCAGTCGACGCATTTCCCAGCTGGAAGAGCAACTGGGTTGCTCCCTGCTACATCGCTCTACCCGCAAGCTCCGCCTTACCGATGATGGCCTCAGATACTACGAACGTCTCTGCACGCCACTCGCACAAATCGAGCAGGCCACCAGCGAGATCCAGGGTCAAGAGGCCGACATCACCGGGCTTATCCGGGTAGCGGCGCCCATCGCGCTCTCCAACACCATCCTCATCGATATGCTGGCCGAATTCGGGCTGCACTATCCCGAGGTACAGTTCGATATCACCCAGACCAATGATCACCAGCACCTGTTCGACAATGATCGGGACCTGGTGTTCTTCAACGGTGAGCTGCCCCAGTCGCTGCCCAATGCGATCTGTCTCGGCCATATCGAGTACGGCCTGTTTGCCTCACCACTCTATTTGACCAAGAAGGGCACCCCCTCCCATCCCAACCAGCTGGAAGAGCATGATCTCATCTACTGCTGGCCTCACCAGCACTGGCAGCTGACCGACAAGGATGGCCAGAGCGTCTGCATCAAACGCAGCGCCAAACTGACCGTCAACCAGACCCAGGCCGCGGTACGCGCAGCCCGGCGTCATCTGGGGATCGTCAACGCCCCGCTGCACTATCTGAGCAGCTTCCTCCATGACGAGCAGCTGGTGCCGGTACTGACCGACTGGCAAACCGGCAATCGCCCCTTCTACATGTTGTGTTGCCAGCACCAGTTCGCTCCGTTGCGTGTTAAGATGTTCGTTGAATTTGTTGAAAAATACTCAGCACGCTATCGCAATCGGCAGTGGGACAACCAATTTTCACAAGGTGATAGCCTCACCCATTGCATCTGACCGTTAGCGGGCCACACTTATAGCATCCCTTGCCAACAGAGCCTGCCTAACGCCATGAATGTATTGATATGTGATGACTCCGGGTTCGCCCGCAAACAGCTGGCGCGGGCGCTCCCGGCCGACTGGAAAGTCGATTTGCACTACGCAGCCAATGGTCTCGAAGGGATCGAACAGGTGCTGATGGGTCATGGCGATCTCATCTTCCTCGATCTGACCATGCCGGAAATGGACGGTTACGGCGTGCTGGAGACCCTCCAACGGGAGGGTCTACGCAACAAGGTGATCGTGGTCTCCGGGGATATCCAGCCAGAGGCCTATCAACGGGTCATGGGGCTGGGGGCGCTCGATTTCATCAAGAAACCCGCCGCCCCAGAAACCCTGCTCGCCCTGCTCAAAAAGCATGATTTCTGGAGTGCCGCCCCAAGCGGTCAAGCAAGCGCCCCCGAGCTGCAGCCAAACGGCGTTGTAGCCGATGCAGGCGTCAAGATCACCCCCGAAATCCGCGATGTCTATCAGGAGCTGGCCAACGTCTCCATGGGTCAGGCCGCCGACTTGCTGGCTCGTCTGCTCAACGCCTTCGTGGTGCTGCCCATCCCCAACGTCAACGTGCTGGAAGTATCAGAGTTGCATATGGCCCTCTCGGCCGCTGCGGATTCAGATACCCTCTCCGCCGTCTGTCAGGGGTTTATCGGAGCGGGGATCGCCGGTGAAGCGCTGATCCTGTTCCATGACTCCAGCTTCAAAGATTTGGCCAAGCTGATGAACCATCAGGGGACGCTGGATCGCACCGCCGAACTGGAGCTGCTGATGGATACCTCCAACGTGCTGATCGGCGCCTTCCTGCGTGGCTACGCCAACCAGCTCGACACCCCCTTCAGTCAGGGACACCCGGTGGTGCTCGGCCAGCACAGACCCATCAACGAGCTGATCAACACCAACAAGAGTCGCTGGCGCCGCACGCTCGCCATCGAGATCAACTACCGGATCCAGGATTACGCGGTGCAGTGTGATCTGCTGCTGCTGTTTACCGAAGATTCCATCGCCACCATGAACAACAAAATCATGCACATGCTCTAGGAGTGACTATGGAAATCCGTGAATTTCATTGGCTGATGAACATAGTCCAGAACCTGGACGTAGGCTTGGTTGTGCTCGACAAGGAGTACAAGGTACAGGTGTGGAACGGCTTTATGGAGAGCCACAGCGGCCGACTGGCCAGTGACGTGCGCGATGGCGTACTGTTCGAGCTCTTCCCCGATGTGGACAGAGCCTGGTTCGAACGCAAGGCCAACATGGTCTTCAAACTCAACAACCGCGCCTTCAGCACCTGGGAGCAGAAGCCCTATCTGCTGCGTTTCTCCAACTACCGCCCCATTACCGGCTCGGCCCCCCACATGTTCCAGAACCTGACCCTGGTGCCACTGGCCGATTTCGGCGGTCAGGTGACCCACATCGCGGTGATGATCTACGATGCCACTGATGAGGCCATGCTGATGAGCGGCCAGCGGCAGGCTTGAGCTTGCAGCAAATAACAGAGGGCGCCGCGGCGCCCTCTGTTATTTCGGTATGAACAGGTCTTGGTATAACCTCTACCTCACCAGCCGTCTCAACGCGCCCCGAGATACTCGGTGAAGGCGTCGATCACCTCTTCAATATCGTCATCGTTGATTTGCAGATGGGTCACCAGCCGCAGCTCGCCGTAACCGGAGAAGAGGATCCCCCGCTCCTTCATAAAAGCGAGCAGAGGGGCCGATTCCCCCTCCCGCAGCCGCAGGAACACCATGTTGCTCTGCACCAGCGAGAGGTCGAGCTCGATGCCCGGGAGTGCAGCCAACCCTTCGGCCAGCCGTTTGGCACGGCGGTGATCATCGGCCAGACGGGTCACATGCTGCTCGAGGGCAAACAGACCGGCTTGCGCCAGAATCCCCGCCTGACGCATGCCACCCCCCAGCATCTTGCGTAGGCGGCGCGCACGGGCGATGAAATCGTGGCTGCCCACCAGCAGCGAGCCCACCGGTGCGCCCAACCCCTTGGAGAGACAAATCGAGATGCTGTCAAACGGTGCAGCGATCACCCCGACCGGGGTCTCGCTGGCCACGGCGGCGTTAAAGAGCCGGGCGCCATCGAGATGAAGCTTCAAGCCGCGATCGGCAACGAATGCCCCCATCTCCTGCAGATAGGAGAGCGGCAGCACCTTGCCGTTGTGGGTGTTCTCAAGGCAGATCAGGCGAGTCTGGACGAAGTGGGCATCATCAGGGGCCAGCGCAGCCTTGATATCATCGAATGCCAGCGTGCCATCGCGCTGCATCGGCAAGGGTTGCAGGGCTACGGAGCCCAGCACGGCACTCCCCTGCGCTTCATAGCGATAGATGTGAGCGGCGTTGCCGAGGATAGCCCCCTCACCGCGCTGACAGTGGCTCATCACCGCCAACAGATTGGACATGGTGCCGGACGGCACAAACAGCGCCGCCTGTTTGCCCAGCAATCTTGCCCCAAAGGCCTCCAGCGCGTTGACGCCCGGATCTTCACCATAGACATCGTCACCGACTGCGGCGTGGAGCATGGCTTGACGCATGGCGTCAGTAGGCTGGGTGACGGTGTCACTTCGTAAATCGATATAGCGCATGAGATCCCTCCTGAAACAGGAGAGTGACGTTAGCCATGCGCCCCTCGCTTGGCAAGGGGCGCATGAGCAGAATGTGAAGCCAATAGACGTCCATAGAACCCGCAGGCGGGATTTACCAAGGCAGCGGCTGACCTTTGAGATCCAGCAGCTGACCCGATTGGGTCAACGATAACCCCTCGATGAGATTGAGCAGCTTCACCGCCACCTCGGCAGGCTCCTGCAATTGCTCCGCAGGCAACTCGCTCAGAAAGGGGGTATTCATCGGGGAGTCCATCAAGCCGGGCGCAACGGCCACCACCCCTGCTTGCGGGAAACGCTGCGTCCACTCAAGGGCCAGGGTTTTCACCCCCATGTCGAGGGCCGCCTTGCTCATCCGGTAGCTGTAACGTCCCCCCTCCAGATTGGCGGTGATGGAGCCCGCCAGATCAGAGATGGCACAGAGCCACAGCGGATGGTCATTGCCCATCAACCGACTGAAACGGGCAGCCAGCGCCAGCGTTGGCCAGGCATTGGCCAGCAGGCTGTCGCACAGCCACTTGGGGTGCACCTCTTCGACCCGCCGCTCTGGCATAAAGCTGACATCGTGCAACAGGCCGATGGTGTTGATCACCACAGTGGGAAGCGGATCGGTGTCGTAGAGGGTAAACAGGGCGTCGAACGAGATGGCGTCCACCTCTTGCAGCGGGAAGAAAGCCCCCATCTCGATCCCTTTTGGATAGGTGCGCCCGGCAAGAAGGAAGGACTCCCCCCTTGCCATCAGCTCTCTTGCCAGCGCCGAGCCCAGCGCACCACTTCCGAGGATCAAGTAGCTCATCGCCCATTCCATGGAGACTTATCTTGCTTAGAGCGTATCAGAATAATCAACCGGCCGTGACACGACCAAAGGGTAATATGCCCCTCATCACGCTTCCCCCAGATGGCGACCAAACTCCCGCGCCAGCGCCAAGTCGAGAAAACCGTCCGCTTTCTTGTGGGTGCGCAAAAACTGGTAATAGGCGAGCAGGGTGACCAGTGCCTCCTCATCGGGCAGCCCCACCCCGGGTTGCTGCTCGCCCAGCAGTAGCTGCGCCGCTGCCAGCGCCTCCCTGTCTACCACTTCCGCCTGACGGTAAAGATAACCGCAGCCGGTTGCCAGCCACTCCAGCGAGCAGTTGGCCCCCATGGCGATCTGGTTGGCCCGCGCCAGGCCAGGCTCGGCTCCCTTCAAATATTTGCGGATCAGCGCTTCACTGAGCCCAACCTTGCGGGCAAACGCGCTCACGCTCATCTCCCCGATCAGGCTCTGCAAGCGCTCGGCAAATCCTTCCATCCAACTCTCTCTCCTACTCTGCGATCAGAACCAAAGTTCGAATCATGCCATTGCCCATTATTGCTTTGCCAGCCACATGAGGCCAAGATGCCCGCAGTCATCTATGTTGCACATCGTTTTGGCATCGTGTTTTTCAAGGAGTCAACCATGTCTGTATCCCGTGTCGCCCTGCATCCGCAAGGCCCCACCTTCTCTCGCCTCATCATGGGTTACTGGCGCCTGATGGAGTGGCAGCTCTCTCCGGCCGCTCTGCTCGATCTGATGAAATATCATCTGGATCTGGGGGTCACCACCATCGATCACGCCGATATCTATGGTGGCTACCAGTGCGAAGAGGCCTTTGGTCACGCCCTGCGCCTCGAGCCTTCCCTGCGCAGCCGGATAGAGATCGTCACCAAGTGCGGTATCGCCCTCACCGCCAAGCCGGAGCATGCTCTCAACCACTACAACACCGGCAAGGACCATATCATCGCCAGCGCCGAAGCCTCGCTGCGTAAGCTCGGCACCGACCATCTGGACCTGCTGCTGATCCACCGCCCAGATCCCCTGATGAACGCAGATGAAGTGGCCGACGCCTTTATCACCCTGAAACAGGCGGGCAAGATCAAGCACGCCGGGGTATCCAACTTCACCGCCCGGCAGTTCGAGCTGCTGCAATCGCGCCTCCCCTTCCCGCTGGTCACCAACCAGCTGGAGATCTCGCCGCTTCATCAGGAAGGGACCCTCGATGGTACCCTGGATCAGTGCCAGCAGCTTGGCATCAAGCCGATGGCCTGGTCATGTCTCGGCGGCGGCCGACTGTTCAGCGATGACGCCTATGCCCCGCTGCGTGCCGAACTGGAGCAGGTCCGTCAGGAAGTGGGCGCCCAGACTATCGAGCAGGTGGTCTACGCCTGGGTAATGATGCTGCCAAGCCAGCCGCTGCCATTGATTGGCTCCGGCAAACGAGAGCGGATTGCTGCCGCCGTGGCCACCGAATCCATCGTCCTCAATCGCCAGCAGTGGTTCCGCATCCGCAAGGCGGCGCTCGGTTACGACGTCCCCTGATCACAGCAAAACGTCCAGAAACAAAAACGGCATGGGGGAAACCCATGCCGTTTTTTTATTGCCGAGGTACCTTAGCGGTGGCGCTGTTGCGGGCGACCACGGGGAGCATCTGTCTTCGGTTTGGCCTGGTTGACGGTGATGGTACGGCCACCGACTTCTGTGCCATGCAGACCAGCGATGGCCTTTTCGGCATCACCATTGACCGGCATTTCAATAAAACCAAACCCCTTTGACTGGCCGGTATCGCGGTCGATGATGATATCAACCTTGTCGACCTGTCCAAACTGGCTGAACAGGGTTTTCAGTTCGTCGGCCGTCATCCGGTACGACAGATTTCCTACGTAAATCTTCATGCCATCCACTCTCGATTCAAGGTGCCTTCTCTATGCAATTCCCAGCATAACGGTAAGGGCACAACCCCTATGCCGGACCTGCCATGGCTTCATGCCGTGGCCTTCTCCACACTGTCGTCAAGTGATTGATCTCTTGGGTTAACAGTGCAGACAAGATCAATTCGAGTCACTGGCAGTATCTGAGCTTTGCCGGGAATTGTCGAGAAAATAGTCGACTCAGGCCGATTGCAGATCTGACAACCGTTGCGTCAGCATCCGGCGACCGTGCCAGGCCCGTTTAAAGCCGAAGCGATAGACAGACGGGCTCACCAGATGCAGCTCCCCCGCCTTGAGATCCAGCAAGGCCATGGCCGCCGCCAGCTCCTCTTCACTCAGTTGCAGATCGAGGCTGAAGTCGAGCCACTGGCCGTCGTGACCCACTCGCCTCTCTCGTTCGAGCGCCACCAACTGACTGCGGGGCAGTGCCAGCGCTTCATCCTTGTTGCCATTGAGCAAATAGATATGCTGTTCATCCCACCCCAGCTCCGCCAGGCGCCAGGGCTGCCAGCTGCGGGGAAGCGACACCATGATCCCGGTGATGCCACCAAAGACCACGCCCACCCAGTTGAGCAGCGCCATGGCGCCCCAACCATCCCACAAGGAGGCCGCCACCACGCCCCAACTCACCAGCAACAGCAGAAAAATGACGCAGCGATAGCGAACCGCTGGCGGCATCAACAGCTGCACCTGGGAACCAGCAAGCAAGGATGTAATACGCATGAAAAGCTCCTGTCATCACGAAATGGCGCCATTGTGAATAGCCATCAGGGTGCTGACAAGGGGGTTTTCTTTGTCATCCCCCTATAAAATCAATACCATGGCGTAAATGATTCTCAGTGGAACCCGCTTCTTGACCAGCTCGCAACCCTGTGTGCGCTTTTGTGGCGTTGACAAATTCTATGGCGATTTTCAGGCTCTTCATCACATCGATCTCACCATTGAACGTGGAGAGAAGTGGGTTATCTGTGGCCCGTCAGGCTCGGGAAAATCGACCCTGATCCGCACCATCAACGGGCTGGAGGGGATCGACGACGGCCAGCTGTTCCTGTTTGGCGAGCCGGTGACCCCTTCCTACCTGCGCCGCCTGCAAGGTCGGGTTGGCATGGTGTTTCAGCAGTTCAACCTCTTCCCCCATATGACGGTGCTGGAAAACCTGATGGTGGCGCCGGTGCATACCCTGGGGTTGCGCCCCCAGGAGGCCAAAGCCCGGGCGCTCGGGCTGCTCGAGCGGGTGCGCATTCAGGCACAGGCCGACAAGTACCCACACCAGCTCTCCGGCGGCCAGCAGCAGCGGGTCGCCATCGCCCGCTCCCTCTGCATGCAACCCGAACTGATGCTGTTTGACGAGCCCACCTCCGCCCTCGACCCCGAGATGATCCGCGAAGTGCTCGATGTGATCCGCGAGCTGGCTGACGAGGGGATGACCCTGATCTGCGTTACCCACGAGATGGGCTTTGCCCGTCAGGTGGCGGATCGGGTGCTCTTTATGGATGAAGGGAAGATTATCGAGTCTGCCCCGCCCGCCCAGCTGTTCAACGCCCCCCGGCACCCGCGCACCCGGGCCTTCCTCGAACAGGTGCTCAGCTATCATGGCTAGGCTCAATCGCCCCCGCCTGCTTGGCTGGTTGTCAGGCACTGTGATGCTCTCTGCGCTACTGGGCTGGGCGCTCTATAGCGGCGCTCGCCAGATGGGCTATGAGTGGCAGTGGCCGCGGGTGTTGCCCTTTCTCGGCGAGTGGGATGAGGGGAACTTTTATGCTGGCCCCCTGCTAAACGGCCTGCTGGTCACTTTGCAGGTGGCACTGCTCAGTCTGCTGGGCACTCTGGCGGTCGGGGTGTGCGTGGTTAGCCTGCGGCTGCTCCCCTCCCGGCTCGGCCCCTGGCTCGCCATCGCCTATCTGGCGCTGGTGCGCACCACGCCCCAGTTAGTGCAGCTCTATATTCTCTATTTCTTGCTGGGCCCCATGCTGGGATTGGCCCCCCTTGCCTGCGCCGTGTTGAGCCTCTCCCTCTATCAGGGCGCCTTCACCGCCGAGGTGTTGCGTGCAGGTGTACAGGCCATTCCCAAAGGACAGTGGGAGGCAGCCCAGTCGCTTGGCTTGTCACGGGCCATCACCCTGCGCAAGGTGATCCTGCCCCAGCTGGTGCGCATCACCTTGCCGCCGCTCACCAACGAGCTGGTCTCCCTTATCAAACATTCGGCGCTGGTGAGTGTGATCGCCATCTTCGATCTAACCAACGAAGGGCGTACTCTGGTTGCCGATACGTTTCTGACCTTTGAGGTGTGGTTTACCGTAGCTGCCCTCTATTTGCTGTTAACCCTGACGCTGTCAGCCTGTTCGCGGGCGCTGGCCCGTCACCTGAATCCGGATCAACAAGGACGCTAACCATGAATTTATCGTTCAAAACCGCCCTGTCGGGCGCTGCCCTGCTACTGACAAGCCTGCTCACTCCCGCATTGGCACAAACTGCCCCTTCCGACACCCAGGCGCAGATCGAGCAGAGCGGTACCCTGCGGGTCGGCATGTCCACCTTCGCCCCTGGGCGATGCGCGACAAGCAGGGGGCCCTGATCGGTTTCGAGATTGACGTGGCCCGTCGCCTCGCCACAGATAACGGCTGGCAGGTAGAGTTCGTGCCTACCGCCTGGGATGGCATCATCCCCTCCCTGCTGGCGAAAAAGTATGACGTCATCATCGGCGGCCTCACCATCACCCCCGAGCGGGAAAAGAGCGTGCGTTTCACCCAGGCCTACTCCCATT